>NZ_BMVF01000001.1 GCF_014650575.1 Streptomyces naganishii JCM 4654
GACGTCAGCTCAGATGCCCGGAGATCTCCGGGACTGCCCGGACATCACAGAGACAGGACACCGCCGTTCTGTATCGGCCACAGCGCCGCCCGCTGGTGGACGTCGAAGTAGGCGTACGCCATGGAGCCCGAGGCGACGAGCGCGGCAGGCCGGGTGACCAGGCCGAGCAGGACGAGCGCTCCGGCGGCGAGCTGGATCACGGCCGCGTACCAGCCGGGCCAGGTGCCGGCCGGGAGGGTGCCGCCGTGGGTGCCCATCGCACCGCCGAGCACGCCGAAGAGCGAGGCGGCGCCGTGGCAGGCGAACAGCAGGCCCACGACGACGCGGAAGAGGCCGAGGGCGCGGGGGCGGGCGGAGTCGAGGCGCCCGGTCAGGCCGGTGTGGCCGGTCATGGGGAGTCTCCTTCGGGTCGTACGGTCCCGGTGGGACCGGTGGGGGAACGGATCCGAACAGGCGACCACGCTAGAAGTGCCCCATAGTGCTTACAAGTTCAACATCCGGCCATTAATCGCCGTCAGCGCGTGGCCAGTTCGTACTCGGCCACGGTCTCCAGCCGCGCCCGCGCACCCCCGTCGCCGCCCCTGTTCCCGTCGCCGCCACCGCCCCCGGCCGTCCGTGCCCGCTCCAGCCGCAGCCGCGCCGAACGCCCGCGCAGCGTCAGCGTCATGAGCTGGTTGCCGAACCACGGCCCGCCCGTCCTGCGCCAGGTGACGGGCGGTTCGGCGCAGCGCCCGTGCCGGGCCAGCCACCGGCCGAGCACCCGCGCCGGTGCGGTCCAGCCGAAGCGGAAGGCCAGCCGGATGGACAGCGGCACGGAGTTGTGGACCGGCGAGCAGGTGAGCTGCACGACCCGGGCGTCCACGGTGCGCGAGGGCCAGTCCGGCTCGGCGGCGTAGGCGTGGTGGACGTCACCGGACAGCACGGCGATCGTCGCGGGTGCCCCCGGCCCGGTGCCGGCCTCGGCGAGCAGTTCCGCCAGCGCGGCGAAGGACTTCGGGAAGGCCGCCCAGTGCTCCAGGTCGGCGCCCCGCCGCAGCCGCTCGCCCAGCCGCGCCCAGCGCGCCCCGCGCACGCCCCGGCACATGGCCGCGTCCCACGCCTCGGTGTCGTGCACGAGCGGGGGCAGCAGCCACGGGAGCGAGGTGCCGACGAGCAGGTGGTCGCAGGGGGAGGAGTCGTCCAGGGCCTGGGCGCGCAGCCAGGCCGCCTCGCCCTCGTCGAGCATGGACCGGCTGTCCTCGTCCAGGACCCGGGCCGCGCGTGAGTCCACCATCAGCAGCCGGACCCGGCCGAAGTCGCGGCGGTAGCTCCAGCGCACGGTCGCGGAGTCGGCGTCGGCTCCGGCGGCGAGGGCGCGCAGCACGTCGGTGCCGTCGGGGGTGGACCGTACGGCGGCGTAGACGGGGTCGGCGGCCAGTTCGGCGGGGGAGAGGTTGCCCAGGTGCTGGTGCACCCAGTACGACATCAGGCCGCTCAGCAGGCGTTCCTGCCACCAGTCGGTGGTGCGCATGTCGGCGAGCCAGGCGGCGGAGGTGTTCCAGTCGTCGACGACGTCGTGGTCGTCGAAGATCATGAAACTGGGCACGGTGGACAGCAGCCAGCGCACCTGGGGGTCGAGCCAGGACTCGTAGTAGAGGTGGGTGTACTCCTCGTAGTCGGCGACCTGGTCGCCCGGCGGGCTGGAGAGGCCGCTGCGGGCGGCGAGGTAGCGGCGGGTGGCCTCGGAGGTCTCGTCGGCGTGCACCTGGTCGCCGAGGAGGAGCAGGACGTCGGGGCGCTCGGCGGCGGGGTCGGCGGCGATGCGGGTGGCGAGCGTGTCGAGCGCGTCGGGGCCGACCGGGTCGCTGCCGTTCGCGGGCGGCGCGGCCCAGCGGCAGGAGCCGAAGACGACCCGCAGGCCGTCCTCCGGGGCGGGCGTGGCGATGACCGACGGCGGGAAGCCGTCGCCGGGCGGTGGCCATACGCGGGCGCCGTCCAGCAGCACCTCGTACGGTACGGCCGTACCGGGGGTCAGCCCGGTCACCTCGACGAGGGCGTAGTGGTGGCCCTCGATCTGGAAGGTCCGGGCGGTGCCGCCGGCGCCGCCGGGACAGCGGACCTCGGCGGCACACGGCCGGCTCGCCTCGAGCCAGACGGTCGCGGACGACCCGTCGGCGTACCTCAGCAGTGGTCCCAGGCGCAGTCCCGCCACGGTGATCACCCTCCTCCGTCGACTCGTACCGTATTGAACGACGGAGGAGGCCGGACAGACTCCGGCGATCAGCAGTTGGCGAGGCGGCTCTGGAGCGCGCTCTTCTCCGCGGAGTCGACCGAGAGGTTGTAGTAGTACTTCACCTGCACCCAGGCGCGCACGTAGGTGCAGACGTACGCCGAGCGGGACGGCACCCAGGTGGCCGGGTCCTGGTCGCCCTTGGCCTGGTTGACGTTGTCGGTGACGGCGATGAGCTGCGGGCGGGTCAGGTCGTTGGCGAACGCCTGGCGCTGGGCGGTGGTCCACTTGCCGGCACCGGAGTCCCAGGCCTCGGCGAGCGGCACGAGGTGGTCGATGTCGAGGTCGGAGGCGGCGGTCCAGGAGGCGCCGTCGTAGGGGGAGTACCAGCTGCCGCTGGTGGCGGCGCAGGAGGAGTCGGTGACGACGTTCGTGCCGTCCCGCTTGAGGACGGTCTCCCGCGTGTTGCAGGCGCCGCTGATGGTGATCCAGTGCGGGAAGAGGTCGCGGCTGTAGCCGGTGCGGTTCTCCGCGGCCACGGTGAGGGAGGCGAGGTAGCCGCGGGCGGTGGCGGCGCTGACCGGGGTGGGCAGGGCGGCGGAGGCGGCGGGGGAGTCGAAGAGGGCGGCGGAGGCTATCAGGCCGGTGAGGGCCGCGAGTACGCTCAGCCGTCGACGCGCGTAGAACCTGGGCATGCGAACTCCCTTGTGGGGTGGGGGCGTTGGGCGCGGGCGAGGGAATGCTCGCGGCGCCGCGTTGCGGGGAGGTGAGTGTTCGGTAAGAAGTTAGTGACGTGCGCATGACACGACAAGGCCTGCGGCAAGGTCTGCGGCGAGGTCCGTGGCGGGGTTGGTGGGGATCATGGCGGGATTGGTGGCCCGGGTCTTGTCGCGTAGCATGGACGGCGCAGAAGGGGAGTAGCCCTTTGCCGGACCGTCGACATACTGCTCAGCCAGCCTGAGCCGGCGCCCGGAGGCGGGTCCCGTGGGGACCGGCCGGCGAGACCTTCGGCAAGCAGTGCACGCCCGTGCCGTACGGCACCGGGCCGACCGTGCGCTGCCCTGCCGAGGCGTCGTGCCGGACAGAACGCACAGTCGCAGCACTCTCGGCGGGGTGGCCCCCGACCGATTGAGGAACAGTGATCACCTTCAGCGTCCTGGCGCTCGTCTTCGGCGTCGTCTTCCTCGCCGAGCTGCCGGACAAGACGGCGCTCGCCGGGCTCGTGCTCGGCACCCGCTACCGCGCCTCGTACGTCTTCGCCGGTGTCGCCGCCGCCTTCCTGCTGCACGTGGTGCTCGCCGTGGCGGCGGGCAGTGTGCTGACCCTGCTCCCGCAGCGGATCGTGCACGCGCTGACCGGTGTCCTCTTCCTCGGCGGCGCGGCGATGCTGCTGATGCACAAGGCTGACGACGAGGGGGAGATCCGGCCGCCCGCCGACCAGTCCTTCTGGAAGGTGGCGGGCACGGGTTTCACGCTCATCCTGGTCGCCGAGTTCGGCGACCTCACCCAGATCATGACGGCGAACCTCGCGGCCCGCTACGACGACCCGGTCTCCGTGGGTCTCGGCGCGGTGCTGGCGCTGTGGGCGGTGGCCGGGCTCGGCATCGTCGGCGGAAAGGCCCTGATGAGGCGGGTTCCGCTGGGGCTGATCACCAAGATCGCGGCGCTGCTGATGGTGGGTCTCGGCGTGTGGAGCCTCTACGAGGCCGTCGCGGCCTGAGCCGAACGGCGGGTGAACTCTTCGGCGGGGCGGTGGCGGAAGGCCCGGCTAGTTTTGTACCGTGAAGAAACAAAGTGGCTCCCGCCCGTTTTCCCTGACCGGCGGGCGGGGCCGCCTTGTCCCTCCGGGGCCCTCGTCTGTGCCCCCTCCGCCATGTCTTGGAGTTGCCGATGACGGCCACCGCCGTGTTCCCCGCCCGCGCCCTCCTGCTGGACATGGACGGCACCCTCGTCAACTCCGACGCCGTCGTCGAGCGGATCTGGCGGCGCTGGGCCGACCTGCACGGGCTCGACGGCGACGAGGTGATGAAGGTCGTCCACGGCCGCCAGGGGCACGCCTCGATGGCGTTGCTGCTGCCCGACCGGTCCCTGGAGCAGAACCTCGCCGACAACGCGCGCATGCTCGCCGCCGAGACCTCCGACATGGACGGCGTGGTGCCCGTGCCCGGCGCGCCCGAGTTCCTCGCCTCCCTGCGCGGGCTGCCCCACGCGCTCGTGACCTCCGCCGACGTGGGCCTGTCCACGGCCCGGATGGCCGCCGCGGGGCTGGCGCTGCCCGACGTCCGCGTCACCGCCGAGTCCGTCGGCGCCAGCAAGCCCGACCCCGAGGGCTTCCTCAAGGCCGCCGCCGAACTGGGCGTCGCCCCCGCCGACTGCCTCGTCTTCGAGGACTCCGGCGCGGGGATAGCGGCGGGCCGCGCCGCGGGCATGCGCGTCATCGGCGTCGGCCCACGCGCGGCGTACCACCGCCCGGACGCGGTGGTACGGGACCTGACGGGCGTGCGGGTGGAGAACGCGGGGGATGGCGCGGGGCTGCGGGTTCACTTGGCGTGAGGCGGGGAGTGCCGCTCGCCTCCGTAGCGCGCCCCCGCCTCCGTAACGCGCCCCGCCTCTGTTAAGCGCCCACGTCTCCGTAGCGCGCCCCCGCCGCCGTCCTCGTGTCCCCGTGGGCGGTGCCGTCACGTCGGCAGGGTGCCGAGGTGGCCGGCTTACGGCTTCGAGGTTTCCGATTCGAGGGCGGCTCGTGTCGCCGGGCCGTACACGCCCAGGTCGTCCGCGGTGATGCCGCGGGCCCACTGGTAGGTCCGGACCGAGTTCTGCACGTCCGAGTCGAAGACTCCGTCGGCCTGGCCGGTGTAGAGGTACAACTGGGCGAGGCGTTCCTGGAGTTCGGTCACCTCAGGGCCGCGGTCGCCCAGGCGCAGGACCGGTGCGGGCGTGGCCGTCGCGGAGGCGCGGCCGCTCGGCGCCGTGCGCGTGGGCCCCGTGGGCCCGGGAACCGGCGCGGATGCCGACCGCGACGGTGACGGTGACGCGCCCGGCGCCGAGGCCGACGCGGACCGCGAGGGGCTCGCGCTCGCGGACGCCGTACGGCTCGCCGGGGCCGAGGGCGCGGAGGGCGACCCCGTCGTCGTCGGCGTGGCGGACGCGGAACCCGCCGTGGGGCCGTCCGGGACGCTCTGCCGCACCTCCTGGGGCGCCGCGTCGTCCCGTGCCGGGGACTTGTACGCG
Organism: Streptomyces naganishii JCM 4654; assembly: GCF_014650575.1. Taxonomy (GTDB): domain Bacteria; phylum Actinomycetota; class Actinomycetes; order Streptomycetales; family Streptomycetaceae; genus Streptomyces; species Streptomyces naganishii. The sequence goes on from NZ_BMVF01000001.1 coordinate 5,441, forward strand.
AACAGCCCGGTCGCGAACCCCGCCGCCGTCACCACCGCCACCACTCCGCCGGACACGGCGAGCAGGGCGGCGGGCCGGCGTCCACGGCCCGCGGGCTCCTCGTCGGCGGGACGCCAGGCCTCCTCCGGCCGGTCCGCGCCGGGTACCGGGCCCACCAGCTCACTGGACTCACCCGGTTCACCCAGCTCATCTGACCCATGCGGCTGTGGCTCCCGTGGCTCACTGGACCCACCTGGCTCACCCGACCCGCCCGCCTCGAAGAGGCCGAGGTCCGAGGCGTTCGGCGGGGCCGTGCTGGCGGGTCCGGCGGACGGAGACAGCGGCATAGTGGTCTCGGCCGCGGACTCGGATACGGCAGCCGGCCGCCCGGCACCAGCGGCACCGCCGGTGCCCTCGGCCCCCGGAACAGCTTCCGTACCCCCGGCTCCCGCCCCGCCGCCCTCGATGTCGACGTACGGCCGTATCCGCAGCGGGTCGAAGTCCTCCGCCGCGGCCGCCTCCGCGGTGCGGGTGTCGCGCAGGGCGTCCGCCGCGCGCTGTCCGCAGGCGCACGACGGCGTGCTGCCGGCGTCCCGGGGCGCCCCGCACTCCGGGCAGACGTGCCCCCTCGGCTCCTCGTCCACGGGTTCCTTCACGGTTCAGTCCCCTCCCGGTCCTCCGCGGTTCCCCCCGGTCCCCCCGCGCCACCGCGCGACCTGTGAGATCTCCAAGGATTATGCAGATCCTCTCCACCCCATCTCCCCGAAGCCCCCGGAATGGCCGCGTCCAAGGGGACTCAACAGGCCATAACGGGTCACACCAATGACGATGGAAGATGTCACGAGAGGGTCGGGAGGTCTCCATGGCCGGGGATATGGCCGGGGATGCGCACGGCAGCACCGAGGGCACCGCCGGGAGCACGCCCGCGGGCGCCACCGCGAGCGCCACCGGGACGGCGTCCGCGCCGCCGCCCCCGCACGGCGCCGCCGCCGGGGAGCCGGAGCACGTCTCCGGCAACGTCCTGGTGTCGATCGGCGCGCTGCTGCTCGGCATGCTGCTGGCCGCCCTCGACCAGACCATCGTGTCCACCGCGCTGCCCACCATCGTCAGCGACCTCGGCGGACTGGATCACCTGTCCTGGGTGGTCACCGCCTACCTGCTGGCCTCGACCGCCGCGACCCCGCTGTGGGGCAAGCTCGGTGACCAGTACGGGCGCAAGAAACTGTTCCAGACGGCGATCGTCATCTTCCTCATCGGCTCGGCACTGTGCGGCATGGCGCAGAACATGCCCGAGCTGATCGCCTTCCGGGCGCTCCAGGGCCTGGGCGGCGGCGGGCTGATGGTGCTGTCGATGGCGATCGTCGGCGATGTCGTCTCGCCCCGCGAACGCGGCCGCTACCAGGGGCTGTTCGGCGCGGTGTTCGGCGCGACCAGCGTGCTCGGGCCGCTGCTGGGCGGACTGTTCACCCAGCACCTCAGCTGGCGCTGGGTGTTCTACGTCAACCTGCCCGTCGGCGTCGTCGCCCTCGCCGTGATCGCCGCCGCCCTGAAGATCCCGGTCAGGACGCGGCGGCACGTCATCGACTACCTCGGCACCCTGCTCATCGCCTCGGTCGCCACCTGCCTGGTGCTGGTCGCCTCGCTCGGCGGCACCACCTGGGCCTGGGCCTCTCCGCAGATCATCGCCCTGGCGGTGCTGGGGGTGCTGCTCGCGGTGGCGTTCGTGGCCGTGGAGCGCGGGGCGGCCGAACCCGTACTGCCGCTCAAACTGTTCCGCGTCCGCACCTTCACCCTCTCCGCGGTGATCAGCTTCATCGTCGGCTTCGCGATGTTCGGCGCGATGACCTACCTGCCCACGTTCCTCCAGGTCGTCCGGGGCATCTCGCCGACCCTGTCCGGTGTGCACATGCTGCCGATGGTGTTCGGCATGCTGCTCGCCTCCACCGGCTCCGGGCAGATCGTCAGCCGCACCGGCCGCTGGAAGGTGTTCCCCCTCGCGGGCACCGCCGTCACCACGATCGGCCTGCTCCTGCTGCACCGGCTCGACGAGCACAGCTCCACCGCCGCGATGAGCGGCTACTTCTTCGTGTTCGGCCTCGGCCTCGGCCTGGTCATGCAGGTCCTGGTGCTCATCGTGCAGAACGCGGTCAGCTACGAGGACCTGGGCGTCGCCACCTCCGGCGCCACCTTCTTCCGCTCCATCGGCGCCTCCTTCGGCGTGGCGATCTTCGGTACGGTCTTCGCGAGCCGCCTCGGCGACAAGCTCGCCGCCGCGTTCAGGGGCGTGCCGCTGCCGCCCGGGGTCTCGGCGGACGCCCTGAAGGCCGACCCGCGCGGGATCGGCGCGCTGCCCGCCGCGCTGCGCCCCGCGGCCCTGCACGCCTACGCCTCATCCATCACCGACGTCTTCCTCTACGCCGCCCCGGTCGCCCTGCTCGGCTTCGTACTGGCCTGGTTCCTCAAGGAGGACAGGCTGCGCGGCTCGGTGACGGCCCCCGACGTCTCCGAGACCTACGCCACCAACCCGGTCGAGCGGTCCTCCTACGACGAGGTGTGCCGCGCGCTGTCCGTGCTGGGTACCCGGGAGGGGCGGCGCGAGATCTACCGCAGCATCACCGAGCGGGCCGGCTACGACCTCAAGCCCGCGGCGAGCTGGCTGCTGCTGCGGATGAAGAAGTACGGCTGGGTGGAGCCCGGCGTGCTGACCGAGCGCAGCTCGGTACCGCTGAACGTCATCATCGAGGCCGCCCGCCAGGTCGAGGAGCGGCGCCTGGGCGAGCGGCGGGGCCTGGACATGGTGCTGACCGAGCGGGGCCACGAGGTCGCCGACCGGCTCGCGCACGCCCGGGAGGAGTCGCTGGCCGAACTGCTCGGCGACTGGTGGGGGCCCGACCGGCCGACCGACCTCGTCCAGCTGGTGCGGGAGCTGACCGGCGAGCTGTGCGGCTCCGACGCCGAACGCCCCCACGACGAGCGCGCGGTGACCCGCCTGCCCTGAACCTCGCGGGCCTCACGCCGGGCGCAGGCTCTTGGTGAACCAGTGCTCGGCGTACGGGTCGTCGTTGTGCCGCGCGGTCTCCGCGTAGCCGAGCCGGGCGTACAGCGCGCGGGCCTCCACCAGGTCGCCGCGGGTGTCCAGGATGACGCGCGTGGCGCCGAGCGAGCGGGCCGCGTCCTCGGCCGCGCCGACCAGCAGTGCGGCGCCGCCCCGGCCGCGCACGCCGGGGTGCAGGAAGACACGGGTGAGTTCGGCCGTCGCCGGGTCCAGCAGCCGTACGCCCGCCGTCCCGGCCGGCTCCCCGCCGTACCGGGCGACCAGCAACCGGCCGCGCGGCGGGGCCAGTTCGGCGCCGGTGCGGGCGGCGATCTCCCGCTCCAGCTCGGCCGGGTCGGTGCGCCGGCCCTCGTGCAGCAGGTACCAGCGGTCGCTGACCTCGGTGTAGTACGCCCGCCAGAGCGCGGCGGCGACGGGGGAGTCGTACGGCTCGGGGGCCACGGTCCACGGGGCGGCGGTCGTCGGCATGCGGACATTATCGGCGCGGCCGCCTTTCTTGACGGACCGTTTACCGACCACCTTCCGGGCAACCCGACCGGAGAACCGGCCGGTTGGGCCGATCACATCCGGAAGGCACTCATGTCCACAGGTTGGATCATCGCTCTGATCGTGATCGTGGCGGCCGTCGTCGTGGTGGCGGCCGTCCTCACCTCTCGTGCCCGCGGCCACGGCGGCGGGCGGAGCCTGAAGCGGCGCTTCGGCCCGGAGTACGACCGGACCGTGGCCCGCCACGACGGCGACACCAAGGCCGCCGAGCGGGAGCTGTCGGCGCGCGTCGAGCGCCACGGGGACCTGCGTGAACGCGAGTTGGAGGCGGGCGAGCGCGAGCGGTTCGAGGCGCGCTGGACGGCCGTGCAGGAGCGGTTCGTCGACTCGCCGCGGGAGGCCGTGGCCGAGGCGGACCGGCTGCTCGCCGAGCTGGCCGGGGCGCGGGGGTTCCCGCACGACGGGCAGTACGAGGAGCAACTCGACGCGCTGTCCGTGCACCACGGCCACCACGTCCACGGCTACCGCCGCGTCCACCGCGCCGCGCACGCGCCCGCGGACGGCGCCCCCGAGAGCGGCGCGAGCACCGAGGAACTGCGCGCCGCGCTGGTCGAGGCCCGCGCCCTCTTCGAGGAACTGCTCACCCCGGCCCACGCCGGCGCCGCCCCGGCCGAGCGCACCGCGTCCACGCACCGCGCCGAACGGAACGGCCACTCGTCCCACCTGCCCTGGGCCCTCAACCGCCGCCAGGCCAAGGAGAGCTGACGCCATGCCCGACAGGACGCACAGCACCGGCGCCCCGGACGGCGCCGGCGACCCCGGGGAGGCCGGCGTGACCGGCATGAGCAAGGAGACCGGCGAGACCGGCCGGACGGGCGTGTCCGGCGCGACGGACCCGACCGGCAGGACGGGCGTGGCCGGTGGGACGGACTCGACCGGCGGGACGGGCGTGGCCGACGTGGCCGGCAGGCCAGGGGACGCCGGAGCGGGCGCCGGGCCCGCGACCGGCGAGCGGGCCGCGCCCGCGCCGCTCGGGGCCGAGCCCGGCCGGGAGGCCCGCGCGGACCGCGGGACCGCCTCGACCAGCAGGGGCACCTCGACCGGCGGGGCCGCCCCGACCGGCGAAGCCGCCGTCGGCCATGGAGTCGCCCCGGCCCGCGAGGCCGCCCCGGCTCGCGAGACTGCCCTGGGCGGCGAGGCCGCCCCGGCTCGCGAGACCGCCCTGGGCCGCGAGGCCGCTGGAGGCCGCGAGCTCCCCGGGGACCGGGCGGCGGACACCGGCGGGGCGAGCCACGGCCCCGCCCCGCTGCTCTCCCAGGACGAGTGGGAGAAGTACGGAGCGCGGCTGCACAGGGCCCTGGCCGGGTTCGTGGACTCGCCGCGGGAGGCCGTGGAGGAGGCGGACCAGGCCGTGGGCGAGCTGGTCACGCGGTACACCGAGGCGCTCACCCGGCGGCGGCGCACCCTGCGCAGCGCCTGGCAGGAGGACGGCACGGACACCGAACGCCTGCGGCTCGCCCTGCGGGACTACCGCGAACTCGCCGAGCACCTGGCGCCCATGGGCTAACCCGCCGCCCGGCGCCGCTCGCGCCGTTCCCCCTGCTCCCGCCGTTCCCGTCGCTCCCGCTGCTCGCGCCAGTCGCGGACGATCTCCTCGACGTCGTACCGCTTCAGGCCCAGCGGGGGCCCCGGGGGCGGCTTGAGCATCATGTCGAGGATCTTGGTGTTGATGTCCGCGATGATCTTGCGGACCATCGGCTCCGTGGGGGCGGCCCGGGCCGCTGCCAGCGCGTCCTCGGCCTCCTTGCGCAGCGCGAGCGTCGGGGGCAGGACGGAGAGGCCCTCGCGGGCCATCTTCCGCTTGACCCACCACAGTTCCTCGTACGACGTGTCGCCCGGCAGGGGTCTGCCCGCGCCGGGCAGGCGGTCGAACTCGCCGCGCGCCTGGGCGTCACGGATCTGCTTGTCGGCCCAGGACTCGAACGGAACACCGGGTGGCTTTCGCTCGGTCATGCCTCCATTGTGCCGGACGGGACCCGGCCGGGCGTTTTATCATGCGGCGGCGGTACGGCACTCGGGTCGTTCGCCGCACAGGCAAGCCACAGGGGGAACGCTCGTGCTCGAACTGACCATGGCCTCCGTCTCCGGGACGGACGCGGGCGCCACGGCCGGCATGCTGATGGCCGACGCGCCCAGCGCCCCGGGCTCCGTGCTGCGGGTTGGCCGGGACCGGGCCGTGTGCCGGCTGGTGACGCCCGACGACTGGCTGTTCGTGTCCCGGGTGCACCTGGAGTTCGTGTGCGGACAGGACGGTGTCTGGCAGGTCACCTGGCTGCGCGGCTCCCAGCCGGACCCGTCCTCGGAGGTCCTGCTCACGGTGGGCGAGTACGCCCAGCCCCTCGCCTACGGCGGCACCGTCACGCTGCCCCGCGGCGGCGCCGGCGAGATCGTCGTACGCGACCGCACCAGCCCGCGCAGCATCAACGTGGGCTTCTACCACGAGACGTGAGGGCCACGAGGCGCGTGGGCGACGAGGCGGAGCGCCGAGAGGCGTGACGGCGACGAGGCGCGTGAGGGCGGCCGCCGCGTCCTACGCCAGTACCCGTGCCAGCGCGAACCCGTCGTAGCCCTTGACGCCCACCGTCTGGATCGCCGTGCCCGTCAGGCGCGGGTGTTCCGCGATGAGCTCCAGCGCCGCCCGGGTGCCCCGCACGCTCGGGTCGGCGCCGCCCGCGTCGGTCACGTGGCCGCCGCGTACGACGTTGTCCACGACGATCAGGCTGCCGGTGCGGGTCAGCCGGAGCGCCCACTCCACGTAGTGCGGGTTGTTGACCTTGTCGGCGTCGATGAAGACCAGGTCGAAGGGGGGCGGGTTCTCGTCGGCGAGCTTGGGCAGCGACTCCAGGGCCGGGCCCACCCGTACCTCGGCGATCCGGTCCAGGCCGGCCCGCGCGAGGTTGCGGCGGGCCACGTCGGCGTGGTGGGCGTCGTACTCCAGGGAGACGAGTCTGCCGCCGTCGGCGGGGAGGGCGCGGGCCAGCCAGATGGTGCTGTACCCGCCGAGGGTGCCGATCTCCAGGACGGTGCGAGCGCCCTGGATCTCGGCGAGGAGCTGGAGGAGCTTGCCGTGGGTCGGCGCGACGTTGATGTGCGGCAGGCCCTCGGCGTCGCTGTCGCGCAGCGCCGCCCGAAGCGCTTCGTCCTCGGGGGCGAGCAGGGCGGTGAAGTAGGCGTCGACGTCGTCCCAGAGCTGCGAGTCGCTCATGCACCAAGCCTTTCGTATGCCTAGTTAGCTCCGCTAACTGGATCCGCCACGAACATAGCCCGGCGCATGAGCGCTGTCAGGGAATTACGCCGGGTCGCCCGGCGCCCGCTCCAGCGAGGGAGCGGAACCCGGCAGCGGGCGGCCCGCCGACTCGGCCATGCGCCAGACCGCGAAGCCGCCGATCACGGCCGCCGCCATCATGTAGTAGGCGGGCATCATCATGTTGCCGGTCACGCCGATCAGGGCGGTGACCACCAGCGGGGTCGTGCCGCCGAACAGCGACACGGAGACGTTGAAGCCGATCGACAGCGAGCCGTAGCGCACCCGGGTCGGGAACAGGGCGGGCAGGGCGGCCGGCATCGCCGCGGTGAAGCACACCAGCAGCAGGCCCAGCGCGGCCATGCCGAGGCCCACCGCGGCCAGGCTGCCCTGGCGGATCAGCAGCAGGGCCGGGACGGACAGGAACAGGAAGCCCGCGCAGCCGGCCGCGATCACCGGGCGGCGGCCGACCCGGTCGGTCAGCGCGCCGGCGAACGGCTGGACGACCATCATCAGCGCCATCACGCCGAGCACCACCAGCAGGCCGTGCGTCTCGTCGTAGTGCAGCTCACTGGTCAGGTAGCTCGGCATGTACGACAGCAGCATGTAGTCGGTGACGTTGAAGACCAGGACCAGGCCCATGCACAGCAGCAGCGCCTTCCACTGGCCGGCGACCATCTCGCGCAGCGGCACCTTGGGGCGGCTCGCCTCGGCCTTCTCCACCTCGGCCGCGAACGCCGGGGTCTCCTCCAGGCGCAGCCGCAGGTAGAGGCCGATGACGCCCATGGGGCCGGCGATCAGGAACGGCACGCGCCAGCCCCAGGTGAGCAGGTCGGCGTCGGAGAGCAGCGCCGTCATCAGGGTCACCAGGCCCGCGCCGCCGATGTAGCCGGCCAGCGTGCCGAACTCCAGCCAGCTGCCGAGGAAGCCGCGCCGCCGGTCGGGCGCGTACTCGGCGATGAACGTGGACGCGCCGGCGTACTCGCCGCCGGTGGAGAAGCCCTGCACCAGCCGGGCTGCGAGCAGGAGCAGCGGGGCGCCGACGCCGATCGAGGCGTAGGACGGGATCAGGCCGATGGCGAAGGTGCCCGCGGCCATCATGATCATGGTGACGGCCAGCACCTTCTGGCGGCCGACGCGGTCGCCGAGCGGCCCGAAGACCATGCCGCCCAGCGGGCGGACCAGGAAGGCGGCGGCGAAGGCGCCGAAGGTGGACAGCAGCTGCGCCGTCGGGTTGCCGGAGGGGAAGAAGACCTTGCCCAGGGTCACCGCGATGTAGCTGTAGACACCGAAGTCGAACCACTCCATCGCGTTGCCCAGCGCGGCGGCCTTGACGGCCCGCCTGACGAGCGCCGGGTCGGTGACGGTGGCGCCGCCGGGTCGGTGGCGGTCCTTGGTGAGGGAGACGGATCGGGGAGCGGTGACTGTGGCGGCCGACAAGACTCGCTCGCCTACCTTTCGACGGGGACAGGGACGCGGTCCGCGCGACGGCGCCGGCGGGCGGACCGGGTGGCCCGCGCACGGCGGCACCGGGGCAGGCCGAAAATCGACCATACGAGTGCAAGGTGCGCTTACGTGGCGTACGCAAGTCGATGCGTACTGCACCTAAATGCCGGATACGCAGGTACGTCCGGCCGTTCCCGGACGCGATTCCCGGGCAGCCGCTGTGATCCTTCTCGCGTCCCCGGGGCGCAACCACGGCCTCTGTGTGCCCCGCGCCCGGCCCCGGACGCCGTCCCCGCAGGGCCGTCATCCGGACAAAGACGGGCGGACGACAGGTGAGGCGGGGGTTGCCCGCGTCTTCGTCCGCAGGAGGTGCGAGCCCCATAGGGTTCGCAGGAGAACACGGGAGAACACCGGCGTACGGGACGCACGGGGACATACGGGGCGGGAGGCCGGCGAGGCGTGGCGGATGCGGATCACAGTGGAGCACCGGCGGCGGCGTTCGCCGCGGCGACCGTCAGGGGCCCGGCCGGAGGGCGGCTGCGCGCGGCCAGACTCGGGCTCTGGCTGATCGCCGGGATCCTCGCCCTGCGGCAGGTGGCCGTCGTCCTCGCCACCCCGCGCGGCGACCGGCTGACCGACCTGGAGACCTGGGTCGGGCCCAGCGGCGTCCTGCACGTCAAGGGCTCGCTCTACGACTCCACCCGCTTCACCGGCACCCCCTTCGCCGGTCTCGTCCTCAAACCGCTCACCAAGGCCGCCGAACAGGCCCTCGGCTGGGGATGGATCTTCGGCACCCTGCTGCTCGTGGTCGCGCTCGGCGTGATCGCCGTCCGCGCCCTGCCCCAGCCCGTCGGCCGCCGCACCGCGCTGCTCGCCACGCCCGTCGCGATCAGCCTGCTCGTGCTGTCGCTGCCCGTGCGCGACGCCTTCTGGCTCGGCCGGACGAGCATCATCCCCGTCCTGCTCGTCCTCCTCGGCTGCTTCGCCGTACGCGGCCGGCGCACCAGCGGCGTCCTGATCGGCCTCGCGGCCGCCCTCCAGCCGACGGTGCTGCTCTTCGCGCCCCTGCTGTGGCTCACCGACCGCAGGAAGGCCGCCGCCTCCACCGGCGTCACCTTCGCCGCCTGCACCGCGCTCGCCTGGGCCGCGCTGCCGCACGACTCCCACACCTACTGGGTCCACCACCTGGCGGGCGTGGGCCTGGGCGGCCGCGCCGACGGCCTCGCCAACCAGTCCCTGCACGGCGCCCTGCTCCGCCTCGGCCTCACCGGCCCGCTGGAGATCGGCCTCTTCCTGGCCCTCGGCACCGCTGTCGCCGTCCTCGGCCTGCGCCGCGCCGTGCGCTACGCCCGCGACGGGCAGCTCCTCCTCGCCGTGGCCGTCACCGGCTGCGCCGCGATCGCCGTCTCTCCCACCGCCTGGCAGCACCAGCTGCTGTGGGTGCTGCTCGCCGTCGTCGGCCGCGTCGGCCGCCGCGCCTCGGACCGGTACGTCTGGCCGGTCGCCGTCGTCCTGGTCATGACGCTGCCCGCGAAGATGCTGCTGCCCAACGTCGCCGCCATGGACCCCCTGCGGGACAACGTCGTGCTGCTGGCCGCCCTCGCCGCCGCCACGGCCGTGCCCTTCCTGTCCCGCACCTCGCAGCTCTACCGGTCACCGGTCCCGACGGCGTACGCGCCCCCCGCCCCGGCCCGCTTCCGGCACGTGCCGCTGCCGCCCTTCCCGCGCCGCGCCTTAACCCGCCCGAACCTGCTCCTCGAGCTGCTGCTGATCCGCGTCACCTACGCCGCCTACCAGCAGGTGCGCCTCGCCGCCACCGGCGGCTCCGGCGCGGGCGGCCGGGCCCGGGCCGAGCGGCACGGGCACGAGATCCTCTCGCTCGAGCGCTTCCTGCGCATCGACATCGAGCATGCCGTCAACCACGCCGTGGCCCGGACCGGCTGGCTGCGCCACTTCTTCGACTTCTACTACGAGTCCTTCCACTTCGTGGTCCCGATGGCGGTCCTCGCGGTGCTGTACCGGCGCCGCCCGGTCGACTACCGCTGGGCCCGCTCGGCCCTCGGCTTCGCCACACTGCTCGCCCTGACCGGCTTCTGGCTCTTCCCGCTCGCCCCGCCCCGCCTGCTGCCCGGCTTCGGCGTCGTCGACACCGTCCACGGCGTCCAGGACTTCTCCAAGCCGGACTACGGAGCGCTGACCGCGCTCACCAACCAGTACGCCGCGATGCCGTCCCTGCACTTCGGCTGGTCCCTGTGGTGCGGTGTGGTCGTCGCGGTCGCCGCGCCGAGGTGGTGGATGAAGGCCCTCGGCCTGCTCCACCCCCTCTTCACGGTCTCCGCCATCGTGGCCACCGGCAACCACTGGGTCCTGGACGCGGTCGGCGGCGCACTGGTCGTGGGCGCCGGCTTCGCGCTGACGTACGTCCTCCAGGGCCCGCACGCCCACCGCCCCGCACCGCCGCCCGGGAACGAGGACAGCGGCGTCCCGGTGCGGCTGTCCGACGTCAGAGCCGCTGGATGATCGTCCCGGTGGCCAGGCCGCCGCCCGCGCACATCGTGATGAGCGCGAACTCCTTGTCGGTGCGCTCCAGTTCGTGCAGGGCCGTGGTGATGAGGCGGGCGCCCGTCGCCCCGACCGGGTGGCCGAGCGCGATCGCGCCGCCGTTGACGTTGACCTTCCCCAGGTCCTGCCCGAAGACGCGGGCCCAGCTCAGCACCACCGAGGCGAAGGCCTCGTTGATCTCGACGAGGTCGATGTCATTCAGGGACATGCCCGCCTTGCCGAGCACCGCCCTGGTCGCGTCGATCGGGCCGTCGAGGTGGAAGTGGGGGTCGGCGCCGACCAGGGCCTGCGCGACGATCCGCGCCCTGGGCCGCAGTTTCAGGGCGCGCGCCATCCTCTTGGACGCCCACAGGATGGCCGCCGCGCCGTCGGAGATCTGCGAGGAGTTCCCCGCCGTGTGGATGGCACGGGGCATGACGGGCTTCAGGCCTGCCAGGGCCTGCATCGAGGTGTCGCGCAGGCCCTCGTCGCGGTCGACCAGGCGCCACATGCCCTGCCCGGCCCGCTGCTCGTCCTCGGTGGTGGGGACCTGCACGGCGAAGGTCTCCCGCTTGAAGCGCTCCTCGGACCAGGCGACGGCGGCGCGCTCCTGGGAGAGCAGGCCGAGTGAGTCGACGTCCTCGCGGGTCAGGCCGCGGTGGCGGGCGATGCGCTCGGCGGCCTCGAACTGGTTGGGCAGGTCGACGTTCCACTCGTCGGGGAAGGGCTTGCCGGGGCCGTGCTTGGAGCCGGAGCCGAGCGGGACGCGGGACATGGACTCCACGCCGCAGCTGATCCCGACGTCGATGACGCCCGCCGCGATCATGTTGGCGGCCAGGTGGCTCGCCTGCTGGGAGGAGCCGCACTGGCAGTCGACGGTGGTGGCCGCCGTCTCGTAGGGGAGTCCCATGGCCAGCCAGGCGGTGCGCGCGGGGTTCATGGACTGTTCGCCGGCGTGGGTCACCGTGCCGCCGACGACCTGCTCGACGCAGTCGGCGGGGATGCCGGTGCGGCCGAGGATCTCCCGGTAGGTCTCGCCCAGAAGGTAGGCGGGGTGCAGGTTGGCGAGCGCGCCGCCGCGCCTGCCGATCGGGGTGCGTACGGCTTCGACGATCACGGGTTCCGCGGCCATGGGGGGTGCGTCCTCTCCTCGGTCGACCCGCGCGGCGCGGGCGTCCCGGCCACCCGCCACGCAGAACTAGTACGCGTTCTAGTTCTCTGTGCAGTCTGCTGACACCGTGTCCACTGCCGCAAGGGGCGTGCAGCGCCAGAAGACTTGATCTGCGCATCCGCACGAGTTCCGCACGCGATTGACGCCGTCGCGGCTCTTGCGACTTCTGGAACCCGTTACTACCTTCACCGCAATTCCTGATGGGCCGTCAGGCAACGGTGTCGCCGTGGCGGCCGCATAGTGGTGGGAGTGAGTCGCCATGCCCGATCCCGCGCTGCCCGACGGGTTCGACCTCACCGACCCCGACCTGCTGCACCAGCGCGTGCCCCTCCCGGAGTTCGCCGGGCTGCGCCGCACCGAGCCGGTGCGCTGGATCGCCCAGCCGCACGGGCTGGCCGGCTTCGCGGACGACGGCTACTGGGCCGTCACCCGGCACGCGGACGTCAAGTACGTCTCCACGCACCCCGAGATCTTCTCCTCCACCCGCAACACCGCCATCATCCGCTTCAACGAGCACATCCAGCGCGACGCGATCGACGCACAGCGGCTGATCCTGCTCAACATGGACCCGCCGGAACACACCCGGGTGCGCCAGATCGTGCAGCGCGGCTTCACCCCGCGCGCCATACGGGCGCTGGAGGAACGGCTGCGCGACCGCGCCCACGCCATCGTCGCCGGCGCCCGCGCGCGGTCCGGGCCGTTCGACTTCGTCACCCAGGTCGCCTGCGAACTGCCCCTCCAGGCCATCGCCGAGCTGATCGGAGTGCCCCAGGAGGACCGGGCGAAGATATTCGACTGGTCCAACCGCATGATCGCCTACGACGACCCCGAGTACGCGATCACCGAGGAGGCCGGCGCGCAGTCCGCCGCCGAGATCATCGCTTACGCCATGAACATGGCCGCGGAGCGCAAGCGGTGCCCTGCCCACGACATCGTGACCACGCTGGTGGCGGCCGAGGACGAAGGCAACCTGAACTCCGACGAGTTCGGCTTCTTCGTGCTGATGCTCGCGGTGGCCGGCAACGAGACGACCCGCAACGCCATCACCCACGGCATGCACGCCTTCCTCACCCACCCCGGCCAGTGGGACCTGTTCAAACGGGAGCGCCCGGCCACCACCGCCGAGGAGATCGTCCGCTGGGCGACACCGGTCAACGCCTTCCAGCGCACCGCCACGCGGGACACCGAACTCGGCGGCGCACGGATCCGCCAGGGCGAGCGGGTCGGCCTGTTCTACGCCTCCGCCAACCACGACCCGGACGTCTTCGAGGACCCGGACGCCTTCGACATCACCCGCGACCCCAACCCGCACCTCGGCTTCGGCGGCGGGGGCCCGCACTACTGCCTCGGCAAGTCCCTGGCCGTCCTGGAGATCGACCTCATCTTCAACGCCGTCGCCGACGCCATGCCCGGCCTGCGCCTGGCGGGCGACCCGCGCAGACTGCGGTCGGCGTGGATCAACGGCGTGAAGGAACTGCGGGTCACCCGTACCTGACCGGCGCGCTCGCCGTGACCTCCGGACGGTGGGTCACTCACGGCCTGAAGTCGCCACCGCCAGGACTCCGGTCGCCGCGGCCGCGATCAGCAGCGCGGTGGCCAGGTGCCCGCGGACCACCAGCCAGGCGCCGAGCACGGCGCCCGCGAGCATCGCGACCACGGCCGCGGTGCGGCGCGGGGAGCGGCGGCCGGAGCCGCCGCCCGCGCGGGAGTCGGAGGCGAGCCCGGTCAGGGTCATGGTGAGCACGGTGGTGGTGAGGTCGGGCACGCCCAGTTTGCGCACCGTGGCGTTGCGCAGGCCCATCGCGAAGGCCGTCAGCACGATCAGGGCGTACGCCGTGCCGCGGGCGCCCGGAGCGGCGTGGGCGATGGCGGCCGACGCGCCGACCAGGACCGCCTCGGCGGCCAGCGTGCCGCGGGCCCAGGCGCGGCGCGAGCCGCCGCCGAAGCGTGCCGCGACCCGCCCGCCGGCCACCGCGCCCAGCAGGAACGCGGCGAGGGAGGCGGCGGTGTGCGTCACGGTGAAGCCGGGCGCCCCGGCGGCGGCGAAGCCGAGGACGACCACGTTGCCGGTCATGTTGGCGGTGAAGACGTGCCCGAGGCCCAGATAGCTGACCGCGTCGATGATCCCGCTGACCACGGTCAGCCCCAGCAGCACGATGACCAGGGGCAGTCCGCGGGCCTCGGGGTCAGGTGCGCGCGCGCCGTCCGGCGGGGGCTGCGTCGTCATCGCACCAGAAAAGCAGACCCGGCCGAGGGCGCCGGGCGCGGACACGGCGAAGGCGGCGGCCCAGGGGATCGGGGGCCGCCGCCTCCACGAGTGCCGTGAGGTGGCTCAAGCCGGGTTCTCCGGCCGGTACGGCGATCAGTACCAGCCGTTGGCCTGCCAGAAGTTCCAGGCGCCGACCGGGCTGCCGTAGCGGGACTTCATGTAGTCCAGGCCCCACTTGATCTGGGTCTGGGCGTTGGTCTTCCAGTCGGCGCCGGCCGAGGCCATCTTCGAGCCCGGCAGGGCCTGGACCAGGCCGTAGGCGCCGGAGGAGGCGTTGGTGGCGTTGACGTTCCAGCCGCTCTCGCGCTCGACGATGTGGCTGAAGGCGTTGAACTGCGCGGCGTCCGGGATCATCTTGTGCGCGACCGTCTTGGCGTCGGCGGCCGAGTGGGCCGGGGCCGCGTGGGCGGGGGCCGACGTGAGGGCCATGCCGACGGTGGCGGCGGCCACGGCGGCGGTGGTGAGGGCCTTCTTCGGGGCGGCGATGCGGCGGATGAAGGAGACGGACACGGAGAACCTCTTGCCTCGGGGACGGGGAGTCGCGGGCCTGCCGTGATCGGCGGTGCCCGGCGACGTCGTCCAGAGAAGCAGCCGCGAAATCCGTCCGCAAACACCCCTTTTACTAGTTGTGTTCGCATACGCGGCGGTGGTCGTGCGTGTGAGCCGGCTCTCAAACCCCAGGTGGGCACGGGCAATGTCGGGTCCATGCCACGGCCGTCCGGCTACGACCCGCCTTCGTAGGTGACCCACGTCATGTGGGCCGCTTCACCGGCGCCCTCACCGACCGTCCCCGCCCGATGACGCTGTGGTGGTGCGGACGTCACGCGCCGGGGCCGTCGAAGGCGACCGGCGCCTCGAACGCGGCCCGCCGGGTGGCCCGGCGCAGCGCCCTGAGCACCGCCGGGCCCACGACCAGGGTCAGCACGACGGTGACGACGGCCCGGCCGAGGTCCCAGCCCAGCGAGGTGGCCAGGCAGTACGCGACGAAGCGGGCCAGGTTGGCGGGCACGCCCGCGTGCGGGTCGAAGGCGATGGAGGAGGCGAGGGCGCCCATGAAGGGCCAGCCCGCGAGGTTCATGACGGTGCCGTACGCGAACGCGGCGAGGAAGCCGTAGACCGCGAGCAGCGCCAGTTCCGCGCGCTCGCGCAGGCGGTCGGGGCCCGGCAGCAGGCCCGCGCCCATCGTGAACCACCCCATGGCCACCATCTGGAACGGCATCCAGGGGCCCACGCCCCCGGTGAGCAGCGCGGAGGCGAACATCGTCACCGAGCCGAGCACGTAGCCGAAGCCCGGCCCGAGCACGCGGCCGCTCAGCACCATCAGGAAGAACATGGGTTCCAGGCCCGCGGTGCCCGCCCCGATCGGGCGCAGGGCGGCCCCGGCCGCGGCCAGCACGCCGAGCATCGCCACCGCCTTCGGGCCGAGGCCCGACTCGGAGATCGTCGCCGTGACGACCGCGACCAGCAGCACCAGCAGACCCGCGAAGAGCCAGGGCGCGTCCTGGGCGTGGGCGCTGAGCTGCGAGGCGGGCGGCGCGAGGAACGGCCAGGTGAAGGCGGCCACCCCGACCGCGCTCACGAGCAGGAGAGTGGCGGTGGAGCGGGGACCCAGGCGCACGGCCCGCGCCTGCGCGTCGCTGCCGGCGGGCGGCTTCACGTGCGTACTCCTCCCAGCGCCTCACGGACCTGGGCGACCGTGAGCCACCGCTGCGGGGCGAGGATCTTCGTCACCTGGGGGGCGTAGGAGGGGGAGGAGACGACCACCTCGGCGGTGGGGCCGTCGGCGATCACCTCGCCCTCGGCGAGCAGGACCACCCGGTGGGCGAGCTCGGCGGCCAGTTCCACGTCGTGCGTGGCCAGCACGATCGCGTGGCCCTCGGCGGCGAGCGCGCGCAGCACCGCGACCAGGCGGGCCTTCGCGCCGTAGTCCAGCCCGCGGGTCGGCTCGTCCAGGAGCAGCAGCGGGGGCCGGGCGGTCAGCACGACGGCGAGCGCGAGCGCCAGGCGCTGCCCCTCGGACAGGTCCCGGGGGTGCGTGCCGTCGCCCACGCCCGGCAGCAGCTCGCTGACCAGGGCGCGGCAGGTGCCGGGCGCGGCCTGCGCGTCCCGGTCGGCCGCCGCGCACTCGGCGGCGACCGTGTCGGCGTACAGCAGGTCGCGCGGCTCCTGCGGGACCAGGCCCACGCGGCGCACCAGCTCGCGCGGCGGGGTGCGGTGCGGGACGGCCCCGCCCACGCGGACCTGCCCTGCCGAGGGCTCGACGAGGCCGACGAGCGAGCCGAGCAGGGTGGACTTGCCGGCGCCGTTGCGGCCCATCAGGGCGACGGTCTCGCCGGGGGCGACGGTGAGGTCCACGCGGCGCAGCGCTCGTACCGCGCCCCGGCGCACGGCGAGCGAGCGGACTTCGGCGACGGGCGGGACGTCCGCGGCGGGCGTGGCGGTGGCGGGCGTGGTGGCGGGGGTGCCGGCGTCGGGCCGCTTGCGCGGGCGGAGCCGCAGGCGGGGGCCCGGACGGGGGGTGCGCGGTGCGGGGACGGCGGGGCGTGCGGGGGGCGCGGCGGCGGACGCGGGCCGGGTGGGGGCGCCTTCGTGGCCGGCCAGGCGGGTGCGCAGGTCCGTCGCCCGGCGGCGGGCGTCGCGGACGGTGAGCGGGAGCGGTGACCAGCCCGCCAGGCGGCCGAGGTCCACCACCGGCGGGAACACCGGCGAGGTCGCCATGATCTCGGCGGGGCCGCCCAGGACGGGGGCCGCGCCCGGGGAGGGCAGCAGGACGACCTGGTCGGCGTACTGCACGACCCGCTCCAGGCGGTGCTCGGCCATCAGGACCGTCGTACCGAGGTCGTGCACCAGCCGCTGGAGCACGGCCAGGACCTCCTCGGCGGCGGCCGGGTCGAGGGCGGAGGTCGGCTCGTCCAGGACCAGGACCTGCGGGTGCGGGGTGAGGACCGAGCCGATCGCGACCCGCTGCTGCTGGCCGCCGGAGAGCGTGGCGATGGACCGGCCGCGCAGGTCGGCGAGGCCCAGCAGGTCCAGGGTCTCCTCCACGCGGCGCCGCATGACGTCCGGGGCGAGGCCCAGCGACTCCATGCCGTAGGCGAGTTCGTCCTCCACGGTGTCCGTGACGAAGTGGGACAGCGGGTCCTGGCCCACCGTGCCGACCACGTCGGCGAGTTCGCGCGGCTTGTGGGTGCGGGTGTCGCGGCCGGCGACGGTGACCCGGCCGCGCAGGGTGCCGCCGGTGAAGTGCGGCACCAGCCCGCTCACCGCGCCGAGCACGGTGGACTTGCCGACGCCGGACGGCCCGACGAGCAGCACGAGTTCGCCCTCGGGCACCTCGAAGTCGACGCCCTGGACGGTGGGTTCGGCGGCTCCGTCGTAGGTCACGGAGACGTCCTCGAAGCGGATCACGACGGCTCCTCCGGCAGGCGGCGCACGGGCGCGGCGAAGGCCGGGAGCAGGCCGAGCAGTACGGCCGCGGCTGGCCACAGGGGAAGGGCGGGGGCGACGAGCGGGACCACACCGGGGTGCAGGGCCTGCGGGGCCCGGGAGGCGGCGAGGACCAGCAGCGCGGCGACCGCCGCGCCGGAGCCCGCGACCAGGCAGGAGCGCGGGTTCCAGGTGTCGGGGCGGTAGCGGGTGCGCGCGGAGCGGCGGCCGCCGAGCCACAGCCCGGCGAGCGCGGCGGCGGCCCCGGCGAGCAGGACGGGCAGGCCGTAGGTCCCGCCCTCGGCGGTGAGCAGCCCGTACGTGCCGGCGCACACGCCGAGCAGCCCGCCGAGGGTGAGGGCGGCGGTGGTGCGGCGGACGGCGGGCGCGACCTCGGCGGTACGGCCGTAACCGCGGGCGTCCATCGCGGCGGCGAGCGCCACCGAGCGCTCCAGCGCGCCCTCCAGGACGGGCAGTCCGACGTGCAGCAGGCCGCGGACACCGCGGTCGGGGCGGCCGCGCAGCCTGCGGGCGGCGCGCAGCCTGCGGCCGTCGGCGACCAGGTGCGGGGCGAAGGTGAGGGCGACGACCACGGCCACGCCCGCCTCGTACAGGGCGCCGGGCAGGGACTTGAGCAGCCGGGCGGGGGCCGCCAGGGCGTTCGCGGCGCCCACGCAGACCAGCAGGGTGGCCAGCCGCAGCCCGTCGTACAGGGCGAACAGCACGGACTCCGCCGTCACCCGGCCGCCGAGGCGGATGCCCTGCGCCCAGTGCGGGAGCGGTACTTCGGGGAGCGTGAGCAGCACGTGCGTACCGGGGATGGGCGAACCGAGCAGGACCGCGAAGCCGAGGCGGATGACGAGGACGGCCAGGGCGAGCCGGAGGAAGGCGCTGTAGGAGCGGGCGGAGGGGGTGTCGGGGCGGCAGGTCACGACGACGTGGGCGGAGACGGTGAGGAGCAGGGCGAGCAGGAGCGGGTTGGTGGTGCGGGTGGCGGCGGTGCCCAGGGCGAGCGCCCACAGCCACCAGGCGCCCGGGTGGACGCCGGGCGCCTCAGCCATGCCTGCGCCGCCGGGCCTGCCACACGGCCGCGCCGGCCAGTACGGCGATCACGGCACCGCCGGTCAGCAGGCCGGCGGAGGGCCCGCCGCCGTCGTCGTTCTTCGCGGCGCTCTTCGTGGCGCCGCTCTTGTCGTCCCCGCCGGTGGTGACCTGCTCGCCGCAGCCCTTGGCCGGGTAGCCGGAGATGGCGCAGAGCAGCGCGTTGGTGTCGTAGCGCAGGGGCTTCGCCACGGCGGCGAGGGCCTCGGCCGTGGTCGCGTCGGACGGGACGCGCGCGCAGACGGTGCGCGGCGCCGGGGGCGTCTCGCCGGAGGGCGCGTCGGCGCGGACGCCGAAGTCCAGCACCAGCGCGACGCGTTTGCTGCCGTGCCGGGCCGGGGTGTGGGCGCAGATCGCGGCGAAGCCGGCGGTGCCGCGGGGCTTGCTCGCGTCCTGGGAGTCCGCGCTGACCGCGAAGCGGAAGCCCTGGACGTCGCCGTCGGCGGGACGGGCCGTGGAGGGGCCCTCGGTGGCGTACGTCCAGTGGTCGCCCTGGCGCTCCCAGAAGGACCAGTACCGGTAGCCGGTGGCCTGCGCCCGGCCCGCGCCCGCCGCCAGCAGCAGGGCGGCGGCGAGCAGGGTGCACAGGGCCGGGAGCGCGGCGGGCGTGCGGAGCCTGCGTATCACGGCTGCCGCCTGCTCTTCCGGCCGCTGAACAGGAACCCGATGCCGATGCCGGCGACCAGGCAGGCCGCGACGAACCACCAGCCGTGGAAGCCGGAGGAGCCGTCCTTCGCGCTGTCCTCGGCCTTGGCCTTGGCGCTCTCGCTCGTGGCGGACTGCGGGGCCGGGCCGGTGGCGGAGAGCCTGGCGACGAGGTCGGTGCCGCCGAAGTCGCGGGGGTCGGTGCCGGTGGCGTTCGCCGCGAAGATCAGCTGGGCGTAGGCGGCGGGGCCGCTCTGCTTGGCCCAGGACTCGGAGTGCTTCTCCAGCCACTTCAGGGGCTTTTGCGCCTGGGCGGCGCCGCCCTGCGCGGCGAGGGCGACGACCGCGTCGGCGGTGTTGCCGTAGTCGGGCTGGTCGGTGGAGCCGGGCAGCACGGAGGTGAGGTAGCCGTTCTTGGCGACGGCCCCCGCGAGGTAGGAGGCGCCGTTGGCGGCGGCACGCTCGGGGGTCGCCTTGCCGGAGTCGGTGCAGTGCGCGGCGGCGCCGGCCTTGGGCGCGGGCTTGGCGGCCAGGCCCTGGCCGAGCAGGCCGACGACTCCGGCGGCGGTCGCGTCGGCGTTGGCGGCGAGCTTGCCCTTCTTGTCGGGCTGGTAGGCGAAGGCACCGGCGCCCGCGTCGCCGCCGGTGCAGGGCAGGGCGAGCTTGAGCAGGGCGTCGTAGGGGGACTTGCCGCCGGGCCTGCCGTCCTTGCGCACGTCGGCGGGCTTGAGGCCGGTGGCGGCGAGGGCGCCGGCGACGACCGAGGTCGAGTTGGTGTCGCTGGGGCCGCCCGGCGTGTAGCCCCAGCCGCCGTCCTTGTTCTGCACCGACTTCAGCCAGGTGACGGCCTTGGCGGTCGCCGAGTCGTGGCCGCCGAGCGCGGCGAGGGCCTGCACGGCGGCGGCCGTGCTGTTGGTGTCGACCATCACCTTGGCGTCGCAGGCACGGGCCGGTTCGGCGCGGAACGCGGCGAACGCGCCGTCCGCGCACTGCTGCCCCGCCAGCCAGTCGACCGCCTTCGCGGCGGGACGCACACCCGCGGTGTGCTGCGCCAGCAGGGCGAGGGACTGGCGCCAGACGCCGTCGTACTTGGGGTCGGTGTGGCCGTAGAGCCCGGAGGGCAGCACCGGGGACGGGGAGGGGGACGAGTCTGCGGCGACGGCGGGTGCTGCGGTGCCGATCACGGCGACGGCGGCCAGGGCCGCGGCGCTGCGGCGGACGTTCATGGGTGCCTCTCCCTGCGGAGCCGGGCAGCACGGGACACCCCGGCGGCTCGGCTCCGTAAACCTCGACGGTGCGGTGCGACGGCGGGCCGCCGACGCACATGAGCCGGTCACGCTCCGCCCGGGGCAGTCCGGCTCGCCGCCCTCACGGACGGCTCACGGTTGCGGGTCAGCGCCGGATTCCCACCGGCTTCCCCCCGAACGGGTGTGATGACGACCCGGCCACTGTACCGGCCCGTAGCCGGGCACCCGGGGGGTGGCCGGGTGGGACGACGGTCACGCGGGGGGTGGGACCGCGGTCACGCCGAGCGCGGGGTGGCGGTCACGCGGTGCGCGGGGTGGCGGTCACGCCGAGCGCGGGGGTGGCGCTCACGCGGTCCGTACGTACGTCACCGGGTCGGTGCCCGGGACCGGTTCTGCCCGGCCCTGCTTGACCAGGTGGCGGAGGTGGGACTCGGCTTCGGAGACCGCGATGTCGCGGGAGGCGCGGGGGATCTCGGGCCAGGGGCGGTTCCAGCGCATGCGGGTGGCGAGCTGCCAGGGGGTGAGGGGTTCGGAGAGGAGGGAGAGGAGGGAGGCGAGCCGGTGTTCGTGGTGGGCCAGGAGGTCCTGGACGCGCGCGCCGGCGTCGCCGAAGGGGTGCTGGTGGGCGGGGAGGACCTCGGCGGGGGTGAGGCGGCCGACGCGCTCCAGGGAGGCGAGGTAGTCGCCCAGCGGGTCGGTGACCGTGGCGTCGTCGGGGTCCTCGTACAGGCCGATGTGCGGGGTGATCCCCGGGAGCAGGTGGTCGCCGGAGAACAGGCGGCCGCGGCCCGGGGATCCGGCCGGGTGGTCCTCCTCCAGGTGCAGGCAGACGTGGCCGGGGGTGTGCCCCGGGGTCCAGACGGCGCGCAGCCGGCGGCCGGGCAGGTCGAGCAGCTCGCCGGGGACGATCTCGCGGTCCGGGAGGGCGGGCGCCAGACCCGGCAGCGTACGGCCGCGCGCGGCGCGCAGGGGCGCCACGTGCTCCTCGGGGGCGCCGGCCGCCTCCAGCTTGGCCGCCATGTAGGCGAACCAGCGCTCCGGCCTCGCCTCGCGCGTGCGCCGTACGATCGCGATGTCCGCCGCGTGCATCGCGACCCACGCGCCGGACGCCTCCCGTACGCGCCCGGACAGGCCGTGGTGGTCCGGGTGGTGGTGCGTGATCAGCACGCCGTGGACGTCCCCCGGCGAGGTGCCGAACGCCGCCAGCCCCTCGGCGAGCGCCTCCCAGGAGGCCGGGTCGTCCCACCCGGTGTCGACCAGCACGGGGCCCCGGCCGGTGTCCACCACGTACACCAGCGTGTGGCCCAGCGGGTTGTCCGGGATCGGCACCGCGACGGACCGCACGCCACCACCGTGATCGAACGTCAGAGCCATCGGTCCGCCCTCCGTCCCCCTCCGGCGCCACACCTCACACGGCCATTGCCCACTATAACTAGAACTGATATCAGTTCTGAAAGGGCGTCAGAAAACGTCGGGCGAAGTGCCGGACACCCGTGCCGCAGGAGGCAGTCGGCCATGACCGAGCTCGTGGAACACGGACAGCTTTTCATCGGCGGGGAGTTGACCGACCCCCTGGGCGAGGACGTCATCGAGGTGGTCTCGCCGCACACCGAGGAGGTCTTCGGGCGGGTGCCGCACGCCTCGCGTGCGGACGTCGACCGTGCCGTCGCCGCCGCGCGCCGCGCCTTCGACGAGGGGCCCTGGCCGCGCCTCGGTCCGGAGGAGCGGATCGAGGTCGTGACGAGGATCAAGGACGCGATCGGCGCCCGTCACGAGGAGATCGCCCGGCTCATCTCCGCGCAGAACGGCTCCCCTTACTCCTGGAGCGTCCTCGCCCAGGCGCTCGGCGCGATGATGGTGTGGGACGCGGCCGTCACCGTGGCGCGGGGCTTCGTCCACGAGGAGGCCCGTGACGGCGTGCTCGGGCGGATCCTCGTGCGGCGCGAGCCGGTCGGGGTCGTCGCGGCCGTGGTGCCCTGGAACGTGCCCCAGTTCGTGGCGGCCGCCAAACTCGCCCCCGCCCTGCTCGCCGGCTGCACCGTCGTGCTCAAGCCCTCGCCCGAGTCGCCGCTCGACGCCTACGTGCTCGGCGAGATCGCCCGCGAGGCCGGGCTGCCCGAGGGCGTGCTGTCGATCCTGCCGGCCGACCGCGAGGTCAGCGAGTACCTCGTCGGGCACCCCGGCGTCGACAAGGTGGCCTTCACCGGTTCCGTGGCCGCCGGGAAGCGCGTCATGGAGGTCGCCGCGCGCAACCTCACCCGGGTGACGCTGGAACTCGGCGGCAAGTCGGCGGCCGTGGTGCTGCCGGACGCCGACCTGGAGACCGCCGTCGCCGGGATCGTCCCCGCGGCCTGGATGAACAACGGTCAGGCGTGCGTCGCCCAGACCCGCGTCCTGCTCCCGCGCTCGCGCTACGACGAGTTCGCCGACGCCCTGGCCCAGGCGGCCGGCGCGCTCAAGGTCGGCGACCCGCTCGACCCGGCCACCCAGGTCGGCCCGCTGGTGGCGCGGCGCCAGCAGCGGCGCAGCCTCGACTACATCCGCATCGGCCAGGAGGAGGGCGCCAAGATCCTCACCGGCGGCGGCCGTCCGCCGGGCATGGAGCGCGGCTGGTACGTGGAGCCGACCCTCTTCGGCGACGTCGACAACTCCATGCGCATCGCCCGCGAGGAGATCTTCGGCCCGGTGATCTGCCTGCTGCCCTACGGCGACGAGTCCGAGGCCGTGCGCATCGCCGACGACTCCGACTACGGGCTCAGCGGCAGCGTGTGGACGGCCGACGTGGAGCACGGCATCGACGTCGCGCGCAGGGTGCGCACCGGCACGTACTCCGTGAACACCTTCAGCCTCGACATGCTCGGACCCTTCGGCGGCTACAAGGACTCCGGGCTGGGGCGGGAGTTCGGGCCCGAGGGGTACGGGGAGTACCTGGAGCACAAGATGATCCACCTGCCCGCCGGCTGGGAGGCGTGAGCGGGATGGGGGACCGCTGGCACGTGGAGGTCGACCGGTCGCTGTGCATCGGCTCCGCGCAGTGCGTGCACCGCGCCCCCGGCGGCTTCCGGCTCGACGAGGGGCGTCAGTCCCGGCCGGTCCAGGCGGAGACGGACGCCGACGAGGACGTCCTGCTGGCGGCGGAGAACTGCCCGGTGGAGGCCATCGCGATCACCCTGCTGGGCAGCGGGGAGCCGGTCTTTCCGCCGGAAGAGTGAAAAATACGCCGAATGTTCCGGCGAGGGTCTTGCGTCCGATTCCACCGGAGTTATCCTGAATTCAGCCTACGAGGCGAGCGAGGAAACTCGAGCGGAGTAGCCGACTTCAGCGTGACGCGCAAGCATCCGCCGGGGCCGACGTCGACGGTCGGGCGACGAACCCGTCTCGTAGGTCTTTCTCATGCCCCCGGCCCGCGGTCCGGCTCCGTCGTCAGGTCGATCAGGCGGCACACCGTCTCTATGTCTATCCGCACCTGCGCGATCGAGGCGCGTCCCGACAGCCAGGTGATCAGCGCCGAGTGCCAGGTGTGCTCGATGACGCGCACCGCGGACAGCTGCTCCGGGGTGGGGTCGCCGTCCAGGCCCATGGCGTCCAGGATGATCGCGGTGGTCTGCCGGGAGACCTGGTCCACCTCCGGGCTCACGCTGCGGTCGGCGAAGGTCAGCGCCCGGACCATCGCGTCGGCCAGGTGCGGCTCGCGCTGAAGCGCGCGGAAGGCCCGCATCAGGGTCTCCGTCACCCGTTCGGCCGCACTGTCCCCGGCCGGCGGCTTCTTGCGCAGGGTGCCGTGCATGCGCTCCAGCTGGTCCTGCATCGTGGCGACCAGCAGATGGACCTTGGACGGGAAGTACCGGTACAGCGTGCCGAGCGCGACCTGCGAGGACTCCGCGACCTCCCGCATCTGCACCGCGTCGAAGCCGCCCCGGCCGGCCAGCTGGGCGCTCGCGTGCAGGATGCGGCGGCGGCGCGCCTCCTGCCGCTCGGTCAGCGGCGAGGCGGATGGCGAGGCGGGCGTTCCGCCCTGCCCGCCCTGCGCGCGCGAGGGCGCGGGCGCCGGGGACGGGCGCGCGGCTCTGGCTCCCGGTGTGGCTTCCGCAGGCATGGGTCCCGCTCCGTGGCAGTAGGTCAGGCCGCTCGATCCGGACGGCGGTGCGGCGCCCCGGCCGTGGCGCGAATCACCTGATCCACTGCTCACACCGCGGCTACCTGCCGGTAGATTCGGAGCCTCCTGAACGATCAAGTCTGAAACTTGTTCTAGATTAGCGTCCCGGCGTAATCTCGCGGGACAGTGCAGTCAGAAGGGGGCCCAGAGTGACCGCTGAGGCCAGTCGGACGGGGTCCCCGACGGACCTCGCCGCGGACGGCGGGCGACCGCTCGACATCGCGCTCCTCACCTACAAGGGAAACCCGTTCTGCGGCGGCCAGGGCGTCTACGTACGCCACCTCTCGCGCGAGCTGGCCCGCCTCGGTCACCGGGTCGAGGTGATCGGCGCCCAGCCCTACCCCGTGCTCGACGAGGTCGGACACGAGGGCGAGGGCCACCGGGGCAGCCTGAGCCTGACCGAACTGCCGAGCCTCGACCTCTACCGCCAGCCGGACCCCTTCCGCACGCCGGGGCGCGGGGAGTACCGCGACTGGGTCGACGCCCTCGAAGTCGCCACCATGTGGACCGGCGGCTTCCCCGAGCCGCTGACCTTCTCGCTGCGCGCCCGCCGCCATCTGCGCGCCCGCCGCGGCGCGTTCGACGTCGTGCACGACAACCAGACCCTCGGCTACGGACTGCTCGGCGACGTCGGCGCCCCCCTGGTGACCACCATCCACCACCCCATCACCGTGGACCGGCGGCTGGAGCTGGACGCCGCCGAGGGCCGGCTGCGGCGGCTGTCGGTGCGCCGCTGGTACGCCTTCACCCGGATGCAGAAGCGCGTCGCGCGCCGGCTGCCGTCCGTGCTCACCGTCTCCGGCACCTCCCGCCAGGAGATCGTCGACCACCTCGGGGTCCGCGAGGACCGTGTCCACGTCGTGCACATCGGCGCCGACACCGACCTGTTCTCGCCCGACCCGTCCGTGCCGCAGGTGCCCGGGCGGATCGTGACCACCTCCAGCGCCGACGTGCCGCTCAAGGGGCTGGTCTTCCTCGTCGAGGCGCTGGCGAAGGTGCGCGCCGAGCACCCCGGGGCGCACCTCGTCGTCGTCGGCAAGCGGGCCGAGGACGGACCGGTCGCGCAGGCCATCGAGCGGTACGGCCTCAAGGACGCCGTCGAGTTCGTCAAGGGCGTCTCGGACGCCGAACTGGTCGCCCTGGTGCGCTCGGCCGAGGTCGCGTGCGTGCCGTCGCTGTACGAGGGCTTCTCGCTGCCCGCGGCCGAGGCGATGGCCACGGGCACGCCCCTGGTCGCCACCACCGGCGGGGCCATCCCCGAGGTCGCCGGGCGGGACGGCGAGACCTGTCTCGCGGTGCCGCCGGGCGACGCGGGCGCGCTGGCCGCCGGGCTGAACCGGCTGCTGGGGGACGCGGAGCTGCGTACGCGGCTGGGGGCGGCCGGGCGGGAGCGGGTGCTGTCGCGGTTCACCTGGGCCCGCGCCGCCGAGGGCACGGTGGCCCACTACCGGGAGGCCATCGCCCGCTCCGCGGTCACGGGCACTCGCCCTCCCCGCTCCCCGAGCGGGGGGACCCCCACCGCGGTCCAGGATCCCGGCCGCACCGCGGCCTCAGAGGCTGTCTACTCCGAAAGCAGGGCCACGTGCTGACCGTCGACTTCTCCCGGTTCCCGCTCGCCCCGGGCGACCGCGTCCTGGACCTCGGCTGCGGTGCCGGCCGGCACGCGTTCGAGTGCTACCGGCGCGGCGCGCAGGTCGTGGCGCTGGACCAGAACGGCGAGGAGATCCGCGAGGTCGCCAAGTGGTTCGCGGCGATGAAGGAGGCCGGCGAGGCGCCCGCCGGGGCCACCGCCACCGCCATGGAGGGCGACGCCCTCGCGCTGCCCTTCCCCGACGAGTCCTTCGACGTCGTCATCATCTCCGAGGTGATGGAGCACATCCCCGACGACAAGGGCGTCCTCGCCGAGATGGTGCGCGTGCTCAAGCCGGGCGGCCGCATCGCGATCACCGTGCCGCGCTACGGCCCCGAGAAGGTGTGCTGGGCGCTGTCCGACGCCTACCACGAGGTCGAGGGCGGCCACATCCGCATCTACCGCGCCGACGAACTGCTCGGCAAGATCCGCGAGGCGGGCCTCAAGCCGTACGGCACGCACCACGCGCACGCGCTGCACTCGCCGTACTGGTGGCTCAAGTGCGCCTTCGGCGTGGACAACGACAAGGCGCTGCCGGTGCGGGCGTACCACAAGCTGCTGGTGTGGGACATCATGAAGAAGCCGCTGGCCACCCGGGTCGCCGAGCAGGCGCTGAACCCGCTGATCGGCAAGAGCTTCGTGGCGTACGCGACCAAGCCACACCTGCCGGGCCTCGACGAGCGGACCGGTGACGAGCGGACCGGTGACGAGAAGACCGGCGACGCGAAGAGCGGCGACGCGAAGACCGGGGCGGCCGCCAAGTGACCACTCCCCGGACAGAACACCTCGTCCTGCCCGGGGTCCTCACCGCCGGGCAGGCCGCCGCGACCGTGCGCGGCATCCTCGCCGTGCAGCGGGAGGACGGGGCGATCCCCTGGTTCCGCGGCCACCACCTCGACCCGTGGGACCACGTCGAGGCAGCGATGGCGCTGGACGCGGCGGGTGAGCACGAGGCGGCCGAGCGGGCCTACGAGTGGCTGGCCCGGCACCAGCGCGAGGACGGCTCCTGGTACGCGGCCTACGCCGACGGGGCGCACGACGACGTCACCGACCGGGGCCGGGAGACCAACTTCGTCGCCTACATAGCCGTAGGGGTGTGGCACCACTACCTGTCGACCGGCGACGACACCTTCCTGGACCGCATGTGGCCCGTGGTGTACGCGGCGATCGAGTTCGTGCTGGGACTCCAGCAGCCGGGCGGCCAGATCGGCTGGAAGCGCGAGGACGACGGCACGGCCACCGCGGACGCGCTGCTGACCGGCTGCTCCTCCATCCACCACGCGCTGTGCTGCGCGCTCGCCGTCGCCGAGCAGCGCGAGGAGCCGCAGCCCGACTGGGAGTTGGCGGTCGGCGCGCTACGGCACGCGATCCGGCGGCACCCGGAGCGGTTCCTGGACAAGGACCGCTACTCCATGGACTGGTACTACCCGGTGCTCGGTGGCGCGCTGACCGGCGCGGAGGCCAAGGCCCGTATCGACGCGGACTGGGACCGCTTCGTCGTGCCCGGTCTCGGCGTGCGCTGCGTGGTGCCCAACCCGTGGGTGACGGGCGGTGAGTCGGCCGAACTCGCCCTGACCCTGTGGGCGGTGGGCGAGTCCGACCGCGCGCTGAACGTCCTGCAGTCCATCCAGCACCTGCGCGATGCGGAGACCGGCCTGTACTGGACCGGCTACGTCTTCGAGGACGAGGCCATATGGCCGAAGGAGCTGACCACGTGGACGGCCGGCTCCCTGCTGCTCGCCGTGGCCGCGCTCGGCGGCCACGAGGCCACCTGCACGGTCTTCGCGGGGGACCGGCTGCCCAGGGGCCTGGAGACGGACTGCTGCGACTGACGGCACGCGCCGCCGCCGACCGTACCGCCGCCGACCGCACCGCGGGCGCCGACGGCACACGGCCGTCGGCGGCCCGGCGCCGTCAGTGGCGGTGCATGCGGTTGGCGATGGCGTGGCCGACGAACAGGTAGACCACGGCCGCCAGGCCGTAGCCGGCCACCACGCGCGCCCATGCCTTGTCGAAGGTGAACAGGTCACGCGACCAGCCGGCGAGCCAGTTGGCCGCGTCATGGACGAACTGGACCAACTGGTTGGCCCGGTTGGCGTCCAGCAGATACATGAGGATCCACAGTCCGAGGATGACGGCCATGATGTCCGCGACCACCGCGATGACCGTACCGGCGGAGTTGGAACCCGTGCGATATCGAGGGGACATGCTTTGCGTCTGGCCCCGGAATCCTGATTGAAACCTGTAACGCGTACGGGGAGTGACGGCCGGAGCACCCGGCGAAGCACTCCGGCCACCCCCGTTTCACAGGTCACCGGCGGGATCACACGGACCTGCGGAGCACACGAGCGACACCTCTACACGGGAGGACACCGTGCCCGTACCCATACGCCGCCTCGCGGTGGCACTCACCGTCTGCTGCGCCCTGCTCGCCGGGTCCACCGCCTGGGCCGCGGGTCAGGAGACCGCGCCGCGCAGTCCCACCGTCGCCGTCGCGGCGGCCACTCCGAGCCCCAGCACCTCGGCGGAGAAGCAGAAGTTCGCCAAGACGCGCTTCGTCGCGAACGCGGCCCTGGCGGCCGGGGCCACCTACGAGTGGATCTGGAAGCCGTACAAGGAGGGCAAGTTCAAGAAGGGCGCCCACGGGCGCAAGGCCACCCTCGTCAAGGCGGGTCTCGCGGGCGCCTTCACGTACAACCGGCTCAAGGCGGCCGTGCGCAACGCCAAGGGCGACCCGGCGCTGTCCAAGGCCCTCGCCCCGCTCCAGGCGGCGATCGCCAATCTGAAGGACCTGCCGGCCAAGCTGCGCAAGGGCGACGGCTCGGCGGCGAACAGCTTCAACGACACCATCAACAAGGTGAAGGAAGCCGGCAAGAGCGCGGGCGCGAACGTCAAGGACAAGGTGCCGTCCACGTCGCAGCTCAACAGCGGCTCCTAGGAGAAGGCGGGTTCAGCCGTTCAGCTCGGCCAGCACCCGCAGGGTGCGGGGGTCCGGGGCCAGGGCCAGCAGGTCCGTCACCGGGCCCTCGCGCCATGCCGCCAGCCGCTCGGCGACGCGCTCGCGCGGGCCCACCAGGGAGATCTCGTCGGCGAAGGCGTCCGGCACGGCCCGTACGGCCTCCTCGCGGCGGCCGGCGAGGAACAGCTCCTGGATCCGGCGGGCCTCGGCCTCGTAGCCCATGCGGGCCATGAGATCGGCGTGGAAGTTGCGGGCCGCGTGGCCCATGCCGCCGATGTAGAAGCCCAGCATCGCCTTGACGGGCAGCAGCCCCTCGGCCACGTCCTCGCACACCCGCACCTGCGCCATGGGGGCGACGAGGAAGTCCCCGGGCAGGGCGGCGAGCGCGGGGCCGTAGACCTCGGGCCGGGTGGGCGCCCAGTACAGCGGCAGCCAGCCGTCGGCGATGCGGACCGTCTGGGCCACGTTCTTCGGCCCCTCGGCGCCGAGCAGCACCGGCAGGTCCGGGCGCAGGGGGTGCGTGATCGGCCGGAGCGGCCGGCCCAGGCCGGTGGCGTCCGGACCCCGGTAGGGGTGCGCGTGGTAGCGGCCGTCCAGTTCCACCGGCGCCTCGCGGCGCAGCACCTGCCGTACGACGTCGACGTACTCCCTGGTCGCGGTCAGCGGCGAGTGAGGGAACGGGCGCCCGTACCAGCCCTCGACGACCTGCGGTCCGGACAGCCCGAGGCCGAGCATCATCCGCCCGCCGGAGAGGTGGTCCAGGGTGAGCGCGTGCATCGCGGTGGTGGTGGGCGGCCGGGCGGCCATCTGCGCGACCGCGGTGCCCAGCCGGATCGTCGACGTGCCCGCCGCGATCCAGGTCAGCGGGGTGAACGCGTCCGAACCCCAGGACTCGGCCGTCCACACGGAGTGGTAGCCGAGCCGCTCCGCCTCCTGGGCCAGGGACAGGTGGTCCGCGGCGGGCCCGCGCCCCCAGTAGCCGAGTGCCAGACCGAGCCGCATGCCACCGCCCCTCTGCCCGCCACCTTCTGACGGTACGTCAGCCGAAGTGCTGCGACTGTACGGCAACGGCCCCCCGCCCGGAAGGGCGAGGGGCCGTGAGGCACTCGGGCCGTGCGGGGCCGACCGTGCGGGACAGCCGTGCGGGGTCAGCCGCGCTGGATGTTGGACGCGTCCTGGAGGACACCGCGGCGGCCGTCCTGCATCTCCGCCAGCAGGCCCTGGCCGCGCTGCTCCACCGCCAGGTACCAGACGCCGGGGGCGAGTTCGGCGATCGGCGTGGCGGAACCGTCCTCCGCGAACAGCGGACGCGGCGCCGGCACGGCGAACCAGAACGGCGAGAAGGCCCCGGGCCCGGCCTGCTGCGGGGCCGCTTGCGGCTGCGCGCCGCCCGGGAAGGGCTGCGTCTGCTGCGCCTGCCCGCCGAACTGCGGCTGCGGGGCGCCCGGGTAGCCGTAACCGCCCTGCGGCTGCGCGCCGTAGGGCTGCGGCGCGGCCGGGCCCGGGGCAGGCAGCAGCGCGCCCTGGAGCGCGGGCACCAGAGGGGTGGCGATCGCGGCGCCCGCGAGGACGAGGGCCGCGATGAAGCCGAGGATCAGGCCGGCGGCGGCGGACCCGCCGGTGGGGACGTCCACCAGGGTCCAGAACAGGCTCCACGCGACGAGCACCGTGAACGCCGCGCCGACCGTCCCGAGGTCGAGACCTGCGACCTTGCGGGGCTGCGGCAGGCAGCGGTTGACGACGACGAGGGCGGCGCCGATGACCCCGCCCATGTAGAGGCCGAGGCCGGTGCCGAGGTCGTCCCACGCGTTCTGGTCCAGGTTGAACCCGTTGACGGAGTAGAACTTGAGGAACGACGCGATGAAGAGCAACACCGCTGCTCCGATCACCACGCCGTCGCCCCGAGTGAGGGAGCGGATATTCACTTCAGGTCCTTCGCAGGTCGTCTCGTCGTAGGTAGAGGCGTCGCTGTCACCGTGTCGCCGGCAGGCGTTGGTGCGAAGCGCGGGGGGTGGCCCCTCATCGTACGGTGACCTTATCGTCCGTACGAGCGGGCTGTCCGCCGGGCTTCGGCCGCCGGTCAGGACCCGCGCAGGAAACTCACGATTCCCGCAGAGATCCCCTCGGCCGCCTCCTGCCGCCAGGTTCCGCTGGTCAGCGATGCCGCGTCCTTGCTATCGCGCATGTTGCCGCACTCGATGAACACCTTGGGAACCGTTGACAGATTGAGACCGCCCAGGTCCTCACGTGTGACGAGCCCGGTGCCGTCGCCCAGGTAGTTGGAGGGCGGCTCGCCCGTGACGCGCACGAAGTTGCCCGCGATGCGCTCGCCGAGGTCCTTGGACGCCGAGACGATCGGGCGGGTGTCGGCGGCGCCCGCGTGCACGGACCCCGGCAGGATGACGTGGAATCCGCGGTCGCCGGGCGCCGCGCCGTCCGCGTGGATGGAGACGGCGGCGTCCGCGTGCGCCGCGTTGCCGATCCGGGCCCGCTCGTCCACGCACGGGCCCCAGGACGGCGAGCCGTCGTCGTGGGTCAACTTCACCGTGGCGCCCTGCTGTTCGAGCAGCGTGCGCAGCCGGTGCGCCACGTCCAGGGTGAAACGGGCCTCGGTGTAACCGGCGTTGGTGGAGGTGCCCGTGGTGTCGCACTCCTTGCGGTTGGTGCCGATGTCCACCTTGCGGTTGATCTCCGAGGCGTGCTGGAAGTTGCCCGGGTTGTGGCCGGGGTCGATGACGACGACCTTGCCCTTGAGGGAGCCGGAGGCGGCGGGCGCGGAGGAGTCGCCCCGGCCGCCCGGGCCGGGGGCGGCGGACGTGCCGGGCTGCTTGTCGTCCTCGCCCGGGTAGGAGGGCAGCAGGGGCGCGGAGGAGTGCGGGGAGGCCGTCGCCGACCGCGCGGCCGCCCGGTCCGGGCCGCCGCCGGAGGCGCCCGAGGAGCCCACCGTCTCGTACACCAGCCAGCCGAGGAGCGCGCCGGGCACCAGGGCGGCCAGGGCGACGGTCAGCGGCCCGCGGCGCGGACGGCGGGGGCCGCCGGACTGCGGTTGATCGAACTCGGGTCCCAGATACGACACGTCAGCGACTCTAACGGCGGCCCGCCGCGGTCGCCCGGGTTCGCCTCAGGACGCGCAGGGAGCCGGTTACCGAGGTTTCGGTGAAGTCGCCGGACTCCAGGGCCCTGAGGTACACGCGGTACGGCGCCTGGCCGGTGAACTCGTCCAGCGGCTCGGGGAACACGTCGTGGATGACCAGCAGCCCGCCCTCGGCGACGTGGGGCGCCCAGCCCTCGTAGTCGGCGCCGGCGTGCTCGTCGGTGTGGCCGCCGTCGACGAAGACCAGTCCGAGGGGTGAGTTCCACAGCGCGGCGATCTGCGGCGAGCGGCCGACGAGCGCCACCACGTGCTCCTCCAGGCCGGCCCGGTGCAGGGTGCGGCGGAAGGCGGGCAGGGTGTCCATCAGGCCGATCTCGGGGTCGACCGTCTCCGGGTCGTGGTAGTCCCAGCCGGGCTGCTGCTCCTCGCTGCCCCGGTGGTGGTCGACGGTCAGGGCGGTCACGCCCGCCTGGCGGGCCGCGTCCGCGAGCAGGACCGTCGAGCGTCCGCAGTAGGTGCCGACCTCCAGCAGCGGCAGCCCGAGCCGCCCCGCCTCCACGGCCGCCCCGTACAGCGCGAGCCCCTCGTCGGTGGGCATGAACCCCTTGGCGGCCTCGAAGGCGGCCAGGATGTCGGGCTTGGGCGCCGCGGGCATGCGGGTCCTCTCCGGTCGTACGGGCTTGGCTTCGGCGCCCCATGCTGCCGCACCCCCTGCCGGGCGGGCGACAGGGGGTGCGGGTGGGACGGGTCTCAGCCTCCGGCGCTCACGGCTCAGGCGGTGACCGTCTCGCCCGGCAGGGACAGGTCCAGGTCGACCGCACGGTCGTCGCCCGCGTGGGTGGCGGCCGAGGCGCGCGGGCCGTGCCCGGCGGCGCGGGCGGCCAGGACGTACGGGCCCTCGGCGGGCACCGCGAGGGCGTAGCTGCCGTCGGCGCCGGTCAGGGTCGCCCCGGCCTGCCGCCCCCGGCGGTCGATCAGCGTGACCTTGGCGCGGGCGACCGGAGCGCCCTCGGCGTCCAGGACGCGGCCGCGGAAGCCGCGCAGGACCTCGGCGGCCCGGGCCAGGTTGGCGTCCTCCTCGCTGCTGGCGCGCAGCTGGAGGCGGGCGGCGCGGGCCGGGTTCGGCAGGCACAGCGCGAGCACCAGGCCGAGGGCGACCGCGGCGGTGGCGATCAGGAAGGAGACGCGGAAGCCGTGCATGGTGGGGATCTCCAGGCCGCCCGCGTGGTGCGCGGTGTTGGCCAGCACCATGCCGATGACCGCGCTGGAGACCGAGGTGCCGATGGACCGCATCAGGGTGTTGAGGCCGTTGGCCGCGCCGGTCTCGGAGGCGGGGACCGCGCCGACGATCAGCGCGGGCAGCGAGGAGTAGGCGAGGCCGATGCCGGCGCCCAGGACGACGGAGGTGACGACCGTCTGCCAGGCCGCGTTCATCAGGCCGAGGCCGCCGCCGTAGCCGACGGCGATGACGAGCAGGCCGGTGATCAGGGTGACCTTGGGGCCGTAGCGGGCGGACAGGCGCGCGTAGACCGGCGCGGTGAACATCATCGTCAGGCCCAGCGGGGCCACGCACAGCCCCGCGACGACCATCGACTGGCCGAGGCCGTAGCCGGTCGCGGCGGGCAGCTGGAGCAGCTGGGGCAGGACCAGCGAGACGACGTAGAAGCTGACGCCGACCATGATCGAGGCGAGGTTGGTGAGCAGCACCTCGCGGCGGGCGGTGGTGCGCAGGTCGACCAGCGGGGCGGCGATCCGCAGCTCCAGCAGGCCCCACAGCAGCAGGACGGCGACGGCGGCGGCGAACAGGCCGAGCGTGGTGGCCGACGACCAGCCCCAGTCGCTGCCCTTGGTGATGGGCAGCAGGAACAGGACCAGCCCGGCGGACAGGCCGAGCGCGCCCAGCAGGTCGAAGGAGCCCTCGGCGCGCATCGGCGACTCGGGCACGGTGAGCAGGGTGAGGACGATGCACAGGACACCGAGTCCGGCGGCCCCGTAGAACAGGGTGTGCCAGTCGGTGTGCTGGGCGACCAGGGCGGCGGCGGGCAGCGCGAGACCGCCGCCGACGCCGATCGAGGAACTCATCAGGGCCATCGCCGAGCCGAGCCGCTCGCGGGGCAGCATGTCGCGCATCAGGCCGATGCCCAGCGGGATCGCGCCCATCGCGAAGCCCTGGAGGGTACGGCCCAGGATCATGGGCAGCAGGGCGCTGGTGAGCGCGCTGAGCAGTGCCCCGGCCACCATCACGGCGAGGCTGGCGATCAGCATGCGGCGCTTGCCGTACAGGTCGCCGAGGCGGCCCATGATGGGTGTGGCCACGGCGCCCGAGAGGAGGGTGGAGGTCAGGACCCAGGTGGCGTTGCTGGGCGAGGTGTCCAGCAGTCGCGGCAGATCCTTGATGACCGGGACCAGCAGGGTCTGCATCACCGCGACAACGATGCCCGCGAAGGCGAGTACCGGGACGACGGCCCCGCTCGCGCTCCGTGCGGGCCGTTCGGTCGGTGTGAGCGTCATGGAGTGAGGCCTCCGGGCCTTGAGGTGGTCAGTGTGCGGCCGTCCGTACGGGACGGGTGCTGGGGGAACCTTGTATGCACGGGCAACTATTCCGATGCTTTGGCGTACTAACGATTTCTTGACCATTCCGTGAGGAAGCGGTCGCGGGGAGAGGGAAGGGGGGCCGGGGTCCTAGGACCAGGGACCCGGGCGGGCCGGTGCGAAATCCCGATGCAAGGGGCGCGAGCGGGTTGAGAGCATGACACCCATGCTCGAAGCCGCCGTCACCCCGATATCCCGCCCCCGCCGCCCCGGGCCGCCGCCCACCTGGCTCGTGGTGGCCCTCGCCTGCGCCGGGCAGTTCCTGGTCGTCCTCGACGTCTCCGTCGTCAACGTGGCGCTGCCGTCCATGCGGTCCGACCTCGGGCTCAGCGCACCGGGCCTGCAGTGGGTCGTCAACGCCTACGCGATCGCCTTCGCCGGGTTCATGCTGCTCGGCGGCCGGGCCGGCGACCTGTACGGGCGCAAGCGGATGTTCCTCGTCGGGCTCGGCATGTTCACGCTGGCCTCACTGGGCGGCGGACTGGCCCAGGACGGCTGGCAGTTGCTGCTGGCGCGGGCCGCGCAGGGACTCGGCGCGGCGGTGCTCGCGCCCTCCACACTGACGCTGCTGACCGCCGCCGTGCCCGAGGGCCCGGCCCGGGCGCGGGCCATCGCCACCTGGACCGCGGTCGGCGCGGGCGGCGGAGCGGCGGGCGGACTGGTCGGCGGACTGCTGGTGCAGGGGCTGTCGTGGCGGTGGGTGCTGCTGATCAACGTGCCGGTCGGCGCGGTCGTCCTGGCCGGCTCGCTGCGGTGGCTGACCGAGAGCAGGGCGCCCGGCGGACGCCGGCTCGACCTGCCCGGCGCGCTGCTGGTGACCGCCGGCCTGGCGAGCCTCGCCTACGGCATCTCGCGGACCGGGGCCGAGGGCTGGACGGCCGCCGCCACCCTCGGGCCGCTGCTCGCCGGCCTCGCGCTCGTCGCGCTGTTCCTCGCCGTCGAGGCCCGCACGGCCGCCCCGCTGATGCCGCTCGCACTGCTGCGCCTGCGCTCGGTGGCGTCGGCCAACGCGGCCATGTTCGTGTGCGGTTCGGCCATGTTCTGCATGTGGTTCTTCATGACCCTCTACGCCCAGAACGTGCTCGGCTACTCCCCGCTGGACGCCGGACTCGCCCTGGTCCCCAGCTCGCTGGCCGTCGTCCTCGGCTCCAAGCTGGCCCCGCGCCTGATGCCGGCGGCCGGGGCGCGCGGGGTGGCGGTGGGCGGGACGCTGGTGGCGGCCGCCGGGTTCGCCTGGCAGTCCACGATGCGCGCGGACGGCGCGTACCTGACCGCCATCATGCTCCCCGGCGTACTGATGATGCTGGGCGCGGGCCTGGCCGCGACCCCGCTGGCCGCCCTGGCCACCTCCGGGGCGGCGCCCGGCGACGCGGGAGTGGTCTCGGGACTGGTCAACACCTCGCGGACGATGGGGGGTTCGCTCGGACTGGCCGTCATGTCGACCATCGCCGCGGCCCGTACGGCGGGCCGGGCCACTCCCGAGGCCCTGACGGACGGCTACGCGCTGGCCTTCCGCACGGCGGCCGTGACACTGGCGGCCGGCGCGCTGCTGATGTGGGCCTGGCTGCCGCGCACCGCGCGCAAGGCCGCGTAGAGGCGCGTACGGCCGGGGGCGGCCGGGGGCGGCCGGGGGCGTCCGGGGGCCTGCGGGCATGGGGGCCTGGGCCCGGCGGGTTACAGCCAGCCCTGGTGGCGGGCCTCGCGGACGGCCTCGGCGCGGTTGCGGGTGCTGGTCTTGCCGATCGCGGAGGAGAGGTAGTTGCGCACGGTGGACTCCGACAGGTGCAGCGCGGCCGCGATGTCGGCGACCGTCGCGCCGTCCGCGGAGGCCTTCAGCACGTCGCACTCGCGGGCGGTGAGCGGACTGGGGCCCGCGCTGAGCGCGGCGGCCGCGAGGGCCGGGTCGACCACCGTCTCACCGGCCAGCACCCGGCGGATCGCGGCGGCCAGTTCCTCCACCGGGCCGTCCTTGACGAGGAAGCCGGCCGCGCCCGCCTCCATGGCCCGGCGCAGATAGCCGGGGCGGCCGAACGTGGTCAGTATCAGCACCCGGCAGCCGGGCGCCTCCTCGCGCAGCCGCGCGGCCGCGTCCAGGCCGCTCAGGCCCGGCAGTTCGATGTCGAGCAGGGCCACGTCGGGGCAGTGGGTGAGTGCCGCGCCGACGATCGCGTCGCCGGTGGGCACCTGCGCGACGACCTCCATGTCGTCCTCCATGCCGAGCAGCAGCGCGAGCGCGCCCCGCATCATCTGCTGGTCCTCCGCGAGCAGGACGCGAATCGACTTGGCGGGCCGGTGGTCCCGCGGCATCTCGGTCACGGCCCAAGCGTAGGGCAGCGCCGGCCGGTCGAAGACTTCTCGTTCTTCGCCGCCGCAGGGGTTGACGGTTCACGGCCGCGCCAAAACAATCGCCTCTGAAATTCCGGAATTCCGTCGCCGAATAGGTTCGGTATTTCGATCGAACGGCGTCCGGGATCTCGAACGGCCGGTATTCCGAACGATTGGTATTCCGAACACCCGGTATTCCGGACATTCGGTGTCCCGCAGCACTGCCCCACCAGGAAGCGAAGAGGTGCACCCTTGTCCATTCCGCGCTCGTGTCACCGGCGGCTGAGAAGAGCCGTCCTCGGCGTCCTCGCCACGCTCGCCACCGTCGCCGCGCTCGTCGTGGGCGCCGCCGCCCCGCCCGCCGCCGCCGCGGGCTCGCTGCCCTGCGACGTCTACGGCGCCGCCGGCACCCCCTGCGTCGCCGCGCACAGCCTGGTGCGCGCGCTGTACGCCTCGTACCACGGCCCGCTCTACCAGGTGCGGCGGGCCTCGGACGGCGCCACCGCGGACGTCGGCCCGCTGACGGCCGGCGGCTATGCGAACGCGGCCGCCCAGGACTCCTTCTGCACCGGCACGACCTGCGTCATCACCGAGATCTACGACCAGTCGCCCCGCCACAACGACCTCACCGTCGAGGGCGCGGGCGGCGCCGGCGCGGCGGACGTGGCCGCGCCCGCCGACGCCCTGCCGGTCACCGTGGGCGGCCACCAGGTGTACGGCCTGGAGATCTCCGCCGGCATGGGCTACCGGGACGACTCCACCTCCGGCGTCGCCGTGAACGGCCAGGCCGAGGGGATGTACATGGTCACCTCCGGCACCCACGTCAACAACCGCTGCTGCTTCGACTACGGCAACGCCGAGACCAACAACACGGACACCGGCAACGGCCACATGGACGCGATCAACTTCGGCACCGAGTGCTGGTTCTCGCCCTGTCACGGCCAGGGTCCCTGGGTGCAGGCCGATCTGGAGAACGGCCTCTTCCAGTCCGACGCCGGCTACAGCAGGAACACCTCCAACACCGGGACCGGGCCCCTGCCCTTCGTCACCGCGCTGCTGAAGAACAACGGCCAGAACCATTTCGCGCTCAAATGGGGGAATGCCCAGTCCGGCGCACTCACCACCACCTATTCCGGCGGTGAACCCACAGCGTCCGGCTACTCGCCCATGCACCAGGAGGGCGCCATCGTCCTCGGCACCGGCGGCGACAACAGCAACGGCTCCGTCGGGTCCTTCTTCGAGGGCGTGATGACCTCCGGCATCCCCACCGACGCCGCCGACGACGCCGTACAGGCGAACATCGTGTCGGCCGGATACGGCGGCCCCACCGGCAGCACCGGCACGCTCACCCCGGGCTCGGAGATCTCGCTGCGCGCGACGACCGCCTGCTGCACCGCCGACTACGTCCGCCACCAGAACGACGCGGCCGTCATCTCCGCGATCACCTCGGGCAGTTCGGCCCTGGACAAGAGCGACGCCACCTGGATCGTCCGCCGGGCCCTGGCGAGCGCCGCCGCCGCCTCCTGCGTCTCCCTCGAGTCCCGCAACTACCCGGGCGACTTCCTGCGCCACTTCGACTACCGGCTCCGCCGCGCCCCCATGGACGGCACCGCGCAGTTCCGGTCCGACGCCACCTTCTGCCCGACGACCGGCCGGAGCGGATCGGGGACGACGTCCTTCGCCTCGTACAACTACCCGGCCCGGTACCTGCGCCACTACGACTACGGCCTCTACATCGCGAGCGACGGCGGCTCCAACGCCTTCGACAGCGCCACCTCCTGGGCCGACGACGTCAGCTGGCGGATCACGTCGCCCTGGTCGCCGTGACCGATTCGGTCTCCGCCGACTCCGCCTGATCGGCGGGTAGTTCGGCGGTGACCGTGAAGCCGCCGCGCGGCGACGGGCCGGCCCGCAGCGAGCCGCCCGCCGCCGCGAGGCGTTCGGTCAGCCCCTTCAGACCGGTGCCGCCGGCGCCCGCGGAGCCCGCCTCCGGCGCACCGCCGTCGCGGCCCCCGCCGTTGTCGGAGACGGTGAGGCGGGCGTGGTCCGCCGTGCTGTGCACGGCGATCTCGCAGCGGGTCGCGCCGCTGTGGCGCACGGCGTTGGTGACCGACTCGCGGACCACCCAGCCCAGCAGGGCCTCGGTGCGCGGCGTCAGCGGGGGACCCGAGCGGCGGACCACCGGCTCGATGCCGGCCGCGGTCAGCGCCGAGCGGGCCCGGTCCAGCTCCGTGCTCAGGCTGCCCTCGCGGTAGCCGGTGACCGCCTCGCGGATCTCGGTCAGCGCCTGCCTGCCCACCGACTCGATGTCGTTGACCTGGCTCAGCGCCGCGTCCAGGTCCCGGGGCGCCAGCCGCCGGGCCGCCTCCGACTTCACCACGATCACCGACAGGGTGTGGCCCAGCAGGTCGTGCAGATCACGCGAGAAGCGCAGCCGTTCCTCCTCCACCGCCCGCCGCGCCAGTTCCTCCCGCGCCGCCCGCAACTCCCGCACGGCCTCGCTCAGGCCCAGGATCGCGGCGGTCACCATGCTGGACAGGAAGGTGCCGTAGGCGATGTTGATGCCGTTCCAGCCCTCGCGGTACGCGGAGACCGCACCCGCGAGCGCGGTGAGCAGCAGCCCCGTCCTGCCCAGCCACGGCCCGCGCAGCGCCGCGCCCGCCGCGAGGCCCAGCAGCGGGAAGAACAGCAGCCAGTTGCCGCCGTAGCCCAGGGCGAGACCGGTGGTCACCGCGCCCATCAGCAGCAGCGCCAGCCGCGTGGACACGGCCTCGCGCCGCTGCTTGTCGAAGGCGCGGAAGACGACGTAGATGTAGAGCGAGTTGAAGGTGAGCAGGCCGATGACGCCGACCCAGGGGTTCGGGGTCTTGCCCTGGAGGACGTTGGACAGCGAGCCCAGCCCCATCAGCAGCCACGGCAGCAGCGTGAAACCGGTGGGGGGCGGCCCCGCGTGCTCGTCCCGCTTCCCGGCCCGCCACGCCCTGCGGTCCGCCCGCGTCCCCTCACACCCGCTCATCTTCCGCACCCCCGTTCAGACCGCGCCCGCGTTGCGGCGGTAGGACAGCACAGCGTACGAGCCGAACGCCAGCAGCCAGGCCGTCAGCACCAGGACCGCGCCCGCCGCCGGCGCGTGCCCCTCGGTCACCGCAAGGCCCAGGTCGGCGAAGCGGTGCGTCGGCGTGTACGCGGACACCGCGCGCAGCCAGTGCGGGAACAGCGACACCGGGAACCACAGGCCGCCGAGGACCGCGAGCCCCAGGTTGCACACCATGTTCACCACGCCCGTGGTCTGCGCGGTCAGCCCGTAGCCGTTGCCCAGCCCGAGCAGCGTGAAGGGCAGCGAGCCCAGCCACAGCAGCAGCGCGGTCACCGCCCACTGCCACGCCTGGAGCCGTACGCCGTTGACCAGCCCGCCCGCCAGCAGCACCGCGCAGATCGCGGGCAGCACCGTCACCGAACCGGTCAGCGCCCGGCCGGCGACCACCTGACGCGGCGTCATCGGGGTCACCCTCAGCTGCCGCAGCCAGCCCACCGTGCGGTCCTCGGCGACCCCGCCGCCGGTGTTCAGCGCCGAGCCGACCGCGCCGTACGCGGCCATGCCGACCATGGACGCCGTCCGCCAAGTGGGGTCGTTCTCCCCGAGGTTGGTGAACAGCAGGTACATCATCACCGGCATCGCGATGCCGCCGATCACGAAGCCCACGTCGCGCAGGGTGCGGCGCACCTCGAGGCGCAGGTAGTCGAACACGCCGGACATCACACCGTCTCCATCTCGTCGGTCTCATCCGTCCCGCGGGCCCCGCCGGACCCGTCCGTGCCGTCCGGGCGTCCCGTGCCCTCCGGGCGCTCCGTGCTGTCCGGGCGCTCCGTGCCGTCCGCCGTCAGGGCCAGGAACGCGTCGTCCAGGGAGGCCGGGGCCACCTCCAGGTTCCGTATCGCGCCCATGCCGGCCAGCGCCACCACGGTCGCGTCGGAGTCGTCGGTGCGCAGCCGCGCCCGGTCCCCGCGCACCTCCACCGCGCGCACCCCGGGCAGCAGTTGAAGGCCCTCGCGGCCGCGCCCGGCCAGGTCGAAGGCGACCAGGCTCCCGCCGGCCGCCTGCCGCAACTGCTCACCGGTGCCGTCGGCGACGATCCGCCCCCGGTCGAGGACGAGGATCCGGTCGGCGTACGCGTCCGCCTCCTCCAGGTAGTGCGTGGAGAACAGCACCGTGCGGCCGGCGCGCGCATAGGCCCGCATCGACTCCCAGAACGCCCGCCGCGCCTCCACGTCCAGCGCGGCCGTCGGCTCGTCCAGCACCAGCAGCGAGGGATTCCCGGCGAGCGCGACCGCGAAGCGCACCCGCTGCTGCTGGCCGCCGGACAGCCGGTCCACGCGCCGCGCCGCGAGTTCCGTGATCCCGGCCAGCTCCAGCACCCGCTGCAGCGGCAGCGGATCGGGGTAGCGCCCCGCCACGAAGCGGACCAGCTCGCGCACGGTGACGCGGGGCACCGCCCGCGCCTCCTGGAGCATCGCCCCGACCAGCCCGGCGCGCACCGCGCGCTCCGGCTCACCGCCGAACAGCTCCACCGTGCCCGCGTCCGGCGCGTACAGCCCGAGCAGCAGCGAGATCGCCGTCGACTTGCCCGCGCCGTTGCGCCCGAGCAGGGCCACCGTCTCGCCCCGCCCGATCCGCAGGTCGACCCCGTCCACGGCGCGCACCGCGCCGAATGCCTTGACCGCCCCCGTGAAGGACACGGCACATCCCGTCCGCGTCTGTGTCTCCGTCATGAACACGACGCTACGGTCCGGGCGGCCCGCCCGGCAGATGCGCGTGTACGGACTTGGGCGGGACAGCCGTACGCGACCCGGGCAGTACAAATGTCACCGTCGGCCCGGGCGCCTCGGCGACCGCCCGCCCGGGCGCCTCGGCGACCGCCCGTCCTGGCGCCCCCGTCACCGTCCGCCCGCGCACCGCCACTCCATCTGACATGCCGTCAGGAGGCTTCCCAACCCGCGAGCGCTGGGCTATACAGAGGGCGCCGGACTGGAACGCGTTCTACCCCGACGGGCTTCGCGGCCCGGTCCTGCCCATGGCGACCTCGGTGCGGCCGACGGTGCGGACGGCCCCACCGAGGTCTTGGCCCGCCGGCAGACCTCAGGAGACCCATGCCCATCGACGCAGCCAAGGCCCTCGCGGCCGGCCCCCGGACCGGCGAGATCTCGTGGACCGCGAGGGACGTCATGCTCTACCACCTCGGCATCGGCGCGGGCGTCCCCGCCACCGACCCCGACGAGCTGCGCTACACCCTGGAGACCCGGCTGCACGTCCTGCCGAGCTTCGCCACCGTCGCGGGCGCCGGCTCGCCCGGAGTGATCGGCGGCCTGTCCATGCCCGGCGTCGAGGTCGACCTCGCCCGCGTGCTGCACGGCGGCCAGTCGCTGACCGTGCACCGGCCCGTCCCCGTCCAGGGCACGGCGGCCACCACCGCCCGCATCGCCGCCGTGTACGACAAGGGGACCGCGGCCGTGCTCGTCATGCGCACCGAGGCCGTCGACGCGGACGGCCCGCTGTGGACCAACGACGCGCAGATCTTCGTACGCGGGGAGGGCGGCTGGGGCGGCGACCGCGGCCCCTCCGCCCGGCTCGAGCCGCCCGCGGGCGATCCCGACCGCACCCTCGAACACGCGACCCGTGAGGACCAGGCGCTGCTGTACCGCCTCAGCGGCGACTACAACCCGCTGCACGCCGACCCGGAGTTCGCCAGGACCGCCGGCTTCGACCGGCCGATCCTGCACGGCCTGTGCACCTACGGCATCGCCCTCAAGGCGGTCGTCGACACCCTGCTCGGCGGCGACGTGACCCGCGTACGGTCCTACGCCACCCGCTTCGCCGGCGTGGTGTACCCCGGCGAGACCCTGCGCATCCGCATGTGGCGCCAGGACGGCGCCGTACGCGTGGAGGTGAGCGCCGTCGAGCGCGACGCCGCGCCGGTCCTCACCGACACCGTCGTCCAGCACTCCTGAGCCCATCCACCCGCCCGAGGGGAGCCGCACCATGCGCGCAGCCGTACTGCACGAGACCGGCCAGGACAAACTGGAGGTCCTCGACGACGTCGAGGCGGTGGGCACCGGCCCCGGCAAGGTGAGGATCCGGGTGCGCGCCACCGGCCTGTGCCACTCGGACCTGTCCGCGATGAGCGGGGTGCTGCCGCAGCCGGCGCCGTTCGTGCCGGGACACGAGGGCGCGGGCGAGATCGTCGAGGTGGGGGAGGGCGTCGGCCACCTCCGGGCCGGTGACCGGGTGGTGGTGTGCTGGCTGCCGGCCTGCGGCGCCTGTCCCGCCTGCCGGCGCGGGCAGACCGAACTGTGCCTGGCGGGCTTCATGAACGCGGGCACCCCCAACTTCCGGCGGCCCGGCGGGGACGTGTTCGGCTTCGCCGGCACCGGCACCTTCGCCGAGGAGGTCGTCGTCGACGCCGGGTGCGCGGTGCCGGTCCCGGACGACGTGCCCTTCGACATCGCCGCCCTCATCGGCTGCGGGGTCACCACCGGCCTCGGCGCCGCCCTCAACACCGCCGACGTGGCGACCGGTTCGTCGGTCGCCGTCATCGGCTGCGGGGGAGTGGGCATCTCCGCGATCCAGGGCGCGCGGCTGAAGGGCGCCGCCGAGATCGTCGCCGTCGACCCGGTCGCCGGACGGCGCGAGGCCGCACTGCGCTTCGGCGCCACCAGGGCCGTGGCACCCGGCGAACTGCCCGGCGCCAAGCAGGAGGTGACCGGCGGCGAGGGCTTCGACTACGTCTTCGAGGTCGTCGGCAGGTCCGCCACCGCACGCACCGCCTACGACAACACCCGGCGCGGCGGCACCCTCGTCGTGGTCGGCGCGGGCGCCATGGACGACTTCCTCCAGCTCAACATGTTCGAGCTGTTCTTCGACGAGAAGCGCATCCTGCCCTCGCTGTACGGCGGCGGGGACGTGGTGCGCTCCTACGAGCGGACTATCGCGCTGTGGCGGGCCGGCCGTATCGACCTGGAGGGCCTGATCACCCACCGGGTGCCGCTGGCCGGCGTCAACGAGGCGCTGGACCAGATGCGTTCGGGCACGGCGCTGCGCACCTGCATCGAGATCTGACACGTCCCGGGCACCCGGAGAGGGAAGGACACCGATGTCACTGCCACCGCCACTGCCCCTGGAGGGCCGGGCCGCCGTCGTCACGGGCGCGGGCCGGGGACTCGGCCGCGCCGAGGCGCTCGAACTCGCCCGGCTCGGCGCCGCCGTGGTCGTCAACGACTACGGGCAGCCGGGCCGGGACGGCTCAGGAGCGGCCTCCTCCGGTCCGGCCGAGGAGGTCGCCGCCGAGATCCGGGCCGCGGGCGGCCGGGC
Organism: Streptomyces naganishii JCM 4654; assembly: GCF_014650575.1. Lineage (GTDB taxonomy): Bacteria > Actinomycetota > Actinomycetes > Streptomycetales > Streptomycetaceae > Streptomyces > Streptomyces naganishii. The sequence continues at coordinate 50,233 of NZ_BMVF01000001.1, forward strand.
CGTCGCCCACACCGGCGACGTCGCCGACTTCGAGCAGGCCCGCGCCCTGGTGGCGGCGGCCGTCCAGGAGTTCGGCGCGCTCGACATCCTGGTCAACAACGCGGGCATCCTGCGCGACCGTATGGTCTTCTCCATGTCGGAGGAGGAGTGGGACTCGGTGATCCGGGTCCACCTCAAGGGCCACTTCAACACCGTCCGCTTCGCCGCCGCGCACTGGCGCGAGCGCTCCAAGGCGGCGGGCGGCCCGGTCTACGGGCGCATCGTGAACACCTCCTCGGAGGCATTCCTCGCCGGCTCCGCCGGACAGCCCAACTACGCGGCGGCCAAGGGCGGAATCGTCGGGCTGACCACCTCCACCGCGCTGGCCCTGGCCAAGTACGGCGTGACGTCCAACGTGATCTGCCCGCGCGCCCGCACCCGGATGACCGAGGACGTCTTCGCCGGCTTCGCCCGCCCCGAGGACGGCCTCGACCCGCTCGCCCCCGAACACGTCGCACCCCTCGTCGGCTACCTCGCCTCGCCCGCCGCCGCACGGATCAACGGACAACTGCTCGTCGTGCACGGCGGCATGGTCGCGGTGGTCGAACGGCCGCGCGTGGCGGCCAGGTTCGACAGCAAACAGGACACTTTCACGTACGACGAACTCGACGCCCTGCTCACCCCGCACTACGCCGGGCGTCCACAGGGGGAGACGTTCGCGGCGGCGGAGGTGCTGGGGCTGCGGCGGGGGTAGCGGGGTGACTTGAGCCTCGTCGGGGCCTGGACGCGGAACGGCCCCGCCCCCCGTGAAAGGGGCGGGGCCGTCGCGGTTTCCCGCCGTGCCGTCAGGCCGCTGCTTCGGCCTCCTCGGCGGGCTTGCGGTGCCGGCCGTTCGGGACCGCCCCGTCCTCGTGGGACGAGACCGGACCGCGGTGCCTGCCGTGGCCCGTGCCCTGCTGGGCCTCGGTCTCAAGCGCCTCAAGCGGCTGGGTCGTCCTGGCGTCGCTCATCGGAAGAATTCACCCCGTCAACATGATCTTTCGTACAGCCGGGCGAGTTTAACCGGCACACCTCGGGTCGAATCCAGGCGGCCACGCCAACCGGCACTACTTCGTTACAAGTCGTCCCAGCGGCGCCTTCTGGAGCGGAACGGGACGCGGTACGGGGGCTTCGCCGCGGTCCGGTTCCGGCTGCTGCGGGGGCGCCCCGGCCGTCACCGGGGCCGATGCCGCCGCCCTGTCCAGGGCCGCCGTCGCCGGTTCGCCGGCCGCTGTCTCCAGGCCCGCCGCCGTACGCAGTACCGCGGCCGTCTCCGGGGTGAACGCCCTCGCCAGCACGACCGCCGTCCGCCGCACCGGCGTCACGCCCGGGACGGGCGTCACGCCCGGGACGGGCGTCACGCCCGGGACGGGCGTCGTGCCCGGGGCGGGCGCCGTGCCCGGGGCGGGCGCCCTGCGCGGGGCGGGCGCGGTGCGCGACGCGGGTGCCGGATCCCGCGGTGGCGCCGGGTGCCTCCCCGGGTCCGGCTCCCGGCCCGGCGCGGTCCAGCGGGCCACCCCGCACGGCACCGCAGCGGTGGCGTACGGCAGCCGCAGCACACCCTCCTCCGTCCAGGTCCCGGCACCGGTCAGCCACCCCTCGGGCGCGGGCAGATGACGCACCACCCGCTCGGCCGGACGCCACACGCCGACCCAGCTGCCGAACGCCCCGTCGCAGCGCAGCGCCACCGCGCACTGCTCCGGCGTCAGCACCTGCCCCGGCTGGATCGCGAACGGCGTCGCCACGCACTCCGGCAGCCGCAGGCACTCCGGGAAACGCACCGGCAGCGTGCTGCCCAGCACCCCCCAGCCCAGCCGCTGCTGCCCGGGCGAGGGCGCGTCCGAGCGGATCAGCAGCAGCCCGCTGTCGGGGTCGGCGCACAGCAGCCGGTCGTCGCTGCCGTCCGCGATCTGCAGCAGCGGCGACATCTCCCCGCCGCGCCCGAGGTCCAGTACGACCGTCTTGGTGCGCCCGCCGGTCTCCCGGTCCAGCGCCAGCAGCCGCCCGGCACGGTCCAGCCAGACCCCGCCCGAGCAGCGGCCCGGCACCTCGGCCACGTACTCGGGAGCGTGTTCGGGACCGCGGCCGCCGCCGGCCACCAGCCACACCACCGAGGAGCGCGCGCCCACCGCGAGCGCGTACGCCCGCTCGCCGCCGGGCGCCGGGGGCAGCAGCCGCAGCCGGGTGTCCTCGGGGCACTCGATGGCGCCGAGCGGCAGCTCGCCGGTGCCCGGGCCGGTCGGGTACAGCAGCGAGAAGGTGTGCCGCCCGGCCACCGGCCGGTGGATCAGGACCCGGCCGTCGCCCATCGGCTGCACCTCCGTGCCCGGCTCCTCGGGCTGGTCGCCGGGCAGCGGCACCGCGTACGGCTCGGGCCCGTCCAGCGTCCAGCGCTCCGGAAACCAGGAGTCACCCCTGCGCGCGAGCCGGGCGGCGTAGGAGCCGTCCGCCGTGATCGCGCAGCCCGCCCGCGGCGGGCCGTCGCCCTCGTCGGCCGCCGAAGGTTCGACAACACAGACTGTCATCGTTCGGTCACCTCCGGTGAGGACGGTAGTTTTCGTACGCACAGACGGCGGACCGGCGGGCGGCGACTTCACACATACGGGTGGCCCAGGAACGATTCGCCTGAGGAAACCGGGACGGTTGTGCTGGACGGCCGGACGCGGACCGGCCGGACGGCACCGGACCGGGGCGGCGGGACGGCACCGGTCCGGGAGGACGGGACGGTACCTGCCCCGGACGGTGGGACGGCGCCGGTCCAGGAGGCGGGACGGCACCGGTTCAGGCGGGCCGACCACACAGGTAGCCTTGCACCCGTGCCCCGTCTGTCTGAAGTCATCGCCGCGCTGGAGAACCTCTGGCCCGCCCAACGGGCCGAGTCCTGGGACGCGGTCGGCACCGTCGTGGGCGATCCCGACCAGGAGGTCGGCAGGGTCCTGTTCGCCGTCGACCCGGTGCAGGAGATCGCCGACGAGGCGGTGAAGCTGGGCGCCGGCCTGCTGGTCACCCACCACCCGCTCTACCTGCGCGGTACGACCACGGTCGCGGCCTCCACCTTCAAGGGCCGCGTGGTGCACACCCTGATCAAGAACGACATCGCGCTGCACGTGGCGCACACCAACGCCGACACCGCCGACCCGGGAGTCTCCGACGCCCTGGCCGGCGCCCTCGACCTCAGGGTCGTACGGCCCCTCGTACCGGACGCCACCGACCCGGAGGGCCGCCGGGGCCTCGGCCGGGTCTGCGCCCTGGACCACCCGCTGACCGTGCGCGAGCTCGCCGAGCGCGCCGCGCGGTGCCTGCCCGCCACCGCGCAGGGCATCCGGGTGGCCGGCGACCCGGACGCGGTCGTACGCACCGTCGCGGTCAGCGGCGGCAGCGGCGACAGCCTCTTCGACGACGTACGGGCCGCCGGCGTCGACGCCTTCCTGACCGCGGACCTGCGCCACCACCCGGCCTCCGAGGCCCGCGCCCACAGTCCTCTCGCGCTGCTCGACGCGGCGCACTGGGCCACCGAGTGGCCCTGGTGCGAGCTGGCGGCCGCCCAGCTCGACGAGATCTCCGACCGGCACGGATGGGACCTCAGGGTCCACGTCTCCAAGACGGTCACCGACCCCTGGACCGCCCATGCGGCGTCCACCGCCACCACTAGCCCCTCGGGAGCCCCCAACTGAACGCCGCGCCCGCCGACCAGATCCGACTCCTCGACGTTCAGGCCCTCGACGTCCGCCTCCAGCAGCTCGCGCACAAGCGGCGGTCGCTGCCCGAGCACGCCGAGATCGAGTCGCTGACCAAGGACCTCACGCAGCTGCGCGACCTGCTGGTGGCCGCGCAGACCGAGGAGAGCGACACCGCCCGCGAGCAGACCAAGGCCGAGCAGGACGTGGACCAGGTGCGCCAGCGCGCCGCCCGCGACCAGCAGCGCCTGGACTCCGGCGCGGTCACCTCGCCCAAGGACCTCTCCAACCTCCAGCACGAGATCGCCTCCCTCGCCAAGCGGCAGGCCGACCTCGAGGACGTCGTCCTGGAGGTCATGGAGCGCCGCGAGTCCGCGCAGGAGCGGGTCGCCGAGCTGACCGGGCGCGTAGCCTCGGTCCAGTCGAAGATCGACGACGCGACCGCGCGCCGTGACGCCTCCCTGGAGGAGCTCGACGGCGAGGCGTCCTCGGTGACCAAGGAGCGCGAGGTCATCGCCGGTTCCGTACCGGCCGACCTGCTCAAGCTCTACGACAAGCTGCGCGAGCAGCAGGGCGGCATCGGCGCGGCCAAGCTGTACCAGCGCACCTGCCAGGGCTGCCGCCAGGAGCTCGCCATCACCGAGCTGAACGAGATCCGAGCGGCCGCCCCCGACACGGTCGTACGCTGCGAGAACTGCCGGCGCATCCTGGTGCGCACGGCCGAGTCCGGCCTGTAAGGGGCTTACGGCGTGCGGGAGTTCATCGTCGAGGCGGACGGCGGCTCCCGGGGCAACCCGGGGCCCGCGGGCTACGGCGCGGTCGTGCTCGACGCGGCCACGGGCGAGCCGCTGGCCGAGGCCGCGGAGTACCTGGGCGTGGTCACGAACAACGTGGCCGAGTACCGGGGCCTGCTGGCCGGCCTGCGCGCCGCGCACGCCCTCGACCCCGGGGCCGCGGTCCACGTCCGGATGGACTCCAAGCTCGTCGTCGAGCAGATGTCGGGCCGCTGGAAGATCAAACACCCCGACCTGCGCCCCCTGGCGACCGAGGCGTCCCGCGTCTTCCCGCCCGACCGGGTGACCTACGAGTGGATCCCCCGCGCCCGCAACAAACACGCCGACCGCCTGGCCAACGAGGCGATGGACGCGGGAAGCCGCGGCGAACAGTGGACGCCGTCGGCATCGACGGCGGAACTGGACGCGCGGCGGCCACCCGCAACGCGCGCCGCGGGCGCGCCGGGCGTGAACGCCGAGGGGGCTGCGCGCGGCGCGGCGCCGGAGGCGGATGCGCGCGGTGCGAACCCCGGGGCGGATGTGCGCCTCGCGAAGGTGGAGGCGGACGTGCGCGCCGCGCGGGGCGTGGCCAGGGGTGGCACCGGTGCCACGGGCGCGACCGGCGCTACCGACTCGACGGCCACCTCGGGAGCTGCCGGCGCGACGGCCGCCTCGGGCATGACCGGCGCGGCCGGCCCCGCGGGCGCCACTGGCTCCACGGCCGCGGCCGGCGCTGCGGGCGCGACTGCCACCACCGGCGCGACCGGTGCCACCGAGGTCACCGCCACCACCGGGCCCACCGCCACCACGCGGGTCACCGTCGCTCCCGGGTGGGCGCCCGCCGATCTCGGGGCGCCCGCGACCCTCGTACTGCTGCGCCACGGTGAGACCCCGTTGACCCCGCAGAAGCGGTTCTCGGGGAGCGGGGGGAGCGACCCGTCGCTGTCGGACGTCGGCCGGGAGCAGGCCGAGCGGGCCGCCGCGGCGCTCGCCCGGCGCGGCACGATCCGGGCGGTCGTCTCCTCGCCCCTCGCCCGCACCCGCGAGACCGCCGGCATCGTCGCCGCCCGCCTGGGACTCGACGTGACGGTCGAGGACGGCCTGCGCGAGACCGACTTCGGGGCCTGGGAGGGCCTCACCTTCGGCGAGGTGCGCGAGCGTTACCCGGACGACCTCAACGCCTGGCTGGCCTCGCCGGACGCCGAACCCACCGGCGGCGGCGAGAGCTTCGCGGCCACCGCCACCCGTATCGCCGCCACGCGCGACAGGCTGGTCGCGGCGCACGCGGGCCGGACCGTCCTGCTCGTCACGCACGTCACCCCGATCAAGACCTTCGTGCGGCTCGCGCTGGGCGCCCCGCCCGAGTCCCTGTTCCGCATGGAACTGTCGGCGGCCTCGCTCTCGGCGGTGGCGTACTACGCCGACGGCAACGCGAGCGTCCGCCTCCTCAACGACACGTCCCACCTGCGCTGAGCCCGGCCGCCGCACGGGCCAGCCGCTCCACGCGCCCCCAGTCACGGCCGGCGACGGCGTCCGGCGGGACCATCCAGCTCCCGCCCACGCAACCGACGTTGGGCAGAGAAAGGTAGCCGGGCGCGGTGTCCGGGCCGATGCCCCCCGTCGGACAGAACCGGGCCTGGGGCAGTGGCCCGGCGAGCGACTTCAGATAGGCGGTGCCGCCCGCCGCCTCCGCCGGGAAGAACTTCATCTCCCGTACCCCGCGCTCCAGCAGCGCCACGACCTCCGACGTCGTGGAAACCCCGGGCAGATACGGCACCCCCGAGGCCGCCATCGCCGTGAGCAGCGCCTCCGTCCAGCCCGGGCTGACCAGGAACCGCGCCCCCGCGTCCACCGAGGCGGCCACCTGCTCCGGCCGGATCACCGTCCCCACGCCGACGACGGCGTCCGGCACCTCACCGGCGATCGCCCGCACCCCGTCCAGCGCGGCCGGCGTCCGCAGCGTCACCTCGATCGCGGGCAGCCCCCCGCCCACCAGCGCCCGCGCGAGCGGTACGGCATCGGCGGCGTCGTGCAGCACGACCACGGGCAGGACGGGCGCGAGAGCGAGCAGGGACGTGGGCGAGGGCGCGGACATGCACTCATCGTGCCGAGGCAGAGCAGTAAGCGCAACGACCATTGCGCATGCTGCAACATGGCAGGTCGGGAATAGCGCCGCGTCAGTGGACCTCGTCCACCAGCACGTCCAGCGACCAGCTGCGCCCCGGCCTCCCGGGAGCCTCCGCCTCCACGACGTACCCGAGGTCCCGCAGCGCCTCGACCAGTTCGGCGGGGCGGGCCGGGGCGGCCCCGGCGGTCAGCAGACTCCGTACCATCCGCCCCTTGGTCGCCTTGTTGAAGTGGCTGACCACCTTGCGGGTGGGCGCGTGCAGTACCCGTACGGTCGCCGTACGGTCCGCGAGCTCGCCCTTCGGCTTCCACGCGGCCGCGTACGCGGCGGACCGCAGGTCGAGCACCAGCCCGCCGCCCGCGACCTCGGGCAGCGCGTCGGCCATGGGCGCCCGCCAGTGACCGGCGAGCGCCCCGAGGCCGGGCAGCCTGACCCCCATCGAGCACCGGTAGGAAGGAATCCGGTCCGTCACCCGCACCGCGCCCCACAGCCCGGAGAAGACGAGCAGCGAACGCGCGGCGCGCCTCTTGGCGGCGGCGTCGAGGGAGGCGACGCCGAGGGCGTCGTAGAGGACACCGGTGTAGATCTCACCGGCGGGCCGTGTGCCCGCCTCGCGCAGCCGGGCGTTCTTGCCGACCTCCCCGCTCAGCCCCTCGCTCAGCCCCAGTACCTCCCGCGCCTTCTCCTCGTCCCCGCGGCACAGCTCGACCAGCTCGGTGAGCACGGCCTCGCGGGCGCCGGCGAGCCCGGGCAGCGACAGCGATCCGGGCTTCAGGGGGGTGCCACGGCCGGCGGAGGCCTTGCCTTCGGACGGGGGCAGCAGCACAAGCACGGGGGCGTCTCCTTCAGGTAGCACTCCGCGCCAGCGTACTGAGCGAGCGCACCATCCGTTCCGCCTCCTCCACCTGGAAGCGCACCACCCGCACCTCCCGCCGCCCGCCGAACAGGGTGATGTGGGTGACGGGCGCGGCGAGCTCGATCGTGACGGAGGTCCGGGAGCCGACGGGCACGTTCAGCTCCCCGTCGGCCGGCGCGTGCGTGGTGCGCACCTCGTGGCGTACGGCGGCGATGGCGTCCGGCGGAATGCGCAGGTCGAGGTGGACGGAGTGCCGTATCCGCACGGCGTCCGGGGTCAGCAGGTGCGGGCGGATGACGCAGGACGCGTACAGGGCGATCACGAAGACGACCGTGTACGCGTCGAGGAAGAGCACGACGGCGTGGACGGTGGGCCAGTGGCGCAGCAGCACGGACATGGTGAGCGTCTCGACCAGGCAGACGCACGCCAGCCCCGCCATCACGGGCCCCTGCCCGCGCGCGTACCCGAAGACCTGCCCCCCACCGCGGGGCCTGCCGCGCCGGACGACCCAGAGGACCAGACACCCGAGCAGCCGCGCCTCGTGCCGCGCCAGCGCGAGGACGGCCCTCATGCCCGCGCCTCGGTAAGGATGCGCAGCGCCTGCCTGACCGCCTCGGCCTGGGCGGGCGTGAAGTCCGCGAACAGGGCGCGCAGGAAGCTGTTCTCGCTCTCGGGGCCGGGTCCGGGCAGCAGCTCGACAAGAGCCTCGGGCAGCATCCCGGGCGGCACGCACCGCGCGATGACCCGCGCCGTCTCGTCCACCCGGGGATCGCCGGGGTCCGCGTCGGCGAGCGCGTCGAGCATGGCGTACGCCTCCTGCGCCCGCGCGGCCCCGTCCTCAGCGGCGAAGACGCCGCTGAGGGCGTCCGTCAGCCGCTTGCGCTCGGCGGGGGAGGCGGCCGTCTCCAGCAGCGCGAGGATCTGCCGGTCCTTGGCCGCCATGGGGGAGTCGGGCAGGCGGGCGGCCGTCTCGGCGAACAGCGCGGCCAGTTCCGGCGAGACCGGCCCCTCGGCCGGCAGCTCACCGGCGTCGAGCAGCACGCGCAGCCGGCTCCGCCGGTCCCGGATCGCCGCCTCCTGCCGGGCCAGATCGGCGTCGAGTTCCTCGAGCACCTCGCTGAGGTCCCGCCCTGCGTCCTCGGCGAGCACGTCCCGCACCTCGGCCAGGCCCAGCCCGAGCTCGGTGAGCCGCCGGATCCGGGCCAGCACGACGGCGTGCCGCAACGTGTAGCGCCGGTAGCCGTTGGCCCGCCGCTCCGGCTCGGGCAGCAGCCCCAGATGGTGGTAGTGCCGCACGGCCCGCGTGGTCACCCCGACGGCCGCGGCGAGTTCTCCGATCCGCATGGGACCAGTGAAGAGGTTGACGCCGCGTGAGGGTCAAGCCCGGCACCGGGCCGGGGGCGAACGGCTCGGCGCCTGACGGGGAACGCACCGCTGTGCCACGATCGAAGGAACGGTTCCCGATCTCATGGACAGGTGATCCCGGGATGTCCGAGTCTGGCCAGCGACCGAAGGAGGGGCGTGACATGACCGCCGTGGCTCATGAGCCGCTCACGCAGGCACAGGTCTTGCTGGAGGGCTTTCTCGCCCTGGGCACTCCGGAAGGGTTCCGGGCGGAGTTGATCGAGGGGGAGATCGTCGTGACGCCGCCGCCGGACGGGGACCACGAGGACTACATCGGCCTGATCGTGAGCCAAGTGATCAGGCGGTCCTGTACCGATATGCAGTTCTCGGGGAACAAGGGCCTGAAGCTGAAGGGCGTTGGTGACTGCCCGAAGGACCACGTGATCCCGGACGGCACCTTCGCCCCTGCGGCACTGCGCCTCTACCGTGGCGCCGACTCGTGGATGCCCTGCGACGGCGTCGCCATGGTCCTGGAGGTGACCTCCAGCAAACCCAAGGCCGACCGAGAGACCAAACGCCGATGCTACGCCCGCGGCGGCATCCCGCTCTACCTGCTCGTCGATCGGGAGGCATCCTCGGTCACCCTGTTCAGCCAGCCGGAGAACGACGACTACCGCAGGCTGTGCACCCTCCCCTTCGGCAAGCCCCTGACCCTCCCCGAGCCCTTCGCCTTCGACCTGGAGACGGCCGACTTCCTCTGACCCGTGCCGGGGGCTGCGCGCTCGCCGCGCCCGGTACCATGGTCGATACGGCAGACGAGCCGGGCGGACGGCCGCGTGGAGCACCCCTTGCGGGGCGCTTCCCGAGGAACGTCCGGGCTCCACAGGGCAGGGTGGTGGCTAACGGCCACCCGGGGTGACCCGCGGGACAGTGCCACAGAAAGCAGACCGCCGGGGGCTCAGGCCCTCGGTAAGGGTGAAACGGTGGTGTAAGAGACCACCAGTGCCCAGGGTGACCTGGGCAGCTAGGTAAACCCCACCCGGAGCAAGGTCAAGAGGGAACCCTCCGGGGTTCCTGCGCGGACGTTCGAGGGCTGCCCGCCCGAGTCCGCGGGTAGACCGCACGAGGCCGGTGGCAACACCGGTCCTAGATGGATGGCCGTCACCCCGGAGTCCGCGAGGACCCGGGGCACAGAACCCGGCGTACAGCCCGACTCGTCTGCCACACCCCTCCGGCCCGGGCCAGGGAAAAGCTGAGGTCCTTCTGAGGTCGCCGGACCGGATGAGCGTGTAGTTTCCCGCCACGCTGTCCGACCAAGCCGGCGCACTGACCTCGGGGGACCTCATGGAACTGCTTTTCTACGTCATACCGTGCCTCATGATCACATTCCTGCTGGTCGGGATCGCCACGGCGCTGCGTCGCTCGAGGCAGATCGGCCGGGCCTGGGACGGGGGCGTGACAGCTCAGGCGCGCTGTCTGCGGTCGTACACGAGCACCAGCGGCGGCGGGGACAGCTCGGCCAGCACCACCCTGCACCACGTCTACGAGTTCATCGCCCGGGACGGCCGCGTCATCCGGTTCGACGAGGCCAACGGCCCCTCGACCGTCATCGAGGGCGACCTCGTCACCGTGCACTACCTGCCCGACCGGCCCGAGCAGGCCACCGCCCACGCGCCGGCCCACGGCAAGCTCGCGGCCGGCACCGGCTGCGTGCTGGTCTTCTACGGGGTGGGCCTCGCGTTCTGCGTGATCTTCATCCTGGTCGTCCACTTCATGTTCAGCACGGTGGACAGCTTGCTGCCGTAGCCCGTTGCCGTCGTAAGTCTCCGGCCTTTGACGGAGGCTCCTTCTGATCTTCCTGGGGCTTGCGGCGTTACGTAATCTGTTCGGAAAGCGATGACCAGGCCTGTCGCTTTTGATCTGTTCAACCCATTTTGAGTGCATCGGCCAGACGATTGATATTCAGAGCGTCGCGGGTGATTCCGCGAATAAGCGGCAGGACTGTGCCGGCTGCGCTGCGTCGACGGCGAGTGACGCTGTGGGCCGCGGTGGGCGTGGTGACCCTCGGATTCCTCCTCGCGCTGGAGATGGCCGCACGCCACTACGGTCAACCGGGGCCGATCAGCAGCCAGGTGACCGACCTGATATCCGCCCCGAAACCAGGCCCGCTGTACGGCGGTATGGCGTTGATGACGGTGGTGCTCACCTGGCGGCAGCGATTCGTCGCCATCGGCGCCGCGATCGGTATCGACATCGTCTTCTTGCTGGTGCGCTGGGCGGCCGGCGCCAGGATGGCCGACAGCCATCTCTTCGGCGGCGGCGCGTTGTGGGTGATGCTGGGCTGTGCGGTCATCGCTGTCACACGCCGCACCGGCCAGGAACGCGTTCTGCTGCTCAAGGGCGTCGGACTGGGCCTGCTGCTGGTGGCCGGCCGCAAGGCCGGCGACACCTGGCTGTACATCACGGCGAAGGCCCGCCCGCTGGTGCTCGACCAGTACGTGGCGACCGTCGATCACGCGCTGGGCAACCCGTCGTGGCCGGCAGGCCGGATACTCAAGGCCACCGGCCCGGTCGGCACCCACCTTGTCCACCTGGTGTACGCACAGCTTGCGGTGGCCGCGGTCGTGGTCGCGCTGTACCAGCTGCGCAACGTGGCGGTCGAGCGCCGCTTCCCCCGGCATCATCTGGTGCGCACCTTCCTGGTGATCGGCCTCCTCGGGCCTGCCGTCTACATGATCTTCCCGGTGGTCGGACCGGTCTTCGCCTACGGCCCCGGCGCCTCCGGCACAGGCGGCGTGCACTGGGCGGTGGCCGACCTGTGGCCCAGCACGCCACCGCCGGTCAACACCCCGCACCCGGTGCCGTACGACGGGATCACCCCGCGCAACTGCATGCCCAGCCTCCACACGGCATGGGCCACCGCGATCTTCATCCATACCCGCAAAGGCCCACGTCTGCTGCGGTACGCGGGCGCCTTCTGGCTGATCGCCACCCTCTGCGCGACGCTGGGCTTCGGCTACCACTACGGCGCGGACCTCATCGTCGGCGTGGTCTTCGCACTGACCATCGAGGTGGCGATGCGCTCGAGCCGACGCGGCTGGGACCCGGGCGGAATCCGGATGGTCGCCTACGGCACCGTGGTCTTCGGCGCGCTCTTGGCGTCGTACCGTTATCTGCCGTTGGAGATGGGCAGACATCCGGTGGTCTTCGGCCCGCTGCTCATTCTGGCGATGTCCTCAGTGGTCTACGGCTACCTGCGGACCACCAGACACTGGGAACCCACGGCCGCGCCAGCACGGCAACCGGAACTGCAACCCGAACCGGTGTGAGCGGCGGGCTACTCGGACGCCCGCAGCGGGCATCCGGTGCCGACGCGCGCCGCCAGTTCGGCCCGCAGAGCGGCAAGCTCGGCGATACGGGTGTCGACGACCTGGATCTTCTCTAGAACCGGATCGTGTCCCTGCTCATGCCTGCCTGCGCGGCAAGCGACTCCGTGGACCTACGCGCTCGTACACGACGCGCTGTCATCGTTCGGCAGCACGGTCGGACTCGGTACTCTGCCCGAACCCGACCTGTGGCAGACCCTGTTCGCCAACCTGATGGTCCGGTTCGGAATCAGGCTGTGCCCACCGAGCGTTCCCTCACCCTCGTCAGGTGGGTCGTGAAGACCTCTCGGGCCTCCGGGGTCAGGGTGCGCAGGGCCACCAGAGCTGTGATGATCACGTCGCACAGTTCCGACTCGACGTCCGTCCAGGTGTGGGTCCTGCCCTTGCGGGGGTTCTGGCCCGTGGCGCCGATCACCGCCTGGGCGACCTCGCCGACCTCCTCGGAGAGTTTCAGCAGGCGCAGGAGGAGGCCTTCACGGGTCGTGCCTTCGTACGGGGTGTTGCTCTCCAGCCAGGTCCACAGGGCTTCGATGGAGTTCCATACGTCCGGGGTGGGCGCGCCCGGCGCGGTGGTCGTCGTGTCGGTCATGGGGGCAGCCTGCCATGGGCGGGCGAGTGCCCCGTGAGCCGCCTACTCCTCGAACAGGGCCTCCTGCTGGCCCTCCTTCTCCTCACGGAGGTGCTTGACCCGTGCTCCCACCACCACCGCCGTCGCCGCGGCCGCCGTCGCGAAGGCCGCCGGGACCATCCAGCCGCGGTTGACCGCGTGGCCGAGGGCGTGGTCCAGGGAGAGCCGGCCGGGGCCCGTGACCGCGAGGCCGGCCGAGGTGAGGCCGAGGGAGGCGGCGTACTCGTAGCCGCCGGTCTGGGCGAAGAAGCCGTTGGGGGCGTGCACCGCCGCCGCGCCCGCCATCGCGCCCGCGGCCGCCGCGCCCGCGGCCGGGGTCGCCAGGCCCATCGCCAGCAGCAGGCCGCCGCCCGCCTCCGCGAGCCCCGCCGCCATGGCGCTCGCCTTGCCGGGGCGGTAGCCGACGGACTCCATGAACTTGCCCGTGCCCTCGATCCCGCCCCCGCCGAACCAGCCGAACAGCTTCTGCGCGCCGTGCGCCGCCAGCACGCCGCCGGTGCCCAGCCGGAGCAGCAGCAGGCCCAGATCGCGTCGGTCGTAACAGGTCACGGTGACTCCCCGGGGGATGCGGACGGGCGAACAGCGGGTTGTGTTTCCAGGCTGACACCGCCTACACCCGCCCGGCCCGTCCGGCGCGCCGTTCGGGTGGCGGGGCCCTGATCCCGGTGTGACGCTGCCGACATGACGATTCAGACCGCCAAACTGAGCGACCCGGCCGTCCGCGCCTTCGTCACCGCGGTCAACGCCCACGACCGCGAGGGCTTCATGCAGCTCCTCGCGCCCGGCGCGACCATGTCGGACGACGGCTCCGACCGCGACCTCGCCGAGTGGATCGAGGACGAGATCTTCGCCACCCACGGCCACATGGAGGTCGACAACGAGTCCTCCGGAGGCCGCGCCCTCGTCGCCCGCTACAGCAACGACACCTGGGGCGAGATGCGCACCCGCTGGAGCTTCGTCGTCGCGGACGACGGGCGTATCACCCGGTTCGAGACCGGGCAGGCCTAGGGGCCTGGCCCGGACCGGCCCGGACTCGGCCCGGACCCGGCGGCCTGGAGCTGGCCCGGACCCGGCCCCGATGTGGCCCGGACCCGGCCGAGGGGCCGGGAGGGGGAGTACAGGCAAGCGTTTTGATGATCCTTTGATCAGCCTTTGAAGACCCGTCGTGCGCGGGCACAGGCTCGCTTTGTACGGTCCCGGGGTGCGCAAATCCACTCGGTCCCCCCACGACCCGTCCCGTGGCCTGCCCCGCGGCCTGTCCCGGCGGAGTCTGTTCGCCCTGACCGCGGCCCTGCCGCTGGCCGCCGCCACGGGCCGGCCGGCCGCGGCCGCCCCGGCTCCCGAGGGCGCCCCCACGGTCGGCGGCGAGCGGCTCGCCCGCGCCGGGGTGCAGGTGAGCGACGCCACCGGGCTGCCCACGAAGCTCAACTCCCGTGCCTGGCTGGTCGCCGAGTGGGAGACCGGCCACGTGCTGGCCGCCTACTGTGCGCACCAGCGCCTCGCGCCCGCCTCCACCCTGAAGATGCTGTTCGCGGACACGGTGCTGCGGAAGTTCGACCGCGCCGAGCGGCACACCGTCACCGAGGCCGACCTGGCCGACATCCCCGAAGGCTCCAGCCTCGTCGGCATCCGGCCCGGCGTCACCTATACCGTCGAACAGCTGTGGCAGGGCGTGTTCCTGCGCTCGGGCAACGACGCCGTGCACGTGCTCGCCCACATGAACGGCGGTGTGGACAGGACCGTCGCCGAGATGCAGGCCAGGGCCGACGACCTCCAGGCCCTGGACACCCACGTGGTCAGCCCGGACGGCTTCGACCACCCGGGCCAGCTGTCCTCGGCCTACGACCTCACCCTCTTCGCCCGCCACGGCCTGCGCAACGCCGACTTCCGCGCCTACTGCGGCACCCGCACCGCCGACTTCCCGGCCGGCGGGACCAAGACCTTCCAGATCCAGAACACCGACCGCCTGCTGACCGGAGCGTGGGGCCTGAGGACGTACGACGGTCTGATCGGGGTGAAGAACGGCTACACCAGCCACGCCGGCAACACGTTCACCGGCGCCGCCGTCCGCGACGGCCGGACCCTGCTCGTCACGGTCATGCATCCGGAGGCCGGCAGCAACGCCGTCTACGAGGAGACCGCCGCCCTGCTCGACTGGGGCTTCGCCCACGGGCGTTCGGCGCAGCCGGTGGGCACGCTGGTCGAGGCGATCAGCGAGGGCGGGGCCCCTGCGGGCGCCGGGTCCGGGCCGGCCGGCCGGAAGACCGCGCGTGCGGCCGCGGGTGCGCCGGGCGCGGCGGCGGACGGGCCCTCGGCCCTGCGGCTGCTGGAGGGCGGGGCCGGCACCGTCGCCCTGCTCGCGGGCGGGGCGTGGGCCCTGCGCAGGCGGCTGCGGCGACGAAAGGCGGCGGTGGCGCCGGGCGGGCCGGGCGAACCGGGCCCCTCGACGAGCGCCCCGACGAGTGCGCCGAGAAGTGCCCCGACGAGTGGCCGGACGAGTGCCCCGAGAAGTGCCCCGAGGAGTGCTCCGACGGGCGACTCCGGGGGCCGGCACCGGCGTTGAGCGCCGTCCGTGCGGCAGCCGTTCCACTCACCGGTGCGTACCCCGCGGTCCCGCGCGGGGTCCACCCCCAACCCGGTGCCGTGGAACGGCTGCCGCCTCCCCCCCCTGGATGTGGCCCGTCGGCCGGACATGGAAGTCCAGTGCTCCAACTGTGAAGCTCTCGTGGAGGAGATCTCGAGCATAAGCCCGCCACCGAGGCCATATGGTGCGGAGTTTCATATTCCGCTTGTGTGAATCGCGCGCTCCCGCTCAGCCCCGGCCCACGTACGGCATCGCCGTCGCCAGCACCGTGGCGAACTGCACGTTCGCCTCCAGCGGCAGTTCCGCCATGTGCCGCACCGTCCGCGCCACATCGGCCACGTCCATCGTCGGCTCCGGGACCACCTCGCCGTTCGCCTGGAGCGCGCCCGACTCCATCCGCGCGGTCATCTCGGTGGCCGCGTTGCCGATGTCGATCTGCCCGACCGCGATCCGGTACGGCCGCCCGTCCAGCGACAGCGCCTTGGTCAGGCCGGTCAGGGCGTGCTTGGTCGCCGTGTACGGGGCGGAGTTCGGGCGGGGCGTGTGCGCCGAGACGGAGCCGTTGTTGATGATCCGGCCGCCCTGCGGATCCTGGTCCTTCATCTGCCGGTACGCCGCCTGCGCGCACAGGAACGCTCCGTTGAGGTTGGTGTCCACCACGTGCTTCCACGCCTCAAAGGGCAGGTCCTCGACCGGCACCCCGCCGGGGCCGAAGGTGCCCGCGTTGTTGAACAGCAGGTCCACGCGCCCGAAGCGGCGGACCGTGGCCGCGAACAGCTCCGTCACGTCGTCCGGGCGGGCCACGTCGGTGCGTACGGCGATGGCGGCGGCCCCGGGCGCGAGCGCCGCCGTCTCCTCGAGGGCCCGCGTGCGCCGGCCGGCCAGCGCCACGGACCAGCCCGCGCGCAGCAGTTCCACCGCGACGGCCCGCCCGATGCCGGAGCCCGCGCCGGTCACCACGGCGATCTGTGCATGCCTGACAGTCATGGCACCGCAGCGTACGAGGTGGACCCGCGGGATCCGCCCGGCATCAGGACACGCCCGCCACGCGGCTGACGCCGGCCGGGCCGGTCATCGCCTCCCCGCCTCACACCAGAGCGGGCTCGGGCTCCCCCGTCTCCCCCGGGTAGCGCACCCCGATCCGCTCCCGTACCGCGTCCAGGGTGCGCATCACCGCGAGCGTGCCGTCCAGCGGCACGAGCGGGGACTCCGTCTCGCCCGCGCGCAGTGCCCGCATCACCTCGAGCGCCTCGTGCCGCAGGCTGGTGCGCGGGCCGTCGGCCGGGTCCGCGACGAACTCCTCCGGCTCGCGCCCGTCGCGGTGCAGCACGAACCGCTCCGGGTGGAAGAACCCGTCCGGTACGTCGATGCGGCCCCGCGAGCCGGTGACGGACGCGCAGGTCGCCGTACCGCCCGTGATGGAGCAGTGCACCGAGGCCAGCGCGCCGCCCTCGTAGGCGAGCAGCGCGCCGGTCTGGAGGTCGACGCCCTCGGGCGAGAGCACCGCACGGGCCGTCACGTCCGACGGCTCGCCCAGCAGCAGGTGCGCGAACGACACCGGGTACACGCCGAGGTCGAGCAGCGCGCCGCCGCCGAGCCCCGGGTCCCGCAGCCGGTGCGCGGGCGGGAAGGGGCCGGCCAGCCCGAAGTCGGCCTGCACGGTGCGTACTTCACCGATCGCCCCGTCCTCGACCAGCGCCTTGAGGCGCCGGACCAGCGGGTTGCAGTACATCCACATGGCCTCCATGAGGAAGCGGCCGTGCTCACGGGCCAGCGCGACGAGTTCGGCGGCCTCGCGCAGGTTCAGTGTGAACGGCTTCTCGCACAGCACGTTCCGGCCCGCCTCCAGGCAGAGTCCGGCGGCGAGCCGGTGGGCCGCGTGCGGGGTGGCGACGTAGACGACATCGATGTCCTCGTCCCGCGCCAGCTCCTCCCAGCCGCCGTACGCCCGCCCGATCCCGAACCGCTCCGCGAAGCCCTCCGCGGACTCCTTCCGGCGCGAGGCCACCGCGACCACCTCGGCGTCCGGGAGGTCCACCAGGTCCGCCGCGAACGCGGCCGCGATCCCGCCGGTCGCCAGGATCCCCCAGCGCACCTTCTGTTCCGCCCCACCGGCAAACCCGGTCACCCCAGACATCCGGACCCCACCCTCGCTCATGCGTCCCTCGGCACCTTGTGCGAGGCACCGTGTACGAGCTGAGAGCATAGGTCGCGGAGCAGCGGGAGAGGGAGGGACACATGTCCGAGGGCGGGGCGTCGGCACCGCACGCGCGGCGGCCGGCCGTACGGAGGACCGGGGACGAACTCCCCGTTCCGGGGACCGGGACCGGCGCATCCAGCCGCGCCGGGCTGCTGGTGATCCTGATCCTCGGCGGGCTGACCGCCACACCCCCGCTCGCGATGGACATGTACCTCCCCTCGCTGCCGGAGGTCACCCGCACCCTGCACGCCCCGGCCGCCACCGTGCAGCTCACGCTGACCGCCTGCCTGGCCGGCATGGCGCTCGGGCAGCTGGTCGTCGGCCCGATGAGCGACCGCCTGGGCCGCAGGCGCCCGCTGCTGACCGGCCTCGCCGTCTACGTGCTGGCCACCGCCCTGTGCGCGTTCGCGCCCGACGCCGAGGTGCTGGTCGCCTTCCGGCTGGTCCAGGGACTCGCGGGCGCGGCCGGGATAGTGATCGCCCGCGCGGTCGTGCGCGACCTGTACGACGGAGTGGCCATGGTCCGCTTCTTCTCCACGCTGATGCTGGTCTCCGGGGCCGCACCGGTCGTGGCGCCGCTGATCGGCGGGCAGGTCCTGCGGGTGACGGACTGGCGGGGCGTGTTCGTGGTGCTCACGGTCGTCGGGGTGCTGCTCGGCGCGCTCGTGTGGGCGCGGCTGCCCGAGACCCTGCCGCCGGCCGCGCGGCACGGGGGAGGCGTCGGCGAGGCGCTCGGCTCGATGCGCGCCCTGCTCGCCGACCGCGTCTTCGCCGGTTACCTGCTCGCGGGCGGGTTCGCCTTCGCCGCGCTGTTCGCGTACATCAGCGCCTCGCCGTTCGTGATCCAGGAGATCTACGGCGCCTCCCCGCAGACGTTCAGCCTGCTGTTCGGGCTGAACTCGGTCGCGCTGGTCGTCGCCGGGCAGGTCAACGGCAAGGTGCTGGCCGGCCGGGTCCGGCTTGACCGGGTGCTCGGCGCCGGGCTCGCGGTGGTCATCGTGGCCGCGGCCGCGCTGCTGCTCATGGCGGTGGGCGCGTTCGGCGCGGTGGGGCTCGCGCCGGTGGCCGCCGCACTGTTCGTGCTGATGGCCGCGATGGGCGTCACCCTGCCCAACACCCAGGCCCTCGCCCTGACCCGCACCCGCCGGCACGCCGGCTCCGCCTCCGCGCTGCTCGGCACCTCCTCCTTCCTCATCGGCGCCGTGGCCTCGCCGCTCGTCGGGATCGCCGGTGAGCGCACCGCCGTGCCCATGGCGGTCGTCCAGCTGGCGGCCGCACTGGTGGCACTGGCCTGCTTCGTGATTATGTGCCGTCCCTGGAAGGCATCCGCGGGCGCGGAGGGAGTACGGAACTGAGCGCGCCGAGACTGCGCCGGGACACCCCGGAGAAGGCGGGACTCGACCCCCGGGGACTGCACCGCCTTGTACAGGAGGTCCACGCCCTCACCACCGGCGACCGCCCCTGGGCGGCCGGCGCCGTCGTGGTCGCCGGGCGCGGCCCGGTGATCGCCGTCGAGGCGGCCGCCGGGTGGGCCGTACGGTACGCGGCCTACGACCCGGAGGCCGGACGCGGCGTCGAGCTGCCGCCGGGTGAGCGGGTGCCGATGACCGTGGACACGCCCTTCGACCTGGCGTCCCTGACCAAGCTGTTCACCGCGGTCGCCGCCGTGCAGCAGATCGAGCGGGGCACGCTCGGCATCGACGCGCTGGTCGGGGCGTACCTGCCCGAGTTCCGGGGAGCGGCCGCGCACGGAGTGACCGTACGGCAGCTGCTCACGCACACCTCCGGGATGCGGCCCGAGCTGCCGCTGTACGACTGCCCCGACTACGCGGCCCGGCTGGCGATGCTGCGCGCCGAGCCGCCGGTCGGGGTGCCCGGCACGTACACCTACTCCGACGTCAACATGCTCCTGCTCCAGCACGTGCTGGAGCGGATCACCGGGCGTCCGCTGGACGTGCTGATCCGCGACGGGATCACCCGGCCGCTCGGCATGACCTCCACCTGCTTCGGGCCGTGCCCCGGCGCGGCGGCCACCGAGGACCAGCGGCGGCCGTGGGCCAAGGCCGACCGGGGGATGCTGCGGGGGGAGGTCCACGACGAGAACGCCTGGGCGCTGGGCGGGGTGGCCGGGCACGCGGGGCTGTTCGCCACGGCGGGGGATCTGGCGGTGTTCTGCCGTGCGCTGCTGGCCGGCGGGTCCTACGGCCCCGCGCGCATCCTCGGGCCGGACTTCGTGGAGCTGCTGCTGGCGCCGCCGGGGCTGGGGTTCGCCGTGGACCAGCCGTGGTTCATGGGGGAGCTGGCGGGGCGGGGGGCCGCGGGGCATACGGGGTTCACGGGGACTTCGGTGGTGATCGATCCGGCCACCGAGGCGTTTGTCGTGTTGCTGGGCAACACGGTCCATCCTCGCAGGGTGGGGGCGGACAGCCGGGGGCGGGCGCGGGTGGCGACGTTGCTCGCGCGGGCGGTGTGCGGCCCGTGAGTACGGGCTGCCCGTCCGTGGGGGCCTGCCGTTTTGTTGCCGGGTGCGGGTGGGTGGGGGCTGATCGCGCAGTTCCCCGCGCCCCTGAGGCTGGGGTGGGCCGCCGGGGGCGGGTGGTGTACGGGCCCTGAGTTGGGGCTGCCCGTCTCTGGGGGCCTGGCGTTTTGTTGCCGGGTGCGGGTGGGTGGGGGCTGATCGCGCAGTTCCCCGCGCCCCTGAAGCCCCAGGGGGCTGCGCCCCCGGGGCCCGGCCTCCGTCCGGCACCGGCCCCCGGCCACCGAGCCTCCCGGCTCGCGGCCCCAGTCCGCGGCCCCGGCCTCCGGCCACTCGACCACCGGCCTTCGGGCCCCCGGCCCTCTGCCCCGGCCTCCGGCCACTCGGCCACCGGCCTTCGGGCCCCCGGCCCTCTGCCCCGGCCCCCAGGCCCCGGCCGGGGCCCGGGCCTTCGTCCGGCCTCGGCCACCGGTCCTCGGCCACCGGTCCTCGGTCCCTCGCCCTCGGTCCCTCGCCCCCGGCCCCCGGCCCCCGGGCACCCGGCCTCCGGATCTCCCGGTCCGCGGCCCCGGTCCGCGGCCCCGGTCCGTGGCCCGGGCCCGCGGCCCTGGCCTCCGGCCACTTGACCACCGGCCTTCGGGCCCCCGGCCCTCTGCCCCGGCCCCCAGGCCCCGGCCGGGGCCCGGGCCTTCGTCCGGCCTCGGCCACCGGTCCTCGGCCACCGGTCCTCGGTCCCTCGCCCCCGGTCCCTAGCCCCCGGTTCCCGGTTCTCGCCCCCGGCCCAGGGACCCCCCCGGCCTGAGGCAGTCCCCCCGGTCTTTGGAGGGCGGCTGGGCTGAGAGGATTGGGGGGTGGATGAGTTGTTGGGTGCTTCGGGGGTTCTTCGGGGGGCGCTTGCCGGGGTGCTCGAGGGGTTGCCGGCGCGGCAGGCCTCGGGGGCCGTGGAGCGGTTGATCGCCAGTTATCGGGGGGACACCCCGACCCACGCGCCGATTCTCCGGGACCGCGCGGACGTGGCCGCCTACGCCGCGTACCGCATGCCGGCGACCTTCGAGGCCGTGCGCGGGGCGCTCGCCGCGTTCGCGGAGGCCGTGCCCGGCTGGGCGCCCGGCAGTCACGTGGACGTGGGCGGCGGGACCGGCGCGGCGACCTGGGCCGTCCGGGCGACCTGGGAAGGGGCCCGGCCGGTCACCGTGCTGGACTGGGCCGAGCCCGCGCTCGACCTCGGCCGGGAGATCGCCGGCGCCGACCCCCTGCTGCGCGAGGCCCGCTGGCAGCGCGCCCGGATCGGGGCCGCGCTCACGCTCGACCCCGCCGACCTCGTCACCGTCTCCTACGTCCTCGGCGAGCTGACCGAGGCCGACCGTGCCGCCGTCGTCGACGCCGCGGCGGCCGCCGCGCAGGCCGTCGTGGTCGTCGAGCCCGGCACGCCCGACGGCTACGCCCGTGTCATCGCCGCCCGCGACCGGCTGATCGCGGCCGGCTTCCGTGTCGCCGCGCCCTGCCCGCACAGCGCGGCCTGCCCGATCGTGCCCGGCACCGACTGGTGCCACTTCTCCGCCCGGGTCAGCCGTTCCTCCCTGCACCGGCAGGTCAAGGGCGGCTCCCTCGCCTACGAGGACGAGAAGTTCTCCTACGTCGCCGCCACCCGCCTGCCGGCCGCTCCCGCGCCCGCCCGGATCGTACGGCGCCCGCAGATCCGCAAGGGGCAGGTCCTGCTCGACCTGTGCGAGGCCGACGAGCAGCTGCGCCGCCGTACCGTGACCAAGCGGCACGGCGACCTCTACAAGGCGGCGCGTGACGCGGACTGGGGCGACGACTGGCCGCCGCCGGCCCCGCCCACGGCGCCTGCCGAACCGTAGGCCCGGATCACGGCCGTGGACGGGGGATCACGGCCGTAGCTCCAGCGAGCAGCACTTCACGCTGCCGCCGCCCTTGAGCAGCTCGCTGAGGTCCACGCCGACCGGGTCGAAGCCGCGCTCGCGCAAGGGTCCGTACAGGCCGGCCGCCGCCTGGGGGAGCACCACGTGATGGCCGTCGCTGACGGCGTTGAGGCCGAAGGCGAGGGCGTCGCCCTCGGTGGCGATCAGCGCGTGCGGGAACAGCCGGCGCAGCACCTCGCGGCTGCCGGGGGAGAAGGCGGCCGGGTAGTACGCCACCTCGTCCGCCGCGTCGTCGAGGACGGCGAGCGCGAGGTCGAGGTGGTAGAAGCGTGGGTCGACCAGTTCGAGGCCGATCACCGGGCGGCCGAAGTACTCCTGCGCCTCGCCGTGCGCGAGCGGGTTGGTGCGGAAGCCGCGGCCGGCCAGCAGGCAGGAACGGGTGACGGCGAAGTCGCCCTCGCCCTCGTTGATGTGGACCGGCACGTGCAGGTGCGCCAGGCCGTGCGCGGCGAACCACTCCAGGTGCTTCCCGGCCTCCGGCTCCCGCTCGGGGTGGGCGAACCGGGCGCCGAAGACCCGGCCGTCGACCACCGTGGCGCCGTTGGCCGTGAACACCATGTCGGGCAGCCCGGGCCGGGGCTCGATCTGCTCGACGGTGTGACCGAGGTCGCGGTACAGCGCGCGCAGTTGCTCCCACTGGGCGAGGGCCAGCGGGGTGTCGACCGGCTTGGCCGGGTGCATCCAGGGGTTGATCGAGTATGTGACGTCGAAGTGTGCGGGTGGGCACATCAGGTAGCGCCGAGGTCGGGCGCGGCGGGAAAGGGCCAAGGTGGGCTCCTCGAATACCGCAGGGAATACCGCAGGATTCACTTGCAGCCCATGGTGCGCCGCCGACGGCGGCCGCGCGCGGGCCCGTCACCGTCCTTCGCCCGCGTGAGTGGCGGACACCGGGCGGACACCGGGCGCACCCCGGTCCGTCGGCCCGGGGCGGCCCCCGCGCGGACCCCGCCCCCGCCCCCCCGTGCCCCCGCCCGGACGGCCCCCGTTTCCCCCGGGGCCACCCCGGGTGCCGCCCGTGGACGTTCGGGGCGGAGGATGGTGGGAGCATGGTGGTAGGTGTTCGCGGTGGCGA
This sequence comes from Streptomyces naganishii JCM 4654, assembly GCF_014650575.1. Lineage (GTDB taxonomy): Bacteria > Actinomycetota > Actinomycetes > Streptomycetales > Streptomycetaceae > Streptomyces > Streptomyces naganishii. The sequence continues at coordinate 73,318 of NZ_BMVF01000001.1, forward strand.
GGCGAGGAGATAGATGAGCGCGGAGTTCGGTGGGCGTGGCGACCGGCAGGGCAGGATCTCGCAGTGGCTGCGCGGGCGCCGGCCGAAGGAGACCGCCGGTGACGGCGGCCGTGAGGCCCTGCTGCTGGCCACCGCCGCCGCGGGACTGCCGCTCGCGCCCGCCGCGCACCCCGGGGCCGGCTACGGCTGCTCCTGCGACCGCGTGGGCTGTCCCACGCCCGCCCGGCACCCGGTGTCGTTCGCCTGGCAGACGCAGTCCACGACCGACCGCGCGCAGATCGAGCGGTGGGCGCGGCACCAGCCGGAGGCCAACTTCATCACCGCGACCGGCATGGTGCACGACGTGCTGGACGTGCCCCTGGAGGCCGGGCGCGAGGCCCTGGAGCGGCTGCTCGCCGCCGGCGTCGAGGTCGGCCCGGTCGCCGAGAGCGACGACGGCCGCATGCTGTTCTTCACCCTGACCCGCGGCACGCCCGAGGACGAGGACGAGTGGTGGCCGTGCGAGCTGGACTGCCACCCGGAGACCATGGATGAGCACCCCGGCCTGCGCTGGCACTGCCGGGGCTCCTACGTCCTGGTGCCCCCGGCCCGGCTGCCCGGCGGCGACGACCGCCGCGTGCGCTGGGTACGCGGCCCGGAGCATCCGCTCCCCGACCCGCTGAGCCTCCTGGAAGACCTCACCGACGCCTGCGCCCGCCACATCGCCGACCCCGCCTCCACGGCCTGGCCCCTGCGCCGCTGACGGGCACGAGCTCAGCCCCCCTCGTGAGCCCTAGCCCCCATGAGCCTCAGCCCGCTGAGCCTCAGCTTCCCTGCGCCGCCGTCAGTCCCTGTACGCGGCCCACGATCGACACCTGCCCGTCGCCCGCGCCCCCGGGTGGGTCCAGGGCCGTCTCGTTCGAGACGAACTCCATCGTCAGTGACTGCTTGATCTCGCCCGTGGTCAGAGCCCGCACGTCCTGGTTGGGGGCGGGCACCGTCGCCCCGGGCGCCGCCGTCTGCTTCTGGTAGTGGTGCGTGGCGAAGAACACCAGCGCGCCGCCGTCCGCGGTGCGCAGCGCCAGCGGGGCGAAGTCGCCGCCGGTCAGCGGCTCGTCGATGAACTGGGTGGCCAGGCCCGGCCGGCTCGCGGAACCCGCCCGCAGCTTGCGCCAGCCGGTGGTGTGCACGCCCGCCGCGAAGCCCTTCCCGCCGTTCTTGAGGTACGTCGCGTACGCGCGGCTCAAGTCGCCCGGCGCGACGGCCAGTCCGGCGGACCGCGCCGGCACGGCCCGCGCCCAGCCGTCCGCGTCCACCTCGAACTTCGGTACGTCACCGGGCGCGACGAGCGTCAGATACGCCACCCGCCACTTCTCACCGAGCCCGGCCCGGGTGAACACCAGCAGCCAGCGCGCGGCCCCGCCCTTGTTGCCCTTGGCGTCGGCCAGGAACCAGCGCGGCCAGCCGGCCTTCTTCGGGATGGTGAACCTGGCGTCGGTGAGCGTCAGCGGAGTGTGCGCGGCGTTGCCGGACGGGCTGTTGACGTGCCCGGCCTTCAGCCGCGCCCCGTCGATCGCGCCGAGCGCGCCGGTGACGTGACCGGCGTCCAGCGAGCGGTCGTTGGCCTTGTCGGCGGCGTTGTACGCGGCCGTGAAGTCGTCCAGCGCCTTCTGCGCCTCCGCCCGGTCGGCGGACGGCAGCACCACGCGCTCCCCGTGCACCACCACGCACCCGCTCGCCGTCAGGGACAGAGCGGTCAGCAGGGCCGCGATCAGCGCCCCCCGCTCAAGCCTGCGAGGCCTTCGAGGGCCGCGAACCCTGCTCATCGGCAACCGTCACCTTCCCCTTCCCGGAGGCGAACCCTACCGGGGCGAAGAACAGGGCGAGCACCGGGACCAGGTACAGCAGCCACACCGTGACCTGGAGGACGGTGGGATCGGGCTGGAAGTTGAACACGCCCTTGAGCAGCGTGCCGTACCAGCTGTCCGGCGGGATCGTGCCGCTGATGTCGAAGGCGAGGTTCCTCAGCCCCGGCAGCCAGCCGGCCTCCTGGAGGTCGTGCATGCCGTACGCCAGCACGCCCGCCGCGACCACCACCAGCATGGCGCCGGTCCAGGTGAAGAACTTGGCGAGGTTGATCCTCAGCGCGCCCCGGTAGAACAGCCAGCCCAGCAGCACGGCCGTGGCCAGGCCGAGCGCCACGCCGGCCAGCGGGCGCGGGGTGCCGTCGGAGGCCGCGTGCACGGACGCCCACACGAACAGCGCGGTCTCCAGGCCCTCCCGGCCCACGGCGAGGAACGCGGTGGCGACCAGCGCGCCCGTGCCCATGGCGAGGGCCGCGTCCAGCTTGCCGTGCAGCTCCGACTTCAGGTGCCGGGCGGTGCGCCGCATCCAGAACACCATCCACGTCACCAGGCCCACCGCGAGCACCGAGAGCGAGCCGCCGAGCGCCTCCTGCGCCTCGAACGTCAGCTCCTGGGAGCCGAATTCGAGGACACAGCCGAAGCCCATCGCGATGGCGACCGCGATGCCGATGCCCGCCCAGATCGGCTTCAGGGCGTCCCTGCGGCCGGTCTTGACCAGGTAGGCGATGAGGATGCACACGACGAGGCTGGCCTCCAGCCCCTCGCGCAGACCGATCAGGTAGTTGGAGAACACGGACCTACGCCTCCTCGGACAGCAGGGTGCGGCCCCACCAGTCGTTCTCGTCACGCACCCCGGGCGGGATCGCGAAGACCGCCGAACCCACGTGCTGGATGTACTCGTTGAGCGCGTCGTGCGCCGCCAGGCGGCGCTGGAGCGGGATGAACCCCTCGCGCACGTCCCGCTGGTAGGCGAGGAAGAACAGGCCCGCGTCCAGGCGGCCGAGCCCGTCGGTGCCGTCGGTGAAGGAGTAGCCCCGGCGCAGGACGGTGATGCCGCCGTTGGCGTCGGGGTGCGCCAGCCGCACGTGCGCGTCGGGCTTCATCGCCTTCAGGAACGGCTCGTCGTGCTCCTTGGCCTTGCCGGCCGGTGCGCCCTCGCCCTTGTCGCGGCCGAAGACGTCCTCCTGCTCCTGGAGCGAAGTGCGGTCCCAGGTCTCGATGTTCATCCGGATGCGCCGGGCGACGAGGTAGGAACCCCCGGCCATCCAGGCGTCGTCCGGGCCGCCGTCGCCCTCGCCGACCCACACGAACCTCTCCAGCCGGCCGGTCTCGGTGCCCGCGATGTTGCGGGTGCCGTCCTTGAACCCGAAGAGGTTGCGCGGGGTCTGGGAGCCGGGGGTGGTCGAGGAGGTCTTTCCGAAGCCGAGTTGGGACCAGCGGATGGCGACCTTGCCGAAGCCGATGCGGGCGAGGTTGCGGATCGCGTGCACGGCGACCTGCGGGTCGTCCGCGCAGGCCTGGACGCACAGGTCCCCGCCGCTGCGGGAGGCGTCGAGGTTGTCCCCGGGGAACTTCGGCAGGTCGGCCAGGGCGGCCGGCCGATTCCCGGCCAGGCCGAACTTCCCGAACAGGGACGGGCCGAAGCCGATGGTCAGCGTCAGCCGCGAGGGCGGCAGGCCGAGGGCCTCGCCGGTGTCGTCGGGCGGCGCCTCGGCGAGCCCGCCGTAGGCGCCGTCGCCGACGGCCTTCCCGGCGGTCATCCGGCGCGCGGCGGCCGTCCAGTCCTTCAGCAGCCGTACGAACTCGGCGCGGTCGCCGGTCCTGACGTCGAACGCGGCGAAGTGCAGCCGGTCCTGCACGGGGGTGGCGATGCCCGCCTGATGCGCGCCGTGGAACTCCACCGCGCCGCCCGCGGCTTGGCCCGCCGCCCGCTCGTCGCCGCCGGTGGCCACCGCCACCGCGCCGCCGGCCGCGGCGGCGCCGAGGGCGAGCCCGGCCCCGCCCCAGCCGAGCACGGCCCGCCGCGAGGGCGTCGCGCCGGCCCGGGCCCCGCCGGGCTCCTGGATCTGGTCGGTCTCGGTCATGGTCGCTCCCGCTACTTCACGACGACGGCGGCGGCCAGCTTGGACAGCGGCTCGGCGAGCGCGTTCACCGCGTCCGAGAGCTCCTTGCGCTGCTCCTTGCCGACCTTGTCGTACGAGACGAACTCGTAGGAGGTCTTGTCGGCCTTGTCCGTGCGGTACTTGTCGAGCAGGGTCTCCAGCGCGGCGAACTGCTTGTCCAGCTCGGCGGTGAGCGCCGGGTCGTTCTTCGCGGCCACCGGCTCGAGCAGCTCGTAGGCCTTGCGCGCGCCCTCGACGTTGCCCTTGAAGTCGACCAGGTCGGTGTGGGCGTAGCGGTCCTCCTCGCCGGTGACCTTGCCGGTGGCGACCTCGTCGAGGAGTTCCTTGGCGCCGTTGGCCATGGAGGTGGGGGTGATCTCGGCCCTGCCGACCCGCTTCTGCCAGTCCTTCAGGTCGGTGACGAGCCGGCCGGCGAGGGCCTTCTCCTCGGCGCCGATCCTCCCGTCCTGCCACAGGGCCTTCTCCAGGCGGTGCCAGCCGGTCCACTTCTGGCCGTCCTCCAGGCCGTCCTCGCGGACGTCCACCTTGGGGTCGATGTCGCCGAAGGACTCGGCGACCGGCTCGGTGCGCTCCCAGCCCAGGCGCGAGACGGCGTACGCCTTCTTCGCGGCGGCCACGTCACCGGCCTCGACGGCCTTCACGAAGGTCTCGACGCGGGGCAGGGTCCCGTCGGCCTGGTCCTGCGCGTACTGGCGGTACTCGGCGACGGCCTGGTCCAGCCGGGGGTCGCGCTTCGCGGCCGTGCCGCCGCCGGTGACGGTCAGCTTCTGCCGCACGCCGTGGCCCTTCATGCCCGGACGGCAGGCGATCTCGTACGAGCCCGCCTTGACCTCCGCGGTCAGCGTGTACTTGGTGCCCGGGCCGATGTTCTCCTTCTCGGAGACGATCCGGTCGTCGGGGAAGACGATCTCGACCTCGGTCGCCTTGGAGCCCTTGTTCTCTATCTTCAGGGTGACGTGCCCGGCCGGGACCGTGCCGGCGGAGGTCTCGCAGGTGTCGTCCGCGGCGGTCACCCGTATCGCGTCGCCGTCCTCGGCGTCGCTCTTGGCGGTGCAGGCCGTCAGGGCGGTCAGAGCGGCCGCGGTGGCGGCGGCGGTGACGACGGTACGTCGGACGGCTCGCATGCAGGCTCCAGGAGGGAACGGGTCGATGACGCATCGACTCGGTTGTCCGGTTCGGTGAGGCTTGCCTAACTTACCTGAGTCTTACCTTCCTCGTGTCCACCGGGGGCCGTGATTCAGCTCGCACCCGCGCCGTCCCGGGTGATGTTTCAATGCCCGGGTGACTGACTACGACGTGCTGCGCGTCTTCTGCGGCCCGAGCGGCGGCTACGGCAACGAGCTCGGCGTCGTGCGCGACGGCTCCCGCCTGCCCGGCCAGGAGGACCGCCAGGCCCTGGCCGCCGAACTCGGCTTCGGCGAGACCGTGTTCGTCGACGACCCCGAGCGCGGCGTCATCGACGTCCACACCCCCACCCTGCGCCTGCCCTTCGCCGCTCACTCCTGCGTCGGCACGGCCTGGCTGCTCGACGTGCCCGAACTGGTCACCCCCGCCGGGGTGGTGGGCGCCCGCCTGGACGGCGAGTTCACCTGGATCGAGGCCCGCCCGGAGTGGGCCGCGCCGCGGACCCTGCGCCAGTACGCCACGGCCGCCGAGGTCGACGACCTGGCCGTGCCGCCGGCCGGCGAGTCGATCTACGCGTGGGCCTGGGAGGACGAGCCGGCGGGGCGGATCCGGGCCCGGGCGTTCCCGGGCCGGGTCGACGAGCGCGGCGGCAGCCGCCCCGGTGGAGCCGGTGCCTGTACCGGGGGCGCCGACGAGGACGAGGCGACGGGCGCGGCCGCGCTGCTGCTCACCGACCGGCTGGGCCGCGCCCTCAACATCACCCAGGGCGCGGGCTCCCAGATCCTCACCGCCCCCCAGCCCGGCGGCTGGGTCGAGGTCGGCGGCCGGGTCCGCCTGGAGGGCTCCGAGGGCCGGCGCCCGTCCCTCACCATCGGCGCCGGACTCCGGCCGCTCAGCGGCGGGTTGAGGTTCCAGGCCGAGGTCCTGGGCCCGCGGTCGCAGGTCTGAGGTTCCGCGCCTTGAGGTTCCGGGCCCGGAACCTCAAGGCGCGCACCGGCCGTCCCGCGTGCGGCTCCTCCACAGCACATCGGTGCTGAGGGCGAACGCTCGGGGACGCGCTCGCCGGCACCGGCAAGCCCCTGGTGACCACGTCGGGAACCATGCTGTTCGCCTTCGCGGGACTCAAGGACGACCTTCATCGCGGCCGCCGAACTCGACGTCTTCCGCGACGAGGACCTGAGCTACGCGACGCGGCTCCAGGCCGGCGGTGTGCCCGTCGAACTGCACCTGTACCCCGGCGCCTACCACGCCTGGGACCTCTTCGCCCCCGAAGCCGCCGTCAGTGCCGCGTATTCCACGCCTGGCACGGATACCTGCGCCGCCAGTTCAGCGCCCGCCAGCCCTGATCGTCCGGTGCGCGGACCCCGCCGCCCTGTGCTGCTGCCGGGTGGGGTGCGCAGGACGGCGGAGAAGGAGTCCAGGGGCGCGCTACGGCAGCGTCAGGATCTCCGCGCCGGTGTCCGTGACCACGAGGGTGTGCTCGAACTGGGCGGTGCGCCTGCGGTCCTTGGTGACGACCGTCCAGCCGTCGTCCCACACGTCGTACTCGTGCGTGCCGAGCGTCAGCATCGGCTCGATGGTGAAGGTCATCCCGGGCTGCATGACCGTGGTCGCGTGCGGGCTGTCGTAGTGCGGGACGATCAGGCCGGAGTGGAAGGAGGAGTTGATGCCGTGGCCGGTGAAGTCGCGGACCACGCCGTAGCCGAAGCGCTTGGCGTACGACTCGATGACCCGGCCGATGATGTTGATCTGCCGGCCCGGCCTGACCGCCTTGATCGCCCGGTTCAGGGACTCGCGGGTGCGCTCGACCAGCAGGCGGCTCTCCTCGTCGACGTCGCCGACGAGATAGGTGGCGTTGTTGTCGCCGTGCACCCCGCCGATGTACGCCGTCACGTCCAGGTTGACGATGTCGCCGTCGCGCAGCACCGTCGAGTCCGGGATGCCGTGGCAGATCACCTCGTTGACGGAGGTGCACAGCGACTTGGGGAAGCCCCGGTAGCCGAGCGTCGAGGGGTAGGCGCCGTGGTCGCACATGTACTCGTGCGCCACCCGGTCCAGTTCGTCGGTGGTGACGCCCGGCGCGATGTGTTTCGCCGCCTCCTCCATGGCCTGCGCGGCGATCCGCCCGGCGATCCGCATCGCCTCCACGGTCTCAGGCGTCTGCACCTCCGGCCCGGTGTACGGCTTCGGCGCGGGCTTGCCGACGTACTCGGGACGCCGGATGTTTCCGGGCACGGAACGGGTGGGGGACAGCTCCCCGGGCACGAGCAGCGACTGGCCAGACATGCCGGCGAGTCTATCCGGGGCCGATGGGGGAACATGTCGGTGGTGAGAGGAGCTGGTCATGCCCCTGTTCAAGAAGCGGACCGCGGGAAAGCCGGGCGAGTGGTTCTACTGCCTCGAGCACGGCACGGTCGAGGAGGGACCCGAGTGTCCCGCCAAGGACCGGTTCGGTCCCTACGCCTCCCGCGAGGAGGCCCAGCACGCGATGGACACCGCCCGTGAGCGCAACCTCCAGTGGGAGAACGACCCCCGCTGGCACGACGCCCAGACCCCGGACGCGGACGGGGACCGGTAGGCGGCCGGTCCGCGCCCGGGGGACGCGGGCCGGGGGCCGGCCGGGCGGGTGTCCGCCGGGCCCGGGGCCGGTCGCCGGTCAGGCCGGTGCGCGGGCCGTGGCGGCGCACTGCTCGCGCAGCCGTGCCGCGTGCGCGTTCGTCCGGACGTCGTACGTCATCAGGCCCGGCAGGCACAGGGCCAGGAGGCCCACCGCGCCCGCGTACAGCAGGCCGCCGGACCACACCGACGCCCGCACGCCCCACCACGCGGCCACGCCGCCCGAGCGGACCTGGCCCAGCTGCGGGCCCACCGAGTACGACAGCAGCTCGATGCCGGCCAGCCGGCCGCGCAGCTCGTCCGGGATGGTCTGGTTCCACAGGGCGCCCCGGAAGATCCCGCTGACCATGTCGCAGCCGCCGGCCACGGTCAGGAACAGCAGCACCAGCCACACGTTCCCCACCGCACCGGCCGCGCCCACCGCCAGGCCCCACAGCAGCGCGGCCAGCACCACCATCCGTCCGTGCCGGTGCACCCGCGAGGTCCAGCCGCTGGTCAGACTCACCAGCAGCGACCCCAGCGGCACGGAGGCGTACATCAGGCCCAACGACCAAGGCGCCCCCAGCTCGTCCGCGAGGAACGGCAGCACCGCCAGCGGCATCGCCAGGAACATCGCGGCCAGGTCGACCACGTACGTCCCCAGCAGCTCCTTGCGGCCCCAGGCGTACCGGGCGCCCTCGGCGATCGCCCGCAACGACGGCTTCACCGCCTCGTGGGCGGCCGGCTGGGCGGCGATGCGCACGACGAGGACGACCGAGACGGCGAACGTCGCCAGGTCGGCGGCGTAGGCGGAGGCGAGGCCCGCGTAGGCCACGACCACGCCCGCCGCCGCCGGGCCGGCCACCCCGCCGACCGTCCAGCGCAGCGAGTTCAGGGCGGTCGCCGCGGGCAGGTGCTCGTGCGCCACGATCCGCGGCCACAACGAGTCCAGCGCGGGCCGCTGCACCGAGGTCAGGGCGGAGGAGAGCGCCGCCACCACGTACAGCGGCCACACCGCCGGGTGCGGCAGCAGGGCGCCGGCCAGCAGCGCCGCGCTCAGCAGCCCCTGGCCCACCTCGGTCCACACGATCAGCCGCCGCTTGTCCAGCGCGTCGGCCAGCGCGCCGCCGTAGAGCCCGCACACGACCAGCGGCACCACCTCCACGGCGCCCAGCGCCCCCACCGCGGCCGCCGAACCCGTCAGCTCCTTCATCTGCACCGGCAGCGCGACGAACGTCAGGAAGCTGCCGAAGTTCGAGATCAGCCCCGACACCCACAGCCGCCGGAAGTCCCGCGAGGCCCGCCAGGGGGCCAGGTCGGGCAGCAGCGCCCTCAGGCCGGAGGGCGGGGCGTCGGCGGGTTCGCGGGGCGCGGGGGCGTCGTCGGTCACGAGCGGCCATGCTCGGCTCGCCCGCCCGGCGGCGGCAACCGCTTTTCCGCGCCGCCCCCGCTGCTCGGCCGGCCGCTTCCGGAACCCGCCGCTACCAGCGCGCCGGCGGGGGAGCCGTCAGCTGTTCGGTCAGCCGGGACAGGCGGTCCCGGAAGCGGCCGCCCCTGGGCGCGGGCACCGCGTTCTCCCCGGCCGCCGCGCTCACCAGGTGCTGCACGGTGTCCAGGTCCAGCTCCGCGCCCGGCGGCACCGCGAGCGTCTCGTGGGCCATCGCGCCCAGCTCGCCCTCCTCGCAGCCCAGCGCCAGCACCGTCGCCCCGGCCCGGCGCGCCTCGTGCACCCGCTCCAGCAGCGCGGTGGGTTCCTCCGGGGCCACGACCAGCAGCGTCTCGTCCCGCCTGGCCGCCTCCAGCCGTCCGAGACCCACGGAGAGGTGGGCCGGATCGCCCGGCCGGGGCTCGTGCCGCACCAGGGTCGGGGCCAGCTCCGGGGTGCCCGACCAGGCGGCCTCGTCCACCAGATGCGCCGCCAGGTGCCACGGCTCGTACGCCGGGGTCCCCACCAGCAGCAGCCCGCCCCCGTGCGAGACCACGGACCCGCGCAGCGCCCCAGCGAACCGCCGCGTGGCCCCCAGCCACTCGGTCCCGGCGAGCACTTCACGCAGCAACGCGACCCGTACGGCATCCATACGACCGCATCCTGCCCCAAACGGCGCCATCCGAGGCGCGGTTCGCTCCGGATTCGCCCGCCTTGGGGACCGTACGGCCGCCTCGCCCGCCTTGGTCACGTGCGGCCGCCCCGCCCGGCGACCGGCGGCCGCCTCCCGGTGCCCGGGCGGCCGCCTCCCGGTGCCCGGGCGGCCGCTCACCCCGCTTCCACGGACGTAGAGTCGGCCCATGACCTCTAGTGACCCCATGACCTCCAGTGACAGCGCACAGCAGCCCGCGAAGGCGCCCGCCAAGGATCCCTGGGACCTGCCCGACGTCTCCGGACTGGTCGTCGGCGTACTCGGCGGCACCGGGCCGCAGGGCAAGGGGCTGGCCTACCGGCTCGCCCGTGCCGGACAGAAGGTGATCATCGGATCCCGGGCCGCCGAGCGCGCACGGGCCGCGGCCGAGGAGACCGGGCACGGGGTCGAGGGCGCCGACAACGCCGAGACCGCCCGCCGCAGCGACGTCGTGATCGTCGCCGTGCCCTGGGAGGGCCACGGCAAGACCCTCGAGTCCCTGCGCGGGGAACTGGCCGGCAAGCTCGTCGTGGACTGCGTCAACCCGCTCGGCTTCGACAAGAAGGGCGCCTACGCCCTCAAGCCCGAGGAGGGCAGCGCCGCCGAGCAGGCCGCCGCGCTGCTCCCGGACTCCCGGGTCACCGCCGCCTTCCACCACCTGTCCGCCGTACTGCTCCAGGACCCCGGGATCGAGCGGATCGACACCGACGTGATGGTGCTCGGCGAGGAGCGCGCCGACGTCGAGATCGTCCAGGCCCTGGCCGGCCGCATCCCCGGCATGCGCGGCGTCTTCGCGGGCCGGCTGCGCAACGCCCACCAGGTGGAGTCGCTGGTGGCGAACCTGATCTCCGTCAACCGCCGCTACAGGGCGCACGCGGGCCTCCGGGTCACCGACGTGTGAGCCGATGGGGGACACTGGTCGGCGAAGCAGTCCCGAGCAGTGTCCCCGACAGGAGCCCGCCGCCATGCCCCGTCTCGCCCTCTACGCCCTCGCCGTCTGCGTGCTGTCCGTCGCCGCGGCCGTCGTCTCGTTCGTCGAGGGCAGCTGGCTGGGGATCGTGTGGGTCCTGCTGGCGGGCCTGTCGTCCAACATGACCTGGTACTACGCCCGCCGCGGCCGGGTCCGCCAGGACGGCCCCGGGTCCGTCACCGGCTGACCGAGCAGAACTCGTTGGTGCCCTGCCAGAACCGGTACAGCTCCTGACCGCAGTACTGGTCGAACCCCCCGATGCCCAGCGGGCGCAGAATGGCGTCGATCAGGTCGAAGAACGCGGTGTTGAGCGACGGCACCCACAGCAGCGCGAACACGAACAGCAGCCCGAACGGCGCGAACGGCTCCACCTGCCGCTTGACGTTGTACGACAGCCACGGCTCGATCACGCCGTAGCCGTCCAGGCCGGGCACCGGCAGGAAGTTCAGGATCGCGGCCGTGACCTGGAGCAGCGCGAGGAAGGCCAGCGCGAACCGGAAGTCGCGCGGCACCCCGTCCAGCGCGTGCAGCCAGAACGGGGCCGTGCACACGAGCGCGAACAGCACGTTGGTGAGCGGGCCCGCCGCCGAGATCAGGCTGTGCCGCCACCGGCCCTTGATCCGGCCGCGCTCGATGAACACGGCGCCGCCCGGCAGGCCGATCCCGCCCATGATCACGAACAGCACCGGCAGCACGATGCTCAGCAGCGCGTGCGTGTACTTCAGCGGGTTCAGCGTGAGGTAGCCCTTCGCGCCGATCGTGATGTCGCCGCTGTGCAGGGCGGTGCGGGCGTGCGCGTACTCGTGCAGGCACAGCGAGACGATCCAGGCCGCCGTCACGAACAGGAACACCGCCACGCCCGGCTGCTGGGCGAACCCGGTCCAGGTGGCCCACCCCGTGACGGCGGTGACGGCCAGGATCCCGAGGAAGACGGGACTGACCCGCCGGTCACTGCGGCGGCTGGTGGCGGTGGTCATGGGGGAGGGCTCCTGGGCGTGGCTCGGCTCGGGTCGGCTGTCGTACGGGCGCCGGCGGGGTGCTCGCGGCCGGTGCGGGGTCGACCGTACCGGTCACGCGAGGTGAACGTCCCGCCCGGGCCGGGAGGTTCCTTCCGGCGCCCTCGTCCCCTCGTGCTCGGATCCGGGCGGTTCACGCCCGCCGGAAACCCGGAAGCGGTGTGCGTGCGTCCCCGGACACAATGGACCCCGTGCGCTATCGCATCCTCGGCACCACTCAGGCACTCCGCCCCGACGGCACCGCCGTCCCGGTCGGCGGGGCACGGCTGCGCGCCCTGCTGACCGTGCTCGCCCTGCGGGCCGGACGTACGGTCCCGGTGGGCGTCCTGGTCGAGGAGGTGTGGGACGGCGATCCGCCCGCCGACGCCACCGGCGCCCTCCAGGCCCTGGTCGGGCGGCTGCGCCGGGCGCTCGGCGCGCACGCGGTCGCCTCCGCCGAGGGCGGCTACCGGCTCGCCGCCGCGGCCGACGACATCGACCTGCACCGCTTCGAGCGGCTGGCGGGCGAGGGCCTGCGCGCCCTGGCCGACGGCGACCCGGCCAAGGCGGCCGTCGTCCTCGACGACGCCCTCGCCCTGTGGCGCGGCCCCGCCCTGGCCGACCTGCCCGACCGCACCGCCGAGGCGGCCCGCTGGGAGACCCGCCACCGCGACGTGCGCCGCGCGCGCCTGGCCGCCGCCCTCGCCCTCGGCCACGCGGCCCAGGTGCTGCCCGACCTCACCGCTCTGTGCGACACCCACCCCCTCGACGAACCCCTCCAGGCCCTCCGCCTGCGCGCCCTGCGCGACGCGGGCCGCCCGGCGGAGGCCCTGGCCGCCTACGAGGACGTACGCCACCTGCTGGCCGACCGCCTCGGCTCCGACCCGGGTCCCGAACTGCGCGCCCTGCACGAGGAGTTGCTGCGGCCGGGCGACCGCGACGGGCGGCGCGTTCCCGGCTCGCCGACGGTCGGCCACCCCTCCGCCGGCGGTCACGGCTCGCCGGCGGCCGGCCGCTTCTCCGCCCGTGAGCCGCACACCGGCGCGGCCCCGCCGCCCGGCCCCACAGCCACCGGTACACCCCGACCCCGGGAAGCCGCCGCCTCCGCAGCGGACACCCCCGCTTTCGCCACACCGCCTGCCCCGGACGCGCCCGGCTCCGCCGCGCCGTCCGGCCCGGGTGCGGACGGGTCGTCCGGCTCACGCGCCGGGGAAGTGTCTGGATCGCCCGTCCACGGTGTGTCCGGGTCGCCCGCCCGCGGGGCGTTCGGACCGTCCGCCTCCGCAGCCTCCGGGGCGCCCGCCTCCGGAGGGTCCCGACCGCCCGCCGACGAAGCGTCCGGCCCGCGCGCCGTGGGGATGTCCGGAGCGGCCGCCCACGGTGTGTCCGGGTCGCCCGCCCGCGGGGCGTTCGGACCGTCCGCCTCCGGAGCGTCCGGACCGTCCGCCTCCGGAGAGTCCCGACGGCCCGCCGACGAAGCGTCCGGCCCGCGCGCCGGGGGAATATCCGGGTCGCCCTTCCACGGGCCGTTCGGGTCGCCCGCCGACGGAGCGCCCGGGTCGCCCGCCGACGGAGCGCCCGGGTCGCCCGCCGACGGTGTGTCCGAACCGTCCGCCCAAGGCGTGCCCGGATCGCCCGCCGACGGAGCGTCCGGGTCGCCCGCCGACGGTGTGTCCGAACCGTCCGCCCAAGGAGTGCCCGGATCGCCCGCCGACGGAGCGCCCGGATCGCCCACCTACGAAGCGCCCGGACGGTCCGCCCACAGCGTGTCCGGATCACCCGCCCACGGCGTGTCCGAACCCCCCGCCCCCGGAGCCTCCGCACCCCCCGCCGTCCATCAGCCCGGTGCCCGTGCCGTCCATTCCTGGCCGCCCGCCGCGGCAGCGGCATCCGCGCCCGGTGCTTCCGCGCAGGCCCCCGCGCCCGCCGAGGGTGAGCGGGAGCAGTTCTCCGGGGCCGCCGGTGCGCCCTCCTCCCGGCCCCCCAGCAACATCCGCGCCCGGCTCACCTCCTTCGTGGGCCGGGAGGACGACATCGCGGCGATCCGCGCCGACCTCGCCGGCGCGCGGCTGGTCACCCTGCTCGGGCCGGGCGGGGCCGGCAAGACGCGGCTGTCGCAGGAGGTCGCCGAGGCCGTGCGGCCGGTGCCCCGCGACGGGGTGTGGCTGGCCGAGCTCGCCCCGGTCGACGACCCGGCGGCCGTGCCCGAGGCCGTGCTCACGGCCGTGGGCGCCCGCGAGACCGTCCTGTACGGCGCCGGCGCCGAGGAGATGCGGGTCGCGGTCGCCGACCGGCACGACGAACCCGTCGAGCGGCTCGTCGAGCACTGCTCCCGGCGCCGCGTGCTGCTCCTCCTCGACAACTGCGAGCACGTCGTCGACTCCGCCGCCCGCCTGGTCGAGGAACTGCTCGCCCGCTGCCCGCACCTGACCGTGCTCGCCACCAGCCGCGAACCCCTCGGGGTGCCGGGCGAACTGGTCCGTCCGGTGGAGCCGCTGCCCGACCCGGTCGCGCTGCGGCTGTTCGCCGAGCGGGGAGCGGCCGTACGGCCCGGCTTCCGCGTCGACGCCGACGAGGACACCGAGGCCGCCTGCGCCGAGATCTGCCGCCGCCTGGACGGCCTGCCCCTGGCCATCGAACTGGCCGCCGCCCGGCTGCGGATGCTCACCCCGGCCCAGATCGCCGGCCGGCTGGACGACCGCTTCCGCCTGCTCACCTCCGGAAGCCGTACCGTCCTGCCCCGCCAGCAGACCCTGCGGGCCGTCGTCGACTGGTCCTGGGACCTGCTCGACGAGGACGAGCGGTACGTCCTCGGCCGGCTGTCCGTCTTCGCGGGCGGCTGCCACCTCGCCGCCGCCGAGGCCGTGTGCGGGCCCGCCGCCTTCGACGCCCTCGGCTCCCTCGTCGACAAGTCCCTCGTGGTCGCCGCGCCCGCCCCCGACGGCGAGATGCGCTACCGGCTCCTGGAGACCGTCGCCGAGTACGCGGGCGAACGCCTCGACGAGACCGGCGGCCGCGCCGAGGCCGAGCGCGCGCACCTGACGTACTACCGCGAACTGGCGCGCACCACCGACGCGTTGCTGCGCGGCCCCGGCCAGGCCACCGCCATCGCCCGCTTCGAGCTGGAGTACGAGAACCTGCGCACCGCCCTGCGCCACGCCGTCACCGAGAAGGACGAGCAGGAGGCGCTCTGCCTGGTCCTGTCGCTGGTCTGGTACTGGCAGATGCGCGACCTGCGCATCGAGGCCCGCAACCTGTGCCGCGAGGTGATGGCGCTCGGCCCCGACCCGTTCGCCGAGCCCGTGCGCCGCGCCGAACCGGTGTGGGAGCGCTGCACGGACGTCCCGCCCCCGCTGAGCGGCGAACTGCTCGCCGAGGCCCGGCGCGGACTGCACCTGGCCCACCTCGCCTGCATGGACACCGAGCTGGACGCCTGGCAGACGCCCGAGTCCCAGGCCAAGCTGCGCGTGATCACGCAGGTGTACGAGCCCGGCATGCCGCAGACCTGCCGGCCCCCGGGCCTGCTGTGGTTCTTCGCCGTGCTGCTCACCGAGGGCATGGACCGGATGCGCGCCATCATCGACGCCTGCGTCGAGACCTCACGGCGGACCCCGGGCTACGAGTGGGAGCTCGCCGGCACCCTCCAGATGCGCGCCAACATCCTCGCCAACCGCATCGAGTGGGCGGGCGACGCCACCCGCGACGCGGACGAGGCGCTGGAGATCTTCGAGCGCCTCGGGGACGACTGGGGCGCCGCCGAGGCGCTCTCCGCGCGCGGCGAGTCCTTCGAGCGCAAGGGCGAGTACGAGGCGGCCGCCGCCGACTTCCGCTCCGCCATCGAGCACGCCGAACGTCTCGGCGCCCACGCCCAGGCGGCGGTGCTCGGCGTCCGCCTCGGCGCCGTACTGCTGGAGACGGGCGAGCCGGAGCGCGGCGAGCGGATGCTGCGCGACACCCTCGCCCAGGAGTACGGCACCGCCCACGAGGCGATGCCCATGGCCCGGCTGTTCCTGGCCGGCTGGCTGTCCCTGACCGGCCGCGTCTCCGAGGCCCGCGAGCAACTGCGGTTGCTGCGCCAGGAGTTCGGGATCTCCCACTTCGTCGTCTTCGACGCCTTCATCCTCGGCCAGGAGGCGTGGGTGGACAGCGTGGACGGCCGTCCCGAGGAGGCGCTGCTCAAGATCCGCCAGGCGCTCGGCCGGGCCGCCGACCCGCTGTCGCAGACCATCGCCCCGCACATGCGGCCCCTGTACCTGGTCATCGCGGCGACGGCGCTGGCCGCGCTGGACGGCGGCGGGCGCGCCGGTGACGCGGCCCGCTGCCTGGGCGCCGCCGAGGCGATGCTGCCCGCCGGTCATGTCGCCGGGACGATCGAGCGCGCGGTGCGCGAGCGCGCCGAGGCGGCCGTCCGGGCCGTACTCGACGACGAGGCTTTCGAGGCGGCGTACGCGCAGGGCGGTGGTCTCTCCCCCGGGGAGGCCACCGCCCTGGTCTGACGTCCCTGCCGCACGGGGCCCGGTGCGCGGCGCACGCCGCACTCCTGGGTGAACGTCAGCTCTTCGTACGGAACTTGTGGATGGCGACCGGCGCCATCACCGCCGTGATCGCGGCCGACCAGGCGAGCGTCACCCACAGGTCGTGCGCGACCGGGCCGCCCACCATCAGTCCGCGGGCCGAGTCGGCGAGCGTGGACAGCGGGTTGTAGTCGGTGAACGACTGCAGCCAGCCCGGCATCGACTTGGTCGGCGCGAAGATCGACGAGCCGAACTGCAGCGGGAACAGCACCAGGAACCCCATCGCCTGCACGGACTGGGCGTTCTTGAGCACCACGCCGAGGGTCAGGAACACCCACATGATCGACGAGGCGAAGGCCGCGGACAGGGCCACGGTGGCCAGCAGCCCGCCCCAGTGGCTGATGTGGAAGCCGACCAGCACGGCGACCACCATCAGCACCGCCGTCGCGAACAGCATCCGCGCCAGCTCCACCGCGATCTTGGCGAACAGCACCGAGCCGCGCCCGATCGGCAGGGACCGGAAGCGGTCCATGACCCCGCTGTTGAAGTCCTGGCTGAAGCCGGTGCCGACGCCCTGCGACAGCGTCATGCTCATCATCGCGATCATGCCGGGGATGACGTACTGCACATAGCGGTCCTGACCACCGCCCAGGGCCAGCCCGATCGAGCCGCCGAAGACGTACACGAACAGCAGCGTGAAGACGACCGGCATCAGCAGCGCGTCGAACATGGACTCGGGGTCCTGGCGGATCCACAGCAGGTTGCGGCGGATCAGCGCGCCCGTGTGGCGCAGGTGGCCGCGCAGCGGGATCCGGGCGTCGGCCTTCACGCCGGCGGTGGGGACGGTGGCGGTGGCGGCGCTCATACGGCGACCTCCTCGCGGGACTCGGCGGGACGGGCTTCCTGCGGGGCACTGGCGCGGTGGCCGGTGAGGGACAGGAAGACCTCGTCCAGGCTGGGCAGTTCGGTGGTGATGGAGGCGATGGTGATGCCGCGCGCGGTGACCGCGCCGACCACCGCGGTCAGCTGCTCGTCGCTCAGGACCGGCACCAGCAGGGAGCCGGTCTCGGCGTCCACGGTGGTGGAGGCGAGCCCGGTGATGCCCAGTTCGTCGAGCATCCCGGCGAGCGGGCTCAGCTCCCGGGCGTCGGCCGGCCGCACCCGCAGGGTCCGCCCGCCGACCTTCGCCTTCAGCTCCTCGATGCGGCCGCCGGCGATGACCTTGCCGCGGTCGACCACGGTCAGCTCCGAGGCGAGCTGCTCGGCCTCCTCCATGTACTGGGTGGTCAGCAGGACGGTCACGCCGTCCCCGACCATCGCCTGGACCTCGTCCCACACCTCGTTGCGGGTGCGCGGGTCGAGTCCGGTGGTGGGCTCGTCCAGGAAGAGCACCGTGGGGCGCCCGATCATCGAGGCGGCCAGGTCGAGACGGCGCCGCATGCCGCCCGAGTACGTGCTCGCCGGGCGCCGGGCCGCGTCGGTGAGCGAGAACCGCTCGAGCAGCTCGTCGGCGCGGGCGCGGGCGTCCTTGCGGGACAGGTCCAGCAGCCGCCCGATCATGTACAGGTTCTCCCAGCCGGGCAGCTTCTCGTCGACCGAGGCGTACTGGCCGGTGAGGCCGATGACCCGGCGCAGCTGCCGGGGCTGGCGCACGACGTCGTAGCCGGCGACGGTGGCGTGCCCCGAGTCCGGGGCCAGCAGGGTGGACAGGATGCGTACGAGGGTGGTCTTGCCGGCGCCGTTCGGTCCGAGCACGCCCATCACGGTGCCCTCGCGCACATCGAGGTCCACGCCGTCCAGCGCCCTGGTCTCGCCGTAGTGCTTGACCAGCCCCCGTACGGTCACGGCGTTGCGTCCGCCGTCAGGGTTGTTGTCGTTTCGCGTCATGGGGAAGACGGTCGCACCCCCCACCGACAAACCACCGACAGTCCACCGACAAGGCCACCGACAAACCACCGACACCGACAAGGCCACCGACACCGACAAGGCCGCCGACACTGACAAGGCCGCCGACAACACGGCGACGACCACCGCGACCACCAATTGAGGAACCACGACGGCGCCCAACCCCCTCCGCGAGAGCGGCGCCGGCTCAGGCGCAAAAAAAGGGCAGCCCGCCGACGGGGGATGATCGGCGGGCTGCCCGTGGTACCGCTGTGGCTACAAGGGCCGGCGAGACCGGCGAACGGGTGACCTAGTGGACCGAGTGCTCCTCGAGCGGGAAGGTCCCGCCGACGACGTCCTCGGCGAAGGCCCTGGCCGCGTCGCCCATGACCGTGCGCAGGTCGGCGTACTTCTTGACGAACTTCGGCACCCGCCCGCCGGTCAGCCCCATCATGTCGGTCCACACCAGGACCTGGGCGTCCGTCTCGGGGCCCGCGCCGATGCCTACGGTCGGGATGTGCAGCACGCGCGTCACCTCGGCGGCCAGCTCGGCCGGCACCAGCTCCAGGACCACCGCGAACGCGCCCGCGTCCTGCACGGCCTTGGCGTCCCGCAGCAGCTGCGCGGCCGCCTCCTCGCCGCGGCCCTGGACGCGGTAGCCCATGGCGTTGACGGACTGCGGGGTCAGGCCGATGTGGGCCATGACGGGGATGCCGGACTCCACCAGCAGGCGGATCTGCTCGTGCGAGCGCTCGCCGCCCTCCAGCTTCACCGCGCCGACGCCCGCCTCCTTCACCAGCCGGGTCGCCGAGCGCAGCGCCTGCACCGGGCCCTCCTGGTACGAACCGAAGGGGAGGTCGCCGACGATCAGGGCGCGCTTGGTGCCGCGCACCACCGCGGCGGACAGCACGGTCATCTCGTCGAGGGTGACGGGCACGGTGGTGTCGTACCCGAGGTGGCAGTTGCCCGCGGAGTCTCCGACGA
Organism: Streptomyces naganishii JCM 4654; assembly: GCF_014650575.1. GTDB lineage: Bacteria > Actinomycetota > Actinomycetes > Streptomycetales > Streptomycetaceae > Streptomyces > Streptomyces naganishii. The sequence continues at coordinate 92,469 of NZ_BMVF01000001.1, forward strand.
GCATCACCGGGATGCCGGCCTCGTCGAAGACGGAGGCGGTCATCGCGTCGTAGGCGGTGAGCATGGGCCACTTCTCGCCGCGTTCCTTGGCGAGGGCGATGTCACGGACGGTGATCCGGCGCGTGCCCTTGCCCCCGTACAGCGCCTTGCTGCCGTCGGAGGGCGTCGTCTGGGCAGCCGAAAGCTGCGTCATTCCCAACAGCTCCTTCTGTCATCTCGAGGCGCCCTGACGGCGTCCCCGGACTCGGCTCCATGGTGGCACCTCGTGCCGTCCGCTGCCAGGGGGCCCGTACGGGGGTGTGCTCAAGATCTCGGCGGGTCCCGCCGGAGCGAAGCGGCTCCGGGCACGTAAGATCTGAGTAAAGGATTTCCGATACGAGACGGTCTCGTATCGGAAGTGGCATAGGCTTCCGGACATGACTACACCTGCCGCATCCGCCCACCGGATTCCGGAAGCGGTGCACCGCCGCCGCTGGGCGATCCTCGGCGTCCTGATGCTGAGCCTGCTGATAGTGGTGCTCGACAACTCGATCCTGAACGTCGCCATCAAGACCATCTCGACGCCGGCCCCCACCGGCCTCGGCGCCACGCAGAGCGAGCTCGAGTGGGCGATCAACGCCTACACCCTCGTCTTCGCCGGTCTGCTGTTCACCGCCGGCCTCATCGGCGACCGGCTGGGCCGCAAGAAGGTCCTGCTCGGCGGACTGGTGATCTTCGGCGCCGGTTCCGCGCTGGCCGCCGAGTCCGGCTCGCCGGCCCAGTTGATCGCCTTCCGCGCCCTGATGGCCCTCGGCGCCGCCTTCGTCATGCCGGCCACCCTCGCCGTGCTGATGAACGTCTTCGAGCGCGAGGAGCAGCCCAAGGCCATCGGCATCTGGGCCGGCGGCGTCGGCCTCGCCATCGCCATCGGCCCGATCACCGGCGGCCTGCTGCTCGACCACTTCTGGTGGGGCTCGGTCTTCCTGATCAACGTGCCGATCGTGATCATCGCGCTGGCGCTGATGGTGTGGCTGGTTCCCGACTCCCGCGACCCGAGGCCGGGACGCGTCGACCCGCTCGGCGTGGTGCTGTCCGTCGTCGGCCTGGTCCTGCTGGTCTACGGCATCATCAAGGGCGGCGAGCTCGCCGACTTCACCAACGGGACCGTGCTCGCGACCATCGCGGCCGGCGTGGTCGTCCTCGCCGCCTTCGTGATCTTCGAGAAGCGCAGCGACCACCCGTCCCTGGACGTCTCGTACTTCAAGAACAAGGTCTTCTCGGCCGCCATGAGCGCCATCGCGCTGGTGTTCTTCGCCCTGATGGGTGTCACGTTCTTCTCGGTCTTCTACACCCAGAGCGTGCGCGGCTACTCGCCGCTGGAGTCCGGTCTGCTGATGCTGCCGCTCGCCGCCGCGCAGATGATCTTCGCGCCCCGCGCCCGGCTGGTCGTCGACCGCTTCGGCAACAAGGCCACCACCACCGCGGGCCTGCTGGTCATCGCCGCCACGCTGGCCTCCTTCGCCGCCTTCGAGGCGGACACCCCCATCTGGATCCTGGAGGTCATCTTCTTCCTGATGGGCGCCGGCATGGCCCACATCATGACGCCGACCAGTGTCGTGATCATGCAGGCCCTGCCCCGCGAGAAGGCCGGCTCGGCCTCCGCGCTCAGCAACACCTTCCGCCAGGTCGGCGGCGCGCTGGGCATCGCCGTCCTCGGCTCGGTGCTCTCCACCGCCTACCGCAACGGCATCGAGGGCAAGCTCGGCCTGCTGCCGCCGGGCCTGCGCGGCACGGCCGGCGAGTCCATCGAGGCCACCCTCGGCGTCGCCGCCAAGCTCGGCCCGCGCGGCCAGGCGCTGGTCGGCCCCGCCAACGACTCCTTCCTGCACGCCATGCACGTCACCGCCCTGTGGGGGACCGGGGTCGCCCTGGTCGGCGCGGTCGTGGTGGCCGTCTTCCTGCCGGGCAAGGCGCCCGCGTCCGAAAAGGGCAAGGAGGAGCCGGAGCTTGTAGCGGCGGTCGAGTAGCCACCGGCAAGGTGTGGTCAACGGGGGCGGAGCAGCAGGGGGGACAATCTCCCTGTACGACGAAAGGACGTCCCAAGTGAGCCTTGCCGACAGTGAGCGCCGGGCCGCTCCCGAGGCCCAGGCCCCCGCCCGGGGCCGCCCGCGGAGCGAAGCGGTGGAACGCGCCATCGTCGAGGGCGTGATGAAGCTGCTGGAGGAAGGCGTACCGCTCGCCGAACTCTCCATAGAGCGCATCGCCCGCACCGCGGGCGTCGGCAAGGCCACCATCTACCGCCGCTGGAGCGGCAAGGAGGAACTGTTCGTCGACGTCGTGCGGGCCGCCGAGCCCGCCGACCCCGAACTGCCCGGCACCTCCATGCGCGACGACCTCGTCGCCCTGCTGGAACAACTGCGCAGGCGCGGCCTGGTCAGCCGCTCCTCCGCGATCCTGCACAACGTCTACGCCCAGATGAAGTCGAGCCCCAAGCTCTGGTGCGCCTACGACGCCACCGTCGTCGAGCCGCGGCGCAGGCTCCAGATCGAGATCCTGCGCCGCGGGCAGCGCAACGGCGAACTGCGCACCGACATCGACGTCCAGGTGCTCAACGACATCTTTGTGGGCCCCATGCTCGTGCGCAGCGTCATGCGCCGGGACGCCGACCTGCCCGAGGGCCTGGCCGAGCAGATCGTGGACGCGGTGCTCGACGGACTACGCCCAGTCAGCTCCTCCTCGTAGGGCTCGGATCGCCCCGCCGTAATGTGCGCGTTCCGTCACAGACCATGATCCAGGCGGCGCAACCGGAACCCGGCGTGCCGACGCTTTCGTCCTCCTGCGAGTACGGCCGTCATGGACGGCGGGGACGGAGCCGATCATCCCCTAGGGTCGTGAACCAGGGGGCGAACGGTGTGCACGGCAGGCAGTGAGGCGACGGTATGGCGCAGCAGGCTTACACGACGGAGACGGACGGCGGCGGCTCGGGGTCCGGGCGGCCAGGATCCCGGCTTCGGCGCCTGCTGAACCGCTTCCTGTCCGGCTGGCGCGGCGACCCGCGGATCTGGCGCCGGGGCGTGCTGCTCGCCGCGGTCGCGGTCGTCCTGGCCCTGGTGATGGCGCTGCACTCGCGCATCCCCAACCGGGTCGGCAACCTCGGCAGTCTCACCGAGACCTTCCTGCCCTGGCTCGGCCTGCTCATCCCGCTGCTGCTCGTGGGGGCGCTGGTGCGCAGGTCGGCGACCGCGCTGATCGCGGTGGTGCTGCCCGCGATCGTCTGGCTGAACCTCTTCGGCGGTCTGCTCACCGACAAGACGGCCGGCGGCGGCGACCTGATGGTGGCCACGCACAACGTCAACGCCGACAACCCCGACCCCTCCGGCACCGCCCGCGAGGTGGCCGCCGCCGGCGCCGATGTGCTGGCCCTCGAGGAGCTGAAGGCCTCCGCCGTCCCGGTCTACGAGAGCGCGCTCGCGTCGGCGTACAAGTACCACTCGGTGCAGGGCACGGTCGGGCTGTGGAGCAAGTACCCGCTCGCCGACGTGCATTCGGTCGACATCCGGCTGGGCTGGACCCGGGCGATGCGCGCCACCGTGAGCACACCCGAGGGCCCGGTCGCGGTCTACGTCGCCCACATGCCCTCGGTGCGGGTGAAGATGAACGCCGGGTTCACCGCCGCGCAGCGCGACCAGAGCGCCGACGCGCTCGGCGAGGCGATCGCCGCCGAGCGGCAGCCCCGGGTGATCCTGCTCGGTGACCTCAACGGCACCATGAACGACCGCTCGCTCAACGCCGTGACCTCCCAGATGCGTTCCACCCAGGGCGCGGTGGGCAGCGGCTTCGGGTTCAGCTGGCCGGCGTCCTTCCCGATGGCCCGCATCGACCAGATCATGGTCAAGGGCGTAGAACCGGTCAGCTCCTGGACCCTGCCCAGCACCGGCAGCGACCACCTTCCGGTCGCGGCCCGTGTGAACGTCGGTTCCACGTCGTAGCGTTGGCCGATGCGCTCACACTCTGTCGACCGGCCGGCCGACCTCGACGTGGTCCGCGAGTCCTACGACCGCGTGGCCGACACATACGCCCACATGGTGGCGACCACGGGAATGGGCGACATCCGCCGCCACCCCTGGCTCACGGCGTCGATGGACGCCTTCGCCGACTCCGTGCGCGGCCTCGGCCCCGTCCTCGACGTCGGCTGCGGCCCCGGTACGGTCACCGCCTACCTCGCCGAACGCGGCCTGGACGTCTCCGGGGTGGATCTCTCGCCCCGCATGATCGAGAACGCCCGCCGCCTCCACCCCGAGTGCCGCTTCAGCGTCGCCTCGGCCACGGAACTCGACCTCGAGGAGGCGTCGCTCGGCGGCATCCTCGGCTGGTGGTCCCTGTTCAACCTCCCGCGCGACATCCTCCCGCAGGTACTCGCCATGTTCGCCCGCGCGTTGAAGCCCGGCGGCCACTTCCTCACCGGCACTCACGTGGGCGACGAGGACAAGGTCCGCACCGAGGCCTACGGAGGTGTCCCGGTCCGCTGGACCACCCACAAATGGCGCCCGGAACGGTACCTGGCCCTGATCGAACAGGCGGGCCTGATCCCGATGGCCGAACTCCGCCTCCCGGCCAACGAGTTCAGCGGCCCCACGGTGGTCGTCCACGCCAAGCGCCCCGACGCCCCCGCCAGCTGACGAATCCTGTAAGGCCGTCCGGCACGCCGGTGACGCGTACGGTCACCGGCGTGCCCCCGCCGTCCCGTCCCGCGCGACGGCTTCCGCGGCATGACGCTGCTCCGAAGCCGACTGCGTGGCCCCCCGATCATGACATCCTGTGACGCCACACGAGATGACGGAATGCCGGACGACAGGCGGCAAGGCGGCCGCCCGGCAGTGACGGGGACGAACGATGAAGCTCTGCTTTCTGGTGGAGGAGCAGTACCGCCGAGACGGCATGCCGGTCGAGGTGATCCACCAACTCACCGCATGGGGACACCACGTCGACGTGGTACGTCCGGGTGGCTCCCTGCTGCGCCTGACGGAGGCCGTACGGACGAGCGCCCATGACGCATGGGTGCTCAAGACCGTCTCCGGCGGCCCGGGCCTCACCTCGCTCGAAGCGGCGGCCTGGGCCGGCCTGACGACGATCAACGACGTCCGGGCGATACGCGGCGTGCGGGACAAGGCCCTGGCCGCCGTCATCGGCCTCAGCCGCGGGCTGCCCCTGCCCGCGACCTACGCGGCCGCCGTGCCCGAACTGCTGCTGGAGATACCCGAGTCGGAGTACCCGCTCGTGGTCAAGCCGGCTGACGGCAGTTCCGGCCGGGCCGTGCACCTGGTGTCCTCCCCGGGCCGGCTCACCGAGATGCTTCCCGAACTGGCCGGACAGGGCATGCTGATCGCCCAGCCGTACGTGCCCAACTCCGGTGTCGACATCAAGGTGTACAGCGTGGGCGGCGAGCTGTACGCCACTGAGCGCCGTTCCCCGCTCCACCCGGACCACGCCGTACGGGAGCGCCACGTGCCGCTGTCGCCCGAGATCGCCGAGATCGCCGCCCGGGTCGGCGTGGTCTACGGCCTCGACCTCTACGGGGTCGACGTGGTGCTGGGACCGGACGGTCCCGTGGTCGTGGACGTGAACGACTTCCCCAGCTTCCGCCAGGTCCCCGACGCGCCGAAACGGCTCGCAAGAGCCGTCCTCGCCCTGGCGGCCGGCGCGGGCGGCGCGACCACGGCGACCACCGCCGCGACCGCGGCCACGGCGACCATCACCCCGACTCCGACCCCGGTTCCGGCCCAGGCCACGGCGACCTCCACCGCGCAGCCGCTGCTCGGCGCCGTTCCGGTCCCCATGACGGCAGGCCGGAAGGCATGAGAGTCGCCCTGATCACCTCCGAGCCCGGCCACCCGCTCCTGAGCCGCACCGCGGCCCTGCTCGCGCCCGGCCACCCGGTGGACGTGCTGGACCCGCGGACGCCGCCGCCCGTCCCCGAACCGCTCGCCGGCGTCTACCTGCTGAAGGCACGCACGCCCCAGGCCCTCGCACTCGCCAGGAACCTGGAGCGACGTGGCGCCCGCGTGATCAACTCGGCCGCCGCGACCGCGCTGTGCCAGGACCGCACGGCCATGGCCGCACTGGCCCTGGACGCCGGCCTGCCCTTCGCGGCCACGCGCACGTCCACCACCTTGGCAGAGCTGGCGTCCGGGCCGGCGCTGTCCGGACCGGTGGTGGTCAAGAGCCGCCACAGCCGGCGGCACGACGTGGTGGCTCGCGTCGACAGCGCCGCACACCTGCGGGACCTGGCCGCCGCCCACCCGGACGAGCCGGTCGTGGTGCAGGACTTCGCCCCCAGCGACGGGTGGGACCACAAGCTCTGGGCGGTCGGCGACCGGCTGTTCGCCGGCCTGCGCCGCTCCGAGCTCTCCCCGGAGGGACGCGGCGCCACCCGAACGCTTCCCCTCGACGACCTGCCGCCCGGATGGCCGGACCTGGTGCACCGCGTCGGAAAGGTCTTCTCCCTCGACGTCTACGGCGTGGACGTCGTCGACCTGGGCCACGGTGACCCACTGATCGTGGACATCAACGCCTTCCCCGGCATCCGGGACCAGCCGGGCGCGCCCGAGGCGCTGGCAGCGCTGATCTCACGGGAGTCGAGGACGTGATGTCCGGCTCCGGCAGGCGGTGAGCCTCACGCCTCCGGCGGGTCGAAGCGGGCCAGGTCCCGCAGCCACGCGCGCGCGTTGCCGTCGGACGGGGCCCGCCAGTCGCCGCGCGGGGAGAGGGAGCCGCCGGCCGAGACCTTCGGGCCGTTGGGCATCGCGGAGCGCTTGAACTGGGCGAAGGCGAAGAAGCGGCGGCAGAAGACCTCCAGCCAGTGCCGGATCTCGGGCAGGTCGTAGGCGACCCGCTTGGCCTGGGGGAAGTTCGGCGGCCAGTCGCCGGACTCCGGGTCGTGCCAGGCGTGCCAGGCCAGGAAGGCGATCTTGGAGGGACGGAAGCCGTAGCGCAGCACGTGGAACAGCGTGAAGTCGTGCAGCGCGTACGGGCCGATCTTCGACTCGGTCGACTGCATCTCCTCGCCGGGCACCAGCTCGGGGCTGATCTCGGTGTCGAGGATCGCGGCGAGCGTCCGGCCGGTCTCCTCGTCGAACTGGCCGCTGGTGATGACCCAGCGGATGAGGTGCTGGATCAGCGTCTTCGGCACCCCGCCGTTGACGTTGTAGTGGCTCATCTGGTCGCCCACGCCGTACGTGGACCAGCCGAGCGCCAGCTCGGAGAGGTCGCCGGTGCCGAGCACGATGCCGCCGCGCTGGTTGGCCAGCCGGAAGAGGTAGTCCGTGCGCAGACCCGCCTGCACGTTCTCGAAGGTGACGTCGTACACCGGCTCGCCGGACGCGAAGGGGTGGCCCATCTCCTCCAGCATCAGCCGCGCGGTGGGCGTGATGTCCAGCTCGGCCGCGGTGACGCCGAGCGAGTTCATCAGCTTGTGGGCGTTGTCCTTGGTGTGGTCGCTGGTGGCGAAGCCGGGCAGGGTCCAGGCGAGGATGTCGCTGCGGGGGCGGCCCGCGCGGTCCATGGCGCGGGCGGCGACGATCAGCGCGTGCGTGGAGTCCAGGCCGCCGGAGACCCCGATGACCACCTTCGGGCCGCCGATCGCCGCGAGGCGCTGCTGGAGGCCCGCGACCTGGATGTTGTACGCCTCGTAGCAGTCCTGGGCGAGCCGGTCGGCGTCGGCGGGGACGAACGGGAAGCGCTCCAGGCGGCGGCGCAGGCCGAGGTCGGTGGCCGGCGGGGCGAGTTCGAAGGAGACCGTACGGAAGTCGCCCGTACGCGCCCGGTGCGTACGGCGGTTGTCGTCGAAGGTGCCCATGCGCTGGCGTTCCTGGCGCAGGAGGTCCAGGTCGACGTCGGCCACGGCGCGGGAGTCGCCGAGGGGGAAGCGCTCGGTCTCGGCGAGCAGTACGCCGTTCTCGTGGACCATGGCCTGGCCGTCCCAGGACAGGTCGGTGGTCGACTCGCCGAGGCCGGCGGCGGCGTAGACGTAGGCGGCCAGGCAGCGGGAGGACGCCGAGCGGCACAGCAGCTTGCGGTCCTCGGCGCGGCCGACCGTGATCGGGCTGCCGGAGAGGTTGGCGAGGACGGTCGCGCCGGCGAGGGCCGCCTCGGCGCTGGGCGGCACCGGCACCCACATGTCCTCGCAGATCTCGGCGTGCAGCACGAGGCCGGGGACGTCGTCCGCGGCGAACAGCAGGTCCACGCCGAAGGGCACGGACCGGCCGAGCCCGCCGCCGAGGCGGATCGATCCGCCGCGCTCGTCGGCGCCGTCGCCGATCTGGCGGCGCTCGTAGAACTCGCGGTAGTTCGGCGGGTACGACTTGGGTACGACGCCGAGGACGCGGCCGCGGTGCACGACGACCGCGCAGTTGTAGACCCGGTTGCGGTGGCGCAGCGGGGCGCCGACGACCAGGACCGGGAGCAGGTCCGCCGACCCGGCGACCACCCGCGCCAGCGCCTCCTCCACCTGGTCGAGCAGCGCGTCCTGGAGCAGCAGGTCCTCGATGGAGTAGCCGCACAGGCCCAGCTCCGGGAAGACGGCGACGGCGACCCCCTCCCCGTGGCACTCGCGCGCTTGGCGCAGGACCGCTTCGGCGTTGGCGGGCGGGTCGGCGATGACGGTGTGACCCGTGCACGCGGCGACCCGCGCGAAGCCGTGCTGATAGATCGACCAGAAGTTCAATTCAGGCACGGGCCCAGTGTAATCGTCAGGTCGACGCGATACCTGGAGCGGGGGGCGCACCCGTCCGCGAGGGTGCGCGAACGGCCCCGCGAGGGTGCGCGGACGGCCCCGCGCGGTTGCCCGGACCGCCCCGCGCGGTTACCCGGAGGGTCCCGCGCGGGCGCCCGCCGGGGCAGGCGGACATGATGCCGTCAGGGCAGCAGGGGAGGCAGGTATGACCTTCGTCGGGATCGGGGGCGTCGTGCATCACGTCGTCGTCGACGGCAGTGGGCCGCCGTGTGTGCTCAGTCCGGGGCTCGGGATGTGCTGGTTCGACTGGGATCCCGTGGTGCCGCTGCTCGCCCCGCACCGCACCGTCGTGCGGTTCGACCGGCCGGGGCTCGGGCTCAGCGCGCGCACGCGCGCGTGGCCGACGCTGGCGGGGGAGGCCCGGCGCATCGCCGCCGTCCTCGACGTGCTCGGGCTGGACGGACCCGCCACCGTCGTCGGGCACTCGCTCGCGGGGTTCCACGCGGAGGCCTTCGCCCGGCTGTTCCCCGCGCGGGCCGCCGGGCTCGTACTGGTCGACTCCAGCGTCGAGGAGGAACCGCGCCCCCGCCGGGCCCGCGCGGCCCGCGACACCGCCGCACGCGCGTGCGCCGCGCTGGCCGGCGCGGCCGGGCTGCCCCGCGTGGCCGGCCCCGCGCTGCGGCGCGCCGCGGTCCGGGCGGGCCGGGCCGGGGGCGGCGAGGCGGTGCCGTACGACCTCGTGCGGCGCGTGTACTCGACCAGCCGCTGGCTGCACGCGGCCGTCGCCGAGAACACCACCTACACCGACCAGGCCGTCGCCCTGGCCGCCCTGCGGGCGCAGCGCCCTCTGCCCCCGGGCCTGCCCGTCACCGTCCTCGCCGCCGACGACCCGCGCCGGCCCGCGCACCGGCGCGAGCACTGGCTGGCCCGCCAGCGGGCCCTGGCCACCGACCTCGGCGGCACCTTCCGCGCCAGCGGCCCGGCCGGCCACCTGCTCATGTTCGACCGGCCGGAGGACGTGGCCGGCGCGGTGCTCGGCGTCCGCACGCCCTCGCCCCGCCCCGCGTCCCGCCGGAATCCGCCCTGAGACGCGCGAGCGCCCGCCCTCCCGGAGGAGAGGCGGGCGCACGCGGTCAGGCCGTAAGGCCCTCAGGCGTCAGTGGCGACGGTACGAGTCGATGTAGCCGGGCGCGGGCGAGCCCACGCCGGTGACGTCGTCGTAGCCCTTGACCGCCGTGAGCGAGGAGTCCTTGCCGAGGCTGCGGACCGACACGCTCAGGCCACCGGTGGCGTCGTAGCCGTTGACGAAGTCCACGCGGGCGACCGCGAGGTCCTTGCCGGTGGGCTGGTCCACCACGTCGTGGTACAGCTTCGAGCCGTACTTGGCGTAGATGGTCGGGTTGGCGAACCCGATCGCCTTGCCGCCGCGGGCCTCCTGGGCGAGGGCCTGGACGGCCGCGATCACCGGCGCGGCGAGCGAGGTGCCGCCGATGCGGTACTCGCTGTAGCGCTGCGTCCCGTCCGGGAAGGTCTGCGTCTGGCCGACCTTGAAACCGGTGTTCGGGTCGGCGATCGCCGCGATGTCCGGGACGACGCGGTTGCCGGCGGCGTTGTTGGCCGTGGCCAGCGCCTTGGGCACCACGTTCTTCTGGTAGTACGGCTGCGGCACGGTCTTGCTGGTGCCGCCGCCCGCACCCGAGGTGTACGCGCCCGGGAACCCGGTCCAGCTCTTGCCGTCGGCGGACAGCGTGGCCTTCTCGGTGCCCCAGCCGGTCTCCCACAGGTACGTGTCGTTCTTCCCGACGGCCAGCGAGGTACCGCCGACCGCGGTCACCCACGCCGAGTTGGCCGGGGTGTCGACCTGCTTCGTACCGGTGTGGGCGACCTCGTCGCCGTTGTCACCGGAGGAGAAGTAGAAGCCGATGCCCTGCACCGCGCCGAACTGGAACACCTGGTCGTAGGCGGCCGCGAGGTCCGGCGTCTGGCTGGCCTCGATGTCGCCCCAGGAGTTGGAGACGATGTCGGCGAGGTGGTTGTCGACGACCTTGCTGAGCGAGTCGAGCAGGTCGTCGTCGTAGCAGGACGCGGCGCCCACGTACGTGACGTCGGCGGCCGGCGCGACCGCGTGCACGGCCTCGACGTCGAGGGTCTCCTCGCCGTACCAGCCGGCGGCCCCGCACTCCTGGGTCTTGGTGTAGTTCTTCGGCAGCGCCTGGTGCAGCTGACCGGTCTTCCACGCCGCGTCACCGTGCTTGCTCGCGTAGGTGCCGGCGTCGAAGGCGATGGTCGGCGAGGCGTACGCGTCGGTGATCGCGATGCGCACACCCTTGCCGGTGTACTTGCCCGCGCCGTAAGCGGCGCGCAGCTGCTTGCCCGTGTAGCCCTCGACCGCGTACGGGATCTTCGAGCCGTACGCGCTGGGCAGCGTGCTCGCGACGTTCGAGCCGTAGTACGAGGAGAACGGCCCGGAGTTCCTGAACACGGCGTCCGGGGGCGGCAGCTGGTCCTTGTGGTTCGCCTTGTGCGGGGCGTTGTCCAGGCCGGTGACGGTCAGGACGGCGCCCTTGAGGGCCGCCGGGACCGACGCCGACTGGGCCGGCGCGCGGTAGGTCTTGGAGCCCTTGGCGAAGTTGTGCAGCTGGGTGCCGAACGCCTTCTCGGCGGCGGCGACGTCACCGGAGACGGCGATGTAGTGCGGGGTCACCGAAGTGACCTTCAGGCCCGCCGACTTCAGCCACGACTTGACGGCGGCCACCTGGGCCTTGGTCGCACCGAAGCGCTGCTGCGCCTGCTTGGCGCTCAGGTACTTGCCGTACGCGGGCGAGGACGGGTCGGCGACCGCCTTGGCGTACGCGGCGAGACCGGCGGAGTCGCCGGCCAGGTAGACCCGGGCGTTGACCGGGGCGCTGTTCGGGGTCGCGCCCTTGTCCGCCTTGGCCGTCGCCCACACGGGCTTGGTGCCCGCGAGCGCGTTGCGGCCCGGGTTGTCCGCGGCGTGCGCCGCGGGTATGCCGAGCGCCAGCGCACCGGCGAGCATCGGCAGTGTCGCCGCCATGCTCATACCGGCGCGCGCGATGGCGCGGTTGGATCTCATAGAACCCCCTGCGATGCGGTTCCGTACGGAACGCAATGAGTGGTTGGTCCTCGCGTCATCCGCGTGGAGCCGCGGCGGTTTGGCCCAACAATGGATCACACGATCGAGGGCCACTCTTCCCGATGAACCGTTCATGCCAGGGGAATGGGTAAGCCAAGAGACACCCAAGGAACCGTCAGGAGTGGAGAGTTACGGCCGATTTGCCGCATTCGTGGTGCCGTCTCGGGTGTGTCCGTATCACGAACCGTCCGACGTCCCGCGCTTCTTGAGCATGTCCGCCATCATCGTGATCTCCGACTGCTGCGCGTCCACCATGCCCTGCGCCAGCCGCTTCTCCACCCCGACCGTGCACCGGGCCACGCAGCCCTCGGCCATGTGGATGCCGCCCCTGTGGTGCGCCGTCATCAGCCGAAGGTAGTACACCTCGGCCTGCCTGCCGTCGAGTTGGCCCAGCCGCTTCATCTGCGCGTCGGTCGCCATGCCCGGCATCAGCGCGCCGTCCTCGCCGGCGGGCGCGCTCATGCCCATCCAGGCCATCGGCGGCCCGGCCGACACCTTCGGCAGCCCCCACAGGTCGAGCCAGCCGAGCAGCATGCCGCGCTGGTTGGCCTGCGTCTGCGCGATGTCGTAGGCGAGACGGCGCACTTCGGTGTCCTTCGTGCGGTCGCGCACGATGTACGACATCTCCACGGCCTGCTGGTGGTGGACGGCCATGTCCCGCGCGAAACCGGCGTCGGCGGAGTCGGCGGCGGGCGGCGTGAGCCCGGAGCCCGCCCCGTCCCCGGCCCCGGCCTGGGCCACGGATGCGGACGCGGCCCGGCCGCCGGCCCCGGCCCCCGTGTCGCCCTCGGCGACCGCGTACGTGATCGCCCCGACGGCGACCAGCGCCGTGGCCGCCGCCCCCGCGACCAGCCCGACGAGCCTCACTGCCCGAGCCCGCCCGTGCAGGCGGCCCCCGGCTCGGGCGTCTGCGGACCCTGCACGAACTCGGCGAGGAACTTGTCGGCGTTCGGGTCGCCCGCGCCCGTCACCGTGCGCTGGTGCGCCCAGGCCGACAGCATGATCGGGTCCTTCTGGTCCGCCACCGGGCTCATGAGGGTGTACGGCGTCCGGCGCACCTTCGCCGCCAGCGCGGCCACGTCGGCCTTGGGCGCCTTGTCGTTGTACGTCACCCACACCGCGCCGTGCTCCAGGGCGTGCACGGCGTTCTCGTTCCTGACCGGCTTGGTGTAGACCTCGCCGTCGCAGTTCTGCCACACCGGGTTGTGGTCGCCGCCGACCGGGGGCTCCATCGGGTACGTCACCGGGCCGGCGACGTGATTGCGGGTGAGGGTGCCCTTCCAGGTCCGCACGCCGTCGGCGCCCGTCACGAAGTGACCGGAACCGGTCTGCCCGCCGTTCTTGGCCCCGTTCGTGCCGCTCTTCGCGCCGCTCGTCCCGCCGGCCTTGGCGGTGCCCGCCGAAGTCGACTTGTCGTCACCGGACCGCGTGTTCACGAACACCGCGCCGCCGGCCACCAGCCCGGCGACCACGACCGCGCTCGCCGCGACGACGATGACGCGGTTGCGCCGCTGCCGGGCCTGCTCGGCGCGGCGCATCTCCTCTATGCGCGCCCTGCGGGGGTCGGTGCCGGTCTGGTGGACGGAACCCATGGCGGAGTCCTTCGGTGCGGGAGTGGCGGAGGGGCCCGCTGATCGTAGTGGGGCGGACGGGCCGAGGGGAGTCCGCGGTGAGCCGGCACGGAGCCGGTCGGACCCATCCGGACCATCCGGGCACATCCGGACCCGGCCGAAGCGGCTGAGGCAAGGCTGTCCGAAAACTTGAACCGCAGATGCGCATTATCTACGCTGGCAGCATGCGGCTCCTGCGCTCCACCGACCTGGCGCTGCGCGCCCTGATGCGGCTCGCGGTCGCCGGCGAGTCGAGCCCCACGACCCGGCAGGTCGCGGCGGACATGGACGTGCCCTACACCCATGCCGCCAAGGTCGTCGCCGAACTCACCCACATGGGCCTGCTCACCGCCCGGCGCGGCCGCGGCGGCGGCCTCGCGCTCACCGAGCGGGGGCGTACGGCGTCCGTGGGCGCGCTCGTGCGCGCCTTCGAGGGCGAGGGCGACGTGGTGGACTGCGAGGGCGCCGGCCAGGCCGGGACGCCCTGCCCGCTGAGCTCCGGGTGCCGGCTGCGGGGCGCGCTGCGCCAGGCCCAGGAGGCGTTCTTCGCCGCGCTCGACCCGTTGACGGTCACGGACATCGTCGCCGCCCCGACGGGCCCCTTGCTGCTGGGCATCGGCAGGGCGCCGTAGCAGAGGCCGCGGAGGAGGGCCGTACCCGGGACCTCAGTCCTTGGCGAGCCAGAGGTCCGGGCCGAACACCTCGTAGTGGATGTCGGCCGGGGCCACGCCCTTGCCGATCAGCTGGGCGCGCACCGCGCGCATGAAGGGCAGCGGGCCGCAGAGGTAGGCGTGCGTGCCGGCCGGGACCTCGACGTCGGCGAGGTCGGCCAGGCCGGGCCGTCCGGCGCCCTCGGCGTCCTGCTCGTAGAAGAACACGGACCGCCCGTCCGCGAGCTTGCCGGCGTAGGCCTCGTGGTCGGAGCGCAGTGCGTGCACGGCGGGGGAGCGGTCGGCGTGCACGACGGTCACCGGGGCGCGGTGGCCGGTGAGGGCGAGCTGCTCCAGCATGGCGATCATCGGGGTGACGCCGATCCCGGCGGAGGCGAGCAGCAGCGGCGCCTCGGTGTCCTCGAGCACGAGGTCGCCGTAGGGGGCGGACAGTTGGAGGACGTCGCCCTCGCGGACGTGGGCGTGCAGGTGGTTGGAGACCTCGCCGCCGGGGGTGGCGGCGTCGCCGGCGACCCGCTTGACGGCGAACTGCCGCTCGGGCGAGCCGGGGGCCGCGGTCAGGCTGTACTGGCGTATCTGGCGGGCGCCGTCGGCGAGGGCGACGCCGACCGAGACGTACTGTCCGGCGCGGTAGCCGGGCACGGGGCCGTCGTCGACGGGGCGCAGCCTGAAGGTGGCCACGTCGGCGGTCTCCTCGATGCGCTCGACGACCTTCCACTCGCGCCAGCCGCGCTGCTCGCTCTGCTCGTACAGCCGCTTCTCGATGGCGATGAGGGCGTTGGCCATCAGCCAGTAGACCTCGGTCCAGGCGGCGGCGACCTCGGGGGTGACCGCGTCGCCGAGGATCTCGGCGATGGCGGCGAACAGGTGCTCGTGGACGATCGGGTACTGCTCGGGCGTGATGCCCAGCGAGGCGTGCTTGTGGGCGATGCGGTCGAGCATCAGGTCGGGCCGCTGCTCGGGGTTGTCCACGAGGTGGGTGGCGAAGGCCGCGATGGAGCCGGCGAGGGCCTGCTTCTGGGTGCCGGCGGCCTGGTTGCCGCGGTTGAACAGGTCGCGCAGCAGCTCGGGGTGGGCGTCGAACAGTCGGGCGTAGAAGCGCTCGGTGATGTCACCGATGGCCGCGCCGACGGCGGGCAGGGTGGCGCGGACGGTGGCTGCTGACTGCTCGGACAGCATCAGGACTCCTCGATGGGCTCGATCGTCGATGGGGTCGATCGATCAACTGATCGAGACGCTAGAGAAAATTGCATCTGAGATGCAAATTTAGAGGGCGTGGTCTCGCTCACTCCGGAAAGACTTCGGCCATTACGGATGTCGGTGCGAACAGGCAAGATGGGCGGCAGAGCAGTTCACCTGCCGTACGCGAGCCGTTCGGGCCGGGGACGGCTTGGCGAGCAGGTTCCGCAACGCGCGCGAAACGCGGTTGTGGTGTGATGCTCAGGTGCCCGACCGCCTTCCCCGTGGCACGCGGGCACAGGCGGCCTGACCAGCAAGGATGGGGAAGCGGAAGATGGACAAGCAGCAGGAGTTCGTGCTCCGGACGTTGGAGGAGCGCGACATCCGGTTCGTACGCCTGTGGTTCACGGACGTGCTGGGCTTCCTGAAGTCCGTGGCCGTGGCCCCCGCCGAACTGGAGCAGGCCTTCGACGAGGGCATCGGCTTCGACGGCTCGGCCATCGAGGGCTTCGCGCGGGTCTACGAGTCCGACATGATCGCCAAGCCCGACCCGTCCACGTTCCAGATCCTGCCCTGGCGCGCCGAGGCCCCCGGCACCGCCCGCATGTTCTGCGACATCCTCATGCCGGACGGCTCCCCGTCCTTCGCCGACCCGCGCTACGTCCTCAAGCGCGCCCTGGCCCGCACCTCCGACCTGGGCTTCACCTTCTACACCCACCCCGAGATCGAGTTCTTCCTGCTGAAGAACCGCCCGCTCGACGGCTCCCGCCCGACCCCGGCCGACAACTCCGGCTACTTCGACCACACCCCGCAGGCCATCGGCATGGACTTCCGCCGCCAGGCGATCACCATGCTGGAGTCGATGGGCATCTCGGTGGAGTTCTCCCACCACGAGGGCGCCCCGGGACAGCAGGAGATCGACCTGCGCTACGCCGACGCGCTGTCCACCGCGGACAACATCATGACGTTCCGCCTGGTCATGAAGCAGGTCGCGCTGGAGCAGGGGCTCCAGGCGACCTTCATGCCGAAGCCGTTCTCGGAGTACCCCGGCTCGGGCATGCACTCGCACCTGTCCCTCTTCGAGGGCGACCGCAACGCGTTCTACGAGTCCGGCGCGGAGTACCAGCTCTCCAAGGTGGGCCGCTCCTTCATCGCCGGCCTGCTACGGCACGCCGCCGAGGTCTCCGCGGTCACCAACCAGTGGGTCAACTCCTACAAGCGCATCTGGGGCGGCTCCGAGCGCACCGCCGGCGCCGGCGGCGAGGCCCCCTCGTACATCTGCTGGGGCCACAACAACCGCAGCGCCCTGGTCCGCGTCCCGATGTACAAGCCCGGCAAGACCGGCTCCGCGCGCGTCGAGGTCCGCTCCATCGACTCCGGCGCGAACCCGTACCTGGCCTACGCCGTCCTCCTGGCCGCCGGCCTCAAGGGCATCGAGGAGGGCTACGAGCTCCCGCCCGGCGCCGAGGACGACGTCTGGGCCCTGTCCAACGCCGAACGCCGCGCCATGGGCATCGAACCCCTCCCCCAGAACCTCGGCGAGGCCCTGACCCTCATGGAGAACAGCGACCTGGTCGCCGAGACCCTGGGCGAACACGTCTTCGACTTCTTCCTGCGCAACAAGAAGCAGGAGTGGGAGGAGTACCGCTCGGAGGTCACGGCGTACGAGCTGCGCAAGCACCTGCCGGTGCTGTAGGGGCAGGAGGGGCCGGTCGGCGCCGTCGGCGGAGTGGAGGTCGGGGCGCCGACGGGGCAGGCTTGGGGGATGAAGTCGCCTCTGCGGTCGCCTCCGCCGCGAGGAGCGGGCCGTCGCGGCCGGGCCCTCTTCACGCTGACCCAGTGCGTGCCCTTCCTGATCGCCCTCGCCGTGCTGGTCATCGAGCTCACGCCCGCGCACTTCATCTACACCGGCCCGTTCCTCACCGCGGTCCCCGCGCTGGCCGCCGTCGCGATGGGGCCCAGGGGCACCGGCGCGGCGGCCGCCCTCGCCCTGGTGATCAGCGTCATCACGCGACCTGGAACGGCGCCTGGGGCACGCTGCAGGTCTACACCAACTTCCTCGCCCTCGCCCTGGTCACCGTGGCCGGCGTCTTCACGAGCAGCGCCGTGCAGGCCCGCAGACAGCGCGAACTCGACCAGATGCGCCGGATCGCCGTCGCCGCCCAGGACGTCGTGCTGCGCCCCGTGCCCGCGCGGCTCGGTCCCGTCGAGGCGGGCAGCCTGTGCCTCGCCGCCGGCACGGGCGCCCGGGTCGGCGGGGATCTCTACGAGGCACTGCAGACGCGGTACGGCGTCCGCATGATCGTGGGGGACGTGCGGGGCAAGGGGCTGACCGCGGTCCGGGCCGTCGCCGTGGCCCTCGGTGCGTTCCGCGAGGCCGTGCACTACGAGGACGAGCTCGTCGAGGTCATGAACCGCTGTGCCGCCGCGCTGCGCCGGGAAGCCGCCGTACCGGGGGCGTACGACGAGGAAGTCCTGCTGGAAGGGTTCACCACGGCGCTGATCGCCCAGGTGCCCGAGGACGCCGTCGTGCAACTGGTCAACCGCGGCCATCCGCCGCCCCTGCTGCTGCACCGGGGAAAGGCGATGGCACTCATGCCGGCCACACCCCTGCCCCCGCTCGGCCTCGAGGACCTCGCCACCGGCCTCCCCACCAAGCCCGAGACCTACGAGTTCCTCCCGGGCGACCGCCTGCTCCTCTACACCGACGGCGTCATCGAGGCCCGCGACGGCGCCGGTGAGTTCTTCGACCTGCCCGAGACCATGGAGCGGATCGGCACGGGCGTCGCCCCGGCCCGGTTCCTGGACGAACTCCACCAGGCCCTGACCCGGCACACCGAGGGCGACCTCGCCGACGACGTCGCCATGATCATCGCGGACCGCCGGCGAACGGCAGGAAGCCGCTCCAGGCGGCAGGGGTGAGGGCGAGGCGGGGGCCGTGGGGGTGCTTGGAGTCGCGGACGTGGATCGCGACGGGGGCTATGGCGACCTCGACGCAGTCGTTCCCGTCCCCGCTGCTGCTGTAGCTGCTCTTGAACCAGGTCAGTGAAGAGGCGTTCACGGTTTTGGAGGTGCGGATCATGACTCTCCAAGCATTCGCTCGACGAAGGCCCGCGATTCGCGGGGCGTGAGGGCCTGGGCCCGGATCATGCCATAGCGCAGTTCGAGGATCCTCAGCTGTTTCGGATCGGTCACCGGCCGGCCGCAGAAGGCCCCGTCGGAGCGGCCCACGGCGGTGCCGTCGGGGAACTTCAGCACCTCGATCAAGCCGCCGGTCCCAACATGGTCCTCGGCGTCGGTCGGCATGACCTGAATCGAGACGTTGCGCAACTGCCCCAACTCCAGGAGGCGTTCGAGCTGACGACGCCACACCATTCTGCCTCCGACCGGGCGGCGCAGCGTCACCTCCTCCTGGACGAAACTCAGGGCCGGTGCCGGCGACCGCTCGAACACCGCGTGCCGGGCCAGCCGTGCCGCCACCATGCGCTCGGTCTCCTCCTCGGAGTACGCGGGAAGCCACGCGTCGAACAGGGCCCGCATGTGTTCCTCGGTCTGCAGCAGTCCGTGGACGTTGTGGTTGCTGTACAGCGCGATCTCGACCGCCTGCGCCTCCAGTTTCGCCAGGTCGCGTACCTTCTTCGGGTAGCGGACGCGCCGTACGTCCTCCTTCATCGCGGAGAGCAGGCCGCCGGCCGCCAGCACCTCGTCCGCCCTGTCCAGGTACTCGGGGCGCGGGATCCGCCTGCCGCCCTCGATCTTGTAGACAAGGTCCTCGCCGTAGCCCACGGCCAGCCCGAACTCCGCGGCCCGCATGCCCGCCGCCTCGCGCCGCAGCTTCAACTGCCGCCCCACCGTGGCCACCACGGCCACGCCCCAGTCGTCGTCCGGGTCCACCTCCCAGCCCGGCTCGTCCGCCTCGCTCCTCGGGCCCGCCGCCTCGCCGTCCACCGTCATCCATGCCCCCGGATCCTGCGCGTCCTGTCGCTGCAGGGCCGACCGTAGAGGCCCGGGCGGCGCCGGGTGGCCGGAAGCAGCTCAGCGGCACGCCTAAGGGTGACGCGGCGTCGTCAGACCAGTAGTTCGACGTCCTCGTTGGTGTCGATCGGCTGGACCACCCAGTGGCCCGGGGACATCTCGATGGACATGCGGCGGATCCGGGTCGCCCAGGTCGGTGGCCATTGGGTTTCCTCGTCCCAGCGGAGCCAGGAGAGATCGACGTCGTCCAGGTCCACGTCTCGCATGTCCGCGCCGCCGTAATCGTCGGAGATCTCGTTCAGGAGGTCCGAGACAATCGTGACGGTGACACGGGCCCTGGCGATCGTCATGCCGACGCGTGTGAGCCTCGGGGCCGAGCCCATCAGGCGGGGACCGTTGAGGGACACGGCGCACGAGTCCAGGGAGAGGGTGAGGAGATCGGTGGTGATCAGCAGGGATTCGAAGAGGTGACGGAGTCCGGTCCCCGGGTGGGAGTCGAGCAGTGCCAGGACCTCGTCGTTGATCTGCTTCCTCAAGACCAGCGCCTGTGCCGCGGATCGGAGTGAGACGGCAGTGCGGTGCCGGTACTGCTCGGAGGAGGCGTACGGTGTGAGGTTGAGATGCGACAGTTCGTCGACCGGTTCCATGAATTGGGTGAAGGCACTTCTGAGAGCCTGCACCGCGTCCCGGGACCTGAGCCTCTCCCTGACGGATAGTTCCGCTGCGACGTCTCTCAGTTCCGCGAGGTGCCTCACGTATTTCTCGTAGTCCGCCAGGGCCGCTTCATACGTCGACCTCGCGAGCGGAAACTGCTCCCTCCTGGGGGCCAGCCCTTCCCGCGCGGGGGGCGATGGGCGGCGAAAGGCGGGCGCCCGGCGGGAGATTACGGCGACCAGCCGGCCCGCGAACGACTCTGCTGCCAGCGCCATCACACGCTCCCCCCTGGGGTGCCCGGATCCCGCACCGCTGCCGTATTGCTCTGGGTATCCGTACCCGGTGCGTCCTGTCGCGGAACGAGCGGAGCGGACTCCTGCGGAGGCGCCACCGGCTGGGAAGCGTCCAGTTGCGCTCGCTGGTTGTTCTGGTGCTGCATCACCGCGCCGATCACGGCGTCCTTGCTCACCTGCGTGACCAGGGTGACCAGCGCGAGCGACTTCTCCATGACGGTGAGGGCGCCCGCGCCGACGATCAGGGCGATCCACGGTGTCGTGCCGTGCGGCGGGCTCGCCGCGAGCGCGCCGGCGACGCCGCCGCCGACGACCACCCGCAGGACCGCGCCGAGCAGGTAGGCGAGCCACCCGGGAGCCGGTAGCTCCTCGTCGCCGGGCCGCGACTGCGCCCTGGGGGCCGAGGGGCCCGCGCCGACGCTCGCCGAAGAGACGTTCCAAGGCCTTTTCCGGTGCCACCGCACGGCTCTGCAGTAGTCGAGAACCTCGATGGCGAAGCCGCCGAAGGCGCCCCAGTAGGCGGCCGTTAACCACTCCATGGAGGGAGGTTACGGGGCGGGGCGGGGCGTGCGGGAGATTTGCGGCAGGTTCCCGTGAAGGGACCCACCTCCGCCGCGTACAACCTTCCGGCGCTGTGCGCGGTCATGGTCACTGCGTTCGGCTGGTGTTCGGGTTGCCGCCGGGCGCGGGACATGCGTGGAGGGGATCTGTGAGAGTGCGCGAGGGGCGTTGGGGAGCCGGGGCCGCCGGCGGGGTGCTGGTGCTGGCCGCCCTGGGGGTGGGCGGGGCCGCCGGGACGGCCGCGGCGGACGGGGGCGGGCTGGAGGTCCGCTCCGACCTCGGGCACTACGCGCTGGACGCGACGCCCTACACCGACGACGGCGGCTCCGGGGACAGCCTCACGCTGCTGAACACCGGCACGAAGACGGTGAAGTCGTACACGATCACGGTCGACTACACCTCCCTCAAGGGAATCGCCGAGGTCACCCTCCCCGGGTGCGGGCAGAATTCCGAGGGGGTGCTGAGCTGTTCGCCCGCCTATCCGCCCGCCCCGGGCAAGGGGGCCTCGCTGGGCACGCTCAGCGCGCGGACCCTGAAGGGGGCGAAGGTCGGCGCCACCGGCGAGATCCGGATCGGCGGCCGGGCGGACGGCGTGGCGATGACCGAGAAGGTCTGGACGGTCACCGTCAAGGACGCCGGGCTGGTCGCGGACCGCACGATCGGGACCGTCGCCGGAAAGGTCGAGCCGGGGGCCCTCGTGCGGCCGGGCATCGGGTACACCAACTACGGCGCCGGGCCGATCGGCGGCGCGTACTTCCTCATGTACGGCGCGGGCGCCTCGTTCCAGCAGGAGTTCGGCAACTGCACGTACGGCACGCTGCCCGTCCGGATGAACGGCGCCCCCGACGGCGAACTCACCGACGTCTCCTACCCGGCGGCCCTCTGCCACGTCGAGGACACCGTCGAGCCGGGTCGGTCCTACGACCTGTACCCGGGCGAGCTGAAGATCGCCCGCGACGTGCGGGGCGCCGGCTGGGACGTCTTCGAGTCCAAGCCCGAGGACCTGAAGAAGCTCACCGACATCCACGCCGGGCACGGTCCGAAGCTCGAACTCGTGCCGCGGCCGGCGAACGCGCCGGAGGGGAAGCCCCGGCTGGGGCTCCACCACGTCGGCTACACGGTCGACAACACCACCGACATCGAGGCGGTCGGGGACTCGGTGCGGGGGCGACCGGGCGGGACCGTCACCGCGGAGATCGGGTTCCACAACAACGGCCCCGCGCGCACGGCCACCTGGACCGGGAGCAGGCCGATCGAGGACCCCTCGGTGCGGACGGTCTTCACCGTGCCGTCCGGGACGACCGTCGTGAAGGTGCCGGACCGGTGCCACACGACGATCGACGGGAAGTACTCCACCGCGCCCGGCGGCAAGGTGTACGAGTGCGTGCAGGAGACCACGGACTGGGTGATCGAGAACGGCGCGCGGCTGGTGTGGTCCTTCGGGCTGCACATCGACGAGCCGTCCGCGCTCAGGCCCGGCAAGGTCACGCTGAAGGTGCTCAGCGAGAGCGACAGCGACCCGGACAACGACACCGCCGCCGTCACGGTGACGGTGCCGGGCGTGGGCGGCACCACGGGTGGCGGCGGGACCACGGGTGGCGGCGACTCCGGCGGCAACGGGAACGGGGGCGCCTCCGGCGGCACCGCCGCGTCGGGCGGTACGACCGGTGGTGGCGCCCAGGAGTCCTCGGTGACCGGCGGCTCCATGGCCGGCACGGGCGCCGGCACGCTCCCCTGGATCGCCGGGACGGCGGGCCTCCTCGCCGTGATCGTGGGAGCGGGCGTCTTCGTCCTGGCCCGCCGCCGCAGGGGCGGCGCCTGAACCGGTGCGTCGCGCCGACGGTCCGGGCGCGGTACACCTCGCTCGGCCTCGGCTGGTCGACGCGGTCGATGTCGCCCTGGCCGCCGAGTACGGCACCGACGCGGTCCTCACCAGGGACCTCCGCGGCTTCCGCGCCGTGCGTCCCGTGGGCGGCCGTCATCCCTGCTTCCGGGTCCTCCCCGACGACCTCTGAGCGGCACTGCGGCTAGGCTCTGGCCAGGACGTGCTTGATCCGACGGGAGGCCGGGATGACGGCGCCGGGGCGCAGGAGCAGTACCTTCACACGGCTGCTGCGGCACGGCTTCACCGATGCCTCCGCCGCCGAGCGGCTGCTGGACAGCCCGGAGCTCGCGCCGGTGAGGAACGACCCGGTGCTGCTGGAGGCGCTCGGCGCCACCGCCGACCCCGACCTGGCGCTGCTGGGCCTCGTACGGCTGCTGGAGGCCCAGCCCTCGCCCACCGCCCGGCGGGAACTGCTCGACACGCTGATAGCGGCCAAACCGCTGCGCGACCGGCTGCTCGGCGTGCTCGGCGCCTCCGCCGCCCTCGGCGACCACCTCGCACGGCACTCCGGCGACTGGCAGGCGCTGGTCACCTACGAGCCCCGGGACCTGCACCCCGGCGTGGAGGAGTTCGAGCGCGGGCTCGCCGGCGCCGACGACCCCGTCTCGCTGCGCGTCGCCTACCGGCGCTGCCTGCTGTCCATCGCCGCCCGCGACGTCTGCGGCACCACCGGCGTCGCCGACACCGCCGCCGAGCTCGCCGACCTCGCCACCGCCACCCTGCGCGCCGCCCTCCGCCTCGCCCGCGCCGCCGCGCCCCAGGACGACGCGCTGTGCCGGCTCGCGGTCATCGCGATGGGCAAGTGCGGCGGCCACGAGCTCAACTACGTCTCCGACGTCGACGTCATCTTCGTCGGCGAGAGCACGGACGGCGCGGACGAGGACAAGTCGCTGCGCGCCGCCACCCGGCTCGCCTCGCACATGATGCGGATCTGCTCCGAGACGACCGTCGAGGGCAGCATCTGGCCGGTCGACGCCAACCTGCGGCCCGAGGGCCGCAACGGCCCGCTGGTGCGGACGCTGAGCAGCCATGTCGCCTACTACCAGCGCTGGGCCAAGACCTGGGAGTTCCAGGCGCTGCTCAAGGCCCGCCCGGTCGCCGGCGACCCCGCGCTCGGCGCGGAGTACATCGCCGCGCTCAACCCCATGGTGTGGCAGGCCGCCGAGCGGGAGAACTTCGTCGGCGACGTGCAGAAGATGCGCCGGCGGGTCGTGGCGAACATCCCCGCCGCCGAGGTCGAGCGCGAGCTGAAGCTCGGGCCGGGCGGCCTGCGGGACGTCGAGTTCGCCGTGCAGCTGCTCCAGCTGGTGCACGGGCGCACCGACACCTCCCTGCGCAGCGGCAGCACGCTGGAGGCGCTCAAGGCGCTCGCCGCCGGGGGGTACGTCGGGCGGGCCGACGCCGTGCAGCTCGACGAGGCGTACCGGTTCCTGCGCTCCATGGAGCACCGCATCCAGCTGTTCCGGCTGCGCCGCACCCACCTCGTCCCCGAGGACGAGGCCGACCTGCGCCGGATCGGCCGCTCGCTCGGGCTGCGCAGCGACCCCGTCGCCGAGCTCACCCGGGAGTGGAAGCGGCACACCGGCGTCGTACGGCGGCTGCACGAGAAGCTGTTCTACCGGCCGCTGCTCGACGCCGTCGCCCAGCTGGCGCCAGGCGAGGTGCGGCTGAGCGCGGAGGCGGCCCGCGAGCGGCTGGTCGCCCTCGGGTACGCCGATCCGGCCGCCGCGCTGCGGCACCTGGAGGCGCTGGCGTCCGGTGTGACGCGCAAGGCGGCCATCCAGCGCACCCTGCTGCCCGTGCTGCTGGGCTGGTTCGCGGACTCCGCCGATCCGGACGCGGGGCTGCTGAACTTCCGCAAGGTGTCCGACGCGCTCGGCAAGACGCCCTGGTACCTGCGGCTGCTGCGCGACGAGGGCGCCGCGGCCGAGAACCTCGCCCGCGTGCTGTCCGCCGGGCGGCTCGCCCCCGACCTGCTGATGCGGGCGCCCGAGGCGGTGGCCCTGCTCGGCGGCGGGGGCGGAGCGGGCGGCGGCGCCGACGGCGGCGGAGGGCTCGAACCGCGCGGGCGGGCGCAGCTGGAGCAGGAGATCCTCGCCGCGGTGGGGCGCGCCGAGAGCGCCGAGCAGGGCGTCACCGCGGCGCGTGGCGTGCGGCGGCGGGAGCTGTTCCGTACGGCCGCCGCGGACATCGTCGGCTCCTACGGCACCGAGGCGCAGCCCGTCGAGGCCGACCAAGGCGCGCTCGTGGACCGGGTGGGCGGTGCGGTGTCCGACCTGACGGCGGCGACGCTGGCGGGGACGCTGCGGGCGGTCGTGCGGGACGGGTGGGGGGACGGCGAGGACGCCCTGCCGGTCCGGTTCGCGATCATCGGGATGGGGCGGTTCGGTGGGCACGAGCTGGGCTACGGCTCGGACGCGGACGTGGTGTTCGTGCACGAGCCCCGGGACGGGGTGGACGAGCGGGAGGCCGCTCAGGCGGCGAACCGGGTCGTGGCGGAGATGCGGCGGCTGCTGCAGGTGCCCAGCTCGGATCCGCCGCTGCTGATCGACGCGGATCTGCGGCCCGAGGGCCGCAACGGGCCCATGGTGCGGACGCTGAAGTCGTACGAGGCGTACTACCGGCGGTGGTCGCTGGTGTGGGAGGCCCAGGCGCTGCTGCGGGCGGAGCCGGTGGCGGGGGACGCCGAGCTCGGACGGCGGTTCGTCGCGCTGGTCGATCCGCTGCGGTATCCCTCCGGGGGGCTGGGGGACGACGCCGTGCGGGAGATCCGGCGGCTCAAGGCCCGGATGGAGTCCGAGCGGCTGCCCCGGGGGGCGGATCCCAAGCTGCACACGAAGCTGGGGCCCGGGGGGTTGTCGGACGTGGAGTGGACCGTGCAGTTGCTCCAGATGCGGCACGGGGCCGAGGGGGGTGCGGGTGGTCCTCTTTCGGGGTTGCGGACCACTCGTACGCGGCAGGCGCTGGCCGCGGCTCGGGAGGGCGGGCTGGTCACCGAGGAGGAGGCCTCGATCCTCGACGAGGCCTGGGTGCTGGCCACCCGGGTGCGCAACGCCGTGATGCTGGTGCGGGGGCGGGCGGGGGACACCTTTCCGACGGAGCCTCGGGAACTTGCCGCGGTGGGGCGGTACCTGGGGTACGGGCCCGGGCACGTGGGGGACATGCTCGACGCGTACCGGCGTACCGCCCGGCGGGCTCGGTCCGTTGTGGAGGAGCTGTTCTACGGGGCGTCTTAGCGCGCGGTGCGTGCGGCGTTGTGGTGCGTGCGGTAGTGCGGTGCCTGCGGCGTCGTCGCGCGTGCGGTGCGTGGGGGGTCGGGGCGGTGGGGGTGCGTCCAGCCCGCCGCACGTGGGACGTACTGCTGTGGGTGTTCGGTGGCTGTCGGCAGAGACTGCTGTACGCGGCGGGCTGTGACGCGCCCCCACCGCCCCTTCCGCCCGTGCGCGTGTGCCGCCATCGTCGTGGTGATGGCGCTACGTCGGCTGCAGGGTCCGGGTCGTGCGGGGGAGGGTGTGGGGGAGGGCGCCGTACCAGAGGCGGGCCAGGGTGAAGCCGAAGGCCAGGCAGAGCAGGCCGCCCACCGCGTCCAGCCAGAAGTGGTTGGCCGTGCAGACGATGACCAGGAGCGTGGTCGTGGGGTAGAGGAGGGCCAGGACGCGGAGCCAGGGGATCCTGGTGAGGGCGTAGATGGTCAGGCCGCACCACAGCGACCAGCCGATGTGCATCGAGGGCATCGCGGCGTACTGGTTGGACATGTCCTTCAGGTCGCCGGAGGCCATGGAGCCCCAGGTGTGGTGGACCTGGACCGTGTCGACGAAGTGGGCGCCGGTCATGAGGCGGGGCGGGGCCAGGGGGAAGAGGTAGTAGCCGAGCAGGGCGACGCCGGTGGTGGCGAAGAGGGCGAGCCGGGTCGCCGCGTAGCGGCCGGGGTGGCTGCGGTAGAGCCAGACCAGGACGCCGATCGTCACTACGAAGTGCAGGGTGGCGTAGTAGTAGTTCATGCCGATGATCAGCCAAGTCACCGAGTTGACGGCGTGGTTGACCGACTGCTCGACGGCGATGCCCAGTTGGTGCTCGGTGCGCCAGACCCAGTCGGCGTTGCGCAGGGCCTCGGCCTTCTGTTCCGGGACCGCGTTGCGGATCAGGGAGTACGTCCAGTAGCTGACCGCGATCAGCAGGATCTCGAACCACAGCCGGGGGCGGCGCGGGGTGCGCAGGCGGGTGAGGAGGGTGCGCTCGTGCGTGACGCGGTGCCGGACGGCCTCCGGTCGCGTCACGGTCGTGTCACCCATAGGGACAGAGTCTGCCAGATGAGTCCTCGGACGCCGGTCATCCGCGGGTCGGGTGCGGCTCAGGGGCGACTGCCCGGGGCCGAGGCCGTGGAGCCGCGCACCACCAGTTCCGGCATGAAGACGAACTCGCTGTGGGGGGCGGGGGTTCCGCCGATCTCCTCGAGCAGGGTGCGCACGGCCGCCTGGCCCATGGCCGGCACCGGCTTGCGGATCGTGGTCAGCGGCGGGTCGGTGAAGGCGATCAGGGGGGAGTCGTCGAAGCCGACGACCGAGACGTCCTTCGGGACCTCCAGGCCGCGCTGGCGGGCCGCCCGTATGGCCCCGAGCGCCATCATGTCGCTGGCGCAGACGATCGCCGTGCAGTCGCGGTCGATGAGCGCCGTCGCGGCCGCCTGGCCGCCCTCCAGGGTGTAGAGGGAGTGCTGGACCAGGTCCGACTCGATGACGCCCGGGGGCAGGGAGAGCTGGTCCTGCATGGCCCGTACGAATCCCTCGATCTTGCGCTGTACCGGGACGAAGCGCTTGGGGCCCAGGGCGAGGCCGATGCGGGTGTGGCCCAGGGAGACGAGGTGGGTGACGGCCAGGGTCATCGCCGCGCGGTCGTCCGGGGAGATGAAGGGGGCCTGCACCTTGGGGGAGAAGCCGTCCACGAGGACGTAGGGCACGCCCTGGGCACGCAGCCGCTCGTAGCGCTCCATGTCGGCCGTGGTGTCCGCGTGCAGGCCGGAGACGTAGATGATGCCGGCCACCCCGCGGTCCACCAGCATCTCGGTCAGCTCGTCCTCCGTGGAGCCGCCGGGGGTCTGGGTGGCGAGCACCGGGGTGTAGCCCTGGCGGGTCAGCGCCTGGCCGATGACCTGGGCCAGGGCGGGAAAGATGGGGTTCTCCAGCTCGGGCGTGATCAGGCCGACCAGGCCCTCGCTGCGCTGCCGCAGGCGTACCGGGCGCTCGTAGCCCAGCACGTCGAGGGCGGCCAGCACGGACTGGCGGGTGGTGGCGGCGACGCCCGGCTTGCCGTTGAGGACACGGCTGACGGTCGCTTCGCTCACCCCCGCCTGGGCGGCGATGTCGGCAAGCCGTGTGGTCACAGGAGTGGACTGTACCGGTCGGGGCGTCATCGCGTTCCTCGTGTTCTGTTCGGCGTACCGGTCCGCAACGGGATGATTCCCCCGTCGGCGCCGTGTGGCAAGACCTTGCAGAGTCTTGCACAAGTGTCCGGGGAGCCGCTGATCGGCGTGAAGTCAAGGGGTCTGGAGGCCCGGTGACAGGTCACGGGAGGGTAACTCCGGCGATCTCTTGCACTTTTTTGCTGCAAGGTCTTTCGCAGCGCTTGCAACGCTGTTACGTTCACCGTCGCCCGGCGGCGGCAACGGCGCCATCGGCAACTCGGCAGGGGCGGCAGACGGGACCGGCCCCTGTTACGGGCTTTCACCCTCAAGGAGAAACTCATGCGGCGTGGCATAGCGGCCACCGCGCTGGTGGCGTCCATTGCCCTCGCGGCGACGGCGTGCGGCGGGAGCGACAGCGGCAGCGACAAGTCCGGCGGTCCGGTGACCATCACCTGGTGGGACACCTCCAACGCCACCAACGAGGCGCCGACGTACCAGGCTCTGGTCAAGCAGTTCGAAGCGGCCAACAAGAACATCAAGGTCAAGTACGTCAACGTGCCGTTCGACCAGGCGCAGAACAAGTTCGACACGGCCGCCGGCTCCAAGGGCGCCCCGGACATCCTGCGCTCCGAGGTCGGCTGGACCCCCGCCTTCGCCAAGAAGGGCTACTTCCTGCCGCTGGACGGCACCGAGGCCCTGTCCGAGCAGAGCAAGTTCAAGCCGAACCTGATCAAGCAGGCCCAGTACGACGGCAAGACCTACGGCGTGCCGCTGGTCACCGACACCCTGGCCCTGGTCTACAACAAGGCCCTGTTCAAGAAGGCCGGCATCACCGAGGCCCCCAAGACCTGGGACGAGCTGAAGGCCGACGCCGCCAAGGTCCAGGACAAGGACGGCGTCGACGGCTACTGGGGCTCCACCCAGGCCTACTACGCCATGAACTTCCTCTACGGCGAGGGCACCGACAACGTCGACGTCGCCGCCAAGAAGATCACCGTGACCTCGGCCCCCGCGAAGAAGGCCTACGGCACCTGGCTGAGCCTGTTCTCCGGCAAGGGCCTGCACAAGGCCGACACCACCGCCGACGCCTACGCCCACATCCAGGACGCGTTCGTCAACGGCAAGGTCGCCGCGATCATCCAGGGCCCCTGGGAGATCACGAACTTCTACAAGGGCAGCGCCTTCAAGGACAAGTCCAACCTCGGCATCGCCACCGTCCCGGCCGGCTCCACCGGCAAGGCGGGCGCCCCGACCGGCGGCCACAACCTCTCGGTCTACGCCGGCTCGGACAAGGCCCACCAGGAAGCGGCCCTGAAGTTCGTGAAGTTCATGACCTCGGCGAAGTCCCAGGAGACCATCGCCCTGAAGAACTCCACGCTGCCCACCCGCGACGACGCCTACACCGCCCAGGTCAAGGCCGACCCCGGCATCGCCGGCTACCAGGGCGTGCTGTCCGCCGCCCAGCCGCGCCCCGCCCTCGCGGAGTACAGCTCCCTGTGGGGTCCGCTCGACACCGAGCTGCCCAAGATCGCCGGTGGCAAGGAGTCCCTGGACCAGGGCCTGAACAACGCCGAACTCGCGATCTCCAAGCTGGTCAACGACTTCAGCAAGTGAGCCGTGGTGGCCGCCGGACTCCCCGGGGGGAGGGCCCGGCGGCCACCGGCCCGTGTGCCGTACTCCTGAACATCCAGAAGGTGTCGAACCATGACAGTCGCCATCGATCGAGCGACCGGCAAGCGGCGCGGTGACCGCGGGCCGAGGCCCGGGCCGGCCGCGCGCCTCAGGCAGAGCTACCAGAAGCACTGGTACGCCTACGTGATGATCGCCCCGGTGGCGGTCGTGCTCGGCGTCCTCGTGCTGTACCCCCTGGTCTACGGCCTCTATCTGACCCTCACCGACGCCAACAGCCTCAACACCGCTCGCACGATCGGCGTCAACCACATCGACGCCACGTACAAGTTCATCGGTCTGGACAACTACAAGGACATCCTGTTCGGCCCGACGTCGTACGACCGCTTCTGGTCGCACTTCGTCTGGACGATCGTGTGGACGGCGCTGTGCGTCACCCTGCACTACACGATCGGGCTCGGCCTGGCGCTGGTGCTCAACCAGAAGCTGCGCGGCCGCACCTTCTACCGGCTGATCCTGATCCTGCCCTGGGCCGTGCCCACCTTCGTCACCGTGTTCGGCTGGCGCTTCATGCTCGCCGACGGCGGCATCATCAACTCCGCGCTGCACGCCCTGCACCTGCCGGAGCCACAGTGGCTGGAGGACACCTTCTGGCAGCGGTTCGCCGCCATCATGGTCAACACCTGGTGCGGTGTGCCGTTCATGATGGTCTCGCTGCTCGGCGGACTGCAGTCCATCGACTCCTCGCTCTACGAGGCCGCCGAGATGGACGGCGCCAACGCCTGGCAGCGCTTCCGCTACGTCACCCTTCCGGGTCTGAGGTCGGTCAGCTCCACGGTCGTGCTCCTCGGCATCATCTGGACCTTCAACCAGTTCGCCGTCATCTTCCTGCTCTTCGGCAACACGGCCCCCGACGCGCAGATCCTTGTCACCTGGGCGTACTACCTCGGCTTCGGACAGCAGCCGCGAGACTTCGCTCAGTCCGCCGCCTACGGCATCCTGCTGCTGGCCATCCTGATCGTCTTCACCTCGTTCTACCGCCGCTGGCTGAACCGCAATGAGCAGCAGCTCGCGATCTGAGGCAGGAGTTCCCATGAGTACGACCGCAGTCGAGACCTCCTCCGCCGCGACCGAGCCGGAGCCGGGCGGAAAGGCGCCGCGCACGGCGCGCCGGCGCGGGCGGCGCGGCACCGCCGCGTCCCTCGCCTCCCACGGCCTGCTGCTCGCCGGGAGCCTCGTCGCGCTCTTCCCGGTCGCCTGGCTGGTCTTCCTGTCCCTCGGCCCGGACAAGGACGACTACCTGCACCCCGGCGGCATCTGGCACAAGATGTCGTTGAGCAACTACTCGTTCGTGCTGCAGCACACCAACTTCTTCGAGTGGCTCAAGAGCTCGCTGATCGTCTCGCTCGGCACCACCGTGCTCGGTGTCCTGGTCGCCGCGACCACCGGCTACGCCGTCTCCCGCATGCGCTTCCCCGGCTACCGGAAGTTCATGTGGGTGCTGCTGGTCACCCAGATGTTCCCGGTGGCCGTGCTCATGGTGCCGATGTACCAGATCCTCGCCGACCTGGGCCTCATCGACAGCTACCTCGGCCTCATCCTCGTCTACTGCACCACCGCGGTGCCGTACTGCGCCTGGCTGCTCAAGGGCTACTTCGACACCATCCCCTTCGAGATCGACGAGGCCGGACGCGTCGACGGGCTCACCCCCTTCGGCACGTTCGCGCGGCTGATCCTGCCGCTCGCCAAGCCGGGCCTCGCGGTCGCCGCCTTCTACAGCTTCATCACGGCGTTCGGCGAGGTCGCCTTCGCCACCACCTTCATGCTCGACGACCAGAAGTACACGCTCGCCGTCGGCCTGCAGAGCTTCATCAGCGAGCACGACGCCCAGCGCAACCTCATGGCCGCGACCGCGGTACTGATCGCGATACCCGTCTCGGCCTTCTTCTACCTCGTGCAGAAGAACCTCGTCGCCGGACTCACCGCGGGCGGCACCAAGGGCTGACCCGCGGGCCGCCGGAACCAGGACTCCCGCGCGCCCCGCGCGCGGGCAGGCGGCCGCGGTGTCCTCCCCCAAGCTCTTCGAGCAGGGGGTGCCCCCAGACCCCGCCGTCACCGCGGCCGCCCGGAACCTGGCCCGGCCCCCACGCCTTTCATGACCCGACCACCCTTACGCACAAGGACGCCATGAGCCAGCAGCACTCCCCGTCCGGATCCTCCCTGACCGAAGCGGCCGTCGCCACCGTCGCCGCCCCGCCCCGCGACTGGTGGCGGGACGCGGTGATCTACCAGGTCTACCCGCGCAGTTTCGCCGACAGCAACGGCGACGGCATGGGCGACCTGGAGGGCGTACGCTCCCGGCTGCCCTACCTGCGCGACCTCGGTGTGGACGCCGTGTGGCTCAGCCCCTTCTACGCCTCGCCGCAGGCCGACGCCGGCTACGACGTCGCCGACTACCGCGCAGTCGACCCCATGTTCGGCAACCTCCTGGACGCCGACGCCCTGATCCGCGACGCCCACGAGCTGGGCCTGAGGATCATCGTCGACCTCGTCCCCAACCACTCCTCCGACCAGCACGAGTGGTTCCGGCGCGCGGTCGCGGAGGGCCCCGGCTCCCCGCTGCGCGACCGCTACCACTTCCGCCCCGGCAAGGGGAGGAACGGCGAACTGCCGCCCAACGACTGGGAGTCCATCTTCGGCGGCCCGGCCTGGACCCGGGTCACCGAACCGGACGGCACGCCCGGAGAGTGGTACCTGCACCTGTTCGCGCCCGAGCAGCCCGACTTCAACTGGGAACACCCGGCCGTCGGCGACGAGTTCCGCTCCATCCTGCGCTTCTGGCTCGACATGGGCGTCGACGGCTTCCGCATCGACGTGGCCCACGGGCTCGTCAAGGCGGACGGGCTGCCCGACCTCGGCACCCACGACCAGCTGAAGCTGCTGGGCAACGATGTCATGCCGTTCTTCGACCAGGACGGCGTGCACGAGGTCTACCGGCAGTGGCGGCTGATCCTTGACGAGTACTCCGGGGAGAGGATCTTCGTCGCCGAGGCGTGGACCCCGACCGTCGAGCGCACCGCCCTGTACGTGCGCCCGGACGAGCTGCACCAGGCCTTCAACTTCCAGTACCTGGGCACCGACTGGGACGCCAAGGAGCTGCGCGCCGTCATCGACCGCACCCTGGAGGCCATGCGCCCGGTCGGTGCCCCGGCCACCTGGGTGCTGTCCAACCACGACGTCACCCGGCACGCCACCCGCTTCGCCAACCCGCCCGGCCTCGGCACCCAGATCCGCACCGCCGGCGACCGCGCCCTCGGGCTGCGCCGGGCCCGCGCGGCCACCCTGCTGATGCTGGCGCTGCCCGGTTCCGCCTACGTCTACCAGGGCGAGGAGCTCGGCCTGCCCGACGTGGTGGACCTGCCCGACGAGGTGCGCCAGGACCCGGCCTACTTCCGGGGCGAGGGCCAGGACGGCTTCCGCGACGGCTGCCGGGTGCCGATCCCGTGGACGCGCGCCGGCTCCTCGTACGGCTTCGGCAGCGGCGGCAGCTGGCTTCCGCAGCCGGCGGGCTGGGGGGAGCTGAGCGTGGAGGCGCAGACCGGGGTTCCCGGCTCGACGCTGGAGCTGTACCGCGAGGCGCTGGCCGCGCGCCGGTCCCGGCCGGACCTCGGCGCGGGCGAGGCGGTGGAGTGGCTGCGGGCGCCCGAGGGCGTGCTGGCCTTCCGGCGCGGGGAGTTCGTGTGCGTGGCGAACACCGGCGGGGAGGCGGTCACGACCCCGGCGTACGGCCGTCTGCTGCTGGCGAGCGGGGAGATCACGGAGGCCGACGGCGAGGCCAAGGTGCCCGCCGACACGACCGTGTGGTGGACCACCGGCTGAGCATTGCCGCAAGGACTTTCGTCCGGTTTCAGTGGCCCGCCGTTCCATGGTGACGGCGGGCCACTTCGTGTGGGCACGGGCGGCACTCCAGCTCAACTGGCCCTATACGGCCCGTATTTCGCGTAGGTGACAGGAGCATGTCGAGGGTATTGACCGCCGGGGGCGGGGCTCGTACGGTCTGCTGCACTGCGAGTGGTTGAAAACTTGCAGCAACTCCCTTCAAGGGGTCCGGTCCTCCCCAGGATCTTCCCGGACCCATGAGTCCCTCGAAGTCCCTCGAATCCCTTGAGTTGCCCGGATTTCCGCGCATCTCCGGGGCCCTCGGGGTCTTCGAGTCCTTCAACGGAGAAGGAAACCCCCACATGGCCAACAGAGCCCTCTCCGGCGCGCTCGCCCTCGTGGCCGCCGCGTCGGCCGCACTAGCCGTCCCCGCGGGGACCGCCCACGCGGCGCCGCCCGGCACCAAGGACGTCACCGCGGTGCTCTTCGAATGGAACTACGCCTCGGTCGCCAAGGAGTGCACCGGCACCCTCGGCCCGGCCGGCTACGGGTACGTCCAGGTCTCACCGCCCGCCGAGCACATCCAGGGCCCGCAATGGTGGACGTCCTACCAGCCCGTCAGCTACAGGATCGCCGGCCGGCTCGGCGACCGCGCCTCCTTCCAGAACATGGTGAACACCTGCCACGCGGCGGGCGTGAAGGTCGTCGTCGACACCGTCATCAACCACATGTCGGCGGGCAGCGGCACCGGCACGGGCGGGTCCTCGTACACCAAGTACGACTACCCGGGCCTGTACTCGGTGTACGACTTCGACGACTGCATGTCCCCGGTCAACAACTACCAGGACCGGTGGAACGTGCAGCACTGCGAGCTGGTCGGCCTGGCCGACCTCGACACCGGCGAGGAGTACGTCCGCAAGACCATCGCCGGCTACATGAACGACCTGCTCTCCCTCGGCGTCGACGGCTTCCGCATCGACGCCGCCAAGCACATCCCGGCCGACGACCTCGCCAACATCAAGTCCCGCCTGACCAACCCCGGCGCCTACTGGAAGCAGGAGGTCATCTACGGCGCAGGCGAGGCGGTCCAGCCCACCGAGTACACCGGCAACGGCGACGTCCAGGAGTTCCGCTACGCCTTCGACCTCAAGCGGGTCTTCAACAACGAGAAGCTCGCCTACCTGAACAACTTCGGCGAGGGCTGGGGCTACCTGAGCAACTCGGTGGCCGGCGTCTTCGTCGACAACCACGACACCGAGCGCAACGGCTCCACCCTCAACTACAAGGACGGCGCCAAGTACACCCTGGCGAACGTCTTCATGCTCGCCTGGCCCTACGGCGCCCCCGACATCAACTCCGGCTACGAGTGGTCCGACACGGACGCGGGACCGCCCAACGGGGGCCAGGTGAACGCCTGCTGGCAGGACGGCTGGAAGTGCCAGCACAAGTGGCCGGAGATCATCTCCATGGTCGCCTTCCGCAACGCCACGCGCGGCCAGCCGGTGACCAACTGGTGGGACGACGGCAACAACGCCATCGCCTTCGGCCGGGGCGGCAGGGGCTTCGTGGCCATCAACCACGAGTCGTACGGCGTCAGCCGCACCTACGAGACCTCGCTGCCCGCGGGCACCTACTGCGACGTGCAGAACAACACCACGGTGACCGTCAACGGCTCCGGGCAGCTCACCGCCGCCCTGGGCCCCGACACGGCACTGGCCGTCTACGCGGGCAAGCCGAGCTGCTGAGCTGGGCCGCTGACGGTACGTGAAACTTCTTTCTCCAAGTTTCACAAGTCTTGCTGCAACCCTTTCGTGGGCGGTACGGTCCCGGCGGGGTCGACCCAATGAGCCATGAATCGCAAGGAGTTCCCGCCTGTGATACCGAGATGGCCGGCGCCCGGCCGGCGCCGTACCGCCCACGTCAGACGGGCAGCGGCCGTCACCGCCGCCGCCCTCGCCGCCGCACTGATCCAGCCACTGGCCGCGTCGGCCGCCACACCGCCGCCCGCGCCGCCCTCGGACGCCCGGCTGGCCGCCCAGCCCGCCCGGCACGACGACACGCGCGAGCAGTTCTACTTCGTCATGCCGGACCGTTTCGCCAACGGCGACACCTCCAACGACAGGGGCGGCCTCACGGGCTCGCGCCTGGCCACCGGCTACGACCCCACCGACAAGGGCTTCTACCAGGGCGGCGACCTCAAGGGCCTGACCAAGCGGCTCGACTACATCAAGGGCCTGGGCACCACCGCCATCTGGCTCGCCCCCATCTTCAAGAACCAGCCCGTGCAGGGCACCGGCAAGGACGCCTCCGCCGGCTACCACGGCTACTGGATCACCGACTTCACCAAGGTCGACCCGCACTTCGGCACCAACGCCGACCTCAGTGCCCTCATCTCCAAGGCGCACGCCAAGGGCATGAAGGTCTTCTTCGACGTCATCACCAACCACACCGCCGACGTCGTCGACTACGAGGGCGCCTCCCACGAGTACCTGTCCAAGGGCGCCTTCCCGTACCTGACCAAGGACGGCCGCCCCTTCGACGACGCCGACTACGCGGACGGCACCAGGAAGTTCCCCGCCGTCGGCGAGAACTCCTTCCCGTACACCCCGACGGTCCCCGCCGCGAAGAAGAACCTCAAGGTTCCCTCCTGGCTCAACGACCCGACGATGTACCACAACCGCGGCGACTCCACCTACGCGGGCGAGAACGCCACCTACGGCGACTTCTCCGGCCTCGACGACCTGTGGACCGAGCGTCCCGAGGTCGTCAGCGGCATGGAGAAGATCTACGAGCGCTGGGTGCGCGACTTCGGCGTCGACGGCTTCCGCATCGACACCGTCAAGCACGTCAACATGGAGTTCTGGACCCAGTGGGCGACGGCGCTCGACCAGTACGCCGCCCGGCACGGCCGGAAGAACTTCTTCATGTTCGGCGAGGTCTACTCCGCCGACACCTCCGTCACCTCCCCGTACGTCACCCGGGGCCGGCTCGACGCCACGCTCGACTTCCCCTTCCAGGACGCGGCCCGCGCCTACGCCTCCCAGGGCGGCAGCGCCAAGCGGCTGGCCGCCGTCTTCGGCGACGACTACAAGTACACGACCGACAAGGCCAACGCCTACGAACAGGTCACCTTCCTCGGCAACCACGACATGGGCCGCATCGGGTACTTCCTGAAGCAGGACAACCCCAAGGCCACCGACGCCGAGATCCTGAAGAAGGACGAACTCGCCAACGAGCTGATGTTCCTCAGCCGCGGCAACCCGGTCGTCTACTACGGCGACGAGCAGGGCTTCACCGGCGCCGGCGGTGACAAGGACGCCCGCCAGACCATGTTCGCCTCCAAGGTCCCCGACTACCTCGACGACGACGAGATCGGCACCGACCGCACCCACGCCAGCGACTCCTACGACCCCAAGGCGCCCCTCTACCGCCAGATCGCCGAACTGTCCCGGCTGCGCAAGGACAACCCGGCCCTCACGGACGGCGTGCAGACCGAGCGCTACGCGGCCGACGGCGCCGGCGTCTACGCCTTCACCCGCACGGACGCGAGGACCGGCGCCGAGTACGTCGTCGCGCTCAACAACGCGGACACCGACAAGACGGCGAGCTTCGCCACCGACTCGGCGGACATGACGTACCGGGGCATCTACGGCACCAAGGCGTCCGTCTCCTCCGACGCGGGCCGCCAGGTCACCGTCACCGTCCCGGCGGGCTCCGCCGTCGTCCTCAAGGCGGCCGGCCGGCTCCAGGCGCCCACCACCAGGCCGACGATCACCCTGACGGCCCCCGCGGCCGGAGCCACCGGCACGGTCGAGGCCGGCGCGGACACCGGCGGCGGCCGGCTGAACCGGGTGGTCTTCGCCGCCCAGGTGGGCGACGGCCCCTGGCAGGTGCTCGGCTCCGCCGACCACGCCCCCTACAAGGTCACCCAGACCATCGCCAGGACCGTCCCGGCCGGCACCGCCCTGCGCTACAAGGCCGTAGTGGTCGACTCCGCCGGCCGCACCGCGAGCGCCACGGCGTCCTCCACCACCGGCACCCCGCCCGCCCCCGAGATCCCCACCGCCTCCTCGCGCCAGTACGCGGTCGTCCACTACAAGCGCGCGGACGGCGACTACGCGAACTGGGGCCTGTACGCCTGGGGCGACCTCGCCGACGGCGAGTCCACCACCTGGCCCGCCGGCCACCCCTTCACCGGACGCGACGCCTACGGCGCCTTCGCCTACGTCAAGCTCAAGCCCGGCGCCTCCAGCGTGGGCTTCCTGGTCATCGACAAGGACGGCAACAAGGACGTCTCCGCCGACCGGTCCGTCGACGTCACCAAGACGGGCGAGGTGTGGATCGAGCAGGGCAAGGACGACGTGCGGACCGAGCGGCCCACGGCCGACTACCCGCCGCAGGACACCACCAAGGCCGTCCTCCACTACCACCGCGCCGACGGGAACTACGACGGCTGGGGCCTGCACGTGTGGACGGGCGCCGCGAACCCCACCGACTGGTCGAAGCCGCTCATGCCGGTGAAGACTGACTCCTATGGCGCGGTCTACGAGGTGCCGCTCACCGAGGGTGCCACCAGCCTCAGCTACATCATCCACAAGGGCGACGAGAAGGACCTGCCCGCCGACCAGTCGCTGGACCTCAAGGCGGCGAACGGCCACGAGGTGTGGCTGGTGAGCGGCCAGGAAGGGCCCCTGCTGCCGCAGCCCACGGGCAGCTCGGCCGCCCTGGACCTCACCACGTCCAAGGCCGTCTGGATCGACCGCGACACGGTCGCGTGGAACGGCGCGGACGGCGCCGCCTCCACCCAGCTGGTCTACTCCCACGACGGCTCCGTCAAGGTCAAGGACGGCGCGCTGACCAGCGACGACGAGCGCTGGCTGCGACTGGCCAGGACCACGCTCACCGACGCCCAGAAGGCGAAGTTCCCGTACCTGAAGGACTACACCGCCTGGTCCGTCGACCCGCGCGACCGCGACCGGGTCCGCGAGGCCCTGCGCGGCCAGGTCGTCGCCTCCCAGCGCGCCGCCAACGGCGCCGTGCTCGCGGCCACCGGCGTCCAGCTCGCCGGCGTCCTCGACGACGTCTACGGCGGCGCCGCCGCCAAGGCACAGCTCGGCCCCGTCTTCCACCACGGCCGGCCCACGCTGAGCGTGTGGGCGCCGACCGCGCGGAGCGTGGCGCTGGAGCTGGACGGCAGGGCCGTCGCCATGCACCGCGACGACGCCACCGGCGTCTGGTCCGTGACCGGCCCCGCCTCCTGGAAGGGCAAGCCCTACCGGTACGTGGTGAAGGTGTGGGCGCCCTCCGTGCGCCAGGTCGTCACCAACAAGGTCACCGACCCGTACTCCCTCGCCCTGACCGCGAACAGCGAGCGCAGCCTCGTCGTCGACCTCGACGACAAGACGCTCGCCCCGGGCGGCTGGTCCCACCTCGCCAAGCCGAAGGCCGTGCCGCTGCGCGACGCGCAGATCCAGGAGCTGCACATCCGCGACTTCTCGGTGGCCGACAAGACCGTCCCGGCCAAGGACCAGGGCACCTACCTGGCGTTCACCGACAAGAACAGCGACGGCTCCAAGCATCTGCGGGAGCTGGCCGGGGCCGGCACGTCCTACGTGCACCTGCTGCCGGCGTTCGACATCGCCACCATCCCCGAGAGGAAGGCCGACCAGGCCACCCCCGGCTGCGACCTGGCCTCCTACCCGGCCGACTCCGAGCAGCAGCAGGCCTGCGTGGCGAAGACCGCCGCGAAGGACGCCTACAACTGGGGCTACGACCCGTACCACTACACGGTCCCCGAGGGCTCGTACGCGACCGACCCGGACGGCACGGCCCGCACGGTCCAGTTCCGGCGGATGGTGCAGGCGCTCAACCAGGACGGCCTGCGCGTCGTCATGGACGTCGTCTACAACCACACGGCGGCCAGCGGCCAGGCGGACACCTCCGTGCTCGACAAGGTCGTCCCCGGCTACTACCAGCGGCTCCTTCCCGACGGCTCGGTCGCCAACAGCACCTGCTGCGCCAACACCGCGCCCGAGAACACCATGATGGGCAAGCTGGTCGTCGACTCGATCGTCACCTGGGCCAAGGAGTACAAGGTCGACGGCTTCCGCTTCGACCTCATGGGCCACCACCCCAAGGCCAACATCCTC
This sequence comes from Streptomyces naganishii JCM 4654, assembly GCF_014650575.1. Taxonomy (GTDB): domain Bacteria; phylum Actinomycetota; class Actinomycetes; order Streptomycetales; family Streptomycetaceae; genus Streptomyces; species Streptomyces naganishii. The sequence goes on from NZ_BMVF01000001.1 coordinate 132,219, forward strand.
GCGGTCAGGAAGGCCCTCGACGCGCTCACGCCCGCCAAGGACGGCGTGGACGGCAAGAAGATCATCCTGTACGGGGAGGGCTGGAACTTCGGCGAGGTCGCCGACGACGCCCGGTTCGTGCAGGCCACCCAGAAGAACATGGCCGGCACCGGCATCGCCACCTTCTCCGACCGGGCCCGCGACGCGGTGCGCGGCGGCAGCCCCTTCGACTCCGACCCCGGCGTCCAGGGCTTCGCCTCCGGCCTCTACACCGACCCCAACTCCTCGCCGGCCAACGGCACCACGGCCGAGCAGAAGGCCCGGCTGCTGCACTACCAGGACCTGATCAAGGTGGGACTGAGCGGCAACCTCGCCAAGTACCGCTTCACGGACACCGGCGGCAAGGAGGTCACCGGTGCGGAGATCGACTACAACGGCGCCCCGGCCGGATACGCGGACGCGCCGGGCGACGCCCTCGCCTACGTCGACGCGCACGACAACGAGTCGCTGTTCGACGCCCTCACCTTCAAGCTGCCCCAGGGCACCTCGGCGGCGGACCGCGCCCGTATGCAGGTGCTGGCGATGGCGACGGCCGCGCTCTCGCAGGGACCGGCGCTCTCCCAGGCCGGCACCGACCTGCTGCGCTCCAAGTCGCTGGACCGCAACTCCTTCGACAGCGGCGACTGGTTCAACGCCATCCACTGGAACTGCGCGGACGGCAACGGCTTCGGCCGGGGCCTGCCCATGGCGGCGGACAACCAGTCCAAGTGGCAGTACGCCAAGCCGCTGCTGACCTCCGTCAAGGTCGGCTGCCCGCAGATCCGGGGCGCCTCGGCCGCCTACCGCGACCTGCTGCGGATCCGTACGACGGAGAAGGCGTTCTCCCTGGCCACGGCCGCGCAGGTGCAGTCCGCCCTGTCCTTCCCGCTCTCCGGCGCGGACGAGACGCCCGGCGTGATCACCATGAGGCTGGGCGACCTCGTCGTGGTGTTCAACGCGACGCCCGAGCGGCAGCGGCAGCGCGTGGCCTCGCTCGCCGGGGCGCACTACCGGCTGCACCCGGTGCAGGCGGCGGGCTCGGACGCGGTGGTCAAGACCTCGGCGTACGAGGCGGCGACCGGCACGTTCACCGTTCCGGCCCGGACGGTGGCGGTGTTCAGGAACTAGGCTGAGCAGCGGACAGCCGGAAAAGCAGGAGTGCACATGCCGCAGATCACCGTCGACTACTCGGAGCGGCTCGCGGACGCCTTCGACCGGCGGGCCTTCGCCGTCGAGGCGCACGCCCGCGCGGTCGAGATCGCGGACGCGAAGCCCCCGGCGTGCAAGACGCGGTTCCGTCGGACCGAGGACACCGTCGTCGGCCCGGACACCGAGGGCCACGCGATCGTGCACGTCACCATCGGCCTGCTGGCCGGGCGCACCGAGGAGACCAAGGCGCGCCTGGCCGAGGCCGTGCTGGAGGCGCTGCGCGCGCACGTGAAGCCGGTGGAGGGGCTGGCGCTGCACGCGTCGGCCGAGGTCCGCGACCTCGACCCCTCCTACCGGAAGTACGACGCCTGAGCCCGCGGGGCTCCCGAGCGGTTCAGGCGGTTCAGAAGACTCAGGCGGTTCAGGAGGCGAGCGTGACGAGCCGGCCGAGCAGGTCCCCGAAGGGGCCCTCGGCCGGCTCCGCCTTGAAGACCCGGCGGACGAGCGCGCCCATCTCCTCGTCCTGCGCGGCGCCGACCACCGCGAGCGCGGCGAAGTCGTGCACCAGCTGGACCTCCAGCTCGGCACGCGGGATGCGCCGGCCGTCCAGCCAGATCAGCGCCGTCGACTCGGCGAGCGAGATCCACGAGCGGACGACGAGTTCCAGCCGCGCGGGCGGGTTCTCGACGCCGAGGTGCGCGACGATCTGGTCGTAGGCGGCCTGCCGTACGGAGTCGATGAGCGCGTTGGTCGTCGAGGAGCCGACCGCCGGGCCGCCGCGCATGAGCGCGGAGAAACCGGGGCCGTGATCGTCCACGAAGTCGAAGTACCGGCGCATCACGCGCAGCAGCCGGGCGCCCAGCGGGCCCTCGTGCGGCTCCGCGAAACGGGCCGCGAGGTCGTCCGCGGCACGCTGCAACGCGGCCTCGTACAGGCTGAGTTTGCCGGGGAAGTAGTGGTAGACCAGCGGTCGGGAGATGCCCGCCGCCGACGCTATCTCGTCGATGGAGACCTCGTCCGGCGAGCGACGGCTGAACAGTTCGAGGGCGACGCCGATCAACTGCTGCCGCCGCTCGTCCACTCCCATTCTGCGGCGAACCCCGGTAGTCATACGCACACCCTACCGATCGATTCCAGCCTCGAACGGACGGGATCGGACACGGTGTTCGCGCGGGCTCGGCTATCGCAGGGGCTCGACCGGCCTGCCGTCCGCCAGGGTGCCCTTCAGGGTGGCCTGGGCGCCCCGGGTCGCCGCCACGGCCAGCAGATGGCCCTGGGAGGCCCCGCGGACCCCGCCCGAGGCGTTGATCGACTCCGTGTCCCGGCTGCCCGCCGCGAGCAGGTACCAGTCGCCGGCCCCCGACTTCCACAGCACCCCGGCCAGCACGTGCGGATCGCGGGCGCCGCAGTCCGGCACGTCCTCGCCCTGCGCGGCCACCGCCGCGTACTTCCCGCCGGGGGCGCGGAACTGGGCCAGCACCCGCGGGCCGTCGCCGCGCCAGGTGTCGGCCCGGGTGCACGCCCAGGTGGCGGTGCCGCTCGCGTCGGGCAGCGGCTGCTCGGCGTACTCCCAGGTGTTGACCGACCGCACGCCCTGCGCGCGCACCGCGGCGAGCCCGCAGGCCAGCGGCGCCCAGGCGCGCAGCCCGGCCTCCCCGGACACCTCGTGCGGGGCGGTGGGCCGGCCGGTGGTGAGCCCGGCCGGGACCAGCTCGCCGAGGTCGGTCAGCAGGTGCGTGCCAGAGGCGCCGGTCAGCTGGAGCACGTGCCACGAGGCGCAGGCGCCGGTCTGCTGGACAGGGCTCGCCAGCGACCCGGTGACCCCGTCCGTCAGGCCCAGGTCCACGGGTGCGGCGGCGGGCTTCATCAGGTCCCGTTCGGCGGCCCCGCGCACCCAGGGCGCGGCGAGATAGCGGACGTTGCCGTCGGAGCGGCCGAGGACGACGGCCGCCGCCCGCCCGCCGGCGGCGCCGTCGACCCGCGCGAGGTCCAGGACCGCGCCGGCGGTCGAGTCCTTCGGCTCGGCGTAGCGGGCGATGCGCAGTCCGTCGTAGAGGAGGACCACGCGCGCGTGGTCCACGGTGCCCGCGTAGAGCAGCTGGGGCGGTCCGGCGGGGCCGCCGGAGGCGGTGCCGGGGGTGGCCGAGACGCGCACGGACTCGCCGGGGCGCGCCCAGACGGCCAGGGCGCGCCGCAGCAGGGCCGTGTCCGCGGTGAGGCCGCCGCGCGCGGGCCAGACCGAGAAGTCCAGGCGCGCGGAAGTCCGCCAGGCGGTGGGCGCGGCCCTGACCAGCCGGCCCGGGTCGAGCGCGGCCTCGGCGGAGGGGTTGCGGGCGTAGGCGGGCGCGGCGGCGCCGTCGGGGCCCCAGCCGCCGCCGGGCAGGACGAGGAGCGCCCCGCACACGGCGAGGGCCGCGGCGGCGGCGAGCGCGGCCCTGGTGTGCCGGCGGCGGCGCATCAGGTCGGTGGGCCGGGCCTGGAGCGAGCAGGGGTCGAACTCGGGGGACTCCAGCAGCGCGTACTGCGCGGGGACGCGGTCGGCCTGGCGCAGCGCGGCGCCCGGGTCGGCCACGCCCGCCGCGTCCAGCACCTCGCGCACGGTGTGGTCGGCGAGCTTCTCCAGTCCGCGCAGGACGTACGCGGCGCGGGCCGGCCCCGGCAGGGCGGCGAGCCGCTGGTCCAGGGCCAGCTCGTCGGCGCCGCCCGAGCGCGGGAACAGCCTCAGCCCCCACACCTGGGGCAGCAGCGGGGGCAGTTGGGCGCTCAGCGAGCGGGACCGGCCTGCCCGGGGACGGTCCGCCTCCAGGGCGGCGCGGACGACGTGGAGGCGGACGTAGGAGTAACCCGGGTCGGTGCCGCGGCCGGTGGACTGGGCCGGGATCGCCTGCGCCGGGGAGCTGCCGCGGGGGAGCGCCCGCTGGACCAGGGCGTGCGCGGTCAGGACCCGCCGGCCCCGGCCCAGCCGCGGCGGCAGCACCAGGTAGGCGAGCCGGACCAGCCGCGGGTAGTGCTCGACGAGCGCGGCCTCCGCCTGCTCGACGTCGACGAGCGGCTCGGAGGAGGACGAGGGGCGCGGGGCGACATCCTGTGACTGCACGTATCGCAGAACGAGCGAACCGGTGGTTGGTCACCCGCCACCCGTGCGACTCAGGCGTCCGAAGCCACCAGCAGGCGCGCGTAGTTCGCCATCGACCGCTGGTAGCGGGGGAGATGGGGGGCGAGGGCGCCCAGCACGAGGGACAGGCCCTCGCGGTCCCGGCCGAGGCTGGACAGGCACAGCGCCAGACACGCCCGTACGGCGTCGTCCAACTCGTCCGAGGGCGCGTCGAGTTCGGGGGTCAGCAGCTCGACGCCCTCCGCCGCCCGCCCGGTGTTGCGCAGCGAACTGGCCAGCTGGATCCGGGCCCGCCGCCCCCGGTAGCCGCTGAGCCCCCGCTCCAGCGCCTCCCGGTACAACGGCACCGCACGGTCGGAGTGGCCCGTGGAGTCCCAGGCACAGGCCCGCTCGAAGGGGCCGAGCGGGCTGTGGGCGGGCAGTTCGGCGACGAGGGCGTCGATCTCCGCGCGGAACGCGGGGGCCTCGTCCTCGCCGTAGTCGTCGAAGCGGGCCCAGGCGGCGGCCACGCGGTCTTCCCAGTCCTGGTTCACCGGCCCACCCTCGCACGGATGTGCCCGGGCGGCCCACTGATTTGAGCGCCGGGGGTCCCTTGCCCGTATCGAAGGGCGGGGCTCCTCGCCGGGGGCTCTCCGCGGCGTGCTCGAGCGTGATGCGTGAAGACCGGAGGAACTGATGAGGGTGACCCGACCGATGCTCGCGGTGGCCGGAGCCGCGGTGGCGACGGCGGTGCTGGCGGGCTGCGGCTCCGGTGGCGACGCGGCCGCGAAGGCGCCGCCGACGGCGACCGGCAGCCTGGAGAGCCTCGCCGCCCAGGTGAAGTGCAAGCCGGACATCCAGACCGACGCCGACACCATCCGGCAGGCCATCTGCACCAACCCCGCCGGCAAGTTCGTCCTCGCCACCTTCTCCACCGACCGCGGCCAGCGCGAGTGGATCAACGAGGCCAAGGACTACGGCGGTTTCTACCTGGTCGGCCGCAAGTGGGTCGCCGTCGGCGACGACGGCGTGGTCACCGCGCTGCGCGGCACCCTCGGCGGCGACGTGGAGATCGGCGCCGACCACCACGCGCACACGGGCTGAGCCCGGGAGCACACGCGAGAAGGCCGGCGGCGGGATCTCCCGCCGCCGGCCTTCTCAGTGAACCACTGGATCACTGGACGAGTGGACCGGTGGCTCACTGGTCACCGGCTCAGTGCGTCACTGGCACCGCTGCCCGTTGTTGATGCAGTTGGCGATCTTGTTGGCCAGGCCGCCGGTCGTGACGCTGATGAAGTCGTCGTGGTCGGTGGCCGGCTTGTGCAGCTGCTCCGGGAAACCGTCCACCGCGTAGGCGTTCTTCACCACGCCGTTCTGGACGGTCGGCGGGTTGATCTTGTAGACCAGCCGCATCGTCAGCTGCGGGATCGCCTTGAAGCCGTTCTGGCAGTTGCCGTTGGCGTCGGCGAAGGCGACGTGCGTACGGTGGTTGGCGCTGTCGATGTTCTGCCCGTCCCAGCAGCTCTGGAAGGCGAACGTGCGCACCACGTTGCTGCCCTGCGGGCAGATCGGGTACTGCGTCGTCAGCTGGACCTTGTTCTCGAAGCCGGTGCAGCTCCAGTGCGCGTTGGCGTTGGCCAGGCCGTTGGTCGTGGTCTTGGCGTCACCGGTGATGATGCGCAGGAACTGCGGCATGGCGACGACCTTGCTGGTCGGGCTGCCCACGTACTTGATCTGCGCCTGGACCGGCGTCAGGATCTTGCCGACGTTGCCTTCCTTGCCGCCGCCGTCCGCGTTCTGGTCGAAGTCCTGCGTGCCGTCCTGGACGCGGACCACCGGCCAGTAGTACGCCGACAGGTCGTTCCTGTTCTGGCAGCTGGTGCCGCCCTGGAGGAACGTCTGGTTGCTGGAGAACGCGTTGACCTTCTGGTTGCCGACGTAGTCGTGCAGGTGGTGCGCGCCGTTGGTCACGCCGGGCGCCACGATCACGTTGTCGGTGTTGTGGTTCTTGTTGGCGTTCACACCGCAGCGGGTGGTGAAGCTGCCGGTCGAGGCGTTGCCGGACTGCTGCGGCTTGGCGGCGACGTTCGGCTGGACCTTGGTGATGTCCACGAAGTCGGCCGCGACCGGGCCGTTGCCGGCCTGACCGCCGTTGCCCTGCTGCTGACCGTTGTTGCCCTGCTGGCCACCGTTGTTGTTGCCCTGCTGGCCGCCGTTCTGCTGCTGGCCACCGTTGTTGTTGCCCTGCTGCTGGCCGCCGTTGTTCTGGCCCCCGTTCTGCTGCTGACCGCCCGTGTTGGTCTGGTTGGCCGGGGTTCCGGTGCAGGCGGCCAGGGCGTCCAGATCGCTGGGCGAGGTGCCGCCCACCCGGGTGATCTCCAGCTTGATCCGGTCGATGATCGCCTTACGGCGGTCCTTCAACGGCTGGAGGATGGAGTTCTGGACGAAACTCGCGTCCTGGGCCTGGGCCTGGCGCGTGGTCATCAGACGCTGGTAGGCGTCCGTGATCTGGCGGTCCAGGTTCGCCAGTTCACCGTCGACCTCGGTGCGCGCCTGCCGGGGCACGTTGGTGAGCTTCTGGCCGATGTCCGGGCATGAGACCGTCGCGACCTGCGCGTTCGCGGCCTTCGTCCGGTTGCCCCAGGCGTCGTTGTTCGACTCGTGCGCGGATGCGTAGAAGTTCGCCCAGATCAGCCCGCCCCCACCGAGCGCTAGGGCCGCCGATGCGGCTATGGCCTTGGTGGCCAGCGGCGTACGGCGTTTTCGTGTGTTGCGTCCCATGGAACTCCTCTGACTTCCTTGCGGGGCAGCATCGAGGCGCCCGACAGGAGTGAAGCGGCTCCATCTCATACGGACGGCGTCACCGAGGTGTTCAGCCGTCCCGGAAACCGATGCCGGATTCTTCGGCACCTCGCGTTTCAACTGCCGCTCGCGCACCAGCAGTTGCCGACGCCTCACTGCCGGTGGCCGGCTGCCTTCGCCAGTACCTCCGCCTCGACTGCCGCGTCCAGCCCCACGGCCGGCAGGTCCGGGTACCGCGGGGCCGTACCGCCGATCGCCGTCAGCCACCGCCAGGTGTCGGCGACCGTCTCCTCGACGGGACGGCAGTCCAGGCCCGTGGCGAGCGCCCGGGAGACGTCCGCGCGGTGCAGGGCGTCGTGCTCCTCGCTGCCCGGGGGCACCCACACCGGCAGCTGCGTCCACGGCTCGATGCCCGCGCCGAGGACCGTCTCCGGGTCCGTCCAGCACAGCTCGGCCTCCGCGCCGGTGACCCGCGTACAGGCCTCCAGCAGACGGCCCATGGTGGTGTGCCCCTGCGGGCTCATCAGGTTGTACGGCCCGCTCAGCTCGCGCTCGACCGCGCCGAGGATCCACTCGGCCAGGTCGCGCACGTCGACGTACTGGAGGGGCAGCTCGCGCGGACCGGGCGCCAGGACGGGACCGCCCCGCGCGATCCGGGTCAGCCACCAGGGCAGCCGGCCCATGTTCTCGTACGGGCCGAGGATCAGCCCCGAGCGCACCAGCAGGGAGCCGCCCGGACCGAAGGCGCCGGACGCGGCCAGCTCGCCGCCCAGCTTGTCCCGCGCGTAGTCGCTCTGTTCCGCGTCGGGGGCGGCGCCCTCGACCAGGGGAGCGTCCTCGGTGTAATCGGCGGGCGGGGCCCAGTCGTACACCGAGCACGTCGACACGTACACGTACCGCCCGGCGCGGCCCCGCAGCAGCCGCGCCGACTCGTGCACCGCGCGGGGCGCGGCCGACCAGGTGTCGACGACCGCGTCCCACTCGCCGTCCGCGAGTGCGGCGAGCCCGCCGGGCGCGGTGCGGTCGCCCACCAGCGACCGCGCCCCGGGGACGGGCGCGTGCCGCCCCCTGTTCAGGACCGTCACATCCCAGCCGCGCCCGGCCGCCGCCTCGACGACGGCCCGCCCCGCGAACTCCGTACCACCCAGCACCAGAAGTCTCATGCGGGTGACTGTGCCCGCACGGGACGGGCGGGGGAACCGGATTCTGCCCTCGGCAGAGGGCGGAGCCCCCGCCCTGGGCAGGACCTCAGCGGCCGATCGGCGGGGCGTACTTGTAGCCGACGCGGCGCACCGTCTGGATCGCCTTGCGGTGCTCGGCGCCCAGCTTGCGCCGCAGCCGGGCGACGTGGACGTCCACCGTACGGCCGTCACCGACGTGGCTGTAACCCCAGACCGTGGTGACCAGCTGGTCGCGGGTGTGCACCCGGTGGGGGTGGGCGACGAGATGCGCGAGAAGCTCGAACTCCAGGTAGGTGAGGTCGAGTTCGCGCCCGGCCACGGCCGCGGTGCGCCGGACGGTGTCGACGCGGAGGAGGGGGGCGCTGTCGGACTCGCCGGTGTCGGACTCGCCGGTGTCGTTCGTGCCGTCCGTGGCAGTTGCGGCCTTCGCCGGCGCCTCGCCGCCCGCGGGCCGGTGGTCCGGCATCGCCACGGGCGGGAACGGCGGGAACAGCGGCTGCCGGTCGGCCGGGACGAGCACGAGGTAGCCGATCATCTGCGGATGGCCCGGCAGGGCCGGCAGGGCGTGCTGGGGTGCCGGCAGCCAGGTCGCGCCCGGCGGCAGCAGGTCCGCGACGTCGACCACCTCGTCCCGGTCGACGGCGCGCAGCCGGTGCCGCGGGGCGGTGGGGGAGGAGGCGGGGGAGGGCACGGATGCGGGAAGGGACGCGGGAAGGGCGGCGGTGGTCAGGGAACGAGTGGTCGCCATGGGAGGTCAGCTCTTTCGCGCGAGAGGTTCGACGGAAGACCGGCGGCCGCGAGTTCGTGGTCGGGCGCGCCGGGGGACGTACGTCGTTTCGCGCTGGGCCGAAGGCCGGGGTGTACGGCTTTAGAGGGCCCGCGCGTTCACCGCGCGGCAACACACCCGGTCGTAGTCGTGGTGCTGACGGGAGGGCCAGAAGGGCTCGAGGTCATGGCGACCCGTCGCGGTGCTCTCCTGGTAACTGGCCATGCCCCCATTGAAGCAGACACCTCGCACGGCCAGCAGCCTCCTCTCACTGCTTGGACGGCACCGCCCGGGTCACTGCTCGGACGGCACCGCTCGGGCGCGGGTCAGACCTGGCCGGCCTTCTCCAGCGCGGTGCAGCAGGTGTCGACCAGCAGGCGGGTGACGACGTACGGGTCGACGTTGGCGTTGGGGCGGCGGTCCTCGATGTAGCCCTTGCCGTCCCGCTCCACCTGCCACGGGATGCGGACCGAGGCACCGCGGTCGGAGACGCCGTAGGAGTACTCGTTCCACGGGGCGGTCTCGTGCAGGCCGGTGAGGCGGTCGTCGATGCCGGCTCCGTAGTTCCTCACGTGGTCCAGCGGCTTGGAGCCCTCGCCGAGGGACTCGCACGCGGTGATGATCGCGTCGTAGCCCTCGCGCATCGCCTTCGTGGAGAAGTTGGTGTGCGCGCCGGCGCCGTTCCAGTCGCCCTTGACCGGCTTGGGGTCGAGGGTGGCGGACACGCCGAAGTCCTCGGCGGTGCGGTAGAGCAGCCAGCGGGCCACCCACAGCTGGTCGGCGACCTCCAGCGGGGCGAGCGGGCCGACCTGGAACTCCCACTGGCCCGGCATGACCTCGGCGTTGATGCCGGAGATGCCGAGGCCGGCCTTGAGGCAGTTGTCGAGGTGGGCCTCGACGACGTCGCGGCCGAAGATCTCGTCGGCGCCGACACCGCAGTAGTAGCCGCCCTGCGGGGCCGGGAAGCCGCCCTCGGGGAAGCCGAGCGGACGGGCGCCGGCGAAGAAGGTGTACTCCTGCTCGATGCCGAAGACGGGCTCCTGCGGGGCGAACCGCTCGGCGACCTCGGCCAGCGCGGCGCGGGTGTTGGAGGCGTGGGGGGCCAGGTCGATGCCGAGGACCTCGCACAGCACGAGGATGTCGTCGCCGCCGCGGATCGGGTCGGGGCAGCTGAAGACCGGCTTGAGCACGAGGTCGGAGGCGTGGCCCTCGGCCTGGTTGGTGGAGGACCCGTCGAAGCCCCAGAGCGGCAGTTCCGTGCCCTTGGCGTCGTCGCCGAGGATCTTGGTCTTGGAACGCAGCTTGGCCGTCGGCTCGGTGCCGTCGATCCAGATGTACTCAGCCTTGAAGCTCACGGGGCCACATCCTTCGGGGTGCTCACGGGATGCGGGCAGATTGCCAACGGGCGATTTCCCGTCCGTTGCCCGAGTGTGAACCACGTGTTACCTGGGGGCGGTGTGTCCCGTTTCACGCGGCGCGCTCTCCCGCGGGCCGGCCGCGAGGCCGCGCATGGGCGTGCGCCGGGCGGATGCGTGCCGGGCCGGTGAGCGCCCCCCGCGCGGTCACCGGCCCGGTGGCGGTCCTGCCGCTCCTGGCCGGGAGCGGCAGGACCCACGACACCTGCCTCAGTGTTCCTCTGGAGAGCCGGGCGTCACCCCACCTTCTCGATCACGGCGTGACGGATCAGGAACTTGCCCGCCTCCCGGACCTGTTCGAAGGCCGCGTTGTTGAGCAGGACGCAACTGCCGGAGACCGAAGTCACCTTAACCGTCGTGGACTTGTTGTTGTCCAGGTTGGTGACCTTCAGCGTCGTACCCGCCGGGAACTGGTTGCTGGACGCCGCCGGTGCACCGCCCTCGCCGGAGAGCGTGACCGTGCAGCCCTTGCAGACCTGCTGGCCGGAGGCCGCGGCCCCGCCGGCCGCACCGGCGCCCTGCGAGGGCTGGGCGGCCTGCTGACCACCGCCGGCCTGCTGACCACCACCGGCCTGCTGACCACCGCCGGCCTGCTGACCACCGCCGGCCTGCTGGCCGGCCTGTCCGTTCTGCTGGCCCGCCTGCTGGCCGTTCTGTCCCGCCTGGGAGCCCTGAGCCGACTCCCCAACGGTGCAGCCCGCAGCCTTCTGCTGGACCTTGATCTGCGCGATGACCGCCTCACGGTTGGCGATCCGGGCCGCCGACTGCGCGTCCGGGTTCGCCTTCTGGCCCGCGATGAACCGCTCGTTGTTGCCGAGGGCGGTGGCGAGCCCCTGACAGACCGTCGAGTCGCCGGCGGACAGGGTACGGGCGTTGCCCGGCTGCGCGGCGTTGGACGTGGCCGCCATGGCGAAGGCCCCGCCTCCCGCCACCGCCGCCGCACTGACCAGCAGCGCGATCTTCTTCTTCGTGCCGAGAGTTCTCCTGCGCGACATGCGCGCCTCCTGAAGAGGTAGGGGAGCGTACGCCGCTATGTACGAGATGCCGAACGGGGTTACTCAGCGGTCGCGGGAGTCAGTTGAAGTAACCTGCGTCACAGGGGGATTGGGGGCGTCACTTCCGTGAGAGCGCGTCCCGTACGGCGTCCTCCGTGCGGCCCACGACCGCCGAGCCGTCGTCCGCGGTGATGATCGGCCGCTGGATGAGCTTCGGGTGCCCGGCCAGCGCGCCGATCCAGCGGTCCCGTGAACCGGCGTCCCGCGGCCAGTCCTTGAGCCCGAGCTCCTTCGCGTCCGCCTCCTGGGTGCGGGTGATGTCCCACGGCTCGAGCCCGAGCCGGTCGAGGACGTCACGGATCTCGTCCTCGGTGGGGACGTCCTCCAGGTAGCGGCGGACGGTGTAGTCGGCGCCCTCGGCGTCGAGCATCCCGATCGCGCTGCGGCACTTCGAACAGGCGGGATTGATCCAGATCTCCATGCCCCAACCGTACGCGAGAACCCCTTCCGCGCCCCTCGTGGGCCCGTGTCCCACAGGCCCCGAACGCCCTTGTGGCCAGGGGCTTTTGTCAGTGGGGGGACGTAGAATAGAAGCAGTGTTCGAGAGCGTCGCCGGGTGCGTCCGGCGGTGCTCCCACCGCGACAGGAGGATGCCTGTGCCCGCTGCCGCACTGAAGCCGAAGCCGACCCAGTCCACCGCGAAGCGACCCGTCCTGCTCGACCTGCCCTACGCGCCCGTGGAGAAGCGCCCGCTGCCCCCGGGACGCCCGCGGGAGTGGTACGTGACGCACAACCGCCGCCTGAAGGCGATGCGGCTCGCCATCGCCCTGCTCGACTCGGGCGTCCTCATGCCCAACCAGGCCCGCAACGAGACGATCCGCAGCACCGCCCAACTCATCGGCGTACACCCGCCGTCGGACACCACGTGCCACATGGTCCGAGCCCTGATGCGCTACTCCCGCTGACGTTCCACCGGCCCCCGCCCCCGCCCCCGGACGGGGGCGGGGGCGCAGGGGGCGAAGCCCCCGCATGGGGTCCGGGGCGGAGCCCCGTGTCGGGACTTCCTGTCCCACCGAGACGGGCGGGCGGGTGGGCAAACGAACCGCCCGGCTAGGGGTTCCCGCACAGCTCCTTCTCCAACGGCGTGCGGAACCGCGGCGTCACCCGGCCGGCGCCGAGCCACGCCCGCAGCGCGGCCGCCCGCTCGGCTACCGCCGCCTCGGCCTCGGAGGGCACGCCCTCCGGGTCGAGGACGCGCCACACCACGGCACCGTCCGCCCGCTGGGCCCACCCCCCGATCACCCGCCCGTTCCACCAGACCGTGGGCCCCACGTTCCCGCTGCGGTCGAAGAGGGCCGCGCGCAGGCCGGGCGCGAGATACCAGTCCCGCCCCTGCCACCCCATCGCCGTGGGATCGAGGGCCGGCAGCAGGGCGGCCCACGGTTCGGCCGGCCCGGTCACCGGATCCTCGTCGCCCTCCGTGACGTACGCCGTGCCCTCGTCCACCGTCACCTCCCGCGCCCCGATCGCGGCCAGCGCCCGCCTGACCTCCGTGACCCGCCACCCCGTCCACCACTTCAGGTCGGCCTCGGTCGCCGGCCCGCACACCTCCAGCCAGCGGCGCAGCAGTTCGGCCTGCGCCCCGGCCACGTCCAGCTCCGGATGCTCGGGCGCCAGGGCCCAGCGGAACTGCGTCGACGTCCACGACCCGAGCGGCCGCCCCCGTACCACCTTGCCCTCCACGCCCAGCACCCGCAGCAGCCGCGAGGAAACGGTGTGCACGCCCTCGTAGTCCTTCCCGGCCGCGTACGCGAACCGCTCGCGCAGCCGGGGCTCGTCCTGGGCGAGTTCGGCGGCCGTGGCCTGCCCGCGCCGCGCCAGCGCGGCCAGCGCCGAGGCCTCCACCTCCGCCAGCCACGCCGCGTCCGGCGCGCCCGCCTTGGCCATGTCCTTGACCAGCGCGGCCCGCGCCCGGGCGGCCACCGCGATGCCCGTGGAGGCGTGCACCACGGCCGTCAGGGAGCTGGGGAAGACGAACACCGTGTTCCGCATCCCGTGCATGCGCACCAGGGTGCGGTCCTCGTACAGCGCGCGCTCGGTCTCCCGCACCGTCCCGCCCGGCTCCGCCAGCCGCGCGCCGACCCCCACGTACACCGTCGCCGGATCCGTTCCGTGCAGCGCGACCAGCGACCGCGCGACCTCCTCCGGTCCCGCCGCCCGCGCCCCGGCCGCCAGCCGGTGCCGCACCGCCAGCCGGTCCCGCCGCTCCGCCACGCCGATGTACCGCGACCCCATACGTCCTCGCCTCCCGGTCCGCCCGCAGCCGTCCTCGCCGCCATCCTGACCGATGCCACTGACAACGCGGCGCGGAAAACCGGATGCACGCACCGTGACCGGATCCCTACGCTGGACAGGCGTCGCGGACGAGTCCACCTCGCACCGGCGGCCGGCCGCCCGCCCCCGACTCGAAACCGACCAATCACCCACGCCCTCACCGACCCACGCGTCAACGACTCACGCCGCAACTCCACGCCCAGGGAGGCCCGTCATGGGCACCATCGTCATACCCGGGACCCTCGTCCTGGTGGTCCTGGGATTCGGAAACCACCTGTGGTGGCTGCTCGCCGTCGCCGTCCTCGTCCTGTACGTCCAGTACGGGGCCCACGGGCGGCGTACGTCGTCCACCTCCTCGCCCGCCGGCGGAGCACCGGCGGCGACGCCGGCCACGTACAAGGCCTACCGCGACCGGCGCGACCAGCAGGCCAAGTGGGAGCGCCGCTACCGCCGCGAGCGCCCCTTCGAGTACCGCCGTCAGCAGCGCGACAAGAGCAAGTGAGAGCCGCCGCCCCCGGACCACCGGGGCACCGCCCGGACCACCGGGGCACTGGGGCACCGGCCGGGGCGTTCCGCGGTCACAGACCCGGGGCGCCCCAGACCGGGAACCAGCGGCTCAGGTCCTGCTCGATCCGCAGGTCGTCGCCGAGGGCGGCCTTCACCCGCAGTTCCAGCGCGTTGTCGCGCCGCTGCGCCCCGCCGGGCAGCGGCGCGAACGGGTAGAACGTGCCCCGTTTGTAGAGGTACACCAGGGCGAGCCGCCGGTCGGCGTCGTCGCGGAACCCGGCCAGCGAGCACAGCAGCTGGGGCCCGAAACCGTTGACCTCCATCGCGCTGTTCACCGCGTGCAGGTCGTTGACGAGCTCCGGCAGCTGGTCCGGCGTGCGGCGGGAGAGCAGCCACGAGTAGCCGTAGGCGTCCTGGGACAGCTCGACCGGAGGGCCCGAGCGGTCCGCGTCCGCGTCCAGGAGCGCCTGGACCTCCCGGTGCGCCTGTTCGAAGGCGGCGCCCTCCACCGTGGCGAAGCACACCGCGCCCTGCCCGGTCGGCCGGAAGCCGGCCGCCGCCTCCAGCGTGACGGCCGCAGACGGCAGCCCGAAGAGCTGGTCCAGGTCCGGCAGCGCCGGTTTCGTACGGCCGAGCAGGATGTCCAGCAGCCCCATCCTCAGCCCGCCTTCCCCGGCGTCGCGGCCTCGCCCAGCTCGGCGGAGATCCGCCCGAGCTGCTCGAGCCGCTGTTCCAGGCTCGGGTGGGTGGAGAACAGCCGGGACAGGCCCGGCTCGGAGCCCAGCGCGGGCGTGAAGTAGAAGGCGTTGAACGCCTGGGCGGTGCGCAGGTCCTCCGACGGGATCCTCGCGATGTCCCCGGAGACCTTGGTGAGCGCGGACGCCAGCGCGGAGGGCCGCCCGGTCAGCAGCGCCGCCGCCCGGTCCGCGGCCAGCTCCCGGTACCGCGACAGGGCCCGGATCAGCAGGAAGCTGATCGCGTACACGGCGGCCGAGACGCCCATCACCATGGCGAGCACGGCCAGGGTGTTCTGGTCCTTGCGGCCCCGCCCGCCGAACATCTCCGAGTAGAACGCGAACCGCACGACCAGACCCGCGATCACGCCCAGGAAGGACGCGATGGTGATCACGGCGACGTCCTTGTGCGCCACGTGGGACAGCTCGTGCGCGAGCACGCCCTCCAGCTCGGCCGGCTCCAGCCGGCGCAGCAGCCCGGTGGTCACGCACACGACGGCGTTGTCCGGGTTGCGGCCGGTGGCGAACGCGTTCGGCATGTCCATGTTGGACACGGCGACCACCGGCTTGGGCATGTCGGCGATGGCGCACAGCCGGTCGACCACCGCGTGCAGCTCGGGATACTCCTCCCGCTCCACCACCCGGCCGTGCATCGCGAACAGCGCGATGCGGTCGGAGAACCAGTACTGGGCGGCGAGCACACCCGCCGCGATCACCACGACCAGCACCCAGGACTTCAGCAACACGATCAGCGCGGCCACGAACGCCACGTACAGCAACCCGAGCAGGAACAGCGTGACCCCCATGCGCACGGTCAGCCGCCGGTCGCTCCGGAAGCGGCTCTGCATCTTGCATCACCCCGCAGTCAGGCACTCGTCCCGCCATCCAGTGTGCACCTGCGGCCCGTCATGAACGGGTTCCGATCGGCCCTAGTAGCGGCAAAACGTCCCTGCGCGCCGGCGCGGCCGGACGGGCCGGATCGGCACGGCGTGCGCGGTTGCCGGATGAGTACGGGGTAGGGGGCCGCGTATCAGTACGAGGTACGGGTCTGGGCGTACCCGATCAGCAGGATCAGCGCGGCCACGCAGCCCAGCACCACGGCGGTGGATATCCACGACGAGCGGCGCGGCGCGACCGGGTCGGGGTCGGCGCGGAAGGGGACCGGTCCCGGCGGGTTGTGCTTCCAGCGGGCGGCGAGCATCCGGGCCCGGGCGGAGGGCTCCTTGTGCTCGGCGGCGCTCGCCCACTTGTGGTCGAACTCCTTCTCCCAGTGCTCCTGTTCGGACATCCCCGTGCACCTTTCTCATCCCGTGGAGGCGTGACGGACGACCCCCTGAGACTAGGACTCCGTACGGCGCCGATGGTTGCGTCCGCCACGGGCGAGATCGCGCCGAGATGCCGCGCGCCCCGTGTCCGGCTAGCCTCGATGGGTGAAAAGCCGCATTTCGGGCGAGGGGGTGGAAGGAAGGTATGTCGATGAATGCATCACGTGCGAGGCGCCTCCTCGCGACGTCCGCCGTCGGCGTTCTGCTCGCCGGTGGCGCAGCGATCGGCACGGCCGGCACGGCCTCCGCGGCCACTCAGACGCAGGCACCCACCAATCTCCGTCACGGCTGCTGGTCGGGCGGCTGGTGGGACCGCGACTGCGGATTCGGTAACCGGGGCGACTTCAACCGCACCGGGCTCATCGGCACCGGCGGCGTCGTGGTCATCGTAGTGTCCTGACCGCACCACGGCCGAGGGCCGCCACCCCCAGGGGGTGGCGGCCCTCACCGCATCCGTGGACGTCGTCCGAAGACATCGTCCGTCACGCGTCCGTCCGTCACGCGTCCGTCCGTCACGCGTCCGTCCGTCACGCGTCCGTCCGTCACGCGTCCGTCCGTCACGCGTCCGTCCGTCACGCGTCCGTCACACGTCGAAGTACAGCTCGAACTCGTGCGGGTGCGGGCGGAGCTGGAGGGGCGCGATCTCGTTGGTGCGCTTGAAGTCGATCCACGTCTCGATCAGGTCCGACGTGAACACGTCGCCCTGGAGCAGGAACTCGTGGTCGGCCTCCAGCGCGTCGAGGACGGCGCCGAGCGAGGTCGGGACCTGGGCGACGTTCGCGTGCTCCTCGGGAGCCAGCTCGTACAGGTCCTTGTCGATCGGCTCGGCCGGCTCGATCTTGTTCTTGATGCCGTCCAGGCCGGCGAGCAGCAGCGCGGAGAAGGCCAGGTACGGGTTGCCGGAGGAGTCCGGGGCGCGGAACTCCACGCGCTTGGCCTTCGGGTTGGAGCCCGTGATCGGGATGCGCATCGCGGCGGAGCGGTTGCGCTGCGAGTACACCAGGTTGATCGGCGCCTCGAAGCCCGGCACCAGGCGGTGGTAGGAGTTCACCGTCGGGTTGGTGAAGGCCAGCAGCGACGGGGCGTGCTTGAGGATGCCGCCGATGTAGTAGCGGGCGGTGTCCGACAGGCCCGCGTAACCGGCCTCGTCGTAGAACAGCGGGTCGCCGTTGCTCCACAGCGACTGGTGCACGTGCATGCCCGAGCCGTTGTCGCCGAAGATCGGCTTCGGCATGAAGGTCGCGGTCTTGCCGTTGCGCCAGGCCACGTTCTTCACGATGTACTTGAACAGCTGGAGGTCGTCGGCGGCGGCCAGCAGCGTGTTGAACTTGTAGTTGATCTCCGCCTGGCCGGCGGTGCCCACCTCGTGGTGCTGGCGCTCGACCTTCAGGCCCTGCTTGTCCAGCTCGAGGGAGATCTCGGCGCGCAGGTCGGCGAAGTGGTCGACCGGGGCCACCGGGAAGTAGCCGCCCTTGTAGCGGACCTTGTAGCCGCGGTTGTTCTCCAGCGCGCCGGTGTTCCAGGCGCCCGCCTCGGAGTCGATGTGGTAGAAGGACTCGTTCGCGCTGGTCGCGAAGCGCACGGAGTCGAAGACGTAGAACTCGGCCTCGGGACCGAAGTACGCGGTGTCCGCGATCCCGGTGGAGGCCAGGTACGCCTCGGCCTTCTTGGCGACGTTGCGCGGGTCACGGGAGTACTGCTCGCCCGTGATCGGGTCGTGGATGAAGAAGTTGATGTTGAGGGTCTTGTCCCGGCGGAACGGGTCCACGCGCGAGGTCGACAGGTCGGCGCGCAGAGCCATGTCGGACTCGTGGATCGCCTGGAAACCGCGGATCGAGGATCCGTCGAAGGCGAGCTCCTCGTCGGGGTCGAACGCCTCAACGGGCACCGTGAAGTGCTGCATGACGCCCGGCAGGTCGCAGAAGCGGACGTCGACGAACTTGACGTCCTCGTCCGCGATGAACTTCTTGGCCTCGTCGGCGTTCTGGAACATCCAGCTCCTCCTACTCCCGACCGTCCCGCCGGGGTGGTAGATCGTTCGTGCGGCCAGTGCGGTGGCACACGCTGTGTCGACCCTAGGGACGGGTGATTTCTCGGGCGTGACCCGTTTGTTTCGCAGAAGTTAACCGGCCCGGGTGCGGTCACGGCTGTGGACACCCCGCCGGACCCCGTACCTCCAGCCTCGCAGTACCGTGGTCGGGTGGACAACAGGCAAGCAATGGGATCGTGGCTGTCCGGACCGCGCGCGGCCATCGAGGACGCCGGCGCCGACCTCGGCTACCGCGGCGAGCAGCTCGGTCTCCCCGAGGAGGGGCCGGGCTCGATCGCCCGCCCGGGCCGTCGGCTGGGCGCCCTGGCCGTCGACTGGGGCCTGTGCCTGCTGATCGCATACAGTCTGATCGCCGACAGCTATCACAGCGCGGCGCAGGTCTGGGCGCCGCTCGTGCTGTTCGCGCTGATGGTGCTCACCCTGGGCACCGTGGGCTTCACCCCGGGCAAGCGGCTGTTCGGCCTGCGGGTGGTGGCCCTGGACACCGGCCGGGTGCAGCCGCTGCGCGCGCTGCTGCGCACGGTGCTGTTCTTCCTGGCCATCCCGCCCCTGGTCTGGGACCGCGACGGCCGCGGCCTGCACGACCGGCTCGCGGGCACGGTCGAGATCCGCAGCTGACGCCGGCCGTACGAGGCCCGGGGCGTACGAGGCGCGAACCGTACGGGGCTGGAGACGTACGAGGAGGGGGCGCCCGGAGTCTTTCCGGGCGCCCCCTCCTCGCAGGCGCTGTACGGGGCCTCAGCGGGCCTTGGGGCCGCCGCGCGGCATCCGCATGCCCTTGGGCATCGGGCCCTTCGGCAGCGGCATGTTGCTCATCAGGTCGCCCAGGGCGCGCAGCCGGTCGTTGGTGGCGGTGACCTGGGGGCCGGTCAGCACGCGCGGGAACTTCAGCAGGGTGGTGCGCAGCTTCTTCAGCGGGACCTGGCCCTCGCCGTTGCCGACGATCACGTCGTGCACAGGGACGTCCGCCACGATGCGGTTCATCTTCTTCTTCTCGGCGGCGAGCAGGCTCTTGACCCGGTTGGGGTTGCCCTCGGCGACCAGCACGATGCCGGCCTTGCCGACCGCGCGGTGCACCACGTCCTGGCTGCGGTTCATCGCGACCGCCGGAGTGGTGGTCCAGCCGCGGCTGATGTTGTCCAGCACCGCGGCGGCGGCGCCCGGCTGGCCCTCCATCTGCCCGAAGGCGGCGCGCTCGGCCCGGCGACCGAAGACGATCGCCGTCGCGAGGAAGCCGAGCAGCAGGCCCAGGATGCCGAGGTATACCGGGTGGCCGATCAGGAAACCGATGCCGAGAAGGACACCGAAGATGATGATGAAGACGGACCCGAGTACAAGACCGATCTTCGGGTCGGCCTTGCTGGTCATCTTGTAGGTCAGAGCGATCTGCTTCAGTCGCCCGGCATTGGCAGCCTCGGCTGCTGGTTCCTTCCTCGCCATGCCACGAAGTCTACGTGGCCCGGGAAGCGGCCGACGACGGCAGTGCCCGTGACGGCAGTGCCCGTGACGGCAGTGCCCGTGACGGCGGCGTCACGCGACGGCGGTCCCCGTGCGGCCGGTCAGGAGCCGGCGGCGGTGAACTGGTCGAGCACGCGCTGGGCCTCGACGCGGTCCTTGGCGCGGCGGCGGTCCTCCAGGACGGAGGTCCACGCGTTGCGGCGGGCGGTGCGCTGGCCGCTGCTCATGAGCAGCGACTCGACCGCGCGCAGTGCGTCGGTGAAGGACGGGATGGCGGTGGCGCGAACGGGCGCGGCCTGCATGGTGGAGGTCCCCCCTCATGACGGGCTTCGGGTGTACGTGGCGTGAGTCCAGCGTCACTGTTTGGTGTTACCAGGGCGTGACCGGCCGGTCAAACACCAATGAAGCCTCGACGCCGCAGGCCAAACGGCTGACGCGGCCCTGACGGACGCCCTCATCTGCGGCGACGGTCAGGACCGCGTCGTATCGGCCATTACCGAGTGGTAGTTTCTTGTGCGCGAATTCACACGCATGTCGGCCCGCTTGCGGAGAACGGCGGGTGACGGAGCGTCAGACGGCCTGGGAGGCGATGTAGGCGCCGCGCTTCTCGACGGCCATCCGGTACAGCCGCCCGGCGCGGTAGGAGGACCGTACCAGCGGGCCCGACATCACGCCGGAGAAACCGATCCGCTCGGCCTCCTCCTTCAGCTCGACGAACTCCTGCGGCTTCACCCAGCGCTCCACCGGGTGGTGGCGCACGCTGGGGCGCAGGTACTGCGTGATGGTGACCAGCTCGCAGCCCGCCTCGTGCAGCTGCCCGAGCGCGTCGACGACCTCCTCGCGGGTCTCGCCCATGCCGAGGATGAGGTTGGACTTGGTCACCAGGCCGTGGTCGCGCGCTGCGGTGATGACCTTCAGCGAGCGGTCGTAGCGGAAGCCGGGGCGGATGCGCTTGAAGATCCGCGGGACCGTCTCGACGTTGTGCGCGAAGACCTCGGGGCGGGAGGAGAAGACCTCCTCGAGCTGCTCGGGGACCGCGTTGAAGTCGGGGGCCAGCAGCTCCACCTTGGTGCGGCCGCCCTCGCGCTCGGCGGTCTGCCGGTGGATCTGGCGCACGGTCTCCGCGTACAGCCAGGCGCCGCCGTCCTCCAGGTCGTCGCGGGCGACGCCGGTGATGGTGGCGTAGTTCAGGTCCATGGTGACCACGGACTCGCCCACGCGGCGCGGCTCGTCGCGGTCCAGGGCCTCGGGCCGGCCGGTGTCGATCTGGCAGAAGTCGCAGCGCCGGGTGCACTGGTCGCCGCCGATGAGGAAGGTCGCCTCGCGGTCCTCCCAGCACTCGTAGATGTTCGGGCAGCCGGCTTCCTGGCAGACCGTGTGCAGGCCCTCGCTCTTGACGAGGTTCTGCATCTTCGTGTACTCGGGACCCATTTTCGCCCGGGTCTTGATCCACTCGGGCTTGCGCTCGATGGGGGTCTGGCTGTTGCGGACCTCCAGGCGCAGCAACTTGCGTCCGTCGGGTGCGACTGCGGACACGTCGGCTCCCTAGCGTTGATTCTTCGGCGTCCACCAGGGTACGCCCGTCGATCCGGCGGCCCGTCGCAGGTACCGGCCTGTGAAGCTCGGCCCGCGGGGCCCGTGGTCCGGGCCCGTTCGGCCCTTGGGCTCAGGCGCCGGACATGCTCTCCCGCGCGGGTTCCCGTTCGATCACGCGGGGCCTGAGGTCCGCGTTCTCCAGTACGTCCCGCAGGTGCCGCTCGGCCACCGGCAGCACCTCGTCGATGGTCACGTCCCGGCCCAGCTCGCCGGCGAGCGAGGCGACGCCCGCATCCCGGATCCCGCACGGGATGATCCGGTCGAACCACTTGTTGTCCGGGTTCACGTTCAGCGCGAAGCCGTGCATCGTGACGCCCTTGGCCACGCGGATGCCGATCGCGGCGATCTTGCGGTCCTCGCGGCGCTGGCCGGCGTTGGAGGGGGCGTACTCCGGCCCGTTGAGCCGGGGGTCGAACTCCTCGTCGGTCAGCCGGGGGTCGAAGTCCAGGGACAGCCCGCCGAGCGAGGGCCGCTGCTCGACCGGGTCGCCGAGCACCCACACCCCGCTGCGGCCCTCGACCCGGGTGGTCTCCAGGCCGAACTCCGCGCAGGTGCGGATCAGGGCCTCCTCCAGGCGCCGCACGTGCGCGACCACGTCCACCGGGCGGGGCAGCTTCTGGATCGGGTAGCCGACCAGCTGGCCGGGGCCGTGCCAGGTGATCTTGCCGCCGCGGTCGACGTCGATGACCGGGGTGCCGTCGAGGGGGCGCTCGCTGTCCGCCGTGCGCCGGCCCGCCGTGTAGACCGGGGGGTGCTCCAGGAGCAGCACGGTGTCGGGGATCTCGTCCGCGAACCGGGCGGCGTGCACCCGGCGCTGTTCGTCCCAGGCCAGCTGGTAGTCCACGGCCTCGGCACCGAATCCCATGCGGACGAACCGCAGCTCACTCACGGCAAGCGCCTCCCTGGAAGGTCGTAAGGCACGAAAGATGCCCACGCCACTGTACGTCCGGCTGTCGCGCGTCAGCCTAGGGGCCAATCCTCACACGATCGGATGAATGCGGGTCGAAGAGCGCGGTCGCATGCTCACTCTCCGCTACATTCGCGCCGTCATGAGGCCATAAGGGCTGCTCACAGGCAATCCGGGCACCGCGCGGCCGCGTGCGTGCCCGAAAGGCAGGAGACCGCACCGCAGATGACGGAACGACCCGCGCAGCGCACTCCCAACCGCCAGCTCGCCGCGCTCATCGCAGAAGCGGGATTCTCCAACGCCGGTCTGGCCCGTCGCGTCGACCAGCTCGGCCTCGAACACGGACTGGACCTCAGATACGACAAGACCTCGGTCACCCGCTGGCTGCGCGGCCAGCAACCGCGCGGGACCACGCCCGCGCTGATCGCGGAGGTCTTCACACGCCGCCTCGGCCGCCGGCTGACCGCCCAGGACCTCGGCCTGGACGCCTGCGCGCCGGTCTACGCGGGGCTGGAGTTCGCCGCCACCCCCGAGGAGGCCGTCGACATCGTCAGCGGGCTGTGGCGCAAGGACTCCGGCAGCCATGCCGAGCTGCGCAAGATCGCCTTCACACCGGCGGGGCTCGTGGTGCCCAGCCGGGACTGGCTGATCGGGCGGGCGGACGACCGGGTCGCCCGCGGGGACCTGGCGGGCGGCCGCGTCCCGGCGCAGAGCCGGCCGGCGGGCGAGCTCCCGCCGGGGCCGCCCGGGGTGCCCGGGGGCCCGGGGCCGGGGACGCCGGGCCCGTCCGGCGGGACCGGCGCGGGCGGTGGGTTCGGGGTGCCCGGGGCGGCCGGGCTGTCCGGCGTGCCGGGAGCGTCCGGGGGCCCCGGTACGGCCGGCGCCTCCGGGGTCTTCGGTGTTCTCGGGGTGCCCCGGCAGCGCGGGCAGGCCGAGCGGGGCGGGACCGAGCGGGAGCCCGGCCAGCGGGTCACCGCCGGGGACATCGGCGCGCTGCGCTCGGTCGCAGAGCTGTTCCGCACCCTCGACGACATGTACGGCGGCGGCCACGCCCGCCAGGCTCTCGTGCGCTACCTGGAGCACGAGTGCGAGCCGATGCTGCGCGGCACCTACGGCGAGCAGAGCGGCCGCCGGCTGTTCGGCGCGGCCGCCGACCTGACCCGGCTCGCCGGGTGGACCTCGTACGACATCGCCGCGCACGGGCTCGCCCAGCGCTACTTCGTGCAGGCCCTGCGGCTAGCCCAGGCCGCCGGCGACCGGCCCTACGGCGCCTACGTGCTGGTCACCATGAGCCGGCAGGCCGTCTATCTGGCGCACGGGCGGGAGGCGGTCCAGCTCGCGCGGGTGGCCCAGCAGGGGCTCGGCACCACCGCGCCGCCCGTTGTCCAGGCGCTGCTGCACGCCGCCGAGGCACGCGCGCACGGCGTGCTCGGCGAGGCGCGCGCCTGCACCGCCTCCCTGGTGCGCGCCGAGCGCGCCCTGGAGGCAGCGCGGCCCGGCGACGAGGTGCCGTTCTGGGCGCGCTTCTTCGACGAGGCCCAGCTCGCCGACGAGTTCGGGCACTGCCACCGGGACCTCCAGCAGTACCGCGCCGCCGCGCAGTACGCCGAGCGCTCCCTGCAACTGCGCGCCCCGGCGTACGCCCGCAGCCGGCTGTTCTGCCGGGTCGTCCTCGCCACCGCCCGGCTCGGCCTCGGCGACCTGGACCAGGCCTGCCGGCTGGGCGCGGAGGCCGCGGCCCAGGCCGCCGAGATGCGCTCGGTACGGGCGGTGGAGTACGTCAGGGACTTCGAACGCCGCCTGGAGCCCTACAGGGACGCAGCACCCGTACGCACCTACCGCGACAAGGTGGCGGCCCTGGGCTGACCGCCCGCGCGCGGGCGGCCAGCCCAGGGCCCGGTGTCAGGCGGCCGCTCGTGGGGTGGCAGGGGGTGGGTCCGCCTGGTGGAGGGGGCGCTTGGCGCAGAGGTCCGTGAGGATGGCCGCCGAGGCCCGGTGGGCCGAGTGGAGGGCGCCCTGGACCGTGCTGGTGTCCCGGTGGTCGCCGCACACGTACAGGCCCGCCAGCAGGCGCACCGGCCGCCGCAGGTCGTGCGGCGGCCGCATGGCGGGCACGGCCTCGGCGGTGTGGTGCACCGCCAGGGTCTCCCAGCGCGCCGTCGAGGTGCCGTAGAGCCGGGACAGGTGGATGCGTACGGCGGTGTCGGCCTCCGCCGGGCACGGGCCGAGAACGGTCGACGAGATCAGCGCCCGGCCGGCCGGCGCGCGGGCCGGGTCGACCCGGCTGACCACGGCCGTGTGCGCGACCGGGCCCCCGCGGTCGGAGTCGAGCAGCAGGTAGCCGCCCGTGGCCGGGGGATCGTCCGTGGTGTGGTGCACGACCGTCACGGGGTGGAAGTCCGGGACTCGCAGGCCGGGCAGCAGTTCGGCGGCGGCGCGCGCGTCGGTGGCGACCAGCACGGCCCGGCAGCGGATCTCGCCGTGCTCCGCCGTGGTCACCGAGGTGGTGGAGACGGCGGTGACCCGCACTCCGGTGCGCACGGTGCCCGGCGGCAGCGCGGCGGCGAGCAGCTCGGGCACGACCTCGGCGCCGCCCTCCGGCAGACACAGCCGCCCGCTCGCGAAGGAGCGCAGCGCGAGGTCGGCGCACCGGCTGGAGGTGGTGAGGTCCGGGTCGCACAGCAGGGTGGCCAGCAGGGGCCGCAGGAAGCCGTCCACGGTGCGGGCGGGCAGGCCGCGGGCCGCCAGGGCCTGAGCCGCGGGCATCTCGGGGCGGGCCAGCAGGCGCTCCACGGGCGTGGCGGCGAACCGGGTGAGCGCCGAGCCGAGCCGCGCCTGGTCGACGGCGGTGCCCAGCGGGGCGCCGGCCCGGGGCCGTGGCAGGGCGGCGGTCCGGGGCCGTGGCAGGGCGGCGGAACGCAGGGCGCGCGCCCGGACAGGGGGCGCGGCGGACGACCGGGGGGCGCTCGCAAGGGCGCGTACGGCGTGCAGTGCGCTCCTTGCGCTACCTCCGCGCGCCGGGGCGCCCGCGCGGAGGCGCCGCCCGTCGCTGTGCAGCAGGACTCCCGGCGCGAAGGCGCGCAGCACCAGCGCGTCCAGGCCGGGACTGAGCTCCAGTTCGGGATACGACGTGGACAGCAGCTGCCCGATCCGGTCGAGCCGGAACCCGTCGACCTTCTCCGTCGACATGCGGCCACCCACGTAAGGGGCGGCCTCCAGCACTGCGGTTGTCACTCCTGCGCTGATCAGCCGATGCGCCGCCGAGAGTCCGGCGACTCCGGCTCCCACCACGACGACATCCGCCTGGTACGCGGGCTCAAGCACGTGCCCCTCCTCGAGGTTGCGCGGCCGGTGGGTCAGTGATGCCCTCAACAGGCCTTGGGAATACCCGAGTTCGGGTCGAGGTTAGGGCCGTTACCGGTCACGAACAGTCGCGCATGGGCAGGGCACGGTCGCACGGCGGTCGCATGCGATCGCAAGCCGCCGCGGCCACGATCGCAAGGCGTCCAACGGCCGCGCGGCAGGCGTCACAGGGCCGCGCGGAGGGCGTCCTCGATCCCCGGGAACGCGAAGGAGAACCCGGACTCCAGCAGCCGCTTCGGCACCACCCGCGCGCTCCCCAGCACGTCCCCCGCCATCTCCCCGAGCACCGCCCGCAGTACGGGCGCCGGCACCGCGAACGGCGCCGGCCGCCGCAGCACCCGCCCCATCGCCGCCGTGATCTCACGGTTCGTCAGCGGCTCGGGCGCGGTCAGGTTCACCGGCCCCGAAAGGCCCTCGCTGTCCAGGAGATGGCGCAGCGCGGCCACCTCGTCGTGCAGCGCGATGAACGACCAGTACTGCGCCCCGCTCCCCAGCCGCCCGCCCAGGCCCGCCTTGAACAGCGGGAACAGCCGCCCCCACGCCCCGCCCCCGCGGGCCACCACCAGCCCGGTGCGCGCGAACACCGTCCGGACGCCCGCCTCCTGCGCCGGCGCCGCCGCCTCCTCCCACTCCACGCACAACCGCGGCAGGAAACCGTCCCCGGGCGGCGCGTCCTCGTCCACGGCCCGGTCGCCCGTGTCGCCGTAGAAGCCGATCGCGCTGCCGCTCACGAACACGCGCGGGGGAGTGTCGAGCGAGGCCACCGCCTCCGCGAGCGCCGCCGTGCCGAGCACCCGGCTGTCCCGGATCTTGCGCTTGTACGCGTCCGTCCAGCGGTGGTCGCCCACCCCCGCGCCCGCCAGGTTCACCACCGCGTCGCACCCGGCGAGCCCCGCCGCGTCCACGTACTGCCTGTCCGGGTCCCAGGACACCTCGTCCCCGCCGCGGGCCGAACGGCGCACCAGGCGCACCACCTCGTGCCCGTCCGCGGCCAGGGACCGCACCAGCGCGCTGCCGATCAGACCGGACGCGCCGGCCACCGCGATTCGCCTGTGTTCCATGCGCCCATCCTGCCCCGCCGGGCGCCGGAAACCCTTCGGGCGCGGCGCGGTCACCGCCGTACAGTGACCCTCATGCCGGCTCCGCACATACGCCCCGCCACGCCCGACGACGAGGACGCCCTCGGCCGCCTCGACCGCGCCACCTGGTCCACGCTGCACGCGGTCGGCCCGCGGCCCGCACAGCCGTACGAACCCTTCTTCACGCCCCGGTCGGGGCCCGGCGACCACCTCGTCGCCGAACTCGACGGACGGCTGGTCGGCTACATCCGCCTCGGCTCCCCCACCGGACTGGCCTCCAACGCGCACGTACGGCAGATCCGCGGGCTCGCCGTCGCCGACGACGCGCGCGGCAAGGGCGTCGGACGCGCCCTGCTGCGGGCGGCCGTGGAGGAGGCCCGGCGGCAGGGCGCCCGCCGGATCAGCCTGCGGGTGCTGGGCCACAACACCCCGGCCCGCCGCCTGTACGAGTCCGAGGGGTTCGTGGTGGAGGGCGTCCAGCCGGAGGAGTTCCGGCTGGACGGCGCCTACGTCGACGACGTGCTGATGGCCCGTCGCCTCACGACGTGACCAGGGAGCCCGTGTCCACCGGGGCGGTCGCGTGCGCCGCGCGGCGGGCGTCCGCGGCCACCTCGGCCGCCGTCAGCACGTACCCCGTGTCGTTGTCCGAGGTGGAGCGGGCGAACACCACGCCGTAGACCCGGCCCTGCGTGGTCAGCAGGGGGCCGCCGGAGTTGCCGGGGCGGACGGTGGAGCGGATCGAGTAGATCTCGCGCGTGACCGTCGCGTCGTTGTAGATGTTCTGGCCGGTCGCCTGGATCCGGTTGGCCACCGTCGCCGCCTGGAGGTTCAGCGAGCCGTCCTGCGGATAGCCCGCGACCACCGCCGAGTCCCCGCGCGCCGCCGTGGCGTCGAACTTCAGGACCGGGGCGCGCAGCCCGGGCACGTACAGCACGGCCACGTCGCGGTCCGGGTCGAAGAGGACCACCCGCGCCTCGTACCACCGGCCGACGCCGCCGACGCGGACCGTCGGGTCGTCGATGCCGGCCACCACGTGCGCGTTCGTCATCACGTGCTGCCGGGAGAAGACGAAGCCGCTGCCCTCGCGGCCCTGGTTGCCCGACGAGCCCTCGATCTTGACCGTGCTCAGGCGGGCCGCGCTGGTCGCGCTCGCCGTCACGCTGTCGCCCGAGGGCGCGGCGACACCCGCCGCCGGCTCGTTCTCGAACGGGTTGAAGACCTGCGGGAAACCCGCCTCGGTCAGCGCGGAGGTGGCCCGCGAGAACCACGCCGGAGTCGTGTCCGGCATCGCCCGCTGCACGGCCCCCAGCAGCGTCGAGTCGCGTATCGCCGACGTCACCACCGGGGAGGAGGACGCGCCGAGCACGCTCGCGGCCACCCAGGCCACGATCAGCACCGCCGCCGAGTTGGCCAGGGCCCCGCCCACGCCGTCCGCCACCCGCAGCGGCCCGCGGTCCAGCTCCCGGCGCAGCCGCAGCGCGAGCCGGCCCGCCAGCTCGTGCCCCACCACCGCCGGGACCAGCACGGTGAGCACGGCCGTGACCGTCGCCGTCGTCGACCCGCGTGTGACCAGGCCCATGACCCAGGGCAGGATCCACACGCCGACGACCGCGCCGCCGACGAACCCGGCCAGCGAGACACATCCGGCGACCAGCCCGCGCCGGTACCCGGACGCGGCGTAGGCGACGATCACCAGCAACAGCAGGAGGTCCAGCAGGTCCACGCACGCCGCCTTTCTCTCGGACCCTCAAGTACGTGGGGGACGGGTCCAGTGATCAGCCACACGCACGTGGGTCCGGGAACCGGCCACGTGTACGTGTACCCACAGAAACGTCCCTGACCAGGACGATGGTTCCACCGGGTGGCACAACACACATCGCGGACGGGGCGGCAGGGGCCGAGAGTGATCACATGCGTGCTCTGGGAGAAGCGCGGCGGACCGGGGCACGGCGCCCGGGACCGCCGCGCCGCGCCGCCGTGGCGCTGCTGTGCTGTCTGCCGGTGGCCTGCGCCGCCGGCGCCCTGCTGCTGTACGGATACGGCACCGACCGTGCCGTATCCGTCTCCGCGCCCGCCTGGGCGCCCGCGCGGGTGACCGGCGCCCGCCCGGACGGCGCCGCCGTCCACGGCGCGCCCCGGCCGCGGATCGTGCCCCGCACCGCCTGGCTGGACTCCGGCGCACGGCACGCGCAGCCGCCGCCGCGCTACGACGACAAGGTCGTCGCCGTCTTCCTTCACCACACCGACTCGCCCAACGGCTACTCCTGCGCCGACACCCCGCGCATCATCCGCCACCTCTACGCCGGCCAGACCGGCGCGCGCCGCTGGGACGACATCGGCTACAACTTCCTCGTCGACCGCTGCGGCACCATCTACGAGGGCCGGGCCGGCGGCGTCGACCGCGCCGTCACCGGCGCCCACACCCAGGGCTTCAACCACCGCACCGCGGGCATCGCGGCCATCGGCACCTTCCCCGCCGGGGCGGAGGTGCCACGCGCCATGACCGACGCGATCGCCGCGCTGGCCGCCTGGAAGCTGGGCCTGGCGGGCATCGACCCGCGCGGGAGCGTCACGCTGATGTCGAGCAACGCGCACAGCCGCTACCGGGAGGGCACCACCGCCCTGCTCCCCGCCCTGGCCGGGCACACCGACGGCTACATGACCAACTGCCCCGGCGCCGCCCTCACCCTGCGCCTGCCCGCCATCAGGGAGGCCGCGGCACGGCTCCAGGGCAGGAACTGAGGGCACCGGCCGAACGGCACCGCCTGGCGGCACCGTCTGACGGGACCGCTCCAACGGGACCGCCTGACGGGACCGCCTGAACGGGACCCGGCCGGCACCGCCCGGTGCGGGTGCTACTCCCGGAACCGCTGCCACAGTCGCGGGTAGCGCTCCGCGAGCAGCCGGTCGTCCTCGAGGTCGAGCGGCGTGCCCTCCGGCTCCGCCGGGGCGGGCGGGATGCCGAGGTCGGGGGCGACGGTGCCGGTGAGCTGCTCGTAGGCCTCGTCGGCCGCGTACCCGAGCTCCTCGCCGTCGCCGTCGATCTCCTCGTCGAAGTCCTCCAGCAGCTCGGCCAGCGAGTCCGGGTCGTGCAGGGCCCCCTCGAACACCTCCCGGCCCTGGCCGATCAGCCAGCAGCGGAAGAAGTCGAACGCGTCGTCGCTCGCCCCGTCGAGCAGTACCCACGCGGCGCCCCACAGGTCCCAGCGGTAGGCGCGGTTGTAGCGGGACTCGAAGTGACGGGCGAAGTCCAGGACCAGCTCGGGATCGCAGTCGAGCAGCCGTTCGACGAGCAGGTCGGCCTGCTCCTCCGCATCACCCTCGGCGGCCTCCCGGCTGCCGTCGATCAGCTCCCAGAACTCCGTCTCGTCCATCACGGGTCAAGCATCGGCCCTCACCCCAGGGGGCGCACGTGGAGTACGGCGGATCGTTACGCATGCCTTGCACGCCCCCCGTACAGCGCGGCGAGCCGGGCCGCGTCCGCCGCGAGACGGGCCCGCAGGGACGCCGGCGCCAGCACCTCCGCCTCCGGGCCCAGCGAGGTGAGCTGGGCGTGGGCCACCTCCTCCGACTCCACCGGGACCGTCACCGTCACCCAGCCCGCCTCGTCCGGGGCGTCCGCTGCGGCCAGCGCCTCCCGCGCGGCCGCGGGATCCACGGCGTACGGCAACTGGCGCGTGCCCCGCGCGGACAGCCGCACCACCACCTCGGCGCGCAGGATCGAGCGGGCGAACTGCTCCGCCCGCTCCTCCCAGAAGGCCGGCAGATCGAAGTCCGGGTCCCGCTCGAAGCGCCCGCCGCCGTCCGCGGCCGACGGCTCCACGGCCGTGAACCGGTCGATGCGGTACACCCGGAAGGACCCCCGCCCCGTCACCCGGGCGCACAGGTACCAGACGCCCGCCTTGAGTACGAGCCCGTACGGCTCCAGCTCCCGTACGGCCTCCTCCTCGCCGCGCCGGTAGCGCGCGGTGAGCCGCCGGTCGTCCCACACCGCGTCCGCCACCGCCGGCAGCAGCCCCGGCGTCTCCGGCCGCGTGAACCAGCCCGGCGCGTCCAGGTGGAAACGCTGCGCCGCCGTACGGGAGGCGTCCCTCAGCGACGGCAGCAGGGCGGCCGACACCTTCAGACGGGCGGCCGACGCCGCGTCCTGGAGCCCCATTTCCCGCAGCGCGCCCGGCACCCCGCTCAGGAACAGCGCCTCCGCCTCGCCGCGCGCCAGCCCTGTCAGCCGCGTGCGGTAGCCGCCCACCAGCCGGTACCCGCCACCGCGCCCCCGGTCCGCGTACACCGGCACCCCCGCCTCCGACAGCGCCTGCGCGTCCCGCGTCACCGTCCGCTCCGACACCTCCAGCTCCCGGGCCAGCTCCGCGGCCGTCATGGCCGGACGGGACTGGAGCAGCAGCACCATCTTGATGAGGCGGGCGGCACGCATGCGCCCATCATGCCCGGCGCCACCGACAGCGAAGGGGCACGGCGACCGCCGTACCCCTTCACCACAACCGCTCCTACCGCCTACAGGCCGTACTTCTCCCGGGCCTCCTTGACGGCGGAGGCCTTCACCTCGCCGCGCCTGGCCAGCTGGGCCAGGGCCGCGACGACGATCGACTCCGCGTCGACGCCGAAGTGGCGGCGGGCCGCGTCACGGGTGTCCGACAGGCCGAAGCCGTCGGCGCCCAGCGACGACCAGTCCTGCTCCACCCACTGCGCGATCTGGTCCGGGACCTGCCGCATGTAGTCGGAGACCGCGAGCACCGGGCCCTCGGCGCCCTGGAGCGCCCGGCGGACGAACGGCACCCGCTCCTCGCCGCGCAGCAGCGCAGCGTCGGCCTCCATCGCGTCCCGGCGCAGCTCGCCCCAGGAGGTCGCGGACCACACGTCGGCGGCCACGCCCCACTCCTCGGCCAGCATCCGCTGCGCCTTCAGCGCCCAGTGGATCGCCGTGCCCGAGCCCAGCAGCTGCATGCGCGGCGCGTTCGCCGGGGCCGAAAGGCCCGCCGACTCCGCCGTGTTGAAGCGGTACAGGCCCTTGAGGATGCCCTCGTCCACACCCGCCGCGGACGGCTTCGCCGGCTGCGGCAGCGGCTCGTTGTAGACGGTCAGGTAGTAGAAGACGTTCTGGTCCTCGCCCGGCGCCGCCTCGCCGTACATGCGGCGCAGGCCCTCCTTGACGATGACCGCGATCTCGTACGCGAACGCCGGGTCGTACGTCAGCGCCGCCGGGTTGGTCGCGGCGATCACCGGCGAGTGGCCGTCCGCGTGCTGGAGGCCCTCACCCGTCAGCGTGGTGCGGCCGGCGGTGGCGCCCACCACGAAGCCGCGGCCGAGCTGGTCGCCGAGCTGCCAGAACTGGTCGCCGGTGCGCTGCCAGCCGAACATCGAGTAGAAGATGTAGAACGGGATCATCGCCTCGCCGTGCGTCGCGTACGCGGTCGACGCGGCGATGAAGTCGGCCATCGAACCGGCCTCGGTGATCCCCTCGTTGAGGATCTGGCCGTTCTTCGCCTCCTTGTAGTACATCAACTGGTCGCGGTCGACCGGCTCGTACGTCTGACCCTTGGGCGAGTAGATGCCGAGCGAGGGGAACAGCGACTCCATGCCGAAGGTGCGCGCCTCGTCGGGGACGATCGGCACCCAGCGCCTGCCCGTCTCCTTGTCGCGGACCAGGTCCTTGACCAGGCGGACGAAGGCCATCGTCGTCGCCACGTTCTGCGAGCCGGAGCCCTTGTCGAAGGCGGCGAACGCCTTGTCGGCCGGCATGGGCAGCGCGGGCACCGGGTGCACGCGGCGGGCCGGGGCCGGGCCGCCGAGGGCCGCGCGGCGCTCCTGGAGGTAGCGCACCTCGGGCGAGTCGGCGCCGGGGTGGCCGTAGGGGACCTGGCCGTCGATGAAGTCGCTGTCCTTGATGGGCAGTCCGAGGCGGTCGCGCATCGCCTTGAACTCGTCCACCGTCAGCTTCTTCATCTGGTGGTTGGCGTTCTTCGAGGCGAAGCCCGCACCGAGGGTGTGGCCCTTGACCGTCTGGGCCAGGATCACCGTGGGGGCGCCCTTGTACTCAAGGGCGGCCTTGTACGCGGCGTACACCTTGCGGGGCTCGTGGCCGCCGCGGGAGAAGTGGAAGCACTCGAGGATCTTGTCGTCGCTCAGCAGCTTCGCCATCTCGGCGAGCGCCGGGTCCTTGCCGAAGAAGTCCTCGCGGATGTAGGCGGCGTCGCGCGTCTGGTACGTCTGCACCTGCGCGTCCGGGACCTCGCGCAGCCGGCGGACCAGCGCGCCCGTGGTGTCGAGCTGGAACAGCTCGTCCCAGGCCGAGCCCCACAGCGTCTTGACCACGTGCCAGCCGGCGCCGCGGAACTGGGCCTCCAGCTCCTGCACGATCTTGAAGTTGGCGCGGACCGGGCCGTCCAGGCGCTGGAGGTTGCAGTTGATGACGAAGGTGAGGTTGTCCAACTCCTCGCGGGCGGCGAGCGCCAGGGCCGCGGTGGACTCCGGCTCGTCCATCTCGCCGTCGCCGAGGAAGGCCCACACGTGCGAGGACGAGACGTCCTTGATGCCGCGGCTGGTGAGGTAGCGGTTGAAGCGGGCCTGGTAGATCGCGGAGAGCGGACCGAGGCCCATGGAGACGGTGGGGAACTCCCACAGCCAGGGCAGGCGGCGCGGGTGCGGGTACGACGGCAGGCCGTTGCCGCCGGCCTCCTGGCGGAAGTTGTCGAGCTGCTGCTCGGACAGGCGGCCGTCGAGGAAGGCGCGGGCGTAGATGCCGGGGGAGGCGTGGCCCTGGATGTAGAGCTGGTCGCCGGAGCCGTCGCGCTCCTTGCCGTGGAAGAAGTGGTTGAAGCCGGTCTCGTAGAGCCAGGCCGCGGAGGCGAAGGTGGCGATGTGGCCGCCGACGCCGTACTTGGCGCCGCGGGTGACCATCGCGGCCGCGTTCCACCGGTTCCAGGCGGTGATACGGGCCTCCATGGCCTCGTCACCGGGAACGGCGGGCTCGGCGGCCGTGGGGATGGAGTTGACGTAGTCCGTCTCGAGCAGCCTGGGCAGGGCGACCCCGGTGCCCTCCGCGCGCTCCAGCGTGCGGCGCATCAGGTAGGCCGCCCGGTGCGGGCCCGCCGCCTTCGCGACGGCGTCCAGGGAGGCCTGCCACTCGGCGGTCTCCTCGGGGTCCCGGTCCGGGAGCTGGTCGAGCTCGCTCGGCCTGATGGCGTGGGGGTCGGTCATGTCGCCGCCTTCCTCAGTCGAAGGGGGTTCCCTCATCGGTAAGGGTTCGGGGGTGCCCTTGGTCTTTGGCAGGACAGGGCTGGGGCCTCGGTGGAAGCCCGTCGGCGACAATAACTCCCTGATCGATGATCGATCAAAGGGTTGAGAGGCAAAACCTCTCGATTCCGAGAAAGTCGGCACGCGGTGCCGTTGGGGCAGGCACCGGGTGCCGCATTTTCGAACGGTTTCCCCAGGTGAGCGCCGGGTTGCTCGACTGCCCCCCGGCACCCTGCACCGGCCCCGGCCGCCCGTCTCGGCCCTCGGGGTTCCGCCCCGGCCCCGGTGGGGGCTGCACCCCATGCCTTTGCCCACCCAGCCCACCCGTCTCGGTAGGCCGAGGGGTCCTGTCCCTGGGATGCCCCGTCCCTTGCCCGCCCTGGCCGCCCGTGTCGGTGAGGGAAGGAGCCCCGCCCCTCGGGGCTCCACCCCGGGCCCCGGTGGGGGCTGCGGCCCAGCCTTTGCCCGCCCAACCCCCCGTCTCGGTAGGCCAAGGGGGCTTACCCCCCGGGGATGCCCCCGTCCCTTGCCCGTCCGGGCCGTGACTCGGTGAGGGTCGGAGCCCCGCCCCTTGGGGTTCCGCCCCCCGGCCCTGGTGGGGGCTGTGCCCCAGCCCTTGCCCGTTCGGGCCGCCCGTCTCGGTGGGGGAGGCGTTTCGTCCTCTGGGTTTCGGTCCCGGATCCCTGTTCGGTCGTCGGTGGGTCAGGTGGCGCTGCCTCGCGAAGGGATCGG
Source organism: Streptomyces naganishii JCM 4654 (assembly GCF_014650575.1). Classification (GTDB taxonomy): domain Bacteria; phylum Actinomycetota; class Actinomycetes; order Streptomycetales; family Streptomycetaceae; genus Streptomyces; species Streptomyces naganishii. The sequence goes on from NZ_BMVF01000001.1 coordinate 166,975, forward strand.
CCTGGGGCTACCGGGGTGCAGGGGGCGCAGCCCCCGCCGGGGCCGGGGCGGGGCCCCGGTGGGCGGAGCCCTTTCGCCTACCGAGTCGGGTGGGTTGGGTGGGCGAGGTTCGGGGCGGAGCCCCGGGGTGGGGCCGTTTGGCCCGCCGAGTTGGGTGGGTTGGGTGGGCGAGGGCCGGGGCGGAGCCCCGGGTGGGCCGCCCCGGGTGGGGGGAAGAAGTGGCGGGCCCTGAGATCAGGGGCGGGGCGCGCAGCCGAGGACGTGGGACTTGACCAGGTCCGCGATGCGTGGGTCACGGCGGCGGAACGCCTGGACCAGCTCTTCGTGCTCCTCGGCGTAGGACTGCTGAACCGTCCCCAGCCACCGGATGGACAGCGCGGTGAAGACCTCGATCCCCAGCCCCTCCCAGGTGTGCAGCAGCACGGAGTTGCCGGCCGCCCGCACCAGCTCCCGGTGGAAGCCCACCGTGTGCCGCACCTGCCCCGTACCGTCCGACGCCCGGTCGGCCTCGTACAGCGCGGCGACATGCGGCTCCAGCGCCGAGCAGTCCTCGGCCAGCCGCTCAGCCGCCAGCTCCGCCGCGATGGCCTCCAGCCCCGCCCGCACCGGGTAGCTCTCCTCCAGATCGGCGGCGGTCAGATTCCGTACCCGTACGCCCTTGTTCGGCGCCGACTCGATCAGCCGCAGCGACTCCAGCTCCCGCAGCGCCTCACGGACCGGCGTCTGACTGACCTCCAGCTCCGTGGCGATCCGCCGCTCCACGATCCGCTCGCCCGGCTTCCAGCGCCCGCTGACGATCCCCTCCACGATGTGCTCGCGGATCTGCTCGCGCAGCGAGTGGACGACGGGCGCGGTCATGGCGGGCTCCTTAGGGAGGGGCCCCACTGGCCCCCGGGGGCGTTCGACGCTTAGACAATACGGCGGGTTCGCCCCGCCGGAAGGGCGCGCGGGGGTGCTTTCACGCAGGTGAGACGAGACTTACACGTCCGCAGTGCGAGACGCGGCGAACGCGGCGCCCCCGCCCGGAAAGCTCCGGACGGGGGCGCCGTACAGCCGTGGTCCCTGCGGACCGAGCGGATCCTGTGGTCGGGTCAGAGGCCCAGCTCGACCTCGAAGGCGCCGGCCTCCAGGATCGCCTTGACCGCCGTCAGGTAGCGGGCGGCGTCGGCGCCGTCCACCAGACGGTGGTCGTAGGACAGGGTCAGGTACGTCATGTCGCGGACGCCGATGACCGTGCCCTCCTCGGTCTCGATGACGGCGGGGCGCTTGACGGTGGCGCCGATGCCGAGGATCGCGACCTGACCCGGCGGCACGATGATCGTGTCGAACAGCGCGCCGCGCGAACCGGTGTTGGAGATGGTGAAGGTCGCGCCGGACAGCTCGTCCGGAGTGATCTTGTTGCCCCGGACCTTGCCCGCCAGCTCGGCCGTGGCCTTGGCGATGCCGGCGATGTTGAGGTCGCCGGCGTTCTTGATGACCGGGGTCATCAGGCCCTTCTCGGAGTCCACCGCGATACCGATGTGCTCGGTGTCGAAGTAGGTGATGGTCCCCTCGGCCTCGTTGATCCGGGCGTTGATGACCGGGTGGGCCTTCAGCGCCTGCGCGGCCGCCTTGACGAAGAACGGCATCGGGGAGAGCTTGACGCCCTCGCGCGCGGCGAAGGAGTCCTTCGCCTGGGCGCGCAGCCGCATCAGGCGGGTCACGTCGACCTCGACCACGGAGGACAGCTGGGCCTGCTCGTGCAGGGCCTTGACCATGTTGTCGCCGATGACCTTGCGGATCCGCGGCATCTTCACGGTCTGGCCGCGCAGCGGGGAGACCTCGAGGACCGGCGCCTTGCGGGCGGCGGCCGGGGCGGCCGCGGGAGCCGGGGCGGCGGCCTTGGCGGCCTCGGCGGCGGCCAGGACGTCCTGCTTGCGGATGCGGCCGCCGACGCCGGTGCCCTTGACGGTGGACAGGTCGACGCCGTTCTCGGCGGCAAGCTTGCGCACCAGCGGGGTGACGTAGGCGCCCTCGTCGGTCGGCTGGGCGGCGGCCGGGGCGGCGGGAGCCGCGGCCGGGGCCGGGGCCGGCGCGGGGGCCGGGGTGACCTGCTGCGGGGCCGGAGCCGGAGCCTGCGGGGCCGGAGCCTGCGGGGCCGGGGCCGGGGCCGGGGCGGTGGGCGCGGGAGCCGGAGCCGCGGGCGCCGCCGGAGCGGGCGCCGGGGCAGCCGCGGCCGGAGCCGGAGCCGGGGCGGTGGGCGCGGGAGCCGGAGCCGCGGCCGGAGCCGGGGCGGCGGGGGCCGGGGCGGCAGCGGGAGCGGCACCCGGGGCGCCGATGACGGCGAGCTTGGCGCCGACCTCGGCGGTCTCGTCCTCGCCGACCACGATCTCGAGCAGCACACCGGAGGTGGGCGCCGGGATCTCGGTGTCGACCTTGTCCGTGGAGACCTCGAGCAGCGGCTCGTCGGCCTCGACGGAGTCGCCGACCGACTTCAGCCAGCGGGTGACGGTGCCCTCGGTGACGGACTCGCCGAGCGCGGGCAGGACCACGTCCGTGCCCTCGGCGGAGGACCCGCCGGCGGTGGCGTCGGCGGTCGGCGCCGGGGCGGGGGCGGCCTGCTCGGTGGAGGGGGCGGCCGGGGCCTGCGCGGCCGGGGCGGCCGTGGGCGTCGGGGCGGGGGCCGGGGCGGCCTCGGCGGCCGGGGCCGGAGCGGCCGCGGGGGCGCCGGAGCCGTCGTCGATGACGGCCAGCTCGGCGCCGACCTCGACGGTCTCGTCCTCGGCGACCTTGATGGAGGCCAGCACACCGGCGGCGGGCGAGGGGATCTCGGTGTCGACCTTGTCGGTCGACACCTCGAGCAGCGGCTCGTCGGCCTCGACGCGCTCGCCCTCGGCCTTCAGCCAGCGGGTGACAGTGCCCTCGGTGACGCTCTCGCCGAGCGCCGGAAGGGTTACGGAAACCGCCATGGTTTCGGTTGCTCCTAACGAATTACGGAAGTCTGTGGTCGTCGCGCCCGATGACTGAGGCGTCAGTCGTGGGAGTGCAGGGGCTTGCCGGCCAGCGCCAGGTGGGCCTCGCCGAGCGCCTCGTTCTGCGTCGGGTGGGCGTGGATGAGCTGGGCCACCTCGGCCGGCAGCGCCTCCCAGTTGTAGATCAGCTGAGCCTCGCCGACCTGCTCGCCCATGCGGTCGCCGACCATGTGGACGCCGACCACGGCGCCGTCCTTGACCTGGACGAGCTTGATCTCGCCCGCGGTCTTCAGGATCTTGCTCTTGCCGTTGCCCGCCAGGTTGTACTTCAGAGCGACGACCTTGTCCGCGCCGTAGATCTCCTTGGCCTTGGCCTCGGTGATGCCGACGGAGGCGACCTCCGGGTGGCAGTACGTCACCCGCGGGACACCGTCGTAGTCGACCGGAACGGTCTTCAGACCGGCCAGACGCTCCGCCACCAGGATGCCCTCGGCGAAGCCGACGTGCGCGAGCTGGAGCGTGGGGACGAGGTCACCGACGGCGGAGATGGTCGGGACGTTGGTGCGCATGTACTCGTCGACGAGGACGTAGCCGCGGTCCATGGCGACCCCGGCCTCCTCGTAGCCCAGGCCCTGGGAGACCGGGCCGCGGCCGACCGCGACGAGCAGGACCTCCGCCTCGAACTCCTTGCCGTCGGCGAGGGTGACCTTGACCCCGTTCTGGGTGTACTCGGCCTTCTGGAAGAAGGTGCCCAGGTTGAACTTGATGCCGCGCTTGCGGAAGGCGCGCTCCAGCAGCTTGGAGCTGTTCTCGTCCTCGACCGGGACGAGGTGCTTGAGGCCCTCGATGATCGTGACGTCGGAGCCGAAGGACTTCCACGCGGAGGCGAACTCCACGCCGATCACGCCGCCGCCCAGGATGATCGCGGACTGCGGCACGCGGTCCAGCACGAGGGCGTGGTCGGAGGAGATGATGCGGTTGCCGTCGATCTCCAGACCCGGCAGGGACTTCGGCACGGAGCCGGTCGCCAGGAGGACGTGACGGCCCTGGATCCGCTGCCCGCCCACGTCGACGGAGGTGGGGGAGGACAGCCGGCCCTCGCCCTCGATGTAGGTCACCTTGCGGGAGGCGATGAGCCCCTGCAGGCCCTTGTAGAGGCCCGAGATCACGTCGTCCTTGTACTTGTGGACGGCCGGGACGTCGATGCCCTCGAAGGTGGCCTTGACGCCGAACTGCTCGCTCTCGCGGGCCTGGTCGGCGATCTCGCCCGCGTGCAGCAGGGCCTTGGTGGGGATGCAACCCCGGTGCAGGCAGGTACCGCCGACCTTGTCCTTCTCGATCAGGGCGACGTCCAGGCCCAGCTGCGCCCCGCGCAGGGCCGCGGCGTAACCACCGCTACCACCGCCGAGGATCACTAGGTCGAAAACGGTGCTGGCGTCGTTCGCCACGTCACGTCCTCCATGCATGTGCGCCGTAGACCGGTCGTCGGTGACCGGCGGGCGGCTGGTGTCCGGCCGCTTGTGCTTCGGCCCTTAAAGGGGGGCCCTGTCCTGCCGACGCCCATCTTCGCACTTGTCGGGGACGAACGAGACGCGGGGCCGCGGTGTGAGGCACGACACCCGCGCCGGGTGAGGGGACGGAACGGCCCCGGGCGCGCAAGGCACCCGGGGCCGTCACGGCACTGGAGGGAACCTCAGCCCAGGTCACCCGCGGCCGTGAGCTCCGCCAGCCGCACCAGCGTGCGAACCGCCGAGCCCGTACCGCCCTTGGGCGTGTAGCCGAACGGGCCGCCCTCGTTGAAGGCCGGGCCCGCGATGTCCAGGTGCGCCCACGTGATGCCCTCGCCGATGAACTCGCGCAGGAACAGGCCGGCGACCAGGCCGCCGCCCATGCGCTCGCCCATGTTGGCGATGTCGGCGGTGGGGGAGTCCATGCCCTTGCGCAGGTGCTCGGGCAGCGGCATCGGCCAGGCCTCCTCGCCGACCTCCTCGGCGGCCTCGTGGATCGCCGTGCGGAACGCGTCGTCGTTGGCCATGACGCCGAAGGTGCGGTTGCCGAGGGCCAGCACCATCGCGCCGGTCAGCGTCGCCACGTCCACGATGGCGTCCGGCTTCTCCAGGGAGGCGGCCCACAGCGCGTCCGCCAGGACCAGGCGGCCCTCGGCGTCGGTGTTGAGCACCTCCACCGTCTTGCCGCTGAACATCCGCAGTACGTCACCCGGACGGGTGGCGGAACCCGAGGGCATGTTCTCGGCCAGCGCCAGCCAGCCGGTGACGTTGACCTCCAGGCCCAGGCGGGCGGCCGCGACGACGGCCGCGAACACGGCGGCGGCGCCGCTCATGTCGCACTTCATCGTCTCGTTGTGGCCGGCCGGCTTCAGGGAGATGCCGCCCGAGTCGTAGGTGATGCCCTTGCCGACCAGCGCCAGGTGCTTCTTCGCCTTGGGGCTGGTGTACGACAGCTTCACCAGCCGCGGGGCCGAGGCGGAGCCGGCGCCGACGCCGAGGATGCCGCCGTAGCCGCCCTTGGCGAGCGCCTTCTCGTCGAGCACCTGGATCTTCAGGCCGTTGGCCTTGGCCGCGTCCTGCGCGATGGCGGCGAAGGCGGCCGGGTTGAGGTCGTTCGGCGGGGTGTTGACCAGGTCGCGGGCGCGGTTGAGCTCCTCGGCGACGGCAGCGGCGCGCTCCACGGCGGCCTTGAAGGCCCGGTCGCGGGGCTTGCCGCCGAGCAGCACGACCTCGGCGAGCGGCGCCTTGCCGCCCCGCGCCTTGGCGTCCTTGCCGTTCTCCTTGTACGTGTCGAAGGAGTACGCGCCGAGCAACGCGCCCTCGCCGGCCGCGCCGGCGTCGGCGGCGTCCACCAGCGGCAGCGCGAAGGCGGCCTTCTTCGTCCCGGCCAGGGCGCGGGCCGCGACACCGGCGGCCCGGCGCAGCGCCTCGCCGTCGTACCCGGCGTCCTTCTCGGGCTCCGCGCCGAGCCCCACCGCGAGCACGAGCGGGGCCTTGAAGCCGGAGGGCGCGGGCAGCTTCGTCACCTCGCCCTCGGCACCCGAGGCGCCGAGGGTCTCCAGGACGCCGGCGAGCCTGCCGTCGTAGGCCTTGTCGACGGACTCGGCGCCCGGCGCGACGACCGGGCCCTTCGTGCCCTTGGCGACCCCGATCACGATCGCGTCGGCCCGCAGGCCGGGCGCCGCGGCGGTGCTGAGAGTGAGAGCAGTCACGGTGGTGAAATCTCGCTTCCCTATGAAATGTGGTGGCCGAATACGGGGTGGGTCGACCGGGCCCGGTGACCGACCCTAGAACCCCTTCGTGGCGCGGTACTCACCCGGGCAGGCAAACACCCGGCACGAGCCTACGCGCGTTGCTGCGCCGATCGGCCGCCCGGTCGTTCACTCGGCGGCGGTGCCGCGGTCGCCGGGTGGTCGCCGCATGGTCGTGTGCGGGTGGCGAACAGGCCCAACACGCCTGTTCGCGGAGGAGGTTCGGCGGCCCACCGCTCAGGGGGCGACCGTGGTGCGCGCCAGCCGGTCGGCCAGGGAGCGCCTGCCCGGCAGGAGCACCGGCACCGCGTTGAGCAGGAAGAGCGCCACGGCCACCGCCCACACCAGCACCGAGAGCACGAACTCGCCCTCGACGAGCAGCACGCAGGCCACGGCGTACACGGCCACGTCTGCAGCCGTGGTGACCGCTGCCCGCAGGGCCGCGGCGCGGCGCGCGCGGTCCGGGAGGACCGGCGCGACCTTCAGTCCGAGCAGTGCCTTGCCGGCGGTCCGGCCGGTCAGGGCCAGGCACGCCCACTGGTAGCCGAAGGTGATCAGCACCAGCAGCCCGAAGGCCTCCTCGACGTACAGCACCGTCTCGTCCCACAGCGACAGCCCCAGCCGCTCCGAGGCGCCGACGACGTCGCCGCGCGAGGCGAGCAGGTCCCAGCCGCCGCGTGTGGCGAGGCCGGGCACGTCGGCGACGAGGGCCGAGACGCGGTGGAAGGTGAGCACGGCGAGCGCGGAGGCCACCGCGGCCACCAGCGCGAAGTCGATGAGCCAGGCCGTGGCGCGGCGCAGCTTCGGCACGGACGTCCCCCGATCGTGATCGCTGTCCGTTTCGGCGGCTCAGGCTAGCCAAGGACGGGGCGGGGCAGGGGCCGTGCGCGCGATCCGTTTCAGCGCGGTGACAGAACGGGCCGCCGGTGACACGACGGCTCGGCGGGTGGCGGAACGGCCCGGCGGGTACGGGACGGCTCGGCCGGTGGCGAACCATCCGGTGGTGGGAGGACGGCCCGGCCGGTGGCGGCTCGGCCCGCCGGTGAGGGAACGGCCCGGTGCGGTGGCGGAACGGCCCGGTGCGGTGGCGGAACGGCTCAGCCCAGTGACAGGACGACGAGGGCGGTGGTGGCCGCCGTCTCCGCGATGCCGCCGAAGACGTCGCCGGTCACGCCCCCGAAGCGGCGCGAGCAGTGCCGCAGGAGGAGTTCGGCGGCGGCCAGGGCGGCGAGCACCGCGACCGCGGCGAGCGCGGCGGTGCGCGGGCCGAGCGCCGCGCCGGCCGCGGTGGCGGCGGCCAGGACGGCGAGGGCGGCAGCCAGCGCGCCCGGCACCGGCACCACGCCGGCCACCGCCGCGCCGAGCCCCTCCGGGCGGGCGGCGGGCACCCCCGCGCGGGCGGCCAGCGTCAGGGCCAGCCGGGCGGTCACCGCCGCCACGACGGCGGCGAGGGCGCCCCGGGACCAGGAGTGTCCGTACGCGTGGGACAGGGCGGCCACCTGCGCCAGCAGGACGAACACGAGCGTGATCACGCCGAAGGGGCCGATGTCCGACTGCTTCATGATCCGCAGCGCGTCCTCGGCGGGCTTGCCGCTGCCCAGACCGTCCGCGGTGTCGGCGAGCCCGTCCAGGTGGAGGCCGCGGGTGAGCACGGCGGGCACGGCGGCGGTGGCGACGGCGGCGGTCAGGGTCCCGGCGCCCAGGAAGAGCAGCAGCAGGCCGGCGCCCGCGGCGGCCAGGGCGACCACGAGCCCGGCGAGCGGCGCGCACAGCATCCCGCCGCGCGCGGCGGGGCGGTCCCAGCGGCTCACCCGGACCGGCAGGACGGTGAGGGTGCCGAACGCGAAACGGAGGCCGTGCAGCGCGTCGGACGGCGAGGGGCGCGAGGGGGCGGACACGCGGGCAGACTACGGCAGCCCCGCGCGCCCCCTGGCGGCCGCCCGTGGGCGAACGCGGTGCTCAGGGTGCAAACTGCCCACATGGGGCACTGGCTGTACCGCAACATTGTCGAACCCGGCAAGCTGCCCCTGCTCCTGGCCCTCGGCGCCTTCGTGTCCACGTTCGTGGTCACCCGGGTCATCACCCGTCTGATCCGCGCGGGGAAGGGCCCGTTCGGCAACGTCAAGGCCGGCGGGCTGCACATCCACCACGTGGTGCCCGGTGTCGTCCTCACGGTGTTCGGCGGGTTCGGCGCGGTCGCCAGCAGCAGGCACGGGTTCGGCGCGGACGCCTTCGCGGTCGTCTTCGGCATCGGCGCGGGTCTCGTCCTCGACGAGTTCGCGCTGATCCTGCACCTGGACGACGTCTACTGGACCGAGGCGGGCCGCAAGAGCGTGGAGGTCGTCGTGGTGACGGCGGCCCTGGTCGGGCTGATGCTGGCCGGGTTCTCCCCGTTCGGCGTCAACGAGATGTCCGCGTCCGAGCTCCAGGACCGCGGGACGGTCATCCTCAGCGTGGCGGTGAACTTCGTGTTCTCGCTGGTGGCGCTGAGCAAGGGCAAGGGGCGGATCGCCCTGTTCGGCGTGATCGTGCCCTTCGTGGCGCTGATCGGCGCGGTCCGGCTGGCCCGGCCCGGCTCGTACTGGGCCCGGCGCTTCTACCGGCGCCGCCCGCGCGCCCGGGCCCGCGCCGGCCTGCGCGCCTACCGCCACGACCGCCGCTGGTCGCGGCCCCGCCGCGCGATCCAGGACTGGATCGGCGGCAAACCGGACACCACCCCTGCCCAACTCCCGGATGCGGGCCGGGGCCCGGGCCCGGGTGAGCGGTGAGGCCGCGGGGCGGGGGTGAGCGGTCGCGCTGCCGGGCCGGGGTGAGGGGCTAGGCCGCCGGGTCCGGGTGAACGGCCGTGCCGCTGGGGCGGGCGACCGGTCCTGCCGGGATGGGCGGAGTGGCCGGGCTCCGAAGTCCGGCCACTCCTCGGTCTCGGTGGGTGGGGCCGATGGGCCTGGGCTTCCGGCTTGGTGGTCGGTAGTCGGGTAGGGGTGCGCGGCCGAGCCGGCCGGACTCCCGGGTCCAGGTGAGCGGCCGCGCCGCTGGGGCGGACGGCCGGTCCGCCTGGGACGGCGGCCCACCTGCCTGGGATCGGCGGCCGGTCTTGCCGGGATGGGCGGCCGGTCCGCCTGGGGCGGACGGCCGGTCGTGCCGGGACCGGCGACCGGTCCTGCCGGGATGGGCGGAGTGGCCGGGCTCCGGAGTCCGGTCGCTCCTCGGGTCCGGAGTCCGGTCGCTCCTCGGACCCGGTGGGCGGTGGGGCCGATGGGCCTGGGGCACCGGGCTGGTGGCCGAGTAGGGGTGCGCGGCCGAGCCGGCCGGACTGCCGGGGGAGCGCCCTGGCGAGCGCTCAGGGCGCCGGATCCCGCGAGGAGGCCGGCCGTGCGGATGGGGCGTCAGGTCACCGGGGGCCGGGCGGAAGCGGGTTGTGGCCGGCGTCCGTACGGATGGCGTTCGCCGGCCGCCGAGAGCAGGCACATCAGGCCCACGCCGATGATCGCGGCCATGTGCTCCTTGCCGGCCAGGTTCTCCTTGAGGCCGACCTCCAGCGTCATCGCCAGGGTCACCGCGCCCGCCGTGACGTACGCGCCGTAGCGCCAGGCGAGGTAGACGGCGAGGCCGACCACCGCCGCCGACGGGCCGGTGTCCACCACGTGGGCGTAGGTGCCGGGCAGGCCGAAGGGCCGGTGCGGGCCCAGCGCGATGCCCAGGCGCGCGTACAGGGTGCCGGCGAGCGTGGCGACGTAGGCGAGGGCGAGCGTGCGGCGGCGGCCCAGGCAGATCTCGCCGATCCCGAACACGAACAGGACCTGCGCCAGCGCGCCCCACACGGGCAGGTCCAGCGCGGGGACGAACAGCGACAGCGGGGTGCGCAGCAGGCCGAGCCACAGCGGGTCCTCGGCGCGCACCGCGCCGAGGTGCTGGATGAGGTGGTAGCCCCAAGGCCGGTTCTGCACCACCTGCAGCAGGGCCGTCAGGCACACCGCCGCCAGTGTCATCGGGACCGCCCGCAGGCGCCGCTCGAGCAGCGGCCCGCGCACGGCGCCGAGCACGAGCCCCCATTCGGCGCGGGCCCAGCGGGCGAGCCTCTTCATCCGGTGTTCCTCATCGCTGTCTCTCCAGGTGCCCGCGGCGCGGCCACTTCGGCAGGCCCGGCACCCCGACGAACCCCTCCGCGCGCGCCGACGCCAGGCCGATGCGGGGCAGGTCCGCGCTCTTCTCGAAGAGCAGGAACCTGGGCTCCCACACCGGCCGGTACTTCGCGTTGGCGCGGTACAGCGACTCGATCTGCCACCAGCGGGAGAAGAAGCCCAGCAGCGAACGCCACAGCCTCAGCACCGGCCCGGCCCCGAGGCGCGCACCACGTTCGAAGACCGAGCGGAACATGGCGAAGTTGAGCGACACCTGGGTGATCCCGATCTCGCCGGCGCGGCCGAGCAGTTCGATCACCATGAACTCCACGAGCCCGTTCTCGGCGTGCCGGTCCCGGCGCATGAGGTCGAGGGACAGCCCGCGCGGCCCCCAGGGCACGAAGGACAGCAGCGCCCTGAGATCCCCCCGCGCGTCGTGGCACTCCAGCATCACGCACCGGCCGTCCTCCGGGTCGCCGAGCCGGCCCAGCGCCATGCTGAAGCCGCGTTCGGTGGGCCCGTCGCGCCAGTCGTCGGCCCGCTGGACGAGGTACGCCATCTCGTCGGCCGGAATGTCCTCGTGCCGCCGGATCCGCACGGTGTACCCGGCCCGCCGCACCCGGTTGCGGGCCTGCCGCACGGTGCGCATCGCCCGCCCCTCCAGGGTGAACTCGGCGACGTCCACCACGGCCTCGTCGCCGAGCTCCAGCGCGTCCAGCCCGTGCCGCGCGTACACCGTGCCGGCCTCCTCGCTCGCGCCCATCACGGCCGGGATCCAGCCGTGCGCCCGTGCCTCGGCCAGCCACGGCTCGATCGCGCCGGGCCACGCCTCCACGTCGCCGACCGGGTCGCCGGAGGCCAGCGACACCCCGCCCACCACGCGGTAGGCGACGGCGGCCTTGCCGGTCGGCGAGAAGACGGCGCTCTTGTCGCGGCGCAGCGCGAAGTAGCCGAGCGAGTCCCGCTCGCCGTGCCGGTCCAGCAGCTCGCGCAGCCGCTTGGCGTCCTCCACGGTCAGCGGGTCGACGGCGCGGCGGGAGCGGAAGGCGGCGTACAGGACGGCGAGGACGAGGGCGGTGGACAGGACGTTGACGCAGACGTCCGCCCAGTTCGGGGTGTCGATGCCGGGGAAGCGGGACTCGGGGGAGGCGAGCGAGAGCAGCCGCAGCGTGCCGTAGTGCCAGCGCTGGAGGTACGTCGAACGGGAGGCGTCCGCCGCCTGGTTGGTGACCGTGACCAGCAGTGTGGCCAGGGCGGAGGCCACCGGCAGGCCGACCGCGGCGACGGCGGCGGCCAACTTCGGGTTGGCGCGGTCGCCGCGGGCGTAGAACTCGCGCCGCCCGAGCAGCAGGGCGGCGACGAAGGCGGCGGTCAGGGCGAGCGAGACCCAGTTCTGCGCGCTGGAGCGGATCTCCGGGAAGGCCATGGCGAAGGCGAACAGCGCGAGGAACGGACCGCTGAGCCCGAGGTTCAGGATCCAGGCGGCCCGCTTGCGGCGCCGCATGGTGACGGCGAGGAACGCCGTGAAGACGCCGGAGGCGAAGCCGGCGGTCAGCAGGTACGGCGTGAACAGGTTCTCCTGGTTGTGGCGCCGCACGTCCTGGCCGAGCGACACCCACACCGCGCTGAGGAAGTTGACGAACGCGACCGCCCGCAGGTACCAGACGGCGAGGGCGGCGGCCCGGCGCGCGGTGGGACCGGTCGGCCGGTCCGCCCCGGACGCGCGAACCGGCGCCCGCTCCTCACACGCCGCGATTCGGGCATCTCCCATGAGGAACGATCATATGGGTGCCGCCCCGGCGAACCGCTCTTATTCACCCGTACGGTCAGATTCCCCGGCCCTCGGGAGACAGGTCCCCTTCCTCCTTCTCCTTCTCCACGCGCCCGGTCGGCTCCGTCGGCTCGGTCGACTCCCTCGGCCCGGTCGCCTCCGGCAGCTCGGCCGCCAGTGCCGCCGCGGCCTGCACCAGCGGCAGGGCCAGCAGGGCGCCCGCCCCCTCGCCGACCGTCACGCCCTGGTCCAGCAGCGGCTCCAGGGCCATCCGGTCCAGCGCCTTGGCCTGCCCCGGCTCCCCGCTGCTCTGCCCCGCCAGCCACCAGTCCGGCGCGCGGAAGGCGACCCGCTGGCCCACCAGGGCGCACGCGGCCGAGACGACCCCGTCGAGGATCACCGGGAGCTTGCGCACCGCGCACTGGAGCAGGAAGCCGGTGATCGCGGCCAGGTCGGCCCCGCCCACCGTCGCCAGCAGCTGCAACTGGTCGCCGAGCACCGGCCGTGCCCGCCGCAGCGCGTCCCGGATCGCCGCGCACTTGCGCATCCACGCCAGGTCGTCGATCGGCTCTCCGCCCCGCCCGGTGACCACCGAGGCGTCCGTCCCGCACAGCGCCGCGACCAGCACCGCGGCCGGGGTGGTCCCGCCCACGCTCACATCGCCGAGGACCACCAGGTCCGTGCCGGAGTCGGCCTCCTCGTCGGCCACCGCGACCCCGGCCCGGAAGGCCGCCTCCGCCTCCTCCAGTGTCAGCGCGTCCTCGACGTCGATACGTCCGCTGCCGCGCCGCACCCGGTGCCGTACGGCCTCGGCGGGCAGGGCGGCGGGGTCGCAGTCCAGCGCCATGTCGACCACCCGCACCGGCACGCCCAGCCGCCGGGCCAGCACCGACACCGGCCGGCCGCCCTCCAGTACCGCCCGCACCAGGTGCTCCGCGCCGCCCGCCGGCCGCGCGGACACGCCCGCCGCGGCGATTCCGTGGTCACCGGCGAAGAGGACGACCCGCGGCCGTTCGACCGGCCGCACCGGCACGGCGCCCTGCGCCGCGGCCAGCCACTCGCCCAGGTCGTCCAGCCGGCCCAGCGCGCCGGGCGGCACGGCCCCGCGCTCCCGGCGCGCCTCCGCGTCACGGCGCACACCGCCGTCGGGACGCTCGATCAGATCGGTGAAGTCGTCGAGATTCAGCGAGCTCATTCGCCGAACAGTACCGGCCCCGCCTCAGCCCGACCGCGCCGGACCGGCGGCACACCCGGACGGCGTCTTTCCGTCCAAGATCCCGATCCCATACGTTCCCTTTGCCGCGAAATGTCGGCAGCGAGCGGACGGCACACGCCACCCGCCGCCGCGCCCCCTCTCGCCCCACCGGGAGCCGCCCATGCCGCCCCTGCCGTACGCGCCGGAGGTCTACGACCCGCGCCGCATCGCGTACGCCGCCGAACTCGCCCAGGGCACCGAGCGGTTCCACGAGCCGCGCCGTGAGGACTGCCCCTGGTGCGGCTCGGAGCGGCTGCGCACCCGCCTGTCGGCGCCCGATCTGCTCCAGCACAAGCCGGGCTCGTTCACCCTGGACCAGTGCCGGGACTGCGGGCACACCTTCCAGAACCCCCGGCTCACCGCGGCCGGCCTGGCCTTCTACCACCGGGACTTCGACGAGGGCGACCCCGACGGCCTCGCCGACCCGGCGCTCGCCACCCGCCGCGGCCACCGCCGGCACCGAGACGACGCACGCCTGCTGCGCGGCCTCGGCGAACCCGAGAGCTGGCTGGACGTCGGCACCGGCCACGCCCATTTCCCGGCCGCGGCGCGCGAGGTGTTCCCGTACACCTCCTTCGACGGCCTCGACCCGACCGAGCGCGTGCGGCGGGCCGTCTGCGAGGAGCGGATCGAGGAGGCGCACGTCGGCCACCTCGCCGACCCGCACGTCACCGCGCGGCTGCGCGGCCGCTACGACGTGGTCAGCGTCTTCCACCACCTCGCCCATGTCCCCGACCCCCGCGCGGAGTTGCGCGGTGCGCTCACGGCGCTGCGCCCCGGCGGGCACCTGCTCGTCGAACTGCCCGACCCGCGCTGCCTGTTCGCGCTGCTGCTCGGCAAGTGGTGGCTGCCGCACGGCCAGCCGCGCCACCTGCACCTGATCCCGCTGTGCAACCTGCGCGCCGAACTGGAGTCGCGCGGCTGCACGGTCCTCGTCACCGACCGCCGCACCCCCCACACCCCGAACGACCTCTCGGCCGCCCTCGCGCTGTTCCTCGCCCGCCTCCTGCCCCCGGCCGACGCCCCCTGGCGCAGCGCACCGCCGAGCGCCCTCCGGCGCGGCCTGCGCGCCCTGCTGGCCGCCCTCACCAGCCCCCTGGTGGACGCGGCAGCCCTGGTCGACCTGCTGCTGTCCCCGCTCCTGCGCCACGTCCCCGGCCTGTCCAACACCTACCGGATCATCGCCCGCAAGGACACCCCCTGACCCCGTCCGCCCCCCGAACCCCCACCCGCCCGCCACCGGCCCCCACGCGCACGAGGGCCATGCGCGGCCGCGTGCGGCCGGTCGCCTGACGTGGCCCGCGCGCCGCCGCCCACGCGATGCCAGCCGCGTGCTGCGCGGCTGCGTGAGCCCGACCGCCTGACGCCGCCCGCGCGGTGCGAGTCGGGTGACGTGCGGCCGCGTGAGGCCGGTCGCCTGGTCCCGGCCGCGAGGCTCACCTGCCTGCCACCCGCCCGCGCGAGGCCGGCCGCGCGCCGCGCGACTGCGCGACGCCGGCCGCCTGCTGTCCGGCCGTGCGAGGCCCACAGGCCTGATGCCCGGCCGCCTGCCGCCGCCTGCGCGATTCACCTGCCTGACGCCCGGCCGTGCCAGGCCCACGGGCCTGACGCCCGGCCGCGTGGCTCACCTGCCTCACACCCGGCCGTGCGAGGCCCACCCGCCTGATGTCCGGCCGCGGGTCGCTCAGTGGCTCGGTGTTCAGCCGCGCAGGGGGAGGGCCTGGCCTGCCACCACCAGGAGCACCTGCTCGCACTCGGCCGCGAAAGCGGTGTTGAGGCGGCCGAGTTCGTCGCGGTAGCGGCGGCCCGAGGCGGTGGCCGGGACGATGCCCGAGCCGACCTCGTTGGACACGGCGACCACGGTCCGGGCGGTCGTGCGCACGGCGGTCGTCAGTTCGGTCACCCGCTCGCGCAGCGCCCGCTCGCCGCCGTCCGCCCAGTCGGCGTCGTCCCAGGCGCCCACGCCGTCCATCGCGTCCGTCAGCCACAGCGACAGGCAGTCGATCAGCAGCGGCGGCCCGTCCTCCTTCAGCAGCGGCACCAGGTCGCAGGTCTCGGTCGTACGCCACGAACCGGGCCGCCGCTCCCGGTGCGCGGCCACCCGGGCCGCCCACTCGGTGTCCCCGCCCCGGGTGCCGCCGGTGGCGACGTACAGCACACCGGGGAAGGTCTCCAGCCTGCGCTCGGCCTCCACGGACTTGCCCGACCTGGCCCCGCCCAGCACCAGGGTGCGCCGGGGCACGTCCGGGACGTCCTCGTAGACACCGACCGTCAGCGTCGTGCCGTCCGGCACGGCCCGCGCACCCGCCGCCTCGAGCCGGCGGGCGAGCTCGGCGCCCGGCGGCACGTCGTGGTCCAGGTGGACGGCGATCACGTCCGTGGTCGGGCCGACCGCCCCCACCGCCCGCAGCTTCGCCAGCGCGTCCGGGCGCCCCACGACGTCCGCGAGGACCATGTCGTACGTCTCCGCGGCGCCCTCCTCCAGGCCGGCCGGCGCCCCGCCCGGCGGCAGGTACAGCAGCCGCTGCCCGTCCGGGCCGGTCACCGCGTACCCCGTGCCCGGCGCGTCCAGCGCCACCGCCCGCACCCGGTGCCCCGTCAGCAGCGCCAGCTCACGCCCGTCCGGGACCCGCCCCGGCTGCGGCAGCCCGGCCGGCACCTCCATCGCGGGCCCGTCGTGCGGGTGGGACAGCAGCACCTGCGCCACCCCGCCGAGCGAGTGCCCGGCCCGCGCGGCCGCGAACGCCGCGCCCGGTGTCAGGTCCAGCAGCAGCACGCCGTCCACGAGCAGCGCGGTCGCGGCCCGCGCGTGCTCGCCGAGGGCCGTAGCGCAGGCCGCGCAGGAACAGTGGGGGCGGGGGAGTCCCGCGGGAGCGCCGGTGCCGAGCGAAGTCACGTCCACGCACCCGATTTTCCAGTGTGCCCGCACGTCCTGCGCGCCCGGAGGGCCTTTCTGGGCTCGGGGGAGAGCTGCCGGACCCCGCGACCGGCGGCAGGATCCGGGAGAGAGGCCCTAGGCTCTGTACGGGAGCCGGAGTCGATCAAGGCCCGGCTTCCGTCGTGCAGTGTGCTCAGTGTGCTCACACAGGGAGGCGTACATGGTGGCATGGACGTGGCGGTTCGAGACGGCCGGCGGGACGGAGGTCCAGCCCGCGGTGCAGCCCGAGGAGTTCACCACGCAGGGCGACGCCGAGTCCTGGATCGGGGAGAACTGGAAGGCCCTGGTCGACGGCGGCGCCGACCAGGTGCGGCTCTTCGAGGACACCACGGAGATCTACGGCCCGATGAGCCTGCACGCGGACGAGGCCCAGGCGTAGCACCGCTGGGGCCGTCGGCCGGGGCGGCCGGAGCCGGCCGCCCCGCGCAGCGCCCGCCGCGAGTGGTGCTCACTGCTCGCCCAGTTTCACCCCCACCGTCTTCGACTGACCGTCGCGGGTGTACGTCACCGTGGTGTGCTGACCCGGGCGGTCGGAGGCCAGGGCCTCCGAGAGGGAGGTGATGGTGGTGATGTCCGTGTCGCCGACCTTGGTGATGATGTCGCCGGGGCGCAGGCCCGCCGCGTCCGCCGCGCCGCCCGCCCGCACGTCCACCACGGCCACGCCGACGGGCCGGTAGCCGGAGTCGACGACGGTGCGTCCGGTGATGCCGAGCGCGGCCCGGCCGGAGTCGACGACCCTGCCGTACTTGACGATCTGCCCGGCGATCGTCCGCACCATGGACGCCGGGATCGCGAAGCCGATGCCGGCCGCCGCGCTGCCCCCGAGGTCGGGGTCGGTGGCGGCCAGCGTCGGGATGCCGATGACCTGGCCGTCCAGGTTGACCAGCGCGCCCCCGCTGTTGCCGGGGTTGATCGCGGCCGACGTCTGCACCATGCCGGCGATGGTGGCCCCCGTGCCGCCGCCCGACTGGCCCTCGCTGACGGTGCGTCCGGTCGCCGACACGATGCCCTGCGTCACGCTCGACGACAGCCCGAGCGGCGAGCCCATGGCCAGCACGATCTGCCCCACCTCCACCTTCGCGGAGTCGCCGAGCGAGGCGGCCCGGAGACCGGCCGGCGCCCTGTCCAGCTTCACGACGGCGAGGTCCTGCTGCGGGTAGGAGGAGACGAGGCGCGCGGTGAGCGTCCCCTCGTTGTTGGCGATGGTCACCTTGAAGGTCTTCTGGTCGCCGACCACGTGCGCGTTGGTGACGATGTGGCCCTTGTCGTCGTAGACGATCCCCGATCCGAGGGCGTTGCCGGACTGGATCTGCACCACCGAGGGCAGCACGTTCCTGATCACCCGCTGGTACGCGCTCTGCAGGTCGCCCGCCGCCATGGGCACCGCTGCCGCCTGCCCGGTGCCGGGGTCCTTCGCCGGCGCGGCGCCCTTGGAGGCGGAGGCGTCGGCGGCCCGCGGGGATGCCGGGCCGTCGCACCCGGAGAGCAGCGCCGCGCAGCACGCGAGCGCCAGGAGCGGACCGGTCAGCCGGAGGGCACGGGCGCGGGCACCGGAAAGATCCATGCCCCGAGTCTCCCGTCGGGGTGAACGCCCGGCTTGCCGGGATCACCCGAACGTGCGGCCCCTGGCCCGCGGAACACTCGCGCCGGACCGGTCCTGGCCGCGCACCCCGCACAGGTGCAGCAGCGCCGCCACCGAGCGGTACGGGTCCGTGCGCCCCGCGCGCTCTTCGGCCGCGAGCAGCAACTCCACGTCGTCATCAGGGGGCGTGCCGTCCGCCGCCGTGTCCGTGAAGACGCGCACCCCGTACCAGGCGTGCAGCGGGGCGCCGATCCCGGCGAGCGTCGCGGTCAGATCCGCCAGCCGGTCCGCCCGCACGTCGAGCCCGAGGCGGTTGCGGTACGCCGTCGTGCCGAAGGAGTCCAGCGCCGCCGCCCAGTCGCCCATGAGGCCGGGGCGCAGCGCGAGCGCGTCGCCGTTGCGCACCAGCAGCGACAGCAGGCCGCCCGGCGCCAGCATCCGCGCCAGCCCGGCCAGCAGCGGGTCGGGCTCCTCGACGTACATCAGTACGCCGTGGCACAACACCACGTCGAAGCTGCCCGGCAGGAAGTGCACCCCGGTGTCGCGGCCGTCGCCCTCGACGATCCGCATCCGGGCCCGGATGCCCTCCGGCTCGGCGGCCAGGGCCTCCCGCGCCACGGAGATCATCTTCTCGTCGCGTTCAAGCCCGGTCACCTCGTGCCCGGCCCGTGCCAGCCGCAGCGCCTGGGTGCCCTGGCCCATGCCCACGTCGAGCACGCGCAGCCGCCGCCCGACCGGGAACAGCCCGGCGAGCTGCTCGTCGAGCTGCCGGGCGACCAGCTCCTGGCGCACGACGTCACGCAGCCCGCCCAGCCTGCTCAGCCAGGCGTCTGCCGCGCCCCCGGAGAAAGCGGTCGCGCTCAGGGTCGCTCTCCGCGCTTGACCTGCGGCTTGGGCAGCCGGAGCCGGCGCATCTGGAGCGAGCGCATCAGGGCGTAGGCGACCGCGCCCTTCCGGTTCTGGCCGGGGAAGCGCTCGGTCAGGCGCTTCCTGAGGCGGAAGGCGGTGACGAACGAGTCCAGCACGATCAGGACGATCACCACGAGCCACAGCAGCAGCGCGATGCTCTGCAGCGACCCGACCCGCACCATGCTCAGCACGAGGATGACCACGGCCATCGGCAGGAAGAACTCCGCGACGTTGAACCGCGAGTCGATGAAGTCGCGGGCGAACTTGCGCACCGGGCCCTTGTCGCGGGCCGGCAGGTAGCGCTCGTCACCGCCGGCCAGCGCCTGGCGCTGCCGCTCCATCGCGGCACGGCGCTCCTCGCGCTGCCGCTTGGCGGCGTCCTTGCGCGTCAGCGGCGTGTTGGCGACGCTGCGGCGCTGGGACTGGGCCTGGCTGCGCTTGGGGGTGGGCCGGCCCTTGGGGGCCTGCGGGTCACGGGTCTGCTTGGAGAAGTTCACCTGCGCCTTGTCGGCGGGGGCCTTCTCTTCCTTGGCACGGCTACGGAACACAAAACCCAAGGGTAAGGGCATGACCCGCATGGACCCCAGCCCCGCGGGGAACGATCCGGCAACACCGGTCGTCTGTAGGGGGACACAGAACGACGCGGAGCGGGCGTCGCGGCCGCCGCCGCGTACGGCGTGCCCGGGGGTCACCTACTCCCTGCGCCGGAGCGGCGACGTACGCAGTCGTCCTTGGGGATGACCGCATCCGTTCCCGAACAGTGCGGTAATGGATGCAGGGCCCGTACTGTGGGTTCTGTCGCAGAGCTGTGAGCTGGAGTCCGTCAGAAGGGGGCGCGCGAAGCCCATGAGCGGTGTCATGAAGCGTATGGGGATGATCTTCCGCGCGAAGGCGAACAAGGCCCTTGACCGGGCCGAGGACCCGCGCGAAACCCTCGATTACTCGTACCAGAAGCAGCTGGAGCTGCTGCAGAAGGTGCGCCGCGGCGTCGCCGACGTGGCCACCTCCCGCAAGCGCCTGGAGCTCCAGCTCAACCAGCTCCAGCAGCAGTCCGGCAAGCTGGAGGACCAGGGCCGCAAGGCGCTGGCGCTGGGCCGCGAGGACCTGGCGCGCGAGGCGCTCTCCCGCCGCGCCGCGCTCCAGCAGCAGGTCACCGACCTCGAGACGCAGCACGCGACGCTCCAGGGCGAGGAGGAGAAGCTCACCCTCGCGGCCCAGCGGCTCCAGGCGAAGGTGGACGCCTTCCGCACCAAGAAGGAGACCATCAAGGCGACCTACACCGCCGCCCAGGCGCAGACCCGGATCGGCGAGGCGTTCTCCGGCATCTCCGAGGAGATGGGCGACGTCGGCCTCGCCATCCAGCGCGCCGAGGACAAGACCCAGCAGCTCCAGGCCAGGGCCGGCGCGATCGACGAGCTCCTCGCCTCCGGCGCCCTCGACGACCCCTCCGGCATGGCCAAGGACGACATCCAGGCCGAGCTGGACCGGCTCTCGGGTGGTACGGATGTAGAGCTGGAGCTTCAGCGCATGAAGGCGGAGCTGGCCGGAGGTTCGTCCGCCGAGCGGCAGGCGATCGAGGGCGGCGCCGGCCAGGCGCAGCCCGAGTCCCAGCAGCAGCCGCAGGACACCCCTCGCTTCGACAAGCAGTGAGCGGGGCCCACGCCGCCTAGGAGGGCGACATGATCGTACGGATCATGGGGGAGGGGCAGGTGAGGCTGGCCGACGGCCACCTCGCCGAGCTCAACAAGCTGGACGACGAACTCCTCGCCGAGATCGAGAAGGGCGACGGCCCCGGCTTCCGCCGCACCCTGGGCGCCCTGCTGTCCAAGGTCCGCGAACTGGGCGTCCCCCTCCCGGACAACTCCCTGGAGCCTTCGGAGCTGATCCTTCCGGCCCCGGAGGCCACCCTGGAGGAGGTCCGCGACCTCCTGACGGACGGCGGCCTGATCCCGGGCTGACCCCCGCCTGCCCCTGAGCCGGGGCGCGCCCGCCCGCCGGCCCCGCAACGCCTTGCCCGCGCGTCCTGCCCGCCCCTGTGGTGGGAGGACCGCCGGTCGGCCCCGCTGACCGCCCGCGCCCGGGTCGGCCCGGCCGGGGAGGTCCCGCCCCGGGGCGTTCGCGGGCGGGGCCGGTTCCGCGGGGGGTGGGGGCGTCGTAGCGTTGGGCGGCGTGACTGCTCTCGACCGTGCCCGCTGCCGCCTCCGGGCACATCCGCTCGCCCTGGACGCCGCGCTCGCGGCCGGGGTGCTGGTGTGCATGGTCGTGGGGTCCTTCGTCGACCCCAGGGGGGACAACGGCGTCACCTGGGGCGTGCGCCGGCCCGACGCGCTCAGCCTGGTCCTCATGGCCTTCGGCGCCGCCGCGCTCGTCCTGCGCCGCCGCGCCCCCCGCTCCGTCCTCGCCGTCACCGGCACCGTCTCCCTCGTGGAGTGCGTCACCGGCGCCCCCCGCGCCCCCGTCGCCATGTCGGCGGTCGTCGCCCTCTACACCGTCGCCGCCGCCACCGACCGCCCCACCACCTGGCGCCTGGGCCTGACCACCATGACCGTGCTCACCGGCGCCGCCATGCTCGCCGGGCCCCTGCCCTGGTACGCCCAGGAGAACCTGGCGATCTTCGCCTGGACCGGCATGGCCGCCGCCGGCGGAGACGCCGTCCGCAGCCGCCGCGCCTTCGTGCACGCCATCCGCGAGCGCGCCGAACGGGCCGAGCGCACCCGCGAGGAGGAGGCCCGCCGCCGCGTCGCCGAGGAGCGCCTGCGCATCGCCCGCGACCTGCACGACGTGGTCGCCCACCACATCGCCCTGGTCAACGTGCAGGCCGGAGTCGCCGCACACGTCATGGACAAGCGCCCCGACCAGGCCAAGGAGGCCCTCGCCCACGTCCGCGAGGCCAGCCGCTCCGCGCTCAACGAACTGCGCGCCACGGTCGGCCTGCTCCGCCAGTCCGGCGACCCCGAGGCCCCCACCGAACCCGCCCCCGGCCTGAGCCGCCTGGAGGAACTCGCCGGCACCTTCCGCAGCGCGGGCCTGCACGTCGAGATCGCCCGCGCCGACCACGGCACGACCCTGCCCGCCGCCGTCGACCTGGCCGCGTTCCGCGTCGTCCAGGAGGCCCTCACCAATGTGCAGAAGCACGCCGGAGTCCAGGCCAGGGCCGAGGTCAGCGTCGTACGCGTGGGACCGAACGTGGAGGTCACCGTCCTGGACGACGGAGCCGGCGACCAGGACGGATTGGACGGCGGCCCCGAGGCCGGCGGCGGACACGGGCTGCTCGGCATGCGCGAGCGCGTCACCGCCCTCGGCGGCACCCTCACCACCGGCCCCCGCTACGGCGGCGGCTTCCGCGTCCATGCGATCCTGCCCGTCAAGACCAGCACACGCGCCCCGGGGGATGCCGCATGACGATCCGCGTCCTGCTCGCCGACGACCAGGCACTGCTGCGCAGCGCGTTCCGCGTGCTCGTCGACTCCGAGCCCGACATGGAGGTCGTCGGCGAGGCCTCCGACGGGGCCGAGGCGGTGCGGCTGGCCAAGGAGCAGCGGGCCGACGTGGTGCTGATGGACATCCGCATGCCCGGCACCGACGGCCTCGCCGCGACCCGCCTGATCAGCGCCGACCCCGCCCTCGCCCAGGTCCGCGTGGTCATCCTGACCACCTTCGAGGTCGACGACTACGTGGTCCAGTCGCTGCGCGCCGGCGCCTCCGGCTTCCTCGGCAAGGGCAGCGAGCCCGAGGAACTGCTCAGCGCCATCCGCCTCGCCGCCGGCGGCGAGGCGCTGCTGTCCCCGGCCGCCACCAAGGGCCTGATCGCCCGCTTCCTCGCCCAGGGCGGGGCCGACGACGGCCGCGACCCGGCCCGCTCCGACCGCCTGGACGCGCTGACCGTGCGCGAGCGCGAGGTGCTCGTCCAGGTCGCCGGCGGCCACTCCAACGACGAGATCGCCGAACGCCTCGAGGTCAGCCCGCTGACCGTGAAGACGCACGTCAACCGCGCCATGGCCAAGCTCGGCGCCCGCGACCGCGCCCAGCTGGTGGTCATCGCCTACGAATCCGGTCTGGTACGCCCCCGGATGGACTGACCTCCACCCGCGTCTACTGCGCGCGCAGTACCGGGCGCCGGCGGAAATGGACCTGGGGCCTACGGATCGGCCCCGCGGCATGGCCCAGTGTGTGGGGTGGGCGTCCACCTGTGCGCGCCCACCTGTGGGCGTCCACCCGTGCGCGCCCGCGCCGCGTCCGTTTGCCGCCGCTCACGAAGAGAGACCCTGACCCATGTCCCGGCTGTCCGGATTCAGCCTCGCGCAACGGGCCCTGATCGGCCTGATGTCGCTCGTCGCGCTCGTCTTCGGGCTGATCGCGATACCCCAGATCAAGCAGCAGCTGCTGCCCACCATCGAACTGCCCATGGTGTCGGTGATCGCGCCGTACCACGGCGCCTCGCCCGACGTCGTCGACAAGCAGGTCGTCGAGCCCATCGAGAACAACCTCCAGGGCGTTTCCGGCGTCACCGGCGTCACCTCCACGGCGAGCGAGGGCAACGCCGTCATCAGGGCCTCCTTCGACTACGGCAACGACACCAAGCGGATCGTCTCCGACGTGCAGCAGGCCGTGAACCGGGCCCGCCCCCAACTCCCGGACGGCGTGGACCCCCAGGTCGTCTCCGGCTCCACCGACGACATGCCGACCGTGGTCCTCGCCGTCACCTCCGGCAAGGACCAGCAGGCGCTCGCCGACCAGATCGACAACACGGTCGTCCCCACGCTGAAGAACATCGACGGCGTCGGCCGCGTCCAGGTCACCGGCGTACGGGCCCTCCAGGTCACCGTCACCCCCGACGACGCGAAGCTCGCCCGGGCGCACCTCACCCCGGCCGCCCTCGGCCAGGCCCTCCAGGCGGGCGGCGCCACCGTCCCGGCCGGCTCCTTCGAGGAGAACGGCGCCAACCGCACCGTCCAGGTCGGCGGCGGCCTCACCTCGCTGAAGCAGATCCAGGACCTGATGGTCACCGGCGCCGGCAAGCCCGTACGCCTCGGCGACGTCGCCACCGTCCGGCAGCAGCCGGCCCCGGCCGACTCCATCACCCGCACCGACGGCCGCCCGAGCCTCGCCGTCAACGTCACCATGGACCACGACGGCAGCGCGGTCGCCATCTCCGACGCCGTCAAGGGCAAGCTGGACGGGCTGCGCGAGGACCTCGGCTCCGGGGCGCGGCTCACCGTGGTCAGCGACCAGGGCCCGGCCGTGTCCAAGTCGATCAGCGGCCTGACCACCGAGGGCGCGCTCGGCCTGCTCTTCGCGGTGCTGATCATCCTGGTCTTCCTGGCCTCGGTCCGCTCCACCCTGGTGACGGCGGTGTCCATCCCGCTGTCGGTGGTGCTGGCGCTGATCGTGCTGTGGACGCGCGGCCTGTCCCTGAACATGCTCACGCTCGGCGCGCTGACCATCGCCATCGGCCGGGTCGTCGACGACTCGATCGTGGTCCTGGAGAACATCAAGCGGCACCTGGGCTACGGCGAGGAGCGCCAGGAGGCGATCCTGAACGCCGTGCGCGAGGTGGCCGGCGCGGTCACCTCCTCCACCCTCACCACGGTCGCCGTGTTCCTGCCGATCGGCCTGGTCGGCGGCATGGTGGGTGCCCTGTTCGGCTCGTTCAGCATCACCGTGACGGCGGCGCTGCTCGCCTCGCTGCTGGTGTCGCTCACGGTCGTGCCCGTGCTGTCGTACTGGTTCCTGCGCGCTCCGAAGGGCACCCCCGAGGACGCCGGCGAGGCCCGCCGCCTGGCCGAGGAGAAGGAGGCGCGCAGCCGCCTCCAGCGCTTCTACGTCCCCGTGCTCCGCTTCGCCACCCGCCGCCGGCTCACCAGCGTGCTCATCGCGGTGGCGGTGCTCGTCGGCACCTTCGGCATGACCCCGCTGCTCAAGACCAACTTCTTCGACCAGGGGGACCAGCAGGTCCTCACCGTCAAGCAGGTGCTGAAGCCGGGCACCGGCCTCGCGGCCACCGACGAGCAGGCCAGGCGGGTGGAGAAGCTGCTCGCCTCCACCGAGGGCGTCAAGGACTACCAGGTCACCGTCGGCTCCTCCGGCTTCATGGCGGCCTTCGGCGGCGGCACGGACACCAACCAGGCCTCGTACCAGGTGATGCTGAAGGACTCCGCGTCCGACACCGGCGTGCAGAAGCGCATCGAGGACGGCTTGAAGAAGCTCAAGGGCATCGGCACCACCACCGTGTCCGCCGGCGGCGGCTTCGGCAACCAGGACCTCAGCGTCGTGGTGAAGGCGGCCGACCCGGCGGTGCTGCGCAAGGCCTCCGAGCAGGTGCGCTCCACCGTGGCCGGACTCGACCACGTCACCGACGTGACCAGCGACCTCTCGCAGAGCGTGCCGCGCATCTCGGTGCAGGCCGGCGCCAAGGCGGCCGCCGCGGGCTTCGACGACCAGAAGCTCGGCGCCGCGGTCGCACAGGCCGTGCGCGGTACGACGGCGGCGAAGGCGATCATCGACGACACCGAGCGCGACGTCGTCGTGAAGCCGGCCGAGCCCGCCACCACCCTGGCCCAGCTGAGGAACCTGCGCCTCGGCCCGGTGAAGCTCGGTGACATCGCGACCGTGAAGCTGGTCGACGGGCCGGTGTCGATGACCCGTATCGACGGGCAGCGCGCGGCCACCGTCACCGCCAGGCCGACCGGGGACAACACCGGCGCGGTCAGCACCCAGCTCCAGTCGAAGATCAAGTCCCTGAAGCTCCCGGCGGGCGCCACGGCCGAGATCGGCGGTGTCACCTCCGACCAGGACTCCGCGTTCAAGAACCTGGGCCTGGCCATGCTGGCGGCGATCGCGATCGTCTTCATGCTGCTGGTGGCGGCCTTCCGCTCGCTGGCCCAGCCGCTGATCCTGCTGGTGTCGATCCCGTTCGCGGCGACCGGCGCGCTCGGCCTGCTGATCGTCACCGGCACGCCGATGGGCGTCCCCGCGATGATCGGCATGCTGATGCTGATCGGCATCGTGGTGACGAACGCGATCGTGCTGATCGACCTCGTCAACCAGTACAGAAGGCAGGGGTACGGCGTCGTCGAGGCCGTGGTGGAGGGCGGCCGGCACCGGCTGCGGCCCATCCTGATGACGGCCCTGGCGACGATCTTCGCCCTGCTCCCGATGGCGCTCGGCGTCACCGGCGAGGGCGGCTTCATCGCCCAGCCGCTGGCCGTGGTGGTGATCGGCGGCCTGATCACCTCCACGCTGCTGACCCTGCTGCTCGTCCCGACGCTCTACGCCATGCTCGAGCTGCGCAAGGAGCGCCGCGCGAAGAAGCGGGCGGCCAAGCGGGCCCCGGAGCCCGAGGCGCTGGAGACCGCGGGCGTGTGAGCACGACGACGGGGCCCGGTCCACGCGAGTGCGCGTGGGCCGGGCCCCGTCGTGTCGCGCGGCCGCCACGGCCTCGCGCGCGGGGGCGGCTACGGCCGTGGGTGCGCCGGAGCCGCTACGGCAGCGCCAGCATCCGCTCCAGGGCGAGCTTGGCGAAGGCCTCGGTCTCCTCGTCCACCTCGATGCGGTTGACCAGGTTGCCCTCGGCGAGGGACTCCAGGGCCCAGACCAGGTGGGGGAGGTCGATGCGGTTCATGGTCGAGCAGAAGCAGACCGTGCGGTCCAGGAAGACGATCTCCTTGCCCTCCGGCGCGAAGCGGTTCGCCAGCCGGCGGACCAGGTTCAGCTCCGTGCCGATGGCCCACTTGGAACCGGCCGGGGCGGCCTCCAGGGTCTTGATGATGTACTCCGTCGAGCCGACGTAGTCCGCGGCGGCCACGACCTCGTGCCGGCACTCGGGGTGCACCAGCACGTTGACGCCGGGCACGCGCTCGCGGACGTCGTCGACCGAGTCCAGGCTGAAGCGGCCGTGCACCGAGCAGTGACCGCGCCACAGGATCATCTTGGCGGCGCGCAGCTCGTCGGCGGTCAGCCCGCCGTTCGGCTTGTGCGGGTTGTAGACCACGCAGTCCTCGAGCGACATGCCCATGTCCCGCACGGCGGTGTTGCGGCCCAGGTGCTGGTCGGGCAGGAACAGCACCTTCTCGCCCTGCTGGAAGGCCCACTCCAGGGCCCGCTTCGCGTTCGACGAGGTGCAGATGGTGCCGCCGTGCTTGCCGGTGAAGGCCTTGATGTCGGCGGAGGAGTTCATGTACGACACCGGCACGACCCGCTCGGCGACGCCGGCCTCGGTCAGCACGTCCCAGCACTCGGCGACCTGCTCGGCCGTGGCCATGTCGGCCATGGAGCAGCCGGCGGCCAGGTCGGGCAGGACCACCTTCTGCCGGTCGGACGTCAGGATGTCCGCGGACTCCGCCATGAAGTGCACACCGCAGAACACGATGTACTCGGCCTCCGGCCGCGCCGCCGCGTCCCGGGCCAGCTTGAAGGAGTCGCCCGTGACGTCGGCGAACTGGATGACCTCGTCGCGCTGGTAGTGGTGACCGAGCACGAAGACCTTGTTCCCGAGCTTCTCCTTGGCCGCGCGGGCGCGCTCCACCAGGTCCGGGTCGGAGGGGGAGGGCAGCTCGCCGGGACACTCCACGCCGCGCTCGCTGTTCGGGTCGGCCTCGCGGCCGAGGAGCAGCAGGGCGAGCGGCGACGGCTGAACGTCGAGCTCCTGGGTTTGGGCGGTGGTCACGACACGCACCCTTTCTACTTTTCGTCGAACTGACGCTATCTATCATAACCGGTTCACGTCACTTTGACGATGGGCCCAAGCGTCCATGTGACGTGAATCCCGGCGCGCAGCCGTCGCCCGCCCGTCGCCCGGCGTTGTCGCGTTCGTCGCATCGGGCGTGCTCGCCCAGTGGGCGCTGTTCCCTTCGCCGCGCGTTGTGCGAGCATGAAGAGGACGAGCATGGACAAGAGAGAACGCAGGTGCTCGGCCCGGAATGAATCCGCGGCCTTGCCGGTTGCACTCGTCGGCAAGCAGTCTCCGTACAACCCGGGAGAGATGTAGATGTCCGTATCGGACGAGACCACCACCGTCACCGACGGCATCATCCTGACCGACGCCGCCGCGTCCAAGGTCAAGGCGCTGCTCGACCAGGAAGGCCGTGACGACCTCGCGCTGCGCGTCGCCGTCCAGCCCGGCGGCTGCTCCGGCCTGCGCTACCAGCTCTTCTTCGACGAGCGCTCCCTCGACGGCGACGTGGTGAAGGACTTCGGCGGGGTCAAGGTCGTCACCGACCGCATGAGCGCTCCGTACCTGGGGGGCGCCACCGTCGACTTCGTGGACACCATCGAGAAGCAGGGCTTCACGATCGACAACCCGAACGCGACCGGCTCCTGCGCCTGCGGCGACTCCTTCAGCTGACCCGTCCGCCCGGGGCGCCGGCACGACCGGCGGCACCGGTGCGACCGTACGGAAAAGGGCGGCCACCCCCTGCCCGGGGGCGGCCGCCCTTTCCTGTGCCGTGGCGAGCCCGGCGCCGTGCGGCCGCCCTCGCCGCAGTGCTGAGCGCCGGGGCGCCTCAGCGGGCGAGCGGCGGCGTCTGCGGCAGCCGCGCGCCCGGCTTCACCCGCGGGATCGCCTGGCCGTCCGAGCCGACGACCTTCCGGTCACCGAGCGGCCGGTCCAGGTGCACGCTCTGGCGGAACTCCTTGGCGATGGCGATGCAGACCCGGTCCGGCCAGCGCTTCTCGGTCACCGTGACCGTCACCCGGTCCTGCCCCTCCCGCACCGACGCCCTGTAGTCCGAGCACACCCCGCCCTCGAAGGCCACGGTCAGTTCGTCACCCGAGGTGCTGTAGCCCGACACCTTCACGTCCTCCGTGACCGGGGCGCCCGCCGAGCCGCTCGGCGCGGGGGTCGGCTGCGTCGGCTGCCCGGAGGGGGCGGAGGAGGCCAGGTACTTCGGGTCGAGCGCCGGGTAGGTGACGGTGAAGCCGCCGGACCCGCCGCCGTCCACCCCGCGCACGTGGAACAGCCAGGACGGTACGAGCAGTTGCCGCCCGCCGGAGTAGTGCGAGGCCAGGCCGAACGCCGCCTCGTCCACGGTGAAGGCGTCGCCCCCGGTGCCCGCCGAGCCCGACGGTGACGTGCCGCAGGGCGCCTCCAGGCGGTCCTTGGGCGGCTCGGGAACGGTGCAGCCGCCGATGCCCATGCGGTGGTCGGTGCGCGGGGCCGCGTTCATCAGGTCCAGCGTCGTACGCGCACTCAGCACGGGGTACGTGTCGCCCTTCACCGGCGCCTTCAACTGGCCGCTGCCGCCGACCACCTCGCCCTGCGCGCCCACGGTCAGACCGGTGGTCCAGCCGTAGGTGGGCAGGCCCCCGATCACCGGGTCGGCGTTGACGATCCGCTGGGCGCCCATGATCTGGCTCGCGTCCACCTTCGCGTCGTCCTGGCCCAGCGCCTTGAGCACCGGCGCCGCCGCCTTCTCGGCCGCCGCCGCGCTCACCGGGTTCGCGGCCGGGGCCGCGGGGTCGTGCGTGCACAGCACGCCCTTGCAGTTGTCGGTGCCGGGCGCGTACCGGCTGAACGTCCAGGTCCCCGGCGCGAGCCGGTTGACCCGCAGCACCGGGCCGCCGCCGTCCTTGCCGGTGCCGACCGTCCACGCCTGCGCGCCGGCCACCGGCGTCCCGTCGACCCCGAGCGCCCGGGCGAGCCGCGCCACCTCGTCCCGGGTGACCTCCCCCCGCGCCCGGTACACCGCCGCCGAACCGGGTCCGCCGGGCAGTGTGCCGCCGGCCCGGTAGCTCGCGCCGTACGGATTCGGCTCGCCGGGCGCGATCCCGTTCGTACCGCCCGAGGAGTAGCCGTCCAGGGCGAGCGGGGGAGGGGTGCCGTGACCCCCGGACGCCTCGCTCCCCGTGGTACCTCCCCCGGACCCGCCCGAGGCCCCGCCGGCGAGATAGGCCCCACCGCCCCCGACCACGAGCACAGCGGCGGCGACGATCCCCACCGCCCAGGGCGCCCCCGCCCGACGCGGGCGCCGGGACCCGGGAGCGGCTCCCACGAGCACTCCGTCGTCCCCGCCCGCCGTGACGTCGGCCGCGCCCACCGCGCGCCCCTCGCCCGATGCGTCGCCCGCACCCGCCGGGCCGGACTCGCCCGTGGCGTCGGCCGCACCCACCGGGCCGGACTCACCCGAGGCGTCGGCCACGCCCACCGCCCGCCCCTCGCCCGCGCCCACCGGGCCGGCCTCGCCCGATGCGTCGCCCGCACCCGCCGGGCCGGACTCGCCCGTGGCGTCGGCCATGCTCGCCGGGACGCCCTCGGCCGGAACGGCACCCGCACCCGCCACGCGGCCCTTGGCCGGAGTACCGGTCACGTCGGCCGCGCGCTCCGCGCCCGGAGTACCGGTCGCGTCCGCCGTGCCGCCCTTGGCCGCTGCGCCGGTCGCGTCCGCCGCGCGCTCGCCGCCCGGAGTGCCGTCCGCCCCCGCCGGGACGTCCCCGTCCGCGGCCCCCGCGCCGCCCGCGGCGTCACCCTGCCCGGTGGGGCCGGCCGGCGACTGGGACCCCGTGCCGGCCGGTGGCCGAGCGGGCGTTTCGCCGACAGTCCCGTTCTCCGCGCGGAGCGCCTCCGCCTCCGCGCGCGCGTCGTCGTTCTCGGGTCGGTCGGTGTTCACCGCATCGCTCCTTCGGCTGCACAGCTGCTACAGCTGTCCCTATGACCCTGACCCGACCCTGACAAAGCGGCCGGGCACCGGGGCGTATCCCGACTCCCCCATAAGGGGGACGGCGATGGGACGCAGCGGGGGAGCGCACGGTTCCCTCCCGTACGCCTGCCCGGAGGCCGGCTCAGTCCCCGTAGTCGGACATCGCCTCCAGCAGCCGGGCCGAGGAGGCCGGGACGGACACGCCGTGGATGTGGGACGGCGGTACCGGACGGGTGGCGTGCGGCGCGGGAGCAGCCCAGTGCGGAGCCATCCGGGCGCAGTCCCCGCGCAGTACGGCCAGATCGGTGTCCGGATCCACCGGAGCGGGGGCAGCATGGGTCCTGAGGTTCGTCATGGTCGAACCGTAAGCACACGGAAGCCGACCGAGAAAGATCTACTATCGGGTAGTTTCGTCCACTTCTGTGGTCCGTTCCGACCGGGTAGCGTGAACTGTCAATCCACCTCCCTGCAGGAGAGTCCACGCCGTGCGCATCGCAGTCTCCGGCTCCATCGCCACCGACCACCTCATGACCTTCCCCGGCCGTTTCGCCGACCAGTTCGTCGCGGACCAGCTGCACACGGTCTCGCTCTCCTTCCTGGTCGACCAGCTGGACGTACGGCGCGGCGGGGTCGGCGCCAACATCGCCTTCGGCATGGGCCAGCTCGGCACCAGGCCGGTCCTGGTCGGCGCCGCCGGCTCCGACTTCGACGACTACCGCGCCTGGCTGGAGCGCAACGGCGTCGACACCGACTCCGTCCGCATCTCCGAGACCCTGCACACCGCCCGCTTCGTGTGCACCACCGACGCCGACCACAACCAGATCGGCTCCTTCTACACGGGCGCCATGAGCGAGGCCCGCCTCATCGAGCTCAAGACGGTCGCCGACCGCGTGGGCGGCCTGGACCTGGTGCTCGTCGGCGCCGACGACCCGGAGGCGATGCTCCGGCACACCGAGGAGTGCCGCAGCCGCTCCATCCCGTTCGCCGCCGACTTCTCCCAGCAGATCGCCCGCATGGACGGCGACGAGATCCGGATACTGCTGGACGGCGCCACGTACCTGTTCTCCAACGAGTACGAGAAGGGCCTGATCGAGACCAAGACCGGCTGGAGCGACGCCGAGATCCTCTCCCGCGTCGGCCACCGCGTCACCACCCTCGGCGCGCGCGGCGTGCGCATCGAGCGCGCCGGCGAGGAGCCGATCGAGGTCGGCTGCCCGGACGAGGAGCGCAAGGCCGACCCCACGGGCGTCGGCGACGCCTTCCGCGCCGGCTTCCTGTCGGGTCTGGTCTGGGGCGTGAGCCTGGAGCGCGCCGCCCAGGTCGGCTGCATGCTCGCCACCCTCGTCATCGAGACCGTGGGCACGCAGGAGTACCAGCTGCGCCGCGCCCACTTCATGGAGCGCTTCACCAAGGCCTACGGCGACGACGCGGCCCGTGAGGTCCGCGCCCACCTCGCCTGACCGCCGGGCGGTTTCGGCAGACCGGCTACGAGAGCCGGCGGACCACGTAGGCCATGCCCGTGTCCGCCGGCTCCTCGCCGACGTACTCCTGCCCCCGCATCTCGCACCACGCCGGGATGTCCAGTCGCGCCGCCTCGTCGTCCGCGAGGACGCGCACCGTGCCGCCCACGGGCACGTCCCCGATGACCTTGGCCAGCTCGATCACCGGGATGGGGCAGCGCCGCCCCACCGCGTCCACGACCACCGCGTCGCCGTCCGCCGCCGGCGCCGCCGGACCCGCGGCCGGTGCCCCCAGCTTCTCCCGCACCGCCGCCACCGCGCCCGGCAGCACCGACAGGAACCGCTCCACGTCCTCCTCCGCCGCGCCCGGCGGCAGCGACACGCGCACGTTGCCCTCGCTCAGCACGCCCATCGCCCTCAGGACATGACTGGGCGTCAGCGTGCTGCTGGTGCAGGAGGAGCCGGACGAGACCGAGAAGCCCTCGCGGTCCAGCTCGTGCAGCAGTGCCTCCCCGTCGACGTAGAGACAGGAGAAGGTGACGACACCCGGCAGCCGCCGCCGGGGATCGCCCACCACCTCCACGTCCGGGACCAGTTCCGGCACCCGCGCCCGGATCCGCTCCGTGAGCTCCCGCAGTCGTACCGCCTCGGCGGCCGCCTCCGCGCGGACCGCCCGCAGCGAGGCCGCCGCGGCCACGATCGCCGGGATGTTCTCGAACCCGGCCGCCCGGCCCGACTCCCGCTCGTCCACCGGCCCCCGGGCCGCGAACCGCACCCCCTTGCGCACGACGAGCAACCCGACCCCCGGCGGGCCGCCCCACTTGTGGGCGCTGGCCGCCAACAGCGACCAGTCGCCCTCCACCCGGCCCCAGCCCAGCGACTGCGCCGCGTCCACCAGCAGCGGCACCCCGGCCGCCCGGCACGCCTCGGCGACCTGAGCCACCGGCTGCTCGGTGCCCACCTCGTGGTTGGCCGACTGGAGCACGGCGAGCGCGGTGTCCCCGCGCAGCGCGTCCGCGTAGGCCGACGGGTCCACCGCGCCGGCCCGGTTCACCGGCACCCGGGTCACCGTCCCGCCGTCCGCCTCGAACACCTCGGCCGAATGGAGGACGGACGAGTGTTCCACCGCTGACACGATCAGGTGGTGTCCGACCCGCCGCCGCCCGGCCAGCGCCCCCGCGACGCCCGTGTGCACGGCCCGCGTGCCGGACGAGGTGAACACCACCTCGTCCGTCCGGCATCCGACCGCCTCGGCGACCGCCTCCCGCGCGGCGTCCAGCAGCATCCGCGCCCTGCGCCCCTCCCGGTACAGCCGCGCGGGATCCGCCCAGCCCTCGTCCAGCGAGGCCAACAGCGCCTGGCGGGCGACGGGATGGAGCGGAACGGCGGAGGCAGCGTCAAAGTAGGCCATACGGCAACGTTAAAACCCCCTCGGGAGCGGCCGGCCCAGGGGCGCCGGGAAGGGCGCGACCAGCCGCTTCGGACCCGCCGCCGCCAATCCAGCGAACCACCCCAGCCAGTAGGCACCCCTCCCCGCGACCCGCCGGAAGGCGTCCAGTAGGGTTTGGTCCGCATAAACATCCAAACCCCTGCCCGACGCAGGGCGGCGACCGACCAGCGAGAAGGCAGGCCGCAGCCAACCGCGCGGGCGAGACTCTCGGGAAGGCGCTACGTGAGTCCCAACGGCTCCGACCGCTCGCCGCGGCGCCCGATGCGGCGGAAGCTGCTGCAGGCACTGACTGCGGGCCTGGTCCTGGCGACCGCGACCGGTTGCACATACAAGGACTTCCCCCGGCTGGGTATGCCCACCCCGACCACGGAAGAGGCTCCGCGGATCCTCTCGCTGTGGCAGGGATCCTGGGCGGCCGCGATCGCCGTCGGCTGCCTGGTGTGGGGTCTGATCCTGTGGAGTGCTTTCTTCCACCGGCGCAGCCGCACCAAGGTGGAGGTACCTCCGCAGACCCGGTACAACATGCCCATCGAGGCGCTGTACACGGTGGTCCCGCTCATCATCGTCTCGGTGCTCTTCTACTTCACGGCCCGTGACGAGTCCAAGCTCCTCGACCAGTCCAAGAAGCCGGACGTCACCATCAACGTCGTCGGCTACCAGTGGAGCTGGGCGTTCAACTACATCGAGCCGGTGGCGGGTTCCTCGGGCAACGCCGCCGCCGACCCGAACCTGAACGCCATTCCGGACCGGTTCAAGAAGGACTTCCCGGCCAACGCCGGCGGTGTCTACGACTTCGGTACGCCTGCCACGCGCAACCCGCAGACGGGCAACCCGGGTCCGACGCTCTGGCTGCCGAAGGGCAAGACCGTCCGCTTCATCCTCACCTCACGGGACGTCATCCACTCCTTCTGGGTGCTGCCGTTCCTGATGAAGCAGGACGTCATCCCCGGCCACACCAACTCCTTCGAGGTGACCCCCAGCATGGAGGGCACCTACCGGGGCAAGTGTGCCGAGCTCTGCGGCCAGGACCACTCCCGGATGCTGTTCAACGTGAAGATCGTCTCTCCGGAGCGCTACGAGCAGCACCTCAAGGACCTCGCTAAGAAGGGGCAGACCGGTTACGTTCCCGCCGGCATCGCGCAGACGAGCCACGAGAAGAACCGGGAGACGAACAACCTGTGAGCATCCTCAATGAACCCCAGGGTGCCGCGGCGGCTGAGGGCTCTTACGAGAGCGAGCTGCCGGTCCGGCGCAAGCGACCCGGTAACGTCGTGGTGAAGTGGCTGACGACCACCGACCACAAGACGATCGGAACGCTGTATCTGGCGACCTCCTTCGCGTTCTTCTGCATCGGCGGCGTCATGGCTCTGCTCATGCGTGCCGAGCTGGCCCGCCCGGGTCTGCAGATCATGTCGAACGAGCAGTTCAACCAGGCGTTCACGATGCACGGCACGATCATGCTGCTGATGTTCGCGACGCCGCTGTTCGCCGGCTTCACGAACTGGATCATGCCGCTGCAGATCGGTGCTCCCGACGTGGCGTTCCCGCGGCTGAACATGTTCGCCTACTGGCTGTACCTGTTCGGCTCGCTGATCGCGGTGGCGGGCTTCCTCACCCCGCAGGGCGCGGCCGACTTCGGCTGGTTCGCCTACGCCCCGCTGTCCGACGCGGTGCACTCGCCGGGCATCGGCGGCGACATGTGGATCATGGGTCTGGCCTTCTCCGGCTTCGGCACGATCCTCGGCTCGGTCAACTTCATCACCACGATCATCTGCATGCGCGCCCCCGGCATGACCATGTTCCGCATGCCGATCTTCGTGTGGAACGTGCTGCTGACCGCGGTGCTGGTCCTGCTGGCCTTCCCGGTCCTCGCCGCGGCCCTGTTCGCGCTGGAGGCCGACCGCAAGTTCGGCGCCCACGTCTTCGACGCCACCAACGGCGGAGCGCTGCTGTGGCAGCACCTCTTCTGGTTCTTCGGCCACCCAGAGGTGTACATCATCGCGCTGCCGTTCTTCGGCATCATCAGCGAGGTCATCCCGGTCTTCTCCCGCAAGCCGATGTTCGGCTACATGGGCCTGATCGGCGCGACCATCGCGATCGCCGGCCTGTCGGTGACGGTGTGGGCCCACCACATGTACGTCACCGGTGGCGTGCTGCTGCCGTTCTTCTCCTTCATGACCTTCCTGATCGCGGTCCCGACCGGTGTGAAGTTCTTCAACTGGATCGGCACCATGTGGAAGGGCTCGCTGTCCTTCGAGACCCCGATGCTGTGGGCGACGGGCTTCCTGATCACCTTCACCTTCGGTGGTCTGACCGGCGTCATCCTGGCCTCGCCGCCGCTGGACTTCCACATCTCGGACTCGTACTTCGTGGTGGCCCACTTCCACTACGTGGTGTTCGGCACCGTCGTCTTCGCGATGTTCGCCGGATTCCACTTCTGGTGGCCGAAGTTCACCGGCAAGATGCTCGACGAGCGCCTGGGCAAGATGACGTTCTGGCTGCTGTTCATCGGCTTCCACGGCACCTTCCTGATCCAGCACTGGCTGGGCGCCGAGGGCATGCCGCGCCGGTACGCCGACTACCTGGCGGCCGACGGCTTCACCGCCCTGAACACGATCTCGACGATCTTCTCCTTCGTGCTCGGCCTGTCGATCCTGCCGTTCCTCTACAACGTCTGGAAGACGGCCAAGTACGGCAAGCCGGTCGGCGTCGACGACCCGTGGGGCTACGGCCGTTCGCTCGAGTGGGCGACCTCCTGCCCGCCGCCGCGCCACAACTTCCTCACCCTGCCGCGGATCCGCAGCGAATCCCCGGCGTTCGACCTGCACCACCCCGAGATCGCCGCGCTGGACGAGCTCGAGAACGCCGGCCACGGTGAGAAGGCCCTCGCCGGCAACAAGGAGGCCGGCAAGTGAAGATCCAGGGCAAGATGTTCCTGTGGCTGAGCTTCTTCTTCCTGATCATGGCGGTCGTCTACGGCGCCTGGTCGAAGGAGCCGGCCGGTACGACGGCGCTCTTCCTGGCCTTCGGCCTGAGCATCATGGTCGGCTTCTACCTGGGCTTCACGGCCCGGCGGGTCGACGCGGGCGCCCAGGACAACAAGGAGGCCGATGTCGCGGACGACGCCGGCGAGCTGGGCTTCTTCAGCCCGCACAGCTGGCAGCCGCTCGCCCTCGGCGTCGGCGGCGCGCTCGCCTTCCTGGGCGTGGCGGTCGGCTGGTGGCTGCTGTACTTCGCCGCCCCCGTCATCGTGGTCGCCCTGTGGGGCTGGGTCTTCGAGTACTACCGCGGTGAGAACCGCACCCAGTGACACACGGCGCGGCACCACGCGCTGAGCGACACCGAAACCCGGGCTCTCCTCACGGAGGGCCCGGGTTTTCGCGTACCGCGTCCCCCGTACGGACGATCCACCGCGCAGGAGCTGACGGAGCTACTTAGCGTGAGGCCATGAGCACCAACGTGTTTTCCCGCGGTGCGGGAGCCGGCGTCGGCTGCACTCTGCTGGTGGCCGCCCTCGGCGCGGGCGTCACCGCCTGCGGCGGCGCGGACGGCAACCCGCTGGCCGCCAGCCCCTACGACGCGGCGGACCAGATCACCTTCAGCGGCCCCACCGGAGCCGGGAAGAAGGCCGACCCCGACAAGCCCCTGGAGATCACCGCGGAGGGCTCGGGCGGGCGCATCACCGACGTCACCGCGGTGGACTCCGCCGGACGCTACGTCTCCGGCGAGCTCGCCGCCGACGGCGGCCGCTGGCACAGCACCTCACCGCTGGCCGCGGGCGCCCACTACACGATCCGGGTCAGCACGGAGAACGGCGACGGCGCGCCCGGCCGCAAGGTCCTCACCCTCGACACCAGCAAGCCCAAGGCCCAGAAGCGCCTGAACATCTCGTTCGGGCCGGAGGCGGGCACCTACGGCGTCGGCGAGCCCATCACGGCCACGCTGGACCAGCCGGTCCGCGACAACGCCCAGCGGGCCGTCGTGGAGCGCGCCCTGAAGGTCGAGTCCACCCCCGCGGTGACGGGCTCCTGGTACTGGGTGGACGACAAGCAGCTGCACTACCGCCCCCAGGACTACTGGCCGGCCGGCGCCACCATCGAGGTGCACAGCAACCTGGAGGACATCAAGATCAGCGATCGGCTCTGGGGCGGCACCGCCAAGCCGCTGACGATCACCACCGGCGACCGCGTCGTCGCCCTCACCGACGCCGCCACCCACCAGCTGACGGTCTTCAAGAACGACGAGAAGATCAAGCAGATCCCGGTGACCACCGGCAAACCCGGCTTCGAGACCCGCAACGGCGTCAAGGTCGTCCTGGCCAAGCAGTACTTCGTCCGGATGAAGAGCTCCACCGTCGGCATCGCCGAGGGCACCTCGGACTCCTACGACCTGCCGGTGTACTACGCCACCCGGGTGACCTGGAGCGGCGAGTTCGTGCACGCCGCGCCCTGGTCGGTCGGCTCCCAGGGCTACGCCAACGTCAGCCACGGCTGCACCGGCATGAGCACCGCCAACGCCAAGTGGTTCTTCGACAACATCCACGAGGGCGACCTGGTGCAGGTGGTCAACTCCAAGGGCCAGCCGATGGAACCCTTCGCCAACGGCTTCGGCGACTGGAACCTGCCCTGGCAGAAGTGGCTCCAGGGCAGCGCCCTGACCTCCACCGCCCCGGACGCCGCCCCGCAGACCAACGAGGCCAGGCTGCGCCCGCAGAGCCTGTGAGAGGCGCTCTGAGGCCCCCCAGCCGTCCGGCCCGCCGCCTCACGGCCGCGGGCCGGCCGGGTCCCGTGAGGGCCGCGTACGGACTCGCGTACCGGCCCCGTACGGACCCCGTACGGACCCCGTACGGGCTACTGCGCGATCAGGGCCTTGCGCCGCAGCAGGGAGGCCAGCGCCCCGGCGAACTCCACCGGGTCCACCGGGAGGGTCACCGCCGCGTCCGCACGGCTCCACGTGGCCAGCCAGGCGTCCTGCGGCCGCCCGATGAGCAGCAGCACCGGCGGGCAGTCGAAGACCTCGTCCTTGATCTGACGGCACATCCCCATGCCGCCCATCGGCACGGCCTCGCCGTCCAGGACGCACACGTCGATGCCGCCCCGGTCCAGCTCCCGCAGCACCGCGGCCGGGGTGGCGCACTCCACGAACTCCACGAGCGGGGCGTCCTGGGCCGGCCTGCGACCGGTGGCCAGCCGCACCTGCTCCCGGGTGCCTGCGTCGTCGCTGTAGACCAGCACCGTGGCGGTCGCCTGCATTGTTCCTCCGCGTCGTTGGTCGGGAACCTCGCCGGAACCCGCCGGACACTCGTCGCGACCCCGGGTACCGATGGCGCGGATGCTACTCCCTTCAACTCCTGGTCGACAGGCGCTCGGAACGGCTCTTCGATGGGCCATCCGAGCTGGACACATGCCGCCAACACTCCGAACGGCACCCCCCGGGGTGAGGGCGGGATAAGCGACCGACATAATGTCGGTCGTGGCGACAGCAACGACAGTAGAAACCGGGCACGCGCACCCGTCGGTCAACCGGCCGAACCTCACCAGCGTCGGAACCATCATCTGGCTGAGTTCCGAGCTGATGTTCTTCGCGGCCCTCTTCGCGATGTACTTCACCCTGCGATCGGTGACGGGTCCGGCGCACTGGAAGGAGATGGCGGGCGCTCTCAACGTCCCCTTCTCGTCGGTGAACACCACGATCCTGGTGCTCTCCTCACTCACCTGCCAGCTCGGCGTGTTCGCCGCCGAGC
Organism: Streptomyces naganishii JCM 4654; assembly: GCF_014650575.1. Classification (GTDB taxonomy): domain Bacteria; phylum Actinomycetota; class Actinomycetes; order Streptomycetales; family Streptomycetaceae; genus Streptomyces; species Streptomyces naganishii. The sequence continues at coordinate 206,047 of NZ_BMVF01000001.1, forward strand.
GCGGTGACGTGAAGAAGCTCCGGGGCTGGTTCATCGTCACCTTCATCATGGGCGCGATCTTCATCGGCGGTCAGATCTTCGAGTACACGGAGCTGGTGAAGAAGGACGGGATCTCCCTGTCCTCCGACCCGTACGGCTCGGTGTTCTACCTGACCACCGGCTTCCACGGCCTGCACGTGCTGGGCGGCCTCATGGCCTTCCTGCTGGTGCTCGGGCGCACCTACGCGGCCCGGAGGTTCACCCACGAGCAGGCGACCGCGGCCATCGTCGTGTCCTACTACTGGCACTTCGTCGATGTCGTCTGGATCGGCCTCTTCGCCACGATCTACCTGATCCAGTAGCGACGAGCCGCTCCAAGTCCGCAAAGCATCGACGCAGAAGATCCTGACACCGGGGTAATCCGTGAAAAAGCTCTCCGCACGACGACGCCATCCGCTGGCGGCGGTCGTCGTCCTACTCCTCGCGCTGGCGGCCACTGGGGGGCTGTACACCGCGTTCGCGCCCGCGAGCAAGGCGAAGGCCGACGACACCGCCCAGTCCCTCACCATCGAGGAGGGCAAGAAGCTCTACGAGGTCGGCTGCGCCAGCTGCCACGGCACCGGGGGTCAGGGCACCACTGACGGTCCGAGTCTGGTGGGCGTGGGCGCCGCCGCGGTCGACTTCCAGGTCGGCACGGGCCGTATGCCGGCCCAGCAGCCGGGCGCGCAGGTCCCGCGCAAGCGGGTCATCTACAACCAGGCCCAGATCGACCAGCTGGCCGCGTACATCGCGTCCCTGGGTGCCGGCCCGGCCGTGCCCACGAAGAACCAGTACAGCCCCGAGGGCGCGGACGTCGCCAAGGGCGGCGAGCTGTTCCGCACCAACTGCGCCCAGTGCCACAACTTCACCGGCAAGGGCGGCGCGCTGACGCATGGCAAGTTCGCCCCGGAGCTGACCGGTGTGAGCCCCAAGCACATCTACGAGGCCATGCAGACCGGCCCGCAGAACATGCCTTCCTTCCCCGACACCACGATGACGGAGAAGAACAAGAAGGACATCATCGCGTACCTGAACGCGGTCAACGGTGACGAGACCGAGAACCCCGGCGGTCTGGAGCTGGGCGGCCTCGGGCCGGTCAGCGAGGGCCTGTTCGCGTGGATCTTCGGACTGGGTGCCCTGATCGCGGTCGCCGTCTGGGTCGCCGCTCGGACCGCAAAGGCCAAGAAGTCATGAGTAGCCAAGACATTCCAGAAGAGAACCTGCCCGCAGAGCAGGCCGCAGAGCACGGCCACGGCGCGGTGTCCCTGGCGGACGAGAAGCACCCGTTCGCCGACCCGGGCCTGCCCCCGCACGAGCACCGGATCCAGGACGTCGACGAGCGGGCCGCCAAGCGGTCCGAGCGCACCGTCGCCCTGCTGTTCACGATCTCGATGCTGGCCACCATCGGCTTCATCGCCTCCTACGTGGGGATCCCGCACGACAAGTCGATCTTCGTCTTCCCGCTCGGTCACATCAACGCGCTGAACTTCGCCCTGGGCATCACCCTCGGCGTGGCGCTGTTCGCCATCGGCGCGGGCGCGGTCCACTGGGCCCGCACCCTGATGTCCGACGCGGAGGTCGCCGACGAGCGGCACCCGATCGAGGCCCCCCCGGAGGTCCGCGCGAAGGTCCACGCGGACTTCAAGCAGGGCGCCAAGGAGTCGGCGATCGGCCGTCGCAAGCTGATCCGCAACACGATGTTCGGCGCGCTCACCCTGGTGCCGCTGTCCGGCGTCATGCTGCTGCGCGACCTCGGTCCGCTGCCCCACAGCAGCCTGCGCCACACACTGTGGGCCAAGGGCAAGCGCCTGGTGAACATGAACACGAACCTGCCGCTGCGTCCCGAGGACGTCGCCGTCGGTTCGCTCACCTTCGCCAAGCCGGACGGCCTGGAGGAGACGAACGAGAGCTTCCAGGAAGAGATCGCCAAGGCGGCCCTGATGATCGTCCGGCTCCAGCCGGAGAACATCAAGGACAAGCGCGAGCTCGACTGGTCGCACCAGGGGATCGTCGCCTACTCGAAGATCTGCACCCACGTGGGCTGCCCGATCTCCCTGTACGAGCAGCAGACGCACCACGTGCTGTGCCCGTGCCACCAGTCCACCTTCGACCTCTCCGACGGTGCCCGAGTGATCTTCGGCCCCGCCGGTCACGCCCTGCCGCAGCTGCGCATCGGCGTGGACAGCGAGGGTTACCTCCAGGCGCTCGGCGACTTCGAGGAGCCCGTCGGTCCTGCATTCTGGGAGCGCGGATGAGTACTACTGCGAGCAACACCAACGCGTCCGGCGGCGGCCGCTCGCGCGGACCGGCGCCGGCGGGCGAGCGTCTCGCCGACTGGGCCGACGGCCGGCTGGGGATCTACTCCCTGGCCAAGTCGAACATGCGCAAGATCTTCCCCGACCACTGGTCGTTCATGCTGGGTGAGGTCTGCCTCTACAGCTTCATCATCATCATCCTCACGGGTGTGTACCTGACGCTGTTCTTCCACCCCTCGATGAACGAGGTGGTGTACCACGGCAGCTACGTCCCGCTCCAGGGACAGCTGATGAGCGAGGCGTTCAACTCGACCCTGCACATCTCCTTCGAGGTGCGCGGTGGTCTGCTGATCCGGCAGATCCACCACTGGGCCGCGCTGATCTTCCTGGCCGGCATGTTCGTGCACATGATGCGCGTGTTCTTCACCGGCGCGTTCCGCAAGCCGCGTGAGGTCAACTGGCTGTTCGGCTTCCTGCTGTTCGTCCTCGGCATGTTCACCGGCTTCACCGGTTACTCGCTCCCGGACGACCTGCTCTCCGGCACCGGCGTCCGCTTCATGGAGGGCGCGATCCTGTCCGTGCCGATCGTCGGCACGTACCTGTCGTTCTTCCTCTTCGGCGGGCAGTTCCCCGGCCACGACTTCGTGGCGCGGTTCTACTCGATCCACATCCTGCTGCTGCCCGGCATCATGCTGGGCCTGCTGGTGGCGCACCTGATCCTGGTCTTCTACCACAAGCACACGCAGTTCGCGGGTCCGGGCAAGACCAACAACAACGTGGTCGGCATGCCGCTGCTGCCGGTCTACATGGCCAAGGCCGGAGGCTTCTTCTTCCTGGTCTTCGGCGTCATCGCGGCCATCGCGGCGATCGCGCAGATCAACCCGATCTGGGCCATCGGCCCCTACCGTCCCGACCAGGTCTCCACCGGCGCCCAGCCCGACTGGTACATGGGCTTCTCCGAGGGCCTGATCCGCGTGATGCCCGGCTGGGAGATCAACTTCTGGGGCCACACCCTGGTCCTGGGCGTGTTCATCCCGCTGATCATCTTCCCGCTCGTGCTGGTGGCCATCGCGGTCTACCCGTTCATCGAGGCCTGGGTCACCGGCGACCGCCGCGAGCACCACATCCTGGACCGCCCGCGCAACGCCCCGACCCGCACCGCCTTCGGCGCAGCGTGGATCTCCTGGTACTTCGTGCTGCTCATCGGCGGTGGAAACGACCTGTGGGCCACCCACTTCCACCTGTCGATCAACGCGATCACCTGGTTCGTGCGGATCTCGTTCTTCGTGGTGCCGGTCATCACGTTCGTCGTCACCAAGCGCGTCTGCCTCGGCCTCCAGCGCCGGGACAAGGACAAGGTGCTGCACGGCCGCGAGTCGGGCATCATCAAGCGCCTGCCGCACGGTGAGTTCATCGAGGTCCACGAGCCGCTCAGCCAGGAGCAGCTCTACACCCTCACCGCGCACGAGCAGTACGAGCCGGTCGAGCTCGGCCCGACGGTCGACGAGAACGGTGTCGAGCGCAAGATCAAGGGCTCGCAGAAGCTGCGCGCCAAGCTCAGCAACGCGTACTACGGCGAGGACAACCAGATCCAGAAGCCGACCGTCGAGGAGTACAGGGAGATCACGAGCGGCCACGGCCACCACTGATCACTGACCGCTGAGCGTCGCCACGCCACGGTCGAGGGGCCCCGTCCTCCCCCAAGCTCTTGACGAGCAGGGGGTACCCCCATCCGGACGGGGCCCTTCGCGCTGCCCGGGGCTGGATAGGGTGGAGTCGTTCGAGACGAGCGTCCCGCACTGCGGGACACCGACCCAGGAGCGGCTTATGAGCGCTGTGACCCCCGCTGGAGGCGACACCGCGGCGGGCCGTTCCTGGCCCGCCGTGCTGAACGGGCTGCTGGACGGCCGCGACCAGAGCGCGGACGACACCGCCTGGGCGATGGACAGGATCATGCGCGGCGAGGCGACGGACGCCCAGATCGCCGCCTTCGTGGTCGCCCTGCGGGCCAAGGGCGAGACGGTCGAGGAGATCACCGGCCTGGTCCGGGCGATGTACGCGCACGCGAACGTCATCGAGGTGCCGGGCGCCACCGTCGACATCGTCGGCACCGGCGGCGACGGCGCGAAGACGGTGAACATCTCCACCATGTCCTCCATCGTCGTCGCCGGCACCGGCGCCAAGGTCGTCAAGCACGGCAACCGCGCCGCGTCCTCGGCCTCGGGCGCCTCGGACGTGCTGGAGAAGCTCGGCGTCAATCTGAACCTGCCGGTGGAGCGGGTGGCCGCGGTGGCCGAGGAGGCCGGCATCACCTTCTGCTTCGCGGTGAAGTTCCACCCCGCGCTGCGCCATGTGGCCGCCGCGCGCGGCCAGTTGGGCATCCGGACCACGTTCAACGTGCTCGGCCCGCTCACCAATCCGGCCCGGGTCAGAGCCCAGGCGGTCGGGGTCGCCGACCCGCGCATGGCGCCCATCGTGGCCGGCGTCTTCGCCGAACGCGGCAACTCCTCCCTGGTCTTCCGGGGCGACGACGGCCTCGACGAGCTGACGACCACCTCCACGTCGCGGGTGTGGGTGGTCCGGGACGGCAAGGTGAGCGAGGAGCGCTTCGACCCGCGCGACGTCGGCATCGACCTCGTGCCGGTGGAGGCCCTGCGGGGCGCCGACGCCTCGTACAACGCGGAGGTCGCGCGGCGGCTGCTGGACGGCGAGCCGGGCCCGGTGCGCGACGCCGTGCTGCTGAACTCGGCGGCCGCGCTGGTGGCGTTGGATCCGGGCCCCGGGTCGCTCGCCGAGCAGATCCGGGGGCGGATGGCCATGGCCGCGGAGGCGATCGACTCGGGGGCCGCCCGGCGCACGCTGGAGCGCTGGGTGAGGGCCAGCAACGCCTGAGCCCCGGCGGCCCGTGCGCGGTGTGACGCGAGGCGCAGTCCGCGATCCGGACTCCGCCTTGCGTCCGTAAGATCGTGTGGCAGGATACTGAACCAGGTCATGAGTGACAGCCATTCGGCCCCGGCCGGCTGTCCGGCAACCCTCCGTCCGTGGCGGGGTGCCCCGGGTGAGGACCAGGCCGCAGGCAGCGAGGTCTGCGGCAAGCGCGGACCCCTCGCGATTCCAGGGGTCCTGGTCGTCGAGGAGCCTTCCGTGAGCAAGCGAATGCGATAGGGGCGACAGCCCCCTCGGGGCCGACGGCCCCGCCGCCGCACACCCCCTTTTCACCTCACCCGCGCTCGAGCGCCGTCCGCTCGCGCGGTGATTCCAGCTGCCTCCACGGGAGTTCACCCATGTCCGTCTCCACCGTCTCCACCGCCGCCGCCGGCCAGACCGTCTGTGCCCCGCTGCCCGTCCTGGGACGTGACGTCACCGTGCCGCTCGTCACCGGCGGCGAGGTCGCCTACGCCGCGCTCGACTACGCGGCCAGCGCCCCCGCCCTCCAGCGCGTCTGGGACGACGTGGCCGCGTACGCCCCCTACTACGGCAGCGTCCACCGCGGCGCCGGCTACCTCTCCCAGCTCTCCACCGACCTGTTCGAGAACGCCCGCAGGACGGTCGCGGAGTTCCTCGGCTGCCGCGAGGGGGACCAGGTGGTGTTCACCCGGTCCACCACCGACTCCCTCAACCTCCTCGCCCGCGCGCTGCCCGCCGGCTGCCGGGTCTTCGTGTTCGAGACCGAGCACCACGCCTCCCTGCTGCCGTGGCAGCAGGCCGAGGTCACCTTCCTCGACGCCCCGCGCAGCCCCGAGCAGGCCGTGACGGCCCTGGAGCGCGCCCTGGCCGCCCGTGAGCCGCACGGCCCGGCCCTGGTGTGCGTCACCGGCGCCTCCAACGTCACCGGCGAGCTGTGGCCCGTACGCGAACTGGCCGCCGCCGCCCACGCGCACGGCGCCCGCATCGTCCTGGACGCCGCCCAGCTGGCCCCGCACCACCCGGTGGACGTCCGGGAACTCGACGTCGACTGGGTCGCCTTCTCCGGGCACAAGCTGTACGCGCCCTTCGGCTCCGGCGTCCTCGCCGGACGCGCCGACTGGCTGCGGGAGGCCGAGCCGTACCTCGCGGGCGGCGGCGCCAGCCGCAAGGTCACCCGGCGCGCCGACGGGGGAGTGGACGTGGAGTGGCACGAGGGCGCCGCCCGCCACGAGGCCGGCTCGCCCAACGTCATCGGCGCCCACGCCGTCGCCTCCGCCTGCAAGGCGCTCACCGAGGCCGGCTTCGAGGCGCTCGTGGCCCGTGAGCGGCACCTGATCCGCACGGTCCGCGAGGGCCTGGCCGAGGTGCCCGGGGTGAGGGTGCTGTCGCTGTTCGGCGACGACGCCCCGCGGGTCGGCGTGATCTCCTTCGTGGTGGAGGGCTGGAACAGCTCCCACTTCGCCGCCGCGCTGTCGGCCGAGTACGGCATCGGCGTGCGCGACGGCCTCTTCTGCGCCCACCCGCTGGTGCGCACCCTGCTGGGCGGCGGCCCGCAGGCCCAGGGCGAGTGCGGCGCCCCCGAGGCGGCGCCCGGCGAGCGGTCCCTGAACGCCATCCGCGTCAGCTTCGGCGCCGGCACCCCCGACGAGCACGTCGAGCGGTTCGTGGCGGCGGTCGGGGAGCTGGTCAGGGACGGCGCGAAGTGGCGGTACCGCACGCGGGACGGCCGCTGCGTGCCGGCGGTCTGACGCGCGGCTGCGAGCCGGGTGTGCGAGCCGCAGGCGGCGACAGGCCCTCGGGCCTCTCTTCCGGATCTTGCCGCCGGTCGCGGTGGCTGGCACGCACATCTGCGGCGTTGTCGCCGGTCGCCGATGCTCCGCGTCGACTCCCTCCTCCGCCTTGCAGCTGCACGCACCAGCCACCGCTCGGGCCTGCCGGGAGGCGAGGTGGCTCGGAGCCGGCCTGATCCGGAAGACAGGCCCTAGGAGTCCAGGCCGATCGCGAACGCCGCCTCCAGGTCGTGCTGCGAGTACGTACGGAACGCCACGTGCGTGTCCGTGCCGAGCACGCCCGGGATCTTGCTGATGCGGCCGGGGATGACCTCCGCGAGGTCCTCGTGCTGCCGCACCCGGACCATGGCGATCAGGTCGTACGTCCCGGTCACCGAGAACACCTCGCTGACGCTGTCCAGCGACGCGATCTGCTCGGCGATCTCGGGAATCCGGTCCACGCTGGTCTTGATCAGGACGATCGCGGTGATCACGGCTGTTTCTCTCCCTCGGGGGCCGGAGCAGGGCTGACCCTCACTCTAGTCCGGCGGCCGAACCGCACCCACGCGAAGGCGAAGCCCAGGGCGAAGCCGACCACATGGGCCAGGTAGGCCACGCCCGGGCCCTGGGCCGCGCGGCCGGCGGCCAGCCACTGCAGGGCCGCCCAGAACGGCAGCACCACCCAGGCGGGGAAGCGCAGCGGCAGGAAGAACAGGAACGGGAAGAGACTGGTCACGCGCGCCCGGGGGAACAGGTACAGAAAGGCGCCGAGGACTGCCGAGATCGCCCCCGAGGCCCCCACCAGGGTCTGGCCGGAGGCGGCGTTGGCGGCCGCGTAGCCCAGCAGGGCGAGGTAGCCGCAGCCGGCGTAGAAGAGGGTGAACTGCACGCGGCCCATCCGTTCCTCGGTCATCGCCCCGAAGACGTAGAGGAAGAGCATGTTGCCGAGCAGATGCACCCAGCTGCCGTGCACGAACAGGGCCGTCACGGGGGTGAGGAGGGCCCGTGGGGCGCCCGTGAGCAGATCGGCGGGGATCACGCCCCAGTGCCGGAAGTAGGCCCGCTGGGCGGGCAGCAGGGCGCTCCCGGTGCCGTAGGCGGGGTCGAGGCCCGAGGCCGGGCCGATCGCGAAGATCAGGCAGCAGGACGCGATCAGCGCGCCCGTCACCGGCGCGGGCGCCGTCCGCACCGCCCTGAGCGCCCCGAGAGTCCTGCGGAGCACCGCGTTCCTGTCGCCGGTCATGGGCACAGAGCATGGCGTACCGGGACGCAACCGCACGGACCGCCTCGCCGCCGTGGACACACGGGCGGCGACTCGCCGCCAGGCCGTAGGGTACGAGCCACACGCTCCGGGGAAGCCGGCGCGTCACGGAAACCAGAAGGAAAGCGAACAGTCACGATGACGGTTCCCCTGCCGACCGCCACGACGCGGTGGCGCTGCACCCTCTGCGGCAACCTCACCCGCTTCGACGTGACGCGCTCGTCGAAGGTCGTCGAGTACGTCCACCTCGACCTGGCCGGAGAGCCGAACGTCGAGGAGCGCGAGGTGGTCAGTGAGAGCATCGAGTCGGTGCGCTGCCGCTGGTGCAACGCGGTGGACCAGGTGGAGCTCGTGGACAGGCCGGGCGCCGGCTCCTGAGCGGAGCGGGCCCCGCACAGGTGATCCCCGCGGGGGATCCCGTTAGGCATTGGGGTGACGGATGGTGGAGACACAAGGCGGGGAGCCGGGCGACGGCGCCGCCGAGGTGCTCGACCGTCCGCTGCCCGAGGGCGTGCGGCGCCGGGTCGTGCAGATCGTCTCCGACGGCTTCGGCGGGCTGACCGTGGGCGAGCTGCCGGCCCAGCTGCGGCAGTACGCCCGCTTCGCCCCCAACCGGCGCACCAAGTTCGCGGGCAACGCGATGGCCGCCGCGGTGGAGAGCGACACGCTGTTCCGCCAGCGCATCGGGGAGAAGTTCAGAGAGGCCCAGCCGGAGCTGTCCGGCGCCCTCGACTCCGGCTCGCCGCCCCCGGCCGCGGACCCGCTCGACGTGGCGGCCGCGGCCTACGTACTGCGCCCGGCCGGCTGGGTGAAGCTGGTGACCGCCGCCGGCGAGGAGGCCCAGCGGGCCGACGCCGAGCGGGCCGGCGAGGAGAGCCGCGCCGAGCTGGAGCGGCTGACCGCCGAACTGGCCGCCGCCCGCGAGCAGATCCGCACCGAGACCGAGCGGCTGCGCGCCGAGCTGGACGCGGCGAAGAGGGAGAGCGACGCGCTGCACCGCAAGCTGCGCGCCGCGCTCAGCGACGTCAAGCGGGGCGAGGCCGCGCTGCGCAAGGCCCAGGGCGAGCTGGAGGCGGCGCGCGCCGAGGGGCAGGCCCAGGTGTCGGCCGCCGAGAGCGAGACCCGCCGGCTCAAGGCGCGCCTCGGCGAGGCGGAGGCCGCCCTGGAGGCCACTCGCCGGGCGGCCCGCGAGGGGCGCAGCGTCGAGGACATGCGCGTACGGCTGCTGCTGGACACCGTGCTCGACGCGGCCCAGGGGCTGCGCCGCGAGCTCGCGCTGCCGCCGGTGTCCGTCAGGCCCGCCGAGACCGTGGACGCGGTCGAGCCGGGGCGGATGACCCCGAAGGACATCGCCGCCCGCGCGCTGTCCGAGCACGACCCGGCGATCCTGGACCAGCTGCTCGCGCTGCCGCAGGCCCATCTGGTCGTCGACGGCTACAACGTCACCAAGACCGGCTATCCCCAGATGCCCCTGGAGAAGCAGCGACTGCGGCTGCTCGGGCAGCTCTCGCAGCTGGCCGCGCAGACCGGCGCCGAGGTCACCTGTGTCTTCGACGGGGCCGAGCTGGCCGCGCCCGTGCTGCTGGCACCGCCGCGCGGGGTGCGGGTGCTGTTCTCCAAGCCGGGCGTCACCGCGGACGAGTTGATCCGCCAGCTGGTGCGCGCCGAGCCGCCCGGCCGGCCCGTCATCGTCGCCTCCACCGACCGCGAGGTGGCCGACGGCGTGGCGAGGGCGGGGGCGCGGCCGGTGGCGTCGGCGGTGCTCCTCAGGCGGCTCTCGCGCGGCTGAGGGTCCTGGTCCCGGTCCGCCTCAAAACGGGCAAAGCGCTATCAGTTCCTCAATTCCAACGTAGGGGCTTAATGCCCGAATTGACGGAACCGTCACGCCACCCAGCGTCAACCACGCCATACATCGGGTGAGTTGAGTGCAAAGAATGGCTTGCGGGACGGGATTTTTTGCTGTGGGATTTGAATTCATCACGATGAGGTCACTAGGGTCTGGCGTCGAACCTCCGAGCGGGTGATCACTCAGAAGAAGGAGCTCGCTTCCGTGGCGTCCCACCGTCGACCCAAGCAGCCGAGTCGTGCACGTGTGACCGTGCTCACCACCGCAGCCGCTGCCGCCGTGGCCATCAGTGCCCAGGCAGCCAACGCCGCGCCGAGCGCGAAGCCGAGCAAGGACGAGGTCAAGTCCAAGGTCGACGCGCTGTACGGGCAGGCGGAGCAGGCCACCGAGAAGTACAACGGGGCCAAGGAGAAGCAGGAGAAGCTCCAGAAGGAGATCTCCACCATCCAGGACAACGTCGCCCGCGGCCAGCAGGAGCTCAACAAGCTGCGCGACAGCCTCGGTTCGCTCGCCGCCGGCCAGTACCGCTCGGGCGGGATCGACCCCTCGCTCCAGCTCTTCCTGTCCTCCAACCCGGACGACTACCTCGACAAGGCCTCCACGCTCGACCAGTTGAGCGGCCAGCAGGTCGACGCGCTGAAGAAGATCCAGGACAAACAGCGCGAACTCGCCCAGGAGCGCGCCGAGGCCACCGAGAAGCTCAAGGACCTCGCCTCCACCCGCACCGAGCTGGGCAAGAAGAAGCAGGAAGTGCAGAGCAAGCTCGCCGAGGCGCAGAAGCTGCTCAACTCCCTGACCGCCGCGGAGAAGGCCCAGCTCGCCGCCGACCAGAGCCGCGCCAGCCGGGCCAGCGAGCGCAGCGCCCTGGACGGCAACACGCCCCCCGCCTCGGGCCGGGCCGGCGCCGCCTTCTCGGCCGCCCAGAGCAGGATCGGCTCGCCCTACGTCTACGGCGCCACCGGCCCGTCCTCCTTCGACTGCTCGGGCCTGACCTCCTGGGCCTACGCCCAGGCCGGCGTCTCCATCCCGCGCACCTCCGAGTCCCAGGCCAACATCGGGACCCGCATCTACTCGCAGAGCCAGCTCCAGGTCGGCGACCTGGTGTTCTTCTACGGCGACCTGCACCACGTCGGCCTCTACGCGGGCAACGGCCAGGTGCTGCACGCCCCGCACACCGGCGCCGTCGTCCGCTACGAGGCGATCGCCAACATGCCCTTCCAGTTCGGCGTCCGCGTCTAGCCGTCATACCGCCCGAACGGGCGAATCGCGGGGAGGCCCGCGAACCCCACGCCCCGCCCATGACCTGCGTCAGAGGCGGGGCGTCGCGTTGTGCGCCCGCGGCGGCCTTTGTCCGCCGTGTGCCCGCGCGGCTACTGTCTGGCGCGTTTCCCCCGCACTCGGGGCGCGCCGCGCCCCGAGTGTCCGGGGAGGCAGTCCGTGCTGGCCAGTGGAGGGAGTTCGGCTTCCCGTGGGGTTCCATCGCCGCCTCGCACCGTCCGGTTTCGACCGGGGTGCCGGCGCCGCAATCTGCGTCCTGTCCGCCGCGGCCGCCGCCCTCGGCGCCCTGCCGGCCACCTCCGCCGTCGCCGCCCCGCCCGGCGACACCCGCTCGGAGGTGGACCGCCTCTACCAGGACGCGGAGAAGGCGACCGAGGCCTACGACAAGGCCGACGAGCGCGCCGGCCTGCTGCGCGACCGGGTGCGGGACTCCCAGGACCGCATCGCCCGGCAGCAGCTGCGCGTCAACACCCTGCGCGAGTCGCTCGGTTCGGTGGCCGGTGCCCAGTACCGCTCCGGCGGCCTCGACCCGTCCCTCGCCCTGCTGTTCTCCCGCGACCCGGCCGAATACCTCGACAAGGCGGCCGCCCTGGACCGGATCGGCGTCCACCAGGCCCGCGAACTGCGCGACCTCCAGCGGGCGATGCGCGAGCTCGCCCAGGAGCGCGTGGAGGCCACCCGCGCCCTCGCCGAACTCGACCGGAGCCGCACGGCCCTGGTCCGCCACAAGCGGACCGTCGAGCAGAAGCTCGCCCGCGCGCGCCGGCTCCTGGACTCCCTGTCCCCGTCCGAGCGCGAGGCCTACGACCGGGCCTCCCGCTCCGGGCGCGACGACCTGTCCGGGCTGCCCGGCCTCGGCGACGACGACCCGGCCGCCTCCGGCCGGGCGGCCGCCGCGCTCGCCGCCGCCCGCTCCGCCCTCGGCCGCCCCTACGTGTGGGGCGCGAACGGCCCCTCGGGGTTCGACTGCTCCGGGCTGATGCAGTGGTCGTACGCGCGGGCCGGGGTGCAGCTGCCGCGCACCTCGCAGGAGCAGCGGTACGCGGGCCGGCAGGTCCCGCTGTCCCGCATCAGGCCCGGGGACCTGGTCGTCTACCGCTCCGACGCGAGCCACGTCGCCATGTACGCGGGCCACGGCCGGGTCATCCACGCCCCCTACCCGGGTGCCCCCGTGCGCTACGACCCGGTGAACATGATGCCGATCTCCTCGGTCACGAGGGTCTGACGGCCGCGCCCCGGTCGCCGTACGATCGGGAAATGGCTGGTCGTGGGCGGGTGCCGGGATCCTCGGTCGTGGCGGTGTGCCTGCTGCTGGCGTCCCTGGCCGGGTGCGGCGGGCAGACCGCGACCGACGCGGCCCGCGACCAGGTGCAGCGGGTGCTCGACCGGCGGGCCGCGGCGGTCCTGCACCACGACCCGGCCGCCTACGCGGCCACCGGCACCCCCGCCTCCTACGCGGCCCTGAAGGCGGTGCCCTTCGCCGCCTGGTCCTACCGCGTGACCGCGCTGCGCCGCAGCGGCGGCCACGCCACCGCCGACGCCGAGCTGCGCTACCGCGTGAGCGGCTACGACCGGGCGCCGGTGCGGGCCGGCCGCACGCTGACCCTGTCCACCACGGCGGACGGGAAGTGGTACGTCGACACCGACCGGCCCGAGAACAAGTCGGCGCAGCAACTGTGGGACCAGGGACCGGTCTCGGTGGTCCGCGGGCGCAGCAGCCTGGTCCTCGGGGTCGGGCAGAGCGGCCGGGCGCTGCACGGGTACGCCGACCTCGCCGACCACGCGGTGCCCGCCGTCTCGGACGCCTGGGGTACGGACTGGAGCCGGCACGTCGTCGTGATCGTGCCGCAGTCGCTGGACGGCATGGCCCGTCTGCTCGGCTCGCCCGCCTCCGGCTACCGGGGGATCGCCGCCGTCACCACGGGAGAGGCGGGCGGCACCGGGCAGGCGCCCGCAGACCGGATCATCGTCAACCCCGAGGCGTACGGCATGCTCGGCGCGCTGGGCCGCCAGGTCGTGCTCACCCACGAGACCACCCATGTGGCCACCCGGGCCCACACCGACCCGGCCACGCCGCTGTGGCTCTCCGAGGGCTACGCGGACTGGGTCGGCTACCGCCGCACCGGCCGCACCCCGGACCAGGCCGCGCCCGAACTCGCCCGCGCGGTCGCGGACGGCGACGTGCCGGCCGCGCTCCCCGCCGACGCGGACTTCGGCTTCGCCGGCGAAGCCACGCGGCTCGCGCAGGCCTACGAGGGCGGCTGGATGGCCTGCCGCATGATCGCCGCCCACTGGGGCGAGGAACGGCTCGACGCGTTCTACCGCGCCGTGGGCGCCCACGACCGCCGCGCGGGCGCGGTGGAGGACGCCCTGAAGAAGGAGCTGGGCACCTCTTTGGACCGCTTCACGGCCCAGTGGCGCGCGTACCTGAGCGCTCAGCTGGACTGAGCCCGTCCGGAGCGGACCGGGGGGCCGGGGCGGACGCCCCCGGGCGCGGGGCCGCGGCCCGCCACAGGCCGTGGGCGGCCGTGACGCAGGCGGTCAGCAGCAGGCCGTTGCGCACCAGCAGGAGGGCGATGCCGAGGCGGTCGCTCGCGACGACGTCGACGAAGAACACCGGGAACTCCAGCACCGTCACCGGCGCGGCCGCCGCCACCAGCCAGGCCGGCAGCCGCATCCGGCTGCCGGGGAAGCACAGGCACACCGCGCCGAGCCCCACCAGCCACACCAGGTACTGCGGGCTGATCACCCGGCTGGTGGTGGTGAACAGCAGCACCGCCGTGAACGCGGCGTCCGCGAGCCCGGCCGCCCCGGGCGGGGACCTCCGCGCCCGCAGCCACCACAGCGCCAGCCAGCCGAACGCCACCCCGGTCAGCGCCAGCGCGGCGCCGCTGACCAGGCCGACGTACGGGCCGACGAACTCCACCGAGCCGTAGTGCAGCAGCACCTGCCCGCTCCAGCCGAAGTGCCGGGCCACGTGGACGACCAGCGCGCCCAGCGACTCCACCTCCGTGCCCCGGTCGCGCTGCGCGGTCAGGAAGGACAGCGCGCCCGGCACCGTCAGCGCGGCCGCCGAGGCCGAGGCGGCCACGGTCGCGGCCGCCGCCGCCCACGCCCGCCGTCCCGCTCTCCCGCGCGCGCCCGCGAGCAGCAGCAGCGGCCACACCTTGAGCATCGCCCCGAACCCGGCCAGCGCCCCGAACAGGCGCGGCCGCCGCAGGCCCGCCAGCAGGGCGGCCACCGCCACCGCGGTCACCATCACGTCGTAGCGGGCGTAGAGGGTGGGGCCGAGCAGGGGCGCGCCCGCCGTCCAGAACCAGGCGCCGTGCAGCGGCCGGCCGGGACCGCGGCCGCCGTACAGCAGCAGGCAGAGCACCGCCAGGTCGGCCAGCAGGGCCAGCACGGCGAACGCGGTGGCGTAGCCGAGGAAGGGCAGGGCGGCGGGGGCGAGGATCGCCAGGGCGGCGCCGGGCGGGTACTGCCAGCTGACGTCGCCGACCGGGAAGGAGCCGTGCCGCAGCACCTCGTACCAGTCCCGGTAGATCACCGACACGTCGGTGGTGACGTCCGGGCCGGGGAAGGCCAGCGCCCCGAGCACGAACAGCAGCAGCACCAGCCGGCTCGCGCCCCATGCCGCGAGCGGCGCCGCCGGGCCCGCGCTCCACCGCCTGCCCGCGCCGTCCATGTCAGCCCCTGTCCGCCGGCCTTTCGTCACCTCCGCGCACCGCCGTGCGGCGCGCCCCGGCGACACCGCCGAGGCCCCCATGATGTCCCCGGGAGCCGTGCGCGTGCCATGCGGCACGGCCGTGGCAGGCGCCCAACCGCCGTTGGATAGGGTCGGCGGCGATGCACAAGACCCTCGTCGTGACCAACGACTTCCCGCCCCGCCCGGGCGGCATCCAGGCGTTCCTGCACAACATGGCGCTGCGGCTGGACCCCGAGCGGCTGGTCGTCTACGCCTCCACCTGGAAGCGCGGCCGGGAGGGCGCGGAGGCGACCGCCGCCTTCGACGCCGAGCAGCCCTTCACCGTCGTACGCGACCGGACCACCATGCTGCTGCCGACCCCGCGCGTGACCCGGCGGGCGGCCGGGCTGCTGCGCGAGCACGGGTGCACCTCGGTGTGGTTCGGGGCGGCCGCGCCGCTCGGACTGATGGCGCCGGCCCTCAGGCGGGCGGGCGCCGAGCGGCTGGTGGCCACCACCCACGGTCACGAGGCGGGGTGGGCGCAGCTGCCCGCCGCGCGGGACCTGCTGCGCCGGATCGGGCAGTCCACGGACACCATCACCTACCTCGGCGAGTACACCCGCTCCCGGATCGCCGCCGCGCTGACGCCGGAGGCAGCCGCGCGGATGGTGCAACTGCCGCCGGGCGTGGACGAGAAGACCTTCCACCCCGCCTCGGGCGGCGACGAGGTGCGCGCCCGGCTCGGGCTGAGCGACCGGCCGGTGGTGGTGTGCGTCTCGCGGCTGGTGCGGCGCAAGGGCCAGGACACGCTGATCCGGGCCATGCCCCGCGTCCTGGCCGCCGAGCCGGACGCCGTGCTCCTGATCGTCGGCGGCGGGCCGTACGAGAAGGACCTGCGGCGGATGGCGGCCGAGACCGGGGTCGCGGACTCGGTGCGCTTCACCGGCGCCGTGCCCTGGTCGGAGCTGCCCGCCCACTACGGCGCCGGCGACGTCTTCGCCATGCCGTGCCGCACCCGGCGCGGCGGCCTGGACGTCGAGGGGCTCGGCATCGTCTACCTGGAGGCCTCCGCGACCGGGCTGCCGGTCGTGGCCGGCGACTCCGGCGGCGCGCCCGACGCCGTGCTCGACGGCGAGACCGGCTGGGTCGTGCGGGGCGGCTCCCCCGAGGAGGCCGCCGACCGCGTCACCACCCTGCTCGGCGACGCGGAGCTGCGCCGGCGGATGGGGGAGCGGGGCCGCCGCTGGGTCGAGGAGAAGTGGCGCTGGGACCTGCTCGCGGAGCGGCTGGAGGAGCTGTTGTAAAAGCTTGACCAAAGCGGTTGCGGGAGGATCGCCGCGGCTCTGGGCGGAACGCCGGAATCCGCGGATGCTGCGCGCATGACAGCAAAACTGATGCAGCGTCAGCTGACGAGACGTCACATCCTCGGTATGGCGGCCCTCCAGACGGCCGCCGCCCTCGGCTTCACCCGGATCGGCCTCCAGTCCGCCCGGGCCGCCGAGCCCGCCGCCGTCGAATTCGCCCCCGCGGTCGTCGTCGGCTCCGGCTACGGCGGCGCGGTGGCCGCCCTGCGCCTGGGCCGGGCCGGCATCCGCACCCTGGTCCTGGAGATGGGCCGGCTGTGGAACACGCCCGGCCCCGACGGCAAGGTGTTCTGCTCCACCCTCTCCCCGGACCGGCGCTCGATGTGGTTCCGCACCCGCACGGAGGCCCCGCTGGCCACCTTCCTGTGGCTGGACGTCGTCAACAGGGACATCAGCCCGTACCCGGGCGTCCTGGACCGCGTCCACTTCGACGCCATGTCCGTCTACGTCGGCCGGGGCGTCGGCGGCGGCTCGCTGGTCAACGGCGGCATGGCCGTCACTCCGCGCCCCGACTACTTCGCCGAGCAGTTCCCGGCCGTCGACGTGGACGAGATGTACGGCACCTACTTCCCGCGCGCCCGCGCCATGCTCGGCGTCAACTCCGTGGACCCGGACTGGTTCGAGTCGACCGAGTGGTACCGGTTCACCCGCACCTCCCGCCAGGCCGCCGCCAACGCCGGCCTGAAGACCGCCTTCGTGCCCAACGTCTACGACTTCGGCTACATGGAGAAGGAGGCCGCCGGCACGGCCGCCAGGTCCGCCCTCGCCGGCGAGGTCATCTACGGCAACAACCACGGCAAGCGGAGCCTGGACAAGACCTACCTCGCCGCGGCCCTCGGCACCGGCAACGTCACCGTCCACACCCAGGAGAGGGTCAGGAGCGTCAGCAGGGCCGCCGACGGCACGTACGTCCTGACCGCCGACCTCGTCGACGACACGGGTGCGGTCACCGGCACCCGGCAGTACGGCTGCACCTACCTCTTCCTCGCCGGCGGCAGCCTCGGCACCAGCGAACTCCTCGTGCGCGCACGGGACACCGGCACCCTGCCCGACCTGAACGCCGAGGTCGGCGCCGGCTGGGGCCCCAACGGCAACACCATGCTCGGCCGCGCCAACCACGTGTGGGACACCGTCGGCGCGAACCAGGCGACCATGCCGGTCATGGGCATCGACGACTGGTCCAACGCCGGCAACCCCGTCTTCGCCGAGATCGCCCCGCTGCCCATGGGCTTCGAGCACTGGGTCAGCCTGTACCTGGCGATCACCAAGAACCCCGAGCGCGCCGCCTTCACGTACGACACGGCCGCCGGGGCGGTGCGGCTGGGCTGGACCGCCGAGCAGAGCGCGGTCTCGGTGGGCATGGCCAGGAAGCTGTTCGACCGGATCAACGCGGCCAACGCCACCATCTACCGCTACGACCTGTTCGGCACCCCGAGCAAGGTCTTCGCCGACGACTTCACCTACCACCCGCTGGGCGGCTGCGTGCTCGGCCGGGCGACCGACGACTACGGCCGGGTCAAAGGCTATTCACGGCTCTACGTCACCGACGGCTCGCTCGTGCCCGGCAACATCGGCGTGAACCCGTTCGTCACCATCACCGCGCTCGCCGAACGCACGATGGCGCGGGTCCTCGCCGAGGACACCGCGCCATGACGCTGTGCGAAAAGGGGGCCTACTTCGCGTAGAAGGGGGCCTACTTGGCGTAGATCGCCTCGATCTCGTCCGCGTAGTCCTTCGCCACCACGTTCCGCTTCAGCTTCAGCGACGGGGTGAGGTGGCCCGACTCCTCCGTGAACTGGGAGGACAGAATGCGGAACTTCCGCACCGATTCCGCCTTCGACACCGCGGCGTTGCCGTCGTCGACCGCCGCCTGGATCGCCGCGTTCAGATCCGGGTCGTCCTTCAGCGACGCCGCGGTGGAACCCGCCGGCTTGCCGTGCTCGGCGCACCAGCGGCCCAGGAACTCCTCGTCGAGGGTGACCAGCGCGCCCACGAACGGCCGCCCGTCGCCCACCACCATGCACTCCGCCACCAGCGCGTGCGCCCGGATGCGGTCCTCGATCACGGCCGGGGCGACGTTCTTGCCGCCCGCGGTGACGATGATCTCCTTCTTGCGCCCGGTGATCCGCAGGTACCCGTCCTCGTCGAGGGTGCCGATGTCACCGGTGTGGAACCAGCCGTCGGCCAGCGCCTCGGCGGTCGCGCCCGGGTTGTTCCAGTACTCCTTGAACAGGTGCTCGCCGTGCAGCAGCACCTCGCCGTCGTCGGCGATGCGGATCACCGAGCCGGGCAGCGGCTGGCCGACCGTGCCGATCTTCTGCCGGTCCCAGGGGTTGAACGCGGTCGCCGCGCAGGACTCCGTCAGGCCGTAGCCCTCCAGCACCGTGAAGCCGATGCCGCGGAAGAAGTGGCCGAGCCGCTCGCCCAGCGGGGCGCCGCCGGAGATGGCGTACTCGCCGCGCCCGCCGAGCACCGCGCGCAGCTTGCTGTAGACCAGCTTGTCGAAGGTCTTGTGCTTGATCCGCAGCCCCAGCGACGGCCCCGAGGGCGTGCCGAGCGCCTTGCTGTACGCGATCGCCGTGTCGGCCGCCTTGTCGAAGATCTTGCCCTTGCCCTCGGCCTGCGCCTTGGCGCGCGCCGAGTTGTAGACCTTCTCGAAGACCCGCGGGACGCCCAGTATCAGCGTCGGCCGGAACGCGGCCAGCTCGTCGGTGAGGTTCTTGATGTCGGGGACGCAGCCCAGCTTGATCGGCGCCATCATCGGCGCCACCTGCACCAGGCGCCCGAAGACGTGCGCGAGGGGCAGGAAGAGCAGCACCGAGCACTCGCCGGTGCGGAACAGCGGCCGCAGCCGCTCCACGACGTTGCCGCACTCGGCGAAGAAGGCGCGGTGGGTGAGCACACAGCCCTTGGGCCGGCCGGTGGTGCCGGAGGTGTAGACGATGGTCGCCGGGTCGTCCGCCTTCGCCAGCGAGCCGCGCTCCTCGACCGTGGCGTCGCTGATGCCCTGCCCGGCGCGGCCCAGCTCCTCGATCCCGCCGGCCTCGATCTGCCAGACGTTCTTCAGCGCCGGGAGCGTCTCGCGCACCGACTCCACGGCGGCCGCGTGGTTGTCCAGCTCCACCACGCAGGCGGTCGCGCCCGAGTCGGACAGGATCCACTGCACCTGCTCCGGCGAGCTGGTCTCGTACACCGGCACGGTGATCGCGCCCGCGCTCCAGATCGCGAAGTCCAGCAGCGTCCACTCGTAGCGGGTGCGGGACATCAGGCCCACCCGGTCGCCGGGCTGGATGCCGGAGGCGATCAGGCCCTTGGCCGCCGCGTGCACCTCGGCGAGGAAGTCCCGGGCCGTCACGTCCTGCCAGACGCCCCCGGACTTGCGCGCGACGACGGCCACATCGGGATGCTGCGCGGCGTTTCTGCGGACGATGTCGGTCAGGTTGCCGTCCGCAGGGACCTCGTACAAAGCCGGAAGGCTGAACTCGCGCAAGACTGCTGCTCCTCATAGGGCGCCGGCGCCACGACGATGTGTGATGCGACGGTGGTTGAAAGCCAGAGCACGACTGGACGGCCCGGACGTTACCCGTCGGTATGTTTTTTCGACAGGGGGTCCCGGTGAGATGTTCGCTGCGTCACACGGATTGATGTTCCAGTGCGCACAGTAGTCGACCCCCTAAATGACTGGCCAGTAACCGGGGGTTCGCCCGGCACTGTTCACCGGTGCACCGCCCCGCCTACGCTTGATCGACATGGCACCCACTCCGCCCGGCGACGGCAGCACCCGTATCCACGTGGTCAGCGACGTGCACGGCAACGCGCGCGATCTCGCCAAAGCCGGCGAAGGCGCCGACGCCCTCGTCTGCCTGGGTGACCTGATCCTCTTCCTCGACTACGCCGACCACTCGCGCGGCATCTTCCCCGACCTCTTCGGCGTGGAGAACGCCGACCGCATCGTCGAGCTGCGCACCGCCCGCCGCTTCGCCGAGGCCCGCGAGTTCGGCAAGCGGCTGTGGGCCGGCGTCGAGGGCGACCGCGCCCGGCTCATCGAGCAGGCCGTGCGCAAGCAGTACGCGGAACTGTTCGCCGCCTTCCCCACCCCGACGTACGCCACCTACGGAAACGTCGACATGCCCCCGCTGTGGAAGGAGTACGCCCGCGAGGGCACCACCGTGCTCGACGGACAGCGGGTGGAGATCGCCGGCCGCGTCTTCGGCTTCGTCGGCGGCGGCCTGCGCACCCCCATGCGCACGCCCTACGAGATCGGCGACGAGGAGTACGCGGCCAAGATCGAGGCGGTCGGCGAGGTCGACGTGCTGTGCACCCACATCCCGCCGGACGTGCCCGAACTCGTCTACGACACCGTCGCCCGCCGCTTCGAGCGGGGCAGCCGCGCCCTGCTGGACGCCATCCGCCGCACCCGCCCCCGGTACGCGCTCTTCGGCCACGTCCACCAGCCGCTGGTGCGCCGCATGCGGATCGGCGCGACCGAGTGCGTGAACGTGGGCCACTTCGCCGGCACCGGCCGGCCGTGGGTGCTGCGGTGGTGAACGTTCCGGCCGATCGCGCAGGTGGGGGTGGGAACCGGCGGCGGGCCGCGCGGTAGCCTTCACGCTGCACACACGTGCGCACCACGACCGCACCACCCGGCCGTACGACGGCCGCACTACCGGCCCGCATCTGGAGGAGCCACGGCGATGGCGGAACACACCAGCTCGAGCATCACGATCGATGCGGCACCGGCCGACGTGATGGAGGTGATCGCCGACTTCGCCCGCTACCCGGACTGGACCGGTGAGGTGAAGGAGGCCGAGGTCCTCAAGACCGACGACCGGGGCCGCGCCGAGCAGGTCCGCCTGGTGATGGACGCCGGCGCCATCAAGGACGACCAGACCCTCGCCTACACCTGGACCGGCGCCGACGAGGTCTCCTGGACGCTGGTCAAGTCCCAGATGCTGCGCTCCCTGGACGGCTCCTACCTCCTGCGGCCCGTGGGCGACGGCGCCACCGAGGTGACGTACCGCCTCACCGTGGACGTCAAGATCCCCATGCTGGGCATGATCAAGCGCAAGGCCGAGAAGGTCATCATCGACCGCGCCCTGGCGGGCCTGAAGAAGCGGGTGGAGTCCGGGCGCTAGCTTGCCGCCCCCGGCGCGGGTGGCCCGGCGGCCGGCAACGCGCCCCCGCGTCCGCCTCCGTTACCGTTCCCTCTCATGCGCACCCTCCTGATCACGGGCCCCGGCGGCGGCGGCCGTACCACGGCCGCCGCCGCCACCGCACTCACCGCCGCCCGTGACGGCACCCGCACCCTCCTGCTCGGCGCCGACCGCACCGACACCCTGGGCGCGGTCCTCGGGACGCCCACGGGCGCGGCCCCGGCCGAGGTGACGGCGAACCTCACCGCCTGGCGTCCCGACGCGAGCGCCGCCTTCCGGGACGACCTCACCGCCTTCCAGGAGCGCGCCGCGAGCGTCCTGGACCTGCTCGGCGCCTCCCGGCTGGACGCCGAGGAGGTCACCCCGCTGCCCGGCGCCGGGGAACTCGCCCTGCTGCGCGCGCTGCGGGACGCGGCCCTGTCGGAACGGTTCGAACTGCTCGTGGTCGACCTGCCGCCGGCCCCGCAGGCCCTCGCCCTGCTCGCCCTCCCCGAGGAACTGCGCCGCTACCTGCGCCGCCTCCTGCCCCCCGAGCGGCAGGCGGCCCGCGCCCTGCGGCCCGTCCTCGGCCGGCTCGCCGGCGTCCCCATGCCCGCGGAGTGGCTGTACGAGACGGCCGCCCGCTGGGACCTCGAACTGGCCGCCGCCGAAGCGGTCGTCGCCGACCCGGGCACCACCGTGCGCCTGGTCGCCGAACCCGGCCCGGCCGGCGCCGACGCCCTGGCCGGGACCGCCCTGGGCCTGGCCCTGCGCGGCCTCGCCGTCGAGTCCGTGGTCGCCAGCCGGGTGCTGCCCGAGGCCCCCGCCGGCTCCTGGCTCGCGGGCCCGGTCGCCCAGCAGCGCAAGGCCCTCGACGAGTGGCGCGAGACGTACGAGGTCCACCCGGCCGCCCACCTCGGCCGCGACCCGCGCGGCATCGACGACCTGGCCGTGCTCGCCCTGCCCGGCGTCAACCCGGCGACCACCCCGGCCGAGTGGCCCGTCACCGACCGGCTCGCCGAGGACGGCGTGCTCGTCTGGCACATCCCGCTGCCCGGCGCCGTCCGCGACGAACTGGACCTCGTCCGGCGCGGCGAGGAACTGGGGATCACCGCGGGGCCCTTCCGGCGCATCGTGCCCCTCCCCTCCGCCCTGCGCCGCTGCACCGTCGACGGCGCCGCCCTGCGCGACGGCGTGCTGCGCATCCGCTTCACCCCGGACGCCTCCCTGTGGCCCCGGGAGAGGTGACGCCCCGGCCGCGCGCGAGGTGAGGCGCCTACCGCCGTTCGGGTAACGTCGTAAGGACGAAACGTAGTCAGGAGCCCGCCATGAGCGAAGAGCGCACACCGGCCGGCGACGCGTCCGACGGCGCCGCCCGGCAAAGCGGTGAGGAAGTCCGGGCCACCGACGCCGACGCCTGGGCGACGGCCTGCGCCGAGGACCTCCAGGCGGAGAAGAACCGGCGCCGCGACCGGTACGGACCGCCGCCCGGCTCGGCCGCCGAGGAGCTGCGCAAGCTCGTCGACACCGTCGCCGGCAAGCTGTCCTCCCTCCAGTCGCCGCTGCTCGGCTCGGTCGCGGGACCCGCCGCCCAGCAGGTGGTCCGGCAGGTGGTGCAGCAGGCCAGGGCGGCCGTCGAGCCCGTGATCGAACGCAACCCGGACGTCTTCGACCACCTCGCGGCGGCCGGCGGCGAACTGCTCGCCGCCTACCGCTCGGCCGTACAGGGCCAGGAGCGCCGCTGGACGTCCGGCGCCGGCGGCGCGGCCGAGGACCTGAGGGACCTCGACGAGCGCCGCGACCGCGGCGAGGGCACCGGCGGCGGCGAACGCATCGACCTCGACTGACCGGCCGCCGGGCGCCCTGAGCGCCGCCGCCCGGGCCGTCCGGCGGGCGGACGACGCGAATCTGGGGGCAGGGCCTCGGGTACGGTTGGCCGTAGCGGGGCTCGACCGAAACTGAGGGATTCATGGGACTCACCATCGGCGTCGACATCGGCGGCACGAAGATCGCGGCCGGCGTGGTCGACGAGGAAGGCAACATCCTCTCGACCTTCAAGGTGCCGACCCCGGCCACGGCCGAAGGCATCGTGGACGCCATCGCCTCCGCCGTCGAGGGAGCGCGTGCCGGTCACGAGATCGTCGGCGTGGGCATCGGCGCGGCCGGTTACGTCAACCGGCAGCGCTCGACGGTCTACTTCGCGCCCAACATCCACTGGCGCCAGGAGCCGCTCAAGCAGAAGGTCGAGGCCCGCGTCGGCCTCCCGGTCGTCGTGGAGAACGACGCGAACGCCGCGGCCTGGGGCGAGTACAAGTTCGGTGCCGGCAAGGGCCACCGCAACGTCATCTGCATCACCCTGGGCACCGGCCTCGGCGGCGGCATCATCATCGGCAACAAGCTGCGCCGCGGCCACTTCGGCGTGGCCGCCGAGTTCGGCCACATCCGGATGGTCCCCGACGGCCTGCTGTGCGGCTGCGGCTCGCAGGGCTGCTGGGAGCAGTACGCCTCGGGCCGCGCCCTCGTGCGGTACGCCAAGCAGCGCGCCAACGCCACCCCCGAGCGCGCCGAGGTGCTGCTCGCGCTCGGCGACGGCACCCCCGACGGCATCGAGGGCAAGCACATCTCCATGGCCGCCCGTCAGGGCTGCCCGGTCGCCGTCGACTCCTACCGCGAGCTGGCCCGCTGGGTCGGCGCCGGCCTCGCCGACCTGGCCTCCCTCTTCGACCCGTCCGCCTTCATCGTCGGCGGCGGCCTGTCCGACGAGGGCGAGCTGGTCCTGGAGCCGATCCGCAAGTCGTACAAGCGCTGGCTGGTCGGCGGCAACTGGCGCCCGGTCGCCGACGTGATCGCCGCCCAGCTCGGCAACAAGGCGGGACTGGTCGGCGCGGCGGACCTCGCCCGCGAGCCCGACCCGATCATGTGACGGGCACGTCCTGAGCCACGGGCGACCGCTGGCACCCAGGGGCGCGGGGAACCGCGCGGCGAGCCGGAGCCACCACGGGCCGGGGGCCGCGCGTCGCACGAACCTCGCGCCCGGGCCCCTGGGCGTACATTGATCCACATGGAGCCGCTCCCGAACTCCCGCACCGAGCCCGACGGTTCGGCCCTCCTCCGCGTCCTGAGCTACAACGTCCGCTCCCTGCGCGACGACACGGCGGCGCTCGCCCGGGTGATCACCGCCTGCGCCCCGGACCTGGTCCTCGTCCAGGAGGCCCCCCGCTTCTTCCGCTGGCGCAAGAAACTGGCGAAGCTGGCGGCGGCCTCCGGGCTGATGATCCTCACCGGAGGCGCCACGGCCGCCGGCCCGGCGATCCTGTGCTCGCTGCGCGCCACCGTCGAGCGCACCGAGGACGTACTGCTGCCGCTCACCCCCGGACTGCACCGGCGGGGCCTGGCCACCGCGGTCGTACGGTTCGCGGGCGCCCGGCTGGGCGTCGTCAGCTGCCATCTGTCGCTCGACAGGGACGAGCGCTACGACCAGAGCGGCATGCTCCTCGACCGGCTCGCCGGGATGGGCGTCGAGCACGCGATCGCGGGCGGCGACCTCAACGAGCGGCCGGACGGGCCCGCCTTCGCCCGGATCGCCGCCGGTCTGCGCGACTGCCGGGCCGTGGCCCCCTGGGGCGCCGAGTACACCTGGACGCCCGGCGACCCCCATCAGCGCATCGACGCCGTCTTCGCGACCCCGGGCATCGAGGTCCTCGGCTGCGGCGTCCCGGTGGGCCACCTCGGCGTACACGACAGCGACCTGAGGGCGGCCACGGACCACTTCCCGGTCCTGGCCGCCCTCAGGGTGCCCGCGGCGAAGTAGAAGCAGGCGGGCGCGGGCGCGCGGCTCAGACCACGGCGCCGCGCCCCGGGTCGTCGTCCTCGTCGTCCGGCTTCATGCGCGTCACCAGCGTGGCGAAGCCGCCGAGGAAGCCGCCGATGCCGAGCGTCGTGAGCCACCACGTCATGTCCCAGCCGAACAGCACGGCGAGCAGCAGCAGGACGGGACCGCCGATCACCGCGAGCCACGCGAACTTCGAGGTCACGTCCGAATCGGGCAGCGGCGGCGGCTCGGGCGGCACGAAGTGGCCCTCGTCGTCCTCGTCGAAGTCCTCGTCGGACGGCTCACGCGGCGTGTAGTCGCGCGGGCCGACCCCGGGCGCGAAGGAGACGGAGCCGCCGAGCGGCCGTGCCGGGGCCGGCCGGTCCTCCTTCGGCCGCTCGGCCGGCGGTTCCGTGCGGGGCGCCGAGTCGTTCGTCCCGGGGGCGGCGCTCGCGGGGCCGCCGTCCGCACCGGGCTGCGTGCCGGACGGCGGCGTGCCCGGGCCGGTGTTCGGGTCGGTGCCCGGGCCGAGCGGGAAGTCCGGCAGCTTCAGGTCCTCGACGGGCCGGTAGGGGCGTGTGCCGGGCGGGTCCGGCGGCTCCTCGCCGTACCCGGCGACGATCGCCGCCCAGGCGGCCTCCTCGTCGAAGGGGACGCCCTCCTGCGGGGCGGGGGCGGGGGAGGGCCCGGCGGAAGGGAGCTCCGGCGGCTCGGGCAGCGCCGCGCCGGGCCCCTCGGCCTGCCCGGACTTCCCGTCCGGGTCGGGGCCCGCGTCCGCGCCGGAACCCAGGGAGCCCAGGGACTCCGCCGGCTCACGGCTCTCCCGGCCCTCATGACCCTCGCGCCCCTCGCGTCCCTCGCGGTCGGAGTCGTGCTCAGCCACCTGCGGACGTCCCTTCCTTGCCGACACTGGGTGCGAGCCGGCCGATGAAGGCGTGGCTCTCCTCGAAGATCCGGTCCGCGTCATGGTCCAACGTCGCGACGTGGTAGCTGTGTTCCAGCAGGACCTCGGTCACGTCGACCGAGGAGACCCTGCCCAGGATGCGCGCCGAGTCGGCCGGGGGCACCACATGGTCGCGGGGACTGCGCATCAGCAGCAGCGGCTGGGTGACCTGCGGAAGCTCGCCGTCGAGCAGCCGGAAGAAGATCCGCAGCGAGTGTGCGGCGTGCAGCGGCACCCGGTCGTAGCCGAGTTCGGCGACGCCCTCCTTGGCGATGTCGCTCGCGATGCCCCTGCTCGTGCGCACGAAGTGGCGGACGACCGGGAGCACGCGCGCGGCCGCTCCGTGCACCTTGCCGGCCGGGTTGACCACGATCACGCCGGCGACGTCGTCGCCGTGCCGGGCGGCGAGCCGCAGGGCCAGGGCGCCGCCCATGGAGAGGCCGGCCACGAAGACGTGCGCGCAGCGCCCGCGCAGGACGCGCAGTTCGCGGTCCACCTCCGCGTACCAGTCCTGCCAGCCGGTGATCCGCAGGTCCTCGCGGCGGGTGCCGTGCCCGGGCAGCAGCGGGAGGGAGACGGTCAGACCGCGTCCGGCCAGGTACTCCGCCCAGGGGCGCAGCGACTGCGGGGAGCCGGTGAAGCCGTGGCAGAGGAGCACGCCGACCTCCCCGCCCTCATGGCGGTACGGCTCGGCTCCGGGGAGGACCGGCACGTCGGTCTCCTGTTCGTGGAAGGGGGCCGGGCACGCCGGCCGCGGGCACGCCGACGAGTGCAGGTACTTCACCGTACGCGACGGCACTGACACCGACCAGGGCCGTCGGCTCCCTGGGCGCCCGCTTGGGGTTATGGTCTGATCGACACACACAGGAAGGCACTCGGTTGTTCTACGGCACGATGAAGGTCGCCATCGGCGGGCCGCTGAAGCTCGCCTTCAGGCCCTGGGTGGAGGGCCTGGAGAACATCCCGGTCGCGGGCGCCGCCATCCTGGCGAGCAATCACCTGTCGTTCTCCGACTCGTTCTTCCTGCCCGCGGTGCTCGACCGCAAGGTCACCTTCATCGCCAAGGCCGAGTACTTCACCACCCCCGGGGTCAAGGGCCGCCTCACGGCCGCCTTCTTCAAGGGCGTCGGGCAGCTGCCCGTGGACCGCTCGGGCGCGCGCGGCGCGGGCGAGGCGGCGGTGAGGAGCGGCATCGAGGTGCTGGAGCGCGGCGAGCTGTTCGGCATCTACCCGGAGGGCACGCGCTCGCCGGACGGCAGGCTGTACCGCGGCAAGCCCGGCGGCCTCGCGCGCGTGGCGCTGGCCACCGGGGCGCCGGTCATCCCGGTCGCCATGATCGACACGGAGAAGATCCAGCCGCCCGGCAAGGTCGTGCCCAAGCTGATGCGCCCGGGCATCCGCATCGGCAAGCCGCTGGACTTCAGCCGCTACCAGGGCATGGAGCACGACCGCTTCGTCCTGCGCGCGGTGACCGACGAGGTCATGTACGAGATCATGAAACTCTCCGGCCAGGAGTACGTCGACATGTACGCGACGGCGGCCAAACGGCAGATCGCGGAGGCGGCCAAGGCCGAGAAGGAGGCCGGCAAGGCGGCGAAGGCCGCCCTGGACGCGGCCGCCAGGGAGCAGGCCGAGAAGGAGAAGAACGCGGAGTAGGCGAGCCGCGGTCGACATAAAGGGGGGGCATGCCCAGGCGTGAGCGTGTCATGAGGATGTCGGTGGAGCAGCCGCTGTGGCGTGCGCTCGCCGGCTACCGGGTGCTGACGATGTTCTACGCGGTCGGCCTGTTCGCCACCGCCTACGACCGCTTCCCGCGCCCGGGGATCGCCGTCGCGTACTTCTGCGTCCTGTTCGTGTGGACGCTCGCCACCCTGCCCCGGGTCGCGAGCGCGGCCGCCTGCACCAAGCCGTTCCTCGCCCTCGACCTGACCCTGGCGGTCGCCGGCATCCTGCTCACCCCGGTGGCCGACGCCCACGCCCGGATCGTGGACGGCGGACCGACGCTGCCGTCGATCTGGACGGCGGGTTCCGTGCTGGCCTTCGCCGTCAAGGGCGGCTGGCGCTGGGCCGCCGTCGCCTCGACCGTCGTCGCCGCCGCCAACCTGGCCGAGCGCGGCAGCCCGGCCCGCGACACCGTGCACAACGTGGTCCTGGTCTGGGTCGCCTCCATCGCCATCGGCTACGTCGTCGAGGTCGCCCGCGCCTCCGAGCGCACCCTCGCCCGCGCCCTGGAGATCGAGGCCGCGACCCGTGAGCGCGAGCGCCTGGCCCGGGACATCCACGACGGCGTGCTCCAGGTGCTGGCGATGGTGCAGCGGCGCGGCGCGGTCATCGGCGGCGAGGCGGCCGAGCTGGGCCGGCTCGCGGGGGAGCAGGAGGTGGCGCTGCGCACCCTGGTCGCCGGCGGCCTGGTGCCGCCCTCCAGGGTCTCCGAGGACGCGGCCGAGGGCGCGGTCGTACGCCTGGTCGAGGAGCCGGAGGACTCCGGGACCGTCGATCTGCGCCCGCTGCTCGCGCGGTACGCCGGGGCGCGGGTCAGCCTCGCCGAGCCGGGCGCGCCGGTGGAGCTGCCGGCGCGGGCGGCCCGCGAGCTGGCCGCCGCAGCCGGCGCCGCCCTGGACAATGTGCGCAGGCACGCGGGGGCGGACGCGCGGGCCTGGATCCTGGTCGAGGACGAGCCTAGCGAGATCGTGGTGACCGTACGGGACGACGGCCCCGGCATCCCCGAGGGGCGGCTCGCCCAGGCCGAGGGGGAGGGGCGGCTCGGGGTGGCCCAGTCGATCCGGGGGCGGCTGCGCGACCTCGGCGGCAGCGCCGAACTGCTGTCGGTCCCCGGGCAGGGCACGGAAGTCGAGCTGAAGGTACCGAAGGTCTCCACGGGGAAGGCGGAGCGGAGTTGAGCATCAAGGTGATGGTGGTCGACGACCACCCCATGTGGCGCGACGCGGTCGCCCGGGACCTGGCCGAGTCCGGCTTCGAGGTGGTCGCCACCGCCGGGGACGGCGAGCAGGCGGTGCGCCGCGCCAGGGCCACCGCGCCCGACGTCCTGGTCCTGGACCTCAACCTGCCGGTCAAGCCCGGTGTGCAGGTGTGCAAGGAACTCGTGGGCCACAACCCGGCGTTGCGGGTCCTGGTGCTCTCGGCGAGCGGGGAGCACGCCGACGTCCTGGAGGCGGTGAAGTCCGGCGCGACCGGCTATCTGCTGAAGTCGGCCTCCACGCAGGAACTGCTGGACGCGGTGCGCCGTACGGCCGCCGGCGACCCGGTGTTCACCCCGGGCCTGGCGGGCCTGGTCCTCGGCGAGTACCGCCGGCTGGCCGCCGAGCCGGTGCCGGCCGCGGACGCCGACGAGCCGAAGGCGCCCCGGCTCACCGACCGCGAGACCGAGGTGCTGCGCCTGGTCGCCAAGGGGCTGAGCTACCGGCAGATCGCCGAGCGGCTGGTCATCTCCCACCGCACGGTGCAGAACCACGTGCAGAACACCCTCGGCAAGCTCCAGTTGCACAACCGCGTCGAGCTGGTGCGGTACGCCATAGAACGCGGACTGGACGGCGAGTAAATCCGCGTACGCGCCAGAGCCACTCTTTCGAGTGGAATCACCCCGATCAACTACCGGATATTCAACCGGAATTGGACCTTTTCGCTGGCCGGAAGTGACCCGCGTCACCCCTAGCGTGACCGTCACCAGGCAACCGCGGCGAAGGGACATTTCCATGCGCGTCGGAGTACTGACCGGAGGCGGCGACTGCCCCGGGCTCAACGCCGTCATCAGGGGCGTGGTCCGCAAGGGCGTGCAGGAGTACGGCTACGAGTTCGTCGGCTTCCGGGACGGCTGGCGCGGCCCCCTGGAGAACGACACCGTCCGGCTCGACATCCCCGCCGTGCGCGGCATCCTGCCCCGCGGCGGTACGATCCTCGGCTCCTCGCGCACCAACCCGCTCAAGCAGGAGGGCGGCATCCGGCGCATCAAGGACAACCTCGCCAAGCAGGAGGTCGAGGCGCTCGTCGCGATCGGCGGCGAGGACACCCTTGGCGTGGCCGCCCGGCTCAGCGACGAGTACGGCGTGCCCTGCGTCGGCGTGCCCAAGACCATCGACAACGACCTGTCCGCCACCGACTACACCTTCGGCTTCGACACCGCGGTCGGCATCGCCACGGAGGCCATCGACCGCCTGCACACCACCGCCGAGTCCCACATGCGGGTGCTGGTCTGCGAGGTGATGGGCCGCCACGCCGGGTGGATCGCCCTGCACTCGGGGCTCGCCGGCGGCGCCAACGTCATCCTCATCCCCGAGCAGCGCTTCGACCTCGACCGGGTGTGCGCCTGGATCACCTCGCGCTTCCGGGCGTCGTACGCCCCGATCGTGGTCGTCGCCGAGGGGGCCATGCCCAAGGACGGCGACATGGTCCTCAAGGACGGCTCGCGCGACTCCTTCGGGCATGTGCGGCTGTCCGGGATCGGCGAGTGGCTGGCCAAGGAGATCGAGCGGCGCACCGGCAAGGAGTCCCGCACCACCGTGCTCGGGCACATCCAGCGCGGCGGCACCCCGAGCGCCTTCGACCGCTGGCTCGCCACCCGCTTCGGGCTGCACGCGGTCGACTGCGTCCACGACGGCGACTTCGGCCGGATGGTCGCCCTGCGCGGCACCGAGATCGTGCGCGTGCCCATCGCCGAGGCCACGGCCAGGCTGAAGACCGTGGACCCGAAGCTGTACGAGGAGGCCGGGGTCTTCTTCGGCTGAACCGGCATCCCCTGGGTATGGGCCGTATTCTCGGCCCATACCCACGACCACGGGAGCGGTGATGGAGATCCTGGCCTTCGGAGTGCAGGCCGACGAGAAGCCCCTGATCGAACACGCCTTCCGGGACCACCACCAGATCCGCTGCCTGGACGTCTTCCTCAACGAGGACACCGCCCCCATCGCCGCCGGCTACGAGATCGTCTCCTCCAGCGTCAACGCCGACCTCGGCGCCCCCGTCCTCCAGACGCTCGCGGCGGGCGGCACCCGTCTGATCGCCCAGCGCTCCACCGGCTTCAACAACATCGACCTGCGCGTGGCCGAACGGCTCGGCATGACGGTCGCCCGGGTCTCGTACTACTCGCCGTACGCGGTCGCCGAGTTCGCCTGGACCCTGGCCCTCGCCGTCAACCGGCGCGTCGTGCGCGCCTCCATCCGCACCCGCGACTTCGACTTCCGGCTCGACGGGCTGATGGGCCGTGACCTGCACGGCCGCACCGCCGGAGTGATCGGCACCGGCAAGATCGGCGAGGCCTTCGCCCGGATCGCGCACGGCTTCGGCATGCGGCTGCTCGGCTGGGACGTCGCCGAGAACCCCGCCTGCATGGAACTCGGCATGAAGTACGTCTCCCGCGACCAGCTCCTGGCCGAGTCCGACCTGGTCTCCCTGCACGTCCCGCTGATGCCCGAGACGCACAACCTCATCGACGCGGCCGCCCTGAAGACCATGAAGGACGACGCGATCCTGGTGAACTCCAGCCGCGGCGGCCTGATCGACACCGCGGCCCTCGTCGCCGAACTGCGCGAGGGCCGCTTCACCGGCGTCGGGCTCGACGTCTACGAGGCCGAGGCGGGCCTGTTCTACGTCGACCGTTCCCTGCAGCCCATCGAGGACGACACCCTGGCCCGCCTGGTCACCTTCCCCAACGTGCTGGTCACCTCCCACCAGGCCTACTACACCGAGGACGCCGTACGGCAGATCGTCGACACCACGGTGCGCAACGTCCTCGACTACAAGGCGGGCCGCCGCTCGGAGAACGTGCTGGTGCCGCGCAGCTGACCGACGTGCTCCACCATCTCCGCCACGATCGCGGCGCCGTTCAGCGTCAGCACCGACTCCGGGTGGAACTGCACACCGGCGAACGTGTTCCCGCCCGCGCCCGGCCCGCGCCGCGGCCCGCGCAGGGCGTGCACCTCGCCGGCCGCGCTCCGGCTCACCTCCACGCCGTGCGCGGCGAGCTCCGCGCACGCCTCGTCGTCGCAGTGCGCCACGAAGCTGTTGTAGAAGCCGACGGTCTCGGTGCGCCCGAACAGGCCGACGGCGCTCTGCGCGCCCTGGTACGGCACCTCCTTGCGGACGATGGGCAGGCCCAGCTCCGCCGCGATCAGCTCGTGCCCGAGGCA
Organism: Streptomyces naganishii JCM 4654; assembly: GCF_014650575.1. Lineage (GTDB taxonomy): Bacteria > Actinomycetota > Actinomycetes > Streptomycetales > Streptomycetaceae > Streptomyces > Streptomyces naganishii. The sequence continues at coordinate 238,459 of NZ_BMVF01000001.1, forward strand.
GACCCCGAGCACACCGTGCCGGTGCTCGCGGAGCACCTCGGTGGTCAGGACGCGCAGGAAGCGCATCTTCGGGTCGGACAGGTCCGAGGGGTCGCCGGGGCCGGGACCGAGGACCACCGGTCCTTCGTGCGCGAGGACCGCCTCCCGCAGCCCGGGCTCGTCGTAGCGGCGAACCGTCACCCGAAGGCCCGAGGACCGCAGGACGTGCGCGAGCATCGCCGTGAAGGTGTCCTCGCCGTCGACGACCAGCGCGTGGCCCGCGAGCCGCGCCGAGCGCTCCTGCATCCGCAGCCAGAACGGGGCGAGTGAGGCACGCCGGCCGTCCAGCGCCGCCCGCACCCGCGGGTCCTCGGCCAGGCCCGGCAGCGCACGCTCCGCGCGCGGCCGGGCCGGCGCCACGCCCAGCGCCGCCAGCACGCCGGCCGCCTTGGCGTGCGTCTCGGCGACCTCGCCCGCCGGGTCCGAGCCGCGCACCAGGGTGGCGCCCACCGGCACCCGCAGCCGCCCGGACGCGTCGATGTCGGCGGTGCGGATCAGGATGGGGGAGTCCAGGGTCTGCGCGCCGCCACAGTCCCGGCCCAGCAGGGCGAGCGCGCCCGCGTAGTAGCCCCGCCCGCCGGACTCGTGCCGCTCGATGACCCGGCAGGCGTTCTGCACCGGCGAGCCGGTCACGGTCGCCGCGAACATGGTCTCCCGCAGCACCTCGCGCACGTCCAGGGACGACCGCCCGCGCAGCTCGTACTCGGTGTGCGCGAGGTGGGCCATCTCCTTCAGCCGGGGGCCGACGACGGTCCCGCCCATGTCGCCGACCGTGCACATCATCTTGAGCTCCTCGTCGACGACCATCGACAGCTCCTCGATCTCCTTGCCGTCGGCGAGGAAGTCCAGCAGGTGCCCGGCCGTGGGCCCCCCGGCCGGATAGCGGTACGTCCCGCTGATCGGGTTCATCACCACCGTGCCGCCCGACATCCGCACGTGCGCCTCGGGACTGGCGCCCACCAGCGTCCGCTCCCCGGTGTGCACGACGAACGTCCAGTACGCCCCCCGCTCGCCCTCCAGCAGCCGCCGGAACAGCGCCAGCGCGTCGGCCCTGCCGAACCCGTCGATCCGGCCCTCGTACGTCCGCCGGATCACGAAGTTCGCGCCCTCGCCGGCGCCGATCTCCTCGCGCAGCACCCGCCCGACGATCTCCGCGTACTCCTCGTCGCCCACGTCGAAGCCGCCGCCCGTCACCCGCACCTCGTGCGCGGGCAGCTGCTCCAGCGCCTCGGCCAGCGGGACGGTGTGCCGCTCCTCGGGTGTCAGCACCGTCAGCGGCGTGCCGTCGTCGCGGACGTCGAAGCCGCGCTCGCGGATCTGCCGGAACGGCACGAGCGCCAGGCACTCGTCGGGCAGCTCCGCCAGCCGGTCGCGGGCGCCGGCCGGGCCGAGGAACACCTCGACCAGGTCCTGGTCGTGCCCGGGGGTGCGGCGGCGGAGCAGGGCGAAGGGGCGGGTGTCGTGCGCCAGTTGTGCCAGGTCCATGGGTCCTCTTCCGTTCTGCCGGGGAACGGCCAGGACTCCGTGAAACGCCGAAGGCCGCCCCTCGGGCGGCCTTCGCGAAGTGGGATACGCGCAGTCAGCGGGCCGCCGGGAAAGCGGTCCACCACCAGTTCTGGTTCTGGGTCGAGTGCGCGAACATGCCCCGCACCCTACCCCATCCACCGCCGCGCACGGGGCCCCGCCCGCTTCGCCCGTACGCACCACACGACGGTTTCCGCCGCCCGCGCCGGGTGGAAGGAGGGCGTCCGTCACCCCGCGCCGGTCCCGCTTCGGCGGACGGCGGCGCACGCCCGCGCCCGACCGAGGAGTACACCATGTCCGCACCACGACCGTCCCGACCGCGGCGAGCCGTGCGCGCGCTCACCGCTCTCGCCGCCGGCACGGCCCTGACCGCGGGCGCGGCCCCGGGCGCCGGCTCGCCGGCCGCCGCCCGCACCGCGGCCGACGGCGCCACCAAGGCCGTCGCCTACCGCGGCCACACCTTCACCGTCCCCGCCGACTGGCAGGTCGTCGACCTCGACCGCGATCCCACGGCCTGCGTGCGCTTCGACCGGCACGCCGTCTACCTCGGCACCCCCGGCGACCGGCAGGACTGCCCGGCCCGGGCCGTCGGGCGCACCGAGTCGCTGTGGGTGCGGCCCGCCGCCATGCCCACCAAGAGCGCGGTGACGGAGAACCGTACCGACCACGTCTACCGGGCCACCGTGGACGGGATCGCCGTGACCGCCGCCTACGGCGCCGACCGCGACGGCATCCGGCGGGTCCTGGACAGCGCCGGACTGCCCGTGGCCGCCGCCCGGACCGAGAAGCCCGCCGTGGCCGCCGCCGCGCTCACCGTCCCCGCCGTCGCCACCACCCACCAGGGCAAGGGCTTCGACGCCTGCACCGCGCCCGGCCAGACCTCGATGAGCACCTGGAGGAGCGCCTCGCCGTACGCGGCCATCGGCATCTACATCGGCGGCGTCAACCGCGCCTGCTCCCAGGAGAAGCTGACCGCCCAGTGGGTGCAGACCCAGTACGCGGCCGGCTGGCGCTTCTTCCCGCTCTACGTCGGCCCCCAGTCGAGCACCAGCAGCTGCGGGAGCGCCTGCGCCCCCATCACCGACCCGGCGCCCCAGGGCAGGGCCGCCGCCGAGGACGCCGCCGCGCAGGCCGGCGCGCTCGGGCTCGGCAAGGGCACGGTGATCTACAACGACCTCGAGGCATACGACCGCGGCGCCGACACCACCGCCGAGGTGCTCGGCTACCTCAAGGCCTGGACCGGCCGGCTGCACGAGCTGGGCTACCGCTCCGGCGCCTACGGCAGCGTCTCCTCCCTCGTCGCCGACCTCGTGGCCAACGCCACGAAGACCACCCTGCCCGACGTGATCCACTTCGCCCGCTGGAACGACGAGGACACCACCGCCGACCCCACCCTGCCGGCCGCCCTGTGGTCCGACCACCAGCGCATCCACCAGTACGCGGGGAACAGGAAGGAGACCTGGGGCGGGGTGACCATCAACGTCGACCGCAATCAGCTCGACGTCGGCGCCGGTACCTCCTGACGGACGGTCCGTCTCATTTGATGGGCAGATGGATGGACGTCCCGGGCGACCCCGTAATGTTGAGGAGGTGACCGTGAACGCTAAGACCAGCGCGAGCGCTGGCAACACCTGGCGAAACCTGCCCGCGGCGCAGCAGCCCGAGTACCCCGACCCCGAGGCTCTGCGCGCAGCGATCGCGGACCTCGAGTCGTATCCGCCGCTCGTCTTCGCGGGCGAGTGCGACCAGCTGCGCGCCCGGATGGCGGCCGTCGCCAGGGGAGAGGCGTTCCTCCTCCAGGGCGGCGACTGCGCCGAGGCGTTCGACGCGGTGTCCGCCGACCACATCCGCAACAAGCTCAAGACCCTGCTCCAGATGGGCGCCGTGCTGACGTACGCCGCCTCGGTGCCGGTGGTCAAGGTCGGCCGGATCGCCGGCCAGTACTCCAAGCCGCGCTCCAAGCCCACCGAGACCCGCGACGGCGTGACGCTGCCCACCTACCGGGGCGACTCCGTCAACGGCTTCGACTTCACCGAGGCCGCGCGCGTGCCCGACCCGGAGCGGCTGAAGCGGATGTACCACGCCTCCGCCTCCACGCTGAACCTGGTGCGCGCCTTCACCACCGGCGGCTACGCCGACCTGCGCCAGGTGCACGCCTGGAACCAGGACTTCGTGAAGTCCTCCCCCTCCGGCCAGCGCTACGAGCAGCTCGCCCGCGAGATCGACAGCGCGCTCAACTTCATGCGGGCCTGCGGCACGGACCCGGAGGAGTTCAAGACCGTCGAGTTCTACTCCTCGCACGAGGCGCTGCTGCTCGACTACGAGTCCGCCCTCACCCGGGTCGACTCGCGCACCGGGCAGCTCTACGACGTCTCGGCGCACATGGTGTGGATCGGTGAGCGCACCCGGCAGCTCGACCACGCGCACGTCGAGTTCGCGTCGAGGATCCGCAACCCGATCGGCATCAAGCTCGGCCCGTCCACGACGGCCGAGGAGGCGCTGCAGTACATCGACCGCCTCGACCCCGACCGCGAGCCGGGCCGGCTGACGTTCATCGTCCGCATGGGCGCCGACAAGATCCGCGACAAGCTCCCCGAGCTGGTCGAGAAGGTCACCGCCTCCGGCGCCACCGTGGCCTGGGTGACCGACCCGATGCACGGCAACACCTTCGAGGCGGCCTCCGGTCACAAGACCCGCCGCTTCGACGACGTGCTCGACGAGGTCAAGGGCTTCTTCGAGGTCCACAAGGGCCTCGGCACCCACCCCGGCGGCATCCACGTGGAGCTCACCGGCGACGACGTCACCGAGTGCGTGGGCGGCGGCGACGAGATCTTCGTCGACGACCTGCACCAGCGCTACGAGACGGCCTGCGACCCGCGGCTGAACCGCAGCCAGTCGCTGGACCTGGCGTTCCTCGTCGCGGAGATGTACCGGGACCAGTAGGACGCGTCGCCTGGGGCGCGGATCACACCGGATCCGCGCCCCTCGCGCTTTTGCGATCCCCGCGGGACGAGTAAGGTTAGGTTTGCCTCACCGAAAAGTCGGGGCGGCGCCACTGAACCGATCCCGGTGGGAGGTGAACCGCGTGTTCGTCTGCAGTTGCTTCGGCGTCACCGAGCAGCAGGTCAAGGAGCACGCGGCGGGCGGCGCCCGCACCCCGCGCCAGATCGCCTCCGCCTGCAAGGCGGGCACCGACTGCGGCTCCTGCGTACGCCGCATCCAGGCGCTCCTCGGGCGGGGCGCCTGCCCCCGCCACGAACTCGCCGGCCAGGACGGCCCGGTGCCCGCCGGGCTCGACGAGGCGGGCGGCCTCCCCGAAGCCGCCTAGGGGCGGCTCAGGTCTCCGGCTGCTCGATCACCTGGGCGAGGTAGAGCGCCTCGCCGAGCTTGTCCAACAGCTCCAGCTGGGTGTCCAGGTAGTCGATGTGGTGCTCCTCGTCGGCGAGGATGTCCTCGAAGATGTTGGCCGACGTGATGTCGCCCTTGTCGCGCATCACCTTGATCCCGCGCCGCAGCCGGTCGATGGCCTCGACCTCGATCTGCCGGTCCGCCTCGAACATCTCCTTGACCGTCTGGCCCACCCGCACGTGGAACAGCCGCTGGTAGTTGGGCAGGCCCTCGAGGAACAGGATCCGGTCCGTGAGCACCTCGGCGTGCTTCATCTCGTCGAACGACTCGTGCCGGGTGTACTTCGCGAGCTTGTACCAGCCGTTGTTCTCCTGCATCTTCGCGTGCAGGAAGTACTGGTTGATCGCGGTCAGCTCACCGGTGAGCTGCTCGTTGAGGAATTCGATGACCTCGGGGTCGCCCTGCATCGCAGAGGCTCCTTCCGCGCGGGAGGGGGGACTGGCAGGCTGCGCCGCATGATTTCACCGGCGCGCACACCCGTCCAGTAAGTTCACACTTAGTACGAGTTGCCCGAATCGATCCCCGGCTGGTCATGTGCACCCCCTCCCGTCTGTCAGGATGGAGGCATGGGTCAGCCGGTGGAAGGCGCGTCCGGGGACGCGCCGGGAACAGTGTCGTCAGGAGCGGCACGGCCGGATCTCCCGCCGGGACAGCGGCTCCAGCGGGGCTGGCCGGTCACCCACTACGGGCCCGTGCCGAAGTTCCGGCCCGAACGCTGGGAGTTCCGGGTCTTCGGCGCCACCGCCGACGGCGAGAAGCACTGCTGGACCCACGAGGAGCTCACCGCCCTGCCGTACACCACGGTCGTGGCCGACCTGCACTGCGTCACGAAGTTCAGCATGGTCGGCGCCGAGTGGGGCGGCGTCCCCGCCCGCACCATCCTGGACATCGCCCCGCCGGCGCCGAACGTCACCCATGTGATGGTCTGGGCCGAGTACGGCTTCAGCTCCAACCTCCGTCTCGCCGACTTCGCCTCCGAGCGCGCCCTGTTCGCCACCCACAAGGACGGCGAGCTGCTCACGGCCGAGCACGGCTTTCCGCTGCGCCTGATCGTGCCCCACCTGTACGCCTGGAAGGGGCCGAAGTGGGTGCGCGGGGTGGAGTACATGACCGCCGACCGCCGCGGTTTCTGGGAGGAGCGCGGCTACCACAACATCGGCGACCCCTGGAAGGAACAGCGCTATTCCTATCAGGAGGAACCGGGGGACGGCCCCGAGCTCTGACCCGCGGGCGGCCGCGCGCGCCCGCTCAGGCGTCCCTGAGCTTCTTCAGGCGCTCCACGTCCGCCGCGTGGCCCTCCTTGCCGCCGGGGGTCTCGATGACCAGCGGGACTCCCTCGGTGGCGGGGTGGGTCATCAGCTCGCGGAAGGCGTCCTCTCCGATGTGACCGGCGCCGATGTTCGCGTGCCGGTCCTTGTGGGCGCCGGCCACGTCCTTGGAGTCGTTGGCGTGGATCAGCCTCAGCCGGCCCGGGCCGACCGTCTCCACCAGCTCGTCCAGTGTGCGGTGCGCGCCGCCGGGTCCGGCCAGGTCGTGCCCGGCCGCGAAGACGTGGCAGGTGTCCAGGCAGACGCCCAGCATCGGATGGGCGTCCAGCGCCTCGAAGTACGGGCCGAAGTCCCAGGTGCGCGAGCACAGGGAGGAGCCCTGGCCCGCGGTGGACTCCAGCAGGAGGTACGGGTCGTCGTCGTGGGTGAGCTCGTCGAGCAGCGGCAGCATCCGCTCCCGCACCTGCCGCAGCGCCACGGCACGGTCCCGTCCGCCGGTCGCGCTGCCCGTGTGCACGACCACGCCCAGGGCGCCGATCCCGCGTGCCCGCCGCAGCGAGTGCCGCAGCGACTCCACGGACCGCTCCACGGTCGCCTCGGTGTGCGAGCCGAAGTTGATCAGGTACGGCGCGTGGACGTACGCCGGTATCGACTCCTCGGCGCAGGCCGTGCGGAACGCCTCGTCCTGCCGTGGACTGCCGGCGGGCGTGGCCCACCCGCGCGGGTTGGCGACGAACACCTGCACGGTCTCCGCGCCCAGCTCACGGGCGTAGGAGAGTCCCACGGTGTGCAGTCCTCCGGCGACGGGCACATGGCTGCCGACGGGGTTGCGCACACGGCCGGGCGAGGGCACGGAGGACACGGCGCGCTCCTCTCAGCGGATCGTGATGGTGACGGTCGAGCCCTTCGGGGCCTTGTCGCCGCCCCGCACCGACTGCTTCTTGACCGTGTCGCCGAACAGTCCGAGCAGACCGCGGTCCTCCTCGACCTTGAAGCCGGCGTCCTGGAGGGCCTTCTTGGCGTCGTCGACGCTGTCCCCGGTCACGTCCGGCACCTCCACCATCTCCGGGCCCTTGGACAGGGTCAGCGTCACCGTGTCGCCCTCGGCGGCCCGGCTGTCGCCCGCCGGGGTCTGCCGGGCGACCTGGCCCTTGTCGAACTCGGAGTTCACCTGCTCGGAGGAGACCGTCACCTTCAGGCCCGCGTCCTGGAGGTCCGACTTCGCCTGGTCGAGGTCCTCCCCGGTGACGTCCGGCACGTCCACGGGGCGGCCCTTGCTGACAGTGAGCGCGATCGCGCTGCCCGCGTGCCGCGATGTGCCCGAGGGCGGGTCGGTGTCGATCACGGATCCCTTGTCGACGTCCGCGCTGAAGGCACGGTTCACCATGCCCGGCTCGAGCCCGGCCTTCTTCAGCAGGTCCCGCGCCTGGTCCAGCGGGCGCCCCTGGAGGTCGGGCACCTTCACCGTCTCGGGGCCGTCGGAGATCGTCAGCGTCACGGAGTCGTTGCTGCGGATGCGGGCGCCCGCCGTGGGGTCGGTGCCGATGACCGTGCCGCGCGCGACCGTGTCGCTGTAGGCGTGCTTGACACCCTTTACCTCCAGGCCCGCCGCCCGGAGCCGGTCGCGGGCCTGCGCCTCGGTCTTCGCCAGCAGCGGCGGGACCTTGGTGAACTGACCCGAATTGATGTACCAGACGCCTCCGCCGAGCCCCAGCACCAGCAGCACGGCGGCGACGAGCGTGAGAAGGCCGCGGCGGGGCCGCCGGTCCGGCCGCCGGGGTGCGGCACCGGGCGCGGGCGCGACCTCCAGGCGGCTGGTCCGGTCGAGGGGGTCCCCGGCGGGCCCGGCGTACGGCGCGTGCGCCCGGGACCGCTCGTCCTCCGGCTCGTTCACCGGCAGCGGGCGGGGCATCGTCAGCGCGCGCGGGATGACGCTCGTACGGTCGTCGGCGTTGTCGTGCTCCGCGGTCAGGGCCTGCGGGGGCACCGCGTCCAGCTGGTCCGGGCCGAGCGCAGCGCGGGCCTCGCGGGTCAGCGCGAGCAGCGCCACCGCGTCCTGCGGGCGCACGTCCGGGGTGCGGGCGGTGGCCTGGGCGACCAGGTCGTCCAGTTCGAAGGCGAGGCCCGGCACGGCCGCCGAGGGCGGCGGCACGTCCTCGTGCAGGTGCTGGTAGAGCACCTGGGCCGGGTTCTCGCCCTGGTGCGGCTTGCCGCCGGTCAGCATCTCGTACAGCACGACCCCGCACGCGTACACGTCGACCCGGGGATCGGCGGTGCCGTGCTCGATCTGCTCGGGCGCGAGGTAGGAGACGGTGCCGAGGACCGCGCCGGTGGTGCTCGTCACCGTGTCCACGGCCCGCACCAGTCCGAAGTCGGCCACCTTGACCCGGCCGTCATCCCCTATCAGGACGTTCTCCGGCTTCATGTCGCGGTGGACGAAACCCGCGCGGTGCGCGGCGCCGAGCGCGGCGAGCACCGGCTCCAGGATGTCCAGCGCGGCCCGCGGCTGGAGCGCCCCGCGCTCGCGCAGCACGTCGCGCAGGGTGCACCCGGAGACGTACTCCATGGCCAGGTAGACGTACGACCCGTCGGCGCCCTGGTCGAAGACCTGCACGACGTTCGGGTGGTCCAGGCGGGCGGCCGACTTGGCCTCCCTTATGAACCGCTCGACGAAGGAGCCGTCGGCCGCGAGCGCCGGGTGCATCACCTTGAGCGCGAGCACGCGGTCCAGGCGGGTGTCCAGGGCCCGGTAGACCGTGGCCATCCCGCCGACCGCGATGCGCGCGTCCACGCGGTAGCGGCCGTCGAGCACGCGCCCGACGAGCGGGTCCTGAAGGGTCGTATCCACGCAGGCGAGTCTACGAGCAGCCGCCGACAGGCACGCCTTCCGGCCAGGATCGCCCCGCGACTGCAGCCGACCTGTGACGCTTCCCGCCCCCGCCGCGCACGGCACCGCCCGCGGGGCCGCGACCTAGAACGCCGGGCGCTCCGGGTCCAGGTCGGCGGTGCCGTGGGTGGGGGAGGAGGGGTGGGCGAAGTGCCGCTTGGGGATGCGGCCCGCCAGCCGGGCCAGCCGTCCCGCCTCCACCGCGTGGCGCATCGCCTCGGCCATCACCACCGGCTCCTTGGCCCGCGTCACCGCCGAGGCGAGCATCACACCCGCGCAGCCCAGCTCCATCGCCAGCGCCACGTCCGAGGCGGTGCCCGCGCCCGCGTCCAGGATCACCGGCACGCGCGCGTGCTCGACGATCAGCTCGAAGTTGTGCGGGTTGCGGATGCCGAGCCCGGACCCGATGGGCGAGCCCAGCGGCATGACCGCCGCGCAGCCCACGTCCTGGAGCCTGCGGGCCAGCACCGGATCGTCGTTCGTGTACGGCAGCACGGTGAAGCCGTCGTCGACCAGTGTCTCCGCCGCGTCCAGCAGCTCGACCGGGTCGGGCAGCAGCGTCCGCTCGTCGGCCACGACCTCCAGCTTGATCAGGCCGGTGCCCAGCGCCTCCCGGGCCAGCCGCGCCGTCAGCACCGCCTCGCCCGCGGTGAAGCAGCCCGCGGTGTTGGGCAGCACCCGGACGCCCAGCCGCTCAAGCACCGACAGCACGGAGCCGTGCACGGAGGTGTCCACCCGGCGCATAGCGACCGTGGTGAGCTCGGTGCCGGAGGCGACCAGGGCCCGTTCGAGCACGTCCAGGCTGGGCGCCCCGCCCGTGCCCATGATCAGCCGTGAGGTGAGGGACAGGTCACCGAGGACCAGGGGATCGTCGGCCATGGGTCAGCCTCCTTGGACGGCGGTCAGCACTTCCACACGGTCGCCCTCGGCGAGGACCGTGGCGGACCACCGCCCGCGCGGGACGACGGTCTCGTTGAGCGCGGCGGCCACCCCGGAGGGCGCCGCCGTCAGGGCGCGCACGACGGCGTCGAGAGCGGTGCCGGGCGCGACGCGGCGCGGCTCACCGTTGACGGAGATGTTCACGCGGGCTGCTCCGAGAGGGCGGCGGCGCGAAAGCGCCGGGGGGTGAAGGGGCGGGCCACGTCGGGCAGCTCGCCGGTGGTCAGCACCTGCGCCATCGCGTCCCCGGTGACCGGTGCGAGCAGCACCCCGTTGCGGAAGTGGCCGGTGGCCAGCAGCAGCCCCTCCAGCGCGGCCGGGCCGAGCAGCGGCGCGTTGTCCGGGGAGCCGGGCCGCAGTCCCGCGCGGGTCTCCGTCAGCGGCAGCTCGGTGATCCCGGGCACCAGTTCGTGCGCGTCCCGCAGCAGCTCGTACACCCCGCCCGCGGTCACCGTGGTGTCCCAGCCCAGCTCCTCGCTGGTGGCCCCGACGACCAGCTCGCCGTCCAGGCGCGGCACCAGGTAGACGTGGCTGCCGCGCACCACGGCCCGCACGGTGCGGCTCAGGAAGGGCGCGTACCGGCGGGGCACGCTCAGCCGCAGCACCTGGCCCTTCACCGGCCGCACCGGCGGCAGCGCCTCGTCCGGCACGCCCGCCAGGCGCCCGCTGAGACTGCCGGCGGCCAGCACCACCTGCCCGGCCGAGGACGCCGTGCCGTCGCGCAGCACACAGCCCGTGGCCCGGCCGGCGGTGACCGTCAGCCGCTCGGCCCACTCCCGGTGGAAGACCACCCCCGCGCGCTCGCAGGCGGCCACCAGGGCGGCCGCGAGCCGGCGCGGGTCGATCTGGTGGTCGCCGTCCACCCGCAGCCCGCCGCGCACCCCCGGCGCGAGCATCGGCTCCAGGCGCCGGCACTCCCGCCCCGACAGCCACTCGGACTCCAGCCCCGACTCCCGCTGGAAGGCGTGCAGTTCACGCAGGTGGGCCCGGTCGTCGGTGTCCAGCGCCACGGCGAGCGTGCCGCAGCGGCGGTAGCCGAGGCCGTGACCGGTCAGCTCGGTCAGCTCGGCGGCGAAGTCCGGGTAGCGGGCGGCCGAGGCGAGGTTCAGACCGAGCAGCGTCTGCTCGCCGTAGTGCAGTTCGGTGACCGCCGCGAGCATCCCGGCCGCCACCTGCGCGGCCCCGCCGCCCGGCTCGGGGTCCGCCACGGTCACGGACAGTCCGCGCTGCGCCGCGCGCCAGGCCGTCACCAGCCCGATGATCCCGCCCCCGACGACGAGGACGTCTGACGTACGTGAAGACGACATGGGCGTCCAGCCCCTCCCTTCGCCGGCATGACCCGGATCAGGTTCGTACGGTCGGAGGCCGCCAGCCTCCCTCTCAGCCCGGTGCGTCCGGGCTCCCGCGAGTGCTTGTACGGTGGCCACCCTAGCCCGCGCGGGAGCCCTCCCGTAAGGCGGCCTCGCGCCACGGCGCGGCAGCCTCCGCCGGGCCGCGGGACGGGTGCTGTGGAGGAGGTCACCCCGCACGCCCCCTGACTGACGAATCGTCACTTGACTATGGTGATCAGGTGAGCGACCAGACGCAGGAACAGGGCACGTCACAGCCGCGGCGCGTGGTCGTCGTGGGCGCGGGGATGGCCGGCGTGCAGACCGCGGTCGCCCTGCGCGAGCAGGGCTTCACCGGCACGGTGACGATGATCGGCGCCGAACCCCACCAGCCCTACGACCGGCCGCCGCTGTCCAAGGCCGTACTGCTCGGCAAGGCCGAGGGGTCCGCCTTCGACGTCGACTTCGAGGCGCTGGGCCTCGAACTGCGGCTCGGCTGCGAGGCGCTGGCCCTGCGCCCCGAGGCGCACGTCCTCGACACCTCCGCGGGACCGGTGCCGTACGACGTGCTGGTCCTGGCCACCGGCGCCGAACCGGTCCGGCTGCCGGGCACCGAGGGCGTGCCCGGGGTGCACCTGCTGCGCACCCTCGACGACGCCGAACGGCTGCGCCCGGTCCTCGCCGAGCAGCACGACATCGTGGTCGTCGGGGCCGGCTGGATCGGCGCCGAGTTCGCCACCGCCGCGCGCGGGGCGGGCTGCGCCGTCACGGTCGTGGAGGCCGCGGACCGGCCGCTGGCCGGGGCGCTGCCCGCCGAGGTCGCCGCCCCGATGACCGCCTGGTACGCCGACAGCGGCACCGAACTGCGCACCCGCGCGCGCGTGGAGCGCGTCGAGCCCGGCGCGGTGGTCCTCGACGACGGCACGCGGCTGCCCGCGGGCGCCGTCGTCGTCGGCATCGGCGCGCGCCCCGCGACCGCGTGGCTGGCGGGCTCCGGCATCGCGCTCGGTGAGCACGGCGACGTCCTGGCCGACGACCACCTGCGCACCTCCGCGCCGCAGGTGTACGCGGTCGGCGACTGCGCCTCCTTCCCCTCGCGCCGGTACGGCGAGCGCCTGATGATCCACCACTGGGACAACGCCCTCCAGGGCCCGCGCACGGTCGCCGCCAACATCGTCGGCCCCGGCCCCGCGGTCTACGACCCGGTGCCCTACTTCTGGTCGGAGCAGTTCGGCCGCTTCGTGCAGTACGCGGGCCACCACCGGCACGCCGACACCACCCTCTGGCGTGGCGACCCCACCGGCCCGGCCTGGACGGTGTGCTGGCTGCGCGAGGGCCGGCTCGTCGCCCTGTTGGCGGTCGGCCGGCCGCGCGACCTCGCCCAGGGCCGCCGGCTGATCGAGTCCGGCACGCCGATGGACGCCGGACTGCTCACCGACCCGTCGCGGCCCCTGAAGGCGGCCACGGCCTGAGCCCCCGCGCGGGTGCCGCGCGGGCCCGGGGCGGCCGCCGCGCCCCCCGGGTGGGCGGGCCCGGCTTCCGACTGTCAGTGGCAGATGGCAGGCTTGTTGCCGTGACCGAGATTGACGCAAAGATCGATGCTCTCGTCCCCGCCTGGCTCACCCTCCCCGACATCGCCGAACAGATGGGCGTCGAGGTGACGCGCGTGCGGCAGCTGGTCAAGGACGGCCAGCTGATCGCCGTACGCCGCGGGGAGAACCGCGCGCTGCACGTCCCCGCCGCCTTCATCGACGGGGACAAGGTGGTCAAGGGCCTGTCCGGGACCCTGACCCTGCTCAGGGACGACGGCTTCACGGTCGAAGAGATGATCGAGTGGCTCTTCACCCCCGACCCGACCCTGCCCGGCACCCCCGCGCAGGCGCTCGGCGAGAATCGCGGCACGGAGGTGAAGCGCCGCGCCCAGGCGCTCGCCGTCTGACCGCGACGACCGCTTGGACGACCGCCTGATCGGAGCAACCGCCCGGTCAGGGCAATGGCGCCGGCCGGGGCAACCGCCAGGCCGGGGCGACCGTCCGGCGCCGGCCGCCGCGCCGTGGCCCCCGGGCCGCGGCCGGGCCGGCGCCCGGCCGCAACACCGCACAGCAGATCCGGGGGGAACCACCCATGTCCGACGCCGCCACGGCCACCGCACGCGACCGCCTCGCCGGCGCCCTGCTCTACCTGTGCACGGACGCGCGCAGGCGCCAGGGCGACCTGCCCGGGTTCCTCGACGCCGTGCTGTCCGCCGGGGTCGACATCGTGCAGCTGCGGGACAAGGGCATGGAGGCCGCCGAGGAGCTGGAGCACCTGGAGGTCTTCGCCGACGCCTGCGCCCGCCACGGCAGGCTGCTCGCGGTCAACGACCGCGCGGACGTCGCCCACGCCGCCCGCGCCGGCGTGCTGCACCTCGGCCAGGGCGACCTGCCCGTCCCCGCCGCGCGGGCGATACTCGGCGAGGCGGTCCTGATAGGCCGCTCCACCCACTCCGAGGCGGAGGCCGAGGCGGCCGCCGCGCAGGAGGGCGTGGACTACTTCTGCACCGGGCCCTGCTGGCCCACGCCCACCAAGCCCGGCCGCCCCGCGCCCGGCCTCGGCCTGGTCCGCCACACCGCCTCGCTGGGCACCGACCGCCCCTGGTTCGCCATCGGCGGCATCGACCTGGGCAACCTGGACGAGGTGCTGGCGGCCGGGGCCCGGCGGGTCGTCGTGGTCCGCGCGATCACCGAGGCCGAGGACCCCGGCGCGGCGGCGGCCGAGTTCGCCAGGTGGCTGCGGCAGGCGCAGTAGGGCAGGCGGCTTACGGCGGGTGGAGTGCGACGGGTGAAGTGCGACGGGTGGGGTACGGCGTTCGCGTCTCGCCTGGTGGACGCCGGAGGGATGCCGACCGGCCCATAGCGGGCACCGGTGTCCGAAGGGTGGACAACAGGCCGACAATTCCGGCAAATTTCCGGTGCCCGGTTGGGGGACCGCCGCCCCCTGGATAACCTGCGACTATGGCCCTCGGAACCGCATCCACCAGGACTGATCGCGCGCGCACCGTGCGTGACATCCTCGCCGCAGGCAAGACGACGTACTCCTTCGAGTTCTCGGCGCCGAAGACCCCCAAGGGCGAGCGGAACCTGTGGAGCGCGCTGCGCAGGGTCGAGGCGGTCGCGCCGGACTTCGTCTCCGTGACGTACGGCGCGGGCGGTTCCACGCGCGCCGGCACGGTCAAGGAGACCGAGCAGATCGTCGCCGACACCACCCTCACCCCGGTCGCCCACCTCACGGCGGTCAACCACTCGGTGGCCGAACTGCGCAACATCATCGGCCAGTACGCCGACGCCGGGATCCGCAACATGCTCGCCGTGCGCGGCGACCCGCCCGGCGACCCGATGGGCGCCTGGGTGCCGCACCCGCGCGGGCTGACGTACGCGGCCGAACTCGTGCGGCTCATCAAGGAGTCGGGCGACTTCTGCGTGGGCGTCGCCGCCTTCCCCGAGATGCACCCGCGCTCGGCGGACTGGGAGACCGACGTCGGGCACTTCGTCGACAAGTGCCGGGCCGGCGCCGACTACGCCATCACACAGATGTTCTTCCAGCCGGAGTCGTACCTGCGGCTGCGCGACCGGGTCGCCGCGGCCGGCTGCGAGACCCCGGTCATCCCCGAGGTCATGCCGGTCACCAGCGTCCGCATGCTCGAGCGGCTGCCCCAGCTCAGCAACGCCGCCATCCCGGACCGTCTGAAAGAGCGGATCCTCACAGCGAAGAACGATCCTGCGGCTGTACGCTCGACCGGGATCGAGTTCGCCACGGAGTTCTGCGCGCGACTGCTGGCCGAGGGAGTCCCCGGACTGCACTTCATCACGCTCAACAACTCCACGGCGACCCTGGAAATCTACGAGAACCTGGGCCTGCACCACCCGCCGCGGGCCTAGACCGGCCGCACCCGCGTACGACACACTGCGTAGCGGTCACTGGGAGAGGGGCGTACATGGGCTGGACGGTCCTCTACATCGCGTTCGGAATCGTCGCGCTGTGGCTGCTCGGCGAGGTGCTGCTGCAGTACAAGGCGCGGCTGCGCTGGCGGCTGCTCGCCTTCGCCGGCTTCCTCGGCGTGGTGCTCGGCGTCCTCATGCCGTCCGTCATCGTCATCGGCCTGGGCGCGGCCGCGTTCGCGGTCGGCCAGACCTACGTCACGCTGTCCTTCCGCCGCGGCTTCGCGGCCGGCTGGGCGGTCCGGCACCCCGAGCGCGAGCCGGGCGCGGAGGGCAGCAAGCGCCGCCGCGGCAAGGGCGAGCGCCACGACCCGACCCTGGAGGTCTCCGACCTCGAGGCCGCCGAGCGGGCCCGGGCCGACGCGGACGGCACGGACCCCGCGCAGGGCCACGACGGCCCGCCGTACGGCCACGACGACGACTACGACAACGACGACGTCTTCACCCCCGTCCGCCCCGCCGAGCCCACGGCCGCGGAGGCCACCGCCGTCTACGAGCCGCAGCCCCTGCCCGACGACACCGGCTCCTACGGCATCTACGGCGACCACACCCAGCAGACCGGCGCGCAGACCTCCTACGCGGGCGCGGCCCAGCCCCAGGACCAGTACGCCACCGCGGCCCAGGGCGCCGACCAGGCCTACGCCTACGACTACTCCGGCTACGGCCAGCAGGGCTACGGTTACGACACCACCGGCCAGCAGCAGTACGCCGCCTACTCCGACCCGTACACGGGCACGCAGAGCTACGGCACCGGTTCCTACGACACGTCCTACGGCGGTCAGCAGGGCTACGCCCAGCAGGACTACGGCACCCAGGACCCGTACGCCACCGGCGGTTACGGCGGTCAGACCCCGGCCGGCGGGGTGTGGGTCCCGCAGCAGCGCAGCGACGAGACCTACGGCGGCGAACTGCCGCCCGAGCAGCAGGCCTACCCCTACCAGGGCAACGGCCAGGGGCAGCCCCAGCAGCAGCACGGCGGCGCCGGGTTCGACGAGCAGTACCGTTTCTGAAGGCGCGGGCTCACTGGGAGCCGCGGAACTCCGGTCCCTCCACGATCAGTCCGGCCACCAGCGCGCCCGACATCCCGGCGTGCGGCAGCCCGCCCCCGGGGTGCGACCAGCCGCCCACGGTGAACAGGCCTTCCCAGCCGGTGGAGTTGGCCGGGTGCAGCAGCCGTCCCTGTGCCGCGGCGAGCGCCGGCGCGGGAACGGCGCCGCCCAGGGCGCCCGTGTCCCGCTCGACGTCGGCCGGGGTGCGGACCTCGTGCCACAGGACCCGCTCGCGCAGCCCCGGGACGGCTCGCCCGGCGACTTCGATCATCCGGTCGGCCTGCCGCCCCCAGTCCCGCGCGCCTGACCCGTCCCGGTCCGCGGGGAAGGCCGGGACCGTGGCCGTGAGCGTGACCGCCTCGTGCTCCGCGTCGGGGACGAGCTCCGGATCGTCCGGGCGCAGCACCGTGACCGTGGGCCGCGCGGGCAGGGCCGGGGCCGCCCCGAACAGCGCGTCCAGCTCGGCCTCGCGGTCCTCGGTGTGCACGACCGTCCGGTGCGCGGTGCCGCCGGGCCGCCCGCCGCGCAGCGCCAGCAGCACCGTCAGCCGGCTCGGCGCACCCGCCTGCGGCGCCACCCCGTGAGCCGGCCGGAGCGCCGCGCCGCCGGTCAGCCGGGCCAGCACGGCGGGGGCCACCCCGGCCACCACGAAGTCCGCCCCGGCCGCTGTGCCGTCCGCGAGCTCGACGCCGGCGACCCGGCCGTCCTTCTCCGCGATGCCCGTGACCTCGGCGCCGAGGACGAACTCGACGCGGCGGGCCGTGCACCGCTCGTACACCGCGCGGGCCAGCTCGCGCAGGCCCCCGCGCACGTACCAGGTGCCGAAGGCGTGCTCCATGTAGGGCAGTACGGCCGCGCTCGCCGGGGCGGTGCGCGGGTCGAGGCCGTACGCCAGCGCGTGGCTCTCCAGCAGGGCGGCCAGGCGCGGGTCGCGCAGCTCCCAGGCTCCGGTCTCGGCGAGCGTGCCCGCCCGGCGGGTGCGCAGCAGGCGCCTGTGCGGGACCGCCGGATACGGCTCCCGCCCGGCCAGCACCTGCCAGTCGGGCCACAGCGGCTCCTCCAGCAGCGGCCGGCGGGTGCGGTCCCAGGCCTCGCGCGCCCGCACCAGGAAGTCGCCCCAGCGCCGGCCCGCCCCCTCGCCGAGCGCCTCGTCCAGCGCGGCGACGACTCCCGCGCGGGAGGCGTTCGGCAGGGACACCGCGGTGCCGTCCGCGAAGACGTGCCGCGAGGAGGGGTCGACCTGGACCAGCTCGACCACGTCCTCCAGGGGCTCCCTGCCGGTCTTGACGAACAGGTCGCGGTGGACCGCGGGCAGCGGGAGCAGGGCGGGGCCGGTGTCGAAGGCGAAGCCGTCCCGCTCGAAGCGGCGCACCGCTCCGCCGTAGGTGTCCCCCCGCTCGTACACCGTCACCCGGTGGCCCGCGACGGCCAGCCGGGCGGCAGCCGCCATCGCGCCCAGTCCCGCGCCGATCACCGCAATCCGTGCCATGCCCGCGACTTTATCGACCACCGCTGACAGTCCCCGCCCCGGCCCCGCTGACCAGCGCCTTTCCGACGCGGCGAGTACGCGGGCCCGGGGACGAACGCCCAGGGGTGAGTATCCGTACCTAGCCGGTGAGATGAGTACGCGCGCGGATGGGGGCGGGGCGGCGCGGACGGGAGAGTGGTGGCACGGGAAGGGGCGCGGCGCCGGCACCGCCGACACGGGGCGGCGGAACGGCGCGGCCCTCGACCGCTCCTTCCGCCGGCCCAGGCCGGCGGGAGCGAGACACGGGGGAACCCGTAGAACGACCGGACGGGGGCCCAACGGGGGAGAACCCGGGGGAGTACCGGGGACAACGGGGGGAGGCAGCGGCCCCGCGACGCCGACGGCGCCGCGGGGCCGTCCCGCGTTCCCCTCCCGGACACACCTCAGCGGGCGCCCCCGCCACACACCTCAGCGGGCGCCGCTCACCCGCCCCTGGAGCAGCCGGGACAGCGCCGCGTGCACGTCGTCCAGGGAGCGCTCCGGCTGGAAGGACTTCCAGTCGAGCGCGGCCACCAGCACCATGCCCACCAGCGCCGCCGCGGTCAGCGGTACGTCGATCTCCTCGCTGAACTCGCCGCCCTCCACGCCCTCGCGCAGCACGCCCTCCACGACGGCGACCGCCTCCTGCCGCACCACCATGAGCGTGGACTGCCACGCCCGGTTGGTGCGCCACAGCTCGGCCACGTACAGCTGGGTGAAGGCCGGGTAGCGGTCGATGAAGACGAGCCCGGCCCGGACCATCGCGTCCAGGGCGTCGACCCTGGTGCCGCCCTCCCGCGCGGTGCGCTCCGCCGCCTCCCGCAGGGACGCGGTGAGCAGGCCCACGCCGTGCCGCAGCAGTTCCTCGAACAGCACGGACTTGCTCGCGAAGTTGTAGTACACCGTGCCCTTGGCGACCCCGGCCCGCTCGGCGATCTCGTCCACGGTGGTGGCGGAGAAGCCCTGCTCGGCGATGAGCGTGACGGCCGCCTCGTAGAGCCTCTGCCGGGTGGCCTCGCGGCGGGTGCGGCCGCCGCCCGGCGTGGCGCTGCTGCTTTCCATGGCCCCGATTCTCACAGCAACCGGCTCCTTCGAGGGGGCGGGAGGGGAGGTCGACGGCGTGATCACAGGCTCAGCTCCGGATGCAGCCGGTCCAGGGTCCACACCTGCCGCCGCCGGGCCGACAGCGCGGTCAGCGCGAGCGAGGCCGCGGTGAAGGCCGTGAGCACCGCGCAGGCCAGCCACACCGGGCCGAGTCCGCCGCCGGTGATCAGCCTGCGCAGCGCGTCGACGATGTAGCTCATCGGCAGGAAGGGATGCAGGTCGTTGAAGAAGGCCGGACTGGTCTGCACGGGGTAGGTGCCCCCGGCGGACGTCAGCTGGAGCATCAGCAGCGCCAGTACCAGGATCCGGCCCGCCGGACCGAAGCGCGCGTTCAGCCACTGCACGATCGCCCCGAAGCAGGCCGCCACCAGGAAGAGGAAGGCGATCGTGCCTCCCGCGCGGGTCATCTCCAGGCCGATCGCCCAGTGCAGCACCGCCATCAGGGCGGCCGTCTGGAGCACCCCGATCACGACCACCGGCAGCCAGCCGGCGAGCGCGATCCGCCAGGCCGAGGCGCCCGCGGCGAGCGCGCGCCGGTTCATCGGCGCGATCACCATGTACGACACCATGGCGCCCACCCACAGCGACAGCGGGATGAAGTACGGGGCGAACCCGGTGCCGTAGTTGGGCGCGTGGTGCAGGTCGCGGGCGGCCAGCTGGACCGGGTCGGCCATGACGCCGGTGCGCCGGTCGCGGTCCGGCTTGTCGTAGTCGGGGATCTGCTTCGCGCCGTCGTGCAGGCCGCCGGCCAGCTTCCCGGAGCCGTCGGCGAGCTTGTAGATGCCGCCGTTGAGGACCTCGGCGCCCGACTGGAGCCTGCCGATGCCCTTGTCCAGGCCCGAGGCGCCGGTGACGGCGGTGCCGAGCCCGGTGTGCAGCTTCCTGGCGCCCGCGGCGACCCGGCCGGCGCCCTCGTTCAGCTTGTCGACCTTCCCGACGGCGTCGGCGAGGTCCTCGGACAGGTGCGGCGCGCGGTCCGCCAGCGCCTGGGCCTGCGTCTGGAGGGTGGCGAGGTCGGTGTCGAGCTTCTTCAGGTCGCCGTCGTCGTCCGCGATCAGCGCGTTGACGTCGTCGGCGATCGCCGCCACGTCCATGGCGGCCTGCCTGGCCTTCTTCAGGTCGGCGCAGGCGGCGTCGGGCAGCGTGGGCTGCTCGCAGCGCCGGGTGTAGACGTCGTCCAGGGCGGCGGCGGCCGCGTGGGCGCCCTTGGCCGCGCCGGGCGCCCTCCTCACCAGCGTGTCCAGGTTGTGCCGTACCGTCTTCGCGGAGTCCGCCACCAGCCGCGCGGTGTCGCCGATCGCCTTCTCGTGGCCCTTGAGGAACGGGCCCACCTCGGCGTTCGCCGCGTCGACCCGGTCGGCCAGGGCCTGTGTGCCGTCGGCGACCTGGGCGGAGCCGTCCTCCAGGGTGGCCGCCCCGCCGTTCAGCTTCGCGAGGCCCTTGGACAGCTTCCCGGACGCCCTGCCGGCCTCGCTCAGCCCGTCGGCGAGGTCCTTGGAGCCCTTCTCGGCCTTGCCGAGGCCGCCCGTGAGCTTGTCGGCGCTGCCGGCGGCCTCGACCGTCTGTCCGTGGATGTCGGAGAACGAGATGAAGATCTTGTCCAGGAAGCCCCGCGACGCCTTGGTGGAGGCCGCGGTGCGCACCTCGTTGAACACCGTCTTGGAGATCTGGCCGACGATGTAGTTGTTCGCGTCGTTCGTCCGCACCTGGAGGGCGCTGGTCTCGGGGGACTTGCCGGAGCTGGAGGCGATGCGCCGGCTGAAGTCGGCGGGCATGGTCAGCGACAGGTAGTAGGTGCCGTCCTCGACGCCCCGCCGGGCCTCGGCGGCGCTCACCCGGTGCCAGTCGAAGACCTCGCTCTTCATCAGCCGCTCGGTGAGGTCGTCGCCGGCCGTGAGCCGCCTGCCGTCCGCGGTCGCCCCGGTGTCGTCGTCGACCAGCGCCACCGGGATGCGGTCCAGGCGGCCGTACGGGTCCCAGAAGGACCACAGGTACAGCGCGCCGTACAGCAGGGGCAGCACCAGCAGCGCGACCAGCGCGGCCCGCGGCAGCTTCCCCCGTCCGAAGCGCCGCAGCTCAAGCGCGGCCAGTTTCGGCGAGCGCATCGGCCGCCCCCTTCTCCTCGCCGGTCCCGGTCCCGGTGTTCTCTTCACCGGGGCCGGCCTTCGTGTTCCTCGCGGGCGCCGGTCGGGTCGACACGGTGACCGCGTCGCCGGGGGCCTCGCTGCACACCGCGAGCACGGTCGTCCCCGACTCGGTGATGGACCTCAACAGCGCCCAGGCCTGGTCCCGTTCGGCGTCCGAGAGCTTGAAGTCGGTGTCGTCGACGCCGAGCAGCCGCGGCCCGGACATCAACGCCAGCGCCACCGACAGGCGCAGCTCCTCCAGGCGCTCCAGATCGCGCACGGCGGTGCGCGGACCCTTGGGCAGCGCCTCCACGTCGAGTCCGGCGGCCGTGAGCGCCGAGTCGATCAGCAGCTTCGTCTCCGCCCTGCGCTCGGACCGCGGCCGCAGCAGCCCGCGCGGCGAGGCCCCGAACCGGCGCTCCATCAGCGCCCGTTCCCGCAGGTGCTCGCCGACGGTCAGGGCCGGTTCGAGATCGGTGACGCCGGCCACGTTGGCCAGCGCGGCCGCCCGGCGCAGCCCGGCCATGTGCCGGGGCGGTTTGAACCCGCCCACGTCGGCCACTCCCTCGGTGGGCTTCATCCGCCCGGTGAGCGCGAGCAGCAGACACGTGCGCCCGGACCCGGACGGGCCCTCGACGGCGATCAGCGAACCGGGGCCGGCGTCGATGCCGATGCCCCGGAACGCCCAGCCGCGGGGCCCGCGCAGTCCGAAGTCGCGCGCCGCGACGCCGAGACCGTCCACGGCCTTCCCTCCCCTGGGATTGCCGGGACCGCCGCTCAGCGCACCCCGGACTTTTTGAACTGACTGGTCAGTGCAAAAACTACCTCGAACCTCCGATCGAAGCAAAAGGCCAGGTCAGAACGGATTGTCAGTGCCATACCCCACGATGGGGACATACGGCACCAGTGCCGTGACACTGACGACAGGAGGATCGTCATGGCCAATTCGTCCGCAGCCGCCGCGCGCCGGCGCCGCGCCACCGGCCCTGCCCCCTCACTGACCGGCCCGGCGAGCGACGTGCACCCCGTGCTCCGCCGGACCACGGCCCCGCCCGCCGCGCTCGACCTGCTCGCCCAGGCCCGCGCCGGACTCGACGAGGCGACCGTCCTCGAAACGCCCAACGAGCGGTACGCGACGGCGCACCTCGCCGCCCTGCGCACCGCCGCCGCCGTGCTCGCCGCACGCGGACGGCCCGAGCCCACACCCCGGCGCCGGGCCCGGATCCGGAGCGCCTGGGAAGTGCTCCCGGAAATCGCGCCCGAACTCGCCGAGTGGAGCGCGCTGTTCGCCTCGGGCGCCCGGCGCCGCGCCCGCGCCGAGGCGGGCATCCCGGGCGCGGCCGGCCGCCGCGACGCCGACGACCTGATACGGGACGTGGCGATGTTCATCCGCCTCGTCGAGCGCATACTGGTGCTCCAGCCCGTGCTGCCCCAGCCGCGCCAGGACGCCGAGGAGCCCGGCGCCCCCCGCACCGGGCACGGCGTCCCGCGCGAGATGCCCGACGCGGGCTGAGCCCGGCCAGGGGGCAGACGGCGCACCGGAGGCAATAGGGTGGAGGCGCATGAGGCCTTCCCTCCACCCGCTTCCGGGGCCGGGAAGGCAGCCCGATCGCTCCGCCGTGCAAGAGGCGGTGCCGCCTCGAGGAGTCAACTGCCGTGCCGGACCCGATGCGCCCGCCCGTCTCCCGCGCCGCTCTGCGCACCGCCGTGGTCTGGGAGGTCCTTCAGGACGCCCTGGACCGCCGGGTCAAGGCCACCGGCCGGGAGTCGCTGGACGTCCTCGACACCGGCGGCGGCAGCGGCAACTTCGCCGTGCCCCTGGCCCGCCTCGGCCACCGCGTCACCGTGGTCGACCCCAGCCCCAACGCCCTGTTCGCCCTGGAGCGCCGGGCCGCGGAGGCCGGCGTCGCCGAGCGCGTGCGCGGTGTGCAGGGCGACGCCCACGGCCTCTTCGACGTGGTCGAGCGCGGCGGGTACGACGCGGTGCTGTGCCACGGCGTCCTCGAGTACGTCGACGACCCCGCCGAGGGCGTGCGCAACGCGGTGGCCGCGCTGCGCCCCGAGGGCGTGCTCAGCCTGCTCGCCGCCGGCCTCGGCGGCGCCGTGCTCGCCCGCGCCCTGGCCGGCCACTTCAAGGAGGCCCGCCAGGCCCTCGGCGACCCTGACGGCCGCTGGGGCGAGGGCGACCCGGTCCCGCGCCGCTTCACCGCCGAGCAGCTGACGGCCCTGGCCGAGGGCGCGGGCTTGCGCGTGGGCGCCATCCACGGCGTACGGGTCTTCGCCGACCTGGTGCCCGGCGTCCTGGTCGACACCGAGCCCGGCGCCCTGGACGCCCTCCTCCAGCTGGAGTCCGCGGCGGCCGAGCTCCCGGCCTTCCACTCGGTGGCCACCCAGCTCCACGTCCTGGCCAGCCTCTGACGGCCACCGGCCACCGGCCCCCGGTCGCCCGCACGCGGGGCGAGGTGCCGACTGCGCCACAGCCCCCCCGATCCGGGATGTGGGGCCGTATGATCGAGGGAGACCGTCCGGCATGACGGACCGGCCGCCGGGGAATGGAAGCCTCAGCGAGCCGGGACGGTCATGGCGGATTCCGGTTGGCCAATTGGCGCAGAGGGGCGGGTTTCACGGGGGCGATTCCCTGCCTATCCTGAAGGGACCCCCCGGGTCGCCCCGGCGACTGCACGATGAGGAGGACTCCGTGCCGCTCTCGGAGCACGAGCAGCGCATGCTCGAGCAGATGGAGCGAGCGCTGTACGCCGAAGATCCCAAGTTCGCGTCGGCGCTCGAGGGAAGCGGGCTGCGTACGTACACCCGGCGGCGGGTCTACCAGGCGGCTGCGGGCTTCCTCGTCGGTATCGCGCTCCTCATGGCAGGTGTGATCGTCCAGCAGATCTGGGTGAGCGTGGTGGGCTTCCTGGCGATGCTGGCGTGCGCCGTGCTGGTCGTGACCGGCTGGCGCAAGGCGCCCAAGCCGGGTGAGCAGGCCGTGGGCGGTCCGCACGCCCGCCGTCAGGCCCGGCCCAGGCGCTCCATGATGGACCGTATCGAGCAGCGCTGGCAGCGCCGCCGGGACGAGCAGGGTCACTGACCCGCACCCGGCAGTCCCGCCGGCCGGGGACCGGCCGAGGGCAATCACCCCAGGACATGGCGAGGGGGCGACCGCGTTCAGCGGTCGCCCCCTCACTCATGTCCCGCGCTCAGCCCCCCTCGGCCTCCGCCTGCCCGGCCCCCCGCCGTGGCGTCATCCGCCGAAGGGCCGCCCGCCGCATGCCCACCGCACGGGTCCGCGCCGCCTCCCACCGTGCCGAAGCCGCCCAGGCCAGGCGGGCGGTCGAGCGCGGGGCGAGCGCGGCGCGCAGCCGGGCGCCGCGGGAGGCCGTGCTCCGCAGGCCGTCGGTGGCGCGGCGCACCTCCTGCGCGAGCCCGGCGACCGGACGCGGCCGGGGCGCGTAGAGGACCTGTTCCACCGCTTCGGCCACCCGGTGCACCGAGGCCGCGGCCACGGGGTCGAGGTGTCCGAGACGGACGATGCGGGCGGCCGCCTTGCGCGGGGTGTGCGAGTCGTCCGGAAGGATCCCGAAGTCCCAGGCGGTGTCGGTCAGTTCCTGCCACACCGCCAGGGTGTGCGGCACGGTGTCCGCGTCACCGCGCCCGTGCGCGCCGAGCCGCAGGGACCGGGTGCGCCTGCGCCACAGCAGGGGTGACAGCGGCAGCAGGACGACGGCGAGCGCGCCGAGCGTCCACGCCAGAGCCGTGGGCCAGCCGCTGCCGCCGTCGTGCGGGGAGAGCACGGCCTGCGCGGACGGGCCGGAGCACTCCTGGAGGCGCTTGAGCTCCGGCGAGCAGCTCTGGCTCGCCGAGGGCGCGGCGGAGGGCTCGCTGCTCGCGCCCGCCGAGGGCCGCACCTGGTCGGGCAGAGTGGTGCCCGGGGTGCTGGACTGGGTGTACGACGGGACCGTGCCCCGGGTCGGGGTCGGCTCGAAGCGGGTCCAGCCGATGCCCTCGAAGTACAGCTCGGGCCAGGCGTGGGCGTCCTTCAGGCCGACCGCGATGGTGCCGTCGCCCTGCGGGGTGCCGGGCGCGAAGCCCACGGCGACCCGGGCGGGTATGCCGAGGGTGCGGGCCATCGCCGCCATCGCGAAGGAGAAGTGCACGCAGAAGCCGCGCTTGTCCTTGAGGAACTTGGCGATGGCCTGGGAGCCGCTGCCGACCTCGACCTGGGTGTCGTACTGGAAGCCGCCGTTCAGCGCGAACCAGTCCTGGAGCTTGACCGCCTGCTCGTAGTGGTTGGCCGTCCCCTCGGTCACCGCGCGCGCGGTCTGCGCGACCACGGGCGGAAGGGACTTGGGGATCCTGGTGTACTCGCGCCTGAGCGCGGGCGCCGGGTCCGGGGCCGCGGCGAGCTGCTGCGCCGTGGGCTGTACGTCGAGGCTCCTCACCCGGTAGGTCAGCCCGCGCGTGTTCTGGCCGTGGTCGCCGACCAGGGTCATGCCCACCGGTTCGTAGCGCCAACTGCCGTCGATCCGCACCCCGCTCGGCGGGTACGGCATGGGCAGCCAGTCCTGGGCGTACCAGTCGGCGGCGGAGACGGTCGTGGTGATCTCGGCGCGTTTGACGCCGCCGTCGAGTCCGGCCGGGGTGGGGAAGGGGTCGGGCACGCCGACGATGTGCCGCTGGGAGGGCTTCCAGGTGGTGCCGTCGAAGTCGTCCAGGGACACGATCCGCAGGTAGAGGCCGGAGGCGTCGGTGGCGGTGGTGCGCAGGGACATGACCGTGCGGTCCTCGTCCACGTTGAGGCTGTCGCGCAGGGACACCAGCGGGTTCACCGCGGAGATCGTGCCGCCGTCGCCGCTGCCCGGGCCGGCTCCCGTACCGCCGGGGCCCAGCAGGCCGCCCTCCATGGCGGGCAGGGCGAGCGGCGCGACCAGCGCGATGCCGAGCGCCACCGCGCCGATGCGGCGCCCGGTGCGCACCGGCGCCACCGCCCCGCCCGGGTCCCCGCCCGGAGTGCGCGCGGCCCCGGCGAAGACCCGGCCCCACTGCGCGAGCCGGTCGCGGCCCTCCGCCAGCAGCAGCGTCAGATAGCCCGCCGCCGCGACCAGGAACCACAGCCAGTGCGCGCCGTGGCCGCCGGACAGTCCCGCGGCCACCGAGTACAGGGCGAGCAGGGGCAGGCCGGCCGGGGCGGCGGTGCGGAAGGTCACCGCGAGGGTGTCGACGATCAGCCCGATCACCAGCACGCCCCCGACGAGCATCAGCCGGATGCCGTCGGACAGGGGCGCCGGCGTCGCGTACCGGCCCACGTCCTCGCCGCCCTGGCGCAGCAGCTCGACCAGGTGCCGTACGGCCTCCGGGCCGGGGACCAGCCCCAGGAAGGCCTGGGGGCGGGCGAAGACCAGGGTGAGCAGCACCAGCATCACCAGCGCCTGGGCCGCGACGGTCAGCGGCCGGGCGAGCGGCACCCGCCGGGCCGCCGCGCCGGCGGCCGACTGCACCGCCAGCATCAGCGCGGCCTGCACGATCCAGGTCCCGGGGGAGACCAGGGGCAGCAGCGAGCACGCCGCCATCAGCGTGGCCGCCGCGGCGCACAGCGCCAGCCGTGTCCGCCCGCTCATACCCGTGCCTCCCCGAAACCCGCCCCGCCGGCCGTGCCGCCGTCCGTCCCGCCCGCGCCGCCCGTCGTGACGCCCGCGGCCACGCCCGTGCGGGTGCGGTCGGCCTGGCGCCACACCTCGTCCAGTGCGGCCCCGCGCGGGACGGGCACCACCGTCCAGCCCGCCTCGCGCAGCATCCGCAGCCGCTCCTCGCCGCCGGCGCCGCCCGGGCCGGGCACGTCGGTGGCCTCCCGTGTCCAGGCCGCGCTGTCCAGTACGAAGGCGACGGCGCCGCCGCTGCGCTGCCGCATCCGCGCGGCGAGGGCGGCCTGCTGCTCGTCCAGGTCGCCGAGGAAGGCCACGAGCAGCCCCTCGTTGCCGCCGCGCAGCACGTCGTGGGCGCGCGAGAGGCCCGCGCCGTCGGAGTGGTCGATCACCGCGAGGGTGTCCATCATCAGCCCGGCCGCGTCCGCCGACTCCTGCCCGCTGCCCGCGAAGCCGTCCCCGCCCTCGCCGGGCACCGAGTCGCCGGTGTCCGTCAGCAGCCGCACCGAGAAGCCCCGCTCCAGCATGTGCACCAGCACGGACGCGGCGCCCGACACCGCCCACTCGAAGGCCGAGTCCGGTCCCGCGCCGCGGTAGGCGACGGCCCGGGTGTCCAGCAGCACCGTGCAGCGGGCGCGCTGCGGCTGCTCCTCGCGGCGCACCATCAGCTCGCCGTAGCGCGCGGTGGAGCGCCAGTGCACGCGCCGCAGGTCGTCGCCGTAGCGGTACCCGCGCGGGATGACGTCGTCCTCGCCCGCCAGCGCCAGCGAACGCTGCCGTCCGTCGCCGTACCCCCTGGCCTCGCCGCTCAGCCGGACCGGGGGCAGCGGCTCCACGCGCGGGACGACGGTCAGGGTGTCGTACGCCGAGAAGGAGCGGGTCAGCTCGCACATCCCGAACGGGTCGGTCAGGCGCAGCTGGAGCGGGCCGAGCGGATAGCGGCCGCGCAGGTCGGAGCGGACCCGGTAGGACACCTCGCGCCGGCCGCCCGGCTCGACCCGGTCGAGCACGAAGCGGGGGCGCGGCCCGAGCACGTACGGCACGCGGTCCTGGAGCATCAGCAGCCCGGTGGGCAGCCGGGAGACGTTGTCCATGCGCAGGTGCACCCGCGCCTCGCTGCCCGCGGGCACCCGCGCGGGGGCCAGGCGGCGGCCGGCGGCGACCCGGTAGCGCGTGCGGTACAGCACGGTCGCGCAGACCAGCGGCAGCGCGGCGAGCAGCAGACCGACCCGCAGCAGGTCGCTCTGCCCGAGGACGTAGGCGCAGACGGCGGCGGCGGCCCCGGCCGCCAGGAAGGAGCGTCCGCGCGTGGTCAGACCGGACAGCGCGGTGCGGACCCCGCCCCCGCCGTCCCGGTCGTCCTGGGCGTACGGCGTGCCCGCGCCGGCCATCACAGCCTCCGCGGCCGTGTCCGGCCGAACTCCGGCGTGGTGTGCCTGGATCCGAGACCGCCGGGCTCCGCCGCGGCCGGCACCGGGGTGTGCTGGATGATCTCCTCGACGACCTGCTCGGACGTGCGGCGGCTCAGCTGGGCCTGCGCGGTGGGCAGCAGACGGTGGGCCAGGACGGCGACGGCGAGCGCCTGCACGTCGTCCGGCAGCGCGTACTCCCGGCCGCTCAGGGCGGCGGACGCCTTGGCCGCGCGCAACAGGTGCAGCGTGGCGCGCGGTGAGGCGCCGAGTCTGAGGTCGGGGTGCGAGCGGGTGGCGGAGACCAGGTCCACGGTGTACCGCCGGACGGCCTCGGCGACGTGGACGCCGCGCACCGCCTCGACCAGCTTGACGATGTCGTGGGCGTGCGCCACCGGCTGGAGGTCCTCCAGCGGGGAGACGCCGCCGTGCACGTCGAGCATCTGCAACTCGGCCTCGACGCTCGGGTATCCCACCGAGACGCGGGCCATGAAGCGGTCGCGCTGGGCCTCGGGCAGCGGGTAGGTGCCCTCCATCTCGACCGGGTTCTGCGTGGCCACCACCATGAAGGGGCTGGGCAGTTCGTAGGTCTGGCCGTCGATGGTGACCTGGCGCTCCTCCATGGACTCCAGCAGCGCGGACTGGGTCTTGGGCGAGGCGCGGTTGATCTCGTCGCCGATCACGATCTGCGCGAAGACGGCGCCCGGCTTGAACTCGAAGTCCCGGCGCTGCTGGTCCCAGATGGACACGCCGGTGATGTCCGACGGCAGCAGGTCGGGCGTGAACTGAATGCGCCGCACCGAGCAGTCGATGGACCGTGCCAGCGCCTTGGCGAGCATCGTCTTGCCCACCCCGGGGACATCCTCGATCAGAAGATGCCCCTCGGCGAGCAGCACGGTCAGCGAAAGCCGTACGACCTCGGGCTTGCCCTCGATCACTCCTTCCACCGAAGCGCGGACCCGCTCCGCGGTGGCTGTCAGATCAGTGAGGCTCGCTCGATCGTCATAGGTCGTCACCCGGCCCTCCTCGGCCTCTTTCCGGGCCGACGCTCTGCTGTGCGGACCGGCCCACCCCGAAACACGGACACCACACGAGAACGGTTCCGCGCGATGCCACACCCCGCATTCTTGCCGCCGTTACCGATTCGTGTCACTCGCCTGTGGACAACTGGCTGCGATATGTCGGGTCTTACGACCTTTTGCAGGTGAAGGCGGCGTGCCGGGTGCCTGGTCTCCGGGTGGGCCCGCGGTTCAGGAGGGGTCGATCTCGCGCAACCGGCCGGTCCTGACGTCGAAGACGAAGCCCCGCACGTCGTCGGTGTGCTGGAGGAACGGCGAGGTGCGCACCCGCTGCATCGACTGCCGCACGTCCTGGTCGGCGTCCCGGAAGGCCTCCACGGCCCACGACGGCCGCTGCCCGACCTCCATCTCCAGGTCGTGCCGGAAGTCCTCGGTGATGGTCTGCATGCCGCAGTTGGTGTGGTGGATGAGCACCACGCGGCGGGTTCCGAGCGCGCGCTGGCTGATGGTCAGCGAGCGGATCACGTCGTCGGTGACCACACCGCCGGCGTTGCGGATGGTGTGACAGTCACCGAGCTTCAGGCCGAGCGCGGCGTGCAGGTCGATACGGGCGTCCATGCAGGCGACCACGGCCACCTGGAGCACGGGCCGGGCGTCCATGCCCGGGTCGGTGAACGCGTCGGCGTACCGTTCGTTGGCCTCGACCAGGCGGTCGGTGACGGAGCCGCCCTTTATGGCGCCCTCGGATCCGGCGGGAACTGATGCGGAAGTCGTCATACCCATGACGTTACAAGTCCCACCCTCCGGGGGCGCGCTGACGGAAGGGACAAAGAACCCCATGGTGGCTTGTTGTGAGCGACTCCACACACAGGGCAAACCCGCACCCGTCCGTGTGAATCACGGTGAATCGCCGTGTGGCCGGCGCTCTGCCGGGCGACGCGCAGGCCGGTTGATTGACCGGGAGACAGGGTGGACTAAAGTGACGCGAAGCGGGAGGGGCGGCTCTCCCTGCTGACCTGCATTTCCCGGAGGCCCCGGCACCCGCCCGGAGGTCTCCCCACGTGCGCGGCGCGTACGTACGGCTCGGCCTCCTCCCGCTCCCGGCCGGCCGACGCTTCCGGCGCCGGCAGGCCCACCGCTTCCCGCGGTCGGGGACCCGGCGGTGCGTACGGCCCGCGCCGGAGCTGAGAGGGCCCCTTGAGCAACAGCCGACACGTCCCCGTGATGCTCCAGCGGTGCCTGGACCTGCTGGCGCCCGCCCTGGAGCGGCCGGGAGCGGTGGCCGTCGACTGCACCCTCGGCCTCGGCGGCCACAGCGAGGCGCTGCTCACCCGTTTCCCCGAGGCCCGGCTCGTCGCCCTGGACCGGGACAAGGAGGCGCTGCGCCTGTCCGGCGAGCGCCTGGCGCCCTTCGGCGACCGGGCCACCCTGGTGCACGCCGTCTACGACGAGCTGCCCGCCGTACTGGACCGGCTCGGCGTCCCGCGCGTGCAGGGCGTCCTGTTCGACCTCGGGGTCTCCTCCATGCAGCTCGACGAGGCGGACCGCGGTTTCGCCTACGCCCAGGACGCGCCCCTGGACATGCGCATGGACCAGAGCACCGGCATGAGCGCGGCGGAGGTCCTCAACACCTACCCGCCCGGCGAACTGGTCCGCATCCTGCGCGCCTACGGCGAGGAGAAGCAGGCCAAGCGGATCGTGGCCGCGGTCGTGCGCGAACGCGAGAAGGAGCCGTTCACCAACAGCGCCCGGCTGGTGGAGCTGATCCGCGACGCGCTGCCGCAGGCCGCCAAGCGCACCGGCGGCAATCCGGCCAAGCGCACCTTCCAGGCGCTGCGCATCGAGGTCAACGGCGAACTCGCCGTGCTGGAACGGGCGGTCCCGGCCGCCGTGAAGGCGCTCGCCGTGGGCGGGCGGATCGCCGTACTGTCGTACCAATCGCTCGAAGACCGCCTGGTCAAGCAGGTGTTCGCGGCCGGCGCCGCCTCCAGCGCGCCCCCCGGGCTCCCGATCGTCCCCGAGCGCTACCAGCCGCGGCTCAAGCTGCTCACGCGCGGTGCCGAACTTCCCAGCGAGGAAGAGATCGCGGAGAACCGGCGGGCGGCGCCGGCCCGGCTGCGCGGCGCCGAGCGCATCAGGGAGGACGTCGAGTGAAGCAGGGGGACAGGTGAGCAGGAAACCCGAACTGAGGGGCCGGGCCGCACGGCTGGCGCGGCTCTTCCCGGCGAACCGGCGACAGGCCGCCCGCACCCCCTTCGTCCTCCTCGTCGTGCTCCTCCTCGGCGGTGGCCTCATCGGTCTGCTGGTCCTGAACTCCGCGCTCAGCGAAGGCGCCTTCCAGCTCGACGACCTCAAGAAGGACACCAAGAACCTCACCGACGAGGAACAGGCCCTCCAGCGGGACATCGACTCCTACTCCGCCCCCGACGCCCTCCAGCGCCGCGCCCGCGAACTGGGCATGGTGCCCGGCGGCGACCCCGTCTTCCTGGGTCCCGACGGCAAGGTGCGGGGCGTCCCCTCGCCGGCCGCGGCCGACCAGTCGGCCCTTGAGGACGCGTCGGCCCAGCCGTCCCCGGGCCTGCCGTCCCCACCCGCGGCCACGGACCGCGCCACGGCCACGCAGGGCGCCACGGCCGCGGACGGCGCGCTCCCCGCGGACGGCGCGTCCCCCACCGGCACCCCGGCCGCCGTACCGCCGGGCTCGCAGGAGTCGCCGGGCTCACCCGCCGCCGCGCCGGGGACCGCCCGGACCGCGCAGACGCCCGCCGCCCAGCCCGGCGAGCAGCCGGGCGACCAGCCCGGCGAGCAGCCGGGCGACCAGCCCGCCGCGCCGCCCGTCCCGTTCGCCCCCCAGCCCGCCACGACCCCGACCCCCGGCAGGTGACGGAAGTGTCCGACAGGCAACCGCCGCGCCGCCGTGTGCCCGGACCCGCCAGGCCCGCCCGCCCCGGCACCCGGCAGCGTCCCGGCTCCGGCGCCCGCCCGGCCCGCCGCCCGAGCCAGGCCTGGCGGCCGCCGCCCACGCGCGTGCTCCGGCTGGGCAGCCCCCGCCCCCGGCTGCGCATGATCGCCCTCGCGCTCACCCTGGTGCTGCTGGCGTTCGCCGTACGGCTGCTCCAGGTGCAGGCCGTCGACGCGAGCGCGTACGCCGCCAAGGCCGACGAGAACCGCTACGTCGTGCACACCATCGCCGCCGAGCGCGGCGGCATCACCGACCGCAACGGCGTGGCCCTGGCGACCAGCGTGGACGCCGACGACATCACGGCCGACCCGACGATGTTCACCCGCGACGAGCTCAAGATCGGCGACGGGCCCGAGCAGGCGGCCGCCCTGCTCGCCCCGATCCTCGGCCAGGACCAGGCCGCGCTCACCAGGAAGCTCCGCACGCAGAACACCCGTTACGTGCTGCTGGCCCGTCGGCAGACCCCGCAGGTGTGGAAGCAGATCAAGGACCTCAAGGCCGCGCTGATCAAGAAGTCCCGCACCGACAAGTCCACGGTCAACGTCCTCGCCGGGGTCTTCTCCGACCCCAGCAGCAAGCGGGTGTACCCCAACGGGGACCTCGCCGCCGGGATACTGGGCTGGGTCAACGCCGAGGGCAAGGGCGGCGGCGGTGTCGAGCAGCAGCTGAACGCCGAGCTGACCGGAAAGCCCGGGCAGGTCCGCTACGCCCAGTCCGGCGGGCGCGAGGTGCCCACCGCGGGCTCCACCGAGACGCCCGCGGTGCCCGGCTCCGACGTCGAGCTCACCATCGACCGCGACATCCAGTGGGCCGCGCAGAACGCCATCACCGACCAGGTGAAGAAGTCCGGCGCCGACCGCGGGTACGTCATCGTGCAGGACACCCGCACCGGCGAGATCCTCGCCATGGCGAACTCCCCGGGCTTCAACCCCAACGACCTCACCCACGCCGACCCGGCCGCGCTGGGCAACGCCGCCGTGCAGGACGCCTTCGAGCCCGGCTCCACCGCCAAGGTCATGTCGATGGCGGCCGTCCTCCAGGAGGGCGCGGCCACGCCGCTCACGCACGTCGTCGTGCCCAACCGCCTGCACCGGGGCGACCGGCTCTTCCAGGACGACGTCGACCACGACACCTGGTACCTCACGCTCAACGGAGTGCTCGCCAAGTCCAGCAACATCGGCACCATCCTGGCCACC
Organism: Streptomyces naganishii JCM 4654; assembly: GCF_014650575.1. Taxonomy (GTDB): domain Bacteria; phylum Actinomycetota; class Actinomycetes; order Streptomycetales; family Streptomycetaceae; genus Streptomyces; species Streptomyces naganishii. The sequence continues at coordinate 271,840 of NZ_BMVF01000001.1, forward strand.
GGACAGCTCGGCAAGAGCCAGCCGGAGGCCAACCAGGTGCTCTACTCCTATCTGCGCAAGTTCGGCATCGGCCAGCCGACCGGGCTCGGCTTCCCCGGCGAGACCAGGGGCATCCTCGCGCCCGCCGGCCAGTGGTCCACCTCGCAGCAGTACACGATCCCCTTCGGCCAGGGCTTCTCCATGAACGCCCTCCAGGCCGCGTCCGTCTACTCGACGATCGCCAACGGCGGGGTGCGGATCCAGCCGACGCTGGTGCGCGGCACCAAGGGCCCCGACGGCCGCTTCACGCCCGCCGAGAAGCCCGCGAGGACCCGGGTGGTGAGCGCGCGGACGGCGAAGGAGATCGCCCAGATGCTGGAGTCCGTGGTGGACGACGAGCAGGGCACCGGCATCAAGGCGCGCATCCCCGGCTACCGCGTCGCGGGCAAGACCGGTACGGCCAACCGCGTGGATCCGGCCACCGGCAGATACCGGGGCTACACCTCCTCCTTCGCCGGGTTCGCGCCCGCCGACAACCCCCGCATCACCGTCTACTGCGCCATCCAGAACGCCACCAAGGGCAGCTACTTCGGCGGCCAGATCTGCGGACCGATCTACAAGCAGGTCATGGAGTTCGCGCTGAAGACGCTCCAGGTGCCGCCGACCGGTGCCCCGCCCGCGAACCTGCCCGTCGACTTCAAGCCATGACCGGCGCCGCGTCGCGCACCCCTCGCACCGACCGACCAGGAACCAGCCCGTGACAACGATCACCCCCGGGCCCGGCGAAGGGCCCTCGCTCCCGCCCCCGCCCAGGCCCTCGCTTCGCTCCGGGGCGGGTACGCCCGGTACGCTCACCGCCGTGCCACACGCTGATCAGTCCCAAACCACCCAGAAGGGCGCTTCCGTGACATATCCGGGACCGCCGCGACCGGCCCAGGTCTCCGCCACACCCCTCGCGGAGCTCGCCGGACGGCTGGGTGCCCAGCAGCCGGAGGGCGCCGCCGAGGTCACCGGCATCACCCACGACTCGCGCGCCGTGCGCCCCGGCGACCTGTACGCGGCCCTGCCCGGAGCCCGCGCCCACGGCGCAGACTTCGTCACCCAGGCGGCGAGCCTCGGCGCGGTCGCCGTGCTCACCGACCCGGCCGGCGCGGAGCGCGCCGCCGCGACCGGCCTGCCGGTCCTGGTGACCGACGACCCGCGCGGGCGGATGGGCGAGCTGGCGGCCGCCGTCTACGGCGAGCCGGGCCGCGACCTGCTCCAGATCGGCATCACCGGCACCTCCGGCAAGACCACCACCGCCTACCTCGTCGAGGGCGGCCTGCGCACCGCGAAGTCCACCGGGCTGATCGGCACGGTCGAGATGCGCATCGGCGAGGAGCGCGTCAAGTCCGAGCGCACCACCCCCGAGGCCACCGACCTCCAGGCCCTGTTCGCCCTCATGCGCGAGCGCGGTGTCGAGGCGGTCGCCATGGAGGTCTCCAGCCACGCCCTCGTCCTCGGCCGGGTGGACGGCTGCGTCTTCGACATCGCGGTGTTCACCAACCTCAGCCCGGAGCACATGGAGTTCCACTCCGGCATGGAGGACTACTACCAGGCCAAGGCGCAGCTGTTCACGCCGCTGCGCAGCCGGCTCGGCGTGGTCAACCACGACGACGAGTACGGCCGCAGGCTCGCCGCCGAGGCCACCGTCCCCGTGATCACCTACTCCGCCGAGGGGCACCCCGACGCCGACTGGCGCGCGCAGGACGTGCACGTCGGCCCGATGGACTCCACGTTCACCGTGCTCGGCCCCGAGGGGCAGCGGATCTCCGCGAGGTCGCCGCTGCCCGGCCCGTTCAACGTGGCCAACACCCTGGCCGCCGTCGTCGCGCTGGCCGCCGCCGGACTCGACCCGCAGGCCGCCGCCGACGGCATCGCCGCCGTGCCCGGCGTGCCGGGGCGCCTGGAGCGCGTGGACGCCGGGCAGCCCTACCTCGCGGTCGTCGACTACGCGCACAAGACGGACGCCGTGGAGTCCGTCCTCAAGGCCCTGCGCAAGGTCACCAAGGGCAGCCTGCACGTGGTGCTCGGCTGCGGCGGCGACCGGGACCGCACCAAGCGCGCCCCGATGGGCGCCGCCGCCGCCCGGTACGCCGACACGGCCGTACTGACCTCCGACAACCCCCGCTCCGAGGACCCGCTCGCGATCCTCGCGGCCATGCTCGAGGGCGCCGCCTCGGTGCCCGCGCACCAGCGCGGCGAGGTGCTCCTGTTCGAGGACCGGGCCGCCGCGATCGCCGCCGCCGTGGGCCGGGCGCGCCCCGGCGACACCGTGCTGGTCGCCGGCAAGGGCCACGAGCAGGGCCAGGACATCGCCGGGGTGGTGCGTCCCTTCGACGACCGCCAGGTGCTCCGCGAAGCCATCCAGAACACCCAGGGATGAAAATCCTCAAGACCCAGGGGATGAACTTGTGATCGCCCTCTCCCTCGCCGAGATCGCATCAGTCGTCGGCGGGCAGACGCACGACATACCGGATCCGTCCGTCCAGGTCACCGGGCCCGTCGTCCGGGACTCCCGCGAGGCGGTGCCCGGCAGCCTCTTCGTCGCCTTCACCGGCGAGCGCGTGGACGGCCACGACTTCGCCGCCGCCGTCGTCGAGGCGGGCGCCGTCGCCGTGCTGGCCTCCCGCCCCGTCGGCGTGCCCGCGATCGTCGTCGAGGACGTGCAGAACGCCCTCGGCGCCCTCGCCCGCCACGTCGTCACCCGGCTCGGCGCGACCCTCGTGGCGCTGACCGGCTCGGCGGGCAAGACCAGCACCAAGGACCTCATCGCGCAGGTGCTGCGGACCAAGGCGCCGACCGTGTTCACGCCCGGCTCGCTCAACAACGAGATCGGGCTGCCGCTGACCGCGCTCAGCGCCACGCAGGAGACGCGCTTCCTCGTCCTGGAGATGGGCGCCCGCGGCATCGGCCACATCCGCTACCTCACCGAACTGACCCCGCCGAAGATCGGCGTCGTGCTCAACGTCGGCTCCGCCCACATCGGCGAGTTCGGCGGCCGCGAGCAGATCGCCCAGGCCAAGGGCGAGCTCGTGGAGAGCCTGCCGGCGGCCGAGGAGGGCGGCGCGGCGATCCTCAACGCCGACGACCCGTTGGTCCGGGCCATGGCCTCCCGTACCAAGGCGAAGGTGATCCTTTTCGGAGAGTCGGCCGAAGCGGACGTACGCGCCGAGAACGTGCGACTCACGGACAGCGGACAGCCCTCCTTCAGGCTTCACACACCCTCCGGTGCAAGCGATGTGACCATGCGCCTGTACGGTGAGCACCACGTGTCGAACGCGCTCGCCGCGGCCGCCGTCGCCCATGAGCTGGGCATGTCCGCAACGGAGATCGCCACCGCGCTCTCCGCGGCGGGCTCCCTCTCCCGCTGGCGGATGGAGGTCACCGAGCGCCCGGACGGCGTGACCGTCGTCAACGACGCCTACAACGCCAACCCGGAGTCCATGCGGGCCGCCCTGCGCGCGCTCGTGGCGATGGGCAAGGGGCGGCGGACCTGGGCGGTGCTCGGCAAGATGGCCGAGCTCGGGGACGAGGCGCTCGCCGAGCACGACGCGGTCGGACGGCTCGCCGTCCGGCTCAACGTCAGCAAGCTCGTCGCGGTCGGGGGCAGGGAAGCGTCCTGGCTGCAACTGGGCGCATATAACGAGGGTTCGTGGGGTGAGGAGTCGGTGCACGTGTCCGACGCACAGGCGGCGATCGACCTGTTGCGCAGCGAGTTGCGCCCGGGGGACGTCGTACTCGTGAAGGCGTCCCGTTCGGTCGGTCTTGAGGGCGTTGCCCAGGCGCTCCTTCAGACCGGTGCCGAGGGTGAGGTCACCGGCCGATGATGAAGCAGATCCTGTTCGCGGGAGTCATCGGCCTGTTCCTCACGCTGGTCGGCACGCCGCTGCTGATCAAGCTGCTGGCCCGCAAGGGCTACGGCCAGTACATCCGCGACGACGGCCCGCGCGAGCACGCCAGCAAGCGCGGTACGCCGACCATGGGCGGCATCGCCTTCATCCTGGCGACGGTCGCCGCGTACTTCCTGTCCAAGGTGATCACCGGCTACGCCCCGACCTACTCGGGGCTGCTGGTGCTCGGCCTGATGGTCGGGATGGGCCTGGTCGGCTTCCTCGACGACTACATCAAGATCGTCAAGCGCCGTTCGCTGGGTCTGCGCGCCAAGGCGAAGATGGCCGGCCAGCTGATCGTCGGCATCGCCTTCGCGGTGCTCGCGCTGCAGTTCTCCGACGCCCGCGGCAACACCCCCGCCTCCACGAAGCTGTCCTTCATCACCGACTTCGGCTGGACCATCGGCCCGGTGCTGTTCGTGATCTGGGCGCTGTTCATGATCCTCGCGATGTCGAACGGCGTGAACCTCACCGACGGCCTCGACGGTCTGGCCACCGGCGCCTCCGTGCTGGTCTTCGGCGCCTACACCTTCATCGGCGTGTGGCAGTTCCAGGAGTCCTGCGCCAACGCGATGACCCTGACCAACCCCAACGCCTGCTACGAGGTGCGCGATCCACTGGACCTCGCGGTCGTGGCCTCCGCGCTGATGGGCGCCTGCCTCGGCTTCCTGTGGTGGAACACCTCCCCGGCCAAGATCTTCATGGGCGACACCGGCTCGCTCGCGCTCGGCGGCGTGCTCGCGGGCCTGGCGATCTGCTCCCGCACCGAGCTGCTGCTCGCGCTGCTGGGCGGCCTGTTCGTGCTCATCACCATGTCGGTGGTCATCCAGGTCGGCTCCTTCCGGCTCACCGGCAAGCGCGTCTTCCGGATGGCGCCACTCCAGCACCACTTCGAGCTCAAGGGCTGGTCCGAAGTGCTCGTCGTGGTCCGTTTCTGGATCATCCAGGGCATCTGTGTCATCGTCGGACTGGGCCTCTTCTACGCGGGATGGGCAGCGGACAAGTGACCGACTGGCAGGGTAAGAACGTCACCGTCGCGGGACTCGGGGTCTCCGGGATCCCGGCGGCCAGGGTGCTGCACGGCCTCGGCGCGAAGGTCACCGTCGTCAACGACGGCGACGACGAGCGCGCCCGGGCGCAGGCGGCCGAACTGGAGTCCCTCGGCGTCACCGTGCGCCTGGGTGACGGAGACACCCTGCCCGAGGGCACGGAGCTGATCGTCACCGCGCCCGGCTGGAAGCCGGACAAGCCGCTCTTCCTCGCCGCCGGGCGGGCCGGCGTGCCCGTCTGGGGCGACGTGGAACTGGCCTGGCGGCTGCGCGGCCACGACGGCAGGAAGGCTGCCCCCTGGCTCGCCGTCACCGGCACCAACGGCAAGACCACCACCGTGCAGATGCTCGCCTCCATCCTCAGGGCGGCGGGCCTGCGCACGGCCGCCGTCGGCAACATCGGCGTCTCCCTGCTCGACGCCGTGCTCGGCGAGGAGGAGTACGACGTCCTCGCCGTCGAACTCTCCAGCTACCAGCTGCACTGGGCGCCCTCCCTGCGCGCCCACTCCGCGGCCGTCCTCAACCTCGCCCCCGACCACCTCGACTGGCACGGCTCCATGGAGGCCTACGCCGCCGACAAGGGCCGCGTCTACGAGGGCAATCGGGTCGCCTGCGTCTACAACACGGCCGACAAGGCCACCGAGGACCTGGTGCGCGAGGCGGACGTCGAGGAGGGCTGCCGCGCCGTCGGGTTCACCCTCGGCGCCCCCGGCCCCTCCCAACTCGGCGTCGTGGACGGCATCCTGGTCGACCGCGCCTTCGTCGAGAACCGGTACAAGAACGCCCAGGAGCTCGCCGAGGTCTCCGACGTCGACCCGCCCGCCCCGCACAACATCGCCAACGCCCTTGCCGCCGCGGCCCTCGCGCGCGCCTACGGCGTGCCCGCCAAGGCGGTCCGGGACGGCCTGAGGTCCTTCACCCCGGACGCCCACCGCATCGCGCACGTGGCCGACGTCGACGGCGTCGCCTACGTCGACGACTCCAAGGCCACCAACACGCACGCGGCACAGGCCTCGTTGGCGGCGTACGAGTCGATCGTGTGGATCGCGGGCGGGCTCGCGAAGGGCGCGACCTTCGACGAACTGGCCGCAGAGTCGGCCAAGCGGCTGCGCGGCGTCGTCCTCATCGGCGCCGACCGCGCCCTGATCCGCGAGGCCCTCGCGCGACACGCCCCCGAAGTCCCCGTCGTGGACCTCGACCGGACCGACACTGGGGCGATGCTCCAGGCCGTCCAGGAGGCCCGGCGGCTCGCCCGGCCCGGCGACACGGTACTGCTGGCCCCGGCCTGCGCCTCCATGGACATGTTCGCCAACTACAACAAGCGCGGCGACGCGTTCGCTCGGGCCGTACGCGAACTCGGCGCCTGACCCGGCCGCCTGCCGCTGCCGGGGGACCCTGGGAGGGACGCGTGCGACCTTCACGGCCGACGTACAGCGGAGGCGCAGATGCCCGCTAGCCCCGGCAGCCGCACCGGCCGGCCGCCCGTGCAGCGGACCGTCAAGCGGCCCGCCGCCGCCCGGGGCGGTCGCGCGGGGACCGTACGCGGCCTGGTGATCCGGGCCCGCAAGGCCTGGGACCGGCCGCTCACCGCGTACTACCTGATCCTCGGCGGCAGTCTGCTGATCACCGTCCTCGGCCTGGTGATGGTCTACTCGGCCTCCCAGATCACCGCGCTGCAGATGGCGCTGCCGGGCTCGTACTTCTTCCGCAAGCAGCTGCTCGCCGCCGTGATCGGGGCCGGGCTGATGGTGGCCGCCTCGCGGATGCCGGTGAAACTGCACCGGGCGCTGGCCTATCCGATCCTCGCGGGCGCCGTGTTCCTGATGGCGCTGGTGCAGGTGCCGGGGATAGGGATGTCGGTCAACGGCAACCAGAACTGGATCTCGCTCGGCGGCTCCTTCCAGATCCAGCCCAGCGAGATCGGCAAGCTGGCGCTGGTGCTGTGGGGCGCGGACCTGATCGCGCGCAAGCAGGAGCGGCGGCTGCTCACGCAGTGGAAGCACATGCTGGTGCCGCTCGTGCCGGTCGCCTTCATGCTGCTCGGCCTGATCATGCTCGGCGGCGACATGGGCACCGCGATCATCCTCACCGCGATCCTGTTCGGCCTGCTCTGGCTGGCCGGCGCGCCGACCCGGCTGTTCGTGGGCGTGCTGTCGATGGCCGCCGTGATCGGCACCGTCCTGATCAAGACCAGCCCCAACCGGCTGGACCGGTTCGCCTGCGTCGGCTCCGGCGACGCGAGCAGGTGCTGGCAGGCCGTGCACGGCATCTACGCGCTCGCCTCCGGCGGGATCTTCGGCTCCGGACTCGGTGCGAGTGTGGAGAAATGGGGCCAACTGCCCGAAGCCCACACCGACTTCATCTTCGCCGTCACCGGTGAGGAACTGGGCCTGGCCGGGACGCTGTCGGTGCTCGCCCTGTTCGCGGCTCTAGGCTATGCGGGTATCCGCGTGGCCGGACGCACGGAGGACCCCTTCGTGAGGTACGCCGCGGGAGGTGTGACCACCTGGATCACCGCGCAGGCGGTGATCAACATCGGTGCGGTGCTCGGCCTGCTGCCGATCGCCGGCGTCCCGCTCCCGCTGTTCTCCTACGGAGGGTCCGCCCTGCTGCCGACCATGTTCGCCATCGGGCTGCTGATCGCCTTCGCGCGCGACGAGCCCGCTGCGCGGGCGGCACTTGCCATGCGGCAGCCCCGCTTTGGTAGAAAGCGGGCGGGAGGCCCGGCCTCCGGTCGCAGGACGGGCCGGAAGCCGGACCGGAGGACCGGCCGGAAGCCCGAGGGGGCGTCCGGGCGGGAGTCCGGGGCCGAGCCTCGGAGATGGAACACGATGCGACGGCGCGCCTCGGCGGCGCGCTCGTCCGGAGAGCGGTGAATTTCGGTGCATGTCGTACTCGCCGGCGGAGGTACCGCGGGCCACATCGAGCCCGCGCTCGCCCTCGCGGACGCCCTGCGCAGGCAGGACCCGACCGTGGGGATCACGGCCCTTGGCACGGAGCGGGGCCTGGAGACCAAGCTGGTCCCGCAGCGGGGCTACGAGCTCGCGCTGATCCCGGCGGTGCCGCTGCCGCGCAAGCCCACCCCCGAGCTGATCACCGTCCCGGGCCGGCTGCGCGGCACCATCAAGGCCACCGAGCAGATCCTGGAGCGCACCAAGGCCGACGCCGTGGTCGGCTTCGGCGGCTACGTCGCGCTGCCCGGATACCTGGCCGCCAAGCGGCTCGGCGTGCCCATCGTGATCCACGAGGCCAACGCCCGCCCCGGACTGGCCAACAAGATCGGCTCGCGCTACGCCGCCCAGGTCGCCGTCTCCACCCCGGACAGCAAGCTGCGCGGGGCCCGCTACATCGGCATCCCCCTGCGCCGCTCCATCGCCACCCTGGACCGCGCCGCCATGCGGCCCGAGGCCCGCGCGATGTTCGGCCTCGACCCCAACCTGCCCACGCTGCTGGTCTCCGGCGGCTCGCAGGGCGCCCGCCGGCTCAACGAGGTGGTGCAGCAGGCCGCGCCCCGGCTCCAGCAGGCGGGCATCCAGATCCTGCACGCGGTCGGCCCCAAGAACGAACTGCCGCAGGTGCACCAGATGCCGGGCATGCCCCCCTACATCCCGGTAAGTTACCTGGACCGGATGGACCTCGCGTACGCTGCGGCCGACATGATGCTCTGCCGCGCGGGCGCGATGACCGTCGCCGAACTCTCCGCCGTCGGACTGCCGGCCGCCTACGTTCCGCTGCCCATCGGCAACGGCGAGCAGCGGCTGAACGCCCAGCCGGTGGTCAAGGCCGGCGGCGGTCTGCTGGTCGACGACGCGGAACTCACCCCGGAGTGGGTGCAGCACCATGTGCTGCCCGTGCTCGCCGACCCGCACCGGCTGTACCAGATGTCCCGCGCGGCGAGCGAGTTCGGCCGCCGGGACGCCGACGAGCTGCTCGTCGGCATGGTGTACGAGGCGATCGCCTCGCGCCGTTAGGACCATATGAACGAAGGGGCTTGCAGCGTGGCCGGACCGACGACCGCCGAGCGCGGTGAACGCCAGCAGGAGTCGTCCGGCCCGCCCCTGGCCCGCGGGCTCAGGCGCCTGCGCCGGCTCCGCCTTCGTACGATCGTCATCCTGGCCGTGCTCGTGGCGCTGCTCGCCGCCGGCTCCCTGTGGATCCTCTACGGCTCCGAGTGGACGCGCGTGGAGCGCGTGTCCGTCTCCGGCACCCGCGTCCTCACCCCCGCGCAGGTGCGCGCGGCCGCCGAAGTGCCCGTCGGGGCGCCGTTGATCTCCGTCGACACCGACGCGGTCGCGGCGCGACTGCGCAGAGAATTGCCCCGAATTGACACGGTTGAGGTCGTCCGCTCCTGGCCCCACGGAATCGGGCTGAATGTGGTCGAGCGGACCGCCGTCCTGGTCGAGGAAAAGGCCGGGAAGTTCGTGGAAGTCGACGCCGAAGGTGTCCGATTCGCCACGGTTTCGCAGGCGCCGAAAGACGTTCCGGTCCTTCAATTGTCGCTTTCCCGCACGGCCTCCTCGGCGGCGAGCCTGCGCCGGTTCGACGAGGGCCGCCTGGTGCGCGAGGCGGTCGGGGTCGCCGGGCGCATTCCCCGGGCGGTCGCCCGGCAGACACGCACCGTCAAGGTCCGTACCTATGACGACATCTCCCTGGAGTTGAGCGGTGGCCGCATCGTCGTCTGGGGCAGCGGCGAACAGGGCGTGCAGAAGGCCCGGGCGCTCACCGCGCTGATGAAAGCGGCCCCCGGCGCGCGGCACTTCGACGTCTCGGTTCCCACCGCCCCTGCGTCATCAGGGAGTTGACGCGCATCCGTGCAGGCCAGCACCCTGGTTGGGCAGCGCTATGGCTGATCACATAGGGTGAAAAGAAAAACGGGAGGTTCGGCGTGTTCGTTGAACGTGCGCCACTTGTCGACTTAGTGTCCTGTTCGGAAGAGTCCAGGGAACAGACACACTGGTAACCCTAAACTTCAGGGTTAGGGTTCGGGTCGGCGTTCGGACCGTCCCATTCGGCATCTGCCGTCACAGTGCGGGCAACCGCTCGGCGACGGCGACGTAATTCGAGGCGAGAGGCCTTCGACGTGGCAGCACCGCAGAACTACCTCGCAGTCATCAAGGTCATCGGTGTCGGCGGCGGTGGTGTCAATGCCATCAACCGGATGATCGAGGTCGGTCTCAAGGGCGTCGAGTTCATCGCCATCAACACCGACGCACAGGCGCTGTTGATGAGCGACGCCGACGTCAAGCTCGACGTCGGCCGCGAACTCACCCGCGGACTCGGCGCCGGCGCCAACCCGGCCGTGGGCCGCAAGGCCGCCGAGGACCACCGCGAGGAGATCGAGGAGGTCCTCAAGGGGGCCGACATGGTCTTCGTGACGGCCGGTGAAGGCGGCGGCACCGGCACCGGCGGCGCGCCCGTCGTGGCCAACATCGCGCGCTCGCTGGGCGCCCTCACCATCGGCGTGGTCACGCGCCCGTTCACCTTCGAGGGACGGCGCCGCGCCAACCAGGCCGAGGACGGCATCGCCGAGCTCCGCGAAGAGGTCGACACCCTCATCGTGATCCCCAACGACCGGCTGCTGTCCATCTCGGACCGCCAGGTCAGCGTGCTCGACGCGTTCAAGTCCGCGGACCAGGTGCTGCTCTCCGGCGTACAGGGCATCACCGACCTGATCACCACCCCCGGCCTGATCAACCTCGACTTCGCCGACGTGAAGTCGGTCATGTCCGAGGCCGGTTCGGCCCTCATGGGCATCGGCTCGGCCCGCGGCGACGACCGCGCGGTGGCCGCGGCCGAGATGGCGATCTCCTCCCCGCTGCTCGAGGCCTCCATCGACGGCGCCCGAGGGGTCCTGCTGTCCATCTCCGGCGGCTCCGACCTCGGCCTGTTCGAGATCAACGAGGCCGCCCAGCTGGTCAGCGAGGCCGCCCACCCCGAGGCCAACATCATCTTCGGCGCGGTCATCGACGACGCCCTCGGCGACGAGGTCCGGGTCACCGTGATCGCCGCCGGCTTCGACGGCGGCCAGCCGCCGGCCCGCCGGGACAACGTGCTCGGCTCGTCCTCCGCCAAGCGTGAGGAGCCGGCTCCGGTACGGCAGCCGGAGAGCCGCCCCACCTTCGGCTCGCTGGGCAGCGTCACGCCGAAGGAGGAGCCGGAGCCCGCCGCCCCCGAGCCGGTCAGCGACCTCCCGGCGGCCCCGCCGGTGACGCCGGCCCCGCGGACCTACACGGACAGCGCGGCCGAGGAACTGGACGTACCGGACTTCCTGAAGTGATAGGACAGCGCGACACCGTGAGCGGCGCGCACTTCGCCTTCACCGACCGGTGGGGCGGGGTGAGCGCCGTTCCGTACGAGGAGCTCAACCTCGGCGGCGCGGTCGGCGACGACCCCGGCGCCGTGCGCACCAACCGCGAGCTGGCCGCCAAGTCCCTGGGGATCGACCCGGCCCGCGTGGTGTGGATGAACCAGGTGCACGGCGCGGACGTGGCCGTCGTCGACGGGCCCTGGGGCTCCGCCGGCCGGATCCCCGCCGTGGACGCGGTCGTGACCGCGCGGCGGGGCCTCGCCCTCGCGGTGCTCACCGCCGACTGCGTGCCCGTGCTGCTGGCCGACCCGGTCGCCGGGGTGGCCGCCGCCGCGCACGCCGGACGGCCCGGCATGGTCAAGGGCGTGGTGCCGGCGGCCGTCCGAGCGATGGAGTCGCTCGGCGCCGACCCGGCCCGGATCGTCGCCCGCACCGGACCCGCCGTCTGCGGCAGGTGCTACGAGGTGCCGGACGCGATGCGCGCCGAGGTCGCCGCCGCCGAACCGGCGGCGCACGCCGAGACCAGTTGGGGCACACCCGCGGTGGACGTGTGCGCCGGGGTGCACGCGCAGCTCGAACGCCTCGGGGTGCGCGACCGGCAGCAGTCGCCGGTGTGCACGCGGGAGTCGGACGACCACTTCTCCTACCGCCGGGACCGCACCACCGGGCGGCTCGCGGGCTACGTCTGGCTGGACTGATGGAACATGAGCAACCGTAAGGACGAACTCGCCGCCAACCTGGCGAACGTGGACAGACGCATCGCCGAGGCCTGCGCCGCCGCGGGCCGGCCCCGCGAGGAGGTGACCCTTATCGTGGTCACCAAGACCTACCCGGCCTCGGACGTGCGGATCCTGTCGGAACTCGGTGTGCGCCACGTCGCCGAGAACCGCGACCAGGACGCGGCGCCCAAGGCCGCGGAATGTGCTGATCTGCCCTTGAGTTGGCATTTTGTCGGTCAACTTCAGACCAACAAGGTGCGCTCGGTGGTCGGTTATGCCGATGTCGTGCAGTCGGTCGACCGCGCCCGGCTCGTCACCGCGCTGTCGAAGGAGGCAGTGCGCCAGGAGCGGGAGACCGGCTGCCTGATCCAGGTCGCGCTGGACGCGGGCGAGAGCGGCCGCGGGGAGCGCGGGGGCGTCGGGCCCGCGGGAATCGGGGAGTTGGCCGATCTGGTGGCCCGCTCCGAGGGGTTGCGGCTCGACGGTCTGATGACCGTGGCGCCGCTCACGGGCCCGTACGCCGGACGCGAACGGGCCGCGTTCGAGCGGCTCATGGATTTGTCGACTGACCTGCGCAGAACCCATCCGGCTGCCACCATGGTCTCGGCAGGGATGAGTGCGGACCTCGAACAGGCCGTGGCCGCCGGGGCGACACATGTGCGCGTCGGCACCGCGGTACTCGGTGTCCGCCCCGGGCTCGGGTAACGTCGCCAGGAAGTCGGACCACAGCAGAAAATATGGTCAATACCGCCGAAGAAGGCGCAACGACCTCGTGGATCGCGGGGACTTGGCGGTCGTCAGCGGATCCACCACAGAGCGGAGGACTCAGAGCATGGCCGGCGCGATGCGCAAGATGGCGGTCTACCTCGGCCTCGTGGAGGACGATGGGTACGACGGCCGGGGCTTCGACCCCGACGACGACTTCGAACCCGAGCTGGACCCCGAACCCGAGCGGGACCGCCGACGGCACGAGCCGTCGCACCAGTCGCATGTGACACATCAGCCACAAAGGGACGAACCGGTACGAGTGGTGCAGCCTCCGGCACCCCGCGAACCGGTGTCGCATTCCGCTTCGCTCCCGGCGGAATCCGGGCGCCCGGCGCGCATCGCGCCCGTGGCGTCCATCACACAAGACCGCGCAAGCCTGGAGAAGAACGCACCGGTGATCATGCCCAAGGTCGTGTCGGAACGTGAGCCGTACCGGATCACCACGCTGCACCCCCGGACCTACAACGAGGCCCGTACCATCGGGGAACACTTCCGTGAGGGCACCCCGGTGATCATGAATCTGACTGAGATGGATGACACAGACGCGAAGCGACTTGTCGACTTTGCGGCCGGTTTGGTGTTTGGTCTTCACGGCAGCATCGAGCGGGTGACGCAGAAGGTGTTCCTGTTGTCGCCTGCTAACGTCGATGTCACGGCGGAGGACAAGGCCCGCATCGCAGAGGGCGGGTTCTTCAACCAGAGCTGAGACGCACCACCGGAAACAGGCACGGAACAGGGGAGAGGGAAGCACCGATCATGGGCGTGGCCATGGAGGTTCTCTACATCGCGCTGATGGTGTTCCTCATCGTGCTCATCTTCCGGTTGGTCATGGACTACGTGTTCCAGTTCGCCCGCTCGTGGCAACCCGGCAAGGCGATGGTGGTCGTTCTGGAGGCCACCTACACTGTCACCGATCCACCGCTGAAGCTTCTGCGGCGGTTCATCCCGCCGCTGCGTCTCGGGGGCGTGGCGCTCGACCTGTCCTTCTTCGTACTGATGATCATCGTCTACATCCTGATCTCCATCGTGGGAAACCTCGCGAGGTGACTGTGGACGATACGGTCTTGCCGACTGCCGATGACTACGTTGAGGTGAAGAGATGCCGTTGACCCCCGAGGACGTGCGGAACAAGCAGTTCACGACCGTCCGCCTCCGAGAAGGCTATGACGAGGACGAGGTCGATGCCTTCCTCGACGAGGTCGAAGCCGAGCTGACCCGCCTGCTCCGGGAGAACGAGGACCTGCGCGCCAAGCTGGCCGCGGCCACGCGTGCTGCTGCCCAGAACCAGCAGAACATGCGCAAGCCGCCGGAGGACCAGCAGCATCCGCAGCAGCACCCCCAGCAGCACCCCCAGCAGCACCCGCAGCAGGGCATGCGAGGTCCCGGCGCTCCCGTGCCCGCCGGCATATCGGGCCCGCCGCAGCAGCAGATGGGCGGCCCCATGGGTGGCCCGCCCCAGCTGCCGAGCGGTGCCCCGCAGCTGCCCGCCGGCCCCGGCGGTCAGGGTCCGCAGGGTCCCGGTCCGATGGGTCCGGGTCCGATGGGACAGGGGCCGATGGGGCAGGGCCCGATGGGCCAGGGCCCGATGCAGGGCCAGATGGGTCCCGGCCCGATGGGCGGCCCCATGGGCGGCCCCGGTCCGATGGGCCAGGGTCCCGGTGGCGACAGCGCCGCGCGCGTCCTGTCGCTGGCCCAGCAGACCGCCGACCAGGCGATCGCCGAGGCCCGCTCCGAGGCCAACAAGATCGTCGGCGAGGCGCGTTCGCGTGCCGAGGGTCTCGAGCGTGACGCCCGTGCCAAGGCGGACGCGCTGGAGCGGGACGCACAGGAGAAGCACCGCGTCGCGATGGGCTCCCTTGAGTCCGCCCGCGCCACGCTGGAGCGCAAGGTCGAGGACCTGCGCGGCTTCGAGCGCGAGTACCGTACGCGCCTGAAGTCGTACCTCGAGTCGCAGCTGCGCCAGCTGGAGACGCAGGCCGACGACTCGCTGGCCCCGCCGCGCACCCCGGCGACCGCGTCGCTGCCGCCGTCCCCGGCGCCCTCCATGGCCCCGGCCGGCGCAGGCGCCCCGTCGTACGGCGGCAACCAGACGATGGGCGGCCCGCAGAGCCCGTCCGGCCCGTCCTACGGCGGCCAGCAGCAGATGTCCCCGGCGATGACCCAGCCGATGGCACCGGTGCGTCCGCAGGGCCCGTCCCCGATGGGCCAGGCCCCCTCGCCGATGCGCGGCTTCCTGATCGACGAGGACGACAACTGACGGACCCGCGAGGGTCCAGGTGATCAATAGGCGTCGGCAGCCTGAGGAACGGCCCCGGAGGGATCTCCCTCCGGGGCCGTTCCCGTTCCCAAGTGCGTGGCTCGCGGGGAGCAGCTCACCCGAGGCCCCCGGTAAGGGCGTCCGGGGGCGAGAAGCCCCCGGACCCGGCCCCTACGCCTTGCGGAGCCGGAAGGTCAACGACAGTCCCTCGTCGGAGAACACCTCACCGAGGGTGTCGTCCCCCTCACCCTGCGCGAAGTCGGTCGCGAGAACCTCCTCGGCGATGAGCCCGGAGTGCTCACTGAGCGCGGCGATCGTCGCGGCGTCCGTCGCGGTCCACCGCAGCACGATCCGGTCGGCCACATCCAGCCCGCTGTTCTTGCGCGCCTCCTGGATGAGCCGGATCGCGTCACGGGCGAGCCCCGCCCGCCGCAGCTCCTCGGTGATCTCCAGGTCGAGGGCGACCGTCGCCCCGGCGTCGGACGCCACCGACCACCCCTCGCGCGGAGTCTCCGTGATGATCACCTCGTCCGGCGCGAGGACGACCGTCTCGCCGTCGACCTCCACCGACGCCGTGCCCTCGCGCAGCGCGAGCGACAGCGCGGCCGCGTCGGCGCCGGCGATCGCCTTGGCGACGTCCTGCACCCGCTTGCCGAACCGCTTGCCCAGCGCCCGGAAGTTGGCCTTGGCGGTGGTGTCCACCAGCGATCCGCCGACCTCGCTGAGCGAGGCCAGCGAGGCCACGTTCAGCTCCTCGGTGATCTGGGCGTGCAGCTCGGCGTCCAGCGAGTCGAAGCCCGCGGCCGCCACCAGCGCCCGCGACAGCGGCTGGCGCGTCTTGACGCCCGACTCCGCGCGGGTGGCCCGGCCCAGCTCCACGAGCCGCCGCACCAGCACCATCTGCCGCGACAGCTCCGGGTCGATCGCGGACAGGTCGGCCTCCGGCCAGGACGCCAGGTGCACCGACTCGGGCGCGCCCGGGGTCACCGGCACCACCAGGTCCTGCCACACCCGCTCGGTGATGAACGGGGTCAGCGGGGCCATCAGCCTGGTCACCGTCTCGACGACCTCGTGCAGCGTGCGCAGCGCGGCCTTGTCGCCCTGCCAGAAGCGGCGGCGCGAACGGCGGACGTACCAGTTGGACAGGTCGTCGACGAACGCGGACAGCAGCTTGCCGGCACGCTGCGTGTCGTACCCCTCCAGCGCCTGCGTGACCTGGTCGGTCAGCGCGTGCAGCTCGCTGAGCAGCCAGCGGTCCAGCAGCGGGCGCTCGGCCGGGGCCGGGTCGGCGGCGCTGGGCGCCCAGCCCGACGTGCGGGCGTACAGCGCCTGGAAGGCGACCGTGTTCCAGTACGTGAGGAGCGTCTTGCGGACGACCTCCTGGATGGTGCCGTGGCCGACCCGGCGGGCCGCCCAGGGCGAGCCGCCGGCCGCCATGAACCAGCGCACCGCGTCCGCGCCGTGCTGGTCCATGAGCGGGATCGGCTGGAGGATGTTGCCCAGGTGCTTGGACATCTTGCGGCCGTCCTCGGCGAGGATGTGGCCGAGGCACACGACGTTCTCGTACGACGACTTGTCGAAGACGAGGGTGCCGACCGCCATCAGCGTGTAGAACCAGCCACGCGTCTGGTCGATGGCCTCGCAGATGAACTGCGCCGGGTAACGGGCCTCGAACAGGTCCTTGTTCTTGTACGGGTAGCCCCACTGCGCGAACGGCATGGAACCCGAGTCGTACCAGGCGTCGATGACCTCCGGCACGCGTGTCGCGGTCCGCTCGCACTGCGGGCAGGCGAAGGTGACCTCGTCGATGTACGGACGGTGCGGGTCGAGGCCCGACTGGTCGGCGCCGGTCAGCTCGGTCAGTTCGGCCAGGGAGCCGACGCAGGTGAGGTGGCCGTCCTCGCAGCGCCAGACGGGCAGCGGGGTGCCCCAGTAGCGGTTGCGGGAGAGCGCCCAGTCGATGTTGTTGTTCAGCCAGTCCCCGTAGCGGCCGTGCTTGACGGTGTCGGGGAACCAGTTGGTCCGCTCGTTCTCCTCGAGGAGCCGGTCCTTGATCGCGGTGGTGCGGATGTACCAGGACGGCTGCGCGTAGTACAGCAGCGCGGTGTGGCAGCGCCAGCAGTGCGGGTAGCTGTGCTCGTACGGCAGGTGCTTGAACAGCAGGCCGCGCTCGGCCAGGTCCTCGGTGAGCCGCTCGTCGGCCTTCTTGAAGAAGACGCCGCCGACCAGCGGCACGTCCTCCTCGAAGGTGCCGTCGGGACGCACCGGGTTGGCGACCGGGAGGCCGTAGGCGCGGCAGACGCGCAGGTCGTCCTCGCCGAAGGCGGGGGACTGGTGCACCAGACCCGTGCCGTCCTCGGTGGTGACGTACTCGGCGTTGACCACGAAGTGGGCCGGCTCCTCGAACGGCACCAGCTCGAAGGGGCGTTGGTAGGTCCAGCGCTCCATCTCGGCGCCGGTGAAGGTCTCGCCGGTGGTCTCCCAGCCCTCGCCGAGCGCCTTGGCGAGCAGCGGCTCGGCGACGACCAGGCTCTCCTCGCCGTTCGTCGCGACGACGTAGGTGACCTCGGGGTGCGCGGCGACCGCGGTGTTGGACACCAGCGTCCACGGGGTCGTCGTCCACACCAGCAGGGCCGCCCGGCCGGCCAGCGGGCCGGAGGTGAGCGGGAAGCGCACGTAGACCGAGGGGTCGACGACCGTCTCGTAGCCCTGCGCCAGCTCGTGGTCGGACAGGCCGGTGCCGCAGCGGGGACACCAGGGGGCGACGCGGTGGTCCTGGACCAGCAGTCCCTTGTCGAAGATCTGCTTGAGCGACCACCACACGGACTCCACGTACTCGGGGTCCATGGTGCGGTAGGCGTCGTCGAGGTCGACCCAGTAGCCCATGCGGGTCGTCAGCTCGGCGAAGGCGTCGGTGTGCCGGGTCACCGACTCGCGGCACCTGGCGTTGAACTCGGCGATGCCGTACGCCTCGATGTCCTGCTTGCCGGAGAAGCCCAGCTCCTTCTCCACCGCCAGCTCCACGGGCAGGCCGTGGCAGTCCCAGCCGGCCTTGCGGGCCACGTGGTAGCCGCGCATGGTGCGGAAGCGGGGGAAGACGTCCTTGAAGACGCGCGCCTCGATGTGGTGGGCGCCCGGCATGCCGTTGGCGGTGGGCGGGCCCTCGTAGAACACCCACTCGGGGCGGCCCTCGGACTGCTCCAGGCTCTTGCCAAAGATCTTCTGCTCGCGCCAGAAGTCGAGCACGGCGTGCTCGAGGGCGGGCAGGTCGACCTGGGCGGGCACCTGACGGTACTGCGTCATCGATCTTCCTCCGGCGGACGTACTGCCTTCCGTCGGAGGGACGAGAGCTTCGTGCTTCCTACGCCGTGTGCGGCGCGCTCCCGCGGTACCACCCTCCTTGGCCCTCCGGTGCGCCGTACGCGCCGGTGAGCCCCCTCATTGGGGTCGCGAGCCGGTTCTACTGGCCCTGGGGTCCACGGGCGGTCCCTGGGGCGTTCTTCCGGCGGCTCCGGGGTGATCTTCACGACGTGCTCGCCCCCGGGCTCACACCGTCCCCGGGTCGCTCTGGGCCGCCTGCGCCGCTACTCGTCCCCATCCACGCTTTTCGCTCCGCCCAGTGTACGGCGCTCCGGCGACAGCGGCCGACCGGTTTTCCGGTGCCGGGTCCGGGGGCCGGCGGCCCGCGCGGGTGCCCCGAATGGCGAGGGGTGGGCCGCTCGGATCGTAGGACGCGCAGCTGGTCGGATTACCCGGCGAGGAGCTGGGCACAACGCATGCATGCCGGCCGAGCGGCAGGCACGAGGCGGGCGAATCGGGCGGCGTGCCCCGTTGCCGCGGGACTCCAGTCGATTTATCGTCCCAGCACGATTCGCGAGCAAGATCACAATATGTGAAGGGGCCGCGGCCATGGTGGCGAGGAAGACCGCCGAGCACTCGGCGTCGGGCAGGTCCCGGAGCGCCGATGCCCTCGCCGGGCACGTGGACGCGGCCGCGAAGGAGCCGGCCATGGACCAGGCGGCGAGGCCCGCGACGAACGAGCCCGGGGGCGCGAGGAAGACCGCGGCGAAGAAGCCGGCGGCCGCGGGGACCGCCGCCAGGAAGCGGACGGCCGCGAAGAACGCGAAAAAGGCCACGGCGGCAGAGAAGGCCGTGAACGCCGGGGAGACGGGGAGGACCGGACCGCAGAAGGCGGAGCCGAAGCGGACGGCCGCCGCCACGACCCCGGCGAAGAAGGCGTCGCACGACAAGGCGACTCACGGCAAGGCGGCGCAGGACAAGGCTGCTCACGGCAAGGCCGACCAGGACAAGGGGGCGCACGGCAAGGCCGCGGAGAGGCCCGGGGCGAAGCCGGGAACCGGGGGCGCGGAGACGGAGCACGGCACTCCCGCGCGGGACGGCGCCGGGCGGAGCGCGGGCAGGAAGAGCACGGGCAAGAAGGCGGGCGCGGCACGGGCCGCGAAGCAGACGGGAGCCACGACGGTGGTTGCGAAGAAGACTCCTGGCACGGCCGCGGCGGCCACGACCGCCGTCCCCAAGGCACGCGCCGCCGCGGCGGTCGAGCCGGGCGACCTCGCGGTACGCCCGGGCGAGGACCCCTGGACCCCGGAAGAGGTCGCGGAGGCCCGCGCGGAGCTGCAGTCCGAGATGGAGCGGCTGCGCGACGAGATCAGCTCGTCCGAGCAGTCCCTGGCCGGCCTGATGCGGGACTCCGGGGACGGCGCGGGCGACGACCAGGCGGACACCGGCACCAAGAACATCACGCGCGAGCACGAGATGGCCCTCGCCGCCAACGCGCGCGAGATGCTCACCCAGACCGGGCGCGCCCTGGACCGGCTGGACGCGGGCACCTACGGCCTGTGCGAGAACTGCGGCAACCCCATCGGCAAGGCCCGTATGCAGGCCTTCCCGCGGGCCACCCTGTGCGTGGAGTGCAAGCAGAAGCAGGAACGCCGCTACTGAGGGGGCCGGAACCGGGGCCCGCGCCCGGGCCGGGGCGCCGCCATACGCCTCCTGAGCACGTCCGCCGGGACGGGGGTGTCGTACTCTCGTCCTCTATCAGGTTCTAGGTCGAGGGACTCACGTGGCAGAGGCGGAGCGCATCATCGGTACGCCGGACACCCCGGACGCGGCACGGCCCGGACAGCAGCCGCCCGGCGACGGCACGTCGCCGGAGGCGTCCGCCCGCGCGGGCGGAGCGCAGGAGCCCGCCACCGCGGCGCGGCCGCGCGGCGGGCGCCGCATCGCCGTCCTGTTCGCGGTCGCGGCCTTCGCCTACACCCTGGACCTGGTGAGCAAGCTGGTCGTGGTCGCCAAGCTGGAGCACCACGCGCCGATCAAGCTGATCGGGGACTGGCTCCAGCTGGAGGCGATCCGCAATCCGGGCGCGGCCTTCGGCTTCGGCGAGGCCTTCACCGTGATCTTCACGGTGATCGCGGCCGCCGTCATCGTGGTGATCACCCGCCTCGCGCGCAAGCTCTACAGCCTGCCCTGGGCGATCGCGCTCGGCCTGCTGCTCGGCGGCGCGCTGGGCAACCTCACCGACCGGATCTTCCGCTCGCCCGGCGTCTTCGAGGGCGCCGTGGTCGACTTCATCGCCCCCAAGCACTTCGCGGTGTTCAACCTCGCCGACTCCGCGATCGTCTGCGGCGGCATCCTGATCGTGCTGCTGTCCTTCCGCGGCCTGGACCCGGACGGCACGGTCCACAAGGACTGACCGCCCGCTCCCGCCCGTCCGCGGACGGGTTGTCCACAGGCCCGGTCGGGGCCGCCGGGCCCGTCCGGCATACTCGACGGGTGAGCACGCTTCCCGAGATCCGTACCCTGCCCGTGCCCGACGGCCTGGAGGGCGAGCGCGTCGACGCCGCCATCTCCCGCATGTTCGGCTTCTCCCGTACGAAGGCGGCGGAGCTGGCCGCCGCGGGCAAGGTGCTGGTCGACGGCACGGCGGTCGGCAAGTCCGAGCGGGTGCGCGGCGGGGCCTGGCTCGAGGTGGAGATGCCCCAGGCGCCCGCCCCGGTCCAGGTGGTCGCCGAGCCGGTCGAGGGCATGGAGATCGTGCACGACGACGAGGACGTGGTCGTCATCGTCAAGCCGGTCGGCGTCGCCGCCCACCCCAGCCCCGGCTGGAACGGACCCACGGTCATCGGCGGACTGGCCGCCGCCGGGTACCGCATCTCGACCTCCGGCGCCGCCGAGCGCCAGGGCATCGTGCACCGCCTCGACGTCGGCACCTCCGGCCTGATGGTCGTCGCCAAGTCGGAGTACGCGTACACCTCGCTCAAGCGCCAGTTCAAGGAGCGCACGGTCGACAAGCGCTACCACACCCTCGTCCAGGGCCACCCCGACCCGACCAGCGGCACCATCGACGCGCCCATCGGCCGCCACCCCAACCACGACTACAAGTGGGCGGTCACCGCCGACGGCAAGCCCTCCGTCACGCACTACGACCTGATCGAGGCCTTCCGCGCGGCCTCCCTGCTCGACGTGAAGCTGGAGACCGGCCGCACCCACCAGATCCGCGTCCACATGGCCGCCCACCGCCACCCCTGCGTCGGCGACCTGACCTACGGCGCCGACCCCACCCTCGCCAAGCGGCTCAGGCTCACCCGCCAGTGGCTGCACGCGGTCCGGCTCGGCTTCGAGCACCCCGGCGACGGCCAGTGGGTGGAGTTCGCCAGCGACTACCCCGAGGACCTCCAGCAGGCCCTCGACCAGGTCCGCGAGGAGACCTACGCATGAGCACGCCCTACGAGGTGCGCGTCGCCGAGGACCCGGCCGACCGCGAGGCCTGCTTCGCCGTGCGCAAGCAGGTCTTCGTCGCCGAGCAGGGAGTCCCCGAGGACATCGAGTACGACGCCCACGACGCCGTGGCGCTGCACGTGCTCGCCGTCCGCGAGGACGGCCTCCCGCTCGGCACCGGACGGCTGCTGTACGGCGAGGCGGCCGCCGCGAAGACCGGCGGCGAGGCCGGCGTCGGCTCCCTCGGGCGGCTCGCGGTCGCCAGACAGGCCCGCGGGCGGGGCGTCGGCGTCGCCCTGGTGCGCGCCATCGAGGACGCGGCACGCGTGCGTGGCCTCACGGCCGTCGACCTGCACGCCCAGACGCACGCCCTCGGCTTCTACGAGCGGCTGGGGTACGAGGCGTACGGCCCGGAGTTCCCCGACGCCGGGATACCCCACCGCGCGATGCGGCGCGTGCTGTAGCCGCTCACCGGGAAGGGGCCGCTGAGCGGGGCGGCATGGCACGCTTGAGGTCAGCCGTGTGAACGTCCGACCCCGGAGCGCTGACCGTGGATCAGTTGGCCCTGCTGTTCGTCCTCTTGCTCGGGGCCGTGATCAGTGTCCCGGTCGGGGAACGGTTCGGGCTGCCCTCGCCGGTCCTGATGACCCTGCTCGGCATCGCGCTCGCGCTGCCCGACTTCGTGCCCAACGTCGACATCCCGCCCGATCTCATCCTGCCCGCGCTGCTGCCGCCGCTGCTCTACGCCGCCGTACGGCGCACCTCATGGCGGCAGTTCGCGGCGAACAAGCGGCCGATCTTCCTGCTGGCCGTGGCGCTGGTGTTCGTCACCACGCTGTGCGTCGCCGTCGTCGCCCACGCCATCGTGCCGGGGCTGCCGGTGGCCGCCGCTGTGGCGCTGGGCGCGCTGATCGCCCCGCCCGACCCGGTCGCGGCGACCGCCGTCGCCGGGCAGCTCGGGCTGCCCCGCCGCCTGGTGTCGATCCTGGAGGGCGAGGGCCTGTTCAACGACGTGACGGCCATCGTGCTCTACCACGTGGCCATCGCCGCCGCCGTCAGCGGCGAGTTCTCCGTCTGGCGGGCCGGTCTCGACCTGGTGCTGTCCGCGGTGGTCGCGGTGGCCGTCGGGGTCGCGCTCGGCTGGGGCGCGAACAAGCTGCTGAGCCTGCTCGGGGACGCGACGCTCCAGATCGGCCTGACGCTGCTCGTGCCCTTCGCTTCCTACGTGCTGGCCGAGGAGCTGCATGGTTCCGGGGTCCTCTCCGTGCTCGTCACCGCGCTGTTCCTGGCCGAGTACGCCGTCGACGCCGACGACGTGGTCAGCCGCCTCGCCGGACACACCGTCTGGGACGTCGTCGACACCCTGGTCACCGGTGTCGCCTTCGGGCTGGTCGGCCTGGAGCTGCACAACGCGGTCCACACCGCCTCCTCGCGCTGGGGCGAACTGCTCGGCTGGGCGGGGGTCGTCGTGGCCGTCGTGGTGCTCGTACGGCTGCTGTGGCTGCTGCCGGCGACCTGGCTGACCAAGCGGCTGCACGCGCTGCGGGACTACGACGAGGACATTCCGCTCAGCTGGCGCGAGACCGTCGTCATGTGGTGGTCGGGGATGCGGGGTGTGGCCACGGTGGCGCTCGCGCTGGCCATCCCGCTGCGCACGGACACCGGCGCGCCCTTCCCCGACCGCGACGAGATCGTGTTCATCGCCTTCGGGGTGATCGTGGCGACGCTGGTGCTCCAGGGCCTCACCCTGCCGCGGCTGGTCAGGCGGCTCGGGGTGCGCGCGGACACCGAGCGGGAGGAGGAGTTCGAGACGCAGCTGGCCGCTCGGGCGGCGAGGGCGGCCAAGCGGCGGCTGAGGGAGATCGAGTCCGTCGAGGAGCTGCCCGAGGAGCTGTCCGAGCAGATGAACCGGCGGGCCTTCGAGATCGGGCTGCGGATCAGCCCGCGGATCGGTGACGAGGAGCGCCGGGAGGCGCAGGAGAACCGGGTGCGGCGGCTGAAGCGGGTGCGCCGCATCCAGGGCGAGATGCTGAGCGCGGCCCGGCACGAGGTGCTGGCGGCGCGCAGCGAGCCCGGGGCCGACCCGGAGATCGTGGACCGGGTGCTGCGCCACCTCGACGTACGCAGCCTGCGCTGACGCACCCGGCCCGCGTCCGGCGCACCCGCCGTGTGCGGTGCGCGCGCCGCCGCCCGACCCCCGTTACCCCATCGCGCGCCCGCGCGGGCCTACGCTCGGATCATGACTCGCAACGTGGTGATCAGCGGTGGTGGTACGGGGATCGGGCTCGCGGCGGCTCAGACCTTCGCGGCGGAGGGCGACCGGGTCCTGCTGCTCGGGCGGCGGGAGGACGTGCTGCGCGGGGCGCGGGTGCCGGGCGCGCTCACGTACGCGGCCGATGTCGGCGACGTCGACGGCGTGCGCGGCGTCGCGCGCTTCGTGGCGGACGAACTCGGCGCCGTGGACGTGCTGATCCACAGCGCCGGCGGCTCCGGGCAACTGGAGGCCCGGGTGGAGCGGGAGGACCCGCTCGAGCTCGTCGCCGACAACTGGACGGTCAACTTCCGGATCAACACGCTGACGGCCGTGCTGCTCACCGAGGCCCTCAAGGAGCGCCTCGCCGAGCCGGGCGGACGTGTGCTGTTCCTCAGCTCGATCGCGGCCTACCGCGGCTCGGGCAGCGGCGCCTACGCCGCGTCCAAGGCCGCCCTCCACCCGTACGCCCACGACCTGGCACGGCAGTTGGGCCCGCGCGGGATCACGGTGAACGTGGTCGCGCCCGGGTACGTCGAGGACACCGACTTCTTCGGCGACGCGATGGACGACGCCCGCCGCGCCCGGCTCGTCGCCGAGACCTCCACCGGGCGCGCGGGCACCCCCGGCGACGTGGCCGCCACCCTGCACTGGCTGGCCTCGCCGGGCGCCGCCCACATCACTTCCCAGATCATCCAGGTCAACGGCGGCGCCGAACGCGGCCACTGAGACCGAGGCGGCGGCCTCAGCCGCGCCCCCTGCCCGACGCGCCGAAGGAGTGCGACTTGTCGAGGGACGGCCGCGCGGCGCCGTCCCGGACCACGTCGAGGTCGTGGCCCCCGTCCCGCTGCCTCGGGGGCCGGGCCGCGTCCGCGGTGTTGACGCGCGGGAGGGCGTACGGGTGCTCCTCGCACAGCCAGCGGATCATCTCCTCGCGCACCGCGACCCGGACGGTCCAGATGTCGTCGGAGTCCTTGGCCGTCACCAGCGCCCGCACCTGGATGGTGCTGGGGGTGGTGTCGGTGACGTACAGGTTGAAGGCGCGGCCGTCCCAGGCCGGGCACTGGCGCAGGATGTCGCGCAGTTTCTCCCGCATCGCCTCCAGTGGCGCGCGGTGGTCCAGGTGCCAGAAGACGGTGCCGGTCATCTGCGGGGTGCCGCGGGACCAGTTCTCGAACGGGTTGGCCGTGAAGTACGACACCGGCATGGTGATCCGCCGCTCGTCCCAGGTCCGTACCGTCAGGAAGGTCAGCGTGATCTCCTCGACGGTGCCCCACTCGCCGTTGACGACCACCGTGTCGCCGATGCGCACCATGTCGCCGAAGGCGATCTGCAGCCCGGCGAACATGTTGCTCAGCGTGGACTGCGCGGCCACACCGGCGACGATGCCGAGGATCCCGGCCGAGGCCAGCAGCGAGGCGCCGGCCGCGCGCATCGCCGGGAAGGTCAGCAGCATGGAGGCCGCCGCCACCACGATCACGACCGCCGACACCACCCGCATGATCAGCTCGACCTGGGTGCGCACCCGCCGCACCCGGGCCGGGTCCCGGTGGGCGCGGGCGCTGGCGTAGCGCGAGTAGGAGGTCTCCACGATCGCCGAGGCGATCCGGATGACCAGCCAGGCGGCCGAGCCGATCAGGGTGAGGGTCAGGGACCTGCCGATGCCGGCGTGGTGGTTCGCCACCACGTTCACCTGGTCGTAGGAGCCTCTGAGCAGGGCGGCGCACAGCACGAGCTGGTACGGCACGCGGGCGCGGCGCAGGAGGCCCCACAGCGGTGTCTCGTGGTGCCGTTCGTCGGCCTTGCGCAGCAGAAGGTCGGTGGCCCAGCCGATCACCAGGGTGATCATGACCGAGCCGCCGACCACGAGCACGGGTCGGAGTACGTTCTCCATGCCTGCGCGCCTAACCGCCGCCGCACGAGCTTGAACATGTGACTTGCGTCCCTTCCCGCGCACCCGCCCCGGCTCGCGGCCGTGCGGAGGGTCCGGCCGGGGCCGGGCGTTGTCGTACCCGGCTGGCACCATGGCCTCATGAACATCGTGCTCTTCCACTCGACCTACGGGCTCCGGCCGGCCGTGCGCCGGGCCGCCGACCGGCTGCGCGCCGCCGGGCACGAGGTGTGGACGCCGGACCTCTTCGCGGGCCGCACGTTCGACACCGTGGAGGAGGGCATGGCCTTCAAGGACGAGACCGGCAAGGACGAGCTGCTCAAGCGGGCCGTGCTGGCCGCCGCGCCCTACTCCGACCGGGGCCTGGTGTACGCGGGCTTCTCGCTCGGCGCCTCGATCGCCCAGACCCTCGCCCTCGGCGACGACAAGGCGCGCGGCCTGCTGCTCCTGCACGGCACGTCGGACATCGCGCCGAACGCGACGGCGGACGGACTGCCCGTGCAACTGCATGTGGCCGAGCCGGACCCGTTCGAGACGGACGACTGGCTGAGCGCGTGGTACCTCCAGATGGGCCGCACGGGCGCCGACGTGGAGGTGTACCGGTACGCGGGGGCCGGCCACCTCTACACCGACCCCGGCCTGCCCGACTACGACGAGGAGGCGGCCGAGGCCACCTGGCGGGTGGCGCTCGGCTTCCTCGACGGCCTTGAGGGCTCGCAGGACCCGGAGTGACCCGCTACACGGGGTCGTACGTCCGCTCCACCTTCTGCGTGCCGCTGCGGGTGCGGTAGGAGCGGGTCCAGGCGCTGGTCGCGGCCTGGCTGGTGCGGTCGGACAGCACGTAGTAGTCCATCTGCGCCCGCTCGGCGGTGATGTCCAGTACGCCGTAGCCGTGGCGGTCGGTGTCGACCCAGTGGACGTGCCGGTTGGCGGCGCGGATGACGGGGGAGGCGACCGCCGAGACGGTGCCCTCGGGGACCTTGACGATGTCGTCGAGGTTGTCGGAGGTCACCGAGGTGACGACGAACTCGGTGGCGGCGGAGGCCGACAGCGGGTACGTACCGGCGTCCACGGGCACGTCGTTGGCCCACGCCATGTGGATGTCGCCGGTCAGGAAGACGGTGTTGCCGATGGCGTTGGAGCGCAGGTGTGCCAGGAGTTCGCGGCGGTCGTCGGTGTAGCCGTCCCACTGGTCGGTGTTGACGGCCAGGCCCTCCTGCGGCAGCCCGAGCAGCTTGGCCAGCGGCTTGAGCAGGTCCGCGGAGAGGGAGCCGACGACGAAGGGGGAGATCATCACCGAGTTGCCGACCAGCCGCCAGGTGGTGTCGGAGGCCTTCAGGCCGGCCTTGAGCCAGTCCAGTTGGGCCCGGCCGGTGATGGTGCGGTCGGGGTCGTCGACCGAGCCGCTGCCGGAGGCCGCCTGCTGGGAGCGGAAGGACCGCAGGTCCAGCAGGGACAGGTCGGCGAGCTTGCCGAAGCGCAGCCGGCGGTAGGTGGTGCCCGCGATCGCGGGGCGCACCGGCATCCACTCGAAGTAGGCCTGCTTGGCGGCCGCCTTGCGGGCGGTCCAGGTGCCCTCGGCGCCCTCGGTGTGGTTGACCGCGCCGCCGGACCAGGCGTTGTCGGCGAACTCGTGGTCGTCCCAGATCGCGATGACCGGCGCCTTGTGGTGCAGGGCCTGGAGGTCGGGGTCGGTCTTGTACTCGGCGTGCCGGGTGCGGTAGTCGGCGAGGGTGATGATCTCGTTGGCGGGCGCGTGGGGCCGCACGACCTTGCCGCGGGCCGCGTACTCGCCGCTCTTGTACTCGTAGATGTAGTCCCCGAGGTGCAGCCAGGCGTCGAGGTCGCCGCGAGCCGCGAGGTGGCGGTAGGCGGCGAAGTAGCCGGCCTCCCAGTTGGTGCAGGAGACGACGCCGAAGCGCAGGCCGGTGACGGCGGCGTCGTGGGCGGGGGCGGTGCGGGTGCGGGCCACGGGGGAGTCGGCGCCGCCGGCCGAGAAGCGGAACCAGTAGTCGGTGGCCGGCGAGAGGCCGCGCACGTCCGCCTTGACGGTGTGGTCGGAGGCGGCGGTCGCGGTGAGGGAGCCCTTGGCGACGACGTCGGTGAGCGCCTTGTCCCTGGCGACGACCCAGCTCACCTCGGTGTCGGGGCCGAGCCCGGAACCGGGCGCCGCCTCGGCGGTGGGGGTCACCCGGGTCCACAGCAGGACGCCGTCGGGCAGCGGGTCGCCGGAGGCCACGCCGTGCAGGAACGCGGGCACGTCGGCCGCGGCCCGCGCGGGCAGCGCAGCGGCGAGCGGCCCGGCCAGGACAGCGGTGGCCGCCGCGGCCTTGACGACCGTACGGCGGCGCGGGGAAAGGGAGTTGAGGCCCTGCGAAGCCTCACCTGATCTGTATCGACTGGTCACGACCGATCAGATTACTGACCGGTACACGCCAGAGCGGACGAACTCCTGAAAGTTCGCCCGCTCTTCGGCCGCCGGTCGCCCGGGCGGGCTCGTCGTCCCGGTGAGGAGGAGCGCGCCCGGGCTGCGCCGGTGCTAGGGCCTCTCTTCCGGATCTTGCCGCCGGTCGCGGTGGCCGGCACGCACATCTGCGGCGTTGCCGTCGGTCGCCGACTCCCCCAGGCTCTTGACGAGCAAGGGGGGACCCCCATCGCGTCGGCTCCCTCCTCCGCCTTGCATCTGCACGCACCAGTCACCGCTCGGGTCTGCCGGGAGGCGAGGTGGCTCGGAGCCGGCCTGATCCGGAAGAAAGGCCCTAGCCCTTCAGCGCGGCCGCGATCACCGCGTTGTACTCCTGCGCCGTCATCGGCGGGTTCTGGGAGCCCGGGACGGTGAGGATCTTGCCGTTCATGACGAGGCTGGGGGTGCCGGTCACGCCGTCCTTGTTGGTGTCCCAGCTCTTCGACATCGCCAGCGCCCAGGCGTCGTAGGTGCCGTTCTTCACCGCCGTCTGGAACTTGGCGTTGTTCTTCAGCGCGGGGACGGTGTTCGCGACCTGGATGAGGTAGTCGTGGCTCTTGAACTTGTCGTCCGTCTCCTCCGGGTGCCACTTCTTCGAGTACAGGGCGGTCTTGTAGTCGAGGAACGCGTCCGGGCTGACGTTCAGCGCGGCGCCCATGGCGCTCATCGCGTTCTTGGAGCCCTCGCCCCGCGAGCCGATCGTGCCCTTGCCGAGCGAGTCGCCGTCGATGAAGGTGCCGCCGACGTACTGGATCTTGTACTTGCCGTCGGCCAGGTCCTTCCTGATGACCGGGCCGACGTTCTCCTCGAACTGGGCGCAGATCGGGCAGCGCGGGTCCTCGTAGAGCTTGAGGGTCTTGGACGCGCTGCTCTTGCCGATGACCACCGTCGTGCCGTCCGTGCCCGTGGTGTTGGCCGGGGCGACGACCTTCTCGTCCTTCACGGCCTCCCAGTGGCCCGGCTTGTTGGCCTGGACCACCGCGTAGCCGATGCCGCCGGCTGCCGCGAGGACGGCCACGACCGAGCAGGCGACGATGATCTGGCGACGCGTCTTGGCGCGCTTGGCCTCGCGCTCGCGTTCCGCGCGCAGCCGCTCCCGGGCCGCCGTCTTCGCCGTCTGGGTGTTCCGCTTGCTCATGATGGTGTTCTCCTGTGGGTGTGGGGGACCGTTCCGTGCGGGCTCGGCGCCGCGCCGCCGCTCAGACGAGGGCGGAGGCGGGCGCGAGCGGGTTCGGCGGTCCGCGCCGTCCCAGGGAGTGGGTGAGAAGGCGGGTGAGCGGGACGGCCGCGGCCGGCGCCGGGCGGGCCGGGCGCGTGACGGCCGGGGCCCGCCGGGAGGCCACCGCGGCCACCGCGAGCAGCAGCGGCCGGAACGTGGTCGCGGCCACCGCGCGCAGCAGCTCGGCCAGCGCGCGCTCACCGCGGCGCAGCCAGCCGGCCGCGAGCAGGCCGACGGCGACGTGCGCGGCCAGCAGCAGCCAGGCCGTCGCCGGGGTCGCGTGGGCCAGCAGCGTCGCCAGATGGTCGGTGTCGGTGCCGGTCATCCGGGCCAGCGGGGTGCCGACGTCCGTGCCGTTGCCGCACAGCACGTCCCAGCCGACCGAGCGCAGCGGTCCCGCGACCGGGCCGCCCACGGGGCCGTAGCAGACGTGCTGGCCGGTGGTGAAGACCGTGTCGGCGGCCAGCTCCAGCGGGATCAGCAGGGCGGCGATCCGCCCGAAGCCGCGCTCGCGCCCGGCCAGGGCGTAGGCGAGCAGGAACACGGCGACCGCGACGGCGGCCACCGTGTTCAGCGGCAGCGGGGCCCTGGACAGCAGGACGTGCGACGCGGTGCTGAGCGTCACGACCACGGCCGTGAACAGCGCCGCGCGCACGGCTCTGAGCTGGGTCCCGGATATGTCCATAGCGAGAGAAGAGTGTGTCACGTGGGCCGGTAAGGGACCCTTAAAGGATCCCTGTGTGCGGCCTTTCCGTCACAGACCCGGAATCCGTCCGTTGCGGAACAGGTCCACGAAGATCTGGTGGTCGCCGCGGGCGCGGGCGCCGTAGGCGTGGGCGAAGTCCACCAGCAGCGGGGCGAAGCCCTCCTCGTCGGCCGCGATCGCCGCGTCGATGGCCCGCTCGGTGGAGAACGGCACCAGGGACTCGCCCGACTGGTCGTCCGCCGCCGCGTGCATGGTCGCCGTGGCCCGGCCGAGGTCGGCGACGACCTGCGCGATCTCCTCCGGGTCGTCGATGTCGCCCCAGTCCAGGTCCACGGCGTACGGCGACACCTCGGCGACCAGCTGGCCCGCGCCGTCAAGCTCGGTCCAGCCCAGCCACGGGTCGGCGTGCGCCTGGAGGGCGCGCTGGGAGATCACCGTGCGGTGGCCCTCGTGCTGGAAGTAGCCGCGGATCGCCTGGTCGGTGATGTGCCGGGAGACGGCCGGGGTCTGGGCCTGCTTGATGTAGATCACGACGTCGTTCTCCAGCGCGTCGCTGTTGCCCTCCAGCAGGATGTTGTACGACGGCAGCCCGGCCGAGCCGATGCCGATGCCCCGCCGGCCCACGACGTCCTTCACACGGTAGGAGTCCGGGCGGGCGAGCGAGGACTCCGGCAGCGTCTCCAGATAGCCGTCGAAGGCGGCGAGCACCTTGTAGCGCGTGGCGGCGTCCAGCTCGATGGCGCCCCCGCCGGGGGCGAAGCGGCGCTCGAAGTCGCGGATCTGCGTCATCGAGTCCAGCAGCTCGAACCGGGTCAGCGAGCGGGCGTCGCGCAGCGCGTCCAGCAGCGGGCCCTGGGCGGTGTCCAGGGTGAAGGGCGGGACCTCGTCGCTCTTGGCGCCGGTGGCCAGGGCGTGGATCCGCTCGCGGTAGGCGGCCGCGTAGACCGCGACCAGCTCGGTGATCTGGTCGTCGCCGAGCGCCTTGGCGTACCCCACGAGGGCGATCGAGGCGGCGAAGCGCTTGAGGTCCCAGGTGAAGGGGCCGACGTAGGCCTCGTCGAAGTCGTTGACGTTGAAGACCAGGCGGCCGTTGGAGTCCATGTACGTGCCGAAGTTCTCCGCGTGCAGGTCGCCGTGGATCCACACGCGCGAGGTGCGCTCGTCCAGGAACGGGCCGCCGCGCCGGTCGGCGTCCAGGTCGTGGTAGAAGAGGCAGGCCGTGCCCCGGTAGAACGCGAAGGCCGAGGCCGCCATCTTCCGGAACTTCACGCGGAACGCGGCCGGGTCGGCGGCCAGGAGCTCGCCGAAGGCGGTGTCGAAGACGGCGAGGATCTCCTCGCCGCGCTGCTCGTCGCTGAGCTGGGGGACCGACATCGCTGGGTGCCTCCTGGTGCGGGTGGTACGAGACGTGTGGGACGGACCGCGCGTGGATCCTCCCCCCGCCACAACGTCCGGCGGTGCGGCTGAGTGCCCGCGCTGTCCTCGCACGAAGGTACGCGGCGCGAGGCCCCGGGTGTCAGTGCCGGGGCATAGACTTCGACGCTGTCCCCCGGACTGTCCGCAGCCTGCCGGACCCCCGTATCCGTCCGCTCTCCCTGGAGGCCGCAGCCGTGTCGAAGCCGCCGTTCACGCACCTGCACGTCCACACCCAGTACTCGCTGCTGGACGGTGCCGCGCGGCTGAAGGACATGTTCAACGCGTGCAACGAGATGGGCATGACCCACATCGCCATGTCCGACCACGGCAACCTCCACGGGGCGTACGACTTCTTCCACTCCGCGCAGAAGGCCGGAGTCACCCCGATCATCGGCATCGAGGCGTACGTCGCCCCGGAGTCCCGGCGCAACAAGCGCAAGATCCTGTGGGGCCAGCCCCACCAGAAGCGGGACGACGTCTCCGGTTCCGGCGGTTACACCCACAAGACCATGTGGGCGGTGAACAGCACGGGCCTGCACAACCTCTTCCGCCTCTCCTCCGACGCCTACGCCGAGGGCTGGCTGCAGAAGTGGCCCCGCATGGACAAGGAGACCATCGCGCAGTGGTCGGAGGGCATCGTGGCCTCCACCGGCTGCCCCTCCGGCGAGGTGCAGACCAGGCTGCGCCTCGGCCACTTCGACGAGGCCCTCAAGGCGGCCGCCGACTACCAGGACATCTTCGGCAAGGACCGCTACTTCCTGGAGCTGATGGACCACGGCATCGACATCGAGCACCGGGTGCGCGAGGGGCTGCTGGACATCGGCAGGAAGCTCGGCATCCCGCCCCTGGTCACCAATGACTCGCACTACACGTACGCGCACGAGGCGGGCGCCCACGACGCCCTGCTGTGCATCCAGACCGGCAAGAACCTCTCCGACCCCGACCGCTTCAAGTTCGACGGCACCGGCTACTACCTGAAGTCGACCGAGGAGATGTACGCCATCGACTCCTCGGACGCCTGGCAGGAGGGCTGCGCCAACACGCTCCTGGTCGCCGAGATGGTCGACACCACGGGCATGTTCCAAAAGCGCGACCTCATGCCCAAGTTCGACATCCCCGAGGGCTACACCGAGGTCACCTGGTTCAAGGAGGAGGTCCGCCGCGGCATGGAGCGCCGCTATCCCGGCGGCATCCCCGAGGACCGCCAGAAGCAGGCGGACTACGAGATGGACGTCATCATCTCGATGGGCTTCCCCGGCTACTTCCTCGTCGTCGCCGACTTCATCATGTGGGCCAAGAACAACGGCATCGCGGTGGGCCCCGGCCGCGGCTCCGCGGCCGGCTCGATCGTCGCCTACGCCATGGGCATCACCGACCTCGACCCGATCCCGCACGGCCTGATCTTCGAGCGGTTCCTCAACCCCGAGCGCATCTCCATGCCCGACGTCGACATCGACTTCGACGAGCGCCGGCGCGTGGAGGTCATCCGGTACGTGACGGAGAAGTACGGCGCCGACAAGGTCGCCATGATCGGCACCTACGGCACCATCAAGGCCAAGAACGCGATCAAGGACTCCGCGCGGGTGCTCGGCTACCCGTACGCGATGGGCGACCGCATCACCAAGGCCATGCCCGCCGACGTCCTCGGCAAGGGCATCCCGCTGTCCGGCATCACCGACCCCGAGCACCCCCGCTACTCGGAGGCCGGCGAGGTCCGCGCGATGTACGAGAACGAGCCGGACGTGAAGAAGGTCATCGACACCGCGCGCGGCGTGGAGGGCCTGGTCCGGCAGATGGGTGTGCACGCCGCCGGCGTGATCATGTCCAGCGAGACCATCACCGAGCACGTGCCCGTGTGGGTCAGGCACACCGACGGGGTGACCATCACCCAGTGGGACTACCCGAGCTGCGAGTCGCTCGGCCTGCTGAAGATGGACTTCCTCGGCCTGCGCAACCTGACGATCATGGACAACGCCGTGAAGATGGTGAAGTCCAACAAGGGGATCGACATCGATCTCCTCAGTCTGCCGCTGGACGACCCCACCACCTTCGACCTGCTCCAGCGCGGCGACACCCTCGGCGTCTTCCAGTTCGACGGCGGGCCCATGCGCTCCCTGCTGCGGCTGATGAAGCCCGACAACTTCGAGGACATCTCCGCCGTCTCGGCCCTGTACCGGCCGGGCCCGATGGGCATGAACTCGCACACCAACTACGCGCTGCGCAAGAACGGGCAGCAGGACATCACCCCGATCCACCCGGAGCTGGAGGCCCCGCTCAAGGAGGTCCTGGACGTCACCTACGGCCTGATCGTCTACCAGGAGCAGGTGCAGAAGGCCGCCCAGATCATCGCCGGCTACTCGCTCGGCGAGGCCGACATCCTCCGCCGCGTGATGGGCAAGAAGAAGCCCGAGGAGCTGGCGAAGAACTTCACCATCTTCCAGGCCGGCGCCCGCAAGAACGGCTACAGCGACGAGGCCATCCAGGCCCTGTGGGACGTGCTGGTCCCCTTCGCGGGCTACGCGTTCAACAAGGCGCACTCGGCCGCGTACGGCCTGGTGTCGTACTGGACGGCCTACCTCAAGGCCAACCACCCCGCCGAGTACATGGCCGCGCTGCTGACCTCGGTCAAGGACGACAAGGACAAGTCGGCCGTCTACCTCAACGAGTGCCGCCGCATGGGCATCCGGGTCCTGCCGCCCAACGTCAACGAGTCGGAGTCCAACTTCGCCGCCCAGGGCGACGACGTGATCCTCTTCGGCCTGTCCGCCGTGCGCAACGTCGGCACCAACGTCGTGGAGTCGATCATCAAGTGCCGCAAGGCCAAGGGGAAGTACGCCTCCTTCCCCGACTACCTCGACAAGGTCGACGCGGTGGTCTGCAACAAGCGCACCACCGAGTCGCTGATCAAGGCCGGCGCCTTCGACACCATGGGCCACACCCGCAAGGGCCTCACCGCGCAGTACGAGCCGATGATCGACAACGTGGTCGCGGTCAAGCGCAAGGAGGCCGAGGGGCAGTTCGACCTCTTCGGCGGGATGGGCGAGGAGACCGGCAGCGAGCCCGGCTTCGGGCTGGACGTGGAGTTCTCCACCGAGGAGTGGGACAAGACCTATCTGCTCGCCCAGGAGCGGGAGATGCTCGGTCTGTACGTCTCCGACCACCCGCTCTTCGGCCTGGAGCACGTGCTGGCCGACAAGGCCGACGCCGGCATCGCCCAGCTCACCGGCGGCGAGCACGCCGACGGCGCGGTGGTCACCATCGGCGGCATCATCTCCGGCCTCCAGCGCAAGATGACCAAGCAGGGCAACGCCTGGGCGATCGCCACCGTCGAGGACCTGGCCGGCTCCATCGAGTGCATGTTCTTCCCGGCGACCTACCAGCTGGTGTCGACGCAACTCGTCGAGGACGCCGTGGTGTTCGTCAAGGGCCGGCTCGACAAGCGCGAGGACGTGCCCCGCCTGGTCGCGATGGAGCTGATGGTCCCCGACCTGTCCAACGCGGGCGCCAACGCGCCGGTGGTCCTCACCATCCCCGCCCTGAAGGTCACCCCGCCCATGGTCAGCCGCCTCGGCGAGATCCTCAGCCACCACAAGGGCGACAGCGAGGTCCGGATCAAGCTCCAGGGGCCGCGCAAGACCACCGTGCTGCGCCTGGACCGGCACCGGGTCAAGCCCGACCCGGCGCTCTTCGGCGACCTGAAGGTGCTGCTCGGCCCGTCCTGCCTGGCCGGCTGACGGCGCGGCCGGCCGGCGACGCGGACGAGGGGCGTGCCCGAAGCGACCGGGTACGCCCCTCGCCGGTGCCGGGGCTCGTTCAACGGCCCCCGGCAGGCGCTCAGTTGTGGCCGAAGCGCTTCTGACGGCCCTTGCGGGCCATCTCGGTGGGACTCAGCTGCG
Organism: Streptomyces naganishii JCM 4654; assembly: GCF_014650575.1. Classification (GTDB taxonomy): domain Bacteria; phylum Actinomycetota; class Actinomycetes; order Streptomycetales; family Streptomycetaceae; genus Streptomyces; species Streptomyces naganishii. Next base: position 307,435 of record NZ_BMVF01000001.1, read on the forward strand.
GGGCGTGGTGCTCGGGCTGCGGTTCCGTGACGGAGTGCTCCGTCTCCTGCGGGCCGTTCGCGGCCACGGTCGCCTTCTGCCTGCTGCGGTCCTGCTTCCGGTTCTTGGCCATGGTGATCAACCTCCAAGGGGGATCTAGGGGCCAGGGCCGGGACCAGATTCACATAGCCTGATAATGAACGCATGTCGGACAATTACCGTATGTGACAGGGGTGGTCGGGTCCGCCCTTCCCGAAACGCCACGCCGAAGATCGAGTTCGGGCCGTTAACCCCGCCAAGGTCGGGCAGACTCGAAGCAAGCCCGAAGCAAACCTCCCGGAAAGAGGGTGGATCGCGTGGACCGCTGCATCGTCCTGGTGGACGCCGGGTATCTGCTGGGGGCCGCCGCCAGTCTCCTCGCCGGGGAGCCGTCCCGGTCCCGGATCACCGTGGACCACACCGCACTCGTCCAGGGGCTGCGCGAACAGGCCGAGTCCGACACGGAGCGGCCGCTGCTGCGCATCTACTGGTTCGACGGCGCCCCCGACCGCGTGCCGCAGCCCGAGCACCGCAGGCTGCGCGTGATGCCCCGGGTCACCGTGCGGCTCGGCGCGCTGACCCGCAGCGACGGGCGGTGGGCGCAGAAGGGCGTCGACGCAGCCATGCACGCCGAACTGACCGAGCTGGCCCGCAACCGCGCCTGCTCGGACGTGGTCCTGGTGACCGGGGACGGCGACCTGCTGCCGGGCATGATGGCCGCCAAGGAGCACGGGGTCGCGGTGCACCTGTGGGCGGTGCAGGCCGCCGACGGCGACTACAACCAGTCCGAGGACCTCGTCGCCGAGGCCGACGAACGGCGCGTGCTGGACCGTACGTGGATCACCAAGGCCGTACGCGCCAAGGAGCTCGGCGGCGTCTGCGCGCCGCCGCCCGTGCCGCGGCCGGAGATCGCCGCGATCCTCTCCGCGCCCCTGCCCGAGTCCGGCCTCGGCGCCACGGCCGAGCGGCCCGCCGAGGAGCGGCCGCACCCCGACACGGCCCGCGCCGGCGCCGGGGAACGGGTGCCGGCGGCGAAGGGCGTGCCCACGCCCAAGGACCTCGCCGCGCTGCGCGCCCCCGGCGCCCAGCAGGCCGCCCAGCAGCCCGCGAGCGCGACCCTGCGCTGGTCCTCGGACCGTGGCTGGGTCGACCGTCCGGGCGTGGCCTCCGAGCCGCCCGAGGCCGCCTCCATGCCCACCCTGGCCCAGCTCACCACGGCCGAGCAGCGCTGGGCGGACCGCGAGGAGGACATCACCACCGTCGGCGGTGACCCGTACGAGGTGGGACAGGTGTTCGCACGCCGGTGGGTGGAGCGGCTCGGCGACCAGCCGCACCTGCCGAAGCTGTCCGCGATGTACCCGCGCATCCCCCACCGCATCGACGGCGAGCTGCTCCGCTACGCCGCCCGCTTCGGCCTGCTCGCCCACAAGGACGACCAGATCGACGAACACGACCGCTACGCGATCCGGGCGGGCTTCTGGCGCGAGATCGACGTCCGCACCGGCGCGGAGCACGCCCCGGCCGGCGACTGACCCCACCACGAGCGGTGCTGCCGGTGCTGGGGCCGGTGGGCGTCGGTGCCGGGGCGAAGGGACCCCTGTCACGGGGGACGGCCGACGGCGCGGTGGGGGACGGTGGGCGGCCCGGTGTGGGACGGTGGGCCTGGAAGGTCCGGCCGAAGCGGCCCCAAGGACGAGTAAAGGGCTCGGACCACGTACTCTCGTCCTTTGTGAGTAAGCGCGCTGCACCCGGACTTCGGCACACGGACGACGTGGTGTGCGCGGTGCGCGGACTGACCAAGACCTACGCGGCCGTGCGCGCACGGCGCGGCGCGCCCGGGACGCCCGAGGTGCGGGCCACCGACGACGTGGCCCTCGACATCCGGCGCGGCGAGATCTTCGGGCTGCTCGGCCCGAACGGCGCCGGCAAGTCCACCCTCGTACGCCAGCTCACCGGGCTGATGCGCCCCGACCGGGGCAGCGTCGAGATCCTCGGCCACGACATCGTCGCCCACCCCGAGCGGGCCGCCCGCATCCTCGCCTACCTGGGCCAGGAGTCCAGCGCCCTGGACGAACTGACCGTGGCGCTCGCCGCCGAGACCACCGGGCGGCTGCGCGGCCTCGACCTGCGCCGGGCGCGCGCCGAGCGGGACGCCGTCCTGGAGGAACTGGGCCTCACGCCCATCGCCGGGCGGCCGCTGAAGAAGCTCTCCGGCGGCCAGCGGCGCCTCGCCTGCTTCGCCGCCGCCCTGGTCGGCGAGCGGCCCCTGCTCGTCCTGGACGAGCCCACCACCGGCATGGACCCCGTGGCGCGGCGCGCGGTGTGGTCCGCCGTCGACCGCAGGCGCGCCGAGCGCGGCACCACCGTGCTGCTCGTCACCCACAACGTCATCGAGGCCGAGACCGTGCTCGACCGGGTCGCCGTCCTCGACCAGGGCCGGGTCATCGCCTGCGACACCCCGGCCGGGCTCAAGGAGCGGGTGGCCGGAGAGGTGCGCGTGGAGCTGGTGTGGCGCGAGAGCCCGCCGCTGCAGGTGCCGGAGGTCGCCGCGCTGCGGCAGCGCGCCGTGGAGGCGGGCCGCCGCTGGACGCTGCGCCTGGCGCCCGAGGAGGCCCGTGCCGCCGTCGCCACCGTCACCGGCGGGGCCGCCTTCGCCGCCCTGGACGACTTCACCCTCGCCACGCCCAGCCTGGAGGACGTCTACCTGGCGCTCGGCGGCGCGGCCCAGCAGGGGCTGGTGCGGGCATGAGCGCGCGGGCCGCCGGATCCGTAGGGGACTGTGCGGGCGCCGGGGGGAACCCGTCCGGTGCCGACGACGCGAAGAGGAGCAGTGCGACGTGAGTGCCGTACCCACCGGTGTGGCCGCACGGCCCGCGCCGGCCGCCGAGGACACCGGCACCCGCCGGGCGGCGGCCGAGCTCGGGCCGCGCGCGCGGCTGTGGCCGTCCCTGGCCGCCGTCTACCGTGCCCAGCTGTCCCGCGCGCGTGTGGCCAGGATCCCGCTGCTGTTCGTGGCGACCTTCCAGTCCGTCGGCATCATGATCATGATGCGGGGCGTGGTCAGCGGCGGCGGCGAGGCCGAGTACGTGGTGTCGGGCGCGTCCGTCGTCGTCGTCGCCTACGTGGCCCTCAACCTGCTCTCGCAGTACTTCGGGCACCTGCGCTTCAGCGGCGGGCTCGACCACTACGCGACGCTGCCGGTGCCGCCGGCGGCCGTGGTGCTGGGCGCGGCGGCCGCGTACGCGTCGTTCACCGTGCCCGGCACGATGGTCACCGCCGTGTTCGGCTGCCTGCTCTTCGGGCTGCCGCTCGGCAACCTGTGGGTGCTCCTCGCCGTCGTCCCGCTCGCGGGCGCCGCGCTCTCCGGACTGGGCGCGGCCTGCGGACTGCTCGCACCGCGACCCGAACTGGCCACGCTGCTCGGCCAGTTGGGCATGTCCGCCGCGCTGCTCCTCGGTGTCCTCCCGCCCGACCGCATGCCCGAGGCGGTACGGTTCGCACGTGACCTGCTGCCCTCGACGTACGGCGTGGAGGCCTACGCCCGCACCTTCGGCGGCAGCCCCGACTGGGCGTACGTCGCCGGTGACATGGCCGTCTGCGCCGGGGTGGGGGTGGTCTCGCTGGCCGTCGCCACCTGGGCCTACCGGCGGGCGGCCGTCCGGTGACGCGCCGCACGGACCCAACTGGCACGATGACAGGGTGACCGCTCCGTTGACTCCACCTCCGCCGCCGCACCAGCGGCCCTCGCAGCCCTCCCGGCCCTCCGAGGCCGCCGGGACCGCCCACGAGCAGGCCTGGCACGTGCCGCCCGCCGGAGCCGGCGCGGCCGGAAGCGCCGGCGAACAGGACGGCCCCGGGATGAGGACCGAAATCCGCGAGGCCGCCGTGGTCACCGTGGCGGTCGCGCTCGGCGGGGTGCTCCTCGGGCTGCTGTGGTGGTGGCTCGCGCCCCAGGTGCCGCTGGTCGCGGACGTGTCCGGCAACAGCTGGATCGTCTACCTCAAGGACACCGAGGGCGAGCAGGCGATCGGCGTCGACGGAACGTTCACGCTGCTCGCCCTCGCCTTCGGCGTGGTCAGCGCCGTGGCGGTGTTCCTCGCCCGGCGGCGCGGGGGAGTGCCGCTGGTGATCGGCCTGTGTGTGGGCGCGCTGCTCGGCTCGCTGCTCGCCTGGCGGCTCGGCGTGTGGCTCGGCCCCGAGCACGACGTGATCGCCCACGCCAAGGCCGTGGGCAAGGGCGTCACCTTCCCGGCCCCCCTGAAGCTCGGCGCCAAGGGCGCGCTCCTCGCCTGGCCCCTGGCCGCCCTGGTCGTCCACCTCGGCGTGACGGCCCTCTTCGGGCCCCGCGACCCGGAACCCGAGCCCTACGGCCACACTCCCCACCCCGGCCCGGACCCGGAGCCGCACGACGGCCGGACCCGCTGACACCGGGAGTTGCGGCGCGGGCCTGTCAGGCCCGCGCGATGGGTGACAGGGTCGCCGACGTGAGGTCGGCCAGGACCGTCGGGGACAGTTCGATCTCCAGGCCCCGGCGGCCCGCCGAGACGCAGATCGTGGCGTGCGCCGTCGCGGAGGCGTCCAGGACCGTGGGCAGGCGTTTGCGCTGCCCGAGCGGGGAGATCCCGCCGAGGACGTAGCCCGTGGTGCGCTCGGCGAGGACCGCGTCGGCCATCGCCGCGCGCTTGCCGCCCACCGCCGCCGCGAGGGCCTTGAGGTCCAGCGATCCGGCCACCGGCACCACGGCCACCGTCAGCGCCCCGTCGACGTCCGCGACCAGCGTCTTGAACACCCGGTCGGGCGACACGCCCATCGCCTCGGCCGCCTCCTCGCCGTAGGACGGGTGGGAGGGGTCGTGGTCGTAGGAGTGCACCGTGTACTCCGCGCCCGCCGCGGTCAGGGCCACCGTGGCCGGTGTGCCGCCGGGCTGCTGCTTCTTCGCCTTCTTCGCCATGCGCGGGGGCTCTCAGTTCAGGCTCGTCGGGCCGCGCGTCAGGTCCGACGACGGCAACGAGGGCAGGCTACGGATGATCGACGTCTCGGAGCGAAGGAGTTTCAGCTCGTCACGCAGCCGCGAGGAGGTGTCGGGCGCCTGGAGCAGCCGCTGCTTCGTCGGCGTGTCCAGCACCATCGCCGCCGCCACCAGGTACGACACCACGCTCGGCTCGTCCGGCAGGTCCGCGCCCGTGGACAGCGAACGCTCCCGGGCCCCCGCCAGCCGCTTCTGGTACTGCCGGAAGGACCGCAGCACCCCCTCGGCCAGCGCCCCCGCCTCGTCGCCCGGCTCCTCGGCCAGCTCCTCCAGCTCGGCCACGAGGAACGGCCCCGAGGCGTCCACCGACAGCAGCCGCACCCGCGTGGTTCCGGTCGCCAGGACCTCGAAGGTGCCGTCGGCACGCTCCCGTACGGTCGCCGCGTCCGCGACGCAGCCCACTTGGTGGAAGGCGTGGGCGGGGTCGGGACCGAACCCGGCGGCCGGGCCGCGTTCGGGCTCGGCCGTGGGATCGGGCATGCCCGGGGCGCTCGGGGCGACCTCGTGGCCGTCGCGGATCGCCACGACGGCGAACCGGCGCGGTTCGTCCTCGGGCGTCTTCAGCAACGTGCGCATCATGGCGCGGTAGCGCTCCTCGAAGACGTTCAACGGGAGCACGAGCCCCGGGAACAGCACGGAGTTCAGGGGGAAGAGCGGGAGCCGGACGGTGGTCACGGCGCAAAAGCCTAATGGTCGCCGGGACGGGCACGTCCGCCGCGCCCGCCCCGGGGCTGCCCCGGCAGCCCAGGGAGCAGCGCCGAGAGGACCTCGGCGCGCACGCGCAGGAAGTGCCCGAGCGGATCCTCGGCCACCTCGTCGGGCACCCCGCCCCGTACCGCGCCCGGCATCCGGTTCCAGGGGAAGGACGTGGCGTACGGGCCGAGCAGCCGCAACTGCACGACCGCGTCCTCGCGCCGCTCCAGCCGCAGCAGGACGCAGATCAGCAGGTTGCGGATCTCGGCGGGCCACGGGTCGGCGGCCGGGAACCGGCAGGAGAGCGCGATCGCCCGGTCGGCCGCCGCGTCCAGCCGCTCGGGGGGCACCCCGGCCACGCCGCCGTCGGTGAGGTAGGCAAAGGCGGCCCGCGCCGGCAGAGCCTGCACGAGCGAGCCGGCCGGGGCGTCCAGGGCGGCCAGTTCGGCGAAGTCGAAGCACTCGCGGTGCGAGCCGCGCCAGGAGGAGGCCAGGTAGCGCAGGGCCGCCACATGGCAGCCGTAGTGGTGCGGGGCGCGGCGGACGGCCGCCTCCCACAGCTCGCCGAAGTACTTGTGCCCGGCGCGGCTGCCGCGCGCGTGGTCCAGCGCGATCCGCCACGGCACCGGGTCGCGGTCGTCCCCGCGCGCGGCCGCCGTGATCAGCGGGCTGACCTCGCGCAGCAGCTCGGCCCGGGCCGGTGAGGGCCAGGCGCGGTCCACCGCGAGCTGGGCCGCGACGACCAGCGCGTCTGGGTCGTGCGGGGCGGCCGCGCGCCAGGCGTCCAGCCACTCGGCACGCGAGCGCGCGAAGGCGGCCAGCCGGAGCGTGTAGCGGTCCCGGTCCTCCCACTCGCCCCGCCGCCGGGTGGCGGCGAGCAGTTCGGCGGCGGGGCCGTGGACGCCCTGCGCGGCGGCGACCAGCACCGGGCCGAGCCGCTCGTCGGGCGCGTCGAGGAGCACCTCGTCGTCGGCGGGCAGCCCGTGGCCGGGCCGCGCGGTGACGGGGCCGGGAGCGGTTCTTGCCATCCGGGTGGGGCGGATGAACGGGGGCAGCAGAGCCATGGTGTCGACCATTGAAAGACCGCAGGTCGGGGACGCGCCAGAGGGTGTGGGCAAGCCGGTGAAAGTTGTACGCCGGGCGGTCAAGGTCGAGTAAAGGTGACTGTTCAACAACTGTCGGACCGTGTCGGGCGGACCGGGATCCGTCCCGGACCGCTGTCGCCTGGGCCCGGGACCTGTCTCGGACCGCTGTCGCCCGGGCCCGGGACCCGCCGGGCGTGACCCCGCGGGTCCCGTAGGTCCCGTAAGTCCTAGTTACGGCGCAGCAGCCGTGTCGCGCCCGCCGCCACCGTCGTCGCCAGCGTCCAGCCCAGCAGGATCATCGCCGCCGCGAGCCACTGCCAGCCGCCGCGCAGCTGCCACTGGCTGACCTGGCCGAGGTCGACGACCGGCAGGAGGAGGTCCAGGGCGTAGAGGGCCGGGTTCCACTGGGGGTGGCCGCCCTGGCTGACCGGCGGCCGGCCCGCGTGCGCGAAGGCGAGGGAGCCGGCCGCCCACAGCACGGCCATCCACACGGCGGCCCGGCCCGGACGGTAGCCGTACGCCACCGTCCAGTCCTGCACGTACCCCCACAGCTTGGCGGCCGGCGGCAGGGTCTCCCGGCGCCGCCGGTGCTTGGCGAGCAGCACCTCGCGCGCGTCCTCGTCCTCTCCGGACTCCCGCAGCACCGCCGCCAGCCGTTCGTACGGCTCCGGGTTGTACTCGGCGGTCGCCGCCGCCACCCAGTCCAGGCGCTGGGCCAGCGAGAAGGGGCCGCGCGGCACCAGGTTCTCGTAGACGAAGCCGCCCATGTGCAGGCCGCCCGGGCCGGGCCAGCTGCTCGCCCGGTCCACGAGGGTGACGATCCGCGCCCCCGACAGCAGAACGTTTCCGCGCCGGGGCCGCTCCCCGAGGAACCGCAGCTCGGGCGTCTGCACCCGGCGCAGCGACAGCGCCTGCTCGTCGGTCAGGACCAGCCGCGCCCCCTCCAGGTCGACCGCGTCCCCGAAGCGGCCGTCGTCCAGGCGTATCCCGCCCTGGCACTCGAAGGGCTGGACGCGTGTGCCGCGCGCCGGGGTCACCCCGCTCAGCGGTGTGCCGCCGACGCCGGCCGGGGTGAGGTACAGGGTGCGCTCGACGGTCAGCTGCGGCGCGTTCAGCGCGAGCCGGGCCTGCGGGTTGGACAGGCGCGCCCCGCGCAGGCTCAGCGAGACCCCGATCTTGGCGCTGCGCAGGCTGAACTCCCCGTGCGACTCCAGCAGCTCGGCCTGGAGGTCCTGCCCGACCGTCAGCCCGTCGGCGGCGATCGAGCGGCCGGTGCGGTCCCGGTGCACGATCGCCTGGCTGAGCAGCAGGTCGGTGCCTATCTGTGCGTCCGTGAGCCGCACCCCGCCCGGGAAGCGGCAGCGCGGCAGGTGCAGATCGCCCTCGGTGTGCACGCGGGCCGCCTCCAGCCTCGGCACCGAGCAGTCCAGCAGCCGCACCGTCGTGAAGCGGGCCTCGGGCAGCAGCACCTCCCGCTCGAAGCGGCAGCCCGCCATCTCCACGTACGGCACCACCGTGCCCCCGGCGAGGTCCAGGGAGCCCTCGATCCGCAGCCCGGCCAGCTTCAGGGACGACACCCGCCCGGCGAGCGCGGGCGGCCCGTCCAGCAGCAGCCAGCACACCACGCGCGCCCGCACCGTCCGCTCCGGCCCCCAGGGGTGCCCGCCGTGCGGATCGTCCACCAGCGCGTCCCCGCTGCGCAGGTCGTACACGCTGCCGTTGCGGAAGGCCTGCCACATCCCCGCCTCGACGGCGGTGAGGTCGCCGGGCAGGTCCCCGGGCAGGTTCCCGGGCTGGCACCCGGCGTGGAAGCCGGCCCTCTCGGTCACGGATCTTCACTTCCTCCCCTGCTACTCGCCGGTTCGCTACGCTGCGTACAACGGTGATGCCCGCTGCGTCACGCTCTGAACACGAAAGGCGGCGGAGATGTCGCGCGGCCGGCGCCGCCTGCCCCGCGGCGGCGCGGGGGCCCGGTGCCCCGGCGTCACGGTGACCACGTTCTGTATCAGCCATTGATACGGGCGGACGGTGCCCGGCGCCGGTCTGAGAGAATTGGAACCGTGATCTCCCGAATCGATCTGCGCGGCGACGCCCTCCCCGAGGGACCCGCCCTGCGCGACCTGCTGCCCCGAGCCGACTTCGACGTCGCGGCCGCCCTGGAGAAGGTGCGCCCGATCTGCGAGGCCGTGCATCATCGGGGCGACGCGGCGCTGATCGACTTCGCCGAGAGGTTCGACGGCGTGCGGCTCGACCAGGTCCGCGTCCCGGCCGCCGCGCTCACGCGCGCGCTCGAGGAGCTCGATCCGGCCGTGCGCGCCGCCCTGGAGGAGTCCATCCGCCGGGCCCGCCTCGTCCACCGCGAGCAGCGCCGCACCACGCACACCACCCAGGTCGTCCCCGGCGGCACGGTCACCGAGAAGTGGGTGCCGGTCGAGCGCGTCGGGCTCTACGCGCCCGGCGGCCGCTCCGTCTACCCCTCCTCCGTGATCATGAACGCGGTGCCCGCGCAGGAGGCCGGCGTCGCCTCGATCGCGCTCGCCTCCCCGCCCCAGGCCGAGTTCGGTGGCCTGCCGCACCCGACGATCCTCGCCGCCTGCGCCCTGCTCGGCGTTGACGAGGTCTACGCGGCCGGCGGCGCCGGTGCCGTGGCGATGTTCGCCCACGGCACCGAGTCCTGCCCGCCGGTCAACATGGTCACCGGCCCCGGCAACATCTGGGTCGCCGCCGCCAAGCGCCACTTCACCGGCAAGATCGGCATCGACGCCGAGGCCGGCCCCACCGAGATCGCCGTCCTCGCCGACGCCACGGCCGACCCGGTGCACATCGCCTCCGACCTGATCAGCCAGGCCGAGCACGACCCGCTGGCCGCCGCCGTCCTCGTCACCGACTCCACCGACCTCGCGGACGCCGTGGAGAAGGAGCTCGAACCCCAGGTCGCGGCCACCAAGCACATCGAGGACCGGATCCGTCCGGCCCTGTCCGGCCGGCAGTCCGCGATCGTCCTCGTCGACGGCGTCGACGAGGGCCTGCGCGTGGTCGACGCCTACGGCGCCGAACACCTGGAGATCCAGACCGCCGACGCCGCCGCGGTCGCCGAGCGCGTGCGCAACGCCGGCGCGATCTTCGTCGGCCCCTGGGCGCCCGTCTCCCTGGGCGACTACGCGGCCGGCTCCAACCACGTGCTCCCGACCGGCGGCTGCGCCTGCCACTCCTCGGGCCTGTCCGTCCAGTCCTTCCTGCGCGGCATCCACATCGTGGACTACACCAAGGACGCCCTCGCCGAGGTCGCCCACCACGTGGTGACGCTGGCGGAGGCGGAGGACCTGCCCGCGCACGGCGCGGCGATCAAGGCCAGGTTCGGCTGGAAGGTACCGACGAGCAAGTGAACCCCGGAATCGACGATCTTCCCGTACGGGACGAGCTGCGCGGCAAGTCCCCCTACGGCGCGCCGCAACTGGACGTCCCCGTACGGTTGAACACCAACGAGAACCCCTACCCGCTGCCCGAACCGCTGGTCGAGCGGATCACCGAGCGCGTCCGCGAGGCGGCCCGCGACCTCAACCGCTACCCCGACCGGGACGCAGTCGAGCTGCGCACCGCGCTGGCCGCGTACCTGACCCGGACCGGCGGCCACCGGGTCGGCGTGGAGAACGTCTGGGCGGCCAACGGCTCCAACGAGGTCATCCAGCAACTGCTCCAGGCCTTCGGCGGTCCCGGCCGCACCGCGATCGGCTTCGAGCCGTCGTACTCGATGCACGCGCTCATCGCGCGCGGCACCGGCACCGGCTGGATCTCCGGTCCGCGCGGCGAGGACTTCACCATCGACCTGCCCGCCGCCGAGAAGGCGATCGCCGAGCACCGGCCCGACGTCGTCTTCGTCACCACCCCCAACAACCCCACCGGCAACGCCGTCCCGGCCGAGACCGTCATCGCCCTGTACGACGCCGCCCAGGCGGCGAAGCCGTCCATGGTCGTCGTGGACGAGGCGTACATCGAGTTCAGCCATGGCGCCTCACTGCTGCCGCTGCTGGAAGGCCGGCCCCACCTGGTCGTCTCGCGCACCATGTCCAAGGCGTTCGGCGCGGCCGGGCTGCGCCTCGGCTACCTCGCCGCGCACCCGGCCGTCGTGGACGCCGTCCAGCTGGTCCGGCTGCCCTACCACCTGTCGGCGATCACCCAGGTCACCGCGCTGGCCGCCCTGGAGCACACCGACACGCTGCTGAAGTACGTCGAGCAGCTCAAGGGCGAGCGCGACCGGCTGGTCACCGAACTGCGCGCGATGGGCTACGAGGTGACCGAGTCGGACGCCAACTTCGTCCAGTTCGGCCGGTTCGCCGACTCCCACGCCGCCTGGCGGCGGATCCTCGACCGGGGCGTCCTGGTGCGCGACAACGGCGTACCGGGACGGCTGCGGGTCAGCGCCGGAACCCCGGCGGAGAACGACGCGTTCCTCGATGCGGTACGCGATCTGAAGAACGAACAGGAGCAGAGCGGATGACTCGCGTGGGACGCCTTGGAAGAGTCGAGCGCACCACCAAGGAGACCTCGGTCCTCGTCGAGATCGACCTCGACGGCACCGGCAAGACCGACATCGCGACCGGCGTCGGCTTCTACGACCACATGCTCGACCAGCTCGGCCGGCACGGCCTGTTCGACCTGACCGTGAAGACCGACGGCGACCTGCACATCGACTCCCACCACACCATCGAGGACACCGCCCTCGCGCTCGGCGCCGCCTTCAGGCAGGCGCTCGGCGACAAGGTGGGCATCTACCGCTTCGGCAACTGCACGGTCCCGCTGGACGAGTCCCTCGCCCAGGTCACCGTCGACCTCTCCGGCCGCCCCTACCTCGTGCACACCGAGCCCGAGAACATGGCGCCGATGATCGGCGAGTACGACACCACCATGACCCGGCACATCCTGGAGTCCTTCGTCGCCCAGGCCCAGGTCGCCCTGCACGTCCACGTGCCCTACGGGCGCAACGCGCACCACATCGTGGAGTGCCAGTTCAAGGCCCTGGCGCGGGCACTGCGCTACGCCTCCGAGCGCGACCCGCGCGCGGCCGGCATCCTCCCGTCCACGAAGGGCGCACTGTGAACGGCCTGTCCACCCTGCTGATCGTCGTCGGCCTCTTCCTCGTGGGCGGCATCGTCTCCTTCGTCAAGCAGCAGATGCCCAAGAGCCTCGTCGTACTGCTGTCCGTCGCCGCGGCCATGTGCCTCGTCGCGGGCGTGATGCGGCTGGAGGTGTGGAGTTGACCGGCGCGGCGGCCAAGAAGGTCGTGGTCTTCGACTACGGCTTCGGCAACGTGCGCTCCGCCGAGCGGGCCGTCGCCCGCACCGGCGCCGACGTCGAGATCACCCGCGACTTCGACCGGGCGATGAACGCCGACGGGCTGCTGGTGCCCGGCGTCGGCGCGTTCGCCGCCTGCATGCGCGGCCTCAAGGCGGCCCGCGGCGACTGGATCATCGACCGCCGGCTGTCCGGCGGCCGCCCGGTCATGGGCATCTGCGTGGGCATGCAGATCCTCTTCGCCCGCGGCATCGAGCACGGCGTGGAGGCCGAGGGCCTGGACGAGTGGCCCGGCACCGTCGCGCCCCTCCAGGCCGACGTCGTACCGCACATGGGCTGGAACACCGTCGAAGCGCCCGCGGACTCCGAGCTGTTCGCCGGCCTCGACGCCGGCGCCCGCTTCTACTTCGTGCACTCCTACGCCGTCCACGACTGGCAGCAGGAGGCGCACAACCCGGCGATGCGGGCCCCCAAGGTCACCTGGGCCACCCACGGCAAGCCCTTCGTGGCCGCCGTGGAGAACGGGCCCCTGTGGGCCACCCAGTTCCACCCCGAGAAGTCCGGCGACGCCGGAGCGCAGCTGCTGAACAACTGGATCGGAACCCTCTGATGCCCCCGAAGCTCGAACTCCTCCCCGCCGTCGACGTCCGCGACGGCCAGGCCGTCCGGCTCGTGCACGGCGAGTCCGGGACCGAGACCTCCTACGGCTCCCCCCTCGAGGCCGCCCTGGCCTGGCAGCGCTCGGGCGCCGAGTGGCTGCACCTGGTCGACCTCGACGCCGCGTTCGGCACCGGCGACAACCGGGCCCTGATCGCCGAGGTTACCAAGGCCATGGACATCAAGGTGGAGCTGTCCGGCGGCATCCGCGACGACGACACCCTCGCCGCCGCCCTCGCCACCGGCTGCACCCGCGTCAACCTCGGCACGGCGGCCCTGGAGACCCCCGAGTGGGTCGCCAAGGTCATCGCCGAGCACGGTGACAAGATCGCGGTCGGTCTGGACGTACGCGGCACCACCCTGCGCGGCCGCGGCTGGACCCGCGACGGCGGCGACCTCTACGAGACGCTGGAGCGGCTCGACAAGGAGGGCTGCGCGCGCTACGTCGTCACCGACATCGCCAAGGACGGCACCCTCCAGGGCCCCAACCTGGAGCTGCTGAAGAACGTCTGCGCGGCGACCGACCGCCCCGTGGTCGCCTCCGGCGGCGTCTCCTCCCTCGCCGACCTGCGCGCCATCGCCTCGCTGGTCCCGCTCGGTGTCGAGGGCGCCATCGTCGGGAAGGCGCTGTACGCGAAGGCGTTCACCCTTGAAGAGGCCCTGGAGGAAGTGTCGTCATGACGTCCGATGCCGTACGGCGGGTGCAGAGCGGGGTTCCCTGGGAAGAAGCGTTCGGCTTCGCGCGCGCCGTGGCGGCGGGTGACCGGGTCCTCGTCGCGGGCACGACCTCCTTCCGGGGCGACGTGCTGTACGGCGAGGGCGACCCGTACGAACAGGCCAAGGTGGCGTTCACCAGCGCCATCGAGGCCATCGGCGAGTTCGGGCTGGGCGTGGAGTCGGTGATCCGCACCCGGATGTACCTCAGCCACGCCCGGGACATGGACGACGTGGGCCGCGCCCACAAGGAACTGTTCGACTCCGTACGCCCTGCCGCGACCCTGCTGGTCGTGGAGGGCTTCATCGACCCGCGCGTGCTGGTGTCGGTGGAACTGGAAGCCTTCAGAGGCTGACCGCAGGCCTTCGCCGGCCGCAGAACTTCGTTTGAGGAGCCGTGGATTCATGACCCTGGCGGTCCGAGTCATCCCCTGCCTGGACGTGGACGGCGGCCGGGTCGTCAAGGGCGTCAACTTCCAGAACCTGCGCGACGCGGGCGACCCCGTCGAGATGGCCAAGGTGTACGACGCCGAGGGCGCCGACGAGTTGACGTTCCTGGACATCACCGCCTCCTCGGGCAACCGGGAGACGACGTACGACGTGGTGCGCCGCACCGCCGAGCAGGTGTTCATCCCGCTCACGGTCGGCGGCGGCGTCCGCACCGCCGAGGACGTCGACAGGCTGCTGCGGGCGGGCGCCGACAAGGTCGGCGTCAACACGGCCGCGATCGCCCGCCCCGACCTGATCCGGGAGATCGCCGAGCGCTTCGGCCGCCAGGTCCTCGTCCTGTCGGTCGACGCGCGCCGCACCCCCGCCGGCACGTTCGAGGTGACCACCCACGGCGGCCGCCGCGGCACCGGCATCGACGCGGTGGAGTGGGCGCACCGCGCAGCCGAACTCGGCGCGGGTGAGATCCTGCTCAACTCCATGGACGCGGACGGCACCAAGGACGGCTACGACCTGGAGATGATCGCCGCCGTACGCAAGCACGTCACCGTCCCGGTCATCGCCTCCGGCGGCGCCGGCAGCCTCGGCCACTTCCCGCCGGCCGTCGCGGCGGGCGCGGACGCGGTCCTCGCCGCCTCGGTCTTCCACTTCGGCGACCTGCGCATCGGCCAGGTCAAGCAGACGCTGCGGGAGGCGGGCCATCCCGTCCGGTAGTCCCACGCCCGCGCCGGCCCCCGGCGCGGGCGCCGCCGAAAGCACCGCGGCCGTACGGGCCGCGACCGCACCCGCCACCGGCCGCCCCGCCCACCGCGACGGCAACCTCCTGCGCCGGCTCGCCGCGTACACCGCGTCGATGACGGGCGACAACGTCTACTACCTGGCGCTGTCCTGGGCGGCCGTGCGGGCCGGGTCGCCCGCGCAGGCGGGGATCGTGCCGGCGGTCAGCGCGGCGCCCAGGGCCCTGCTGATGCCGGCCGGGGGAGTGGTCGCGGACCGGTTCGGGCCGCGCCGGGTCGTCATCGGCAGCGACGCCGTGCGCTGCGCCGCCGTCCTCGCGGTGGCCGCGCTGCTGTACGGCACCGGGCCCCGGCTGTGGCCGCTGGCCCTGCTCGCCCTGCTGCCCTGGTCTTCGGCGCCGTGGACGCGGTGTTCGTGCCCGCCGTCGGCGCCCTGCCCGCGCGGGTGACCGGCACGGACCAGCTCGCGCGCGCGCAGGGCCTGCGGGGCCTGGCGATCCGGCTGGCGAGCATCGTCGGCGCCCCGCTCGGCGGCCTCGGCATCGCACTCGGCGGCGCGGCGGCGGCCTTCTCGGTGGCGGGACCGCTGATCGGCGATCGGCGCGCTCGCCTTCGTGACCGGCGTCGTCGCCGCCGTCGCGGTGGGCGTGCTGATCGGCCTGTCCGCCGGGCTCAGCGGCGCGCTGTGCGGCGCGCTGCTCCAGACCCAGGCCGAGCCGGCCTTCCTGGGCCGGGTCACCGCCGTGGCGAGCCTGGTCAGCCTCGGCCTCGCACCCCTGAGCATGCCGCTGTCCGCCGCCGCGATCGGCGCCTGGGGCACCGGCCCGGTGTTCGTCGTCAGCGCGGCGGTCTGCGCCCTGGGCGGACTGGTCGTCCTCGTCGCCCGCGAACCGCGGCGGGTGGAACTGCCCTGAGGCCCCGGCGGCCCCCTACCCGGCTCGGCGGGCCGGAGTCAGAACCCCAGCTGCTTGGTCTCCGACAGCTTCGCGATGGCGTCCTTGTCGCCGTCCACCTCCACCCGGGCCGCGCTCTGCCGGCCGAAGGCGAACAGCAGCAGCTCCGAGGGCTCGCCGGTCACGGTCACCACCGGGGTGCCCCGGTGCGCGACCGCCGTCTGCCCGTTGGGGCGGCGCAGCACCAGGCCCGTGGGGATGCCCCGGCCCAGCAGCCGGGCGGTGCGCTCCAGACGGGACCACAGGGTCTCCTGGAAGACCGGGTCCAGCTCACGCGGCGACCAGTCGCCCTGGGCGCGCCGCACGTCCTCGGCGTGGACGTAGAACTCCACCGTGTTGGCGGCCTCGTCGACCTGCTTGAGCTGGAAGGGCGAGAAGCGCGGCGGGCCGGTGCGGATCAGCTGGATCAGTTCCTCGTACGGCTTGGCGGCGTACTCCTGCAGCACCTTCTCCAGCCGTGAGGCCAGCGGTTTGATCAGCGCGCCCCCGGCCGCGTCCGGGCGGCGCTCGCGCACCACCACGTGCGCGGCGAGGTCGCGGGTGCGCCAGCCCTCGCAGAGGGTGGGCGCGTCCGGACCGGCGGTCTCCAAGAGGTCGGCGAGCAGGAGCCGTTCACGCTTGGCAAAGGTCGACATGGAGTCAGCCTACGACCACGCAGCGAGTCCGCCCACTGGACCGCCGCCCCTTCGCGCGCCTTCCGCGCGGCACAATGGCACCCATGACCAGCACGCCCGGCACGCCCGCCCGTCACCCGGCCACCGCCCCCCACCGAGGCGCTTCGCGCCACGGTGCTCCCTCCAGCGGTCTGGACCCGGAGATCGCCGCGCGCCTCAAGCGCAGCGGCGACGGGCTCCTCCCCGCGATCGCCCAGCAGTACGACACCGGTGAGGTGCTGATGCTGGGCTGGATGGACGACGAGGCGCTGCACCGCACCCTGACCACCGGCCGCTGCACCTACTGGTCGCGCAGCCGGGGCGAGTACTGGGTCAAGGGCGACACCTCCGGGCACGTGCAGTGGGTCAAGTCCGTCGCCCTGGACTGCGACGCCGACACCGTGCTGGTCAAGGTGGACCAGGTCGGGGCGGCCTGCCACACCGGCGACCGCACCTGCTTCGACACCGACGTGCTGCTCAAGGACGCCGGTTCCGGCCCGGCCGCCGCGGATCAGTAGGGTCTGCCGCCATGGATCTCGAGACGTTCCGCAAGCTCGCCACCGACCGCAGGGTCATCCCGGTCACGCGCAAGCTCCTCGCCGACGGCGACACCCCGGTCGCGCTGTACCGCAAGCTCGCCGCCGAACGCCCCGGCACGTTCCTGCTGGAGTCCGCCGAGAACGGCCGCTCCTGGTCCCGGTACTCCTTCGTGGGCGTGCGCTCGGCCGCCACCCTGACCGCGCGGGACGGCCACGCCCACTGGCTCGGCACCCCGCCCGTCGGCGTCCCCGTCGACGGCGACCCGCTCGCCGCCCTGCGCGCCACCATCGAGGCCCTGCACACCCCGCACCAGGAGGGCCTGCCGCCCTTCACCGGCGGCATGGTCGGCTACCTCGGCTACGACATCGTGCGGCGACTGGAGAAGATCGGCCCCGGCGAGCGCGACGACCTGCGGCTGCCCGAGCTGACCATGCTGCTCACCTCCGACCTCGCCGTACTCGACCACTGGGACGGCACGGTCCTGCTGATCGCCAACGCGATCAACCACAACGACCTCGACACCGGTGTCGACGAGGCGCACGCCGACGCGGTGGCCCGCCTCGACGCGATGGAGGCGGACCTGTCCCGCGCGGTCGCCCAGCCGCCCGCCGCGCTCCCGCCGTCCGAACTCCCCGAGTACACCGCGCTGTGGGGCGGCAAGGACTTCCAGGAGGCCGTCGAGGACGTCAAGGAGCGCATCCGCGCGGGCGAGGCCTTCCAGGTCGTCCCCTCGCAGCGCTTCGAGACGCCCTGCGCGGCCGGCGCCCTGGACGTCTACCGGGTGCTGCGGGCCACCAACCCCTCGCCGTACATGTACCTGTTCCGCTTCGACGGCTTCGACGTCGTCGGCTCCTCGCCCGAGGCGCTGGTCAAGGTCGAGGACGGGCGGGCCATGGTCCACCCCATCGCCGGCACCCGCCCGCGCGGGGCGACGCCGCAGGAGGACCAGGCCCTCGCCGACGAACTCCTCGCCGACCCCAAGGAGCGCGCCGAGCACCTGATGCTCGTCGACCTCGGCCGCAACGACCTGGGGCGCGTCTGCGAGCCGGGCTCCGTCGAGGTCGTCGACTTCATGTCCATCGAGCGGTACTCCCACGTGATGCACATCGTCTCGACCGTCACCGGCCGCGTCGCACCGGGCCGCACCGCCTTCGACGTCCTGACGGCCTGCTTCCCGGCGGGCACCCTCTCCGGCGCGCCCAAGCCGCGCGCCATGCAGATCATCGACGAACTCGAGCCGTCCCGGCGCGGCCTGTACGGCGGCTGCGTGGGGTACCTCGACTTCGCCGGCGACTCCGACACCGCCATCGCCATCCGCACCGCCCTGCTGCGCGACGGCACGGCCTACGTCCAGGCCGGCGCCGGCATCGTCGCCGACTCCGACCCGGTCGCCGAGGACACCGAATGCCGCAACAAGGCCGCCGCGGTGCTCCGGGCCATCCACACGGCCAACCGCCTGCCCGGCTAGCCCCGCCCGACGGGCCGCGCACGGCACGGGCCGGTCGGGTCGGTGGGCCGGGCACTGCGCGACCGGCTGGGGCGGTGGGTCGCGCTTGGCGCGGGCCGCTGGGTCAGTGGGTCGTGCACGGTGCCGGTCGACTGAGACCGTGGGCCGCGTGCGCTGCCGGCCGGTCGGGTCGGTGGGCCGGGCACGCCGCCTGCCGACCGGTTCGGCGGGTCGCGCACGGCGCGGATCCCCGGGGCGGCGGGTCGTGCATGGCGCGGGCCGCTGGGTCAGTGGGTCGTGCACGGTACCGGGCGGCTGAGACCGTGGACCGCGTGCCGTGCCGGCCGGTCGGGTAGGGGGGCCGGGCACTGCGTCGGCCGGCTGGGGCGGCGGATCGCGCATGGCGCGGGCCGGTCGGGGCGGTGGGTTACGCGTGGCGTCCGGTGCGGGCCGGTCGGGGCGGTGGGTCGGTGTTCGGCGGCGGTGGGCGGGCCCCGCGGGGTGCGCGGCCCGGCGGTCCGCCGACTCGGCGGGGCGGGCGCGCCGTCGGCCGCCGGACGGCGGGGCGTGCGGCCGGGTGGGTACGGTCGCCGAGGGCGCCGGATGGCGCTGCGCGCGCCGTCGGGCGTAGGGGCGGGGCAACCGCCGCTCGCGGTGCGGCGTTTCTCACCGAACCCCGGGTGACCGTTCGTTCGGGGTTCAGGCGATAGTGGACTACGTGACTGCCGTACCTCACCCCCGTACCGAAGCCGCCGGGCCCGCCCGGTCCGGCCGCCGCAGCCTCGCCGTCGCCCTGCTGTGCGGCGCGCTCGGCGCGGCCGTGGCGCTGCTGGCCACCCGTCAGCGCTGGGCGGAGGGCACCGCGACGGTGGCCGGCGGGGACTTCCCGCTGACCGCCAAGGGCAGCGAGGTCACGGGTGTGCCCGCGGCGCTCGCCATAGTGAGCCTGGCCGCCCTGGTCGCCGTGTTCGCCGTCCGCCGTTCCGGCCGCCGCCTGGTCGCCGGTCTGCTCACCCTCTCCGGCGCGGGCACCGTCGGCGCGGCCCTGACCGGCGCCGGCAACCGTGCCGCGCTCGACGAGAAGGCCGCGCAGGCGTCCGGCGACACCGCCGCGACCGCCGCCGCCCTCAGCCACACCGGCTGGCCCTATGTCGCGGCGGCGGGCGGCGCGCTGATCCTGCTCGCCGGACTGCTCGCCCTGCGCTACGGCGGCCTGTGGCCCGCCATGTCCGGCCGTTACGAGCGCTCCGGGGCGCCCCGCTCCCGCGCCCCCAAGGCCGTCGACCCCGACCGGCCCGAGGACCTCTGGAAGGCCCTGGACCGGGGCGAGGACCCGACCGGCACCGAACCGGCCTGACCGGGCGCCGCCGAGGCGGTCCGGCCACCGCGGTGAGAGGGTGACGCCAGGGGCCACCCCCGGTCACGTCGCGTGCGCGCGTACGGGACAATGGGTCCGAGCGTCCGGCTCAGACACGTACAAGCAACGAGGAGCAAGTCATGGCGGGCAGCAGCCACGGTCACACCCCGGCCGCCTGGACCGGTGTCATCATCGCCTTCATCGGTTTCTGCGTCGCGGGCGCCTTCATGGTGATGGCCCAGCCGGTCGGCTTCTGGGTCGGCATCGGCATCGTGCTGCTCGGCGGTGTCGTCGGCGGCATCATGCGCATGATGGGCATGGGCCAGAAGAACGAGCACCCGGTGCACCAGGTCGCGGACAAGGGCCAGCCCGCCGGCGCCAAGGGCTGACGGGCGAAACCCCGGCCGGCGCGGCCCGACGCGCCGTGAGCGGGACGGACGGGGAGGGGCGGCCCGGTGCCGCCCCTCACGCGCGCGTGCACGGCGCGCGGTGCACAATGCGAGACGTGAACGCCGACAGCCAGAGGGTGACAGCCGGCAGCCCGGGCCCGACATCCGCCAACCCGGCGCCTGCCCCCGGCTTGGAGCCTGCCCCCGGCCTGGCGCCAGCCCCCGGCCCGGCTCCCGCGCTCGGCCCGGCTCCCGCACTCGGCCCGGCGCCTGCCCCCGGCCCGGTGCGGCGGCTCGGGGTTCCCCTCGCGGTCCTGGCCGCCGTGGCCGCCGCCTTCGCCTACGTCGGAGCCGTGGACCCCAACCAGCCCGGCCACTACCCGGTCTGCCCCCTCCTGCGGTACGCCGGGATCTACTGCCCCGGCTGCGGCGGCCTGCGCAGCGCCCACGCCTTCGTGCACGGCGACTTCGCCGCCGCCCTGCACGACAACGCGGCGGCCGTCGCCGGATACCTGGCCTTCGCAGTGGTCTGGACCGTGTGGGCCTGCCGCGCCGCCCGCGGGCGGCCGCCGCGCCTCGAACCCCGGCCCGCCCACCTGTGGGCCCTGGGCGGGCTGCTGCTGGCGTTCACCGTTGTCCGGAACCTGCCCTTCGGCGGCCTGCTCCACCCTTGATCGGCCGGCGTATGTCCAGGTAGTGGGACCGCCGTCCACCGGATGCGAGGCCGGTGCCCCACTCCGGATACCATCGCAGTGACCACCGGTTTCGTCCGCTTGATCCACCGGATCCGCCGGATGCGGCAGCGGAAGGGCCGGGGCCGTTCCACCCGCTGGATAAGTCAACCGTCTGGAAGGGGGCCGCTCGCGTGAGTGTGCTCGACGAGATCATCGACGGAGTCCGTGCCGACCTCGCGGAGCGGCAGGCGCGCGTCAGCCTCGACGAGCTCAAGGAGCGCGCGGCCAAGGCACCCGCCGCCAAGGACGGGGTGGCCGCGCTCAAGGGCGACGGCGTCAGGGTGATCTGCGAGGTCAAGCGCTCCAGCCCGTCCAAGGGCGCGCTGGCCGCCATCGCCGACCCGGCCGGTCTGGCCGCGGACTACGAGGCGGGCGGCGCCTCCGTCATCTCCGTGCTGACCGAGCAGCGGCGCTTCGGCGGCTCGCTGGCCGACCTCGAGGCCGTCCGCGCCCGCGTCGACATCCCGGTGCTGCGCAAGGACTTCATCGTCACCTCGTACCAGCTGTGGGAGGCGCGGGCCTACGGCGCCGACCTCGCCCTGCTCATCGTCGCCGCCCTCGACCAGCCGGCCCTGGAGTCGCTGATCGAGCGCGCGGTGTCCATCGGGCTCACCCCGCTCGTCGAGGTGCACGACGAGGAGGAGGTGGAGCGCGCGGTGGACGCCGGAGCCAAGGTGATCGGCGTCAACGCGCGTAACCTCAAGACGCTCAAGGTCGACCGCGGCACCTTCGAGCGGGTCGCGCCGGAGATCCCCGGCCACCTCGTCCGCGTCGCCGAGTCGGGCGTCCGCGGCCCGCACGACCTGATCGCCTACGCCAACGCCGGCGCCGACGCCGTCCTGGTCGGCGAGTCCCTGGTCACCGGCCGCGACCCGAAGACCGCGGTCGCCGACCTGGTCGCCGCCGGGGCCCACCCCGCGCTGCGGCACGGCCGGGGCTGAGACGCCGGTAGGCTGGCCCCGATGACTGCCACCGTGACGACCGTGGACCGGCACGCCCGCCTGGCGCGCGGCTGCCGCCCCAGGGGCTGCCGTGCCCCCGCGAGGCGTGTCCACGGCCGCCGCGTGCGGTACGTCATCGGCGACGAACCCGGGCAGGTGAACGGACGCCGATGGCAGCGCGCCCCGCAGGGGCGCGGGGAAGCGCGCGACCGGCCGCACCCGGCCTGAGGTCGCACGACAGGCTCCGCCCCCACGGCGATCAGTGTCTTTTCACGCACACCCACCGTGAGGTTCTGGCATGCCCAGCGATTTCTTCTTCCCTGACCCCACCGGTCAGGTGCCCAGCGCCGAGGGCTACTTCGGCGCCTTCGGCGGCAAGTTCATCCCGGAGGCGCTCGTCGCCGCCGTGGACGAGGTCGCCGTCGAGTACGACAAGGCGAAGGCCGACCCGGAGTTCGCGCGCGAACTCGACGACCTGCTCGTCCACTACACCGGGCGCCCCAGCGCCCTGACCGAGGTGCCGCGCTTCGCGGAGCACGCGGGCGGCGCCCGTGTCTTCCTCAAGCGCGAGGACCTCAACCACACCGGCTCGCACAAGATCAACAACGTGCTGGGCCAGGCCCTGCTCACCAAGCGCATGGGCAAGACCCGGGTGATCGCGGAGACCGGCGCCGGACAGCACGGCGTGGCCACCGCCACCGCCTGCGCGCTGTTCGGCCTGGACTGCACGATCTACATGGGCGAGATCGACACCCGGCGCCAGGCGCTGAACGTGGCCCGGATGCGCATGCTCGGCGCCGAGGTCGTGGCCGTGAAGTCCGGCAGCCGCACCCTGAAGGACGCCATCAACGAGGCGTTCCGCGACTGGGTCGCCAACGTCGACCGCACCCACTACCTGTTCGGCACCGTGGCCGGCCCGCACCCCTTCCCGGCCATGGTCCGCGACTTCCACCGGGTCATCGGCGTCGAGGCACGCCGCCAGCTCCTCGAGCGCGCCGGGCGCCTTCCCGACGCGGCGATCGCCTGCGTCGGCGGCGGCTCCAACGCCATCGGCCTCTTCCACGCGTTCATCCCCGACGAGGGCGTACGCCTCATCGGCTGCGAGCCCGCCGGGCACGGCGTGGAGACCGGCGAGCACGCGGCGACCCTGACCGCCGGCGAGCCCGGCATCCTGCACGGCTCCCGGTCCTACGTCCTCCAGGACGACGAGGGCCAGATCACCGAGCCGTACTCCATCTCGGCCGGCCTGGACTACCCGGGCATCGGCCCCGAGCACTCCTACCTGAAGGACTCGGGGCGCGCCGAGTACCGCGCGGTCACCGACGACGCGGCGATGCAGGCGCTGCGGCTGCTGTCGCGCACCGAGGGCATCATCCCGGCGATCGAGAGCGCCCACGCCCTGGCCGGCGCCCTCGAGGTCGGCCGGGAGCTCGGCGCGCAGGGGCTGATCGTGGTCAACCTCTCCGGACGCGGCGACAAGGACATGGACACCGCGGCCCGGTACTTCGGGCTGTACGACACCGACGCCGAGGTGGCCGCGGACGCCGCCGACACCGCCGAGATCGAGGGGGACGCCAAGTGAGCGGCAACATCCAGCTGTTGACGGACACCCTCGCGGGCGCCAAGGCGGAGGGCCGCTCGGCGCTCATCGCCTACCTCCCGGCCGGCTTCCCCACCGTGGACGGCGGCATCGAGGCGATCAGGGCCGTCTTCGACGGCGGCGCGGACGTCGTGGAGGTCGGGCTGCCGCACAGCGACCCGGTGCTCGACGGCCCGGTCATCCAGACCGCCGACGACATCGCCCTGCGCGGCGGGGTCAGGATCGCCGACGTCATGCGCACGGTCCGCGAGGCCCACGCGGCGACCGGCAAGCCGGTGCTCGTCATGACGTACTGGAACCCGATCGACCGCTACGGCGTCGAGCGGTTCACCAGTGAGCTCGCCGAGGCGGGCGGCGCCGGGTGCATCCTGCCCGACCTGCCGGTCCAGGAGTCGGCGCTGTGGCGGGAGCACGCCGAGAAGCACGGCCTCGCGACCGTCTTCGTGGTGGCGCCCAGCAGCAAGGACCAGCGGCTCGCCGAGATCACCGCGGCCGGCTCCGGCTTCGTCTACGCCGCCTCGCTCATGGGCGTCACCGGCACCCGTGAGTCGGTCGGCGCGCAGGCTCAGGACCTGGTGGAGCGCACCCGCGCCACCGGGACCGGCCTTCCGGTCTGCGTCGGCCTCGGCGTCTCCAGCCGCGCCCAGGCCGCCGAGGTCGCCGGGTTCGCCGACGGCGTGATCGTCGGCTCTGCCTTCGTCAAGCGGATGCTGGACGCTCCGGACGAGGCGGCCGGCCTGGAGGCGGTGCGCGCCCTCGCGGGCGAGCTGGCGGCCGGGGTGCGCGGGCGGGCGTAGACGCCACGATCACTCGAAGGGGTGGACCTGGGACCGGGGAGGCGCAATGCGCCTCCCCGGTTCGTTCAGGGGGTGTGAGCGAGAAGAACCAGCACGGAAAGCGCACCGCCAGGGACCGGCTGGCGGCCGAGCGCGACAAGCACAAGGCCGCCGAGCGGCGACGGCGCACACTGATCGTGGGTGCGAGCGTCGTCTGCGTCCTCGGCCTGGCCGCGGTGATCGGCGTGGTCGCCGCGAACTCCGGCAAGAGCAAGCCGGCCAAGGCGGGCCCGGCCGTCGCCCCCTCGGGCGCGCAGGGCAAGGACAGCCTCGCCATCCCGGTCGGCAAGGACGGCGCCAAGTCGACGCTCACCGTGTGGGAGGACTTCCGCTGCCCGGCCTGCCAGGCCTTCGAGACGGTCTACCGGCCGACGATCCACGAGCTGACGAACGCCGGGAAGCTGCGGGTCGAGTACCACCTGGTCCGGCTGATCGACGGCAACCTCGGCGGCACCGGCTCGCTGCGCGCGGCGAACGCCGCGGCCTGCGCCCAGGACGCCGGCAAGTTCTCCGCGTACCACGACGTGCTCTACGAGAACCAGCCCAAGGAGACCGACGACGCCTACGCGGACAACGGCAAGCTGATCGCCCTCGCCGGCAAGGTGAGCGGCCTGGACACCCCGGCCTTCCGCACCTGCGTGAAGAACGGCACGCACGACGCCTGGGTCGACAAGTCCCACCAGGCCTTCCAGGCCGGCGGCTTCTCGGGCACCCCGACGGTGCTCCTCAACGGCAAGAACATCATCCAGGACCGCACGATGACCCCGGCGAAGCTCAAGCAGACGGTGGAAGCGGCGGACCAGGGATGACAGGGAACAGTGAGCGGTGGAGGGGCGTGCGGCGGGCCGCCTGTTATGGACCCGTAGCCGGGCTGCCCGACGTGGGCCCGCTCCGGCTGCGGTAGCGTCGACCCTGCCATGGAACTTGCCTACATTCCCAGCCCGTCGCGCGGGGTGCTGTACCTCGGCCCCATTCCGCTGCGCGGCTACGCGTTCTGCATCATCATCGGCGTCTTCGTCGCCGTCTGGCTCGGCAACAAGCGCTGGATCGCCCGCGGCGGCCGGGCCGGCACGGTGGCCGACATCGCGGTCTGGGCCGTGCCCTTCGGCCTGGTCGGCGGCCGGCTCTACCACGTGATCACGGACTACGAGCTGTACTTCAGCGACGGCCGTGACTGGGTGGACGCCTTCAAGGTGTGGCAGGGCGGCCTCGGCATCTGGGGCGCCATCGCGCTCGGCGCGCTGGGCGCGTGGATCGGCGCCCGGCGCCGGGGCATCTCCATGCCCGCCTACGCCGACGCCGTCGCGCCGGGCATCGCCTTCGCGCAGGCGATCGGCCGCTGGGGCAACTGGTTCAACCAGGAGCTGTACGGTCGTCCGACGCACGTTCCGTGGGCGCTGCACATCACCTCCTCGGCCGAGGGACGGGTGCCGGGGTACTACCACCCGACGTTCCTGTACGAGTCGCTGTGGTGCGTCGGCGTCGCCCTCCTGGTCATCTGGGCCGACCGCCGGTTCAACATGGGCCACGGCCGGGCCTTCGCCCTGTACGTCGCCGCGTACTGCGTGGGCCGCGGCTGGATCGAGTACATGCGCGTGGACGACGCCCACCACATCCTCGGCCTGAGGCTGAACGACTGGACGGCGCTGGCCGTCTTCCTGCTCGCGGTGGTCTACATCTGGGTGTCCGCCAAGAAGCGGCCGGGCCGCGAGGCCGAGGTCGAGCCGGGCGCGGGCGACATCGAGGGCGAGGAGTCCGGCGAGTCCGCCGAGTCCGCCGAGTCCGGCTCCGGGACCGAGGCGGCGGACGAGAAGGCCGGGGCCGCCGGCGACGGGGACAAGGAGCACCCGGACTCCGCTCCACGCGACGACGTCGGCGTCAAGGACGGCGCCGGATCGGCGCAACAGGGCTGACGTGCGGCCGTAGAACAGCCGCAGGACGGCCGTAGAGCGGCCGTGGAGCAGTCGTAGGCGGACGAGGGCGCCCCGGAGAAGCACCGGGGCGCCCTCGCCGCGCGCGGTCAGCGTCTGCGGGCCAGGGCCAGGGTGCGCCGGGCCGCGGCCACCACGGCCGCGTCCACGAAGCGGCCGTCCGGGAGCGCCTGCGCGCCCCGGTCCGTGGTGGCCGCCTTGATGATCGTCTCGGCCTCCTCCAGCTCGCGGTCGGTCGGCAGATAGGCGCGCTCGATGATCGGAAGCTGGCGGGGGTGGATGGCCGCCCGGCCGAGGAAGCCCAGGGCGCGGCCGTGCGCGCAGGAGGCGGCCAGGCCCTCCAGGTCGCGGATGTCGGGGTGCACCGACTGGGCGGGCGGCGGCAGGCCGGCCGCCCGCGCGGCCACCACGACCCGGGCCCGGCACCAGTCAAGACCCGAGTCCTGCCGCACGCCCAGGTCGGCCCGCAGATCCGCCTCCCCGATCGAGACTCCGCACAGCGACGGGTGCGCGGAGGCGATGGCGTGGGCGCGCTCGATGGCCAGGGCGGTCTCCAGGAGGGCGTAGAGCGGCGGCCCCGGTCCGAGGGCGTGGGCGGCCCTCGCGGCGCCCGGACGCGCCCAGGCGGTGGCGGGGTCGGTGGCCAGGGCGACGCGCACGATCTGCTCGGGCGCGGTCACCTTGGGCACGCGCAGGCCGGCCAGGCCGGGCCGGTGGGCCACCGCCGCGAGGTCGGCGGCCGCGAGGGGGCTGTCCACGGCGTTGATCCGCACGTGCACCGGGACCGGCGGCGGTTCGCTCAGCAGCTCGGTGGTGGCGGAGCGGGCGTACTCCTTGCGGTCGGGCGCGACCGCGTCCTCCAGGTCGATCACCACCACGTCGGCCCCGCTGCACAGCGCCTTGGCCACGATGTGGGGGCGGTCGCCGGGAACGTAGAGCCAGGTCAGCGGGAAGGGGGCGGTGGCCGTCACAGGGCGCCCTCCGCGCGCAGCGCGGCCAGCTCCTCCGGGGTCAGGCCCAGCTCCGTCAGCACCGCGTCGGTGTCGGCGCCGTGCGGGCGGCCCGCCCAGCGGATCGCGCCGGGGGTGGCGGAGAGCCGGAACAGGACGTTCTGCATGCGCATCCGGCCGAGCTGCGGGTCGTACAGCGTGGTCAGACTGCCGAGGGCCTGGTACTGCGGGTCGGCCATCACGTCCCGGACGTCCTGGATCGGCGCGATGGCCGCCTCGGCCTTCTCGAAGGCCTCCATCACCTCGCTCCGGGTGTGCCGGGCGATCCAGCCGCCGACCGCCTCGTCGAGCACGTCGGCGTGCGCGGCCCGTTCGACGCCGGTCGCGAACCACGGCTCGTCGATCAGCTCCGGGCGGCCCACCAGCCGCAGCACGCGCTCCGCCACCGACTGGGCCGAGGTGGACACCGCGACCCAGGTGCCGTCGGAGGTGCGGTAGGTGTTGCGCGGGGCGTTGTTCTGGGTGCGGTTGCCGGTGCGGGGCTGGACGTAGCCGAGCTGGTCGAACCAGAGGGGCTGGGGGCCGAGGACGGTCAGGATGGGCTCGATGATCGCCATGTCGACGATCTGCCCCTCGCCGGTGCGCTCCCGCGCGGCGAGCGCCGTCATCACCGCGTACGCCGTCGCCAGGCCCGCGATCGAGTCGGCGAGCCCGAACGGCGGGAGCGTGGGCGGGGAGTCCGGTTCGCCGGTGATCGCCGCGAAGCCGCTCATCGCCTCGGCCAGGGTGCCGAAGCCGGGGCGGGAGGCGTAGGGGCCGAACTGGCCGAAGCCGGTGACCCGGGCGAGCACCAGGCGCGGGTTGGCCGCGGACAGCTCCGGCCAGCCCAGCTCCCACCGCTCCAGGGTGCCGGGGCGGAAGTTCTCGATGACGACGTCCGCGGTGGCGGCCAGGCGCAGCAGGGTGCGGCGGCCGCCCGGCTTGGACAGGTCCAGGGTGATGGTGCGCTTGTTGCGGCCGAGCATCTTCCACCACAGGCCGACGCCGTTCTTCGCCGGGCCGTGGCCGCGGGAGGGGTCCGGCTTGGCCGGGTGCTCCACCTTGACGACCTCGGCGCCGAAGTCGCCGAGCATCATGGCGGCGATGGGTCCCGCGAACAGGGTGGCGAGATCCAGCACCCTGAGCCCGGCGAGGGGCGCGGCGGGTTCCGGTAACGCCTGTGCGGGGGGCTCGGGGACGGGCGGTTGCGGCGTCATGGGCGCAGCGCCTCCAGGTGGGTGAGCCGGGCCAGGGTGTCGAAGCCGGTGCCGTTGAAGTCGCCGACGGAGGTGGCGAGCCGGTTCTTCAGCGGCGCCGTCCAGCGGTCGGGCAGGGCGGCGGGGGAACCGGCGAGGAGGGCCGCGACCGAACCGGCGGTCGCGCCGCAGGAGTCGGTGTCCCAGCCGCCGGAGACCACCCGGCACACGGAGCCCGTGAAGTCGCCGTCCGCGTGCGTGAGGGCCGCCGCGATCAGCGCGGTGTTGGGAACGGCGTGGACCCAGTGGAAGGTGCCGGAGTACGTGGCGTGGAGCTCGTCGACGACCGTGTCGAAGTCGGTGTGCTCCGCGGCGAGTCGGACGCCCTGGCGGACCGCGCGGGCGAGGCGGGAGCCGGGCGGTACGACGCTCAGACCGGTGGCGAGGCAGCCGTGCACGTCCCGGTCACCGGCCGCCGCGGCCGCGATCACGGCGGCCGTGAACATCGCGGCGTAGACGCCGTTGGCGGTGTGGGTGAGGGTGGCGTCGCGGTGCGCCTGGGCGGCGGCGGCCGCCGGGTCACCGGTGTTGGTCCAGCCGTGCACGTCGGCGCGGATCAGGGCGCCGATCCACTCGCGGAAGGGGTTGCGGTGGCGGGCGGTGTGCGGGGGGTCGATGCCGAGGAGGAGGTTGCGGTAGGCGACGCGTTCGGCGGTGAAGGCGCGCCCGGCGGGCAGTTCGTCCAGCCAGAGGCGGGCCACGTCGGTGGTGGTGAAGTCGCGGCCGTGGCGTTGCAGCAGCAGGAGGTTGAGCAGCGCGTAGTCGAGGTCGTCGTCCTCGGGCATGCCGTCGATGTTCTCGGCGAGGCTCGTGGCGGCCGAGCGGGTGTTCCACGGGTACTTGGCGGCCAGGTCCTCGGGGACGCCACGCCCCGTGAACCAGGTGGTCAGCGGCCAGTTGCCGGTGGCGCGGGCGAGTTGGCGGATGCCGTCCAGGGGCAGCTTCTCGACGGGCTTGCCGAGCAGGCACCCGGCGGCCCGCCCGAGCCAGGCGGCCTCCAGCCGGCCGGGGCCGGGAGCGTCCGCACGGCCGCGGGCCGGCGGGGCCGGCCAGTCGGGGCACAGGGAGATGATCGCGCCGAGGCCGGTCGGCTCGGCGTCCGCCAACCGGCTGGGCAGCTCGGCCAGTTCGTCCAGCAGGTCCTCCGCCAGCAGGCGCAGGTAGCGTGAGGCGCGCTGCGGCGAGGCGCCCGCCCGGGCCGGTGCTTCGGGGCCGCCGGCGGCCCGCCACCGGGCCGCGACGGCGGCCGGTTCGCGGCCGTCCTGCACGGCCTGGCGCAGTTCGTGGCCGAGCAGGTCCTCCGGCTGGACCCAGGTCAGTCGGAGCATCGCGCGCCTCCCATCGCGGCGAACGCCCGCTCGTGGGCGCGCCGTCGGCGTACGTCCGCGGCGAAGACCTCCCGGGCCACCCCGGTCAGTGTGCGCGCCGGTTCCCACAGGTCCAGGCGGCTGGCCTCGGCCACCGTCTTCGCCCAGTCCTCCGGGACCGGCGAGCCCAGCGCTCCCGCCAGCGCCCCGGCCATCGTCGCGATGGAGTCGCAGTCGCGCCCGTAGTTCACCGCGCCGAGGACGGTCTCGCCGTAGCCGCCGCCCGCCACCGTCAGCATGCCCAGCGCGACGGGCAGTTCCTCGATCGCGTGCAGCCGGGACGGGCGGCGGGCGCCGAGCGAGGGGCTGCGGTAGTCGGGGCCGACCGTGTCGTACGGCGCGACGGCCTGCCGCAGCGGGGCCAGCGCCGACTCGAAGTCCGAGTGCCGGGTGGCCTCTTCGCAGACCCTCTCGATCGCGGTCCGGGTGCCGTCCTTGGCCAGGGACAGACAGGCCGCCACCACCGAGTCCGCGGTGGCCCCCGGCGCGCAGGCCGCCGCCACGCCCGCCGCGAACACGCCCGCAGCCTCGCGGCCGTAGGAGGACTGGTGGGCGCCAGCCACGTCCAGGGCCTCGGCGTAGGCCGCGCGCGGGTCGGCCGCGTTGACCAGGCCGACCGGGGCCATGTACATCGCGGCCCCGCAGTTGACGATGTTGCCGACGCCGGCCTCGCGGGGGTCGGCGTGGCCGTAGTGCAGCCGGGCCACCAGCCACTTCTCCGCGAGGAAGACCCGGTGCAGCGGCAGCGCCTCCGCCTCCAGCTCGGGGATCCAGCGCGGGTTGGTCATCAGGTCCGGGACCAGGTGGTCGGCGAGGGCGTAGGCGTCCAGGTGGTCGCGGACCCGGGCGTAGACCCGTACCAGGGCGTGGGTCATGAGGGTGTCGTCGGTGACGTGTCCGTCGCCCTTGTGGTACGGGGCGAGGGGGCGCGCGGTGCGCCAGTCGTCGCCGTGCCAGGGGCCGACCACGCCGTGCACGCGGCCGCCGTGGCGCTGGAGGATCTGGTCGGGGGAGTACCCCTCGACGGGACCGCCGAGCGCGTCGCCGACGGCCGCGCCGACGAGCGCGCCGGTGATCCGCTCCTCCAGCGTCGCGCCCCCGGCGGCACTGGGGCCGGGGGCGCTGCGGACCGCGCCTCGGCTCTGTTCTCCTTTGGGCGTCATGCCCGGAATCATCCTCCTGGTGGGGCCGGTTGTGCGGCTTCCAGGAGTCCGGCGAGTTCCACCAGATCCGTTCCGGCCAACCGGGGCAGGACGCAACCGGAGAGGGTGCGGCAGGCGTCCCGCCACGGCCGCGGGACCGCCTCGGCGCCGCCCAGCGCGCCGGTGAGGGCCCCGGTGAGGGCGGGCGCGGAGTCGGCGAGCCGGGACAGGCAGGCCGCCGCGGGCAGCGCCTCAGCGATCCGGCCGCCGGCCGCCCACGTCAGCGCGAGCGCGACCGGAACGGTCTCGGCGGCCGCGACGCCGTAGCCGTAGACGTGGTCCACGATCCGGTGCTCCAGCAGCGGCACCAGCGCGAACGCGCTGTCGCAGGTGGCGGCGAGGTCCAGCGCGTGGCGGGCGTTGCGCCCGATCTCGCTCGCCCCGGGCAGCTCGGCGAGCGCCGCCGTGACGCACTCCGCGGCCTTGGCGCCGGCCAGCGCCGAGGCGACCGCCGCCGCCATCGCCCGGGCCCCGTGCACCCCGTCGCCGTCCTGGGTGTAACGGGCGTCGAACTCGGCCAGCGCGGCCGCCCGCCGGGGGTCGCCGGGGTGGGCCACGCCCAGGGCACAGGCCCGGACACAGGCCGCGTCGTCGAAGTAGTGCGGGTTGTCGTGCCCGGCGGCGGGCGGCCGTATCCCGGCGGCCAGATTCCCCGCCCCGGCCCGGACGGAGATCCGCGCCCGCAACGGCGTGACGCCGTCGCCCTCGGCCCCGATCGCCACCCCGGCGACCTCATCGGCCACCGCGCCCCACGCCAGATCGATCGCCGTACGGATCCGGCGGTCCCGCTCGCTCCCGCCGACATCGCGGCACTCGGGGCAGTCGCGGCACTCGGGGCAGTCGCGGTACTCGGGGCACTCGCAGGGCCCGGAGGGTCCGGAGGCCGCGGAGGGATCGCAGGTTCCGCAGGGATCGCGGGGTCCGCCCCCGGCGGCGGCACGCAGCAGCGCCTGGGCCGCGAACGCTGCCCACTCCGCGTCGTCGGACGGGCCCAGGCGGAGCGGGGCCGGGGACTGGTTGAGGGCGAGGGGGACGGGGAGGGTGGTCGTCGCGTTGTGCTCGGCGAAGGTGTCCAGTTCCCGGGTGAGGCGGCGGGTCCAGCCGGGCATCCGGGCGGCGCGGTGCCGCGTGGCGGGCCAGCCGGCGGCGTCGCCCGCGGCCAGGCCCAGCAGCAGTCCCTCCACGCGGCGGGTCACGGTCCGGCCTCGCCGTCGTCCGCCGTGAGGACGTAGCGGCCGGGCCCCGCCGCCGGGTCCGCTTCACGGCGCGGGACAGGCTCCGGCCGTACGAGCTCCTCCGCTACGAGTTCTGGCCCTACGAGCTCCTCCGCCACGACCTCTGGCGCTGCGAGCTCCTCCGCGTCCACGGTCTCCGGCCGTACGGGCGCCTGCGCCCGGGCGAGCGCACCTTCCTCCGCCGCCCTCGCCAGCAGCGCGTCCGCCAGTTCCAGCACATGCCGGCCCCTCATCGCCGGGAGGCAGTTGCCGAGGGCCGGGCCGATGGGGGCCGACCACTCGGCGGGGACGGCGGCGGCGCCGCGGGTGGCGCCCGCGAGGGCGCCGGCTATCGCGGCCGTGGTGTCGGCGTCACGGCCCATGTTCACGGCGGTGAGGACCGCCCCGCGGAAGTCGCCGTCGGCGGCGGCGTAGGCGCCGAAGGCGAGGGCCACCGCCTCCGGGGCCAGGTCGGTCCACGGATAGCCGGTCACGACCGCCGCGGAGCGGATCGCGTCCTCGCCGCGGTGGGCCACCGCCACGGCCCGGCGTAGTGAACGCGCGGTCCAGGAGTCGTCCGGCACCGCGGCGAGCCCGGCCGCCACGACCGCGACCGGCGGCGCGCCCGCCATCGCCGCCGCGACCCCCGCCGCCACCGCCCGGCCGCCGTGGATGCCCTCGCCCTCGTGGCTGACCGCGCCGTCGATCGCGGCCAGCCGGGCGGCCTCCGCGGGGCGCCCGGCGGCGAACACCCCGAAGGGCGCCGCCCGCATGGCGAGCCCGTCGCTCCAGGGATGCCGGTGCTGGGCGGAGGCGGGCGCGTGCAGGCCCCGGCCGAGGTTCTCCAGCGTGCCCCGCTCGCTGAACCCGGCGCCCCGCAAGGCGCCCTGGGCGCGGCCGGCGATCAGCTCCCGCCAGGCCGCCTCCACCAGCGCGGGAGTGAGCGCGGCGCCGTGCCGGGCCAGCAGCAGGCCGGAGAACAGGGCGTACTCGGTGTCGTCGGTGCCGGCCGGGAACTCGCTGACGTAGCCCGTGATGCGGCCCCAGCGGGCCCGGATCCCGGACGGTTCCAGGTTCTCCGCGGGCGCCCCGAGCGCGTCCCCCACGGCGAGGCCGAGCAGCGCCCCGCGCGCCCGCGCGCGCTGCGACACGGCGGCGGGAGGAGTGGAGGCCGGGGGAGAGGCGGTCGCCGGGCGCATCGCGGGCTCTCCTCTCCGGGGGCGCGGGAGCGGGCGCGAGACCCTTGGCGGATCTGTCCCCGGTGGAGGCCGCCGCGCAGCCTTTCGGGGCGCGGTGTCACCCGTACGACATCTGAACAGCTCTCTGCTCATAAGAGCGATAAGCGACAAAACCGCAGGTTAGCCCAGCCTTTCCTTGCTGGCGGGGGAGAAATTTCAGGCGTAGGTTCCGTGTTGTCGAAAAGTAGAACTCGTCCAAAAGCAAGCCTTGCCTAAGCTTCACGCCCCTGGGGGACAACTCATGGCCATCCTCGACACCGAGGCGACGCTCCACGTCGCGCACCGCGACAACCACACGCACCGCGATGTCAACGGTGGCTGGCTGCGCCCCGCGGTCTTCGGTGCGATGGACGGCCTGGTCTCCAACCTCGCCCTGATGACCGGCGTCGCGGGCGGCGCCGTCAGCCAGCACACCATCATCCTCACCGGACTCGCCGGCCTGGCCGCCGGCGCCTTCTCCATGGCCGCCGGCGAGTACACCTCCGTGGCCTCCCAGCGCGAGCTGGTCGAGGCGGAGCTGGACGTCGAGCGGCGCGAACTGCGCAAGCACCCGCAGGACGAGGAGGACGAGCTCGCCGCGCTGTACGTGGCGCGGGGCGTGGAGCCCGAACTGGCCCGCGAGGTCGCCCGGCAGCTGTCCGAGGACCCCGAGCAGGCCCTGGAGATACACGCCCGCGAGGAACTGGGCATCGACCCGGGCGAGCTGCCCTCCCCGCTGGTCGCGGCGGTCTCCTCCTTCGGGTCCTTCGCGCTGGGCGCGCTGCTGCCGGTGCTGCCCTACCTGCTGGGCGCCACGGCCCTGTGGCCGGCCCTGCTGCTCGCCCTCGCCGGCCTGTTCGCCTGCGGTGCGGTGGTGGCCAAGGTGACCGCGCGCACCTGGTGGTACAGCGGCCTGCGCCAGCTCGCCCTCGGCGGGGCCGCCGCCGGTGTGACGTACGCCCTGGGCACCCTGTTCGGAACGGCCGTAGGATGACGTGCCCGGGACATATACGCTCTGCCGTATAAGTACCCGTTACTCGCTGGTTTCGACTGCGTGACCACCGGGCATGAGCCGTAAGCGCTGTGGGCAATGAGGCCTGCCGCGCACCCGCGGGGCGGGCGGACACCGCTCTCCCCGTCCCCCCTCAGGGCCGTCACGGACACCGATCCGACCGATCCCGTCCTCTCCGGCCCCACAGTCTCCACACCGCCGGGCGCGGAAATCCCTCCGCCGCCGACCCGCGGTGTCCGCATGCTGGAACGGAGTATCCGCTTCCCGAGAATCCTTCCATCATGTAACCTGCACGAAATTTCGCACTTACGCAGAGGGCCAACGTCGTCCCTCGGCACCAGCACATGCCAGATGACGACGACGGGAGAGCCGATGCGTACGCCGCGCCAGCCGTCCCAGCATTCCGCGAGTGGCCAGAACTGGTCGTTCATGGATGCTCGCCCTGCTGCGCAGGGTATGTACGACCCCCGCGACGAGCACGACGCCTGCGGCGTCGGCTTCGTGGCCACCCTCACCGGCGAGGCGAGCCATGCGCTGGTCGAGCAGGCGCTCACGGTTCTGCGCAACCTCGAGCACCGCGGCGCCACCGGCTCCGAGCCCGACTCCGGCGACGGCGCGGGCCTGCTCTCCCAGGTGCCCGACGCCTTCCTGCGCGAGGTGGCCGGATTCGAGCTGCCCGCCGCGGGCGGCTACGCGGTCGGCATCGCCTTCCTGCCCGAGGACGGCACCGAGGACGCCGTCTCACGCATCGAGACGATCGCCGCCGACGAGGGCCTGACCGTCCTCGGCTGGCGCGAGGTCCCGGTCGCCCCCGAACTGCTCGGCGCCACCGCCCGCTCCACCATGCCGGTCTTCCGCCAGCTGTTCGTCACCGACGGCGTGAGCGAGGGCATCGCCCTGGACCGCAAGGTGTTCGTCCTGCGCAAGCGCGCCGAGCGCGAGGCCGGCGTCTACTTCCCCTCCCTGTCGGCCCGCACCCTCGTCTACAAGGGCATGCTGACCACCGGCCAGCTCGAGCCGTTCTTCCCTGACCTGTCCGACCGCCGCTTCGCCTCCGCGATCGCGCTCGTCCACTCCCGCTTCTCCACCAACACCTTCCCGAGCTGGCCGCTCGCGCACCCCTACCGCTTCGTCGCCCACAACGGTGAGATCAACACCGTCAAGGGCAACCGCAACTGGATGGTCGCCCGCGAGTCCCAGCTCGCCTCGCAGCTGTTCGGCGGCAAGGACAACCTGGAGCGGATCTTCCCGATCTGCACCCCCGACGCCTCCGACTCCGCCTCCTTCGACGAGGTCCTGGAGCTGCTCCACCTCGGCGGCCGCTCGCTGCCGCACTCGGTGCTGATGATGATCCCGGAGGCGTGGGAGAACCACGACTCCATGGACCCGGCCCGGCGCGCCTTCTACCAGTTCCACTCCACGATGATGGAGCCCTGGGACGGCCCCGCCTGCGTCACCTTCACCGACGGCACCCAGGTCGGCGCCGTACTCGACCGCAACGGCCTGCGCCCCGGCCGCTACTGGGTCACCGACGACGGCCTCGTCGTCCTCGGCTCCGAGGTCGGCGTCCTCGACATCGACCCGGCCAGGGTCGTCCGCAAGGGCCGCCTCCAGCCGGGCCGCATGTTCCTCGTCGACACCGCCGAGCACCGCATCATCGAGGACGACGAGATCAAGGCCGCCCTCGCCGCCGAGCAGCCGTACCAGGAGTGGCTGGAGGCCGGCGAGATCGAGCTCGAGGACCTGCCCGAGCGCGAGCACATCGTCCACACCCACGCCTCGGTCACCCGCCGCCAGCAGACCTTCGGGTACACCGAGGAGGAGCTGCGCGTCATCCTCGCGCCGATGGCCAAGACCGGCGCCGAGCCGATCGGCTCCATGGGCACCGACTCGCCCATCGCCGCCCTCTCCGAGCGCCCGCGGCTGCTCTTCGACTACTTCACCCAGCTGTTCGCGCAGGTCACCAACCCGCCGCTGGACGCGATCCGCGAGGAGCTCGTCACCTCGCTGCGCTCCTCGCTCGGCCCGCAGGGCAACCTGCTGGAGCCGACGGCCGCCTCCTGCCGCTCGGTCACCCTGCCCTTCCCGGTGATCGACAACGACGAGCTGGCCAAGCTCATCCACATCAACGCCGACGGCGACATGCCCGGCTTCAAGGCCGCGACCCTCTCCGGCCTGTACCGGGTCTCCGGCGGCGGCGACGCGCTCGCCGCGCGCATCGAGGAGATCTGCGCCGAGGCCGACGCCGCCATCGGCAACGGCGCCCGGCTGATCGTCCTGTCCGACCGCCACTCCGACGCCGAGCACGCGCCGATCCCGTCGCTGCTGCTCACCGCGGCCGTCCACCACCACCTCATCCGCACCAAGCAGCGCACCCACGTGGGCCTGCTGGTCGAGGCCGGCGACGTCCGCGAGGTCCACCACGTCGCCCTGCTCATCGGCTACGGCGCCGCCGCGGTCAACCCCTACCTGGCCATGGAGTCCGTCGAGGACCTGGTCCGCGCGGGCACCTTCCTCCCCGGCATCGAGCCCGAGAAGGCCATCCGCAACCTCATCTACGCCCTCGGCAAGGGCGTACTGAAGGTCATGTCCAAGATGGGCATCTCGACCGTCGCCTCCTACCGCGGCGCCCAGGTCTTCGAGGCCGTCGGCCTGGACGAGACCTTCGTGGAGAAGTACTTCAACGGCACCGCCACCAAGATCGGCGGCGTCGGCATCGACGTGATCGCCAAGGAGGTCGCCGCCCGCCACGCCAAGGCCTACCCGGCCTCCGGCATCGCGCCCGCGCACCGCGCGCTGGAGATCGGCGGCGAGTACCAGTGGCGCCGCGAGGGCGAGCCGCACCTGTTCGACCCCGAGACCGTCTTCCGGCTCCAGCACTCCACGCGCTCCGGCCGCTACGACATCTTCAAGAAGTACACCTCCCGGGTGAACGAGCAGTCCGAGCGCCTGATGACGCTGCGCGGCCTGTTCGGCTTCGCCTCCGGCCGCGCGCCGATCCCGGTGGAGGAGGTCGAGCCGGTCTCCGAGATCGTCAAGCGCTTCTCCACCGGCGCCATGTCGTACGGCTCCATCTCCAAGGAGGCGCACGAGACACTCGCCATCGCCATGAACCAGCTGGGCGGCAAGTCCAACACCGGTGAGGGCGGCGAGGACCCGGAGCGCCTGTACGACCCGGCGCGCCGCTCGGCGATCAAGCAGGTCGCCTCCGGCCGCTTCGGCGTCACCTCCGAGTACCTGGTCAACGCCGACGACATCCAGATCAAGATGGCCCAGGGCGCCAAGCCCGGCGAGGGCGGCCAGCTGCCCGGCCACAAGGTGTACCCGTGGGTGGCCAGGACCCGGCACTCCACGCCGGGCGTGGGCCTGATCTCCCCGCCGCCGCACCACGACATCTACTCCATCGAGGACCTGGCCCAGCTGATCCACGACCTGAAGAACGCCAACCCGGCCGCCCGCATCCACGTGAAGCTGGTGTCCGAGGTCGGCGTCGGCACGGTCGCGGCCGGCGTGTCCAAGGCCCACGCGGACGTCGTGCTGATCTCCGGCCACGACGGCGGCACGGGCGCGTCTCCGCTGACGAGCCTGAAGCACGCGGGCGGCCCCTGGGAGCTCGGCCTCGCCGAGACCCAGCAGACCCTGCTGCTCAACGGCCTGCGCGACCGGATCGTCGTCCAGACCGACGGCCAGCTGAAGACCGGCCGTGACGTGGTCATCGCCGCGCTGCTCGGCGCCGAGGAGTTCGGCTTCGCCACCGCCCCGCTCGTCGTCTCCGGCTGCGTCATGATGCGCGTGTGCCACCTGGACACCTGCCCGGTCGGCATCGCCACCCAGAACCCGGTGCTGCGCGAGCGCTTCGCCGGCAAGGCCGAGTACGTGGTCAACTTCTTCCGGTTCATCGCCGAGGAGGTCCGCGAGCTGCTGGCCGAACTGGGCTTCCGCTCCATCGAGGAGGCCGTCGGCCACGCCGAGGTCCTCGACGTGACCCGCGCGGTGGACCACTGGAAGGCGCAGGGCCTGAACCTGGAGCCGCTGTTCCACGTGCCCGAACTGCCCGAGGGCGCGGTCCGCCACCAGGTGATCGCCCAGGACCACGGCCTGGAGAAGGCGCTCGACAACGAGCTGATCAGGCTCGCCGCCGACGCGCTGGCCGCGCCCGGCTCAGCCGACGCCCAGCCGGTGCGCGCCCAGGTCGCCATCCGCAACATCAACCGCACGGTCGGCACCATGCTCGGCCACGAGGTGACGAAGAAGTTCGGCGGCGCGGGCCTGCCCGACGACACCATCGACATCACCTTCACCGGCTCCGCAGGCCAGTCCTTCGGCGCGTTCGTGCCGCGCGGCATCACGCTGCGCCTGGAGGGCGACGCCAACGACTACGTCGGCAAGGGCCTGTCCGGCGGCCGTATCGTGGTCCGCCCGGACCGCGCGGCCGACCACCTCGCCGAGTACTCGACCATCGCGGGCAACACGATCGCCTACGGCGCGACCGGCGGCGAGATGTTCCTGCGCGGCCGGACCGGTGAGCGGTTCTGCGTCCGCAACTCCGGCGCGACGGTCGTCTCCGAGGGCGTGGGCGACCACGGCTGCGAGTACATGACCGGCGGGTACGCGGTGGTCCTCGGCGAGACGGGCCGCAACTTCGCGGCCGGCATGTCCGGCGGCGTCGCCTACGTGATCGACCTGAACCGCGACAACGTCAACGCCGGCAACCTCGGTTCCGTCGAGGCGCTGGACGACGCGGACAAGCAGTGGCTGCACGACGTGGTCCGCCGCCACCAGCAGGAGACGGGCTCCACCGTCGCCGAGAAGCTGCTCGCCGAGTGGGACACCGCCGTGGAGCGCTTCAGCAAGATCATCCCCAGCACGTACAAGGCAGTGCTCGCCGCCAAGGACGCCGCCGAGCGAGCCGGTCTCCCCGAGACCGCGATCACCGAGAAGATGATGGAGGCGGCGATCAATGGCTGACCCGAAGGGCTTTTTGAACCACGGCCGCGAGGTCGCCAAGTCCCGCCCCGTCGAGGAGCGCGTCAAGGACTGGAACGAGGTCTACGTCCCCGGCTCCCTGCTGCCGATCATCAGCAAGCAGGCCAGCCGGTGCATGGACTGCGGCATCCCGTTCTGCCACAACGGCTGTCCGCTCGGGAACCTCATCCCGGAGTGGAACGACTACGCCTACCGCGAGGACTGGGCCGCCGCCTCCGAGCGCCTGCACGCCACCAACAACTTCCCGGAGTTCACCGGCCGTCTGTGCCCCGCTCCGTGCGAGTCCGCGTGCGTGCTCGGCATCAACCAGCCGCCGGTCACCATCAAGAACGTCGAGGTCTCCATCATCGACAAGGCGTGGGAGACCGGGGAC
The DNA here is from genome assembly GCF_014650575.1 of Streptomyces naganishii JCM 4654. Lineage (GTDB taxonomy): Bacteria > Actinomycetota > Actinomycetes > Streptomycetales > Streptomycetaceae > Streptomyces > Streptomyces naganishii. Next base: position 347,104 of record NZ_BMVF01000001.1, read on the forward strand.
GTCGCCCCGCGGATCCCCGAGCGCCTGTCGGGCAAGACCGTCGCGGTCATCGGCTCGGGCCCGGCGGGCCTGGCCGCCGCCCAGCAGCTGACCCGGGCCGGCCACACGGTCGCCGTCTACGAGCGCGCGGACCGCGTCGGAGGCCTCCTGCGGTATGGCATCCCCGAGTTCAAGATGGAGAAGCGGCACATCAACCGCCGTATCGAGCAGATGCGCGCGGAGGGCACCCGCTTCCGCACCGGCGTCGAGATCGGCCGCGACATCAAGGCCACCGACCTGAAGAAGCGCTACGACGCGGTCGTCATCGCGGCCGGCGCCACCACCGCCCGCGACCTGCCGGTCCCCGGCCGCGAACTCAAGGGCATCCACCAGGCGATGGAGTACCTGCCGCTGGCCAACAAGGTGCAGGAGGGCGACTACGTCACCCCGCCTATCTCGGCCGAGGGCAAGCACGTCGTCGTCATCGGCGGCGGTGACACCGGCGCGGACTGCGTGGGCACCGCCCACCGCCAGGGCGCGGCCTCCGTCACCCAGCTGGAGATCATGCCCCGGCCCGGCGAGGAGCGGAACCCGGTCTCCCAGCCGTGGCCGACCTTCCCGATGCTGTACAAGGTCACCAGCGCCCACGAGGAGGGCGGCGAGCGGGTCTACGCCGTCTCCACCACCCACTTCGAGGGCGACGAGGACGGCAACGTCCAGTGGCTGCACATGAGCGAGGTCGAGTTCGTCGACGGCAAGCTGACCCAGAAGCCGGGCACCGAGCGCAAGATCCCCGCCCAGCTGGTCACCCTCGCCATGGGCTTCACCGGCACCGACCGCCAGAACGGCCTCGTGGAGCAGTTCGGCCTGGAGCTCGACGAGCGCGGCAACATCGCCCGCGACGCCGACTTCCAGACCAACGTGCCGGGCGTGTTCGTCGCCGGTGACGCCGGCCGCGGCCAGTCGCTCATCGTGTGGGCGATCGCCGAGGGCCGCTCCGCCGCCCGCGGCGCCGACCGGTACCTGACCGGCGCCAGCGACCTGCCGGCCCCCATCCGCCCGACGGACCGCGCGCTCGCGGTCTGACGGCGGCCCTGAGGACGTCCCGTACAACGGCGTACGGAACACTGACGACGCCTGCCCTGTCCCCGACCGGACCCGGGCAGGCGTCGTCGCACGTCCGCACGCCGAGGGGGAGCCATGGCCGCGATCAGTCTGAGCAAGGTGGAGGAGACCGCGCCCGCACTGGTCAGCCTGTACAAGACGGCGGGGGCCTCGCTCGCCGGACACGGCCTGGAGGGGCAGCGCGCCGCCGTCTACCTCGTCCTCGACCACTCCGGTTCCATGCGGCCGTACTACCGCGACGGCAGCGTGCAGGCGCTCGCCGACCGGGTGCTGGGCCTGTCGGCGCACCTGGACGACGACGGGCGGGTACCGGTGGTCTTCTTCTCCACCGACATCGACGCGGTCGCCGAGATCGGGCTCGCCGACCACCGCGGCAGCGTCGAGCGGATCGTGGCCTCGCTCGGCCACATGGGGCAGACCGGCTACCACCTGGCGATGGACGCCGTCGTCGACCACTACCTCGACAGCGGCGCCACCGACCCGGCCCTCGTCGTCTTCCAGACCGACGGCGGCCCCACCAGCAGGGCCGCCGCGGAACGCTATCTGTGCAAGGCGGCCAGGCTCCCGCTCTTCTGGCAGTTCATCGGCTTCGGCGATCCGCACAGCCGGCAGTTCGACTTCCTGCGCCGCCTGGACGAACTGCCGGTGCCCGGCAGGCGGGTGGTCGACAACGCCGGCTTCTTCCACGCCGGCCGCGAACCGCGGGCGATGCCGGACGCGGAGCTGTACGACCGTCTCGTGGGCGAGTTCCCCAAGTGGCTGGCGGCCGCGCGGGCCCAGGGGATCGTGAGGGCGGACTGAGCACTCGGGGGGCGGGACCCGGATCCGGTGGCCCGGGTCAGTGGTGCGGTGGCCCGGGGTCAGTGGTGCGGTGGTCCGGCGGCGAGGACGGTGGCGCGGCACTCGTGGGGCGCGCCCCAGGCGGTGCGCAGCGCGCGGGCCCTGGTGAGCCAGAGCGACAGGTCGCACTCCGCCGTGTAGCCGATCGCGCCGTGCAGTTGCAGTGCCGTACGCGCCGTCGTGTACGCCGCCTCGCAGGCCGCTGCCTTTGCGGCGGCGACGTCGGCCGGGTCCATGGTGAGCGCGGCGCCGAACAGCAGGGGCCGGGCGAACTCCAGGGCGATCCTGGCGTCGGCCAGACGGTGCTTGACGGCCTGGAAGGAGCCGATGGGCACCCCGAACTGGACGCGCCGTCCGACATGGGCGACCGTGCGGTCCAGCAGCGTGAGACCCACGCCGAGCGCCTGGGCCGCCGTGGCGAGGCGGGCCCAGTGGAGGGCGGCCGGGGGCGTGCGGGGCAGGAGCAGTTCGCCACCGGGCAGCGGAGTGGTCAGGCGGCGGGCGCGGTCCAGGCAGGGGCGCGCGTCCCGTGCGCCGGGCGCCCGCCAGACCCCGCCGTCCCTGAGGACGAGGACGACGTCGGCGGCGTCCCCGTCCAGCGCGTAGGGCGCCCCGACCGTGGCCATCGCCTTGCCCGAGGCCAGTGCGGACAGCAGCCCGGCCGCCGCGTCCGGTCCGGACCCACCGGCGAGCAGGGCGGCGGCGAGCACCGTCTCCACCAGGGGGCCGGGCACCGCGTGGCGGCCCAGTTCCACGAAGGCCACGGCCACTTCCACGGGCAGCGGTCCCACACCGCCGCAGGACTCCGGTACGGCCAGGGCGAAGACCCCCGCGTCGGCGAGGCGCGACCACAGCGCCCGCCCGGCCGTGCGGTCCCCGGCGGCCCAGGACCGCACGGCCGACGGAGTGTCCGCGGCGGACAGCATCGCGTCCAGGGAGCGGGCGAACTCGCGTTGTTCGGGGGTCGGCAGGAACCGCATCAGCGCCGTCCCCTCGGCAGGCCGAGCAGCCGCTCGGCGACGATGTCGCGCTGCACCTCGTTGGCGCCCGCGTAGATCGGCCCGGCCAGCGCGAAGACATACCCCTCGGACCACGGGCCGTCCGCGAACTGGCCCTCCTCGCCCAGCAGATCGAGGGCCGTCTCGTGCAGCGCGAGGTCCAGCTCGGACCAGAAGACCTTGTTCATGCTGGCCTCCGCGCCCACGGTGGCGCCCTCCATGAGGCGGGAGGCCTGGGCGTAGGCGGACAACTGGTAGGCGCGGGCGCCGGACAGGGCGTCGGCCACCCGGTCGCGCACGTGCTCCGGGCTGCCCAGCGTGCGCCACAGCGTGTGCAGCCGGCGCGCGGCGGCGAGGTAACGGCCGGGGGAGCGCAGGGTGAGGCCGCGTTCGCTGCCCGCCGTGGACAGCGCCACCCGCCAGCCCTCGCCGGGCTCCCCGATGACGTCCTCGTCGGGCACGAACACCTCGTCCAGGAACAGCTCGGCGAACGCGGGCCTGCCGTCGAGGCGGCCGATCGGACGGACGGTCACCCCCGGGTCCCGCAGGCCGAACATCACGTACACGAGCCCCTGATGGGGCCTGGGCGCGCCGGGATCGCCGCGGAACAGGCCGAAGGCGCGGTCGGCGAACGCCGCGCGCGAGGACCACGTCTTCAGTCCGCTCAGGAGCCAGCCGCCGTCCGCGCGCACCGCCCGGGAACGCAGCGCGGCCAGGTCGGAACCGGCCTCCGGCTCGGACCATGCCTGCGCCCAGACCACCTCGCCGGTCGCCATCGGCGGGAGCACACGCGCCCGCTGCTCGGGGGTGCCGTGCTCGAACAGGGTGGGCGCGAGCAGGCCGATGCCGTTCTGGCTCACCCGGCCGGGGGCGCCCGCCGCCCAGTACTCCTCCTCGAAGACCAGCCAGCGCATCACGTCCGCGCCCCGGCCGCCGTACTCCACGGGCCAGGAGACCACCGACCAGCGGTCCGCGGCGAGTTCGGCCTCCCAGGCGCGGTGGGCCGCGAAGCCCTCGCCGGTCTCCAGCGAGGGCAGCGGGCGCGCGGGCACATGGTCCGCCAGCCAGGCGCGCGCCTCGGCGCGGAAGGCCTCCTCGGCTGGGGAGTGGTCGAGGTCCACGGGCGGTGCGCTCCCTTCCCGGCGGTCGTGCGGCACCTTCCCTAACAAGTGTTTGGTAGGTTAGCGTGGCGGTATGACAGACGTCGAGGGTCCGGCGTACGTCCCCGGACACGGACTGCTCAGCGGGCGCACGGCCGTCGTCACCGCGGCCGCCGGCACGGGCATCGGCGGTGCCACCGCGCGCCGGTTCCTGGAGGAGGGCGCGCGGGTGCTGATCAGCGACGCGCATCCGAGGCGGCTGGAGGAGCACGCGGCGCGGCTCGCCGGGGAGTTCGGCCCCGGCCGGGTCGCCGCCACGCCCTGCGACGTGACCGACGAGGAGCAGGTGCGCGCGCTGTTCACGGCGGCTCGGGACACCCACGGCCGGCTGGACGTCCTCGTCAACAACGCGGGCCTCGGCGGCACTTCACAGCTCGTCGACATGGACGACGGGCAGTGGTCGCGCGTACTGGACGTGACACTGAACGGCACCTTCCGCTGCACCCGGGCCGCCCTGCGGCACTTCCGCGACCACCCCGGGCACGGCGGAGTGATCGTCAACAACGCCTCGGTGGTGGGCTGGCGCGCCCAGGCGGGGCAGGCGCACTACGCGGCCGCGAAGGCGGGCGTGATGGCGCTGACCCGGTGCGCGGCGATCGAGGCGGCCGCGTTCGGCGTGCGGGTCAACGCCGTCTCGCCCAGCCTCGCCATGCACCCCCACCTGGCAAGGGCGGCCCCGCCCGAACTCCTTCAGGAGCTGACCGGGCGGGAGGCCTTCGGACGGTACGCCGAGCCGTGGGAGGTGGCCAACGTCATCGTGTTCCTGGCCTCGGGCTACTCCTCGTACATGACCGGAGAGGTCGTCTCCGTCAGCAGCCAGCACGCGTGAGGGGCGGCGGCGATCACAATGGACGTGTGCCGACCAAGAAGAAGCCCCAGGTGACCGCCCCGAAGAAGCCCGCGGCGGCCGCCGCCGTCGCCCGCCGCGGCGAACTCCTCAGCACCGCCGCCGAGGTCTTCGCCGAACACGGCTACAACGCCACCACCGTCCGCAGGATCGCCGACGAGGCGGGCATGCTCGCGGGCAGCCTCTACTACCACTTCGACTCCAAGGAGTCGATGCTCGAGGAGATCCTGCGCACCTTCCTCGACGAGCTCTGGGACGGCTACGACGCCGTGCTCGGCGCGGGACTCGGGCCGCGCGAGACTCTCGAGGCCCTGGTCACCGAGTCGTTCCGGGAGATCGACCGGCACCGCGCGGCCGTCGCCATCTACCAGAAGGAGAGCAAGCAGCTCGCCGTGCAGGAGCGCTTCGCGTTCCTCGCCGAGTCGCAGCGCAGGTTCGAGAAGGCGTGGCTGTCCACGCTCCGGCGCGGCGTCACCGCCCGGGTGTTCCGGGCCGACCTCGACGTCCGGCTCACCTACCGGTTCGTCCGGGACACGGTGTGGGTCGCCGCGTCCTGGTACCGGCCCGGCGGACAGCACAGCCCCGAGGAGATCGCCCGGCAGTACCTGTCGATGGTGCTGGACGGGATCGCCGTACGCGAATAGCCCTTCTAGGAGAGGGAGTTGCCATGGTCGAGGCCTACATCGTCGAAGCGGTCCGCACACCCGTCGGACGGCGCGGGGGAGGACTGAGCGCCGTCCACCCGGCCGACCTCGGCGCCCATGTCCTCAAGGCGCTCCTCGCCCGCGCCGGCATCGACCCGGCCGCCGTCGAGGACGTCGTCTTCGGCTGCCTGGACGCCGTGGGGCCGCAGGCCGGGGACATCGCCCGGACGTGCTGGCTGGCGGCCGGACTGCCCGAGGAGGTACCGGGCGTCACCGTCGACCGGCAGTGCGGATCCTCCCAGCAGGCCGTGCACTTCGCCGCCCAGGGCGTGCTGTCGGGCACCCAGGACGTGGTGGTCGCGGGCGGCGTGCAGAACATGTCGCAGATCCCCATCGCCTACGCCACCCGGCAGGCCGCCGAACCCCTCGGCTTCACCCAGGGCCCCTTCGCCGGCAGCGAGGGCTGGCGCGCCCGCTACGGCGACCGGCCCGTCAACCAGTTCGCCGGCGCCGAGATGATCGCCGCCAAGTGGGGCATCACCCGGCACGACCAGGAGGAGTACGCCCTGCGCTCCCACCGCCGTGCCCTGCGCGCCATCGACGAGGGCCGCTTCGAGCGGGAGACGGTCCCCTACGGCGACGTCCAGGCCGACGAGGGCCCGCGCCGGGACACCTCCCTGGCCAAGATGGCCGCCCTCGCGCCCGTCGTGCCCGGCGGCACCGTCACCGCCGCCTGCTCCTCCCAGGTCTCCGACGGCGCCGCCGCCCTGCTGCTCGCCTCCGAGCGCGCGGTGCGCGAACACGGTCTGCGTCCCAGGGCCCGCGTGCACCACCTCTCGGTGCGCGGCGAGGACCCGATCCGCATGCTCACGGCGCCCATCCCGGCCACCGCGCACGCCCTGAAGAAGACCGGCCTCACCCTCGACGACATCGACCTGGTCGAGATCAACGAGGCCTTCGCCCCCGTCGTCCTCGCCTGGCTCAAGGAGACCGGCGCGGATCCGGGCAAGGTCAACGTCAACGGCGGCGCCATCGCCCTCGGCCACCCCCTCGGCGCCACCGGCGCCCGCCTGATGACCACCCTCCTGCACGAGCTGGAACGCACCGGCGGCCGCTTCGGCCTCCAGACCATGTGCGAGGGCGGCGGCCAGGCCAACGTCACCATCATCGAACGCCTCTGACGAACCTGGGCGGGTGGGCGCTGGGCCGCCGGGGCGTTGAGGCGCGGGGCACGGGGCGCTGGGGCATGGGGGGCTCGGGTCGGCTCGGTGGCCGGGGGCTGGGTGGCTGGGTCACCGGGTGGCCGGGTGGCTCGGGCCGGCTTCGGTGGCCGGGCCGCTGGGTCGCGGGGTGGCTCGGGCCGGCTTCGGTGGCCGGGCCGCTGGGTCGCCGGGTGGCTCGGGCGGTCGGCGGTCGCGTGACCCGGTGGCTCGGTCCGGCTCTGGCCGGCTTCGGGCGCCGCTCCACTCCCTGGCCCGGGCCGGCTTCGGCAGCCGGATGGCCGGGTGGCCAGGTGGCCGGGCGGGTTGGTTCGGCTTCGGGCGCCGCCCGCGCCGGCGGCCGACAGCCGAGTCACCGACTGACGCCCGCCCCGGCGGCCGACAGCCGAGTCACCGACCGGCTCGGCCGAGCCCGGCCGTCGGCGGTCGCGTCACCGCGTGGCTCCGGACGACTCCAGCCGGCGCATCACCTCCTCCGCCTCGCCCATGATCCGGTCCACCAGTTCCGCGCAGGAGGGCAGGTCGTCGATCACGCCGGTGACCTGTCCGGCGGACATCACGCCTAGGTCGGTGCGGCCGTCCACCATGGCCGACCTCAGCAGCACCGGGGTGTTCGCGGCGAGCAGCACCTGCGCCCAGGACATCGCCCGGCCGTGCCTCATGGCCCGCCCGTCCCGCACCATCGCCCGCCAGGTCAGCCCCGACACCCCGCGCAGCGCGGCCGCCCGGCGGACCGCCTCGGCCAGCGTCCGCACCCTGCCGTGCCGCTCCAGCGCCGCCACCTGCTCCGTGCGCAGCACCCGGTGCGGCAGGCCGTCCACGGCCCGGGTGACCGTGACGTCCCCGACCTCCGCCGCGAGATAGCGGGCCTTGACCGCGTACGGCACGGTCGAGTCGGACGTCAGCAGGAACCGCGTGCCCATCGCGACGCCCGCCGCCCCATACGCCAACGCCGCCACCAGGCCCCGCCCGTCGAAGAAGCCGCCCGCCGCCACCACCGGTATCCCGACCGCGTCGGCCACCTGCGGCAGCAGCACCGTGGACGCCACCGCACCGGTGTGCCCGCCGCCCTCCCAGCCCTGCACGATCACCGCGTCCGCGCCCCACGCGGCCACCTTCTCGGCGTGCCGCCGCGCCCCCACCGACGGGACGACGACCACCCCCGCCTCCTTCAGCCGGGCGATCAGCTCCCGGGACGGGGCGAGCGCGAAGGACGCCACCCGCACGCCCTCCTCGACGAGGATGCGCACCCGCTCGGCGGCGTCCTGCGCGTCGGCCCGCAGGTTCACCCCGAAGGGCGCCGTCGTACGGGACTTCACCTCCCGTATCGCCGAGCGCAGCGCGTCCGGTGTCATCGTCGCCGAGGCCAGGATGCCGAGCGCTCCCGCGTTCGCCGCCGCGGAGACCAGACGCGGTCCCGCGACCCAACCCATCCCGCTCTGCACGATCGGGTGCCGCACCCCGACCAGCCGGGTCAGCGCGGTCTCCATCAGCGCCCCGCCCCCTCGGGCACCTCACGGCCCCGCAGGCCGGCGGGGTCGATCACCTCCCGGATCAGCAGCAGTTCCTCCTCCGTGGGCTCCCGCGTGCACGGCACCTCCTCGGGGACGGCCAGCGGGAAACCGGTGGCCTCCCGCACCTCCCGGACCGTCACCCCCGGATGCACCGAGACCAGCCGCATCGACCCGTCCGGCGTACCGAAGTCGAACACCCCCAGGTCGGACACGACCCGCCGCAGGTCGTGGAAGCGGGCGGTGGCCGGATGGCGGGCCGCGTTGTCGTACCCCACCCCGCACACCATGTCGACCTTCTCCACGAAGACTCGCCGGGAGTGCCGGGGGACCCAGTAACTCGTCGGGTTGTTCAGCGTGTTGACCGGGGCGCCGCGCACGCCCAGCAGCTGCCGGCGGGGCGGGGAACCCCCGCCTATGCGGGAGATGTTCTGGTTGCCGAACCGGTCGAGCTGGCTCGCGCCCATCATCACGTGCCGCCGGCCGCCGGCGACCAGGGCGAGATGCTGCCGGTAGGGCAGCCAGCCCTCCACCGTGCCGTCCGCGCCGATCAGCAGCGCCTCGCCGTCGGTCAGCAGCAGGTCCGGCGCGAAGGTGAGCCGGGCCAGCCGCGCGCCCACCGAGGGCACCGTCCCCATCGGGCTCGCCAGGATCTCGCCCGCGCCGCGCCAGGCCTCGGCGCAGGCGATCACGCAGTACTCGGCCCGGGAGGGCGGGGCGGCCGGGGCACCGGGGGCACGGGAGGGGGAGCGGCTCACCGGTCCGCCTCCCGCCAGGACCGCACGGCCGCCCGGTAGGCCCGCTCGTCGCCGCCGAGGAACCGCTCGGCGAAGCGGGGCCACGGCGTGGTCGCGTAGTGCTTCTGGAAGGCATCGTCCCGCGCGTAGTCGGGGTCGCAGGAGGTGAAGTGCGCGCCGCTGGGCGCCTCGATCACACCGGTCACCGTGTGCCGCTTGACCAGCAGGGTCTGCACGGCGGCCGCCTTCGTCAGCTCGGCGGTGTCCACGACGCGCTCGCAGGAGACGTACGCCTCGGCGGCCGCCTCGCAGAACAGGTCGTCGAAGTACGGATCCGGCCCAAGATACTGGCCGTTGCCCCGCCGGTCCGCGCGGTTGAGGTGCACCAGCGCCGCGTCCAGCCGCAGCGCCGGCATGGCCACGAACACCTCCCCGTCCTCGTACGGCGAGGTCACCGTCCGCAGCCCGGAGCCGGGGCGCAGGACGTCCGAGCCGATTCCCGCCCGCACGGGCAGGAAGGGCAGCCGGTGCGCCGCCGCGCGCAGCCCCCACAAGAACATCGCCTCGTCGACCTCCGTCAGCTCCAGCGACCCGCTCTCCCGGGCCGCCCGGTAGTTCGGCTCCAGCGGGACCGAGTCCAGCGTCACGAAGGCGGTCACCAGTCTGCGCACCCGGCCGGCCGCCGCCAGCATGCCGACGTCCGGACCCCCGCACGACACCAGCGTCAGATCGGTGACGTCGGACCGCAACAGGGCTCTGACCAGCGCCATCGGCTTGCGGCGCGAACCCCAGCCGCCGATGCCCAGCGTCATCCCGCTGCGCAGCCGGGAGACCGCCTCGTCCGCCGTCATCATCTTGTCGGCCACCCGCCTCACCGCCCCTTCCCGCCGAAGGTGTCCCTGACCCGGTCGGCCACGCCGCTCAGCGCCGCCTCGAAGGTGAAGCCCTGCTCGAAGCGGTAGCCGCGGCGCACGTCCACCGGGTCGATGCCGTTGAGAGCCGCCTTGGCCAGCCGCACCAGCTCCCCGTCCTTGGCCGCGATCTCACCGGCCAGCTCCAGCGCCGCGGCCCGCAGTTCCTCCCGCGCCACCACCCGCCACACCGAGCCGTGCGCGTGCAGCTGAGCCGCCGTCACCGTGCGCGCCGTGTAGTACAGGGCGCGCAGCAGATGCGGGGGGACCAGCCGGGCCAGGTGCGTGGCCGCGCCCAGCGCGCCCCGGTCCAGCTCGGGCAGGCCGAAGATGGCCTCCTCGCTCGCCACGATCGCGTCCGCGTTGCCCACCAGGCCTATGCCGCCGCCCAGGCAGTGGCCGTGCACCGCCGCGACCACGGGCACCTCGCAGTCGTACACCGCGCCGAAGGCGTCCGCGCACCCCCGGTTGGCTCCGAGCAGGGCGCTGTGGCCGCCCGCCTGTATCTCCTTGATGTCCACGCCCGCGTTGAACCCGCGGCCCTCGGCGGCCAGCACGACGCAGCGCGTCCGCCGGTCGCGGCCGGCCGAGCGCACCGCGTCGGCCAGCGCGAACCACCCGCTCACCGGCAGGGCGTTGACCGGCGGGAAGTCGACCGTGACCACGGAAATCCCGCTTTCCGCGGTCGTGAGGGAGACACCCATGGGCGCATCAGCTACCTTCACTCACGTGGTATTCCACCAAACATTTGTTAGGTGCGAAGTCCTTCGAAGCTAGCAGCAGCACGAACCGAGCGGGAGGCCCTGTGGAAAACTCGCCCCACCCGCCGCTCAGCGGGAAAACCGTGGTCGTCACGGGCGGCACCCGAGGCGTCGGCGCCGGGATCGCCCGCGCCTTCGCCGCGGCCGGCGCCCAGGTCGTGGCCTGCGCCCGCAGACCCCCCGGAACCCCGCTGCCCGGCGTCGCGTTCACCCCCTGCGACCTGCGCGACCCACCCGCCGTGCGCGCCTTCTTCGACGCGCTGCCCCGGCTCGACGTCCTGGTCAACAACGCGGGCGGAGCGCCGTACCGTCTGCTGGCCGACGCGGACGCCGAACGGCACGCACGGGTGATCGAGCTGAACCTCCTCACCCCGCTGACCGCCTCCCTCGCCGCCCGCGCCCACCTCGCCCGCACCCGCGGCTGCGTCGTCATGGTCGGCAGCGTCAGCGGCACCCGGCCCTCGCCCGGCACGGCCGCCTACGGCGCCGCGAAGGCCGGACTGGAGAACCTCGCCCGCTCCATGGCCGTCGAGTGGGCCCCCGACATCCGCGTCAACACCCTCGTCGTCGGCCCGGTCCGCACCGAGCTGTCCCACCTCCACTACGGCGACGAGGAAGGCATCGCGGCCGTCGGCCGCACCATCCCCCTCGGACGTATGGCCGCGCCCGCCGACGTCGGGGCCGCCGCCGTCTTCCTCGCCTCCGACGCGGCCGCCTACATCAGCGGGGCGAGCCTGCTCGTGCACGGCGGTGGGGAGCGGCCGGCGTTCCTGGCCGCCGCGACCGTCAACAAGGAGAAAGGAAAGGGCCGATGAGCGGAATCTGCGACGGCCGGGTCGTCGTGATCACCGGCGCCGGCCGCGGACTGGGCCGCGCCCACGCGCTCGCCTTCGCCGCCGAGGGCGCCCGCGTCGTCGTCAACGACCTCGACGTACGCCTCGACGGCCGCCGCCCCGGCGCCGGGGCGGAAGGGGACGGCGACGGCACGTCCGCGGAGGGCGGGCGGACGGGGCGGGACGGCGCGGCCGCCCGGGTCGTCGCCGAGATCCGGGCCGCGGGCGGTGAGGCGGTGGCGCACACGGGGGACGTCGCCGGCACCGAGGGCGCGGCCTCCCTGATCCGCACCGCGCTGGACGCCTACGGCCGGCTGGACACCCTCGTCAACAACGCCGGGTTCCTGCGCGACCGGATGCTCGTCAACCTCGACGAGGACGACTGGGACGCCGTGATGCGCGTCCATCTCAAGGGCCACTTCCTGCCGTTGCGGCACGCGGCCGCGCACTGGCGGGCCGAGACCAAGGCGGGGCGGACGCCGGTCGCCCGCGTCGTCAACACCAGCAGCGGCGCCGGACTGCTCGGGTCGCTCGGCCAGGCCAACTACAGCGCGGCCAAGGCCGGAATCGCAGGCCTCACCCTGGTCGCCGCCGCCGAACTCGCCCGCTACGGCGTCCAGGTCAACGCGATAGCGCCGGCCGCCCGCACGCGGATGACCGAGCACACCTTCGCCGAGACCATGGCCGCGCCCGCCACCGCCGGCTTCGACGCGATGGCGCCGTCCAACGTCTCCCCGCTCGTCGTCTGGCTCGGTTCCGCGGCCGCCGCGGGCGTCACCGGCCGGGTCTTCGAGACGGAGGCCGGCCGGATCACCGTCATGGAGGGCTGGCACCCCGGCCCCACCGCCGACAAGGGCGCCCGCTGGTCCCCGGCCGAGGCGGGGGAGGCGGTGCGCGAACTGCTCGCCGAGGCGCGGGCACCGGAGCGGGTGTACGGCACGCGGTGAGCGCTCCGGTCGGGTGGCGCTCCGGTCAGGTGCGCTCAGGTCAGGTGTCGCACTCCAGCACCGTCCGGCACAGCGCGCACCGCGCCCGCATCCGGCCCCGCACCGGCACCCTGATCCGCTGGTGGCAGGTCGGGCAGGGGAAGGAGACCCGCAGTGGTTCGTGCCCGGCCGCCGTGAAGGAGTACGGCACTCCGGACGGGGCGAGCTGAGCGCGGCCGTGCTCCTGGGCGTGCCGCCGGTCGCGTGCGTAGCGGCGGCGGCCCGCCCAGCCCGCCGCCGTCAACGGCGGCTGCTGCTCGTCGCGGCGGGCCCGCGCCATTCCCTTGACGTACGCCTCGTACGCCTGCGGGCTGGTGAACCACGTCGAGGGGTCCTCGCCGAAGAACAACGCCCGCTTGGCGATGACGTAGCCGAACTCCTCCGGAGTGAGGTAGCCGAGCTTCTGCGACGCCGAGCCGTGCTCGCGGAAGGCGTCCAGCAGCAGCCAGCCCGCGCCCAGGTAGGCGGCGGCGGTGTCGGTGAGGATCTCGTTGTCGCGGACGCCGGGGAAGGACAGGTCCAGGCGGTGCAGGTAGACGTGCATCACCTCGTGCGCCAGGGCCGCGCCGATGTCCTCGCGGTGGGTGCGGAAGCGGTCGTTCAGCTCGACGAAGTACTCGGGGCCCGCGGCCAGCTCGACGTTGGCCGCGTGCTTCATCTCGCGGAAGCTGACGATCAGGCGGGCGTCCGGCAGCCGGTAGTGGCGCACCAGCTCCCCGGCCACGCGCTGGGCGCCCAGATGCAGGTCGTCGGTGTCGCAGAAGGCCACGTCGGCCGGGGGCACGCTGGTCGAGAACGTGCGGACGGTGTCGTACGACAGCCGCTTGTAGAGCGCCGTGATCGCGGCGCGCACCGTGTCCAGGTGCGGGAACCCGTGCTCGACCGGTCCGTCGTCCGCCACGTCCGTACCCCCAAAGACGCCGCCCAGAGCTCCTTCCCACTTTATGCGCAGTACGGCGGGTTTCGGCCCCGCGGCAGGTCCGCCCATGATCGGACCGGCGTCCACCCCGTAGGGTTGGCGCCCATGACCACCAGCAGCACCGGTACCGGTGAAGTCGACCCCGCGGTCCTCGCGGAGCTCACGCGGCTGCGCGACAGCATCGACAACATCGACGCGGCCGTCGTCCACATGCTCGCGGAGCGGTTCAAGGCGACCCAGCAGGTCGGCCACCTCAAGGCCGCCCACCGGCTGCCGCCGGCCGACCCTGCCCGTGAGGGCCGCCAGATCGCCCGCCTGCGCGCCCTCGCCGAGGACGCCAAACTGGACCCGGCCTTCGCCGAGAAGTTCCTCAACTTCATCGTCGCCGAGGTGATCCGCCACCACGAACGCATCGCCGAAACCGCCCCGGGCACCACCCCGCCGGCCGGCTGACGGGCACGGCGTCGTCCCGCGCGGGGAGTCCCACGGGCCGCGCGGTACTGGTCGGGGAGCGGGCCACCCGGTCCTCGCCACGCGGCCGGCGCGGGCCCAGCAGGGGGTGCGGGGACACTGGGGATCGTCCCCGCGCAGAAACCACGTTGCCCCGCGGCGTTGCTGCCCGGAGTGCCACGTCGTCCCCGCACGGGGGACGCGATTCCCCGCGCGGTTCGCGCGCGGCGAGCACGACGTCCCGCTGCCGGCACAGCGGCCGCGCCCGGGGCGCGCAGCGCCAAGCACCACCCCCGCGCCGACAGCGCGGACTCCGGCACCGCGCTCCCGCGCGCGGGAAGCGCGCCCCGCCACCCACCCCGCGCGGGCAGCACGTGCCCAGCACAGCCGCCGCGCGGGCAGACGTCGCCAAGCACGCCCCCGCGGGAAGGGTGCCGTTCCAGCCCGCCCTGCGCGTTAAGCGCACGCGCTGCTTGCCGGCACAGCCCGCGCGCGAAGCGCGGCCCCCGCCCGGCAAGCGCGCCGCCGCCCACCCCGCGCGGGCGGACGCAGCCCCAAGCACGCCCCCGCGCGGGAAGCGCGCTGCCGGCCCGGAGTGAGAGGCGTACGCCGTGCCGCCTCCCGGCACAGCCGCCGCTCGGGCAGACGCAGCCTCAAGCGCGCCCCCGCGCGGCAGCGCGTCCCCGCACCGCCCCGCGTGCGAAGCACGCGCCCCCGCGCGGGAAGCGTGACGCCGTACGTCACCCGGCACGGGCAGTGCCGGATACCACCGCATACCGCCCCGCGCTGCATGTGCGCCCCCGCCTCACCCCGCGCGGGCGGCGCCCCGCCCCGCCCCGCCCCGCCTCGCGCGCCGTGCGGGAAGCGCATCGCGCCCCCGAGCGCGCCCCGGTCTGTGCGTGGCGGGTTTCCTGTCGGTGAAACCCCCTCGTGGTGGGTCGGTGGGATCGGGCAGCATGGCCTGCATGTCCGTACTCACGCGCGACGAAGCGCAGATCCGTGCCCAGCTCCTCGACGTCCACCACTACAGCGTCGACCTCGACCTGACCGTCGGGGACGACACCTTCGGCTCCCTGACCGCGATCCGGTTCACCGTGCGTGCCGGCCAGGACGTCACGGACACCTTCGTCGAGCTCAAGCCCGCCCAGCTGCGCTCCGCCACCCTCGACGGACAGCCCCTCGACCCCGGCGGTCTCGTCGAGAACCGCCTGCCGCTGAAGAACCTCACCCCGGGCGAGCACGAACTGCGCGTCGACGCCTCGATGCGCTACTCCCGCACCGGCGAGGGCATGCACCGTTTCACCGACCCCGCCGACGGCGAGAGCTACGTCTACACCCAGCTCTTCCTCGACGACGTCCAGCGCGTCTTCGCCGCCTTCGACCAGCCCGACCTCAAGGCCGTCTTCGACCTCACCGTGAAGGCGCCCGAGGGCTGGACCGTCCTCGCCAACGGCGTCACCGAGCACACCGGCGACGGCGTCTGGAAGGCCGCCGCCACCCCCCGTATCTCCACCTACCTGGCCGCCGTCGCCGCGGGCCCCTGGCACTCGGTCCGCACCGAGCACCGCGGCCTGCCCTTCGGCATCCACTGCCGCCGTTCCCTCGCCCCGCACCTCGACGCGGACGCCGACGAGATCCTCGACGTCACCCGCGCCTGCTTCGACCGCTACCACGAGAAGTTCGACGAGCCCTACCCCTTCGACTCCTACGACCAGGCGTTCGTCCCCGAGTTCAACGCCGGCGCCATGGAGAACCCGGGCCTGGTCACCTTCAGCGAGGAGTTCGTCCACCGCTCCGCCGTCACCGACACCGAACGGCAGACCCGCGCGGTGGTCGTCGCCCACGAGATGGCCCACATGTGGTTCGGCAACGTCGTCACCCTCAAGTGGTGGGACGACATCTGGCTGAACGAGTCCTTCGCCGAGTACATGGGCTACCAGATCGTCACCGAGGTCACCCGCTTCACCGACACCTGGACCGAGTTCGGCGTCTCCCGCAAGGCCTGGGGCTACGACGCCGACCAGCGTCCCTCCACCCACCCCGTCGCCCCCGAGGCCGTGGACGACACCGCCTCCGCCCTGCTCAACTTCGACGGCATCTCCTACGCCAAGGGCGCCTCCGCCCTGCGCCAGCTGGTCGCCTGGCTCGGCGAGAAGGACTTCCTCGCCGGCATCAACACCCACTTCGCCCGGCACCGGTTCGCCAACGCCGCCCTCGCCGACTTCATCGACTCCCTCGCCTCCGCCACCGACCGCGACGTCCACGCCTGGGCCGACGCCTGGCTGCGCACCACCGGCGTCGACACCCTCACCCCGCGCGTCACCCCCGCCGCCGACGGCACCTGCGTCCTCACCGTCGACCACCGAGGCAGCCGCCCCCACCGCATCGCCGCGGGCCTGTACGACCCCGACCTCACCGACGAGGGCCGCCTCGCCCTGCGCACCCGCCTCGACCTCGACGTCCCGCAGGCCGAACCCCACCCCATCGGCAAGCGCCCCGCGCTGCTCCTGCTCAACGACGTCGACCTCACCTACGCCAAGGTCCGCTTCGACGCCGACTCCTTCCGCGCCGTCCGCGACCACCTCTCGGGCCTGCCCGACCCGCTGACCCGCGCCATCGTGTGGAACGCGCTCCGGGACGCCGTCCGCGACGGCGAACTGCCCCCCACCGCCTACCTGGACGCCGCCCGCGCCCACCTGCCCCACGAGACCGACCTCGCCCTCGCCGAGGCCGTCCTCGCCTTCGCCCGCGTCCACATCGCCGACCGCTACCTCACCCCCGAGCAGCGGCCCGCCGCCCTCGCCACCCTCGCCGACCTGTGCCGCGACCTCATCCGCCGCACCGAGGACGGCGACAATCCCGGCCTGCGTCTGATCGCCGTACGCCAGTTCATCGACGTGGCGGCCCACCCCGACACCATCGCCGCCTGGCTCGCCGACGGCACCGTCCCCGGCGGCCCCGAACTCGACCCCGAGCTGCGCTGGCGCGTCCTGTCCCGGCTCGCCGTCCTCGGCGCCACCGACGAGGCTGCCATCGCCGCCGAACTCGAACGCGACCCCTCCGCCACCGGACAGGAGGGCGCCGCACGCTGCCGCGCGGCCCTGCCCGACCCGGAGGCCAAGCGCGCCGCCTGGGAGGCGATGTTCACCGACGACGAGAGCGCCGACCTGTCCAACTACCTCTTCGCCGCCACCGCCCAGGGCTTCTGGCAGCCCGAACAGGCCGATCTCGTACGGGAGTACGTGCCGCGCTACTACGACGCCGTGGTCGCCGTCGCCGCCCGCCGCGGGCCCGCCATCGCCCGCGCCGCCGGGCAATGGGCCTTCCCCGCCCACGCCGTCGACGCCGGCCACCTGAGCCTCGGCCAGGCCTGCCTGCGCGACGGCGACCCCACGCCCGCGCTGCGCCGCAGGCTCGTCGACCAGCTCGACGACCTGGCACGGGCCCTGCGCGTCAGGGAGGCGTGACACGGCAGGAGCACTACGGGATACGGGAGTGCGACACGAGTACGACGGGAGTGCCAGGCCAGCACGACGGGAGCGCCAGGCGAGTACGACGAGTGGCACTGCGGGGTACGGCACGAGCACGCCAGGGAAGGGAACCGGCCACGCCCGGACCGCCCACCGCGCGGCGGCCCGGCCGTCCTTCTAGGCTCGGGCCCCCGGGACCCGGGGCGCCGGGAACGGCCGGCGGCCACCGGTGAGGCACGACCGGTCCCGGACCCGACCAGGCCCAGCCAGGAAGGCAGACCCGTGATCGTAGTGACCGGCGCGACCGGCAACGTCGGACGCGCCCTCGTCGACCGTCTCCTCGCCGCCGACCGGCCCGTACGGGCGCTGACGCGCGACCCGCTGCGGGCAGGCCTGCCCGAGCGGGCCGAAGTGGTCCGCCACCGCCCCGACGACCCGAGGTCCCTGTTCGCCGGGGCCGGCGCCCTCTTCCTCTACGCCCAGGCCGGCGGCGAGCGGACCGCCGAACTGCTGCGCGCCGCCCGCGAGGCCGGCGTCCGGCACGTCGTGATGCTCTCCTCGGCCATCATCGCCGAGGGCGCCGACGAGACCCACCCCATCCACGTCATGCACGCCACCGTCGAGCGCCAGGTCCGCGAGAGCGGGCTGGACTGGACGTTCCTGCGGCCCGGCGCCTTCGCCGCCAACGCCCTGCACTGGGCGCCGCAGATCCGCGCCGGGAACACCGTCCGGGGCGTCTTCGCCGACGCCCTGACCGCGCCCGTCCACGAGGACGACATCGCAGCCGTCGCCGAGCGCGCCCTCCTCGACGGCGGTCACGAGGGCGCCGTCCACCGCCTCACCGGCCCCGAGGCCATCACCAACGCCGAGCAGGTCGCCACCCTCGGCCAGGCCCTCGGCCGCACGCTGGCCTACACCGAGATCCCGCCGGGCGAGGCCGCCGCCGCTCTCTACCCCGGCCTGCCCCCGCACCTGGTGCAGGCCCTCATGAAGACCTTCGAGGCCACCGTCGGCGTACCCCCGGAGATCACCGGCACCGTCGAGAAGATCACCGGCACCCCGGCCCGCACCTTCGCCCAGTGGGCCGCGTCCCACACGGCCGACTTCCGCTCCTGACGGCCAACACCGCCTCCAGACACGCCAGTACACACTTTCGGGTTCGATCGTCCGGCTTCCGGGCGCGTCGCGCCCTCTTGCGTCCAAGCTGGAAGTCCCTGCCCCCGAGCCACGGGAGACAGCCATGGACACCCCGCCCCCGGACGCCCCCGCTCCCCGCCCCGCACCCCCGGCACACCCCGGTTCCGCCCCTCTCGCCTCCGGGCCCGAGGGGCCCCGGGCCCTGCGCCCGCTGCTCGAGGCCGTTCTCGACGCCCTCGACAGCGGTCGCCGGGCCCGCGGCGGGCCGCTGCCCGCAGGGGGCCCCGAGGCGGTCGCCGCCCGTGTCCGGGACGCCCTCGGCGACGTCCTGCCCGACCACGGCGACCCCGACGCCCTGCGCGCCCTCGTCCACGCCCTCGCCGAGGGCGCCGCCGACCCCGCCGACCCGCTGTGCGCGGCACACCTGCACTGCCCGCCCCTCGCCGTCGCCACCGCCGCCGACCTCGCCGTCAGCGCCCTCAACCCCTCCCTGGACTCCTGGGACCAGGCGCCCGCCGCGGGCGAACTGGAAGCCGTCGTGGCCCGCGAACTGGCCCACGAGACCGGCCTCGCCGACGCCGTCGTCACCACCGGCGGCACCGAGTCGAACCACCTCGCCCTCCTCCTCGCCCGCGAGACCAACGGCGGCCACGTCCGCCTCGTCCACGGCGCCAACGCCCACCACTCCCTGCCCCGCGCCGCCTGGCTCCTCGGCCTGCCCGAACCCGTGGTCGTCCCCGCCCCCTCCGGCACCATCGACCTAGCCGCCCTCCACAGCGCCCTCACCGACCTCGCCGGCCCCCGCGGCTCCCTCCTCGTCACCGCCACCGCCGGCACCACCGACGCCGGACTGATCGACCCGCTGCCCGAGATCGCGGGCCTGTGCGCCGCCCACGGCGCCCGTCTCCACATCGACGCGGCCCACGGCGGCGGCCTGATCTTCAGCGACCGTCACCGCGACAAGCTCACCGGACTCGAAGCCGCCCACACCGTCACCCTCGACCTGCACAAACTGGGCTGGCAGCCCGTCGCCGCGGGCCTCCTCGCCGTCCGCCACCCCTGCGACCTCGCCGTCCTCGGCCAGCGAGCCGACTACCTCAACGCCGCCGACGACACCGAGGCAGGCCTGCCCGACCTCCTCGGCCGCTCCCTGCGCACCACCCGCCGACCCGACATCCTCAAGATCGCCGTCACCCTCAAGACCCTCGGCCGCGGCGGCCTCGGCGCCCTCGTCGACACCGTCTGCGCCCGCGCCCGCGAACTCGCCGACCTCGTCCGCGAGCACCCCGGCCTCGAGCTCTACGACCGGCCCACCATCAGCACCGTCCTCTTCAGGCCCACCGGTGCCACCGACGACGACGTCGCCGCCGTGCGCCGCAAACTCCTCACCGAGGGCCGCGCCGTCCTCGGCCGCGCCCGCCTGGACGGCCGGCTCTGGCTCAAGGCCACCCTCCTCAACCCCGAAATCCGGCCCGACGACCTGGCCGTCCTGCTGAAACTGGTGGAAGGAAGCACCCCCCGATGACCCCGCCCCCCAACCCCCCACTCCAGGCGCCCGAAACACCCCGCGACCTCGTCGGCATCGGCATCGGCCCCTTCAACCTCTCCCTCGCCGCCCTCGCCCACCCCCTCACCACCCTCGACGCCGTCTTCTACGACCAGCGTCCCGGCTTCACCTGGCACCCGGGCCTGCTCATCGACGGCGCCCGCGTCCAGGTCCCCTTCCTCGCCGACCTCGTCACCCTCGCCGACCCCGCGAGCCCCTGGACGTTCCTCAACTACCTCAAGTCCCGCGACCGCCTCTTCCCCTTCTACTTCGCCGAACGGCTCCACATCCACCGCGCCGAATACGACGCCTACTGCCGCTGGGTCGCGGACCGGCTCCCCGCACTCCACTTCGGCCACCAGGTCGACGCCGTCCGCTGGAACCCCGAACGCGACGTCTTCGAGGTCGACTTCACCCAGCTCGACGCCGACGGCGAGGCGGAGGCCCTCGGCCGCACCTACACGCGGAACATCGTCCTCGGCATCGGCACCCGGCCCCACGTCCCCGAACCCCTCAGACCCCTCGCCGAAACCCCCGGCGTCCCCGTCCTCCACGCCGCCGACTACCTCTTCCACCGCGAAGCCCTCCTCGCGGCCGGCCACGTCACCGTCGTCGGCTCGGGACAGTCCGGCGCCGAGATCTTCCTCGACCTGCTACGCCACCGCCCCGCCGGCCGCGAGGGGCTGCACTGGATCGGCCGCACCCCGGCCTTCGCCCCCATGGAGTACTCCAAGCTCGGCCTGGAGCACTTCACCCCCGACTACACCCGCTACTTCCACGCCCTGCCCGAATCGGTCCGCGACCGCCTCCTGCCCACCCAGTGGCAGCTGAACAAGGGGATCGACGCCACCACCCTCGCCGCCATCCACGACGAGCTCTACCGGCGCACCCTCCACGGCGGCTGGCCCGACGCCGTCCTCACCCCCGGCGTCCGCGTCCGCACCGCGGGCCGCCTCGCCACCACCCAGGTCGAACTGCACCTCGAGCACCTCCAGCAGGGCACCCGCACCCGCCTCACCACCGACGCGGTCGTCCTCGCCACCGGCTACCGAGAACGCCCCCTCACCCCCCTCCTCGCCGGACTCGACCCCTACGTGCGCCGCGACAGCCGCGAACGCCCCCGCGTCGACGAGCACTTCCGCCTCGTCCTCGACCCCTCCGTCACCGCCACCGGCTGCCACGCCTACGTCCAGAACGCCGAACTCCACACCCACGGCGTCGGCACCCCCGACCTCGGCCTCGCCGCCTGGCGCAGCGCCACCATCCTCAACTCCGTCACGGGCACGGACCCCTACCCGCTGCCCGCCCGCACCGCCTTCACCACCTTCGGCCTCGAGCAGGGACGGCCCCAGATCCCGCCCACCCGCCGGTTCAGGGCACTCACCCCCCTGGCCGACGGAAACGGAATCTGAGGCCGCTTCCCGGTCCGAAGACCCGCGTGTGAGAAGAAGCGCGTCGCGGCGCAGCCGCGTGTCAGAAGACCCGCGCCTCACACCCCCCGAGCCTCAGACCACCCGCGCATCAGAACACCGGCGTACCGTCGCGCGTCAGCCGCCAGTCCACCGACGCGAAGTCCTTCGGATCGAGCACGCCCTTCGCGGTCACCCATTCCGCGATCCGGGTGCGGATCTCCGTCGACTCCGACCACAGCTCCTTCGCCGACGCCACGTACGGGAACGCGCCACCGCCGTTGGCCCGGTAGTTGTTCACCGCCAGCACGAACTGCTGAGCGTCGTCCAGCGCCGCCCCGTTGTACGTGAGGTTCTTGATCCGCGACCCGGCCGGCTGCGCGATGTCGATGTCGTAGGCGAGCCCCGACACGTAGTCGTAGTTGTAGTCCGGACGGTTGTTCGCGTTCGTCAGCTTCTCCACGTCCACGGGAGCGCCCGCCGCCGTCTGCGTGAAGTACTCCGCCGAGTACTCCAGGTACGCCCGCACCTGCGCGCCCGTCATCAACTTGGCGACCAGCGTGTTGTCGTACACGTACAGGCTCGACAGGTCCCGGATCGTCACATCGCCCGCCGGGATCTCGGAGGTCCGCGAGAACGGCGAGGCCTGCGCGATCACCGGCAGTGCGGCGTACTGCGTGCCCGCGAGCGCCGACTTCACCACGTCCTCCTGGACCTTGGTGATCAGATCGATGATCGGGGCGTCCTTGTAGCGGGCGTCCACCGTCGTCAGGGTCTCGGTCGCCCGGCCGACGACCTGGTTGACGTAACTGACGACCTTGGCGTGCTCGTCCTTCAGGAGCCGGGTGATCCTCGGGTCGTCCGCGACCGAGTTGGAGTTGCGCAGCGAGGCCGCGACCGACTCCACCTCCCACCGCCCCTTGGCGAACACCAGCTCGATGTCGAACAGGGTCAGCCGCTCCGCGTAGCACAGCGGCTCCGACAGCACGACCGTCTTCCCGGTCTTCTCGTTGACGACCCGCAGTTCGGGGATCTCCAGGTGCGCGTGACCGACCAGGATCGCGTCGATGCCGGGCACCTGCCGCGCCACGTTGGCCGCCGCGTCCTCCACCCACGGCAGCTGGTCGCCGTAGGAGGACTTGCCCGACGTGCCCGAGTGGGCGGACACCACGACCACGTCCGCACCCATCGAACGCAGCTTCGGCACCCACTTCGCGGCCTGCTCCTCCAGCCCCGGGAAGGTCAACTTCCCCTGGACGTAGGCCTTGTCCCAGATCGCGATGCCCGGGTTGGTCAGGCCGAGCACGGCCACCGTCACCGGCGGCGCGCCGTGCACGTGGAACTTCTTCATGAGGTACGGCGGGAACGCGGGCTTCCGCGTCCTGGCGTCCAGCGCGTTCGCGCCGAGCAGCGGGAAGTCGCACTGCTGCTCGAACTTGCGCAGCGTCTCGATGCCGTAGTTGAACTCGTGGTTGCCGAGGGCCACCGCGTCGTACCCGATGGCGTTCATCGCCTGCGCCATCGGGTGCACCGGACCGCCCTTGGCGGTGATCGGGTCGACCTTCGCGTAGTAGTACGTCAGCGGGGTGCCCTGGATCGTGTCACCCGCGTCGATGAGCAGGGTGTTGCACCGGCCCTTCTCCTCGCGCACCTGGTTCACCAGCGTCGAGATCCGCGCGAGGCCCTGGGCGTTGCCCGCCTTGTCGGCGTACTCCGCGTCCTTGAAGTAGTCCCAGTTGAAGACGTGTCCGTGCAGGTCGGTGGTGCCCATGACGGTCAGCGACCAGCGCTTGGCCCGCCGCCCGGACGCGCCCGCCCCGCTCGCGGCCTGTGCCGCCGGAGCCGCCGCCCCACCGGCCAGCGCCACCCCGGCCCCCGTCACGGCGGATCTCTTCAGAAACTTCCGGCGGTTCAACGGCATGTCTCGTTCTCCTCGGGAATGAGTCAACAACGCGCGTAGATTCTGACCCGCGCATGACCAAACGCAACAGACCCCGCAGGTTGCGATTGCGTGACCGGCGGGAGCGCGGCCCCACCCGCCGGTGACAGAGTGGGGCACATGACCACTGCCTCCGCCCCCGCATCCGGCCCCCAGCCCGCCGTCCCCTACGGCACTCCCGACGCCCCCCGCATCGCCGTACGCGGCGAGGCCCACCTCGAAGTCGACCCGGAGATAGCCCGCATCGGCATCACCGTCACCGCCCGCGGCAAGGACCGCCGTTCCGCCCTCGACGACCTCACCCGGCGCAACGCGGCCGTCGTCGACCTCGTCAAGACGTACGGAACGGCCGTCGAACGCCTCGAGACCGGCGCCTTCTCCATCACCCCCGAACTCACCCGCCATGGACGCGGCGAACGCGTGCGCACCTACCAGGGCACCGTCCACCTCACCGCCGAACTCTCCGACTTCACCGCGCTCGGCGAACTCACCACCCGACTGGCCGACTTGGAACTCACCCGGGTGGACGGCCCCTGGTGGGCCCTGCGCCCGCAGTCGCCCGCTCACCGGGAGGCCCGCCGGCAGGCCGTCCACGAGGCCGTCCAGCGCGCCCGGGAGTACGCCGAGGCGCTCGGTGCCACCCTCGCCGCGCTCGTCGAAGTCGCCGACATCGGGGCGGAGAACGCCCAGCCGTACCCGGCCGCCCCCGGACGCATGCGGGCCATGGCCGGCTACGGCGCCGCGGCTCCCGAGGAGGGCGCGGCACCCCTCGACCTCGAACCGCAACGCCAGCACGTCTACGCGCAACTCAACGCGCGATTCACCATGACACCGCCCAGACTGTGAAGTGCGGCAAACTCCGAGCGAACGTGCGAACGCTCATCGGAGCAGCGCCCCGCACAATTCAACAGTTGTCAATAACCTTTCACTCAACGGTTGTTGAGCAGTCACCCGGCACCGAATCTCTACCGAGCGGTAAGGCCTAGGCTCACATCATGCGCCGAGCAAAGATCGTCTGTACCCTGGGACCCGCCACCGACACGTACGACCGGATCAAAGCGCTGGTCGACGCGGGAATGGACGTGGCCCGTTTCAACCTCAGCCACGGCACCTACGCCGAGCACGAGGCCCGGTACCGGCGCGTGCGCAAGGCCGCAGACGAGACCGGCCGCAGCGTCGGCATCCTCGCCGACCTTCAGGGCCCGAAGATCCGGCTGGGCCGCTTCCGCGAGGGGCCCGTACTCCTCGAACGCGGCGACACCTTCACCATCACCGTCGAGGAAGGCGTCGAGGGCGACCGTCACGTCTGCGGAACCACCTACGCCGGTCTCGCCGAGGACGTCACGCCCGGCGAGCGCGTCCTCGTCGACGACGGCAAGGTCGCCCTCGAGGTCACCGCGGTCGACGGCCCGCGCGTGCGGACCAGGGTGGTCGAGGGCGGGGTGATCTCCGACCACAAGGGGATCAACCTCCCCGGCGTCGCCGTGTCCGTCCCGGCCCTGTCCAAGAAGGACGAGGACGACCTGCGGTGGGCCCTGCACACCGGGTTCGACGTCATCGCGCTGTCCTTCGTGCGCAGCGGACGCGACGTCCTCGACGTCCACCGCGTCATGGACGACCAGGGCCGTCGCCTCCCCGTCTGGGCGAAGATCGAGAAGCCGCAGGCGGTCGAGGCCCTCGACGACATCGTCGCCGCCTTCGACGGGATCATGGTCGCCCGCGGCGACCTCGGCGTCGAGATGCCCCTGGAGCAGGTCCCCATCGTCCAGAAGCGCGCGATCAAGCTGGCCAGGCGCAATGCCAAGCCGGTGATCGTCGCCACCCAGATGCTCGACTCCATGATCGGCAACTCGCGTCCGACGCGCGCGGAGGCCTCGGACGTGGCCAACGCGGTCATCGACGGCACGGACGCGGTGACGCTGTCCGGCGAGACGAGCGTGGGCAAGTACCCCGTCGAGACCGTGCGCACCATGTCCAAGATCGTCGCGGCCGCCGAGGAGGACATCCTCGCCAAGGGCCTCGCCCCGCTGACCGACCGCAACAAGCCCCGCACCCAGGGCGGCGCCGTCGCCCGCGCGGCCGCCGAGATCGGCGACTTCCTCGGGGCCAGGTTCCTGGTCGCCTTCACCCAGTCGGGCGACACCGCCCGCCGCCTCTCCCGTTACCGCTCGCCCATCCCGCTCCTGGCCTTCACCCCGGAGCCGGCCACCCGCTCCCAGCTCAGCGCGACCTGGGGCGTGGAGACCTTCCTCGGCCCCCGGGTGAACTCCACGGACGCGATGGTCGCCCAGGTGGACGAACTCCTCCTCAGGTACGGCCGCTGCGAGAAGGGTGACGTGGTCGTCATCACGGCGGGCTCCCCTCCCGGGGTGGCCGGCTCCACGAACATGGTCCGGGTCCACCACATCGGCGAGGACGACACCCCCAGGTAGCGGCCGCTCGCGGCGGCAGGCAGCGAAAAGCGGAGGACCACGCGAACGTGGTCCTCCGCTTTTCGCTGCGTGCCGGGTGCGGGATTCGAACCCGCAAGCCCTCACAGGCAGAGGTGTTTGAGACCTCCGTGTATACCGTTCCACCAACCCGGCCGGGCACTGCGGTGAGTGTACCGGGTGAGCCCGGGTGCTCGCCTCTGGGTAGGCTGCATAAGCAGCAGTACCTGCCCCGCCCTGGAACAAGGAGCGCCCCCGTGACCGCCGAGTCGCCGCAGCCCGTTGACGTGTCCGACGACGACAAGTCGCATGTGCCTCCGCTGACGACCCGTGTCGTCATCGCGGAGGACGAGGCGCTGATCCGGCTGGACCTCAAAGAGATGCTCGAGGAGGAGGGGTACGCCGTCGTCGGCGAGGCGGGCGACGGCGAGCGGGCCGTCGAACTCGCCCGGGAGCACCGGCCGGACCTCGTCATCCTCGACGTGAAGATGCCCAAGCTCGACGGGATCTCGGCGGCGGAGAAGATCGCCGAGGAGCGGATCGCGCCGGTGCTGATGCTGACCGCGTTCTCCCAGCGCGACCTGGTGGAGCGGGCGCGGGACGCCGGGGCGATGGCGTATCTGGTGAAGCCGTTCAGCAAGAGCGACGTGGTGCCGGCGATCGAGATGGCGGTCTCGCGGTTCACGGAGCTGAAGGAGCTGGAGAAGGAGGTCGCGGACCTCTCGCAGCGGCTGGAGACGCGCAAGCTGGTGGACCGCGCGAAGTCGGTCCTGCAGACGGAGTACGGGCTGACGGAGCCGGCCGCGTTCCGGTGGATCCAGAAGACGTCGATGGACCGCCGCATGTCGATGCAGCAGGTCGCGGAGGCCGTCATCCAGGACAGCGAGGAGAAGAAGGCCGCGAAGGGCGGGGACAAGTCCGACAAGGGCTGAGTGCCGCCCGCACCGGTCCACGCACGAGGGCCCGCACCCCTTCCGGGTGCGGGCCCTCGTGCGTCGTGCCTCGCTGGTCCTCTAGTCCTCGCCGAGGTAGGCCTTGCGGACGGACTCGTCGTGCAGCAGGTCCTGCCCGGTGCCGGAGAGGACGATGTTGCCGACCTCCATCACATGGCCGTGGTCGGCCAGGGACAGGGCCGCCTGGGCGTTCTGCTCGACGAGCAGGATGGTGGTGCCCTGGGACTTCAGCTCCGCGATGGTGGCCATGATCTTCTGCATCATGATCGGGGAGAGGCCCATGGAGGGCTCGTCGAGCATGAGCAGCTTCGGCTGGGACATCAGGGCGCGGCCCATGGCGAGCATCTGCTGCTCACCGCCGGAGAGGGTGCCGGCCGCCTGCTTCCGCCGTTCGCCGAGGATCGGGAAGAGGTCGTAGGCGCGCTGGATGTCCTTCTCGATGCCGTCCCTGTCCTTGCGGAGGAAGGCGCCGAGGCGGAGGTTGTCCTCGATCGTCATGCGGGGGAAGATGTGCCGCCCCTCGGGGGAGTGCGCGAGGCCGAGGGAGACGATCTGGTGGGCGGGGATCTTCTTCAGGGACTTGCCGTCGAACTTGATCTGTCCGCCGACCGGCTTGAGGAGGCCGGAGAGCGTGCGCAGGGTGGTGGTCTTCCCGGCGCCGTTGGTGCCGATGAGGGTGACGACCTCCCCGGCGTCGACCTTGAAGGAGATGCCCTTCACGGCTTCGATCTTGCCGTAGGCGACGCGGAGGTCCTCGACCTCGAGGAGTGCGGTCATCGGTCGTTCTCCTTTCCGGGCGCGGCGTCCGTCGTGGTGTCGGCGTCCGCGTCAGCCGTGGCGGCCTCGGCGTCCGCCGTTGTGGCGCCGGCTGCCGTGGCGTCGGCCTTTGAGGCCGTGGCGTCGGCCTCCGCGGCCGTGGCCTCGGCCTCGGCGACCTCGGCCGCCTCCGCGGCGCCGGGGGCGCCTTCGAAGGGCTCGCCGAGGTAGGCGGCGACGACGCGCTCGTCACCCTGGACGGTGGCGCTGTCGCCCTCGATCAGCTTCTCGCCCTGGACGAGGACGGCGACGCGGTCGCAGAGGTTGAAGATGAACCGCATGTCGTGCTCGATGACCAGGACCGCGATGCCCATGTCGCGGATGGCGAAGACGAGTTCCTCGGTGGCGCGCGTCTCCTGCGGGTTCATGCCGGCCGTGGGCTCGTCCAGGAGGAGCAGCCCGGGCTCGCTGGCGAGGGCGCGGGCGATCTCGAGCTTGCGCTGCTCGCCGTAGGGCAGGTTCCGGGCGAGGTGCTCGGCCTTGCTGTCGAGGCCGACGAACTCCAGGAGCTCCATCGCGCGTGCCCGGGAGGCGGCCTCGGCCCTGTGGAAGCCGGGTCCGCGCAGGACGGCCGACCAGAAGCCCTCCTTGGTGCGGGTGTGCCGCCCCACGAGGACGTTCTCCAGGACGGTCATGTTGGCGAAGAGCCGGATGTTCTGGAAGGTGCGGGCGATGCCGGCCGCGGTGACCTTGAAGGACTTCGGCGGCAGGACGTTGCCCTTGTAGCGGACCTCGCCCTCGGTGGGGACGTAGAGGCCGGTGAGGCAGTTGAAGAAGGTCGTCTTGCCGGCGCCGTTGGGCCCGATCAGGCCCACGATCTCGCCGCTGTTGACGGTGAGGTCGACCCCGCGTACGGCGGTGAGGCCGCCGAAGCGCATGGTGACGCCGCGCGCGTCGAGGACCCTCTCGCCGGGGACGCTGGCGCCCGGGGCGGTGTCCTTGGTGGTGGTTTCGGTGGTCATGGTGGTGTCAGGCCCCTGTCTTGCCGAGGACTGCGGGCGCTTCGGCCTCTTCGTGGAATTCGAGCTGGCGGCGCCGGTTGGGGATGAGGCCCTCGGGGCGGAACCGCATGAGGAGGATGAGCGCGACGCCGAAGGCGAAGAGCTGGTAGTCGCCGAGGAACTGGAGCTTGTTGGGGATGAGGAAGAGCAGCGCCGCGCCGATGAGCGGGCCGGCGATGGTGCCCATGCCGCCGAGGACGACCGCGGCGAGCAGGAAGGCCGAGTTGGGCGGGATGGGACCGGCGAAGAGGTACTGCTCGGGGGTGACGGTGTAGGTCACGTGGGCCTGGACGGTGCCGGCGAGTCCGGCGAGCGAGGCGCCGACCGCGAAGGCGATCAGCTTGACGCGGAAGCCGTTGATGCCCATGGCGAGCGCGGCGGTCTCGTCCTCGCGGATGGCGACCCAGGCGCGTCCGATGCGGGAGTTGCCGCTGCGCCGGAAGACCAGCACGACCACGGCCGTGATGATGAGCATCAGGAAGAAGTAGTTGGCGAAGCGTCCGATGGAGAACCCGGCGACGTCGTGGACGGCGCCGAAGTCGAATCCGAGGATGTCGAGGTTCGGAATGGACGCGATGCCGTTGGAGCCGTTGGTGATGTCCGGTCCGCTGGTGCCGTCGAGGTTGTTGGCGGTGATGCGGAAGATCTCTCCGAAACCGAGGGTGACGATGGCGAGGTAGTCGCCGCGCAGGCGGAGGGTGGGGGCGCCGATGAGGACGCCGAAGACCAGCGAGGCGAGCGCGCCGATGATGACCGCGGCCCAGAAGGGGAAGTGGACGTGGAACGGCGAGTTGGGGGAGCCGCTGACGAGTGCGGCCGCGTAGGCGCCGACGCCGAGGAAGGCGACGTAACCGAGGTCGAGCAGGCCGGCGAGGCCGACGACGATGTTCAGGCCCAGGGCGACCGTGGCGAAGATCAGGATGTAGACGCCGAGGGTGGCGTACTGGTCGTCGGTCTGGGTGAAGGGGAAGAGCGCCGCCGCGATGAACGCGCCGAACACGGTGACGTTCTGGTGCCGCGCGGTGATCTGGGCGACGTGGGCGATCAGGCCGGCCTTGTTGAGGGCGGCGAAGCCGAAGCCGGCGAGGATCAGGAAGCCCACGAAGAGTTCGTCGTACTCGGTGCCGATGCCGTACGTGAAGACGGTCAGGCCCAGGGCGAGCGCGGCGACGATGATGAGGATCTCGGCGTACGAGGGCAGCTTGCCGACGGGCTTGGGACTCTCGGCGGCGAAGGTGGCCTTGGTGGTGTTCCAGCCGTGGGCGAGGCTGTGCCGGAACTTCTCCCAGCCGGTGCTGTCGGGGTCGATCGGGTCGGGCTCGGGCCGCTCGAAGGGGAGCGCGAGGGCGCCCACGAGGGCGGCGAGCGAGGTCACCGCGACGACGTAGCCGCCGGGTTCGAGGTTGACGACGCCCCCGAGCTCCACGCTGATGGAGATCACCGTGTACCAGGCGGTGGCGAAGGTGGCCAGCGCGGCGAGCTTGACGGCCGCGTCGCCGCCGGACGGCACCAGCCAGCCGAGCCCCTTGACGTCGTAGGTCGCCAGGGCCAGCAGCGTGGTGACCGCGGCGCCGATGAGGACGAGGACCTGAAGGCCGCCGGGGTAGCCGTAGACGGTGAGGTCGCCGGGGAAGTCGGAGGTCCAGGTCCAGGCGAGGAAGGTGGAGACGATCGTCAGGACGCCGGCGCCGGCGGCGAGGGCGCGCCCGGTCGCCGCGGGGATGCCGAACAGGCCGGAGGGCGAGGCGCCGGTGGAGGGGGCGCTCGGGGTCTCGGGGGTTTCGGGTGCGGTGGTCTGTGTGGTCATCGGTGTCACGCCCTGTCCGCGACGCGCTCGCCGAGCAGGCCCTGTGGCCTGAACAGCAGTACGAGGATGAGGAGTACGAACGCCCAGACGTCTGCCCAGGTCTGGCTGCCGAACTTGTCCATGCCGGGGATGTCGGAGATGTAGGCGGTGGCCAGGGTCTCGGCGATGCCGAGCACGACGCCGCCGATCATGGCTCCGTAGATGTTGCCGATACCGCCGAGGACGGCCGCGGTGAAGGCCTTCAGGCCGAGGATGAAGCCCATGCGGAAGTCGATCTGGCCGTACTTGAGGCCGTAGGCGACACCTCCGACGGCGGCGAAGGCGGCGCCGAGGGCGAAGGCGACCACGATGATGCGGTCGGTGTTGACGCCCATGAGCTTGGCGGTGTCCGGGTCCTGGGCGGTGGCCTGCATGCCGCGTCCGGTGCGGGTCTTCATGACGAAGTACGCGAGGACGGCCATGCTGATGGGCGCGGCGGCGAGGAGGAAGATGTCACCGGTCTGGATGGTGACGCTGCCGATGTGGAAGGGGCCGCCGGGGATCTGCGGGAACGTGCGCGCGGACTTGGCCTCGGGGTACCAGGCCCAGACCGCCTGCTGCAGCGCGAGGGAGAGACCGATGGCGGTGATGAGCGGCGCGAGGCGTGGCGCGGTGCGCAGCGGGCGGTAGGCGAACCGTTCCGCCCCCACGGCGACGAGCACGGAGACGATGACCGCCCCGATCAGCATGAGGGGGAGGGCCACCCACATGGAGGTGCCGTCGGGCAGGATGTAGACGTAGACCGTGAGCGCGCCGAAGGCGCCGGTCATGAAGATCTCGCCGTGGGCGAAGTTGATGAGCTGGACGATGCCGTAGACCATTGTGTAGCCGATGGCGACCAGCCCGTACATGGATCCTAGTAGCAGGCCGTTGACCAGCTGCTGCGGCAGTTCGTTCACCGCATGTCCTCCGAGACTTTCGGAAACGTTCGACGGATGTGACCGGATGCGAGTCCGCGCGGGGCGCCAGTGGATCAGCGCCCCGCGCGGCCTGTGGTGGTGCGGGAGGGGTCAGCCGGTGTAGGTGCCGGACTTCTCCGCCGCCCATGCACCGTTCTTCACGGCGTACACGGTGAGCTGCTTGTTGGTGGCGTCACCGAACTCGTCGAAGGAGACCTTGCCGGTCACACCGTCGAAGGAGACGTTCTGCATGGCCGCGGTGACCTTGGCGCGGGCGTCGGAGGGGAGCTTGCCGCCGTTGTCGTCGACGACCTTCTTGACGGCCTCGATGATCGCCCAGGCGGAGTCGTAGGAGTAGCCGCCGTAGGCCGCGTACTCGTCCTTGTAGCCGGCCGCCTTGTAGTCGGCGACGAACTGCTTGGCCGAGGGCAGGCTCTCGACCGGGGCGCCGACGGAGGTGGCGAGGTCGCCGGTGGAGTCGGCGCCGGCGAGCTTGATGAAGGTCGGGTCGTAGATGCCGTCGCCGCCGACCAGCGGGATCTTGGAACCGGCCGCCTTGATCTGCTTGCTGAGCGGGCCGGCCTGCGGGTACTCGCCGCCGTAGTAGACGACGTCCGCGCCGGACTTCTTCACCTCGGTGGCGATCGCCGAGAAGTCCTTGGCGTCGGGGTTGATGTGCTCGGTGCCGACGATCTGGCCGCCGAGCTTCTTGAACTCGTCGGTGAAGGTGCCGGCGAGGCCCGCGCCGTAGGTCTTCTTGTCGTCGATGACGAAGACCTTCTTCTTCTTGGCGTCGTTGTAGAGGTACTGCGCGGCGAACGGACCCTGGATGGCGTCCGTGGTCGCCGTACGGAAGTACGACTTGTACGTGCGGACCTTCTTGGTGCGCCAGTCGGGGCCCTGGGTGAGGGAGGGACCGGTGTTGGCGGGGGAGACCTCGACCAGCTTGGCGTCGTCGAAGACCTTCTGCATCGACTCGGCGACCGAGGAGTTGAGGGGGCCCACGACGCCGAGGACGTTCTTGTCGGCGACGAGGGCGGTGGCGTTCTGCTGGCCGGCGGAGGGCTGCGCCTGGTCGTCGCGGGCCTCGATCTTGAAGGTGACGCCCTTGACGTAGTTCTTCTTGTTGGCCGTCTTGGCGGCCAGGTCGGCGGAGTTCTTGATGCCGAGGCCGAGCGCGGACAGGTCACCCGTCAGCGGGGCGTCGACGCCGATGGTGACGGTGGTGCCACCCTTTCCGGAGTCGGAGCCCTTGTCGCCGCCCCGGGAGCCGCAGGCGGTGAGGGTGAGGGCTCCCGCCGCCAGTGCGGCGGTGATGGCGATGAGAGAACGTTGACGCACGATCAGTCCTTTCCCTGGCACGGCCCTCCCCCCTGGAAGTGGCCGAGTCGAGCGCTGTGCCGAAGAGACTTTCCGACCGCGCCGTGACTGGCCGTGACTCTAAGCGCGTGCGGGGAAGGTCGAGGAGGGTCTGACCAAGGCTGTGACTCTCTTGTTATGACACGACGTAATGCAGAGCGGTACTCGGTGGGTGGAACAGCGGAATTCAGGCCGATTCGCCCCGTCCACATTCTGAGAACCCGCAGGACGGACCGCGCTGCGTTCAGGCGTCTCGGCGGTTTTGCTGATTACCGGAAATCGTTGCCACAGGCTACGTGCAGGCCGTCGGAGAGTGCGTGCGCATAGCGCGATCCGAGGATGTAACTGTGAACTTCGATTGCGCGCGTATTACGCAGTGTTACGTCGAGGAAAGGCAGTCCGGCGCTCTCCGGCACTTTCCCGCATTCCGTCACCCGCATGGTGATGACGATCTTCCGGGCGGTGCCGGCCGCGATCCGCAGGGGCGGGAGCGGCTCGGGGGTGAGGGCGAGCCCGGCATACGGCTGGCTGATCCGGGTGACGGTGACCGGCGGGCCGGCCGACACGCTGACCAGCACCGTGAGGCCGAAGCTCCGGGGCGCGGCGTCGCGCGGCGCGGGCGCGGGCTCGAGGTAGGCGACGTCCACCACTTGGGACGGGTACGGCGGGGGAGGGGCGGGTTCGGGTGCGGGGGGCGGGAGTTGGTGCGGCCGGGTGGCGTAGAGGTAGCCGCCGCCGGCGAGGAGGAGGGCGGCCGCGGTGGCGGCGAGGGCGGCGCGGCGGTGGCGCTCGTAACGGCTGACGAGGCCGCTCAACAAGGCCTCGCGGGGGCGGAGTCGGGGATCGCCGCCCGAGGCGGAGTCCGGGCCGGGGGTGTCCGACGCGCGTGTGCCCTCGCCCGGTTCGACCGGGCCGACGCCGCTCAACTCCACGGCCCCTTGCGGGGACCGCCGGCGCGGTACCAGTCGGCGCAGCCCCGCCGGGCCCCGCGGCCGATCGACTCGTCGGCAGCGGCGGCTCCCTGACGCCTCTTCACCGACCTTGCCCGGTCGACGACTTGACGCAGTATCTCGTACTGCCCGTTGGACAGCCCCATGGACTGGTAGTCCCCGTAGGTGTGGCTGTCCAGCACCTTGCGCGACCAGTACGTGACGACGGAGGCGCACAGCTCCTCGGCGGACGTGGTCCGCGGGGAGGGGGAGGCCGACGGCCCGGCGGCGGTAGGCGCACCGCCCCCCGCGCCGCAGCCGGCCGAGCCGGCCAAGCCGGCCAGCAGAAGCACGAACACGAGCCGGCCCCAGGCCCCCGGCCGCCCACCACCCCGCATCACCATGCTCAGACGCTAGGCCGCCCGTCCCCCTCCGGGCAACGAAACGGCACCGGCCGGATGCCGGGCCGCTCGCGTGCGGCGGGTCGCTCAGTCGGCCTTGCGGACGTGGCCGCCGTCGGCCGGGCGGACGTCGCGCAGGAGGCAGGTCAGGCGGGCGGTGCACACGCGGCGGCCCTCCTCGTCACTGATCACGATCTCGTACGTCGCCGTCGAGCGGCCCCGGTGGACGGGCGTGGCCACGCCGGTGACCAGGCCGGAGCGCACGCCGCGGTGGTGGGTGCAGTTCAGGTCGACGCCGACGGCGATCTTGGAGCTGCCGCCGTGCAGCATGGAGCCCACCGAGCCGAGGGTCTCGGCGAGCACGGCGGAGGCGCCGCCGTGCAGCAGCCCGTAGGGCTGGGTGTTGCCCTCCACCGGCATGGTGCCGACGACACGGTCGGCGGAGGCCTCCAGGATCTGCACGCCCATCCGGGTGCCGAGGTGCCCGGCGGAGAAGAGGGCGGGCAGGTCGACGCCGAGCGCCGCGTACTCGTCGACGACCTCCTGCGGGAACTTCACGCTCTGCTGCTCGCCCATGGGTGCGGCTCCGTCCATCCGTGATCGGCTCGCCGCCGATCGGCCAGTACTGCCTGAGCGAACGCTCAGTCGGTCGCCGATTGTTCCAGACGCACCACGACGGACTTGCTGGCCGGGGTGTTGCTGGTGTCCGCGGTGGCGTCCAGCGGCACCAGCACGTTGGTCTCCGGGTAGTAGGCGGCCGCGCACCCGCGCGCGGTCGGGTAGTGCACGACCCGGAAGCCCGGCGCCCGCCGCTCCACGCCGTCCTTCCACTCGCCGACCAGGTCGACGTACGACCCGTCCGCGACCCCGAGCCGCCGCGCGTCCTCGGGATTGACCAGCACCACCCGCCGGCCGTTGGTGATCCCCCGGTAGCGGTCGTCCAGGCCGTAGATCGTGGTGTTGTACTGGTCGTGCGAGCGCAGCGTCTGCAGCAGCAGACGGCCCTCGGGCAGCTCCGGATACTCCACGGGCGCCGCCGTGAAGTTCGCCTTGCCGGTGGCCGTGGGGAAGCGGCGCTCGTCGCGGGGCGCGTGCGGCAGCGCGAAGCCGCCGGGGCGGGCCACGCGCGCGTTGAAGTCCTCGAACCCGGGAACCACGCGGGCGATCCGGTCGCGGACCGTGGCGTAGTCCTTCGCGAACTCCTCCCACGGCACCACGCTGTCCTCGCCCAGGACCCGGCGTGCGAGGGCGCACACGATGGCCGGCTCCGACCTCAGGTGCGGGCTCGCCGGCGCCAGCCGCCCGCGCGAGGCGTGCACCATGCCCATCGAGTCCTCGACGGTGACGAACTGCTCGCCGCCCGCCTGCACGTCCCGCTCGGTGCGGCCGAGCGTGGGCAGGACCAGGGCGCGCGCGCCGGTGACGACGTGGGAGCGGTTGAGCTTCGTCGACACGTGCACGGTCAGCCGGGCCCGGCGCATGGCCGCCTCGGTGACCTCGGTGTCGGGGGAGGCGGAGACGAAGTTGCCGCCCATCGCGAAGAACACCTTCGCCTCGCCGTCGCGCAGCGCGCGGATGGCGCGCACCACGTCGTAGCCGTGCTCGCGCGGCGGGGCGAAGCCGAACTCCTTCTCCAGGGCGTCCAGGAAGGCGGGGGCGGGCCGCTCGAAGATGCCCATGGTGCGGTCGCCCTGCACGTTGGAGTGGCCGCGCACCGGGCACACGCCCGCGCCGGGGCGGCCGATGTTGCCGCGCAGCAGCAGGAAGTTGACGACCTCGCGGATGGTCGGCACCGAGTGCTTGTGCTGCGTCAGGCCCATCGCCCAGCACACGATCGTGCGCCGGGAGGCGAGGACCATCTCCAGCGCCCGGTCGATCTCCCCGCGCGTGAGGCCGGTCGCCGTGAGCGTCTCGTCCCAGTCGGCGGCGCGGGCGGCGGCCGCGAACTCCTCGTAGCCGTGGGTGTGTTCGCGGACGAACTCCTCGTCGACCGCGCCCTCCGTCTCCAGGATCAGCCTGTTCAGCAGGCGGAAGAGGGCCTGGTCACCGCCGATGCGGATCTGGAGGAACAGGTCGGTGAGCGCGGCGCCGGCCGCCAGCCCCTTGGCGGTCTGCGG
Source organism: Streptomyces naganishii JCM 4654 (assembly GCF_014650575.1). Classification (GTDB taxonomy): domain Bacteria; phylum Actinomycetota; class Actinomycetes; order Streptomycetales; family Streptomycetaceae; genus Streptomyces; species Streptomyces naganishii. The sequence goes on from NZ_BMVF01000001.1 coordinate 383,276, forward strand.
GTTCTTGAAGCGCTCCAGGCCCGCCTCGGGCAGCGGGTTGACGCTGATGATCCGCGCGCCGCCCGCCTTGGCCCGCTCCAGGGCGGAGAGCATGCGCGGGTGGTTCGTGCCCGGGTTCTGGCCGGCCACGATGATCAGGTCCGCCTGGTGGAGGTCCTCCAGCAGGACGCTGCCCTTGCCGATGCCGATGGTCTCCGACAGGGCCGAGCCGGAGGACTCGTGGCACATGTTGGAGCAGTCGGGCAGGTTGTTGGTGCCGAGCTCGCGCGCGAAGAGCTGGTAGAGGAACGCGGCCTCGTTGCTGGTGCGGCCCGAGGTGTAGAAGACGGCCTCGTCGGGGGAGGAGAGGGCGGCGATCTCCTCGGCGACGATACCGAGGGCGCGCTCCCAGGTCACCGGCTCGTAGTGGTCGGCGCCCTCGGGCAGGTACATGGGGTGGGTGAGCCGGCCCTGCTGGCCGAGCCAGTAGCCGCTGCGGCCGGCGAGGTCGGTGACGGAGTGCGCGGCGAAGAACTCCGGGGTGACCCGGCGCAGGGTGGCCTCCTCGGCGACCGCCTTCGCGCCGTTCTCGCAGAACTCCGCCCTGTGCCTGTGGTCCGGCTCCGGCCAGGCGCAGCCGGGGCAGTCGAAGCCGTCCTTCTGGTTGACCCGCAGCAGCGTCAGCGCGGTGCGGCGCACGCCCATCTGTTGCTGGGCGACGCGCAGGGTGTGCCCGACGGCCGGCAGCCCCGCCGCCGCGTGCCGGGGTCCGGAGACCTGCGGCGCGTCCTGGACCGGATCACCCTTGGGCGGCTTCGTGGCCATCGCACCCTCCCCTTCGACTGCGCGTGCGCTCGGTGCCTCCGGGCCGCCCGCCCTGGCGTCGGGCCGCGTGCTCCGGAGATCTCCGATCCTCGCACGAGCCGCCGACAACGATCCCGGCCGGGCGGGCTGCGGAGCGGGGGAAGGGCCGCGCGGGCGGGCGGGCTGCGGAGCGGGGGAAGGGCCGCGCGGGCGGGCGGCGGGCTCCGGCTGTCAGTGGCTCGTGGCAGGATCGGGGACGTGGCAGAAACAGCATCGAAGACGACCGAGAAGACCTCCGGCACAGACCGTCCCCGGCTGATGCTCATGGACGGGCACTCGCTGGCGTACCGCGCGTTCTTCGCGCTGCCCGCGGAGAACTTCACCACCGCGACGGGCCAGCCGACGAACGCGATCTACGGCTTCGCGTCGATGCTGGCCAACACCCTGCGTGACGAGGCGCCCACGCACTTCGCGGTCGCCTTCGACGTCTCCCGCAAGACCTGGCGCTCGCAGGAGTTCACCGAGTACAAGGCGAACCGCTCCAAGACCCCCGACGAGTTCAAGGGCCAGGTCGAGCTGATCTGCGAGCTGCTCGACGCGATGAACGCCTCCCGCTTCGCCGTCGAGGGCTTCGAGGCGGACGACGTCATCGCCACCCTCGCCACCCGCGCCGAGGCCGAGGGCTTCGAGGTGCTGATCGTCACCGGCGACCGCGACTCCTTCCAGCTGGTCTCCGAGCACACCACGGTGCTGTACCCCACCAAGGGCGTCTCCGAGCTGACTCGGTTCACCCCGGAGAAGGTCGTCGAGAAGTACGGGTTGACGCCCGCGCAGTACCCCGACTTCGCGGCGCTGCGCGGCGACCCGTCGGACAACCTGCCGGGCATCCCCGGCGTCGGCGAGAAGACGGCCGCGAAGTGGATCAACCAGTTCGGCTCGTTCGCGGAGCTGGTCGAGCGCGCCGACGAGGTCAAGGGCAAGGCCGGGCAGAACCTGCGCGACCACCTGGAGGCCGTCAAGCTCAACCGCCGGCTCACCGAGCTGGAGCGCGAGGTGGAGCTGCCGAAGGGGGTCACCGACCTCGCCCGGGTGCCGTACGACCGCAAGGCCGTCGCGATGGTCCTGGACACCCTGGAGATCCGCAACCCGTCGCTGCGCGAGCGGCTCTTCGCCGTGGACCCGGGCGCCGAGGAGGCCGAGACCACCCCGGTCTCGGCGCAGGGCGTGGAGCTGGACGGCGCGGTGCTCGGCACCGGCGAGCTGGCCGGCTGGCTCGGCGAGCACGGCACCGAGGTCCTCGGCGTCGCCACCGTCGACGCCTGGGCGCTCGGCGCGGGCTCGGTCGCCGAGGTCGCGCTCGCCGCGGCCGGCGGGGCGGCCGCCTGGTTCGACCCGTCCCAGCTGGACGAGGCCGACGAGCGTGCCTTCGCCTCCTGGCTCGCGGACGCGGACCGGCCCAAGGTCTTCCACAACGCCAAGGGCGCGATGCGGGTCTTCGCCGAGCACGGCTGGAGCATCGAGGGCGTGCGCATGGACACCGCGCTCGCCGCCTACCTGGTCAAGCCCGGCCGCCGCTCCTTCGACCTCGACGCGCTGTCCCTGGAGTACCTGCACCGCGAGCTGGCCCCCGCCGCCCAGGCCGACGGCCAGCTGGCCTTCGGCGCGGACGAGGGCGCCGAGGCCGAGGCCCTGATGATCCAGGCCCGCGCCGTCCTCGACCTCGGCGAGGCCTTCGAGGCCCGCCTCGCGGAGGTCGGCGCGGCGGACCTGCTGCGGGACGTGGAGCTGCCCACCTCCGCACTGCTCGCCCGCATGGAGCGGCACGGCATCGCGGCGGACCGCGCCCACCTCGAAGCGATGGAACAGACGTTCGCCGGTGCGGTGCAGCAGGCCGTGAAGGAGGCGCACGCGGCGGCGGGGCACGAGTTCAACCTCGGCTCGCCCAAGCAGCTCCAGGAGGTCCTCTTCGGCGAGCTCGCCCTGCCGAAAACCAAGAAGACCAAGACGGGCTACACCACCGACGCCGACGCCCTGGCCTGGCTGGCGGGCCAGACGGACAACGAACTGCCGGTGATCATGCTGCGCCACCGCGAGCAGGCCAAGCTCCGCGTCACCGTCGAGGGCCTGATCAAGACCATCGCGGCGGACGGCCGTATCCACACCACGTTCAACCAGACGGTCGCCGCGACCGGACGGCTGTCCTCCACCGATCCCAACCTGCAGAACATCCCCGTGCGCACCGACGAGGGCCGGGCCATCCGCCGCGGCTTCGTCGTCGGCGAGGGCTTCGAGTCGCTGATGACCGCCGACTACAGCCAGATCGAGCTGCGGGTGATGGCGCACCTGTCGGAGGACGCCGGACTGATCGAGGCGTTCACCTCCGGCGAGGACCTGCACACCACCGCCGCCTCCCAGGTCTTCGGCGTCGAGCGGTCGGCGGTGGACGCGGAGATGCGCCGCAAGATCAAGGCCATGTCCTACGGCCTGGCGTACGGGCTCTCGGCCTTCGGCCTCTCCCAGCAGCTCAACATCGAGGCGGCCGAGGCGCGCGCCCTGATGGACGCCTACTTCGAGCGGTTCGGCGGCGTACGGGACTATCTGCGCCGCGTGGTCGACGAGGCCCGCGCCACGGGGTACACGGCGACCCTCTTCGGCCGCCGTCGCTACCTGCCCGACCTCAACAGCGACAACCGCCAGCGCCGCGAGGCGGCCGAGCGGATGGCCCTGAACGCGCCGATCCAGGGCACGGCCGCCGACATCGTCAAGATCGCCATGCTGAACGTGGACAAGGCGCTGCGGGAGGCGGGCCTGACCTCCCGCATGCTGCTCCAGGTCCACGACGAAGTCGTCCTGGAGATCGCCCCCGGCGAGCGCACGGCCGCCGAGGAGCTCGTCCGCCGCGAAATGTCCAGCGCGGTCAGCCTGAGGGCCCCGCTGGACGTCTCGGTGGGCGTGGGGCCGGACTGGGAGTCGGCGGCTCACTGAGTGTGGTCGGGGGCTGAGGGGCTGGGGGGCCTCGGACGGGCGGGTCGCGTGGGGTTTGGGGGCCTGCGGGAGTAGGTCGCCTCGCGCTGGGGGAGAGGGCTGCCGTTGCGCGGGGCTCGTAGCGGTGCGTGAGGTCTGTGGCGTGCGGGTGTGCTGGCGTGCGTGCGGGCGTGCCAGTGGGCAGCGTCTGGGCGGGCGGGGCTCGTGCCGGTCCGGGGGGTCTGTGGCGGCGTGCTGGGGCGGGCCCGGTGTGGTGGGTTACGCCATGTTCGCGGTCCGTGCCAGTGCGGGTTCGCGTGGCGTTCGGGCTTCACGCCGGTGCGGCAGGCCCTTGACGTGCGGGTTTCCCTCGGAATGAGGGGCGGCGTCGGCGGGTGTCGTCACTCACGTGGCCCCCGCGAAGACGCCGGTGGCGGCGCCGCCAGCCAGGATGCGGGCATGGGTATACGCATGCTCAACCACCGGCCGGCGGTATCGCCGACAGCCGGCGGCGCGGCCCCCGCCGCACCGCCTCCGCCGGTTCCGGCCTTCTCGGCCGGCGCAAGCACCGCCCGCATCCCCACCGACCTCGCGGCCACCCTGCGCCGCGCCGCGACCGGTCTGCGCGGTCGCCTCCTCCCACGCCCCGCCGACCCCGGAGAGGCACCCCCGTGGTGCCTGTGGGCCGAGGTGGCCCGGGGCTACCTGGCCCTGTTCCTCGCCCGGCTGCCGAGACCGGCACCGGGACCGGTCCCCACGGTCACCGTCTTCGTCGCCGCCACGCCAACGGCCGCCGACCGCCCGACCGGCCCACCCCGCCACAACCACCAGGGCCCTCCACCGCGCCGTGACGGCTGACCCCGCACCTCGAACACCCCGGCCCCGCCGGAACCGTTCACTCGCCGGACTGTCCCCCGAGCCGGCCGGGCCCCGTGGCCACGGCGTCCTCGGTGGCGGCCGTGCCCTCGGTGCCCGCCGTTTCCCCGGTGCCCGCCGTGTCCCCGGTGCCCCCGGTGCCCGCCGTGCCCTCGGCGCCCGCCGTTTCCCCGGCGCCCGCCGTGCCCCCGGTGCCCGCTGTGTACCCGGCGCCCGCCGTGTCCCCGGCACTTCCGGCCGCCGTCCGCGCCGTGGGACGCAGGACTCTGACCGCCGCCGCGTACAGCGGCAGGCCGAGCACCAGGCCCGCGCCCGCGCCGAAGCACACGGCTGGTACCAGGTCCCAGAAGCCGGTTCCGGTGCCTCGGAGGAAGGCCCAGTCCTGGGACACCCGCTGCACGGCGCCCACCACCGCGGACCCGGCGAGCGCGGCCGCGGCCCACCACCGGTCCCGTGCGGACAACCGCGGAACCGCCGGCCCGCCCAGCGGCCGGCCTCCCTGTCCCTCCGCGGGTGCGCGGCGCAGCGCGTGGGCGAGGAAGGCGACGACCACGAGCGCCGCCACCAGCGAACTGCCGTACTGCGCAAGCCAGTAGACCGGCACTCCCGCCACCTGCCGCCCCAGCACCGGAAGCAGCCGCACCCCCCACCGGCCCGGGTGGGTGAACGCGTCCCACACCACATGCGTCAGCGCGCCCAGCGCGGCGGAGACGTACCACCACCACACCGAGGCGGCCCGCACGCGCGCGCGTGGCGCCCCGCACCGCGTCAGCGCCGCCACCCGCCCCCGCACGCTCCCCGGCAACAGTGCCACCAGCGGCTCCCGCACCAGCAGCCACAGCCCCACCAGCGCCCAGGCGATGAGCACGTCGAGCGAGAACACCCCGGGCAGGGAGTGGGTGACCGTGCCGAACCGCATCCCGCCGGACACCACGCCCGCCGCGTAGTAGGTCGTGTCGGGCGCGAAGGAGCCCGCCACGAGGACCGACGGCACCAGCCGCCCCCGCCCCGTTCCGTCGCCGCGCACCGCGGGCAGGACAGCGGCCGCGTGACTGAGAGTGAACGGCAACGGGGCTCCCTCCGACGAGCACGGACCGGCGGCGCCGGACAGGCACCGTCCCGTGATCAACCCTGTCCAGTATGCGGGAGGCGGCCCCACGGCATCCGGCCCAACGTCACGTGGCCAAACGGTGAAAACCGGGCACCAACGGCTGCCGGCGCAAACGAAGTTGTCGTAGGGTCGCCTGGGTCGCACATCCGAACGCACCACGAAGGCAACCGGAACCGCGGGTCAACCGTCACAACAGGGCGAACGGTCGGACACGGACGGACGCTCGAGCGTCCACGGGAGGGGTTCACTCTATGTCGGCGCATTTCGGCAGGAGGCTGCGCAAGGGAGCGGCAACCACGGCCGTGGCCGCGGCGGCGGTCGCGGCGCTGTCCGCCTCCCAGGCTCCGGACGCGACGACAGGGGACCCCGGCAGACAGGCCGCCGCCGGTTCGACCTCCGCCCCGGACGTGAGCGCCGCCCCCGACGGCAGCGCGACCGGCAACTCGCCGTACTACACCGCCCTTCCGCCGCTGCACAGCCCGAGCCCCGCGCCGGCCACCGGCACCCCGGCCACCCCCGGGCCCTCGGAGGCGGGCATCCCGGCGACCGTGCTCGACGCCTACAAGAAGGCCGAGGCCGAACTGCGCGACTCCAAGCCGGACTGCAACCTGCCCTGGCAACTCCTCGCCGCCATCGGCGAGGTGGAGTCCGGACAGGCCCGCGGCGGCCAGGTCGACGCCGAGGGCACCACCTACTCGCCGATCCTGGGCCCGGTCCTCGACGGCAACGGCTTCGCCCAGATCAGCGACACCGACCACGGCGCCTACGACGGCGACAGCAGGTACGACCGCGCGGTCGGCCCGATGCAGTTCATCCCGTCCACCTGGAAGTGGGCAGGCCGCGACGGCAACGGCGACGGCAAGAAGGACCCCAACAACATCTACGACGCCGCCCTCGCCGCCGGCCACTACCTGTGCCGCAACGGCTGGGACATGTCCACCGGCTCCGGCCTGAGGTCGGCGATCCTCAGCTACAACAACTCCCAGGACTACCTGGACACCGTCCTGTCCTGGATGGAGTACTACCGCAGGGGCACCCACTCGATCCCGGACGGCACCGGCACGCTGCCCTCCGGCCGCAGCGACGACACGCCGGGCGCCGGCCCCGGCCCGACGCCGTCCCGGACGCCCGGCACCCACCGGCCGTCCAAGCCCTCGAAGCCCTCCAAGCCTTCGAAGCCCTCCGAGCCGGGCGGGCCCACCGAGCCCGGCGGCGGCAGCACCACCCCGCCCGCCAAGCCCACCCCGCCGAGCAAGCCGGCCCCGCCGCACACCACACCGCCGACCCCCACCGACACCGTCGACCACCTCACGGACGCCGACCCGGGCGACCTCACCGCCATGGCCGGCCACGCCTTCGCCCGCAAGGCCGAGGCCCGCGCCGAGACCAAGGACGGCAAGCCGGTCGCCAAGGTCAGGATCCGCTTCACGATCACCGGTGACACCGACGCCGTCTTCACCGGCGGCGAGAAGGTCGCCACCGTCGTCACCGACGCCACCGGCACGGCCGTCGCGCCGCAACTCCAGGCGGGCGAGAAGACCGGCGACTTCACCGTCCGCGCCCTCGTCGCCGGCCGCAACATCACCGCGCTCGACCACAAGGCCACCGTCACCCCGCGCGCCGCCGACGCCCTCGCGCGCACCAGTGACACCCCGCTGACGTGCGTGCCGGGCGGCGAGTTCGCCGACCAGGTCGAGATCAAGGCCACCTACAAGGGCGCCGTCGCGGACAAGGTCGCGGCCACCGCCACCCTGATCAAGGCCGACGACGACCCCACCGAGAACGACAAGGGCCCCTACTTCAAGGACGCCGACGGCAAGCCCGTACGCACCCTCAAGGACCTTCAGACCGACGCCAAGGGCCTGCTGAAGCTGCCCAAGCTGTACGCGGACGACACCACCGGCACGTTCCTGCTGCGCATCACCACCACCGGCGGCGCCACCCTGACCGTGGAGCTCAAGGTGGCGGCGGCCGACGACACCACGGCCGGCCCGTCACCGAGCCCGGCCGCCTAGGCACCGCGCCAGTACGAGGGCGCCCCGACCCGCGGACCGCGCGGGGAGGGCGCCCTCGTCGTGTGCGCCATGTGTTCTCATCTCGCCCGCCCATTGCTACGGTGCCCAACCTGACGATCCATCAGTTCCGTCGCGGGGAGGCCCGATGCGCGCCCTGATCGCCGCCGCGGCCGGCCTGGCCGCCGCGCTCGCCCTCGTACTGACGATCACCGCCGTGGGCACACCCGAGGGCAGGACGTCCCCCCAACCCCTGCTGACGACCGTCCCCGCACACCCCTGACGCCGCGGCCCACCACCGCACGCGACGACCCGCAACCGCCCGGGAGGGAGGCCGAGATGCGCCGCACGGCCGGCCTGGTCCTGCTCGCCCTCGCCGTGTTCTTCGCGGCGCTGTCCCCGCTGCTGCGCTGGTACGCCTACCCGCGGCTGGTCAAGGTGCCCGCCGGCGAGTACCAGACCATGGTCCTCCAGGCCCGCGACGCCACCCTGCTCGACTACGGCACCATGAAGGCCCGCACGGTCCCCGAGATCACCGTCGTGCAGACCCTCAAGGGGAACGTCGAGGCCGCCAGGAAGATCGAGAGGACGGCGGGCCGGGACGTCGTGGTCTGGGACGGCCTGTCCTACGTCCAGGGACCCGACGGCAAGATGGTCTCCAGGATCCCCGAGCGCTACGTGTTCGACGCCCACACCCAGGAACCGGTGCACGCCACCGGCGAGATGGTCGACGGCGACCCGGTCACCCGCACCGGCATCGAGTTCAAGTGGCCCTTCCTGACGCAGAAACGGGACTACGAGTACTTCGACGCCCAGGCTCGCGTCACCGCGCCCATCCACTACGAGGGCACCCGCGACTTCCGCGGCCTGAGCGTCTACTACTTCGAGCAGACCATCCCCTGGACCCGCGTCCCCTTCCCCAAGGTGATGCCCGTCGCGGGGATCACGCCCGAGTCGGTCGCGAAGACCGGCACCACCCGCTGGTACACCACCGTGCGCAAGTTCTGGGTCGAGCCCGTCACCGGCGCCCCCGTCTACGGCGAGGAGATCCACAAGGAGGAACTGCGCGGCGGCAGCCTGCTCGGCGGCCGGGACCGGGTGACGGCGTTCGCCGGCCACGTGAAGATGCGCGAGGACTACACCCGCCACACCGTGGACCTGGTGAAGTCCCAGCGCCGGCTGGTCCTCCTGGTGACGTCGTACCTGCCCTGGGGCTTCCTCGTCCTGGGCGTCCTGCTGCTCTCGCTCTCCCTGTACCTCGAGGCGCGCGGCCGGCGGACCCCGGGACCGGCCGCCGTCCGGACGGAGGAACCGGCACCGCTCGGCTCCTGAGCGGTGCCGGGAGCCGGCTCAGCCCCTGAGCCGGGCGTTGGTGTGCCGGGTCGGTCGCGCGGCCGCAGGGTCCTCGGGCCACGGGTGCTTCGGATAGCGCCCGCGCAGCTCCGCCCGTACGCCCTTGTAGCCGTCCCGCCAGAAGGAGGCGAGGTCGGCGGTGACCGCGGCCGGCCGCCCGGCGGGGGAGAGCAGGTGCACGAGGACCGGAACCCCGGCCAGGACCGGCGACCGGTCCAGGCCGAACATCTCCTGGAGCTTGACGGCGAGCACGGGCTGCCCGGGATCGGCGTAGTCGACGCGGATCCTCGACCCGCTCGGCACGGTGATCCGCTCCGGGGCGAGCTCGTCCAGGCGGGCCGCCTCACCGCTCGCCCAGGGCAGCAGCCGGTTCAGCGCCTGCCCGGCGTCGATGCGCGCCAGGTCCGCCCGCCGCCGCGCGCGGCCCAGTTCGGGCTCCAGCCACTCCTCCACGCGCGCGTGCAGCACGTCGTCGGACACCTCGGGCCAGGGCTCGCCGAGGTGCCGGCGCAGGAACGCCAGCCGCTGCCGCAGCACCCGCGCCTCCTGCGACCACCGCAGCAGGCCGAAACCCTCCTGCCGCAAACCGTCGAGCAGCGCGGCGCGCACCAGCCCCGGATCCGGGACGGTCAGCGGGCGGGCCACCAGCTCGACGGCCCCCAGCCGTTCGACCCGCCGGGCCACGACGTCCCCCTCGGCCCAGCGGACCTCCTCGGTCTCCTCGTACAGGGCGCCGGCGGCCGCCCGGGCCACGTCCTCGTCGACGGCCGCGGCGAGCTGCACGCGCGCGTGCCCCCTGCCCAGCGGCCGGTCGGCCACGGCGACGGCGATCCAGGGCGCCCCGCGCAGGGGCGAGGCGTCCGGAAGCTCCGCGCGGGTCCCGGACACCATGAGGTACGAGCCGCCGTCGAGCCGGGCGATCCGCTCGGGGAAGGCCAGCGCGGCCACGAGCCCCGCGATCCCTCCGCCACCCGCGCCGCTCGGGCTCGCGCCGCTCGGGCTCGCGCCGCTCGGGCTCGCGCCGCTCGGGTTCGCGCCGCTCGGGTTCGCGCCGCTCGGGTTCGCGCCGCTCGGGCTCGTGCCGCTCGGGCTCGTGCCGCTCGGGCTCGTGCCGCTCGGGCTCGCGCCGCTCGGGCTCGCGCCGCTCGGGCTCGCGCCGCTCGGGCTCGCGCCGCTCGGGCTCGTGCCGCTCGGGTTCGCGCCGCTCGGGTTCGCGCCGCTCGGGTTCGCGCCGCTCGGGCTCGCGCCACCCGCGCCACTCGTGCCGCCCGGGTTCGCGCCACCCGCGCCACTCGTGCCGCCCGGGTTCGCGCCGCCCGGCTCCTGCCGGACGCCCAGGGGAGCCGTGGAGCCGTCGCCGGGCGAGCGGGGCGCCTCGGATGCGACGGACCGCAGCCGCCGCACCTCCGCGAGCCACCGCCCGGCGTAGGGGTCGCCCCCGCGCCGGGCGCGGCGCAGGGCGTCGGCTAGATCGGACCCGTACTCCCTGGGCGGCTCCTCGCTCAGCAGCGCCACGACCTCCGCGCCCGCCTCGCCGGAGGCGAGCAGCGCGCGTCCCAACCGCGGGTGCACTCCCAGCCGTGCCAGCCGCCGCCCCCGCTCGGTGGCCCTCCCGCGCGGGTCCACGGCGCCGACGGCCCCGAGCACCTCGCGCGCCGCCGCCATCGCACCGCCCGGCGGCGGATCCAGCAGGGCCAGCCCGGAGGCGTCCGGATCGCCCCAGCAGGCCGCCTGGAGGGCGAACGCCGTCAGGTCGGCCACCTTGATCTCCGGCGCCGGGAAACGCGGCAGACGGGCGTCCTCGGCCTCGGCCCAGCAGCGGTACACCGTGCCCGGCGCCTCGCGTCCGGCGCGTCCCGCGCGCTGCCGCCCGGCCGCCCGCGAGGCCCGTACCGTCGTCAGGGCGCTCAGCCCGCGCGCGTGGTCCACGCGCGGCTCCCGCGCGAGACCGGCGTCGACGACCACCCGCACCCCGGGCACCGTCAGCGACGACTCGGCCACCGAGGTCGCGAGGACCACCCGGCGCCGCCGCCCCGGCGACAGCACCGCGTCCTGCACGGCCGCCGGCGCCCGCCCGTGCACCTGGAGCACCTCCACGTCACCGAGCTCTCCGAGCTGCCCCGCGACCCGCGCGATCTCGCCCACGCCCGGCAGGAAGCACAGCACGTCACCCGGCCGCTCGGCCAGCGCCCGGCGCACCACCGAGGCGACGTGCGCCAGCAGCGCGGGGTCCACCCGCATCCCGTGCGGCGGCCGCACCGCACGCGCGGGAGGCGCCCACACCACCTCCACCGGATACGACACGCCCGGGGCCTCGACCACAGGCGCGCCGCCCAGCAGGTCCGACCAGCCGCTCGCGTCCGTGGTCGCCGACGCGGCCACCAGCCGCAGCTCCGGCCTGAGCGCCTGGCGCACGTCCCACAGGAACGCGGCCACCGTGTCCGCGTCCAGGTGCCGCTCGTGGCACTCGTCCAGGACCACCGCGTCGACGCCCGCGAGCTCCTGGTCCCGCTGGAGCCGCTGCAACAGCACACCGGTCGTGACGACCTCCACGCGCGTGTGCCGCCCGACGGCCCGCTCGCCGCGCACGGTGAAGCCGACGCTCCCGCCCGGCTTCCCGCCCAGCAGCCACGCCATCCGGCGGGCCGCCGCCCGCGCCGCGATCCGGCGCGGCTCGGCGACGACCACCCTCCGCGCGGGACCCTCACCGAGCAGCCCCGCCAGGGCCAGCGGCACCAGCGTCGTCTTGCCGGTGCCCGGCGGCGCGACGAGCACGGCCGTGCCGTGACCGTCGAGCGCCTCACCGAGGGCGGGCAGGGCGGACCGTACGGGGAGGGCCTCCAGGGCCTCGTGCCGGATCACGCGGTCAGTCCCGTACGCAGACGAAGATCGCCGTCCCCGGGATCAGGCCGCCGCGCAGCGGCGACCAGCCGCCCCACTCGGAGGTGTTCCACACCGGCCACTCCGGCTCCACCAGGTCCACCAGGCGGAAGCCCGAGGCCACCACGTCCCGGACGCGGTCGCCCAGCGTCCTGTGGTGCTCCACGTACACCGCGCGGCCGTCCTCGTCCTGCTCCACGTACGGCGTGCGGTCGAAGTACGACCCCGACACGCTCAGCCCCTCCGGCCCCGGCTCGTCGGGGAACGCCCAGCGGACCGGATGGGTCACCGAGAACACGAACCGCCCGCCCGGCCGCAGCACCCGGTGCACCTCCCGCAGCACCAGCCGTGGATCGGCGACGAACGGCAGCGCGCCGTACGCCGAGCACGCCAGGTCGAAGGAGCCGTCCGCGAAGGGCAGCGCCCCCGCGTCCGCGCACACCAGCGGGAAGCCCCCGCCGATGCGCAGCGCGTGCTGGAGCTGGCGGTGGGAGAGGTCCAGGGCCACCGGACGGGCGCCCTGCGCGGCCAGCCAGCGCGAGCACTGCGCCGCGCCCGCGCCGACCTCCAGGACGTCCTTGCCCTTCAGCTCCTCCGGCGGGCCGAGCAGTTCGGCCTCCACCTCGTCCAGGCCCTCGGGGCACCACACGAAACGGCCGTCGCCGAGGAAGGTGCCGTGCTCCTCCTGGTAGTCGTCCGCGTTGCGGTCCCACCAGCCGCGGTTGGCCCGGGCGCTCTCCGCGACGCCGGCCGCACGCCGGGTGGCCTCCGGCTCGTCCTGCTCCTGGACCGCGTCCCGCGGGTCTTCCGGCTCGAACGGTTCGGGCTCTTGGATGATCGGCTCCCTCGTCGTACTCTTCCGTCCAACCCGCCCCGGTGGTGACACGACCGGGGTGTTCCGGCGTCCGCGTGGCCTCGGGAGACAGGTTTTGTGCCGGTTATGGGGTGATCCGCCCCGGGTGTGCGGCTTCGCGCATTGACCCTGTCCGGCTGCCCCCGTATGCTACAAGTTGCGCTGCGGGCCTGCGCTCCTCAGACGTAGCAGGCTGCGCTCGCATCTGTATGTATGTCCCCTCGGTTGTCGAGGCGCCACCAGTGGTTCGTGTGGCGCTTCCTTGGCTGTCCGGCTTCTGCAGAGCGAAACGGGCTCCCGGCGTAAGCAGTACCTACGACTTCAATGTCCGTACCGGAGCCCTTTCCCACATGACGAGCAGCACCGAGACCACCGCCACCACCCCGCAGGTAGCGGTCAACGACATCGGTAACGAGGAAGCCTTCCTCGCAGCGATCGACGAGACGATCAAGTACTTCAACGACGGCGACATCGTCGACGGCGTCATCGTGAAGGTCGACCGGGACGAGGTCCTGCTCGACATCGGTTACAAGACCGAAGGTGTCATCCCGAGCCGCGAACTCTCGATCAAGCACGACGTCGACCCCAACGAGGTCGTCGCCGTCGGCGACGAGATCGAGGCCCTGGTCCTCCAGAAGGAGGACAAGGAAGGCCGCCTGATCCTCTCGAAGAAGCGCGCCCAGTACGAGCGTGCCTGGGGCACCATCGAGAAGATCAAGGAAGAGGACGGCATCGTCACCGGTACCGTCATCGAGGTCGTCAAGGGTGGTCTCATCCTCGACATCGGCCTCCGCGGCTTCCTGCCGGCCTCCCTGGTCGAGATGCGCCGCGTCCGCGACCTCCAGCCGTACGTCGGCAAGGAGCTCGAGGCGAAGATCATCGAGCTGGACAAGAACCGCAACAACGTGGTCCTGTCCCGCCGTGCCTGGCTGGAGCAGACCCAGTCCGAGGTCCGCCAGACGTTCCTCACGACCCTCCAGAAGGGTCAGGTCCGCTCCGGCGTGGTCTCCTCGATCGTCAACTTCGGTGCCTTCGTGGACCTGGGTGGCGTCGACGGTCTGGTCCACGTCTCCGAGCTGTCCTGGAAGCACATCGACCACCCGTCCGAGGTCGTCGAGGTGGGCCAGGAGGTCACCGTCGAGGTCCTCGACGTCGACATGGACCGCGAGCGCGTCTCCCTGTCGCTGAAGGCGACCCAGGAAGACCCGTGGCAGCAGTTCGCCCGCACCCACCAGATCGGCCAGGTCGTGCCCGGCAAGGTCACGAAGCTGGTTCCGTTCGGTGCGTTCGTCCGCGTGGACGAGGGCATCGAGGGTCTGGTCCACATCTCCGAGCTGGCCGAGCGCCACGTGGAGATCCCGGAGCAGGTCGTCCAGGTCAACGACGAGATCTTCGTCAAGGTCATCGACATCGACCTCGAGCGCCGTCGCATCAGCCTCTCGCTGAAGCAGGCCAACGAGTCCTTCGGTGCCGACCCGGCCTCGGTCGAGTTCGACCCGACCCTGTACGGCATGGCCGCGTCCTACGACGACCAGGGCAACTACATCTACCCCGAGGGCTTCGACCCCGAGACCAACGACTGGCTCGAGGGCTACGAGAAGCAGCGCGAGGAGTGGGAGCGCCAGTACGCCGAGGCGCAGTCCCGCTTCGAGCAGCACCAGCAGCAGGTCATCAAGTCCCGCGAGGCGGACGCCGCTGCCGCCGCCGAGGGTGGCGAGGCCGCCGCTCCGGCCGCGTCCGGCGGTTCGTACTCCTCCGAGGGTGGCGACAGCTCCGGCGCGCTCGCCTCGGACGAGGCGCTCGCTGCCCTGCGCGAGAAGCTGGCCGGCGGCCAGAGCTGAACGCTCGCCGCTGAGCGGTAGCCGGTAACAACCGCGGCCCGCACCCCCGCAAGGGGGCGCGGGCCGCGGTCGTGTCCGGGGGCTCTCGCCGCGCGGTGTCCGGGAAGGGACGCCCGATCGGGTGTTCCGGGAATGCCCACGCTCCGCCACTCGTTGTGATCGGTGAACACGAGGAGGGGCGGTCACAGTGCTTGATCCGCAGGGTTTGTACGCATGGGAACCGAAGGGTTTGGCCGTCGTCGACATGGCGCTCGCCCAGGAGTCGGCCGGACTTGTCATGCTCTACCACTTCGACGGATACATCGACGCGGGTGAGACCGGCGACCTGATCGTCGACGGGCTCCTCGACTCCATGCCCCACCAGGTCGTGGCCCGCTTCGACCACGACCGGCTCGTGGACTACCGCGCCCGCCGCCCGCTGCTGACGTTCCAGCGGGACCGCTGGACCGGGTACGAGGAGCCGGCCATCGAGGTGCGACTGGTCCAGGACGCCACCGGCGCACCGTTCCTGCTGCTGTGCGGGCCCGAGCCCGACGTGGAGTGGGAGCGCTTCGCGGCCGCCGTGCGGCAGATCGTGCAGCGCCTGGGCGTACGCCTGTCGGTGAACTTCCACGGCATCCCCATGGGCGTGCCGCACACCCGGCCCGTGGGCCTGACCCCGCACGGCAACCGCGTCGACCTCGTCCCCGGGCGGACCAGCCCCTTCGAGGAGGCGCAGGTCCCCGGCAGCGCGGAGGCCCTGCTGGAGTACCGGCTGATGGAGGCCGGGCACGACGTGCTCGGCGTCGCCGCCCACGTGCCGCACTACATCGCGCGCTCGCCCTACCCGGACGCCGCGCTCACGGTCCTGGAGGCCATCACCGCGGCCACCGGCCTGGTCCTGCCGGGCCTCGCCCACTCGCTGCGCAACGACGCCCACCGCACCCAGACCGAGATCGACCGGCAGGTCCGCGAGGGCGACGAGGAGCTCACCTCCCTCGTCCAGGGCCTGGAGCACCAGTACGACGCGGCGGCCGGGGCGGAGACCCGCGGCAACATGCTCGCCGAGCCGGTGGACATCCCCTCGGCCGACGAGATCGGCCGCGAGTTCGAGCGCTTCCTGGCCGAGCGGGAGGGCGACAACTGAAGCCTGCCGCCCGTTCGTCCCGGGGCAGGCCCTAAGCTTCCGGTCATGCTGAAGGTGGGCCTGACCGGCGGAATCGGCGCCGGCAAGAGCGAGGTGTCCCGGCTGCTCGTCGAGTGCGGGGCCGTGCTGATCGACGCCGACCGCATCGCGCGCGAGGTCGTCGCCCCGGGCACGCCCGGCCTCGCGGCGGTCGTGGACGCCTTCGGCCCCGGGGTGCTCACCGGGGACGGCGCCCTGGACCGGCCGAAGCTCGGGTCCATCGTCTTCGCCGACGCCGGCAAGCTCGCCGTGCTCAACTCGATCGTCCACCCCCTGGTGGGCGCGCGGTCCCGTGAGCTGGAGGAGGCCGCCGCCGCGGACGCGGTCGTCGTCCACGACGTCCCCCTCCTCACCGAGAACGGCCTCGCACCGCTGTACGACCTGGTGGTCGTCGTCGACGCGAGCCCCGCCACCCAGCTCGACCGGCTGGTACGGCTGCGCGGCATGACCGAGGAGGACGCGCGTGCCCGCATGGCCGCCCAGGCCACCCGCGAGAAGCGCCTGGAGATCGCGGACATCGTCATCGACAACGACGTGCCCCTCGACCGGCTGCGCGCGCGGGTGCGGGAGGTCTGGTCCGAGCTCGTCCGCAGGGCCCAGGAATGAGCTGTCCGGGCGGGGCGTTGAACCCTTCCAGTGAGGGAAGGATTTCGCCGTGCCCGAAACCAGCGGTCCGTCCGGACGTACGCCAAAGACGCATGTCATCGACTTCCGCGCCGCCGAGCGACTGCTCGCCGCACGGGACCCGCGGGGCGCGGTGAAGCTGCTCGACGGGGTCATAGCCGCGCACCCGGAGAACACCGCCGCCCGGCTGCTGCGCGCGCGGGCCTTCTTCGCGGCGGCGCAGCTGCGACCCGCCGAGCTGGAGTTCACCGTCGTCCTGGAGCGCGAGCCGGACAACGCGTTCGCGCACTTCGCCCTCGGCCGCACCTACGAGCGGCAGGGCCGCCACGACCAGGCCCGGCGTCACTTCCGGCTGGCGGCGGCCCTGGACCCGAACCCGCAGTACCTCGAACGCGCCCGGTTCGACACCTGACCGGGCGCCGCGCTCGCGACTGCGGCCGGGACTCGGGAGGCGGCTAACGGCGCCGGTTCTCGGGCGGTGGGTACGGCGGGACGTCCGGCCCCGGCTGATAGTGCGGGCCCTGCCGCATGTGCCGGACCACGAGCGTGAAGTCGATCGTGATCACCAGCCACAGCACGGCACAGGCTGCCGCCCACCCGGGCCGGTCCACCAGTATGAACACGACCGTGCCGAAGATCGCCCAGACCATCCCCCACAGACTCAGCCAGAACCGCGCCCGCAGGGGGCTGCGCGCGGTCGTCGGCTCACTCCCTGTACGCATCACCGATCAGCTCCTGCCTGCCGCGTACCCGTTCCTGTACGCCGCTCACACGTACGGGTGAACCGCGGCGAAGAGGGAACGGCCGTGCGAAGGCCGCCCGTTGGACGGGCATGAGGCTGAAAATGCGCGAGGGACATCAGGGAACGGGCCCGGGACCGATCACACCCGACGGCTGCGCGGTGGAGCTGTACTCCCGGCTGCCCGTCGGCGACGAGCCGGACATCGTCGCCGCCGCCGTGCCCGAGGGCGCCCGCATCCTGGAGCTCGGCTGCGGAGTGGGCCGGGTGACCCACTCGCTGCTGGAGCGGGGCTTCACCGTCACCGCCGTCGACGAGTCGCCGGAGATGCTCCGCCGGGTGCGGCAAGCGCGCACGATATGCGGTCCGATCGAGCATCTCGACCTGGCGGAGACCTTCGACGTCGTGATGCTGGCGTCGTTCCTGGTGCACGCCGGCGACGCCGAGGTGCGGCGGGGCCTGCTGCGGGCCTGCGTCCGGCACCTGGCGGACGGCGGCTGCGTACTGATCCAGCGGGAGGGGGCCGACTACCACCGCGATCTGCCGCGCGAGCGCGTGGACCCGGCCGGCTTCACCGTGCGGATCGTGTCCTCCGACCCGGTCGGCGACGGGGTGCACTCGGTGCGGGCGGAGTACGTGTTCCCGGACGCGACCTGGACGCAGACGTTCCGGGCCCGCCCGCTCAGCAGGCAGCAGTTCGAGGAGGCACTGGCGGAGGAAGGACTGAGGGTGGACCGGTATCTGACCGAGGACGGGGTCTGGGTGAAGGCGGTGGCCATGAACCGGTGATCAACGGGCGGGAATCCGCGGGGAATCCGGCGGGCAGCGATGAGTTCTGGGAGGGGCAGCGGTCTGCCTCCGTGTAAAGCAAGCCGGACCGCTTCCCCAGGAGAACGCCATGCCGTCCCAGACCACCGCTCACGTCCCGTCGGTCACCACCATCGCCTCGGCCGGGTCCCCCACGCGGGGCCGTCGTGCCGCACGTATCGCGCTGCGGGCCGTGCAGGTGCTGCTCGCGATGTTCTACGCCCTCGCGAGCGCCCTGCCCAAACTCATCGCGCATCCGTCGGCCGTCGAGTCCTTCGACAAGATCGGCTGGGGCGGCGCGGGGATGTACACCATCGGCGCCCTGGAGCTGGCCGGAGCGGTCGGGCTGCTTGTCCCGGTGCTGCAGTCGGTGGCGGCGACCGCGCTGAGCGCGCTGATGGTGGGCGCGTTCGTCGTGCAGCTCACCGTCTTCGACGGGCAGTACGCGGCGACTCCGCTCATCCTGATCGTGCCGCTCGCCCTGATCGCCTGGGCACGGCGGGACAGCAACGCCGACCTTCTGCGGCTCGTACGGCGGCACGGCTGAGCCGGTACGGCGCCGGCGTCACCGGCCGGCGCTCACCGCTCCCGCGGGCGGCCGCCGAGGCCGCCCGCGTCGCGCAGTCGCTCCAGGTCGCGCAGGCGTTCCAGCTCACGGCGGTCGCGCTTGGTGGGGCGGCCCGCACCCCGGTCTCGGACACCGATCGGGGCGACGGCCTCGCGGGGCGGGGGCGGCGGGGAGTTGTCGACGTAGCACTGGGCGGCCACGGGGGCACCGACCCGCTTGCGGATCAGCCGCTTCACCACGACGATCCGCTCGCGGCCCTCGTGCCGCAGGCGCACCTCGTCGCCGACGCGGACGGAGTGGGCGGGCTTCACCCGCTCCCCGTTCACCCGGACGTGCCCGCCCCGGCAGGCCGTGGCCCCGACGGACCGTGTCTTGACCAGGCGCACCGCCCAGATCCAGCTGTCGATCCGCACGGTCTCACCACTGGCCGGACCGGCCGCCTCGGCCGCGGCGATGGCGGCGGCGACCTTGGGATCGACGGCGGCCTCCGCCGCCCGGGCGCCGCCGGGCGCACCGCCGACCGGACCACCGGCCGGGGCATCCGCTGCGTCACGTGCCGGGCCGCCGGCTGCGTCCCCGGCCGTGTCACCTGCCGTGTCGCCGGCCGGGGAACGGGATGCGTCGCCGGCCATGTCACCAGCCGGGCCACCGGCCATGTCGGGGACCGGCCCGCGGTCGATGTCGTCCTCGGGAACCATGGCACCGACCTTAGCCGCCCCCGCCCGCGCTCCCGCCCGGATTTTCCACCGCCGTGGTGGCCGGACGCGAGGCCCTACGGTGGAGGCATGGACACCAGCGGCCTCGACGCCCTCGACCGGCGGATCGCGGACTGCCGGGCCTGCCCACGGCTGGTCGCCTGGCGTGAGGAGGTGGCCCGTACCAAGCGCCCCTCGTTCGCCGACTGGACGTACTGGGGCCGGCCGGTGCCCGGATTCGGGCCGGCGGACGCCCGGCTGCTGATCATCGGGCTCGCCCCGGCCGCGCACGGTGGCAACCGCACCGGGCGCATGTTCACCGGGGACCGCTCCGGCGACGTGCTCTACCAGGCGCTGTACGACGTGGGGCTCGCCTCGCAGCCCACCTCCGTCAGCGCCGACGACGGGCTGCGGCTCCACGGCGTGCGGGTCACCTCGCCGGTGCACTGCGCGCCGCCCGCCAACAAGCCCACGCCCGGCGAGCGGGACACCTGCCGGCCCTGGCTCGTGCAGGAACTGCGGCTGCTGCGGCCGACGCTGCGGGCGGCGGTGGTGCTCGGGGCGTTCGGCTGGCAGGCCGCGCTGCCGGCGTTCACCGAGGCGGGCTGGACGGTGCCCCGCCCCCGTCCGGCCTTCGCCCACGGCACGCGTGTGCCGCTCGACGGCATCGACCTCTTCGGCTGCTTCCACGTCAGCCAGCGCAACACCTTCACCGGCCGGCTGACGCCGGAGATGCTCCGCACCGTCCTGCGCACAGCGGCCCAGGCGGCCGGCCTGCCGCACGAGAACGAGGACGTGGACACGGACGAGGACGGGGGCGGGCGCGAGGCCAATTAGGGCGACGACGGCACCGCGGGAGGGCTACGGTGCGCGGATGGGCCTGTATCCGGAGACCGAACCGTACGACCAGGGCCGGCTCGACGTCGGCGACGGCAACACCGTGTACTGGGAGACCTGCGGCAATCCGAAGGGCACACCGGCGCTGATGCTGCACGGCGGACCGGGCTCGGGCTGCTCACCCCGCTACCGGCGCTACTGCGACCCGGCCGCCTACCGCATCGTCCTGCTGGACCAGCGCGGCTGCGGACGCTCCACCCCGCACGCGAGCGCCCACGACACCGACATGAGCGTCAACACGACGGCCCATGTCATGGCCGACCTGGAGCTCCTGCGCCGCCACCTCGGAATCGAGCGATGGCTGGTGTGGGGAGTGTCGTGGGGATCGGTCCTGGCGCTGCGCTACGCCCAGACGCACCCGGACGCCGTCCGCGCACTCGTGCTGACGGGAGTCGCCACCGGCTCCAACGCCGAGGTCAACCTGCTGACCCACGGCCTGGGGAAGATCTTCCCGCAGGCCTACGAGCGCTTCCTCGCCGGGCTCCCCGAACCCGAGCGGCACGGCAACCTCGCGGCCGCCTACAACCGGCTGATGGAGTCCCCCGACCCCGCCGTGCGGGAGCGGGCGGCGCGCGCCTGGACCGACTGGGAGACGGCGATCGTCCCCGCCCCGCCGCGTTCCGTCGAGCGTTACGAGGACCCGGTCTTCCGCATGGGCTTCGCCCGCACGGTCACCCACTACTGGGGCAACGACCACTTCCTCGGCGAGGGCAACGACGAGGGTGTGGTGCTCCGCGACGCCCACCTCCTCAAGGGCATCCCCGGCACCGTCGTCCAGGGCAGCCTCGACCTCGGCAACCTCATCGGCACCCCGTGGCGACTCCACCACGCCTGGCCCGGCAGTGAACTGGTGGTCATCGACGAGGCCGGCCACGGCCCCTCCACCCCCGCGGCGGTGAACGCCCTGACAGCGGCCACGGACAAGTACGCGACGCTCTGACCAGGTGGCGGAGGGCGTCCCCGAGTCGCCCCTTAGTCGGAGTCGGAGTCGGAGTCCGAGCCGGGGTCGGAGTCGGAGTCCGAGCCGGGGTCGGAGTCCTCATCCGGGTCGGCCGGGGCGGGGGAGTGCCCCCGGGTGATGCCCGGGTTGCCGGTCCAGCGGAGGGTGACGTCCAGATGGGCGCCTGTCTTGGCACCGGCGATGACCGCGCCGAGTCTCGCGTCCAGGACCACGCCGAAGGTGACCTCGACCTCCTCGGGACGCTGGGCGAGGGAGCGGAACTCGCCGATGACCTCGGTGGCGGCGGAGGTGATCGGGGCCAGGGCCTGGCGCAGGGTGCGCTCGGCGGTCTCCAGACGGCTGCCGAGGCCCACCGCCCCCGTCCCGGCCCGCGCGGGCGGGGCCACGAGCACGACGGTGCCGTCGGAGAGGGAGAACTGGACTGCGTCCGGCATGGAAGGGGCTCCTAGGGGACCAGAGGTGTGCGTTCGGTCAGGGGGTGGCGCAGAGCCGGTTCGCGGGCACCGGGGACTTCCCCGAGGGCCCGAGCTTGGTCTGCAACTGGTCGAGCTTGGACAGCATCGGTTTCGGATCGGTGCCGTCCTGCGCCACGTACGTGAGCACGGCCCGGTAGAAGGCGGCGGACACGTCGGGCGTCATCGCGTCGGCGGCGCCGAAGCACAGGGTGTTGCCCGATCCCGGGCGCAGCATCTCGGCGACACGCTGCTGGACACCCCGGTTGTGGTACTCCGTCACCCTCGTGTTGGCCGAGAAGGCGTAGCCCCCCGGCTGGTCCACCCACAACTGCTGCGCCCCGGCGCTCGCCAGGTAGGCGGCGAGGGCGTCGGCGTGCGGGTTGCCGGTGGTGAACTTGCCGACGAAGTCGGCCGAGACCTCCAGCCGGTGCCTCGCGGACGACGGCACGAAGTCGTACCGCCCACGCTGGACGTCCGCGGCGCGGAAGCCCATGGCGGACAGCGCGCCGTGGGCGAGCGAGCACTTGGGCGGTGTGCTGGTCATCCCGCCGGCGGCCTCGCTGAACACCTGCGTCAAGGCCCGCTTGCCGCCGGGCCCGACCAGGCCGCGCCAGTCGCGCCAGGCCCCGGCCACGTCCTTCCAGGGCCGCCCGCCCGACAGCCACTGCTCGTAGGCGCCGGCGCCCTGCCCGTCGAGGACGAGGTCGGCGATCCAGTCGGCGCCGGGCCAGCCGGACGTGGGCCCGGACTCGAGGCCCAGGCACCAGGCGCCCGGGTGCGCGTGGGCGTAGGACCGCACCGCCGCCGTGTCCCGGGCCCGCCCGACCGTCTCCGGGGTGAACCACACCAGGCTCTTGACGTCCACCTTGACCGGCAGCGCGTAGACCCGGTTCCTCATCCTCGTCAGGCCCTGGAACGGCTGGAGGAAGGTGTCCGTACGCGTGGCCGCCGCGAGCGGCTTGAGGCCCTTGTCGTGGTCGGCGTACGTGTAGATGGCACCCACGCTCGGCAGGATGGCGAGGTCCGGGGGCGCGCCGGCCCCGACCGCGGCGTCCAGTTGCTGGGTCAGGGCACGGGTGACCTGCACGTGCACACGGACACCGCGGTCGTGCTCGAACTTCCTGATCACCGCGTTGAAGGCCGCGAACTCGTCGCCCGACCAGGGCACCATGATCGTCACACTGCCGTCGCCTCCGCCGTCGCCGCTGCCACAGCCCGCCCCGGCCAGCAGCACTACGGGGAGCAGGACGCAGCGCGCCACGCGCGAGACCCGGCGCACCAGGCAAGAGACCCGGCGCGCCAGGCACGAGACGTCGCGCGCCAGGCGCGACCCGAGCGCTCTCATGACCGCGGGAACCGGTACTCGGCGAGACGCGGACGGTAGGCCAGCCAGGCGAGGACGCCCGCGGCGGCCAGGAGGGCCAGCGCGAGCGCCGTGGTCCAGGGCGCCGCGAACGGAGTGTGCCCGGTCAGGCGCCCCGCCGCGTAACGGCACAGCACGCTGGTGGTGACGCCGACCGCCGCCGTGGCGAGCAGCGCGAGCAGCAGGCGCGGGCTGACGTACCGCCGGAAGCTGCGCGCCACCACGTCGGCGGTGGCCAGCACGCACAGGAGCATCACGACCACCGGTCCGACGAGCAGCGCCCACACGTGGGCGGGGTCGAGCCAGTTGGAGTTCTGCTGCCGGCCGAGGGCGTCGCGCTGCTGCTGCTGGAGGTCGGCGAGCGAGTTCAGCAGTCCGCCCGTGTACGGGATGGGCCGCTTGGTCACCCTGTCCTGCTCACGCGGCGCGGTCAGGGCCTGGTGCGCGGCCTTCAGGCCCGCCGGTCCGCTGCGGTCGTAGTCGCGGACCGCAGTGTTCGCCAACTGCACGCTGGTGGTCAACTGGCCCTGCACGAACTGGATCTGGATGAGCCCCTGCTGCCCGTCCGCGTTGCCCTCGGTCGCGGAGGTCACCAGGGAGTTGACGCGCGCGGTGGCGTTGGCGAACTCCGTGCCGGTGCCGATCAGGGCGACCTCGCCGGTGCCGGCGGCGTTCTCCAGCGCCGTGTTGGCCCGCGCGGCCTCCTCCCGGGCGTCGCCCAGGTTCCGGATGGCCGCGTCGGTGCGTTTGGCCGCGGTGATCTGACGGCCGGCCTGGGCCGAGACCAGCAGGTACAGCAGGGCCGTGGCCAGCACCATCGCCAGGACGCCGGCCCGCAGCCAGCGCAGCACCGTGGTCGGATGCGTCCCGCGCAGCCGGTCCCGCCGGCGCGTGACGGCGTCCCGCAGGGACCAGCCGTCCCGCGACACCCCTCCCGATGCCTCTGCCGACGCCCCTGCCGTCCCGGTCACGGGGCGTCCACGGGCGTGTCGTCGGCGGGCACGTCAGGACCGCCGTTCGCCGGTACGTCGCCGAAGCGGTGGCCGCACTCCTCGCAGAACCTGGCCGTGCCCACCGCGGCCGTGGTGCCGCAGCGCGGGCACACGCGGGGCAACACCCCCTCACCGGGCGGGAGTTTTCCCGCGCCTGCCGGACCCGTCGCGTCCATCGCGTCCATCGGCGGCGCGGCGGTCCTGGTCGACTCCAGCCCCAGCCGCTGCATCTGCCCGCGCGGGGCGTCGCGGCGCACCCGGGGCCGCCCGTCGGGGCCGGTCGCCGCCACCGAGCGCAGCAGCCGCAGCCGGGCGCCGTCCCGCAGGTCCTCGGCCAGGCCCAGCGCGATCCGCAGCTCCCGGTCCGCCCGCTCGAAGTCGCCCCGCTGCTGGGCGTCGGCGCAGGCCCGCATGGCCATGCCGAGCTCGCGCTCGTTCTCCACGCGGGTGAGGTCGGGGGAGCGCGGAACGCCGAACCCGGCCGCGGCCCGCCGCCGTACGACCATCGAACGGGTCACCGAGCACGCCTCGCGGGTGCCGTCCAGGGCCTCGGCGTGCAGGGTGAGGCGTGCGGCGCGCAGATTCTCGCCGACCGTCAGCGTGGCGGGGTCGAAGCGCAGCGACACCTGGTACTGGCGGGCCTCACCGGGCGACCAGGGGCCGAGCGGCACGTGGGTCTCGTTCCCGTACCTCTGACGTGCCGTCAATTCGGCCTCCACCGGCCGTGTCTGGCGTACGAAGTCCAGCCGGAACCGCTCGTTGAGGCGCAGGCCCAGATACACGCGGGCCACGGCGATGCGCTGCGCCTGCCGCATCAGCCGGGTGAAGTCCTCGGTGAGGTCGTGGACGTCGACGACGGCCTCGGCGCCTCCGTGCAGCGCCTCGGTGATCCGCAGCAGCTCCTCGTAGTTCCAGTCCTCGCCGAGTCCCCGGGCGTCGCACACGAACCGGTCGGTGCACGCGTCGAGCACCGCGCGCAGCTGCCCGGGCGTCTCGTGCTCGTCCTTGCCGTCGGTGTAGAGGACCGCGTGGCGCACGGCGCCGGGGGAGCGGACGTCGGCGAAGAGCCGGTCGGCGCAGGCCAGCCACTGCCCGATCGCCGTGCCGCCCTCGGCCGGCAGCGCGGCGACCCGGGCCTTGGCGGCCTCCCGGACGCCGGCGTCCACGGGGACGAGACCGCCTTCGGGCGGGAAGACCACCTCGGCCAGGTGGTTGCCCGCGACGATGCCCAGACGCGTCCCGTCGCGCAGCGTGTCGACGGCCGCGCACACCGCGCGCTTGGCCTCGTCGAGCTTGCCCCGGCCGGCCATGGACAGCGAACGGTCCATGATGAGGACCTCGGCGGCCGGCGTCGGCGGCGACGCCCGCTCACCGGGCCGGGCCCGGACGGTGACGAGGGCGTCCGCGCGCCGCGCGTCGTGCGCGAGGTCTTCGGGCGCGTCCACTTCGACGGCGAAATCGAGTCCCAAGGGCGACCTGTCCCCCACCGGCACCACCCTGACCGCTTCGTTGCGTGTCCCTGAGTAACGCATCAGAAGCTTAACGTGTTGGCGGTGCGTCCGAAACGGGAGTGACGGGCTCCGCCCCCGCGCCACGGAGGTGCCCAACGCAGCGGCGGGCGAAGCCTGTTGGCGAGGTCGACGAGTGCGACGTACTCGCGTTCGGTGGCCGCGTGCGCGCCGAGCGCGCGGACCGCCTCCGACAGCCGCAGTCGGTCGGGGGCGCGCAGGAACTCCGCGTACTGGATCTCCGCCCGCAGACCGGCCGCCGCGGCCTCCTCCACCTCCAGCCCGGCCACCGCCTCCCGGGCCCGGGCCAGGTCGTCCTCGGCGACCTCGCCGGGCCCGGCCGGCGCGAGCGGCGCGACCAGCAGGCGTACGGCCGCGACGCGCGCCTCGCGCTCGAAGCGGAACTCCCCGGCCAGCCGTTCCGCCGCGTCCACCGCGTCCGCGCGCCGCCCGGTCAGCAGATGCACCCGCGCCAGCCCGAAGCCCGCCGCGCCGAGCGCGGGCGTGGTGGCGAAGACCGTGCCGTAGTGGGACCGCGCGACCTCCAAGTCGTCGTGCCCGCCGCGCAGTTCGGCGCACAGGCCGAGCGCGAGCTGAGGGACCAGCTCGCCCGGCAGCGCTCTTCGTACGTCGGTGAAGTGGCCGGTGGCCAGGGGCGCGTCCCCCCGGGCGAGCGCGATCAGACCCGCGTACCAGGAAGCCAGCCAGTGCCACCCGGGCAGGTCCGCGCACGCCAGGGCCCGCTCTGCCGCCGCGAGGTCCCGCCGGCGCAGCGCGAGCCTGCACTCGGCCAGCGCGTCGCCTGCCGCCCGCGGAACCGGGTCGTCGGGGTCGGAGAGCGGAGCGGGCAGCGCCACCGCCACGTCCGCGGGGGCCGGCGCGGCAAAGGGTGCGGGCATCGACAGCCGCCCCCGGTCGTCGGCGGTGGCGCGGACCCAGTGGGCGAGCGGGCGGGCCGCGCCGAGTCCGCCGTGCAGCGGCTCGGTCATCGAGCCGAACAGCGCCGAGGGACGCGTCACCTGACGGCCCGTCGGCGCGGCCGCCACGATCTGCCGGATCACCCCGCTGAGCTGCTCCCCGAACTGCCGCGCCGAGACGAACCTGCGCCCGGGTACGGCGGTGTCCGTGGCCCGGTCCAGCAGCAGCATCAGCGAGTCCACCCCCGGCGCCGCCCGGTCGGCCCCGTGCGCGCGGCACACCTCCCGCAGCGTCATGCCGAGCCCGTACAGGTCGAAGCCCCCGGTGGGCCGTATGTGCTCCGGATCGCCCTCCGGAGGCGCGTACGCCCTGGTGTACGCGACGACCGGCCCGGTGTCCTTCTCGCGGGAGCGCACCGCGCCGAAGTCGATCAGCCGCACCCGGTCCAGCGGCCCGGCGGGGGACTCCTCGCGGTAGCGGATGATGTTCAGGGGTTTGACGTCGCAGTGCAGCAGGCCCCTGGCGTGCAGGTAGTCGAGCGCTTGCAGGACGCGGATGCCGTGCGCGAGCAGGGTCTCCAGGCGGTCGCCGTCCCGCGCGGAGAGCGGATCGCCCGGCACGTACTCCAGGACCAGGTGCGGGCCCTGGCGCTCGTAGCCGAGGATGCGGACGATGCTGTCGTGCCGCAGCCCGACCAGGACGTCCCGCTCGTGCTCGGCGGTCGCGGCCACCGAGCGGTTGAGCGCCTTGACGACGACATGTGTGCTGAGGTTGCGGTCGTGCGCCAGGTACGCGGCCCCGTAGGCGCCTGAGCCGAGGACGCGCTCCACGGCGTAGCGCCCCGCGATGGTCAGGCCGTGCGGCTGGGCGAAGTCGTAGCGCGTGCCGCAGTGGGCGCAGAAGCCGGCGACGCGGCCCGGCGCGCCGCCCTGCCCGCGCCCGACCGGGCGTCCGCAGCCGGGGTTGGGGCAGAAGCGGTGCTCCTCGGCGACCGGACCGGCCGGCCCGCCCGGGGCGGCGGGCGCCTCGGGCGCGTGTCCGTCGCCCGCCAGGGCCAGGCCGTACCAGGGGTCGGGGCGCACGGGCGCCACCCCGACGCTCGCGCCGCGCCCCGCTCCCCGCCCCGGTCCGGCCTCCCGGCCGACGGCCGGGGCAGGGCCCGGCGGCAGCGGCTCGCGGTCGCACTCGGTGCAGAAGCCGCTGTCGTCCAGCTCGCCCCGGCCACAGTCGGGGCGATTGCACATCCGCATGGCGTCACCCTTCGTCGATCCGGCGGTTGACCTCGTCCACGTAAGCCCTGACCAGCGTCCGGGCCGCGGTGAGGTCGATCGGCACCTCGCGCAGCGCACGCGCGGCGGGCGCGTGCAGCTCAGCGAGCCCGCGGTCCTCCTCGCCGAAGAACCGGGCGGCCCGCACCCGGTGCAGCTCCAGGCTCGTGACGAGGTCCTGGTGGGCCGTGACCATGCGCCGCAGTGCGCGGGCGTAGTGCTCGGACTCCGTACGCGCCCGCTCGGCGCCGTCGTGCAGCGCGGCGAGCTCCGGATTCGGCTCGGTCTTGCGGGCCACCGCCAGGCGCACCCGCAGCCGGGGCGCGGCCGCGTGCGGCAGCCGGGGCGCGCCGAAGAAGTGCGCCCCCCACTCCTGCTGAAGCCGCGCGGCGGCCTCCTCCGCCGCGGCCAGCCGCCCGACCGCCGACTGCGTCTGCGCGGTGCTCACCGGCCGCGCCACGGCGCCGCCGCGCAGCGGCTCCGGATCGAGGGACACGTCGTAGGGCAGGTCGTCCGGCGGCCGGTCCGCGAAGCCCAGCACCAGCCGCATCCCGCGCGAACGGGCCCGCCCGGCCATCGGACCCAGCAGCTCCCGCACGAGCGCGCCGGGGTCGGCGGCCAGGTCGACGCTGCCCACCACCACACACGCGGGCGGCCTGCGGCGCAGCAGCCGGCGCACCACGTCCCGCGTGGATCCGGAGCCCAGCCCGAACCGGCCCGCCAGATAGTCCCGCACCTCCGCCACCGACCGGTCCCGGGCGTCGTAGGCGGCGTCGATGGAGCCGAGCCCGAGGACCGTGTCACCGGGCGCCCCGGTCAGTTCGTCGTCGGAGGCGGCCGCCCGGGCCGCCGGGTCGGCGGTGCGCACCAGGCGCACCAGCCAAGAGGAACCCACCCCGGTCGTGCCGCCGGTGCCGACGACCGCGGTGCCCGTCCAGCCGCCGCTCAGCAGCCGGGTCAGCTCCTGGGTCAGCGCCAGCCGCAGCGGATCCCCCAGCACGTCGCCGGGCGACTCGTCGTGGTACGGGCCCAGCTCGTCGGTGCGGTCGCCGCCGGTGAACTCACCGATCCGGGGCAGGTACGCCAGCACCGACTCGGTGGGCAGCATCCACGCCGCCCGGGCGTCGCCGTCGACGTAGTCGGCCACCACCATGCCGATGACGCGGCCCTCGAACTCGCCGTCGCGCGCCACCACCCCCGCGCCCGAGTAGCCCTTCTCGATCCAGGGGTCGCCCGCGCGCAGCTGCCGCAGCAGGCCCCACTCGCCCTCCCGGCCGCCGGCCCCCGCGAGCTCGGCCTCCGTCCAGATGCCGTACGGTTCCGCCGCCGGGAAGCCGTAGACCCCGACCCTGACCCCGGAGATCGGCACCTTCCACAGCGTGGTCCGGGTGCCGCAGGGGGCCGGCTCGTCCAGCTCCAGCAGGGCCACGTCACCCCGGCGGGTGCCGTCCTCGTGCACCCAGGAGCCGGGTTGTACGCGCGCGGTACGCGTCCACTCCGGGCGGCAGGCCACGCTGGTGATCCGGACGCGGGGGGCGCCGTCCCCGGGCGCGGTGCCCGGTGCCGCGGAGCCCGGTGCCGCCGCGTCCACGGGCGCCGCCCCGGCGTAGCGGACCACGTGTGCGCAGGTCAGCACGTGGCGGTCGTCGAGCAGGACCCCGGCACCGCAGACCGCCCCCCGCTCGTCGTCCACCCTCACCCGCCACGGATCGTCCCTGTGATCGTGCAGCGCCATGTGTTCCAAGGTATGTCAACGACCGCCCCATG
This sequence comes from Streptomyces naganishii JCM 4654, assembly GCF_014650575.1. Lineage (GTDB taxonomy): Bacteria > Actinomycetota > Actinomycetes > Streptomycetales > Streptomycetaceae > Streptomyces > Streptomyces naganishii. The sequence goes on from NZ_BMVF01000001.1 coordinate 412,676, forward strand.
AGCCCGAGTTGTCGTCAACGGGCCCTTACGGGCGCGGACGGGGCGTCTCGCGGGGAGGGTGAACACGAGGTGTACGCGAGTTGACGCGAAAAGTGATCGACAGGGCCGGAAGTGTGAGGTGAGACGCACTTTCGGCGTTGAACGCGTGTCGAGTACGTCTCAATACCGTCACCGGCCGAGGTGTTCGCCGCATGCTTGGCGTTTAACTCTACGAGTACAGCGCTACATGGAGGTGCAGGTGAACGGGCGAACGGTGCTCGAGCGCTTTCCCGCCGGCGGTCCACGCGGGTCGTGGCCGGCGGAGGAGTTCGCGCATGCGCGGCGTCTGGAGGGCCTGCCCGCGGAGGTCGTGATGGACCTCGCGACGGACACGTTCCTGGTGATCGTCCGCGGCGAACAGGGCGGTGACGCGACCGCGTGAACGCGGCGGTGCCCGGGTCCCGCGCGCGTGCCCGCGCGGGCGTGTGTCTCGTCCGTGGGGGGTCCCGCGCGGCCGCGCGCAGGGGTGCGTCTCGTTCGTCGGGGGTCCCGCGTGGGTGTGCGTCTCGTGCGGTGACCGTCCCGCGTGGGTGTGCGTCTCGTCCGGTCACCGTCCCGCGTGGGTGTGCCTCTCGTCCGGTCACCGTCCCGGGTGGGTGCGGTGTCAGCCCGGTTCCGGGGCCGGGAGCCGGGTCCTGAACTGTTCCGCCTGGAGCGCGTACAGCTCCGCGTACAGACCGCCGGTGGCCAGCAGCTCGTCCGGCGGGCCGGACTCCACCAGCCGGCCCTGCTCCAGTACGTGCACCAGATCGGCGTGGCGCACGGACGCGAGCCGGTGGGTGATCAGCACGACCGTCTGGCCGCCGTCGGCCAGCCGCCGGATCCGCTCGAAGACCTCCAGCTCGGCCCGGGCGTCCAGCGCCGCGGTCGGCTCGTCCACGATCAGGATGCTGCCGCGCCGGTAGGCGGCCCGCGCGATGCCCAGCCGCTGCCACTGCCCGCCGGACAGCTCGTGCCCCCCGCTGAAGTTGCGCGCCAGCAGGGTGTCCAGCCCGCGGGGCAGGTCGGCCACCACCTCCCCGGCGCCCGCGTCCGCGACGGCGCCCGCCAGCCGCTCCTCCGTGAGCGGCGCCGACGAGCGGCCCACCGCCACGTTGACCCGGGCCGTGAACGGCCAGCGCTTGAAGTCCTGCGCCACCATGGCGACGCGCTCCGCGAGAGCGTGCCGGTCGGCCGTCGCCGCGTCCACGCCGTCCCACAGGACGCGGCCGCTGTCCGGTGTGTAGAGCCCGGCGAGCAGCTTGACCAGGGTCGTCTTCCCCGAGCCGTTCTCGCCCACCAGTGCCACGATGCGGCCGAGCGGGATGCTCAGGGTGACGTCGTCGAGGGCGGGACGGGTCACCTCCTCGCCCGGGTAGCTGAAGGTGACGTTCTCGAAGCGGATCTCGCGCGGGTGCTCGGGCAGCGGCCTGCCGCCGACCGGGATCGCCCGCTCGGCCGCCTCCGCGTAGAGGCGCTGGAGATCACCCACGAAGAGGGCCTCCTCGTGCAGCTGGTTGACCTCCAGGACCAGCGTGTCCAGGCTCGCCGACCCGGTGCGGATCGCGATCACCGCCGTACCGGCCACCGACAGCGCCATCGCCCCCGCCAGCAGCAGCCCGCCCAGCGTCGCGTACGTCGCCACCGTGGCGAGCCCCGTCCAGGCAGCCGCGAACAGCCCCGTGCGGGCCGCCAGCCGGGCCAGCCGCGCCTGCTCCGCCTCCGCCGTCTCCGACATCGCCCGATAGTGGCGCAGCAGGAAGGGGCCCACCCCGTGCACCCGGATCTCCGGCGCGGCCGCCGGCTCGGTGAGCAGCCCGCTGAGCAGGTGCCCCGCGCGGGCGTGCTGGACCCAGATGTGGAAGGACTCGTAACGGCGCCGCGCATTGGTCAGCGCGCTCCAGGCACTCGGCAGCGTCATGGTGACCAGCAGCGGCAGCAGCAGCGGATGCAGCACGGTCAGCACGCCCGCCGCGGCGATCAGCGAGATCATCGCGTTCACCACGCGCGTGCCGTACATGATCATCCGGCGGGCGGAGGCGGCGCCGTACTGCGCGGTGTCCAGCAGCTTGTGGAACGCGTGGTCCTCGATCGCGGCCAGCTCCACCGCCGCCGCCCGCTCCAGGTACAGCTCGGTGGCCACGCGCTCCACCTTCGGCTCCAGCCGGCCGGTCGCGTACGTCGACGCCGCCCGCAGCAGCGCTCCGGCCAGCATCACCGCCGCCATGACCACCAGCGCGGGCACGGCGCCGCGCAGCCGGTCCTGAAGCGCGCCGCCGGCCATCAGGCGGCCCAGCACGCTGTTCACCGCGAGCAGGCTCACCGCCTGTGCGAGGCCGCGCACCGACTCGGCGGCCAGCACGGTCCGCGCGGCCTTCGGATCGGCCTGCCGGGCGAGCCGGAAGCTGGAGGCGAGCAGGCCGGGCAGCCGCCGCAGCATGCCGCGGAAGTTCAGCTCGAGGAAGGCGTCGCGGTGCTGGTTCCAGCCCATGTCGTAGCGCAGGGGGCCGCCGAAGAGCAGACGCTCGGACTCCGACACCTCGGGCCCGTCCGGCGAGCCTGTGCCCCCTCGTCGCATCCTCACTCGTGGCCTCCCGCGATCGGCGACGAACGCCACTATCGCCGGACCGGCCCGCGCGGGGCAGGGCGCGCGACCCGGCAGGAGAAGCGCGCGGGCGCGCGACGGCGGCAGGATCCGGAGGAGAGGTTCTGGCCTAGGCGCTCACGGGGCGGGACCACGCCGGGGTCGTCCCGGTGATCCGGCACAGCGCCAGGTACAGGGGAATCGGCGGGGTGTACGGCACCTTGCCGTCGGGGCGGTGGAGCAGTTCCGGGAGCGCGGCCGAGGAGGCGTCGGGCAGGACCGCGCCGGTGGCGTAGTGCGCGGGGGCGGGCCAGCACAGGGCGTAGTCGGAGTCGGCGGGGACGATCCACCACCAGTGCCTCTCATCGGCGTAGACGCATCCCACGCGGGGCAGCCGGGGCATCAGCAGTGGCCCGAGCTGTGCGGGCACCACCACCGCGTCACAGCCCAGCGGAACCGTCATGCCCTCGGGGACCGCCAGCCGCCGTGGGGCTGCGGGCGTGCCGGGCCGGCCGGACGTGCGCAGGCCGCGTCCCAGACGGACGAGTGTGTCGAGGCTGACCACCCGGCCGCCGGGTCCGGGAACGCGGCTCAGAGCCATACGGTCCCCGTCCGGGCCTGGTGGGGCGCCTGGTGGGGCACGTCCCGGCTGGGGCGGTGCCCGCCCGGTCCGTCGCCGGGACCGGCATCGGGCACGGTGTGGTGGCCGGCGCCGTGACGGGCCTGACGGCGGCGGTCGTCGTTCTCGTCGTCGGGTGCCCGGTGCGGGGCCGGCTTGGGCCGGGCACCCCAGCCGAGATCGTCGCTGACCTCGTGGGGGGCGCACATCGGGTGCGGGGCGTCGGACCCGTGCGGAACGCACATCGTGTGCGGGGCGTCGGACCCGTGCGGAACGCACATCGTGTGCGGGGCGTCCGTCCCGCGCGGAACGCGGATCTCGTGCGGTACGTCCGTCTCGTGGGGCATGCGGATCTCGTGCGGGGCGTCGGTTCCGTGCGGAACGCGGATCTCGTGCGGCGCGGCGGTTCCGTGCGGAACGCCGACCTCGTGCGGCTCGCAGGACTCCGGGGCACCCGGCGCCGCGGCCGCGCGGGGCAGGTCCGCCCAGACCACGAGCCCCGGCCCGTGTTCCTGCGCGCCCCAGGCCCGGCACAGGGCGTCGACGAGGAGCAGTCCCCTCCCGTGCTCCTCCTCCGGCCGCTGCGGCGAGGGATGCGGCTCGCCCGGCGCGCAGCCCTCGTCACGCACGGCTATGCGCACCAGGTCGGCGCCGTCCTGGAGTTCGCAGACGACGCGGGTGCTCGCGGTGTGCACGATGGCGTTGGTGACCAGCTCGGAGACGACCAGGGCCGCCGTGTCACAGGTGTCCTCGCACACCGCCCAGCCGGTCAGCCGGGCCCGGGTCAGACGTCTGGCCTGCGCGGGCGAACCCGGATGCGCGGCCAGTTCGAAGCGGAACCGGCGCCCGGCGTCGGACCCGTGGGGGCCCGCTCCGGTGGGGGCACCGAGGCCGGTGAGGCCCGCGGCGGCGTCTGTTCCTAAGGGCGGGGACGGAATCACGCTTGCCACTATCGCCCCGGCGTGAACACTTGGCAAGTGCCACTGTGAAAAATGCAGAGTGCGGTGTGACGCGGTGGAAGGCCGTGGCACACTGCTCGCAACAGCACGTAGCGCGGCGCCAGTTGGGATCGGCGAGGACCCCTCGGGTCTTCGAAGGGATCTTCGAATGGCGCCGCAGGGCTGTGCAGCCGAAAGGTACCGCTGACCTGCACGGAACCACATGGGGACCGGGCGGTCGCAGCGGCCGGTGGGGGGTCGTCAGCCCCCCTCGTGGGAGCGGGACCATGGCCGGACGGAAGCGGTTGCGAGGATCTCGAAGAAGACCGAAGAGCTCGAAGCCGGCCGAAGAAGACCGAAGAAGACCGAAGCAGACCAAAGAGCACCGAAGAAGAGTCCGAAGAAGAGTCCGAAGAAGCGGGACATGTTGTCGGAGGTGGGGCGTGAGCGAGCCGCGGTCGGCGCCGACCGTCGGGCAGGTCGTGCTCGGCCGACGCCTGCTCGACCTGCGGGAGCGCGCGGGACTCAAGCGTGAGGAGGCCGCCCGCATCCTGCGCGTCGCCCCCGCCACGGTCCGCCGCATGGAGATGGCCGAGGTCGCTCTCAAGATCCCCTATCTCCAACTGCTGCTGAAGGCCTACGGAGTCTGCGACGAAGAGGCCGAGGGCTTCGTGCAACTGGCCGAGGAGGCCAACCGCCCGGGCTGGTGGCAGCGGTTCCACGACATCCTGCCCGGCTGGTTCTCCATGCACGTCAGCCTGGAGGGCGCCGCCTCCCTCATCCGGTCCTACGAGCCGCACTTCGTGCCCGGCCTGTTGCAGACCGAGGACTACGCGCGCGCGGTGCTCGAGTCGGGGGCCGTCGGCCAGACCAGCCCCGAGGAGATCGAGCGCCACGTCGCGCTGCGCATGCAGCGCCAGGAACTGCTCACCCGTCCCGACGCCCCCAGGTTGTGGGTCGTGATGGACGAGACCGTGCTGCGCCGCCCGGCAGGAGGCCCGGAAGTCATGCGTGCCCAGGCCGACAAGCTGCTCGAGGCCGCGAGGCTGCCCAATGTGACGCTGCAGATCGCCCCGTTCTCCTCGGGGCCGCACCCCGGCACGTACGGACCGTTCGTGCTGTTCCGATTCGCCGTGCCCGAACTGCCGGACATGGTCTACAGCGAGTACCTGACCGGCGCCGTCTACCTGGACGCGCGCAGCGAGGTGGCCACCCATCTCGAGGTCATGGACCGCATGGCGGCGCAGGCCGCCACTGCACATCGCACGAAGGAGATCCTCAGGGATTTCCGCAAGGAGCTGTGAATGGATCGCATCACGTCCCAGCCCGACCCGCGCCTCCGCGGTGAGCGGATCCGCGGCGAGCGGATCTACAACGGCATGCCCGCGGCGGAGTTGGGCAGCGAAGGCTGGCACAAGCCGTGGAGCGGCGGCAATGGGGGCAACTGCCTGGAGGCGATGAAGCTGGCCGACGGCCGGATCGCCGTACGGCAGTCCACCGACCCCGACGGGCCGGCCCTCATCTACACCACCGACGAGATGACCGCCTTCATCGAGGGCGCGAAGGCGGGGGAGGCGGACTTCCTCCTGTCCTGAACCGAATCCTTTTTCCTGGCACAACCCCCCTATCTTGGTACTGACTTGATCATTCGCTCTGTTTCGCCCACCCGCCGCACCAGACGCCCATGGAGTGCCTCATGACCGGGACGACCGGCACGACCGGACCCGATCCCCTCGACGCGACCGGTCCCACCGGGACCGGCATCGACACCAGCAGACCGCATCCCGCGCGGATGTACGACTGGTACCTCGGCGGCAAGGACAACTACCCCGTCGACGAGGCGATGGGGCGGCAGATGCTGGCACTCGAACCGCGCGTGCCGGTGATGGCGCGGGTCAACCGGGCGTTCATGCACCGGGCCACCCGCTGGCTCGCCAGGAACGGCGTACGGCAGTTCCTGGACGTCGGCACCGGCATTCCGACCGAACCGAACCTGCACCAGGTGGCCCAGCAGGTCGCTCCCGACGCGCGTGTCGTCTACTGCGACAACGACCCGATCGTCCTCGCGCACGCGGCGGCACTGCTGCGCAGCACGCCCGAGGGCGTCACGGAGTACCTCCAGGCGGACGTCCGCGATCCGGCGACCATCGTCGACGGGGCCAGGAAGATCCTGGACTTCGGCCGCCCGGTGGCCCTCTCGCTCATCGCGCTGCTGCACTTCGTCTCCGACGAGGACGGCGCGCACGAGCTGGTGGGGCGGCTGCTCGCCGAACTCCCCTCGGGCAGCTATCTGGTGATGACCCACGCCACCGCCGACTTCACCCCGGAGGACTCGGCGGCGGCCACCGAGAAGCTCAAGTCGGCCGGCGTCACCCTGGCGCTGCGCTCCCGCGAGCAGTTCACCCGGTTCTTCGACGGACTCGAACTCGTCGAGCCCGGCGTCGAGGTGGTCCACAAGTGGCACCCGGAACTGGGCGAACCGGTGCCGGGCCAGGACGACGGAGTCATCCCGGGCTACGGAGCGGTCGCACGCAAGCCGTGACGAGAGCCGTGCGCAAGCCGTGACGCGAGCCCTGCGCACGGCTGTGCCGCGAGTCATGCGCACGGCTGCGATGCGAGTCATGCGCGGGTCGGGACGGGAGTCGTGCGCGGGTCCTGCGTAAGCCGTACCGCGAGCCGTGCGCAGGCCGCGGCGTGAGCCGTACGTGAGCCGTGGCGCGCGCCGTGCCGCGCGCCGGGTTGCGGGCGGCTAGACCGTCATCGGACGGTCGTACGGCCCGATCGGCGCCGGAAGGCTCGAACTGCCGGTGAGGTGGCGGTCCACCGCGGCCGCCACCGCCCGCCCCTCCGCGATCGCCCACACGATCAGCGACTGACCACGGGCCGCGTCGCCCGCGGCGAACACGCCGGGGACATTCGTCGCGAAGCCCGCGTCCCGCGCGACCGTCCCGCGCGGAGTCAGTTCCAGCCCCAGCTGGTCCACGAGCCCGTCCGCGCGGTCGGGCCCGGAGAAGCCCAGCGCGAGCAGCACCAGATCGGCCGGCAGCCTGCGCTCGGTGCCCGGCAGCGGGCGCCGGGCGGCGTCCACCTCGACCAGGTGCAGCCACCGCACCCGCCCCTCCGCGTCACCGGTGAAGCGGAGCGTCGACGCCGCGAACAGCCGGGCGTCGGCGTCCGCGGCGGGCGCCGTGCGCAGCTCTCCGGCCTCCTGGTGCGCGGCCGACAGCCGGTAGATCTTCGGGTACGTCGGCCACGGCTCGCTGTCCTCGTCGCGCTCCTCGTCCGGCTGGGCGTAGATGTCCAGTTGCGTCACGGACGCCGCGCCCTCCCGTACGGCGGTGCCCAGGCAGTCGGCGCCCGTGTCACCGCCGCCCACGATGACGACGTGCCGGCCGGCGGCGGACAGCGGAGACGCCTCGATGTCGCCCTCGCACACCCGGTTGGCCAGCGGCAGGTACTCCATCGCCTGGTGTATCCCGGACAACTCCCGCCCCGCCACCGGAAGTTCCCGCCACGCCGTGGCCCCGGTGGCGATCACCACCGCGTCGTAGCGGGCCCGCAGCCCGTCGGCGTCCACGTCCCGCCCGACCGCCGTGGACGTACGGAACCTCGTCCCCTCGGCCCGCATCTGTTCCAGCCGCCGCTCCAGGTGGCGCTTCTCCATCTTGAAGGCGGGGATGCCGTAGCGCATCAGCCCGCCGGGCCGGTCGTCCCTCTCGTACACGGCGACCGTGTGTCCCGCGCGGGTCAGCTGCTGGGCCGCGGCGAGCCCGGTCGGCCCCGACCCGATCACCGCCACCGTCCGCCCGGACAGCCGCTCCGGCGGGCGCGGCGGGGTGAAGCCCTCCGCCCAGGCGCGGTCCGCCACCGCGCACTCGACGTTCTTGATGGTGACGGCGGGCTGGTTGATGGCGAGCACGCACCCCGCCTCGCACGGCGCCGGGCACAACCGTCCCGTGAACTCCGGGAAGTTGTTCGTCGCGTGCAGCCGGTCGCTCGCCGCCCGCCAGTCCTCCCGCGAGACCAGGTCGTTCCACTCGGGGATGAGGTTGCCCAGCGGGCAGGCCTCGTGGCAGAACGGCACACCGCAGTCCATGCAGCGGTCGGCCTGCTTGCTGATGATCGGCAGCAGGGCCCCGGGAACGTAGACCTCGTCCCAGTCCCGCACCCGCTCCCCGACGGGCCTGCGGGGCCATTCCTGGCGGGGGGTGGTCATGAAACCCTTGGGATCGGCCATGGCCGTCTCCCTCATGTCCGCGTACGACAGGGCCGTGCGACATCGGGCGGCACCCTTGCGGCCACGATACGTCCCACGGGCCCCACACGCAGAGTCTGCGCCGGCGCCTTCTTCGGCCGAAGCCGAGCTCAGCCGACCTCCGCCTCCGCCCGTGTCCCGGCCCCGGCTCCCGCTCCCGGCCCGCTGTTCGCGTCCGCCCTTGTCCCGGCCCCGGGCTCACGCCAGGAGCGCAGTACCGACTCCACCGCTGGTGCGATCCGCCTTCGCGCCTCGGGGCGCGGCACCCCCGCCATCAGCAGATGGTCGTAGGGCGTCTCCCGGTGCCGTACGGAGGCCGCGACCGCCGAGGTCACCGCGCTCTCGGACAGCGCCCGCCCCGCCGCACTGCGCCCGACCCGCCCGCTGCCGCGCTCCGCCGCGTGGGCCGCGACGGCAAGGGCGCGCTCGGCGGGGCAGCCGGGATACAGCCGCCGGATCTCCGCCGCGAAGGCCTCCACGAACCGCGCGTCCTGCGCGGCCCGCCGCCGAGCGTCCCGCGCCCGCCGCCTGCGGCGCGCCTCCGCGTCCGCCAGGCACCGCCGCTCGGCCCGGGTGAGCGCACCCTCCTCCACCAGCAGCCCCTGACGCTCGTAGCGGCCCTTGCGCCGGTTGAAGCGCACCACCACCGCCCACAGCGTGCTCTCCTCCCGCGCCCTGCGCGTCAGCGCGGTGTCGCCGCGCGGCAGGAACACCAGGTGCCCGAGGTCGGCGCAGTCCGGGCAGCGGGGTGCTCCGTCCTCCAGCACGAGCAGGGCCTGCGGTCCACGACGGCACCGGGCGCAGTACTTGCGCCGCAGCGGCTGGACGACGACAAGTCCCGCGCGGGGCAGGGAAGTCGAGGTCATGCCGGGTTCATTCCCCGGCGTACGCCCCGGCGCACACGACTGCGCGCCCCGTTGGGCGGCCCGCTCCGCGCCCGGCTGGGCGGCCCGCTCCGCGCCCCGCTGGGCGGCCCGCTCCGCGCCCCGCTGGGCGGCCCTGTGCGCCACCGGCCGCACCTGACGCATCATGGGCGCTGTGCGACTGGAAGCGATCACCTGGGAACGGCTCGGCGACCTCCTCGCCGAGCGCCTGCTCGACCTCGAGCCGGGTGACGGCGGCCCCTGGCCGCGCATCGCCTTCGACGGCGCACCGGCGGCCCGCCCCGGCGACCTGGCCGAGCGCGTGTCGCAGGCGCTGCGGGTACGCGGCCGCCCCTCGCTGGTCGTGGGCGCCGAGGGCTTCCTGCGCCCCGCCTCCCTCCGCTACGAACACGGCCACCGCGACCCGGAGTCGTACTACAGCGGCTGGCTCGACACGGGCGCCCTGTGGCGCGAGGTCTTCGGCCCGCTGGAACCCGGCGGCGACGGCCGCGTCCTGCCCGATCTGTGGGACCCGGTCACCGACCGCGCCACCCGCAGTTCCTACGTCCCGCTCCCGCCCGGCGGCCTGCTCCTGCTGCACGGGCCGCTCCTGCTGCGGCACTGGTTCCCCTTCGACCTGACCGTGCACGTACTGCTCTCCCAGGGCGCACTGCGCCGCCGCACCCCCGAACCGGACCACTGGACCCTGCCCGCCTTCGAACGGTACGAGGCCGAAGCCGACCCGGCGGGCACGGCCGACGTGCTGGTCCGCGCCGACGACCCGCGCCATCCGGCCTGGCGCGGTCCACTGGGATGATCGCCGCATGACGCACAGCGCGCACGGAGAAGGCGACGGCTACCTGCTCGACAACCGGCAGACCGAGGCGGGCGAGCGTTTCGACGCCTTCGCCACCCTCTTCGACCCCACGACCTTCCGCCACCTCGAGGCACTCGGCGCCGGACCCGGCCTGCGGTGCTGGGAGGTCGGCGCCGGCGGCACGTCCGTCGTCTCCTGGCTCGCCGAGCGGGTCGGTCCGACGGGCAGGGTCGTCGCCACCGACATCGACACTTCGCTCGTCGCCGCGGCCGCGGGCCCGACGGTCGAGGTGCGCGTCCACGACGTGGGCGCCGAGGAGCCACCGGGGGAGGGCTTCGACCTGGTGCACGCCCGGCTCGTACTCGTCCACGTCCCCGACCGGGAACGGGCGCTGCGGTCCATGATCAGCGCGCTGCGCCCGGGCGGGCGGCTGCTGCTGGAGGACGCGGACCCCGCGCTCCAGCCCCTGCTGTGCCCCGACGAGCACGGCCCGGCGGAGGAACTCGCCAACCGGCTGCGGCGAGGCTTCCGCCGCCTCCTGGCCGACGGCGGCGCCGACCTGTCCTACGGCCGCAGGCTGCCGCGTCTGCTGCGGGAGGCGGGCCTGCGGCAGGTGGAGGCCGACGCGTACTTCCCGGTCGCCTCGGCCGCCTGCACGGCCCTGGAGTCCGCCACGATCCGCCAGATCCGCCCCCGACTGGTCGCCGCGGGCCTGGCCACCGATGAGGAGATCGACCGCCACCTGACCGACATTGCCTCGGCCCCCATGGACCTGACCACAGCCCCCATGATCTCGGCCTGGGGCCAAAGGCCGTAGCCGGCCCCGGCAGCCGGCTTGCAGGCCGCCCGGGGGCAGTGGCTGGCAGTGGCTCTGGGCAGCCGCCACGGACACCGGCGTGGACGGGTACCACCGGCATGAAGTGGTACCACCGGCTTGAAGTGGACCACCCGGCGTGGAGAGGTACCACCGGCGTGGATGGTGCCCGGGCCGGCGATCCCGAACGCCCCGGCGTGCCGCGTGCGCACTGCCGGCTACCGGCGGCCCCGGGGTCAGCCGGGCGGTCGGCCGCCCACCTGGGTCACCGCGAGCCCGCCCGCTCGGCAGCCCGTCCTCGCGGCTTCCTCAGGGGTGGCGCCCCCGAGCAGCGCGGCGAGGAAACCTCCCGTGAAGGCGTCACCGGCACCCGTGGTGTCCCGGGCCGCGGCCGGCACGGCGGGCACGCGGGCGTGCACGGCGCCCGACCGGGCGACGAGCGCTCCCGCCCCGCCCTGCTTGGCCACCACCAGCGGAAAGTGCCTGCTCAGCTTGGCCGCGGCGTCCGCCGGATCGGGCAGACCGGTCAGCAGGCAGGCCTCGTCCCGGCTCGGCAGCAGAACGTCCACACCCTGGGCGAGGGCCAGGAACCGGTCCACGCCCAGCGTGCCGAGGAACCCCGCCGAGGCCGGGTCCAGGCTGACCGGCACCCCACGCGCGCGTGCCGAGGCGACGGCGGCGGACACCAGGGCGCGGCTCGGCGCGGAGAAGAGCAGGTAACCCGACAGGTGCAGCCGGCCCACCCCGTCGAGCAGCCCCTCGGACCAGTCCCCGGGGTCCAGTCGCAGGGACGCCCCGCTGTCGGTGAGGAACGTGCGCTCGGCGGCGGAGGCCCCGTCGACCAGACAGATCACCGTCCCGGTCGGTGCCTTCGGGTCCACCACCAGCCGGGGACGCACCCCGGCGGCGATCAACTCCCGCTCGTGCCAGGCGGCCGAGTCCGCACCCACCCGGCCGAGCAGCCGCACATCAGGGCACCCCTGACGCACCGCCCAGCAGGCCACATTGGCCCCCGCGCCGCCGGGCACGGTCGCAATCGAGGCGATCGTGTCCGTCCCGGCCGCGAGCGGTCCCCGGTGCCGGGCCACGACATCCGTCACAACATCCCCGACGACCAGCAGCCCCGCCCCACCGCGACACCCGCGGCCCGCACACGCGCCGCCGTCCCCGTGCCCCGGACCACGACCTGCGGGTCCACGCCCACCCCCGCTGGCGCCCGCCCCCGCACCGGCGCTCGCTCCCGCACCCGCACCGGCACCCGGGCCCCCGCGCTCCTCCCCGCTCGGACCGCTCGCGGACGCACTGCCTCCGGCCGCGACCCGCAACACCCCGCTTGCGGCAGAAGCCCCGCCCCCGACCGCCGGAGCCCCACCATCGACTGCCGGAGCCCCGTCACCGACCTCCCGGGTCTCGCCCCCATCCCTGGCTGTCCCGTCACCGACCGCCGGAGCCCCGCCCCCGGCCTCCAGGGTCCCGTCCCCATCCCTGCGCGCCCTGTCGCCGCCCCCGGCCGGGGCATGCGGGTCCTCCCCTCCCGGCTGCTCCCCTCCCGAGGTCACGCCCGGGTCCAGGCCGCCGCGATGCGGGCCGCCAGCCGTACGTTGCCGCGCACGGCGGCGAGGTTGGCGCGCAGCGACGCGCCGTCCGTGTGCCGCACAAGGTGGTCGAGCAGGAACGGCGTGACCGCCTGCCCCGTGATCCCCTCGCGCGCGCACGCCTCCAGCGCCTCAGCGAGCACGCGCGCGTGCAGCTCGGGATCCAGCTGCTCGTCCTCGGGCACGGGATTGGCGACGATCAGCGCCGACTCGGGCGCCCGCAGCGCGTTCTGCGCGCGCATCACCTCGGCGACCTCCTCGGGTGTGCGCAGCGTCCAGTCGACGGGGTGCCCCGAGTCGGTCAGGTAGAAGCCGGGGAAGCGGTCCGTGCCGTACCCGGCCACCGCCACCCCGAGCGTCTCCAGCCGCTGCAGGGTCGCCGGCACGTCCAGGATCGACTTGACGCCGGCGCACACCACCGTGATCCGGGTCCGCGCGAGCAGCCCCAGGTCGGCGGACTCGTCCTGCGTCACCGTCCACTCCCGGTGCACCCCGCCGAGCCCGCCCGTGGCGAAGACCCGGATCCCCGCCAGGGCGGCCAGCAGCGCGGTCGCCGACACCGTGGTCGCCCCGCTCGCCCCCGAGGCGACGGCGAGCGGCAGGTCACGGTGACCGAGCTTGCGTATCCCCTCCTCGTTCGCCACCCGCTCCAGCTGCTGCTTGTCCAGGCCGACGTGCGGATGCCCGTCCAGCACGGCGATCGTCGCGGGTACGGCCCCCTCCCGCCGTACCGCGTCCTCCAGCTCCAGCGCCACCTGGAGGTTCCGCGGGCGCGGCAGCCCGTGAGCGATGATCGTGGACTCCAGGGCCACCACCGGACGGCGCGCGGCGAGCGCCTCCCGTACCTCTTCGGACACCACCAGCACGCGCCGGCCTCCCGTCTGTCGCTCTCCCTGTCGCTCTCCCCTCATCTCTGGCGGGCCGCGCCCCCGGCCAAACCCTTGCGGCCGATGCCGCGGGGGCACCAGCCGTGAACACATGACGGACAACACGACACGCCTCGACCACGTCGTCCTGTGGGTGCGCGATCCCGTTGCCGCGGCAGGCTTCTACGAGGAGTCGGTGGGCCTGGAGCCGCTCAGGGTCGCCGAGTTCACCGCCGGCACGGTGTCCTTCCCCTCCGTACGCGTCAACGAGGAGACGATCCTCGACCTCCCGCCGCTCGACATGGCCGAACGCACGAACATGCTCCCCGGCGCCGCCGCCGGCGCGGGCCACCCGGTCAACCACGTCTGCCTGTCCCTGCCCGCCGACGCGTTCGACACGCTGCGCAGCCGCTTGGAGGACGGCGCCGTCCCCGTGTCCGACCTCTCCTACGACTCCTTCGGCGCCCGCGGCCCGGCCAAGCGCAGCTTCTACTTCCGTGACGCCGACGGCAACATCATCGAGGCCCGGCACTACGACTAGCCGGTGGCCGGTTCAGAACAGCGGCTCGGGTAGCACGCCCTCCAGGGCGAGCAGCCTCCGCTTGGTCTCCAGACCGCCGCCGAAGCCGCCGATCCCGCCGTCGCTCTCCACGACCCGGTGGCACGGCACGACGACCGGCAGCGGGTTGGAGCCCATCGCCACGCCCACCGCCTGGGCCGCACCCGGCTGACCCACCCGGCCGGCGAGGTCCCCGTAGCCGACGACCGAGCCGTACGGGACACCGGCCGCGAGCTCGCGCAGCACCTGCCGGTTGAAGCCCGATATGAGGGACCAGTCCAGCGGCAGCTCGAAATCCCGGCGCTCGCCCGCGAAGTACGCCTCCAGTTGGCGTATCGCCTCCGCCAGCAGCGGGGAGCCGGGCTCCTGGACCGGTTCGGCGCCCAGCCGGGACGCCAGCCGGGCCAGCGCCCGGTCGCGCACCGCGTCGGTGGCGTGGAACACGACGTTGACGAGGCCGTCCTCCGTCGCGGCCAGCATCAGGGGCCCGATGCCGGTGCCGACCACGGCCCACACCACGCGCTCCCCGCCCGGTGCCTCCCGCTCGCCTTCCACGTGCCGCTCGCCCTCCACGTGCTCTTCACCCCCCACGTCCTGCCCGCTCCCCTCGTCCCGCTCGTGACTGTCCATGCGACCACGGTACGGGCGACCACTGACAACGCCTCCGACCTGCGAATTCACGGGCGGGGCAGGCGTCACCCGGCACCCCCTGCCCATCGTGGCGGCTCAGGACGAGCGCAGCGCCGCGCGCACCACGTCCGGCTTTCCGGTGATGATCCCGTCGACGCCCTCGCGGGCGGCCGCCCGGGCACGGCCGGCGTCGTCCACTGTCCAGGTGAAGACCTTCAGCGGGTTGTCGTGCGGTCCCCGGAAGGCGTGCACGGTCGAGACGTAGTCGGCGGAGAGCGTGCCGAAGGACGGATTGATCAGGTCCACGAAGCCCGCGTACCGGTGCAGGTCCGCCATGGCCGGACGGCCGAGGAAGGCGGTCCGGACGCCGGGCTTCAGCTCGTGCACCGTGCGCACGCTGTCGGCGCTGAAGCTCTGCACGATCAGCCGGCCCGCCAGGTGCCGGTGGTCGAGCCACCCGTCGTTGCCGAGCACCTTGAGGATCTGCCGCTCGATGCCCGGGTACAGCTGGGGGTTCTTGACCTCCAGGAGCAGCTTCTCGTGGTTGTGCTCGACCCGGCGCATGTACTGGTCAAGCGTCGGTACGCGCGTACCGGCGTACGCGCGCCCGAACCAGCTGCCCGCGTCCAGGCGCGCGACCTCGGCGGCGGTGAAGTCCTTCACCTTCCACGGCGCCCGCCCGGGAAAGACCTGCTTCACGTTCGTGGTCCGCGCCAGGCTGTCGTCGTGGAGGACGACGAGCTCGCCGTCCTTGGTGCGCTGCACGTCGTTCTCCACCCAGGAGAACCCGAGCGCGGCCGCCTTGTCGATCGCGGGCAGCGTGTTCTCGGGGGCGTAGGCGGAGGCGCCGCGGTGGGCGACGACCAGGGGCTGCGGCGTGACGCCGGCGGCCCGGGCCTCCGAGGTGGGCAGCAGCAGGGTGAGCCCCAGGAAGGCCGCGGTCGTGGCGGCAACTACGCGCGCGTGCATGCGTACTCCTCGCGTCGTTCGATCACGTACAGCACCAGACTGACAGCACTGGGTGAGCGACGCGTGGCGGCGGTGTGCGCGCGTCGGTCCCGGACCGACGCGTGTCGCCCAAGTCCGCTCACCGATGCCGCACATGTGGGGCAAGGACGTGTTTCTTTGCCGGAAAATCGTTCGACCATTCCGGTGGGAGTCATACTCTCTGCGTCAGCCTTGACCGCCCCTGCGGTCCTGGGACGGGGGACACACGCGACATTCCGGGACGTAAGAGGGTGAAAGGGCGCCGCGCATGCAGGGCACGGTCGACGGATTCAGCTACGGGATGGTCACACCGCTGGTGGCCTATCTCATGGCCTGCCTGGGCGGGGCCCTCGGACTGCGCTGCACCACGCGCGCGCTGCTGGTCGCCCAGTCCTGGCGCCCGGGCTGGCTCGCCCTCGGCTCGGCGGCGATCGGCTCCGGCATCTGGACGATGCACTTCGTCGCCATGATCGGCTTCACCATCAAGGGCGCCCCGATCCACTACGACCGGCCGATGACCTACGCGAGTCTCGCCATCGCCGTCGTCATGGTGGGCGTCGGGATCTTCATCGTCGGCTACCGGGGCGCCACCGGCTCGGCACTGTTCACCGGGGGCACGATCACCGGCCTGGGCGTCGCCTCCATGCACTACCTGGGTATGGCGGGGATGCGCTTCGACGGCGAGTTCCAGTACGACATCCTCACCGTCGCGGCCTCCGTGGTCGTCGCCGTCGTCGCGGCGACCACGGCCCTGTGGGCGGCCGGGCAGGTCAGAGGGTTCGTGTGGAGCGTCGGCGCGAGCCTCGTCATGGGCGTGGCCGTCAGCGGCATGCACTACATGGGCATGGCCGCCCTTACTGTCCACCTCCACGGCGGCACCGCCGCACCCACCGACGGCGACTCGCCGGCGGCGCTCCTCGCGCCGATGCTGATCGGCCCGCTGGCCTTCCTGCTCCTCGCCGGCGTCGTCGTGATGTTCGACCCGCTGATGGTCATGGGCAGGCCGGACTGGACCCCCGTCGACCACAAGCCCGGCGTCCCCGCCCGCGAACTGGTCGCGCACACCGCCCGTCGCCCCGCCGTACGCGCCCGCCGCACCGGCCGCACCCAGGACCACCCCCGCTCCCGCGCCCCGCAGAACCGCTGATCCGTCCCCGTTGTCAGTGGCGGGTCGTACGGTGGATGGCATGCGGCCCGTCTCACACATCGAACGCACGGTGGCGCCCTTCGAGGTCGTCAGCTCCTACCAGCCCAGCGGCGACCAGCCGCAGGCCATCGCCGACCTCGCCCGGCGCGTCGAGGCGGGCGAGAAGCACGTCGTCCTGCTCGGCGCCACCGGCACCGGCAAGTCCGCCACCACCGCGTGGATGATCGAGAAGCTCCAGCGCCCGACCCTGGTGATGGCGCCGAACAAGACACTGGCCGCCCAGCTGGCCAACGAGTTCCGCGAGCTGCTGCCGAACAACGCGGTCGAGTACTTCGTCTCGTACTACGACTACTACCAGCCCGAGGCCTACGTCCCGCAGTCGGACACGTACATCGAGAAGGACTCCTCGATCAACGAGGAGGTCGAGCGCCTGCGCCACTCCGCGACCAACTCGCTGCTCACCCGCCGCGACGTCGTCGTGGTCGCCTCCGTCTCTTGCATCTACGGCCTGGGCACCCCGCAGGAGTACGTCGACCGCATGGTCGCCCTCCGCGTCGGCGACGAGATCGACCGGGACGACCTGCTGCGCCGCTTCGTCGACATCCAGTACACGCGCAACGACATGGCCTTCACCCGCGGCACCTTCCGGGTCCGCGGCGACACCATCGAGATCTTCCCGGTCTACGAGGAGCTGGCCGTACGCATCGAGATGTTCGGCGACGAGATCGAGGCGCTGTCCACGCTGCACCCGATCACGGGCGAGATCATCAGCGACGACCAGCAGCTCTACGTGTTCCCCGCCTCGCACTACATCGCGGGCCCCGAGCGCATGGAGCGGGCGGTCAACGGCATCGAGAAGGAGCTCACCGAGCGCCTGGCCGAGCTGGAGAAGCAGGGCAAGCTCCTGGAAGCCCAGCGCCTGCGGATGCGCACCACCTACGACATCGAGATGCTCCGCCAGATCGGCACCTGCTCCGGCGTGGAGAACTACTCGATGCACTTCGACGACCGCGCCCCGGGCACCCCGCCCAACACCCTGCTGGACTACTTCCCGGAGGACTTCCTCCTCGTCATCGACGAGTCCCACGTCACCGTCCCGCAGATCGGCGCGATGTACGAGGGCGACGCCTCCCGCAAGCGCACCCTCGTCGAGCACGGCTTCCGGCTGCCCTCCGCGCTGGACAACCGCCCGCTGAAGTGGGAGGAGTTCCAACAGCGCATCGGGCAGACCGTGTACCTGTCGGCGACCCCGGGCCAGTACGAGCTCTCCCGCTCCGACGGCCAGGTCGAGCAGATCATCCGCCCCACCGGCCTCGTCGATCCGGAGGTCGTCGTCAAGCCCACCGAGGGCCAGATCGACGACCTGGTGCACGAGATCCGGACCCGGGTCGAGAAGGACGAGCGCGTCCTGGTCACCACGCTCACCAAGAAGATGGCCGAGGACCTCACCGACTACTTCCTCGAACTGGGCATCCAGGTGCGCTACCTGCACAGCGACGTCGACACCCTGCGCCGTGTCGAACTGCTGCGGGAGCTGCGCTCCGGCGAGTTCGACGTCCTGGTCGGCATCAACCTGCTGCGCGAGGGCCTCGACCTGCCCGAGGTGTCCCTGGTGGCCATCCTCGACGCCGACAAGGAGGGCTTCCTGCGCTCGGGCACCTCGCTCATCCAGACCATCGGCCGCGCCGCGCGCAACGTCTCCGGCCAGGTCCACATGTACGCCGACAAGATCACCCCGGCGATGGAGAAGGCCATCGAGGAGACCAACCGCCGCCGGGAGAAGCAGATCGCGTACAACACGGCGCACGGCATCGACCCGCAGCCGCTGCGCAAGAAGATCAACGACATCGTCGCGCAGATCGCCCGCGAGGACGTCGACACCGAGCAGCTGCTCGGCACCGGGTACCGCAAGTCCAAGGACGGCAAGGGCGCGAAGACCCCGGTGCCCTCGCTCGGCGTCCACACCGTCAAGGACAACGACGCGGCGAAGCCCGCCAAGTCCGCCAAGGGCAAGGCGAAGGCCAAGGCCGCGCAGGCCGCGCCGACCGACCGGCCGGCGGCCCAGCTCGCCGAGCAGATCGAGGAGATGACCGGGCGGATGCGGGCCGCGGCGGCCGACCTGCAGTTCGAGGTCGCCGCCCGGCTGCGCGACGAGGTCTCCGAGATGAAGAAGGAACTGCGCCAGATGCGCGAGGCCGGCCTCTCCTGACGCGGCCCGGGGGTGCCCGTCCGCGGCGGGACCGGGCACTCTCATGCGCGCTGTGTTGCAAGACCGACACAAACCGCGGACCGGTGTGCGGCGATGTGAGTGCCCCTGCGTAGGGTTCTTGGCAACCGCGGAATCCGCGGCAGCAGGGGAGATGTACGAGAGGGGAATCAGCCGTGACCGTCAACTTGACCAAGGGTCAGGCCATCAGTCTGCAGAAGAACGACGGGGGCAGCCTGGCCGCGGTCCGCATGGGTCTCGGCTGGCAGGCGGCCCCGCGCCGCGGCCTGTTCGGCTCGCGCACCCGCGAGATCGACCTCGACGCCTCCGCCGTGCTGTTCGCCGACAAGCAGCCCGTCGACGTGGTGTTCTTCCGCCACCTGGTCAGCGACGACGGCTCCGTGCGCCACACCGGTGACAACCTCGTCGGCGGCGCGGGCCAGGGCGGCGACGACGAGGCGATCCTCGTGGACCTCCAGCGCGTGCCGGTCCACATCGACCAGATAATCTTCACGGTCAACTCCTTCACCGGGCAGACCTTCCAGGAGGTGCAGAACGCGTTCTGCCGCCTGGTCGACGAGACCAACGGCCAGGAACTCGCCCGCTACACCCTCGCCGGCGGTGGCAACTACACCGCGCAGATCATGGCGAAGGTGCACCGCGCGGGCGCCGGCTGGACCATGACGGCCATCGGCGTCCCCGCCAACGGCCGCACCTTCCAGGACCTGATGCCGGCGATGCTGCCGCACCTGTAGGCCCACAGGTACCAGCCCAGGCACCCGCAGGCAGCCCCGAGAGGGCACGCCGAGCGGCCGCACGACACCACACGACGCAGTGACGCAGGGGGAAGGCGATGACGGCCGAGCTGGTGCGCGGGCAGAACCACCCGCTGACCGAGGTCCGCCTCGAAATACGCGTCTCGGCCGGCACACCGCTCGTGGCCGCGGCCACCCTCGGCGACGAGAACGGCAAGGTGCGCGGCGCCCAGTGGGTGGTCCACCCAGGGGCGCCCGCACGGCCCGGCCTCGAAGTGCCCCGGCAGGCCGCCGCCGGCCACCGGCTCGCGCTCGACCTCGGCGCGATGCCGGAGGCCGTGCACCGCGTCTCGGTGCTGCTGGCCCTGCCCGCCTCGGGGCCCGGGCGGTTCGGCGCGGTCGCCGCGCCCTTCGTCGCCGTCACCGGGCTCGACGGCACCGAGCTCGCCGGCTACACCATCATCGGCCTGGACGCCGAGACCGCCGTGATCGCCCTCGAGCTCTACCGGCGGCAGGGCGCCTGGAAGGTCCGCGCCGTCGGCCAGGGCTACGCGGGCGGCCTCGCCGAACTCCTCGCCGACCAGGGCCTGTCCGAGGCGCACCACCTGGCGGCCACCGTGGAGGAAGCGGTGGCCCGGGGCCTGGCCCGCTCGGTGGCGGCCCCGCCGCCGCGCCCCGCCGACGGCGACCGCGCCAGGCACACCGCCACGCCCGGACCGGAGCAGACCGGCCCCGCGTCCGCCTCCGCCTCCTCCGTCCAGCAGGCCGTGCCCAACACGGCACCGGCCCAGCCCGGCACTCCCCACCACAACTGGACCAACCGCGCGCCTGGACAACCGGCGCCGCAGCCGCCGTACGCGGACAACGACAGCCCCCGACCCCCGTACCCGGACGGCTCGCCACGGCCGGCCCCCGCCTCGGACCCCCAGCAACCGGTGCCCGCCACCGGCCCCCAGTCATCGGCGTCCACGCACGGCCCCGTCGACTACACCCACCCCCGCAGGCAGAGCACGGCCCCACCAACACCCCCGCCCACCGCACCCCCAGCACCGCCCGGACGGGCCGCGCAGCCGGTCGCCGGGGACGCGACCGGCTGGTCCATGGACGAGCGGCTCTACAACCAGGTCTGGGGCATGTTCGAGGACCTGGCCCGCACCACGGCCGCCTATCGAAGCGCCGTGGACTTCGCCGACTCGCGCCGGGACAAGGAACTCGACCAGGCCCTGTCCGACCCGCGCGGCAGGATGGGAGGGCAGGGCGACGCGGCCCGCGCGGCGGCGCACGCCAGGTACACCGCGCTCGTCGACCAGGCCCGGGCGGCCTTCGACCGCGACCTGGCCCAGCTCACCGCCGAGTCCGAGGTCGTCGAACCCGCGCTGCCGCCCGCCTTCGCGCGCTGGGACAACCCCGTCTGGCACGGCTACCGGGTGCCGATGGAGATCCCGATGGCGGTCCGCCTCGGCGACCTCCACCTGCCCGAGAACCCGTCCCTGCGCATCCCCATGCTGCAGAGGCTCCCGCTGGAGCGCGGTCTGTGGATCGACAGCGGCCGCTCCGCACTGTCCGACGACGACGTGTTCGCCGACGAGGGTGAGCTGCGCCGCCTGGCGATGGAGGCGGCCGTGGCACACGCGGCCCGGCTCCTCGCCGTCCACCCGGCCGGCGAGTTCGGCGTGCACGTCATCGACGCGGCCGGGGCAGCGGCGCGGACGCTTGCCCCGCTGGTGCGCAGCGGGGTGCTCGCCGCACCGCCCGCGGCGGGCGCCGCGGGAGTCGCGGACGTCCTCGGCCGGCTGACGCAGCGGGTCGACCTCGTGCAGATGGCGGTGCGCGGCGGCGCCCCGGACGCGCTGCCGCCCGGCTTCGACACCTCCGAGCAGCTCCTCGTCGTCAACGACTTCCCGCACGGTTTCGACGACCGCGCCGTCAACCAGTTGCGCTATCTCGCGGACGAGGGCCCGGCGGTCGGCGTCCATCTGATGATGGTCGCCGACCGCGAGGACGCCACCGCCTACGGCCCGCTGCTCGACCCGCTGTGGCGTTCGCTCCTGCGCCTCACCCCGGTCCCCGACGACCACCTCGCCGACCCCTGGGTCGGGCATGCCTGGACCTACGAACCGGCGCTGGTCCCGGCGGGCAGCCGGGTGCTGGAGCAGGTGCTGGCGCAGGTCGCCGCAGCCCGACGCGAGTGGAACAGGTGAGGGCTGGGCGCGGACTGTACCAAGAGAAAGTAAAGGTCTCTGACCTGGCGTTTTGATCTTTTCTTTGCCAGATGCTTTACCTTTCCTTGGTGTTTCGGGTACTGTTTTCCCCACGGAGGGGAGTACTCCCGTCTGCTGCGGCGTACCCGTCAATACGGATCAGGCCAGATCCCGGGGCGCCGGCCCGTCACAGGGTGGAAGAGACCTCCGGCAGCGATGACGCTGACACCTTTGCCGTGACTGACGTACCTGCCGGAGGCGCAGTGGATGTATCGATGACCCTGTGGGTCCTTACTGTCGGGGGCCTCGCCGCCCTGATCGCGGTCGACTTCCTCATCGGGCGCAAGCCCCATGAGGTGTCGGTCAAAGAAGCCGGGATCTGGACCGCCGTCTGGGTCGCGCTGGCCTGCCTCTTCGGACTCGGCCTGCTCCTCTTCGCGGGCGGCGCCCCCGCGGGTGAGTTCTTCGCGGGCTTCGTCACCGAGAAGTCGCTGAGCGTCGACAACCTCTTCGTCTTCGTGCTGATCATGGCGAAGTTCGCCGTGCCCCCGCGGTACCAGCAGCGCGTGCTGCTCGTCGGCGTCCTCATAGCCCTGGTGCTGCGGGCCGTCTTCATCGCCGCCGGCGCCGCGATCCTCACGAGCTTCTCGTGGGTCTTCTACCTCTTCGGCGCCTTCCTGATCTGGACCGCCTGGAAGCTCGTCATGGAGGCCCGCGCCGAGGCCGAGGACGAGGAGTACGAGGAGAACAAGCTGCTCCAGGCCGTCGAGCGCCGCTTCGGAGTCGCCGACCGCTACCACGGCACCAAGCTGTGGATCCGGCAGAACGGCAAGCGCGTGATGACGCCGATGCTGGTCGTGATGCTCGCGATCGGCACCACCGACATCCTGTTCGCCCTGGACTCCATACCCGCGATCTTCGGCCTGACCCAGGACCCGTACATCGTCTTCACCGCCAACGCCTTCGCGCTGATGGGTCTGAGGCAGCTGTACTTCCTGATCGGCGGACTGCTGAAGAAGCTGGTCCACCTCTCCTACGGCCTGTCGGTCATCCTCGGCTTCATCGGCGTCAAGCTGGTGCTGCACGCGCTGCACGAGTCCGGCGTCCACGTCCCGGAGATCAGCATTCCGGTCTCCCTCGGCGTGATCTGCGCGGTCCTGGCCGTCACCACGATCACCAGTCTGCTGGCCACCAGGAAGCAGACCGCCGCCAAGGAGGTGCGAGAACTGGACGAGGACGCCCCGAGGGACAGCGTCGGTGTCTGACCGGAGTGCGAACCGTGCCCGCCTTTGGGACGATCGCCTCATGCTGACGCGGCTCAGGGCGTTCATGGCGGCTTGGACGACCACGGTGCCGGTGCTCGCGGTTGTTTTGCTGATCCTCACCTGGGGTCGCGCCCTGCCCGCCGCGGTCGTCGTACTGGTGACCCTCGTCCTCGCCGGCTCGGTCCTGGCCGCGGTGCACCACGCCGAAGTGGTCGCCCACCGGGTCGGGGAGCCCTTCGGCTCCCTGGTCCTCGCCATCGCCGTCACGATCATCGAGGTCGCGCTCATCGTCACCCTGATGATCGACGGCGGCGACAAGAGCGCGACCCTGGCCAGGGACACGGTGTTCGCCGCCGTGATGATCACCTGCAACGGCGTGGTGGGCCTGAGCCTTCTCGTCGGCTCGCTGAGGCACGGCACGGCGGTGTTCAACGCCGAGGGCACCGGCGCCGCCCTCGCCACGGTGGCCACCCTGGCCACGCTCAGCCTGGTCCTGCCGACGTTCACCACCAGCCGGCCGGGCCCGCAGTTCTCCGGCGTGCAGCTCACCTTCGCGGCGCTGTCGTCCCTGATCCTGTACGGGCTGTTCGTGGCTACGCAGACCGTGCGGCACCGTGACTACTTCCTGCCCATCACCCGGCAGGGCGAGGTGATCACCTCCGACGACCACGCCCGGCGTCCCTCCGCCCGCACCGCCGGGATCAGCCTCGGCCTGCTCGGTCTGGCCCTGGTCGGCGTGGTCGGGCTCGCCAAGGGCGTGTCGCCCACCATCGAGTCCGGTGTGGCGGCGGCCGGTCTGCACCACGCGGTCGTCGGTGTGATCATCGCCTTGCTGGTGCTGCTGCCCGAGACCATCGCGGCGCTGCGGTCCGCCCGGCGCGACCGGGTGCAGACCAGCCTCAACCTGGCGCTCGGCTCGGCGATGGCCAGCATCGGCCTGACCATCCCGGCTGTCGCGCTGGCGTCCGTCTGGCTTCCCGGCCCCCTCGTCCTCGGCCTGGGCTCCACGCACATGCTGCTGCTCCTGCTCACCGTCGTGGTCGCCTCGCTGACCGTGGTGCCGGGTCGGGCCACACCGCTCCAGGGCGGTGTCCACCTGGTGATCTTCGCTGCCTACCTGGAACTGGCCATCAACCCCTAGAGCCCAGGTGGCCGGTGGTCGGCGTCCTCCCGCTCACCCGACGACGGGCTCCGGGGCCGTGACGGGCACGGGGCGTGTCTCCGGCAGCAACGCGAAGCACGCCAGCCCCAGCAGCGCGAGGGCGGTCAGATACGCGCCCACACCCCACGGGACGCGGCCGCCGCCCTCGGACAGCGCCGTGGCCACGATCGGGGTGAGGGCGCCGCCGAGGACCCCGCCGAGGTTGTAGCCCACCGCCGCGCCCGTGCAGCGCACCCGGGGCTCGAACAGCTCCGGCAGGTACGCCCCGATCACGCCGAACATCGTGACGAAGGCGAGCAGCGCACCCAGGAAACCGGCGAACATCGCCAGGGGAGCCCCGGTGGCCAGCAGCATCACCATCGGGAACATCCACAGGGCGCACGCGGCGCAGCCCACCAGGCACAGCGGCCTGCGCCCGTAACGGTCCCCGAGCAGAGCCGCCACCGGTGTGAAGGCGCCCTTGACCACCACCGCCGCCATGACACACCCCAGCACGACGGTACGGCTCACCCCCAGCCGCCGCGTCGCGTACGCCAGGGACCACGTCGTCACCGTGTAGAAGACCGCGTAGCCGACGGCCAGCGCGCCCGCCGTCAGCAGCACCAGCCGGCCGTGCCGGCGCACGACCTCGACGAGCGGCACGCGCGCGTGCGCACCGATCTCCAGGAAACGGGGGCTCTCCGCGAGCGAGGACCGCAGCCACACCCCGGCCACCGCCGGCACCGCGGCCGCCCAGAACGGCACCCGCCACCCCCACTCGGCGAACTGGGCGTCGGTGAGGAACGCCGACAGCGCCAGCATCACCCCGTTGGCGAGGAGGAACCCCACCGACGGCCCCACCTGCGGAAAGCTCGCCCACAGTCCCCGTCGCGCCGCCGGGGCGTGCTCCGCCGTGAGCAGCACCGCCCCACCCCACTCGCCCCCGAGCCCCAGCCCCTGCAGAAAGCGCAGGGCGACCAGCAGCACGGGAGCGGCCACGCCGGCCGTGCCGTACGCCGGCACGCACCCGACCGCGACGGTCGACGCCCCCGTCAGCAGCAGCGAGGCCACGAGCACCGGCCGCCGCCCGTGCCGGTCGCCGATGTGGCCGAACAGCACCGAGCCGAGCGGCCGGGCCAGGAACCCCGCGCCGAAGGTGCCGAACGCCGCCAGCGTCCCGGCCGCGGGCGAGAAGGCGGGGAAGAACAGCGGGCCGAGGACCAGGGCCGCCGCGGTGCCGTAGACGAAGAAGTCGTAGAACTCGATGGCGGTCCCGGCCAGCGAGGCGGCGGCGAGCCGCGGCATGGACGAGGTGCTCACGGTGCGTACGGTGCGCATGCCGCGTCAACCACCCGGAGTGACCAGGGGTTACGGGGCGCGCGGAGGCACGGACGGCGCCGGGGAGCGCGGCGGGCGCGCCGTGATAGACCGGGTGCGAGCGGTGGTCATGACGGCCGGCCGCCGTACGACGAACGGACCGGAGGAACCGTGCCCCGCACCCTGGCCAACGCGCCGATCATGATCCTCAACGGCCCCAACCTGAACCTCCTCGGGCAGCGCCAGCCGGAGATCTACGGCTCCGACACGCTCGCCGACGTCGAGGCACTGTGCGCCGAGGCGGCGGCCGCGCACGGCGGCACGGTGGACTTCCGCCAGTCCAACCACGAGGGGGAGCTGGTCGACTGGATCCACGAGGCACGGCGGCACCACTGCGGCATCGTGATCAATCCGGCCGCCTACTCGCACACCTCCGTCGCGATCCTGGACGCGCTGAACACCTGCGACGGGCTGCCGGTGGTGGAGGTCCACATCTCCAACATCCACCAGCGGGAGTCCTTCCGGCACCACTCCTACGTCTCGCTGCGCGCCGACGGCGTCATCGCGGGCTGCGGTGTGCAGGGCTACGCCTTCGCGGTGGAGCGGGTCGCGGCCCTGGCGGGCCCGGCGCGGGCGGACGCGTAGCCCGCTCCGCGCGGCGGCGCGGGCCGGGGCCGCCGGCCGAGGGCGGGGTTGGAGGCCGGCGGCCCGTACCGCGCAGGAGCCGTCATCCTGTGCGGGGCTGCTCCCAGTTGACCGCGTGGCGGGAGGGGCGAGGAGCGCGCGCGTGCCACCGGCGCGTGTGAAGGCTTCACACGGGGCGCGAGCGGCGCGCAGTGCCGGCGGCGCGCCGGCGGTTCACCACCCGCGCGCGTGCCACTGGGGCAGGTGCGGACGCTCCGCGCCCAGCGTGGTGTCGTTGCCGTGGCCCGGATAGACCCAGGTCTCGTCCGGGAGCACGTCGAAGATCTTCGTCTCGACGTCGTGGATGAGACTCGCGAACGCCTCCGGGTCCTTGAACGTGTTGCCCACGCCGCCCGGGAAGAGGCAGTCGCCCGTGAACACGTGCGGGTGCCCGTGCGGGTCGTCGTAGACCAGCGCGATGGAGCCCGGCGTGTGGCCCACCAGGTGCCGTGCGGTCAGTTCCACCCGGCCCACCCGGATCGTGTCGCCGTCGTCGACGAGCACGTCGGTGGGCACGGGAATGCCCTCGGCGTCGTCGCGTCCCGCATAGGTACGCGCGCGCGTGGCCGCCACCACCTCGGCCAGCGCCCGCCAGTGGTCGCCGTGCCGGTGGGTGGTGACGACGGAGGCGATGCCGTCGTCACCGATCATGCCGAGCAGGGTGTGCGCGTCGTTGGCCGCGTCGATCAGCAACTGCTCGTCGGTGGCCCGGCAGCGCAGCAGATAGGCGTTGTTGTCCATCGGGCCGACCGCGATCTTGGTGATCATCAGGTCCTTCAGCTCGTGCACGTCCGCCGGGCCGCCGACCCTCACCTCTCCGCTGTACGTCATGGCCGTCAGCCTATAGCGGTGAGCGGCCCGTGGATCGTCCACGCGCTGCGGCGGACGGCGGCCCGGGGCCGAGCCCGTGCGCTACAGCGGCGGGAGTGCCGGCAGCGCGCCGCCCTCGGCCGTCAGCGCCGCGCCGTCGCGGCGTCCGGCGAGCCAGCCCAGCAGGTCCGCGGGCGCCCCGGTGACCGTGATCTCCGGTTCGGCCGCCTCCTGGCCGGTGCTCCACGCGCGCGTGCCGTCCGTCAGCCGGGTCGGCGGCACGTCCGGGTTCCCGGTGAACCGCCGGGCGAGGAAGTCGATCTCCCGCTCGGTGAACTCCGCCGGCAGGTCCTCCAGCTCGTAGCCGATGCCGAGGTCCACGTGGTGCAGCTCTACCTCTGCCCAGCGCCGGAAGGGCACCCGGGAGGCTGAGTCGGTGACCCCGTTGCGCAGCTCCACCGTGCGCGACCAGTCCGCCGGGGCGGCCCCCGTCTCCTGGAAGCGGGCCCCGCTCTCGCGCACGTCGGCGAGCTGGGCCTCCAGGGGACGCCGGGCGTCCCGCTCGATGTCGGCGTCCCGGGCCTCGCCGGAGACGTACATGGGACGTCCCTCGAGGACGTTCACGAGTGCGTCCGCGTTGCGGGCGACGTGGGCGAGGACATGACCCCGGGTCCAGCCGGGCAGCCGTGACTGGTCGGTCACACCTGCGTTGTCCAGCTTGGCGGCTGCGGTGAGCAGTCGCTCGGTGGCGCTGCGCACAGACTCCAGGTCGCGTACGTGATCAATCATGGCTCCGACCCTAGCCGGGGCACACGTTCGGGTGAAGGTGGCCGACTGCGCCCGTAAATCGAATGCACGTGCTATAAGGTCGGAGGCGGCGTCGGGCATGCTGGAGGGCCGGGGATTGTTGACCGTCCAGGCGCATCCGGGAATCCCACCCGGCGTTGTCAGTGGCTCCCCCTAGTCTGAGAAAGCACGGGGGCCCCGCCCCTGTCACTTCTCTCAAGAAAGGTGCGGACCGGCGTGGCCGACCGTCTCATCGTCCGTGGCGCGCGCGAGCACAACCTGAAGAACGTCTCGCTCGACCTGCCTCGGGACTCGCTCATCGTCTTCACGGGCCTGTCCGGGTCGGGCAAGTCCTCCCTGGCCTTCGACACCATCTTCGCCGAGGGCCAGCGGCGCTACGTGGAGTCGCTCTCCTCGTACGCCCGGCAGTTCCTCGGCCAGATGGACAAGCCGGACGTCGACTTCATCGAGGGCCTCTCCCCGGCGGTCTCCATCGACCAGAAGTCGACCTCGCGCAACCCGCGCTCCACGGTCGGCACCATCACCGAGGTCTACGACTACCTGCGCCTGCTCTTCGCCCGCATCGGCAAGCCGCACTGCCCCGAGTGCGGCCGCCCGATCTCGCGCCAGTCGCCGCAGGCGATCGTCGACCGGGTCCTGGAGCTGCCGGAGGGCAGCCGCTTCCAGGTGCTCGCCCCGCTGGTGCGTGAGCGCAAGGGCGAGTTCGTCGACCTGTTCGCCGACCTTCAGACCAAGGGCTACTCCCGCGCGCGCGTGGACGGCGAGACGATCCAGCTCGCCAGTCCGCCCACGCTGAAGAAGCAGGAGAAGCACACCATCGAGGTGGTCGTCGACCGCCTCACCGTGAAGGACGGCGCCAAGCGCCGTCTGACCGACTCCGTCGAGACCGCCCTCGGGCTCTCGGGCGGCATGGTCGTGCTCGACTTCGTCGACCTCCCCGAGGACGACCCCGAGCGCGAGCGCATGTACTCCGAGCACCTGTACTGCCCCTACGACGACCTGTCGTTCGAGGAGCTGGAGCCCCGCTCCTTCTCCTTCAACTCGCCCTTCGGCGCCTGCCCCGAGTGCACCGGCATCGGCACGCGCATGGAGGTCGACCCCGAACTGATCGTCCCCGACGAGGACAAGAGCCTCGACGAGGGCGCCATCCACCCCTGGTCGCACGGGCACACCAAGGACTACTTCGGCCGCCTGGTCGGCGCCCTCGCCGACGCGCTGGGCTTCCGCACCGACATCCCCTTCGCGGGCCTGCCCCAGCGCGCCAAGAAGGCCCTGCTGTACGGCCACAAGACCCAGATCGAGGTCCGCTACCGCAACCGTTACGGGCGCGAGCGCGTCTACACCACGCCCTTCGAGGGCGCGGTCCCCTTCGTCAAGCGCCGGCACAGCGAGGCCGAGAGCGACGCCGGCCGCGAGCGCTTCGAGGGCTACATGCGCGAGGTCCCCTGCCCCACCTGCGAGGGCACCCGCCTCAAGCCCGTCGTCCTCGCGGTCACGCTCATGGGCAAGTCGATCGCCGAGATCTCCGCCATGTCCATCAGCGACTGCGCGGACTTCCTCGGCGAGCTGAAGCTCACCGCCCGCGACAAGAAGATCGCCGAGCGCGTGCTCAAGGAGGTCAACGAGCGGCTGCGGTTCCTGGTCGACGTCGGTTTGGACTATCTGTCCCTCAACCGTGCGGCCGGCACGCTCTCCGGCGGCGAGGCCCAGCGCATCCGCCTGGCCACCCAGATCGGTTCCGGCCTCGTGGGCGTCCTCTACGTCCTCGACGAGCCGTCCATCGGCCTGCACCAGCGCGACAACCACCGGCTGATCGAAACGCTGGTCCGGCTCAGGGACATGGGCAACACGCTCATCGTCGTCGAGCACGACGAGGACACCATCAAGGTCGCCGACTGGGTCGTCGACATCGGTCCCGGGGCCGGCGAGCACGGCGGCAAGGTTGTGCACAGCGGCTCCCTGAAGGAACTGCTCGCGAACGCCGAGTCGCAGACCGGTCAGTACCTCTCCGGCAAGAAGTCGATCCCGCTGCCCGACATCCGGCGTCCGCGCGACCCCGCTCGGCAGCTCACGGTGCACGGCGCGCGCGAGAACAACCTCCAGGACATCGACGTGTCCTTCCCGCTCGGCGTCTTCACGGCCGTCACCGGCGTCTCCGGGTCCGGCAAGTCGACGCTGGTCAACGACATCCTCTACACCCACCTGGCACGCGAGCTGAACGGCGCGCGGAACGTGCCGGGCCGGCACACGCGCGTGGACGGCGACGACCTCGTGGACAAGGTCGTGCACGTCGACCAGTCGCCCATCGGCCGCACCCCGCGGTCCAACCCGGCGACGTACACCGGCGTCTTCGACCACATCCGCAAGCTGTTCGCCGAGACCACCGAGGCGAAGGTCCGCGGTTACCTGCCCGGCCGCTTCTCCTTCAACGTCAAGGGCGGCCGCTGCGAGAACTGCGCGGGCGACGGCACGATCAAGATCGAGATGAACTTCCTCCCGGACGTCTACGTCCCCTGCGAGGTCTGCCACGGAGCCCGGTACAACCGGGAGACCCTGGAGGTCCACTACAAGGGCAAGTCCATCGCCGACGTGCTGAACATGCCGATCGAGGAGGCGACAGACTTCTTCGAGGCCGTCCCGGCGATCGCCCGCCACCTCAGGACCCTCAAGGACGTCGGCCTCGGCTACGTCAGGCTCGGCCAGTCCGCGACCACCCTGTCGGGCGGCGAGGCCCAGCGCGTCAAGCTCGCCAGCGAACTGCAGCGCCGCTCCACCGGACGCACGGTCTACGTCCTGGACGAGCCGACCACCGGTCTGCACTTCGAGGACATCAGCAAGCTGCTGAAGGTCCTGTCCGGCCTGGTCGACAAGGGCAACACGGTCATCGTCATCGAGCACAACCTCGATGTGATCAAGACGGCAGACTGGGTCGTCGACATGGGCCCGGAGGGCGGCGCGGGCGGCGGCCTGGTGGTCGCCGAGGGCACCCCCGAGCAGGTCGCCGGCGTTCCGGCCAGCCACACCGGCAAGTTCCTGCGCGAGATCCTGGGCGCGGACCGGATCAGCGACGCCGAGCCGGTGAAGACCCCGCGCAGGGCCGCCGCCAAGAAGGCCGTCGCGGCGGCCTCGACGGCGCGGCGCACGGCCACCGCCAAGACGGTGAACAGCACCGCGGTCAAGAAGGCCGCGCCCGCGAAGAGGGCCACGCGCACGCGCAAGGCCTGAGACGTCGGCGCCTGGTCACGGCGGGCGGCCCCGTGGATCACCCCACGGGGCCGCCCGCCGTATGCGCCCGGAGCGGCCGCGCGGACGACCGGGCCTGGCCTACGGCTCGCCCACCTCGAAGGCGTACGGCGGCTCCGCGCCTGCGCGGGAGCAGGTGACCGCCGCCGCCCGGGCCGCGAACCGCAGCAGCCCCCTCCAGCCCTCGGCGCCGAGGCCCGCGACCCCCTCAGGGGAAAGGGCGTCACGGACGGAAAGACCGTGCAGCAGGGCGGCGTTGACCGTGTCGCCCGCGCCGATGGTGTCCACGACGGCGACCTTCTCGCCCGGTACGGAGTACTCCGCGCCGCCCCGCACATGGGCGGTGAGGCCGTC
Organism: Streptomyces naganishii JCM 4654; assembly: GCF_014650575.1. Taxonomy (GTDB): domain Bacteria; phylum Actinomycetota; class Actinomycetes; order Streptomycetales; family Streptomycetaceae; genus Streptomyces; species Streptomyces naganishii. The sequence continues at coordinate 444,151 of NZ_BMVF01000001.1, forward strand.
GCCGCCGTGGGTGATCACGACCGCCGAGGGCCCGGCGGCCAGCCACTGGCGCGGGGTGCCGCCCAGCCACCGCGCGTCCTCCTCCGACAGCTTCAGCAGGGACACCGAGGGCAGCCAGCCCAGAAAACGCGCCCGGTAGGCGTCCGCGTCGGCGATCAGCCCCGGCCGGACGTTCGGGTCGAGCGCGGTGAACAGGCCCTGGGCGGCAGCCGCCCGCAGCAGCTTCTCGTAGGCGCTCGCGCCCGGCTCCAGCACCAGCGAACAGGTGCCGAACGACACCGCGCGGGTGCCCTCCGGCAGTCCGGCGGGTGCCGTGAACAGGCGGTCGGCGGTGCCGTCGACGTAGAAGGAGTACGCGGCGGATCCGCCGGCGTCCACCGTCGCGACGGCCAGCGTCGTCGGCTCGGGACCGCGCTGCACCCCCGAGACGTCCACGCCCGCCCGCCGCAGCCCCTCGAGCAGGGCTCCGCCGAAGGCGTCCTCGGAGGTCCGTGAGCAGAAGGCCGTGCGGGAGCCGAGGCGGCCGAGCGCGACGGCCGTGTTGTAGGGGCCGCCGCCGAGCGCCGGCTTGAGCTGCGCGAGGGCGCCCGTGCCCTGCGGTACCAGGTCGATCAGGGCCTCACCGGCGACGACGATCACGAGAGGGTTCCTTTCTCGGGCTGCTCGGGGCAACCGCAGGACGTGCGGTGGACGAAGGCGCAGGGCAGACGGACGGTCCGCGGGGCCCGGTCCGGGTCGGCGAGGCGGTCCAGCAGCAGCCGGACCGCCCGGGCGCCGAGCTCCCTGCCGGGCTGGGCGACGGCGGTCAGCCGGGGGGAGAACAGTTCGGCCCAGTCGAAGTCGTCGAAGCAGCACAGCGCCATGTCGGCGGGTACCGACAGGCCGTGCTCGCGCAGGGCGCGCAGGGCGCCGATCGTCATCGCGTTGTTGGCCGTGACCAGTGCCGTGGGCGGCACCGCGAGGGACAGCAGGGCCGCGGTGGCGCGCTGGGCGCCCTCGGCGGTGGAGTCGCCGTGTACCACGAGCCGCTCGTCGTGGGCAAGCCCGGCGGCGGCCAGTCCGTGCCGGTAGCCGGTGATCCGCTCGCTGCTCGTGCTGAGGCCCGGCGCCCCCGCGACGATGGCGATCCGGCGGTGGCCGAGGCCGGCGAGGTGGGAGACCAGACGGGCCGTGGGTTCGGCGCTGTCCGCGCAGATCTGGTCGAAGTACGGCGGGCCGGCCGCCCCGGTGATCGCCTCGGTGTCCACGAGCCGGTCCAGGAACACGGTCGGCACCGCGTGCCGGGCGAGGTGGGCCACGAGTTCGCGCGGTGCGGCGGAAGGGGCGACGATCACGCCGTCCACGCGGCGCTCGTGCAGCAGCCGGACCGCCCTGAGCTCGTGCACCGGGTCGTCGTGCGGGTCGGCGATGAGCAGGCTGTACCCGTGTTCCAGGGCGCTCGCCTCGACCCCCTGGAGGATCTCGGTGAAGTACGGGTTGCTGATCGCGGAGACCGCGAGGCCGATGGAGCGGGTGCGGGAGGTGACCAGAGAGCGGGCGAGACCGTTCGGCGTGTAGCCGAGCTCCTCGACCGCGTCGAGCACCGCCTGGCGGGTGTGGGGGAGTACCGGGCGGGTGCCGTTCAGGACGTGCGAGACGGTCGCCACGGAGACTCCGGCGCTCCGCGCCACGTCGGCCATGGTGGGCATCGTGTTCGGCCTCCCGCGTCCCCTCCGGCCCGCTGAGCGCGCCGTGAAGGACGTACGGCGACGGGTGCGCGGGCTCCGTGGCCGGGAACGTACCCCATCGGCGCCGCCCGCGTAAACGCTTGCGCAAGCGTTTACGCGGGCGGCGCCCCGCCCGCGTCCGCCTCGGCCGGCGGCGGTATCGTCGGCTCGCAGACCCCTTTGACACGTGGAGATCCTCATGCCGGGCCGTCCTTCCGCGAGCCGCCGTACCGTCCTGCGCGGGGCGGCCGTCACCCCGGTCGCCGGGCTCGGGCTCGCCGCCTGCGGACCGGGCGGCGGAACCTCGGCGCCCGCGACCCCCACCGCGCCGGTCGACCTCGGTGCCGAGAGCGAGGTCCCCAAGGGCGGAGCCAAGCTGTACCGGGACCACAACGTCGTCGTCAGCCGGGACGCGAACGGCACCCTGAAGGCGTTCAGCACGATCTGCACCCACGCGGGATGCCCGATCAACAAGCTCCAGGGCACGACTCTGGTGTGCCCCTGCCACGGCAGCGAGTTCGACGCGACCACCGGCAAGGTGGTGCGGTCACCGGCCACCGACCCCCTGGCCTCGCTCCCGGTGCGCGCGGAAGGCGGCAAGATCGTTGCGGGCCCCGGTTCCTGATCAGGGCCTGGGCCGCACCCCTCGTCCCGGTGCGGGAACGGCTCTCAGTCCCAGTCCCAGCCGATGCCCACGATGCCCGACCGCACCCGCGGCTCCACCAGGTGGACGGAACGGTGGCGCTCGCTCACCGGCAGCTCCTGGCGGCCACAGCGCGGGGCCGCCGCCGAGTTCTGCGTGAACCGGTGGCAGCGCGCCGGCAGGGCCCCGGCGTCGAAGCGCACCTGGAGCGCGTACTGGCCGCCCGCCGCCCCGAACCCGCGGACGTACTCGCGCGACACCCCGGCCGTGCCGTCCTCGACGCCGTAGCGGAACAGGAACGTGTCCCCGGCCCGCAGCCGGGTGTCGAAGAGCAGCTCGACCACCAGCAGCCCCGTCTCGTGGTGGCGCCGCACGCGCCCCGTGCGGCAGTTCTCCAGGGCCTGCACCGTCATCCGCTCCGGCGCGCAGCCCGGGTCGCCGTGGTGGACGGCCACGAAGCGGTCGACCCCGTCCCGGTGCGCGCGCACGATGTGCTGCGACTCGCGCGCGGCGAGCTCGCGCACCGGACCGATCCGCACCCGCTCGTGGTGCCCGAGGGTGTGCAGCCCGTCGTCGAGCGGGGCGTCCAGTTCCGCCAGCAGCCGCCGTGAGACGTCCGAGGCCTCGACGAGCGAGCGGTAGGTGCGGGACGCGGACCGCCGGCCGGAGGAGCGGTCGCCAGTCTCCGCCAGCAGCCGGATCAGCGATTCGTCCGGCAGGTGCAGGATCTCCTCCAGGGCCCGCACGGCCCGCAGCGACTCGGGGCGCTGCGGGCGGCGGGCGCCCTGCTGCCAGTAGCTCAGGCTGGTGACCCCGACCCTCACCCCGTAGCGCGTCAGATGGTGCTGCACGCGCTGCAGGGGCAGTCCACGGGCGGCGATAGCGGCGCGCAGCGCCACATGGAAGGGGCCGCCCTTGAGGGCCGTGTCCAGTTCCGCGGTGACGATGTCCGCCTGCTGAGTGGCGTGCGGCATGCACGGGCCTTTCTGTGAAGGTGCGGCGGCTGGTCGGGCCGTGCGCGGGTCGTCGGGGCCGTCCGGGCGCGGGGGAGGGCTGCCCTCACGTCCCGCGCCGTCCTTCACGGCCCCGAGTTCCCACGCATTGAAGCGTGTTGACCTAGTCCCGACAACACCTGAGACCCGACAGCGGTGCACTCCTGGCCGACTCCGCACCCTCGGCCCGCGGACGCCGGGCACGCCGCCCGGGTACCGGGGCACGGGGCGAAGATGCCTGGTCACAGTGGGTAGTCGTACGCTCGTACGGCGGGTGGCGCGGTGTCGTCCAGGTTGTCCACAGGCTCACCGCCGTGTCAGCACCCGCCAGTAGGGTGTGAGACATGGCCGACCCCTCCAGCTACCGCCCCAGGCCGGGAGACATTCCGGACTCTCCCGGGGTCTACAGGTTCCGTGACGAGCACCGCCGGGTGATCTACGTCGGAAAGGCGAAGAGCCTGCGCCAGCGCCTGGCGAACTACTTCCAGGACCTGGCGAACCTCCACCCGCGCACCCGCAGCATGGTCACCACCGCGGCGTCGGTGGAGTGGACGGTGGTGTCCACGGAGGTCGAGGCGCTCCAGCTGGAGTACTCCTGGATCAAGGAGTACGACCCCCGGTTCAACGTCAAGTACCGCGACGACAAGAGCTACCCGTACCTCGCGGTGACGATGAACGAGGAGTTCCCGCGCGTGCAGGTGATGCGCGGCCACAAGAGGAAGGGCGTGCGCTACTTCGGGCCGTACGCGCACGCGTGGGCCATCCGCGACACCGTCGACCTGCTGCTGCGGGTCTTCCCGGTGCGCACCTGCTCGGCCGGCGTGTTCAAGAACGCCGCCCGCACCGGCCGCCCCTGCCTGCTCGGCTACATCGACAAGTGCTCCGCCCCCTGCGTCGGCCGGATCTCCGCCGAGGACCACCGCGAACTGGCCGAGGAGTTCAGCGACTTCATGGCCGGCCGCACGGGCACCTATCTGCGCCGCCTGGAGAAGGAGATGACGGCGGCCGCCGAGGAGATGGAGTACGAGCGGGCGGCGCGCCTGCGCGACGACATCGAGGCCCTGAAGAAGGCCATGGAGAAGAACGCCGTCGTGCTCGCCGACGCGACCGACGCCGACCTCATCGCCGTGGCCGAGGACGAGCTGGAGGCCGCCGTGCAGATCTTCCACGTGCGCGGCGGACGGGTGCGCGGCCAGCGCGGCTGGGTGACCGACAAGGTGGAGGACGTCACCACCGGCGCCCTGGTCGAGCACGCCCTCCAGCAGCTGTACGGCGAGGAGAGCGGGGACACCGTTCCCAAGGAGGTGCTCGTCCCCGCCCTGCCGGACCCCGTGGAGCCGGTGCAGCTGTGGCTCACCGAGCGCCGCGGCTCGGCCGTGTCCCTGCGCATCCCGCAGCGCGGCGACAAGAAGGCCCTCATGGAGACCGTGGCGCGCAACGCCCAGCAGGCGCTCGTGCTGCACAAGACCAGGCGCGCCTCCGACCTCACCACGCGTTCGCGGGCACTGGAGGAGATCGCCGAGGCCCTCGACCTGGACAGCGCCCCGCTCAGGATCGAGTGCTACGACATCTCCCACCTCCAGGGCGACGACGTGGTGGCCTCCATGGTCGTCTTCGAGGACGGTCTTCAGCGCAAGGGCGAGTACCGGCGCTTCCAGATCAAGGGCTTCGAGGGCCAGGACGACGTCCGCTCCATGCATGAGGTGATCACCCGTCGCTTCCGGCGCTACCTCGCCGAGAAGGAGAGGACCGGCGAGTGGGCCGGCGACGGCGACCCGTCCGCCGACGGCTCCTCCGGCGCCGCCGCCGACGGCTCGCCCGGTGCCGCCGTCGACGGCCCGACCAACGGTGTCGTGGACACGCTCACCGAGGACGACGGGCGCCCCAAGCGCTTCGCCTACCCGCCGCAGCTCGTCGTCGTCGACGGCGGACGCCCCCAGGTCGCCGCCGCCCAGCGGGCCCTGGACGAGCTGGGCATCGACGACATCGCCGTGTGCGGACTGGCCAAGCGGCTGGAGGAGGTGTGGCTGCCCGGCGAGGACGACCCGGTGGTCCTGCCGCGCAGCAGCGAGGGGCTGTACCTGCTCCAGCGCGTCCGTGACGAGGCGCACCGCTTCGCCATCACCTACCAGCGCACCAAGCGGGCCAAGCGCTTCCGCGCGGGTCCCCTGGACGACGTACCGGGCCTCGGCGAGACACGCAAACAGGCGCTGATCAAGCATTTCGGCTCGGTGAAGAAGCTGCGGTCCGCCACAATCGACCAGATCCGCGAGGTGCCCGGCATAGGCCGCAAGACGGCCGAGACGATCGCCGTGGCCCTCGCCCAGGCGGCCCCGGCCGCGCCTGCCGTCAACACGGCGACTGGAGAGATCATGGAAGACGTGGAAGAGACGGCGCCCGGGACGACGGCGGGTGCCCCAGGGGAGCCCGTGCCCACGGGCGCCCCGGACGAGCGACGGGGGCAGGAGACATGACGGAGCACGAACCGCGGCCCACAGCGGACCGGGATCAGGCGCACAAAACACGCGAGGATCAGCGGCAGCACGCGGTCCAGAAAGACGGAGCACAGGTGAGTACGGGCATCGACACGGCCGGGGTCCCCGACGCCGCCATCCCCGAGCTGGTGATCATCTCCGGCATGTCCGGCGCCGGCCGCTCCACGGCGGCCAAGTGCCTGGAGGACCTCGGCTGGTTCGTGGTCGACAACCTTCCGCCCGCGCTGATCCCCACCATGGTGGAGCTCGGCGCCCGCTCGCAGGGCAACGTGGCACGGATCGCGGTCGTCGTCGACGTCCGCGGCCGCCGCTTCTTCGACAACCTGCGCGAGTCCCTGGCCGACCTCGAGGCCAAGCACGTCACCCGGCGGATCGTCTTCCTGGAGTCCTCAGACGACGCCCTCGTGCGCCGCTTCGAGTCGGTCCGCCGGCCGCACCCCCTCCAGGGCGACGGCCGCATCGTCGACGGCATCGCGGCCGAGCGCGAGCTGCTGCGGGAACTGCGCGGCGACGCCGACCTCGTCATCGACACCTCCAGCCTCAACGTGCACGAGCTGCGCGCCAAGATGGACGCCCAGTTCGCGGGCGAGGAGGAGCCCGAACTGCGGGCCACCGTCATGTCCTTCGGCTTCAAGTACGGCCTGCCGGTCGACGCCGACCTCGTCGCGGACATGCGCTTCCTGCCCAATCCGCACTGGGTCCCGGAGCTGCGCCCCTACACCGGCCTCAACGAGGAGGTCGCCGCCTACGTCTTCAACCAGCCCGGCGCCAAGGAGTTCCTCGACCGGTACGCCGAACTGCTGCGGCTCATCGCCGCCGGCTACCGCCGCGAGGGCAAGCGTTACGTGACCATCGCCATCGGCTGCACGGGCGGCAAGCACCGCTCGGTGGCCATGTCGGAGAAGCTCGCCGCACGGCTCGCGGCCGAGGGTGTGGAGACCGTCGTCGTCCACCGGGACATGGGGCGCGAGTGACCGGACGTACGCCGCGGCTGAGCAGGCTGCGCCGGGTGGTGCCGGAGGGACGCGCCGCCCGTCAGGCGACCGAGGGGCGGCAGGCCCGCCCCGCCGAGGCGCGCGGCGGCCGGCCGCGCCGCCGCGGCGCCCAGCCCAAAGTGGTCGCCCTCGGCGGCGGCATGGGCCTGTCCGCCTCGCTCGCCGCACTGCGCCGGATCACCGGCGACCTCACCGCCGTCGTCACCGTGGCCGACGACGGCGGCTCCAGCGGGCGCCTGCGCGCCGAACTGGGCGTACTGCCGCCCGGCGACCTGCGCAAGGCGCTGGCCGCGCTGTGCGGCGACGACGACTGGGGCCAGACCTGGTCCCGCGTCATCCAGCACCGCTTCACCTCCCAGGGCGACCTGCACGACCACGCGGTGGGCAACCTGCTGATCGTCGCGCTGTGGGAACAGCTCGGCGACCACGTCCAGGCGCTGGACCTGGTCGGCAAGCTGCTGGGCGCGCACGGGCGCGTGCTGCCCATGTCCGCCGTGCCGCTGGAGCTCCAGGCCCTGGTCAAGGGGCACGACCCGGACCGGCCGGAGGACGTCGACACCGTCCGCGGCCAGGCCACCGTGGCGCTCACCCGGGGAGAGGTGCAGTCCGTGCACCTGGTGCCGCACGATCCGCCCGCCGTCCCCGAGGCCGTCGCCGCGGTCCTGGACGCGGACTGGGTGGTGCTCGGCCCCGGCTCCTGGTTCTCCTCGGTCATCCCGCACCTGCTGGTGCCCGAACTGCTCGACGCCCTCACCACCACCAAGGCCCGCCGGGTGCTCTCCCTGAACCTCGTCCCGCAGCCGGGAGAAACCGACGGCTTCTCCCCGCAGCGTCATTTGGAGGTTTTGGGACGACACGCCCCTAAACTCGCCCTGGACGTGGTGCTGGCCGACGAGGCCGCCGTGCCCGACCGCGAAGTCCTCACCGAGGCCGCCAAGCGGTTCGGCGCCGCGGTCGAGCTGGCGCCGGTGGCCCGGAGGGACGGAACTCCGCGGCACGACCCGGAGCTGCTGGCCGCCGCGTACGACCGTATTTTTCGGATGCATGGAAGGATCGGCCCATGGCGATGACGGCAGCGGTGAAGGACGAGATCTCCCGGCTCCCCGTCACCCGGACCTGCTGCAGGAAGGCGGAGGTCTCCGCCATTCTGCGGTTCGCCGGCGGCCTCCACCTGGTCAGCGGGCGCATCGTGATCGAGGCGGAACTGGACACCGCGATGGCGGCGCGGCGTCTGAAGCGGGACATCCTGGAGATCTTCGGCCACAGCTCCGAGCTGATCGTGATGGCGCCCGGCGGCCTGCGCCGCGGCTCGCGCTACGTGGTGCGCGTGGTCGCGGGCGGGGACCAGCTGGCCCGCCAGACCGGGCTCGTGGACGGCCGGGGCCGCCCGATCCGCGGCCTGCCCCCGCAGGTGGTCTCGGGGGCCACCTGCGACGCCGAGGCCGCCTGGCGCGGGGCCTTCCTGGCCCACGGTTCGCTGACCGAGCCCGGACGTTCCTCCTCGCTGGAGGTCACCTGCCCGGGACCGGAGGCGGCCCTCGCCCTGGTGGGCGCGGCGCGCCGGCTGTCGATCGCCGCGAAGGCCCGCGAGGTGCGCGGGGTGGACCGGGTCGTCGTCCGTGACGGTGACGCGATCGGCGCGCTGCTGACGCGGCTCGGCGCCCATGAGTCCGTGCTGGCCTGGGAGGAGCGGCGAATGCGGCGCGAGGTCCGCGCCACGGCGAACCGGCTGGCCAACTTCGACGACGCCAACCTGCGCCGCTCGGCACGCGCGGCCGTCGCGGCCGGCGCCCGGGTCCAGCGCGCGCTGGAGATCCTCGGGGAGGACGTGCCCGAGCACCTCGCCGCCGCGGGCCGCCTGCGCATGGAGCACAAGCAGGCCTCCCTGGAGGAGCTGGGCGCGCTCGCCGACCCGCCGCTGACCAAGGACGCCGTCGCCGGACGCATCCGCCGGCTGCTGGCCATGGCCGACAAGCGCGCGGCCGACCTCGGCATCCCTGGCACCGAGGCCAACCTCACCGAGGAACTGGCCGACAACCTCGCCGGCTGACCCCCACCACCTGCCGCCGTTCGCCGGTACGGCAGGCAGCACACCGAACCACGCCGTCCGTTGCGTGGCGTGAGGTGCCGCGCTGCCCCGTCGCCGCCGACGGGCGTCGGCTCGGTCCGGGCGGACGGTCACACCGCCCGCCGGTCCGGCAGCACACCGAGCCGCGCCGCCCGCTGCGTGGCGCGGGGTGCCGCGCTGCCCCGGCGTCGCCGGTGGGGGCGTCGGCTGGGTCCGGGTGGACTGGCCGGGCCATCCGCCGATCCGAGCCGTCGCCGATCCGGGCGGGATGCCGCTCTCCGCCACCCCCGGAGACCTCGGCTTGGCCCAAGCGGACGAGCCGGGCCGTCCGCCGATCCGGGCGGGATGCCGCCCTGCGCCGGTCGCCCTCCGGCTGCGCCGTCGCGCTCCGGCGGGACCGGCCGTCCGCCGATCCGGGTCGCCCGCTGCCCAGCGCGGGATGCCGCGCTGCGCCGTCGCCCTTGGCCGGTCCGCCGGCTCGGTCCGGGTGGACGATCAAGCCGTCCGCAGATCCGGGGCGCCTGCCGCTGCGCGCGGGACGCCGCGCTGCGCCGTCGCCGCCGGTCGGGACGCTGGCTGGGTCCGGGTGGACGATCGCGTCGCCCGCTGGTCCGGCAGTACGCCGAGCCGGGCCGTCCGCCGGTCCGGCAGTACGCCGAGCCGGGCCATCCGCCGATCCGGGCGGAACGCCGACCCGCGCCGTCACCCTCCGGCGGGGCCGTCCGCCGATCCGGGGCGCCTGCCGCCCCGCGGGATACCGCCCCTGCCGCCGCCCCGGCGCCGGGCCGGGCGGCCCGAGCCGTCCGCCAACCGGGGCCGCCCGTCGCCCTGCGCCGCCGAGTCGGGCCGTGCGCCGGATCGCGCGGCACGCCGATCTGCGCTCCGCCGCCGGTCGGGGAGGCCAGCGGCGGGGGCGTCCGGGCACCCCCGACAGCCGTGCGCCGGATCGGTGTGCGGCATCCGCGTGCCCGCCGTCCGCGTGGGCCGTGGTGCGTGCGTGCGCGTGGCGTGCGGTGGGCGGGTGCTGGTGATGGCAGCGTGGAGCCAAGCCAGACCCGCCCCGACCGACCCCGCCGTCCCGGCCGCCCCGCTTCACGTTCCCGATGGCCAACCTCCCCGTTCTGAACCCCCTTCAGGGGCCGAACGTGGGCTTTTCCTGACTTTGAGGCACCCTTGACTCGATCAAGAAGTGACATGAACCTGGCACCTGTTCGCCGCTGTGGCGGACCACCGCCAGGGGGTTTCATGAGACACAGAGCGAGATCGATCCTCGCTGCCGGCGCGCTCCTGCTCGGCGGAGCGGCCCTCGCACCGGCCGCCCACGCGCAGAGCGGGAGCGGGAGTTCACCCCGGCCGCACCCGGACGAGGTGAAGGTGTTCCACGCCGACGTCACCGAGCGGCAGTTACCCCTGCTGCTCAAGGCCGGCCAGGACGGCCAGGAACTCGGCGGCCAGGTGGCCGCCAAGGGCCGTTCCACCGTCGAGCTGTACCTCACCGACGCCCAGGCCGACGGGCTGCGCAAGCAGGGCGTCCACGTCACCGAGCACGAGCTGCCGGCCACGGCCGACAGGCGGGTGCGGGCGGCCGCGCAGGGCGTGTTCCGCCCCTACAGCGGCAAGGGCGGCCTGAAGGAGGAGATCCTCCGCACCGGACGGGCCAACCCGGGCCTCACCAAGGTCGTCTCCATCGGCAGGACGGTCGACGGCCAGGACATCCTCGCCCTCAAGCTCACCAGGGACGCGAGGAAGACCAGGGACGGTTCCAGGCCCTCCGTGCTGTACATGTCCAACCAGCACGCGCGCGAGTGGATCACGCCGGAGATGACCCGCCGGCTGATGCACTACTACCTCGACCACTACCGCACCGACCGGCGCGTCAAGAAGATCGTCGACTCCACCGAGCTGTGGTTCGTCCTGTCCGCCAACCCCGACGGCTACGACTACACCTTCAAGAACCCCTCCACCCGCCTGTGGCGCAAGAACCTGCGCGACGTCAACGGCGACGGAGTCATCTCCACCGGCGACGGCGTCGACCTCAACCGCAACTTCGCCTACAAGTGGGGCTACGACGACGAGGGTTCGTCCCCGAACCCGACCAGCGAGACCTACCGCGGCGCGAACCCGGGCTCCGAGCCCGAGACGCGGGCGCTCGACCGGTTCGAGAAACGCGTCCACTTCACGTACGGCATCAACTACCACTCCGCCGCCGAACTCCTGCTCTACGGCGTCGGCTGGCAGGTCGCCACCCCGACCCCGGACGACGTCCTCTACAAGGCGCTCGCCGGTACCCCGGACAACCCCGCGATCCCCGGCTACCGTTCGCAGGTCTCCTCGGAGCTCTACACCACCAACGGCGAGGCGGACGGCCACGCGGGCAACGTCAACGGGATGGCGATGTTCACCCCCGAGATGTCGACCTGTCAGACGGCCTCCGACTCCGACCCCGGCGACGCCTGGAACGCGGCCGACTGCCGCTCGGTCTTCAACTTCCCCGACGACGAGAAGCTCATCCAGCGGGAGTTCGAGAAGAACATTCCCTTCGCCCTCTCGGTCGCCGAGACGGCCTCCCACCCCGACCGGCCCAGTTCCTCGGTCGGCCTGACCGCCGCCGACTTCACCCCGGCCGCCTTCCCGGTCTCCTACGCCCGCGGCGCCGACCAGGAGGTCTCAGCCGTCGTACGCAAGTCCGTGCGGGACAAGGAACTGCGCTACCGGATCAACGGCGGGCGCACCCAGGTGAAGGCGCTGCGGCCCTGGAAGGGCGGGACGACCTACGGCGGCGCCGACCACCTCTACTTCGACGAGTACCGCGCCAAGGTGCGCGGCGCGCGCCCCGGCGACAGCGTCGACGTGTGGTTCACCGGCCGCGACCGGGGCGGGAAGGAGTCGTCGAGCGGGCACTTCACCTACACCGTGGCCCGCTACGCCCCGGCGGACACCCTGGTGGTCGCCGAGGAGGGCGCGGCCACCACGCAGGCGCAGAAGTACGTGGACGCGCTCAGGGCGAACCACCGCGGCGCGGCCGTCTGGGACGTCGCCACCCAGGGCGTGCCCGACGCGCTCGGGGTACTCAAGCACTTCCGCACCGTCGTCCACTACTCGGGCGCCAAGGGCCCGGGCAACCCCACCCAGCTCCAGCTGCGCGCCTACCTCAACGAGGGCGGAAAGCTGATCGAGGCGGGCCAGCGGGCCGGCGGCAGCGTCGACCTCGGCGACGGCACCCTCTCGGACGACTTCAGCCAGTACTACCTGGGGGCCTACTCGCGTACGTCGACGCCGGGCGCGACCGGTTTCACCGGCGCCGGAAAGCTCGCCGGTTTCAGCGGCGCCCTCGCCGGCGCGCCGGGCGACCCGCTGGACGCGGCCGGCACCTACAAGGTCACCTCCGACGAACTGCCCGCCGCCGGGTACCCGCAGTTCGCGAGCGCCGGCGCGGGCGCCTTCGCCGGGACCGTCAACCCGTACGGGCCGTACTCGGGTTCGTACATGGCGGCCGCGGTGCACACCGACGACGCCTACAAGCGCCTGGCCCGCACCATCGACCTCACGCAGGTGACCGCCGCCGACCGGCCCGCGCTGAGCACCCGGCTGCTGTGGGACACCGAACCCGGTTACGACCACGCGCTGATGGAGATCCACACCGTCGGCGCCGACGACTGGACGACGCTTCCCGAACAGGGGGGCAGGACCAGTACGGCGGTGCCGGCCGACTGCGGGGCCGGGTTCCTGATCGGCGAGCACCCCTGGCTCAAGCACTACCTGACCCTGGGCTCCGGCGGCTGCACGGCGACCGGCGCCACCGGCCGCTGGAACAGCTTCACCGGGTCCTCCAGCGGCTGGCAGCAGGCCGTGTTCGACCTGAGCGCCTACGCCGGCAAGCGCGTCGAGGTCGCCCTCGCCTACGTCACCGACCCGGGCACCGGCGGCCACGGCGTGCTCGCCGACGACGCCTCGCTCGTGGTCGGCGGCACGGCGAGGGAGACCGAGGGGTTCGAGACCTCGCTCGGTCCGTGGAGCGTGCCGGGACCGCCGCCGGGCAGCCCGGCTGTCCTGAAGGACTGGACCCGCACCGGGACCCTGTTCCGGACCTACGGGGCGGTCACCACGGGCCGTTCGGTGCTGCTCGGCTTCGGCCTCGAACACCTCCCCTCGGCCGCCGACCGGGCGGCTCTCATGAGGCGTTCGATCGCCGCACTCGACAAGTGAGCCGACCCCTGCACGAAAGAGTGATGAATGCGGTCAACATGCACGGACACTCATCCTGAAAAGGAGTGAATCAGACCCCGGCTCCGGGCGGTCCGTACGCCTACTCACGGGTACGGACCGCTATGCCTTTTCCGGGCCCTTCGAATGTCACTTCGGGGCCTTCAGGGAGGTAGGGTCGGGGGTGGTCGGGGACATCCCATACAGCTCGCCGGCGTCGAAACCGGCGTACCAACGAGGAGATCGGTTCGTGACGATCCGCGTAGGCATCAACGGCTTTGGCCGCATCGGTCGTAACTACTTCCGCGCGCTGCTGGAGCAGGGTGCAGACATCGAGATCGTGGCTGTCAACGACCTGGGTGACACCGCGACCACCGCTCACCTGCTGAAGTACGACACCATCCTCGGCCGCCTCAAGCAGGAGGTCACGCACACCGAGGACACCATCACCGTCGACGGCAAGGCCATCAAGGTCCTGTCCGAGCGCAACCCGGCCGACATCCCCTGGGGTGAACTGGGCGTGGACATCGTCATCGAGTCCACCGGCATCTTCACCAAGAAGGAAGACGCCGAGAAGCACATCGCCGGCGGCGCCAAGAAGGTCATCATCTCCGCGCCGGCGAAGAACGAGGACGTCACCATCGTGATGGGCGTCAACCAGGACAAGTACGACGCGGCGAACCACCACGTCATCTCCAACGCCTCCTGCACCACCAACTGCGTGGCGCCGATGGCGAAGGTCCTCGACGAGAACTTCGGCATCGTCAAGGGCCTGATGACGACCGTCCACGCGTACACCAACGACCAGCGCATCCTGGACTTCCCGCACAAGGACCTGCGCCGCGCCCGCGCCGCCGCGGAGAACATCATCCCGACCACCACGGGTGCCGCGAAGGCCACCGCCCTGGTGCTGCCGCAGCTCAAGGGCAAGCTGGACGGCATGGCCATGCGCGTCCCGGTCCCCACCGGCTCGGTCACCGACCTGGTCGTCGAGCTCTCCCGCGAGGTCACCAAGGAAGAGGTCAACGCCGCCTTCCAGAAGGCCGCCGAGGGCGAGCTGAAGGGCATCCTCGAGTACACCGAGGACCCGATCGTCTCCTCCGACATCGTCAACGCCCCGGCGTCCTGCACCTTCGACTCCTCCCTGACCATGGTCCAGGAGGGCAAGAACGTGAAGGTCATCGGCTGGTACGACAACGAGTGGGGCTACTCCAACCGCCTCGTCGACCTGACGGTCTTCGTGGGCAACCAGCTCTGATCGGCTGAAACAGGCACCTCGATGCGAGTTGGGGCCCGGACGGCGCGCTGACGCGCCGTCCGGGCCCTGACGCACGTACGGCCGGACCCGGCCCGCCCGCGGACCGGCCGGCCCTCGTACGATCAAGAGCCCTCTCACCAGGAGTACCACCCATGAAGACGATCGACGAACTTCTCGCCGAAGGCGTGGACGGCAAGCGGGTCTTCGTCCGCGCCGACCTGAACGTGCCGCTCGCCGACGGCGTCATCACCGACGACGGCCGCATCCGCGCCGTCCTGCCCACCGTCAGGGCGCTCGCCGCGGCCGGCGCCAAGGTGGTCGTCGCCTCCCACCTCGGCCGTCCCAAGGGCGCCCCGGACCCTGCCTTCTCGCTGCTGCCCGCCGCCGAGCGGCTCGGCGAACTGCTGAACGCCCCCGTGGCGTTCGCCCAGGACACCGTCGGACCCGCCGCCCACGACGCCGTGGACGGCCTTCAGCCCGGCCAGGTCGCCGTCATCGAGAACCTGCGCTTCAACGCCGGCGAGACCTCCAAGGACGACACCGAGCGCGGCGAGTTCGCCGCCGCCCTCGCCGCCCTCGCGGACGTCTACGTCGGCGACGGCTTCGGCGCGGTGCACCGCAAGCACGCCTCCGTCTACGACCTCCCGGCCCGCCTGCCGCACTACGCCGGCTACCTCATCGCCACCGAGGTCGGCGTCCTGAAGAAGCTCACCGAGGACGTCAAGCGGCCCTACGTCGTCGCGCTCGGCGGCGCCAAGGTCTCCGACAAGCTCGCCGTGATCGACGAGCTCCTCGGCAAGGCCGACCGGCTGCTCATCGGCGGCGGCATGGCGTACACCTTCCTCAAGGCCCAGGGCCACGAGATCGGCAAGTCGCTCCTGCAGGAGGACCAGATCCCGGCCGTCAGGGAGTACCTCGAGCGCGCCGAGAAGAGCGGGGTCGAGCTGGTCCTGCCGGTGGACACCCTGGTCGCGCGGGACTTCCCGGACCTGAGGACCAAGGCCCCGGCCAACCCCACCGCCGTCGCCGCGGACGCCATCCCCGCCGACCAGGAGGGTCTGGACATCGGTCCCGAGACCCGCAAGCTGTACGCCTCGAAGCTGGCCGACGCGGCCACCGTCTTCTGGAACGGCCCGATGGGCGTCTTCGAGCACCCCGACTTCGCCGAGGGCACCCGGGCCGTCGCCCAGGCCCTCGTCGACTCGGACGGCTTCACCGTGGTCGGCGGCGGCGACTCCGCCGCGGCCGTCCGTACGCTGGGCTTCGACGAGTCGGCATTCGGCCACATCTCGACCGGTGGCGGCGCCTCCCTCGAATACCTCGAGGGCAAGACGCTCCCCGGCCTCGCCGCACTGGAGGACTGAACCTCAATGACCACCCGCACGCCCCTGATGGCGGGCAACTGGAAGATGAACCTCAACCACCTCGAGGCCATCGCCCACGTCCAGAAGCTCGCCTTCGCCCTGGCCGACAAGGACTACGAGGCCGTCGAGGTCGCCGTCCTGCCGCCCTTCACCGACCTGCGCTCGGTGCAGACCCTGGTCGACGGCGACAAGCTCAAGATCAAGTACGGTGCCCAGGACGTCTCGCAGCACGACTCCGGCGCCTACACCGGCGAGATCTCCGGCCCGATGCTGGCCAAGCTCAAGTGCACCTACGTGGCGATCGGCCACTCCGAGCGCCGCCAGTACCACCACGAGACCGACGAGATCGTCAACGCCAAGGTCAAGGCCGCCTACAAGCACGGCCTGACCCCCATCCTGTGCGTCGGCGAGGAACTGGATGTCCGCGAGGCGGGCAACCACGTCGCCCACACCCTCGCCCAGGTCGAGGGCGGCCTGAAGGACCTCCCGGCCGAGCAGGCCGAGACCGTCGTGATCGCCTACGAGCCCGTGTGGGCCATCGGCACCGGCAAGGTCTGCGGCGCCGAGGACGCCCAGGAGGTCTGCGCGGCCATCCGCGGCAAGCTCGCCGAGCTGTACTCGCGGGACGTGGCCGACCGGGTCCGCATCCAGTACGGCGGCTCCGTCAAGGCCGGCAACGTCGCCGAGATCATGGCCCAGGCCGACATCGACGGCGCCCTGGTCGGCGGCGCCTCGCTGGACGCGGACGAGTTCGTCAAGATCGTGCGCTTCCGCGATCAGTGACCTGATCAGCGCCGCGAGCTGCGAGTAGGCGGCGACGGCGATTCGTCGTACCCTTGCGGGGGCACGGTGGCCTGCCACCGTGCCCCGTCGTCCATCCGAATCCGAGGAAGTTGGTCCAGCCGTGGTTTTGGGGTTCTCGATCGCCCTGATCGTCTTCAGCCTGCTGCTGATGCTGCTGGTGCTGATGCACAAGGGGAAGGGCGGCGGCCTCTCCGACATGTTCGGTGGCGGCATGCAGTCCTCCGTCGGCGGCTCCTCGGTCGCCGAGCGCAACCTCGACCGGATCACCGTGGTGATCGGTCTGCTGTGGCTCGCCTGCATCATCGTGCTCGGCATCCTGATGAAGACCAGCAGCTGACGCGGCGCAGACCGCACATTCCGTACGTAAAGCCCCATGGTCGGTACGCGCTCCTGAGCGCGGCCTATCATGGGGCTTGCGTCTGTGCGTGGGGGCCGGTAACTCCAATCACTGGACGCGCGTTGGGCCTTACGTAGACTGAGGCGCTCGCAGTGAAGCGAAACGCCGACTCGCTTTGCGGCACCATCACGCAGGGAGTTACGACCGTGGCAAGTGGCAACGCGATCCGAGGAAGCCGGGTCGGGGCGGGGCCGATGGGCGAGGCCGAGCGCGGCGAGTCCGCGCCGCGTCTGCGCATCTCCTTCTGGTGCTCCAACGGGCACGAGACGCAGCCCAGCTTCGCCAGCGACGCGCAGGTTCCCGACACCTGGGACTGCCCGCGCTGCGGCTTCCCGGCCGGTCAGGACCGGGACAACCCGCCTGACCCGCCGCGCACCGAGCCCTACAAGACGCACCTGGCGTACGTACGGGAGCGGCGCAGCGACGCGGACGGCGAGGCGA
Source organism: Streptomyces naganishii JCM 4654 (assembly GCF_014650575.1). Classification (GTDB taxonomy): domain Bacteria; phylum Actinomycetota; class Actinomycetes; order Streptomycetales; family Streptomycetaceae; genus Streptomyces; species Streptomyces naganishii. Next base: position 461,517 of record NZ_BMVF01000001.1, read on the forward strand.
TCCTGGCCGAGGCGCTCGCCAAACTGCGCGGCGAAATCTAGGAGTTGAGGTCCGGCCGGGCCCCTCGGGGCACACTGCCGGACCTGTCCGTCTCCCGGCCCGCACCTCGCCCCGGACCGATTGTCAGTGCCGCCCTCTACGGTTTGTGCATCGGCGAATCGTGAGGGGGACGACGACGGTGACGACGGTCGAGGTGGCAGCCCTGCGGCGGCCCGCGTGGCGCGGGGGATTCGGGCGGCTGTGGAGCGCCGCCGTGATCTCCCGGTTCGGAGACGCGCTGCGCACCGCCGCGCTGCCCCTGCTCGCCGTGCGGCTCACCGACGAGCCGCTGGCCGTCGCCTCCGTCACGGTCTGCGCCTACGCGCCGTGGCTGCTGTTCGGCCTGCTCGGCGGGGCCGTCGCGGACCGCGTGGACCAGCGGCGCGCCATGTGGGCCGTCGACACCGTACGCGGACTGCTCGTCGCCGCCTTCGCGCTCGCCGTGGACCTCGGGCACGCCTCCATCGCGCTCCTGCTCGTCCTCGCCTTCACCCTCACCACCCTGCAGACGCTCTTCGACAACGCCGCCACGGCCCTGCTGCCCTCCCTGGTGGACCGCGAGGCACTGGGCAGCGCCAACGCCCGGCTGATGACCGGCCAGCAGCTCGCCGGAGGACTGCTCGCGGGACCGTTCGTGCCGCTGCTGCTGGCCGCCGGGGCGTTCATGCCCTTCGCGGCCGACGCGGGCACCTACCTGCTGGCCGCCGCCCTGGTCGCCTCCCTGCGGACCCGGCCGCCTCGGCGCGAGCCGCGCCCGGCCGGGAGCACCCTGCGGGCCGAGATCGGCGAGGGCCTGCGCGTACTGTGGGCCGACCGCACCCTGCGCGCGATCTGCGGGGCCACACTGCTGTGCAACATCGGCATGGGCGCCCTGATCGCCACCCTCGTGCTTCACGTGACGCGCTGGCTGCACGCGGGCGACGCCGGATTCGCGGCCGCCATGACGGCGTACTCCGCGGGCAGCCTCGCCGGCGGACTCGTCGCCCAGCGCCTCGCGCGCCGCACCGGCCGCCTCCGCGCGCTGATCGTCGCGGGCACCGTGCAGACCGGGTGCCTGCTGCTCGCCGGGACCGTCCGCCACCTCGCGGCCCTCCTGCCCGCCCTGCCGCTCCTCGGCGCCATGAGCATGGTGTGGAACGTCAACCAGGTCACCCTCATGCAGCAGCGCGCCCCCGAGTCCATGCTGGGCCGCACAGCCGCCGCCTTCCGCACCGCCTCGACATCCGGCGCCCCGCTCGGAGCGCTGCTCGGCGGGGCCGCGGCCCGCGCCTGGGGGCTGAACGCGCCCGCGCTCCTGGCCGCCGTCCTCTTCGGCTTCGCCGTCACCTCGTTGATATCCGCGCGCCGACGGGACGTACCTGTTGTCGTGCCGGACGGCGGCGCGACGACGGGCCACCGCGCGGCCTGATCAACTAGGTTGGACCGGCAGCGGGGCAGGACACAGCAGGACGGCTAGGAAAGAAGGCTGAAGTCCGAGATGAACGCAGACGGCCGTGGCAGGCTCGACCAGACGCCCGAGTGGACCGCTCTCGCCAAGCACCGCGAGGAACTGACCGGGACACATCTGCGGGACCTGTTCGCGGCCGACCCGGAGCGCGGTGACCAATACACGCTCCAGGTCGGCGACCTGTACATCGACTACTCCAAGCACCTGGTGACCGTCGAGACCCTGCGGCTGCTGCGGGAACTGGCGGCGGCGACGGACGTGTTCGGGCTGCGGGACGCCATGTTCCGCGGGGAGCGGATCAACGTCACCGAGAACCGGGCGGTGCTGCACACCGCGCTGCGCGCTCCCCGGGACGCGGTGATCGAGGTCGACGTCGAGAACGTGGTGCCCAAGGTGCACCAAGTGCTCGACCGGATGGGTGATTTCGCGCGGCGCGTCCGCTCCGGCGAGTGGACCGGGCACACCGGCCGGCGCATCCGCAACGTCGTCAACATCGGCATCGGCGGCTCCGACCTCGGGCCGGCGATGGCGTACGAGGTGCTGCGGGCGTGGACCGACCGCGAGCTGACGGTGCGGTTCGTCTCCAACGTCGACGGGGCCGACCTGCACGAGGCGACCCGCGACCTGGACCCGGCCGAGACGCTGTTCATCGTCGCGTCCAAGACGTTCACCACGATCGAGACGATCACCAACGCGACCTCCGCGCGTGACTGGCTGGTGGCCGGGCTCGGGGGCGAGGAGAAGGCGGTCGCCCGGCACTTCGTGGCGCTGTCGACCAACGCGGAGAAGGTCGCCGCGTTCGGCATCGACACCGCCAACATGTTCGAGTTCTGGGACTGGGTAGGCGGGCGCTACTCGTACGACTCCGCGATCGGGCTGTCGCTGATGATCGCGATCGGGCCCGAGCGGTTCGGGGAGATGCTGGACGGGTTCCGGCTCGTCGACGACCACTTCCGCGACGCGCCGGCCGAGTCCAACGTGCCTTTGCTGCTGGGCCTGCTGGGCGTCTGGTACGGCAACTTCTTCGACGCCCAGACGCACGCCGTGCTGCCGTACTCGCACTATCTGTCCAAGTTCACCGCGTACTTGCAGCAGCTGGACATGGAGTCCAACGGCAAGTCGGTGCAGCGCGACGGCGAGCCCGTGGAGTGGCAGACCGGGCCCGTGGTGTGGGGCACGCCCGGCACCAACGGCCAGCACGCGTATTACCAGCTGCTCCACCAGGGCACGAAGCTGATCCCAGCCGACCTGATCGGCTTCGCCAACCCGGTGGCCGAGCTGAGCGGCGAACTCAAGGCGCAGCACGACCTGTTGATGGCGAACCTGTTCGCGCAGGGCCAGGCGCTGGCGTTCGGCAAGACGGCGGAGGAGGTCCGCGCCGAGGGGGTGCCCGAGGAGCAGGTGCCGCACCGCACCTTCCACGGCAACCATCCGACCACGACCATCCTGGCCACCGAGCTGACCCCGTCGGTGCTTGGGCAGCTGATCGCCCTCTACGAACACAAGGTGTTCGTGCAGGGCGCGATCTGGAACATCGACTCCTTCGACCAGTGGGGGGTCGAGTTGGGGAAGGTGCTGGCGAAGCGGGTGGAGCCCGCGTTGACGGAGGGGGGCGAGGTGGAGGGGCTGGACGGGTCGACTCGGGGGTTGGTACGGAGGTATCGCGCGCTGCGCGGTCGTTGAGTGCCGGGGGTTCCGGGCGCCGCCTTGTTGCCCGCCCGCCCGACTCGGTCGGACAGGAGGTCCCGCCACGGGGCTCCGCCCCGGACCCCACGCGGGGGCTGCGCCCCCTGCACCCCCCGTTTCCCACCCGCCCGCCCGACTCGGTCGGACAGGAAGTCCCGCCACGGGGCTCCGCCCCGGACCCCACGCGGGGGCTGCGCCCCCTGCACCCCCGCGGGGCTCCGCCCCGGACCCCCGCGGGGCTCCGCCCCGGACCCCCGCGGGGCTCCGCCCCCTGCACCCCGCCGGGAAGCCCGCCTCCCCCCGCCGCCTTGTCCCCGTCCCCCTACGCCACCGCGCTCAGCGTGTCCGCTGAGCGGTGGTGGGCTGCTCTTGTTGCGGGGAGTGTTGAGAGGGCTGCCGCTCCGGCTATCGCTGCGGTGATGAAGAGGGTGAAGAGGGCCGGGGACGGGGTTGTGGCGATGCCGGCGCCTATGCCGCTGGTGCGGCCCTGGGTATTGATCAGCCAGTGGGACAAGGGGAGGCCCAGGGCCGTGGCGGTGGCTGTCGCCGCCGCCGCGGTGCAGGTCGTCGACGTCACCGTGATCGCGGTGACCTGGCGGGGGGAGAGGCCGATGGCCTTCAGGGCCAGCAGATCGCGCTCGCCCTCGCGGACCGTGCCGCCGATCGCCGTCAGCAGCTCGATGAGGCCGATCAGGGCGAGCACGCAGATCAGGCCGGCAATGACCGCGCGGAGCGGGGAGAGGCCGTCGGCAGGGTTGGTCACGGTGTGCACGTCCAGGTGGCCGTGGCCGGCCGTGGCCAGGGCGGCGGCGACCTGGTGGGGGTCGGCTCCGGGGCGCAGGCGGAGCTGGTACAGGGTCGGGGCCAGCCTCGGGTCGTTCTCGCGCAGGGTGTCCAGGGACGTGGAGATGACCCGGCCCGCGTTCTCCGGTTCGATGCTGCGGCCCACGATGTGCAGGATCTGCGGCTGGTCGCCCACCGTCATCCGCACCCAGTCGCCGACGCGCACGTCGAGGAGGTCGAGCAGACCCTGGCCGGCCACCGCCTCGTCGGGGCCGTCGGCGGGGCGGCCCTCGGCGAGCGCGTAGGGATAGGGGTCGTCGTGGGTGCCGAGGCCGCGCAGGGCGATCGTCGCGGTCTGGCCGGGGACCAGGGCGGCCACCTCGACGCCGGGGTAGACCGCGCGTACGCCGTTTTCGTGTTCCAGCAGGGCACGGGTCGCCGTGTCGCTCAGGCCCCTGTCCGCGCGGACGGTGAGCGCGGCGGGCAGGCCGAGCCGTTCGGGGCTGGTGTGGAAGCGGTCGATGGTGGTCCATGCGCTCATCGCCACCACGATCAGCAGCAGCGGCAGGGCCAGCCTGCCCACCGTGGCCAGGGTGCGCGGACGGCGGGTGAACGCCTTGTGCGAGCCGAGGACCAGCGCGGGCGGCAGCCGCAGCCCCAGCAGCCGCGGGCCGAGGGCCCGTCGTGCCACGCCGGGCAGTCGGCCGCCCGGGGCGCCCGTGCCGCCCGGCACCGGCACCGGCGGCACCCGTCCGGCCCGCCAGGCCGCGAGCCCGGTGACCGCGCCGATGAACAGCACCGCGCCCACCGGCACCGCCAGCAGCGAGACCGTGTGTCCCGGCAGGCCCTGCCACACCCCGACCGCGTCGCCCAGCCGGCCCGGGACACCGGCCCCCAGTGCCTGGGTCAGCAGCGCCGCGGCGACGGCGCCCAGAAGGGCGTACGCGACGTGCTGGAGCAGGAAGATGCGTACGACCTGGCCGGGGGTGAAGCCGATGGCCTTCAGGACCGAGATGTCCCGGAGGTGCCCGCGGATGCGGGTGGCGATCGCTCCGTGCACCGCGAAGCCCGCGGCCAGCAGGGCGCCCAGCCCGAACAGGCCCAGCACCTGGCCGAGCAGCCGGTTGTCGCCCTGTGCCTCGGCCCGCGCCTGCTGCCAGGTGGAGACCTCGCCGACCGCGCCCGCGCCGAGCACGGTGACGGCGCGCTGGACGGCGTAGTCCGTGTCGCCGGGATCCTTCAGGCGCAGCCCGATCACCCGCCCGCCGGGGTCGCGCACGGCGGACGGCGGCGCCCACACCAGGCCCGGCTGCTCGCCCGGCCGGTAGCGGGGCTCGGCGCTGTCGGCGGTGCCCACGACGGTGAGGGCGCGCGTGGTGCCGGGCAGGGTGAGGGTGTCGCCGGGCTCGGCGAGGAGCGCGCGGGCGAGGCGGTTCTCCAGGACCACGCCGTCGGGCCGGCGGGGGTCCAGCCAGTGGCCGGAGGTGAGCAGCGGACGGCCCACCGACGGCCGCGACGGCGTGGCGCGCAGTTCGACGGTCGCGCGGGTGCCGCGCGAGGAGACGGTGACGGACTCGGTGGCGTAGGGGCCGGCGACGGACTCGACGCCGTCCAGGGCGGAGAGCCGGGCGGTGTCGGCCGGGCCCACGGTGTGCAGCCAGACGTGGGCGCCGCGGGACTGGGTGAAGATCCGCTGCCAGGGGTTGGTCGCGTAGCCGAACAGCGCGGTGGCCAGCAGCAGCGAGGCGACGATGCCCGCCGTGGCCAGCACGATGAACAGCGCCTCCCCGCGGTGCGTGCGCAGATCGGAGTGCGCCCAGCGCAGCGTGGCTCGCACGGCCCTCAGCCCCTCGGCCGGGCCGGGTGCGCCGGACGGTCCCGCCCCGGGCGGTCCTGCGCCGGACGCGCCGGAAGGTGGTGCGCCGGGCGGTCGTGCGTCGGACGCGCCGGAGGGTGGTGCGCCGGGCGGTCGTGCGTCGGATGGTCGTACACAGCGCTCAGTCCCTCACCGCAGTCGGTCCCTCAGCTCCAGCACGTCCGCGATGCCCCGGCCTCGCGCGGGGGCGCCGCCGAGTTCCGCGTCGTCGGCGATCCGGCCGTCGAAGAAGCTGATCACCCGGTCCGCGGCGCTCGCCAGCCGCGCGTCGTGCGTCACCAGCACGATCGTCTGGCCGCGCTGGTGGAAGCGGGACAGCAGCCGCATCACCTCGCGGGTGCCCTTGCTGTCCAGGCTGCCCGCGGGCTCGTCGGCCAGCAGCAGCGGCGGGTGGTTGACCAGGGCGCGGGCCAGGGCGACGCGCTGCTGCTCGCCGCCGGACAGCTCGCCCGGCATGCTGCGCTCCTTGCCCTCCAGGCCCAGTTCGGCGAGGAGCTCCTCGCGTCCGGCGCGGGCCTGCTTCGGTGAGCGGCCGGCGAGCAGGGCGGGCAGTTCGACGTTGTCGGCGACGGACAGGTTGGAGACCAGGTTGAAGAACTGGAAGACGATCCCGATGTACTGGCGGCGCTCCTGCGCCCAGCGGGCCTCGCCGTAGGAGTCCGTGCACCGGCCGTCGAGCCAGATGCTGCCCTCGTCGGGGCGCTGGAGCCCGCCCAGCAGGTGCAGCAGGGTCGACTTGCCGGCGCCGGACGGGCCGGTGACCGCCACGAACTCGCCGCGCGCCACCGACAGGCCGACCCCGCGCACGGCGTGCGCGGGCGCGCCCTCGCCGTAATGGGTCTTGACGAGGCCCTCGGCCCGCAGGACGGGAGGCAGGACGTCACTCACTCCAGCTCCTCCAGTTCCTCCTGGCAGCGCTCCAGCCAGTCGAGATCGGCCTGGAGATGCAGCATGGCGCCCTCGATCAGCAGATGGGCGACGCGGTTGTCGCGGTCCTCGGCGGCGGCCAGCTTCGACAGGTTGCGCATGGTGTTGAGGTACTGGCGCCGCTGCTTGTTGATGAGGGTGATCTGGTCGGCGAGGCCGGTCTGCGGCGCGAGGGCGAGCTTCATGAAGAACTCGTCCCGCACCCGCGGCTCGTCCTCGGGCTCCTCGAACCAGACGCGCAGCGCATCCCGCCCGGCTTCGGTGAGGTGGTAGACCTTCTTGTTGGGCCGGCTGGACTGCTCGACGTCCTCGCCCTCGATCAGTCCCGACTTCTCGAGGCGGCCGAGGGTGACGTAGATCTGGCCGACGTTCGGCTGAGGGTACGCGGAGCCCAGCAGTTGCTCAAGGTCCTGCTTCAGCTCGTAACCGTGGGCGGGACCGCGCGCGAGGAGTGCCAGCAGGTGCAGACGCACTCGTGCTCTCCTCCCGCGCCCTCGTCATGTGCGCAATGTGTTCCTGACCGTCGTACGGACCGTGTCCGGGCCGTCGTGCGGACCGTGTCCTGGACCGTCTCGCGGACCGTGTCCCGGACTGTGGTCCAGGCCCTAGTATCGCGCATACCTAACAGGTATACATGGCCTCTGACGCCGGGCGAAGGTGCCCGGTGCCTGTGTGCAAGGAGGAACCTATGCGGTGGATGCGCGCCGCGGGTAGGGGCCTCCTCGTCCTGGTCGTGGTCATGACCGGCTACATCGCCTCCGGGGCCCACGCCGACGAGGGTTCCGGCGCGGGCCGCGGCCCGCTCACCCTCGCCACCGCAGGCGACCTCACCGGCTATCTCGGCCCGTTGCTGGAGGGCTGGAACCGCACCCACCCCGCCGAGAAGGTCACCCTCGTCGAGCTGCCCGACTCCGCCGACGAGACGCACGCGCAGATGACCACCGACCTGCGCGGCGGCGACCGCAGCCGCTTCGACGTGCTCAACATCGACGTCAACTGGACCTCGGAGTTCGCCGCCGCCGGCTGGATCCGCCCGCTGCCGCGCGACCGCTTCCCGCTGAGGACCTTCCTGCCCCCGGTCGTCGACACGGCGACCTACGACGGCCGGCTCTACGCGGTCCCCTACGTCACCAACGCCGGGCTGCTGCTGTACCGCAAGGACGTCCTCGCCAAGGAGGGCGTCCCGCCGCCGCGCACCTGGGCCGAGCTGGAGCACGACGCCAGGACCATCGCGCCCAAGTACGGACTGGGCGGCTACGCGGGCCAGTTCCTGCCCTACGAGGGTCTGACCGTCAACGCGGCCGAGGCGGTGTACTCCGCGGGCGGGACCATCCTCGGCGACGAGGGCGCCCGCGTCACCGTCAACTCCGCGGCGGCCCGGGAGGGCATCGGCTTCCTCGCGCGCGGCTTCCGTGAGGGCTGGATACCCAAGGCGGCGCTGACGTACAAGGAGGAGGAGTCCAAGCAGGCCTTCCAGGACGGCCACCTGCTCTTCCTGCGCAACTGGCCCTACGCCTACGCCGTCGCCTCCGCCAGGGGCTCCAAGGTCGCCGGCCGGATCGGCGCCGTGCCGCTGCCCGGACCGAACGGGCCCGGGACGAGCGTGCTGGGCGGCTCCAACCTGGCCGTCAACACGCACGCACGGCACCCGGACTCCGCCGCGCGTCTGATCGCGTACCTCACCAGTGAGCCCGTCCAGCGCCAGGTGCTCACCAAGGGCGCGCTGCCGCCCGTGCGCGCCGCGCTCTACCAGGACCCGGGCCTCGTCCGGCGGTTCCCGTACCTGCCGACGCTGCGGGCCGCCGTGCTCTCGGCCGCGCCGCGCCCCAAGAGCGCGCACTACGACCAGGTCAGCCTGGTGGTGCAGGCGGTCGTGCACGACGCGCTGACCGGGCGCGAGACGCCCGAGGCTGCTGTGCGGCGGCTGGCGCGCGAGCTGGCCGCCGTCTCCCACCGCTAGCCGGCCCTTCCCTCGCCGCCCCCTCTGCTAGTTACTTGTTAAGTAACGCGGTCATCACGACTGGGGTCGGACTGTCCGGTTACGTACCCATATGCGTGGTCAACTGACCGGTAGCTTCTGGTCACTTCATTGACACCTCTCCGAAGCCCCTACCTAACATGCATGCATAACGACGGGCCTACAGAGACAGGGCAATGGGTTGAACAGGCATCGTTGGTGGCGCGACGCGGTGATCTACCAGGTCTACGTGCGCAGCTTCCTGGACAGCACCGGAGACGGCATCGGCGATCTCGCCGGGGTCCGGGCCGGGCTGCCGTATCTGAAGAAGCTCGGCGTCGACGGGATCTGGCTGAGCCCCTTCTACCCCTCGCCCCAGCACGACCACGGCTACGACGTGGCCGACTACTGCGACGTCGACCCGGTCTTCGGCGACCTCGGCGAGTTCGACCGGCTGATGGCCGCCGCCCGCCGCCTCGGCGTCAAGGTCCTGCTCGACATCGTCCCCAACCACTGCTCCAGCGAGCACCCCTGGTTCCGCGAGGCGCTCGCCGCCGGACCCGGCAGCCCGGCCCGCGCCCGCTTCCACTTCGCCAACGGACGCGGCCCGGACGGCGCCGAGCCGCCCAACAACTGGCACGCCATGTTCGGCGGCCCGGCCTGGACGCGGATCACCGAGCCGGACGGCCGCCCCGGCCAGTGGTACCTGCACATGTTCACGCCCGAGCAGCCCGACTGGAACTGGCGCGACGACCGCGTCCCCGCCGAGTTCGAGCGCGTCCTGCGCTTCTGGCTGGACCGGGGCGTCGACGGCTTCCGCATAGACGTCGCCGCCGGCCTCTACAAGCACCCCGCGCTGCCCGACTCGGACGACCCGGAGGCCGACGCCCGCACCCGCGACTCGGTCAACCCGCTCGCCTGGAACCAGCCCGAGGTGCACGACGTGTGGCGGCGCTGGCGGTCCGTCTGCGAGGAGTACACCGCGCGCGACGGCCGCGAACGGCTGCTGGTGGGCGAGGTCTCCGTGCCCAGCGCCCGCGAGCACGCCCGCTACGTCCGCCCCGACGAGCTGCACCAGGCCTTCTTCTTCGACCTGCTCAGCGCCCCCTGGGACGCCGACGCCTTCCGCAAGGTCGTCTCCGAGGCCATGCAGGACATCGCCGGCACCGGCTCCACGGTCACCTGGGTCCTCAACAACCACGACCAGGTCCGCACCGTCACCCGCTACGGCGAGCCCGCGACCGGCGGCAGCGGCCTCGGCGCCGCCCGTGCCCGAGCCGCCGCGCTGCTGATGCTGGCGCTGCCCGGAGCCGCGTACATCTACCAGGGCGAGGAGCTCGGCCTGCCCGAGGTCGTCGACCTGCCCGACGACGTGCTCACCGACCCGATCTTCCGCCGCACCGGGAGCCGCGCCCGCATCCGTGACGGCTGCCGGGTGCCGCTGCCCTGGTCCGGGCAGGCGTCCCCGTTCGGCTTCACCTCCGGGGCCGAGGGCGCCAAGCCCTGGCTGCCGCAGCCGGAGTACTTCGCCGAGTACGCCACCGACCGCGCCCTCGCCGACACCCGCTCCTTCTGGCACCTCTACCGCGACGGCCTCCAGCTGCGCGCCGCCCTGCCCCAGCTGGGCGAGGGCACGCTGCGCTGGCTGGACACCCCGCCCGGCGTCCTCGGCTTCGTCCGCGGCGACGGCCTGGTCTGCGCCGTCAACTTCGGTACGGCCCCCACCCCCGCGCCGGTCGCCGGCACCCCGCTGCTCGCCAGCGGGCCCTGCCCGCCCGGAGTGCTCGCCGGTTCCACCGCCGCCTGGTGGACGGCCGACGACGACCAGCCCACCACCTGAGTTTCCTCCGAGTCTCCGTCAACTTCCCATTCCCCGAAGGGACATCAACGATGATGCGACGACGCACCACCCTCCTCACCGGCTGCACCGCCCTCGTCCTCGCGCTCGGCGCGACCGCCTGCGGCGGCGACCCGGTCTCCGCGGGCGGCGGCGACAAGCCGCTCAGCGGCCAGACCGTCACCGTGGCCGGCGTCTGGTCCGGCACCGAGCAGAAGAACTTCCAGAAGGTGCTCGACGCGTTCACCGAGAAGACGGGCGCCAAGACGCAGTTCGTCTCCACCGGCGACAACGTCTCCACCGTCGTCGGCAGCAAGATCGAGGGCGGCAACGCCCCCGACGTCGTGATGGTCCCGCAGGTCGGCGTGCTCCAGCAGTTCGCCAGGAAGGGCTGGCTCGAGCCGCTGTCCGCCACCACCCAGAAGTCGGTGGACGCCGGCTACGCCCCCGTGTGGAAGAAGTACGGCAGCGTCGACGGCACCCTGTACGGGCTGTACTTCAAGGCCGCCCACAAGTCGACCGTCTGGTACAGCCCCGACGCGCTGAACCAGGCCGGGGTCAAGCCGCCGAAGACGTACGACGAGATGCTCAAGGCCGGGCACACCCTCTCCGACTCCGGGCTCGCCGCCTTCGCGGTCGGCGGACAGGACGGCTGGACGCTCACCGACTGGTTCGAGAACGTCTACCTCTCCCAGGCCGGACCCGAGAAGTACGACGCCCTCGCCGCGCACAAGCTGAAGTGGACCGACGCCAGCGTGGTCAGGGCGCTCGGCACGCTCGGCAAGCTGTTCAAGGACAAGCAGCTGATCGCGGGCGGCCAGAAGGGGGCCCTGAACACCGACTTCCCGGGCTCGGTGGAGAAGGTCTTCGGCCCCAAGCCCGAGGCCGGCATGGTCTACGAGGGTGACTTCGTCGCCGGTGTCGCCCACGACCAGTTCGGCAGGACCATCGGCAAGGACGCGAACTTCTTCCCCTTCCCGTCCGTCGACGGCGGCAAGGCGCCGGTCGTCAGCGGCGGCGACGCGGCGGTCGTGCTGAAGAAGGGCAAGAACGCCAAGGCCGGCATGAAGCTGCTCGAGTTCCTCGCCACCCCCGAGGCCTCGGCCGTGTGGGCCAAGGCGGGCGGCTTCCTGTCCCCGAACAAGAAGCTCGACCTCGCCTCCTACGGCGACGACGTCACCCGCGCCACCGCCAAGTCCCTCGTGGACGCGGGCGACTCGGTCCGCTTCGACATGTCCGACCAGGCCCCCGCGGCCTTCGGCGGCACCAAGGGCGCCGGCGAGTGGAAGCTGCTCCAGGACTTCCTGCGCGACCCCTCCGACCCGAAGGGCACCGCGGCGAAGCTGGAGGCCGCGGCGGCCAAGGCCTACCAGGACCAGGGCTGACCCGGCATGACCGCCACCACCCTCACCAAGGAGAAGGGTGCGAGCCCCCCGCCGGCCGCATCGCCCGCCGGCCGGGCGCGGCGCCTGCGCCGGCGGGGCCGGGTCGTCGCCCTGCTGTTCGTCTTCCCGGCGCTGCTGCTGCTCGGCGCCCTCGTCGTCTACCCGGTGCTGTTCTCGGTCGGCCGGAGCTTCTTCGACGCCTCCGGCACCCGCTTCGTCGGCGGGGACAACTACACCGAGATGTTCCGCGACCCGGCCACGCTCAAGGCCATCCGGAACACCACCATCTGGGTGGTCGTGGCACCCGCGCTGCTCACCGGCCTCGGGCTGATCCTCGCCGTCCTGGTGGAGAAGGTCCGCTGGGCGACCGCGTTCAAACTGCTGCTGTTCATGCCGATGGCCGTGTCCTTCCTCGCCGCCGGGATCATCTTCCGCCTCGCCTACGACGAGGACCCGAACAAGGGCGTGCTGAACGCGGCAGCGGTGTCCGTGCACGACGCCTTCGAGGGCGCCTCGTCCTACCCGACCGCGCGCGGCCGCGCCGAGCGGCTGACCCAGGACCACGACGGCTCGTACGTCACGGTCAAGGCCGTCTCGCCGGGTGACACGGTGGCGCTGCCGATGGTCGGCGTGCTGCCCAAGGACCTGCCGAAGAACGCCGTGCCCGCCTACCCGGCGGCCGGGCGGAAGGCCGCCCCCGGGGAGCTGCGCGGAGTCGTCTACCTGGACTTCACGCCCGGCGGGGGCGGCACCCGCGACAAGGTCGACCGCGGCGAGAGCGGACTGCCCGGCATGAAGGTCGAGGCGCTGAGCGGCGGGCACACGGTCGCGAGCGCGACGACCGCGTCCGACGGCTCCTTCCACCTCACCGGGCTGAATGCCGGCTCGTACACCCTGAAACTGCCGGAGTCCAACTTCGCGCCGCCCTACCAGGGCATCTCCTGGCTCGGGCCGACCCTGGTCACCCCGGCGATCATCGGCGCCTACCTGTGGATCTGGACCGGGTTCGCGATGGTGCTGATCGGCGCGGGGCTGGCCACGCTGCCCCGGGACGCGCTGGAGGCGGCGCGGATGGACGGCGCCAACGAGTGGCAGATCTTCCGCCGCATCACCGTGCCGCTGCTCGCGCCGGTCCTCACGGTCGTCTTCGTCACCCTCGTCATCAACGTGATGAAGGTCTTCGACCTCGTCTACATCATCGCGCCCGGCCCGGTGCAGGAGGACGCCACCGTGCTGGCGACCCAGATGTGGCTGGTGTCCTTCGGCGGCGGCAACAACCAGGGCCTCGGCAGCGCGCTCGGCGTACTGCTCCTGCTGCTGGTGATCCCCGCGATGGTCTTCAACGTCCGCCGCTTCCGAAGGAGTCAGCGATGAACGCGGTCAGGAGGGGCCTCGGGAACGGGCTCGTGCAGGCCTTCCTCGTGGTGATCGGCCTGGTCTGGCTCACACCGCTCGCGGGACTGTTCGTCTCCTCGCTGCGCTCGGCCCAGGACACCGCCAAGGGCGGCTGGTGGACGGCGCTGACAGGCCCCGGCCAACTGTCCTTCGACAACTACTCCGCCCTGCTGAAGAACGCCGGGATGACCCAGGCCTTCTGGAACACGGTGCTGATCTCGGTGCCGGCGACCGTGCTGGTCGTCGTCATCGCGGCGCTCGCCGGATACGCCTTCGCCTGGCTGGACTTCCCGCTGCGCGAGCCGCTGTTCCTGCTGGTGGTGGCGCTGCTGGTGGTGCCCGTGCAGATCGGCCTGCTGCCGGTGGCCAAACTCTTCGGCGTCCTGGGCCTGTTCGGCACGATCCCCGGCGTCGTCCTCTTCCACGTCGCCTACGGGCTGCCGTTCGCGGTGTTCCTGCTGCGCAACTACTTCGCCGAGATGCCCAAGGAGATGCTGGAGGCGGCGCGGATGGACGGGGGCAGCGAGTGGCGGATCTTCACCCGGCTCGTGCTGCCCGTGGGGCGGCCGGCCATCGCCAGCCTCGCCATCTTCCAGTTCCTGTGGGTGTGGAACGACATGCTGGTGGCGCTGCTGTTCGCGGACAGCTCCTCGCAGCCGCTCACGGTGGAACTGCAGTCGCAGATCCGGCAGTTCGGGAGCAACATCGACGTGCTCGCGCCGGGCGCGTTTCTGTCCCTGGTGGTGCCGGTGGCCGTCTTCTTCGCCTTCCAGCGGCACTTCGTGCAGGGGGTGATGGCGGGATCGGTGAAGTGAGCGGCGGCGGTGGGGGCGGCGGGGGTTCCTGACCCCCCGCCGCCCCCACCGCCGTGCCTCACGCCGACGCCGGCGGATACAGCGACCGCGGCAACTGGGCCGCCGCCGCCGTGTCCAGCAGCCACAGGGTGCGGGCCCGGCCCCGCGCGCCCGCCGCCGGGGCCTGGATCTCCCCGGCGCCCGAGAGGGCGATGGCCACCGCGCTGGCCTTGTCCTCGCCCGCCGCCAGCAGCCACACCTCGCGGGCCGCGCGGATCGCGGGCAGGGTGAGCGAGATCCGGGTGGGCGGCGGCTTCGGCGAGCCGTGCACGCCGATCACCGTGCGCTCCGTCTCGCGCGGCCCCGGGTGCTCCGGGAAGAGGGAGGCCACGTGGGTGTCCGGGCCGACGCCCAGCATCAGCACGTCGAAGGCGGGCACCGCGCCATGGCCGGCGGGACCGGCCGCGTGGGCCAGCTCCTCGGCGTACGCCTCCGCCGCCGCCTCGGCGTCCGCGCCCCAGGGGCCGTCCGAGGCGGGCATGGTGTGCACCCGCTTGGGGTCCAGCGGCACCGAGTCCAGCAGGGCCTCGCGGGCCTGGGTGACATTGCGCTCCGGGTCGCCCTCGGGCAGGAACCGCTCGTCACCCCACCACAGGTCCAGGCGGCCCCAGTCGATCGCGTCCCGGGCCGGCGCGGCGGCCAGCGCGGCGAGCACGCCGTTGCCGTTGCGGCCCCCGGTGAGGACCACGTTCGCCGCTCCCGTGGAGGCCTGCGCGTCCACGATCCGGGTGATGAGACGGGCCGCCGCGGCCTGCGCCATCAGCTCCTTGTCGCGGTGGACGACCAGCTGAGGGGTGCTCACTTGGCCGCCGCCTTCCGCGCCGGGACCTTCCGCGCGGTCCTGGACGCCCCCCGGCCCGCCGGCCCCTTCGCCGTCTCCTCCTCCGGCACCGCCACCGCCACCGGCTCCTGCCCGGCCGAGATTGCGCCCGAGGGGTCCGCCAGCCGTTCCACGCCGAAGCGCAGCGCCGAGGCGTAGGTGTCGTCCGGGTCCAGGCGCCGCAGCTCCTCCGCGATCAGCTCGGCCGTCTCCCGCCGCTTCAGCGCCACCGCCCGCTCCGGCTGGCCCTCGATGGACAGGGTCGCCAGCCTGCCGTCGGCGCGGTCCAGGGTGATCGCCCCGCACGTGGTGTCCATACGGACGGCGGTCAGGCCCGGCCCGCCCGACGACGAGCGCCGCACCGGCACGTCCAGCCGGTCCGCGAGCCACATCGCCAGCAGCTCGCAGCTCGGGTTGGACTCCTCGCCCTCCACCTCGACGGCCTTCACCTCGCAGGCGACCTGGTCGAGGGCGGCCGCCAGCATCGAACGCCACGGCGTGATCCGCGTCCACGACAGGTCCGTGTCGCCCGGGGTGTAGGCGTCGGCCCGGGCCGCGAGGTCCCGCACCGGCTCCTCGGAGGCGTAGGTGTCGGTGACGCGGCGCTGCGCGAGGGCGCCCAGCGGGTCGTTCGCCGGGTCCAGCGGGGCGTCCATCGGCCACCACACGACGACCGGCGCGTCGGGCAGCAGCAGGGGCAGCACCACCGACTGGGCGTGGTCGACGACCTCGCCGTACAGCCGCAGCACCACCGTCTCGCCGGTGCCCGCGTCCGCGCCCACCCGCACCTCGGCGTCCAGGCGCGAACCCGTGCGGTCCCGGGGGGTGCGCGAGACGCGCCGGATGACCACCAGGGTGCGCGAGGGGTGCTCGTGCGAGGCGTCGTTCGCGGCCTTCAGGGCGTCGTAGGCGTTCTCCTCGTCGGTGACGACGACGAGGGTGAGCACCATGCCGACGGCCGGTGTGCCGATGGCGCGGCGGCCCTGCACCAGCGCCTTGTTGATCTTGCCGGCCGTGGTGTCGGTCAGGTCTATCTTCATGGCCGGCGCCAGCTCCGTCCGTCTCGTGCGAGCATCTCGTCCGCCTCGACGGGCCCCCACGTCCCGGACGCGTACTGCGCGGGCCTGCCGTGCTTGTCCCAGTACTCCTCTATCGGGTCGAGGATCTTCCAGGACAGCTCGACCTCCTCGGTGCGCGGGAAGAGGTTGGAGTCGCCGAGCAGCACGTCCAGGATCAGCCGCTCGTACGCCTCCGGGCTGGACTCGGTGAAGGACTCGCCGTAGGCGAAGTCCATCGACACGTCCCGGATCTCCATGGAGGTGCCCGGCACCTTGGAGCCGAAGCGGACGGTGACGCCCTCGTCGGGCTGGACGCGGATCACGATCGCGTTCTGGCCCAGCTCCTCGGTGGCCGTGGTGTCGAAGGGGGAGTGCGGGGCCCGCTGGAAGACCACCGCGACCTCGGTCACCCGGCGGCCCAGCCGCTTGCCGGTGCGCAGGTAGAACGGCACGCCCGCCCAGCGGCGGTTGTCGATCCCCAGCTTCACGGCCGCGTAGGTGTCGGTCTTCGACTTCTTGTCGATGCCCTCTTCCTCGAGGTAGCCGATCACCTTCTCGCCGCCCTGCCAGCCGCCCGCGTACTGCCCGCGCACGGTGGACTTGCCGAGGTCCTTGGGCAGCCGGACCGCGCCGAGCACCTTCTCCTTCTCGGCGGCCAGCGCGTCCGCGCCGAAGGAGGCGGGCTCCTCCATCGCGGTGAGCGCCATCAGCTGCAGCAGGTGGTTCTGGATGACGTCACGGGCGGCGCCGATGCCGTCGTAGTAGCCGGCCCGGCCGCCGATGCCGATGTCCTCGGCCATGGTGATCTGCACGTGGTCGACGTAGGAGCGGTTCCAGATCGGCTCGTACATCTGGTTGGCGAAGCGCAGCGCCAGGATGTTCTGGACGGTCTCCTTGCCCAGGTAGTGGTCGATGCGGAAGACCTGGTCCGAGGAGAAGACCTCGTGCACGACCTTGTTCAGCTCCTCGGCCGACTTCAGGTCGTGGCCGAACGGCTTCTCGATGACCGCCCGCCGCCAGGAGCCGCCGGACTGGTCGGCCAGCCCGTGCTTCTTCAGCTGCTGGATGACCACCGGGAACGACTTCGGCGGCACGGACAGGTAGAAGGCGAAGTTGCCGCCCGTGCCCTGCGCCTTGTCCAGTTCCTCGATCGTCCCGCGCAGCCGCTCGAAGGCGTCGTCGTCGTCGAAGGTGCCCTGCACGAAGCGCATGCCCTGGAGGAGCTGCTGCCAGACCTCCTCGCGAAACGGCGTGCGCGAGTGCTCCTTGACCGCGTCGTGCACGACCTGCGCGAAGTCCTCGTGCTCCCAGTCGCGGCGGGCGAAGCCGACCAGCGAGAAGCCCGGCGGCAGCAGACCCCGGTTGGCGAGGTCGTACACCGCGGGCATGAGCTTCTTGCGCGACAGGTCGCCCGTGACGCCGAAGATGACCAGGCCCGACGGCCCCGCGATGCGCGGGAGCCGTCGGTCGGCGGGGTCACGGAGCGGATTGGCTCCGGTGCCGGAGTGGGACGCCAAGGCCTCAGCCCTCCGACGGGGCGAGGCGCTCCAGCTCCGCCTCGGTCGACTTCAGCAGGTCGTTCCAGGAGGCCTCGAACTTCTCGACACCCTCGTCCTCGAGGACCTGGACCACCTCGTCGTAGGAGATCCCGATCCGCTCCAGCGCGTCGAGGTCCGCGCGGGCCTGCTCGTAGGTGCCGCGCACCGCGTCGCCGCGGATCTCGCCGTGGTCCTCGGTGGCCTCCAGGGTGGCCTCCGGCATGGTGTTGACCGTGTTCGGCGCGACCAGCTCCTCGACGTACATGGTGTCCTTGTACGCCTTGTCCTTCACGCCGGTGGAGGCCCACAGCGGACGCTGCTTGTTCGCGCCCGCGTTCTCCAGCACGCTCCAGCGGTCGGAGCCGAAGACCTCCTCGTACGCCTGGTAGGCCAGGCGCGCGTTGGCCACGCCCGCCTTGCCGCGCAGCGCCTTGGCCTCGTCGGTGCCCATCTCGTCGATGCGGCGGTCGATCTCGGTGTCCACGCGGGAGACGAAGAAGGACGCCACGGAGTGGATCTTGGACAGGTCCAGGCCGCGCTCCTTGGCCTTCTCCAGGCCGGTCAGGTAGGCGTCCATGACCGCGCGGTAGCGCTCCAGGGAGAAGATCAGCGTGACGTTGACGCTGATGCCGTTGCCGATGGTCTCGGCGATCGCCGACAGGCCCGCCCGGGTGGCCGGGATCTTGATGAGCGTGTTCGGGCGGTCCACCAGCCAGGCCAGCTGCCGGGCCTCGGCGACCGTCGCCTTGGTGTTGTGGGCCAGACGCGGGTCCACCTCGATGGAGACCCGGCCGTCCTGGCCGTCGGTGGCGTCGAAGACCGGGCGCAGGATGTCGGCGGCGTCGCGGACGTCCGCCGTGGTGATCATGCGGATGGCCTCCTCGACGGTGACCCGGCGCGCGGCCAGGTCGGAGACCTGCTGGTCGTAGCCGTCGCCCTGCGAGATCGCCTTCTGGAAGATCGTCGGGTTGGTGGTGACGCCCACGACGTGCTGCTGGTCGATCAGCTCGGCGAGGTTGCCGGACGTGATCCGCTTGCGCGACAGGTCGTCCAGCCAGATCGCGACGCCTTCATCGGAGAGGCGCTTGAGTGCGTCTGTCATGGAAAATGCATCTCCTACGTGTCGTATATGAGCGTCAGCGCTGGGCGGCGGCGAGGGATTCCCGCGCCTTGGCGGCCACGTTCTCAGGCGTGAAGCCGAACTCGCGGAAGAGGACCTTGCCGTCGGCTGAAGCACCGAAGTGCTCCAGGGAAACGATGCGCCCGGCGTCTCCCACGTACTTGTGCCAGGTGAGACCGACACCCGCCTCGACCGCGACACGCGCCCGCACGGCCGGGGGCAGCACGCTCTCCCGGTACCCCTGCTCCTGCTCCTCGAACCACTCGACGGACGGCATGGACACGACCCGGGTGGGCACGCCCTCCGCCTGGAGCTGCTCGCGCGCCTCGACGGCGATGTGCACCTCGGAGCCGGTGGCGATGAGGATCACCTGGGGCTCGGCGCTCTGCCCGTCGGCGTCCTCGGCGTCGAAGAGGACGTAACCGCCGCGCGCCGCGTCGTCGTTGGGCTCGTAGGTCGGCACGCCCTGGCGGGTGAGCGCCAGGCCGTGTGGGGCGCCCTTGCCGTACTCCTTGGTCCAGCGGGTGAGGATCTCGCGCCAGGCGATCGCGGTCTCGTTGGCGTCGGCCGGGCGGACGATGTTCAGGCCCGGGATGGCGCGCAGCGAGGCCAGGTGCTCGACCGGCTGGTGGGTGGGGCCGTCCTCGCCGAGGCCGATGGAGTCGTGCGTCCACACGTACGTCACCGGCAGGTGCATCAGGGCCGACAGGCGCACCGCGTTGCGCATGTAGTCGGAGAAGACGAGGAAGGTGCCGCCGTAGACACGGGTGTTGCCGTGCAGGGTGATGCCGTTCAGCTCCGCGCCCATGGAGTGCTCGCGGATGCCGAAGTGGATGGTGCGGCCGTACGGGTTCGCCTCCGGCAGCGGGTTGCCCTCGGGCAGGAACGACGACGTCTTGTCGATCGTGGTGTTGTTGGAGCCCGCCAGGTCGGCGGAGCCGCCCCAGAGCTCGGGGATCACCTCGCCCAGGGCCTGGAGCACCTTGCCGGAGGCGGCACGCGTGGCCACGCCCTTGCCGGCCTCGAACACCGGGATCTTCTCCTGCCAGCCGGCCGGCAGCTCCGCCTTGGCGAAGCGGTCGTACTCCGCGGCCCGCCCGGCATCGGCGTCGCGCCACTGCTGGAAGGACTTCTCCCATTCGGCCCGGGCCCGGCGGCCCCGCTCGAGCGCGCCGCGGGTGTGCTTCAGCACCTCGTCGGACACCTCGAAGTGCTTCTCGGGGTCGAAGCCGAGGACGCGCTTGGTGGCGGCCACCTCGTCCTCGCCGAGCGCCGAGCCGTGCGCGGCCTCGGTGTTCTGGGCGTGCGGCGCCGGCCAGGCGATGATCGAGCGCATCGCGATGAAGGACGGCCGGTCGGTGACGGCCTTGGCCTCCTGGATCGCGGCGAAGATCGCCCGCGGGTCCAGGTCGCCGTTCTCCTTGGCCTCCACGCGCTGCACATGCCAGCCGTAGGCCTCGTACCGCTTCGTGGTGTCCTCGGAGACGGCCGTCTCGGTGTCGCCCTCGATCGAGATGTGGTTGTCGTCCCACAGCAGGATGAGGTTGCCGAGCTTCTGGTGGCCGGCCAGCGACGAGGCCTCGGCGGAGATGCCCTCCTGCAGACAGCCGTCACCGGCGATGCAGTAGATGAAGTGGTCGAAGGGCGACTCGCCCTGCGCCGCCTCCGGGTCGAACAGGCCGCGCTCGTAGCGGGCGGCCATCGCCATGCCCACCGCGTTGGCCACACCCTGGCCCAGCGGCCCGGTCGTGGTCTCCACGCCCGGGGTGTGCCCGTACTCCGGGTGGCCCGGGGTCTTCGAGCCCCAGGTGCGGAACGACTTCAGGTCCTCCAGCTCCAGGCCGAAGCCGGCCAGGTACAGCTGGGTGTAGAGGGTCAGGGAGGAGTGGCCGGCGGACAGCACGAAGCGGTCGCGCCCCACCCACTGCGGATCGGACGGGTCGTGCCGCATCACCTTCTGGAAGAGGGTGTAGGCGGCGGGAGCCAGGCTCATCGCCGTGCCGGGATGGCCGTTGCCGACCTTCTGTACGGCGTCGGCGGCCAGGACGCGCGCGGTGTCGACCGCGCGCGTGTCCAACTCGGTCCACTCGAGGTCTGTGGTGGTCGGCTTGGTGCTCACCCTGGGTCAGGGCTCCTCTCCACATGTCGGATGCCGGTGCACGTGACCGCGCGCCGGCTGCCGGCCTTCTCCGCGTCGGCCGGCCGCTGTCGAGCCTATCCCGTAAGAACGTGCGTTTTCCGCGTCGTTCCAGAGTGCCGGGACTCTTGGAGATCCGCCTCCCCGCCTGCTCGTCGACCGATTCGGCACATGAATACGGAGGCGCTCATCCGATCGCTCAATCGAGCCGGCGCGCGCCCGCCGGAAGGGCGGGGGCCAACACGACCCCACCCCCGCGAAGGCCGGGGTCTGGGCAACGTCTACAGTGGCGTGGTACGCGCGAGCCCCGACTGTCGGTTCACCTGACGGGGGCTCGCTGGGATGTCTCTGTCAGGGGTGTGCGTGACGGCCGTCGAATCCCGTCCAGCGGGGGTGGTGCTCGATGCGGGCCAGAAGCCGAGCCGTCGGCCGTTCGGGGCCCGTGTCAAGGCGTTCGTGGCGCTGACCAAGCCGCGGATCATCGAGCTTCTGCTCATCACCACCGTTCCGGTGATGTTCCTGGCGCAGCGGGGCGTGCCGGACCTCGGTCTGGTCGTCCTCACCTGCGTCGGCGGCTACCTGTCGGCGGGCGGCGCCAACGCGCTGAACATGTACATCGACCGCGACATCGACGCCCTGATGGACCGCACCTCGCAGCGGCCGCTGGTGACCGGCATGGTGAGCCCGCGCGAGTGCCTCGCCTTCGGCATCACGCTGGCCGTCGTCTCCACGCTGCTGTTCGGCCTCACCGTCAACTGGCTGTCGGCGTGGCTGTCGCTCGGAGCGCTCCTCTTCTACGTCGTCGTCTACACGATGATCCTCAAAAGGCGTACGTCCCAGAACATCGTCTGGGGCGGCATCGCCGGCTGCATGCCGGTGCTGATCGGCTGGTCCTCGGTCACGGACACCGTGTCCTGGGCGCCGGTGATCCTCTTCCTCGTCATGTTCTTCTGGACGCCGCCGCACTACTGGCCGCTGTCCATGAAGGTCAAGGACGACTACGCGCGCGTGGGCGTGCCCATGCTGCCGGTCATCGCCTCCAACAAGGTCGTCGCCCGGCAGATCGTCATCTACAGCTGGGTGATGGTGGCCGTCTCCCTGCTGCTCACCCCGCTCGGCTACACCGGCTGGTTCTACACGGCGGTGGCGCTGGTGGCCGGCGGCTGGTGGCTGTGGGAGGCGCACGCGCTGCAGAACCGCGCCAGGGCCGAGGCGACCGGCGGCAAGCTCAAGGAGATGCGCCTGTTCCACTGGTCCATCACCTACGTCTCGCTGCTGTTCGTCGCCGTCGCGGTGGACCCCTTCCTGCGCTAGCGGGCACTCCTACGAAGCCGACGGGTGGGGTGCGTGGTCAAGGCCACGCACCCCACCCGTCGCCGTTTGATCTACCCGTCGGTAGCATCCTGGCCATGGCAGAGACTGAGCAGGTTGACCCGAAGGCCGAGCGCACGGTGGCACGCCTCGCCAAGCGGATCGGTGCGTTCTCCAAGGCGCACGGCGGTGCCGAGGGCCAGGTGGCCTACCTCGGCGAGCGCGGCGCGCGCATCGTCCTCGTCGGCGAGGACGGCGGCTGGGGCGACCTGGTGGCGCCCTCCTACGAGCTGGCCGAGAAGGCCGTCGCGAAGGCCGGCATCACCGTCCACGAGGACTTCGACGGCGAGTTCGCGGCCAAGGTGCGCACGGGCCCGTACGAGTGGACGCGCATGGCCGGGATCCAGCTGGGCGGCCCGAGCAACACCTGACGCCGGTTCACCCGTTAGGACGTGTGAGGAGCACGCGTCCACCGAACGGGGAGTCCGGATGATCGAAACGCCGTCCCTGGTGGACCAGTACTGCCACGGCGTCCTGAGAACGGAGCTGGGCCTCGGCACCTTCGAGGCCCAGCTGGCCCGCACCGAGGGCCCGCCCGCCCCCGGCACCACCCTCTTCGACACCCAGACCGGTTTCGCCGTACGCCGCTGGTGCCCCCCGCTGCTCGGCCTGGAGCCGCACTGCCCGCCCGCGCGCTATCTCGCCCGCCGCCGCGAACTGGGCGTGCTGGAGGCCGGCCGCAGGCTGCTGCGCGGCAGCGGCATCACGACCTACCTCGTCGACACCGGGCTGCCCGGGGACCTCACCGGGCCCGGCGAGATGGCCTCCACGGGCGACGCGGCCGCGCACGAGATCGTGCGCCTGGAACTGCTCGCCGAGCAGGTCGCCGACACCTCCGGGACCGTCGAGTCCTTCCTCGCCAACCTCGCCGAGTCGGTGCACGCCGCCGCCGCGCACGCCGTCGCCTTCACCTCCGTGGCGGGCCTGCGCCACGGCCTGGCACTCGCGCCGGAGCCGCCCGGGCCGGGGGAGGTGCGAGGGGCGGCGGGGCGCTGGCTGGCCGGACGGCGGGTGGGCGGCGAACTGAGCGACCCGGTGCTGCTGCGGCACCTGCTGTGGATCGCGGTCGCCTCCGGCCGCCCGCTGCAACTGCACGCGGGCCTCGGCGAACCGGGCGCGCGCATCGACCGCACCGACCCCGTGCTGCTGACCGACTTCGTACGGGCCACGGCGGGCCTGGGCACCGACCTCGTCCTGCTGCACGGCTACCCGTACCACCGCCAGGCCGCCCACCTGGCCGGCGTCTTCCCGCACGTCTACGCCGACGCGGGCGCGGCCCTGGTGCGCACCGGCGCGCGAGCCGCGACGATCCTCGCCGAGATCCTGGAGCTGGCCCCGTTCGGCAAGATCCTCTTCTCCAGCGGGGCGCACGGCCTGCCCGAGCTGCACGTGGTCGGCGCCCGGCTGTTCACCGAGGCGCTGGACCGGGTACTGGGCGCCTGGGTCGCGGAGGGCGCCTGGTCGCCCGGGGACGCCCAGCGGGTGGCCGGGATGGTGGCGGCGGGCAACGCGGGGCGGGTGTACGGGCTGCGGTGAGCGGCCGCGGAAACCGTGCGCCCCGCGCGGGAGCCTTCGTCCAGGCGCCGGCTAGGCCGTCGTCAGGGTCGCCTCGGGGGACGGCCCGGGCAGGCCGGTCACGGACGCGGTGCGTTCGCGCAGCGACAGCAGCACCCTGAGCACCCCGACCCACATCACGCAGGACCCCAGCATGTGCAGGGCCACCAACGCCTCGGGCAGATGCGTGAAGTACTGGACGTAGCCGATGACGCCCTGGGCGAGCAGGATCACGAACAGCTCGCGGGTGCGGTGCAGCGGACCCTGGGGCGCGTCGACGGCCTTGAGGACGAACCACAGCGCGAACGTCAGCGTCACCACGATCCAGGCGAGCACCGCGTGCATCTTGGCGACCGTCGCCCAGTCGACGGGGATCCGGTCGACCTCCTTGGAGTCGCCCGCGTGGGGGCCCGCGCCGGTCACGATCGTGCCCACCGCGATCAGCAGCCCGCTCGCCACGACCAGGAACCACACCAGCTGCTGCACGGCCTTGCCGACCAGCGGGCGCGGTGCCGTGTCGCCCTCGCGGGTGCGCTGCCACATCACCGTGGCCACCGCGATCAGCGCGCTGGACAGCAGGAAGTGCGCCGCGACGGTGTACGGGTTCAGGCCGACCAGGACGACGATGCCGCCGAGCACCGCGTTGCCCATGACGATCCAGAACTGCGCCCAGCCGAGCCGGGTCAGGCTGCGCCGCCACGGCTTCTGGGCCCGCGCGGCGACGATCGCCCAGCCGACGGCCGCGCACAGCACGTACGTCAGCATGCGGTTGCTGAACTCGATGATCCCGTGCACACCCATCGCGCGCGTGGTGGTCAGCGAGGTGTCGGTGCAGGTCGGCCAGGTGGGGCAGCCAAGCCCTGAGCCGGTGAGCCGGACGGCGCCGCCGGTGACGACGATGATCACGCCCATGGCGAGTGCGGCGAACGCGGCCCGCTGGACGGTCCTCGGGTGGGGGGTCCAGCGGCCGGCGATGAAGGCGAGCGGGTTGCGCACGGCGGCCAGGGCGTCGGCGCGGGTCAGGTTCGGCACGCGTTCCATCGTAGGGCGCTGCTTGTGCACGGTTTCACGAGGGTCCATGGCGGGCCTTGTGTCTCTACTCCCAGCGGAAGAACTTGCCGGCGGCCGCGAGCCCCACGACCGCCCACACCGCGAGGATGCCGCAGTCGCCCCACGGCATGGCCGCGCCGTGCTGGAGTACGGCCCGCAGCCCGTCGGACAGGGCGGAGACGGGAAGCAGCTCCAGGACGCCGCGGGCGCCCGCCGGGAACTTGTCCAGCGGCACGATCACCCCGCCGCCCACGAGCAGCAGCAGGAAGACCAGGTTGGCCGCGGCCAGCGTGGCCTCGGCCCTCAGCGTCCCCGCCATCAGCAGGCCGAGCCCGGAGAAGGCGGCCGTGCCGAGGACGAGCAGCAGGAGCACGGCGAGCGGGCCGCCGTGCGGCGACCAGCCCAGCGAGAAGGCGATCGCGGTCAGCAGGATCACCTGGAGGACCTCGGTGACCAGCACCGAGGCCGTCTTGGCGGTCATCAGGCCCCAGCGCGGCAGCGGCGAGGACGCCAGCCGCTTGAGCACGCCGTAGCGCCGCTCGAAGCCGGTCGCGATGGCCTGCCCGGTGAACGCGGTCGACATCACCGCGAGCGCGAGGATCCCGGGTGTGAGGAAGTCCACGCTCTTTCCGGCGCCGGTGTCCACGATGTCCACCGAGCTGAACAGCACCAGCAGCAGGGTCGGGATCACCACGGTGAGCAGCAGCTGCTCACCGTTGCGCAGCAGCATCTTCGTCTCGAGCACCGCCTGGGCGGCGATCATGCGGGGCAGCGGGGCCGCCCCGGGCTTCGGGGCGTACGTGCCCGTGGCGGGGCCGGTGGCGGTGGTCACGAGCGCAGCTCCTTGCCGGTCAGCTCGAGGAAGACGTCCTCGAGAGTGTGCCGCTCCACGGAGATCCGGTCCGGCATGACCCCGTGCTGGGCACACCAGGACGTCACCGTGGCGAGCAGCTGGGGGTCCACCTTGCCGGCGACGCGGTAGGCGCCCGGGGTCAGCTCGGCGGCGGTGCAGTCGGCGGGCAGCGCCTTGAGCAGGGAGCCGATGTCCAGGCCGGGGCGTCCGGTGAAGCGCAGGGTGTTCTCCGCGCCGCCGCGGCACAGCTCCTCCGGGGAGCCCTGGGCGATGACCCGGCCGGCGTCGATGATCGCCACGTCGTCGGCGAGCTGCTCGGCCTCCTCCATGTAGTGCGTGGTGAGGATCACGGAGACGCCGTCGGCGCGCAGGTCGCGCACCAGGTCCCAGGTGGCCCGGCGGGCCTGCGGGTCGAGTCCCGCGGTCGGCTCGTCCAGGAACACCAGCTCGGGGCGGCCCACCACGGCCATGGCGAGCGCGAGCCGCTGCTGCTGCCCGCCGGACAGCCGGCGGTAACCGGTCCGGCCGCAGGAGCCGAGACCCAGCCGCTCGATCAGGGCGTCCACGTCGAGGGGGTGGGCGTGCAGCTTCGCGACGTGGCGCAGCATCTCGTCGGCGCGCGCCCCGGAGTACACGCCCCCGGACTGGAGCATCACCCCGATCCGGGGCCGCAGCTCGCGGGACTGTCTGACGGGGTCGAGGCCCAGGACGCGCACCGTGCCGGAATCCGGCCGCCGGTACCCCTCGCAGGTCTCGACCGTCGTCGTCTTGCCGGCGCCGTTGGGACCGAGTACGGCGGTCACTCCCGCCTGGGCCACCAGGTCGAGGCCGTCCACCGCGGTCTTCGTGCCGTACCGCTTCACCAGGGCCTGGACCTGGACCACGGGCTCACTTCGCATGGACCCAGAGTCTAGGTTCGCCCGCGGGCCCTCAGGTGCCCGGGTGCGGGAAGTCCTCCTCACGGGGCCGGTGCAGCGCCAGCCACCGCTCGGCGTACGCCACCGCGTCGGCCACGGGGAACAGCCTGGCTTCGGCCGCGCCCACAGCGCCCCGCGCCACCGGCCGGTCCCGCTCGAAGTCGTGGCCGAGTTCGTCGAACCGCTCGGAGGTGATGGACACCTCGGTCAGCACCTCCCACCCGTGCGGGCCAGGCCTGCCCACCCTGGCGAGCGGGCCCGGTATCCGGTATTCGGCCAGGTGGAAGCTGGTGCACGAGTCGTATCCGGCCCCGAGCAGCAGCACCCGCGCGCCGAGCGCCTCCAGCCGCGCCAGCGGACTGCGCTCGCCGAGCCGGCAGTCGGGCGCGTGGCCCTCGACGATCCGGGCCGCGCGCGGCCCGAGCGCCGCGAACGAGGTGTGCGGGTGGGCGCTGCGCAGCGCGCCCGGCCAGGTGCGCACGGTCTCCGGGATCACCCCGACCCCGCGCGAGGGCGTGGTCCCGGGGTCGTAGACGGGCATCGAGGCGCGGATGGTCTCCCACCACTCCTCGGGCACCGGCGGGCTGCTCCACAGGGCCGGGTCCGAGAGGTCGCCGGACTGGGTGGGGACCACCAGGGTGCCGTCCGGGCCGAGGACGTCCAGGAGCCCCTGGACCACCGCGACGGGGCCGCCGCAGACCCAGCCGAGTGAACTCAGCGAGGAATGTGCGAGGAGGATCTCGCCGGGGCGCACGCCGAGCTCGCGCAGGCCCTCGGCGATGGTGTCCCGGGTCACGAGTGGGCCGGTCGGAGGGGATGTGAGCATGGTCAGGCAGTCTCCCGCGCGGGTCCGCCGTCCGCCACCAAATTCTTCGGCGCGGAGCGTTTCCGCAGGTGGGATTAGGTTGGCCTAAGTGACGCAGGGCACCGTCCGCCCCGGCCGGTGTCGCTTGTCACTCTCACCGGAATTACGCAACAATGGCGTTGTGAAAAACGTCGGCGAGGCTCGGGAGACCCCCACGGGGCCCCCTCAGGAGGAGCTCGCGACCGGGGAGCGCTCCACGCGCAACCGG
Organism: Streptomyces naganishii JCM 4654; assembly: GCF_014650575.1. Lineage (GTDB taxonomy): Bacteria > Actinomycetota > Actinomycetes > Streptomycetales > Streptomycetaceae > Streptomyces > Streptomyces naganishii. The sequence continues at coordinate 489,194 of NZ_BMVF01000001.1, forward strand.
GTCGCGCGGTCCATCCTGGACCACGGCCCGTCGACCGTCGCCGAGCTGGCCGGGCGGCTGGGGCTCACCCAGGCGGCCGTACGGCGCCATCTGGACGCGCTGGCCGCCGACGACGTGGTCGAGGCGCGCGAGCGCCGGGTCTACGGGGCGCGCACCCGCGGCCGCCCCGCCAAGGTCTTCGCGCTCACCGACTGCGGCCGCGACGCCTTTGACCAGTCCTACGACAAGCTCGCCGCGGACGCGCTGCGCTGGATCGCCGACCAGGAGGGTGGCCAGGAGGCGGTCGCCGCCTTCGCCCGGGCCCGGATCGCCGCGCAGGCGCACGCGTACCGCAAGGCGATCGAGGGCGCGGGACCCGACGAACGCGCTGAAGCGCTGGCCAAGGCCCTGAGCCAGGACGGGTACGCTGCTACGGCGCGCAGCGCGCCCCTCCCGCACAAGGGTGAGCAGCTCTGCCAGCACCACTGCCCGGTCGCCCACGTCGCCGAACAGTTCCCCCAGCTGTGCGAGGCGGAGACGGAGATCTTCGCCGAGCTCCTGGGTACCCACGTCCAGAGACTGGCGACCATCGCGCACGGCGACGGCGTCTGCACGACGTTCATCCCCAAGATTCCCAACGACGCATCCGCAAGCACGGCCGGGAGGAACCCCGCATGACTCTCCCCACGGAGACTGCCCACCCCGAACTCGAGGGCCTGGGCAAGTACGAATACGGCTGGGCCGACTCCGACACGGCCGGCGCCTCCGCCAGGCGCGGTCTGAGCGAGGAGGTCGTCCGCGACATCTCGGCCAAGAAGTCCGAGCCGGAGTGGATGACCAAGCTGCGTCTGAAGGGTCTGCGCCTCTTCGAGAAGAAGCCCATGCCCAACTGGGGCTCGGACCTGTCGGGGATCGACTTCGACAACATCAAGTACTTCGTGCGCTCCACGGAGAAGCAGGCGGAGTCCTGGGAGGAACTGCCCGAGGACATCAAGAACACCTACGACCGGCTCGGCATCCCGGAGGCGGAGAAGCAGCGCCTGGTCGCCGGCGTCGCCGCGCAGTACGAGTCGGAGGTCGTCTACCACCAGATCCGCGAGGACCTGGAGGAGCAGGGCGTCATCTTCCTGGACACCGACACCGCCCTGAAGGAGCACCCCGAGCTCTTCAAGGAGTACTTCGGCACGGTCATCCCGGCCGGCGACAACAAGTTCGCCTCGCTGAACACCGCCGTGTGGTCCGGCGGCTCCTTCATCTACGTCCCGCCGGGCGTCCACGTCGAGATCCCGCTCCAGGCCTACTTCCGGATCAACACCGAGAACATGGGCCAGTTCGAGCGCACCCTGATCATCGTCGACGAGGGCGCCTACGTGCACTACGTCGAGGGCTGCACCGCCCCGATCTACAAGTCGGACTCGCTGCACAGCGCCGTGGTCGAGATCATCGTCAAGAAGAACGCCCGCTGCCGCTACACGACCATCCAGAACTGGTCGAACAACGTCTACAACCTGGTCACCAAGCGCGCCGTGGCCTACGAGGGCGCGACCATGGAGTGGATCGACGGCAACATCGGCTCCAAGGTGACGATGAAGTACCCGGCCGTCTACCTGATGGGCGAGCACGCCAAGGGCGAGACCCTGTCCATCGCCTTCGCGGGCGAGGGCCAGCACCAGGACGCCGGTTCCAAGATGGTCCACATGGCGCCGAACACCTCCTCCAACATCGTCTCCAAGTCGGTGGCGCGCGGCGGCGGCCGCACCTCCTACCGCGGCCTGGTGGAGATCGGCGAGGGCGCCGCGGGATCGAAGTCGAACGTGCTGTGCGACGCGCTGCTCGTCGACACCATCTCCCGCTCCGACACCTACCCCTACGTCGACGTCCGCGAGGACGACGTGTCCATGGGCCACGAGGCCACCGTCTCCAAGGTCTCCGAGGACCAGCTCTTCTACCTGATGAGCCGCGGCCTGTCCGAGTTCGAGGCGATGGCGATGATCGTGCGCGGCTTCGTCGAGCCGATCGCCAAGGAACTGCCCATGGAGTACGCGCTGGAGCTCAACCGGCTGATCGAGCTGCAGATGGAGGGCGCGGTCGGTTAAGCACCGGCCCGGGCCGGCGGTCGTCCGACCGACCCCGGCCCGCCGTCCCCGTCAGGCCCTTACGTAACGGAAAGCGAGCAATACGACAGCCATGGCCGAGGCCCAGAACATCCCCGTGGGATCCACCACCGCGGGCCAGATCGCGGTCGCCGCCGAGTCGACCGTCGCCACGCGCATGAGCGCGCCCCCGTCCTTCGACGTGGCGGACTTCCCGGTCCCGCACGGCCGCGAGGAGGAGTGGCGGTTCACCCCGCTGGAGCGGCTGCGCGGCCTGCACGACGGCACCGCCACCGCCACCGGCGAGGGCGTGAAGGTGGACGTCCAGGCCCCCGAGGGCGTCACCGTGGAGACCGTCGGCCGCGACGACGCCCGGCTCGGCAGGGCCGGCGCCCCCGTGGACCGCATCGCCGCGCAGGCCTACTCCGCCTTCGAGAAGGCCTCGGTCGTGACCGTCCCCAAGGAGACCGTCCTCGCCGAGCCGGTCCGCATCGCCGTGCACGGCCAGGGCGGCACCGCCTACGGCCACCAGGTCATCGAGCTCGGCGCCTTCGCCGAGGCCGTCGTCGTCATCGACCACACCGGTGACGCGGTGCTCGCCGCCAACGTGGACTACCTGCTCGGCGACGGCGCCAAGCTGACCGTCGTCTCCGTCCAGGACTGGGACGACAAGTCCGTGCACGTCGCCCAGCACAACGCGCGCATCGGCCGCGACGCCTCCTTCAAGTCCGTCGTGGTCACCTTCGGCGGCGACCTGGTCCGGCTGCACCCGCGCGTGACCTATGCCGGCCCCGGCGGCGAGGCCGAGCTGATCGGCCTGTACTTCACCGACTCCGGCCAGCACCAGGAGCACCGGCTCTTCGTCGACCACAACACCCCGCACTGCAAGTCCAACGTCGTCTACAAGGGCGCGCTCCAGGGCGAGGACGCGCACGCGGTGTGGATCGGCGACGTGCTCATCGAGGCCAAGGCCGAGGGCACGGACACGTACGAGATGAACCGCAACCTCGTCCTGACCGACGGCGCCCGCGTCGACTCCGTGCCCAACCTGGAGATCGAGACCGGCGAGATCGTCGGCGCCGGCCACGCCTCGGCCACCGGCCGCTTCGACGACGAGCAGCTCTTCTACCTGATGGCCCGCGGCATCCCCGAGCAGGACGCCCGCCGTCTGGTGGTGCGCGGCTTCTTCGCCGAGCTGGTCCAGCAGATCGGCGTCGCCGACATCGAGGCGCGGCTGATCGAGAAGATCGAGGCCGAGCTGGAGGCCACCGTCTGATGGCCTACGTACGTGTCTGCGGGCTGAGCGAGCTGGAGGAGGACACCCCGAAGCGGGTGGAACTCGACGGCACGCCCATCTCCCTGGTGCGCACCTGCGACGAAGTCTTCGCGGTCTACGACATCTGCTCCCACGCCAACGTCTCGCTCGCCGAGGGCGAGGTCGACGACTGCCACATCGAGTGCTGGCTGCACGGCTCGCGCTTCGACCTCCGCTCCGGCAAGCCCGACGCGCTCCCCGCGACGCGCCCCGTCCCCGTATACCCCGTAAAGATCGAAGGGGACGACGTGCTCGTCTCCCTCTCCCAGGAGTCCTGAGGAACCCATGGCAACGCTTGAAATCCGAGACCTGCACGTCACCGTCGAGGCCGACAACGCCACGAAGGAGATCCTCAAGGGCGTCGACCTCACCGTGAAGCAGGGCGAGACGCACGCCATCATGGGCCCCAACGGCTCGGGCAAGTCGACCCTCGCCTACTCGCTGGCGGGTCACCCCAAGTACACGATCACCAGCGGCACCGTGCTGCTCGACGGCGAGGACGTCCTGGAGATGTCCGTCGACGAGCGCGCCCGCGCGGGCCTGTTCCTGGCGATGCAGTACCCGGTCGAGGTCCCCGGCGTCTCCGTCTCCAACTTCCTGCGCACCTCCGCCACCGCCATCCGCGGCGAGGCCCCCAAGCTGCGCACCTGGGTGAAGGAGGTCAAGGAGACCATGGAGCGGCTCCACATGGACCCCTCCTTCGCCGAGCGCAACGTCAACGAGGGCTTCTCCGGCGGTGAGAAGAAGCGCCACGAGATCCTCCAGCTCGAGCTGCTCAAGCCGAAGATCGCGATCCTCGACGAGACGGACTCCGGCCTGGACGTCGACGCGCTGCGCATCGTCTCCGAGGGCGTCAACCGCGTCCGCGAGACCGGCCAGGTCGGCACCCTGCTGATCACGCACTACACGCGCATCCTGCGCTACATCAAGCCCGACCACGTCCACGTGTTCGCCGGCGGCCGCATCGTCGAGTCCGGCGGCCCCGAGCTCGCGGACAAGCTGGAGAACGAGGGCTACGAGGCTTACACGAAGGGTGGCGCATCCGAGTGACACAGCTGCCGGGCCTCCTCGACACCGAGGCGATCCGCAAGGACTTCCCCGTCCTGGACCGGCTGGTCCACGACGACAGGAAGCTCGTGTACCTGGACAACGCGGCGACGTCGCAGAAGCCGCGCCAGGTGCTGGACGCCCTGAGCGAGTACTACGAGCGCTACAACGCCAACGTCCACCGCGGTGTGCATGTGCTCGCCGAGGAGGCCACGGCGCTGTACGAGGGCGCGCGCGACAAGGTCGCCGCGTTCATCAACGCGCCCAGCCGCGACGAGGTGATCTTCACCAAGAACGCCTCCGAGTCGCTCAACCTCGTGGCGAACATGCTCGGCTGGGCCGACGAGCCCTACCGGGTGGACCACGAGACCGAGATCGTCATCACGGAGATGGAGCACCACTCCAACATCGTCCCCTGGCAGCTGCTCGCGCAGCGCACGGGCGCGAAGCTGAAGTGGTTCGGCCTGACCGACGACGGCCGGCTCGACCTGTCCCGCATCGACGAGATCATCACCGAGAAGACGAAGATCGTCTCCTTCGTGCTGGTGTCCAACATCCTGGGCACGGTCAACCCGGTCGAGGCGATAGTGCGCCGCGCCCAGGAGGTCGGCGCGCTGGTCTGCGTCGACGCCTCCCAGGCCGCTCCGCACATGCCGCTGGACGTGCAGGCCCTCCAGGCCGACTTCGTGGCCTTCACCGGCCACAAGATGTGCGGCCCGACCGGCATCGGCGTCCTGTGGGGCCGCCAGGAGCTGCTGGAGGACCTGCCTCCGTTCCTCGGCGGCGGCGAGATGATCGAGACCGTGTCGATGCACTCCTCGACGTACGCGCCCGCCCCGCACAAGTTCGAGGCGGGCACCCCGCCGATCGCTCAGGCGGTCGGCCTCGGCGCGGCGATCGACTACCTCGGCTCGATCGGCATGGACAGGATCCTCGCCCACGAGCACGCCCTCACCGAGTACGCGGTGAAGCGGCTGGCCGAGGTCCCGGACCTGCGCATCATCGGCCCCACCACGGCCGAGGACCGCGGCGCCGCGATCTCCTTCACGCTCGGCGACATCCACCCGCACGACGTGGGCCAGGTCCTCGACGAGCAGGGCATCGCGGTCCGTGTCGGCCACCACTGCGCGCGGCCCGTCTGCCTGCGGTACGGAATTCCCGCGACCACGCGAGCGTCGTTCTATCTGTACTCCACTCCGGCCGAGATCGACGCTCTGGTCGAGGGCCTGGAGCACGTACGGAACTTCTTCGGATGAGGGGCTGAGGCGTGAAGCTGGACTCCATGTACCAGGAAGTCATCCTGGACCACTACAAGAACCCGCACGGGCGGGGCTTGCGGGACGGCGACGCCGAGGTGCACCACGTCAACCCGACGTGCGGCGACGAGATCACGCTGCGCGTCAAGTACGACGGCACGACGATCAGCGACGTCTCGTACGAGGGCCAGGGCTGTTCCATCAGCCAGGCCTCGGCGTCCGTGCTGAACGAACTCCTCGTCGGCAAGGAGCTGGCGGAGGCGCAGAAGATCCAGGAGACCTTCCTGGAGCTGATGCAGTCCAAGGGGAAGATCGAGCCCGACGACGCGATGGAGGACGTCCTGGAGGACGCGGTGGCGTTCGCCGGGGTGTCGAAGTACCCGGCCCGGGTCAAGTGCGCCCTGCTGAGCTGGATGGCCTGGAAGGACGCGACGGCCCAGGCGCTGGACGGCGCCGACGCCGAAAGGAAGACGGCATGAGCGAGACCGTGGAGATGAAGCCGGCCTCGGAGGAGGAGCTCCGCGAGGCCCTGATGGACGTGGTCGACCCCGAGCTGGGCATCGACGTCGTCAACCTGGGTCTCATCTACGGCATCCACGTCGACGAGTCGAACATCGCGACCGTCGACATGACCCTGACCTCGGCGGCCTGCCCGCTGACCGACGTGATCGAGGACCAGGCCAAGTCCGCCACCGACGGCCTGGTCAGCGAGCTGCGCATCAACTGGGTCTGGATGCCGCCGTGGGGCCCCGACAAGATCACCGACGACGGCCGCGAGCAGCTGCGGGCGCTGGGCTTCAACGTCTGAGCCCGGGCGCACGACCGCCCACGCGGAACACGGGGACGGCGAGGCCTCACGGGGCCTCGCCGTCCCCGCGTCTCGTGCACGGCACGTGCCGTGCACACGCCATGTCCGCGTCATTAGGCTCCGTGTCTTATGGGATACGTGATGCTCGCCGGCGCCATCGCCGCGGAAGTCGCCGCCACCACCGCGATGAAGTACAGCGAGGGCTTCAGCCGATTCGGCCCCTCGCTGGTCACCGTCCTCGGTTACGTCCTCTCCTTCCTCCTGCTCGCCCAGACCCTGAAGACCGTCTCCATCGGCTCGGCCTACGCCATCTGGTCGGGCGTGGGCACCGCGGCCGTGGCCGCGATCGGGCTGGTGTTCTTCGGCGAGGGGCTCGGCGTGGCCAAGGTCGCCGGGCTCGTACTGATCGTCGGCGGAGTGGTGGTGCTGAACCTCGGCGGGAGCCACTGACCGGACGGGCCGATCCCCGCCCGACCGGTCCATGAGACGCCACGGGGAGCGGTTCGCCGGGGCCAGGGCGCTCACGTTAGGTTTCCCCCATGACCGACACGACTGCTCCCCGCACCACCGGCGCCGTGGCCGCCGGACTCGCCACGATCGCCTCCGACGGCACCGTCCTCGACACCTGGTTCCCCGCGCCCGAGCTCACGGAAGCGCCCGGCCCGGCCGGTACCGAGCGGCTGTCCGCCGAGCGGACCGCGGAACTCCTCGGCGGCGGCGCCACCGCGGCGACCGGTCCCGACGCCCGCCGGGGCGTCGAGGTGGTCGCGGTGCGCACGGTCATCGCCTCGCTGGACGAGAAGCCGATCGACGCGCACGACGTCTACCTGCGCCTGCACCTGCTCTCGCACCGCCTGGTCAAGCCGCACGGCCTGAGCCTGGACGGCATGTTCGGCTTCCTCGCCAACGTCGCCTGGACCTCGCTCGGCCCGGTCGCCGTCGACGACATCGAGAAGGTCCGCCTCAACGCCCGCGCGGAGGGCCTGCACCTCCAGGTGACCTCGATCGACAAGTTCCCGCGCATGACGGACTACGTCGCCCCCAAGGGCGTCCGCATCGCCGACGCCGACCGGGTCCGCCTCGGCGCGCACCTCGCCGAGGGCACCACCGTGATGCACGAGGGCTTCGTCAACTTCAACGCGGGCACCCTCGGCACCTCCATGGTCGAGGGCCGCATCTCCGCGGGCGTCGTCGTCGGCGACGGCTCCGACATCGGCGGCGGCGCCTCCACGATGGGCACGCTCTCCGGCGGGGGCAACGTGATCATCTCCATCGGCGAGCGCTGCCTGGTCGGCGCCGAGGCGGGCGTGGGCATCGCGCTCGGCGACGAGTGCGTCGTGGAGGCCGGCCTCTACGTCACCGCGGGCACCCGCGTGACCATGCCGGACGGGGAGATCGTCAAGGCCCGCGACCTCTCCGGCGCCTCCAACATCCTCTTCCGCCGCAACTCGGTCACCGGCGCCGTCGAGGCCCGCCCGAACAACGCGGTCTGGGGCGGCCTGAACGAGATCCTGCACAGCCACAACTGACGGCCCCGCGGGGCGCGTTCACGCCGTCAGGGTGGACGCGAAGTCGGCGAGGGCGGTGAAGTGGCCCTCCGTCAGGCCGGTGGCCGGGTCGACCCGTTGGAGCAGCGCGGGGGCGGGGTGCGTGTCGCGCACGTACGCCGTGTCCGCGCCGCTCTGCTCGTCGTCCACCCAGGCGAACGGGCGCCCCGCGGCGTGGGCCACGATCGCCTCGGTCTTCCAGTGCACCCCGTCGGGCCGCAGCGCGAACAGGCCGGCGCCGAAGTCGACGTACGCCAGTTCGGGCAGGCCGACGACCGGGGCGATCCAGCGGTTGGCGGCGTCCATCCACGTGGTGGCCCAGCACAGTTCGTAGCCGAGGCCGAGCAGCGCCGGGCCGTGCGCGGGGTTGAGGCGGACGAGCAGCGCCCGGCCGGGGTGCAGGGCCACCGTGATCGTCGTGTACCCCTCGGGCTTGCCCGGCTCCGCCGCCCAGGGGTTGAGGGGACCGTCGACGTCGAGAAACAGCAGCGGCCGGCTCACCCGGCCACGGTACGACAAGGCGCCCGCCCCGCCGGTTCCGCCGCCTCCGGTGTGTCGGCCGTCAGGCGTTCGTGGGCCGCCAGCAGGTGGGCGACCGTTTCGGGGGCGGCCGGGAGCAGGGGCGGGCGGACCGGGCCCGCGGGCAGGCCGAGGGCGTTGAGCAGGCCCTTGACGGTGACCGTGCCGGGCAGGCCGGAGGACATCACCGACTCCACGAGTTCGGTGGCCTCCTGCTGCAGCCGGGCCGCGCCCGCCGTGTCGCCCGCGTCGAACGCGTCGAGGACGGCGCGCATGTGGCGCGGGGCGACATTGGCCACCGTGCTGACGTACCCCGTGCCGCCCACCGCGTACAGCGCCAGGTTGTGCTCGTCGCAGCCGGCGTAGAAGGCCAACTCGGTGCGCGCGAGCAGCTTCTGGGCGGCGAGGAAGTCGTAGGAGCAGTCCTTGACCGCGACGATCCGCGGGTGTTCGGCGAGCCGGAGCATCGTGTCCGGCTCGATGCGGGTGCCGGTGCGCCCGGGGATGTCGTAGAGCACCACCGGCAGTCCGCAGGAGTCGGCCACCGTGCGGAAGTGCGCCGCCACGGCCTCCTGCGGGGGCGTGCTGTAGTACGGCGTCACCACCAGCACCGCGTCCGCGCCCGCCCTGCCGGCCGCGAGCGCCAGCTCGACGGTGTGCCGGGTGTCGGCGCTGCCCACCGCGGCGATGACCGGGACGCCCTCCCCGGCCGCCTCGCGCACGGCCCGCACGAGCGCGGTCTTCTCGGCGTCCGTGGTGGTGGGCGACTCGCCCGTCGTGCCGTTGAGCACCAGACCGTCGCAGCCTCCGGCCAGCAGCCGGGCCGCCAGGCGCTGGGCGCCGTCCAGGTCCAGGCCTCCGGAGTCCGTGAACGGCGTGATCATCGCGCACAGGGCGCGGCCGAGGGGAGGGACGGGGCGGGCGGGGCGTGGCGTGGGGCCTGGAGCCGCTGTCTTGTTCATGAGGGTAGTTTCGAGGGGGGCATCGCGTAGCGCTACTTAAATCTCCTACCCAGTATTGGTAAGGATCGCTTGATGCGGCGCATCCTGTCCAAAGTGGGCCGCCATGGGTCACCATGGCAGGAGGTCACCGACGGGCAGGTCATGGGAGGCGTCATGAAGCTCGGCAAGGCACTGGCCACCGGATTCGCCGAGGAGCGGCCCGCGGCCGCGGAGGAGGAGCCCGGACGCACCGCGCCGGCCGCGAGGCCCGCGGAGCCCGGGACGGCCGAGGAGCCCGTACGGCAGCCGGCCGCCGCGTCCGAAGAGGTCCCGGCCGCCCGATGAGGCTCCGGCTGCCCGTGGAACGCCCGACGAGGCCGCCGACCGGATACAAGATCGCCCACCCGGTGCTGTCCCACGACGGCACCCGGGCCGGTTTCACCGGAGTGTCGCTCGGCGGCGCGCTGCCGTACGGCGTCCTCGCCGACGCGGCCTGCGTCTACGGCCGCAGGCACCGCCCGCCCGCCCGGCTGTGCGACTGCGGCTTCCACTGCGTGCACGAACGCGCCGCCGCCCAGGCGCTGCTGTGCACCGCCGAGCACCGCACGGCCGTGCTGCTGGAGGTCTCCGTCCTCGGCGCCTACATCCGCTTCGAGCGCGGCTTCCGCTACGCCCGCCAGCGGGTGCGCACGGCCACCGTCGGCCCCTGCGCCTGCGGCGCGCCCGCCGCCGCGCTCGCCGACGCGGGCTGGGGCAGGCCGGGCCGCCTGGCCCTCGCGCCGTCGTGCGCGGGCTGCGTGCGCGGCCGTACGTCCCTGACCCTCGCCGCCTTCGCGCGGCTGGCCGGGGAGGGACTGCGGGTGACGGCCGCCGGCCGGGCGGCGTGGCCCGCGGCCGGTCCGGACGCGCCCGGCGGACCGGCGGACGCGGGAGCCGCCGGCCCCGAGGGGCTGGGGGTGCCCGAGCTCGCCGCCGAGGCCGCCCTGTTGCAGGCCCGGCTCGACTGGTTCCAGACACAGCTGGCCCGGCTCGGCGAGCGGGGACCGGGCGGACCCGGCCAGGGGTAGTGCCGTGCGGTGCGGGTACCCGGGGGTTCCGGACCGAGAGGAGGCGGGACACCGTGACCGGCACCATTGACGCCAGGCCCGTGCGCGACGAACTCCACCCGGTGGGCGACCACCCGGTGGGCCGCCGCCCGGCGGGCGAACGTTCGGTGGGCGAACTCGTCCACCAGGCGACCGAACAGCTCTCCGACCTCGTACGGCAGGAGATGACCCTCGCCCGGGTCGAGCTGGCCCAGAAGGGGCGGCGGATGGGGCGGGGCGGCGGAATGCTCGGCGCTGCCGGAGCCATCGGCTACGTCGGCCTCATAGCGCTCGCCGCCACGGTCATCGCGGCGATCTCGCTGGCGCTGCCCGTGTGGGCGGCCGCGCTCATCGTGACCGGCGCTCTGTTCGCGATCGCCGGTCTGCTGGCCCTGGCCGGCCGCGCCCAGCTGCGCCGCGCCACACCGCCCAAGCCCGAGGCGACGCTCGGCAGCGTCAGGGCGGACGTCGAGGAGATCAGGGAAAGGGCGCACCACCGATGACCGACAGGACACAGGGGGCGGACGGCGGGTCCGCACGGGCCACCGGCGCCAAGGGCCCCGACGAACTCAGGCAGCAGATAGAGCAGACCAGGAGCCGGCTCGGCGACACCGTCGAGGAACTGGCGGCGAAGGCCGACGTCAAGGGCCGCGCCAAGGCCCGGGCGGCCGACCTCAGGGACAAGGCCGGTGCGATGACGGTCCAGCTGCGCAGCAGCGCCGTGCACGCCGGGCACCGCGCCCAGGAGAAGGCGTCCCAGGCCGGGCACCGGGCGCAGGAGAAGGCGTCCCACGCCGGGCACGGCGTCCAGGACCGGGTGGCGCAGGCGGGGCACACCGTCGAGCACTCCGTGCCGCACAGCGTGAACGACGCGGTCGCCGTCTGCCGCCGCAACCCGCGGTCCCTGATGATCGCGGGCGCGGCGGGGGCCGTGCTGGTGACGGCGGGCGTGCTCCTGCTGCGCCGCGGCCGGCAGAGCCGTCTCTGCTGACGCCGGACGCGCGCGAGAGGTCCCGCGAGCCGCTTCCAGGGGCATGACCCAGATGCGCCAGAAACCCGCCACGGGATGATCTTGGTTACTGACCGAGGGAACTGACGCGGTTCGCGTACTCGCGGCGGCCCTTGCGCTGTGCCGGAATGGCTCCGGCGTCGTCCAGGTTCTGGCAACGGTTGAGGAGTTGACGGTGGAGCGCGGGCATGGCGGTGACGCGCAGGGTGTAGCCCGTGCCGCGCCTACGGCCTGGCCGTGGTCGAGCACGGCCCGTTCGGTATCGTCCAGTTCGGTGGCGCGCAGGAAGTCTGCGACCTTGCCAGGCATGTCAAGGGTGATGGGCAGCTCCGGGGCCGGGACGCCCGAGTCCGCGGCCGTGTGCTCGGGCAGGAGGTCGGCGACGGCGGTGCGGATGGCGCCGCGGCTGACGCCGTGGTCGCGGCGAGGGCGGCGATGGAGTGGCCCTCCAGGTACGCGGTGCGCGCGGCGCCGGCCCTGTCGGCCGCCACGGCGGGGCGGCGCACGCCTTTGCTGCCCTTGGCCTCGGCGGCTCGCAGTCCGTCGTAGGTCAGCTCGCGCTGGAGGTCGCGTTGGAGTTCGCCGGAGGCGGCGAGGGTCTGCACCATGAACTTCACGGTGGACAGCAGCTCGCCGGTGCGCGGATGGCGGGCGGTGAGGTCCATCGCGGAGAACGCGCCGTCGTGGATACGCAGCGCCACCTGGTCGCGGTGGAGGACGTCGAGCACATCGAGGATGTGGCCGGTGCCGCGCACGAGGCGGAACATCTCGGAGACGTGCACAGTGTCGCCCGGCCGCGCGTAGGTGAGCAGTTCGCGGAACTTCGGCCGCTGAAGCGGGTGGAGGCGGCTGGAGGTTCCCGGGTCCTCCTCGAAGACGACTGGGTCCTCAATGCCGGCCTCATCCAGGACGAGGTTCTGCCGGGCGGTCGACTGCTGGTCGGTCGAGACCCGCTTGTAGACCAGGTTCGCCACTCGCGGGCCCCTTCCATACGGAGGATCGGACCCTATCTGTCGTCAAACCCTGTCAGTAATCACCATCGGGTCTGATTGGATTCGCGCTGCCGTGAACCCCCGGATTGCACGGGTTCATTGGACGCGTCGCCTGCCTGTCGGCAAACGATCGTTTGCGAACACCGTTCAGCCGGGCGAGGAGGCCGGAGACCGGCGGAACAGGGTGGGGGGCGAAAGTTCGTGGGCGCCGGTCACGTCCCCAGCGCGGCAGGCCCGGCGGGCGGCACGCTGGTCGACATGGCGACACCGGCCGATGGCCTGGCGACGCTGGGGGACCTGGCCGGCAGTCATCGCCGAAGGCCGACCGCCCCGACGTGCTGACCGGCAGCGATTGGCCGGGGGCGAGTTCTGCTCTCCGTTTCGGCTTCGGCCGTGTCTCGGCTGACCCTATGCGTACATGCCCGGCCGGGCCGCCCCGGGCCGCGGGGTCCCTGAGTGCCCTCCGCTCAGGCGGCGTCGAACGCCTCGGCGACGGCCAGCGTGTCCTCGTACAGGTGCATGCGAACGATTCGGCCGTCCTCGATCGCCAGGTGCAGGGCCACCGGTGTGGTGAACTCCTTGCCGGTGGGTGCGGCGGTGTGTGTGAAGGCCGCCAGCAGCACCACGTCACCACCGTCGACGATGAAGCGCTCCAGCACGACCTTGCTCTGGCCGTGCGCGAAGTGCTGCCACATGGTGGTGAAGTACGGCGCGACCTCCTCCTGGCGGGTGCGGCGCCCGGTCCAGGGCAGTGCGTCACTGCCGGGGACGTGCCAGTCGATCTCCTCGGAGAACAGTTCCTGGATGCCGTCGGGGTCCTGCTGGCCGAGGCGCTCCAGGAACTTCTCGGCCACGGTCCGCGAGGTCTGAGTGTCTGTTGTCATCGTCCTTGTCCTTTGTCTCTTCGTCTCTTGAGGGTGTCGGTCGGGCCTCAGCCCTGGAACAGGAAGTGCTTGCCGCTCAGCGGCCCGCCGAGCTGCATGAGCGCCCCGCCTTCGCGCAGTGCGCCAAGGTCGACCGGCGCGAACCCGAATTCGGTCAGCAGCCGTGTGAAGGGGGCCTTGGCGCTCTCGTCGTCACCGGCGAGGAAGACGACCTGGTTGCCGTCCTGGTGCCGGGGTTCGGGAGCCATATAGGTGGCGAACATGGCGTTGAAGGCCTTGATCAGCGTGACGCCGGGCAGTTGCTGGGCGACCCACTCGCTGCCGGTCAGCGGCGAGACGTCGGCAATACGGTGCCAGTGCCACTGGTCCGCGCCGCCGAGATGGCGCTCGGCAGCTCGGCGAGCGGGTAGGCGGCATGAACGGCGAGAAGGTGTGGATGCTGCGCGGCGATCTGGAGGACCGCTACCCGATCGCCGACACGGAGCGCCGGCACCGATGGACCCACCGCAGTCACCACGCCCGCCGCCTCGGTGCCCAGCCTGCGCCCCGCGGATCCGTCCGGCAGGCCGGTCTCCGTCGCGACCAGATCGCCGCGGTGGACGGGGGAGATGCCGACACGCACTTGGATTTCGTCGGCCCGAGGGGCCGGCGCCTCCGGCCGGTCCTCGATGTGTGCGACGGCTGCCGCATCGCCCGCCCGGTAGTGGACCACGCTCTTCATGACGCACTCCTTGTTGTGTCGAAGCCATTGCCTGGGTGAGACGGTCGCAAGTACGCGGCTCGGACGCCCGGGAGCGTCGAATGCGTCCCGCCTCGCCGATTCGCCGCCTAGAGCTGTGTGACGCCGCCGTCGACGAGCAGTTCCGCGCCGGTGGTGAAACTGCTTTGGTCGCTGGCCAGGTAGAGGGCGGCAGCGGCGATCTCGTCGGGACGGCCGAAGCGGCCGAGCGGGGTCGGCGGGGCGGGCTCGGCCGCGGTGGGCCGGTCGTCGCGCGGAAAAGCGGCGACGAGCTCGGCCAGGCCCGGTGTCTCGACGGGGCCGGGGGTGAGGGCGTTGACGCGGATTCCGCGGCCGGCCAGCTCAGCGGCCCAGGTGCGTGCGAGGCTGCGGACCGCGGCCTTGGTGGCGGCGTAGACGCCCAGGCCCGGGGTGGCCAGCAGAGCCGAGTTGGAAGAGATCAGCGTCACCGAGGCGCCGGCCGTCAGCAGCGGCAGCGCCTTCTGGACAGTGAAGACCGTGCCCTTGAAATTGATCGAGGCAGTGCGGTCGTACTCTTCCTCGGTGATCGTGCCGAGCGGGCTGTATTCCCCGACGCCGGCGTTGGCCACCACAATGTCCAGGCGGCCGCTGCGGTTCGTGATCTCGGCGAAGACCCGGTCGAGGTCGCCGAGATCGGAGGCATCGGCCTGGATGGCGATGCCCAGGGCTCCGACCTGTGCGACGGCGGCGTCGAGCTCGGTTTTGCGGCGCCCGGTCAGGTAGACGGTGGCGCCCTCGGCGGCGAAACGGCGGGCGATCGCCAGGCCGATGCCGCTGGAGGCGCCGGTGACGAGGGCGGTCTTGTCTTCCAGTTGTCCCATGAGATTCTCCAATTCCTTAGTGTAACTATTTTGGTTACATCGGCGGCCGTGGAATACGACCCCCCTCGATCAAGGGAAGTCGACGGTTCGAGTTCAGGCGGCTTTCAAGACGTCCCGCAGCACGTCCTCCAGCGTAGTCTTGGCCAGCTCCCTGCGCAGGGCGGCCTCCACGTCGTCGTACACGGCGGCCATCGCCGGCCCGATGCCGTGACCCACAATGCACTCGGGGTCCGGTGTCGCGCGATGCAAGGCGAAGACCGGTCCCGGTTCGATCGCCTGGTAGACGTCGAGCAGAGTGATCGCCGCCAGGTCCCGCGCGAGCATCCAGCCCGCCCCCGCCCCCCGCCGTGAATCGGCCAGGCCGGCCTTGCTCAGCTTGGCCAGCAGGCGGCGGATCACCACCGGGTTGGTGTTGACGCTCGTCGCGATCTGCTCGGAGGTGGCGACCTCGTGGCCACGCCGCTGATACAGCCCGATCCATGTCAGGGCGTGCGCCGCAATGGTCAGTCTGCTGTTGGCACTCACGTCGGACTCCTCAGTTCTAGTCGTAACGATAGTTGTTACAACTGCATGCGGCAAGTCCTGCGGGGCTGGCCGGGCCGACCTCGTCAAGGAGCACGCCACCCGCGAGCACACCATCGCCGAGTTCTTCTCCGTCAGCCGGGAGCTGGACGGTGCGGATGACGCGGCCGACCTCGCGGAAGGCCGTGTATGTCGCGTTCTTGCGTGAGCCCGCCCGCAGGCGCCGCAGCGGCAGCGTGGAGGAGATGGCGCCCTCGCGCACGGAGACGGCCACCCGCATCAGGTGCCGGAGGCGGCTGGGCCGGCAGGTGCTCGTCACAGCCAGCACGAGCGGCGGCCCACTCGACCTCGTCACGGCTCGGCGAGAAGAACAAGTGCAGCTCGTGCGCGGTGATCAGCCGCTTGAACCGCGGATACGCGGTCCTCTCGATCGAGGTCACAGCCCACCGCGCCCCGGACGACATCCAACGTCACCACCAACGACGCTGAGCTGAACGGGTGACGGGTGTGCCCCCCCAGGCCCCCAAGATCATCCCGTGGCGGGTTTCTGGCGTATCTGGGTCATGGCCGTTCCATCGCCGAGGTGGGGGCGGCTCCGTGTTGGTTCCGGCGGCCGCCTGCCGAATACTCAATGCGTCTGGACAAAAAAAGTTTTCGGTGGGACGCTGGGCGCGTGCTGGACGTCACCGTGATCGAGGATCCCGAAGCCGCCGCCGTCTGCCTGGACCCCGTCCGGGTCCGGCTGCTCGCCGAGCTGGGCGGCGGCCCGGCGTCGGCCGCCATGCTGGCCGGGAAGGTGGGCCTGCCCCGGCAGAAGGTGAACTACCACCTCAAGGCGCTGGAGCGGGTCGGCCTGGTCGAGCTCGCCGGCGAGCGCCGCAAGGGCAACGTGAACGAGCGGCTGATGCGGGCGACGGCGGCGTCGTACGTCATTTCGCCGCTGGCGCTCGCCGCGGTGCAGCCGGACCCGGACCGCTTCCGCGACCAGTTGTCCGCGCGCTGGCTGCTCGCGCTCGGCGCGCGCCTGGTGCGGGACGTCGGCACGCTGATCACCGGCGCGGCCAGGGCCCGCAAGCGGCTGGCAACGTACGCGCTGGACGGCGAGGTGCGCTTCGCCTCCGCCGCCGACCGGGCCGCGTTCGTCCAGGAGCTGACGGCCGGTGTCGGCGCGCTGATCCGCAAGTACGACGCGCCCGGCGCCGAGGGCGGACGCGACCACCGGGTCGTCCTCGCCCTGCACCCCACGGTCCGGGAGGAGAGCCCGGCCGCCCCCGAAACCGACCAGAGCTGAGCAGGAGCCCCGCCATGTCCAAGGAATTCGAGATCGTCCGCGAGTTCGAGGTCGACGCCACGCCCGAGGAGGTGTGGGAGGCGGTCACCGCCGGGACCGGCGGGTACCTGTGGCCGATGGAGCCGCCCGAGCCCAAGGCGGGCGGCCGGGGGCCGTTCGGGTCCACCGTCACCGCCTGGGACCCGCCGCACCGCTACACCAACCGCAGCGAGGACACCGGCATGCCGGCCCAGCCGCTCAACCAGCTCGACCACACCATCGAGCCGCGCGACGGGGGACGCCGGGCCTGGGTGCGGTACGTGCACAGCGGCATCTTCACCGACGACTGGGACAACCAGTACGACGGCGCGAACCGGCACACCGACTTCTACCTGCACACCCTGCGTGAGTACCTGACCCACTTCGCGCCGCGCCCGGTCGCGTTCTCGACCCTGAACGGCCCGGAGGCCTCCACCGCCCCCGACGCCTTCGCCGCCGTGGGCCGGGCCCTCGGGCTGACCGACGGCGACGCCGTGGGAGCGCGGGTGAGCGTCCGGGGGCCGCGGCCCTTCGAGGCGGTGCTCGACTACCGCGACGAGTACTTCATCGGCCTGCGCACCGACGAGGCCCTGATCCGCTTCTTCGGCCGCAACCACTGGTCCGCCCCGATCGGCCTCAGCGTCCACGACTTCGCCCAGGACGCGGACGCCGAGGCCACCGGGGCCGCCTGGCAGGCCTGGCTGACCTCGGCCTTCTCCACCGGCTCCCGCTCCTGAAACAGCGGCCGGCCCGGCCCGGGGGTGCTCCCGCGGCCGGGCCGGGTGTGTCCTCGGCTACGGGTGGAAGCGCAGGACCTGCGGGTCGTGGTCGCTGATCTGGTCGTGGAACTCCGAGTTGATGTGGACGCTGTCGTAGTCGAAGTCGCAGGCCCGGCGGATCGAGGGGCTGATGAGGATCTGGTCCAGGACCTGCTGGTTGCCCTGGTAGTCGTAGGTGTAGCGCTCGCTCTTCGGCAGGGACTTGACCGCCGACCAGAGTTCGCCGTCGCCCTCCAGGATCTTCGCGGTGCCGGAGAACTCGAAGTCGTTCATGTCGCCGAGCGCGATGACGTCCGCGTTCTTCTGGACCTTCAGGATGTCCTTGACGAAGGAGTTCACCTCGGCGGCCTGGAGGTGGCGCTGCACCTCCGAGCCGCGCGTCGGGGGCTGGTACTGCGAGGTCAGCCCCTGGTCGCCGCCCTTGGAGGCGAAGTGGTTGGCGATCACGAAGACCGTCCGCCCGCGGAAGACGAACTCACCGGCCAGCGGCTTGCGGCTGGACTTCCAGGCGGCGCTCGTGGGGTCGATCCGTCCGGGGGAGAAGGTGAGGGCCGCCCTGCCGTGCTCCCTGGTGACGCCGACCGCGCTGGTCGAGTCGCCGCCGGGCCGGTCGGTGAAGGACACCCGAGCGGGGTTGAACAGGAACCCCTGGCGGATGTTGCCGCCGGGCTCGCCGCCGTCCTGGTCGTTGACCGGGTCGATCGAGCGCCACTCGTACCTCGGGCCGCCGGCCGCGACGATCGCGTCGATGAGCTTGTTCACCGTCACGCTCGCGTCGACCGTGCCGTCGTCCGTGGCGCCGTTGTCGTCCTGGATCTCCTCCAGGGACACGATGTCGGGCGACTGGAGGTTGTTCACGATCGCGGAGGCGTGCGCGTCGAACGTCGAGTCGGACGGGTCGAGGTTCTCGACGTTGTACGTGGCCACCGCGAGCTCGCCGTGCGACTGCTTGCGGGTGGTCTCCCGCTGCAGACCCGCGCTCTGGAGCGTGCCCATGTGGTCCGCGACCAGGGTGTACCCGCCGTACTGGTTGTAGTCCAGCGGGCCGCTGGTGGCGCCGGCGAGGGTGTCGCCGACGTTCGCCACCGGGAAGCCGGCGGTGGGGCCGAGCGACTGGATCTGGATGCGGCCGGTGTTCTGGGAGTCGTAGGAGCCGTACACCGTGCCGCCGCGCCGGCCGGCGTGCTCGTGCGGCTTCACCGTGACCCACAGCTCGCTGTAGGGGTCGGTGGCGGTGACCACGCGGGCGTCGGCGACCTGGACGTTCATGCCCTCCAGGGACTCGTAGTAGTCCAGGGCGTACTTCGACGGCTGGAGGGTCAGCCCGTTGACCGAGCCGTTCGCGGCGGCGTCCCCGGCGGGGGCGTACGCGGCCGGGACCGACTGGGCGTCGAGGACGACCGGCGCCGGGACCGCGTTGCCGCTGGAGAGCACGGTGACCGCCGGCTTGGTGATCTCCGTGACCGACTGGTTGCCGGAGGAGGCGCCGCCGGGGACGTACTCCGAGACGGTGCCGGTGACCGTGACCGAGTCGCCCACCGCGACCTTCGGGGCGGAGCTGGTGAAGACGAAGACGCCCTCACTCGTGGCCGGGTCGGCGTCCGGGTTCGGGTCCTGCATCCAGAAGCCCTTGGACGAGCCGTAGGTGCGCACGCCGGTGACGATTCCGGCCACGTCCGCGACCTTCTGGCCGGCGTACGGGGATATCCGGGTCGTGCCCTGGATGTCGTGGATGCGCACGGAGTCCGCGTGCGCGGGCGTGGGGAGGACGATCGTCTGGACGACCGCCGCCGCGGAACAGACGGCGGCGACGGTCAGCGCGGCGAGACGCGCGGAAGACTTGCTCGGCAACGGAATCCCTCCGGGGACGTACGTGAGCGCCGGGACGAGGGTGGAGCGGATGAAGACATGACAACGCGCGTAGAGCACCCGGAAAACAGTGAACAGCTGTCCCCCCGAACTTCTACGCGCGTCAATCTCCTGCGGGGCCAGGTCAGTTGTCAAGGTTTCGGCCATGTACGGGAGCCGGCGGAGAGATGAACCGGGCGGCATCGGTGGAAATCCGTCTAGGCTGAGCGGTTGAGCCGTCAGGCCCTTCAGCCCCGGGCCGGGCGAACCCGGCGAACAACAGGCCCTAGGAGAACCAGCCGATGTCAGACAGGTCCCCGCTGCCCCCGGTGCGGCTCGCTTCCGAACCGGAACTGGCCCGGGACGCCCTCGCCACCCCGCTGCTCTCGCGTGCCGCGCGGCTCGCCCGCTGGGCCGGGCCCGGCACCCGCGTCGACGCCGGGGGCGTGCTGGTGGAGGAGCAACTGCCCGCCGCCGCCGAGGTGCTCGGGCTGAGCGGGGACGACGCGGCGGCCTGCGCGAGCGAGGCCTGGCGCGCGGCCCTCGACGCCGGGCTCGTCGAGATCGCCGACGAGGACGCGGGCACCGTCGCCGCCGGGCCGGAGCTGGCCGTGCTCACCGGCGGCTCGCCGCACGACGTGCTGTCCGTGTGGCTGAACGTGCTGGAGTCGGTGCTGGCCGACGCGAGCGTGCCGGACCTCGACGGTCTCGTCGACGCGATGGAGGAGGGCGGCCCGGTCGACTTCTCGGCGCTGGACTGGGACCCGGGCGCCGAGGCGGAGTTCCTCGACGGCGTACTGGCCAACCTCTACCTGCTGACGGCGGGAGGGGAGGGGCCGGGCGCCGGCGCCGGCGCCGTCGCGGGTGCGGGACCCGTGCCGCTGCCCGCGCTCGCCGCCTCGGTGATCGTGCCCAGCGACATGGGGGAGCCCACCAACGACATACTGGAGCAGGTCTCCGACGCGATGATGCGGCTGGACGACCAGTTCCGCCTGCTGGAGCCGGTGGGGCTGGTCGAGTACCGGCCCGTGGACGAGGAGCTGCTCGCCGACGCCGAGGAGGCGGACGGGCCCGCCGCGCCGGTGGACGACGTGGACGTCAGCCGCTACGGCATGGTGCGGCTCACGCCGCTCGGCCTGTTCGGGCTGCGGGCGCGGCTGCTGGAGGCGGGGTTCGAGGCGCCCGCGGTCGGCGAGCTCGCCGACAAGGGGGCGGACGCGCTGCTCGACGGCACGGCCGCGTTCCCGCCCGCCGCCTCGCACGCCGAGACCGAGCAGTGGCTCGCGCGGCGCGAACCGCTCGCCGCGGCACGGGAGTTGCTGTCCGCCGCGCGCGGCACCGACGCCGGGGCGCCGCTGCGGCGGCTGCGCTGCCAGCAGGCGCTGTCCCTGGTCGGCGGCGAGGCCGAACCGGCCCTGCGCGAGGTGCTCGACGACCCCGAACTCGGCGGGCTGGCCCGGGTCTGGCTCACCGAGCGGGGCCACACCGATGTGCCCGCGCCCTCCCAGGACATGGTCTTCTGGCTGACCATCGACACGGTGGCCGCCCAACTCGCCGCCGAGGGCGACTCCGAGGAGCTGTACGACCTGGTCGAGGGCCTCGCCGACCAGCACGGCGGCTTCTTCGCCGCGGCCTGGCGGGTGGACCACCCGCAGACGGCGGACGTGCTCGAGGCGATGGGCCGCCTCCACCCGGACCGCAGGACCGCCAAGGAGGCCCGCAAGGCGGCTTTCAAGGCCCGCTCGAATCGGGGCTGAGGCCGGCTCGAGCCGGGGCTGTTGAGAGGACCGGCAGGGTCCGCGGGGGTCCGGGGGCGGTGGCGGGCGAGCGGGTGACTTTCCCGGTTCATGGGGCCGCGCATACGGATTCATGGAAGAGAACCCGGTGAAGTCGTCCCGCGTTCAATCCGCGTTCAGGCGCGGGCGGGACGGTTTCGGCGATCGAGGTCCGCCACCCTCCACGGCAGCCCACCGTCTCAGGAGACACCATGTCGCTCACCCGCAGGGACTTCGCCAGACAGTCCGCGCTCACCGGCGCCGGAGTGGCCCTGGCCGGCAGCGTCGGCGCGCTCGCCACCGCGCCGAACGCCCTCGCGTCCACGGACACGGACGTCGAGACCGCGCCCGGCGCGGCGGGGAACGCGGCGGACGCCCGTCACGGGGTCGGCTACGGCCCGCTGTTGCCCGACCCGGAGGGTCTGCTCGCCCTGCCGGCCGGCTTCTCGTACCGGATCATCACCCACAGCGGCCGGACCCGGCTGGAGTCGGGCGAGTTCACCCCGTCCAACCACGACGGCACGGCCGCCTTCGAGGGCCCGCGCGGCGCCACCCTCCTCGTGAACAACCACGAGCTGAAGGGCCCCCGCGCCGGCTGGAAGTACCCCGTCCCGCTCACCGAGGGCCTCGTCTACGACCCCGCCGCCTCCGGTGGCTGCACGGTCGTCGAGGTGCGCCGCGACCACGTCGCCGAGTGGGTCGGCATCGCCGGCACCTCCACCAACTGCGCGGGCGGCAGCACCCCTTGGGGCACTTGGCTCACCTGCGAGGAGACCGAGGACAAGGCCGGCCAGAACGGCATGACCAAGGACCACGGGTACGTCTTCGAGGTCGACCCGGAGGACCGCCGCGCCAACCGGGACCCCCGGCCGGTCAAGGCCCTCGGCCGCTACGCCCACGAGGCGGTCGTCATCGACCCCCGGCGCGGCCACGCGTACCTCACCGAGGACGCCTCGAACCCCAACGGGCTGCTCTACCGCTGGACCCCGCCGGCCGGCTTCCACCACGGGCGCGGCAGGCTGCGCACCCTCGCCGACGACGCGGGCGTGCTCCAGGCCTTCAAGTGCTTCGACTCCGGCGGCCGGTTCGTCGACGACCTCTCCCGCGCCACCCGGACCGGCACGGTCTACGGCGTCGACTGGGTCGACGTGCCCGACCGCGACGCGCGCACCACCTCCGTGCGCAAGCAGTTCACCACCGGCCAGGTCACCCGTGCCCGCAAGCTCGAGGGCATGTGGTGGGGCGACGGCGGCGCCTACATCGTCTCCTCCTTCGCCCGCGCCGAGAGCCCGCTCCAGCACGACGGCCAGGTCTGGTTCTACGACCCCATGCGCCGCACCCTCACCCTCAAGGTGCTGCTCGGGGTGAACCCGGACCCGGCCGCGGACGGCGCCTTCGACGGCCCGGACAACATCACCGTCTCGCCCTACGGCGGTCTCGTCATCGCCGAGGACGGCGAGGGTGTCCAGCACCTGTTCGGCGCCACCGACAGCGGCCGCACCTACCCGATCGCCCGCAACGAGCTGAACATCGGCACCGAGGAGGAGCCGGAGTACAGCGAGTTCACCGGCGTCACCTTCTCGCCCGACGGCCGCACGCTGTTCGCCAACATCCAGGAGCCGGGCATCATGCTCGCCATCACCGGCCCCTGGAAGCGCCAGCGGCGGTGACCCGGACCCCGGAAGGCCGCTGAGGCCGGGGGCGCCCCCGCCGTCCCGTCGCCGCACCGGCGAGGGCGCCCCCGAGCACGTACCGCCGTGCCGCCCGTCGGCTACAGGGCCTGGGCGGCCGGCTTCACCATGTTGCGGACCGTGCGGGCCTTGACGAAGTCGCCGATGGCCGTCATCTCCCACTCGCCGGAGAACTGCCGGATCAACTTGGCCATCATCACGCCCGTCTGCGCCTCGGCGTGGGTGAGGTCGAAGCGGACCAGCTCCTCGTCGGTGGCCGCGTCCACCAGCCGGCAGTACGCCTTGGCGACCTCGGTGAACTTCTGCCCGGAGAAGGAGTTCACCGTGAAGACCAGGCCGGTGACCTCCTGGGGCAGCCGGCCGAGGTCGACCACGATCACCTCGTCGTCGCCCGCGCCCTCGCCGGTGAGGTTGTCGCCGGAGTGCTTGACCGCGCCGTTCAGGATCGACAGCTTGCCGAAGTAGCAGCTGTCGAGGTGGTTGCGCTGCGGGCCGTAGGCGATCACGGAGGCGTCCAGGTCGATGTCGGCGCCGCGGAACGCCGGCTCCCAGCCGAGGCCCATCCGCACCTGGGACAGCAGCGGGCGGCCGCCCTTGACCAGGGAGACCGTCTGGTTCTTCTGCAGGCTGACGCGGCCCTTGTCCAGGTTGATCTTGCCGGTGCCCGGGGCGGGCGCCGACGGGGCCGGGGGAGCGGGCGGGGCGGGCGGAACGGGCGGCGTCACCTGGGGCTGCATGGCGGGCGGCGGAGCCATGGGCTGCGGCGGGGCGCCCGGGTGCGGCGGGGCCGGCGGGGTCACGGGCTGGGGCGCCACGGCCGGGGCCGGCTCCTCGACCGAGACGCCGAAGTCGGTGGCGATGCCGGCGAGCCCGTTGGCGTACCCCTGGCCGACGGCGCGCGCCTTCCACTGGCCGTTGCGCCGGTAGATCTCCACGATCACCAGCGCCGTCTCCGCGCCGAGCCGGGGCGGGGTGAAGGTGGCCAGCACCGCGCCGCCGTCCGCGTCGCGCAGGGTGGCCGTGGGCTCGATGCCCTGGAACGTCTGGCCGGCGGCGTCCGGGCTCGCCGTGACGACGATCTTCTCGATGCCCGGCGGTACGGCGGCCGTGTCCACGGTGATCGCGTCCGGCGCCGTACCGCCGCCCGGGCGGTAGGTGACGCCCGGGCCCGAGGGCTGGTTGTAGAAGATGAAGTCGTCGTCCGAGCGCACCTTGCCGTCGCCCGTGAGCAGCAGGCCCGAGACGTCCAGCCGCACCGGGGCGGCCACGTCCACCGTGACGCGCGCGGCGGACAGAGGGATGTTCGAGCCAGGGGTCATAGCTGTCATGTGGGGGCTAACGAACGAGGGTGCTTTACCGTTCCCTTACCTGCCGAACGGGTGAAACCACAGCGGAACGCCAGGTCAGGGCGTGCCTCACGGCACCACCACGATCTTCCGCCCGACCCCCGCGGCGAACTGCTCCAGCGCCTGCGGGTAGCGGGCCAGCGGGATCCGGTCGCTGATGAAGACGTCCGGGTCCAGCACCCCGTTCGCGAACAGCTCCGCGGCCCGCTCGAAGCTGTGCAGCACCGCCATCGAGCCGGTGATGGTGATCTCCTGGTTGTAGATCCGGTACGGGTCGATCGTCACCCGCGTCGCGTAGTCGGCCACCCCGAACTGCAGGAAGGTGCCCGCCTTCGCCACCCGGTCCAGGCCGTCCTGGATGGCCGCCGCGTTGCCGGTGGCGTCCACCACCACGTCCCAGCCCTGCGGCCGCTCCAGCTCGTCCGCGCTCGCCGCCGACGAGCTCACGCCGAGGCCGCGCGCCGTCTCCAGCCGGGCCGGGTTGATGTCGACGACGTCCACGCTCGCCGCGCCGGTGCGCTTGGCCAGCTCCAGCATCATCAGGCCCATGGTCCCCGAGCCGTAGATCAGCACGTGCGCGCCGAGGCGGGAGCGCAGCACGTCGTAGCCGCGCACCGCGCAGGACAGCGGCTCGACCAGCGCCGCGTCCTCGGTGCGCACGTGCTCGGGCAGCTTCACGCAGTTGGCCACCGGCGCCACCGCGTACTGCGCGGCGCCCCCGGCCGTCGTCACCCCGATCGCCGCCCACCGCTCGCACATGTTGTTGTGGCCGACGCGGCAGTAGCGGCACTCGTAGCAGTACAGCGAGGGGTCGACCGCCACCCGGTCGCCGGCCGCGACCTCGGTGACCCGGGAGCCGACGCCGACGACCGTGCCGGCGAACTCGTGGCCCGGCACGATCGGCAGCTCGGGCGCGAACTCGCCCTGGAGGATGTGCAGGTCGGTGCCGCACAGGCCGCAGGCGGCGACCTCCACGACCACCTCCCGCGGCCCCGGCGCCGGGTCGGGGACCTCGGTGACGACGGCGCGGCCCACGGACTCGATGACGGCGGCCTTCATTTCACGGCTCCCAACGACAGGCCCTGGACCAGCTTGTCCTGGGCGGCGAACCCCGCGGCGAGCACCGGCAGGGAGATGACGAGCGACGCGGCGCACACCTTGGCCAGGAACAGGCCCTGGCTGGTGATGAAGCCGGTCAGGAAGACGGGGGCGGTCTCGGCGACCACGCCGGTGAGCACCCGGGCGAACAGCAGCTCGTTCCAGCTGAAGATGAAGCAGATCAGCGCGGTCGCGGCGATGCCGGGCAGGGCGATCGGGGCGACCACACGGCCGAGGACCGTGGGCAGCCGGGCGCCGTCGATCTGCGCCGCCTCGATGATCGCGACCGGCACCTCGGAGAGGAAGGACTGCATCATCCAGACGGCGATCGGCAGGTTCATGGCCGTGTAGAGCACGACCAGGGCCCAGATGTTGTCCAGCAGCCCGGCGTTCTTGGCGAAGAGGTAGATCGGCAGCAGGCCCGCCACGGCCGGCAGCATCTTGGTGGACAGGAAGAAGAACAGGACGTCGGTCCACTTCTTCACGGGCCGCACGGACAGCGCGTACGCGGCGGGCAGCGCCAGCAGCAGGGTCAGTACGGTGGAGGCGACCGAGGCCGTGGTGGAGTTGATCAGCGCCGGCCAGGGGCTCGCGCCGCCGTCCAGGCCGAAGAACTCGCGGTAGCTGGCGAAGGTGAGCGAGGCGGTCAGGGACGGCGGGTTGGTCGCCGCGTCCGCCTCCGAGTGGAAGGACGTCAGGGCCATCCAGGCGATGGGCAGGACGAACACGATGCCGGCCAGCCAGGCCACCAGGCCGAGCCCCGTGCCCTTCCAGCCCGGCCGGCGGGGGCCGCCTGCGGCTGTGGCGATGCCGCTCATGCGCCGGACACCTCCTCGCGGAACAGGGACGACACCACGCGCAGGGCGAAGGTCGCGATGACGATCGAGCCGATGACGACCAGGACGCCGGCCGCCGAGGCGAGCCCGTTCTCGTGCGCCTGGTAGAAGGTCTGGTAGACGGTGTACGGCAGGTTCGCGGTGCCCAGGCCGCCGGAGGTGATGGTGAACACCGCGTCGAAGTTCTGCACGATGTAGATCGAGCCGAGCAGCACGCCCAGTTCGAGGTAGCGGCGCAGGTGCGGCAGGGTGATGTGGACGAACACCTGCCAGTCGCCGGCGCCGTCCATCCGGGCCGCCTCGATCAGCTGGGGGTCGCGGCTCTGGAGCCCGGCCAGCAGGATCAGCATCATGAACGGCGTCCACTGCCACACCAGCGAGGCCTCGACCGCCGCGAGCGGCATCTGGGAGATCCAGTCCGGCTGCGGCGCGCCGTCGCCCCCGATCCAGTGCAGCACGCCGTTGAACAGGCCGTACTCCGGGTTGAACAGCACGTGCTTCCACAGCAGGGCGGACGCGACCGGCACCAGCAGGAAGGGCGCGATGAGCATGGTGCGCACCGCCGCCCGGCCGCGGAAGCGGCGGTCGAGGAGCAGCGCGAGCAGCAGCCCGAGCAGCAGGCTGACGAGCACCACGGTGACGGTCAGCAGGATCGTCGTCCACACCGACTTGCGCAGTTCGGGCGTGCTCAGGACCTGCGAGTAGTTGCCGAACCCGGTGAAGTGGCGCTCCTTCGGGTACAGGGCGTTCCAGTCGAGGAAGGAGATCACCAGCGTCGCCACGAACGGCAGCTGGGTCACGGCGATCATGAAGATCAGGGCGGGCAGCAGCGGGGCGCGGGTGGCCCAGGCACGGAGCCGGCTCGGCGGCCGGGCCGTCCGCGGCTGGACCGCGGCGACCCGGGCGGTGGTGGTGGCGGTCATCACCGGTACTTCTTCGCGACCGTCTCGGCGAGCGACTGGGACTTGCTCAGGGCGCTGTCGACGGACTCGCGTCCGGCGATGGCGGAGCTGATCTCCTGGGAGACCTTGGTGCCCAGGTCGGTGAACTCGGGGATGCCGACGAACTGGATGCCCGGCGCGGGCCGCGGCTGGACCCCGGGGTTGCCCGGCTGCGCCGAGGAGATGGCGTCCCGCGTCACGTCCGCGAAGGCCGCGGCCTCCTTGCGGTACTCGGGGATGTCGTACGTCGAAGTGCGCTTGCCCGCCGGGACGTTGGCCCAGCCGTCGGTCTTGCCGACCAGCTGCTCGTAGTCCTTGCCGGAGGCCCAGGAGATGAACTTCCAGGCGTCGTCGGAGTGCTTGGAGGCCTTCTGGACGCCCCAGGCCCACGTGTAGAGCCAGCCGGAGCTCTTGGTCTTCTCCACCGGCGCCGGCACGTAACCGATCTTGCCCTTGACCGGTGAGCCGGCCGCCTCCAGGGAGCCGGCGCCGGAGGTGGCGTCGTACCACATGGCGGTCTTGCCCTGGGTCATGTTGTTCAGGCACTCCGCGAAGCCGGACTGCGCGGCGCCCGACTCGCCGTGCTTGCGGACCAGGTCGACGTAGAACCGGGTGGCCTGCTTGAACTCCTTGGAGTCCAGGCGCGGTGTCCAGTCCTTGTCGAACCAGGTGCCGCCGAAGGTGTTGACCACGGTGGTCAGCGGGGCGATGACCTCGCCCCAGCCGGGCAGGCCGCGCAGGCAGATGCCCCTCATCCCGGACTCGGCGCCGTCCGCCTTGGCCGCGAGGTCCGCCACCTGCTGCCAGGTGGGGTGCGCGGGCATCTTGAGCCCCTTCTTGGCGAACACGTCCTTGCGGTACATCAGGAAGGACGACTCCCCGTAGAACGGCTCGCCGTAGAGCTTGCCGTCCGCCGCGGTGAGGGCGGTGCGCATGGGCGCGAGGATGTCCTGCTGGTCGAAGCCCTTGTCGTTCGCCACGTAGGAGTCCAGCGGGTGCAGCCAGTTGTTCTTGGCGTAGATCGGTATCTCGTAGTTGCTGAGGGTGGCGACGTCGTACTGGCCGGCCTGGTTGGCGAAGTCCTGGCTGATCTTGTCGCGGACGTCGTTCTCCGGCAGCACGGTGAAGTTCACCTTGATTCCGGTGTCCTTGGTGAAGTGCGCCGCGGTGAGCTTCTGGAGCTCCACCATCTGCGGGTTGTTCACCATCAGGACGTTGATGGAGTGGGCGGAGGAACCGCCCCCGGCGCCGCCGGCCCCCGAGCAGCCGGCGAGGAGGGGGGTGATCAGCGTTCCTGCGGCGGCCACGGCGCAGAGCGCGCGGGGCGCTCTTCTGTTCTGGGTTCGCATGGGTTGCTCCTGGAGGTGCGGGGAGTCGCGGACTTGTGGGGAATTACTGGAAGTACGAGGTGACAACGGGTGTCGGCGGGATGTGCGAAGTCCTGGTGCGGCGGGGGCCCAGGCGGCCGGCCGGGGCCCTCAGACGCGGATGACCTGCGGGCCCTGGAGTGAGTAGCGGTGGGCTTCGGAGGCGGGCAGCAGGGTGCTCGTGACGATCGCCTCGAGGTCGCCGACCTCGGCGAAGCGGCAGAAGCTGACCGCCCCGAACTTGGTGTGCACGCCCACGAAGACCGTGCGGCGCGAGGCGCGCAGGGCCTGGGCCTTGACCTCGCTGACCGCCGGGTCGGGCGTGGTCAGCCCGTGCTCGCGGGAGATGCCGTTGGCCCCGATGTACGCCAGGTCGATGACGAATCCGGCCAGCATCCTGGTGGTCCAGTGGTCCACGGTGGCGAGCGTGCCGGGCCTTACCCGGCCGCCGAGCAGCAGGACGGTGGTGTTCCCCGCCTCCGCCAGTGCGCCGGCGCAGGCGAGGGAGGCGGTGACCACGGTCAGCGGCCGGTCCCGGGGCAGGGCCTCGGCGATGAGCTGCGGGGTGAAGCCCTCGTCGACGAAGACGGTCTCGGCGTCCCCGAGCAGTTCGGCCGCTGCGGCGGCGATCCGCCGCTTCTCCGGCACGTGGCTGGTGGCGCGGAAGGCGAGGGTCGTCTCGAATCCGGCGCTCTCCACGGGGTAGGCGCCGCCGTGCGTGCGGCGGACGAGCCCGTGGTCCTCCAGGGCCCGCAGGTCCCGGCGTACGGTCTCCTTGGCCACGCCCAGTTCGGCGGCGAGCGTGGTGACGTCGACCGAACCCGTGCGGCGGGCGGCCTGGACGATCTCGCGCTGCCGTTCCTCAGCGGTTCTCGCCGTCATCGCCGCCACCTGCCTTCCGTGCTGTGTTCCCGGCCCGGCCCGGCCCGCCTCGCGGCGGCCGTACCGGACGTGCCCGTTCGGGCCCGCTGGGGCCTTGGGGGAAGTTCTACAGCGGGTGTGCGGCGGTGACCAGGCCTGTTGCCCGCCCGAGTGTGCCCGATCCTGCCCGTTCGGCTCCGGGGCGGGCCCGTCGCGGACCTGGGGACGAGGGGACCGGCCGGTGGGATCGGGCAGCCTCCGTGCCCGAACGGCGCGGCGGGCGGGCCCGTTCGCTGCCCGCCCGCCCTGTGGTGCCCCCGCTGTGCCCGGGTGCCGCCCGGTCAGTGGGGCCAGATCGGCGGGTCCGTCACGAAGTGGCCGCCCAGGCACGCCTGCGCCGGGTCGTCGGGGGCTGGCTCGCCCTGCTCGGCGATCAGTTCCGCGGCGTACGGCTCGGAGTCGTCCCGCGGTTCGTAGCCGAGCGCCCGCGCGCTGCTCAGGTCCCACCACAGGCGGGTGTTGGCGGAGGAGCCGTACACGACGGTGTGGCCGACGTGTTCGGCGGTCAGGGCCGCGTGGAAGAGGCGGGCGCCGTCGGCCGGGCTCATCCAGATCGACAGCATGCGCACGCTGGTCGGCTCGGGGAAGCAGGACCCGATGCGCACGGAGACGGTCTCGATGCCGTGCTTGTCCCAGTAGAGCTGGGCCAGGTCCTCGCCGAAGGACTTGGACAGGCCGTAGAAGGTGTCCGGGCGGCGCGGGGTGCCGACCGGGATCAGCGGGTCGTCGCCCCCCGGGCGGGGCGTGTAGCCCACCGCGTGGTTGGAGGAGGCGAACACGATCCGGCCGACGCCTTCCTCGCGGGCCGCCTCGTACAGGTGGTACGTGCCCTCGATGTTGGCCTTGAGGATCTTCTCGAACGGGGCTTCCAGGGAGATGCCCGCGAGGTGGATGACCGCGTCGACGCCCCTGACCGCCTCGCGCAGGGCGGCCCGGTCGGCGAGGTCGGCGGTGATCGCGTCCGGCTCGCCCTCGACGGGCCGCATGTCGAGGAGGCGCAGTGCGTAGCCGTACTCGGGCAGCAGGCCCCGCATGAGGGTGCCGAGCCCGCCGGCGGCGCCGGTGAGCAGAACGGTGCGGGGAGCGGGCATCCTCGGATCTCCTTGGGTCGCCGGCGTGTCGGGAGCCTCGGCCGTCAGCACGGTGAAGGCCGCGTGCATGGACGCCATTCACATTCGTGGACACGCTAGGGAGGGCGACCGTGCGCCGTCAAGGCTCCTTCGCGCGTGTCCCGGAGTCGCGGAATCCGCCTGCGCGTTGCCCGTGTGCGCGCTTGACCGGCCCCGCGGGGGCGTCTTAGCGTGGGTGCGTTCATGAATATGGACGCCGATCAGAAACATGAGCGACCCGTCTCCCAGGGAGAACCCGTGCCGTCAGCACCCCTCGCCGAACGCCTCAGCAACCCCAGCGGGCCGCTGTTCTTCCCCGTCACCGCCTTCGGCCCCGACGGCTCGGTTCGCCTCGACGTCTACCGCGAGCATGTGCGCCACGGGGTCGAGGCCGGCGCCGCCGCCGTGTTCGCCTGCTGCGGCACCGGTGAGTTCCACGCGCTCACCCCCGAGGAGTTCCAGGACTGCGTCCGCGCCGCCGTGGAGGAGACCGCCGGACGCGTACCCGTCGTCGCGGGCGCCGGCTACGGCACCGCGCTCGCCGTGCGGTACGCCCGCCTGGCGCGGGAGGCGGGCGCGGACGGGCTGCTCGCCATGCCGCCCTACCTGGTCGTCGCCGGGCAGGAAGGGCTGCTGCGCCACTACCGCGAACTGGCCGCGGCCACCGACCTGCCCGTCGTCGTCTACCAGCGCGACAACGCCGTCTTCGACCCCCGCACCGTGGCCGAACTCGCCCGCACGGACGGCATCATCGGCTTCAAGGACGGCGTCGGCGACCTCGACCTCATGCAGCGGATCGTCAGCGCGGTGCGCGGCGAAGTGCCCGGCGGATTCCTGTACTTCAACGGCCTGCCCACCGCCGAGCTGACCCAGCTCGCCTACCGCGGCATCGGCATCACCCTCTACTCCTCCGCCGTCTTCTGCTTCGCTCCCGAGATCGCCCTCGCCTTCCACCGCGCGCTGCGCGACGGCGACGACACCACCGCCGCCCGGCTCCTGGACGGCTTCTACCGGCCCTTCGTCGAACTGCGCGCCCAGCGGCGGGGATACGCCGTCTCCCTGGTCAAGGCCGGGGTGCGGCTGTGCGGCCTGGACGTGGGCGAGGTGCGGCCGCCGCTGGAGGAACCGGCCGAGGAGCACGTCAAGCGGCTCGCCCGGCTGATCGAGCACGGGCAGGCGCTGATCGAGGAGGCGGGTGACCCGGCGTGAGGGCCTCCGCGTTCGCCTACCCCTGGGACGTCGACGGCGACCCCGCCGCCCCGGACCGGATCGCCGCCCTCGGCGTCCGGCAGGTCACGCTCGCCTCCGCCTACCACTCCACCCGCGCCCTGACCCCCCGCCACCCGCGCCACCGGATCGTCACCGCCGAGCACGCGGCCGTGCTCTACCCGCCCGGCGACCGCTGGACGGGCCGCGCCCCGCGGCCGTACCCGGCAGGCGACTGGGCGCCCGGCGACGCCTACGGCCGGGCGGCCGACGCGCTCGCCGCGGCCGGCCTCGAGGCCCACACCTGGGTCGTGCTCGCGCACAACTCCCGCCTGGGCGCGGAGCACCCGGACACCTCCGTCGTCAACGCCTACGGCGACCGCTACCCGTGGGCACCCTGCATCGCCCGGCCCGCCACGCGCGCGTACCTGACGGACCTCGCCGCCGAGGCCGCCGTGCGGCCCGGGGCGCGGGGCACCGAGCTGGAGTCGCTCGGCTGGTACGGGCTCGCCCATCCGCACGGCCACGACAAGACCGCCGGGGTGGTCCTCGGCGACGCGGGGCAGTACCTGATGTCCCTGTGCTTCTGCCCGGACTGTCGTGCCGGGTACGCCGGACTCGGCCTCGACCCCGACGGGCTGGCCGGGGCCGTGCGCGCCGCGCTGGAGCCGGTGTGGCGACAGGCCGTGCCGTCCGGCGGCGGCTGGGCCGGGGTGGAGAAGCTGCTCGGCGAGCGGAGCGCGGCCCTCACCCGCGCCTGGCGCGACGACACCGCCCGCACCCTCCAGGAGACGGCGGTGGCCGCCGTACGGGCGGCGGCCCCCGAGGGCTTCCGGGTACTGCTGCACGCCGACCCCGTGTCGTACCACTGCGGCGCCAACGCCGGAGTGGACCCCGCGCACATCCTCTCCGTCGCGGACGGCGTGGTCGTGCCCTGCACGGACGGAGCCGGACCGCTGACCCCGTTCGCCGAACGGGCGCGGCCGGACTCGGTGCTGGCCGCCAACTTCACCATCGTCTCGGGCATGGGCGGCCGGCCCGCCGCACTCGCCCGGGACGCCCGCCGCGCGCGGGACCTCGGTGCGACCGAACTGCGGCTGTATCACGCGGGGCTGGCATCGGACGAGGACCTGGCGGCGGTGCGCGCGGCTCTCGCGGAACTCTGACGCAGCAGGGCCGCCGTCAGCAGCAGTCCCGCGCCCGCGAGGACCAGCGGCAGGCGGTGGCCGGCCGCCTCCACCGCACCGGCTCCCAGCGCGAGCCCGGCCACGTTCGGCACGAAGACCAGGGTGTCGGCGGTGGCGGCCACCCGGCCGAGCAGCTCGGGCGGGGTCTCGCGCTGCACGGCGGTGAACACCGCGATCAGCACGCAGGGCAGCCCCGCTCCGATCGCCGCCGAGCAGCCGAGGACCACCGCGTCGGACGGCACCGCCCGCAGGGCCACCGCCGCCCCGGTCAGGGCGATGCCGTACGCCGCGAAGCGGGGGCCGCCGAGGCGGCGCAGCGCGGACCCCGAGAGGAGCCCGGTCACGACCGAGCCGGCCCCCTGGACCGCGTACAGCAGCCCCGCGTAGGCGGGGGCGTGCCCGAGGCCGTCCACGACCGCCCAGACCAGCGCGCCGTTCACGCCCGCGCACAGCATCGTGGCGCCCCCGGCCGTCACCAGCGCCCGCAGACCCGCGTGCTCCCGCAGGCTCCGCACACCCGCGCGGGTGCGCTCGCGCCACGAACCGGGCAACGGCGCCGGTCCGCCCTCGCGCACCCGCAGCAGCGCGTACAGCCCGGCGGCGACCGCGAACGTGGCCGCGTCCAGCAGGGCCACGCAGGGTCCGCCGTACGCCGCGTACAGACCCGCGCCCGCGAGCGGCGCCAGCAGCTTCATGCCCTCGCTGGCACTGGTGCGCAGCCCGTTGAAGTCGCCGAGCAGCGCGGGATCCACGGCGGTGGCGACCAGCGCCGACTTCGCCGCGTCGTGCACGACGCCGATCGCGCCGTAGGCGAACAGGACCGCGTAGACCACCCACAGCCGGGCGGGGGAGTGGACGGTGAGGAGGGTGAGCACAAGGACCGCGAGCAGGAGGTTCGCGCCGATCAGCAGCGGCCCGCGGCGCACGCGGTCGGCGAGCGTGCCGAACAGCGGCCCGGCCGGGGCGGGCGCCCACAGGGCGAGCAGGCACAGCGCGGCCAGGCCGTCCGAGCCGGTGAGGTCCCTGACCCACACGCCCGAAACCAGCCACAGCGCGGACGTGCCGAACCCGGAGACCACCACCGCCGCCAGACACAGCCCCGCCTCCCGGTCGCGCACCACCCGCGCCAGAGCCCATTCCCCCGGCGGCTCCTTCGCCCGTCCCGTCGTCGATCGCGTCCTCGTCATGCCTGCCGATCGTGGCCCTAAGGCCCCGCCGCGCGGATGGGGCAGGTGCCGCAGCGCGGGCCCCGGCCAGGCGGACATCCGTCGGAACCTGTCACTGATCCCGCTGTGCCCGGTGCGGACGGCGGCCTAGCGTCGGCCGCATGCTGCGCTACGTCATGCCGGTCGTCATCGGCGCCCTCTACGTCCTCGTCCTGTCCCTCCCGCGCGAACCGCACCGCCGCCGTATCAACGCGATCATGGTGGCGGGCGCGGGCGCCGCCTACCTCAGCGGCGGCGGGCTCGGCGGCTGGGAGTTCGTCTTCACGGCGCTGCTCACCTACGTCGCCTACCGGGGCCTGGACTCCTGGGCCTTCATCGGCGCCGGCTGGCTGCTGCACACCGCTTGGGACGTCGTGCACCACCTCAAGGGCAACCCGATCGTCCCCTTCGCCCACGACTCCTCCTTCGGCTGCGCCCTGTGCGATCCGGTGATCGCGGCGTGGTGCTTCGCCGGGGGCCCGTCGATGAGTTTCCGGCGGAACGGGGGTCTGTCCTTCATAGGGAACGCGAGGACTCGAGGAGCAGACCATGAGTGACACCGCTTTCGATCTCGGGCCGCAGGCCCGTGCCGTCGCCCGCCTGGCCGAAAGGGTGCGCGACGACCAGCTCGCCGCGCCGACGCCGTGCCCGGATTTCGCGGTGCGCAACCTGCTCGGGCACCTGCTGGGACTGTCGGTCGCCTTCCGCGACGCCGCCCGCAAGGACCTGGGCGCCACCACCGACACCCGAGCGAACACGGCCCTCCCCGACATCGGGCCCGGCTGGCGCGGGGATCTGCCCAAGGCGCTGGACGACCTCGCCGACGCCTGGCGCGACCCCGCCGCCTGGACCGGCATGACCCGGGCCGGCGGCGTCGACCTGCCGGGCGCGGTCGCCGCTGCCGTGGCGGCCGACGAACTGGTGATCCACGGCTGGGACCTGGCGCGGGCCACCGGCCTGGAGTACGCGCCCGACCCGGTCGCGCTCGAGGCGTCGTACGGCTTCCTCCGGGCGGCCCCCGGCGACCTGCGGCAGGGCGAGGGCCCGTTCGGACCGGCCGTGCCCGTCCCCGACGGCGCCCCGCTGCTGGACCGGACGGTCGGGCTCAGCGGACGGGATCCGGGCTGGAAGCCGTGAACCGGCCAGGACCGGCCGAACGGGCGGAAAGAGGAGCAGGCGGGACGCCCTGACCGTACGCTCCCCACCATGCCCCTGAGCCTCACCGTCCTCGGCACCGCATCCCCGCACCCGGGCCCCGGCCGCCCCTGCTCCGGCTATCTGCTGCGCGGGGGCGGCGCCGAGGTGTGGGTGGACGCCGGGCCCGGCACCTTCGCCCAGTTGCAGCGGCACACCGACCCGGCGCGGCTCACGGCGATCTGGATCTCCCACGTCCACGCGGACCACACCGCCGACCTGCTGGCCGCCGTCTACGCCTTCGCCTTCGGCGGCATGACCCCGCCGGCGCCCGTCCCCGTCTACGCGCCCGCCGACCTGCCCCGGCGCCTCGCGGGCTTCTTCGGCCGCCCCGACGCCGGATTCCTGCGCGGCATCCTGGACTTCCGGCCGCTGCACGACGGGCACGAGGCACGCCACTGGAACCTGCGCCTGTCCGCCCGCGCCGTCGTCCACGACGTCGAGGCCTACGGGCTGCGCGCCGAATGCCAGGGCAGCGTCCTGGCCTACTCCGGCGACAGCGGCCCCTGCGACGCGCTCGCCGAACTCGCCCGCCGCGCCGACGTGTTCCTGTGCGAGGCCGACCTCGACATCCATCGCGAAGGCGAACACCAGGTCCATCTGACGCCCGAGGACGCGGCCGCCTGGGGCAAGGGCGCGCGCGAACTCCTCCTCACCCACGTGGGTCCCGCTCTCTCCCGCGAGTCGGCCGCCGAGCGCGCCGCCGCCGTCTTCGGCGACCGGGTGGCCGCCGCCCGCGAGGGCGACGTCCTCACCTTCTGACGTCCTCGGTTCCTGACGAGCGGACGGTTCGCCGTCCCTGCGCCCGTCCTGCCGGAGGCGTTGACGAAACCGCTTGCCCCTCCTACCTTCGACGCGTCGTACTTCGTACGTCATATATGAGACGCCATACGCCAGTTCGCCGCACGCGACACCGGGAGGCGCGCATGACCTCTGTGCCCACGCCGATCCCCTCCCGCACGCAGGTCGTGCTGGAAGGGATCAAACGCCGCATCCTCACAGGCCGGCTGACGCCCGGTCAGGCCCTGGTCGAGACCGAGCTCGCCGCGCTGTTCGGGGTCTCCAAGACCCCGGTGCGCGAGGCGCTGAAGACCCTGGCCGGCACCGGACTGGTGGTGATGAGCCAGTACAAGGGCGTGACGGTGCGCGAAGTGGACGCCGCCATGGCGCGCGAGGTCTACGACGTACGGCTGCTGCTGGAACCGGAGGCCCTCCGGCGCTCGGTGCGGCGCGGCGCGCCCCTGGACGCCGCCCGCGACGCGCTCGAGCGCGCCGACGAGGCCGCCGACACCGCCGAACGCTCCCTCGCCAACCGGGAGTTCCACCGAGCCCTGTACCTGCCCTGCGGCAACCCGCTGCTCGGCAGGATGCTCGACGAGCTCCGCGACCAGGCGGCGCTGGTCTCCACGGTCGCCTGGTCCGCCGACCCCTCCTGGGAGCGGGAGGCCGCCGAGCACCGCGGGATCCTGCGGCTCGCCGCGGAGGGGGACGCCGACGGCGCGGCCCGCGCCCTGCACGCCCACATCGCGTCCTTCGTACGGCGGGCCTTCCCGGAGGCCCCCGAAACCGCCGACGCTCTCGGAACCCCCGAGGTCCCCGCGGGCCCCGGAGCGCCCGATGTCTCCGCAGCCCCCGAAGTCCCCGTGCCGGGAGGGCGGGTATGACCAGCGCGACGTTCGAGACCCAGCGGGCGGCCCTGGCCGACGTGGTGGCGATCCCGGTGACCCCGTTCGGCGAGGACGGCGGCGTCGACCGGGAGACCCACCGGGCGCTGCTGCGCCGGCTGCTTGAGGGCGGCGTCACCACCCTCACCCCCAACGGCAACACCGGCGAGTTCTACGCCCTGACCCCCGAGGAACGGCGGCTGGTCACCGAGCTGACCGTCGAGGAGGCCGGCGACCGGGCGAGCGTCCTGGCCGGCGTCGGCCACGACCTGCCCACGGCGGTCGCCTCCGCCCGGCACGCCCGCGACCTGGGCGCCACGATGGTGATGGTCCACCAGCCCGTCCACCCCTACGTCTCCCAGGGCGGCTGGGTCGACTACCACCGCACCATCGCCGAGGCCGTGCCCGCCCTCGGCGTCGTGCCCTACATCCGCGACGCCCGGCTGCCCGGCGCCCGCCTCGCCGAACTCGCCGACTCCTGCCCCAACGTGATCGGCGTCAAGTACGCGGTCCCGGACGCGGCCCGCTTCGCCGCCTTCGCCCGGGACGCGGGCCTGGAGCGCTTCGTGTGGGTGGCCGGCCTCGCCGAGCCCTACGCCCCCTCCTACTTCTCCGCCGGCGCCACCGGCTTCACCTCCGGACTGGTCAACGTCGCCCCGTCCGTCTCCCGCGACATGATCGAGGCGCTGCGGGCCGGCGACTACCCGGCCGCGATGAAGGTGTGGGAGCGGATCCGCCGCTTCGAGGAGCTGCGCGCCGCCGACGGCTCCGCCGGCAACGTCACCGTGGTCAAGGAGGCCCTCGCCTCGCTCGGCCTGTGCCGCAGGGACGTACGCCCCCCGGGCAGGACGCTCCCGCCGGGCGAGCGCGCCCGGGTCGCCGCCATCGTGGCCGCGTGGCCGGCATGAGCGCCCCCGCGCACCGCAGGCGCCCCGAGGAGCTGCGCAGCCACCAGTGGTACGGCACCGACGGCCTGCGCTCCTTCAGCCACCGCGCCCGCACCCGTCAGCTCGGCTACCTGCCCGAGGAGCACCTGGGCAAGCCGGTCGTCGCGATCCTCAACACGTGGTCCGACATCAACCCCTGCCACGTCCACCTGCGCGGGCGCGCCCAGGCGGTCAAGCGCGGGGTGTGGCAGGCGGGCGGCTTCCCGCTGGAGTTCCCCGTCGCCACGCTCAGCGAGACCTTCCAGAAGCCCACCCCGATGCTGTACCGCAACATGCTCGCCATGGAGACCGAGGAGCTGCTGCGCTCCTACCCGGTCGACGGGGCGGTCCTGATGGGCGGCTGCGACAAGTCCACGCCCGCGCTGCTCATGGGCGCGGCCAGCGTCGGCCTGCCCACCGTGTTCGTGCCCGCCGGTCCCATGCTGCCGGGCCACTGGCGGGGCGAGGTGCTCGGCTCCGGCACCGACATGTGGAAGTACTGGGACGACCGGCGGGCCGGTCTCATCGGCGACTGCGAGATGGCCGGCCTGGAGAGCGGACTGGCCCGCTCGCCGGGCCACTGCATGACCATGGGCACCGCCTCCACCCTGACCGCCGCCGCCGAGGTGCTCGGCGTCACCGTGCCGGGCGCCTCCAGCATCCCGGCCGTGGACTCCGGGCACGAGCGGATGGCGGCGAAGGCCGGGACGACGGCCGTCGAACTGGTCCACCGGGACCGCAGGCTGTCGGGCATCCTCACCCGCGAGGCCTTCGAGGACGCGGTCACCACCGTCCTCGGCCTCGGCGGCTCCACCAACGCCGTGATCCACCTGATCGCCATGGCGGGCCGCGCGGGCGTGCGGCTCACTCTCGACGACTTCGACCGGATCGCCCGCACGGTCCCGGTCCTCGCCAACGTCCGCCCCGGCGGCCGGAAGTACCTCATGGAGGACTTCCACTTCGCCGGTGGCCTGCCCGGCTTCCTCTCCCGCATCCCCGACCTGCTCCACCTGGACCGCCCGACCGTCGCGCACGACACCCTGCGCGAGCAGATCGCGGGCGCCCGTGTGCACGACGACGACGTGATCCGCCCGCGTGACAACCCGGTCGCGGCCGAGGGCGGGGTCGCCGTGCTGCGCGGCAACCTGTGCCCGGACGGCGCCGTCATCAAGCACATCGCCGCCGAGCCGCGCCTGCTTCGGCACACCGGCCCGGCGGTCGTCTTCGACGACTACCGGACCATGCAGCGCACCATCGACGACCCCGCGCTCGGCATCACCGCCGACAGCGTGCTCGTGCTGCGCAACGCCGGCCCCAAGGGCGGCCCGGGCATGCCCGAGTACGGCATGCTGCCCATCCCGGACCACCTGCTCAGGCAGGGTGTGCGCGACATGGTGCGGATCTCCGACGCGCGCATGAGCGGCACCAGTTACGGCGCGTGTGTGCTGCACGTGGCGCCCGAGTCGTACGTCGGCGGGCCGCTCGCGCTGGTGCGCACCGGCGACCCGGTCACCCTCGACGTGCCGGCGCGCACCCTCCGGCTCGACGTGGACGACGAGGAACTGGCGCGGCGCCGGGCCGAGTGGACCCCGCCGCCCGTGCGCTACGAGCGCGGCTACGGCGCGCTGTACACCGACCAGATCACCCAGGCCGACACCGGCTGCGACTTCGAGTTCCTGTCCCGCCCCGGCAACGTCCCCGACCCGTACACGGGCTGACCCCGGCCCGTCCCGGATGGCACGCCTGAGGCACCGCTGGGCCTCACGGGAGGTCTTGCCCTCGGCGACTCCGCGGGCGACGTACGTCTTCGTGGCCGGGTCCCGTCCAGCGAGCGCGCAGCCGATGGGCCTTCTGGCGGCAGGCGTCGCCGCAGTACCGGCGGGGACGCCCGGTTGCCGCGGCCGGCAGAGGGCTGCCGCACACAGGGCAGAAGCCCTCGCGGGTTTCGTTACGGATTGACGCGACGTGCACTCCCGCGACTACGCCAACCCCCTTGGCAGCGCTGTCGCGTTCGGCAACCTCGACCGCCTGCTCCAGGCTGCCCGGCAGTCCACCGCCGACTGAGGCATCAAGGCCGAAGCCTCTTCGTACCGGGAGATCCGCGTCGCCCAGCGCGTCCTGGCCATGGCCACCGCGATCTGGAGGTGAGGTGGGTCAAAGGCGGTCATGGAGCGCCCAAGGGGGGAAATCCGCTGTTCGGGTGGGTTGTGTATCGATCGGGTAACTCCCCTCGCGCGAGGGTGTGTGATGCGCGTAGACAGTGCGTGACCTGGTGCATCAACCAACCCATCTGACGCGGAGATTTCATGCGGAAGTCCCTCGGAGCGGCGGCTCTCGTTGCCAGTTGCGCTCTCGCCGGCGGTGCGCTCTACGGCGCCGGTGCCGCCGGAGCCGGGCAGTCGACGGCCAACTCCACCCGCGAGCCGTACAACATCGGGCTCCTGGTGAAGGACATCGACACCTACTACGGCACCGCGCCCGACGCCAACGGCGTCTACCAGGCGTCCCCGGACAGCCCGTACGCCAAGGACCTGGCGCGCATCGACGCCGACGCCAAGCGGTACATCGACAAGGCCGCCCGCAAGGCGCACCACCGGGGCGAGAAGCCGGCCGTCGTCTTCGACATCGACGACACCCTGCTGCTCAGCCTCGACTACGAGAAGCGCTACAACTACACCTACAACTCGGCCAGCTGGGCCGCCTACGTCAACCGCGCCGACCGGCCGGAGGTCTTCGGCAGCCCCGAGCTCGTGCGGTACGCGGCGAGCAAGGGCGTCGAGGTGTTCTACAACTCGGGCCTGAGCGAGGCCCAGCGCACCGCCGCCGTGGACAACCTCAAGAAGGTCGGCGCCGACGTCAACCTCGACGCCGCCCACATGTTCCTCAAGGACGCGGCCAACCCGCCCGCCTACCTGGCCGACTGCGCCACCCCGGGCGCCTGGAAGTGCACCACCGTCCAGTACAAGTCCGGCACCCGCAAGCACATCGAGGACCTCGGGTACGACATCGTCGCCAACTTCGGCGACCAGTACTCCGACCTCGACGGCGGCCACGCCGACCGCACGTACAAGCTGCCCAACCCGACGTACTTCGTCAGCTAGCGCGCGCCGTCCGCACGCCTTCGCCAACGCCCCCGTCCGGCCCTCACGCCCGGGCGGGGGCGTTCGCGCCGATGCCGAGTGACGGCGATTCCGTAACACGGGCTCAACCTGAAACCGGTCCGCCGGGGGAACAATCCAGCCAGCATCCGCGCACCGATCACTCAGGCACCCCGAGGAGTCCAGGCATGTCGGACACGCAGAAGGCGGTCGGCCGGCCAAGTGCCGCGCCGCAGGCAGCGGGCGGCGTAGACCGCTTCTTCAGAATCACCGAACGCGGCTCCACCCTCGGCCGGGAGATACGCGGCGGTCTCGCCACGTTCTTCACCATGGCCTACATCCTCGTCCTGAACCCGATCATCCTGGGGAGTGCCAAGGACAAGTTCGGCCACCAGCTGGACACCGGCCAACTGGTCACCGCCACCGCCCTGGTGGCCTGTGTCATGACGCTCATCATGGGCGTCGGCGGCAACCTGCCGCTCGCCATCGCCGCCGGCCTCGGCCTCAACGCCGTCGTCGCCTTCCAGATCGCCCCGCTGATGAGCTGGGCGGACGCGATGGGCCTGGTGGTGATCGAGGGCGTCCTGATCTGTGTGCTGGTGCTCACCGGACTGCGCGAGGCGATCATGAACGCCATCCCGCAGCAGCTCAAGCAGGCCATCGGCGTCGGCATCGGCCTGTTCATCGCCTTCATCGGCTTCGTCGACGCCGGCTTCGTCAGCCGCATCCCGGACGCCGCCGGCACCACCGTGCCCGTGCAGCTCGGCGCCGTGGGCCGGCTGACCGGCTGGCCCGTGCTGGTCTTCTGCCTCGGGGTGCTGCTGACCATCGCGCTGCTGGCGCGGAAGGTGAAGGGCGCGATCCTGATCAGCATCGTCACGATGACGGTGGTCGCGATCGTCGTCAACGCCGTCGCCGACGTGAAGAGCTGGGGCCTGACCACGCCCAAGGTCCCCGACAAGGCCGTGGCCGCCCCCGACTTCGGGCTGGTGGGTCACTTCAGCCTGTTCGGCGGCTTCGGCAAGGCCGGCGCGCTCACCGTGGTCCTGCTGGTCTTCACCCTCATCCTGTCGGACTTCTTCGACGCCATGGGCACCATCGTCGGCATCAGCGCCGAGGCCGGACTGCTCGACGAGCGGGGCCAGGTGCCCGGCATCGGGCGGGTGCTGTTCATCGACGGCGCCGCCGCGATCGCGGGCGGCGTCGGCTCCGCCTCCTCCAACACCGCCTACATCGAGTCCGCCGCGGGCGTCGGCGAGGGCGCCCGCACCGGCTTCGCCAACCTGGTCACCGGCGGCCTGTTCGGCCTGGCGCTCTTCCTCACCCCGCTGCTGACCATCGTCCCGCTCCAGGCCGCCGCGCCCGCGCTGATCGCGGTGGGCTTCCTGATGATGACCCACGTCAAGCACATCGACTGGGACCGCTACGAGATCGCCATCCCGGCCTTCCTCACCATCGCCGCGATGCCGTTCACGTACTCCATCACCGACGGCATCGGCGCCGGCTTCCTGTCGTACGTCGTCATCAAGGCGGTGCTCGGCAAGGCCCGCGAGGTCAACTGGCTGCTGTGGGGCGTCTCGGCGCTGTTCCTCGTCTACTTCGCGATCGACCCGGTGGAGCAGGTGCTCGGCGTGAAGTGACCTGCCGGCCCCACCGGGTCCGGGCTCAGTTCTTCAGCGCGGCCCGCATCACCGCCTTGGCCACCGGCGCGGCCAGCCCGTTGCCGCTGACCTCGGAGCGGGCCGCGTCGGACTGTTCCACGAGCACCGCGACCGCCACCTGCTTGCCGGTCGAGTCGGAGGTGCCGTAGGAGGTGAACCAGGCGTAGGGCACCTGGCTGTTGTTCTCGCCGTGCTGGGCGGTGCCCGTCTTGCCGCCCACGGTCACCCCGGACAGGCGGGCGTTGGTGCCCGTGCCCTGCTCGACGACCGTCCGCATCGCCGACCGCAGCTGGGCGGCGGTGGAGGAGCTGACGATCCGCTTGCTGCCGGGGTGGTCGTCGTAGTTCTCCAGCACGTTGCCGCCGCCGTCGGTGGTCCGCGACACCATGTGCGGGGAGACCAGCTCGCCGCCGTGGGCGATGGCCGCCGACACCATCGCCATCTGCAGCGGGGTGGCGGTGACGTCGAACTGCCCGATGCCGGTCAGCCCGGTCTGCGCCTTGTCCATGTCCTTGGGGTAGACGCTCGTGTACGCCCGCACGGGCACGTCCTGCGAGCGGTCGTCGAAGCCGAAGCGCTCCGCCATCGCCCGCACCTTGTCCTGGCCGAGGTCGACGGCCATCTTGGCGAAGACGTTGTTGCAGGAGTACTGCAGGGCGGTGCGGATCGTGGCGTTCTTGCAGGGCGCGTTCGGGTTCTCGTTGGACAGGTCGCGGGTGGTGCCCGGCAGGCGGTACGGGTCCGGGCTGTCGGTCTTCGCGTCCACCGACGGGTACAGCCCGTCCTCCAGCGCGGCCGCCGCCACGACCAGCTTGAACGTCGAACCCGGCGGCAGCGGCTGGCGCAGCGCGCGGTTGGTCATGGGCTTGTCGGGGTCCTCGGTCAGCCGCTGCCAGGCGCTCTTGCCGCCCGTGCTGAGCACGCCCGGGTCGTAGGAGGGCGTGGAGACGACCGCGAGGATCCTGCCGGTGGCCGGGTCGATGGCGACGGCCGCGCCCTTCTTGCCGCCGAGCGCGTCGTAGGCCGCCTTCTGCACGTCCGGGTCGATCGTGGTGATCACGTCGCCCGGGGTGGCGCGCTTGCCGGTGATGGTGTCGAGCGGGTTCCTCAGCCGGCTGTCGGTGCCGTCCAGGAGGTCCTGGTAGACGCCCTCCAGTTGGGTCGCCCCGTACACCTGGGAGCTGTAGCCCGTCACCGCGGCGTACAGCTCGCCCTTCTTGTACGTGCGCTTGTACTTGAGGTCGCCGCTGGTGGTCTGCGCGGATCCGGTGACCGCGCTGCCGCCCACGACGATGTTCCCCAGCGGCTGCGAGTACGTCTCGATCGCCTTGCGCCGGTTGGCCTTGTCGTCCGCGAGGGCCTTGCCGTCGTAGAACTGCACCCAGGTCGCCCTGACCAGCAGAGCGAACACGAGCAGCAGCGTGAAGACGGATGCCCGCCTGATCGTCTTGTTCATCCCGCACAGAGGGACGAACGAACGGGAGGGAATCGTTCCCTTCCGCCCCGGTTTCTCATCGGACGTTCATGCGAGGGCGAGGGCGAGGGCGAGGGCGACGGCGAGGGCGACGGCGAGGACGGGGACGTCCCGGTCGCGCGGCTCAGTCGCGCAGCGTCAGGACCACCTCGTCGATCTCCTCGCCGCGCGCCTCGGCGAACCCCCGGGCCGTGGCGGTCCGCCGGAAGCCGCACTTGCCCAGCACCCGCAGCGAGCCCGCGTTGTCCGCCGCCGCGCGGGCGTACAGCGGGCGCTCGGGGACCTCGGCCAGCAGCGCGGCGAGCGCGGCCGT
The DNA here is from genome assembly GCF_014650575.1 of Streptomyces naganishii JCM 4654. Classification (GTDB taxonomy): domain Bacteria; phylum Actinomycetota; class Actinomycetes; order Streptomycetales; family Streptomycetaceae; genus Streptomyces; species Streptomyces naganishii. The sequence continues at coordinate 533,720 of NZ_BMVF01000001.1, forward strand.
GGCGATGCCCCGGCCCCAGTAGGCGCGGTCGATCCAATAGGTGACCTCGCGCTCGCCCGGCTCGCCGTACACCGCGGCGGTGCCGACCACGTCACCGTCCGCCAGGATCGTGCGGGGCACGTCCGAGGAGGCGCGGATCTTCCGCCAGTGCGCGTCGAAGGCGTCGCGGTCGGCCGGGTCCTTCGGGGTGAAGGCCGCCATCCGCAGCGCCTCCGGGTCGTTCATCTGCCGGAAGAACACCGGCAGATCGCTGTCGTGGACCTCGCGGAGCACGACGTTCATGTCTCACAGCCTCCGGGTGGCGAGGGTCAGGCGGTCACGTGCGTCGAAGAGGGCGTCCTTGACCGTCTGCTCGTGCGCCGGCGTCAGCCTGGCGACCGGGATCGAGCAGCTGATCGCGTCCCGCGCCGGGGTGCGGTACGGGATCGCCACGCCGAAGCAGCGCAGGCCCAGGGTGTTCTCCTCGCGGTCCACCGCGTACCCCTGCTCGCGGATCTGGTGCAGTTCCGCGATCAGCTTCTCGCGGTCGGTGATGGTGTGCTCGGTCAGCGCGGGCAGGGTCTCCGGGAGCATCTTGCGGACCTGCTCGTCGGAGTACGTGCTCAGCAGCGCCTTGCCCAGGGAGGTGGAGTGGGCGGGCAGGCGGCGGCCGACGCGGGTGAAGGGGCGCAGGTAGTGCTGCGACTGCCGGGTGGCGAGGTAGACGACGTTGGTGCCGTCCAGGCGCGCGAGGTGGATCGTCTCGGTGGTGTCGTCGGAGAGGCGGTCCAGGGTCGGCCGGGCCGCCGCGACGACCTCGTCGCCGTCGATGTAGGAGGTGCCCACCAGCAGCGCCCGCACCCCGATGCCGTACCGGGTGCCGGTCGCGTCGGTCTCCACCCAGCCGAGCTCGACCAGGGTGCGCAGCAGCATGTACAGGCTGGACTTGGGATAGCCGACGGCCTCCTGGACCGCGGCCAGGGAGTGCATACCGGGCCGGCCGGCGAAGTACTCGAGCAATTCCACGGTCCGCACCGCGGACTTGACCTGCGCCCCGCCGCCTGTATCGGCTGCCGACATCGCCCTTGACCCCTTCGTTGGACGAGAACTTCGGAGATATAGTCTCGGACACCATATTCATCATCAGAGACAGCGTTCAGTATATCGAACACCCCTGAGGATGACGTACGTACTGCGGCAAGACATGTGGAGGGACCCGCGGTGGCAGCAGCACCAGTCTGGAGTGTCGATCCCCGTACCGGGAAGCAGCGGGAACAGGTTGCGGTGGAGGCCACAGCCCAAGAGGTGGACGCCGCCGTCCGGGCCGCCCACGCGGCGCGCGGCGCGCTGGCCGACCGCGCCGTGCGGGCGGCCTTCCTGCGCACCGCCGCGGACCGTCTGGAGGCCGCCCGGGACCAGCTCGTCGAGGCCGCCGACGCCGAGACCGCGCTCGGTCCGGTCCGGCTCACCGGGGAACTGGCCCGGACCTGCTACCAGCTGCGGGCCTTCGCGGACATCGTCGACGAGGGCGCCTTCCTCGACGTGATCATCGACCACCCCGACGACACCGCCACCCCGCCGGTCCCGGACCTGCGCCGCTACAAGGTGCCGCTCGGCGTCGTCGCCGTGTACTCCGCCTCCAACTTCCCCTTCGCCTTCTCGGTCGCCGGCGGCGACACCGCGAGCGCGCTGGGCGCGGGGTGCCCGGTCGTCGTCAAGGCCCACCCGGACCACCCGGCGCTGTCCGAACTGGTCGCGCGGGTGCTGCGGGACGCGGCGGACGAGCACGGCATACCTCGTGGCGTCGTCGGTCTGGTGCACGGCTTCGAGGCGGGCCTCGAACTCATCAGGCACCCGCTGGTCGCCGCGGCCGGGTTCACCGGCTCGGTGCGCGGCGGGCGGGCGCTGTTCGACGCGGCGGCCGCGCGGCCCGTGCCGATCCCCTTCCACGGCGAGCTGGGATCGCTCAACCCGGTCCTGGTGACCGAGGCGGCCGCGGCCGAGCGGGCCGAGGCCATCGGGGCCGGGCTCGCCGGGTCGGTGACCCTGGGTGTCGGGCAGTTCTGCGTCAAGCCCGGCCTCGTCCTGGCGCCGGCGGGCGCGGCGGGCGACCGGCTGGTCAAGTCACTGACGGACGCGGTCGGCGACACCCGCCCCGGTGTGCTGCTCGACCACCGGATGCGGGACAACTTCGTCGCCGGGGTCGCCGAGCGCGCCGGCCTGGAGGACGTCGAGTCGCCGGTCACCCCGGGCGCGGACGGCGAACACACCGTGAGCGCGGGCTTCCTCATGGTCCCGGCGCGCCGGCTGGCGGCCGAGGGCGCCCACGACCTGCTCCTTGAGGAGTGCTTCGGGCCGGTGACGGTGGTGGCGCGCTACGAGGACGAGAGCGAGGCGACCGCCGTACTGTCCCGGCTGCCGGGCAACCTCAGCGCGACCGTGCACCTGTCCGACGCCGAGGCGGCCGGCGAGGGGCGCGGCGCGGAACTGCTCGCCGAACTGACCCCGCTCGCCGGGCGCGTGCTCGTCAACGCCTGGCCGACGGGCGTGGCGGTCGCCCCCGCCCAGCACCACGGGGGCCCCTACCCGGCCACCACCTCCACGTCCACGTCGGTGGGCGGTACGGCGATCGAACGCTGGATGCGCCCGGTCGCTTACCAGAACACCCCCGAGGCCCTCCTCCCGCCGGAGCTGCGCGACGACAACCCCCTCGGGCTGCCCCGCCGGTTCGACGGCCGCCTGGAACGCTGAGATCCCGGGGGCCCCGACGGGTCCGGGTGCGGCGGCTGGGAGACTGCGGGCATGGACGTGGAGCTGCCCGAACTTCCCTTCGCCCTTCGCACCTACGGCCCTGACGGGCACTGGGAGCACGAGGACGGCATGCTGTCCGGATGGGCCGGTCCCCGGCAGGACCGGTTCGTGCCGCCCGCCGGCGAGGCGCTGGACCCGGCCTCCGACGCGCCCCGCCTGCTCGGGGCGCCGGAGGGCGACTTCCAGCTGATCGCCCGGGTGACGGTCGGCTTCAGCGCCTCCTTCGACGCCGGCGCGCTCTACGTCCACGTCGGCGAGCGGGCGTGGGCCAAGCTCTGCCTGGAGTACTCCCCGGACGTGCCCACCGTCTGCACGGTGGTCACCCGGGGCCACTCCGACGACGCGAACTCCTTCACGGTGGAAGGCAGTTCGGTGTGGCTGCGGGTGAGCCGCACCGGGCGTGCCTTCGCCTTCCACGCCTCCCGCGACGGCAGCCACTGGACCTTCGTCCGCCTGTTCACCCTCGGCACCGAGAAGGAGACGGGCGCGGCCCTCGTCGGCTTCATGACCCAGTCCCCCCTGGGCGAGGGCTGCGTGGTCACCTACGACCACATCGAATACCGCCCCACCTGGCCGGCAGACCTGCGCGACGGCAGCTGAGGAACCGGGGCTGTGCTCCGGTGATCCGCACCCCGCTGCCCGCCGAGGCGGAGGCCGACGCGGACCTGTGTCTGCGGTACGCCCCGGGTGGGGAATGAAGCGGGCTGGTTGAAGGTTCACGGACTTGGTGGAGGGGTGCCTCCGCCCGAGTCGTGTGAACTGGAGTGAACGAGAAGATGCGCGTCGAGATCTGGTCGGACATCGCATGCCCCTGGTGCTACGTCGGGAAGGCGCGCTTCGAGAAGGCCCTGGCCGGGTTCGAGCACCGGGACCGGGTCGAGGTGGTGCACCGGTCCTTCGAGCTGGACCCGCACCGGGCCAAGGGCGACGCGCAGCCCGTGATCACCATGCTCACCGCCAAGTACGGCATGAGCGAGGCGCAGGCGCAGGCCGGTGAGGACAACCTGGGCCGGCAGGCCGCCGCCGAGGGCCTCGCCTACCGCACCCGGGGCCGCGACCACGGCAACACCTTCGACATGCACCGCCTGCTGCACCTCGCCAAGGAGCACGGCAGGCAGAGCGAGCTGCTGGACGCGTTCTACGCGGCGAACTTCGCCGAGGAGCGGTCCGTCTTCACCGAGGGCGACGAACGCCTCGTCGAACTGGCCGTCGCCGCGGGCCTGGACGCCGACGCGGTACGCGCGGTGCTCGCCGACCCCGACGCCTACGCCGCCGAGGTCCGCGCCGACGAGCAGGAGGCCGCACAGCTCGGCGCCACCGGCGTGCCCTTCTTCGTCCTGGACCGCACCTACGGCGTCTCCGGGGCCCAGCCCGCCGAGGTCTTCTCCCGCGCCCTCGCCCAGGCCTGGGGTCAGCGCCCGTCCCTCACCCTGGTCCAGGACGCCGACGGCGACGCGGACGCCTGCGGACCGGACGGATGCGCGGTGCCCCGGACGTGACCAGCGGTGCGGCGCCGCAGGTCAGGGCCCATCCATAAGCAGGGCTTTGCGATACCGCGTGAGAATTCGCGATGGACTATGACTTCGCGGGGCCGCACAGTGGTCCTATGGAGACCTTCGAGACCCTCGTCCGCACCGAGTTCGCCCCGAAGAACACCTACCTGAACACCGCGAGCACCGGACTGCTGCCGGCCCGTACCGTCCAGGCGCTGCGCACCGCCGTCGAGGCGGCCGCCGCCGGACGACCGACCGACATGTTCGCCGACGTGGAGGCGGCCCGCGCCGCCTTCGCCCGGCTCACCCATGTTTCCGCCCGCCGGGTGGCGGCCGGGGCCTCGGTCGCCGTCTACACCGGGCTCATCGCGGCGTCCCTGCCCGAGGGTGCCGAAGTCCTTGCCGCGGAGGGCGACTTCAGCTCCGTGGTGAACCCCTTCCACGTACGCCGGGACCTGAAGGTCCGCAGCGTGCCGCTGGAACAGATCGCCGACGCCGTACGCCCCGGCACCGCGCTGGTCGCCGTCAGCGCCGCACAGTCGGCGGACGGCCGGGTCGCCGACCTGTCCGCCGTCCGCGCCGCCGCCCGCGAGCACGGCGCGCGCACCTACGTCGACGCCTCCCAGGCCGCCGGCTGGCTCGACCTCGACGCGGGCGCCCACGACTACGTCTGCGCCGTCGCCTTCAAGTGGCTGTTCTGCCCGCGCGGCGTCGCCTTCCTCGTCGTGCCCGAAGACCTCGGCGGCCTGACGCCGCTGTTCGCCGGGTGGGTGGCGGGCGAGCACCCCTGGGACAGCTGCTACGGCCCGGTCGAGGAACTCGCCCACTCCGCACGGCGGTTCGACGAAAGCCCCGCCCTCTTCTCCTACGCCGGCGCCCGCCGCTCCCTGGAACTCCTCGAGGAACTCGGCGTGTCCGCCGTACGCGCCCATGACCTCGCGCTGGCCGACCGGTTCCGCGCCGGCCTGGCCTCACTCGGCCGCGAGCCGCTGCCCGCGCCCGGCTCGCCGATCGTCTCCGTACCCGGACTCGGCGGCCGTCAGGGCGAGTTGAGCCAGGCGGGCATCGAGGTGTCGAACCGGGCGGGCAATCTGCGCGCCGCCTTCCACCTCTACAACACCGAGGACGACGTGGACCGCCTGCTGGACGCGCTCGCCGGATGAGCGAACCGAGCGGGGGAGGGGCCTCCGGGCCTCCCGGCCCACACGAGGAGGCCCCCTGCCCGGTCGTCACCCGCCGCTCACCTCACCGGAGTGAAGTCCCGCGCCCCGATGCTGTGTCCTCCGGGGGGCGACCCCCGGGACCCCCGGCAGAGGGCTCACCTCACCGGAGTGAAGTCCCGCGCCCCTATGAACTCCGGCCGCCGTACCGGCGCCGCGAAGGGCTCCACGGCCGTGTTCTCCACGCTGTTGAACACGATGAAGACGTTGCTGCGCGGATACGGCGTGATGTTGTCGCCGGAGCCGTGCATGCAGTTGCAGTCGAACCAGGTCGCCGAGCCGGCCCTCCCGGTGAACAGCCGGATGCCGTGCTCGTCCGCCAGCGAGGTCAGCGCCTCGTCGGACGGGGTGCCCGCGTCCTGCATCTGCAGCGACTTCTTGTAGTTGTCCTCGGGGGTCGCCCCCGCGCAGCCGAGGAACGTCCGGTGCGAACCCGGCACGATCATCAGGCCGCCGTTGGTGTCGAGGTTCTCGGTCAGCGCGATCGAGACGGACACCGTGCGCATGTGGGGCAGGCCGTCCTCGGCGTGCCAGGTCTCGAAGTCGGAGTGCCAGTAGAAACCGCTGGCCCCGAAGCCCGGCTTGACGTTGATCCGGGACTGGTGGACGTACACGTCCGAGCCGAGGATCTGCCGGGCCCGCCCGACGACCCGCTCGTCGCGCACCAGCCGCGCGAACACCTCGCTGAGCTTGTGCACCTCGAAGACCGAGCGGATCTCCTTGGACTTGGGCTCGACGATCGACCGCTCGTCGGCCCGGATCGCCGGGTCGGTCACCAGCCGGTCCAGCTCCTGCCGGCAGACGGCGACCTCGTCGTCGTCGATCAGCTGGTCGACGGCGAGGAAGCCGTCGCGCTCGAAGGCCTGGAGGTCCACGGCCCCGATCGGACCGGGCGTGTCGGGGGAGCCCCACACGACCGGGTCCTGGCGCGGAACGGTCACCTCGGTGGTGCCGCGGGTGGGGTAGAGATCGGTGACGGTGCCGGTCATGCGGATCACACCTCCTCGGGCTCGGTCAGCAGGGGGTAGACGCCGTTCTCGTCGTGGTCCTCCCGTCCGGTGACGGGCGGGTTGAACACGCAGATGCAGTGGAAGTCCTCCTTGACCTTGAGCGTGTGCCGCTCGTGGCCGTCGAGGAGGTACATGGTGCCGGGCGTGATCGTGTACGTCTTCCCGGTCTCCCGGTCGGTCAGTTCGGCCTCGCCCCGGGTGCAGACGACGGCCTCGATGTGGTTCGCGTACCACATCTGCGTCTCGGTCCCGGCGTACAGGATGGTCTCGTGCACGGAGAAGCCGACCCGCTCCTTGGCGAGGACGATGCGCTTGCTCTCCCACGTGCCGGACTTCGACTTGATGTGCCGGTCGGTGCCTTCGATGTCCTTGAACGATCGGACGATCACGGTGCTGTACTTCCTCCTAGCTGGGTGGAACTCGTGGTCAGGCGGTCTCGCGGACGGCGCGCGCCAGGGTGCTCAGGCCCTCGTCCAGCTCCTCGTGGGTGATGGTCAGGGCCGGCAGCAGCTTGACGACCTCGCTCTCCGGGCCGGACGTCTCGATCAGCAGCCCGAGTTCGAAGGCGCGCCGGGCGACCTTCTCGGCGCGGCCCTTGTCGTGGAACTCCATGCCCCACACAAGGCCCCGGCCCCGGTACTCCTTGACGTCGGCGAGGTTCTCCTCGGTGATCGAGATCAGCCACTGCTCGACGAGTTCGCCGCGGGCGCGGGTCTGCTTCTCCATCGCCGACCCGTCGGTCCAGTACGCCTCCAGGGCGGCGGTGGCGGTGACGAAGGCGGGGTTGTTGCCGCGGAAGGTGCCGTTGTGCTCGCCCGGCTCCCACACGTCGAGCTCCGGCTTGAACAGGCACAGCGACATCGGCAGGCCGTAACCGCTGATGGACTTCGACACGGTGACGATGTCCGGGGTGATGCCCGCCTCCTCGAACGAGAAGAAGGCGCCGGTGCGGCCGCAGCCCATCTGGATGTCGTCGACGATCAGCAGCATGTCCTGGCGTTCGCACAGGTCCGCCAGGGCGCGCAGCCACTCGGCGCGGGCCACGTTGATGCCGCCCTCGCCCTGCACCGTCTCGACGATCACCGCGGCCGGCTTGTTGAGCCCGGAGCCCTGGTCCTCCAGCAGCCGCTCGAACCACAGGAAGTCCGGGACCCGGCCGTCGAAGTAGTTGTCGAACGGCATGGGCGTGCCGTGCACCAGCGGGATACCGGCGCCGGCCCGCTTGAAGGCGTTGCCGGTGACGGCGAGGGAGCCGAGCGACATGCCGTGGAAGGCGTTGGTGAACGACACGATCGCCTCGCGGCCCTTCACCTTCCGGGCCAGCTTCAGCGCCGACTCGACGGCGTTGGTCCCGGTCGGGCCCGGGAACATCACCTTGTACGGCAGGTCGCGGGGGCGCAGCACCAGGTCCTGGAAGGTCTGCAGGAACGTGCGCTTGGCGGTGGTCGACATGTCGAGCCCGTGGGTGACGCCGTCGCGCTCCAGGTAGTCGATCAGGGCCCGTTTCAGTACGGGGTTGTTGTGGCCGTAGTTGAGGGAGCCGGCGCCCGCGAAGAAGTCGAGGTACTCGTGGCCGTCCTCGTCGTACATGCGGCTGCCGCGCGCGCGGTCGAAGACGGTGGGCCAGCCGCGGCAGTAGCTGCGCACCTCGGACTCCAGGGTCTCGAAGACGCTCAGGTCGGGCTGGGTGATGGTCACGGCGAATCGCTCCTCGGGTGGGGAGGGAGGGGAAGTGGGCTGAAGCTTGGGGTTCGGCCGGGGCGGGCCGGCCTTCAGAGGGCGACCGGGCCGATGCGGTGGAGGACCTCGGCGTCGTGCGGCCCGTCCGGGAACTGCTCGCCGGCGAACAGCACCTCGCGCTCGACGCCGGCGCCGTGGCGGGCGGCGAAGGAGGCGAAGAGGCGCTCGGAGGCGGTGTTGCCCGGGGTGATCGTGGTCTCCAGGGAGGTCAGCCCGTGCTCGGCGGCGACCCGCTCGGCGAGGGCGTCCAGCATCCTGGCGGCCAGGCCCCGGCCGCGGTGGGCGGCGTCGACGGCGACCTGCCACACGAGGAGGGTGCGCGGGCGGTCGGGCCGCACGTAGCCGGTGACGAAGCCGACCGGCTCTCCGCCGGCGCCGCGCGCCACGACGGAGGTCGCGGCGAAGTCGCGGCACCACAGCAGATAGCTGTACGAGGAGTTCACGTCCAGCGTCCCGGAGTCCTTCGCGAGCCGCCACAGCGCGGCGCCGTCGGCGACCGCGGGGCGCTCGATACGGGGGGCCTCCGGCAATTCGGTGTGAGGGGTTTGCAGGTCTGCTTGTGCGGCAGTCATGCGAATTGAACTTACCGAGCTGAATTGAAAAATGCATCGCGCTCGGGCCTTACGAGAACGCGGTGTCTGTGTTATCGCGCGGGCGCGCGGTCGCGCGAGCACCGCTGTGATGTGGGGGTTTGCCCGTTAATTACTGGGCAAAAAGGATGGCTTTGTGGAGTGCGTCACAACGACATAACCCTCACGGAACCTTCCCGAATCACCCCGCCAGGCGTTTGCGAAATCTCCGTGTTTAGTCATTCGGAAACGGGGCAGAAGAATACGGGCAGCTACCCGAACTGAATTCTGGAATTACCCGTTGTTCAAGCCCCGGTAACCCGTCGATCCGTTTCCGAAGAATGCCGCCGTGCCCATGGGGGCGGGCGTACTCAGGGCCAGACGGTCGCGCCGGCCTCGAGGGCGGACCGGAGGTCCGTCCCGGTACCCAGGGCGGTCAGGGCACTGGACAGGGCCGTCAGGCAGGCGTCGACCGTTTCGCGGGTGGCGGCGGGGCCGTAGTGGTTGACGCGGACCATCTCCTTGGCGAGGGCGCCGCCGCCCGCCGCCAGGGGGAGGGACGGGTCGGTCTCCAGGGCGCGGGCCACCAGCTCCGAGGCCGTGATGTGCGGCGGGGTGCGCAGGGTGGTGGCGACGGGGGCCGCCTCGCGGTCGTCGTGCACGTACGGCTCCAGCCCGCCGCCCAGCGCCCGTACGCCCGCCCGGGTCGCCGCCGCCGCGGACCGGTGGCGGGCCATGACGGCCTCGGCGCCCACCGACTCGATGCGCTCCAGGCACGCCTCGAGCGCCAGCATCTCCAGCTGGGCCGGAGCGTGCGGCAGCGCGCGCCGGCCGGCGTCCGTCCAGCGCTCCTTCCAGTCCAGCAGGGACAGGTAGGAGCGGCGCGGGGCGCGCGGATTGGCCGCCATCCGGGCCCAGGCCCGCTCGCTCACCGACACCGCCGACACCCCGGCGGGACCCCCCATCGCCTTCTGCGCCCCGATCACGCACAGGTCCACGCCCCACGCGTCCGGTAGCACCGGCTCTGCGCCGACCGAGGCGACGGCGTCCAGGTAGAACAGGGCGCCCCGCTCCCGCGCCACCTCGCCGATCTCCCCGACCGGGTTGGTGTTGCCGGTCGCCGCCTCCGCGTGCACCAGCGACACGAAGTCGATCTCCGGGTGTGCGGCGAACGCCTCCCGCACCTGCTCCGCCGTCACCGCCGTGTGGTAGGGCACCGCCAGGTCGACCACCGTCGCACCGCAGTCCCGCAGCCAGTCCCCGAAGGTCTGGCCGTACGGTCCCGTGATCACGTTCAGCGCCGTCGTGCCCGGGCCCGCCGTGCCGCGGATCGCGCTCTCCAGTGGCAGCAGCGCCTCACCCTGCATGATCACGACGTCCTGCTCGGTGCCCAGCAGCCGCGCCACCCGGTCCTCGATCGAGGCGAAGCGGGCGGCGCTCAGCGGGGCGAGGTCCAGGAAGGGGTGGGTCACGGCGGTGCTCTCTCCTGCGGTCGTGGGTAGACCCTCCGAGAGTAGTCGGCGGCGGACCCACCCCCTCCACGGGCAACTTCTTAGGCCGGCCGCTCGTCCGACCATCGGAATGGTTTGAGACACTCAAACATATCCTTATAATCGGAAGCCGCGCACGACCGTGCGTCCCCATAGCACCACCCCCGTCCCCCACAGAGAGGTCGCCCCGTGATCACGCTCTCCGGCCGCCGGGCCCGCATTCTGGCCGCCACCACCGCCGCGGCCGCCCTGGTCGTCGTGGCCGGCTGCACGTCGAGCGGCAACGGCGGCACCAAGACGGCCGCCGGCGGGGTCGAACTAGCCAAGGCCGGCCAGCTCACCACCTGCACCCACCTGCCGTACCCGCCCTTCCAGTCGGAGATCGACGGCAAGGTCCAGGGCTTCGACGTCTCGATGATCGACCTGGTCGCCAAGAACCTCGGCGTGAAGCAGCAGATCCTCGACACGCCGTTCGAGAACTTCAAGACCGGCGCCTTCCTCAACTCCGGCGAGTGCGACCTGGCCGCGGCCGGCATGACGATCACCCCCGAGCGCAAGAAGCACGTCGACTTCTCCGACCCGTACTTCAACGCCACCCAGGCCCTGCTCGTCGCCAAGAGCAGCGGCATCACCTCGCTCGCCGACGTCAAGGCCAAGGGCAAGAAGCTCGGCGCCCAGGCGCAGACCACCGGCGAGGACTACGCGAAGAGCAAGGGCTACGACCCGGTCTCCTTCCACTCCTCCGACGCCGTGCTCAACGGCCTGCGCACCGGCCAGGTCCAGGCCGTCGTCATCGACTACCCGGTCGTCCAGGGCTGGCTGAAGGACAAGGCCAACGCCGCCGCCTTCCAGATCGCCGCCAACATCAACACCGGTGAGCAGTACGGCTTCACGGTCAAGAAGGGCAACACCAAGCTGCTCGCCGCCATCAACAAGGCGATTGCGGACGCCAAGGCCGACGGCACGTACAAGAAGCTGTACGAGCGGTGGATCGGCCCCTACGACGCCGCCGCGGCCTCGCCCGCCGCGGCCTCGCCCTCCGCCTCATGACCGACACCGACGTACAGCTCCAGCCCCGGAAGAAGGGCCTGACGCGCCGTCAGAAGCGCAGGCTGTCGCGCGGCGCGCAGTACGCCGTCTTCGCCGCCGCCGTGATCGCCTTCGCGCTCTCGGCGGACTGGGGACGGCTGCAGAACCAGTTCGCCCAGGTGGACATCGCCCAGCGGATGTTCCCCGAAGTGATCACACTGGCGCTGAAGAACACCGTGCTCTACACCCTGTCGGGGTTCGTCTTCGGCCTGGTGCTCGGCATGGTCGTCGCGCTGATGCGGCTGTCCTCCGTCGGCCCCTACCGCTGGCTCGCCGGGGTCTACATCGAGATCTTCCGCGGCCTGCCCGCGCTGCTGATCTTCATCTTCGTCGGCGTGGCCGTGCCGCTGGCCTTCCCCGGCACCCAGATCGTCGGCGGCACCTACGGCAAGGTCGCCCTCGCCCTCGGCCTGGTCTCCGCCGCGTACATGGCCGAGACCATCCGCGCGGGCATCCAGGCCGTGCCCAAGGGCCAGATGGAGGCCGCCCGTTCACTGGGCTTCTCGCCCGCGCGGGCCATGGTCTCCATCATCGTCCCGCAGGCGTTCCGGATCATCCTCCCGCCGCTCACCAACGAACTCGTCCTGCTCTTCAAGGACTCCTCGCTGGTGCTGTTCCTCGGCGTGACGCTCCAGGAGCGCGAACTGTCCAAGTACGGCAACGACCTGGCCAGCACCACCGCCAACTCCACGCCGATCCTCGTCGCCGGCCTGTGCTACCTGCTGGTCACGATCCCGCTCGGCTTCGTCGTGCGCCGCATGGAGTCCAGGTCGCAGGAGGCGATCCGATGAGCCGCCCCGAGATCGTGATCCGGGACCTGCACAAGTCCTTCGGCGACAACGAGGTGCTGCGCGGCATCGACCTGGAGATCGGCCAGGGCGAGGTGGTCTGCGTGATCGGCCCCTCCGGCTCCGGCAAGTCCACGCTCCTGCGCTGCGTGAACCTGCTCGAGGAACCCACCAAGGGCCAGGTCTTCGTCGGCGGCACCGAACTCACCGACCCGGACGTCGACATCGACGCCGTGCGCCGCCGTATCGGCATGGTCTTCCAGCAGTTCAACCTCTTCCCGCATCTGACCGTCACCGAGAACCTCACGCTGCCGCAGCGCCGGGTGCTGCGCCGGGACAAGGCGAGCGCGGCCCGTGTCGCCGCCGAGAACCTGGAGCGCGTCGGCCTCGCGGAGAAGGCGGACGCCCACCCCTCCTCCCTCTCCGGCGGACAGCAGCAGCGGGTGGCGATCGCCCGGGCGCTCGCCATGGGCCCGGAGGTGATGCTCTTCGACGAGCCGACCTCCGCGCTCGACCCCGAACTGGTCGGCGACGTCCTCGCCGTGATGCGGATGCTGGCCCGCGAGGGCATGACGATGATGGTCGTCACCCACGAGATGACCTTCGCCCGCGAGGTCGCCGACCGGGTCGTCTTCATGGACGGCGGAGTCGTCGTCGAGGACGGCGCCCCGGAGCAGGTCATCGGCGCCCCGCGCCACGAGCGCACCCGCCACTTCCTCTCCCGCCTCCTCGACCCGGCGATGGCCGAGGTGGAGGAGGGCGCCGGGGACCGCCCGTCCCAGGGCGAGGGGTAGCTCACCAGGGGCCTTGCTTTCCGGAGGGGAGGCCGGGCGCCTAGGGTGCGGTCCATGAGCGATCAGGTGCTGCACGTGAAGGGGCGGGTCCTCGCCGGGCCGGACGAGGACCGGGTCCACGACGAGTTGTGGGTGGTCGGCGGCCGGATCTCCTACGAGCGTCCGCCCGGCGCCCGGGACGTGGCGACCGTCGAGGGCTGGGCGCTGCCCGGCCTCGTCGACGCGCACTGCCACGTCGGGCTCGACGCCCACGGACCCGTTCCGGACGACGTCAGCGAGAAGCAGGCGCTCACCGACCGGGACGCCGGCACCCTGCTGATCCGCGACGCCGGATCGCCCTCGGACACCCGCTGGATCGACGACCGCGAGGACCTGCCGAAGATCATCAGGGCGGGGCGGCACATCGCCCGCACCCGCCGCTACATCCGCGGCTACGCCCACGAGGTCGAGCCCGCCGACCTCGCCTCCTGCGTCGCCCGGGAGGCCCGGCGCGGCGACGGCTGGGTCAAGCTGGTCGGCGACTGGATAGACCGCGACCTCGGGGACCTGTCGGCCTGCTGGCCGCGCGGGGCGGTGCAGGAGGCGATCGCCGAGGCGCACCGTCTGGGCGCGCGGGTGACCGCCCACTGCTTCGCCGAGGACTCGCTGCGGGATCTGGTCGAGGCGGGCATCGACTGCGTCGAGCACGCCACCGGGCTGACCGAGGAGCTGATCCCGCTCTTCGCCGAGCGGGGGGTCGCGATCGTGCCCACGCTCGTCAACATCGCGCTGTTCCCGCGGCTCGCGGACGGCGGCGAGGCCAAGTACCCGCGCTGGTCGGCGCACATGCGCAGGCTGTACGAACGGCGCTACGACACCGTGCGCGCCGCGTACGACGCCGGCATCCCGGTGTACGTCGGCACCGACGCCGGCGGCACGCTGCCGCACGGGCTGGTGGCGGGGGAGGTCGCGGAACTGGTCAAGGCCGGCATCCCGCCCCTGGAGGCCCTGTCGGCGACGACCTGGGCCGCCCGCGCCTGGCTCGGCCGGCCCGGCCTGGACGAGGGCGCCCCGGCCGACCTGGTGGTCTACGAGGAGGACCCGAGGGCGGACGTACGGGTGCTGGCGGCGCCGCGGCGGGTGGTGCTGAACGGGCGGATCACCGGCTGAGGGGGAACACCCGTACCGGTCACGTCGGACCAAATCGAAAGCCAGGCCGGAAACCCCCCGATGGAGTGAAGTAACCGAGGATCGCTGACCGTTCACCCACAGTGCGTAATCCTTGCCGGGTCCCGAGCATTCACTCCTGGGGGTCCCATACCTTGAACGGCCACAACTTCCGTATGCCCGCGCGCCGTTGCGCGACCGTCGCCGCGGCCACCGTCCTGGCCGCCGGGCCGGTGACGCCGGCCATCGCGCATTCCGGGCACGCGAGCGCGGACCACGGCCGCGCGAGCGCCACCGTGCTGCGCACCGGGCTCGACGTGTCCCTGCTGAACAGGGAGGTCGACGTCCCGCTGACCGTCACCCTCGACGAGGTGCGGGCGCCGCGCAGCGCCGGGCGGACGGCGCTGAGCGCGCGCCTGGACGGCGTGAACGGCGGGCAGCCGTTCAGCGTGCTGCGCGCGGACGTGGCGAAGGCCGACGCGACGGTGACGGCGGGCCGGTCCGAGGGCACGGTGAACCTCACGCACGCGCGAGTCCACCTGCCCGGGCTGCCCCTGCTGTCCGTCATCGAACTCGACCAGGTCACCGCGCGGGCCACCTGCGAGGCGGGCAAGGCCCCGGTCGCGGTGGCCGACGTGCCGGGCGCGGTGACCGTGCTCGGCAAGAAGGTCACGCTGAGCGCGGGCGGGCCGACGCATGTGCGGGTGCCGGGGGTCGGCGAGGTCCGCCTCGACCTGTCCAAGCGGGAGACCACGTCCCGCACGGCGGCGGCGACGGCCCTGCAGCTCACGGTCAGCGTGAACCCGCTGAAGCTGAACGTGGCGCAGGTCGAGGGCACCCTGACCCTCGCGAACGCCACATGCGAGACGCCGTCCCCGACGCCCACGGCCCCGGCAACGGCCGCCCCCACGACGGCCGCTTCCACGACGGACGTGAGGCCCCAGGGCGCCCCGGCCGCCAAGTCCGACCTCGCCGAAACAGGCGGCAGTTCTCTGACGCCCTACCTCGCCGGAGGCTCGGCAGTCCTCCTTACCGCAGGAGGAGCAGCAGCAGCGGTAGCCCGCCGCAGGCGGGGCTGACCTTCCCACCCACCTCGCCGGATGAACGGCCTGGGGTTGGGTCGCGGGGACGGGTGCTGTGGCCGTTGGGGGGCTGGGGCACAGGTCGTGGGCCGTGGGGCGTGGTGGTTGGGGCTGCAGGTCGTGGGGCCTGGTGGTTGGGGGTGCAGGGGCGTAGTCCCCGCGGGGGTCTGAGGGCACAGCCCCGGGGGTGCAGGGGGCGTAGCCCCCGCGGGGGTTTAGGGGCACAGCCCCGGGGACCTGGGGGCGTAGCCTGCGCGGGGGGCTGGGGGCGCAGCCCCCGGGGAGGACTGGTCGCCTACCGAGGCGGGTGGGTGGGTAAACCCCTGGGGGGTCTGGGGGCGCAGCCCCCAGGGGGTTCCTCCCGGGTTACCGAGACGGGCGGGTGGGTGGGCAAGGACGTAGCGCCGACCGCAAAGCCGTCGCGAACGCGGTCACCACCTCCGGCCCCCGCACCGCCAGACGCAGCCACTCCGCCCCCAGCCCGGGGAACGTGTCCCCCCGCCGCACCGCGTGGCCGAGGGCGCGCAGGCGGTGCCGTACCGCCGTCGCCTCGGGGACGCGGACGAGGACGAACGGGCCCTCGGGCGGCTCGACCACCCGCAACCCCTGCCCCGCGAAAGCGGACAGCGCCGACACCAGGTGGGCCCGCTCCACCGCGACCCGCCGCGCGGCCTCCTCCGCCTCCGCCAGCGCCCGGGGCGACACACACGCCCGCGCTGCCGCCAGCGCCGGCGTGGACACCGGCCACAACGGCTGCGCACGCTCCAGCTCGGCGATCACCTCCGGCGCGGCCAGCACGTACCCGATCCGCAGCCCCGCGAGCCCCCACGTCTTGGTGAGGCTGCGCAGCACGACCAGCCCGGGCACGTCCGTCCGCCCGGCCAGCGCCTCCCGCTCACCGGGCACCGCGTCCATGAAGGCCTCGTCCACGACCAGCACCCGCCCGGGACGGGCCAGCCCCGCGACCGCCTCCGCGGGATGCAGCACCGACGTCGGGTTCGTCGGGTTGCCGATCACCACCAGGTCCGCGTCCTCGGGCACCGCCGAAGGATCGAGGCGGAAGCCGTCCTCCTCGCGCAGCAGCACCCGGTCCACCGTGTGCCCGGCGTCCCGCAGCGCCGCCTCCGGCTCGGTGAACTGCGGATGCACCACCACCGGCCGCCGCACCTTCAGCGCCCGCGCCAGCAGCACGAACGCCTCCGCCGCACCCGCCGTCAGCAGCACCCGCTCCACCGGCAGCCCGTGCCGCGCCGCGACCGCCGCCCGCGCGGCCCGCCCGTCGGGGTAGGCGGCCAGCGAGTCCAGCGACCCGGCGATCACCTCCCGCAGCCACGCCGGGGGAGTGCCCGCCCGTACGTTCACCGCGAGGTCGACCAGCGCCGACCCGCCGCCGCGCACCTCGGCGTCCCCGTGATGGCGCAGGTCGTGCCCGTCCGCGCCGGCGTCCTCAGTGCGCATGCGAGTGGGTGTGCCCGCCGTGCTGGTGGTGCCCGTGGTGATGGCCCCCGTGGCCTCCGTGCTCCCCGTGCTCCCCGTGGTGATCGCCGTGCCCGTCGTCGTCCGGGTGGAAGTGCGGCTGCTGCGGCAGCCCCACCTTGTCCTCGAAGCCGGGCAGCGCGACGCGGTACACGCACGAGTCGCAGTTCATCCGCAGGTCGCCCTTGACCGCCTCCGCGTACCGCTCCATCACCAGGTCGAGCAGCTCCGGCTCCGGGCCGATGACGTCCGCCGAGCGCACCTCGGTCTCCGGGTGCGCGGCCGCCCACTCCCCGGTCTGCCGCCGCACCCGGTCGGGGAGTATCCCCGTGAACAGGAAGTACGGCAGTACGACGATCCGCCGCGCCCCGAGCCGCGCGCACCGGTCGAGACCGCTCGGCACGTCCGGCGCGGCCAGCGACACGAACGCCGTCTCCACGCCCGCGTACCCGCGTCCCTCCCACAGCAGCCGCGCCGCCTTGAACACCTCGGCGTTGGCGTCCGGGTCGGTCGAACCGCGCCCGACCAGCAGCACGGTCACGTCGGACCGCTCCGCGTCCGTGCCCCGCAGCGCCTCCTCCAGTCGCCGCTCCAGCACCCGCAGCAGCGCGGGGTGCGGGCCGAGCGGACGGCCGTAGGCGTACGAGATCCCCGGGTGCCGTTCCTTCTCGCGGGCCAGCGCCGCCGGGATGTCGCCCTTGGCGTGCCCGGCGGACACCAGCATCAGCGGAACCGCCGCGAAGCGCCGCACGCCCCGCTCGACCAGTTCGGCGACCGCCTCGCCGAGCGGCGGCGGGGACAGCTCGATGAAGCCGCCCGCGACGGGCAGTTCGGGGTGGCGGCGCCCCAGCTCCCGTACGAAGTCGCGGAACGCCTCGGCCCCGGCGTCGTCGCGGGTGCCGTGGCCGGCGATGAGCAGGGCGGGCGGCGGCGGGGTGGTCACAGGGTCTCCTCGGACGGGTCGTTGTGCGAAGTGGGGTGGTACAGCAGGGCGTTGAGCGCGGCGGCGGCGACCGCCGAACCGCCCTTCTCGGACACGTTGCTCACTGCGGGCAGTCCGCTCTCGCGCAGCGCGGCCTTGGACTCGGCCGCCCCGACGAAGCCGACGGGCAGGCCGACGACGAGCGCGGGGGCGGCGTCCAGCCGCAGCAGCTCCTCCAGGGCGGTCGGGGCGCAGCCGATCACCCACAGGGCTCCGGGGCCCACGTCCTCGTAGGCGAGCCGGATCGCGTGCGCCGAACGCGTCAGCCCGGGCCCGGACCTGGCGTCCCGCAGCCGGCAGACGCTCTCGCGCCGGGTGATCCCGGCCGCGACCATCTCCACGTCCACGACGACCGGCGCCCCGGCATGCAACTGGGCGTGCGCCTCGACCAGTTCGGCCTCGTCCATCACGAGGTCGCCGGCGTAGGAGAGGTCGGCGGAGGAGTGGATCACCCGCTCCACCACCGCCCGGGTCAGCGGCGGGAAGTGCGAGGTGTCCAGGCGGGCGCGCAGCCGCCGGAACGACTCCTGCTCGATGGGATGGACCACACGGTTCACCGGGCCTCCTCCGGACGGGTGTCCTGCCAGCGGTAGCCGCGGGGCGTCACCATGCGCCCCGCGATCTCACGGGTCGCCGTGTTGCCCACGGTGACGACCGTCATCATGTCGACCGTCGCCGGGTCGAGCCCGGCCAGCGTGGTGAGCCGGCTGGTCTCGTCCCGGCGCGAGGCGTTGCGCACCACCCCGACCGGCGTGGCCGGCTCCCGGTGCCCGGCGAGGATCGCCAGCGCCTTGGGCAGCTGCCAGTCGCGGCCGCGCGAGCGGGGGTTGTAGAAGGTCACGACGAGGTCCGCCTCGGCCGCCGCCCGCACCCGCCGCTCGATGACCTCCCACGGCGTGTGCAGGTCGGAGAGGCTGATGGACACGTGGTCGTGCCCGAGCGGCGCGCCGAGGACCGCCCCGGCAGCGAGCGCCGCCGTCACCCCCGGCACCCCGACCACGTCGATGTCGTCGGAGGCCTCGGCGAGCGCGGGGGAGGCCATGGCGTACACGCCGGCGTCCCCGCTGCCGATCAGCGCGACCGCGTGCCCCGCGCGCGCCTCGGCGACCGCCGTGCGGGCCCGCTCCTCCTCGGCGCCCAGCCCGGACTCGAGGATCCGGGTGCCGGGGCGCAGCAGGTCGCGGATCTGGTCGACGTACTGATCGAGCCCCACCAGCACGGAAGCGCGCCGCAGTTCGGCCTCCGCGCGCGGGGTCAGGAGGTCGCGGGCGCCCGGCCCGAGCCCGACCACGGCGAGCCGTCCGCGCACCGGCCGCCGTACGACCGCGCAGGTGGCCATGGCGGGCGCGCCGTCGGCGCGCTCCGACTTCCGCTTCGGCACGAGGAGTTCGCCGCCGCCGGCCAGCGCGGCGGCCTCGGCGACCGACGGCGTGCCGACGGCGTCGAGCGGCGCCCGGGACGGGTTGGGCACGGTCACCGCGGCCAGTTCCCGGGCGGAGTACGTCACCAGGGGCACGCCGAGCCGCTCGGCGGCCGCGATCAGGCCGGGCTCACCGGACTTGGCGTCGACGGTGGCCAGCCGGGCCACGGAACGCGCCGACAGCCCCGCCCCCCGCAGCGCGCCCTCGACCAGCCCGAGCACCTCCTCGGCGGCGACCCCGCGGGAGGCGCCGACGCCGACGACGAGGGACGGCGGCCGCAGCACGACCTCGCGCGCACCGGGCTCGACGGCACGGTCGGTCACGCGGACCACGGGAGCGCCCTGCGCCGCCTCCCGCCCCGCCGACGGCAGCACAGGCAGTGCGGGCAGCGGCCACGCCACATCCGCGTCCAGGACGACCGGCCCGCCGTCCAGCAGCGCCCGCGACACCCCGGCCACGTCCCCCTCCACGGGCAGCCCGAGCGTGTCGAGGCCGGCCAGGCCGGCGGAGTCCGTCGCCGTGGTCACCACCGGCTCGGCGTCGAGCAACCGGCCGACCTCGGCGGCGAGTTCGTTGGCGCCGCCGCCGTGCCCGCCGAGCAGCGACACCGCGAACCGGCCGCCCTCGTCGACGCACACCACGCCCGGGTCGGCCGCCTTGCCCTCCAGCAGCGGCGCGACCAGCCGCACCACCGCTCCCGTGGCCAGGAAGCACACGAGCTGCTCGCACTCGGCGAACGCGGCCCGTACGGCGTCCCCCACGGGACCCTCGTACACCCGCGTACGGTCCGGCCAGGCGGCCGCCAGCCGGCTTCGCGCAGCCGCCCCCGCCGCGGTGGCGGAAATGAGGCCGATCACTGGGCAACTCCTTCTGTGCGTGCCGGGGGCCGTACGCCCCACAGCAGGAAAACGGGATTGGCCGCCGCCAGCCGGGTCACGTCCCCCGGCAGCGGCGCGAGCCGGGACGACTGCAGCAGCACGCCGTCGCAGGCGAACCCGGCGGCGGTGAGCGCCCCGCGCGCGGCCGGCACCCGGTCCAGCGCGGCCATCGCGACGACCACGGTCCGCCGGGCCCGCCGCGCGCACGCGGTGACGATCGCGGGCAGCTCGCGCCCCCCGCCGCCGACGAACACGGCGTCCGGGTCGTCCTCCAGCGCGTCCAGCGCGTCGGGCGCCGTGCCGTGCACCACGGTCACGTCGACCCCGTGGGCGTCCGCGTTGGCGCGCACCCGCCCGGCGCCGTCCGCGGTCTTCTCCACGGCGACGACGGCCGCGCCGAGCCGCGCGCACTCCACGGCCACCGCGCCGGACCCGGCGCCGACGTCCCAGACCAGATCGCCGGTTCGCGGGCCGAGCCGGGCCAGTGCCAGGGCGCGCACCTCGAACTTGGTGATCATCGAGTCCCGGTGCGCGAACGCGCCCTCCTCCAGCGCCCACCCGGAGGCGGGCGCGGGCTCGGGCCCGGCGAGTGTCCGTACGGCTCCGAGGGCGCGCGCCGGATCCAGGCACAGCACGACGCTGACGGCGGCGCCCCAGTCGCGGGCGGCGGCCTCCGCGGGCGTGACCCGCTCGACGCGCTCACGGCCCGGATCGCCGAGCGAGGACGCGACGACCAGCTCACGGCCGGGCGAGGTGCGCGCCAGCGCGGCCCCCAGCTCGGCCGGGCCGGCCCCCGGACCGGTCAGCACGGCGACCTTGGGGTGGGCCCGGCACACGTTGACGGCCGTGCGCAGCTCGCGCCCGTGCGCGCTCACCACCACCGCGTCGTCCCAGGGCAGCGCGAGCCGCGCGAAGGCGGCGGCGACGGAGGAGACCCCGGGCCGCACGTCCAGCCGCCGCGGCCCGAACCGCTCGGCAAGCGCCCGTACGATCCCGAAGAACCCGGGGTCCCCGGAGGCGAGCACGACCACGCGCCGCCCCTGGTCGAGGTACCGCTCGACGACGTCCAGGGCGGGCGCCAGCGGGCCGAGGACCACCCGCTCGGCCCCCTCCGGCACCCCGGCGGCCTCCAGATGGCGCCGCCCGCCGACGACGAGCCCGGCCCCGGCGAGCAGCTCACGCTCCGGCGGCGCCGCCCCGGTGCCCGTGCCGACGACCGTGATCACGTGCTCGCACCCCGCGCGCGCAGGGCCCTGCGGGCCTCGGGGTCCGCCTTGCGGTACCCGTGGAAGTGGCCCGGGTGGTACAGGTGCGAGCGGGTGCCGTGCGCGTCCAGGGCCGGGCCGACCAGGAACAGCGTGTGCTTCCAGAGCTTGTGCTCCTTGACCGTCTCCTCCAGCGTGCCCACCGTGCACCGCACGACGAGCTCCTCCGGCCAGGTCGCCTGGTACGCCACCACGACCGGCGTGGACGTCGGGTAGCCGCCCTCCAGCAGTTCCCGCACCAGCTGGCCGCTGCGCGCCGCCGACAGGAAGATCGCCATGGTGGTGCCGTGCCGGGCGAACTCGCGCACCTCCTCGCCGGGCGGCATCGGCGTCTTGCCGCCGCCGAGCCGGGTCAGCACCACCGACTGCGCGACCTCCGGGATGGTCAGCTCGCGCCGGGCCAGCGCGGCCACCGCCGAGAACGCCGACACGCCGGGCACGACCTCGGTGTCGACGCCGAGCTCGGCGCACCGGTCGAGCTGCTCCTGCGTACCGCCCCACAGCGCCGGGTCGCCGGAGTGGATCCGGGCGACCTTCAGCCCTTCCCGGCGGGCCCGCTCGTAGACGGCGACGACGTCCTCCAGGGACATGGCCGCCGAGTCCAGGATCTCCGCGCCCTCGCGCGCGTGTTCGAGCACGTCCGCCTGGACCAGGCTGGCCGCCCAGATCACGACGTCGGCCTCGGCGATCGCTCGCGCGGCGCGGAACGTCAGCAGGTCGGCGGCGCCGGGGCCGGCGCCGACGAAGGTCACCTTGCCGGTGGGGGCATCGGCCGTGGGGGCCATGGGGTCGGATCCTTCCGTACGGAATGTCATGGTGTGTGGCGGTCGTGCAGGGGCCGGATGTGCGCGAACAGGGGTTGATCGGATAGCAAGGGCACATGGCGGTCTTCGTCGCGCTCGGCGCGTTCCTGATGACGCTGGCCGGCGGCTGGACGGCACAGCGGGTGACCGACCGCCGCCATCTGGTCCTCGGACTGGCCGGCGGCCTGATGCTGGGCGTCGTCGGCCTCGACCTGCTCCCGGAGGCGCTGCACGCGGCCTCCAGGGAGATCTTCGGCGTACCGGCGGCCCTGCTGCTGTTCGTGGCCGGCTTCCTGGTGGCCCACCTGGTGGAGCGGCTGCTGGCCGCCCGCCAGGCCGCGCACGGCGGCGGCGAGCACGACCACCACCGGGCGCCCGAGGTGGGCCTGACGGCGGCGGCCGCGATGGTCGGCCACAGCGCCATGGACGGCGTGGCGATCGGCGCGGCCTTCCAGGTGGGCGGCGGCATGGGCGCGGCGGTGGCGCTGGCCGTCATCGCGCACGACTTCGCGGACGGTTTCAACACCTTCACCATCACCAGCCTGTACGGCAACGAGCGCCGCAAGGCGGTCGCCATGCTCGTCGCGGACGCGCTGGCGCCGGTGGTGGGCGCGGCCTCGACTGCGTTCATCGCGATCCCCGAGTGGTTCCTCGGCGGCTATCTCGGCCTCTTCGCCGGCGTGCTGCTCTACCTCGCCGCGGCCGAGATCCTGCCCGAGGCCCACCACGAGCACCCGGCCCGCTCCACCCTGCTGTGCACCGTCATGGGCGTGGTCTTCATCTGGGTGGTGGTGGGGCTGGCGGCCTGAGCCCGCCCGCGCACCGCCCGCGGGAACACGGGTCACAGCTTGCCGCCCCGCCCGCCCTCGCGCCGCGCGGGCGCGATGAGCGTCGACAGGTACGGCAGCGGGGCGCCGTCGAGATCGGCGGCCGGCCGGATCGACTCCTCCGGCAGCCCCAGCGCCGAACCCCACACCGCGTCGCCGATCCGCCCGCTCTCGCGCAGCGCCTCGGCGACCTCCCGGGCCTGCCGCCCGAACTTGTACGCCACCACGGTCCCGGGACCGTTCAGCGCGTCCTTCAGCACGGCGGCCCCGGCGGTCACCGGGACCAGCGTCAGCGGCTCGGTCCCCTCGGTGAGCACCGCACCCGAGCGCGCCGCCAGATCCTGCATGGCGGTGATGCCCGGCACGGTCTCCACCACGGTCCCCGGCACCAGGGCGGTGACGGTCTGCGCGAGGTAGGTGAAGGTGGAGTACACGTTGGGGTCGCCGATGGTGGCGAACGCGACGGAAGCGTGCGCGCGCAGCAGTTCGGCGACCCGCCCCCCGGCCGCGTCCCAGGCGGCCTCGCGCCGCGCCCGGTCGGACCGCTCGTTGAGCGCGAACACCACCCGCACGACCTTCTCCGCGGGCACGTAGTGCAGCACGGTCGACTCCGCCCGCCCGCGCTCCCCGCCGTCCATCACGGGCACCACGACGACGTCCGCGGCGCGCAGCGCGCCCACGCCCTTGACGGTCACCAGTTCCGGGTCACCCGGCCCGACCCCGACCCCGACCAGCCTGCTGCTCATGACGTCCGGCACCTCTCGACGAACCGACGGGCGGCACCGGGCGCGGCCGCCCAGTGCGTGTGGAGATAACTCGCGTGCAGATTCCCGCGTACGAACCCTTCGACCCGCCGGTCGGGGACGTGCACGCCCCAGGCGGGGGCCGCCCTTCCGCTGCCCGCGCCCGGCTCGACCACGGTTCGGTGGAACTCGTGGCCGCGCCTGCGCTCCCCGGCGCCGGCGAGCACGCTGTCGCTCACGGCCACCGCGTCCCGGTAGCCGAGCGTGAGCCGCTCGCTCATGCGCGCGCCGGCGTCCAGCACCCCGCACATCGGCAGCCCGTCCAGCTCCCGGCACAGGTAGAGCAGCCCCGCACACTCGGCGGCGACCGGGCCCCCACCGAGCGCGAAGGCGGCGACGGCCTCCCGCAACGGCGAGTTTGCGGACAGCTCGGCCGCGTACACCTCGGGGAACCCGCCCCCGACGACCAGCCCGCGCGTGCCATGCGGCAGTTGCTCATCACGGAGGGGATCGAAGGGAACGACCTCGGCTCCGGCGGCGGTGAGCAGCTCGCTGTGCTCCGCGTAGGAGAACGTGAACGCTTCTCCACCGGCAACAGCCACAACCAGCCCGTCCGGCGCTTGAGGACGAGGCCGTTCAGGCCGAAGCGGGGGTCTGGGGGCGGCAGCCCTCAGGGACGGGAAGGGCAGGGGCGGCGGGGGCGCAACCCGCAGGGCCTCAGCCGCATCCCAGGCCGCACCCGACAACGCCCCCGCACCGCGCGCCAGCCCGACCAACGCCTCCAGATCACACCCGTCGGAGACCTGCGCCGCCATCGCGGCAACGGCCTCCACCGCCGAAGCCCGCCGCTCGGCGACCGGCACCAGCCCCAGATGCCGCGACGGCGTATCGATCTGGGCCACCCGCCGCAAAACCCCCAGCACGGGCACCCCCACCGTCTCCAGCGCCTCCCGCAGCAGCGCCTCGTGCCGGGCCGAGGCCACCTTGTTGAGGATCACGCCCCCGACCCGCACCTGCGGATCCCACGTGGTGAACCCGTGCACCAGCGCCGCCACCGACCGCGACTGCGACGAGGCGTCGACGACCAGCACCACCGGCGCCCGCAGCAGCTTGGCCACATGGGCGGTGGACGCCAGTTCACCCTCCCCGGCGGCCCCGTCGTACAGCCCCATCACGCCCTCGACGACGGCGATGTCGCAGCCGCGCGCCCCGTGCAGGAACAGCGGCCCGATCAGCTCGGGCCCGCACAGATAGGCGTCGAGGTTGCGCCCCACCCGCCCGGTCGCGAGCGCGTGGTAGCCGGGGTCGATGTAGTCCGGCCCCACCTTGTGCGGGGACACGGCGAGCCCGCGCGCGGCGAGCGCGGCCATCAGCCCGGTGGCGACGGTGGTCTTGCCGCTGCCGGAGGACGGCGCGGCGATGACCAGCCGGGGGACGGAACCCGTCACCACTCGATGCCCCTCTGGCCCTTCTGGCCCACGTCCATCGGGTGCTTGACCTTGGACATGTCGGTCACGAGGTCCGCGAGGGCGACCAGCTTCTCCGGCGCGTTCCGCCCGGTGATCACCACGTGCTGGGTCCCCGGCCGGTTCCGCAGCACCTCGACGACCTCGTCGGTGTCGACCCATCCCCAGTGCATGGGGTACGCGAACTCGTCGAGCACGTACAGCCGGTACGTCTCGGCGGCCAGGTCCCGCTTGACCTGCTCCCAGCCCTCGCGGGCCTTGGCCTCGTTGTCCATCTGGGCGTCCCGCTGGACCCAGGACCAGCCCTCGCCCATCTTGTGCCAGTCGACGCTGCCGCCCTCGCCGGAGGCGCCGAGCACGCGCAGCGCGTTCTCCTCGCCGACCTTCCACTTCGCCGACTTGACGAACTGGAAGACCCCGATCGGCCAGCCCTGGTTCCAGGCGCGCAGCGCCAGCCCGAAGGCGGCGGTGGACTTGCCCTTGCCGACCCCGGTGTGCACGACCACCAGCGGCCGGTTGCGCCGCTGACGCGTCGTCAGCCCGTCCTCGGGTACGACACTCGGCTGCCCCTGCGGCATTACGCGGCCCTCCTGTTGCCCTGAACGTCCTTGACCAGACCGGCGATCGAGTCGGCCCGCAGCTCGTCGAGCGTCACCGCCGTACCGCCGAGCTCACCCGCGAGCCTCCCGGCGAGCCCCAGCCGCACCGGACCCGACTCGCAGTCCACGACCACGCAGGCGACACCCTCGGCGGCGAACAGCCGGGCCGCACGCCCCGCCAGCGCGACCGGCTCGGGGCCGCCGGTGGCCCGCCCGTCGGTCACGACCACGACGAGCGCCCGCCGCGCCGGATCCCGCAGCCGCTCCACCCGCAGCACCTCGTGCGCGCGCAGCAGCCCCGCCGCCAGCGGCGTCCGGCCGCCGGTGGGCAGCGACTCCAGCCGGGCCGCCGCCGCGTCCACCGACGAGGTCGGCGGCAGCGCCACCTCGGCGGCCGTCCCGCGGAACGTCACCAGGCCCACCTTGTCCCGCCGCTGGTAGGCGTCGAGGAGCAGCGACAGCACCGCGCCCTTGACGGCGCTCATCCGCTGCCGCGCCGCCATCGACCCGGAGGCGTCGACCACGAACAGCACGAGGTTGCCCTCGCGCCCCTCCCGCGCCGCCTGCCGCAGATCGTCCCGCCGCACCACGAGCCCCGGCCCGGACCGCCCGCGCGCCCGCTGGTGCGGCGCGGCCGCCTGCACGGTCGCCGCCAGGTGCAGCTTGGTCAGCGCGCCCCGCGGCCGCCGCGCCCCGGTGGTGCGCCCGTGCTCGGTGCGTGCCCGCGAGCGCCGGCCGGCGGCGCCCTGGCCGATGCCCGGCACACTGAGCACCTTGGTGCGGAACGGTTCCGAGGCCCGTACGGCGGACTGCTCGCCGGCGCCCGCCCCGGACGGCCGCGGCTCCCCGGCGCCCTCGCCCTGCTCGGGGCCGGCCCCGCCGTCGGCGTCCTGGGAACCCGCGTCCTGCGGGCCGCCGTCCTCCGGTGACGGCTGCCCGCCGCCACCGCCGGGCCCGTCCGGGCCGGGGTCGGGGTCGTCCGGGCCCTGGTCGGGATCGTCGTCCTGCGGGTCCCCGAACTCCTGGAGGGTCTCGTCGAGCTTGTCCTCGTCGAGTCCGGGCGCGTCGAAGGGGTTGCGGCGGCGCCGGTGCGGCAGCGCGAGCAGCGCGGCCTGCCGCACGTCCTCGGCGAGCACGTCCGTCCGCCCCGCCCAGGCGGCCAGCGCGGTCGCGGTACGGGCCATCACGATGTCGGCGCGCATGCCGTCCACCTCGAAGGCGGCACAGGTCGCCGCGATCTGCCGCAGCGCCCCGTCGCCCAGCCGCACCTGGGGCAGCAACCGGCGTGCCGCCACGATGCGCTGGCGCACGGCGGCCTCCTCGCCCGCCCAACGGGCCGCGAATCCGGCCGGATCGTCGTCGTAGGCGAGCCGCCGCCGTACGACCTCCACCCGCTGGTCGGGCTCCCGCGAGGCGGCGACCTCCACGGTCAGCCCGAACCGGTCGAGCAACTGCGGCCGCAGCTCGCCCTCTTCGGGGTTCATGGTGCCGACGAGGAGGAAGCGGGCCGCGTGGCGCACGGACACGCCCTCGCGCTCCACGTACGACGCCCCCATCGCGGCCGCGTCGAGGAGCAGGTCGACCAGGTGGTCGTGGAGGAGGTTGACCTCGTCGACGTACAGGATCCCGCGGTGGGCGTCCGCGAGGAGCCCCGGCTCGAAGGCCTTGACGCCCTCGGCGAGCGCCCGCTCGATGTCGAGCGCGCCCACCAGCCGGTCCTCGGAGGCGCCGACGGGCAGCTCGACCATCCGCGCGGCCCGCGTCCGGGACGCCCCCGGCTCGTGCGGGCCGTCCGGGCAGGCCGGGTCGGGAGCGGCGGGGTCGCAGGAGAAACGGCAGCCGGGCACGACGTCCAGCTCCGGCATCAGCGCCGAAAGGGCCCGTACCGCCGTCGACTTGGCGGTGCCCTTCTCGCCGCGCACCAGCACTCCACCGACCGCGGGGCTCACCGCGTTCAAAAGCAGGGCCAGGCGCAGGTCGTCCTGGCCGACGACGGCCGTGAACGGGAACGGGGTGCTCACTTCTCGTCGCCCTCCAAGTCGCCCTCGAGTTCCAGATAGGTGGCGCGCAGCCGCTCCAGCGTGTCCGCGTCCGGCTCCGCCCACAGACCGCGCTCGGCGGCCTCCAGGAGCCGTTCCGTGATGCCGCGCAGCGCCCAGGGGTTGGACTTCTTCATGAAGTCCTGGTTCTCCGCGTCGAAGACGTACTCGGCGCTGAGCTTCTCGTACATCCAGTCGTCGACCACGCCGGCCGTGGCGTCGTAGCCGAACAGGTAGTCCACGGTCGCCGCCATCTCGAAGGCGCCCTTGTAGCCGTGCCGGCGCATGGCCGCCATCCAGCGCGGGTTGACCACCCGGGCCCGGAAGACGCGGTGGGTCTCCTCGCCGAGCGTGCGCGTCCTCACCTGGTCGGGCACGGCGCTGTCGCCGACGTAGGCCTCGGGGCTCGCGCCCGTCAGGTGCCGCACCATGGCGACCATGCCGCCGTGGTACTGGAAGTAGTCGTCCGCGTCGACGAGGTCGTGCTCGCGGGTGTCCACGTTCTTCGCGGCGACCGCGATCCGCCGGAACGCGGTCTCCATGTCCCCGCGCGCCGCCCGCCCGTCGAGCCCGCGCCCGTAGGCGTAGCCGCCCCACACCGCGTACACCTCGGCGAGGTCGGCGTCCGAGCGCCAGTTGCGGGCGTCGATCAGCGGCAGCAGGCCGGCGCCGTACGCGCCCGGCTTGGAGCCGAAGACGCGGGCCGTGGCGCGCCGCCGGTCGCCGTGCCGGGCGGTGTCCTCGTCGGCGTGGGCGCGCACGTAGTTCTGCCCGGCCGGCTCGTCCAGCTCGGCCACCGCCCGCACCGCGTCGTCGATCAGCCCCACCACGTGCGGGAACGCGTCCCGGAAGAAGCCCGAGATGCGCACCGTCACGTCGATGCGCGGCCGGCCCAGTTCCTCGGGCGGGACCACCTCGAAGCCGGTGACGCGCCTGGACGCGTCGTCCCAGACGGGGCGGCAGCCCAGCAGCGCGAGGATCTCGGCGATGTCGTCGCCCTGGGTGCGCATCGCGGACGTGCCCCACACCGTCAGGCCCACCGACTTCGGGTACTCGCCGGTGTCCTGCAGGTACCGCTGCACGAGCGAGTCGGCGAGCGACTGGCCGACCTCCCAGCTCAGCCGGGAGGGAATGGCCTTGGGGTCGACGGAGTAGAAGTTGCGGCCGGTCGGCAGGACGTTGACCAGGCCGCGGGTCGGCGATCCGGAGGGCCCGGCCGGGACGTAACCGCCGTCCAGGGCGCGCAGGATGTGCCCGATCTCGTCCGTGGTCCGGGCGAGCCGCGGCACGACCTCGGCGCAGGCGAACTCCAGCACGGCCACGGCGTCCGGGAGTTCGGCGCCCAGCACCTCGCGCACCAGGGGCGCGCTCTCGGCGACCGCCCAGTCCCGCGCCTCCATCCCCTCCGCGATCCGCCGGCACAGCTGCTCCAGCAGGTCGATCGCGTCGGCGGCCGAACGGGCGGGCCCCTCGACCAGGTCGGTCAGCTCCGCCGGCACCTTCACCGGCGCGCCCGGCTCGGCCAGCAACTCCTTCTCCACCAGTCCGAAGTGCGCGGCGAGCGTGGCCCGCAGCCCCGGCAGGGCGTTGGCCTGCCCGCCCCACACCTGGGAGGCGCGCAGCACGGCCAGGACGAGGTTCACCCGCGGCTCGCCGACCGGGCCGCCGCCGAGGATGTGCAGGCCGTCCCTGATCTGCACGTCCTTGATCTCGCACAGATAGCCGTCGATGTGCATGACGAACTCGTCGAACTCGTCGTCGTCCGGCTGCTCGTCCACCCGCAGGTCGTGGTGGAGCTCGGCGGCCTTGACCAGCGTCCAGATCTGGGCGCGCACGGCCGGGGCCTTGGCCGGGTCCAGGTCGGAGACGAGCGCGTACTCGTCGAGCAGCTGCTCCAGCTTGGCCAGGTCGCCGTAGGTGTCCGCGCGGGCCATCGGCGGGACGAGGTGGTCGACGACCGTGGCGTGGCCGCGCCGCTTGGCCTGGGTGCCCTCGCCGGGGTCGTTGACGATGAAGGGGTAGACGAGCGGCAGGTCGCCCAGCACCGCGTCGGGGGCGCAGCCGCGGCTCAGGCCGAGCCCCTTGCCCGGCAGCCACTCCATGGTGCCGTGCTTGCCCATGTGCACGACGGCGTCCGCGCCGAAGCTGTGCTCCAGCCAGCGGTAGGCGGCCATGTAGTGGTGGGAGGGCGGCATGTCGGGGTCGTGGTAGATGGCGATGGGGTTCTCGCCGAAGCCGCGCGGCGGCTGGATCATGACCACGACGTTCCCGAACCTGAGGGACGCCAGCACGATGTCCTCGCCGTCCACGTACAGGCCGCCCGGCGGCTCGCCCCACGCCCCGGTCATCGCCTCCCGCAGCCCCGGATCCAGCTGTGCGAACCAGGCCCGGTAGTCGGCGAGCGGGACGCGCGCGGGCGCGGCGGCCAGCTGCTCCTCGGTCAGCCACTCCACGTCGTGGCCGCCGGCCTCGATGAGCCGGTGGATCAACTCGTCGCCGCCGTCGGGGTATTCGGTCAGCGAGTAGCCCGCGTCCCGCAGCGCGTCCAGCACCCGCACCGCCGAGGCGGGCGTGTCCAGGCCGACCGCGTTGCCGACCCGCGAGTGCTTGGTCGGGTAGGCGGTGAAGACGAGCGCGATCCTCTTCTCGGCGTTCGGCTTGTGCCGCAGCCGGGCGTGCCGCACCGCGATCCCGGCGACCCGGGCGGCCCGCTCCGGGTCGGCGACGTACACCGGCACCTCGTCCGGCCCCTGCTCCTTGAAGGAGAACGGGACCGTCACCAGCCGCCCGTCGAACTCCGGGATCGCCACCTGCATCGCCGCGTCCATGGGGGACAGGGCCGCGTCGGAGGCCTCCCAGGCGGAGCGCGAGGAAGTCAGGCACAGCCCTTGCAGGACCGGCACGTTCAGGTCGGCGAGCGCGCCGATGTCCCAGGCCTCCTCGTCGCCCCCGGCCGAGGCGTGGGAGGCGTGCGTGCCGCCGGCCGCGAGCACGGTGGCCACCAGGGCGTCCGCGCGGCCCAGGATCTCGTACAGCCCGGCGTCCGCCCCACGCAGCGAACCGCAGTACACCGGCAGCGCGTTGGCGCCGTGCGCCTCGATCGCGTCGCACAGGGTGTCCACGAAGGCGGTGTTCCCGCTCAGTTCGTGGGCGCGGTAGAAGAGCACGCCGACGGTCGGGCGGCCGTCCTCGGCCGCGCGGTCGCCGTGGACGCCGTACTCCGGCATCCGCCGCGGCTCCTCGAAGCCCTCGCCGGTGAGCAGCACGGTGTCGGACAGGAACCGGGCGAGTTCGGTCAGGTTGGCGGGGCCGCCCTCGACGAGGTAGCGCAGCGCCTCGGCGACCACCCCGGCGGGCACCGACGACTCGGCCATCAGCTCCGCGTCCGGCACGGTCTCGCCGCCCAGCAGCACGGCCGGGATCCCGGACGCCTTCAGCGCGGCGAGCCCGTCCTCCCAGGCGCGCTTGCCGCCGAGCAGCCGTACGACCGCGATGTCCGCGCCGTCGAGCAGCGCGGGCAGCTCGCCGGCCACGTCCACGCGGGCCGGGTTGCCGATCCGGTACGAGGCACCGGTGGCGGCCCGGGCCGCCAGCAGATCGGTGTCGGCGGTCGACAACAACAAAACTGTGCTCATGCGGGCGCTCCCGGTGGGATGAAGGGCAGTCCTTGCGGCGCGCCCGACTCGATGAGCCGCCACAGCGCGTCCGTGTCCGCGTGCTGTTCGATCAGGTCGCCGAGCCGGTCCAGCTGCTCCTCGCGCAGCGCGGCGAACGAGGTGTCCGGCGCCGGCACGAAGCGGCGGCCCGCGGCGGCCGCCACCTCGCGCAGGAAGGCACGCCGGAAGCCGTCCGACTCCAGCGAGCCGTGCCAGTGGGTGCCCCAGGTCTGCCCGACCCGGCACCCGTCGAGGAATGCCTCGCCGCCGGTGACCTCGGCGACGCCGTGATGGATCTCGTAGCCCTCGACCGGCTCGCCGAGGGCCCGCCCGGCAGGCCGGGTGAGCGTCTTCTCCCGGGCGAACCGCACGCGCACGGGCAGCACCCCGAGACCGTCCACCGTGCCGGCGCGCGACTCGACCTCGTCCTCGATGCGCTCGCCGAGGATCTGGAAGCCGCCGCACACACCGAGCACGGGCCGCCCTTCGGCCGCCCGCCGGCGCAGCGCGTCCGCGAGGCCCCGCTCGCGCAGCCACTCCAGGGCGCGGACCGTCCCGCGCGTACCCGGGACCACCACGAGGTCGGCGTCGGCCAGTTCCTCGGGCCGGTCCACGAACCGCACCACGACGCCGGGTTCGGCGGCCAGCGCGTCCACGTCCGTGAAGTTGGACATCAGCGGGACCGCGCAGACGGCGACCCGCAGCACGTCCTCGCCGACCGGCGGGGCGACCCGCGACTCGCGGACGGTGCCGCGCAGGGAGACGCGCAGTCCGTCCTCCTCGTCGATCCCGAGCCCGTGCCGGAAGGGCAGGACGCCGTACGTCCGCCGCCCGGTGAGCCCCTCCAGCATGTCCAGCCCGGGCTCCAGCAGCGAGACGTCCCCCCGGAACTTGTTGACGAGGAACCCCGCGACGAGCTCCTGGTCCTGCGGCGAGAGCAGCGCGACCGTGCCGAAGAAGGAGGCGAAGACGCCCCCGCGGTCGATGTCGCCCACCACCAGCACCGGCAGCCGCGCACCCCGCGCGATCCCCATGTTGACGATGTCCGTCCGCCGCAGATTGATCTCCGCCGGACTGCCCGCCCCCTCACAGATCACCGCGTCGTACGTGCCCCGCAGCTCGGCCAGGCAGTCCAGCACGGTCCCGAGCAACTGCCGCTGCCGGCCGCCGTGGTAGCCCCGGGCGCTCAGTTCGCCCACGGGCCTGCCCATCAGCACCACCTGGCTGCTCTGCTCGCCGCCCGGCTTGAGCAGGACCGGGTTCATCAGCGCGGTCGGCTCGATCCGGCACGCCTGCGCCTGCATGGCCTGGGCCCGCCCGATCTCGGCTCCCTCGCGCGTGACGAAGGAGTTGAGGGACATGTTCTGCGCCTTGAAGGGCGCCACCTTGACGCCCCGGCGCACCAGCCACCGGCAGATCCCGGCCGTCACGACGCTCTTGCCGGCGTCGGAGGTGGTTCCGGCGACGAGCAGTCCGCCGCTCATGAGTCACGTCCCTTCGTACGTCGGTCGCGGTCGCGGCCGAGGTCGAGGTTGCGCTGGCGGTCGCGGCCGCGGTCGCACAGGAGGCTGACGGCGGCGCACGCGCCGAGCGCGAGCCAGCTCACGCGCCGCGAGAGCCGTACGGCCCGTTCGACGTCACCCACGCGGACCGCGCGCCCGGCGGCGTTGAGCACCGGCCGGTGCTCCACCCGCCCCCCGTAGGACAACGTGCCGCCCAGCCGCACACCGAGGGCACCCGCGAAGGACGCCTCCACCGGACCGGCGTTGGGGCTCGGGTGCTTGGCCGCGTCGGCACGCCAGGCCCGTACCGCGCCCCGCGGATCGGGACCCGCGACGGCCGCCGCGAGGGCGGTCAGCCGCGCCCCGGGCCAGCCGGCGAGGTCGTCGAGCCGGGCGGAGGCCCAGCCGTAGCGGCGGTGGCGCGGGGACTTGTGCCCGACCATGGCGTCGAGGGTGTTGACGGCCCGGAACCCGAGGAGCCCGGGCACCCCGGCGACCGCTCCCCACACCAGCGCGCCCACCACCGCGTCGGACGTGTTCTCGGCGACCGACTCCACGACGGCCCGGGCGATCCCGTCCGCGTCCAGGGCCTGCGGGTCCCGTCCGCACAGGTGCGGCAGGCGGGCGCGGGCCGCCTCGACGTCACCGGCCTCCAGCGCCCGCCCGATCGCGCGGGCCTCGCGCGCCAGGGAGGTCCCGCCGACCACGGCCCAGGTGGCGACGGCGGTCAGGGCGACCGAGGCGACCGGGAGGGCGGGGGAGGAGTTCGCCGGGGAGGCCGGCGAGGAGGGGGCGGCGGAGGCGGGGAGGGCCCGGGCGGTGGAGGCTTGGAGGGAGCGGACGGCGCCGGGGGAGGCGGAGAGGGCGCGGGCGGCGCGTGAGGCGGCCGCGCCGAGCGCGACGGCGCCACCGGCGCACAGGGCGGTGTGCAGCGCGCCCCATCCGCGGTGGTCCCGCCACAGCACGCGTTCCACGGCGCCGGCGGCCCGCCCGAACACGGCGACCGGGTGCCCGCGGCGGGGGTCGCCGAGGAGCAGGTCACCGAGGAGGCCGGCGGCGGCGCCGTACGCGAAGACGCGATCGGCACCCATCGGGTCAGCCGGCTTCGGGGCCGGTCAGGGTGTCGCTGGTGAACCTCGGTCGGCAGCCGCGCATGGCGATATGTCCTCACTCAGGGTGTCCACGCCCTGGTTCGACGAGACCGGCGGTGAGAGTTCCTGGCTCCCGGGGGTTCTACCCCGGTGACAGTGGCGGGACCGCGCCGGATTCGCACCGGCTTCCTCTCCTGCCGCCGTACATGGCCCCGGAAGTCCACCACGCCCCGCGAACGCCCGTCAACTTGCCGTTGACCTGCACAGGGGTACTGAGATGAGGCCCACACCGCCGGTGTGAGAAGCGGGTGTGAAAAGCCCGCCCTGCCGGGGCCACCGTGGCGGCGGTGCGGCAGGACGGGCGGTGAGGCGGGAGGGACCGGCGGGGCCGGCGGGGGTGTAACTCGAGGTGGCTCGGGGGGCTCAGCCCTTGGCCATGATCAGGTGGATGCCGTACGCCACCGCCGCCGCGCACGCGGCGAAGCAGACGTACGCGCCCGTGACGGCCAGGGCACCGCCGCCGTGGCCCTCGGCCACGGCGCGCTCCCGGCGGGAGAGGCCGGCGATGCCCAGGGTGAACAGGGCCACCAGGCCCACGGTGACGGCGAGGCTGACGCCGATGACGGATCCGAGGGCCGCCCAGTCGATCTTCATGGTGATGCTTCCTCCGGTAACCGGGTGCTCTGCGGGCTCAGACGGTCGCGGCCGGCGGGACCGCCTGCGCGGCCGTGGGCGCCGGATCGGCGGCCTGGACGGCGGGGACGGCCGGGGCGGCGGGGACGGCCGGGGCGGTCGCCTGGGCGGGGAACGCGGCCGCGAGATCCTCGGCCGCCGGGACGGCGGGGGACTCGGCCGCCTGCGCCGCGAAGGGCTCGGGAGCCGCCGCGGGCTCGGCCGCCACCGGGGAGGCCGGGGGCGGGGTCACGGCGGCGATGGCCTGGGTGACCACACCGGCCGGCTCCTCGTCGCCGTTGACGTTGGTGTGGTCGACGACCTCGCGGCGGGAGAGCTTGTAGATCACCGCGCTGGAGGCCACCAGGAACGCGGCGACGAGCGCGGTGCCCCAGTCGCCGAGGCCGGTCACCAGCTCGGCGCCGGCGCCCACCAGGGCCGCGGCCGGCAGCGTGAGCACCCAGGCGACGGCCATCCGGGTCGCGGTGGACCAGCGGACGACACCGCCCTTGCGGCCCAGGCCCGCGCCCATCACCGAACCGGAGACGACGTGCGTGGTGGACAGCGAGAAGCCGAGGTGGGAGGAGGCCAGGATGGCCGTGGCCGCGCTGGTCTGGGCGGCGAAGCCCTGCTGCGGCTGGAGGTCGGTCAGGCCCTTGCCCATGGTGCGGATGATGCGCCAGCCGCCGATGTAGGTGCCGAGCGCGATGGCCAGGCCGGCGGAGAGGATGACCCAGGTGGGAGGGTTGGAGCCGGGGGCGATGGCGCCGCCGGCGATCAGGGCGAGGGTGATGACGCCCATCGTCTTCTGCGCGTCGTTGGTGCCGTGGGCCAGCGAGACCAGGCCGGCGGAGGCGATCTGGCCGGCGCGGTGGCCCTTCTCGGCCGCCTTGCCGTCCGACTTCCGGCCGATCGTGTACGACAGCCGGGTGGAGACCATCGCCGCGAGGCCCGCGACGACCGGTGCGGCCACGGCGGGCAGCAGCACCTTGGTGACGAGCACGCCGCCGTGCACGGCGCCGAATCCGGCGGAGGCGATGGCCGCGCCGATCAGACCGCCCATCAGGGC
The DNA here is from genome assembly GCF_014650575.1 of Streptomyces naganishii JCM 4654. GTDB lineage: Bacteria > Actinomycetota > Actinomycetes > Streptomycetales > Streptomycetaceae > Streptomyces > Streptomyces naganishii. The sequence continues at coordinate 569,420 of NZ_BMVF01000001.1, forward strand.
GTGCGAGGAGCTGGACGGCAGTCCGACCAGCCAGGTCACCAGGTTCCAGAGGATCGCGCCGACCAGTGCGGCGAAGATGACCTCGGGACGGATGCCGGTCTCGTCGACGAGACCCTTGGAGATCGTGTTGGCGACCTCCACGGAGAGGAAGGCGCCCACCAGGTTGAGCGCGGCGGACATGGCCACCGCGACCTTGGGCTTGAGCGCGCCGGTCGAGATGGTCGTGGCCATCGCGTTGGCGGTGTCGTGGAAACCGTTCGTGAAATCGAACGCAAGTGCGGTTATCACCACAATCGCGAGGATCAGCGAGAAGCTTTCCATTTACCCAGGCAATCGTTCGAGGTCATTGGCGCGTCGAACGTACGTAACCCGGGTGAACGGAAGATGAACTGGGGCGGACGTCGTGGTGTCCGTTCCCGTGGATCACGGACCTTCCCGGAGGCCGGATTCCGGCCGGATTCCGGCCCCGGTCGCGCCCGTACGGGCCCCGCGGCCTGAAAGGATCACCGCATGACCGAGACGCGATGTGACGAACGAGACATAAGGGACCCCGGTGAGGCGGAGGCGCGCGCCTGGCACCGGCTCGTCGAGACCGCCCGCCGCACGGTGGCCGACGGCCTGGTCGTGGGCACCTCCGGCAACGTCTCGGTGCGCGTCGGCGAAACCGTACTGGTCACCCCCTCGGGCATGCCCTACGACCGGCTCACGCCCGGTGACGTCACCGGCGTCGCCCTCGACGGCCGGCAGGTGCTCGGCACGCTGGTGCCGACCAGTGAGCTGCCCATGCACCTGGCGATCTACCGCACCACGGGCGCGACCGCCGTCGTGCACACCCACGCCGTGCACGCGACGGCCGTCTCCACGCTCGTCCCCGAGCTCCCGGTGATCCACTACATGGCGGGCGCGCTCGGCGGCCCCGTCCGGGTCGCCCCGTACGCCGCCTACGGCACGGACGAACTCGCCGCGAACATGCTCCGCGCCCTCGAGGACCGCTCCGGGTGCCTGCTCCAGAACCACGGCACCGTCACCTACGGCACCTCCCTCGACGAGGCCTACGACCGCACGGCCCAGCTGGAGTGGATGTGCAGGCTGTGGCTGACCGCGTCCTCGGTCCCGGGGCTGTCCCCGAACCTCCTGACCCCGGACCAGCTCGCCGACGCCCAGGAGCGACTGCTGGGGTACGGGCAGCGGACGGGGTGAAGCCGGGGGCACGGGCAGCGGAAGGAGGGGAGCGGGGTTGCGGGCAGCGGATGGGGACGAGACGGGGTTGCGGGCGGCGGACGGGGACGAGGCGGTGAAAGCGCGGCGGCCGGCGCCGTGAAGGCGTGAACGCGGCTCTTCCTGGAACTCACAGGGTCATGTCACTCCGACCCCTTCCCCCGCTGGCCGGTGGACCGGTGCGCCGGGACACTGGTCCCGTGCGCCCACTCAAAGCGACGGCCGCGGCCGTCACCGCCGTCCTGGCGGCCGGCGTGGCGAGTGTCGCCGCGGGCCGGCTGGCCAGTGACGCCGCGCTCAAGACGGCCCCGGGCCGGCCGCTGCCCACCGAACCCCGGCTCGTCGTGCACGGCACGGCCGCCGGGCAGATCATGCTCAGCCGGGACCTGGCCTCCCTGCGCCCCGGCACCTACGGCCTGGCCGGCAACGGCTCCCACGCGGTCGTCGGCCCCGTCCTGCCGAACGCCCCGCACCGCCCGGACACCGTCGTACGCCGGCTCGAACGCGTCACCCACGGCGCCCTCGGCCCCCGCGACCGGGTCTGGCTCACGCCGAACGTGCACGTCGGCAACCCCGGCGCGGCCCTCGGCCTGGACCACGCCGACGTGGACGTGCCCGGCGAACTCGGCGCGCTGCCCGCCTGGTTCGTGCCCGGGGTCCGCGAGACCTGGATCATCACGGTGCACGGCCTCGGCACCACCCGCGAACTCCCCCTGAACATCATGGGGTTCCTCAACCGCCGGCACTTCCCCGTGCTGGACCTCGCCTACCGCGGCGACCTCGGCGCGCCCCGCTCCCCGGACGGCCTGAACCACCTCGGCCAGACCGAGTGGCGCGACCTCGACGCGGCGATCCGCTACGCGGTCCGCTACGGCGCCGAACGGGTCGTCCTGCACGGCTGGTCCACCGGCGCCACCATGGCGCTGCGCGCGGCCCTGCACTCGGGGCTGCGCGACCGCATCTCCGGGCTGATCCTGGACTCGCCGGTGCTCAGCTGGGAGACGACCCTGCGCGCCCTGGCCAGGGCCAGACACACCCCGGACGCGCTGCTGCCGCTCGCGGTGCGGGCCGCGCAGGGGCGCACGGGCCTGTACGGCGACCGTCTCGCCGAGGCGACCGACCCGTCGCGGCTCACCGTGCCCACGCTGATCTTCCACGGCCCGGACGACGAGGTCGCCCCCTGGGCGCTCTCGCGCCGGATGGCCGACCGCCGCCCCAACCTGGTCGCCCTGCACACCGTGGAGAAGGCCCCGCACGGCGCCATGTGGAACGCCGACCCCGAGGGCTACGAGGAGGCGCTGCGGCGCTTCCTCACTCCGCTCATGTGATCCCGGCGCACCGGGGCGGGGCACCGTGGGCCGCGGTTCCGCTTGCGGCCCCGGACATGGCCTGTTCGTGCCCCTTCGCCGCCCCTCGGGACCCCTGCGTTGGCCATCCCCGTCGCCCGCGGTGACATTCCGTTTGGGTTTTCGGACCGTCAACCGGAAGACTGCACCCGTGACGTCCCGTATCCCGCGCGACTCCAGGCTTCGACTCGTCCGCCCGCGACCCCTGGCCGCCGCCCCGCGAGCAGTGAACCAGCGGCGCCCGCGCCGCGCCGCACCGCGTCCCCCGGAGGGCACTCCGGCGCCCGCGGAGCTGGCCGGAATGGCGCGCACCCGACTGGCCGGCGCGGCCCGCGTCGCCCGCTGGGCCGACGCGGCCCTCGGTCCCGGCCGCGCGGGGGCGGCCGGCGACGGCAAGGCCACCCTGTCGGCCGCCACCGCCGAGCGGGCGGCGGCCGACCTCGGCCTGAGCGTCGCCCAGGTCCGCGCCGACTGGGACACCGCCCGCCTCGCCGGCCTCGTCGAGGTGCACGGCGACAACGCCCGCCCCGGCTGGCGGCTGCGCGCCTGGGACCGCGACGACAGCGCCGTGCTGCGCGGCTGGGTCGCCCTCTTCGACGCCTGGTCGCTCGCCTGCCCCGAGCCCGAGGGGCACGAGGCCGCCGCCGTCGCCGAGGTCGTCTCGGCGATGCCCCAGGTCCTCTCCTTCCTCCAGCTCTCGGCCGGCCCGGTCCCCGAGGACCAGCTCCTCGACCTCCTGCGCCAGCGGGTCACGGAACTGCGCACAGAACGCTGCGAGGTCCCCTACGGCCCCGAGCCGGACCCCGGGGCCCCCGGGGCCGCGGCTCCCCACGGCGCCGGGCCGGACTCCGCGCTCCCCGCGAGCGAGCGGGGGCCGGCTCTGCCCACGGCCGCTTGGACGCCGCCTTCCCCGTCCGCGGTGGCGGCCCCCGCCCCGTCCGCCACCGCGACCACCGGCCCCGCCCCGGCCCCTGCCGACGTCCCCGCGGCCCCGCTGCCCGGCCCCGGCCGGGAGGCGGCCCCCGCCGACGAGGCCGGGCCCGCCGACGGAGCCTCGCTCGCGCCGCTGCTGGAGTGGGCCCTGCGGGCGCTCGCCTCCGTCGGGGCGCTGACCTACGGCGGTGGGCAGGCCACGCTCACGCCGCTCGGCAGCTGGGCCGTGTGGGTCAAGCTGGAGCAGATCTGCGTGGCCGCGCAGAGCCCGGCGGGGAACATCGAGCAGGGGGCCGAGGACATGCTCCGCGGCTGCGCCCAGCTGCGCCCCAACGCCGCCCGCGCCGAGTACCGCGCCTGGCTCGCCGCCCGCCCCGTCGGCAGCGCGGTCACCGAGCTGCTCAGCGCCGCCCGCGGCGAGGACGCCCTCCTGCGCGGCCTCGCCTTCGAGGCGCTGCGGGTCGTCGGCGCCCCCGCCGAGCCCGATGTGCGGTCCGTGCTCGACGAGCCCGCCCTGCGGCCTTACGCCCTGCTGTGGCTGGCCGAGCACGACGGGATCGACCCCGAGGACGCCCACGAGGTCCTCACCCGGGACGAGGCCACCTGGCTGTGGGTGGACACCGCCGCCGCCGTCGCCGACCACGGCGAGGCCCCGATGCTCGTGCGCCACCTGGAGTCCGCGGTACAGCCCACCGTGCCCGCCCTGCTCGACGAGGTGCGGGCCGTGGGCCATCCGCGGACCGTGCAGGTGCTGGTCGCGCTCGCCGCCGCGCACCCCGACCCGGCCCTCGCCAAGGCCGTCCGCCGGGCCGCCTTCCAGGTGCACACCGGCGGCAGCTGAACGGACCCGCGCGGGGCGCCGGGGGCCCGTCCGGCGGACCAGGTCCGTGACAGGCCGGCCCCGGCCCGCCCTAGCCTTCTATGCGCGGCGCGTACGTGCCGAAGCTCCAGATGTTGCCCTCGGTGTCCCGGGCCATGTAGTCCCGTGAGCCGTGGTCCTGGTCGGTCGGGGGCATCAGGATCTCCACGCCGTGGTCCACCGCGCGCTGGTAGTGGCCGTCCACGTCGTCCACCACGACGTACACCCCCACGGGGCCCGCGCCGCGCATGGCCTCGTCGAAGCGGCCGCCGCGGCCCTTGGAGCCGAGCATCACCGCGCCGTTGCCCTGCACCAGCTCGGCGTGCTGGACCAGGCCGTCCTCCCCCTCGTAGACAGCGAGTTCCGTGAAGCCGAGGGCCTCGGTGAGCTGCTTGACCGCCGCCTTGGCGTCCGCGTACAGCAGCGTCGGGTAAATGCTCGGGCGTCCCGCGGTGCCTGCCATGCCGATCACTCCCTTGTGAGCCGGTACGGACCGGAAATTCCGGTTCGCCGATCAGTCTGGCACCCGCCACTGACAACGCCCCGACGGCGCCGCGCGGCCCGCGCCGCCCGTGCGCCGGCCCCGCCCCGGGAGACGAACGGAACAGCCGCGTACGGAAAAAGCGCTTGCACACCCCCGTTAGACTGGCCCCCATGGCCATTCTCCTCGCGCATTAGACGGCGGGAACGTCCCCAGCCGCCCGTCCGCCACCCACCCCGCCCAGGAGTCTGTCCGTGATCTCCGCTTCCGGCATCGAGCTGCGCGCCGGTGCCCGCGTCCTCATCGAGAACGCCACCTTCCGCGTCGCCAAGGGCGACCGCATCGGCCTGGTCGGCCGCAACGGCGCCGGCAAGACCACCCTCACCAAGTGCCTGGCCGGCGAGGGCATCCCCGCCGGCGGCACCATCACCCGCTCCGGCGAGGTCGGCTACCTGCCGCAGGACCCCCGCACCGGCGACCTCGACGTGCTCGCCCGCGACCGCGTCCTGTCCGCGCGCGGCCTGGACACCCTGATCCGCAAGATGCGCGAGAACGAGCAGCGCATCGCCACCGGCACGGGCGCCACCCGCGAGAAGGCCCTCAGGCAGTACGAGCGGCAGGAGACCGAGTTCCTCACCAAGGGCGGTTACGCCGCCGAGGCCGAGGCCGCCACCATCGCCGCCGCGCTCAACCTGCCCGACCGCGTGCTCGGCCAGCCCCTGCACACGCTCTCCGGCGGTCAGCGCCGCCGCATCGAACTGGCCCGCATCCTTTTCTCCGACGCGGACACCCTGCTGCTGGACGAGCCGACCAACCACCTCGACGCCGACTCGATCATCTGGCTGCGCGACTACCTGAAGACCTACCGCGGCGGCTTCATCGTCATCTCCCACGACGTCGACCTGGTCGAGACGGTCGTCAACAAGGTGTTCTACCTGGACGCCAACCGCTCCCAGATCGACATCTACAACATGGGCTGGAAGCTCTACCAGCAGCAGCGCGAGGCCGACGAGAAGCGCCGCAAGCGCGAGCGCGCCAACGCCGAGAAGAAGGCCGCCGCGCTGCATTCGCAGGCCGACAAGATGCGCGCCAAGGCCACCAAGACGGTCGCCGCGCAGAACATGGCCCGACGCGCGGACAAGCTCCTCGCCGGCCTGGAGGCCGTCCGCCAGTCCGACAAGGTCGCCAAGCTGCGCTTCCCGAAGCCCGCGCCCTGCGGCAGGACCCCGCTGATGGCCGAGGGCCTGTCGAAGTCCTACGGCTCGCTGGAGATCTTCACCGACGTCGACCTGGCCATCGACAAGGGCTCCAGGGTCGTCATCCTCGGCCTCAACGGCGCCGGCAAGACCACCCTGCTGCGGCTGCTCGCGGGCGTCGAGCAGCCGGACACCGGTGCCGTCGTGCCCGGACACGGCCTCAAGCTGGGCTACTACGCGCAGGAGCACGAGACCCTGGACCCCGGCCGCACCGTCCTGGAGAACATGCGCTCGGCGGCCCCGGACATGGACCTCGTCGAGGTCCGCAAGGTGCTGGGCTCCTTCCTGTTCTCCGGCGACGACGTCGACAAGCCGGCCGGGGTGCTCTCCGGCGGTGAGAAGACCCGTCTCGCGCTCGCCACCCTGGTCGTCTCCTCCGCCAACGTCCTGCTGCTCGACGAGCCCACCAACAACCTCGACCCGGCCAGCCGCGAGGAGATCCTCGGCGCGCTGCGCACCTACAAGGGCGCCGTCGTCCTCGTCACGCACGACGAGGGCGCCGTGGAGGCGCTCCAGCCGGAGCGGATCATCCTGCTGCCCGACGGGGTCGAGGACCTGTGGGGCTCGGACTACGCGGATCTCGTCGCCCTGGCGTGATCCAACGACCGGTCAACCACTGATCAACTGCCTATGGATCATTCGGCCCATCGGTGATCCACCATCTGTGTGAGATCTCCTCGTATCGAGGTGTGTCGTACACGGATTTCGCGGCCGAGCCCTTATCCCCCAAGGGCTCGGCCGTCGCGCGTCTGTGACCTGGCAGTTCGCGGAAGAACCCGTTCGGCGGTACGGACGCCGACGTGCGGAAGCGGCAATTCCGCTTGTGGGGACGCACTCCTGTCGTCACAAGCGGGTCTCACGGACCTTGCCGAATGGGTGGCCATCGCGCCCCGGAGGGGTGATCATGAGGAGACCAGAGCGCACTTCCCATGAGGAGGCACGGGTGGCCGAGACTCTGAAGAAGGGCAGCCGGGTGACCGGCGCCGCGCGCGACAAGCTCGCGGCAGACCTGAAGAAGAAGTACGACGCCGGTGCGAGCATTCGGGCGTTGGCCGAGGAAACCGGCCGCTCGTATGGCTTCGTCCACCGGATGCTCAGCGAGTCGGGCGTCACGCTCCGTGGGCGTGGCGGGGCGACGCGGGGCAAGAAGGCCGCGTCGGCCTGACCGGCCCCGGGCGGCCCATCGGCTTCGATGGTGGCCACCCGGTCGGTCCACCGATCGGCCGGGTGGTTACTGTGCAGTCACTTACGATGCCCCGCAGGGTATCGAGGACGACCGCACCCACCGGAGGCGCCCCATGGCTTCGCCCGAACACGACACCGATCCGGTAATCGACCCAGTACCCGAGCCGGTACTCGACAAGGACGGCGTACGGCTCACCGTCGACGACGCGATCGCCACGGTGACGCTGACCAACCCGGCCAAGCGCAACGCGCAGAGCCCCGCTCTGTGGCGCGCGCTCACCGAGGCCGGCCGGTCGCTGCCGGGCTCCGTCCGGGTCGTCGTGCTGCGCGGTGAGGGCAAGTCCTTCTCCGCGGGGCTGGACCGGCAGGCGTTCACGCCCGAGGGCTTCGACGGCGAGCCGTCCTTCGTCGACCTCGCGCGCGGCGCCGACGCCGAGCTGGACGCGACCATCGCCGAGTACCAGGAGGCCTTCACCTGGTGGCGGCGCAGCGACCTGGTGTCCATCGCCGCCGTCCAGGGCCACGCCATCGGGGCGGGCTTCCAGCTGGCGCTCGCCTGCGACCTGCGGGTCGTGGCGGACGACGTGCAGTTCGCCATGCGCGAGACCAGTCTCGGGCTGGTCCCCGACCTCACCGGTACGCATCCGCTGGTGGGGCTGGTCGGCTACGCCCGCGCGCTGGAGATCTGCGTGACCGGGCGGTTCGTCACCGCCGAGGAGTCGGTGCAGACGGGGCTCGCGAACCTCGCCGTCCCCGCCGGCCAGCTCGACGGCGCCGTACGGGACCTCGCCTCGGCGATCCTCGCCGCACCACGGGACGCCGTGATCGAGACCAAGGCCCTGCTCCAGGGCGCCCAGAGCCGCTCGCTGGAGGAACAGCGCACCGCCGAACGCGCGTCCCAGGCCCGCCGTCTGCGTGACCTGGCCGGCCTCAGCGACTGACCCGCGCCTCGGCCGCCGGACACCACCGCCCCTCCCGCGCGGGGTGAGCCCTCATGCCCGCGCGGGGCAGTGCGGCGGACGCGTCGGCGGTCGGCGCCGCGCGGCCCGGCGGGAAACGGCACGTCGCCCAACGCGCGGCCCAGAGCCGCTCGCCGGAGGAACAGCGCACCGCCGAACGCGCGTCCCAGGCCCGCCGCCTGCGTGACCTGGCCGGCCTGGGCGACCGCATCGCGGCCTGCGGCCCGGCCGCCCGGCAGCGTCCCCAAGACATCGCCGTCCGCGCGGTGCCGTGGAACCCAGGGGCCGTTGTGCCGTGACACCCGCGCGGGCGGACGTCGGCCGGCGTGCGGGCGGCGGACGCCGAGCCGTCGTACGGCCTGCCGCGCGGCCAGGCCCCACGGACCGGCCACCGTCCGGCAGTCGCGGGCATCTGCCCCGGCGCGCCGGCTTGCGGCCGCCGCCCGGCAGCCGGCCCCGGTCCCCAGCCGGCACCCTGCGCAGGCTCGCCGCCCGGTCCCCAGCCGACACCCTGCGCAGGCTCGCCGCCCGTTGCGTGGCCCGCGCCCGCGCCCGCGACCGGCCGCCGCGGTCGGCCGGGCCCGCAGGTCCGGGGCGTCAGAAGCCGTGGCGCATGCCGCCGTCGACCGGGAGCATGATGCCGGTGAGGTAGGAGGCCGCGGGGGACAGCAGGAAGGCGGCGGCACGGCCGAACTCCTGGGGGGTGCCGTAGCGCCGTAGCGGGATGCGGGACTCGTTGGCCGCGCGGGTGGCCTCCGGGTCCGCCGACAGGCCGTCCAGCTCGCGCACCCGGTCGGTGTCGATCCGGGCCGGCAGCAGCCCCACGACCCGGATGCCGCGCGGCCCCAGCTCGTCCGCGAGGGACTTGGCGAACCCGGCGAGACCGGGCCGCAGACCGTTGGAGATGGTCAGCCCGGGGATCGGCTCGTGCACGGAGCCGGACAGCACGAAGCCGATGACGCCGCCCTCCTCCAGCTCCGCGGCCGCCGCCCGCGCGAGCCGCACCGCCCCGAGGAACACCGACTCGAACGCCGCCTGCCACTGCTCGTCGGTGTTGTCGGCGACGAAGCCGGGCGGCGGTCCGCCCACGCTGACGAGGACTCCGTCGAAGCGGCCGAAGTGGTCGCGTGCCGCCGCGATCAGCCGCTCCGCGGCGCCGGCGTCCGCGTTGTCCACGGCCACCCCGAGGGCGTCCGGGCCCAGTTCGGCGGCCGCGTCGGCGACCCGCTTCCCGTCGCGCCCGGTGATGACCACCTTCGCCCCGTCCGCGACCAGTTCGCGCGCGGCGGCGTTGCCCAGCCCGCGCGTCGCCCCGGTGACGACGTACACCCGGTCCTTCAGTCCAAGATCCATGGCCCCTATCCTGCCTCTTCGTCCCCGTAGAGGGCGAGGGCGGTGTTCACCAGGCCGATGTGGCTGAACGCCTGCGGGAAGTTGCCGAGCTGCCGCCCCAGCGCGGCGTCGTACTCCTCGGACAGCAGCCCCACGTCGTTGCCGAGCCCCACCAGCCGTTCGAACAGCTCCCGCGCCTCCTTCGTACGGCCGGTCATGTGCAGCGCGTCGGCGAGCCAGAAGGAGCACACCAGGAACGTGCCCTCGCTCCCGGGCAGCCCGTCCACGGCCGTCCGGTCGGTGCTGTAGCGGCGTACGAGGCCGCCCTCGCCGAGCTCCGCGCGCACCGCGTCGATGGTGCCGACCACCCGTGGGTCCTCGGGCGGCAGGAAGCCCACGCGCGGGATGAGCAGCAGCGCGGCGTCCAGCTCGCGCGAGCCGTAGTACTGGGTGAACGTGTTGCGTTCGCGGTCGTAGCCCTTCTCGCACACCTCCCGGTGCACCTCGTCGCGCAGCGCACGCCAGCCGTCCAGGTCCCCGCGCAGCGACGGGTCGTCCTGCAGCGTGCGCACCGCCCGGTCGGCGGCCACCCACACCATCACCTTGGAGTGCACGAAGTGGCGCCGGCCGCCGCGCACCTCCCACAGCCCCTCGTCGGGCCGCCGCCACGCCCCGCGCAGGAAGTCCAGCAGGGCGCACTGCATCGACCACATGTGCGGCTTGGCGGACAGGCCCGAGCGCCGGGCCAGCGACAGCGAGTCCATGACCTCGCCGTACACGTCCAGCTGGAGCTGCTTGACGGCGTCGTTGCCCACGCGCACGGGCGCCGACCCGGCGAAGCCGGACAGCCACGCCAGCTCGTACTCCGGCAGCCGGCGCTCGCCCGCGAGCCCGTACATGATCTGCAGGTCCGCCGGGTTGCCCGCGACCGCGCGCAACAGCCAGTTCCGCCAGGCCTCGGCCTCCTCCTGGTAGCCCGCCGACAGCAGCGCGCCCAGGGTGAGCGTGGAGTCGCGCAGCCAGCAGTAGCGGTAGTCCCAGTTGCGCACGCCGCCCAGCTCCTCGGGCAGGGAGGTGGTGGGGGCCGCGACGATGCCGCCGGTGGGCGCGTAGGTGAGCGCCTTGAGGGTGATCAGGGAGCGTACGACGGCGTCCCGGTGCGGGCCGTCGTAGCGGCAGCGCGCCGTCCAGGCCCTCCAGTCCGCGACGCTGTGCTCCAGGGCCTCGTACGGGTCGATCAGCGGCGGGCGCGGGTCGTGCGAGGGATGCCAGGTGAGGACGAACGCCACCTTCTCGCCCTCGGCGACGGTGAACTCCGCGTGCGTGCCGAAGTCCTCGCCCCAGGTGCGCACCCCGGGCTCGCTGCGCAGCCACACCGAGTCCGGTCCGGCCACGGCCACCCGGTGACCGCCGGACCTGCGCATCCAGGGGACGATCGAGCCGTAGTCGAAGCGCAGCCGCAGGGTGCCGCGCATGGTCACCCGGCCGCTCAGGCCCTCGACGACGCGTACGAGGTCGGGGGCGCGGTCGCGCTGGGGCATCAGGTCCGTGACGCGTACGGAGCCCTCGGGCGTGTCCCACTCGGTGTCCAGGACGAGGGTGCCGGGGCGGTAGGCGCGCCGGGTGCAGGGGGCCGTGGCGCCCTTGGGGGCGATGCGCCAGTGGCCGTTGTCCTCGTCGCCGAGCAGTCTGGCGAAGCAGGCGCCCGAGTCGAAGCGGGGCAGGCACAGCCAGTCGACTGAGCCGTCCCGGCCGACCAGGGCGGCGGTCTGTTCGTCACCGATGAGCGCGTAGTCCTCGATCCGCTGATGCACGGATGTCCGGATTCCCGGCGGACCCGCCCCGCAATCGGCCGGCACCCCGCGCGGGTGACGCGTCGGGGCCGCGGTCCGGGGTCCGTCAGGCGGACTGCCGGCCCGCGGGGGCCGGCGACTTTTCCTCGGCCGCGGGCGACTCCGTCGCCGCCTTGGCGCGCTCGCGGGCCTCGCGGCGGGCGAGGACCGCCCAGCCGAGGGGAACGCCCGCGGCGAAGACCCACCACTGGACCGCGTACGGCAGGTTGATGTCGCCGACGCCGATCCAGCTGGCGTCCTCCTTGGGGGAGGGGATCAGCTCGGGGCTGCCGCCCTTGGGGGCGGGGGAGGTGAGCTCGACGTAACCGGCGAGCACCTGCTTGGCGGACGCGGCGCCCGCGTCGCGCAGTTGGGCGCCGATCTGCTCGCTGTTGATCAGCAGGACCTGACGGTCGGGCAGCCCCTTGACGTTCTTGATGCCGCTCGCGGCCGTCGTCTCGTCCTGCATCAGCCGGCCGGTCACGGTGATCTCGCCGGCCGCGGGCGCGGGCACGTCGGGGAAGGCGGTCTGCGAGGCGGGGGAGGGGATCCAGCCCCGGTTGACCAGGAGCGTCCTGCCGTCGTCCAGCACGAACGGGGTCAGGACGTGGTAGCCGACCTGGTCGTCCGCGTTGGTGCGGCGGCGCACCACCATCTCGTGCGCCGTGTCGAAGTGGCCCTTGGCGGTCACCCGGCGGTAGATGTCGTTGTGCGCGACCGACCCGCCGACCGAGGTGAGCGACTCGGCGGGCACCGGCTTGGCGGCCAGCGAGGCGTTGATCACCTTGTTCAGCGCCTGCCGGTGGTCGTGGCGGTGCAGCTGCCAGAAACCCAGCCAGATCATCGTGGGGATGAGCAGCAGGGCCATGAGGGTGAGGATCACCCACTGGCGGGTCAACAGGAAGCGGTACACCCCACGACGGTACCTCCTGGGCCGTGGGGTGTTTCGCCAGGGGTGTCCCCGGACGCCGCCGGTGTCCGGTGCGCCGGAGGCGTTGCCGGACGCGGCCGGCTCACACACGGTCGACGATTCCGACCCTCCCCTCCGCGCGGGCGCAGTGCGCGCCGCAGTACCAGTGGCCGTCGACGTCCACGCCCTGCCCGAGGATCTGCACGCGGCAGTGCTCGCAGATCGGCGCCATGCGGTGGATCGCGCAGGCGAAGCAGTCGAAGACGTGCACCGAGCCCTGCGCGTGCACCTCGAAGGTCATTCCGTAGTCATTGCCGCATACTTCGCATCTCGCCATGCGCTACAGCGTGAGCCGTGCTCCCCGCGCGGGCGAGCGGGTGGCGGGCGAGTCGCCCGTCAATCACCCGTACGTCGGTCAATCACCTGCACGCCGGTCATCACCCGTACGTCGGTCAATCACGCGCCGTGCCCCGCCCCGGGGTCCCTGTGCGTCCGTCAGCCGCCGTCCGCCGGTTCCACGTCCGCGAGGAGTTGCCCGAAGGCCGCCTCGTCCACCACGGGCGTGCCGAACTGCCGCGCCTTGACCACCTTCGACGTGCCCGAGTCCGGGTCGTTGGTGACGAGCAGGCTGGTCAGCCGGGACAGGCTGGTGGCGACGTGCAGCCCGGCCTCGGTCGCGCGGTCCTCCAGCAGTTCCCGGTCGACCGAGGTGTCACCCGAGAAGGCGATCCGCATGCCCTGTTTGAGGCGTTTGCCCGCTTCGTAGCGGCCCGGGTTGGGGTAGGGGCAAGCGGGCCTTTTGCGGGAGGGCCGCCAACTCCCCGGGCGATAGCCGCCGTAGCCGCCGTACCCCTCCGAGGGCTGCCGGGGCACCGGCCGGTCCGACCACTCCGTCAGCGGCCGGCACTCCAGCAGCGGCAGCCGCACCCCGCCCGCCGCCGCGGCCGCGAGGCTCGGCCGGAACGCCTCCGCCAGCACGCGCGCGTCGTCCAGCGCGTGGTGCGCCCGCCGCTGCACCACGCCGAAGTGCGCCGCCAGCGACTCCAGCTTGTGGTTGGGCAGCGGCAGGCCGAGCTCCTTGGACAGCGCGATGGTGCACAGCCGCTGCCGCACCGGGGCCTCGCACCGCGCACGCGCGTACTCCCGGGCGATCATCTGCCAGTCGAAGACCGCGTTGTGCGCGACGAGCACCCGGTCCGCCAGCCGGGACGAGAACTCCTCGGCGATGTCCGCGAAGAGGGGCGCGCCCTCCAGCGCCTCGCTCGTCAGCCCGTGGATCCACACCGGGCCCGGGTCGCGCTCGGGGTTGACCAGCGTGTACCAGTGGTCCTCGACCTCGCCGCGCGCGTCCAACCGGTAGACCGCCGCGGAGATGATGCGGTCGTCCCGGGCCAGGCCGGTGGTCTCCACGTCAACGACCGCGTATCCCTTCGGATACGCGGCCGGCCACGGTGTGGGGGAGGACGCTGCGATCGTGCGGTCTTCGAGCATGGTTCCTGAGGATACGGGCCGCGACTGACACTCCCGCGCCCGCCCGGTGCCCGCGCGGCTGTTTACCCCTCGCGCCGACTGCTGTAAGCCTGTCACTGGTGACTGACGCCCCGTCAGAAGAAGGGCGGTACGGCACATGGCACGCGTACGTTACGGCGCGCGGACCGAGGCGGAGATCGCCGCCGCGCGCACCGCGCGCTCACGGCTCCCCGACATCTGGTCCACCGGCGTGGCAGCCCTGTGGGAGACCGACCCGGAGGCGGTCGCGGCGGTCCTGCCGCCGCCCCTGAAGCCCACCGGCAGCCCGCTCGTCCGGGTGAACGTCAGCCGCGTCGACATGCCGGGATATCCGCTCGGCGCCGGTTCGTTCGCCGTCGCCGCCGCCCACGACGGCGTCGAGGGCTGGTACCCGCTGGTCATGCCGATGACCCACGAGCGGGCCCTGACCGGCGGCCGGGAGGTCTTCGGGGAGCCCAAGAAGCTCGGCGAGGTGACCCTCGAACGCGACGGCGACCTCGTCAGGGCCGTCCTGTCACGGCACGGCATCGCGTTCGTCGAGGTGCGCGGCGCCGTGAGCGGCGAACTGCCGGCACCGGAGCCCGCGCCGAAGACCGACTTCTACGTCAAGTTCCTGCCCGCGGTGGACGGTTGCGGCTTCGACGCGGAACCGGTGCTCGTGCACTGCGTGCGCCACGAGAGGGTGCGCCGGCTCCAGCGGGTCACCGGGGAGGTCGTGCTGCGCGAGTCGCCGTACGACCCGGTCGTGGACCTGCCCGTGCGCCGCCTCCTCGGCATCACCCTCGGCGAGAAGACCGGCGACCAGCGCGGCCGCGTCGTCGAACGGGTCGACCCGCGGGCCCTGTTGCCGTACGTCCACCAGCGCTACGACGACCCGCTGCACGTCCACGACGGGCCGCCGGAAGGGAGCCTGTGATGCGGCTGGAGGAAGGGCAGGTCGCCGTCGTCACCGGCGCGGCGAGCGGGATCGGGCTTGCCATGGCCCGGCGCTTCGCGGCCGAGGGCCTGAAGGTGGTCCTCGCGGACGTGGAGGAGGCCGCCCTGGACAAGGCCGCGGCGGCCCTGCGCGCACAGGGCGCCGACGTGCACGCGCGCGTGACCGACGTCGGCGAACGCGACCAGGTGACGGACCTCGCCGAGTCGGCGTACCGCGCGTACGGCGCCGTGCACGTGCTCTGCAACAACGCGGGCGTCGGCTCGGGCGCCGAGGGCCCCGTGTGGGAGCACGACCCGAACGACTGGGCGTGGGCCTTCGCCGTCAACGTGTGGGGCGTCTTCCACGGCGTCCAGGCCTTCGTGCCCCGGATGCTCGCCTCCGGGGAACCCGGACACGTGGTCAACACCTCGTCCGGCGACGGCGGCATCGCGCCCCTGCCCACCGCGTCCGTGTACGCCGTCACCAAGGCGGCCGTCGTCACCCTGACCGAGTCGCTGTACGCCCAGCTGAGTGCGGAGCACGCGCGCGTGGGCGCCTCGGTGCTCTTCCCCGGGCCGCACATGCTGCGCACCGGGCTGTGGGAGTCGTACCGCAACCGCCCGGCCCGCTACGCCAAGCGGCGGCCCCGCAGGACCCCGTACCGCAGCCTGGCGCAGTGGGAGACGGCGATGCGCGCGGCGGGCCGCGAGGTGCGCTTCACGCCCGTCGAGGAGGTCGCCGCGCTCGTCGTGGACGGCATCCGCGCCGGCCGCTTCTGGCTGCTGCCGCCGAGCGAGGACAGCGACCGGCGGATCCGGGCCAGGGCGCGCTCGATGCTGGAGCGCGCGAACCCGTCGTACCTCGAGACCTTCGTCCTGGACTGAGGGGCCGTGATGACCGACCAGGAGCCCTACCTGATCATCTCTTCCGACTGCCACGCCGGACTGCCCACCGAGGAGTACCGGCCCTATCTGGACCGCCGGTTCCACCGGGACTTCGACGAGTTCCTCGCCGGCCGCGACCGGCGCCGCGAGGAGATGACCCGGCTCGGCGTCCGCAACGAGGCCTTCGCGAGCAAGTGGTTCCAGGACAACGAGGAGGGCCTGCGCGGCGGCTGGGACAGCGCGCGGCGGCTCAAGGAACTCGACGGCGACGGCGTGGCCGCCGAGGTCGTCTTCCCGGACGCGGACGCCGTCGACAGCCGCACCGCGGCGCCCTTCGGCGTCGGCCTCGGCCTCTCCGGCGACCAGGACCCCGAACTGGGCCTGGCGGGAGCCCGCGCCCACAACCGCTGGCTCGCCGACTTCGTCTCCGCCGCCCCCGAACGGCACTGCGGTGTCGCCCTGCTGCCCGTCACCGCCGAGGTGTCCGAGGTGGTCGCCGAGATCCACCGCGCCCGCGCGTCGGGCCTCGGCGCCCTGATGATCCCCGCCATGTGGGGCGGCAAGGAGCCTTACCACGACCGGCGTTACGACCCCGTGTGGGCGGCCGCCGCCGAGTGCGGCATGCCGGTCCTCACCCACTCCGGCGCCGCCCCGCGCCACGAGTACGGCGACCACCTCGGCATCTACGTCTCCGAGGTCACCTGGTGGCCCGCCCGGCCGCTGTGGTTCCTGCTCTGGTCCGGCGTCTTCGAACGCCACCCGGGCCTGCGCTTCGGCGTCGCGGAGTCGGGCTGCTGGTGGCTGCCCAACCTGCTGTGGTTCATGGACCGCCTCTACCTCGGCGCCCACGGCGGCAAGAAGCTCTCCCCCTTCGAGGAGCTGAAGCGGCCGCCGCACGAGTACCTGGACCGGCAGGTGTTCGTGTGCGCCACCAACACCAAGCGCCGCGAACTCGCCCAGCGCTACGAGATCGGCGTCGGCAACATCCTCTGGGGCAGCGACTTCCCGCACCCCGAGGGCACCTGGCCGGACACGCGCGCGTGGCTGCGCCGCACCTTCCACGACATCCCGGTCGCCGAGACCCGGACCATGCTCGGACTGGCCGCCGCCGAGGTGTTCGGCTTCGACGTGGAGCGGCTCGCCCCGCTGGCCCGCCGGATCGGGCCCACCCCGGCCGGCCTCGGCCAGCCCGAGGACCAGGCGGCGGTGGAGGCCTCCTGGGCGCGTTCGCGCGAGAGCGGCCGGCACTGGCTGACCGGCGGGGACTTCCCGGTCCTGGGGGCGGACCGGTGAACGCGCGGGACCGCTACACGGTGATCTCGGCCGACTGCCACGCGGGCGCCGACCTGTACGACTACCGGCCGTACCTGGAACGCCGGTACCACGACGCGTTCGACGCGTGGGCGGCGGCGTACGTGAACCCGCACGAGGACCTGCTCGCCGACGGCGCCGACCGCAACTGGGACTCGGGGCGCCGGCTCGCGGAGCTGGAGGAGGACGGGATCGTCGCGGAGGTGGTGTTCCCCAACACCATCCCGCCGTTCTTCCCCTCCGGCGCCCTCATGGCGCCGGCGCCCACCGCCGCCGAGTTCGAGCTGCGCTGGGCCGGACTGCGCGCCCACAACCGCTGGCTGGCCGACTTCTGCGCGGCCGCGCCGGGCCGCCGCGCGGGCGTCTGCCAGATCCTCCTCAACGACGTCGAGGAGGCCGTACGGGAGATCAGGTGGGCGGCTGGGGCCCAACTGACCGGGGGCGTGCTGCTGCCCGGCACCCCTCCGGGCTCGGGCCTGCCGGAACTGCACTCCATGTCCTACGACCCGGTCTGGGCCGTCTGCGCCGAACTGGGCGTCCCCGTCAACCACCACGCGGGCTCGGCCTCGCCGCCGCTCGGCGACGAACCGGCGGCCCGGGCGGTGTTCATGGTGGAGACCACCTGGTTCTCCCACCGCGCCCTGTGGCACCTCGTGTTCGGCGGCGCCTTCCGCCGCCACCCGGGCCTGAACCTGGTGCTGACCGAGCAGGGTTCGGGCTGGATCCCGGGCGTGCTCGACATGCTGGACTACTACCACGGCCGCCTGGTCGCAGCGGCGACTCGGGCCACGACCGCCGAGTCCAGGTTCGGCGCGGGCCTCGCCGAGCGGATGGGCGCCCCGCCCTCCGAGGCATGGCGCGACAACTGCCATGTCGGCGCCAGCTTCATGCGCCCGCACGAGGTGCCGCTGCGGCACCGCATCGGCATCGGCAAGATCATGTGGGGCAGCGACTACCCGCACGACGAGGGCACCCACCCCTACACCCGCGAGGCCCTGCGCCACTCCTTCGCGGGCGTGCCCGCCGAAGAGGTGGCGGCGATGGTCGGCGGGAACGCCGCCCGCCTCTACGGCTTCGACCTGGACCTCCTGGACGCCGTCGCCGCCACGGTGGGCCCGACGGTCGCGGAGGTGGCCGAACCGCTCGCCGAGCCGCCGGCGGACGCGACCAGCCCGGTGTTCGCCCGGGGGGCCTCGCTGCGGGTCTGGTGACGGGCGACGGGCGTGGGCCCGGCGGGCGGCCCGGCCGGGGGTGGGCCTTCACGGGGCCGCGGGCGTGCGATCCTCCGTGCTGTGATGCAACCAACGCATGAAGAGTCCCACGGCGGCGCCCTCGGCGCCCGGCTCAACTGGCTGCGGGCCGCCGTCCTCGGCGCCAACGACGGCATCGTGTCCACCGCGGGCCTCGTCGTCGGCGTCGCCGGCGCGACGGACTCGCGCTCCGCGCTGCTGACCGCCGGACTGGCCGGACTGCTCGCCGGGTCCATGTCGATGGCGGCGGGGGAGTACGTGTCGGTGTCGACCCAGCGCGACTCGGAGATGGCCGCGCTGGCCCAGGAGAAGCTGGAGCTGCGCGAGCAGCCCGAGGCCGAACTGCGGGAGCTGACCGACATGCTGCACGCGCGCGGCCTGTCGCGCGAGGTGGCCAGGGAGGCGGCCGAGCAGCTGACCGCGCGGGACGCGCTCAGGGCGCACGCAAGGGTGGAACTCGGCATCGACCCCGACGAGCTGACCAACCCCTGGCACGCGGCCTGGGCCAGTTTCCTGGCCTTCACGGTGGGCGCGCTGCTGCCGCTGCTCGCGATCGTGCTGCCGCCGCCGGCCGTACGCCTGTGGATCACCGTCGCGTCGGTCCTGGCCGCCCTCGTCCTCACCGGCTGGTCCAGCGCCCGGCTGGGCGCGGCCCGGCCCGGCCGCGCGGTCCTGCGCAACGTCGCCGGCGGCGCGCTCGCCATGGCGGTCACCTACGCGGCCGGAGCGCTGCTGGGCGCGGTGGGGGCGTAGGGCCGGGGCCGTGGGGCGACGGTCCGTGCCGTGTGGGGCGACGGTCCGGGCCCGCGTGGGGCGGCACGGGGCCGGGGCCCGGTCACCAGCGGATCGGCAGCGGCAGCGCCGTGAGCAGTCCCGACACCGCGACGACCAGCCCCAGGACGGCGACCTCCGCCCGCGCGGGAGCGCACGCGGACAGCGGGTCGGGCGCCCGGCGCAGCCGGACGCGGGCCCACAGGGCGAGCAGGGCCACCCCGGCCACGAGGATCACCTTGGCGAGCAGGGCGCGGCCGTAGGCCGTCGACGTCAGCTGGTGCAGCACCGTGTCCGGCGGCATCCGGCGCAGGGCGCTGAGCACGCCCGTCGCGGTGACACCGGCCAGTGAGACGGCCGCCACGCGCGCGTAGGAGCCCAGCAGCGTCGCGGCCGGCCCGGTGCCGTGCCACGGCCGTAGCGTGCGCAGGGTGTGCAGCAGGCCGCCCGCCCACAGGGCCGCGCACGTCAGGTGCACCAGCGTGAGGGCGGACCCGGTCAGCGGGCTGTGCTCGGTCTCCGGATGGGCGCGCAGGGCCTCGGCCACGATCACCGCGGCGAGCGGCCACACCTGGAGCGCGGGGCGCCGGGAGAGGACGCACAGCCCCGCGACGAGGAACGCGTCGACCTCCAGCAGGGCCAGCGATCCGTCCCGCGTCCGGTACAGGCCGCCGAGGTCGATCTGGGCCGGGCTGTGCGGCACCAGGTTGCCGCAGGCCACCACGGAGGCGAGGCCCAGGGCGGCGAGGAAGCCGGCGGCGGCCGCGCACAGGGACCAGCTGCGGGGCGGCGGCGCGGGCACTTCGGGAAGGCGGGCGGCGAGCCGCAGTACGAGCAGTTCGCCGAGGGGGACGCAGACCGCCGCGAAGAGCACCGCGCGCAGCAGGGCCGTACCGCCGGCGCCGGGGGCGGCGGCCTCCCCGGTGCCGTGCAGCGCGGCGGACGGACCGAGCAGCGGGACGAGCGCGCCGAGGGTCACCAGGACGAGGACGGCGACGGCCCGGACCAGTGCCCCACGGCGGCCCCTCCCGCCCGCGTCCGACGCCTCGGTGTCCGGTCGTATCAGCGTCACCCAAGGATCTTCACCAACCGCCAGAATCGGGGCAAGTGGGCGGCGGCAACCGGGGGATCGGCGTTCCGCACCCGGGCACCCGCCGTCCCGCGCGGGGCGCCGCTCTCACGTCCAGCGGGCCTCGTCCGATCCCCAGGGCACGGGCGGCCGTGCCCAGTCGCCGGGGCCGCCGGCGAAGGCGACGGGCGGCAGGGCGTACCGCAGCCGCCCGATCCGGCCGCCGGTCCCACCGAGCCAGGGCCCGGGCCCCTCGTACGCGGCCGCGGCATCGCGCTCGCCCGGCGCCGCGTCCCGCTCGCCCGGCACTGCCCGGCTCGGCACCGCCCGGCCCGGCACTGCCCGGCCGTCCGCACCGGTCAGCCACGCCGCCGTCCGCGCCAGCGCCAGCCGTACGACGCGGCTGCCGCCCTCGTACGACTGCTCGGTCAGCGCCCGCAGCACCGCCGCCGCCAGCAGGTAGCCCGTGCCGTGGTCCAGGGCCTGCGCGGGCAGCGCGCCGGGCTCCCGCGCGGAGCCCTCGGTCACCGCGATGCCGGTGGCCACCTGGACGAGGCTGTCGAAGCCCCGCCGGCCGGCCCACGGGCCGCGGCGGCCCCACGCCGACAGCTCGGCGACGACCAGCCCGGGCCGCCGCTCGGTCAGCGCCCGCGCCGAGAGCCCGAACCGGTCCAGCGCACCGGGCCGGTACCCCGTCACCACGACGTCAGCGGAGGCGAGCAGCTCCTCGAAGCGGGCCCGGTCGGCGGCGAGGTCGAGGGTGGCCGAGCGCTTGCCGAAGCCCGTGTCCGCGTGCTGGTCGGCCAGTTCGGGCAGGTGCGGGGCGTCCAGGCGCAGCACGTCCGCGCCGAGCAGCGCGAGGGTGCGGGTGGCGACCGGACCCGCGAGGACCCGGGTGAGGTCCAGGACGCGCAGTCCGGCGGCGGGCAGCAGGGGAGCGCCCTCCAAGGGCGTGAACACGCGCGCGCGTGCCGTGTCCGGCCGCTCCCGCTCGACCAGGGGCAGGGCGGCCGACCCGGCGCCCTGCGGGTGCGCGGCCCACTCCTCGTCAGAGCGCAGGGCCACGGCCAGGCCGCCGGCCGCGTACACCGTGTCCTCCACCTCGAGCGCGGACCGCCCGGCGAGGGCGGCGGCCACCTCCTCCGCGCCGGCGTCCTCCCCGAGCCGCAGGGCGGTCAGCAGCCGCGCCCGGTGGTGCGGGTAGTTGGCGTGCGTGCGCACCCACCCGTCGGCGGTCCGCCACAGGCGCGACAGCGGTGCGAAGGAGACCGGCGCCCGGCCGTCGATCAGCAGGTGCCGTTCGCTGGCGAACGCCGTGGCCACGGCGCCGTCGTCCACGCGCACCGCCGGCACCCGGTCGAGCCCGGCGCGCACCGCGCCCAGTTCCGCGGCGGCCAGCGCGCAGGCGCCCACGCACGCGCGTGCCAGCCGCCGTACGGGAAGGCGGGCCGTCAGCGCGCCCTCCCGTTCCACGGTGGTGATCCGCGCCGGGAGAGCGGGGTCGCCCCCCAGCGCGGACCATGCGTACTCGATATCAGTCATGACTGAACTATGTAGTATTGACTGAATCAATACGTTCCTGACTTACCAGGTGACCGCCTTCAGGGCGTTCGCCATGCCCCAGCCGTAGAAACCGTTGTGGTTCTTGGGGCCCTGGCACACCGCGTCGACCTTGCCGTCACCGTTGATGTCGTACGGGTCGGTGCACGGCGTGGCGTCCGCCTCCGCGTACAGCAGCGCCTTGACCTCGGCGGCCGAGGCGTGCGGATGCGTTGACTTGATCAATGCGGCCACACCGGCCACATGCGGGGACGCCATCGACGTACCGGCCATGTAGCCCCACCTGCCGCCCGGCAGCGGTCCGAGGATCAGGCCGCTGGTCGCCGGGGGCTCCGGCTTCTGGTACGCCGTCGAGTCGCCGCCCGGCGCCGCGATGTCGATCACGCCGAGGCCGTGGTTGGAGAAGGACGACTTCAGGCCCTTGGCGCCGGTCGCCGCGACGGTCACCACACCCGGAAGCTGGGTGGGTATGTCGAAGCACTTGTGCGGGTCGATCACCCGGTCCGAGGGTGTGGAGTCGTTCGGGGACGACGGGTCGGTGATCGAGTGGGACGCCAGGTCGTAGTTCTCGTTGCCCGCCGCCGCGACGTTGACCGTGCCCTTCTTCTCCGCGTACCGCGAGGCCCGGGCGACGGCTTCCACGAGCGCCTTCTGGTCCGGGTCGTTCGTGCAGTTGAAGTACCACGGGTCGGTGTAATAGCTGTTGTTGGTCACGTCGACGCCGTGCTCCGCCGCCCACACGAAGCCGCACACCACGGCCTCCGTGTAGAAGAACCCGTCCGGGCTGGACACCTTGATGCCGGCCACCTTCACGCCCGGCGCCACACCCGTCATGCCCACGCCGTTCTTCGCGCCCGCGATCTCACCGGCGACATGCGTGCCGTGCGGGCTCTCCGAGGCGCTGGGCCGCCACGCGCCGTCGGTGGTGTCCGGCTTGCCCGAGACGCAGTTGACCGACGCCGCGCGGTCGAAGTTGGGCGCGATGTCCGGGTGGGTGTCGTCGACGCCGGTGTCGATCACGGCCACGGTGACGTTCGGGCTGCCCAGCGTCTTCTCGTGCGCCTTGTCCGCCTTGATGGCCGGCAGGTCCCACTGGAGCGGCTCCAGCGGGTCCTGCCCGGCGGCCGCCTCGGACCCGGCCTGCGCGGCCTGCGCAGCGGTGAGCGGCCGCGGGGCGCCGAGGTCGGTGGTGGACTGCGCGGGCAGCGGCGCGGTGCGGGTGGCGCCCGCCGAGTCCACACCGGGCACCTTGCGCATCGCCACGGCGAAGTCCGGGTTCGCGGAGTGGACGACGATGACGCCGATCCGGTCGTACGAGGTCACGATCGTGCCGCCGGCCTGCGCGACGGCCTTCTTCACGTGGGCCGAGACGCCGTGCCCCGCGGGCACGTTGACGACGTAGCTCAGCGATGCCGGGTTGTCCGCGGTGGCCCCGGTGGCCCCGGTGGCCGAGGCGGCCGCGGGGGCCACCGGAGCCGCCGACGCGGTGGCGTTCGGCAGGAACGCGAGGGCCGAGGCCATGGCCATCCCCAGCGGCAGGGCCAGCGTGCGGCGGTAGCGCGGGTGGTGCGCTGTCATGAATCCGTGTCTCCCTTGAGAATCTCGTCCGTGCATGTCGTCCGTGGCGTCTACTGGACCGCGCGCAGCGCGTCGACGATGCCGAACCCGTAGAAGCCGTTGACGCGCTTGCCGCCCACGCAGGTGGCGTCCACGACCCCGTCGCCGTTCCCGTCGTACGGGCCGGCCGGGCAACCGGGGTTGTTCGCCTGCGCCTTGAGCAGAGCCTGCAACTGGGCGGGCGTGGCGTGCGGATGGGCGGACTTCAGCAGCGCGGCCACCGCGGCGACGTGCGGGGTGGCCATGGACGTGCCCTGGAGGAAGCCGTACTGGTTGTTCGGCAGCGTCGACAGGATGCGGCCGTTCTTCGACGGGGTGTCCGGGATCTGGTACTTGTCGCCGCCCGGCGCCGCGACGTCGATGACGC
The DNA here is from genome assembly GCF_014650575.1 of Streptomyces naganishii JCM 4654. Taxonomy (GTDB): domain Bacteria; phylum Actinomycetota; class Actinomycetes; order Streptomycetales; family Streptomycetaceae; genus Streptomyces; species Streptomyces naganishii. The sequence goes on from NZ_BMVF01000001.1 coordinate 592,985, forward strand.
CGTCGCCGTAGCTGGAGTAGTAGGACTTGGCGCCCTTGACGCCGACCGCGCTCACCGTGACGACGCCCGGCAACTGGGTCGGGATGTCGAAGCACTTGTGCGGGTCCACGGTGCGGCTGACCGGGGTCGAGTCGTCGGGGCTGGAGGCGTCGACGAGGGCGTCGGCGTCGAGGTCGTTGTTGGCGTTGCCGGCCGCGGCGACGTTCAGCACACCCTTTCCGCGCGCGTAGAGCTGAGCGCGGTTCACGGCGTCGACGATGGCCTTCTGGTCCGGGTCGTCCATGCAGTTGTACTGCCAGGGGTCCACGTAGTAGCTGTTGTTGGTGATCTCCACCCCGTGGTCGGCGGCGAACACGAAGGCGCACACGACGCTCTCGGGGAAGAACAGCTGGCCCGCGTCCGGCTGGGCGACCGTGATGCCGGCGACCTTCACGCCGGGCGCCACGCCCGCGACACCGATGCCGTTGCGGGCCGCGGCTATCTCGCCCGCCACATGCGTGCCGTGGTAGTGGTCCGCGTCCACCGGCCGCCAGGAGCCGTAGGTGGTGTCGGCCTTGCCGCTGACGCAGTTCGCGGACTGGCCCGGGGAGAAGTTGGGCGCGATGTCCGGGTGGGTGTCGTCGACGCCGGTGTCGATCACGGCGACCGTGACGTTTCTGCTGCCCGGGTTGACCCTGGCGGCCCGGTCGGCGCCGATCGCCCGCAGGTCCCACTGGTCCGCCTCGAGGGGCTCGGCGCCGCCGTCCGCCGCCTTCGCCGCCCGCGCGGCCTCGGCCTTGCTCAGGTACTGCACCGCGCCCTCGTCGGTCGTGCCGGACGCGCTCAGCGGCGCGGTCCGGGTGGCTCCCGCCGACTGCACTCCGGGCACCGCGCGCATCCGACCGGCGAAGCCGGGGTCCGCGGAGTGGACGACGATCACGCCGATCTGGTCGTACGTCGCCACGATGCTGCCGCCGGCCGCGGTGATCGCCCGCTGCACGCTCGCGATGGTGTGACGGTCGGTCCTGGTGTTGACGACGTACGCGAGCACGGGCGCGTCGGCCGCGGTCGCCGCCGCCTGCGCGTCGGGCACCGCCGGCGCCGCCGAGGCCGCCGTCGGCAGGAAGCCGAGCGAGGCGGTCAGCGACAGCACGACCGGTACGGCGAGCGCCAGCCTGCGTCTGGAACGCAGATGAGCCATGGGGTCTCCACATCATCCGGATACAGAACCGCCCGAGCGGCAGGTACGGCCCGGGCAGGGACATGACGGGTGGTGCAGGGCGAAGCTATCTCCCGTTCCCACTGAACAGCAATGAGTCGGCAATGACTTGCCCAGGTCACTTGCGAAAGAACTCATAGGACTTGAACCGCTCCTCGCGTGGCGCCGTGGACCTTGGGCAGGGAGCCCGAGCACCATCGAGCCCCGCCGCAAACCCCCGTCCGCAACGCGAGGAGACAGACGTGGCAACCGAGACACCGCCACCCTCGAAGACGCAGGTCACCCTCCCCACCACCGAGGAGTTCAGCGAGGTGCAGCAGAGCGCGGAGTTCGCCGAACTGCGCCGCTCCCACCGCTCCTTCGCCTTCCCGCTGACCGTCGCCTTCGCCGCCTGGTACCTGCTGTACGTCCTGCTCTCCATCTACGCGGGCGACTTCATGGGCACCGAGCTGTTCGGCAACGTCAACGTCGCCCTCGTCCTGGGCCTCGCCCAGTTCCTCACCACGTTCCTCATCGCCTGGTGGTACGCGCGGCACGCCGCCGCGAAGCTCGACCCCAAGGCGCAGGCCATCAAGTCCCGGATGGAGGGCGGCGCATGAGCCCCGCGATCACCCTGGCTGCCGGCGAGGCGAGCCAGCACCGGCCGCTGATCATCACCCTGTTCGCGGTGTTCGTCGCCGCGACCCTCGTCATCACCGTCTGGGCGGGCCGGCAGACCAAGGACGCCGCCGACTTCTACGCCGGCGGACGGCAGTTCACCGGCTTCCAGAACGGACTCGCCGTCTCCGGCGACTACATGTCCGCCGCGTCCTTCCTCGGCATCGCCGGCGCCATCGCCCTCTTCGGCTACGACGGCTTCCTGTACTCCATCGGCTTCCTGGTGGCCTGGCTGGTCGCCCTGCTCCTGGTCGCCGAGCCGCTGCGCAACTCCGGCCGCTACACCATGGGCGACGTCCTGGCCTACCGCATGCGCCAGCGCCCGGTCCGCACCGCCGCCGGCGCCTCCACCATCGTCGTGTCGATCTTCTACCTGCTCGCCCAGATGGCCGGCGCCGGCGTCCTGGTCTCGCTGCTGCTCGGCATCACCAGCGACGGCGGCAAGATCGGCATCGTCGCCCTCGTCGGCGTACTGATGATCGTCTACGTCACCATCGGCGGCATGAAGGGCACCACCTGGGTGCAGATGGTCAAGGCGGTACTGCTGATCGCCGGCGCCGTCCTGCTGACCTTCCTGGTGCTGATGAAGTTCGACTTCAACATCTCCGACCTGCTCGGCCGTGCCGCCGACAACAGCGGCAAGGGCACGGCCTTCCTGGAACCGGGCCTGAAGTACGGCGCGACCGGCACCACCAAGCTGGACTTCATCTCGCTCGGCGTCGCGCTGGTGCTCGGCACCGCGGGCCTGCCGCACATCCTGATCCGCTTCTACACCGTGCCGACCGCCAAGGCCGCCCGCAAGTCCGTGATCTGGGCGATCGGCCTGATCGGCGCCTTCTACCTGATGACCCTCGCGCTCGGCTTCGGCGCCGCCGCGCTCATCAAACCCGGCGAGATCATCGCCTCCAACAAGGCCGGCAACACCGCCGCCCCGCTGCTCGCCCTGCACCTCGGCGGCGTCGACTCCAACTGGGGCGCCATCCTGCTCGCCACCATCTCGGCGGTCGCCTTCGCCACCATCCTCGCCGTCGTCGCGGGCCTGACGCTGGCCTCGTCGTCGTCCTTCGCCCACGACATCTACGCCAACGTCATCAAGAAGGGCACCGCCACCGAGAAGCAGGAGCTCGGCGCGGCCCGCTGGGCGACCGTCGGCATCGGCGCGGTCTCCATCGTGCTCGGCGCCCTGGCCCGCGATCTCAACGTGGCCGGTCTGGTCGCGCTCGCCTTCGCGGTCGCCGCCTCCGCGAACCTGCCGACCATCCTCTACAGCCTGTTCTGGAAGCGGTTCACCACCTCCGGCGCCCTGTGGTCGATCTACGGCGGCCTGGTCACCGCGGTCGGCCTGGTGCTGTTCTCGCCGGTGGTCTCCGGCAAGCCCACCTCGATGTTCCCGGACGTCGACTTCCACTGGTTCCCGCTGGAGAACCCCGGCCTCATCTCCATCCCGGTCGGCTTCCTGCTCGGCGTGGTGGGCACCCTGCTGTCCAAGGAGACACCGGACGCCGGCAAGTACGCGGAACTGGAGGTGCGGTCCCTGACCGGCACCGGAGCACACTGAGCGCGAGGCCCACGCGGCCGCGCCGGCGAGGACCGTACGGCCCAGTCGTACGGTCCTACGACGCGGCCGCGCCGTACCTCGTGGGATCGGGACGCCGACGTTGTCGGTGCTGTCACGTAGGCTCGCAGATGACGCACAATTGAGTGATCCGTGACAGTGATCCGGCAGGCACAGCGATCCTCGACGAGGGAGGGGGCCACGTGCTCATCGACACCTACGGCCGGGTGGCCACCGATCTGAGGGTCTCCCTGACCGACCGGTGCAACCTGCGGTGCACGTACTGCATGCCCGAGGAGGGCCTGCAGTGGCTGGCCAAGCCCGACCTCCTCACGGACGACGAGATCGTCCGGCTGATCGGCATCGCGGTCACCTCCCTGGGTGTCAAGGAGGTCCGCTTCACCGGCGGCGAGCCCCTGCTGCGCCCTGGCCTGGTCGGCATCGTCGAGCGCGTCGCGGCCCTCCAGCCCCGCCCCCAGACCTCCCTCACCACCAACGGCATCGGCCTCGGACGCACCGCCGCCGCCCTGAAGGCGGCCGGCCTGGACCGGGTCAACGTCTCCCTGGACACCCTCCGCCCGGACGTCTTCAAGACCCTCACCCGCCGCGACCGCCACAAGGACGTCGTCGAGGGACTGCGCGCCGCCGGCGCCGCCGGCCTGACCCCGGTCAAGGTCAACACCGTCCTGATGCCGGGGCTCAACGAGGACGAGGCCCCCGACCTGCTCGCCTGGGCCGTCGAGCACGACTACGAGCTGCGGTTCATCGAGCAGATGCCCCTGGACGCCCAGCACGGCTGGAAGCGCGAGGGCATGGTCACCGCGGGCGACATCCTCGCCTCCCTGCGCACCCGCTTCGAACTCACCCCCGAGGGCGCCGAGGAGCGCGGCTCGGCCCCCGCCGAGCGCTGGATCGTCGACGGCGGACCGCACCGCGTCGGCGTCATCGCCTCCGTCACCCGCCCGTTCTGCGCGGCCTGCGACCGCACACGCCTGACGGCCGACGGCCAGATACGCACCTGCCTGTTCGCCACCGAGGAGACCGACCTGCGCGGCGCCCTGCGCTCCGGCGCGCCGGACGAGGAGATCGCCCGCCTGTGGCGGCTGGCCATGTGGGGCAAGAAGGCCGGCGCGGGCCTGGACGACCCGTCCTTCGTCCAGCCGGACCGGCCGATGTCCGCGATCGGCGGCTAGGGCCAGGGCCTGCCCGGCGTCACGGGACCGGCCGTCCGGCGGTCGCGGGTCAGTCGTCCGCGGCCGTGGACCACTCGGCGAAGGGGACCACGTCCTTCAGGAAGCCGCGCACCCCGAGGAACTGCGACAGGTGCTCGCGGTGCTCCTCGCACGCCAGCCACGTCTTGCGGCGCTCCGGCGTGTGGATCTTCGGGTTGTTCCACGCCAGCACCCACACGGCGGCGGCACGGCAGCCCTTGGCGGAGCAGATCGGGGTGTCGTCAGTCACAGGTCTCTCGCAGCCACGCACAACAAGGCGACGCCGAGCAGCCACGGGGGGAGCTGCCCGGCGTCGGTCTGTCGCTCCGACGGGGGATGCGGAGCGCGTACGCAGTATGTCACGGGTCACCCGCCGCCCGGCACCGGAACAACATGATTGATCTGAGGTTTTCCTGAGCTTCACGCGCCCGTGCGGCACGTCCGGTCCTCGGGCCACGCCAGGGCGTCCTGGTCACAGCCCGTCCGCGTCGGCACGCTGATGCCGGGGCGCCTCGCCCTTCGCGCCGGCCGCGGTGCCGTCCTCGGGGGCGGACTTGGCGAACGCGTCGTCCGCGCGCGGCGGTGTGATCATCGGCCGCGTCGGCATGGCCACGAACGTCGTCGGCAGATCCGGCGCGTTCTCCCGGCCCGCGTTGGCGATCACCACGGCGATGTAGGGCAGGATCAGGCCGAGTACCAGGGCCGCGATCGCCACGTACCGCTCGACGTTCCACAGCGCCACGGCGAGGATCACCGACAGGGTGCGGACCGTCATCGAGATGACGTAGCGCCGCTGCCGGCCGCGTACGTCGTCCTGGAGGCCCGTCCGGGCTCCCGTGATCCGGAAAACCTGGGCGTTGCCGTCGCCGTGCTGTTTCCGCATCACTTTCCACCATCCGTCCGCATCGGATCGTCCGTATCGGACAGTTCCCCGTCCCGTGCCCGGTCCGTGACCGGTCGGGACACCGGCACGCACATCTCCACGGTACGCCGCGCGAATGGCTCCATCGAGAGCGGGGCACCCTCCTGCCAGCGCGAACGGCCGCCGCCCCACCCGGCGGCCCCGCACGGTCCTCCGTACGGCCGCGCCGGGTGGGCGGGGTGTGGCCGGGCGCCGACACTGGGTGTGACGTTCACGCCGAAACGGACGAGGAGGCGGCCATGGGCTGGGTATGGGCGATCATCGTGGGCTTTGTGCTGGGCCTGATCGCCAAGGCGGTCATCCCCGGCAAACAGCACAGCCCGCTCTGGCTGACCACCATCTTCGGCATGCTCGGCGCGATCGTCGGCAACGCGGTCGCCGCCGCGGCGGGCGTCGGCGAGACGTCCGGCATCGACTGGATCCGCCACATCTTCCAGCTGGTGGCCGCGATCATCATCGTCGCCCTGGGCGACGCCGCCTACATGTCGCTGTGGGGCAACAAGAAGCTCCAGAGGTCCGCCCGGTAGCCGGCGTCCGCACGGACACCGGCCACCGGGCGGCGGGCGTACGGCGTCTCAGCCGCCGGTGACCTCGACCGCCGCCAGGTTCTTCTTGCCCCGGCGCAGCACCAGCCAGCGCCCGTGCAGCAGGTCCTCCTTGGCGGGGACCGCGTCCTCGGCGGTGACCTTGACGTTGTTCACATAGGCGCCGCCCTCCTTCACCGTGCGGCGGGCGGCCGACTTGCTGGCCACCAGGCCGACCTCGGCGAACAGGTCGACGACCGGGCCGGGCTCGGCCACCCGCACGTGCGGCACCTCGGACAGCGCCGCGGCCAGCGTCCGCGCGTCCAGCTCCGCCAGCTCGCCCTGACCGAACAGCGCCCTGGACGCGGCGATCACGGCGGCCGTCTGGTCCGCGCCGTGCACCAGCGTGGTCAGCTCCTCGGCCAGCGCGCGCTGCGCGGCCCGGGCCTGCGGGCGCTCCTCGGTCTGCCGCTCCAGCTCCTCCAGCTCCTCGCGGGACTTGAAGGACAGGATGCGCATGTAGCGGGAGATGTCCCGGTCGTCCACGTTCAGCCAGAACTGGTAGAACGCGTACGGCGTCGTCATCTCCGGGTCGAGCCAGACGGCGCCGCTCTCGGTCTTGCCGAACTTGGTGCCGTCCGCCTTGGTCATCAGCGGCGTCGCCAGCGCGTGCACCTCGGCCTCGGGCTCCAGCCGGTGGATCAGGTCGAGCCCCGCCGTCAGGTTGCCCCACTGGTCGCTGCCGCCCTGCTGGAGCGTGCAGCCGTACCGCCGGTAGAGCTGGAGGAAGTCCATGCCCTGGAGGATCTGGTAGCTGAACTCGGTGTAGCTGATGCCCTGGTCGGACTCCAGACGCCGGGCCACGGAGTCCTTCGTCAGCATCTTGTTGACGCGGAAGTGCTTGCCGATGTCCCGCAGGAACTCGATCGCGGACAGGCCCTGCGTCCAGTCGAGGTTGTTCACCATGACCGCGGCGTTCTCGCCCTCGAAGGACAGGAACGGCTCGATCTGGCCCCGCAGCCTGCCCACCCAGCCGGCCACCGTCTCCGGATCGTTGAGCGTGCGCTCCGCGGTGGGGCGGGGGTCGCCGATCAGGCCCGTGGCACCGCCGACCAGCGCCAGCGGCCGGTGCCCGGCCTGCTGGAGCCGGCGCACGGTGAGCACCTGGACCAGGTGCCCGACGTGCAGGGACGGCGCCGTCGGGTCGAAGCCGCAATAGAACGTGACGGGACCGTCCGCGAGCGCCTTGCGCAAAGCGTCCTCGTCAGTGGACAGGGCGAACAGCCCCCGCCACTTCAGCTCGTCGACGATGTCCGTCACGGTTCTCTTGTCTCCTCGGTGATCACGGGGCAGTCGGGTGACAGCCGACTACGAGGTTATACGCCCTGACTGACAGAGCTCATGTTGAAATCGGGGACGCGCAGCATGGGCATCGCCGCCCTGGTGAAGTAGTCGCTCCACTCCCTGGGCAGCGTCCGCTCGGTGCGCCCCGCCTCGGCCGCCCGGCCCAGCAGGTCCACCGGCGACTCGTTGAACCGGAAGTTGTTGACCTGGCCGGTCACCTCGCCGTTCTCCACCAGGTACACGCCGTCCCGGGTCAGGCCCGTGAGCAACAGGGTCGCCGGGTCCACCTCGCGGATGTACCACAGGCAGGTCAGCAGCAGCCCTCGCCCGGTGCCGGCCACCATCTCCTCGGCCGAGCGGTCGTCGCCGCCGTCGAGGATGAGGTTCCCGGCCGAGGGCGCGAGGGGCAGCCCCGTCAGGCCCGCGCTGTGCCGGGTGGTCAGCAGGTGCCGCAGCTTCCCGCCGCCGATCCACTCGGTGGCCCGCACCGGCAGCCCGTTGTCGAACACCGACCGGTCGTCCCCGGAGGAGTGCGCGACCACGAACGGCGCGCACTCCAGGCCCGGCTCGTGCGGGTCGCTGCGCAGGCTCAGCGGCAGCTCGCTGAGCCGGTCGCCGACACGGGTGCCGCCGCCGGGGCGGGAGAACACGGTGCGTCCCTCGGCCGCGTCCCGGCCCGAGGCCGACCACATCTGGTAGATGAGCAGGTCCGCGACCGCGGTGGGCGGCAGCAGCGTCTCGTAGCGGCCCGCGGGCAGTTCGATCCGCCGCTCGGCCCAGCCGAGCCGTACGGCGAGTTCCGCGTCCAGCGCCGCCGGGTCGACGTCCCTGAAGTCCCGCGTGGCCCGGCCCGCCCACGCCGAGCGCGTACGGTCCGGGGACTTGGCGTTCAGCTCCAGCGTGCCGTTGGGCTGGTCGTGCCTGAGGCGCAGCCCCGTCGACGTGCCGAGGTAGGTCGACACCAGCTCGTGGTTGGCGAAGCCGTACAGCTCGCGCCCGCCGGCACGCGCGCGGGCGAAGGACTCGCCGAGCGCCGGCGCGAAGTCGGCGAACACCGCCGAGGAGGTCTCGGCGGGCGCGTCGGTGAAGTCGGGGGACTGCGGTACGTCCGTGACCAGCGGCTGGGCGTCCTCGGCGGGCCCCGCGCCGTGCGCGGCGGCCTCGGCGGCCCGCACCAGCGGCTCCAGCTCGTCGTCGGTCACCGCCGACCGGGACACGACGCCGGAGGCGGTGCCCTCCTTGCCGTCGACGGTCGCGATGACGGTGAGCGTGCGCCCGCGCGTGACGCCGTTCGTGGTCAGCGCGTTGCCCGCCCAGCGCAGGTTGGCGGTGGAGTGCTCGTCGGCGATCACGACACAGCCGTCGGCGCGGGACAGGGAAAGGGCCCGCTCGACGACCTCGTGCGGCTTGCTGGTGCGCGGGCTCATCGACCGGCCTCCTGGGTGGTGTTCAGAATGTTGACGCCCCGGAACAGGGCCGAGGGGCAGCCGTGCGAGACGGCCGCGATCTGGCCCGGCTGGGCCTTGCCGCAGTTGAAGGCGCCGCCCAGGACGTACGTCTGCGGGCCGCCGACCGCCGCCATGGAGCCCCAGAAGTCGGTGGTGGTCGCCTGGTAGGCGACGTCCCGCAGCTGCCCGGTCAGCCGCCCGTTCTCGATGCGGAAGAACCGCTGCCCGGTGAACTGGAAGTTGTAGCGCTGCATGTCGATGGACCACGACCGGTCGCCGACCACGTAGATGCCCCGGTCGACCCCGCCGATCAGGTCCTCGGTGGACATCCCGGCCGGGTCCGGCCGCAGCGACACGTTCGCCATGCGCTGTACGGGCACATGTCCGGGGGAGTCGGCGAAGGCGCAGCCGTTGGACCGCTCGAACCCGGTCAGCCGCGCGATCCTGCGGTCCAGCTGGTAGCCGACCAGTGTCCCGTCCTTCACCAGGTCCCAGGACTGCGCCTCGACGCCCTCGTCGTCGTAGCCGACCGTGGCCAGGCCGTGCTCGGCGGTGCGGTCACCGGTGACGTTCATCAGCTCGGAGCCGTACCTGAGCTTGCCGAGCTGGTCGAAGGTGGCGAAGGAGGTGCCGGCGTAGGCGGCCTCGTAGCCGAGCGCGCGGTCCAGCTCGGTGGCGTGCCCGACCGACTCGTGGATGGTCAGCCACAGGTTGGAGGGGTCGACCACGAGGTCGTAGACACCCGCCTCGACGCTCGGCGCGCGCATCTTCTCCGCGAGCAGTCCGGGGATCCGCTCCAGCTCGCCCTCCCAGTCCCAGCCGGTCCCGGTCAGGTACTCCCAGCCGCGCCCGGCGGGCGGCGCCAGCGTGCGCATGGAGTCGAACTCCCCGCTGGACTCGTCCACCGACACGGCGGTCAGCTGCGGATGCAGCCGCACCCGCTGCTGGGTGGTCACGGTCCCGGCGGTGTCGGCGTAGAACTTGTTCTCGTGCACGGTCAGCAGCGAGGCGTCGACATGGTCGACGCCGTCGGCCGCCAGCAGCCGCGAACTCCACTCGGCGAGCAGCGCCGCCTTCTCCTCGTCCGGCACGGAGAAGGGGTCGATCTCGTACGACGACACCCAGGTCTTCTCCGCGTGCACCGGCTCCTCGGCCAGCTCGACTCGCTCCTTCGACCCGGCCGCCCGGATGACCTGCGCGGACAGCTTCGCCATCGCCACGGCCTGCGCGGCCACCCGCGCCGCCGCGTCCATGGTCAGGTCCACACCCGAGGCGAAGCCCCACGTACCGCCGTGCACGACCCGCACCGCGTACCCGAGGTCGGTGGTGTCCGACGACCCCGACAGCCGCGCGTCCCTCAGCCGCCAGGACGCGCCGCGCACCCGCTCGAACCGGAAGTCCGCGTGCTGGGCGCCCAGCGCCCGCGCCCGCGCGAGCGCCGCGTCGGCGAGGGCGCGTAGGGGAAGGGCCGTGAAGGCCTCGTCGATCGTATGTGGCACCGGGGGTCTCCCTGCTGTCGTCGCCTGTCGCTCCGATCATGTCGCGCGGGCGGCGGCCGGGACCACATGTCCGCGCGCCGAGTCCGCCGTTTTCTGTAGGGACTCGACAGTGAGTCCCGCACGTCACTGTCGGTGCCCGCTTGTCCGCCGTCGCGGTGGTACCGATAGGTTTTCGGTGAAGCCGCCTGCCGTCCACGTGTTCCGGGTGAGCAGGCGGAACGCTGAGAGAGACCGCTACGAAAGGGTGATCCGTTGAGCCGCTCGGTTCTCGTCACCGGAGGCAACCGGGGCATCGGCCTCGCCATCGCCCGCGCGTTCGCCGACGCCGGCGACCAGGTCGCGATCACGTACCGCTCGGGGGAGCCGCCGGCCGGCTTCCTCGCCGTCAAGTGCGACATCACCGACCCCGAGCAGGTGGAGCAGGCCTACAAGGAGATCGAGGCCGAGCAGGGTCCGGTCGAGGTGCTGATCGCCAACGCCGGCGTCACCAAGGACCAGTTGCTGATGCGGATGAGCGAGGAGGACTTCGTCTCGGTCATCGACACCAACCTCACCGGCACCTTCCGCGTCGTCAAGCGCGCCAACCGGGGCATGCTGCGCGCCAAGAAGGGCCGCGTCGTCCTGGTCTCCTCCGTGGTCGGTCTGCTCGGCTCGGCCGGCCAGGCCAACTACGCGGCCTCCAAGGCCGGTCTCGTCGGCTTCGCGCGCTCCCTCGCCCGTGAGCTGGGCTCGCGCAACATCACCTTCAACGTCGTCGCCCCCGGGTTCGTCGACACCGACATGACCCGCACGCTCAACGACGAGCAGCGCGAGGCGATCATGTCGCAGGTGCCGCTCGGCCGTTACGCGCAGCCGGAGGAAGTCGCCGCGGCCGTGCGGTTCCTCGCCTCGGACGAGGCCTCGTACATCACTGGAGCCGTCATCCCGGTTGACGGCGGACTGGGAATGGGTCACTGATCACCATGAGCGGAATCCTCGAGGGCAAGCGCGTCCTGATCACCGGTGTGCTGATGGAGTCCTCCATCGCCTTCCACACCGCCAAGCTGGCCCAGGAACAGGGCGCGGAGATCATCCTCACCGCCTTCCCGCGGCCCACCCTGACCGAGCGCATCGCCAAGAAGCTCCCCAGGCCCACCAAGGTCATCGAGCTCGACGTCACCAACGACGAGCACCTCGGGCGCCTGGCCGACCTGGTCGCCGAGGAGCTCGGCGGGCTCGACGGCGTGGTGCACTCCATCGGCTTCGCGCCGCAGGACGCGCTCGGCGGCAACTTCCTCAACACGCCCTTCGAGTCGGTGTCCACCGCCATGCACGTCTCGGCGTTCTCCCTGAAGTCGCTGACCATGGCCTGCCTGCCGCTGATGCAGAACGGCGGCTCGGTCGTCGGCCTCACCTTCGACGCCTCCTTCGCCTGGCCGCAGTACGACTGGATGGGCCCCGCCAAGGCGGCGCTGGAGGCCACCAGCCGTTACCTCGCCCGGGACCTGGGCAAGCAGAACATCCGCTGCAACCTGATCTCGGCCGGTCCGCTCGGCTCGATGGCCGCCAAGTCCATCCCGGGCTTCGACGAGCTGGCCTCGGTCTGGGACACCCGTTCGCCGCTGGAGTGGGACCTCAAGAACCCCGAGCCGGCCGGCCGGGGTGTCGTGGCGCTGCTGAGCGACTGGTTCCCGAAGACCACCGGCGAGATCGTCCACGTGGACGGCGGTCTGCACGCCATCGGCGCGTGACGCCCGCCGCCTCAGGCGGCACACGGCGCATGGGCCCGCGCCCCTTCGGGGGTGCGGGCCCATGCGTGTTCCGGGGCGTCCGGCGGCGGCAGCCGCTCCGTTCACCCGGTCGGAGTATCCGGCCGGGCGGGGCGCGGCCTTCGGGCCGACGCTTGGAGTACGCCCCTCACCTGGCGTTTCCTCCCCAGCCCGGCCGAGGAGGTCCCTGTGCGCCTGTCCCGCAGCGTGGCCTCGGTGACCGTGGCCGTCGCGCTCGTACTGTCCCTGCCGTACGAGGCGATGCCGCACGCGCGCGTGCGGACCGGCCCGCCCACGGCGGCCGAACCCTTCGGCGCCACCTGCCGCACCAGCGTCTCGGGGTCCCGGGTGACCGCCTACTGCCACAACCCGTACCCCGGTACCGACCGGGTCGGCCTGCACATCGAGTGCGCCCGCTGGTGGGACCTGGACAGCGACGGCTCACCGGTGGACGTGGGACCCGCGCAGACCGTGCGGCTGACCGGCCGCTGCTGGATGGAGGTCCGCTCGGCCTGGGTCAGCCACGAGCGCGCCTAGGGCATCTCCCGGAGGCGGCCCGGACGGCACAGGAACGGATAGCTCGCCGCCTCCGCCCCGGCGGCCTCGGCGTCGCCCGCGCGGAGCGCGTCGAGCAGCCGCGTGTGGTCCATGTACGTGTCCGGCGTCAGCTCGGCGCCGACGTCCGCGCGCAGCCAGTCCCGCAGCACCTCGCCGAGGTCCGCGTACATCGCGGTGATCACGTCGTTGTGGGAGGCGGCCACGACCGCCAGGTGGAAGGTGGAGTCCGCGGTCACGAACGCTTCCGCGTCGCCGGACTCCCAGGCCTCCTCGCGGCGCAGCAACTGCGCGTGCAGCTGCTTGAGGTCCTTCTCGGTGCGCCGCTCGGCGGCCAGTCTCGCCGCGGCCGACTCCAGGGCGGAGCGCAGTTCGGCGATGTGCCGCGGGTCGGCGCCGGCGAAGCGGCGGTGCATCACGCCCGCCAGTTCGCTGGTGGCCACGACGTACGTGCCCGAGCCCTGGCGGATGTCGAGCAGGCCGTTGTGCGCGAGCGCGCGGACCGCCTCGCGGACGGTGTTGCGGGCCACCCCCAGCTGCTCCACCAGCTCGGGCTCGGTGGGGATGCGGGAGCCCACCGGCCACTCGCCCGAGGTGATCTGGTTCCGCAACGCCGCGATGACCTGCTCGGACAGCGCCGAGCGGCGCGGATGGCTCAGGGGCATGGCACACCTTCGCACGCGGGGCACCGGGAGCGGGTCCCGGAGCAGGGACGGCCAATCATCCCATCATTCTATGATGGGCCGCATGGCATGCGAGGAAACAACCCGGACGACGTCAACGACCGACCCCGCACCGGCCGCGACCGCCGCCACCGGGAAGTCCGGCGAGCCGGGCGAGCACCGGGAGGCGTCCATGCCCCCCGAGCCCGGCACGGCGGGTTCCACGCGCGCGTGGACGACGCGTCTGATCATCGTCGGCATAGTGCTGGCGGCGCTGAACCTGCGCCCCGCCATCACCAGCCTGGGCGCCCTCCTGGAGGAGGTCCGCGGCGGGCTCGGCATGAGCGGCAGCGTGGCCGGCGTGCTCACCTCGGTGCCCCCACTCTGCTTCGCCGTCTTCGGCGTCATGGCGCCCCGCCTCGCCCGCCGCTTCGGCCTGGCGGCCGTGGTGTGCGCGGGCATGGCCGCCATCACCGCCGGCCTGCTGATCCGGCCGTACGCCGGCGGCACGGCCGCGTTCCTGGCCGCCAGCGCGCTCGCCCTCATGGGCATCGCCGTCAGCAACGTCCTCATGCCGGTCATAGTCAAGCGCTGGTTCCCCGACCGGGTCGGGTCCATGACCGGCCTGTACTCGATGGCCCTCGCGCTCGGCACCTCGGCCGCCGCCGCGGCGACCGTGCCGCTGACCGGCGCGCTCGGCGGCGGCTGGCAGGCGGGGCTCGCCGCGTGGGCGGCACTCGCCGCGGTCGCCGTACTGCCGTGGCTCGCGCTCCTACGGGGGCGGGGCCCGGCGGACGGGAGCCGGGGGACGGCCTCCTCCGGTCGGGCGCAGGCCCGGCCGGACCGTGAGCCCGCGCGGGACGACGCGTCCGGCGCCGGCGAGCACCGGGCTCCCGCGCGGGAGGCGCAGCCGCCGGTGCTGCGGATCACCCGGAGCCGTACCGCCTGGGCGCTGGCCGTGTTCTTCGGCCTCCAGTCCACCGCCGCCTACATCACCATGGGCTGGATGGCCCAGATCTTCCGCGACGCCGGCGTGCCCGCCGGGACGGCCGGACTGCTGCTCGCCGTCACCATGGTCATGGGCGTGCCGCTCGCCTTCGTCATCCCGCGCGTGGCCACCCGGCTGCCCCGCCAGGGCCCGATCGTGCTGGTGCTCGGCGTCTGCGGCCTCGCCGGCTACGCCGGCCTGTACCTCGCGCCGGCCGCCGGCGCCTGGGCGTGGGCCCTGCTCCTCGGCGTGTCCAACTGCGCCTTCCCGCTCGCGCTCACCATGGTCGGCATGCGGGCCCGCACCGGCGCGGGCGTGGCCCAGCTCTCGGCGTTCGCGCAGAGCACCGGCTACCTGATCTCCATTCCGGGGCCCCTGCTGGTCGGCGTGCTGTACCAGAGCAGCGGCGGCTGGGGGCTGCCGATCGCGCTCATGGCCGGGCTGATGGTCCCGCAGATGGTGGTGGGCTGCTTCGCGGGGCGCGACCGCACGGTGGAGGAGGAGGCGACGCGCTGAGGGCCCCGGGAGCGGGGGCGCGGGCAAAGGGTGCGACACTGGGCGCATGCAGCCTGTGCTCGATCCCAACCCGCCGAACGGCCAGAAGAAGATGCTGCTCGTCTTCGGCTCGTTCTTCGCCATCTTCGTGATCATCGCCATCGTCGCGACGATCGCCTCGCCCTGATCCTCATCGCGCCGCACCGGCCCGTGGTAGGGCTGGCACCACCATCCCCTAGGGGGCCAGGGTCAGGGTCAAGTGGGTGGATCACCGGATGGGCCGCGGGGCGCCCGCTGCGTAACTTCGAGATGTGACCGCGGGCGGCGGTCCCAGGACCACTCGAAGACCAGCGGAGGCGATCATGTCGGCCCCTACGCACACCCGGCCCCACCCGGCGTCCCGGGGCGGCGCCGCCAACCGGCTGCCGTGGTGGGCCCTGGCCCTCCCGGCCCTCGCCTTCGTCACGCTGCTCGCCCTGATACTGGACCCGTCGAACGCGCATGCGGCAAGCGGCGACCCGGCGGTCACCCAGCTGCTCCAGCGCGCGCAGGAACTGCTGGCCCGCTGAGGAAAGCCGCATGTCAACTCCCTGCGCCGCGTGGCCTGTTTCATGCGAAGCTGGGAGCCATGAGCGTCGCAGAACCCCGCAGGATCGTCCTCTTCCGGCATGCGAAAGCCGACTGGCCCCAGGTGACCGACCACGAGCGACCGCTCGCCGAGCGTGGCCGCACGGACGCCGCAGTCGCCGGACGCAAGCTGGCCGACACCGGCATCCCCATCGACCTGGCCCTGTGCTCGACCGCGGCCCGCACCCGCGAGACCTGGAAGCTCGCGGTCCACGAACTGCCGCACCGGCCGAAAACCGTCTATGAGGAGCGGGTCTACGAGGCTTCGCCCGGCGAGCTGATCACCGTCCTCAACGAGACGCCGGACGACGTGCAGAACCTCGTCCTGATCGGCCACAACCCCGGCGTCCAGGGCCTGGCCGAGGTGCTGTCCGGTTCCGCCGACCCAGAGGCCCGCGAGCGGATGAGCCGCCGCGGATTCCCCGCCGCCGCCTTCGCCGTCGTCTCCTTCGACGGCTCCTGGAAGAGCCTGGAGCCGGGCGTGGCCACGCTGCTCGACTACTGGGCGCCCTCGGACTGACCGCACCCCCGTGCCGGTCCGCGGGGGGCCCGCCCCGGCGGCCCGCGCGGGACGAGTGCCCCGCGCGGGAGGCCCGGCAGCCCTGGGGGCGCCGGGCCTCATGGCGTACTGGGGGCTCAGTGCTCCTCGTGCGCGTCGGCCGCCTCGACCTCCTCGCGGGTGACCCCGAGGAGGTACAGGACGGTGTCCAGGAACGGCACGTTCACCGCGGTGTGCGCCGCCTCGCGGACCACCGGCTTGGCGTTGAAGGCGACGCCGAGACCGGCCGCGTTGAGCATGTCCAGATCGTTGGCGCCGTCCCCGATCGCCACCGTCTGCGACAGCGGCACGCCCGCCTGCGCGGCGAACCGGCGCAGCAGCCGCGCCTTGCCCGCCCGGTCGACGATCTCGCCGGTGACCCGCCCCGTGAGCCTGCCGTCGACGATCTCCAGGGTGTTGGCCTGCGCGAAGTCCAGGCCCAGCCGCTCCTTGAGGTCGTCGGTGACCTGGGTGAACCCGCCCGAGACGACACCCACCTGGTAGCCGAGCCGCTTGAGCGTACGGATCAGGGTGCGCGCGCCCGGCGTGAGCCGGACCTCGCTGCGGACCTTGTCCACCACCGAGGCGTCCAGCCCCTCGAGCAGCGCCACGCGCGCGTGCAGCGACTGCTCGAAGTCCAGCTCGCCGCGCATCGCGGCCGCCGTCACCTCGGCGACCTTGTCCTCGCAGCCGGCGTGGGCGGCGAAGAGCTCGATCACCTCGTCCTGGATGAGCGTGGAGTCCACGTCCATCACCACCAGGCGCTGCGCCCGCCGGTGCAGGCCCGCCGCGACCACCGCGACATCGACACCCAGTGCCGCCGCGTCCGTGGCCAGCGCGGTGCGCAGCGGCTCGGTCTCTACGCCGGACACCGCGAACTCCACTGCCGTGACCGGGTACTTGGCGAGCCGGAAGATACGGTCGATGTTGCCGCCGGCCTTGGTGATGCGCGCCGCGATCTGGGCGGTCGCCTCGGCGGTGAGCGGGTGGCCGAGGACGGTGACCAGGGAGCGCCCCGAGCCGCGCGGCCGGTTGTCGCCCCGGCCGGAGATGATCTCCGCCTGCATCTTCATCGACTCGGCCCAGCTGTGCACGGTGGCCCGCAGGTCGCCCTCCAGCCCGGCGGGCGGCTGGGTGACGAGCGCGCACAGCACCATCCGGCCACGGGTGACGACCTGCTCGATGTCGACCACGTCGACGGAGTAGGCCGCGAGGGTGTCGAAGAGTCCGGCCGTGATGCCCGGCCTGTCCTTCCCGAAGATCTTGACGAGAAGGGTGGGTTCGTCGGCAGTCTGCGATGCGCTCATGGTGTTTCCACCGTATCCGGCACCCAGTGCCTCACGCCCCTCAGGTCCGCCTGGCGGACAGGTATTCGGGTCGTCACTTCTTCGGCGGCCGGGGAGGCCTCGGCGGCGGGGGAACGTCGTCGGGCGGGGGCGGCGGCCACTCGCCCGCGCGGGGCCGCGTCCGCCGCTCCGGCGGACGCGGGGGCGGGGGCGGCACCGGCCCGATCATCGTCGGAGCCCCGGCGACATCGCCGTCCCCGTCCGGCTTGGAGCCGTGGTCGGGGTCGGGCAACCGCAGGTAGGGATTGGTGTCGGGGTTCGGCGGCCGATACGGCACCTGCGGCACGTAGGGCCCGGCCTGCCCGTCCCGGCCCCCAAGGCCGCCTGCTCCGCCCCCGTCCCCGCCACGTCCGCTCCGGCCGTCCCCGCCACGTCCGCTCCGGCCGCCCTCGCGGCTTCCGGTCTGCCCGTCCCCGCCGCTGCCGGTCCGCCACGCCTCGCCGCTTCCCCTCCGCCCGTCCTCGCCGCTTCCCCTCCGCCCGTCCCCGGTCGGCGGAGCAGCAGCCCCGGTCCACGCGTCGCGGGCCCCGGAAGCAGGGTTCCCAACTCGCCCACCCCGGCCACCGGGAGCAGCGGCTTCCCCTCGTCCGTACCCGGGACCGTACGGTTCCGCCCGCCCGTCCCGGGCCCCGGTGGCCGGGGATGCGGCTTGCCCGTCCGGGGCTCCGGGAGCAGCGGCTCCCTCTGGTCCTTGACCGGGCCCATACGACTCCGCCTGCCCGCCCCACCGCCGGGTGGCGTCCCAACCCCCCGGTCCCGTTTCCTCCCACCGCCGGGTGGCGTCCCGACCACCCGGCCCCGCTTCCCCCCACCGTCCGGCACCGCCCGCCGGGCTCCCCGCGGGGATGCCCGGGCCGGGTACCGCGGTACCCGCCGCCGGGCCCGGTACCGCGGCGGCCAGTGCCATGGGCGCCGCCCGGCGGCCCGCTGCTCCCGTCGCGGTCGCCAGGAGGGCGCCCGCGGCACCCGCGCCGGCGCCCCACGCGGCGCCCAGCAGCAGCGCCGTACCCATGTGCCCGTGCAGCTCGATCCCCGCGCCGAACGCGTCGAAGCCCAGTACCGACAGCGAGGCGTCCACGGACACCTCCGTCAGCCAGGCGAGCAGCGGGAGGGCGAGCGCGGTCACGACGCCCAGCCGCAGCGCGCACCGTCCCGCGAACCCGAGGGCGCCCCGGCCGCCCTCACCGGCGGGCACGGGAGTCCGTACCGCCGTCAGCACTCCCGCCAGCAGCATCATCAGCGCCGCCGCGACCCCCAGCAGCCATACCCGGCCGTCCAGTTGGGCCAGCCGCCCCAGCGTGACCGGCTGGTCCGAGTGCACGCTCAGCAACTGGTCCAGCGGATGGGGCAGCAACTTGGCCAGTTCGCCCGTGGCCTTGCCGTCCCACGGCACGAACAGGCCGAGCGGGATGCCGAGCCACACCCCGTTCGGCGCTCCGAGCAGCGCGGCGCCCGCGATGCGCCGGGGATGGGCGTCCCCGATCGCCGCGTACCCGGCCGCCGCCAGACCCGCGACGACCGCCACCAGTAACACGCTCACCAGCGCCGATACGGCCGGCCGCACGATGCGGTGCACGGCCTGCCAGCCGCGCGGCAGCGGGGCGCGGCGCGAGGCGAGCAGGGCGACGAACAGGATCCCCGCCGACCAGCAGAGCCCGCCGAACAGGGTCGGCGCGGTGTCAACGGTGAACCCCACGGCCGCCTTGGCGTCGATCAGCTTGCCGACGTTGTCCGGCAGCAGCCCCCCGATGTCCCCGAGGTCGCCGAGCCCGGGAATGCTCACGCCCCCCGAACTCCCGCCGCCCGGCAGCCGGTCGAGCCCGAGCGAGCCGCCGTCGATCGTGACGACGTCGTGACCGGCCCAGGCCAGGCCGCCCATCATCGCCACGAACAGCGCCACCACCGCCCCCGCCCGCGCCAGCAGTTCGGCCGGCGCGATCACAACTCCCGCCGAGCGGAGGGACCGCAGGAAGAAGTACGACAGCAGCAGCGCACCGGCCAGCCCTACCCCCAGTGGCGTGATCTGGATGGCGGTGTGCGCCTCGGCCCCCTTGAGGCCGAACGCCGACACGTCCCCGGACGGCTTGACCGCACCACCCGCCCCAAGTGCCACCACCGCCGCGGTCATCGGCCCGAGCGAGGCCGCCGAGTCGGCGCCCAGCAGATGCAGACCCAGCGCGGCCGTGCCGGCCATCCCCACCAACGCCCAGCTCACGCAGGCGATCGCGGACAACAGCACGTCCGGCCACGGCGGACGGACGCCGTGACCGGCGGTGGTCCCGACTCGCTCGGCAGCACTCATGGCAGACCCCCCGATCCGCGGTGCGGCGACGCGGCCGCACATGTCCCCCTCGCGTGGAATACCACTCTCCGGCCCGGTTTCAACCCCGTCAACGCAAACTGTCGAAGCGTGCGTTACGTACTCATGACAAGGCCCGGCTTTCGGTCAGAGGGCGGAGCCTGAAATAGTTCCCCACGATGTTCGACATCCCTAGACTCCCTGTGATGGGGGTAACTCGGGGGACAACTCAGTGGGGCATGGAGTGCCGGAACTCGTACTGGAAACAAACGGACGGACCTGGACGCTCGATGCGTCCCGGCCATACACCCTCGGACGCGATCCGCAGGGGGACATCGTGTTCGACGACGCCAGGGTCTCCTGGCGGCACGCCACGGTCAGCTTCAACGGCCGCGGTTGGGTCATCGAGGACCACGGCAGCACCAACGGCACGTTCGTGGGGGGCCAGAGGATCCAGCAGGTGGAGATCGGCCCCGGCTCGGCCGTCCACCTGGGCAACGCCACCGACGGGCCGCGCCTGAACCTCTCCGCCGCGGTCGCCGCACCGCAGGCACAGCCTCAGCAGCAGCCGTACGCAGCCCAGGGCGCCGGCCCCGGCTGGGCCCAGCAGGCTCAGCGGCAGGCCCAGCAGGCCGGCTGGCAGCAGGAGCCGCGGCAGGCGCCGTCGATCCCCCAGCAGCAGGGCCCCGGTGGCGCGGCGGGGGCGCCGCCGGTCTACGGCGACCGCAGCCCGACCACGTTCCACCAGTTCTCGCTCGGCCGCGTCATGCGCATCGGCCGCGCCCTGGAGAACGACCTGGTCGTCTCCGACCTCCAGGTCTCCCGCAACCACGCGGAGTTCCACGCGACCCCCGACGGCCGCTTCGAGATCCGCGACCTCGGCTCGCACAACGGCACGTACGTCAACGGCCAGCCGATCCCCAAGGGCGGCTCGGCGACGCTCGGCCCGACCGACATCGTCGGCGTCGGCCACTCGACGTTCCGCATCGTCGGCGACCGGCTCGAGGAGTTCGTCGACACCGGTGAGGTGTCCTTCTCCGCCCGCCACCTGACCGTCACGGTCGACGGCGGCAAGCAGATCCTCAAGGACGTGTCCTTCGGCGTCCCGGAGAAGTCGCTGATCGCGGTCATCGGCCCGTCCGGCTCAGGCAAGTCGACCCTGCTCAAGGCGCTCACCGGCTACCGCCCGGCCGACCAGGGCGAGGTCCTCTACGACAACCGCAACCTCTACAAGCAGTTCGCCGAGCTGCGCCAGCGCATCGGTCTGGTCCCGCAGGACGACATCCTGCACAAGGAGCTGACCGTCAAGAAGGCCCTCAAGTACGCGGCCAAGCTGCGCTTCCCGGCCGACACCACGGCTGCCGAGCGCGAGGCCCGCATCGACGAGGTGCTGCGCGAACTGAAGCTGGACATCCACAAGGAGAAGAAGGTCACCTCCCTCTCCGGCGGCCAGCGCAAGCGCGTCTCGGTGGCCC
The DNA here is from genome assembly GCF_014650575.1 of Streptomyces naganishii JCM 4654. GTDB lineage: Bacteria > Actinomycetota > Actinomycetes > Streptomycetales > Streptomycetaceae > Streptomyces > Streptomyces naganishii. Next base: position 614,076 of record NZ_BMVF01000001.1, read on the forward strand.
TGGAGCTGCTCACCAAGCCGTCGCTGATCTTCCTGGACGAGCCCACCTCGGGCCTGGACCCGGGCATGGACCGCGACGTGATGCAGCTGCTGCGCGGCCTGGCCGACGACGGCCGCACGGTCCTGGTCGTCACCCACTCCGTGGCCGAACTGGCGATCTGCGACAAGCTGCTGGTGATGGCGCCCGGCGGCGCCGTCGCCTACTTCGGGCCGCCGGAGGAGGCGCTGAACTTCTTCGGCTACGACAGCTGGGCCGACGTCTTCTCCGCCTTCGAGAACTACCGCGACTACGACTGGGCGGGCCGCTGGAAGGGCTCGCAGCACTACCAGATGTACGCCGCGGACATCGACGCCGTCGCCCCGCAGTCCGTACACATGCCTCCGCCGCAGGCGATGAAGCCGCCCAAGCCGCAGGGCTGGGGGTCGCAGCTGCTGACCCTGATCCGGCGGTACGTCTCGGTGATCGCCTCCGACAAGGGCTTCCTGGCGCTGACGGTGATCCTGCCGGCGGTGCTCGGCGCGGTCAGCCTGCTGATCGACCACAACAGGGGCCTGCTGGTCAACCCGGTCAACCCGCGCACCGGCATCCACGTGCCCAACGGCACGGCGACCACGGTGCTGCTGATCCTCGCGGTCGGCGCGTGCTTCGCGGGCGCGGCCAACTCCGTCCGTGAGCTGATCAAGGAACGGGTCATCTACGAGCGCGAGCGTGCGACCGGCCTGTCCCGCTCGGCGTACCTGATGTCCAAGGTGGTCGTGCTCGGCGCGGTCACGGTGCTCCAGGGCCTGATGGTCGGCCTGATCGGCTTCTCCAGCCGCGAGATCCCCGACAAGGGAGTGGTCCTGGGCAACGCGACGCTGGTCGAGCTGTGCCTGCCGATCATGGCGCTGGGCTTCACCTCGATGATGGTCGGCCTGGTCATCTCCTCGCTGGTGAAGACCGCCGAGAAGACCATGCCCCTGCTGGTGATGTTCGCGATCATCCAGGTCGTCTTCACCGGCTGCCTGTTCACGCTGAACGGCACGGTGGGCGTCAACCAGTTCTCGTACCTGATGCCCTCGCGCTGGGCGGTGGGTGTGGCGGGCGCCACGCTGGACTTCAACAACATCGCCCCGAACACCGACGACCCGGGCAAGACCGACCCGCTGTGGAACCACACGGCCACGGCCTGGACCGTCGACATGCTCGCGCTGATAGCGCTCGGCGTGATCTGCGGCTTCCTCGTGGCCCGCTTCCTGCGCCGCCACGAGCCGGAGGTCATGCGCAAGTAGCGGGCGGCGTCGCCGGTCACGGACCCGCGCACGCGAAGGGCGGCACCCCACCGGGGTGCCGCCCTTCCGCGTGTCTCGAAGGCCCGCGCCGGCCTCAGTACGCGCTGTTGACGTTGTCGATCGAGCCGTAGCGGTGCGCGGCGTAGTTCGCCGCGGCCGTGATGTTGGCGACCGGGTCGTAGATGTTCTTCGACGTGCCGGGGACGTGGTACGTGTTGAAGGTCGGGTCGATGACCTGCAGCAGGCCCTTGGACGGGATGCCGTTGACCGCGTTGATGTCCCAGTTGTTGATGGCCATCGGGTTGCCCGAGGACTCCCGCATGATGTTGCGGTGCAGGCCGCTGTAGGAGCCGGGGATGTTGTGCTGCTTCATGATGCCCAGCGCCTGGCGGATCCAGCCGTCCAGGTTGTTGCCGTAGCTGGTGGAGACGGCGACGGTCTGCATCTGCGGACGCTGCGCGGAGCGGCTCGCGGCCTGCTTGGCGTGGCGGGCGGCCTCGGCCTTGTGCTGGGCGGCGGCCTTCTCCTTCGCCGCGGCCTGGGCCTTCTCCTTGGCTACGGCCTGCTTCCTGACATCGATCTGCTGGATCTTGACGCTGGCGCCGGCGAGCTGGTCGGTGACGCTGGCCTTGACCTCCTTGACGGGCGCGGAGGCTATCTGCGCCGGGGCGGCGGAGACGGCGTCGGCCGTGGTCGTCGTCTGCGCCTGGCCGGGGACGGCGGTGAAGGCGAGGGAGGCGGCGCCGAGGGCGGCGACACCGGCGACGGCGATCTTGTGGGTCTTGGTCAGGTCACGACTGGAGCGGGGGAAGCGGAAGTTTGCGGGCATGGCGAAATGGACCTCTTCGAGTAGCGCGGAGGTCGCTCTCCGGACTGCGGGAGGGGGTCCTTCCCACACAAGTGCCGGGGGCGGAAACCCGCGGCGCTGAGCGACGAGAGCAATTCTTAGCGGCCGCAAAATCCGAGGGCAAAGGTGTGACGTACGAAGCCGGATAGTGGATCGGTAACTGACAAAACGGGACAGACAGGGATGTCTGCCCCGTTCATCAAGGGATGGTGTGTCTCCTATGCCCCTTCGTAAGTGATGTGCGCCCTATGTGCGTCCTCACATCGACTGAGAGGTTTCCTCACGGCCAGTTGCCGTCGCAACGCTCTGTGTGAGTGGTTTCCGGAAGGAGGAGGTGCACGTCCCCGAACTCGTGCCACAGGTACCGCCCGGCCCGGGCCTCCTCGTAACCGCGGTCGACCGCCGCCCGCCCCGCCACCGCCTCCAGCATCAGCAGATGCGAGGCCTCCGGCTCGTGCAGCCCCGTCAGCAGCCCGTCGACCACACGCACCCCGCGCTCGGGCGTCACCACCAGGTCCGTCCACCCCGCGGCCGCCCGCACCACCCCGTCCGGCCCGGCCGCGGACTCCACCGCCCGCACCGCCGTCGTGCCCACGGCCACCACCCGTCCGCCGCCCGCCCGGGCCGCCCCGATCAGCCGCGCGGACGCCTCCGGCACCGAGAACCGCTCCGGATACGGCGGCTCGTGCGCCTCCGCCGAGGCGACCCCCGTGTGCAGGGTGATGGGAGCGAACTGCACCCCCCGGCTCACCAGCTCCACCACCAGCCGCGCGGTGAAGGGCCGCGCCGCACTCGGCATCTCCGCGCTGCCCGACCCGTCGGCCGGCGGCACCGCGAACACCGTCTGGTACACGGACAGCGGCTGGTCCCGCTCCGTATAGGAGTAGCGGATCGGCCTGCCGTGCTCGCGCAGCATCCCCAGGACCCCGCCCCCCGGCCCCGAGACCCGGGCCCACCACAACCGCGCGCCACCCTCGCTCAGCGGCTCCTCGAGCACCAGCCGCACACCCCCCGGCAGCCGCACCTCAGTACCCGCGGGCCCGCCCGCTCCTCGCCCGCCACCGTCCTTCCGAGGAGCGCTTCGCGCCCTGCCCGGATCACGCGCGCGCGTGGTCCCCCGCCCGTCCGGATCGCGCAGCTCGACCGCCCACCGCCCGTCGTCCCCCGGCGAGGAGAAGTGCACCACCACGCGCGCGTGCCCGATCCGCCCGTCCACCGCCGCGGCCAGCGTGGGGGAGGTGTTGACCACCAGCACGTCCCCGGCCCGCAGCAGCCCCGGCAGCTGTGCGAAGGCGTGGTGCGACACCTCCGTCCCGCGCGACACCAGCAGCCGTACGTCACCCCGGTCCAGACCCGGCCCGCGCTGCTCCACCGGCACCCGCGCCGACAGCTCCTGCGGCACCCGCACCGCCGGCTTCATCGCGCCTCCAGCAGGGACGGCGCGCTGTAGCGGCCGCTCGCCGGCCGCTCGTCCAGCAGCCGCACGAACGCCGGCACCACGTCCGCGGGCGCGGGACGCGGCGAGTCGTCCTCCGGTACGGCCGCCGCGTACAGGTCGGTGGCCATGTCCCCGGGGTCCACCGCCCACACCCGCAGCCACGGCTCCTCCACGGCCAGCACCGCCGCCAGCTGGTCCAGGGCCGCCTTGGACGCCCCGTAGCCGCCCCACGTCTCGTACGCCTCCTCGGCCGCGTCCGAACTCAGCGTGATCACCGTGCCCTCGGCCGACCCGCGCAGCCACGGCAGCGCCTCCCGCACCAGACCCAGCGCGGCCACCGTGTTCACCTCCAGCGCCCGGCGCAGCCCCTCCAGCGGCAGCTCCGCCAGCCGCCGCAGCGGCTCCGCGCCCAGCGCGCTCGCGTTGTGCACCACCAGGTCCACACCCCCGAACCCGCGCGCCGCCCGCACCAGGGCGGCCCGGTGCCCGGCGTCCGTCACGTCCCCGGGCAGCGCCTCCACCCGCGCCCCGTACCCGGCCACCGCACGCGCCGCCTCCGCCAGCGCCCGCCCGCCCCTCGCGTCGAGCACCAGATCCCAACCCCGCCCGGCCAGGGCCTCGGCCAGCGCCCGCCCCAGCCCCTTCGAAGCCCCCGTGATGATCGCTACCGGCATGACACCCGTTTCCCTCGTCATGACGCCCGCCCCCCTTGGGCCGGGCCGTCGCGTTCCGCCTCGTGATCGGCGTGCCGCCACCGTAGGAACGCGGCGCCCCGCGCCACCTCGGTCGCCGGCCCCGGAACCGCGCGGTCCTTCGCCCTAGGACGACCGGCCGGGGCCGCGGGCCGTAGGCCACCCGGCCGGGACCACCGGCCTAGGACCACAGCCCTGGCCGGCCCCCCCACAGGTCCGATCCGCACTGTCACACCCCGCCGGTACCGTGAGGGCATGAGTCACGGCCCCCGGTCCGGCCTCGCCGCGGTGAGCTCCGCGCTGCTGGCCATGAGCAGACACCTCGAGGTGCGCGACGTCCTCAAGACGATCGTCGCCTCGGCCCGTGAGCTGCTCGGCGCGCAGTACGCCGCCCTCGGCGTCCCGGACGACCACGGCGGCTTCGCCCAGTTCGTGGTCGACGGGGTCAGCGACGAGCAGTGGCGGGCCATCGGCCCCCTCCCGCGCCAGCACGGCATCCTCGCCGCGATGCTGCGCGAGGCCCGGGCCGAGCGCCTCGCCGACGTGCGCACCGACCCCCGCTTCGAGGGCTGGCCCTCCGCCCACCCCGAGCTCTCCGACTTCCTGGGCCTGCCCATCCGCGACGGCGACGAGGTCATCGGCGCCCTCTTCCTCGCGAACAAGGCCTGCGCCAAACCGGAGGGCACCTGCGGCTTCACCGAGGAGGACGAGGAACTGCTCGCGATCCTCGCGCAGCACGCCGCGATCGCCCTCACCAACGCCCGCCTCTACGAGCGCAGCCGCGAGCTCACCATCGCCGAGGAGCGCTCCCGCCTCGCCCACGAACTGCACGACGCGGTGAGCCAGAAGCTGTTCTCCCTGCGCCTGACCGCCCAGGCCGCCGCGGCCCTCGTCGACCGCGACCCCGCGCGCGCCAAGGTCGAGCTCCAGCAGGTCGCCGCCCTCGCCGCCGAGGCCGCCGACGAACTGCGCGCCGCCGTCGTCGAGCTCCGCCCCGCCGCACTCGACGAGGACGGCCTCGTCGCCACCCTGCGCACCCAGATCCAGGTCCTCGACCGCGCCCACACCGCGCGCGTCACCTTCGCCGCCCACGGCTTCCGGGCCCTGCCGGCCGCCCAGGAGGAGGCCCTGCTCCGCGTCGCCCAGGAGGCCCTGCACAACGCCCTGCGGCACGCGGACGCGCGGCACGTCGACGTCGCACTGGACCGTCGCGGCTGCGGCGCCGTCCTGCGCGTCACCGACGACGGCACCGGCTTCGACCCGAGGACGGTACGACGCGCGGGACGCCACCTCGGCCTGGTCTCCATGCGCGACCGGGCGAGCGGGGTCGGCGGCCGGCTCACGGTGGAATCGGCGCCCGGCAAGGGCACCGCGATCGAGATGGAGGTCCCCGGTGGCTGACGCGATCAGGGTGCTGCTCGTCGACGACCACCAGGTCGTCCGCCGGGGTCTGCGCACCTTCCTGGAGGTACAGGACGACATCGAGGTCGTCGGCGAGGCCGCGGACGGCGCCGAGGGCGTCGAGCGGGCCGAGGAGCTGCGGCCCGACGTCGTCCTCATGGACGTCAAGATGCCCGTCATGGACGGCGTCGAGGCGCTGCGCAGGCTCCGCGAACTCGACAACCCCGCGCGCGTGCTGATCGTCACCAGCTTCACCGAGCAGCGCACGGTGGTCCCGGCCCTGCGCGCGGGCGCCGCCGGGTACGTCTACAAGGACGTCGACCCCGACGCCCTCGCCGGCGCCATCCGTTCCGTCCACGCCGGACACATCCTGCTCCAGGCGGAGGTAGCGGGCGCCCTGCTGTCCCAGGAGGAGACCAACTCCGGGCAGGGCCGGGGCACTTCGCTCACCGAGCGGGAGCGCGAGGTGCTCGGCCTGATAGCGGACGGCCGCTCCAACCGCGAGATCGCCCGCGCCCTGGTGCTCTCCGAGAAGACCGTCAAGACGCACGTGTCGAACATCCTCATGAAGCTCGACCTCGCGGACCGCACCCAGGCCGCCCTGTGGGCCGTACGCCACGGCGTGACCGGCTGATCCACCACGCGGCGCCACTCGTGAGGACCCACGGCAACACGGAACGTCCCGCTCCGGACCGAGATTCATACCGTCGTGGGAATGTCACCCGGATGGCGCATCCTCCGCCGCAGCCGGCCGTTCTCCAGTGCGTGCCGCGGCGACTGCCGCGGTGATCCACCAGGAAGGCTGAGAAGTGAAGAACCTCAAGAAGGCAGCGGCCGTGACGATGGTGGCCGGCGGGCTCGTGGCCGCCGCCGCCTCGATGGCCTCCGCCACCGACGGCGCCTGGGCCGGCGGCGCCGCCCAGGGCTCCCCGGGCGTCGCCTCGGGCAACGTCGTCCAGGCCCCCGTCGACATCCCGGTCAACGCCGTCGGCAACAGCGTCAACGTCATCGGCGTCCTGAACCCCGCCTTCGGCAACCTGGGCCTCAACAACTGACGCCCCCGCCCCGGACCCCCGGGGAGGCAGACGCAGCCCGTCCGGCGCTTGAGGACGAGGCCGTCAAGGCCGAAGCGGGGGTCTGGGGGCAGCAGCCCCCGGAACGCCCACACCATTTCAGGGGGCGACGCGGGAGGTCGGGAAGGCCCGGAGGCCCGGGAGGCGGCCGGGGAGACCCGGAGACCCGAGAGGCCGGAGAGAACCGGGAAGGCCCGGGAGACCGGGGAGGCCCGGGAAGGCCCGGAGGCCCGGGAGGCCGGGGAGACCCGGAGGCCCGGGAGACCGGGGAGGCCCGGGAAGGCCCGGAGGCCCGGGAGGCCGGGGAGACCCGGAGACCCGAGAGGCCGGAGAGAACCGGGAAGGCCAGGAGGCCCGGGAGACCGGGGAGGCCAGGAAGGCCCGGAGACCAGGGAGACCCGGAGATCCGGGAGACCCGGAGATCCGGGAGACCCGGAGATCCGGGAGACCGGCGAGGCCGGGAGACCCGAGAGGCCGGAGGGAACCGGGAAGGCCCGGAGACGTGGGGGGACGGGAAGGCCCGGAGGCCGGGGCGGCCCGGAGACCCGGGGCGGGTACCCGGCGAACCCGGGGCACCCGGGAGATCACCGCACCCCTTTCTCCCGCTCCTCCACAACGGAGTTGTACGCCGCGACCTGCGCCCGCCGAGCCGTCCGCTCCACCGGCCGCAGCGCGGCCCCCCGCGCCGCCATCTCGGACGCGCTCACCGCACCCCCGTGCCCGCCCTCGTACGCCAGCGACACCAGCAGTCCCACCCGCTGCGCCATCTCGAGCACCCGGGCCGCCCGCGGCGGATACCCCGGCGCCAGGACGTCCTGCGCGCGCCCGCGCTCCGCCCGCGCCCGGTAGGCGTCGATCGCCGCCTCCGCCACCGGCCCCGACCCCGCCACATCGAGCCGGGACAGCACCTGCGTGGCCTCCCGCAGCGCCTCCGCCAGCTCCCGCTCGGCCTCACCGAGCGACGGCACGTCGGCGGGCGGCGCCTCCCGTACCGGCAGCACGTGCCACACCACCTCGGCGTGCACATCGCCCTCCGGCCCGGCCTCGTACACCTCGGGCACCAGCCCGAGGGCCGCCCCGTGGCACACCACCGCCTCCTCGGCCTGCAGCGCACGCGCGTTGAACTCCGGCGGGCCGCTCAGCCCCAGCGGATGGCCCGGCGCGGGCAGCGCCACCCGCAGCGCGCCCACCCCGAGCGCCCGCAGCCGCCCGAGCGCGAGCGTCAGCCCGACCGGGCCGGACTCGCCGGGCAGGCCCTGCACCCGATGGACGGCGTCGTCACCCACGATGGCGAGCACGGCGTCGTCCGGTGAGACGAGTCCGGACAAAAGGGCGTTTCCCCAAGCGGCGAGGCGTCCAGAGCGCGGTTCCGAGAACATGCCCCCCACCCTAAGGACCGGACCGATGGAACGGCCCGCCCATCTCTTGGCGTAGATTCGTTGAGGGCTGCGCCCACCGGCGTGGCGGACCGAGCCACAGGCGTACGCGACAGCCGAGACCGGCGGCACACTGCAAGGGGAGACAACGCGCTCATGAGCGATGTTCTGGAGCTTCAGGACGTATCCGTGGTCCGCGAGGGCCGGGCTCTGGTGGACCAGGTCTCCTGGTCGGTCAAGGAGGGCGAGCGCTGGGTCATCCTCGGCCCGAACGGCGCCGGCAAGACCACCCTCCTGAACGTCGCTTCCAGCTACCTCTTCCCCAGCAACGGCACCGCCACCATCCTCGGCGAGACCCTCGGCCGCCCCGGCACCGACGTCTTCGAGCTCCGCCCCCGGATCGGCGTCGCCGGCATCGCCCTGGCCGAGAAGCTCCCCAAGCGCCAGACCGTCCTCCAGACCGTGCTCACCGCCGCCTACGGCATGACCGCCGGCTGGCAGGAGGAGTACGAGGACGTCGACGAGCAGCGCGCCCGCGCCTTCCTCGACCGCCTCGGCATGAGCGACTACCTCGACCGCAGGTTCGGCACCCTCTCCGAGGGCGAGCGCAAGCGGACCCTGATCGCCCGCGCCCTGATGACCGACCCCGAGCTGCTCCTGCTCGACGAGCCCGCCGCCGGCCTCGACCTCGGCGGCCGCGAGGACCTGGTCCGCCGCCTCGGCCGGCTCGCCCGCGACCCGATCGCGCCCTCCATGATCATGGTCACCCACCACGTCGAGGAGATCGCCCCCGGCTTCACCCACGTCCTGATGATCCGTCAGGGCAAGGTGCTCGCCGCCGGCCCCCTGGAGCTCGAACTCACCTCCCGCAACCTCTCCCGCTGCTTCGGCCTCCCGCTCGTCGTCGAGCAGGTCGGCGACCGCTGGACCGCCCAGGGTCTGCCGCTCACCTGACCGACCCCTTCGCGCCCTGTCGGTGGCACGACCCGCGGTCCTACCATGACCATGTGAACGACATCGACGCATGGGTGTGGTGGCTCGTCGGCGCGGCCGCGCTCGGAATCCCGCTCGTGGTGACCGCGATGCCGGAGTTCGGCATGTTCGCCGTGGGCGCCGTCGCGGCCGCCGTCGTGGCCGGCTTCGGCTTCGGCGTCGTCGTACAGGTGCTCACCTTCGTCGTGGTCTCGGTCGCCCTGATCGCCGTCGTCCGCCCCATCGCCTACCGGCACAGTCGGCAGAACCCCCAACTGGCCACCGGCATCGACGCGTTGAAGGGCAAACAGGCCGTCGTCCTGGAACGCGTCGACGGCTCCGGCGGCCGCATCAAGCTGGCCGGGGAGATCTGGTCCGCCCGCGCGCTCAACGGCGACCTCAGCTACGAAGTGGGCCAGGAAGTGGACGTCGTCGAGATCGAGGGAGCCACCGCCATCGTCATGTGACCTCGTACGACAGGGACTTGACACGCCCGACGCGAATGGAACCGAACACCCTCCGGGGTGAGCGACGGTCTGTCAGACTCGACAGCAAGATCTTCAACAGCGGTAAGAGCCCATAAGATCTTCCGAAAGCGCCGAGGCGGAGAAGGGGTACGGGGAGCCGACGATGGAACCGGTCATCATCGTCCTGATCATCCTGGTGGTGTTGGTCTTCATCGCCCTGATCAAGACGATCCAAGTCATTCCGCAGGCCAGCGCCGCCATCGTCGAGCGCTTCGGCCGCTACACACGGACGCTGAACGCGGGCCTCAACATCGTCGTCCCGTTCATCGACACCATCCGCAACCGCATCGACCTGCGCGAGCAGGTCGTCCCCTTCCCGCCCCAGCCGGTGATCACCCAGGACAACCTGGTCGTCAACATCGACACCGTCATCTACTACCAGGTGACCGACGCCCGCGCCGCCACCTACGAGGTCGCCAGCTACATCCAGGCCATCGAACAGCTCACCGTCACCACCCTGCGCAACATCATCGGCGGCATGGACCTCGAGCGCACCCTCACCTCACGCGAGGAGATCAACGCGGCCCTGCGCGGCGTCCTCGACGAGGCCACCGGCAAGTGGGGCATCCGCGTCAACCGCGTCGAGCTCAAGGCCATCGAGCCCCCGACCTCCATCCAGGACTCGATGGAGAAGCAGATGCGCGCCGACCGCGACAAGCGCGCCGCCATCCTCCAGGCCGAAGGTGTGCGGCAGTCCGAGATCCTGCGCGCCGAGGGCGAGAAGCAGTCCCAGATCCTGCGCGCCGAAGGTGAGGCGAAGGCCGCCGCACTGCGCGCCGAGGGCGAGGCCCAGGCCGTCCGTACGGTCTTCGAGGCCATCCACGCCGGCGACCCCGACCAGAAGCTCCTGTCCTACCAGTACCTCCAGATGCTCCCGAAGATCGCCGAGGGCGACGCCAACAAGCTCTGGATCGTCCCCAGCGAGATCGGCGACGCCCTCAAGGGCCTGTCCGGCGCCATGGGCAACTTCGGCCCCCTGGGCGGCGGTTCGGGCGGCAACGGCAACTCGACGGCGCCCAGCGTGCCCAGCCAGGAGCGCCGCGAGAAGCCGTCCATCGACTGACGGCCCCGGCGGACGACCGTACGCGGGGAGGGGCCCGTCTCCACAGCGGAGACGGGCCCCTCCCCGTCGGCTCAGCGCCGTACGCACCACTCACCGTCGTACGCGCTCACCTCGTACGCACTCACCGTCGTACGCACTACGCGGCCGACTGCGCCAGCCAGTCCGGAAGCGCCTCGAAGTCCTCGTGCCCCAGAGCCAGCAGCATCGCGTCCGCCGGCGTCGGCTCGAACGGCTCGTGCAGCAGGGGCATGCCCGCCTGCTCCGGAGTCCGGTCCGCCTTGCGGCGATTGTCCTCCGCGCACGAGGCCACCGTGTTCAGCCAGGTGTCCTGCCCGCCCCGCGACCTCGGCACCACGTGGTCCACGGTCGTCGCCCGCCGCCCGCAGTACGCGCACCGGTGCCGGTCGCGCACCAGAACGCCCCGCCTCGACCACGGGGCTTGTCTTCGGAATGGCACCCGTACGTATCTGCACAGCCTGATGACCCTCGGCGCGGGTATGTCCACCGCGGCTCCCCGCATCCGCAGTTCGGGGTGGGCCTGCTCCACGACGGCCTTGGCCTGCAGCACCAGAACGACGGCTCGGTTCAGGGTCACCGTCGACAGCGGCTCGAAGCTCGCGTTCAGCACCAGCGTGTCCCGCATACCAGCCCACCTCCCGTGTGCACCTGCCCACCCCCTGGCGGGCTTGGATCAACTCTGGACGGGCGCGCCGAGATGGACAACGCAATAAAAACTGCCCGCCTCCGATCACTTCCAAGACCAGAGGCGGGCAAACGTTCAATGAACGTCAGTCTGCGCGGCGGACGCCGGCGGGCGGGTCAGCCCTCGGCGGGATTCTCGTACTCACCGATCAGCTGCGCCCGCGCCAGCGTGTGGAACCGCAGGTTGAAACCCACCACCGCGGGAGAGGCGTCCGAGTCCGGCCCCAGCTTCTCCTGGTCGACCGCGTACACCGTGAAGACGTACCGGTGCGGGCCGTCCCCGGGCGGCGGGGCAGCGCCGCCGAAGTCCTTCGTCCCGTAGTCGTTGCGCGCGTGCACGGCGCCCTCGGGCAGTCCCTCGAACTTGCCGCCGCCCGCACCCGCCGGCAGCTCCGTCACCGAGGCAGGGATGTCGAACAGCACCCAGTGCCAGAAGCCGCTGCCGGTCGGCGCGTCCGGGTCGTAGCACGTCACGGCGAAGCTCTTGGTCTCCGGCGGGAAGCCCTCCCAGCTCAGCTGCGGCGAGGTGTTCCCCGCCGCCTGGACCTGAGCCTCCTTGAGCGTCGCCCCCTCCCGGACGTCGTCGCTCGTGACCGTGAACGACGGCACGGGCGGATGGAAGTCGTGGGGGAGCGGCCGCCTCTTGAGCTCGGTCACCTCGGTACCTCCTGATCGGTTACGTACTGCTACCGGTGGTCCCGTACGGAACCACCGGTTCCCGAGCCTAGAACCAACTGCGCTTGCTGCCGACCTCGGCGATCCACTGGTGGAGGTACGCCGCCCAGTCGGTCCCCTGGTAGTCGTGCAGACCCACCTGGAAGGAGCGGTACGTGTCGCTGCCCTCGCTGAACAGACCCGGCTTCTTGTCCATCTCCAGCACCACGTCCATCGCGTGCTCGTCGGCCACGAAGCTCAACTCGACCTGGTTCAGACCCCGGTACTGCGACGGCGGGTAGAACTCGATCTCCTGGTAGAACGGCAGCCGCTGCCGCGTGCCCCGGATGTGGCCGCGCTCCATGTCGGCGCTCTTGAAGCGGAAGCCCAGCTGGATGAACGCGTCCAGGATCGCCTTCTGCGCCGGCAGCGGGTGCACGTTGATCGGGTCGAGGTCCCCGGAGTCGATGGCCCGCGCGATCGCCAGTTCGGTCGTCACCCCGATGTGCATGCCCCGCAGCGACTGCCCGTCGATCATGGTGACCGGCGTCTCCCACGGGATCTCCAGCCCGAACGGCACCGCGTGCACCGCCCCCGCCTGGAGCTCGAAGGCGCCGCCGAGCCGCACCTTGGTGAACTCGATGTTCTGCTTGTACTCCTCGTCGCCGCTCTCCACCTCGACCTTGGCCTGCAGCCCCACCGAGAGACCCTGGATGTCCTGGTTCACGGACCCGCCCTGGATCCGCACCTCGCCCTGGACGACCCCGCCCGGCACCACGTTCACCTCGTGCAGCACCGTCTCCACGGACGCTCCACCCGCCCCGAGGCTCGCGAGCAGCTTCTTGAAGGCCATGACTCTCCCTTTACGTGTGGACCCTTGATCCCTACAAACGCGATACGGCCACCACCGGTTCCGCGCCCACACCCTGACAAGGGGAGGAAACCTTGACCACCCCTTGACACCCACCCGTCTGGACTACGCTCGGACGGCATGATCGCGCCCCCGGACCGTATGCCCCTGCCCCGAGACTTCTTCGACCGCCCCGTCCTGGAGGTCGCCCCCGACCTCCTCGGCCGGATCCTCGTGCGCTCCACCCCCGACGGCCCGATCGCGCTCCGCCTGACGGAGGTCGAGGCCTACGACGGCCCCAACGACCCGGGCTCGCACGCCTACCGCGGCCGTACCACCCGCAACAGCGTGATGTTCGGTCCGCCCGGCCATGTGTACGTCTACTTCACCTATGGCATGTGGCACTGCATGAACCTGGTCTGCGGTCCCGAGGGCCGCGCGAGTGGGGTTCTGCTGCGGGCCGGGGAGATCGTCGAGGGCGCCGAGCTGGCCCGCGTCCGCCGGCTCTCGGCCCGCAACGACAAGGAACTGGCCAAAGGCCCGGCCCGGCTGGCCACCGCCCTCGACGTCGGCCGGGACCTCGACGGCACCGACGCCTGCGCCGCCGGCGACACCCCGGTACGCATCGTGGCCGGCACCCCCGTCCCCTCCCATCAGGTACGCAACGGCCCGCGCACCGGGGTGGCCGGCGAGGGCGGCAACGGCGACGTCCACCCGTGGCGCTTCTGGATCGCCGACGACCCCACGGTGAGCCCGTACCGGGCCCACGCGCCACGCCGCCGCCGAAGTTGACTCGCCTGCCGAAGGTGCGTAATGTGTCCCGAGCCGCTGAACCGGGTACGGCGATCGCCTGCAGCCGGAGCGGCCAACCCACTACCTACTGAAAACCCCAAGCGGGGTCGATTGTGGCGTGTCCGCATGCCCTAATTCGAACTCGCGGAGCCCGATTATGAATCGGCTCGGGAATCGGCTAACGTAGTGAATGTTGAAAGGCCGACGGGCGAAAGCACGAAAGCCGGACGACAAACCCGCCGGCCGGGAATCGGATCGAGAAAGATCTGATAGAGTCGGAAACACCGAAGGGAAGCGCCCGGAGGAAAGCCCGAGAGGGT
>NZ_BMVF01000002.1 GCF_014650575.1 Streptomyces naganishii JCM 4654
GTTTCCGACTCTATCAGATCTTTTCTCGACCTGATCCCCAGTCAGCGGGGTTTGTCTTCCCGGTCGTTGGGCCGTTCCGACGTTCCAAACCTTAGCGGACTCTCTCCGTGTTTCCCAAATCGAGGCCGATTCGGGGATCGGAATTGAATTCGGACATGCCGAAATCGTTCCCACTGGGAGGTCGTGCAGAGGTTTTGGAGTGCCGCTCGTGCGGCGGGAGGTGTCGCCGCAGAACCGTTCCGGTCCCGTGACAACCCGAAGAACTCTACGGACCGGGGCAGGCGCTGTCAACCACCCCCGGCCAGGATCTTCAGTCCAGGTCGGTGAGGCGGCCGCCGGCGTCCGGCTGAGCGTGTTCCACCCTGCGCAGGAGGCGGATGAGGACATCACCGAGGGCGGTGCGCTCGGCCGGGGAGAGGTCCTGGAGGAGGTCCGCCTCGAAGACGGTGGCGAGGCGCATCGCCTCCAGCCACTTCTCGCGGCCGGCCGTAGTCAGCTCCACGATCACGCGCACCCGGTTGCTCTCGTCGCGCTCGCGGGTGACCAGCCCCTCGGTGACCATGCGGTCGATCCGGTGGGTCATGGCGGCCGGCGTCAGGCCGAGGCGCTTGGCGAGGTCGCTGGGGCCCATTTGATAGGGGGCGCCGGAGAGGACCAGCGCCTTCAGGACTTCCCAGTCGGCGTTGCTGATGCCGAGTTCGGCGGTCTGGCGGCCGTAGGCGACGTTCATCCGGCGGTTCAGACGGGACAGCGCGTTGACGATCTTCTCGACCTGGGGGTCGAGGTCCTGGAACTCGCGCTGGTACGCGGCGATCTGCTCTTCGAGTGTCGGCTCGCTGGGGCCGGGGGTGTCGCCCATTGCCGCAGTATGGCACGACCTCACTTTGCCTCGAAGTCCTTCGCTGTGTACTCTTTAGTATCGAACTTTAGCTTCTAAGCCTTCATGGCTAACTAGTGAGAGAGGTGAACGTGACCAGGGCGATGGGCGCAGCGATGCGCCGGATCCACGTGGGCAACGCACTCAGCGCGTTCGGGCTGGGCTTCACCGTCCCCTACCTGTACGTCTATGTGGCGCAGGTGCGGGGTCTGGGAGCCATGACGGCGGGGCTCGTCCTCGCCGTCTTCGCCGTGGCCGCGCTGATCGTGCTGCCGTTCGCCGGCAGGGCGATCGTGCGGCGCGGCCCGCTGCCGGTCCTGCTCACCGCCCTGGCCACCGCCGCGCTCGGCGCGCTGAGCCTGGGGCTCGCGGGTGGGGCCGTCTCGGTGCTGGCGTCGGCGGCGGCGCTCGGGGCCGGGCAGGCCGTGATGCAGCCGGCGCTGGCGACGATGATCGTGGACTGCTCGACCTCGGAGACCCGTTCGCGGGCGTTCGCCATGCAGTTCTTCCTCCAGAACCTGGGGCTCGGGGTCGGCGGCCTCATCGGCGGTCACCTCGTCGACACCACGCGCGTCTCCTCCTTCACCCTGCTCTTCGCCATCGAGGCGGCGGTGTTCCTGCTGCTGGTGGTGCTGATGTCGACCGTGCGGATGCCGCACTCGCCACGCATCGAGGACGCGCCGGCGCAGGCCGGGCGCTCGGCGCGGGACAGCTGGCGGCAGCTGGCGCGCAACCGGGCCATGGTGCAGCTGTGCGTGCTGGGCTTCGTGCTGTTCTTCGCCTGCTACGGACAGTTCGAGTCCGGGCTGAGCGCGTACGGCGTGGAGGCCGCCGGGATCTCGACGTCGGCGCTGGGTACGGCACTGGCCGCGAACACGCTGATGATCGTGGTGGCGCAGTTCGCCGTGCTGCGGTTCGTGGAGCGCCGGCGGCGGTCCCGTGTCATCGCGGCCGTGGGGCTGATCTGGGCGCTGGCCTGGACGGTGGCCGCGTACGCGGGGCTCGGGCACGGCAGCCGTGCGATGGCCACGGCCGCGTTCGTGTCGACGTACGCGCTGTTCGGACTCGGTGAGGCGCTGCTGTCGCCGACCGTCGCCCCGCTGGTGGCCGATCTGGCGCCGGACGGGATGGCGGGGCAGTACAACTCCGCCTTCGCCCTGGTGAAGCAGCTCGCGCTGGCCGTGGGCCCCGCAGTGGGCGGTCCGCTGGCGGCCTCGCTGCCGGGGCCGTACGTGGCGACGTTCCTGCTGTTCTCGCTGGGCATCACCGTGCTGGCGCTGCGGCTGGGGCGTGGACTCACCGCCGTACAGGATCATCCGTGGGGCGCGCGGAGCCGGGTGGTGGCGCGCGGTGGTGCGGCCACGGAGCCGGTCAGCGCGTAGGCGTGAGGCGGGCGTGGGCTCGCGGGGGCGGCCGTCGTCTTCGGACGGCGGCCGCCTCGGCGTTCCCGTCGGGCCTTTGGGGGCGCGCGGAGGCGCGTCCCCCGTCAGCGGACCGCTGTGGCGAGGATCGTGGTGAAGGGGAGGGTGACCGTGCCGTCGGCCGCGGTGCGGTCGGCGAGGCGGTCGGCCACCGCGCGGCCCGCCTCGGCCAGGGTCTCCTCGCCGTGGGCGTCGAGGATGTCCTGCCCCCAGGGCAGGACCGAGAGCTGGGCCGGGGCGTACTCGGCGGGCGGGGGCAGCGTGATGCCGAAGGTGACCTCGCGGGCCGCCGGGTCCTTGAAGCCGGCTGTCCGCAGGGCGGTGGTGAGGCGGTCGGCGGTCAGCGCCGAGACGGCGGCGAAGCTCTCGGCGGCCTGCTGACCGCCGTAGTCCTTGATGACCTCGTACTGCGCGGCGAAGTACGGGCACAGCGAGCGGTCCGCCCAGACCGTGGCGGCGAAACGGCCGCCCGCGCGGGTGACGCGGGCGGCCTCGGCCAGGGCGGCGTCGAGGTCCGGGAAGAACTGGGCGCCCTGCTGGCAGACCACCGCGTCGAAGGTGGCGTCCGGATAGGGGAGCCGGTCGGCGGAGGCCACGGTGAACTCGATGTCGGGGTACATGCGCGGGTGGCGGGCCTCGGCCACCTTCAGCATGCCCTCGTTGATGTCGGCGCCGAAGACGCGCCCGGCCGGGCCGACCTGGGCGGCGGCCGTGCGGGCGGCGATGCCGGTGCCGCAGGCGAGGTCCAGGACGGTGGCGCCGGGGTAGAGGTCCACGGCTTCCAGGAGCGCGGTGACGAAGGGCGCCATGATCGGCGCGACGGACTGCTCGTAGCGCTCGGGAGCGCTGCCCTTGAGTTGGAACCCGGATGCGTCAGCCATGGTGAGCTACTAGCACCGCGCGCCGGGTTCGCCCAGCCGCCGCGCGCTCGCCGCACCCGTCATGCCCCGCACGTACCCGCCCAGCACCCGTGACGTACCTGCCCAGCACCCGTGTGGCTGCGTCAGGCGTGGCCCGTGCGGGGCTGGGCTCCGGCCGGGAGGGCGAACTCGCACCACACCGCCTTTCCGCCGCCCGGGGTCCTGCGGGAGCCCCAGTTGGAGGCGATGGTGGCGACGATGGCGATGCCCCGGCCGGACTCGTCGCCGGGTTCGGCGCGGCGGCGCCTGGGCAGGTGGTCGTCGCCGTCGGTGACCTCGACGATGAGGCGGCGGTCGGTGCGGCGCAGCCGCAGGCGCATGGGCGGGGTGCCGTGCTGGAGGGAGTTGGCGACCAGTTCGCTGGCGGCGAGGACGCCCAGGTCGTGCAGGTCGGCGGGGAAGCGCCAGCTGGTCAGGACGCCGGAGGCGAACGCGCGGGCGCGGGGGGCGGCTTCGACGCCGCCGAGCAGTTCGAGGGCCGCGTTGCGGAACCGTTCGCCGTCCGGGCCGGTGCGGGCGGGGTGCTGCAGGACGAGTACGGCGACGTCGTCGTAGTGGTCGGCCTGGACGCCCGCCGAGCGGACCAGGCGGTCGCAGACGACCTGGGGGGTGCCGGTGGCGCCGGCGAGGGCGCGCTCCAGGGCGGCGATGCCCTCGTCGAGGTCCTCGTCGCGGCGCTCGACCAGGCCGTCGGTGTAGAGGACGGCCATGGAGCCCGGGCCCAGCGGGACCGAGCCGGAGGCGTGGATCCAGCCGCCGGTGCCGAGCGGCGGGCCGGTGGGTTCGTCGGCGCGCAGCACCGTGCCGTTGTCGTCGCGGACCAGGATCGGCAGGTGCCCCGCCGACGCGTACACCAGGCGGCCCTCGTTGGGGTCGTGGACGGCGTAGACGCAGGTGGCGATCTGGTTGGCGTCGATCTCGGAGGCGAGGCCGTCGAGGAGCTGGAGGACCTCGTGCGGGGGGAGGTCGAGGCGGGCGTAGGCGCGGACGGCCGTACGGAGCTGGCCCATGACGGCGGCGGCTCGCACGCCTCGGCCCATCACGTCGCCGATGACCAGGGCGGTGCGGCCGCCGCCGAGGGTGATGACGTCGTACCAGTCGCCGCCGACCGCTGCCTCGGTGCCACCGGGCTGGTAGGTGGCGGCGATGCGCAGGTCGTCGGGCTGTTCGAGGACCTGGGGCAGCAGCGAGCGCTGGAGGGTGACCGCGGTCTCGCGCTGCCGGCGCTCGCTGGCGCGCAGCCGCTCGGCGGCCTCGGCGTGGTCGGTGACGTCGGTGGCGAAGACGAGGACGCCGGGGCCGGTCCCGCGCGGGTCGCTGGCCGCACTGTGCGGGTCGCTGCCCGTACCGCGCGTTTCGGAGGCGGTTCCGCGCGGGTCGGAGGCGGTTCCGCGCGGGTCGATGCCGGTGCCGCTCGGCTCGGCGGTCGCCCCGCACGGGTCGCTGCCCGTCTCGTGCGCGTCGGGGACGGCGGTCGCCCGCGGGGTGGTGGCGACCCCGCGCGGGTCCGTGGCCGGGGTCCCGCGTGTGTCCGTGGCGGTGGTCCCGCGCGGGTCGTGGTCCGGGGCGCCGGCCGGGGTGCAGGTGAAGGTGTACCAGCGGCCGTCCGTGGCCTTGCGGGACTTGAGGGTGCGCGGCCTGCGGCTGCGCAGGACCTGGTCGAGGAGCGGGAGCAGGCCCAGTTCGCGCAGTTCGGGCAGGGCCTCGCGCGCGGGCTCGCCGTGCGGCCGGGGCCCGAAGGCGGCGGTATAGGCGTCGTTGACGTAGGCGACGCGGTGGTCCGGGCCGTGCACGAGGGCGACGAGGGCCGGCACGCGGTCGAGGACGTCCCGCGCGGGCAGCCCGTCGACGGCGGGCACGGGCCCTGTCCCGTCGGTCAGTTGTCCGGCGCGGGCCGCCGGCACGGAGCCGTCCGCCCGGCGGTCCAGGGCGGTGGCCGTGAGATCGGTCCGCGCTGCGGCGCGGCGCTGCGTTCCGGGGATTCCGGGGAGCCGGGCGCTCCAGCGCGTGAAGTTCACGAATCCTTGCCTCGTGTCGTCGTCTCAGGCCGGCTCCGGCCCGGCCGGGGATCTGGGGCCGCGCGGCGGTGACCGCACATTCTTACCGCCCCGCGGGTGCGGCACAGCGGTTATGCGTCAAAGCCTGCCGCCCGCGCGGGCTGTCGCCTGCGTGCGGTTGCCCGCCGGCGGTCGGGGACCAGTCTGGCAGTGCGGCCGGTCCGGCCGGGCCCACCGGAGGGCCTCAACGGGCCGTACCGGGCCGGATGGCCGGTATCCGTGGGACGCCGGGGCGCCCGGTGGAGTTCCCCGGTCCGGTCAGGACGACCCTTTCGGGTTGATGTTCGGGTCGAGAGGATGCTTTCCACCGGCGGCGAGTTCGAACTCCGCGCGGGGGTGTTCCAGCGAACCCAGTGAGACGATCTCCCGTTTGAACAGCCCCGCCAGCGTCCACTCGGCGACCACCCGGGCCTTGCGGTTGAAGGTGGGCACCCTGCTGAGGTGGTAGGTGCGGTGCATGAACCAGGCGGGCCAGCCCTTGAGTTTGCGCCCGTAGACCTGGGCGACGCCCTTGTGCAGTCCGAGCGACGCGACGGAACCGGCGTACTTGTGCGCGTACGTCTCCAGGGGCTCGCCGCGCAGCCGGTGCGCGATGTTGTCGCCGAGGAGCTTGGCCTGGCGCACCGCGTGCTGGGCGTTGGGCGGGGTCTCCTTGCCGGGCTCGGCGGAGGTGACGTCGGGGACGGCGGCGGCGTCGCCCGCGGCCCAGGCGTGGTCGACGCCGTCCACCGTCAGCTGGGCGGTGCACCTGAGCCGGCCTCGGCCGTTCAGCGGCAGGTCGGTGGCGGCGAGGACCGGGTGCGGTTTGACGCCGGCGGTCCACACGAGGGTGCGGGTGGGGAAGCGCTGCCCGTCGCTGAGGACGGCCACCCGGTCGGCGCACGACTCCAGGCGGGTGCCGAGCAGCACCTGGATGTTGCGGCGGCGCAGTTCGGCCACGGTGTAGCGGCCCATCTCCTCGCCGACCTCGGGCAGGATCCGGTCGGAGGCCTCCACGAGGATCCACTTCATGTCCTCGGGCTTGACGTTGTGGTAGTAGCGCGCGGCGTAGCGGGCCATGTCCTCCAGCTCGCCGAGCGCCTCCGTGCCCGCGTATCCGCCGCCGACGAAGACGAAGGTCAGGGCCGCGTCGCGGATCTCGGGGTCGCGGGTGGAGGAGGCGATGTCCATCTGCTCCAGCACGTGGTTGCGCAGGCCGATGGCCTCCTCGATGGTCTTGAAGCCGATGCCGTAGTCGATCAGGCCCGGGATGGGCAGGGTGCGCGCGACGGAGCCAGGGGCGAGGACGAGTTCGTCGTACGTCAGCTTCTCGGTGCCGCCGCTCTCCTCGGTGGCGAGGGTGGTGAGGGTCGCGGTGCGGTGCGCGTGGTCGATGGAGGTCGCCTCGCCGACGACGATGTGGCACTGGTCGAGGACGCGACGCAGGGGTACGACCACGTGGCGGGGGGAGATGGCGCCCGCGGCCGCCTCGGGCAGGAACGGCTGATACGTCATATAGGGGTCGGGCGTCACGACCGTGATCTCGATCTCGCCCCGCCTGAGCTCCTGCTTCATCCGCCGCTGCAGTCGCAGCGCCGTGTACATCCCGACGTAGCCGCCGCCGACAACGAGAATGCGCGCACGTTCCTTCACCATCCCATGACGCACCCGGCGCTGCCGTTTGTCCACAGCCCCGGCAGTTTGTGTGACCGTCGGCCATCGCCGTCCCGGGTTGGCCGAATTACCCGAGTTCGCGGAAGGAGCGCAGGTCAGCGAGGGTGGGCCGGGGTGCGGAAGGGGGCGTTATCCGGACGTATACGGCCCGTACTCCGATCGGGGGGCGCTCCGTGCGGAACCTGCCCCTTCTGAATTGACCCCCGCTCAACTATGTTCGTGTGTCGACGGGGTGTAGGGGATGTTGTCGAGCGAGTCCGTGGGGTCCCACCGGATCCGGCAGGCGGGCGCGGTCGCGCACGGTCCCCGCTGTGTGCATCCCGCGTTCAGTGACGGGGAGAGTCTCCGGGGGGAGACGTCATTACCGGGGGATCAGTTATGCACATTCAGGACACTCATTGGTCGACCGCGTCCGCCATCGCCGGTGGCGCCGCGATGAGCGCGACGGCGGGGGGCGGGCGCGGTGACGAGGGCCGGTCCTCGCGTACGGCACCGCTGCGGGTGGACGCACAGCGCAATCTCGAGCACGTGCTGAGGGCGGCGCGCGAGGTCTTCGGCGAGCTGGGCTACGGCGCGCCGATGGAGGACGTGGCGCGCCGCGCGCGGGTCGGCGTCGGCACGGTGTACCGGCGTTTTCCGAGCAAGGACGTCCTGGTGCGGCGGATAGCCGAGGAGGAGACGTCCCGGCTGACCGAGCAGGCGCGGGCCGCGCTGGGCCAGGAGGACGAGCCGTGGTCGGCGCTCTCCCGTTTCCTGCGCACGTCGGTGGCCTCCGGCGCCGGGCGGCTGCTGCCGCCGCAGGTGCTGCGGGTGGGCGTCGGCGAGGACCCTGCCGAGGAGACGGCCGAGCGGCGGGTGCCGCAGCAGCGGACCCAGCCCGAGGCCGGTGAGCTGAGGCTGGTGTCCGACGAGCCGGCGGCGCTCGCCCCGGAGGCGGACGACGACACGGGGGCGGCGACGCTGCTCGACGTGGTGGGCCGGCTCGTGGAACGGGCGCGTGCGGCGGGCGAACTGCGGCCGGACGTGTCGGTCTCCGACGTGCTGCTGGTCATCGCGACGGCGGCGCCCTCCCTTCCGGACGCGGCCCAGCAGGCGGCCGCGTCGGCACGGCTGCTGGAGATCCTGCTGGAGGGCCTGCGGTCGCGGCCCGCCTGAGCGTTCTCCGCGAGGGCGAACGGCACGGAGTCCGCCGCGGCAAGCCCCACGGACGAGTGGACGGTCCCCGCGAGCCGGTCCCCCGCGCAGGACGGCGTGGCCCTCTGACCGGGCCATCGGGTCTCTGCTGGGCTTGCTGCGGGGGCTTCCCGCGACGGGCGTTGACGGGCGCGGCGCGCCCCTCGGCGACGGCGAGGCGCACACGCGCGGGCGACGCCCACAGCCGGCGCCGCGCCAGGGCGAACCGGCCGAGCCACCGGCGGGCATGCGGGCGTGCCGGCGCGGCGCGAGCGCGGGGACGACGAGGGCCCGCCGCGGCAGGCGCCGGGCGAGGGCGGATCCGCCGAACCGCCGACGGGCATGCCGACCCGGCGCGAGCGCGGGCACGACGACGGACCGCCCACGGCAGACGCAGCACCAAGGCGAACCCGCCGAGCCACCGACGGGCATGCCGACCCCGCGCTCGCGCCGGGACGACGACGGGCCGCCCGTGGCAGCGGGGCGGGCGCCCTCCAACGCGGGGCTGGTCACGCGGATCCGCGCAGGGGACGACACGGCCTACGAGGAGCTGTAGCACCGCCAGGGCCCGCGAGGAGCTGCGGCCGACCGTCGAGGCGCCGCGGCCGCCAGGGCCCGCGAGGAGCTGCGGCCGACTGCCAAAGCACCGCGTGTCTTATACGCGGTGACGCTCGCGGACTGGGCCGAGTCGGGGGTTCACCTGCGAGTGGCGAGGTGGACCCGCGCGGCCTCGGCGAGCTCGTCCAGGATCACGTCCATGGTGAGGGCGGCGCCCCGGTCGCGCTCGGCGGCCCAGCGGTCGGGGGCGAGTCCCGCGCGGGCGGTGGCCTCGATCCGCTCGGCGTGCGCGCGCTCCGGCATGGGCCGCGGGCGGCCCTCGCGCCGCCGGTCGGCGGCGGCCAGCAGACGCACCGCGTGCGGCAGGTCGCCGAGCAGGGCAAGCGGCTCGGCCGCCATGTCCAGCAGGGCCGTCGTGACCACCTCCGAACACCGCCGCTCGACGGCGGTGCGCAGCGCGTCCGCGAGCATGGGCAGCCCACTCGCCGGACCGTCCTCCCGGGCCGTGACCAGGGCGTCGACGCCGGTCAGCACCGCCTCGAACTGCGGCGGCGGGGAGCCCCGCCGCGCCTCGGCGTGGGCCGCGTCGCACTGCGCCCGGGCACCGGCCACGTCACCGTCGTCCAGCGCGAGCTGGGCGCGCAGCAGATGCACGAACGCCCTTGAGTCCACGACGGCATGGCGCTCGGCCGCCGCACTCGCGTCGTCCAGGGTGGCCAGGGCGGCGGTCCGGTCACCGGAGCGGTAGGCGATCTCGGCGAGCCGCGCGAGCAGGAACGGCGACTCCGTGTGCGCGCCCACCTCGTGGGCGAGGCGCAACGCCTCCTCGTACTCCCCGCGCGCCTCGGCGAACCGGCCGCGCGCCATGGCGGCCTCCCCGGCCGCGCTGCACACCTGCGCGCGCATCCAGCGGTCGCCCACGCGCCGGCTGAGCTGCCGCAGCTCCGCGAGGTCGTCGTCGACGCCCCGCAGGTTGCCGGGGGAGTCGACGACCATGTGGGCGCGGAACATCAGAGTGACACCGAGCTCCCAGTCCCCGCCGTACGTACGGCAGTTGGCGACGGCCGCGTCCAGGGCGGGCCGTACCTCGGCCGGGCCGCCGGCGTAGTGGACGGTCAGCGGCCAGATGACGCCGGGCATGCGCGCCGCGCGCGGGCCGCCGCTCTCGAAGGCGGCCCGCACCCGGGCGACATAGTGCTGGAAGCGCTCGTCGCGCACCCAGTCCCCCTGCTCCGACTCGGACGTGAGGAACAGGTGAAACAGCCGCAGCTCCATCCGCTGCCCGTACCGCGGGTCGTCCGCCGCCTCCTCCGGTACGGAGAGCAGGTCGTCCACCGGGTCCGGCGAGCCGGGCGGGGCCGCCATGCGCAGCACGCGCCGGACCCACTCCACCGCCTCGCGCCGATAGTTGCGCAGCCACCAGAACCAGCCCATGGCGATGACGAGGTCACCGGCCTCCGCCTCGTCCCCGGCTGCGAGGGCGCGGTCGAGGGCCGCGCGGACGTTGTCCAGCTCGGTCTCCAGGCGGGCGATCCACGGCAGTTGCCCGGCGGAGCGCAGCTGCGGCTCCGCCTCCCCGGCGAGCGCGCGCACCCACGCGCGGTGCCGGCGTTCGGCGGCCGCCCGCACCTCCGGGACCTCGGCAGCGCGCTCGACGGCGTACTCGTGGATGGTCTCCAGCATGCGGTACCGCATGCCGCCGTCCGGCCCCGGCGCCGCCACGACCAGGGACTTGTCGACGAGCGCCCCGATCAGGTCGGCCACCGGGCCGGTGCACACGGCCTCGGCCGCGGCGAGGTCCCAGCCGCCCGCGAAGACGGACACCTCGCGAAGCACCGTCCGCTCCTGCGCGTCGAGCAGGTCCCAGGACCAGTCGACGACGGCCCGCAGGGTCTGCTGGCGGGGCAGGACCGTACGGCTGCCGGCGGTCAGGAGGCGGAAGCGGTCGTCGAGCCGGTCGGCGATCTGCCGGGGCGTGAGCAGCCGCAGCCGGGCGGCGGCCAGCTCGATGGCCAGCGGGAGGCCGTCCAGCCGCCGGCAGATCTCCGCGACGGCCTCCTCGTCGAGCGAGCCACCCCCGTCGGGACGTACGGCGGCGGCGCGCTCCGCGAAGAGCCGGTGCGCGTGCTCGGGCGGCAGGGGCTCGACCGGCCGCACCGACTCGCCCGGGACGCCCAGGGGTTCACGACTGGTGGCGAGGATCGTGAGCCCCGGGCAGCGGGTGAGCAGCGTCTCGGCGAGGTCGGCGGCCGCACCGATGACATGTTCGCAATTGTCAAGGACCAGGAGTCCGCTGCGCTGTGCGCAGTACTCGACGAGCAGGGCTACGGGATCGTCCTGCGAGGCCGCCAGGTCGTTGCCCATGAGCACGGTCTCCCGCAGCCCGAGCGCGCTGACCACCGCACCCGGCACCGCCCCCGGCCGGTCGAGCGGCGCCAGCTCGGCCAGCCACGCCTCCGGCAGCCCGGCGGCGGCTTCCTCGGCGAGACGGGTCTTCCCTGAGCCGCCCGGTCCGGTGAGCGTGACGAGACGGGCCCTGTGCAATTCGGAACGGATGGCGGCCAGCTCGGGTTCCCGCCCCACGAAAGAGGTAAGCCGCGGCCGAATATTGACGCGCCCCACGGCACCCCGGGCAACCGGCGCCAGCAACTCCGCGTGCAGAGCCCGCAGTTCCGCCCCCGGATCCGTACCGAGCCCCCCGGCAAGCGCACGCCGCACACCCTCGTACGCGGCCAGCGCCTCGGCCCCCCGCCCGCAGTCACGCAGAGCGCGCACCAGCAGGGCGTGCAACGGCTCGTCATACGGATGACCGGCCGCGAGCTCCGTCAACTCCGCCACGACATCCTGAGCCCGCCCCAGCGCCAGCAACGCCCCGGCCCGCCCCCGGACCGCCTCCAGCCACAGCGCCTCGAACCGGGCCCCGGCCGACCGATCGGCCAGATCGACGAGCGCGCCCCCACGCCACAACCCGAGCCCCCGCTCGAACAGCCGCAGGGCCTCCCGCGCATCCACCCGCCCGAGCGCGGCCGCACCCTCCCGCACCAGCCGCTCGAAGACGAACACATCGACGTCGTCCTTGCCCGCGACGAGCCGGTACCCGCCCGCCCCCGACGCCACCGCGTCCTTCCCCACACTCCGCCGCAACCGCCCCACGAGCGCCTGAAGGGCCGCCACCGCGTCCTCCGGCGGCGCCTCCCCCCACACCTCGTCGACCAGCACCCGCGCCGGCACCTCCGAACCCGGCCGCGAGGCAAGCGCACAAAGCAACCCCCGCACCCGAGGCCCACCCACGGCCACAAGGCCGCCCCGGTCGTCCTCCACCTGGGCAACCCCCAGCACCCTGTACCGCACGCCCCGATTCTCCCAACCCACACCCGGCACCACGACGAAAGCCGCACGAGCGAGACGGCGGAAGGGGCCGTGGGGGCGCGTCACAGCCCGCCGCGTACAGCAGTCGCTGCCGACACCAACCACTCGACTCACAGCAGTACGTCCCACGTGCGGCGGGCTGGACACGCCCCCACGGCCCCGCCCCACAACGCACCGCACCGCACGCACCCGGCCAACGCACCGCACCCGGCCACCGCACCACGCACCGCACCCGGCCAACGCACCGCGACCGAACCACGGACCACAACCGGCCACCGCACCGCGACCGAACCACGGCCCGCACCCGGCCACCGCACCGCGACCGAACCACGCCCCGCACCCGGCCAACGCCCCCAGGCAACCGATCCCGTCACCCGCCGGAGGCCAACGCCCCCCGCCGAGGCGCGACCCCGGAGGGCACGGCCCGGGCCCGCCCAGGCGTCCCCGTCCAGCAGGTCCCCCGCCGGGCGAGCAACCTCCGCAGCCACACCTCGAGCGACACCAGATCCGCCAGCCCGTCCAGCGGCAGCGCCTCCCCCTCCGCCGCCCCCCGCAACGCCTTCCGCACCACCCGCGCCTCCACCAGCCCCGCCTCCGCGAGCAACGGCGCCCCGAACAGGTCGATCAGCCCGTCCACCGCCACCCGCAGCCCGGTCCGCGCCGCGACCGCCGTCGGCGCGTGCGAGGGCGCCCCCCACCCGGCGGGCAGCTCCCCCACCCCGGCCCCCTCCAGCACCGTACGCAGGATCGCCCCCCGCGCCCCCGGCTGCACCCGCAGCGCCTCCGGCAGGGCCCGGCAGGCCCGCACGACCTGGTTGTCGAGGAACGGCGCGTGCAGCCGCTGCGACCGGATCTCCACCGCCTGCTCCAGCACGCGCAGATCCGCGGCCTGCCGCGTCAGCGCGGCACGCGCGCGATGGTCACCGGGCCGCTGCCCGGGCCCCACGAGCTGTGCCCGCCCGGTCGCACGCTGCAGGCGAACCGATACTTCAGCCAGCGCCTCCCCGGTCACCCACCGCGCGGCCGGCCCGGGTCTCGCCCAGGTCAGCGCGGCCAGGGACGCCCCGACCGCCCCGCCGGGCTCGTCGAAGCGCCGGTGCATCAGCCGCTCCGCGAGCCCTTCGAGCCCGGACCGGTACGGCGTGCGCGCGAGCCGCCGCGCCGCGCCGTACACGCGCGCGGGGACGGTGACCGACCCGTCCGCGCGGGCGAGCGCGGCCACCGGCCGCACCAGGTGCCTGCGCTTGCGGTCCATCAGCAGATCGGCGAGCCGCGCGGGATGCGCGTCGAGCACCTGGCGCGCGCCGTACCCGGTGAAGTGGTCCGCACTGCCGGCGGCCAGGCGCGCGCGGTGGCGGGCCGCGGTCACCAGCGAGGGCCCGGGCTCGTCGGTCAGCGGCCCGTCCAGGTCGGCGTACGGCAGCACGTCCTCCCCGCCGGTCACCACCACGTGGTGCAGCCGGGGGTTGGCGGCGAGCGCCCCGGCCCGCTCCAGCTCGGCCTCGCGCCCGGCGACGGCGAGGTCGTTGAAGGTGACGGCGAGCAGCCGCTCACCCGCGCCCGTGCCGTGGCCGAGCAGCGTGCCCGGCACGCCGGGAAGCCCCGCCGCGAGCAGCGCGAGCGTCCCGGAGGCCGGCCCGCCGGACAGGTCGGCGCCGATGCCGGGCACCGGCATCCCGCGGGCGGCCCGGCGCTCGGCCGGGCCCATGCCGGGCACGGGTCCGGGGTCGATGTCGGGCACGTGCCGCGGCGCGGAGAGCCGGGCGCGCACGGCCTCGACCAGCGCGTCGCGCACCGCGTCGACGGCGCTGTCGGGGTCGGCGGCGGGGGCCGCGACCGCCAGCGAGGCGACCGGCTCGTAGCCGGCGACCTCGCGCGCCCCCGCCCGCAGGATCAGGGCGTGCCCCGGCGGAACGCGCTGTACGCCCTCGTACGGCGTGGAGTCGTGCAGCGCGGCCGGTACGTCGGGGGCGGCGAGCAGGGCGGCCAGGTGCCCGAAGTCGAGGTTGGCCTCGATGAGGTCGGCCAGCGGGAGCGCGGCGGTCGCGTAGGCGGTGCCGCCGGCCCAGGGGGTGTGGAAGACCGGGCGCGCGCCGGCGAGGTCGCCACAGACGGTGACGCGCCGGCCCACCTGGACGACGGCCGTGTAGCTGCCGGACCAGGCGGTCAGGTGCCGCAGGGCGCCGCCGCGCGCGGCGAGCAGCCCGACGCGCAGCTGTTCGTCGGAGGCGCCGCAGACGCCGAGCACGGCGATCCGGGTCTGCGCGTCGACGGTGATCAGGCGGACCTCGTCGGGGCGCCAGTCGCCGACCGCCCACAGCGGGTCCGGGTCGCCCCACAGGAGCTGGGAGCCCACCGGGTGCAGGGTCTCACCGTCGTGTCCGGTGGCGCCTGCCGATCCAGCCCCGGCGGCCCCCGCGGCGGTGCTGCTCCATCCCACCAACCACCGCATCGACGCCTCCACGGACTTTCCACGGACTGTGGACCACCAGTGCACCGCACGAACCGGGTCACCATGCTGCCACGAAGGACGCGCGCCGGAGGGGAGGCGGAGCCGCCTTCGCTCCCCCGAACGCGCCCTCGCGCGCCTGTCCGCGAGTTGGCGAACCGCCGTACTGGGCAAGGCCGCTGCGACGTGAATGCGCCCCCTGATGCGCTCCCCTCAACACCGTTCGCGCCGTCAAGTGCCGTGGTAGGAGCCGCATTCGGCGGCGGAAAGCGGGGTCGGTTTTCGGCCAAATAGCCGTTGGGGGAACAGGGCTGCGCACGCTCCGTACATGGTCCGCGCCGAGCGCGGACAACGCGCAGCCCGGGAGGCGGAGTTCGCCTCCCGGACCGTTCCGCCGCCCGCGGGGATGAAGGCGGCGGTGTCCCCCAGCCCACTGGATCCAGTACAGCGGGCCGACCCACGCACCGCCATGGAACCCCTTCCGCGATGGCCGGAGTAGAGCGCACGGACGGGCGCACGGCCACACGTCAGGAGCACGCCGCAACCCTGCGTGCAGGGCCCGTACTTCCGTGCGGGCCACAATCCCGCCATCCGGCGGAATGCCCCTTAACGCTTGGGATGCGGCGAACTACGCTGGGTTTACGAATGCCGCGTGCTTATGCCACGGCGGCAGCCGTCTGTGTCGAGGGGTGGCGCATGTCCAGGGAGCAACGCGGGCCGAACGAAAAACTCGGCGCCGTTCTCGCCCTCGCGGGAATCAGCAACGCAGGACTCGCGCGCCGCGTCAACGACCTTGGCGCCCAACGCGGGTTGACACTTCGCTACGACAAGACCTCCGTGGCGCGCTGGGTGTCGAAGGGCATGGTGCCGCAGGGCGCCGCGCCGCACCTGATCGCGGCCGCCATCGGACAGAAGCTCGGCCGCCCGGTGCCGCTCCACGAGATCGGCCTGGCGGACGCGGATCCCGCACCCGAAGTGGGCCTCGCCTTCCCCAGAGACGTCGGCCAGGCGGTCCGGTCGGCCACGGAGCTGTACCGGCTGGACCTGGCGGGCCGCAGGGCCGGCTCCGGCGGCATCTGGCAGTCGCTGGCCGGCTCCTTCGCGGTGACCGCGTACGCGACGCCCGCCTCCCGCTGGCTGATAACCCCGGCCGACAGCTCGGTGGCGCGCGAGGCGGGCGGGAGCGACGGCTCGGGCGCACCGATCAAAGTCGGCCACAGCGATGTGCAGAAACTGCGGGAGGCCGCGGAGGACGCGAGGCGCTGGGACTCCAAGTACGGGGGCGGCGACTGGCGTTCGTCGATGGTGCCCGAGTGTTTACGCGTGGAGGCCGCTCCGCTGCTGCTCGGCTCGTACTCCGACGAGGTGGGCCGCGCCCTGTTCGGCGCGAGCGCCGAACTGACGCGCCTGGCGGGCTGGATGGCGTTCGACACCGGCCAGCAGGAGGCCGCCCAGCGCTACTACATCCAGGCCCTGCGCCTGGCCCGCGCCGCGGCGGACGTCCCCCTCGGCGGGTACGTGCTCGCCTCCATGTCCCTCCAGGCCACCTACCGCGGATTCGGCGACGAGGGCGTCGACCTCGCGCAGGCCGCCCTGGAGCGCAACCGCGGGCTGGCCACGGCCCGCACCATGAGCTTCTTCCGTCTCGTCGAGGCACGCGCGCACGCACGCGCGGGCGACGCCCAGGCGGCCGGCGCGGCCCTGAAGGCCGCCGAGGGCTGGCTGGAGCGCTCGCGCGAGGGCGACAACGACCCGACGTGGCTGGGCTTCTACGGCTACGACCGGTTCGCCGCCGACGCCGCCGAGTGCTACCGCGACCTGAAGGCTCCGCGCCAGGTCCGCCGCTTCACCGAGCAGGCGCTGTCCAAGCCAACGGAGGAGTTCGTGCGCTCGCACGGCCTGCGGCTGGTGGTCTCGGCGGTCGCCGAGCTGGAGTCGGGCAACCTCGACGCGGCCTGCGAGCAGGGGGAGCGCGCGGTGGAGGTCGCCGGCCGCATCTCCTCGGCCCGCACCACGGAGTACGTCAAGGACCTGCTGCACCGGCTGGAGCCCTACGGCGACGAGCCGCGCGTGGTGGAGCTGCGGGAGCGGGCCCGCCCGCTCCTGATGGCCCCGGCCTGATCCGGCGGCGGTCCCGCCCGCCGTGCGGGACGGGAGGCCCCCCCGTCCGGCTTCCGCCGGGCGCGGGGGCCTCTGGCCTGCCTGCCGGTTTGAGGGCATTGTCAGTGGCGCAGTGCACTATCGAAGCCGGGAGGTGGAGCAGGTGCGGCCAAAGATCGCATACGACTGCGACGTGCTGGTGATCGGTGGCGGGATCGTCGGGCTGTCGACGGCGTACGCGATCACGCGCGCCGCGCCGGGCACACGCGTGACCGTGCTGGAGAAGGAGCCGGGCCCCGCCCGCCACCAGACCGGCCGCAACAGCGGGGTGATCCACAGCGGGATCTACTACCGCCCCGGCTCCCTGAAGGCCAGGTACGCGGTGCGGGGCGCCGCCGAGATGGTCAAGTTCTGCGCGGAGTACGGCATCGCGCACGCCGTCACCGGCAAGCTGATCGTCGCGACCGGGCGGGACGAGCTGCCCCGCCTGCACGCCCTGGTGCAGCGCGGCCGGGAGAACGGCATTCCGGTGCGCGAGCTGGGCGCCCCCCAGATCGCGGAGTACGAGCCGGAGGTGCGGGGCCTGGCCGCCATCCACGTCGGCACCACCGGGATCTGCGACTTCGTGGGCGTGGCCCGGCAGCTGGCCGGGTCCTCCGGCGCCGACATCCGCTACGGGGCGCGCCTGGCCCGCGTGGACCGGCGACCGGAGCTCGGGGTGGCCGTGGAAACCGCCCGCGGCGAGGTCGTACGCGCGCGCGTGCTGGTCAACTGCGCCGGTCTGCACTGCGACGAGGTGGCCCGGCTGACCGGGGACGAACCGGGCATGCGGATCGTGCCGTTCCGTGGCGAGTACTACGAGCTGGCGCGGCCGGATCTGGTGCGGGGCCTGGTGTATCCGGTGCCGGACCCGGCGTTCCCCTTCCTCGGCGTGCACCTCACGCGCGGGATCGACGGCGGCGTCCACATCGGGCCCAACGCGGTGCCGGCCCTGGCCAGGGAGGGGTACGGCTGGGGGACCGTACGTCCCCGGGAGCTGGCCGGGACGCTCACCTGGCCCGGCTCCTGGCACATGGCCGGCCGGCACTGGCGGTACGGGGTAGGGGAGCTGCGGCGGTCCATGTCCAAGAGCGCCTTCACTACGGCCGTGCGCAGACTGCTGCCCGCGGTGACGGCCGACGACCTGGTGCCGGCGGCGGCCGGGGTCCGGGCGCAGGCGGTGCTGCGGGACGGGACGCTGGTGGACGACTTCCTGATACGCGAGGGCGCCCGCACGGTGCACGTCCTCAACGCGCCGTCGCCCGCGGCCACGGCCTGCCTGCCCATCGGCCGCGAGGTGGCCCGGCGAGCGCTGGCCGCGCTGGCGTCGACGGACTGACCCCGGGACCGGGCGATGCCCGCCGCCTGACCGCTGACCGAGCGGCACCCACCGCCCGACCGGACGACGTCGGCCGCCTGACCCCGGACTGGGCGGCGCCTGCCCACCGACCCCGGACCGGACGGCGCCCGCCGCCTGCCCCCCACCGGACGGCACCGGCCGCCTGCCCCCTGACCGGGCGGCACCTGCCCACCGACCCCGGACCGGACGATGCCCGCCGCCTGCCCCCCGACCGGACGGCGCCCGCCGCCTGACCCCGAACCGGACGGCACCTGCCCACCGACCCCGGACCGGACGATGCCCACCGCCCGCCCCCCGACCGGACGGCGCCCGCCGCCTGACCCCGGACCGGACGATGCGCTCGGGCCGTAAAATCGGGTCCACTGTGTCTGACTCCCTCAACACCCCCGAAGCTCCCGGAGCCGCGCGTCCCGCACCCGGCGAGCAGCCCCCGCACGCCCCCGGAGTGCCCGTCCGGCACACCAGGGCCAAGGGGGAGCCGCGCTTTCCCGACGGGCCGCGCGCCGATCCGGCCGGCTCGCACTTCGAGCGGCGGATCCGCAGCTTCCAGCCGCGGCGCAGCCGGGTGACCACGGGCCAGGCCGACGCCCTGCAACGGCTGTGGCCCAAGTGGGGGCTGGACATCGACGGTCAGCGGGTCCTCGACCTCGCCGAGCTGTTCGGGAACACCCGCCCGGTCGTGCTGGAGATCGGGTTCGGGATGGGGGAGGCCACCGCGCAGATGGCCGCCGCCGACCCGGACACCAACATCCTCGCCGTCGACGTGCACACGCCCGGCCAGGGCAACCTGCTGAGCCTGGCCGACCGCAACGCGCTCACCAACGTCCGCGTCGGCAACGGCGACGCGATCATCCTGTTGCGCGAGATGCTCACCCCCGACTCCCTCGACGGGCTGCGCGTCTACTTCCCCGACCCCTGGCCCAAGAAGCGGCACCACAAGCGGCGGCTGATCCAGCCCGAGTTCCTCACGCTGGCCGCGACCCGGCTGCGCCCCGGGGCGACCGTGCACTGCGCCACCGACTGGGAGCCGTACGCCGAGCAGATGCTCGAGGTGCTGACCGCGCACCCCGACTTCGAGAACACCCGCCCCGACGGGGGTTTCGCACCCCGTCCCGGGTTCCGGCCGCTGACCCGTTTCGAGGGCCAGGGACTGGACAAGGGTCATGTGGTGAACGATCTGCTCTTCCGCCGCGTACCGCACGAGGACCGGACTCCGGAGCCGCCCGCCGACCCCTCGGCAGGCCCCGTCGCGGGCGGCGCACTCCCTCGTTAGGGTCAATGCCGTGGCCACCAGTCCCCCGTACCCGACACGTCCGAGCGTTCCCCCCGGCGGCCGGCCCCGGCACGCGCACTGGTGGCAGAGGCGATGGGTGCGCTACGGCGCCCTGATCACCCTGCTGGCGCTCTCCGGGCTGGTCATCCTCGCCCTGGTGCGCCGGCAGACCGGCACCGAGGGCTTCCTGGTGGGGCTGGGCCTGGCCGTGCTGCCGGTGCCGCTGCTGATGGCCGCCTTCCGCTGGCTGGACCGGGTCGAACCCGGCCCCTGGCGGAACCTGCTGTTCGCCTTCGCCTGGGGGGCGTGCGCGGCGGCGCTGATAGCGATCGTCGCCAACAGCTTCGCCACCCGCTGGATAGCCACCTCCACCGCCGACCCGTCCAGCGCGGACACCCTCGGCGCGACCGTCATAGCCCCGATCGTGGAGGAGTCGGCGAAGGCCGCCGCGGTCCTGCTGATCTTCCTCTTCCGCAGACGCGACTTCACCGGCATCGTCGACGGGGTCGTCATCGCCGGCGTCACCGCGACCGGCTTCGCGTTCACCGAGAACATCCTCTACCTCGGCACCGCCTTCGGCACCGACCAGATGAGCGGCGGCCAGGGCATCGCCTCCGTCACCGCCGCGACGTTCTTCGTGCGCGTGATCATGTCGCCGTTCGCGCACCCCCTGTTCACCGTCCTCACCGGCATCGGCTTCGGCCTGGCCGCGCTGTCCGGGGACCGCCAGCACCTGCGCCGGATCCTGTTCCCCCTGGCCGGCCTGCTGCTCGCGATGGGCATGCACGCCTTCTGGAACGGCTCGTCCACCTTCGGCGAGTACGGCTTCTTCGCGGTCTACGGCGCCTTCATGGTGCCCGCGTTCGGGCTGCTGACCTGGCTGGTCGTCTCCACCCGGCAGCGCGAACTGCGGACCGTGCGCGCCGAGCTGCCCGCGTACACGGCGGCCGGCTGGCTCACCCCGGCCGAGCCGTACGCCCTCGGCTCCATGCGCGCCCGCAGGCTGGCCCGCGAGTACGCCCGCCGGCACCTGGGCAGGCAGGCCGCGCGGACCGTGGCCCAGTACGAGGCCTACGCCACCTCCCTGGCCTTCCTGCGCCACCGGGGCAACCGGGGCCGGGCCGGCGCCGACTTCGTCCTGCGGGAGCAGCAGTTGCTGCACGAGCTGTGGCGCAGGCGCGAGACGGCGCAGCCGGCACTGGACCACGCGGCCCGGATGACCGCGCCCCCGATGCGGATGGCCGCGCCACCGTGGCCGGCGCACGGGCCAGTGCACGGACCGGTGCACGGGGTGTACGGCGCCCAGCCGCATCCGGTGCACCCCGTACACCCCGTACACCCCGCTCAGGGCCGGTACGCGCCGCCGCCGGGGCCGTACGGCTCCCAGCAGGGCTCGTACGGCCCGTACAACCCGTACCGCACCCAGCCGTAGGCGGCCCGGGCGCTACGCCGACGCGTTCGTCAGCCTGGCGACCTCGTCCTGTGTCAGCCGCAGATCGGCCACGCCGAGCAGGGCGGGCAGCTGCTCCACCGTGCGCGCGGAGGCGATGGGGGCGGCCACGGTCGGCTGGGCCGCGAGCCAGGCCAGGGCCACGGTGGCGACCTCGGCGTCGTGGGCGCGGGCGACCTCGTCGAGGGCGGCCAGGACCCGCTGCCCGCGCTCGGTCGCCAGGTGCTTGGCGGCGCCCTCGGCCCGCGCGCTGTCCACCTTCGCACCCGGCCGGTACTTGCCGGTCAGGAAGCCGGAGGCGAGCGCGAAGTACGGCACGGCGGCCAGACCGGCGCGCTGGGCCAGGTCGAGCAGGTCGCCCTCGTAGGTGTCGCGGGAGACGAGGTTGTAGTGCGGCTGGAGCGCCACGTACCGGGCCAGGCCCTCCCTCTCGGAGAAGTCCAGCGAGGCCTTCAGGCGCTCGGCGGAGATGTTGGAGGCGGCGATGTGCCGCACCTTGCACGCCCTCACCAGCTCGTCGAGGGCCCCGATGATCTCCTCGACCGGCACCTCGGGCTTGTCGAAGTGGGTGTAGTAGAGGTCGATGTAGTCGGTGCCCAGGCGCTTGAGGGAGGCGTCGGCGGCGGCCCTGATGTTGGCGGCGCTCAGGCCTGGGTAGTCGGGGTGCTGGCTGACCTTGGTGGCGATGACGACGTCGGAGCGGTTGCCGCGCGCCCGCACCCACTCGCCGATGATCGTCTCGGACTCGCCGCCCTTGTTGCCCTCGACCCAGGCCGAGTAGGAGTCGGCGGTGTCGACGAAGTTCCCGCCGGCCGCCGTGTAGGCGTCGAGGACGGCGAAGGACTGTTCCCGGTCGGCGGTCCAGCCGAAGACGTTGCCGCCGAGGGCGAGCGGGAAGACCTCGAGGTCGGATGTGCCGAGCTTGCGTACGGAAGTCATGTACAACATCAACAACGGCTTCCGGACGGCCCATTCCGGCACGCGCCGCATACTGCCGCAAAGGTTGCGCAAACCCCCGGACGGCGGTGCCGGCGGGGGCCGGGCGTGCGGGGTGTCAGGGGTTGAGGCCCTTGCCGCGCAGCCACGTCATCGGGTCGACGGCGGTGGCCTGGCCGTTCGGGTGGACCTCGAGGTGCAGGTGCGGGCCGGTGACGTTGCCGGTGGCGCCGACGCGGCCGATGACCTCGCCCGTGCTGACCTTCTGCCCGACCGAGACGCTGATCGAGGACTGGTGGCAGAACCACAGCTCGGTGCCGTCGTCGAGGGTCAGGACCGTGCGGTAGCCGTAGGCGCCGGCCCAGCCGGCCTCGGTGACGGTGCCGCTGTGGATGGCCTTGATCAGGGTGCCGGTGGGCGCGGCGAAGTCCAGGCCGGTGTGGTAGCCGGAGGACCACATGGAGCCGGGCTGGCCGAAGGTCCCGGTGAGGGTGTACGAGGAAGTGGGCAGCGTGTACTGCTTGGCGAGCTCGGCCAGCCGGGCGGCCTCGGCCTTCTTCTCCGCCTCCGCCTCGGCCTGCTTCTTCGCGGCGGCGGCCTTGGCCTCCGCGTCCTTGGCCGCCTTGGCGGCGGCCTCGTCGGCGAGCTTCGCGGCGGCGGCCTCTGCGGCCGCCTCGGCCTTGGTGTCGACCTGGGACTGCTGCTGCTCGGCCTGGGCCATGATGCGGTTGCGCAGCGCCTCGCCCGCGTCGGCGGCGCCCTTGGCGTTGTCGGCGGTGGTCACGCCCACGGAGCTGAGCGCGGTCGCGGAGCCCTGCGGGGCGTCGTCGTGGGACTCGTCGAACAGCGAGCCCACGGAGGGCAGGTCGGGCAGGGATATGGACACCGGCGGCTTGCCGGTGTTGGCGCTGGCCATGCCGCCCGCGCCGACGGCGGCTATGACGCCGACGCCGAGGACCGTGGAGCTGCGGGCCAGCCCGCCGCCGCGCTGCTTGCTGACGCGGTGCCGGCCGCGTGCCGGGCGGAGGGACTCCTCGGTGGGGTTCCACTCCTCCCAGGGGCCCTCGTCGTCACGCCGGTCGCCGTAGGCGAAGGTCCCGGTCCGCTGGCTCGGCATGGACGGGGCTTGTGGGGCAGGCGGGTTGGACGCCACTCGGGCGCGCTCCTTTCCTTCCGTTTCGCCTACCGGGTTAGCTGACGGGTTCGGAGCGGGAAGGTCTCCTACGCGCGTAAAGCCAGCCGTGCCAACACGGCGGACAACGCCCGATTCACCCCAATTCGGTGGTTCCCCGGTTCCCTTGCGGGATTCGGCGCGTGCGCACGGAGCCGCCTTCTGTGACGGCTGGGACGACCGCGCTGCGTTATCGAACGTTAATAGAGGGGAGGCACCGATTCCAAGCCGTTCGGCTTGATCCTTAAACCTTTTTGGCCAGGACTTACCGTCCATGAGCGGCGAAACCCGGGTGAGTTGACAAGAGTCCGGTAACGAACGGGCCACCCCGCCGCCGTACGGCGAGAAGCGCCATGTCGTCCGTCATCCCGCCCCCGCAGTGCCGCGCACCTCCGCCGCGAGGGCGGCGAGCAGGGCGTGGGGATCGCCGAACGCACGGCCCGCGAGGCGGAGTTCGGGGTCTTAGAAGGGAGCACCGCGGCCCGGCTGGACAGCAGCGGCGCGGCGACGAGGGGGGACGCGGTGAGGCTCGCGGGGGTGAGGCGGTCGTAGCAGGCACCGGCGAGGAGCAGCAGCGCGGGCAGGAACCGGACGGTTGCGCGGGCCGAGGCCCCGGCGGAGCTGAGCCGCCACCACCGGCCTGCGGCCGGGAGGCCGTCCGCGGCGCGCATCTCCATTTCGCTGCCGCCGTCCAGGTTTCCCGCAGCGGGCGCGGACAGCGAGTCGGTGTGGCCGTCCGGATGACAAGGTGTGACGAGGGACACGCCTGATGAGGGCCCGCGCACCGGCCGAAGGCACCCGGACGGCCCCGGACGGCCAGGGAAAACGTCCAGGGCCGGAATCCTTGATCGGATTCCGGCCCTGGGCCTTCAGTAGCGGGGACAGGATTTGAACCTGCGACCTCTGGGTTATGAGCCCAGCGAGCTACCGAGCTGCTCCACCCCGCGTCGTTGTGATTCCAGTGTACGCCATGTTCGGGGGCGCTCGCGCCCACATAAACGCCGGCCGGTCCGCTCAGCCCACGAGGTGCCGGTTCGGCTCCTTGGCGGCCTCCTCGAACTCCGGTACGACGACGACCTCCGCGCCCCCGGCCGCCAGCACTCCGGTCCCGTCGGCGCCCTGGACGAAGGTGTCCGGCTCACGCCACGCGGTGACCACTCTCCTCACGCCGGCGTCCAGAATCAGCCGGGCGCACGGGCGCGGGCGGGAGGCGCGTCGGGCGCACGGTTCGAGGCTGCTGTAGACGGTGGCTCCCGCGAGCCGCGCATCGGCGGGGTCGACCTTGGCGAGGGCTGCCTCCTCGGCGTGCGTGACCGGGTCGCCGGCCTCCCGGGAGTGTCCCCGCGCCAGCTCGGTGCCGTCCGCGGCGACGACCACCGCGCCCACGCTGAACGCGGTCCGCGACGGCGGGCACTGCGCGGCCAGCTCGCAGGCGACGCGCAGCCAGTGCCGGTCGGCGGGGACGGCGAGGGACCCGGTGCCGGGGGCGGTGGGCTCGTAGCGCATGAGGACCACGTCCTCGATGACGCGGGTCTCCACCAGCCGCAGCCGTCCTCCTTGGTACTCCCCCGGCCCGAACAGCCGGGGCGCCTTCGCGTCCCCGACGAACAGCGGGGCGAGCACGAGCTGCACCTCGTCCGCGAGGCGCTGCTGGAGCAGCTGGGTGTGGACGGTCCCGCCGCCCTCGACCATGAGCCGGCGCACGCCGAGCACGTCGTGCAGGTGCTCCAGGAGCCGCGCCCAGTCCAGCGCGGCGCCCAGCGGCACGACCTCGGCGGCGATCCCGGCCTCGCGCAGCCGGCGCGCGCCGGCGTCGGTCGTGTAGACCGCCTTGTCCCCGCCGGTGTGCCAGAAGACCGCGTCCGGGTCCAGCTCTCCGGAGGCGCTGACCGTCACCTTCAGCGGGTACTCCGGCTTCCCGGCGGCCACGCGGGCGGCGCGCCGCCCGGGCGAGTTCACCAGCAGCCGCGGGTTGTCGGCGCGCAGGGTGCCGGCGCCGACCAGGATCGCGTCCACGGACGCCCGCACCTCGTCGACGCGGTCGAAGTCGGCGGGCGAGGAGAGCAGCAGCCGCTCGGGCCCGGTGTCGTCCAGATACCCGTCGAGGGAGACGGCGGCGGACAGCAGGACGTAGGGACGGGGCATCGGCGCGCTCTCTCTGGCCAGACAGGTGACACCCCCATCCTCCCGGCCCACCGCGGGCCCGGGAAACCGGGGGCGAGCCGGAGGGCCCGGCAGCGCGGTCCCGCGGCGGCTCGGGCGGTCCCCGGCGGTCCTCGGCGGAGTCAGGCGGTGGCTTCGATGGTCGTCGGCTGGGACACCTCGAAGCCGGTCACCTCAAGCTCTTGATTCGACACATTTCTATGTTGACGTTTCTCGATTCAAGACGCAAGGTTGCATCAATGGACGTCGATACAGGCGGTTCCGGGCCACCGGCATGCCCCGTCACCTGGGAGTGAGTCATGAGTGAGCAGTCCACCGACCTGCGCGAGACCGTCCGCCGGCGCTACGCCGCCGCAGCCGTGAAGGTGACCGAGGGCGGTGCCGCGTGCTGCGGGCCGCAGCCGGTCGAGGTCGACGCGGACTTCGGCTCGGCCCTGTACGCCGCCGAGGAGCGCGACGCGCTGCCCGCCGAGGCGGTCGCCGCGTCCCTCGGCTGCGGCAACCCGACCGCCGTGGCGGAACTGCGTGAGGGCGAACGCGTCCTCGACCTGGGCTCGGGCGGCGGCATCGACGTCCTGCTCTCCGCCCGGCGTGTCGGCCCCACCGGCAAGGCCTACGGGGTCGACATGACCGACGAGATGCTGGCCCTGGCGCTGGCCAACGCCGAGAAGGCGGGCGCGACGAACGTCGAGTTCCTCAGGGGCACCATCGAGTCCGTCCCGCTGCCCGCGAAGACCATCGACGTGGTGATCTCGAACTGCGTGATCAACCTGTCCGTCGACAAGGCCGCCGTGTTCGCCGAGGCCTTCCGCGTCCTCAGGCCCGGCGGCCGCATCGGCGTCTCCGACGTCGTCGCCGACGACACCCTCACGCCCGAACAGCGGGCCGAGCGAGGCGACTACGCCGGCTGCGTCGCCGGCGCGCTCTCCTTCGCCGAGTACCGCGCGGGGCTGGAGGCCGCCGGGTTCACGGACGTCGAGATCGTGCCGGCCCACCCGGTCGCCGACGGAATGCACTCGGCGGTCGTCCGGGCCACCAAGCCTCCGGTGGCCGATGCCGGAGCCGATGCCGGGGACACGGCCGCCACCTGTTGCGGCGTCAACGCCTGCTGCACTTCTGCCGAGTCGGCGGCCGACCCGTCCCGGACCGTCACCGGGGCCAAGGCGGCGTCGGGCTGCGGCTGCACCGGCTGAGCGCGCGAACGCGAAACGGACTCGGCGCCCGGCCGGCCGAAACCGGCCCGGGCGCCGCGCGGCTGGCGGAGGGACCGGCCCTCCGTCCGCATCCGTAGGCCCTGTGGGACTCGAACCCACAACCAATGGATTAAAAGTCCACTGCTCTGCCAATTGAGCTAAGGGCCCAGGCGATGTCGCCTCCCCGAGCATAGCCGGACGAGGCCGGGTCTCCGATCGGGTATCGGAGTGCCGGGCCGGAAGTGTGCCGTACGGGTCAGGGGTCGGCCGGGTCGGGGGCGCTCGCGCCCGTGCCCGCAGCCGGGTCCGCGTCCGCAGCCGCGTCCGCGGCCGGGCCCGTCCGGGCACCGACGCCCGCGCGGGTCGCCTCCCGGGCCAGGGTGCGTTCGTGGGTCGGGTTGAGGAACCAGTGGCGGGCCGAGGCGAGCCACCAGGTGGTGGCGAAGCCGAGGACGACCAGGACCGCCACCGGGGCGTAGTTGAAGGTCTCCCAGGTGACCGGGGAGACCTGGGGGAGCATGAAGAGGATCGTGATCGCGCCGACCCAGGCCACCGCGATCACGCCGATCGTCCGCGACCAGCGGCCCAGGTGCCAGGGCCCGCGTTCGAAGTCGTCGCCCCGGCGCACCCGCAGCAGGGTCGGGACGACGTAGGCGATGTAGAGGCCGATGACCGCGATCGACGTCACGGCCGCGTAGGCGGTCACGTTGATCAGGTAGGGCAGGCCGAGGACGAGGGCGCCCAGGGCCGCGAGCCACACCGCCGCCACGGGGGTGCGCGTGCGCGGGCTGACCGTGTGCCAGACGTGGGAGTAGGGCAGGGCGCCGTCGCGCGAGAAGGCGTAGATCATACGGCTGTTGGCGGTGACCGAGGCCATGCCGCAGAACAGCTGGGCGCCGACGACCACCAGGAGCAGCAGCTTGCCCGCCGTGGCGCCGAGGGCGTCCAGGAGGATCTGGGCGGGCGGCGCGCCGGTCGGGGAGGCGAGCTCCTTGTCGTAGGACTGGATGGCGAAGGTGAAGCCCAGCAGGAGGACGAAACCGGCGATCCAGGAGGTCCAGATGGAGCGGACGATGCCCTTGGGGCCGGCCGTGGCGGCGTCGTGGGTCTCCTCCGTCATGTGGGCGGAGGCGTCGTAGCCGGTGAAGGTGTACTGGGCCATCAGCAGGCCGAGCAGGACGACGTACACCCCGCTGCCCCAGCCGGTGTTGTCGACGAACTTCGTGAACACGAAGGACGCCGACTGGTGGTGGTCGGGTACGAAGGCAAGCGCGCCGACGATCACCGCGACGCCCAGCACGTGCCACCACACGCTGACGCTGTTGAGGAAGGCGACGATGCGCACCCCGAAGGTGTTCAGCAGGCCGTGCAGCACCAGGATCGCCGAGAAGAGCAGCACGGTGCGGCCCGGGGTGACCTCGAAGCCGAACTGGAGGTTGAGGTAGGCGCCGAGGAAGGAGGCCGCGCCGAAGTCGATGCCGGCCGTCACCGCCACCTGCCCCAGCACGTTGAACCAGCCCGTGAACCAGGCCCAGGCGGCGGCCGAGCGCGGCGGCGCCAGCCGATGCGCCCAGAAGTACAGCCCCGCCGAGGTCGGGTACGCCGAGCAGATCTCGGCCATCGACAGCCCGACGAACAGCGTCATCAGGCCGACGCCCACCCAGCCCCACGTGATCACGGCGGGGCCGCCGGTGTTCATGCCGAAGAGGTAGAGGGTCAGGCAGCCGGAGAGGACGGAGATGATCGTGAAAGAGACCGCGTAGTTGGCGAACGCCGACATGCGGCGGGCGAGGACCTGCGTGTAGCCGAGCTGGGCAAGCCGTTCCTCGTCCGACAGC
The DNA here is from genome assembly GCF_014650575.1 of Streptomyces naganishii JCM 4654. Classification (GTDB taxonomy): domain Bacteria; phylum Actinomycetota; class Actinomycetes; order Streptomycetales; family Streptomycetaceae; genus Streptomyces; species Streptomyces naganishii. The sequence continues at coordinate 28,001 of NZ_BMVF01000002.1, forward strand.
CCACCGCTGGAGCCCGTTCTGGCGTCATCTGTCATGCCCCCAGCAATTCCCTTGCCGGGGGCGTGACATGCGTCACTCGCGGACCGGTGTCAGCGCGTCAGCCGTTGCGCTTCAGCGCGTCAGCCGTTGCGCTTCCAGCGCGTCAGCCGTTGCGCTTCCAGCGCGGCTTGTCCTCGCGGCGGCCGAAGGAGCCGCCACCGCGGTGGTCGTCGCGGCGGCCGTACGGGCGGTCGTGGCCGCCGGTACGGAAGCCGGGGCGCTCGCCCTGACGGTCACGGTTGAACGGACGGTCGCTGCCGCGGTGCCCGCCGCGCTCGTCGCGCCGGGCCGGACGGTCGTCCCTGCGGAAGCCGCCGCGCTCGTCCCTGCGGTCGAAGGAGCGGGGGGCGCGGTCGCGGTCACGGTCGCGGTTGAAGCCGCCCCGGTCGTCGCGCCGGTCGTCGCGCCGGTCGTCACGGCGCTCGAAGGAACGGCCACCACGGTCGTCACGGCGGAACCCACGGTCCCGGTCACGGTCCCGGTCCCGGTCGAAGGAGCGCGGGGCGCGGTCGCGGTTGAAACCGCCCCGGTCGTCACGGCGGTCGTCACGGCGCTCGAAGGAACGACCACCACGGTCGTCACGGCGGAACCCACGGTCCCGGTCACGGTCCCGGTCCCGGTCGAAGGAGCGCGGTGCCCGGTCGCGGTCACGCTCGCCCCGGTCGTCGCGGCGCTCACGGCGGTCGTACGACGACGAACCCGCCGTACGCTCCTCACGCTCGCCCCGCTCGAAACGCTCGCCCCGCTCCGCGCGGTCGACGTCCTGCGCCGCCGGCTGCTCGGGCACCGACACCTCGGCCACCCGCTCGACGACGGTCTCGTCCGCCGCCTGGGCCACCGCGGCCTCCGGGTCCTCGCCGCGCTCGCGGGCGGCCCGGGCGACCAGCCGGTCGGACTCCTCGCGCAGCTCGGCCGCGCGCCGCTGCGCCCGCTCCAGCTGCTTGGTCAGGTGCGCGACCTCGCGCTCGGCCTGCTGCGCGGCGTTGGCCGCCGACTCGGCCTGCACCTCGGTCATCGACCGGGCGCCGGTGATCTCGGCGACCTCCGGGTCGAAGGTGGCGCCGCCCTGGATGATGTGGCGCGAGGCGTCCACGCCCGCGTCCTCCATGAGGCGGAAGATCTGGCGCCGCTGGTGCGGCAGCGCGAGCGACACGACCGTGCCGGTGCGGCCGGCGCGGGCCGTGCGGCCGGCGCGGTGCAGGTAGTCCTTGTGGTCGCCGGCCGGGTCGACGTTCAGGACCAGGTCGATGCCGTCGACGTGGATGCCGCGCGCGGCGACGTCCGTGGCGACCAGGACGTTGACGTAACCGTCCTTGAAGTCGGCCAGGGTCCGGGTGCGGGCGCCCTGGGTCATGCCGCCGTGCAGCGCGTCGGCCTTGGCGCCGGCGTCGCGCAGCTGTTCGGCCACCCGGTCGGCACCGAGCTGGGTGCGCACGAAGATGATGGTGCGGCCCTTGCGGGAGGCGATGGCAGCGGTGACCGGCGCCTTGTCCTTGGGCTTCACGATCAGGATGTGGTGCGACATGGTCGTCACCGCGCCCTGCGCCGCGTCCACCTCGTGCGAGACGGGGTCGTTCAGGTAGCGGTCGACGAGGGTCTTGATCTCGTTCTCCATGGTCGCGGAGAACAGCATGCGCTGGCCGCCCGCCGGGACCTGGTCGAGCAGTTCGGTGACCTCGGGCAGGAAGCCCAGGTCGGACATCTGGTCGGCCTCGTCGAGCACGGCGATCCGCACGTCCTCGAGCGAGCAGGCCCCGCGGTTGATGATGTCGCGCAGGCGGCCCGGGGTGGCGACGAGGATGTCGACGCCCTTCTCCAGGGCGTAGATCTGGTTGCCCATGGAGGTGCCGCCGCAGACGACCTTCATCTTCAGGCCGACGACGTCGCCGTAGGGCTGGAGCGCGTCGGCGACCTGCATCGCGAGCTCACGGGTCGGGGTGAGGATCACGGCGCGCGGCTTGTGCTTCTGGGTGCGGCCGCCGGCCAGCGTGGCCAGGGTCGGCAGGCCGAAGGACAGGGTCTTGCCGGAGCCGGTGCGGCCGCGGCCCAGGATGTCCTTTCCGGCCAGGGCGTCCGGGATGGTCGCGGCCTGGATCGGGAAGGGGACCGTCACGCCGTTCTGCGCGAGCTTGCGCACGACGGCCTCGGGCAGGCCGAGGTCGGAGAACGTCATCTCGGGAGCCTCGGCGGCCGCCTCGACGGTCTCGGGGGACCCGGAGGTCTCCGTGACCTCGGCGACGTCGGCGTTCTCGGGCACGACGACGTGATCAGTACTGGCAATGGACATGCGAATGCGAAACCTTCCGGAGTCTCGTCGGCACGCGCCCGTCAACTCCGTGTTTCGATTCACGACCGCCTCGATGCGGTCCGCCACGGCAAGGGAGAGTACGCGCCACACGGCGCGCTCTGCGTGGGCGCCGGGCAAATGGGATCAAACGATCTACCACCATACGCACTCCGCACCCCCGAAGGCAAACCAGCACCATACCCCCAGGTCAGCGGCCCGGCCCACGCCTCACGCGCTCAGGTCCGCCGACCACGTGACCGGCCCGGCGCCGGCTCCCGGTGTTCCAGCTGCGGACCCGGCCCCTCGTGCGCCGAGGAGGACGGTGCGGCCACCGTCGGATCGGGCGAGGGCGGCTGGGTGGGCGGCGAGTCCGGCGACGGCTCCGAGGCGGCGGAGGTCTGCGGCGGCGCCGGCACCGCCTGCGTGGGCGTCGGATCGCCCGCCTTCGGCGGCACCCCGCGCTTGCCCGTCGGCACGCCGGACGCGCTGCCCGCCGCGGACGGCGAGGCCGAGGCGGACGGCGACTCGCCGCCCTTGCCCTTCCCGCCGTGCCCGTGCTTGCCGTCGCCGGCGCCGCCGGCGTGCCCCGCGCCGCCGCCGGACACCCCCGGCCCGCCCATCCCGCCCTCACCGGCCCGCTGACCCGCGGAGTGCGACGGCCGGGCCCCGCCGTCAACGGCCCCGCCCACGCTCACGCAGCCGGCGGCGGTGGCGACGACGGCGGCCGCGGCGGCGAGACGGACGGACACGTACAAGGGGCGCACGGAAGCCACCTCCGGAGTGAAGAAGTCACCGTGCCCAACTCCCTTCACCCACAAGAGGACACGCGACCGCCCCCGCGGACCTCCGCCACGGCCCGGCGCAGCCCGGTCCGGCACCCTCGGCCCGGCCCAACCGGCCGGGCCGGTCCCGGCCCTCAGCCGTACCCGAGTGCGTGCAGCCGTGCATCGTCGATCCCGAAGTGGTGGGCGATCTCGTGCACCACGGTCACCTCGGTCTCCGCCACCACGTCCTCGCGCGTCTCGCACATCCGCAGCGTCGGCCCCCGGTAGACGGTGATCCGGTCGGGCAGCACGCCCGCGTACCACTCGCCCCGCTCCGTCAGCGGTGTCCCCTCGTACAGCCCGAGCAGCTCGGGATCGTCGGCGGGCGGTTCGTCCTCGACGAACACCGCGACGTTGTCCATCAGCCGCGTCAGCTCCCGCGGGATCCGGTCGAGGGCCTCGGCGACCAGTTCCTCGAACTCCTCGCGCGTCATCTCCAGCACACCGCCATTGTCCGGTACGGGCCCCCGGACCGACCCCCCTCCCGTGCCGCGCATATCCCGTGCCCCCCATGGGCATACGCGACCAATGGCCCGCCGCCGTCCGCCCCGCCCCCAGCCCGCTCTCACCCTCACCCCCCAGCCCCACCCCTGGGTCCGCGCCCTCGGCATGGTCACCGTGGTCGTCGTCGGCGCCTGGCTCGGCCTGCTGATCGTCGGCAACGTGCGCGTGCCCGTGGGCCCCATGAACACGACGATGACCCTGCGCCCCTCCCTCAGCGGCGGCACCAAGATCAACGTCTCCCCGCTGGGCGCCCTCCAGCTGGACAGCCACCAGGCCCCGGTCCGCCTGGACGTGAACGTCGACCAGCTCGACCCTGAACGCTCCCAGGCCCTGGTCGACCACCCCGAACGCATCTCCGGCCTCCAGGACGAGGTGGTGCGCGACGTCGAGCACGGCACGCTCGATCTGGCCCTCCGCTCCTGCGTGGCCGTGGTCTCCGGCGCCACCGCCCTCGGCCTCGCGGTCTACCGCCGCCCCCGCCGCGCCCTCGCCGCCGGCGGCCTGGCCCTCGCCCTCCTCGGCGCCTCCGGGGCGACGGCGTACGCCACCTGGAACCCCAAGTCGGTCCTCGAACCCCGGTTCTCCGGCCTGCTCTCCTCCGCGCCCTCGCTGGTGGGCAACGCGCGCAGCATCGTCACCGAGTTCGACGTCTACCAGAAGGAGCTGGCCCGTCTGGTCACCAACGTGACCAAGCTCTACGACGTCACCTCCACGCTCCCCGCCTACCAGCCCGACCCCACGACCATCCGGGTCCTGCACGTCTCCGACATCCACCTCAACCCGGCGAGCTGGAAGATCATCGCCTCGCTGGTGAAGCAGTACGACGTCAACGTGATCGTCGACTCCGGCGACACCATGGACCACGGCACGGCCGCGGAGAACGGCTTCCTGGACCCGGTCAAGGACCTGGGCGTCCCCTACGTCTGGGTCCGGGGCAACCACGACTCGGCGACCACCCAGCGCTACCTGGAGCGCATGAAGAACGTGCACGTCCTGGACGACGGCCGCGCCGAGACCGTGGGGGGTCTGCGTTTCGCGGGCATCGGCGATCCGCAGTTCACCCCCGACCGCTCGGTCACGTCCGGCGGTGACGCGGCGGAGCAGATGGCCGGCACCCGCCTCGCCTCCGCGCTGCGCGAGCAGCGGGCCAAGGGAACCCCCGTCGACATCGCCGTCGCCCACGAACCCGCGGCGGCGCGCGAGACCGACGGCACCGTGCCGCTCGTCCTGTGCGGCCACCTGCACCACGAGGACATGAAGATCCTGAAGTACGGCACCCGGCTGCGCATGGAGGGCTCCACGGGCGGCAGCGGCCTGCGCGCCGTCGAGCACCAGTACCCGGCCCCGATAGAGGCCTCGATCCTCTACTTCGACCGGGACGGCCGCCACCTCCAGGCCTGGGACGAGATCAAACTGGGCGGTCTGGGCCTGACGACGGCCGAGGTCAGCCGCCACCTCCCCAAGGACAACCAGCCGGGCGCCACCCGGGCCCCCTCCTCGCCCTCCCCGTCCAGGCCATAAACGGTTTTGGCGATACCCCTCGCCATCCCATATGCTTCTCACGTCCCCGACGCGCTGAGAAGCGCCCAGGCGGGCCGATAGCCCTCATCGTCTAGCGGCCTAGGACGCCGCCCTTTCAAGGCGGTAGCACGGGTTCGAATCCCGTTGGGGGCACGCAAGACCGTGTGCGACACTGTCGTACGCAGCGCTTGGTCCTGTGGAGCAGTTTGGAGTGCTCGCCACCCTGTCAAGGTGGAGGCCGCGGGTTCAAATCCCGTCAGGACCGCTGAGGTTTCACGTGAAACCTCGTGGCTGGGTAGCTCAGTTGGTACGAGCGTCCGCCTGAAAAGCGGAAGGTCGCCGGTTCGACCCCGGCCCCAGCCACCGCCAAGGCCCCGATCTCCGGATCGGGGCCTTTTGCATGCCCAGCCTGCCCACCCTGCCCACGCCTCCCCAGAGGTCGCCGTACCGGCACGGGCGCCGTGGAGCAAATCATTCGCCTGCGTTTTCCCCGAGGTGAGATCCTGGGTCGCATATGTCTACGCACCCCGCCCCCGCTCTTGGCCCCCTCGCCGCTCGCCTGGACGAGTTGTCGCTGCGCGACGCGCACCGGCTCGGTCGCAGGCTCGAAGGCGCGCGCAAGATCCGCAAGGCGGAGGCGCGTGCCGCCGTGCTCGCCGAGATCGAGGGCGAGGTCGGGAAGGCCGAGGAGCGCATGGCCGGCCGGCGCTCACGCGTTCCCGCGGTCAGCTACCCCGAGCAGCTGCCGGTCAGCCAGAAGAAGGCCGAGATCGCGGACGCCATCCGCGATCACCAGGTCGTGATCGTGGCCGGTGAGACCGGGTCGGGAAAGACCACGCAGATCCCGAAGATCTGCATGGAGCTCGGCCGGGGCGTGCGCGGCATGATCGGCCACACCCAGCCCCGCCGGATCGCCGCCCGCACGGTCGCCGAACGCGTGGCGGAGGAGCTGAACACACCGCTCGGCGAGGCCGTCGGCTGGAAGGTGCGGTTCACCGACCAGGTGGACCCGGACGCCACCTTCATCAAGCTGATGACGGACGGCATCCTGCTCGCGGAGATCCAGACCGACCGCGAGCTGCGCGCCTACGACACGATCATCATCGACGAGGCCCACGAGCGGTCGCTCAACATCGACTTCCTGCTGGGCTACCTGGCCCAGCTGCTGCCGAAGCGGCCCGACCTCAAGGTCGTCATCACCTCGGCCACCATCGATCCCGAACGGTTCTCGCGCCACTTCGGCGACGCCCCGATCGTCGAGGTCAGCGGACGGACGTATCCGGTGGAGGTGCGCTACCGGCCGCTGCTGGAGGAGGATGGCGACGACGCCGACCGGGACCAGATCACGGCGATCACCGACGCCGTCGAGGAACTGATGGGCGAGGGGTCCGGGGACATCCTCGTGTTCCTCTCCGGTGAGCGGGAGATCCGCGACACCGCCGACGCGCTCAACAAGAAGCAGTACAGGTTCACCGAGGTGCTGCCGCTGTACGCGCGGCTCTCCCACGCCGAGCAGCACCGCGTCTTCCAGCCGCACACCGGCCGCAGGATCGTTCTGGCGACCAACGTCGCCGAGACCTCCCTCACCGTGCCCGGCATCAAGTACGTCATCGACCCCGGCTTCGCCCGTATCTCCCGCTACAGCCACCGCACCAAGGTGCAGCGCCTGCCCATCGAGCCCATCTCGCAGGCCAGCGCCAACCAGCGCAAGGGCCGCTGCGGACGCACCTCGGACGGCATCTGCGTCCGGCTGTACTCCGAGGACGACTTCCTGTCCCGGCCGGAGTTCACCGACGCCGAGATCCTGCGCACCAACCTCGCCTCCGTCATCCTGCAGATGACCGCGGCCGGGCTCGGCGAGATCGAGAAGTTCCCGTTCATCGACCCGCCGGACCACCGCAACATCCGCGACGGCGTGCAACTCCTCCAGGAGCTGGGCGCGCTCGACCCGGCCCAGAAGGACCCCCGCAAGCGGCTCACCCAGACCGGCCGCAAGCTGGCTCAGCTGCCCGTCGACCCCCGTCTGGCCCGCATGGTCCTGGAGGCGGACCGCAACGGCTGTGTGCGCGAGGTCATGGTGATCGCCGCCGCGCTGTCCATCCAGGACCCGCGCGAGCGCCCCGCCGACAAGCAGACCCAGGCCGACCAGCAGCACGCCCGCTTCCGCGACGAGACCAGCGACTTCCTCGCCTTCCTCAACCTGTGGCGCTATGTGCGCGAGCAGCAGAAGGAGCGGGGCTCCTCGTCCTTCCGCCGCATGTGCAAGCAGGAGTTCCTCAACTTCCTGCGCATCCGCGAATGGCAGGACATCTACACCCAGCTGCGCACGGTCGCCAAGCAGATGGGCATCCACCTCAACGAGCAGGACGCGCCCGCGGACCGGATCCACGTCTCCCTCCTCGCCGGCCTGCTCTCGCACATCGGCATGAAGGACGTGAAGGAGTCCAAGGACGCCAAGGACTCCGGCCCGGGCGCCCGCAAGGACGGCGGCCGGGGCGAGTACCTGGGCGCCCGCAACGCCAAGTTCGCGATCTTCCCCGGCTCGGCGCTGTTCAGGAAACCGCCGCGGTTCGTGATGTCGGCCGAACTCGTCGAGACCTCCCGGCTGTGGGCCCGCGTCAACGCGAGGATCGAGCCCGAGTGGGTCGAGCCGCTCGCCGGCCACCTGCTCAAGCGGACGTACAGCGAACCGCACTGGGAGAAGGACCAGGCGGCGGTGATGGCGTACGAGAAGGTGACGCTGTACGGCGTGCCGATCGTAGCCCAGCGGAAGGTGAACTACGGGCGGATCGACCCCGAGGTCAGCCGCGAACTTTTCATTCGCAACGCGCTCGTCGAGGGCGACTGGCGTACGCACCACAAGTTCTTCGCCGACAACCGCAAGCTGCTCAGCGAGGTCGAGGAGCTGGAGCACCGGGCCCGGCGGCGGGACATCGTCGTCGACGACGAGACGCTGTTCGACTTCTACGACCAGCGGGTGCCCGAACACGTCGTCTCCGGCGCCCACTTCGACTCCTGGTGGAAGCGCAAGCGGCAGGAGCAGCCGGACTTCCTGGACTTCGAGCGGGAGATGCTGATCCGGGAGTCGGCGGAGGCGGTCACCAAGGCCGACTATCCCGACTCCTGGCGGCAGGGGCCGCTGAAGTTCCGGGTGACCTACCAGTTCGAGCCGGGCGCGGACGCGGACGGCGTGACGGTGCACATCCCGTTGCAGGTCCTCAACCAGGTCACCGACGAGGGCTTCGACTGGCAGATCCCGGGCCTGCGCGAGGAGGTCGTCACCGAGCTGATCCGCTCCCTGCCCAAGCCGGTCCGCCGCAACTACGTGCCCGCGCCCAACTACGCCAAGGCGTTCCTGGAGCGCGCGGTGCCGCTCCAGGAACCGCTGACCACCACCATGGCGCGCGAGCTGAAGCGGATGGTGGGGGTGCCGTTCGAGGCCGAGGACTTCGACTGGTCGAAGGTCCCCGACCACCTGAAGATCACCTTCCGGATCGTCGACGAGCGGCGCCGCAAGCTGGCCGAGGACAAGGACCTCGAGGCGCTGAGGCTCAAGCTGCGCCCCAAGGCCCGCCAGGCCCTCTCGCAGGCCGCCGCGGCCACCGCGGAGCGGCAGGGCGGCGAGTCGCTGGAGCGCCGTGGGCTGACCGACTGGACCATCGGCACGCTCACCCGCGTGTTCGAGACCCGCCGGGCCGGGCAGCCGGTGAAGGCCTACCCGGCGCTCGTCGACGACGGTCCGGCCGCCGGCACGGTCTCCGTACGGCTCTTCGACACCGAGGCCGAGCAGGCCGAGGCCATGTGGAAGGGCACGCGCCGGCTCATCCTGCGCAACATCCCGGTGAATCCGGCGAAGTTCGCGTCCGAGAAGCTGACCAACCAGCAGAAGCTGGCGCTGTCGTCGAACCCGCACGGCTCGGTCCAGGCGCTGTTCGAGGACTGCGCGACGGCCGCGGCGGACAAGCTGATCGCGGACTTCGGCGGGCCGGTGTGGGACGAGGAGTCGTACCGCAAGCTCTACGACAAGGTGCGCGCGGAGATCGTGGACGTGACCGTGCGGACGGTGGGCCAGGTGCAGCAGGTGCTGGCCGCCTGGCAGGCCTGCGAGCGCCGTCTGAAGGCGGTACGCAGCCCCGCGCTGCTGCCGAACCTGGCGGACGTGCGGGCGCAGCTCGACGGCCTGGTGCGGCCCGGCTTCGTGACGGAGGCGGGCATACGGCGGCTGCCGGACCTGATGCGCTATCTGGTCGCCGCCGACCGCCGCCTCCAGCAGATGCCGACGGGGGTCCAGCGGGACACCACGCGCATGGAGAAGGTCCGGGAGATGCAGGACGAATACGCCTGGCTGCTGGAGCAGATGCCGCAGGGCCGGCCGGTGCCGTCCGCGGTGCTGGACGTGCGCTGGATGATCGAGGAACTGCGGGTGAGCTACTTCGCCCACGCGCTGGGGACGGCGTACCCGGTCTCGGACAAGCGGATCGTGAAGGCGATCGACGCGCTGGCCCCGTGAGCCGTGACCGGTGACGGACCCCGCACCCTGAGTGAGTTCGACCCGGCGGCCCGCCTCCTGTACAGTCTCTTCTCGCAGCGCAACGCACGAATCGCGCCGCGAAACCAGGTCCTGTGGAGCAGTTTGGAGTGCTCGCCACCCTGTCAAGGTGGAGGCCGCGGGTTCAAATCCCGTCAGGACCGCAGCGAAGAAAACGAAGGCCCGCACCCGGCAACGGGGGCGGGCCTTCGGCATGTCGGCCTCCGGCCGGAGTGGCCCTGTTGCGACGGCTGTTGGGTCTCGGGGCGGGCGGGGTGCGGGACCGGCCGCCGGGGGCCCGGTGGCGTGTCGGGGTGTCTTGACGGGGTCACATTCCCTCGGTACCCAGGGAACAGGGCCCGTTCCCGTACGGTCCGCTGGAGGTGGCGTATGGCGGCATCGGCATCGGCCAGGCACGAGACCCGGGCACTGCTCCGCGCACATCTCGCGGCCGCTTCGTCGTACCGCCATCTCACCCGCCACTGTCCGGTCTGCCGTCACCTCCTGCGGCTGGCGATGGACAGCCCCCCACAGACGATCCCTCCCCAGACGATTCCTCCACAGGCGATCCCCCCGCAGACGGCCCAGGCGGTCCCGACAGCTCAGGCGGTTCAGACAGCCCAGGCGGTCCAGACGGCCCTCGGCGCCTCCGACGGGCCGCAGGAGCCGGCCACGGCCGCCGAGAGCCCCTCGACCGCGTGAGCCCGCGTACGTACGACCGAAGCCTGCGGTCCCGAACTCCCGTGCGCTCGTGGGCCGGTGGAACCGGAACCTCCTCTAGCGCACAGCCGCCGTACGCAACAAGCGTCCCGGCATGTGACGGGTGTCACCGCATGAGTTTCTGACATCGCGGTACTTACGCCTGCCCTACAACCGGTCAATTTAATATGTGCAATTGCACCACTCGGCGGGCTGCTTCACAGGTGATCCGACAGCCCTCCCCAGACTCCGACAAGCCCGCTCACGCAGCCGCCCGGGACACCGCCCAGGGCGGCGACCGCGCGCCCCCGCGCGCCCCCGCGCGCACAAAAAAGATCGCGCTGGACCCGGCGGAGTCCAGCGCGATCGACGACGCACCCGTGTTGATGTGCCTCAAAAGCTCTGACGGCTTGGGCGTGGGGCCTGTTGGGGCAGGTCCCGCGTCGCTTGGAGCTGCGGTTCCCGGACGTGTCGGCCAGTGGGGGACCAGCCGGTTTGCCCGGTTATGCGGTTGGTCAGGCCTCGCTGCGCTGCTGCGGGATGCCCGCGAGCAGAGCGCGGACCTCGGCCTCGCGGTAGCGGCGGTGCCCGCCGAGCGTGCGGATCGACGTGAGCTTGCCGGCCTTCGCCCAGCGCGTGACCGTCTTCGGGTCGACGCGGAACATGGTGGCGACCTCAGCCGGGGTCAGCAGCGGCTCGGCATCAGGGGTGCGAGCGGTCATGAGCGGCCTCCTCGGGAGAACCGAACCTTCTCGGTTCTTTCCTCTAAATTCTGCACCTTGACCCGCGTTGCCCGAAATGGCGGACGCGAGTCGAGTCGGTTATAGGACGAACGGCTTGTCCTCGGCACTACAACTACACCATCTGTCCAGCCGCGTCGGCCAAACCGATGGAATTGCCCTCCCAGGTGTTCATCAGCGACGGAAGCCGATGGACCATGCCATAGCGGACAGTCACGCCACTGTGACGATCAGTCACAGGGCGATCAGGAGGCACCAGACCCCCCAAAGCGTGCAATGCAGAGATTCCACCCTGAGCGGAGCATAGTTGGGCGGAAGGAGCCCTCCCCGGGCTCCTTGTCCTATTTTGGCATGGGGAGGGGCAAGTAGAGCAAGGGTCTTGTAAGTGCGGTCCGTCACCCTTGACGCAAACGCCCGGATCGGGGTCTACATCCCGTCAGCTCCCCGAAATGCCCTTGACCGTACGCTGTTCAAGCACGTCTCGGCCGTGACCCAGATCACTCCTGTCACGCCGTCAGTTCGCCGACCGCCGGTCGCGCACCGCCCGCCAGCGCTCCACGAGCCGCCCGTAGGCCTCGCCCGCCGCCTCCCCGTCGCCGTGGCGCAGCGCCTCGATGCCCGCGGCCACGTCCGCCGCCGAGTGGTCGCCCTCCAGCTCGCCCGCCGGGAGCACGTGCACCAGCCCGCCGTAGTCCAGCTCCACCAGCGAGCGCGGGTGGAACTCCTCCAGCCAGCGCCCGACGTCCACGAGACCGTCGATCAGCGGTCCCTCGTCGATGGCGTCCCTGAGCGCGCGCAGCCCCCGCGCGACCCGGCGCCGGGCCTGCACCATCGGCGTGCGGTAGCGCAGCAGCGGCGCCTCGCCGCCCAGGCCGCCGGCGTCGCCCGGGGCGCCGGAGCCCTTGACGTACTCGCGCTCGTCGTCGGAGACCAGCACGAACCAGTTGAGCGGCACCTGCCAGGTGGCGGTGCGGATCCAGGGGCGGGCGTCGGGGTTGTCGGTGAGCCAGCGCTCGTAGTCCTGGGCGGCCTGGCGCCGTACGACCGGGGGCAGCACCGCGTCCAGGACGACCGCCGGGAGCTCCTCGGCGAGCTCGTCCAGGGCCTGCCAGCCGCGCAGCCTGGTGCGCCAGGGGCAGACGCAGACCACCCCGTCGACGTCGAGCACGAACGCGTCCCGGCTCTCGTGCACCGGGACCGGCACGGGCGGGGTGGGCAGCAGGTCGGCCAGCGAGCGGCGCAGTTCGTCCTGGTAGGAGGGGCGGTCGGGGCGGCGGGCATAGCGGGCCCAGTGGCCGCGCTCGGGCTCCGGGAAGGCGGCCAGCGGCTCGTACACGCGCAAGTAGGCCGCGTACGGGACCACCACGGAGGACACCTTGGGCACGCCTGCTCCCTCCCCACGGGACCGGAGGCGAAACCCGACCGGTCCGCGCCCGGACGGACGGAAAACCACTGCAAATCGTCCCACGCCCGGGTGGGAACGTACTCCGCGGGAGCGTGATCCCCGCCACTGCGACCATGGTGAGGGGGGTCAGGGTCTACTCTCCTGGCACGGCCCCCGCCACCCTCAGGGAGCCGGTCCCCACTCGCCGCTACTTACCCGGGAGTCACCACCGTGACCGACGTGATCAACGGCGTCCTGAACACCCTGTTCCACTCGGAGCAGGGAGGTCATGAGCAAGTCGTGCTCTGTCAGGACCGCGCCAGCGGCCTCAAGGCCGTGATCGCCATCCACTCCACCGCCCTGGGCCCCGCGCTCGGCGGTACGCGCTTCTACCCGTACGCGAACGAGGAGGACGCCGTCGCCGACGCGCTGAACCTCGCGCGCGGAATGTCGTACAAGAACGCCATGGCCGGGCTCGGCCACGGCGGTGGCAAGGCCGTGATCATCGGCGACCCGGAGCTGGTCAAGACCGAGGAGCTGCTGCTCGCCTACGGGCGGATGGTGGCCTCGCTCGGCGGGCGTTACGTCACCGCGTGCGACGTCGGCACCTACGTGGCCGACATGGACGTCGTCGCGCGCGAGTGCCGCTGGACGACCGGACGCTCGCCGGAGAACGGCGGCGCGGGCGACTCCTCGGTGCTCACCGCCTTCGGCGTCTACCAGGGCATGCGGGCCTCCGCCCAGCACGTGTGGGGCGACCCCTCGCTGCGCGACCGCAAGGTGGGCATCGCCGGCGTCGGCAAGGTGGGCCACCACCTCGTGCGCCACCTGCTCGACGAGGGCGCCGAGGTCGTGATCACCGACGTGCGCGAGGACGCGGTACGGCGCGTGCTCGAGCAGCACCCCGGGGTGCGGGCCGTCGCCGACACCGACGCGCTGATCCGGACCGAGGGCCTGGACGTCTACGCCCCCTGCGCCCTCGGCGGCGCCCTGAACGACGACACCGTGCCGGTGCTGACCGCGAAGGTGGTGTGCGGCGCTGCCAACAACCAGCTCGCCCACCCCGGCGTCGAGAAGGACCTCGCCGACCGCGGGATCCTCTACGCGCCGGACTACGTGGTGAACGCCGGCGGTGTCATCCAGGTCGCCGACGAGCTGCACGGATTCGACTTCGACCGGTGCAGGGCGAAGGCCGCGAAGATCTTCGACACCACGCTCGCCATATTCGCACGTGCGAAGGACGACGGGATTCCGCCGGCCGCCGCGGCCGACCGGATCGCCGAGCAGCGGATGGCGGAGGCCCGCACCGCGGCCGCCGGCACGCGGTGACGAAGCGGGTGTCGTTCGTTTGACCGGTACCTGCCGGTGGACAGTTGGAGAGAACTCTCACTTCCACCGGCGGGTCGTCGGCCAATAAGTGGTTAAAATCGCCATTGACCAGCGAGGACGGGGCGCCTCAACGGTTCTGTGCACACGCGCGTGCTGCGGGCGACGTACCGTATGGGCGTGGGCTCAGGTACCGTGGAAGCCCTACGGACCGGTCTCTCCGAGGAGAGCCCGTTCCGGATCATGAACGCGTGTCAGACTCTGGGGCCGTTGAGCCCCGTCGTTGAGGGGGTCGAGCCATGGGGCGCGGCCGGGCCAAGGCCAAGCAGACGAAGGTCGCCCGCCAGCTGAAGTACAACAGCGGTGGGACGGACCTCTCACGCCTGGCCGAGGAGCTGGGCGCATCGACGTCGAACCAGTCGCCGAACGGCGACCGCTTCGAGGACGATGAGCATGACGACGACCTTTACGCACGGTACGCCGAGCTCTACGAGGACGACGAAGAGGACGAGGACGACGACTCCTCGCACCAGCGTCGCCGCGGCGCTTGACCTTGCTTCGACCACTGCCCGGTCCGTGGGTTTCCACGGACCGGGTTCTGTGCTGTCCGCGGGTCGGCCATCGCCGTCGGGGTGCCCGCGGGGCCTCGCGGCCCCCGGACCCCGGCCTCAGCTCGCGTAGTCGCCCACCAGTTCCGCACCCGTGGTGTGCTCGCCGCGGTCGGTGATCTCGCCGGCCACCCAGGCGTCGACCCCGCGGTCGGCCAGGGTGGCGAGGGCCACGTCCGCCGACTCCTGCGGCACGATCGCGATCATGCCGACGCCCATGTTGAGCGTCTTCTCCAGCTCGAGCCGCTCGACGCCGCCGCTGCGGCCCACGAGGTCGAACACCGGGGCGGGGGCCCAGGTCGCGCGGTCGACCACGGCGTGCAGGGTGTCGGGGATCACACGGGCCAGGTTGGCGGCGAGCCCGCCGCCGGTGACGTGGCTGAAGGCGTGCACGTCGGTGGTGCGGGTCAGCGCCAGGCAGTCCAGCGAGTAGATCTTGGTGGGCTCCAGCAGTTCCTCGCCGAGGGTGCGGCCGAAGTCCTCCACACGCGTGTCCAGCGACATCCCGGCGCGGTCCAGCAGGACGTGCCGGACGAGGGAGTACCCGTTGGAGTGAAGACCGGAGGACGCCATGGCGACGACCGCGTCACCCTTACGGATGCGATCCGCGCCGAGCAGCCGGTCAGCCTCCACGACGCCCGTACCGGCGCCGGCGACGTCGAAGTCGTCCTCGCCCAGCAGGCCCGGGTGTTCGGCCGTCTCACCGCCCACCAGGGCGCACCCGGCCAGCACACAGCCCTCGGCGATGCCCTTGACGATGGCGGCGACCCGCTCGGGGTGGACCTTGCCGACGCAGATGTAGTCGGTCATGAACAGCGGCTCGGCGCCGCACACCACGATGTCGTCCATGACCATGGCGACCAGGTCGTGGCCGATGGTGTCGTACACGCCGAGCCGGCGGGCGATGTCGACCTTGGTGCCGACGCCGTCCGTGGCGGAGGCGAGCAGCGGGCGCTCGTAGCGCTTGAGAGCGGAGGCGTCGAAGAGGCCGGCGAAGCCGCCGAGGCCGCCGAGCACCTCGGGGCGCCGGGTCTTGCGCACCCACTCCTTCATCAGCTCGACGGCGCGGTCGCCCGCCTCGATGTCGACGCCCGCGGTTGCGTAGCTGGCGCCGCCCTCGGCAGTCGGGGTCTCAGACATGACGATGAGAACTTTCGTGTCGTACGGCAGTGATACGGCCGTCTACGGGCGGCGGATGGCGTCGGCGGCGGCCGTGGCGGCGGGGCCGGCGGCCAGCTCGGTCTCCAGCAGCTGCTTGCCGAGCAGCTCGGGGTCCGGGAGCTCCATCGGGTACTCGCCGTCGAAGCAGGCCCGGCACAGGTTCGGCTTGGCGATGGTGGTCGCCTCGATCATGCCGTCGATGGAGATGTACGACAGCGAGTCGGCGCCGAGTGAGGTGCCGATCTCGTCGATGCTCATGCCGTTGGCGATGAGTTCGGCGCGGGTGGCGAAGTCGATGCCGAAGAAGCAGGGCCACTTCACCGGCGGGGAGGAGATCCGGATGTGGACCTCGGCGGCGCCCGCCTCGCGCAGCATGCGGACCAGGGCGCGCTGGGTGTTGCCGCGCACGATCGAGTCGTCGACGACGACCAGCCGCTTGCCCTTGATGACTTCCTTCAGCGGGTTCAGCTTCAGGCGGATGCCGAGCTGGCGGATGGTCTGCGAGGGCTGGATGAAGGTGCGGCCCACATAGGCGTTCTTCACCAGGCCGGCGCCGAAGGGGATGCCGGAGGCCTCCGCGTAGCCGATCGCGGCGGGGGTGCCGGACTCCGGGGTCGCTATGACCAGGTCGGCCTCGACCGGGGCCTCCTTCGCCAGCCTGCGGCCCATCTCCACGCGGGAGAGGTAGACGTTGCGGCCGGCGATGTCGGTGTCGGGGCGGGCCAGGTACACGTACTCGAAGACACAGCCCTTGGGCTTCGCTTCCGCGAATCGGGAGGTGCGCAGGCCGTTCTCGTCGATGGCGACGAACTCGCCCGGCTCGATCTCGCGGACGAAGCTGGCGCCGGTGATGTCCAGCGCGGCGGTCTCGGAGGCGACGACCCAGCCGCGCTCGAGGCGGCCGAGGACCAGCGGGCGGATGCCCTGCGGGTCGCGGGCGGCGTAGAGGGTGTGCTCGTCCATGAAGACGAGGGAGAAGGCGCCACGGACCTTCGGCAGGACCGTGTGGGCGGCCTCCTCGATGGTCAGCGGCTTGCCGTCCTCGTCGACCTGGGCCGCGAGGAGCGCGGTGAGCAGGTCGGTGTCGTTGGTCGCGGCGACGCGGGCCGAGCGGCTGTTGCCCTCCTTGGGCAGCTCGGCGACCATCGCGGCGAGCTGGGCGGTGTTGACCAGGTTGCCGTTGTGGCCGAGCGCGATGGAGCCGTGCGCGGTGGCACGGAACGTCGGCTGCGCGTTCTCCCAGACCGAGGCGCCGGTCGTGGAGTAGCGGGCGTGACCGACAGCGATGTGGCCCTGGAGCGAACCGAGGGAGGTCTCGTCGAACACCTGCGAGACCAGGCCCATGTCCTTGAAGACGAGGATCTGGGAGCCGTTGCTGACCGCGATTCCCGCGGATTCCTGGCCCCGATGCTGGAGGGCGTAGAGCCCGAAGTACGTGAGCTTTGCGACCTCTTCGCCCGGAGCCCAGACACCGAAGACGCCGCACGCGTCCTGGGGGCCTTTCTCACCGGGGAGCAGATCGTGATTGAGTCGACCGTCACCACGTGGCACGGCTCCGAGTGTAGGCGAGGTCGACCACTGGTCCGAATTCGGGATCCGCGCCGGTAGTGGAGCAACGGAGCGCGACCGCTGCCACCGCTCCGCTGTCTTCGCAGGTCACGCGGGGCGCGGTAGTGATCGTCCGGCGTCCTGCGGGCCGCCTGCGGGCTCCCGCCGGGCTCGTCGGCCGGGCGCGTGAGTGAGGTGTCGCACATCCTTCGGGCGGGCGGGCCCGCGCTGTACGCCGTACGGTCCGGCCCGGCCGGGCTCAGGACATGATCGGCAGCAGCGCACCGAGGTCGGCCCGCTCCCCGCTCGCACTGACCCGGGCCTCCTCGACCGCCTCCCGCCACGCCGTGCGCCCGGTGGCCAGCCGGACCCAGGTCAGCGGGTCGGTCTCGACCACGTTGGGCGGGGTGCCGCGCGTGTGCCGGGGGCCCTCCACGCACTGCACGACCGCGTACGGCGGCACCCGCACCTCGGTCGACCCGCCGGGCGCCTTCACGGCGAGCGCGTCGGCGAGCAGCCGGGTGCAGGCGGCCAGCGCCTGGCGCTCGAAGGGCACCTCCAGGCCGGGCACGGCGGCGTTCAGGTCGTCGGTGTGGACGACGAGTTCGACGGTGCGGGTGACGAGGTAGTCGGCGAGCGGCAGGGCGCCGGCGTTGGTGGCCAGCAGGCGGGTGCCGGGGTGCTCGTCGAGCTGCCGTACGAGGTCCTCCTCGACGCCCGCGAGATAGGCGTCCAGGTCGGTGTGCTCGCCGGCGAGCCGCCGCGTGAAGTCGTCGATGGCCGAGGAGCTGGCGGCGGTGGCGAACGGCCAGTCCAGCAGCACCGCGTCCTGCCGGGCCGGCTCGGGCAACTCCAGCGCGCGCCCGATCGCCGTGACCGCCATCCCGATGTGCGCGACCAGCTCCCGGACCGTCCAGTCGCCCAGCCGGGTCGGCAGCGCCGGCTGCTCCCCGGTCAGCCCCCGCACGCCCTCGCGCACCAGCCCCAGCTGCCCGAGCACCGCCGCACGGATCTTCACCGGGTCATAGGTCCGGGCACGCTTCTTGGCGGATGGCATGCCGCAGAGCCTAGTCGCCGCGCCGGCGGCGGGTTCACGTACACCTGACGGCTGCTCGGGACCGGTGACTGCCCGTGCTCTCCTCCGTCGGGCAAGGCGGGGTCGTCCTCCGGGTACCGGCCGCCGGCAGCCGTCGCGGCGTGTACCGCCAGGTGCCGTGGTCCAGGACGCAGGAGGGGCCCGGCCGCCGAAGCGGTCGGGCCCCTGCTTGCCGGTGGGCTAGGTCAGGAGGGACGGAATGGTGGTCTCGTGGGCCTCGCGGAGTTCGGCCAGGGACAGTTCGAACTCGCCCTGGACCTCGACCGTCTCGCCGTCGACGACGCCGATGCGGGTGGCGGGCAGGCCGCGCGCGCCGCACATGTCGTTGAAGCGGACCTCCTCCGAGCGCGGCACCGCCACGATCGCGCGGCCCGCCGACTCCGACAGCAGGAAGGTGAACGCGTCCAGCCCGTCCGGTACGACCAGACGCGCGCCCTTGCCGCCGAGCAGCGCGGACTCCACGACCGCCTGGATCAGACCGCCGTCGGACAGGTCGTGCGCGGAGTCGATCATGCCGTCGCGGGAGGCGGAGATCAGGATCTCGGCCAGCAGCCGCTCGCGCTCCAGGTCGACCTTGGGCGGCAGGCCGCCGAGGTGGTCGTGGACGACCTGGGACCAGGCCGAGCCGCCGAACTCCTCGCGGGTGTCGCCCAGGAGGTACAGCAGCTGGCCCTCCTCCTGGAAGGCGACCGGGGTGCGGCGGGCCACGTCGTCGATCACGCCGAGGACGGCGACGACCGGCGTCGGGTGGATGGCGGCCTCGCCGGTCTGGTTGTAGAGCGAGACGTTGCCGCCGGTCACGGGCGTGCCGAGCTGCAGGCAGCCGTCCGCCAGACCGCGCACGGCCTCCGCGAACTGCCACATCACCGCCGGGTCCTCGGGCGAGCCGAAGTTCAGGCAGTCGGAGACCGCGAGGGGCTTGGCGCCCGTGGTCGCCACGTTGCGGTACGCCTCCGCCAGCGCCAGCTGCGCGCCCGTGTACGGGTCGAGCTTGGCGTAGCGGCCGTTGCCGTCCGTGGCGAGGGCGACGCCGAGGCCGGTCTCCTCGTCGATGCGGATCATGCCGGAGTCCTCCGGCATGGCGAGCACGGTGTTGCCCTGCACGAAGTGGTCGTACTGCTGGGCGATCCACTTCTTGGAGGCCTGGTTGGGGGAGGCCACCAGCTTCAGGACCTGCGCCTTCAGCTCCTCCGCCGACCGCGGGCGGGGCAGCTTGCCGGCGTCGTCGGCCTGGAGGGCGTCCTGCCAGTCGGGGCGGGCGTACGGGCGCTCGTAGACCGGGCCCTCGTGGGCGACCGTGCGCGGGTCGACGTCGACGATCTTGCCGCCGTGCCAGTAGATCTCCAGGCGGTCGCCGTCGGTCACCTCGCCGATGACGGTGGCGATGACGTCCCACTTGGCGCAGATCTCGAGGAACCGGTCGACCTTCTCCGGCTCGACGACCGCGCACATGCGCTCCTGCGACTCGCTCATGAGGATCTCCTCGGGCGAGAGCGTGGAGTCGCGCAGGGGCACGTCGTCCAGGGTGACGCGCATGCCGCCGGAGCCGTTGGAGGCGAGCTCGCTGGTGGCGCAGGACAGGCCGGCCGCGCCGAGGTCCTGGATGCCGACGACGAGCTTCTCGGCGAAGGCCTCCAGGGTGCACTCGATGAGCAGCTTCTCCTGGAAGGGGTCGCCGACCTGGACGGCGGGACGCTTGGAGGGCTTGGCGTCGTCGAAGGTCTCCGACGCCAGGATCGACGCGCCGCCGATGCCGTCGCCGCCGGTCCTGGCGCCGTACAGGATGACCTTGTTGCCCGCGCCGGAGGCCTTGGCGAGGTGGATGTCCTCGTGCCGCATCACGCCGATGCAGCCGGCGTTGACCAGCGGGTTGCCCTGGTAGCAGGCGTCGAAGACGACCTCGCCGCCGATGTTGGGCAGGCCCAGGCAGTTGCCGTAGCCGCCGATGCCCGCGACCACGCCGGGCAGGACCCGCTTGGTGTCGGGGTGGTCGGCCGCGCCGAAGCGCAGCGGGTCGACGACCGCGACCGGACGCGCGCCCATCGCGATGATGTCGCGCACGATGCCGCCGACGCCCGTGGCCGCGCCCTGGTAGGGCTCCACGTAGGAGGGGTGGTTGTGCGACTCCACCTTGAAGGTGACGGCGTAGCCCTGGCCGACGTCGACGACGCCGGCGTTCTCGCCGATGCCGACGAGCATGGCGTCGTTCTCGGGGGCCTTCTCGCCGAACTGGCGGAGGTGGACCTTGGAGGACTTGTACGAGCAGTGCTCGGACCACATCACGGAGTACATGGCGAGCTCGGCGCCGGTGGGGCGGCGGCCGAGGATCTCCACCACCCGCTCGTACTCGTCCTTCTTCAGGCCGAGTTCGGCCCAGGGCAGCTCGACGTCGGGGGTCGCGGCCGCGTGCTCGACCGTGTCCAGAGGCGTCCTGCTCATGCGGTGACCAGCTTCTTGAGGATCGAGGTGAAGAAGGGCAGGCCGTCGGTGCGGCCGGTGCCGATCAGCGGCTCGGTGGCGTGCTCGGGGTGCGGCATCAGGCCGACGACGTTGCCGGCCTCGTTGGTGATGCCGGCGATGTCGCGCAGCGAGCCGTTGGGGTTGACGTCGAGGTAGCGGAAGGCGACGCGGCCCTCCGCCTCCAGTTTGTCGAGGGTGTACTCGTCGGCGACGTACCGGCCGTCCATGTTCTTCAGCGGGATGAAGATCTCCTGGCCCTCGCTGTAGTCGGCGGTCCAGGCGGTCTCCGCGTTCTCCACCCGCAGCTTCTGGTCGCGGCAGATGAAGTGCAGGTGGTCGTTGCCGAGCATCGCGCCGGGCAGGAGGTGGGCCTCGGTGAGGACCTGGAAGCCGTTGCAGATGCCGAGGACCGGCAGACCGGCCTTCGCCTGCTCGATGACGGTTCCCATCACCGGAGAGAAGCGGGAGATGGCGCCGGCCCGCAGATAGTCGCCGTAGGAGAAACCGCCGGGCAGGACGACCGCGTCGACCTGCTTGAGATCCTTGTCCTTGTGCCAGAGGGCGACCGGTTCCGCGCCCGCGAGGCGGATCGCGCGCTGGGTGTCCCGGTCGTCGAGACTGCCCGGGAAAGTGACGACGCCAATACGTGCGGTCACTTCGCGGCCCCCGCGACCACGTCGTCGGACTCGACCTTGACG
Source organism: Streptomyces naganishii JCM 4654 (assembly GCF_014650575.1). Lineage (GTDB taxonomy): Bacteria > Actinomycetota > Actinomycetes > Streptomycetales > Streptomycetaceae > Streptomyces > Streptomyces naganishii. The sequence continues at coordinate 49,424 of NZ_BMVF01000002.1, forward strand.
GTGAAGTCCTCGATCACGGTGTTGGCGAGGAAGGATTCGGCAAGATCGTGAATGCGGGCGAGCGCGGCCTCGTCGACCGGCCCGTCAACTTCCAGTTCGAATCGCTTTCCCTGACGTACGTCGGAGATGCCTTCGAAACCCAGGCGCGGCAGTGCGCGCTGCACCGCCTGGCCCTGGGGGTCGAGGATCTCCGGCTTGAGCATGACGTCGACTACGACGCGTGCCACTGGCACTCCCGGTGTGTGGTGCTGAGCAGGTTCCTTCAGACTACCCGCCCAAAATTTCTACACGGGTAGATTCGTAGGAATCTACGTGACGGCCATCACGATCCGGCATCGTGGGGGGTGCATCGTGAAAAGTTCTGGGAAAGTTCGGCGATCCGCTCCCGATCCGCATTGCACTGGGACACGCGGAGAGATTTAGTCGGGCTTCACTTTCCAATGCCCGGCACTGTACAAATGAATTGGCAACAGCCGATACTTTCCGGCGGTAACAGGCGGACAGCCGACATCTCGCGAACATCTCCCCATGCCCCGCAGGTCGTGACGGAGCACGTGGACGCAGTGATGTCGCACGAAGGGACCGATATTCGTGGCGCAGCGTGTCGTGGTCACTCTCTTTGACGACATGGACGGCTCGGAAGCGGCGGAGACGATCGCCTTCGGACTGGACGGCAAGTTCTACGAGATCGACTTGAACCAAGCCAATGCCAGGAAACTGCGTAAGGCCCTCGAGCCGTACGTGGAGGCCGGGCGCAAGCGGTCGAAGTCGGGCAAGGCGTACCGGCAGACGGAGGTCGCCCCCGACCCCGCGGCCGTCCGCGCCTGGGCGCAGGCCAACAAGATGGAGGTGCCGGCCCGCGGCCGCATCCCCAAGAAGGTCTACGAGGCGTTCAGCGCGGCCCAGTGAGGCCGCCGGGCTCCGCCTGCCGCCGAGGCGGGCGGCCCGGGCGGCAGGGGCGGGCGCACGTGCCGCCCGGGCCGGGTTCCAGGGTCCGTCAGCGGGCCCTGGGGACAACCGACTTGCGCAACCCCCCTGCTGATCAGCTAATGTCTGGAGCACGCCGAGGGGCGCGGCCGAAAGGCCGGGACCCACGGAGTACACGCGGGTGTAGTTCAGTAGCAGAACATCCCCCTTCCAGGGGGAAGGCGCAGTGTGCGATTCCTGTCACCCGCTCTGCACCGCCGGTCCGGACCACTCTTGTGGATCAGGTAGGCTGGTGCTCGCGCCGATCGGTGGGAGCCGGTCGGAGGCAATGCGGACGTAGCTCAGTTGGTAGAGCGCAACCTTGCCAAGGTTGAGGTCGCGAGTTCGAGCCTCGTCGTCCGCTCCAGAGAAACCCCGGTCACACGACCGGGGTTTTTTCGTGCCTCTCCCTTCCCTCTCCCTTCCCTCACCCGTTCCCCGTCCACGCCGCTCGTTTCCGCGCGTCTGACATTTGTCATGCCGAGAGATGACACCGCGCACTGCTGCCCGGCCCCGGCCGCCGGGACGCTGAGGACATGGACAACGACGAACACGAGCACGTGATCGAGGTCGCAGGCCTCCGGCGTGTCTACGGGGGCGGGTTCGAGGCGGTGCGCGGCATCACCTTCCACGTGGACCGCGGCGAGGTATTCGCCCTGCTGGGCACCAACGGCGCCGGCAAGACCTCGACGGTCGAGCTCCTGGAGGGCCTCGCGGCCCCGGCCGGCGGGCGCGTGCGCGTCCTGGGCCACGACCCCCGCACCGAGCGGGCCGCGGTACGGCCGCGCACCGGCGTGATGCTCCAGGAGGGCGGCTTCCCCTCCGAGCTGACCGTCGCCGAGACCGCGCGGATGTGGGCCGGCTGCGTGAGCGGGGCGCGCCCCGTCGGGGAGGTGCTGGCCCAGGTCGGCCTCGGGCGGCGCACCGACGTCCGGGTCAAGCAGCTCTCCGGCGGCGAGCGGCGGCGCCTCGACCTGGCGCTCGCGCTGCTCGGCGACCCGGAGGTGCTGTTCCTGGACGAGCCGACCACCGGGCTCGACGCCGAAGGGCGCCGGGAGACCTGGGAGTTGGTGCGGTCGCTGCGCGAGAGCGGGACGACCGTGCTCCTCACCACGCACTACCTGGAGGAGGCCGAGGGCCTCGCCGACCGGCTCGCCATCCTGCACGAGGGACGCATCGCCGCGGCCGGCACCCCGGCCGAGGTCACGGCCGCCCAGCCCGCCCGGATCACCTTCGAACTGCCCGACGGGTACTTCCTGGGCGACCTGCCCCCGCTCGCCGCCCTCGGCGTGTGCGGCCACGAGACCGACGGCCGCGTCGTACGGCTGCGTACCCGCCGGCTCCAGCACACGGCCACCGAACTGCTGCTGTGGGCGCGGCGGGCCGGGCTGGAACTGCGGGGCCTGGACGCCCGGGCGGCCTCGCTGGAGGAGGCGTTCCTCACCATCGCCCGGGAGGCGTCCGCCGCACAGGAACCCACACGGACACAGGAGTACGCGGCATGAGCGGCACCCTCACCACACCCGCCGGGCGCATGACCGCGCTCGCCCGCGCCGAACTCACCCTGCTCGGGCGGAGCAGGAGCACCGTCGTCACGGCTCTGTTCGTGCCGCTGGTGCTGCCGTTCACCGTGCGCTCGGCGGTCGAGCAGATGGACCTGAAGGGCACCGGGCTCACGGTGGGCCTGATCCTGCTGCCCGCCGCCATCGGCTTCTCGCTGCTGTTCGCCGTGTACTCCACGCTCGTCGGCGCGTTCGCCGCCCGGCGCGAGCAGCTCGTCCTCAAGCGGCTGCGCACCGGCGAGCTGCGCGACGCCGAGATCCTCGCCGGGGCCGCGCTGCCCGCCGCCCTCACGGGCCTCGCGCAGTCGCTGCTCCTGGCGGCCGGGTGCACGGCCCTGCTGCACGTGCCCGCGCCGCGCGCTCCCCAACTGGCCGTGCTGGGGCTGCTGCTGGGGCTCGCCCTGAGCGTGGTCCTCGCCGCGGTCACCGCGGGCTTCACCCGCACCGCCGAGAGCGCCCAGGTCACCTCGATCCCGCTGGTGCTGGTGACCATGATGGGCTCCGGGCTCGCCGTGCCGCTCCAGATGCTGCCCGACCGGCTGGCCGCCGCCTGCGCGCTGCTGCCGCTGACCCCGGCTATGACCCTGGTGCGGGACGGCTGGACCGGCGGGGCGGACGCGGGCGAGGTGCTGCGCGCGGTGGCGCTGGCGCTGGCCTGGCTGGTCCTCGGGGTGTTTGCTGTACGGCGTTGGTTCCGCTGGGAGCCACGGCGCTGAGGGGGGCGGGGGGAACATGCGGGGACCGGGAAGCTGGTGGCGGAAGAAGAGCACGCCGGCCAAGGTCGAGACGTACACGCGGTGGTCGTTCCATCTCTTCGCGCTGCTCGAGGTTCCGGCGATCGGCTTGCCGGCCTTCGCCCGGGCGGGGGCGGGGCTCGGGGCCTCGCTCGCGGCGATCGTGACGGTGCACGCCGCCGCCTGCGCGGTGACCGCGTCCCGGGCGCTCCACTGGACACGCGGCCGGCGCGGTCAGCCCCTGCTCCTGCTGCGGGCGCTCGGCACGCTCACCGCCGTCCTCGCCCTGGCCGCGCTCGTCGTCGAGACGCACGCGACGCCGGGCGGCGGGGCGGGCACCGCCGCCGGCGGCGTCTTCGCGGGAGTGCCGGCCTTCGGCGCCGGCACGCTCGCCCTCGGCACGCGCAGCCGACGCCGTGCCTTCGCGGTGGTCGCGGGGTTCGCGGCCGGTTGCGGACTGGCCGCGCCGGTGCTGGGCCTGCCCGCCGCCGCGGCTCTCGTCACCACCGTCCTCGTACTGGTGGCCGGCGGCTTCCTCGCCTTCACCTCGGTCTTCTCCGTCTGGCTGCTGAACGCCGTCTACGAACTCGACGCCGCGCGCGAGACCCGCGCCCGGCTCGCGGTCGCCGAGGAACGGCTGCGGTTCGGGCGGGACCTGCACGACGTGATGGGCCGCGACCTCGCGGTGATCGCGCTGAAGGCGGAGCTGGCCGTGCGGCTGGGCCGGCGCGGGCGGCCCGAGGCGGTGGAGCAGATGATCGAGGTGCAGCGGCTCGCGCACGAGTCGCAGCGCGAGGTGCGCGCGGTGGTCCGCGGCTACCGCGAGGTGGACCTCGGCGCCGAACTCGCAGGTGCGCGGGGCGTCCTGACGGCGGCCGGCATCGACTGCTCGGTCACCGGCTCGGCCCCCGGCCTCCCGGCCCCGGTGCGGTCCGCGCTCGGCTGGGTCGTACGGGAGGCCACGACGAACGTGCTCCGGCACGGCGACGCCCGGCGGTGCGCCGTGTCCCTGCGGGTGACGGACGGTCTCGCCGAGCTGTCCGTCGAGAACGACGGCGTGCCCGACCCGCCCGCCGGCGACCGGCCGGGTTCCGGACTCGCCGGGCTGCGCGAACGCCTCCAGGAACTCGACGGCACCCTGCGGGCCGGCTCCGCGGGCCCCGGGCGCTTCCGGCTGACCGCCGCGATACCCCTGCCGGCGACCGCCGTGACGGAGGTGACGGCCGGTACCGCGGACACCACCGGTACGGCGGATACCACCGGTACGAGGGCGGCTGCCCTGAACCGAGAGACCAGCGAGGCCGCTCCATGACGACACCAACCGCCAAATCCGCCGCCACGGCGCCCGCCGGACCGGTCCGGCTGCTGCTCGCCGACGACGAGCACCTGATCCGGGGCGCGCTCGCCGCGCTGCTCGCCCTGGAGGACGACCTGCTGGTCGTCGCGGAGGCGGCCAGCGGCCCGGAGGCGCTGGCCATGGCCCGGGCGCACGTCCCGGACGTGGCCGTGCTCGATCTCCAGATGCCCGGCGCGGACGGTGTGAAGGTCGCCACATCGCTGCGGGCCGAGCTGCCGGGCTGCCGGGTGCTGATCGTCACCGGTCACGGGCGGCCCGGGCATCTGAAGCGGGCGCTCGAGGCGGGTGTGCGCGGGTTCGTCCCGAAGACCCTCAGTGCCCGGCGGCTCGCCGAGATCATCCGTACCGTCCACGCCGGAAACCGGTACGTCGACCCCGAGTTGGCCGCCGACGCGATCTCCTCCGGTGACTCCCCCCTGACCTCGCGTGAGGCGGAGGTGCTGGAGCTCGCCGCCGACGGGGCGCCGGTGGCGGAGATCGCCGAGCGGGCCTCCCTCTCGCCGGGCACCGTGCGCAACTACCTGTCGTCCGCCATGACCAAGCTGGGCGCCGAGAACCGGCATGCGGCGGTAAGGCTCGCGCGGGAGCGAGGTTGGGTATAGTTGGCCTCGCGCCACGGCGCAACGCGGACGTAGCTCAGTTGGTAGAGCGCAACCTTGCCAAGGTTGAGGTCGCGAGTTCGAGCCTCGTCGTCCGCTCCACAGTGAAGGCCCCGGTCACCGACCGGGGCCTTCGTCGTGCGCTCAGCTCCAGGGGGTGCCGGTCAGCCGCTCGTAGGCCTCGACGTACTTGACCCGGGTCGCCTCGACGACCCGCTCGGGCAGCGGCGGCGGGGGCTGCTCGCTGTGGCGGTCCCAGCCGGACTCGGCGGAGGTCAGCCAGTCACGGACGAACTGCTTGTCGTACGACGGCTGCGCGCGCCCCGGCTGCCACTGGTCGGCCGGCCAGAACCGGGAGGAGTCCGGGGTGAGCACCTCGTCGGCGATGACGAGTGTGTCCCCGTCGAAACCGAACTCGAACTTGGTGTCGGCGAGGATGATCCCCCGCTCCCGGGCGATGTCCCGGGCCCGGCCGTAGACGGCGAGGGTGGCCTGGCGCAGGTGGGCGGCGGTCTCGGCGCCGACCTGGCGGGCGACCTCCTCGTAGGAGACGTTCTCGTCGTGCTCGCCGACCTCGGCCTTGGTGGCCGGGGTGAAGATCGGACCGGGAAGCTCGGAGCCGTCGACCAGGCCCTCGGGCAGGGCGAGTCCGCAGACCGTGCGGGTCTGGTCGTACTCGGTCAGGCCCGAGCCGGTGAGGTAGCCGCGGGCCACGCACTCCACGGGGATCATCCGCAGCGACTTGCAGACCAGGGTGCGGCCGGCCCAGTCGGCGGGGGCGCCCTCGGGCAGTTCGGTGCCGATGACGTGGTTGGGGACCAGGTCGGCGAGCTTGTCGAACCACCACAGGGACAGCTGCGTGAGGATGCGGCCCTTGTCGGGGATCTCGGTGGGCAGCACCCAGTCGTAGGCGGACATGCGGTCGCTGGCGACCATCACGAGGTCGCCCGCCTCGTTCTGGTACAGCTCGCGCACCTTGCCGGTGTGCAGATGCACCAGGCCCGGAACCTGGATCGGCTCGGGCTTTTCGACGAATCCGGACACGGTTCCTCCCCGTGGTTCTGTCCAATGCCCCGATTCTCCCGTATCGGGCACGGGGAGCGGACGGCGGGTCAGTCGCGCTTGCAGATGCGGTCGAGGAGGTTGGCCGTGGCGCGCTGGATACGGGGGTCGGTGTGGCCGGGGCGGTCCAGGGCCGGGGACCAGGCGAAGGTGCCGGAGGCGAACACCAGGGCTCCCGAGGGCGCCCGGTACAGCGAGGTCTCCTGGTGGCGCAGGACGCCCTCGCCGTCGGTGTACGGCGAGTGGGCGAGCAGGATGCGGTCCTCGTGGTCGGGGAGCGGGGTGCGCGGGAAGTAGCGGTCGGCCTCGCCCGCGACCAGGCCGGCGATCTCCTCGCCCTCCGCGGCCCCGGTCGCCTCCCACAGCCAGTGGCCGGCGTTGCGGACGATCAGAGGGTGCGGCTCGGGGACGCGGCCGGCGTACTGGATGCCGACCAGCTGCTGCTCGGGCCGGTCGATCTCCCGCCACAGGAGCGGGCGGCCCGGGCCCTTGCGTTTGCGGCAGGTGAGCAGGCGGTCGGGGACGCCGGAGGGGGAAGGGCCGAGCTCCACCTGCCAGTACATGGTGTTGGCGGACAGGAACACCAGCGAGGTGCCGTTCTCCCGGGCCAGTTCCACGGTGCGGCGCATGCTCGCCGACCAGTACTCGTCGTGGCCGGGGAAGACCAGGCCCCGGTAGCGGGTGGGGTCGACTCGGCCGGCGTGCAGGTCGCGGGCGTCGGCGTAGGCGAGGTCGTAGCCGTAGCGCTCGGCCCAGCGGATGAAGTCGTAGGCGTGGCCGACGTGCAGGGGCAGGCCCGCGCCCGCGTACGGCCGGTCGAAGGAGACGGTCGTCGCCGCGTCGGCCTCGCCGAGCAGCCGGCCCTGCTCGTCCCACGCGTGGTAGAGGCTCGCGCCGGTGCGGCCGTCCTCCGGGTAGAGGTTGTAGGCCTGCCAGGTGATGTCGGGCAGGAGCAGCAGCAGGTCCGCGGGGTCGTCGTCGCGGACCGTGAAGGGGATGTGGGAGCGGTAGCCGTCGTCCGTGGTCAGTACGGCGACGTAGGCGCCGACGCTCCAGTACGACGGGATCTGCAGGCGCCAGGACAGCCACCAGTGGTGGCAGGAGACCGTGCGGTCGGCGGTCAGCGGCGGGGGCTGCACGATGCCGGAAAGACGCGGGCTGGTGGTGATCTTGGCCGCGCCGTCGCCGCCGTAGTGGCCGATGCGGTAGACGTCGACGCCGAACTGCTGGGGCGGGTCGACCGTGATGTGGAAGTCGATCGCCTCGCCGGGTGTGACCGCGCCGGTGGAGGCGAAGCCCTTGATCTGGCGGCGCACGTCGTCGGCCGAGCGGGGGCCGCCGCCGGAGGGGCGGGGGGCCGGGACGCGGGGGGCGGTGGCGGTGGCCTTGGCGGTCCGGGCGGAGGGCGTGCCGGGGGCGGTGCCGGGCGCGGGCTGCGGGTCCACGTACCAGGGGACGACCTGGCCGGTGTCGTCGAAGTAGGTCTCGCTGCCGCGCAGCCAGGGGACGGGACCCTGGCCGAACGGGTCCGTCACGGCGTGCGCGAGTGCTCCCGACTCCCAGCGTCGGATGTGCTCCGGTGCCATGGCCGTCCCCTCCCTCGTGCCCCCGTGGTCCGCCTTCGACGGATGTCGTATGTCGCGAGCGTTTGCCAGGTGCGCGATCGGTCCAAGCACATCACATTACGCACGCAGGCTGTCACTATTCGTTGCGAATTGGCCGAAAGTGGAAGCGGGGGGTCCGGTACTCCGGCCGGGCGACGCGCATCGCCCGAGGTCAGACCAGGCGCACCGGCTTCTCCGGACGTATGCCCGAATCGATCAGCCAGGCCCGCAGCGGGGCCGGATCGCCCTCCTCGACGAGGGCGAGGACCTTGGGGCCGAGGTCGGTGGCCCTGCCGCCGTTCAGGAGCAGGGCGGGGCCGTCGAGCCAGTCGAGGCCGGGGGTGGCGCCCGCGGTGTCCATCGCCGCGCAGCAGACCATCGCGGTCACGTGGTCGGCGAGCAGGTCCCGGCCGCTGCGGGGCGGCTGGAGGGGGAAGAGGGGCAGCGCGCCCTCGTCCCAGGCGAGCGTGCCGGCGAGCAGGCCGGCGTCCTCCGCCGGCACCGTCCGTGCCGCCGGGGCGGCCGCCTCCTCGCGGGCCAGCTCGGCGCTGAGCCCGGCGGCGAGCACGGCACCGCGCTCGTTGGCCAGGTCGGTGTCGTCCGTGTCGTCCATGCCGTCCGTGTCGTCCTCACTGCCCTTCTCGGCCTGCGGGACCGGCGGGACCTGCGGGGCCACGGAAGCGGCCGGCGTGGGCGCCGGCGTGACCGACGTCGGGGTCTGGTGGTCCACGGTCAGGTGGTCCAGGACGCGGGCCAGGGTCGGTCCGTACGGGTCGGACGCCGGCGGGCCGGGGGAGCGGCGCACGCCCAGCGAGTCCAGCACCCGGTGCAGACGGGCCGCGTCGGTGCGCCACTTGCGGTCGACGACCTCCTCCGGATACTCCTGCCAGTCGACCGGGGCCCAGTCCGGGCCGCGCTCGGCCGGACCGCCATGGAAGAGCCGGGCCGCCAGCAGCGAGGCCGCCTCGTCCACCGTGCCGGGCTCCTCCAGCAGGTCGCAGGCGGGACGCTCGCCGAGCCGCGAGGCGAACCCCTCGGCCAGCCGGTCCCGCCGGGACAGCTCGGTCAGGGCCGCGACCACGCCCGCGTCCAGCCGGGACGGCCAGCGGCCCATCCGCCAGGCGGGGAGCGCCACCCGGGTCAGCAGCCGGTCCCAGCCCGCGTAGGCCAGGCCCACCTGCTCCTGGGCGACGATCCGCAGGCCGTAGTCCACGGCCTGCGCGCGCTCGGCGGCCGCGGACGCCACCCCCCGCTCCATCTCCGCAGCGTGCTCCCGGCAGCCGCGCAGCAGCAGCCGGGCCACCCAGCCCAGGCCCGCGCACAGCGAGCGGGACGGGGCGCAGCGCCCGGACGTCGAGGCGACGGCCACCGCCGCGTCGAGGCCACGGACGAAGCGGCGGGCCGCGGCTATGTCCGGGTGCGCCGAGGGCCCCGTACCGGCGACGACCGGGGCCAGGACCGCCCGCAGCTCACCGACCCGCATCCACCACAGGAAGGGGGAGCCGATGACCAGCACGGGGGCCACCGGTATCCCGCGCGGGCGGGACGGGGGCAGGCCGCGCAGGCCGTCCGCGCCGTCGTGCTCCTCGCGCGGGGGCGGGCCGTGGGCCGGGTGGGTGCGGTCCTCCAGCCAGCTGTCGCAGTCCGGCGTCAGGGCTATCGCGGACGGCGCGGGGACGTCGAGGCGGTCGGCGAGGTCGCGGACCAGGCGGTACAGGTCGGGGGCGGACTCCTCGGGGATCGGGACCGTCGGGCTCATGGCGGGGCGGGCCCGGGCGACGACCAGGCCGACGCCCGCGGCCAGCAGCAGCACGACGACCGCCACGGCGCCCACCACCCAGCGGGCGACGTCCCAGCCCCGGCCCACGAGGTGGCCGGTGCCGTCGCCGGCGAAGAGGATCACCGCGAGGGCGGCGGGCAGCAGGGCGACGGCCAGCGCGCGGCTGCGCACGCGCAGCACGGCGAGGGCCTGGGAGCGCGCGGCCTGCGCGCCGATCTCCACACCCGTACCGGTCACGACCGGTCGTCACCCCCTCCCGGCAGTCCTGGTGTTGCTCACTCCCCCACTGTGACACCCGCCACTGACATCGCAATGCCGGTGGGCCAAGTGCCGGAACACCTGCGCCGCACCCTAGTTGGGGGCCCGTCCCCCGTCAGCCGGATGGGGCATTGCTCACTCGATGGAATGGCTTTGGTCAGAGGTGGGCGACGTACTGCAACGATCAGGCCCCGGATTTCGTCCGGGGCCTGTGGGCCTGGCGAGCCGCGCCCGGCGCGACCCGCCGCGAGCGGGCAGGGCGTGCGCTACGCGCCCGCGGCCGCCTTCGCGGCGATGTCCGTGCGGTGCTGGGAGCCGTCGAGACGGATCCGGGCGACCGCGGTGTACGCGCGGTCCCGGGCCTCGGTGAGGTCCTTGCCGGTGGCCGTGACGGACAGCACGCGGCCGCCCGCGCTCACCACGTCGTCGCCCTCGCGCCTGGTGCCCGCGTGCAGGACGTAGGCGTGCGGGGCGTCCACGGCGGCGATCTCGTCCAGTCCGGTGATGGGGTCGCCGGTGCGCGGGGTGCCCGGATAGTTGTGCGAGGCGACGACCACGGTGACGGCCGCGTCGTCGCTCCAGCGCAGCGGCTCCAGATGGGCGAGCCCGCCGGTGGCGGCGGCCATCAGCACACCGGCCAGGGGCGTCCTCAGCCGGGCGAGGACCACCTGGGTCTCGGGGTCGCCGAAGCGGGCGTTGAACTCGATGACCCGCACACCGCGGCTGGTGATCGCCAGACCGGCGTAGAGCAGACCGGAGAACGGGGTGCCCCGGCGGCGCATCTCGTCCACCGTGGGCTGGAGCACGGTCTCCAGGACCTCGTCGACCAGCTTGGGGTCGGCCCACGGCAGCGGGGAGTACGCGCCCATGCCGCCGGTGTTCGGGCCCTTGTCGCCGTCCAGGGCGCGCTTGAAGTCCTGGGCGGGCTGGAGCGGCAGCACGGTCACGCCGTCGGTGACCGCGAAGAGGGAGACCTCGGGGCCGTCGAGGTACTCCTCGATCACCACCCGCTCGCAGGCGGCCGCGTGCGCCCGGGCGGCCTCGGCGTCCTCGGTGACGACGACGCCCTTGCCGGCGGCGAGGCCGTCGTCCTTGACCACGTAGGGCGGGCCGAAGGCGTTGAGGGCCTCGGCGACCTCCTCGGCCGTGGTGCAGACGTAGGAGCGGGCCGTGGGCACTCCGGCGCCGGCCATCACGTCCTTGGCGAAGGCCTTGGAGCCCTCCAGCCGCGCGGCCTCGCCGGACGGGCCGAAGACCGCGATGCCCGCCTCGCGCACGGCGTCGGCGACCCCGGCCACCAGCGGCGCCTCCGGGCCTACGACGACGAGGTCGGCGCCCAGCTCCGTGGCCAGCGCGGCGACGGCGGCGCCGTCCAGGGCGTCGACCCGGTGCAGTTCGGCGACCTCGGCGATGCCGGCGTTGCCGGGCGCGCAGTGCAGCGCGGTGACGTCGGGGTCGAGGGACAGGGAACGGCACAGGGCGTGCTCACGCGCGCCGCTGCCGATGACGAGGACCTTCACGGGGTCAGCCTAACGGCAGCGGGCCGATCGGGTTTGTGCGGGCCGCCGAGGGCGCGGTCGCGGGGCGTTCGTACGTTCCTCCGAGCCGCGGCCCGGCACGACGAGGTTGTCCGGCGCACGGGGCACGGGGCAGCGTCGGCGCCGCTGCTCGGTCTACCCGGTCTACTCGGTGGTGTACTCCTCGACGACCGTCGCGCCCAGCTCGCGCACGATCAGTTCGTGACCGGAGAGCGCGGACTCGTTGAGGTCGGGGTCGTCGTCCTCGGGGATGTCGTCCTCGGGGGCCACCGGGACCGCACGGGGCGTGGAGGGCGCCGTCTCGGAGGCGGGGGCGGGCCGCGTCTCCGGGGCCGGCGTGGCCGGGGGAGCGCCCGGGGAGCCGACCGGGGGGCGGGCGGGCGACGCGGCGGCGGGCGCGGCGGGCGGCCTGGCAGCCGCCGTACGCGCCGCCGCTGGGGCGCCGCCTCCGGGACCCGCGCCGTATCCGCCGGAGCCGTATCCGCCGGAGCCGTATCCGCCGGGGGCGGGGGGTGCGGAGCCGCCGCCCGTGGGGTCGACGACCGCCTCGATCTTCCACTGCACGTTGAACTGCTCGGCCAGCGCCTGGCGCAGCACGTCCTCGCTGCCGCTGCTCGCGAAGTTGTCGCGGGCGCCGGCGTTCACGAAGCCGATCTGGAGCGTGGTGCCGTCGAAGCCGGTGATCTGGGCGTTCTGGCTGAGCAGGATCCAGGTGAAGCGGCGGCGGTTCTTCACCGCCTCCAGGATGTTCGGCCACAGCGTCCGCGGGTCGAGCCCGCCGGCGGCGGGGGCCGTGGAGGCGGATGCGGCCGGGGCAGGGGTGGAGGGCGGGGTGGGTGCGGAGTGCTGGGGCGGTGCGGAGGGGGCGCCAGGGGCCGCGGCCGTGGGCCAGCCACCGGGCCGCCTGCCACCGCCCGCCGCGGTGGCGGTGGGCCAGGCACCGGGCGAGGCGGGCGGCTGCGGGTGTTCGGCCGCGGCGGGAGCTGCCGCTACGGAGGGCTCACCGCGACGAGCGCCCGCCGCGGGCGCCCCGGCGCCATCACCCCCGGCAGACGCACCGGGACCGACGGGCGCACCGGCCCCGACGCTCCCCTCGCCCTGGCCCTCGTCCCCGGGAGCCGCGGGTCCCCCAGTCGCGGGAGCCGCAGGACCCCCGGCCCCGCGCACGGCGGCCCGGGCAGCCGCGACACCACCGCCGGGGGGCACCGCACCCGGGACGGCACCGCCACCGAGGGGCGCCACGGCGCCGGCACCGCCCCCATGCGCCTCGGGTCCGGGCACGTACCCCATCGGGGGCGTCCCTGCCCCCGTGGAGAAGCTCACGCCGCGCTCCAGCCGGTCGAGGCGGGCCATGACCGAGCGCTCGTCGCCGTACGCGGCGGGCAGCAGCACGCGGGCGCAGATCAGCTCGAGCTGGAGGCGCGGGGAGGTGGCGCCGCGCATCTCCGTGAGCCCCTCGTTGACGAGGTCGGCGGCGCGGCTCAGCTCGGCGGCCCCGAAGGAACGCGCCTGGGCCTGCATCCGCTCCAGGACTTCGGCGGGCGCGTCGATGAGGCCCTTGTCGGTGGCGTCGGGCACCGCGGCGAGGATGACGAGGTCCCGCAGCCGCTCCAGCAGGTCGGCCACGAACCGGCGGGGGTCGTTGCCCCCCTCGATCACACGGTCGACGACCTCGAAGGCGCCGGCGCCGTCCCCGGAGGCGAAGGCCTCGACGACGGAGTCGAGCAGCGAGCCGTCGGTGTACCCGAGGAGGGAGGTGGCCATGGCGTAGGTCACACCTTCCTCCCCCGCACCGGCCAGCAGCTGGTCCATGACGGACATGGAGTCACGCACGGAACCACCGCCGGCGCGCACGACGAGCGGGAGCACGCCCTCCTCGACGGGGATGTCCTCCTTGCCGCAGACCTCGCCGAGGTAGTCCCGCAGGGTGCCGGGCGGGACGAGCCGGAAGGGGTAGTGGTGGGTCCGCGAGCGGATGGTCCCGATGACCTTCTCGGGCTCGGTGGTGGCGAAGATGAACTTGAGGTGCTCGGGTGGCTCCTCGACGACCTTGAGCAGAGCGTTGAACCCGGCCGACGTGACCATGTGGGCCTCGTCGATGATGTAGATCTTGTACCGGCTGCGGGCGGGCCCGAAGAAGGCCTTCTCCCGCAGGTCACGGGCGTCGTCGACGCCACCGTGCGAAGCGGCGTCGATCTCGATGACGTCGATGGACCCCGGCCCGTTCCTGGCCAGGTCCTGGCACGACTCGCACTCCCCGCACGGGATGGGCGTCGGCCCCTTCTCGCAGTTCAGGCAGCGGGCCAGGATGCGGGCGCTGGTCGTCTTGCCGCAACCGCGCGGACCGCTGAACAGGTACGCGTGATTGACCCGGTTGTTCCGCAGCGCCTGCTGCAGCGGGTCGGTGACATGCTCCTGCCCGATGACCTCGGCAAAGGACTCCGGTCGGTAGCGGCGGTACAGCGCGAGAGACGACACGCATACGAGGTTATAGGCGCCCACCGACAACGGGCCCGGCCCACGGACGTGACCTCGGGAACGCGGGCCCGCGGCCCGCCCGCCGCCGCTGCCTGGAACGCAAGCGCCCCCCACGCACCCGCCAGAGCCAACCTACCCTTGCTGCCTTCCGGCCCTGGGGGAGTTCAGTCAGATAGCGCCGCGTGAGGGGCTGCCGAAAGAGTACCTGATCCCGGGAGCCGGGAACGAGTTCGCGAGCACTCCTCCGGGTCATGTAATGTTTCCGGCGGAGGATTCGCCTAGAGGCCTAGGGCGCACGCTTGGAAAGCGTGTTGGGGGCAACCCCTCACGAGTTCGAATCTCGTATCCTCCGCCAGTGCCTCACCGGGCACGATGTCGAAGGGCCCCACCGTTCGCGGCGGGGCCCTTCGACGTTACTCAGACCGCGTTGTCCTGGTCTTTGTCCACAGCGAGGTTTTCTGGGGCTGCCCAGATGGCACGCTCGATCTTCCGGGCCGCTTCCTTGAGCATGGGATCGGTCACGTGCAGGTACCGCGCCCGCATCCGGGCGGCGCCGCCCGGCTCCCATCCCATGATCTGGTCAATGACCCGGTCCGGGACCCCGAGCAGCATCAGCACGGTGCCCGCGGTGTGCCGCGCATCGTGCAGACGTCCGTCCCGGACGCCGGCGTGAGCGGTGCCCGCCTTGCTGCCGGCGCTCTGCATCCGGCGGTGCGGACTCTCCCAGGTGCTCGGGCCCCAGGCGGTCGATGCGGTGCCGGCCGATGCCAGGCACCAGGTGCACCCTGACCGCCACCTCGTATCCGGCGTACGTGTTCTCGCTCACGACCGGCTTGGCGATGTTCTCGACCGAGTGCTCAAGCCACTTGCCACCATCCACGGCTTGCCGGGCTGGCGCGCGGACCCTTCGTCGCGCTGCTTCTCCAGGCACCGGACCGCGTCCACCAGTTCTTTGCAGCTTCCCAAGATGAGGGCTCAGGCACCGTCGTCGCCTGGGCCGTCGCGGCTGCCTTGGTCGACGGCACTGGCAGCGTGGCGAGCCCACACCCTCCTCATGCTCGCCGACAGGCAGAGGCGATCAGTCGAGCCACACGAGCATGGCGTCATTCGCCGCCGCGGCAGCTTCGAAGAACTGCATCAGGCCGTCGTACCAGGGACGCCCCCACTCAAGCGCTCCGGGCCCATCCCATCCGAGGGGATACGCCCCAGCCAGGGGGTACACATCAGCCCCAGTCCTCATCCTCGGCAAACGGCTCCTCGCCGTGGATGATGTCCACCGGGAAGTCGGCGCGCGTCAAGAGGAAGCCCAGCATGTCCCAGGTCTTCGACGTGCTGAAACGACGTGCTTCGGTCGGCGCAGGTCCTGACTCTTCCTCAGCGTCCTGGACCCCTTCGGCGAAATCCAGCGCCCAGTCAGGGTCCTGAATCGCCCGGTCGAGCTCAGCAGCCGTAACGCGCAGGTACTCACCGATCATGCTCATGGCCGGAGACCGCGCTTCACGCACTGCCGAGGAAGAGCGCGCGTGAGCTACGTGCCCTCGTACGGGCCCTCGACAGGAAGATCCTGGCGAGAGCGAGGGTGATCCCGGCTGACAGCCTGGACGTGCCATGGTGGTGAGGCCAGCTCTGGAACCATGGGCGGCCGTCTCAGTTTCCGTCTCATTCAGCGCCGTTCACGGCCGTTCAGACGAGACCGAAGCCGGTCGCCGCTCTCGCGGCCGACCCGCGAGGGCGCGGAGTTCAGCCGGTGGCCGTCAAGGCGTCGAGCAGTGAGTCCGCCCAGGACGGGTCGTAGTGGTCCAGGCGCGGGAAGCCGCCCTGGCCGGGCTTGCCCGTCCACGCGTAGGAGACGCCGGGATTGTGCGCGGCATGGCCGCCGGGAGCGAACAGGTGCGGGCTGCCCTGGATCTGCGGCCCCTGGGCGGTCCTCCACTGCTGGAAGACCTCGGCGCGGCCACGCCCGGCGGCGAGGGCGTCCGCCAGGGCGTCGGTGTCCAGGTGCTCGCACTGCTCGGCGATGTCGAGGATCACCGAGTGCATGCTGATGCACCTGCTGTCGGTGTAGAACGCCGTGCGCAGCGCGGTGTCGAGTTCGTCGGCGGCCCGCAGTCCACCCACTTCCGCCGCTTTGGCCGCCTGGACGGCTTCGAGCGCCGGCAGGGTGGTGACCGGGTAGTGCGACTCCCGGCCGCCCCACAGCCGCCAGCCCAACTCGGGGCGGTGGGCGGCGATCGTCACGATCTCGGAGTCGAGGATGTCCTTCGGAGTCGGCTGCCTGTTGAACAGCTCCAGCGGGAAGGCTCTGTGGTCGACGGAGATCTCCCTTCCTCGCCGGTGCGCCGCGGCGTGGAGGGTGTGCAGGGCCAGCGTCGCCCAGGGGCAGCCGATGTCCGACCACACGGTGATGACGGGGACTGGCACGAAGGCTCCTGTCGGTCGGGGGCGGCCGGTGGCGGTGGCCGCCCCCGGCGCGCGAGCTCAGGTGGGGCGTTACGCGTTCACCGCGGCCTGGTCGACGGCAGCCACCGGCCGCGCCTGGCGTCCGCCGGCCGGCAGGAGCCGCTCGAGCGCCCACGGACCAGGACCGAAGGTGGCGAGCAGCAGGAATATCCAGGCGTACAGGGCAGACGGCTCACCGTTGTTCACCATGGGCAGCAGGCCGGTCGGCTGGTGCACGCTGAAGTAGGCGTACGCCATCGATCCGGAGCAGACCAGCGCCGCCTGCCGCGTGAACAGGCCGAGCGCCACCAGGGTTCCCCCGACCAACTGGATGGCGGCCGCCCACCAGCCCGGCCAGGCCCCGAACGGGACCGTCCCGCCGTGCGTGCCGACGGCTCCGCCCAGCACCCCGAACAAGGACGCGGCGCCGTGGCAGGCGAAGAGGAACCCGACGACGATACGGACGAGTGACTGCACGGGACCAGCGGCCTTGGTCCCGACGGACTCTGCAGAGCGGTACATGAGCAGCCTCAGCTTTCACTGCGCGGGGAATGGGGACGTGCGATCGCGGATGCACTGCGTGGGGAAGGGGCGGCGGAGGCGATCAGCCGTGGCCGGCGGCACCCGCCTGGCGACGCGAGACGCTACATGGATGCCGCACGCATGCGGATTTCCATACGGCGAACACTCGGCCAATCCCGGAAGCAGGCCA
This sequence comes from Streptomyces naganishii JCM 4654, assembly GCF_014650575.1. GTDB lineage: Bacteria > Actinomycetota > Actinomycetes > Streptomycetales > Streptomycetaceae > Streptomyces > Streptomyces naganishii. Next base: position 66,513 of record NZ_BMVF01000002.1, read on the forward strand.
GGTCAGAGGGGTTCTCCGTGACATTCCGTCAACGCGTCCGAGAGTAAGAGCCGGTTGTGACTGTGATCACCAGCGACCGTCTCACCTCGTCGAACCAGTGGTTTCACCCTCGTTCACCAGTGGGTTGTTGTGAGCCGCAACGTTCCCGTTCAAGCTGCAAAAGCCTCCCCCCACTCGGGCAAACCGTCGCCTTCCGCTTCCCGCGGAGCGGCCGACGGCACCATCCGTGCGCAATGGCGGGCACCAGTTATGGAGGGACCGATGATCGGCCATCTGTGCCGTACTGCGGAAAAGAACGAACCCACGCTCGTGCTGGACCGCAGAGCGTTGCCCGACGACAGGCGGGAACTCCTCAGTGCACTCCTGGTGGCACGTGACTGGCTGGCCGATCACCACGGGGCCGACATCGCGACGATCGCCATGATCGAGCCGTCCGCCGACCCGCATGCCGACCTGGACTACCAGTTCGCCCAGTACCTGCCCGGCACGCCGCCGCGTTTCTCGCTGCGCGGCAGTTGCGGGCACTCCATCCTCTCCTCCGTCGCCGTGGCGCAGCGCCTGGCCTGGCTGCCGCGCCTGGACACCGCGTCCCGGCCGCGCGTCAACGTGCTCAACACCGGTGACCGCGTCGAGTGCGAGGTCGACGGAACGAGCCGCACCCTGACGTTCGCCATGGAGTTCGCCTACCAGCCCCCTCGGCGCCTGCGTGAGCTGCTGCCCACCGGGTCGCCGTGCGAGGAACTCGACGGCGTGCCCGTGTCCTTGGTGTCCGCCGGCAATCCGTACGTCTTCGTCGACGCCGCCGGCCTCGGCCTGGACGACCAGGAGGCCCTGTTCGCCGACGACGCGGCGGTGCGCCGGCGGCTCACCGGCATCCGCCGTGCCGCCGCCCGCCGCCTGGGCCGGCCGGAGGGCGGCGTGTTCCCGAAGGTCGCCGCGGTCGGCCAGTACCAGTACCGGCGCCTGGCGGTGCTGGCCCTTCCGGCGCCGGGACGGTCCGCCCCGCTTCCGCCGGCCGACGCCATCACCGTCGCCGCCGCCGCGGTGATCGACGGCACGATCCCGCAGGGGCTGGCCCAGCGGGGCTGGAGCCGGCTGGACGAGCTGGTCGTCGACACCCCGGGCGGAACCAGCGTGGTCCGGCTCACGGTCTCCGGCAACACCACGGACGACACCCTCACCCGTGCCAGCGTGCGACGCGGGACCGTCCGGTACGACGGCCCCGTATTCCTCGAACCGCTGCGCGACCTGATGTTCGCACCCGAGGACGTCCCGCTGCCCTGCGCGGTCCGCTGACGTCCCGTCAATCAGCCGGCGACACACCAACCCGACCGACAGGTGGTCCACGCATGCCCTCCGACCCGCGCGTTTCCCCACCGGCCCCCGGACTGGCGCGGACGCTGGACGCCGCGCTCACGGCGCTGGCTCCCGCGGTGTGGGGCAGCACCTACCTGGTGACGACGGAACTGCTGCCGCCCGGCAGGCCGTTGCTGGCCTCCACCGTGCGGGCGCTGCCCGCCGGGCTGGTCCTGCTCGCGGTCGGCCGGAGGCTGCCGCGGGGCGTGTGGTGGTGGCGTGCCGTGGTGCTGGGCGCGCTGAACATCGGCCTCTTCTTCTACCTGCTGTTCGTGGCCGCGTACCACCTGCCCGGCGGGGTGGCCGCGCTGGTGGTCTCCGCCCAGCCGACCGTCGTGCTGCTCCTCGGCGCCGCGCTGCTGGCGGAGCCGGTCCGCCCGCTGCAGGTCACCGCCTGCCTGCTCGGCGTCACAGGTGTGGCACTGCTCGCCCTCACCTCGCAGGCCGGCGTCGACCTCACCGGCATCGCGGCCGGGGTCGCCGCCGCGGTCAGCATGGCCGCCGGCATCGTCCTCACCAAACGCTGGGGACGGCCCGGCGGCGTGGGCGTGCTGACGTTCACCGGCTGGCAGCTCACCGCGGGCGGTCTGCTGCTCGCTCCCGTCACCCTGGCCGCCGAAGGGCTGCCCACCCGCGTCACCGGCGGCAACATCGCGGGTTTCGCGTACCTGAGCCTGATCGGGGCGCTGCTCGCCTACGCCTTCTGGTTCCGGGGCATCGGACGGCTTCCGGCCCTGGCGGTGTCGGTGCTGGGCTTCGCCAGCCCGCTCGCTGCGACCGTCCTCGGATACCTCGTCCTCGACCAGAGCCTCACGCCTCTCCAACTCGCCGGCGCCGCGGCGGTCATCGCCGCCGTCGCGCTGGCCCAGATCCCACAGCCGCCACGCGCCGGGAAACGGGCCGACCGCCCGTCACCGGCGTCGACTCGCAACCACGCACCCGCAGTCAAGGGGAAACCGTGACCACAGCACAGCCCACCGCACGTTCCACGGCTCGCGTCCACGACCTCCGCCTGGGCGGATGCCTGCCGGACCTGCTGAGGGAGCAGGCCGTCGTGCAGCCCGGGGCCACCGCCGTCACCAGTGGCAACGAGAGCCTCACCTACCGGGAACTGGAAGCCGCCGCATCACGGCTGGCCGGCCGCCTGAACGCTCTGGGCGTGTCACTCGACGACTGCGTCGGCCTGTACGCCGAACCGTCGCTGGATCTGATGACCGGGGTGTGGGGCATCCTGTTCGCCGGTGCCGCGTATCTGCCGCTGTCCCCGGAGTATCCCGAGGAACGGCTGCGCTACATGATCGAGGACAGCGGGGCCCGCGTCATCGTCGCCCAGGACCACCTCGCGGCCCGGCTCCGCGGCCTCGCCCCGCGCGACACCCGCATCGTCACCCTCACCGACGCCCCGCGGGACCCGGCCGACACCACGCGGGTCCCGGCCGCCGGCCCGGTGGCGCCCGCGCCCCGCAATCTGGCCTACGTCATCTACACCTCCGGCAGCACCGGACGGCCCAAGGGCGTGCTGATCGAGCACCGCAGCATCCTGAACCAGATGCAGTGGATGCAGATGTGCGGGCACCTGGGGCCGCGTACCACCGTGCTGCAGAAGACACCGATGAGCTTCGACGCGGCGCAGTGGGAGATCCTCGCCCCGGCCGTCGGCGCCCGCGTGGTGATGGCCGCGCCGGGCAGCTACCGCGACCCGGAGGCGCTGATCACCGCCATCGCCCGGCACGAGGTGACCACGCTGCAGTGCGTGCCGACGCTGCTGCAGGCGCTGGTGGACACCGAGCAGTTGGGCTCGTGCACCACGCTGCGCCGGGTGTTCTCCGGCGGTGAGGCGCTCTCCCGGCAGCTGGCCCGCACCTTCCTCGACGAGGTCCCGTGGGCGTCGCTGGTCAACCTGTACGGGCCGACCGAGTGCACCATCAACGCCACCGCCCACCTCGTCGACCCGGACGCGCTCGCCGACGGCCCCGGCTCGGTGCCCATCGGGGTGCCGGTCGACAACACCCAGTGCTACATCCTGGACGAGAACCTGGCGCCGGTGGACATCGAGGAGACCGGTGAGCTGTACATCGGTGGCGTGCAGCTGGCCCGCGGCTACCTGGACCGGCCCGAGCAGACCAAGGAGCGGTTCGTCCCCTCGCCGTTCGTGCCGACCGAGCGGCTCTACCGGACCGGCGACCTGGCGTACTGGAACCCCGACGGCACGATCCAGTTCAGCGGCCGCACGGACAACCAGGTCAAGCTGCGCGGCTACCGCGTCGAACTCGACGAGATCGCCCTGGCCATCGAGGAGCACACCTGGGTGCGCCGCGCCGCGTCGATCACCGTCCAGGACCCGCGCACCGGCTCCACCAACCTGCTGGCGTGCGTCGAACTGAACCCGAAGGAAGCCGCCCTGATGGACCAGGGCGTCGCCGGCGCGCACCACCAGTCCAAGGCCAGCAAGCTCCAGGTGAAGGCACAGCTGTCGAACCCGGGCCTGCGGGACGCCCATGAACTCGACGGCAGGCCCGTGGTGCCGCTGCCGGGCCGGCAGGAGACCGAGCGGCAGCGGCGGGAGACGTTCGCCCGCAAGACGTACCGCTTCTTCGACGGCGGAGAGGTCACCCGCGAGGACGTCCTCGCCCTGCTCGCCCCCCGCCCGGCACGCGCGGACTCCCGCAGCCTCGCGGACCTCACCTTCGGTCAGCTCGGCGAACTGCTGCGCTGGTTCGGCCAGTTCCGCAGCGAGGAGCGGTTGCTGCCGAAGTACTCCTACGCCTCACCCGGCGCCCTGTACGCCACACAGCTGTACCTGGAGACGGACGGCCTGGACGGCCTGGACGCGGGCGTGTACTACTACCACCCCGCCGACCACGCCCTGGTGCGGATCGCCGACGCCCCGCGGAGCACGCAGGGCACCGGAGCACGGCTGTCGGCGCACTTCGTCGGCAAGAAGCGGGCCATCGAGCCCGTCTACAAGAACAACATCCGCGAGGTGCTCGAGTTCGAGACCGGCCACATGCTCGGCGTCTTCGAGGAGGTACTGCCGGAGTACGGCCTCACCGTCCGTCCCGCCGCCTGCCGGCCGGCGGTGATGGACGTCCTGGACGTCGCCTGTGAGGACTACTACCTGGGCACCTTCACCATCGACCGCCACGACGGCCTGCCCCAGGACGACCCCATCGACATCTACGTGCAGGCCCACCCGGGCCGTGTGCGGGGTCTGCCGGCCGGCCAGTACCGGTGGACCGGCCGCGACCTGGAGCACATCTCCGACGCCCTGCTCCTGCCCAAGCACGTGATCGCCATCAACCAGCAGGTGTACGAGCGCGCGAGCTTCGGCATCACCGCGGTGAGCCGCGCGGCCGACGAGTGGCGGCAGTACATCGCCATGGGCACCGCGCTGCACCACCTGCAGCGCAACGCCCGGCGGATCGGCCTGATGTCCTCCGGCTACAGCTCGAAGACCGGCCACCCGCTGCCCGCCGCACGGCGCGTGGACGACATCCTCGCCTCCTGCTCGATACCCACCGGCCCGTCGTACTTCTTCCTCGGCGGCAAGGTCAGCGAGGAACAGATCCGCAGCGAGGGCATGAACGAGGACGTGGTCCACATGAAGGGCCCGGCCGAGTTGATCCGGGACGACCTGGTGGAGCGGCTCCCCGACTACATGATCCCCAATCGCGTCCTGGTGCTGGACCGGCTGCCGCTCACCGCGAACGGGAAGGTCGACGTCAAGGCCCTGGCCGCCGGCGAGCAGGTGCGGTCCGCCGACACCGGCAGGCCCTACGTCGCCCCCGCCACCCCGGCGGAGCGGTGGCTGGCCGGGGCGTGGGCGAAGGCGCTGAAGTACGAGGACGTGTCCGTGGAGGACGACTTCTTCGCCTCCGGCGGCAACTCGCTGATCGCGGTGGCGCTCGTCAACCGCATCAACCGGGAGTTCGGCCTGAGCCTGCCGCTCCAGGTCGTCTTCGCACACCCGAAGCTCGCCGACCTCGCCGCCCGCATGGAGGACGACGGCGCCGCACCCTCCTCACGCCTCGTCCCGCTGCACGCCGAGGGCACCGGCCGCCCGGTGTTCTGCTGGCCGGGGCTCGGCGGCTACCCGATGAACCTGCGCCTGCTGGCCCGCGAGGCCGCCGCCGGCCGGCCGTTCTTCGGCATCCAGGCGCACGGCATCAACGCCGGTGAGACGCCGTACCCGACGATCCGCGAGATGGCGGCCGCCGACGTGGCCGAGATCCTGCGCACCCAGCCGGAAGGCCCCTACAGCCTGTGGGGCTACTCCTTCGGCGCCCGTGTCGCCTTCGAGACCGCCTGGCAGCTCGAGCAGTCCGGCCACCGGATCGACCACCTGCTGCTGATCTGCCCCGGCAACCCCGAGGTCCGCGCGGAGGGCGCCGACCGCTTCGGCCGCGAGGCGAGCTACCGCAACCCCGTCTACGTCGCCATCCTGTACTCGGTGTTCACCGGCACCGTCAGTGGCCCCGACGTGGACGCCTGTCTCGCGGCCACACGGGACGAGGACAGCTTCGTGAGCTTCGTCCACGACCGTCTGCCCGGCCTCGACGAGCAGTTGGTCCGCCGTGTGATCCGCATCGTCGCGGAGACCTACGAGTTCGAGTACTCCTTCCGCGAACTCACCGAACGCCGCCTGGACGCACCGGTGACCGTCTTCAAGGCGACCGGTGACGACTACTCGTTCATCGAGTCCCACTCCGGGTACTCCACCACCCCGCCGGCCATGGTGGAGCTGGCCGGCGACCACTACAGCGTCCTGAAGGAACGGGGCATCGCGGAACTCGCGCAGGCGATCCGATCCCGCCTCGGCATGTAAGCCGTCCCGCCCCTGCCGCCCAGCGAACTCGCGGCAGGGGCAAGGACGGGTACCGCGTCCGGCGGCCACGACCTGGCCGCGCTGCGGAAGCACCGGGCGGTGATCAGTGGGTGGTTCCCGAGGTTCGGGGTGTGGTGGTGGGGGTCTTGCGGGGGGTGGGGGACGGGGAGCCGGGCTTGCGGGTTGCCGTCGGCTTGCCGGCCGTGGGGGGCTCTGCGGGGGTCGCTCTCGGCAGGCGGTGACGGGGGGCGGGGCGGCGGGGCGGGCGGGTGAGGGTGATCTGGCGTACGAGTTGCTGGAAGCAGGCCAGGGACGCCAGGCCCGGCAGGGCGGCCGCCGAGATGTCCACGATCGTGCGGGGTGCCTGCAGGACGCATAACAGCATCGCGATCGAGGAGAAGAGCAGCACCACGCACCAGGAGTGCACCGCCCGGCGCTGGTGCAGCGCGGCCCGGAGCACGGAGAGCGACGCCACCAGCCAGGGGCCGTACACCAGCAGAGGCCACCAGGAGGCGACCCCGGTCTCCATGCGGGCGATGGCCACGATGCGCAGGGGGTCGTAGGAGACCATGCCGCCGAAGAAGCTCACCGCGGAGGCGATCACCGCGGCCACGGCGGCGATGACCTGGCTGACGGTGCGGATGCTCTTCAGCTGCCCGCGCCGGCGCACCTTCCGGTGACCGCGGGGCACGTCGCTCCTCAGCCGCCTCAGCGGCGGCAGCTCCGCGGTGATCTCCCGCAGATTGTCCAGGGGGGAGCCGGGGGCCGGTTCGGTCACCGGCATTTCGTCGCGGGAGGTGGGGAATTCCTCGCGGGCGGTGGGGGTTTTCGGGCGGTCGGCCTCCTGCATCGCGTCCTGGAGCATGAAGGCCAGTTCCTCGGCGGGGTCCCAGCCCGAATCCGGCGGAACCAAGGGTGTCGAGAAGAACTGGTCCGGGGCCCGGTGCCGGCCCGTGGCCGTCCCCGCGCCCACGCCCGGCCCCGGTCCGGCCTCCTGGTGATTGAGCGGGTAATCGCTCACGCCCGTGTAGCCGGGAACATAATCTGACACGTAGTCGGTCATGTAGTCCGTCACCTGACTGGTTACCTGGCCGTCCACGTAGTCGGTCACATAGTCGGTTACATAATCGGTTACGTAATCATCCAGGTATCCACCAGTGTGATCATTCTGGTGACCCGTGAAATATCCGGAACGGCGGTCGATACGTTCGTCGTACATTACCCTGCCCGGCTATTCGGCACGCGAGTAGGCGGACCGGCCCTCCCAACGGACCCAGCGCCGGGCGAGATCGGCTTCCAGCGCGCTCATCGCATCCAGGAAATCTCTCAGCAACGGCTCGGTGACCTTGAGCGGAACCGGCAGGCCGCCTCTGGTGAGGGTGCCGTTGACGGTGGCCGACGCGTGCACCGGGGCCGGGGAGTAGGTGTAGGGGCCCAGCGCCACCGCGTGTGAAGCACTCGTGTTCTGCCGCTCTTGACCGACGAACAGACCCAAGTACCCTTCCCTGGTTGCCTTAGTCATATCCCGACTAACGCCGCCAAAGTTCCCCGGATGCGCGGCATTCGGGTGAAGGAATTCCCGATCAGACCCGATCGGACCTGAATTGTGCGATCGGATGTCTCGTCCTTCTAGCCGACGAGATGGACGACGTCCGGCCCAGTGGACGGCCCAGTGGACGGCCCGGTGGACGGCCCGGTGGACGCCCCGCCGGCCGGACCGCCCGACGGACCCGGACTCGCCGGGCGATTCGCCACCGCCGGCTCTCCGCCGTATGGTCGGCAATTGCTTTGCAGTACGTCGACCATACGCCGCCGCCGCTGCAATTCCACCGTGTCGACGCGCCACATCCTGCATTGGTGCGGCGGCAGGAAAATCGACCCGACCGTGCAGCCGGAAGCGCACACGATGAGCGTCCAGACGGTGATGTTCCCCACTCTTCTTCCTCTTTTCGCTTTTTCGCCTCGTCGCCGTTTCCGGCACCGTGCCCCACCGCATGACATCGACATAACGTCGACGCATATGCGAGGTTACGGAGCGTGTGCGCTACGGTCCGCCCCGCCCGGGTAACCGGCTGTCATGGGCGAGATCCTGGTGGGCGCGTGTTCGTGGACGGACCCGGCGCTGGTGCGCAGCGGCTGGTATCCCAAGGGGTCGCGGGACCCGGAAGGGCGTCTGCGCCACTACGCCACCCGCTTACCGGTCGTCGAGGTCGACTCCGGCTACTACGCGCTCCCCTCCGCCCGCAACAGCCGGCTGTGGGTGGAGCGCACCCCGGACGGTTTCGTCTTCGACGTGAAGGCCTTCTCCCTGCTCACCGGGCACCCCACCCGGCGCGGCGCACTGCCGCCCGATCTGCGCGAGGTGCCCGACCCGACAGATCCCCGGGTGCTGGACGCCGTATGGGAACGGTTCGCCGAGGCGATCGGGCCGCTGCGCGACGGCGGCCGGCTGGGCAGCGTGCTGTTCCAGTTCCCGCCGTGGTTCCGGCCGGGCGCACCGGCCGGGGAGTTCCTCGCACAGTGCGCCGAGCGCACCGCCAAGTGGCCCGTCTCCGTGGAGTTCCGGCACCCCGCGTGGTGGCGGGAGGAGCAGGCCGACGCGACCGCCACGCTGCTGCGCGGGCACGGCTTCGCCGCCGTCGCCGTCGACATGGCGCAGACGCTGCCCTCGTCCGTCCCGCCGGTCACCCCGGTCACCTCGCCCCGGCTGGGTGTCGTCCGCTTCCACGGGCGCAGCACGGCCTGGGGCGCCGGGAGCAAGGAGGACCGCTTCCGGTACGAGTACGCCGACGCGGAGCTGGCCGAGTGGGTGCCCCGGCTGCGCGCGCTGGCCGCCCGGGTGGAACGGCTCCACGTGCTGTTCAACAACTGCTGCGCCGACGCGGCCGTACGCGCCGCCGAGCGGATGCGCGCGCTGCTCGACGGAGGCTGATCCGCGGCCGCCCGTCGAGCGGGCGGGAGACCCGCGAGACCCGCGGCTAACGCGACACCTCGATCGTCCGCGACTCGCTGACCTGGTCCAGCTCCGAGACCCGTACCGTCGCCTTCATGGTCCAGGTGCCGGGCATCGGGAGGTTGAGGGAGTCGGTGCCCCAGTAGCCGCCCCGGTCGGCGAGCCGGGCGTCGATCGGGCCGATCCCGCGGGCCGGCAGGGACAGCGACAGCCGGAGTTCGGGCACGGCGGCCAGGCCACCGTCGGGGCCGAAGACGACCGCCTCCACCGCGTTCTGGCCGACGCGGCCCGGCTCCAGGGTGATCTGCACCTTGCCGCGGCCGCCCGGCGTGCCCACGTCGAACGGGATCACCGTGACGGCGGCCCCCGGCGCCCCGGCCGAGGGGGCGGCCTGTGCCGCCTCGGCGGCCGCCCGGCCGGGCAGGGTGCCGGAGAGCACCGTGGTGATCACCAGCACCATGACGCCCACGCCGACCTCGGTCAGCACCGAGCGGCGCAGCCCGCGCAGCTGCGCGTCCGGTGCGAACGGTCCCGCCGGTTCCGCCGCCGCGGGCAGCGACGGTCCGCCGGCCCGCTGCGGAACCCGCTCCCGCGCCGCCGTCGTGGCACGGCTGATGCCCCGTACGGCGGCCTCCGCGTCCGTCGCCACCAGCCGTGCCGTCCACCGCCGCGAGAGGCCGGCGGCGGCCAGCAGCAGGGCCACGGCGACCAGCTTGACCAGCAGCAGCCTGCCGTACGCGGTCTCGGCGAGCGCGGTCCAGGAGCCGAGGCCGCGCCAGGACTGGTAGACGCCGGTCAGCACCAGGACGGCTACGGAGGCGAAGGCGACTCGGGAGAAGCGGGCCACCGCGGACGTCAGTCCGGGCACGTCGAACCGGGCGGTCCCGGGCGCCTTCGCGGCGGGGGTCTCGACGGCGTCCCGGGCCGGGTCCGCCCCGCCTGCGGGTGTCGTCTCTCCGGCCGGTTCCCGGGCGGCCGCCGCCGGCCTCTGAAGGGCGGTCAGCAAGGTCAGCAGGGCCGTCAGGCCGCCCAGCCACACCGCCATGGCCAGCAGGTGCAGCACCGAGGACGTCATCGCCGCCGGCACCTGGACGCCCGCCGAGGCGTGGTCGGATGCGGCCCAGGTCAGCGCGAGGGCGAGGGCCAGGACGACGGCCGCGCCGAGGAACCGGGGAGAGGGCCGCGCGGGCCCACCGCCTCCCCCGCTCTTCCCGGAGCCGTCGTCGGCGCCGCGCCGGGTCAGCCGCGGCAGAAGTACGGCCGTGGGGGCGAGCAGGAGCAGGCGGGCCAGCAGCGCGAGGCCGGGGCGGCCCGACAGGGTGCGGGCGAGGGCCGCCGGGTCGAGGGCGCCGGCCGGGCCCGAGCCCGTCTCGTAGGGGGCGCGAAGCGCCAGCAGGGCCAGTGTGGAGGCGAGCAGGGTCCACCAGCCCGCGAGCAGCGGCCGGCGCAGCGGGCCCGGGTCCGGCGGGCGGCAGATCAGGACGAAGGCGGCCGCGCCGATCAGCAGGGCCGCGCCGCCGTACGCGGCGTAGCGGGCGAGGTCGTGGAGGCCGGCGGTGGCGGGGTTCTCAGCGGGGCCGGTGTCGATCGCGGCCGCGGTCGGGGAGGGCTTGCCCACCGAGAAGGTGAAGGCGCCGGAGACCGGGTGGCTGTCGGCGGACACCACGCGCCACGCCACGGTGAACGTGCCCTCACCCAGGCGGCCCGGGAAGGCCACCCGTGCCGTGTCCGGGCGGCCGGGGGCGTGCCGGGCCTCGCCGGTGTGCACGCGCCGGCCCTCGGGGTCGAACAGCCGGAAGGAGTCGTCGAGCAGGCCCACGGACTCCGTGAAGGTCAGCGTGACGCTGTGCGGCGCGGACTTGAGCACCGTTCCGTCGGCGGGGTCGGTGGAGCGTACGGCGGCGTGGGCCGCGGCGGGCCCGGCGCCGCCGAGGACGAGCAGGACGAGGAGGGCGCCGAGCAGCGCCGGCCGTTTCCACAGCGGCCGCGGTCGGGTCACGTCACTTCTCCCTCTCGGGACTGGGGCCTCTCTTCCGGGTCCTGCCGCTGGTCGCCGGGTCCGGTCCACCGGTGGGCGAGGTCGCTCGGAGCCCGCCCGATCCGGAAGGAAGGCCCTGGCCGGCTTCCCGATAGGTACGGACCCGGGCGGCACAACGCTCAGCGGGGCCCGCCGGTTCACCGGCCCTCTCCCGGTCCAGGCCGCCTCAGAAGGTACGCGGGAAGGCCGCCCGCCGGGAGAGGAAGGCCAGTGGGGCGCGCTTCTCGGACGCACCGTAGGCACCTGACTCACTGTCCAGGGCCGGACGCAGTGGCCGGGCCGTCCGTCCCGCCCCGGCTGCGTCCCGCCGTCCGCCGCGCGATCATCGGGACCATGGACGTCACACTGCACCTCGCCCAGGACCCCGACGCCGACGCGCTCCTCGGCCGCAGCCCCCTCGCCGCACTGATCGGGATGCTGCTGGACCAGCAGATCCCGATGGAGTGGGCGTTCAAGGGACCGGCGACGATCGCCCGGCGCATGGGCACCGACGACCTCGACGCCCACGAGATCGTGGCCTTCGAGCCGGAGACCTTCGCCCGGCTGCTCTCGGACAAGCCGGCCGTGCACCGCTACCCGGGCTCCATGGCCAAGCGGATCCAGCAGCTGTGCCGGTACCTCGTCGAGCACTACGACGGCGACCCCGAGGCGGTCTGGCGGGACGTCGAAAGCGGCCGTGAGCTGCTGCGCCGGCTGGCGGAACTGCCCGGGTTCGGCAAGCAGAAGGCGCAGATCTTCCTCGCCCTGCTCGGCAAGCAGCTCGGCGTGCGGCCCGAGGGGTGGCGGGAGGCCGCGGGGGCGTACGGCGAGGAGGACTCCTTCCGGTCCGTCGCGGACATCACCGGGCCCGAGTCGCTGGCCAGGGTGCGCGCGCACAAGCAGGAAATGAAGGCGGCGGCCAAGGCGGCGAAGAGCACCGAGACAGGCAGGACGGGCGAGACCGGCAAGGCCGAGTGAGCAGGTAAGGCCGGGTCAGACCGGCGAGTGACCTCCGGCGGCCGGTTCTCGTCAACACCGCGCCGGGCCCATACGCCGTGCGGGCGGTTCACCGGGTGCGCGAGATGAACGGCGTACGGCCATGCCCGGCGACCCGCAAGCGGTCCTTCGCGGAGAGGCGACGAGCGTCCGGTCACCGTCTCCTGCGGGCCGTGCCGAACAGGGAGCGGGTGATCTCACGGCCGATCTGGCGGCCCGCCGACCGGGCCAGGGACTTGAACACCCCGCTGCTGACGACCTGTTCGACGACCGACGGCTCCCGGCCGCCGTCCTCCCCCCGCCGTTCGGCCGGCCGCGGCCGCTCCGCCACGCGCGCGGGCTGTTCCTCCTCGCGGGCCGCCCGCGCGGCCGTCAGCTTCTCGTACGCCGACTCGCGGTCCACAGCCTGTGCATAACGGCCGTACAGCGGGGACCCCTCGGCCGCGCGGTCCAGGGCCGCCGCGTCGACCGGGCCCATCAGGGACTCGGGCGCCCGCAGCCGGGTCACCGCGACCGGGGTCGGGGCGCCGCTCTCGCTCAGCACCGTGACGACCGCCTCGCCGGTGCCGAGGCCGGTGAGGATCTCCTCGAGGTCGTAGCGCGAGTCGGGGAACGTCTTCACGGTGGCCTTCAGCGCCTTCTGGTCGTCGGGGGTGAAGGCGCGCAGGGCGTGCTGGACGCGGTTGCCGAGCTGGCCGAGGACGTCGGAGGGCACGTCCTTCGGTGTCTGGGTGACGAAGAAGACGCCGATGCCCTTGGAGCGGATGAGCCGCACGGTCTGCGTGATCGACTCCAGGAACGCCTTCGAGGCGCCGTCGAACAGCAGGTGCGCCTCGTCGAAGAAGAACACCAGCTTCGGCTTGTCCGCGTCGCCGATCTCCGGCAGGTCGTGGAACAGGTCGGCCAGCAGCCACATCAGGAACGTCGAGAAGAGCCGCGGCCGGTCCTGCACGGCGGGCAGTTCGAGCACGGAGACGACCCCGCGCCCGTCCCCGGCCGTGCGCAGGAGCTCGGCGGTGTCGAACTCCGGCTCGCCGAAGAAGTCCGCCATGCCCTGGGCCTCGAACGCGGTCAGCGAACGCAGGATCACCCCGGCCGTGGCCGTGGACAGCCCGCCGATGTCCTTCAGCTCCTGCTTGCCCTCGTCGGAGGTGAGGAAGGCGACGACCGCCCTGAGGTCCTTGAGGTCGATCAGCTCCAGGCCCTTGGTGTCGGCGTAGTGGAAGATCAGGCCGAGGGACTGCTCCTGGGTCTGGTTCAGTTCGAGCACCTTGGACAGCAGCAGCGGGCCGAAGCTGGTGACCGTGGCCCGCAGCGGGATGCCGTGGCCCATGCCGCCAAGGGCGTAGAACTCGGTGGGGGACCCGCCCGGCGTCCACTGCTGGCGGACCTCGGCGGCCCGGGAGCGGAGGCGGTCGTTCACCGCGCCCGGCTCGCCGATGCCGGACAGGTCGCCCTTGACGTCCGCGAGGAAGACCGGCACGCCCTGCGCCGAGAGCTGCTCGGCGACCAGCTGGAGCGTCTTGGTCTTGCCCGTGCCGGTGGCGCCCGCGACCAGCCCGTGCCGGTTGAGCATCGGCAGCGGGATCCGGATCTGCGCGTCCGGCAGGCAGTGCCCGTCCCAGATGAGCGCGCCGAGTTCGAGAGCCGGCCCGCCAAAGGAGTAACCGGAGGCGATCTCCTGGGCCTCGGGCGGGAGGGCGGCACGCGCGGCGGACGGGGAAGCCGGAGTGTCCCGGGCGTCCTGTCGCGACATGCGCCCACCGGTGGCGGGCGTCGTGTCGTGGTCGGTCATCTCAGCCCCTGTTCCCGATTCGCCCGGGTTTGCTGCGGCATTTCCAGCGTCGCACTCGGGCGGCGAGGCTGCGCCCGGAAGCTCTTGACCGGTAGGCTTTCCGTGTGATCTTCAAGCGCATCGGAAACGGCCGGCCGTACCCCGACCACGGCCGGGAAAGCACCCGGCAGTGGGCGGACGTCGCGCCGCGCCCGGTCCGCCTCGATCAGCTCGTCACCACCAAGCAGCAGCTCGACCTGGAGACCCTGCTCGCGGAGGACTCGACCTTCTACGGCGACCTCTTCGCGCACGTCGTGAAGTGGCAGGGCGATCTGTACCTGGAGGACGGCCTCCACCGCGCGGTGCGGGCGGCGCTTCAGCAGCGCCAGGTGCTGCACGCGCGCGTGCTCGAGCTGGACTGAGCGCGGGCCTCACGCCGTCGGCGGTACGGCCGTGGGCCTCTCCCGGAACCGGCCGTTCCGGGACGGCTTGGACCTTTCGGGTTCTGCTGGGCGGCATCCAATGATCATCTAGTAGGAATCACCGCCCAGGCGCACTAGTCTGCGCCCATGAGCATGCTGACTCCCCCCGGCATGGGCGGGAAGTACCGGATCACGGGGAACAAGTACCCGCGGATGCGCAGGCCCCGGCGGCGCGGCAGGCTCGTGTTCCTGGCCGTCGCCTCCGTCGCCGTGCTCGGCGTGGCCGGCTGGGGCACTCTGCAGCTCATCGACGTCTTCACCGGCGGCAAGAAGGCCGTGGCGGCCGGCGCCAAGGGCGACTGCACGACGAAGGCGGACCGGGCGGCGACGTCGAGCCCGTCGCCCGCCGCGAGCGCGCGCGACCTGCTCAAGCCGGGCCAGATCACGGTGAACGTCCTGAACGCCACGCCCCGCAAGGGCCTCGCGAAGCAGACGGCCGACGAGCTGAAGAAGCGCGGCTTCCGCATCGGCCAGGTGGGCAACGCCACCAAGGAGTTCGACAAGAAGGTCAAGGGCTCCGGCATACTGCTCGGCCCGGCCTCGGCCCTCAACACCTCGCTGCCCGTGCTCGCCACCCAGTTGGCCGGCGCCGAGCAGCGCACGGACACCCGCAAGGGCGCCGACGTGGACCTGATCATCGGCGCCGGCTTCAAGGGGCTGACCCCTCAGCCGGCCGCCGCCCAGGCCCTGACCGCCCTCACCGCACCGCGGCCGAGCGCCACGGCGGTCGGCAAGAACTGCTGAGGACGGTCGCCGTCGGGGTGGCCTGTCCGGCCGCCCCGCACAGTGGGCCGGCCTGCCCGGCCCCCCGTACACGGCGTGGTCTACTCGGCCGCCCCGTACATACGGTCGCCCGCGTCGCCGAGGCCCGGGACGATGTAGCCGTGCTCGTTGAGCCGCTGGTCGACGGAGGCCGTCACGACCGTCACCGGCGTGCCCGCCAGTTCGCGCTCCATGACCTCGACGCCCTCGGGGGCGGCCAGCAGCACCACGGCGGTCACGTCGTCGGCGCCGCGCCGGATCAGCTCCTTGATCGCCGCGACCAGCGTGCCGCCGGTGGCGAGCATCGGGTCCAGCACGTACACCTGGCGGCCGGAGAGGTCGTCCGGCATGCGCGTGGCGTACGTCGAGGCCTGCAGCGTCTCCTCGTTGCGGACCATGCCGAGGAAGCCGACCTCGGCGGTCGGCAGCAGCCGGACCATGCCGTCCAGCATGCCGAGCCCGGCACGCAGGATCGGCACCACCAGCGGGCGCGGCCGGGCGAGCTTGACGCCGGTGGTCTGCGCGACCGGCGTGTGGATGTCGACCTGTTCGGTGCGCACGTCCCGGGTCGCCTCGTAGGCGAGCAGGGTGACCAGTTCGTCGGCGAGCCGGCGGAAGGTCGCGGAGTCGGTGCGGCGGTCGCGCAGCGTGGTGAGCTTGTGGGCGACCAGGGGGTGGTCGACGACGTGGAGACGCATGTGCCCACACTAACCGGGCCCCGAGCCCGCCCGCCGCCCTCCCACCCGCCCCCGACCTCCGCCGATCTGGCATCAATCCCGCCATCGGAGGGAAAGTGGGAGGGACCGCGAGTGGGGTGGTGAACCAATGCCTGACCAGGAGTCCCGGAGCACGGACGCACCGGAGTCCGACAGCGAGCGGCGCCGGCGCCGGGCCCGGTTCCTGCGCGAGCTCGCCGAGGCCCGGGCACTGCGGGACCGCGTCCAGCCCCGCCGCGCGAAAGCCGCCCGGCTGCGGCACGCCATGCGCATGCGCACGTTCCGCTGGTAGGCCCCGCCCGCGGCCACGGCCCATGACTGCGAGCCGGAGCGGGGTCCCGGCGGGGGAAGACCGACACTCCGCGCGTACTTTGTGGAGGTGGGCGTGCGTGGACGCCGTTGGAAAGCCGCGTACGATCCGCAGGTGGCGGCAACGAGTGCGCTGGTGAGTCCTTTACGGACCTGCGATCAAAACTGCCGGACACAGGGAGCCGAAGACGTCCCCTGAACGCCTTGTTTCTGCCACGATTCCGAGTGGGTGGGGCTCGGAGCCCAGCTCTCTCCGCCCAGAACCTCCGCCGGGGGGACCCCCAACCGGCACGCCTAAGACCAGTGGGAGAGTCACGGTGTACTTCGCCGCACTGCTCGCGCGCACCGAAGACGGGTGGGAAGCGAGCGACACAGAGCTCGACGACGTGGAGACGCTGTCCGACCTGGCCGATCTGGCCCGGGAAGCCTCGGCCGACGACGACACGGTGCTCGTCCTCCTCGAGCAGGAGGACGCGTGGTTCGGCGTCGTCCGCGTGGACGGCGAGGACGATCCTCGTATCTACGTCTCGGACGCCGCCGCCGCTGCCCGCAGTTCGTACGGCGAGATCCTGCTCACCGACGAACTGCTCGGCCGGGAACCCGGAGAGGACGGCACCGACCTGGACTCCCTGGACCTCGACGGCACGGAGGACGGCGAGCCCTCGTCCGCCGCGGAGGACGAGGAGGAATCGCCCTCCGCGGAGACCATCACGCACGGCCCGCTGGGCGACGGCGAGATCCTCGACGACCTGGGTGTCAGCGCCAAGGAGCTGCGCGCCCTGGACGCGGAGGACGCGCTGAGCGCGATCGCCGAGGCCCTGGGCGCCTCGGAGGTGCTGGAGACGGTCCGCTGACCGCGCCCCACCCGACGGACGAACCCGGGCGGCCGTCCGGGGCGGCTCCCGCACACCCTCCGGCCCCCGCACACCCGCCGTCCGCCGCCTCCGGCACGCCCGATCCCGCACGCCGTCCCGTGCACGAACCCGTACCCGATCCCGTACGCGATCCCTGGCGCGAGGCGATGCGGCTCGCGCTGGAGCAGGCGGAGCGTGCCGTGCGGGGCGGCGACGTACCCGTGGGAGCCGTCGTGCTGGCCGGTGACGGCACCACCGTGCTCGGCGCCGGGCACAACGAGCGGGAGGCCACCGGCGACCCGACCGCGCACGCCGAGGTGCTCGCCATCCGGCGGGCCGCCGGGCGGACCGGGCAGTGGCGGCTGTCCGGCTGCACCCTGGTGGTCACGCTGGAGCCGTGCACGATGTGCGCGGGCGCGGCCGTCCTCTCCCGCGTGGACCGGGTGGTCTACGGCGCCCGGGACGAGAAGGCGGGCGCCGCCGGCTCGCTCTGGGACGTCGTACGCGACCGGCGGCTCAACCACCGTCCCGAGGTGATCGAGGGCGTCCTCGCCAGCGAGTGCGCGGCCCTGCTCACCGACTTCTTCCGGGCCCGCTGACGAGCCCGCTGAAAGCGATCCCCGGCCGGCGGCCGGTGGCCGGGTAACGGATTTCTGACCACGCCCTCCCGTGCTGTAAGGTCTCCCTCGGTAGCGTGTCCGAGCGGCCGAAGGAGCTCGCCTCGAAAGCGAGTGTGGCGCAAGTCACCGAGGGTTCAAATCCCTCCGCTACCGCTTGTGAAGGGCCCCGTCCGACGGACGGGGCCCTTCGTGCCATCATCGTGCGATCATCGACACACTCGGTCCGCCGCGGCCGACGACAGGGCAACTCGCGACAGGGGGAGACCGCGATGGCGGTGAACGCCAAGAAGATCGCCGTCTACGCGCTCGTGGTCTTCGTGCTCTATGTGATCATTACGGACCCGGCCAAGGCCGCCGGCTACGTCCAGATAGGCTTCGAGGGCATTTCGGACGCCGCGAAGGCCATCGGCGACTTCATGACCTGGGTCGCCAACGGAGGGAAATGATGATCCGGCACCTGGTCCTCTTCAAGCTCGATGAAGGCGTCTCCCGCGACGACCCGCGCGTCGTGGCGGGCGCCGAGGCGTTCCGCGCCCTCGGCGGGCAGATCGACGAGCTGCGCTTCTGGGAGTGCGGCTGGAACATCAGCGACCGCCCGATCGCCCACGACTTCGCGATCAACTCGGCGGTCGAGGACGCCGACGCGCTCAAGCGCTACCTGGAGCACCCGGCCCACCAGGCCGGCGTCGCGCTGTGGCGCGAGTTCTCCACCTGGGTGATCGCCGACTACGAGTTCTGAGCCGGCGGTACGGGTGCCGGTCCGCACCCGGTTCCGGCCCGCCCCCCGAGGTCCCGCCGCCATACGGCAGCGGGGCCTTTTTTGCACCGTATGCCCTATTTCACTCCTCAACACGTGCATATGCGGTGCTTGAACACGATGCACCTGTCTTGTGATGCTATGACCGCTTTTGACGGATGAGTTGATCGACGAAGAGGTGGCGTTGACCTTGTCGGCCAGTACTGCGCCGCCCCAGGAGGAAGCGGAGGAGGCACCCGCTGCCGCGGCCTGCGCTCCGGCACCGGAGAAGCGGCGCGGCGCCGACACCCGCGCCCTCACCCAGGTGCTGTTCACCCAGTTGAAGGAGCTCGAACCGGGCACGGCCGAGCACGCCCGCGTGCGCGGGGCGCTCATCGAGGCCAACCTCCCGCTGGTGCGCTACGCGGCCGCCCGCTTCCGCTCCCGCAACGAGCCGATGGAGGACGTCGTCCAGGTCGGCACCATCGGCCTGATCAACGCCATCGACCGCTTCGACCCCGACCGGGGCGTGCAGTTCCCGACCTTCGCCATGCCGACCGTCGTCGGCGAGATCAAGCGCTACTTCCGCGACAACGTGCGCACCGTCCACGTCCCGCGCCGGCTGCACGAGCTGTGGGTGCAGGTCAACAGCGCCACCGAGGACCTGACCACCGCCTTCGGCCGCTCCCCCACGACCGCCGAGATCGCCGAGCGGCTGCGGATCACCGAGGACGAGGTGCTCTCCTGCATCGAGGCCGGGCGGTCGTACCACGCGACCTCCCTGGAGGCGGCCCAGGAGGGCGACGGGCTGCCCGGGCTCCTCGACCGGCTCGGCTACGAGGACCCCGCGCTCGACGGCGTGGAGCACCGCGACCTCGTCCGCCACCTCCTGGTCCAACTGCCCGAGCGGGAACAGAGAATTCTGCTGCTGCGCTACTACAGCAATCTCACCCAGTCGCAGATCAGCGCCGAACTCGGCGTCTCCCAGATGCACGTCTCGCGGCTACTCGCGCGTAGCTTCCAGCGCCTTCGATCCGCAAACAGGATCGAGGCGTAACCGTCACGGGCGAATCCCTCACCAGGGCGGATCCCGACACCACGGACCCGAAAGACCGTCAGACCCCCTTTTTCCAGGGCGGATTCGCGTCTCGGATGTCGACAAGTCACTACAGCGCGTTGCCGACATGTGACATTCTTCCTCAAGCGCGTTTGCCGCGGCTTCGGCTCCGGTATTCAGGTGAGGGCTGAGTTCTCCGTCGGGAGGGCGCAGGCCGCGACCGTCCCGCGACCCAGAGGGGGTGGCATGTCCGCAGATCAGGGCAGCTCCGAGGTGCTGACGCTCAGCAAGAGCGAGACCCCTGCCAAGGAGCTCGAGGCGCTCGACGCCCTCGACGACGTTGCGGCCCTCGCGGCCGCTGAGGCACCGGTTCTCCCGGCCTCGGAAGCCATCGACACCCGGACCCTGTCCCGCTCCCTGTTCCTGCGGCTCGCCGCACTCGACGCCGACAGCCCCGAGCGGGCCTACGTGCGGGACACCCTGATCGAGCTCAACCTCCCCCTGGTCCGCTACGCGGCCGCCCGCTTCCGCTCCCGCAACGAGCCGATGGAGGACATCGTCCAGGTCGGCACGATCGGCCTGATCAAGGCGATCGACCGCTTCGACTGCGAGCGGGGCGTGGAGTTCCCGACCTTCGCGATGCCCACCGTGGTCGGCGAGATCAAGCGCTTCTTCCGGGACACGTCCTGGTCGGTGCGGGTGCCCCGGCGCCTCCAGGAGCTGCGGCTGGCGCTGACGAAGGCCAGCGACGAGCTGTCGCAGCGGCTGGACCGCTCGCCCACGGTGGCCGAACTCGCCGCCGCACTGGGCGTGTCGGAGGAGGACGTGGTCGACGGCCTCGCCGTGGGCAACGCCTACACCGCCTCCTCGCTCGACTCCCCGGCCCCCGAGGACGACGGCGGCGAGGGCTCCCTGGCCGACCGCCTGGGCTACGAGGACACGGCGCTGGAGGGCGTGGAGTACCGGGAGTCGCTCAAGCCCCTGCTCGCCAAGCTCCCGCCCCGCGAGCGCCGCATCATCATGCTGCGCTTCTTCGCCAACATGACCCAGTCGCAGATCGGCGAGGAGGTCGGCATCTCCCAGATGCACGTCTCCCGGCTGCTGACCCGGACCCTGGCCCAGCTGCGCGAGGGCCTGATCTCCGACTGACCGCCGCAGTACGCTTCCTATTTGACGGAGCGTCAGACACCATGGCGCGATGCCATGGGTGACTTCGACTCGTGGCCGTCGAGGCGCCGTCACGGCCGCCTCGGCGGCCGTCGTGTGTCTGGCCGGGGCCCTCGCCGCCTGCGGGGACGGCGGTGGGGGCGGGTACGTCGCCGTGGGACCGGCCGGCGGACCGTCCAGGGCCCCGGGGAGGGCCGCACCTACGGGGTCCGTGACGCTGGTCCCGCTCGACGGGGGCGGCCAAGGCGGTGACTCCGGGGCGAGCGGGGGCGAGGGGGCGCCGGGGGTCGGCAACTCGCCTTGGGGGCGAGGCAGTCGGGCCGGCGGCGGTACGCAGTCCGGTACGGCGTCCGGCGGTTCGGGGCCGGGAGGCTCCACGGGCGCCGGGGCCCCTACGGGCGGCCAGGGGGCCAATCCCGGGCCCAGCGACGGCAGTTCGCCGGTATCCCCGTCCTCACCGGGCGGCGGCGACGGCCGTACGGCACCCCCCGGGCCCGCGTCACCGCCCTCACCGCCCCCGTCACCGGAGCCCCCGCCGTCCTCCGCGCCTCCCGCTCCCACTCCTGCCCGGCTGAGCGCGGGCGAGCCCGCGCGGGAGGGCACGGACCGGCGGTGGTGCGAGAAGGTCACCGTGACCTTCCGCAACTCGGGCGGCACGGCGGTGCGTTCGGGCACGGTGACGCTCGGGACGCACATCATCGGCGCGCTCGGGATCGACTGGGGCACGGTGGAGTCGAGCGAGGCGCTCCCGGCGCCGATCGGGGCCGGCGCGCGGAAGGACGGGAGCTGGACCGTGTGCGTGGACGCCTGGCGGGTGCCGCTGGGCATGCACATCGAGACGCGGGACGTCGCGGTCCAGTGGAAGTAGGGAGCCGGGGAGGCAGTGAGCCGGGGCCCGCGGGTGCGGGCCCGCGGACTACTTGAGCGCGAGCCAGGCGACGGCCGCGACGATCGCCACCGCGACCACCACGCCGACGATCAGGCCGATCCGCGGGCCGGAGGAGGCGGCCTCCTGCTGCCTGCCCTGGGGGGCGGCGGCCTCGTCGACGAACGCGCGGAACATCTGGGTGCTGCCGGCGGGGTCGTAGTTGCCCTGGGGGCCCTGGGTGTTAGCCATGGCCCGAGACACTAGCGAATCCCCCGGTGGGACCCAAGAGGGGGCCCACCCCGGCTGATCAGCACAACCACCTGGACCTTTACATTCGCAATACTTGCCTTTGCCAAGTTTTTGCGGCGCCGGACCCCCATTTATTTGCCTGCAGCAACCAACCGTGTTTATGGTTGCCCTAAGCAACGAATACGGGAGGTGTGATGGCTGAGCAGGCGCAGTACGAAGAGCTGGCGCGTCAGCTCAGTGCCGTCGGGGCCGTGAAGCGGGACATGGGACGCATCCTGCCGTCCGACTGCCCGGCCGGCTCCGCCGCCGTGCTGACCCTGCTCGGCCGCCACGGGGACATGCGCATGAGCAAGCTGGCCGAGCTGCTCTCCGTGGACATGTCGGTCACCAGCCGCCATGTCGCGCACGTCGCCGCGCGCGGCTGGATCGACCGCCTGCAGGACCCCGCGGACAAGCGCTCGCGCATCCTGCGCCTGACGCCCGCGGGACAGCACCGGCTCGACGACATGTACCGGCGGACCACCCAGCTGTTCGCCGAGCGGCTGAGCGACTGGACCGACGACGAGGTCGGCCAGCTCATCCAGCTGATGACACGCCTGCGCGCCAGCTTCGGCGACTGCCGGTCCGCTCCGGCCCGGCCGCCCGCGCCCGTAGTCGAAGAGACCACCCGTACACCCGCAAGCACGTAAGTAAAGGAAGCCCATGGCAACGACCACACCAGCCGGTGTGCGGGCTCACGCCAAGCACGGGGGAGGCTCTCCCGGCGGTGCACCGATGACGCACCGGCAGATCATGGAGGCCCTGTCCGGGCTGCTGCTCGGCATGTTCGTGGCGATCCTGTCGTCCACGATCGTCTCCAACGCCCTGCCGCACATCATCGGCGACCTCGGCGGCGGCCAGTCCGCCTACACCTGGGTCGTCACCGCCGCCCTGCTGTCGATGACCGCGGCCACTCCCCTGTGGGGCAAGCTCGCCGACCTGTACAGCAAGAAGGCACTCGTCCAGATAGCCCTCGTCATCTACGTCGTCGCGTCGATGGCGGCGGGGCTCTCGCAGAACCCCGGCATGCTGATCGCCTGCCGCGTGGTCCAGGGCATCGGCGTCGGCGGTCTGTCCGCCCTGGCGCAGATCGTCATGGCCGCGATGATCTCCCCGCGTGAGCGGGGCCGTTACTCCGGTTACCTCGGCGCCACGTTCGCCGTCGCCACCGTCGGCGGCCCGCTGCTCGGCGGTGTCATCACCGACACCTCCTGGCTGGGCTGGCGCTGGTGCTTCTACGTCGGCGTGCCCTTCGCGGTGATCGCGCTGATCGTGCTGCAGAAGACTCTGCACCTGCCCGTGGTCAAGCGGGAGGTCAAGGTCGACTGGGGCGGCGCCACCCTGATCTCGGCCGCCGTCTCGCTGCTGCTGGTCTGGGTCACCTTCGCCGGTGACAAGTACGACTGGATCTCGTGGCAGACGTACGTGATGGTCGGCGGCTCGGTCGTCCTCGGCGCGCTGTTCGTGCTGGTGGAGGCCAAGGCCGCGGAGCCGATCATCCCGCTGCGGCTGTTCCGCAACAGCACCATCACGCTAGCCTCGCTCGCCTCGCTGTTCGTGGGCATCGCGATGTTCACCGGCACGGTGTTCTTCAGCCAGTACTTCCAGCTGGCCCGCGACAAGTCGCCGACGATGTCCGGCGTCATGACCATCCCGATGATCGGCGGTCTGTTCGTCTCCTCCACCGTCTCGGGGCAGTTCATCACCCGCACCGGCCGCTGGAAGGCGTGGCTGGTCAGCGGTGGCGTGCTGGTGACGGCCGGCCTCGGCCTGCTGGGCACCATCCGCTACGACACCGCGTACTGGAAGATGGCCGTCTTCATGGCCCTGCTGGGTCTCGGCATCGGCATGATGATGCAGAACCTGGTGCTGTGCACGCAGAACCAGGTCGACCCGCACGACCTCGGCTCGGCCAGTTCCACGGTCACCTTCTTCCGCTCCCTGGGCGGTGCGGTGGGCGTCTCTGCGCTGGGCGCGGTGATGGCCAACCGGATCACCGGCTACGTCAAGGACGGCCTGGCCGACCTCGGCCCCAGGTACGCCAAGCTCGCGTCGGGTTCCGGCTCCGGCACGGACACCATCCCCGACATGAACAAGCTGCCGCGGCCGCTGCGCACGGTCATGGAGAGCGCCTACGGGCACGGCATCGCGGACATCTTCCTGTACGCCGCCGCGCTCGCCGCGGTCGCCTTCCTGATCACGCTGTTCATCAAGGAGGTGCCGCTGCGCACCAAGGGCGCGCTGGCCCAGGCCGCCGACGGCGAGGCCGCCCCGCTGGACCCGGCCGCGGCTCCCACCGTCGCCGAGGCCCAGGACCCGGCCATCGCGCCGGCCGCCGAGGCCGCCGGTGACACCTTCACCCCGGACGGGGAGCGGGTGCCGAGCTGGGCGTCCGCCGCCTCCACCACCGAGACGGGTCCCGAGGGCACGCGGCTGCCGGTCGCGGTCGCCACGGTGGCGCCGGGCGCCACGGGCGCGGGCTCCGGCGGCGGCATCCCGGTGCGCGGCTTCGTCCGGGGCGCCGAGAGCGCGCCGGTGCCGCAGGCCGCGGTCACGCTGATCTCGCTGGCCGGCCGCCAGCTGGGCCGGTCGGTCGCGCAGGCCGACGGCGCCTACGCGGTGGACGCGCCCGGCGCGGGCTCCTACGTCCTGATCGCCTCCGCCGACGGCTTCCAGCCGCAGGCGTCCACGATCGTGGTCAACGGTGAGCCGGTGGCGTACGACATCCTGCTCAGCGGCACCAGCGGCCTGAGCGGTGTGGTCCGGGCCGCCGAGTCCGGGCTGCCGGTCAAGGACGCCATGGTGATCGTCACCGACGTCCGCGGCGACCTGC
The DNA here is from genome assembly GCF_014650575.1 of Streptomyces naganishii JCM 4654. Taxonomy (GTDB): domain Bacteria; phylum Actinomycetota; class Actinomycetes; order Streptomycetales; family Streptomycetaceae; genus Streptomyces; species Streptomyces naganishii. The sequence goes on from NZ_BMVF01000002.1 coordinate 91,126, forward strand.
TGGCCACCGGGGCCACCGGGGAGAACGGCGAGTTCTCCTTCGCCGAGCTGGTGCCGGGCGCGGTGACCGTGGCGGTCAACGCCGACGGCTACCGGCCGCGGGCGCTGCCCGTCGAGGTGGGCGGCACCGGGGTCACCCGGGTCGAGATCGACCTGCCCTCCGGCGCCCGGCTCCAGGGCGTGGTGCGCTCCCCGCACGGTCCGCTCGCGGACGCCCGGGTGACGCTCGTCGACGCGGCGGGCAACGTGGCCGGCACGGCCACCACCGGGGCGGACGGCGCGTACGCCTTCACCGACCTCGGCAGCGGCGAGTACACCGTCATCGCGACGGGCTACCCGCCGGTGGCGACGGCTCTGACGGTCACCGGCCGCGGAGTCGACGACCACGACATCGAACTCGCCCACCCCGGCGAGTAGTTCGACCCCGGCCCGTGTGCGGGGCGCTCCCTGAGCGGCGGAGCGCCCCGCCACGGGCCGGTCTTATGCGACCGATTTGTATGGATGTGCAGGGAGAAAACGGGATGGGACTGACCGCGAGGATCCGCACCCGGGACGGATGGGCCGTGTCGCACGCGGTCGTCACGGTGACCGACATGACGGGCACGCAGGTGGTACGGGCCGAGGCCGACGCCGAGGGCGCCGTGCGGGACGCGACCGAGCTGGCGCCCGGCGCGTACACGGTCATCGTCACCGCCGTCGGCTACGCGCCGGCGGCCTCCAGCGCGATCGTCACCGCCAGCGGCCGGGCCGAGGTCGGCACGGTGACGCTGGCCCGCCAGGGCGGCACGGAGCTGCCCCCGCCGGGGCCGTGGACCATCGACCCGGCCCACTCCTCGGTCGCCGCGGTCGCCCAGCACCTGGGCATCTCCAGCGTGCACGGGCGGTTCACCGAGTTCGCGGGCACCATCGAGATCGCCCCGGACGACATCACCAAGTCCCGCGTGGAGGCGGTCATCCGCGCCGCGTCCATCGACACCGGCAACGGCATGCGCGACGGCCACCTGAAGTCGCCGGACTTCCTGGACGCGGAGCGCCACCCGGAGATCACCTACCGCTCCACCGGCCTGACGGCGGCCGGCTCGGACCGCTGGACGGTCCACGGCGAGCTCGCCATGCACGGCGTGGTCCGCCCCGTCGACCTCGACCTCGCCTACCTCGGCACCGGAGCCGACCCCTGGGGCGGCACCCGCGCCGCCTTCCGCGCGACGACGGAACTGCGCCGCGAGGACTTCGCCATGAACTACAACCAGGTCCTCCAGGCGGGCATCGCCGCCATCGGCACCACCCTCAGGGTGGAGCTGGACGTCCAGGCCGTGCAGGGCGAGTCACTGCCCGTGGCCTGACGGGAAGCGCGGGGGGAACGGGGGGCGCGGGGACCGCCGGGGTGTGGCGGCCCGCGAGACCAGGTCGGCGGCCAGGTCGCGCAGCTTGGTGTTGCGGTGCTGGGACATGTTGCGCAGCCGCTCCAGCGCGCGCTGGGCGTCGACCCGCTCCTGGGCCATCAGGATGCCGATGGCCTGGTCGATGACGCTGCGGGAGAGCAGGGCGGTACGCACGTCCGGCGCGGCGGCGCCCTCCCCCTCGACGTGCAGCGCGACCGTCACGGCGTCGGCGACCCGCGCGGCGAAGGCGCGCGCCCGCTCGCGGTCGGCGGCCAGCCCGTCCGGTTCGAGTCCGTACAGGTTCAGCGCCGCGCCCGTCTCGCCCGGCACCTCGAGCGGCAGGGCCAGCACACAGCGCACGCCGACGGAGAGGGCGTAGCGCGTGTAGTCGGGCCAGCGGGTCTCCTTCGCCGTGTCGGGGACGTACCGCTCGTCGCCGGTCCGGGCCGCCGACACGCACGGCCCGCTGCCGTCCTCGTACTGGCGCAGGTCCAGGCCGCTGGGCAGGCCGCTGCTGCCGGCCAGGGTCAGCAGGCGCTCGCCCCGGCGGACGGTGATGCTGCAGGCGGCCGCGCCGGGTACCGCCTGGACGGCGCGGTCGGTCAGATCCCGCAGCAGAGTGTCCAGGCCGCCGCCACGCGCGATCGCCTCATCCAGGGGTTCGGGCGGAGTCTCGGGTCTCATACCGTTGCTTTTGTCCCCGTTTCGGCGATCAACTCCCCGCCTCGCGTGTGGCGTTGTTCGCGTCCACGATCCGGCGGGCGAGATCGCGCAGCTTGACGTTCTCCCGCTGCGATGCGCGCACCAGGCTGTCGAAGGACTCCGCCGCGTCGATGTTCATGCGCTCCATCAGGATGCCCGTGGCCTGGCCGATCAAGTCCCGGGTGCGCATCGCCTCGGTGAGCTGCTCGCGCACGGTCGCCGACTCCAGGGCGAGGCTGACGTGCGCGGTGAACAGGCGGCCGACCCGCGTGGCGGCCTCGTCGAAGACGTGCGGCTTGCCGGCGTAGGCGGTGAGCACGGTCAGCCGCCGCCTGTCGGCACGCAGCCGCAGCGCGAGCGCCGAGCGCAGGCCGAGGACGGCCAGCGGCTCCCCGCCCTCCTCGGTCTCGCTGTCCGCCACCCGCACCACGGGCTCGTGCCACAGGTGCTCCCAGTGCGACGGCTTGGTACGGCCCGGTACACCCGCCTCGACCGCGCGCACCGACTCGTCGGTCCAGGCGACCGTGCGCCGGTTGCCGCCGCGCTCCAGGACGGAGATGCCGGCCTGCTCGGCGCCCGGCAGCAGACCCACGGCGAGCCGCACGGCCGCGTCCATGGTGCTGCGCGGGGTGACCGTTTCGTGCAGTCGCCGGGCCGCCGCCACCAGGGCTTCGGCCAGCTCGAAATCCCCCGCAAAACGGGGTGATTCAGAAAAGTCGGACGCAGGCACCACGAACCTCTTCGGCATGCACGGCACTACGGCCATGCGCAGGAGAGCTCCGCAGCACATTCCCGACTGCGAGCACAGGACGAACAGAACCTTATCTCGTCCGGGCGTGCAGGTTCCCCCAGGTCGACGGTCGGGCCCCACCCCTTTTGAACCAGCGCGCGCAAGTGGTGGAATGGAGCCGGACGGGTCAGGAAGCGGCCTCCCTGAGACCGGATGGATGTCTGCCTTCTGCCAGGTGAGTGCCGTGACCCCTTTCTCCGCCCCGTGCCGGGTGCTCGACCTGCCCGGGCACACCCTGCTCGTACTGCCATCGGAGATCGACCTCTCCAACGCGCCCGCGCTGTGCAGCGGCGTGCTCGCCTGCGCGCGCGCCCGCGCCGGGCGCCTGGAGGTCCTGGTCCTGGACCTCACCCGTACCGACTTCATGGACTCCCAGGGCGCCCGCCTCGTCGAGGACGTACGGCACGGGCTGCCACCCGGGGTACGGCTCCGGGTGGTGGCGACCCCGGACGGAGTGCCCTACCGCGTCCTGGAGCTGACCGGCGTACGCCGCGACGTGCCGGTCCACGGTGACCTCACCGGGGCGCTGCGCGCCTGACCGACCCCGCCGACGGCAGGCACGGCGGGGTCGGCCACCGCGCGCCCCCGGGCGCCTAGGCTGCGGGCATGGCACCGAACATCGCGACCAACACGCGCGTGACGCGCGAGGAACTGCTGGACTTCGTACGGCCCCGCCACCGCGCCCTGCTGCTGACCCGGCGCGCGGACGGCGGCCCGCAGGCCTCCCCGCTGACCTGCGGGGTGGACGACTCCGGCCGGATCGTGGTCTCCACCTACCCGGAGCGGGCCAAGACCCGCAACGCCCGGAGGGACGCCCGGGTGAGCCTTGTCGTGCTGAGCGACGAGTGGAACGGGCCGTGGGTCCAGATCGACGGCACCGCCGAGGTCGTGGACGCGCCCGACTCCGTGGAGCCGCTCGTGGAGTACTACCGCAACATCGCCGGTGAGCACCCGGACTGGGACGAGTCCCGCGAGGCCATGCTCCGGCAGGGCAAGTCGATCATCCGGATCACACCCGAGCGCTGGGGACCGGTGGCCACGGGAGGCTTCCCGGCCCGGCTGGTGAACGGGGACTGAGAAGGGGGTACGGGGCGGGCGGGGCGGGGGAGGACGCGAGCGCCGGCGCAGGGCCCGAGCGCCGGGCGGAGGCCCGAGGGTCAGGCGCGGGCGACCGGAGAGGCAGGCGCGCGGACCGGAGAGGCAGGCACGGGCGGGCGACTGGAGGGGCAGTGGCACCGGAGGGTCAGGCGCGGGCGACCATGGCCTCGATGCCGGCGATCAGCAGGTCCAGGGCGAAGGCGAAGTCGCGGTCCAGCATCTCGCCTACCGTCTCGCCGCCGCGCGCCGACATCATGTGCGCCGACTCCCGCAGCACCTCGGCGGCGTCCGGCGCCCGTGTGGCGGCGCTCATCGCGTGCCGGAAGTAGTCGTCCGGGGCCATGCCCGCCCCGGCGCAGCGGGCCACGAAGTGCCCCTCGACCGTGCCGTAGCCGTACACGAACTGGAAGACGGCCGCGATCGCCCCGGTCAGCCGGTGCTCGGGCAGCCCGGTGCGGCGGATGATCCGCTGCACGGCGCCCGAGAAGGCGAGCGAGTTCGGGCCGATGTTGAGGAACGTGCCGACGAGCGGCGACAGCCACGGGTGGCGCACCAGCAGCTCCCGGTACCCGGCGGCGAGACCGCGCAGCTGCTCGCGCCAGTCGGCGCAGGCGTCCTCCGGGGGCAGCCGCAGCTCGCCGAAGGCCGCGTCCAGGGCGAGTTCCAGCAGGTCGTCCTTGGTGTCGACGTACCAGTACACGGACATCGCCGTGACGTTCAGCCCGGCGGCCAGCCGGCGCATGGAGAAGCGGGACAGCCCCTCGGCGTCCAGCAGCCGCACCGTGGCCTCGGTGATCCGCTCCCGGTCAAGCCCGGAGGGCTGCCCGCCGCCGCGCCCGCCCCGGCGTGCCTTGCCCTCCAGCCAGACGCTGGTCCGCGCGGTGTCCTTGGCCCGCTGGGCTGCCCTCACCATGGCGCACCTCTCTGAGCGTTCCCACCCCGGCGGTCCCGGAATGCCATCCGGAGTGTGCCCGCTGCGCCGCGCGCGGCAACAACGAGGGGGCGGTGGCCCGGCCGGCCACCGCCCCCTGCCGTCTCCCGTCCCGGATCAGCTCTTCTTCCGGGTGAGGTCGTAGAAGCCGGCCGAGCCGGCCGTCACCTTCGTGAAGTTCTTCTCCACCCAAGAGGTGATCTGCGCGGAGGTGCCGCCGCCTCCCATCCGGCCGCCCATGCCGCCGCCGGCGATGAAGTAGTGGATCCTGCCCTCGGCCACGTACTCCTTGAACCGGGCGAGGGTCGGGGAGGGGTCGGTGCCGTTGAAGCCGCCGATCGCCATCACCGGGTCACCGGTGGCGAGCTGGTAGCTTGCCGCGTTCTGCGAGCCGATGGACGCGGCGACCCAGGTGTACCGGGAGGCGTCGGTCTCCAGCAGCCTCTTGGCCGCGGAGGAGACCTTCGCGCCGTCGAGCAGGCCGCCTCCGGCGCCGCCCATGCGGCCGCGCTCGCCCTGGGCCGTGCCGCCGCCGGCGCCCGCTCCCGCGCCGGGAAAGCCGTTGCCGTTCGGCATGCCCTGACCCTGGCCCTGTCCTTGTCCCTGGCCCGGGAGTCCCCCGCCGGGGAAGCCGCCGGCGCCGTCGCCGTTGCCATTCTGCTGGCTCCGGCCGTTCCGGCCGTTCCATCCCGGCAGGGCGCCGCCCGGCCCGCCGCCGCGGCCGCCGAAGCCCATCCTGCTCGCACCCGCCGGGCCGGCCGTCGGGATCGAGCCCGTGTGCGCGGAGTCCACCGTGCTCAGCGTGTACGCCGCCGGCCCGGCCAGCGAGGTGACGACGGCCGCGGAGACCACCGCGAGCGCGAGCGGCCCGCCGAGCCGGCCCGCGAAGACAAGGCCGAGGGCAGCGGCCAGTCCGCCGACCAGAACCAGCCACTTCAGCCAGGGCAGGTAGTCAGGAGTGCGGTTGAGCAGGACGTACCCCCAGCCCGCGGTCGCCGTGACGGCGGCCGCCAGGGTGAGCGACGCCCAGGTCCGCGCGCGCTGCTCCCACAGGGCCGCCGCGCCCATGCCGACCACCGCGGCGACGTAGGGCGCGAGGGCGACGGTGTAGTACTGGTGGAAGATGCCCGCCATGTAGCTGAAGACGAGCGCGGTCATCAGCAGCGAGCCGCCCCAGGCGAGGAACGCGCCGCGGGCCGGGTCCGTGCGGCCGGCCCTGCGGGTGAGCACGAGGCCCCCGACGAGCAGGATCAGCGCGGCCGGGAGCAGCCAGGAGATCTGGCCGCCGGTCTCGGAGTCGAACATCCGGTTCCAGCCGGTCGCTCCCCAATGGCCCGTGCCGCCGCCCCCGGGGCCCCCTCCGCCGCCCACGCTGCCGGTCTCGTCACCGTTGATCCGGCCGAGGCCGTTGTAGCCGAAGGTCAGCTCCAGGAAGCTGTTGTGCTGCGAGCCGCCGATGTACGGGCGCGAGGAGGCGGGCCACAGCTCGACGATCGCGACCCACCAGCCGCCGGAGACGACGAGCGCCACCGCGGCGAGGGCGAGCTGCCCGAGCCGCTTCCTCAGCGCGACGGGCGCGCGGACGCCGTACACCAGGGCGAGGGCGGGCAGGATCAGGAAGGCCTGGAGGGTCTTGGTCAGGAAGGCGAAGCCGACCGCCACGCCCGCCCACACCAGCCACTTGGTCCGGCCGTCCTCGAGGCCCCGGACGACGAAGTAGACGGTGAGCGACATCAGCAGCGCGAGCAGCGCGTCGGGGTTGTTGAAGCGGAACATCAGCGCCGCGACCGGGGTGAGCGCGAGCACCGCGCCCGCGATCAGTCCTGCGGCCGGGCCGAACCGGCGGCGCACGGCCGCGTGAACCACGGCGACCGTGAGGACGCCCATGATCACCTCGGGGACGAGGATCGCCCACGAGTTCAGGCCGAAGATCCGTACCGACAGGCCCATCGGCCACAGCGCGGCCGGGGGCTTGTCGACGGTGATGGCGTTGCCCGCGTCGAGGGAGCCGAAGAAGAACGCCTTCCAGGACTTGCTGCCCGCCTGGACGGCCGCCGAGTAGAAGGAGTTGGCATAGCCGGAGGCGCTCAGGTCGTAGAGGTAGAGGAGTCCGGTGGCCAGGAGGAGGCCGAGGAAGGCGGGCCGGCCCCAGCGTGGATCCCCGGGCCGGCCGGGCCACCCTGCGGCAGCGGGTGCGGGCGGTGGGGTGGACGTCGTCGGTGAGGTGGAGGTGGTCGGTGTGGTGGATGCGGTCGGTGTGGTGGATGCGGTCGGTGTGGTGGATGCGGTCGGCGCGGGCGGTGCGGTCGGGGGCGGCCCCCAGGAGGACGGCCCCGCACCCTCCGGCCGGCTCGTCCTGTCGTACTCGGTCGTCATCGGGCTTCCCTCGGATCGGTGTGGCGCGGACGCACCGGCTGGAGCGGCACGGCCGAGTCGCCCCAGTGGGCGCCGTACGGGCCGTACGCGCCGTAGGAGTCGTGGGCATCGTGGGCGTCGTAGGAGCCCTGCCGGTCCGGGAAGACCCAGGCGCGGAAGAGGAGGAAGCGCAGGACGGTCGCCGCGAGGTTGGCGGCGATGAGCACCGCGAGTTCGGTGGAGTGCGCCGGGCTGCTGCTCGCCGCGTTCAGAGCGGCCAGCGAGCCGCTGGTGAGCGCCAGGCCGATGGCGAAGACGACCAGGCCCTGCGCCTGGTGGCGGACCGCGCCGCCGCGCCCCCGCACTCCGAAGGTGAGCCGCCGGTTCGCGGCGGTGTTGGCGACCGCCGAGACCAGCAGGGCGAGCGCGTTGGCGCTCTGCGAGCCGCAGAACTGCCGGAAGGCGCTGTAGAGCAGCAGGTAGAAGAGCGTGGACAGGCCGCCGACCACGCAGAAGCCGACGAGCTGGCGGGCCAGTCCCCTCGGCACGTCCTGGATCTCGCGGTCGCGCGGGTCGTCGCCGAAGGGGCGGGTGAGCCGGTCCAGCGGCAGCGAACCGGTGGCCAGGGCCTTCCCCACGCGCCACACGCCCTTGAGGTCATCGGTCGCGGTCCGCACGATGTGGACCGTGGAGTCGGGGTCGTCGACCCAGTCGACCGGCACCTCGTGGATGCGCAGCCCGGCCCGCTCGGCCAGCACCAGCATCTCGGTGTCGAAGAACCAGCCGGTGTCCTCGACCAGCGGCAGCAGCACCTGGGCGACATCGCGCCGGATCGCCTTGAAGCCGCACTGGGCGTCGGAGAACCGGGCCTGGAGCGAGCCGCGCAGGATCAGGTTGTAGGTGCGGGAGATGAACTCCCGCTTGGCGCCCCGCACCACCCGCGAACTGCGGGTGAGCCGGGAGCCGATGGCGAGGTCGGAGTGGCCGGAGATCAGCGGCGCGACCAGCGGCAGCAGCGCGTTGAGGTCGGTGGACAGGTCCACGTCCATGTAGGCGAGGACCGGCGCCCGGGAGGCGGACCAGACGGTCCTCAGGGCCCGGCCGCGGCCCTTCTGCTCCAGGCGGAAGGTCCCGACCCCGGGCAGCTCGGCGGCCAGCCGGGCGGCGACCCGCGGGGTGGTGTCCGTGGAGGCGTTGTCCGCGATCGTGATGCTGAAGGCGTACGGGAAGGTGCGTGTGAGGTGCTCGTGCAGCCGGAGCACACACGGCCCGAGGTCCTTCTCCTCGTTGTATACGGGGATCACTATGTCCAGGACGGGCGTACCGGCGTCGTCGGCCGGGAGGTGCTCCCGCGCCGGCAGGGTGCCGGAAGAAGAGTCGGTTGGCATGGCACCGACTCTTCTCAAGTGGCCTGTCGTGCCTGTGTGCTGAGGCTGTGCTGACCCTGTGAGCCGGAGATCCGGCCGGCCGCCCCGGCGGAGAACGCGGGAGCTGCGGGGTGCGGCGCGGGCAGGTGCACGGTGAACACCGTCCGCCCGGGCACGCTGTCGGCGGTCACGGCGCCGCCGTGCGCGCTCGCCACGGCCTGGACGATGGCGAGGCCGAGACCGGTGGAGCCGGTGGCGCGCGAGCGCGCGGTGTCGCCGCGCGCGAACCGTTCGAAGACGTGCGGCAGCAGCTCTCGCGGGATGCCCGGCCCGTCGTCCTCGACGTCCACGCACAGCCATCGCCCGCGCCGTCGCACGCGTGCGGTGACGGTCGTGCCGGGCGGGGTGTGCGTACGGGCGTTGGCCAGCAGGTTGACCAGGACCTGCTGGAGCCGGGCCGCGTCCGCCGGCACGAGCGCGGGCTCGTCGGGCAGGTCCAGCCGCCAGTTGTGGTCCCGCCCGGCCGCGCGCGCGTCGCTGACGGTGTCCACCACGAGCGGTACGAGGTCGGTCCGCTCGAACCGCAGCGGCCGGCCCGCGTCCAGCCGGGCCAGCAGCAGCAGGTCCTCCACCAACAGCGTCATCCGCCCGGCCTCGGACTCGATACGGGCCAGGGCGTGCCGGGTGTCGGGGCCCACCCGTTCGTGTCCGCGGCGGGTGAGTTCGGCGTAGCCGCGTATGGAGGCCAGGGGGGTGCGCAGCTCGTGGCTGGCGTCCGCGACGAACTGCCGTACCCGTGTCTCGCTCTGCTGGCGGGCGAGCAGGGCGCCGTGGACGTGGTCGAGCATCCGGTTCAGCGCGGTGCCGACCCGGCCGACCTCCGTGTGCGGATCCGTCTCCGGCTCGGGCACCCGCTCGCTGAGGATCACCTCGCCGGTGTGCAGGGGGAGTTCGGAGACCCGTGTGGCGGTGGCGGCGACCCGGCGCAGGGGGCGCAGGGCGACGCCCACGATCGCGGCGCCGGCGAGGGAGGCGGCGATGAGGCCTGCGGCGGTGACGCTGATCTCGACCAGGATCAGGGTGTCGATGGTGTTGTCCACGTCGGAGGTGGGGACCGCGACGTAGTAGGACCCGCTGGGGCCGGTCACGTACTGGACGCGGTACCCGCCGAGGCCGGGGATGTCCACGCTGTGCACGGCCCGGTCCCGGGCGGCGGAGCCGAGGGCGGCGAGCTGGGCGCCGGTGAGGGACTCGGCCTCCCTGCGCGGGACGTTGTTGTCGTCGTTCGCCTTCTTGCCGACCTTGGCGTCGGTGATGGAGCCGTCCTCGACCCTCGCGACGATCGTGGAGTCCGGCTGCGGGCCCTGGACGAATTCGGACAGGTCGGTGCCCCTGCGCTGCCGCTGCGGCGTCAGGACGTCGTGGTCGCCCGGCGGGTGGAAACCACCGGCGGCCCGCATCGCCACCTCGTGCAGGCGGCCGTCCAGCTGCTCGTACAGATGGGAGCGCAGCGCGAGTGTCGTCACCGTGGCGATCACCGAGCAGACCACGGCGATCAGCACCACCGACGCGACGACGAGCCGCGTCCGCAGGGTGCGCGGCTGTCCGGTGCGCCGCCTCCCCGCACGCGGCCGCCGCCGCCCGCTCATGAGACGGCGGGCTTGATCAGGTAACCGGCTCCGCGCCGGGTGTGGATCATCGGTTCGCGGCCGGCGTCGATCTTCCGGCGCAGGTAGGAGATGTAGAGCTCGACGACGTTGGCCTGCCCGCCGAAGTCGTACGACCACACCCGGTCCAGGATCTGCGCCTTGCTCAGCACGCGCCGCGGGTTGCGCATGAGAAAGCGCAGCAGCTCGAACTCGGTGGCGGTGAGGTGGATGTTGTCGCCGCCGCGGAAGACCTCGTGGCTGTCCTCGTCGAGGGTGAGGTCGCCGACCACCAGCACGGAGTCCGAGCGGCGGTCGGCGGCGCCCGCGCGCCGGATCAGCCCGCGCAGCCGCGCCACGACCTCCTCCAGGCTGAACGGCTTGGTGACGTAGTCGTCGCCGCCCGCGGTGAGGCCGGCGATCCTGTCCTCGACGGCGTCCTTGGCGGTCAGGAACAGCACGGGCACGTCGGGGAACTCGCGGCGCAGCCGCCCGAGGACGGTGAGTCCGTCCATGTCGGGCAGCATCATGTCGAGGACGACGGCGTCGGGCCGGAACTCGCGCGCGGTCTGGACGGCACCGTGCCCGTCCCCCGCGCTGCGAATCTGCCAGCCCTCGTAGCGCAGGGCCATGGACAGCAGCTCGGTGATCGACAGCTCGTCGTCCACCACAAGCACCCGGACGGGGCTCCCGTCCGGCCTCAGCAGTTCGGTGCGGCCCTGGGGCGAGGTCGTGGTCATGGTGCACACCCTGTCCGCGTCCTCTGAGAGCGCCCTTTCACGAATCTGTGATTTGCCTGAGAAACACACAGGCGGCTCTCAGGGAAACCCTGGGCAGGACCTGGGGCACGCGCGGGTCGTGCGGGGGTCGTGCGGGGGTGCCAAGTCAGCCCAGGTCGAAGAGTTTCGCGCCGTTGTCGTGGCACACCGCGCGCAGCCAGTCGTCTCCGAGGTCCAGCCGTTCGAGGGCGGTGAGCTGGTCGGCGTACGGGTAGGGGATGTTGGGGAAGTCCGAGCCGAGCAGGATGCGGTCGCCGAGGGCGGCCAGCCGGGGCAGGGCGCGGCGGGGAAAGGGAGCGAGCCGCTCGCTGAAGTCGGTGAACGCCATGGTGGTGTCCAGCCGCACCTGCCCGTACCGTTCGGCGAGGCCGAGGAAGTCCTCGTACTCCGGCATGCCCATGTGGGCGACGACCAGCCGCAGCCGCGGATGCCGGGCGAGCACGCGCCCGACGGGCTCGGGCCCCGTGTACTTGCCGGGCGCGGGCCCCGACCCGCAGTGGATCACGACGGGCACTCCGGCCTCGGCGAGCAACCCCCAGGCTGGGTCGAGGAGTTCGTCACCGGGGTCGTACGCCCCCACCTGGACGTGCGCCTTGAAGACCCGGGCGCCCGCCTCCACCGCCTCCCGGACGTACTCGGCCACGCCGTCCTCCGGGAACAGGGTGGAGGTGTGGAGGCAGCCGGGTGTGCGGCGGGCGAAGCCGACCGCCCAGTCGTTCAGCCAGCGGGCCATGCCGGGCTTGTGCGGGTACAGCATCGCGGTGAACGCGCGCACGCCGAACTCCCGCAGCCGCGCCAGGCGTTGGTCCTCCTCCTCCCGGTAGGCGATCGGCCACTCGATGCCGCCGGTGAGCGGGCCGAGCCCGTCGAAGTACTGCCAGACCTTGCGCAGCACGCGCTCGGGCATGAAGTGGGTGTGCACGTCGACGAGCCCGGGCAGCCCGAGCCGCTCCCAGAACCCCCGGACCGCACCCGCCTCCGTCACCGGCCCGGGCGTCTCGGGCGTCTTCGGCTGATCACTCATACCGCCCACGATCAGCCCCCGACCGCCCCCGAGTCCAGCCCGAGCCGGACCGCCCTCACGGAGCGCTCCTGACAGCGGCCCTAGAAAAGCCCCTCCTGCACGTCCGCCGGCACGCGCGGCCCCCGCAGCTCCCGGACCGGAACGGTCAGCCGGCCGGCCCCCGCGTCGTCCCCGGCCGCCCCCAGCTCCCAGCCGGTCATCAGCCGGGTGTCCAGCACGACCACCCCACCGCCCACGGCGGCGAGATGCAGGTCGGGCCCCGCGACCGCGACCAGGTCACCCCCGACCACCCCGCCCGGCACCAGCTCGCTCACCTGGCCGACGGCGGCCGGCAACCCGTCCAGCCCGAACACCGCGCAGTGGTCGACCGGCCGGTACGGCTGCCGCTCCAGCGACTCCGGCCAGCCGGCGAGCGCCACGGCCCGCGCGTGCGCCTCCGCGAGCTCGGCGGACCGCTCCTCGGCGGTGCCGGGCAGCGCGGACCGCACGGCCCGCTTCCGGGCGTACGGGATCCGGTCGGGTACGTCGAGCGCCGCCCGCAGCAGCTCCTCAGTGCGCCGGGCGGCCATCAGCGGCCCGGCGCCGAGCCAGGTGAAGCAGACCGCGCCCTGCTCGAGCAGCCGCGCCGGACCCCGCTCGACCGCGGTGATCCCGACCTTGACCATGCCGGGCCCGAACCACGCCAGGTATACGTGGTAGGGCCGCGGGTCGTCCGCGATCGTGTCGGCGGCCACGGAGTGGGCCCGGTCCAGCCGCGCGCACTCCTCGCACCGTGCCCCCGTACTCCGCCCCGGCACGGCCGCCCGCAACGGACACGGGTGCCCCCGCGCTCCCGCACATGTCCGCACTCCCCCTTCCGCGACCGCGAAGGCCACGCGCCTTCCCCACGTCAGCGGGCTCGTCCGCCCGCCCTCCCACACGAGCGCGGGCCCGCCCCCGGTCGTCCACCGCAGCCCCGCGCACTTCCACACCTGTGCCATCACCGACGAGCGTACGACGCACCACTGACAATCCGGACACGAAGACGGCGGCGGCCGCCCCGCGCCTCCCCGGTCTGCCGGGGAAGGGGGACGGCCGCCGCCGTACGGAGGATGTGTGCGCTCAGCGCACGTCGACGTAGTCGTAGGCGTCGGCGACGGAGGTGGCGCCGTTGCCCGCGTAGTGGAAGCGCCAGGTGCCGTCCACCGAGGCGGTCACCGTGGTCTTCAGGTAACCGCTGGACGAGCTCTTGATCGTCTTGACGGTGCTGTAGGTGCTGCTGCCGGCCTTCTTGAACTGCAGCTGGACGGACTGGCTGCCGTAGCCGTAGTACTTCAGGTAGCTCCAGCTGGCGCGCTTGAGGGTACCGGTGATGGTGATGGTCTTGCCCTTGGAGACGGGCTCGGGACCGGCGTTGAAGCCGCTGAAGCTGGCGGCGCGCTTGATCCACTCGTTCTTGTAGTAGTCGTTCTCGACGAAGTCGCCGTCGTTGCCGGTCGCCTGGACGGTCACGTTCCACCGGCCGTTCAGCGAGCTGTCGTACAGGTCACCGGTCTGGCCCGGCTCCGCCGTGATGGTGAACTTGCACGTGGCGGAGGTGGCGCTCCAGTAGTCGCAGCTCGTGGCGCCGTTCTCGTTCCAGAGGAATCCGTCGAGGTCGTTGTCGAAGTCGGTGCCGTGCCACAGGGCGACGTCCACGCCGTGCGGGTCCTGGTAGATGCCCGACGGGTCGGTCACCGTCACGTAGACGTTGAACGACTTCGGCGACACGCCGACGACGAAGTCCTTGTTGGCGTTGACGGTCACCTTGGTCACCTGGATGTCGCCCTCCGTCCCGGTGGCGGGCGTGGCGGCGAGGGACCGGTGCTTGCTCAGCGCCTGGTGGGCGCTCTTGTACTGCTCGGCCTTGGCAGCAGCCGGGTTCTCCCCGGCATGGGCGGCCGGGACGGCCAGGGCAGTGAGGGCCGCGGCACCGGAGAGGGCCGCGGCGGCCAGGCTGGCACGAATGCGCATCTATGGTCTCCAAGTGGAGATTGGGCCTCACGATGAGTGGGGGTCACCTGGGCCTCAAGAGACTGAGGAGTCTGTTGACTCGCATACGGAGACCCGCGACAACCACGAACGGTTGTACGGCAAACGGAAGTTCTTTGAATCCTGAACGTTGAGGGGCCGGCCCGTGCGAGCCGGGCCGGGCCGGGTGGGAAGCGAGACGCGCTTCGGAAGCCCGATCCAGCAACTTGTCGCCGCACAGAGCGCTTTACCTGGCTCGGCGGCGTTTCCAGCACCGGCGCGCCCTCTCGACCACCGCCACGGCGACGATCAGCGCGCCGACTCTGACGGCGGAGTCGGCCAGGTCCTCGGGGCCTCCGAGGACGCGGGCCAGACCCCATCCCGCAAGTGACAGGGTCGGCCAGACGACGAGCACGATGATCGTGAGTCGACGCCCGCGCGGTGTGGTGTCGGCCATGGGCTGAGGTTACTGGCCGGTCCCTGCAGGCCGGTGAACGGGCCGCAGTCCGTTCTCGGTTACCTGTCAGGTCATCGACCCCGGCGCGTCAGCGTGCCACGATCGTCGACGTACGGCGCCCGACCGACCGGAAGGACACTGGACACCATGCCCGCCTACGCCATAGCTCACCTGCAAGAGGCCGCTCCGCACCCGGAGATCGCCGAGTACATCGAACGCATCCCCGCCACCTTCGAGCCGTACGGCGGCCGCTTCCTCGTGCACGCCACGCAGCACGAGGTGAAGGAGGGCAGCTGGCCCGGGCATGTCGTGGTAATCGGCTTCCCCGGGATCGCCGAGGCGCGGGCCTGGTGGGACTCACCTGCATACCAGGAGATCGCACCGCTGCGCTCGCGGCACATCGAGGGCGACATCATCCTGGTCGAAGGCGTCCCCGGCGGCTACGACCCGGCTGCCACCGCAAAGGCCATGCGGGAGGCCCTGCCTGCCGAGTAGCCCTCCGGCTCGGCCGGGTCCGGCGGCAGGCGGCGAACCCTGCTGGGCGGCGCGCAGCTCTTCGACTCTCGTGCTCAACAGCTCTGCGCGTGGGAGCAGTTCGCTCTTGTTGGCGTCAGCGCCGGCGATCAGTTTCTCGGCCCCGCCCCGCGCTCTGCGCTCTGCGCTCTGCGCTCTGCAAGACTTACGGACTGGAAGACACGCGGCAATCTCAGTAACCCCTACGAGGTCAGCCGAGGTAGGGCCGCTCACGGTGCTCCAGGAAGTGGCGGATCCGGAGCCGCTGCGTGTGGTGCATCGGCAGCTGATCGATCTCCTCCGGCTGGACGAACCGCAGCTCCGTAGACTCGTCCGAGATTGCGAGCCGGCCCCCGACCACGCGGGCGGTGAAGCAGACGTTGAACTGCCTGCGCACCTCACCGTCCGAGTAGGCGATGACGTGACGAGGATCGGTGTACGTGCCCACGAGCCCGGTGATCACTACGTCCAGCCCGGTTTCTTCCTTCACCTCGCGGACGGCCGTTCCTGGGAGTGAGTCGGTCATCTCCATGCCGCCACCTGGCAGCGCCCACAGATCGTTGTCCCTGCGGCGTTGAAGGAGTACGCGCCCTTCGTCGTCGGTGACCACGGCGGACGCGGCGACCACCAGGCTGTTCGGCTCCGGTGCCGCTGGGTCGTCGTAGTACTCGGTTCGCGCCATGGTCACCCTTCTCGAACCGGCGTCGCGGTTTCCCACACCGCGTCGAAGCTGCTGGCGTAGGTGTCGAACATGCCGCCCTTTCCGCTGCGCATCGGCGTCGTCATGGGTGAGGTCGGCGCCCGGGTGCAGATAAGGCCCATCGGTGGCGGCGTCGAATGGGATGTCATGCCAGACAACCTGGTGGCACTGACAGCGCGGGAGGAACTGAGCGCCCGCCTTGCCATCAGGAACGGCAACAGCCGGGACGGGCTGTGATGCGCGCCATCGGCCGGTACGCGGGAGTCCTGCTCATCATCGTGATCAGCGGATCCTGTGGCCTGGTGATCGGCGTGGCCCTTGGTATCGGCCAGTAGACCGGCCGCCCCGAACGGGGTGCCACCTTCCTTGGCTCCCCCTCCCCGTTCTGGGTCGGCCTTCCATCCCCCGGTCGTCATAGGCCGTGCCTCGGCGACCGATGCGGGCGCAAGTGCCAGAGCACAGCGACACTCAAGGAGTATTCGCATGACGGCAACGGCCAACGACCAGAAGACCGGTCGCGCGGTGGCTGGTGAGGAACTGTTCGACAGCCTCACCCACTTCGTGATCGTCCACAACGGGCAGTCCCGCGAACGATCCGAGCGGATCGCGGACCAGGCGGTGGCCTTCGTGGTCACCGCCGCGACCGCGACCGTCCCCATGGTCCCGTCCGACGACGTGGACCTCGGTCTGCACGCACTCATCCTGCACACGAAGGAGTACGCCGCGCTCTGTGACCGGTACGCGGGCCGCTTCCTCCACCACAACCCCATGCCGGGCGGAGGGCCCCGTGACCCGAACGAGGTCGCCGCGTCCGCACACGCGATGAAGGCGGCCGGGTTCATGGTCTTCGACGACCTCTGGACCGTGGACGGCACGAACCTCGCGCAGTGCGACGCGGACTGCGGCCGTCCGTACGGTCAGGCGTAGCGACACGACACCAGCGACGCGGCCGGCCTCGATGCGGGGTCGGCCGCACCGCCCGGAAGGAGAACAGACGTTGTCCGGGACACCCCCTGAACTGCCGATCGTCGTGCTCGACGCACTGATGCCCAAGGCTCAGCGCCTGGTCGTCAATCGTCGAGGCTCGATGGTCTGGGAGGTCGAGAGCCATCGGGGGCGGTACGCCGTGAAGGTCGGCTACCCGATCGAGGCCACGGCCGACTGGCCCGCACAGCCCTGGACGGCACTCGCCCCCGCGCGCGAAGGGGCCGTGCTGTACCGACTCGGCCTCGATGACTTCGCGTACGGCGAATGGGAGCTGGGCACCTGGAACTTCCAGCCGTGGCACGAAGGGCCCGACCTGTACGAGCTGTGGAAACCCTGTCGTGAGCCGGACTCTCGTACGGAACCTCATACCGGCGCGGCCCTCGGCTGCGTAGAGGCGCTGGCCGAGCTACATGGCAAGGGCTGGGCCCACGGCGACGTGCAGCCCGCACACTTCATCATCGGCCCGGATCGTACGCACCTCATCGACCTGGCCTTGGCGCGCGGCGGACACGTCCCCGAGGGGTACGACTTCCCGTTCCGCGGCTGCCTCGTCCACTACGAGGCGCCGGAGATCGCGCGCAGCGTGCTCGCGACCGGAGAGGCAGAGCCTACGCAGGAAGCCGACGTCTATGCGCTCGGCGCCTCCCTGCTCATCTCCGCCACGGGCCGGCGTGCTGTCGAGTACCCGGACGATGCATCGCGCCCCGAGCAGAGAAGGGCAGTGGCAAGCGGCAAGCGTCGGCCCGTGAAGGTGGACGGCGAGCTGGGCGAACTGGTCCACGCCATGCTCAGCCCGGCACCCGGAGACAGGCCCACGATCTACGAGGTCGGTAAGGCCCTGAGCTGAACCGTAGACCCAGGAACTAGAAGACCGCACCACCCCTCAGCCGGGACAGCATTCCGGGTGGTCCGGTCGCGGAAGCTCTGATCAGTATCCGTGCCGGCGCTGCAGGGTGACGGCAACGATTCGGACGACGACAGCGCGGACGGTGTCCCGGTGGCCATCTGACCCGCCCCGTATCGCCCTCGAAGGAGGTTGCCGTCAAAGACTGGCGTCAAGGCAAAAGCCAGAGGCCCCGGATCACTCCGGGGCCTCTCATCTGTGTGCACTCGGCAGGATTCGAACCTGCAACCTTCTGATCCGTAGTCAGATGCTCTATCCGTTAAGCTACGAGTGCTTGTTCTGTTTTGTGTCTTCGCTTCTGGTCCTTGCGGGCCGCTCGCGGCGACAGGAAGAACATTACATGACTGCCGCCGTCATGTGAAATCCATTCCGCACACCCCTTGTGACCTGCGGAAACCTGGTGAGCGGCGGGGAGCTGCCTCGGAAACGCCGAAGCCCCGGTCGGGTGGACCAGGGCTTCGGTGATCGTCAGCGGAGGCGGAGGGATTTGAACCCTCGATGGGCTTTAAGGCCCAAACCGCATTAGCAGTGCGGCGCCATAGACCGGACTAGGCGACGCCTCCAGCACAACCGCTTCACGCGAGCGCGCGAGTGGTGCGTGCAGATGATGACACAGTCGAGCGGGGTGTCACCAATCGGCCTCCACGGTACTAGGCAGGCGGGGCCCAGGGCAAAGCCCTTGGGGGTGGTGGCGGACGGGCGCAACCTCCGATCGGGACGCGCGTTGGTCCTGGCATGGTGCAGGTCAGCTTCCCCCTCCTCTCCTCCGCCCCGCGTCGCACTGTGCGGCGGCTGCTGCTCGGCGGCGCCGCCGCGCTGTCCGCGCTCGCGGCCCTGTCCGCCGTGCCCGCCGCCGCCTCCCCGGGTGCGCCGCCGCCCGTCCGGGACGAGGACCGGCCCGGCGATCACCTCACCGTCACGGTGCGCCACGCGGGAGCCGGCAGGGACGGCACGTACGAGCTGTACTGCCGTCCGGCCGGCGGGAGCCATCCGGATGCGCGGGGCGCGTGCGGGGCGCTGGAGCGGAACACGCGCTGGGGGCGGGACACCTTCGCGCCGGTGCCGGAGGGCAGCGTCTGCACCATGCAGTACGGCGGCCCGGCGACCGCCCACGTCACGGGCACCTGGGCCGGGCGTCCCGTCGACGCGGCGTACGACCGGAGCGACGGCTGCGAGATCGCCCGCTGGGACCGGCTCGTGCCGCTCCTGCCCGACCTCGGTGGCTGAGTGCGAGGGGGAGGGCGTAAAGGTCTCGGGAAGGTCGTGCGGAGCGGAACCGTACGGTCACAGGTTCGACGTCACTTCCCCGTGCGACCTCCCTCTCATTGGGCGTCGCCGGTGCAACCTCAGCGCTTAGACTCCCTCGCGTGACACGCCGCGAGCCGGTTGGCAAGATGGCCTCCGCGGTCGGCAAGGTGCGGTAACAGGGAGGAAGCGTCTCGTGAGCAGCAGGCCATCCCGAGGCGCTGCTCGCCTCGCTGCCATACTCGACGCGCTGCCCGACGCCCTGGTGCTGGTCAACGCCAACGGCACGGTCGTCAACGCCAACAGCATCGCCCTGGAGGCCTTCGAGACGCCGGGCACCGCACTCGTCGGGCGCGGGCTGCTCGACCTGCTGCCGCAGTTCGACTCCAAGCTGATCCCCGGCTCCATGCGCCGCCCCGACCACATCGACCCGCGCGGGCGTACCAAGCCCACCCGGATGACCGCCCGGCGGACCGACGGCACGGAGTTCCCGGTCGAGGTCACGAGCGCGAATCTGGAGAACGGCCACCAGGCCTACGACGGCTCCGGCTGGAGCGGCGACGAACTGCTGATGCTGGTCGTCCGCGACCTCTCCGGCACCGTCGACACCGAGGCCGAACTCGCCCGCTCGCAGCGCCAGACCGAGATGATCCTGCGCGCCGCCTCCGAGGGCGTGGTCGGCACCGACACCGACGGCCGCATCGTCCTCGTCAACCCGGCCGCCGCCCAGATACTGGGCTACCGCGCCGGCGAGCTCGGCGGCCGCGAGCTGCACACCCTGGTCCTGCACTCGCGCGGCGACGGCTCGCCCTTCCCGTACGAGGAGTCGCCGCTCGCCGACACCCTGCGTTCCGGGCGCAAGCACCGGGTGCGCGGGCAGGTGCTGTGGTCCAAGCCCGGGAACAAGGTGCCGGTCGACCTCACGACCGCCCCGGTGCGCGACGGCGACCAACTCGTCGGCGCCGTGATGACCTTCACCGACCGGCGTCCCTACGACGCCCTCGCCGAGGAGAAGGCCGAGGCCGCCAAGCGGCACGAGGAGGAGCTCGAGCGCCTCGCCGAGGAGCACGCCTCCGAGCTGACCGCCCTGCGCCAGCAGCACGTCACCGAGGTCGAGGAGCTCACCGAGCGGCACGCGGAGGAGCTCGCCGCGAACGAGGAGCGGTACGCCGCGCTCGGCGAGCGCGAGAAGGACCGCTACGAGGCGCTGGCCGCCCGGCACGAGCAGTTGCTGACCCTCCTGGGCGGTTCACTGCGCGGTCCCCTGGACGAACTGCGCCGCGAGCTGGCCGCCCTCGCCGCCGACGACGCCGGGCAGCTGTGGCCCGAGGCCAACCAGGTGCTCCACCACCTCTCCGCCGGCTACTCCCGCATCACCACCCTCATCGACAACGTCCTCGGCTACCAGCGCCTGGACGTCGGCAGCGAGGAGATCACCCGTACCAAGGTGATGCTCGACGCGGTCGTCGCCGCCGGTGTCGAGGGCGCCGTCGAACTCGTCGGGCCCGGGCGGGTGCAGTTCGCCGTGCACGCGCCGCCCATCGAGGCCGAGGTCGACCCGCGGCGCCTCGCCACCGCGCTCGCGCACCTCGTCGCCGACGTGGCCGGGGTCGACGCGACCGGCAACGCGCCGGTGTCGGCGGGCGGTTACATGGACAACACCGTCGTGGTGGCGGCCGCGCAGCGCGGCGAGGTCGTACGGATCGAGGTGCGCGGGCCGTACGCCGGCGGCGACCCGGTGCACGAGCCGATCGTGCGCGGGATCGTCCGGGCGCACGGCGGTGTGCTGCAGACCCACGAGGTGCCGGGCATGAGCGGCAGCGCCTACGTGCTCGAGGTGCCGCTCGGCGGGGGCGCCGGGGCCGTGGCGGCGGCCGCGGCCGCCCTGCCCGACCAGGCCCGGGCCGAGGACGTTCCCGCCCTCGCGGCCGGTTCCGCCGAGGTCGCCGTGTTCGAGCCGGCGCCGGCCGGCGGCGGGCGGCGTCGGGGCCGGCGGGCCTCCACCGACGCGTTCCTGGAGGGTGACGGAGAGGCCGGGGCACCCGCCGAGGCCGCATCCGTAGCCCCAGCCACTGCCACTGCCGCGCAGCCCACCGGGCGGCGCAGGCGGCGGGCGGCCGCGGCCGGGGAGCCCGGCGAGCCCGCACAGGTCTCCCCGCAGGTCCCCGCACCGGTCCCCCCGCAGGTCCCGGCGCAGGGCGCCGAGGTCTCCGGCGGTGGTACGGGTCGGCGGCGCGGGCGGCCCGCGGAGGACGCGGGCGTGGCCGAGGGCGCCGTACTGACGGCGGCCGAACACGCCGCCGGTACGGCCGCGGCCGGCACCGGCCTGGGCGGTACGGTGCCGCCGCAGGGCGTGCCCGCCGGCACCGGACGGCGCGCCCGGCGCGAGACCGGCGAGCCCCACGCCCTGCCCGCCGCGCTTCCCGCGGCCGCGGCCATGAACGGGCAGCAGGCGGCTCTGGAGGCGCCGGGGGACGCGGTGGCCGCGCAGGCCGCCGGTCAGGCCCCCGCGCAGCTTCCCGCGAACACCTCACCTCAGCCCACCGGCCGCCGGCGGCGGGCACTGGCCGCGGCGAACGAGCGCGCCGCGGCCCAGGAGGCGGCTCCCCGTACGGTTTTCGCCCTGCCGCCCGCCGAGGCCGACCGGCCCGAGGGTGGCGTCGATCCGCAGGCCGCCGCCGCGGTCCCCGGCGCTCCGGTCGCTCCCGCCGCCCCCGCCGCCCCGGTGGGTGACGCGGGCCGGCACGACGCCGTCCCCCACGACCAGGCCGACGACCACACCCCGCCGCAGCCGCACCCCGCGAGCGCCCCGACGGGACGCCGACGGCGGGCGGCCGCCACGCCGGAGACCGCGCCACCGGCCGCCACGCCGGCACAGGGCGTTCCGGCGCAGGGCACCCCCGTACCAGGCACCCCCGTACAGGCCGATCCCGCCGGCACGGGACCGGCCGTGCCGGGAACCCACCCGCCCGTGCCCGGCCGGCAGCCCATGCCGGCACAGCCGGCGCCCGCGCAGGCGCTGCCCGGGCAGATGCCGCCCGCCCAGCACCCCGCCCCGGGCGCGGGTACGCCCGTACCGGCGGCCCCCGCCGGTACGCCGCCCCACGGCACCGCCGGGCCCGCGCCCACCCCCGCCACCGGCACCGCCCTTCCGCCCGAGCGGCCCGCCGGGCAGCCCGTCGCGCAGCCGCTGCCAGCCGAGGCCGCCGCCGCACCGCCCGTGGACCCGAACTCCACGCAGGGCCGTGCGATCAGCGTGCGGACGCTGGGGCAGGGCGTGCCGTTCAGCCGCCAGGCGGCCCAGGTGCAGGTGCCGCAGCCGCCCACGGCCACCCCGCCCCCGCACGCGACCAACGGTTCCGGCCGCCGCCGCAAGCTGGGCACCCCGCCCGACCCGGCCGCCGGACGCCCGCACCCCGCGCCCGCGCAGGCCCCCGCCGGACAGCCCACGCCGGCGCCCGTACCCACGCCCCCGGCGCAGCCCTCCCTCGGCGGCCCCACCGCGCCCGTCGCACCCGCCGCACCCGCCCGGCCCGCGCCGACGACCGAGGGCGCCGGACGCTCGTACGCCATAGGGGCCCCGGACGAGAACGCGGCCGAGGGTCCCGAGCCGCTGGACGGCCCCGGCGGTGCCGTGGAGGTCGCGGACACCCCGCGGCCACAGCCGTTGGACGACGAACTGCCGCCGGAGCCGCTGGACAACCCGCGTCGGCTGCTGGTCTGGCCGGCGCCGGACGTCACCACACAGCAAGCGCTCAGCGACCGCGGCTACCGGCCGGTGATCGTGCACTCGCGCGAGGAGGTCGACGCGCAGATCGCGGCCTTCCCCGCCGCGCTCTTCGTCGACCCGCTGACCGGGCCGATCACGCGCACCGCGCTTCAGTCGCTGCGCCAGGCGGCGGTCGCGGCCGAGGTACCGGTGCTGGTCACGGCCGGGCTCGGGCAGGCGACGCGCGAGGCGGCCTACGGCGCCGACCCCGCCGTACTGCTGAAGGCGCTCGCGCCGCGTGACAGCGAGCAGCACCCGCCGCGCGTCCTGCTGATCGAGGAGCACGCGGAGATCGCGCTGGCGCTGACGGCGACGCTGGAGCGGCGCGGGATGCAGGTGGCGCGGGCCGCGAACGACAACGACGCGGTGGCGCTGGCCGGGCAGTTCCGGCCGAACCTGGTCGTGATGGACCTGATGCAGGTGCACCGGCGCCGGGCCGGGATCCTGGACTGGCTGCGTGCCAACGGGCAGCTCAACCGCACCCCGCTGGTCGTCTACACGGCCGCCGTCGACCAGGCCGACCTGCCGCGGCTGGCGTCCGGGGAGACGGTGCTGTTCCTCGCCGAGCGCTCGACCAGCCCCGAGGTGCAGGCCCGGATCGTCGACCTGCTCTCCCGCATCGGCACCAACTGACCACCGGCCGACCGGCCGGCCGGGGCGACGAGCGGGAGAGCAGTCGAGGCGTTCCTGCGGCGGTGAGGCCGCCGGGGCCGGTGGTGCCCTGGGCTCCCTCAGAGCCGGGTGACGTCCAGCTCACCCTCGGCGTACTGCCTGCGCAGCACCTTCTTGTCGAACTTGCCCACGCTCGTCTTCGGGACCGCCTCGATGATCGTCCAGCGCTCCGGGAGCTGCCACTTGGCGATCTTCCCCTCCTCCAGCAGGAAGGTCCGCAGGGACGCGAAGTCGGCGGTGGCGCCCTCCTTCAGGACGACCGTGGCCAGCGGGCGCTCGCCCCACTTGTCGTCGGGTACGGCGACGACGGCGGCCTCGGCGACGTCCGGGTGGGACATCAGCGCGTTCTCCAGGTCGACCGAGGAGATCCACTCGCCGCCCGACTTGATGACGTCCTTGGCCCGGTCGGTCAGGGTGAGGAAGCCGTCCGGGCTGATGGTGCCCACGTCACCGGTCTTCAGCCAGCCGTCCTCGCTGAACTTGTCGGCGGGGCGCAGCGGTTCGGCGTCGGGACCATTGTAGTAGGCGCCGGCGATCCACGGGCCGCGGACCTCCAGCTCGCCCGCCGACTCGCCGTCCCAGGGCAGGTGTTCGCCGCCGGGTCCGGTGAGGCGGGCCTCGACGCCGGCCGGGAAGCGGCCCTGGGTGAGCCGGTAGGCGAACTCCTCGTCGGTGCCGATCGCGGCGGCCGGCGGGCGGGCCACCGTGCCGAGCGGGGAGGTCTCCGTCATGCCCCAGGCGTGGCAGACCCGCATGCCGAGCTCGTCGAAGGCCCGCATGAGCGAGGGCGGGCAGGCCGAGCCGCCGATGGTCACCTGGGTGAGGGTGGAGACGTCACGCGGGCGGGCGGTCAGCTCGGTGAGCAGGCCCTGCCAGATGGTGGGGACGGCGGCGGCGTGGGTGGGCCTGATGCCCTCGATCATCTCGGCGAGCGGGGCGGGCTGCAGGAACCGGTCCGGCATCAGCATGTTGACGCCGGTCATGAAGGTGGCGTGCGGCAGGCCCCAGGCGTTGACGTGGAACTGGGGCACCACGATCAGCGAGGTGTCCTGGTCGGTGAGGCCCATGGACTGGGTCATGTTGACCTGCATGGAGTGCAGGTAGATCGAACGGTGGCTGTAGACCACGCCCTTGGGGTCGCCGGTGGTGCCGGAGGTGTAGCACATGGCGGCGGCCCGGCGCTCGTCCAGCTCGGGCCAGTCGTACGCGGTCGGCTTGCCGGCGATCAGTTCCTCGTACTCGTGCACCCGCACGATGCCCGTGTCGGCGAGCAGCGAGCGGTCGCCGGGGCCGGTGACGACGATGTGCTCGACCGTCTTGAGGTGGGGCAGCAGCGGGGCGAGCAGGGGCAGCAGCGAGCCGTTGGCGATGATCACGCGGTCGGCGGCGTGGTTGACGATCCAGACCAGCTGCTCGGCGGGGAGGCGGAGGTTCAGGGTGTGCAGGACCGCGCCCATGGAGGGGATCGCGAAGTACGCCTCGACGTGCTCGGCGTTGTTCCAGGCGAGGGTCGCCACGCGGTCGTCGTCGCGGATCCCCAGGTCCTCGCGCAGGGCGTGCGCCAGCTGGGCCGCGCGCTCGCCGACCTCGGCGAAGGAGCGGCGGTGCGGCTCGCCGTCCCCCGTCCAGGTGATCACCTGCGAGGACCCGTGGATCGTCGACCCGTGGGTCAGGATCCTCGAGATCAGCAGCGGTACGTCCTGCATGGTGCTCAGCACGGCGTCCTCCCGGGGCGGCATTGCCTACGCGGTAGTAAAGGTTGCGCTGATTCTGCGCACATACCGCGCGGTATGTCACTAGGGACGGCCGATCGATCACGTGACCTTCTGCACGGAGGGACCGGACGGACTGGAGGGGGCGTGCCTCACGCGGCTGCAGGCTCGGGGTTCAGCTCGGGGTTCAGCTCGGGGTCCTCGCGCAGCTTGCCGAGCGCGCGGGAGACCGCCGACTTCACCGTGCCCACCGAAACGCCGAGCACCTCGGCCGTCTGCGCCTCGGAGAGGTCCTCGTAATACCTGAGGACGACCATGGCCCGCTGCCGCGCCGGCAGCTTCATGATCGCCCGCCACATGGCGTCGCGCAGGGCCTGCCGCTCCGCCGGGTCGGCCGCGTCCGGAACGGGCTCCGGCTCGGGCAGTTCCTCGCAGGTGAACTCGTCGACCTTGCGCTTGCGCCACTGCGACGTTCGGGTGTTGAGCAGCGCGCGGCGGACGTAGCCGTCGAGCGCCCGGTGGTCCTCGATCCGCTCCCACGCGACGTACGTCTTGGTGAGCGCGGTCTGCAGCAGGTCCTCCGCGTCGCTCGGGTTCGCGGTGAGCGACCGGGCGGTGCGCAGCAGCACCGGCCGGCGGGCCCGTACGTACGAGGCGAACGACGGATACGCCAGGGTCTGCGCCGCCCCCGGTACGGCGGCGGTCGACGCGCTGGTGCAGACGGGTGTGGTCATGGCTCCACGCTAGGAGCGGTGCCCGCCCGGCGGATCGGCCGCAGGTCCCGAAGCGGAGTCCGCCTCAGGTTGTAGGGGTGGGGCCTGCCGCACCTCCTGAAGGTGGACGGACGAGGAGTACGGCCTGCGGGTTATCCCTGGGGTGGTGCGGGAGGGGCGCCCCTGGTGGTCCGAAAGGGACACCCCCGGGTGGCCCGCCTGGGTGGTGCGGGGCGGGGGCCTGCGGCTCAGGCGCCGGTCGTGAGGATCAGGCCGGAGGTGGGCACGCCGGTCCCCGCCGTCACCAGGGTCCGGGCCGCCCCCGGCACCTGGTTGACGGCGGTGCCGCGCAGTTGCCGTACGGCCTCCGCGATGCCGTTCATGCCGTGCAGGTACGCCTCTCCCAGCTGCCCTCCGTGCGTGTTCAGCGGCAGCCGTCCCGCCGCCACGAAGTCCGCCGCCTCGCCCCTGCCGCAGAACCCGAACTCCTCCAGCTGGGTCAGCACGAACGGCGTGAAGTGGTCGTAGAGGATCGCGACGTCCACGTCGGCCGGCCCGAGCCCGGACGTGCGCCACAGCCGGCGCGCGACGACGGCGGACTCGGGCAGTCCGGTCAGGTCGTCGCGGTAGAAGCTGGTCATCTGCTCCTGCGCGCGCCCCGCGCCCTGCGCCGCGGCGGTCACGACGGCGGGCGGGTGCCGCAGGTCGCGGGCCCGCTCGACGGAGGTCACGACGAGCGCCTGGCCGCCGTCCGTCTCCTGGCAGCAGTCCAGCAGCCGCAGCGGCTCGACGATGGGCCGCGAGGCCGCGTGGTCGGCGAGCGTGATGGGACGGCCGTGGAAGTACGCCGCCGGGTTGGCCGCCGCGTACCGCCGCCCGGCCACCGCCACCTGCCCGAACGCCTCGGGCGTGAGCCCGTACGCGTGCAGGTAGCGCTGCGCGGCCATGGCCACCCAGGACGCGGGCGTGAGCAGCCCGAACGGCAGCACCCAGCCGAGCGCGGCGCCCTCCGCCGAGGGCTCCCGGCGCTGCACCCCGGAGCCGAAGCGGCGGCCCGAGCGCTCGTTGAACGCGCGGTAGCAGACCACGACCTCGGCCACGCCCGCCGCGACGGCGAGCGCCGCCTGCTGCACGGTCGCGCAGGCCGCGCCGCCGCCGTAGTGGATCCGCGAGAAGAAGGACAGCTCCCCCGTCCCGCACGCCTGGGCGACGGTGATCTCCGGGCTGGTGTCCATGGTGAACGTGACCATCCCGTCCACGTCACCGGGCGCGAGACCGGCGTCGTCGAGCGCCGCCCGCACCGCCTCGACCGCCAGCCGCAGCTCGCTGCGGCCGGAGTCCTTGGAGAACTCGGTCGCCCCGATGCCCACGATCGCGGCCCGGCCTCCGAGGCCGTCCCCGGCGCTCATGAACCTGAGCCCGAGGGGGGAGCCGGGGTGGCCGGGGGAACCGGGGCGCCGGCCGGGGGAGCCGGGGCGACGGTGAGGGTGACCGTGCCGGTCACGTGCGTGCCGAGGCGGTTCTCGCCGCGCACGCCGATCCGTACGGTGTCGCCGTCCACCTCCGTCACCGTCCCGGAGAGGACCATCGTGTCGCCCGGGTAGTTGGGCACCCCCAGCCGTATCGCCACCCGGCGGAGCACGGCGGCCGGGCCGAAGTGGTCGGTGATGTAGCGGCCGACCAGGCCGTTGGTGGTGAGGATGTTCATGAACACGTCCGGAGAGCCCTTGGCGCGCGCCAGCTCCGGATCGTGGTGCACGTCCTGGTAGTCCCGCGAGGCGATGGCGCCGGCCACGATCAGCGTGCGGGTGACGGGGACGGTGAGAGGCGGCAGCTCGGCCCCCACCTCAAGGACCGGGTCCTGCGACGCGCCGGTCATGATCCCTCCCGGGCTCGGAAGACGGGCAGTACGAAGGGACCGTCACCGTCACCCTCGTCACCGGCGTCCGTCCCGTACCGCCGGAACTCGGCCTCGACCGGCATGCCGATCCGGACCTTGTCGTACGGCACTCCGACCACGTTGCCCACCATCCGCACCCCTTCCGCGAGTTCGACGAGGGCGACCGCGTAGGGAGGGTCGAAGGCCGGGAAGGGCGGGTGGTGCATGACGACGTACGAGAAGACCGTGCCCCCGCCGCCCGCCTCGACGGTGTCCCACTCCAGGCAGCCGCAGGCGTTGCAGCCGGGCAGCCAGGGGTGGCGCAGGGTGCCGCAGCCGGTGCAGCGCTGGATCAGCAGGCGGCCCCGCGCGACGCCCTCCCAGAAACCGGCGTTGTCCCGGTTGACGACGGGACGCGGGCGGCGGTGTTTCGGGGTGTTCTCCCGGCTTTTCCCGGCGGTGGGCGCGTACTTGAGGATGCGGAAGCGGTGGGTCCCGGCGAGTTCCGTGCCGACGCGGACGTCGGTGCGGGTGGTGACGAAGTAGCCGGTGCCGAGCCTGGTGGTCTTGCGGTCCGAGACCGACTCGATCACCGTGTCGAAGGTCACGACGTCTCCGGGTCGCAGCGGACGTGCGTACTCCTGCTCGCAGTCGGTGGCGACGACCGAGGTGCAGCCGGCGGCGTCGAGGAGGGCGAGCAGCTCGCCGAAGGCCTCGGTGCGGCCGGGCGGACCGGCCTGTCCGGCGAGGCCCGCCATCGTCCAGGCCTGGAGCATGGTGGGCGGGGCGATGGCGCCGGGTCCCGTGTACGCCGGGCAGGTGTCGCCCATGGCCTCGCACCAGTGCCGGATCATCGGTGCGTTCACGGGGTCCTTGCCCACCCCGGCGACGGCGGCCGCGCGCCCCTCGAACTCCTTGAGCCGGGCGCCCAGTTCGCCCTCTTGCCGCTCGCTCAGCATTTTCTGACTGTCCGTCAGATAGCGCACTGTGTCAAGGTCACCGACCCGGCCGGGACGGACGCCCGCGCGGCGGCGCCGAAGCACCGCCGCGCGGAGTGTGAAGCATCCCCACAAGCACACCCGTGAGGGTGTTCAGGCCGGGCGGGTCCCCAGATGTCCCGCCGGCCCGTCCCGGCTCACCACAGGCGGGTGAAGCGGACGGCGACGTTCTCGTTGCCCTGCTGGACGGCCGTGAACGCGGAGCCGTTGACCTGGGCGCTGTTGCTCTGGTTCGACGCGCCGGAGCCGACCGCCTGCTGCTGCGTGGTGGACGAGTTGCCGCTGTTGTCGCGGCCGACCCCGCTGCCCGCGACGCTCGCGGCGCCCGCGTTCGATCCGCTGCCCGCGATGGCGCCATTGTCCGCGGCCGCGATCCCGGTGAACAGGGCGGCGGCGAGCGGGACCGCCGTGACGGCGGCGAGAACGCGAGCGGTACGGATGCCTGCCATGTGGCTCCTCCATGGAGAGGTGACGGTGATGGTGGTGGTGAACTGCGTGAAGTACGGCTCTGACCGGGGCGGTTGACCGGATGCCGACCGCCCGGACGGTTTCTCGCGACGTCGCAGGAACAGGGTTGCCCAGCGCGCTCCGCGGAACCACTCCACCTCCCCCGATTCGCACGCAAGCGTGAGAAGAAGCCGATAAACCTCGTCGCCTGCCAATCCCCTCCGCACCCCACCCCCGCCCCCCGGACAGGGCGACCGAGGCCCGTACCCCCCAAGCGCGGAACCGTTCCGCCGCGCGGACCGCCCGACGCACGCCGCACGCCCATCCCCGGGCGTGCCGCACCCCACCCTCTTCCCATATTCGAACGCGTATACGAACATGGCCCCATGGCCACCATCGACCGGCAGGCCACGACGCTGGCCCTCGCACACGCGCTGTCAGCCGCCGAACGCGGCCTGGCCGTCATCCCCCTGTCCCGGACGAAGCTCCCGGCCCTGCGCTCACCCCACCGCGACGCACCGTCGGCACAGCCGGCCGCCCCGCCCTGCCACGGCGAGTGCGGCCGCTTCGGCCACGGTGTGTACGACGCCTCCACCGACCCCGCCCGCATCCGGGAACTGTTCGCCGCCGCCCCCTGGTCCACCGGCTACGGCATCGCCTGCGGGCTGCCACCGCACCACCTCATCGGCGTGGACCTGGACGTCAAGACGGGCACGGACGCCTCGGTGGCCCTGCGCGAACTGGCCCTGCGCCACCTGTTCACGATCCCCGCCACGGTCGTCGTGCTGACCCCGAGCGGCGGCCGCCACCTGTGGCTGACCGGCCCGCCGGACGTCGTGGTGCCCAACTCGGCCGGCCGTCTGGCTCCGGGCATCGACATCCGCGGGGCGGGCGGCTACCTCGTCGGCCCCGGCTCCCGCACCGACCAGGGCGTGTACGCCGCCGCCCCCGGCACCGCCCATCTCCCGCCCGCGCCCTGCCCACCGGCCCTGCTGCGCCTGCTGCTCCCTCCGCCGCGCGCCCCGCACCAGCCCGTGCCGCCCTCCTCGGGACGGCACGGTCAGGGTTTGGTGCAGTTCGTGCTCGCGGCCCACCAGGGCCAGCGCAACACCCGCCTGTTCTGGGCCGCCTGCCGCGCCTACGAGAACGGGATGGGCCCCGCGCTGGTGGCCCCCCTCGTGGACGCCGCCGTCAGCACCGGCCTCACCGAACGCGAGGCCCGCGCCACCGTCGCCTCGGCGGCCCGCCTGACCGGGTACCGGGCGTGAGAAACCCAGGGGGCGCGACGGAACGCCGTGCGAGGGTGCGGGGCATGTCGCCGACCCACGTGACCCTCTCCAACGGCCACTCGCCCGGCCTTACCGGGCCGCGGTCCCCGCTCCACTGAGCGGCGACATCAGCGTCGGGCAAAGCGGCCGGATTCGATCGGAACATGCTCAACCAGGTGCTGGCCGTTGAGCAGCCGCGAGCACGGCTGGGAGTCAGCGTTCGTGCGCGTGGAGGAGCCTCGCCGCGAGCCGCTTCGGCGACAGCGGCGGCATGGCCGGCGCCGATGCCACCGCCGTATGCGAAGGCGACGCCGTGGCAGTGCGGGCCGGCCTCTGCGCCGCTCCCTCGGCACCGGTGGCCGGCGTCGCCGACGAGGCGCACCCGGCAAGCACACCGGCGGACGCCAGGGTGATTCGGCGCAACCGTGATCCACCCGGAGGGGTGCGTGTGCGAGCACCCCGAAACGGGCCACCGAGCAGTTGAAACCCGTATAAGGTCCCCTCTGCACCAGTTCGATTCCAAGGGGGGGTCCCTTTGCGTGCTCGTTTCGCCGTCGCATCAGCGGCGATAGCCATGGCCGGCGTCTTCTTCAGCGCACCGACCGCGTCCGCGGTGACGCTGCCGTCCACCAACACCGCCCATCACTGCGTCCGCCACACCACGGGCGTCTGTGGCTGGACGCACCACCAGAGGCCCAAGGACAAGTACGAGACCGCGAAGTGCGTGGATGCCACGCTGTCCTACTCGCGGCACTCGCAGGGCACCTGCTCCCACCACCACGGCGTCCGCTACTGGTTCAAGTAGACCCGGCGGGCGGCACTCAGCACACCGGCCTCTGACCGTCCCGCACGGTCGGAGGCCGTCCCGCTGCTCACAGCGCGGAGGCGGTGGACGGCCCCCGGTCGAGCGAACATCCCCGGTAGTCACGAGGCCAGATCGTGGTACATGACGTGGAGGCCGACCGGACCCAGCGCCGGATGCCGGAACGCGCCGGGAACGGTGCCGATCAGGGAGAACCCGAGACGCTCGTACAGCTTGACCGCCGGTGCGTTGGAGGCCGCCACGGCGTTGAACTGCACGCCGGCGAATCCGCTGCTCCGCGCCCAGTCCAGCAGATACTCGCCCAACGCCTGGCCGACACCCCGACCGCGTGCCTCTGGCGCGACCATGAAGTTGCCGCTGGCGATGTGCGAACCCGGGCCCGGTCGGTTGGCGTACATGTTGGAGGTGCCGAGTACACGCTGGTCCTCCACGGCCACTACGACTCGCCCTGGCGGCGGTACCACCCACAAGTCGTGCGCCTGCGCCTCGGTTTGCATCGGGTCGTAGCAGAAGGTGTCCCCTTTGCGGATGATCTGCTCGACGATCGGCCAGACCTGCGGCCAATCGGACTCCTCGAACGCTCGGATCTCCATCCGCGTGAGGCTAACCAACGGTGATCGGCCCTCCCACCGGTTTTCCCCGGCGCCGGCACGGCCGGCCGACCTGCCCATGGGCGGCGGAGGCCGGCCCCTGTCCGGCCCCCATCCGGGCGCGATGCCTGCCCGGCGTCCTGGCAAACGAACGGCCCCCGACCATCAGCTCTGGTCAAGGGCCGTTCCTCTGCTTTGAGCTGCACTGACGTCACGCGCGGCCTGGTTCTTCAGCATGTTGGCCCACACATGGCCCACGGGTGCCCCGCGGGACTCGAACCTGCGGCCAACCGCTCAGAAGATGCGGGCACACCGTGGTGAGGCGGACCGGTGGCCGAGCGCCGCCGCTGTGCCGGATCGCTGAACGCTGCTGCCGTCCACCGTCGTTGCCGTCAGCCCTGCCGTCACTGCCATCAGGCACGCGGTGTGCAGTCCAGACGATTCGAACGATCGGGCGGGAACAGCACAGCCGCAGGAGCAGGCACAGCAGGGCGTCCCGTTGGGGCCGTCGCGGATGATGCTGGTCGCGCGGAAGGTAGAAGACTCCGCGCAGGCTGCGGCGGTAGCGCTTGGATCGGTGCAGGTTGCCGGTGCGGCGGCCGGTATCGCCGTGGGACGGGGACCAGTCCGGCGGCTGAGGCGAGGTGGCCGGCGTCGGTGCAGGCGGTGAGGTCGCCCGCGGCGACGACGGACTCGGCTCCGAGGAGAGGCCCGTGCGGGCAGTGACTCGATGATCTCGGCAGTCATAACGATCGGGTGAATAACAGCGGAGCGAGGCAACCACACAGCAGCTCTACAAGTCACACACCCGCAAGCCACAGCGCAAGTCCCAGGGGGGACCATGAGCCAGCAGTACCCGCCCCAGCCCCAGCAGCCCGGCTACGGCGAGCCCCAGCAGCCCGGCAGCAACGGCCTGGCCACCACCGCACTCGTCCTCGGCATCATCGCCGTCATAGTCAGCTTCATCCCTGTCCTCAACGTTGTCGTCTGGCCGCTCGCGATCCTTGGCATCATCTTCGGCGCCATCGGCCTGTCCAAGGCGGGCAAGGTCCGCAAGGGCAAGGGTGCCGGCATCACCGGCCTCGTTACGTCGGCCGTAGCGATCATTATGTTCTTCGCCATGAACGCCCTGTTCTTCTCCGCCGTCGACAAGGCCAGTAAGGAGCTGGACAAGTCGTACGACTCCGCCACCGTCGGCGACGGTAAGTCCAAGACCGGCGGCGCCAAGGAGTCCGAGGTCATGAAGGACTTCAAGGTCACCAAGTGCGACGTGGTCACCGGCGACTTGGGCATCAAGGAGATGGCCATCCACGTCGACTACGCCAACCACGGCGACCGCCGGTACTCGTACTTGGTTGAGGGCGAGGTCCTGGCCGACGGCAAGAAGGTCAACGACTTCATGTCAACCGCCGAGAACCTTGCCCCGGGCCAGAAGTTCACCGACAAGGATGCTGGTGCGCTGGTGAACGCGGACGAGATCAAGGACGCCAAGAAGCTCGAGTGCAAGACCATCAAAGCGTCCCGAACTGACTTCTGATCGCTGACGTCGCGCGACGCTGACCACCACCCCCAGGCCTCGCCGCGTACCCCGCAGCGGCGGGGCTCGCCGCATCATGGAGACCATGGAGTCGCAGCGCGGCACGGGCGACGGCCAGGCTGGAGCGGGACGGAGACATGAGGGCCGGCCCGCGCACGCCGCGCTTGCGCGGCGACTTGAGGGGGCAGGGAAACTTGGACCGAGACCCCGTTCGCATGGCCGGCCGCGCCGTCATAGCCCTGACGCAGAGCAACCGGCGCGGACACTAATCCACCCTGGTGGCGGCCGCATGGCGCCGGCAGGTCGCAGTGGGGATTCAACGCGGGACGCCACGACCAGGAACCGGACATCGCCGCCGGCTGGCCGCCGCGGGCAGCTACGGCGTCCTGACACGACAGGGCGCCCCCGCCGGGGGCCTGGCCGGCCGCCGGGGCACTCCATGATGCGCAGTGCGCGATCGCCTGGTAAGGCCGGCCGCTCCGTGAATCCTGGCCGCAGGTTGGCCGCACGCGCTGGTCAGAGGTGGGATACCCGCGAATCAGGGTGAGACAAGATGCGCACAGAGGGGGTGCCCCGGATGACGGGGCGCCCCCTCTGACCTGCAATGTCTATGACCTGCGCGGAGGCGGTGGGATTTGAACCCACGGTGACATCGCTGCCACGACGGTTTTCAAGAGCGTCAAGGCGTCCCCGTTCTCCTCTGCTCTGAGCTGCACTAATGTCACGCGCGGCCTGGTTATCCAGGATGTTGGCCCACACATGGCCCACGGGTGCCGGGACTCGAACCCGCGGCCAACCGCTCAGAAGATGCGGGCACGCCGTGGTGAGCCGGACCGGTCGCCGAGCGCCGCCACTGTGCCGGGTCGCTGAACGCTGCTGCCGTCCACCGTCGTTGCCATCAGCCCTGCCGTCACTGCCGCCAGATGCGAAGTGGGGGGCCTGCCATGCCGGTCGGCTGAGGCCCCCAAGGAGAATGAGGAAACATCACCCGCCGGGGAAGACCTCCAGCCATCATGAGACTGCCGTATCGCTTGATCCACGGAGCCACGCGTGAGTTTGCACGACATTCGCGTTTTCATGTCCCAAATGACTCATGAAATCAGCAGTGAATATGCGCGCTTGCAAGCCAGGGCTAGAGAAGACCCCGGCACCGCCGGCAGCCAAGGTGAAGAAACGTGGGCACAGCTTCTACGAAGGTGGGTCCCTTCGGGTTATCACGTCGTCCCTGGAGGAAGGATCATCGATACAGACGGCAACACAAGTCCACAAGTAGATATTCTTATCCTCCACCCTTCCTACCCTCCAGGGCTGCTCGGAATTAAGCACTACCTGGCATCAGCCGTAGTCGCCGCTTTCGAGTGCAAGTTGACCCTAACTAGGGCCCACATTAAAAAGAGCGCCATTTGTGCAGCCTTACTGGAAGATATGATGTTGCGGGAGGGGCGCCCTCCAGGCGAGTTCTTCTACGGCGTACTCGCCCATTCACATTCATGGAATCAACGTTCCAATCCCGCCTACAGGGTGTATCAGGCCCTGTGGGACTACGGGGAAGAGTTCACCAAGCGACCAGGTCAGTGCATCGATGCTCTCTGCATCGCAGATCTCGGGGCTTGGCTCGCAAACATGACCGTAATGCAGGGCGAGGTAGAGCTATGCCACATGGGACCCCTCGAATCTCTCGTTAAATCTTTCACCCCGAAGGAGGCGCACGAGTCTTCAAATACTAGCCCGGCACCTGAGCCGATAACTCGAACGATCGCACACCTGCTGGAGAGAATGGGCGACAACCAAAACGGCATGGATAGAGTCGCCGGATATCTTCGGAAAATTGGCTCGATCGGCACACACGTAGGGGCCGCAAAGGTATTTGAAGGTCTCTCCACCAAGGAGATACCTAGCTATGCTATCGACATTACTGACTTGATGGACTCCACAGAGACAGTGGACTAAGTCCTGGGATTATCCCACCACTCAGAGCTCCCATCCCGTCCGCGGTCGACCCACACACCGTGCAGCGGGCGTGGTCCATGGCGTCCAGGTGGAGCGCACCGCTGTACGAACGGCCTGGACACCATGGGCCGCGACTGCTCGGCTCTGTCTGGGTCGACGGCGGACGGGATGGGAATCTCCCCGCGCACACCACAACGGACCCGCGGGCGGGTACGCGCCCCCGCCCTCCCGGTGCCGGCCCATCCCCGCCGGAGGCACTGTTCTGACTTCGGCTGGGCCGTCTCACCCATATCCCGGCCTGGTCTTCGCCCCTTGTGGGCGCGGACGGGCGACGGCGCGCGGCCCCAGTGACGAAGGCAAGGAGGGGCGGCGCGGCGGCGACCGGCCGGCGCCGCCGCGCTGTGCGCGGCAACAGAACACCTCTTCTGCCCAAAGGAAGTGACGCTGGATCGGTTCTCTGGCGAAGCCCACCCGCCAGCGGATCTGGCTACGCTGAGGCGCGGGCCTGCTTGAACGTGGGTGCCGACACTCGCGCCCTACGCAGGTAGGGCTGTCGTTCCTGGCGCCGGGGGCAAGCCGGCGACCTTCCGCTTTTCAGGCTGTGACCTGGAGCGCTGGGCCCTGAGCATGGGGTAGGCCGAGGGGTCGGAGTAGTCCGTGTTTGTGCGCTGCTGTTGGCACATGAGTTGGCGTACTTGCGCGCGAGCGCGCCCCGTGAGCACCTGCCAGGGGGACACCTGGTCGCTCACCACCCTGGTGCTCACTAACCCGTGCGGTGTGGGTCATGCAGGCGTCAGGATGAGGTGCCTGGTTGGCCCATGTTCACAAGTCGAGAGTGCACCGTGCCGGACTCGGTAGCCATTAAGACCGCACCCGAACCTCGACGTCGCGGCAAATCACGTATGGCGCTGCCGTCAATAGCCTTGTTCCCGGTGACATTTTCTCAGCCGCCGACGCTAACGATATATTAACGACCGTACTAAATAGGCTAATAGCGGACATGCGGCAAGGGTTACGCGTGATGTAAATCACTCTCACTGCTCAGTGTAGTGAGACCTAAATCACTCTCTACAGGTAGGGGTGCACTGAGGCGCGGGAGTGCTGACCTGGAAGGGTAGGATTAGTGATGTCGGTCACACACTGCACCCGCGCGTTAAGATCACGATTGACGTATTGGCAATTCAATGCTAAGAGCGGGACGATTCGGGCGTACCTCGCATCGCCGCACGTGAATCCCCCAAGGCGCGAGGCCCCATTTGTCCGTTACGGCGTTAATAAAGCGCCGACACGCCGATGGTGGTACCGGTCACGCAGCATTTGTGGCGCAGCACACGTTGCTTGCTTCCCTGAGCCCCACGGTGAGCCAATTGCTCCAGCGCCCAACGGGGGTGCTCCCACTGGCCTTTGGCCGCAGTCTGCCCTCTGGCACGACTGCGGCCCCCTGCTCTAACAGGGGGCCGCCGGGCATTGTCGCGACACCTAGAAAGGGGCCGTACCCGTGGCCCACTGTAACGACGGACTCTGCACGCGCCAGAAGAAGGAGACGAGCGTCACTCCGCGGAAGCGGAATCTCCTCATTGCCGGAGGCGTCTCGACCGCCGGTTTTGCTCTCGGTGCGTGCCTCATGACGGGCCTTGTCATGCCCGACGAGGCCACCGCCCTGGCCACCGTGGCCGGCACGACCGTCACGTCCGCGGTCATCCTCATCCGCCGCCCCTCGCCCACTTTCGTAGGCCCCGACGGGGGCGGGCACGCGAGCCAGGACAAGTAGAAGAGCATGTCTTGAGCCCCGGACGCAGACGAGCGTTCGGGGCCAGCCCCTGCCTGAACGTCCGATCGCCTGACCTGCTCCTAGTCTCTTGATGCAGCGTTGTGGGCCGCCCGCAGGGAGCAGTGCAGCAGCGTCACCCTCGTTCCGCGGCGTCTGGCACGAGCCGGCTCGTGAAGCCGCCGTCTCGCAGGCGCTCGTACGCTGCGGTCACGTCATAGGGGATGCACTCCTCGATCATGAATCCCTGCTGCGGGTAGACCATGAGTCGTTGTTGGGCGCCGACCAACATGTCGATCACTAGGCGAGCGTCCCCGATGGAATCGACGTACTCGGTCAGGGACATGGGGGTGGAGGCACTGAGCCACTCGACTTCGGGCCACAGCTTGCGTGCGGTCGCGTAGGCCCGTCGTTCCTCGTACGGCTTGCTGATCAGCAGGACGGATGACACAGAGACGCGGCGTTCCTCGAGCAGCGCGCGGGAGAAGCGGATGTTCTCTCCGGTATTCCGGGCCCGCGGCTCAACGAGGATCGCATCGGCCGGCACCCCCAGCTCCATCGCCCGCTCGCGGTAGTGCTCAGCCTCGCCGCGCGGCATGCGGTCGCGCGTCGTCCGGCTGGTCGCCCCGGTGAAGACGATGAGCGGCATCATGCCCCGGTGGTAGAGAGCGGCGGTTGTGTCCGCGACTCCGAGGTCATGACTGCCGAGTCCGATCGCGACAGAGCATGGGTGCAGTTCGTGCCCCATCTGCTGGAAGTCCCAGAGCCGCTGAGCGTCGGCCCATGCCTGTGCTGAGATCACTTGCTCTCGCCCTCCGCTTTCGCTGAGTCGGGGACCTTGAAGTCGTAGGTCCATGAGAAGCGTGTCGCCGCATGGACACCGATGGCGAATTCCACCACGGTGCCGTCCGCCGTGTAGGTCGTCCGGTGCAGCTCTACCACCCACTCGCCGGGCGCGAGCTGGAGGAGCTGGGCTTCGTCCGCCGTGGGGATGCGAGCGAACAGCGTCTCCTGCATGTGGTCGATCTCGTATCCGGCGTCATACAGGACCCGAAAGCCTCCGCCCCGGCCGGCGGGGCCCGGCGTCGGGTCGACGATGCGCGTGCCTTCCACGTGCTCGGGACGGTAGTAGCTGGTCAGTGTGTGCGTCGGCTGTGAGCCTTCCTTGACCACGCGTGCACGTGCGTAGACCTCGGCACCTTCCGGCAGACCGTGCGCTTTGGCGACGACGACCGGCGCCTTCACCCGGCTGACGGTCTGCGTCTGCTCGTTGCGCTTGTACGCGCGCCCGGACGCCACTCGGTCCGCGATGAACGCGACTTCGTCTCCGTCCCGCCACTTGGCCTTGTCGTACCGAGCGATGCCGAGCCGCTTGAGCGGGGTGCGCTCGCGCACGACCGTGCCGTGTCCCCGTGACGAGGTGACCAGGCCCTCGGCTTCCAGCGCTTTGTAGGCCGCATGGACTGTGGACTTCGAGCCTTCACCTGCCTCTACCAGCTCTCTGATCTGCGGCAACTGACTACCGGGCGCGTACTGGCCGTTCCGGATCTGTTCGGCCAGCCGGTCCGCAAGCTCCCGCCATTTGGGCGCCATGCAGCCCTCCTCTCGACAGGGACCAGTGAAACACAGTCCCAGGACTGTTGACAGTCCTGGGACTGTGCGCCATTGTCTTGCTCGGCGGCTCGCAGTCCCAGGACAGCGAGTGCGGAGGGTCCTATTTGGGCTGTCCGAACGTAGGGCGGATGACGCTGCAAGACCGCCCGTTAAGGCCAGAGATCAGGGCTTCGGCCCGACTGGCGAGGTGGCCCGGTGACCGCGAGCAACGGCCGGAGGGTGGGGACGAAAGAGCCCCCTTGCAGTGCGTTTCCCCTTCCTTTCGATCTTCAGGAGTTCTGATGCGTCAACGACAGCTTTGGGCGTCGCCGTGGTGGACCGGCCGGCGGCGCCAGTGCCGTAGCGCGGTCCACCCCTGGTCTCGCAGCGCCAACGCTGCGGCCGGCTGCCTCTCCCGTCCGTCCGTTCCGCGCACTGCGCGAGGGCGTACGGGCGGGAGTGCGGGGAGCCGGGGCCGGTCCGCCGGCCGGTTCCGTCATCCACAACCACGGCAGGAGACCGCATGACCGGCGAAAACGCGCAGGAGTCGACCGACCTGACCGCCCCGGAGAACGTCGAGCGGGGTGAGCAGGTCTACGACCGGATCACGTCCGGTCAGTGCCAGAACGTCACGGCGGAGCTGGACGCCGCCTACGGCCACGCGCCCGAGCGCGGCTGACCCCATCCACCCACGAACGGCGCACCCCCCGGAGCGGCTACTCCGGAGGGTGCTGTCGGGCCGTACAGCCAAAGGAGCTACGACCCATGGAGCACATCGGTGCACTTCACGCGGTTGTTACCGCTGACGAGTACGACCGCGAGCCCACGGCCGCGGAGCTGGACGCCATCGAGCGGGAGCTCCCGCTCATCGCGGCGGAGGTCGAGGAGCTGGACGTGCGGATCTGTCTGCTGGACCGGCCGGTGAGCGAGCTGGACGCGCGCCGGCTGCGCCGGGCCCGTCACCGGGTGCTCGCCGCCCGGCGGGACCTGGCCAACCGCACGGCCAGCGCGGGTATGGCGGGCGGTGCGGCATGAACGACGTCATGACCGCGCTCGCTGCGGTGGCACCGCTCGCCTCGGGATGGGCGTGGCACGGTGTCACGATGCGCCGCCGACTGGCCGCCGCGCGCAGGGACCCGCTGTCGGGTCTGCCGACGCGGGCCGCGTTCGAGAGGCGGGCTGACCGTGCGCTGGCCCGTGGTCAGCACGTCGTGATCGTGATGGACCTGGACGGGTTCAAGGGGCTCAACGACGCGTTCGGGCATGCGGCCGGAGACGCGGCGATCCGTGTCACGGCCATGAGCCTGACGGGCTTCCTGAACGGCCGGCGTGGCAGCGTGGCTGCCCGGCTGGGCGGGGACGAGTTCGCCGCCGTCGTGCCTGTGACGGACCGGGTGGCGCTGCCGTGGCTGCTGGGCGGTCTGCACGGTGCGGTGACTGCGCCGTTTCGCTACTCGGGGCGTGACCTGGCCGTTGGTGCGTCGATCGGTGCGTGTGTGACCTCGGACCTGCCGGTGGCTTCGCTGTCTCTGGCGCTGCGGCGGGCGGATGAGGCCATGTACGAGGCCAAGCGCGCCGGGGGTGGATGGCGCATCGCTGAGGGCCCTGCGCTCACCCACACCACCACGGCCGGCCGCCGCACGGGCCGCCCGGGAACGAGCCGGGGGGAGGCTGCGTGATGCCGGGCACGTTCACTGCGCAGATGTCCATGCGGCGGGGCCGCTGGCGCCTGTACGTGGTGCTGCTGAACACCACCGACCCCTGGCCCGAGTACAACTTCGGCACGGCCACGGTGCCCACGCTCGCGCAGCGCGTGAACGCGTTCAGCGTGCTCGGCTTCGAGCCGCTGCCCGGCGCTGCGTGGGAGTGGACCGAGGACAGCGAAGTCCCCGGCGACCCCGCCTCGCCGGTCCTGCTGATCGCCGCCGTTCATGTGCGGGCGGTGGGGGCGTGAACACCGTTCAGATCCGTTCAGCGGAACGCGCGTTGTCGGCCGGTACGTGGCTGATCGTCGGGGGCGCGATGCTGTACTCGATCCTCACCGTGACTCCGCTCGCGGCCGGTCACACGCCCGCGAGGTGGGCGTGGACGGCCCCGATCCTGCCGCTGGTCGTTGACGCCGCGGTGGTCATCGTGGTCCGCCTGGACGCGGTGCTCGCCCGGCTCGGGGGACACGGCGGCAGGTGGCCCGTCGTGCTGCGGTGGATGACCGGCTGCATGACGCTGGCGCTCAACGTGGCCGACTCCGCGTTGAAAGGCGACCTGGTGGGCGTGGCCGTGCACGCGGTCGCCCCGCTGCTGCTGATCGTCACCGCCGAGACGGGGCTCGCCTACCGGCGGGCCATCACCGCCGCGGTCATGGCGCTGGAGGCCAGGCAGCAGGCCGAGCGGGAAGCCCGCGAGCAAGCGGCCACCGCCCGGCGCGAGGAGGCCGCCCGCCGGGCGCGTGAGGAACGCGAGCACGCCGCGGCGCTGGCCCGTGAACAGCGTGAGCACGAAGCCCGCATGGCCCGTGAACAGGCCGAGCGGGAAGCCGCCGTGCGGCGCGAGGAACGCGAGCACGAACAGGCCCGCGAGCGAGCCGAGCAGGCCGAGCGTGAACGCCGCGAGCGGGAGCATGAACACCTCCAGCGCGAGCGTGAACGCCAAGAACGCCAAGCCCGCGAGCGGGCCGAGCGGGAGCAGCGTGAGCGGGCCGAGCGTGAACGCCGTGAACGCCAGCAGCGCGAGGAGCAGGCCGCGCGTGAACGCGCCGCACTGCTGGCTCGTGGCCCGGCCGCGGGCAAGCTCCCAGAGGGAGAGGCGCGGGCGATCGTAGCGGCAGCTTTCGCTGCGGAGTTGTCGGTGCGGGCTGCGGCTGAGTTGTGCGGCTGGTCGGTCGGCTGGGTCTCCGCCCGCTACGCCGAACACCGCGCCCCCGGCTCGGGCGGCGCTGAGCTGGCGATCGCTAGCCACTGATGGCCGGCATTCCTGTCTACCGGTGGCGGCTGGCACCGGAGGGTTTGGCCACGGTCCGCCAGCTGAGGGCGATGAACCTGCGCCCCGGCGGTCAGGACGTGGCAGCCCAGATCGAGCGTCCGCGGCGGCGCCGCGACCCGCTGGTCGCCTACCTGTACTCGATCGAGCAGGCCAAGCCCGTGCGGCCGATGACGCCCGCGAAGTGGGCGGCACTGGCCAAAGCGAACGCCGCCCGGCGCAGGTGCCCCCAGTGCGGTCGGGATGCCGGATACATCATCCCGCCCTCGCTCGGCATGTGCGCCACCTGCGCCTTTCCCGAGGAACAGTGCGCCGCTTGAAGCCCTGTTGGCAGGCCCGGCCGAACACCTTCCACAGCAACCGGCCGGGCCCTACTCCCCAAAAGGAGTGCTCTCAGCATGACGGAACTCAGCACTGAGCCGGTAGCCGTCGAGGCTGCTCCCACCGCACCGCCCCCGCCGCCCGAGCCGCAGACCACCGCCGCACCCGTCGCGGATGTGGACCACACGCCCGGCGGCTGGCCGGTGGTCCCGCTCGCCCTGTCCGGGGCGAACACGACCGTGGGCATGGTCGCCGCCGCGTCCCTTGCCGGCGGCCCGATCGCCGCCATGGTCGCCGCAACCGGCGCCGTGGTCCTCGGGACGGTCGCCGCGGCCCGATCCCGCACGCCCAACGCCCGCCGCGACGCCCGCCGTACTGCGGCCCGCGCGGCCGGCCGCAACGCCGCCCGCAGCACGGGCCTGCGCAGCGGTACAGGAGCAGGCGGCAGCCGATCCGGCGCCGGTCGTTCGTCCGGGTCGCGGGCCGCTCGCTCCGGCGGCCGGTCGGGCAGCGTTCCCGGCCAGCACCGCCGTACCGGCCCGACCGCCCGCCACGGCAGCACGGCAGCGGGCACCAAGTCCCCTGGCAAGGCTGGTCAGGGTCTGTCCAAGCGGACGGCCAGCGGCGCGGGCAAGGCCGCGGGCCGGGCCGGGCAGATCCGGGCCCTGCGAGGCTCCCAGAAGGCCGCGGCCGGGTCCCGGGCCGAGCGGCGGGCGCAGACCACGGCCGCGCGCCGTGCGGTGGCCGATGCCCGCCGCAACGCCAAAGCCGCAGCCGGCAAGGGCGGGTTGGGCAAGCGCGGCAGCGCCGCCGGGCGTCTGCTGGGCGGCGCGGTGCGCAGGGCCCGGGCTGCGAGGGATGCGGCGATCGCCAAGCAGCGTGCCAAGCGCGACGCCAAGGCGGGCGGCACGGTGGCCGCGCAGCGCGCCGCCGTGCGCAGGGCACCCGCCCGCAAGGCGGCGCGTAAGGCGCTGCGCCGGTCCGCGGCCCGCTTCCACGGCCGCCGCCTGCTCGCCGCCCTGTTCGCCCTCCCGATCGGCCTGCTCGGACTGATCACGAGCCCGATCGGGCGCAAGTTGCGTCTCCCGTGGCTGGTCCACCCCGGCCGCCGCCTGTACCGGCGGTTGGTCGGCGTCGCGGCCGCGCAGCGCGCCGAGCGTGACGCCGAGATCC
This sequence comes from Streptomyces naganishii JCM 4654, assembly GCF_014650575.1. Lineage (GTDB taxonomy): Bacteria > Actinomycetota > Actinomycetes > Streptomycetales > Streptomycetaceae > Streptomyces > Streptomyces naganishii. The sequence continues at coordinate 134,183 of NZ_BMVF01000002.1, forward strand.
GCCAGGAGCAGGCCGAGCAGGAAGCCGCCGCCGACGCGGAGGCCGCCGAGGACACAACCGGCGGTATCGCGGACGGCGTTCAGCGGCCCGCGGCCAAGGTCCCCACCAGCACGAACGATCCCATCAGTGAAGGAGAGAGCGTGTCCGGTTTCCGGTTCGAAGAGGTCGCGGCCGAGATGGAGCAGGCCGCCAACTCCTACGACCCCGACAACGCCATGGAGATCCTCGCCATGGTCGAGGGGCTCCCGGCCGCGCTGACCAGCGTGGCCAACGTCATGAAGCTCCTCGCCGAGCGCTCCGACAGCGAGTTCCCGCTGGAGAAGGAGGTCGCGGACGGCTTCAACGACATCTTCGGCGCCCTGATGAGCGCCGTCGCGGTCGCTGAGGACATGGGCCCGCTGTTCCGCCAGGCCCACGCGCAGGACATCGCCCGGCACGAGGACCCCCGCAACGGCCACGAGGCCGAGAAGGGCTGGAACGTCTGAGATGAGCAGCACCGCCACCGCCAAACAGAACGCCGGCAGTGGCCCGGTGCTGGACTGGGCCGCCGGTCACGGACCCGTGACCGGCGCCCTGTCCGCCACCACCGGAGCCTTCGCCGTCGCCACCACCGGCGCCGCAACCGCCATGCCCCCCGGTTGGGCCCTGGCCGTGGGTGCGGCCGGCGCCCTGGGTCACACCGTCGTGGGGCTGCGCGTGCGCAACGCCGGCCGCACCCTGGCCACCCGCGCCGCTTCCTGGCTCGTCGGTGCGGGATGGACCACGTGGGCCATGACCCACGGACCTCTCACGTGGGCTGCGCTCGGTTCGCTCGCCACGATCGGCGTCGGCATCGGCGCCGCCGCCCGATCCTCTGCCCTGTACGAAGAGGCCCGCGAGGAGGAGGCGATCGCGGCCGAGCAGCGGGCCATTGCGCGGGAGTTGTCCGCGGAGCGGCGGGCGATCGCCGCGGAATGGGTGGACCGCATCCAGCGAGTGTGCGGGATCACCGTGCGCGTGCTGGGGGTGGAGCAGTGGCCGACCGGGGCCGGATTCTCCATCGACGCCGAACTCCCGCCGGGCGGCGCCACCTGGAACAAGATTGCCGCCGAGTCGCCGCGGCTGTCCGCGGACGCCCGCCTGCCGCACGGCTGCACCGCCACCGCATCCCCCGGCATCCACCAGGGCCGCGTCATCGTCGACGTGACCACCCTCAACGTGCTGGAACAGGAGCGCACCTACCCGGCCGAATACGGGCCGCTGTCCCTGCACACCGGCATCCCGTGGGGCTACCGCACCAACGCCGAGGAGATCCGGGCCTACCTGCGCGAACAGTGCGCCCTCATCGTCGGGCCCACCGGCTCGGGGAAGACCAACCTGGTCCACTCGATCCTGGCCGGGTTCGCCCGCGCCGAGGACGTGCTGACCTGGGTGATCGACCTCAACGCCGGATCCGCCGGCCTGCCCTGGGTCCTCCCGGCACTCAACGGGGAGATCACCACGGCAGACGGCCCGCCCGTCCGGCCTGGCATCGACTGGCTCGCCGGGACGTTCGACGAAGCCATGACCATGCTGGACACCGCCGTCAGGGTCGCCAAGCAGCGCAAGATGGGCTACCAAAACGTGCTCGCCCGCGCGAACACGGATCTACTGCCCGTCAGCCCGAAGATCCCCCAGATCATGCTGGTCATCGACGAGGGCGCGGAGATCCTGGCCAGCCCCGACCGGCAGGTCCGCAAGCTCGGGGAAAAGATCCTGGAGGTCATCCGGATCGCCCGCGCCATAGGCATCCGCACCGTCCTGACCGCCCTCGGGGCGACCGGGAGCGTGCTGAGCAACCTCATGATCAGGCGGGAAGCCAAGGTCCGCGTCGCCCTGACCGGCGGTGAGACCGAGGGCATGGACCTGTCGAAGATGTTCCCCGGCTCGCGCGGGCTGCGCGTGGACCAGGCCCCGCACAAGGGCGCCGGGTTCATGGCCACCCCGGAGTCCCCGGCCGCGCTGTTCAAGGCCTGGCGCATCCTCCCGAACCAGATCCGCGAGATCATCGCCGCCACCTCCGACCGGCACCCGGTACTGGACGAGGTCTCCGCCAAGGCGGCCGGGGCCGCCTACGCCCGGCGCTGGGATGCCGAGCGCACCGCATGGATGCTCGACCGCACCCCCGACGACACCACCGGCACCACCCCGGCCGGGGGCGGGCTGAGCCTGTCCGCGCTGCGCGAGCCGAACACCGAGCAGGCCACGCCAGAGGACGAGATGCTGCGCCGCTTCCGCGAGCAGATCGACGCTCAGTTCGCCACCGCCGCCGACCCGCACACCCCGACAGCCGAGACGGCACCGCCGGCTGCGGGCGGGCTGAACCTGTCGGCCCTGCGAGGGGAGCAGGACAGCCCCGCCCAACAAGCCGCGCTCGCGCTGCTGCTCGCCGCCGGCACCGAGGGCACCGGAGCCTCCGCGATCGCCCGCGCCCTGGCCGACGAGTACGGCACGACCCGTCAGACGGTCGTGGGCTGGCTCAAGACCTGGACGCAGGACGGCACCGCGGTACGCGTCGGGGAGGGCACCAAAGCCCGCTACGTCCACCGCCGCCACGCCCCCGGGCAACCGCCCGAGAGCTGATCACTTGTCGCTTGTCACCCCCGCCAGAACACACGCCGCTGCGCCGGGCCTGGAGGCCCGGAAACGGCTTGTGACCTGCAAGGCGACAAGCGACAAGACAAGACAAGCGACAAGCCAGACGACAAGCCAGACGACAAGCCGCACGACAAGCGACACGACAAGCAGGCACGGGCAGCACCCGCACGACGCGGGGGGCTGCCCGCCGCATTGAAGGGACCCCGTTGTGCGCCCCGACACCCCCGCCGAGAGCACCCCCGACTCTGCCCCCTGGCACCCGCGGATGAGCGACGCGGAAGCAACCGCCGAAGCACAGCGCATCATCGCCGATGCCTACCGGCCCGTGCCACAGATGCCCACCCGCTACCGGGACACCGCCCCGCTGCCCGCCTACGGCAGCACCCCGCCCGTCCCCCAGCCCGACAGCCGGATCGTCCCGGCATGGGCCGCGGGCACCGCCGTCGCCGGCATCGGAGTCGGCGCCACGTGTGTGGGCGTCGGCTGCGGCATCTGGCTCGCCTGCCAGGGATTCGCCGCCGTCACGCTGACCAGCGTCCTCTTCGTCACCCTCCCGATCGCCGCGGTGGCCGCGGTCGCCGCCGCCATCGGATCGGCCGTGCGCTCACTCAAGGCCAGCCACACCGAGACCCACCACCACTACTCCGGGCCCGTCCGGCAGGAAACCAACACGATCACCGCCCCCGCGTACGGGCTGATCGCCCGCAACCGCAACAACCTCACCCGCTGACAACGCCAAAGGCGGCCCCCTCTCGCCAAAGACCGGGCCGCCCTTGTCCACCTGCCACTAACTGACCTGTGGAGGTTCCCAGCATGACGCAACCGACCGACATTCGGGGAGAGCACCTGCGTACCGCTCTCTCCCTTGCAGCCTCCGGGCTGCCCGTGCTGCCGTTACGAGCCGGGAAGGTGCCGTTCGGTAACTGCCGCCGCTGCGCCAACAACGCTTGTGGCGGCCGACCCAACATGAAGACCCCGGGCCCCTGCACGTGCCCAGGACCCTGCCACGGCTGGGCCGCCGCCACCACGGACCCGCACGTCATTGGCTCTGGACCCTGGCGCCGCGCGTGGCTACAAGCCGAGGCGGTCGCCTACCACCCGGGCGGGGCGGGGCTGACGGTCGTGGACCTGGACAACGCCGACGCGATCGCGTGGGCCCGCGAGAATCTGCCCGCCACCAAGGCTGTGCCCACTACCCGGGGAGAGCACTGGCTGTACCTCGGCCGGATGCAGTCCGCGAACGCGGTCCGGCCGGGCGTGGACATCAAGTCCACCATGGCCTACGCCCGGTGGCTCGGGTTCGGCACCGGCATCATGGCCTTCCTGCCAGATGCCGTACGCGCTCTCGCCGCGAACAAGCCCGCCCCGGCTCGCCCCTCGTCGCAGGCGGCCACGGCGCCCGCCCCGGCCGGTGGCGGTGAGTGCCGCCACCGTACGCCGGCGTTCCTGGAGCGTGGCATCGCCATGGCGGAGCAGCGCATCACCGGCGCGAGCGAGGCGGTGCACGCCACCGTTTACCGCACCTTCCTGGCCGTGCTCTCCACGCACGGCCGGTGCGGCTGCCTCACCGACGCCCACGTGGCGCGGCTGTTCGCCGCCGCGCAGGCCAAGGGCGAAACACCCCGGCACTGCACGGAAGCGTGGATCAACGCCCGCACCCGGTTGGGGCTGTGAGCATGGAAGACGACGACAAGAACCCGGCCCGGAAGGTCATCGCGGACTACGCCCAAGAGCGCTTCCGCTACTTCCGCACCGCCGACGGCACCGTCTACGCCCAGCGCAAGGGCCACCCCGTGGCCCGCCCCATCCGCTCACAGGGCACTACCGGCAGCCACCGCCAAGAACTCATGGTCGGCCTGTTCAAAGACGGGCTCGGCACGTTCAACGGCACCGCGATGAAGGAAGCACTCGACTTGATCGAAGCACTCGCCCTCACCGAGCAGGTCCAGCCCGTCCACATCCGCGTCGCCCCCGGCCTGGACGGGGCCACCTGGCTGGACCTGGGCCGCAACGACGGACAGTCCGTCCGCATCCACCCCACCGGCTGGGACATCCGCACCCCCGACCCCAGCGAGGTGTGCTGGCGGCGCACCCAGCTCACCGGCGAACTGCCCCTGCCCGCCAAGGACACCAACGGCAAGGGCATCGACCTGCTGTTCAGGCTGTGCAACTTCGCAGGCGCCGAAACCGAGTGCCTGGCCATGGCCTGGCTCATCGGCTGCCTGGAACCCTCCGTGCCCGTCCCCGCCCCCTTCCTCACCGGCCCCCAGGGCGCGGGGAAGTCCACGGGCGGACGGATGCTCATCCGGCTCATCGAGGGTATGACCGGCGACCTGCGCCGGGCCCCGAAGGACGAGGACAACCTGATCGCGGCCGTCGCGGCGGGATGGGTCACCGCACTCGACAACCTCTCCCACATGACCCCGGACCTGTCCGACGCGATGTGCTGCATCGTCACCGGAGCCGAGAGCGTCAAGCGCGCCCTGTTCACCGATGGAGACGTCTTCCGCGCCCGCTACCGCCGCCCCCTGCTCCTGACCGGGATCGACGTCGGCGTCATCCGGCCCGACCTCGCCGAGCGACTGCTCCCGCTGCGCCTGGAGCGGCCCAAGGTGCGGCGCACCGAAGCGGAGCTGTGGGCGGAGTACGCCGAAGCCCTGCCCATCATGCTCGGCTCCCTGCTGGACCTGACCGTCAAGGTCCGCGCCGCCACCGCGGAGACGCCGACCGACCTGCGCATGGCGGACTTCGCCCACCTGTGCGCGCAACTCGACGAAGCGATGGGGCTGGGAGCTCTGCGCGCCTACCGGGCCGGGCTGGACGACCTCAATGACGACGTTATCGAGGGGGACCTGCTGGCGCAGACCGTGTTGCAGTACGCGGCCGGCATGCAGCCCGGGGCACAGGAGCGGATGACGTCCGCCGAGTGGCTGCACCTCCTCACCCGGCTCTACAGCGGCGAGGAGGGCCGCCCGCTGCCCAAGGGATGGCCAACCACCGGCAAGGTGCTCTCCGACCGGCTCAAGCGCCTTCAGCCCACCCTCGCCGCACGCGGCCTGGTCGTCGACTGGGGACGCACCCGCGAAGCCCGCTACATCGAGCTGACCGAGCCCGCACCGGCGCCCGGACCGCAACAGGCACCTGCATTCTGACCCCGAAGTCACCGCACACCAGCAAGAAGAGCACCCCGGGCGACGCGCCGGGGGGTGCTCTTCTTGCTGTTCGGTGCGCAGCACCGCCCGAAGGACGTGCCGCGTAGCGGCTCCTTCTTCGCGTTCTGAGCCGCGCACAACCACAGACACCACCCCCCTCTTTTCCTAAGTAGGGGAACGCTGCGTCACCTGCGTCACACGCGACGGAAAACGGCCCCTGACCAGCCGAAACAGGCGTGACGCAGAGCCCGACCGTCTGCGTCATCCTGCGTCACCTGCGTCACGCCCCCCGTGACGCGCGTGACGCGGCGGTGACGCACCTCAATCGCGCTCCGTCACAGATTCCCGCAGGTCAGGAGCCTGAATGACGCAGGTGACGCTGTGACGCAGAAATCCGAACCTCGGACAGGTACGTGCTCCGCCATGACCAGAGCCTCAAAAGGAGACGACCGTGGCACGCCCCCAGATGCTCAAACTCGCCGAAGTCCTAGAAGAGATCGACATGAGCCGCGCCGCCTTCTACCGCATGCGCGCCCGCGGCCAAGCACCCCGCCTCCGCAAGCTCCCCAACGGCCAACTCCGTGTCAGCCGCGCCGACCTGGACGCCTGGTGGAAGCGCTGCGAGCAGCACGCCGCATAGATCACACCGCTACAACGGGGCCCGCGCTGAGCGCGGGCCCCTCGTCACGTCTGGAGAGACATGCTCACGTACGACGTCGATATCTGGTCCATTCGCAAGCGCGCCGGCCGCCCCAAGCCCTGGGAGCTGCGTTGGCGGGTGGGCGAGCGTCCCCACTCCCGCAGCTTCAAGCTGAAGCCACAGGCGGACGGGCGCCGCGCCGAGTTGATGGCAGCCCTACGGGACCAGCAGCAATTCGACGAGGAAACGGGCCTTCCCGCACGTGAGCTGATGGCTCTGACCTCTCCCTCCTGGTACGAGCACGTGACGGAGTACGTCCTCATGAAGTGGCCGCGTGCCGCCGCCAAGCACCGGGCAAGCATCGCGGAATCTCTCGCGGTCGTGACGCCTGTGCTCGTCACCAGTAAGCGGGGGGCGCCTCACCCTTCGACGCTGCGTGACGCGCTCTATCAGTGGGCATTCCGAGCAGTCCGTGGACCGGAGGGCGCTTGGGTGCCCCGCCACGTAGCTGAGGAACCCCCGGCGGAAATCCGTACGGCGCTGGAGTGGGTCGCGGTCCGCTCCATCAAGGTCAAGGACTTGGAGGACCCGGCCCTTCTCCGCCCCGCCCTTGAAGCCCTCTCGCTCCGCCTGGATGGGGGCAAGGCCGCCGAGAACACCGCCCGGCGCAAGCGCATGGTCCTGAGCAACGTCCTCCGCTACACGGTCGAGGAGAAGGGGCTACTCGCCTCCAATCCTCTCCCGCGAGTGGACTGGACTCCGCCCGAGAGCGACGACGAAATCGACTTCCGGTACGTGCCGGACCCCCGCTTGGCGAGGTCGCTGCTCGGGGCGGTCCGTGACTCCGGGCCGCGCGGTCAGCACCTCCACGCGTTCTTCGGGTGCCTCTACTACGCCGCCATGCGACCGGGCGAAATCGTCGCGCTCACGGAATCTGACTGCACCCTGCCGCCCAGCTCTCCCGACACCGTCCAGGAGTGGGGCGAACTCCTGCTCGGGGAGAGCCGCCCGGAAGTCGGCGGCGGCTGGACGGATGAGGGCACGTCGTACGAGAAGCGGGGGCTGAAGCGGCGTAAGCAGGGTGCGACGCGGACCGTGCCCATTCCGCCTGTCCTCGTGAACCTTCTGCGTCAGCACATCGAGCGCTACGGCACTGCCGACGATGGTCGGCTCTTTCGGGCCTCGCGGGGCGGGCGTATCCCGTCCACGGAGTACTGCGACATCTGGGAGAGAGCGCGCAAGACGGTGCTCTCGCCCCGTGAGGTGAAGTCGGACCTCGCCGCCGTGCCTTACTCACTGCGGCATGCGGGGGTGTCGCTCTGGATCAAGTCGGGGGTGGACCCGGCGGAGGTCGCCGCTCGCGCCGGCCACAGCATCGCTGTGCTGTACCGCTTCTACGCGAAGATCCTTAAGGGCGGTCAGCAGCACTCCAACGACCTGATCTCTCGCGCCCTGGAGGAGGGCGACGCTCCCTGATCCTGGCCCACAGATGGCCCATACGCACTGGTCAGCTCTGGGATACGGGCGAGAAAGGGTGAGACAGGCTGAACGCAGAAGGGGTGCCCCGTGACTCGGGGCACCCCTTCTGACCTGCAACATCTATGACCTGCGCGGAGGCGGTGGGATTTGAACCCACGGTGACATCGCTGCCACGACGGTTTTCAAGACCGTTCCCTTAGGCCGCTCGGGCAACCCACCTGCGCACCCGCCCACCAGGGGCGGAGCGGATACAGCGTACCGGCCCTGGGCGCTTCTCGGGGCTCGTGGTCCACACGGGGTCCACTGGCCATCTTCCACCCCTCAGGACCACCGCTCCGATCAGCACCCGATCCTATGCCGGTGGCGATGCTCGGCGAGGGCTGGCCAGATGCCGCCACGCGATCACCGACCTGAACTTTTCGCGGCGTTAGAGAAGTTGCGCACTCGCCGAATGCCTGAGTCAGAGGAAAAGGAACCGGTGCGAGCACATGCATGCCGCGCCGCGGGCCGGGATGTGCAGCGCCGCTGCATCGCGCTGGACGCCCGCCACCAGCCCACCACCGCGCTGACCTGGCCGGAGGCGGTCTTCGACGCAGTCAGCGCCACATCCGCCCGCCCGGCTCCTCGGCCCATCACCCTGCATGCCAACAGCACTGGCCCCGACGTAACCGCGCCGGGGCCAGAGCCGCAACATTTGTGGTGATTTTCTAGCTCTTGTGGCCGTGGCCCTGGTCGCCATTGCCCTCGTGGCCAGGTTTGTACGGCTTGGGATGCTTGGATGGCTTCGGCTTGGGGTGCTTGGACGGTTTCGGCTTCGGCTTGGGGTGCTTGGACGGTTTCGGCTTCGGCTTGGGGTGCTTGGACGGTTTCGGCTTCGGCTTCGGATGCCCAGACGGCCCAGGAGGCCCAGATGGCCCAGGAGGCCCAGATGGCCCAGGAGGCCCAGATGGCCCGGCAGGCCCAGATGGCCCAGGAGATCCAGATGGCCCGGCAGGCCCAGATGGCCCAGGAGGCCCAGATGGCCCGGCAGGCCCAGACGGCCCAGGAGATCCAGATGGCCCGGCAGGCCCAGACGGCCCAGGAGGCCCAGATGGCCCGGCAGGCCCAGATGGCCCAGGAGATCCAGATGGCCCGGCAGGCCCAGATGGCCCAGGAGGCCCAGATGGCCCGGCAGGCCCAGACGGCCCAGGAGGCCCAGACGGCCCGGGCGGGCCCGTCATGCAGACCGCCCTCGTGATCACGTTGCTGTCCAAGGTGACCGCGCCACTACGCGCCAGCGCCCGACCCTCGACCGCTGCGTTGGTATTCACCGTGACTGACGTCAGGGCCAGGATGTTGCCTTTGAAGAAGGAATTCGTGTCGAGGGTGGCCGAGCTTCCCACCTGCCAGAACACGTTGCAGGCCTGCGCTCCGTTGACGAGCAGGACGTTGCTCCCCGGAGCCGTGATCAGAGTGGAGCCGATCTGGAAGATGAAGACGGCGTTGGGGTCGCCCTGGGCGTCAAGGGTGACCGTCCCGGTGAGATTCAGCGACGACGAGGCTTTGTAGACGCCCGGGGTCAGCGTAAGTCCGCCGATGTTGCCCGGGGATGTCAGGTTGGCGGTCGGTGCTCTGCCGGCCGCGTCGTTGTAGGCAGTGGTCAGGTCGGACTGGGCCTGAGCGGCGGCAGCATCGGCGACGTGCTGCACTCCGTTCACGATTCCGGGCGGGAAGCCCGTCACCGAGGACCCAGGGCTGACTCCCAGGTCGCCGTTGACGACCGTGGGGCCCGTATTTGTGACCCCTGAACCGGCCAGGACCGCGTAACTCGTGGCGGTCCCCAACCCCACCGGGGCCTCAGCTGCGCTCGCAAGGTTCGAGATCAAAGTGATCGACGTCAGCAGCGCGACCAGTGGCACCATGACGACCGTCGCTCTGAATCTCCACTTTCGTCGTCTACCAGGAGGGGCGGAAGGGATGGCATCCACTGCCATGGACCAGTCCTTTCTTGTCGCCGTTGACCGCAGTCGCCAGGCTTCCGAGCGCCCGGGGCAGCTCGGTCAGATGGCCACTGAGCCCGCAACACATCTCACAGCGTCGGGATATACCGTCGCTTAGCTGCAGAAATTACTCCCATGCATGCACAAAGAGGCGGATTGGGACCGAAAGGGTGGTGATGGCGTGGCGTCACCCTGCCGACGGGGATACCCAACCGAATTACCCGGGCCACCGACTCAGCACGGTGCCGACACAACACGCCGCTTCGGAGTCATCGTCAGACGCCTTGTTCCCATCCGACTCACCACAGCCTCTGCCTCGAGAGACCAGCAGCAGCCAATAGCCTCCCTTCTTCCGCTGCGCCCGGCCTTGATGCAGGGCAAACGCCAGACAGGATGCGGCTCTCCGTGAGGCCCATCTCGTCAAGTTGACGCGAAAAGACCCGAACTTGCTTCCCCCCTCTGGATCGGTCTGAGATCCTGGAGACCGATCGAGAGGGGCCGCAGGTATGGAGTGGAAGACCCACGGTGAGCGACAGATCTACACCAACAAGTGGGTGAATCTGTGTCTGGTCGACGTCCAGCAGCCTGACGGACGCGGGTGGGAGTACCACGTCGTTCGCCTTCGGCACCTGGCCGTGGCCGCCGTGGTCAACGACCGTCAAGAGGTCCTGATGATGTGGCGGCACCGCTTCATCACCGACTCATGGGCCTGGGAGTTGCCTATGGGCCTGGTTGAAGAAGGCGAGACGCCGGAAGAGGCTGCAGCCCGTGAGGTCCTGGAAGAGACAGGCTGGCGCCCCGGCCCCATCAAGCCCCTGATCTACGCCGAGCCGGCCAACGGGATCACAGACTCTCAGCACCACGTCTTCCGGATCGATGGCGCGACCTACGCCGGACCGCCCACGGAGAAGAACGAGTCCGATCGCATCGAGTGGATCCCGCTCTCGGAGGTGCGGGGCATGATCGACCGCCGGGAGGTCGTGAGTAGCGGCTCACTCGTCGGCCTGCTGTACCTGCTCATGGATGAAGCGATCCGCTGACCGGTGGGACGAGTTCCCGAAGCCCCGCTTCGGAGGCCAGGGCTACGCGCTCCTGTCCGCGTAGCGCCAACTGGCTCCGTTGTCAGGCACTTCCTGACCTGGAGCACTCCACACGCGGCACGCGGCCTGGGTACCGTCAAGGGGAGAAGCCCCGACGGATGGAGCACGATGCCTCGCCGCACGCTGGACCGCCGGCGCCTCACCTACAGGGGGGCGCGCTGATGCTGGAAGAAGCCGAAGAGATCGGCCGTCGCGCACGCCGCGCCCGACTCCGTCTCGGCATGACTCAGGCCGACCTCGCTGCCGCCCTGGGTAAGACGCAGGGGTGGGTGTCCAAGATGGAACGCGGACACATCGAGTTGGACCGCGTGGGTCTGCTCAACCTGCTCGCCTCGGAGCTGCACGTACACCCGAACGATCTGATCGGACGGCCGTACAACAGCTCTCCGGCCGAGAATCAGTGGCAGGTCTCTGCCGCAGCGATCATGCGTGAGCTGCGCCGTTACGACCTCGCTCCCGTCTTCGACGGGAATCCCCGCCCAGCCGGTCAGCTGTGGCAGGAAACCACACGTCTGCACCGCCTCCGCGACGCTGCCGCGAACGTGGCGATCATGCAGGTGCTCCCCGACCTGTTCCGCGAGACGCGCGCTCTGGCCGAAGTCGCTACGGGCCACGAGCAGGAAGAGGCGTACGGGATCTACGCTGTGTGCTGCAAGTTCGCTCACACGGCCGCCCACGCCCTTGGACACCCGGAGCTGGTCGCCATGGCATGCGAACGGGCCGCATGGTCCGCACGGCTATCAGGCGACCCGGTGATGCCCGCCGTCGCCGACTGGATGCGCGTCTGGGACATGTGGGCTACAGCGGATTGGGATGACGCCATTGCCCTGTCAGACAAGGCGATTCGCAACGTGCAGCAGGAATACGACCGAGGTGAGCCGCTGGCAGTGCGGGCATGGGGATCACTGCAGCTGCGCGCAGCTGTCTCGGCTGCACGGGCCGGTCGCAAGGCCGAAGCGAAGGACCGGATCAAGCACGCACGGGGTGCAGCCAAGCGGATGACCGAGGCCGCTGGCCCTCCGATCTACGACCGCCACAGCCTGACCTTCTCGCCGGGCAACGTGCAGATCCACGCGATCAGTGTCGCTCTGGAGATGCATGAGCAACGCGAGGCCCTGTCGATAAACCGGCGCACGAGTAAGGAGCTGATCGAGTCGCTTCCCAACTCGCGTCAGGGCCACCACCACATGGACCTGGCCCGCGCTTGGCTGTGGGATGGGAACCGTGACAAGTCGCTGAAGGAACTGGAGAAGGCCGAGACCATCGCCCCCCAGCTCGTCCGCAATCACCCCATCGCCCGGTCAACCCTGCGCAGCATCGTGTACGCCGAGCGGGCGAGCACCCGTGAGAAGCTACGGCGCATGTCAGACCGCTTCCATCTCGACGGATGAGGGTCATATTCCTGCGGTTCATATTGGGCCCCGAAGATCTCCCTAGTTTCGAGGCATGGCCGAACGAACCTCGAAGCAACTTCCCGCACGGGGCGTCGAGTTAAGCCCTGGCGCCCCGTTCCACCCCCGCCTTGGCGACCTGGCCCTCGACCTCGCCAAGGGAGGCAAGATCGGGGTGGTCGTCGCCCTGCCGAGCGACAGTTCGGCGTCCTACCAGCTGCGTCCGCCGGGCGGTGGTGAGGACTGGCGCGCGAGATCTGACGGGTCCACCCTGCGCCCCGTGCCGGTTCCGGTCACGCACGTCACGCCCATGCGGCGAGACGCCATCTACGACCCTCGCGCTCAGCAGGCCGCGCTGCCGGTAACCGTCCACTACGAGGACGGCGGTGTCTGCGAGACGGTACTCGTGCTCACTCCGGCGCAAGTCGAGCTGTACTCCATCCAGTTCGGGCAACTCATCGAGGCGAGGGAATCGGCACGGGAGCATGCGCGGTGAGCCGGGCCGTGCTGATGCTCGCCCCGCCGGCTTTTGCACGTGCCTCGATGCGGTCGCCCGTTGCCTTCCGCTGTGAGGCGACCGCCCACGACCTCAGCGGCTTCCGCGAGGTGCTGCTCGCCACCTACCGGGGACGTTCCCCACGGCTCGCCGCCCGTTGGCTACGCGCTGAGGCTCACTACCTCGCCTGGTTGCTGTCCCCGGACCCTGGGGCCCTGTTCCTCCGGGACGCGCCCCTCACCACCGCATGTCCGGACGTCCCTCGCCCTGACGCTGAGCTGCTTGCGTGGGCCGACAGCGACCACGCATACGAGCACGCGTTGCGCTCCCTCGCCGCGGGCCGCGCGTTCGTGTTCACCGTGACCGACTACGACGCCCGGTACTCCCTCCGGGTGTACCCGCTGCCCACCAGCCGACAGGCACCGCCCCAAGCCCCTGTCCCTGCCCGGTGCCCACCCCACTCCCCGGCGGGGACGGGCCGCCACCGGAGACCCCGAGGGCGGCGCACGACCCGATGACTCCCGCCTCCGCGCCTCCCCTTCTCCCCGGGCGCGGGGGCGGGTCCACCACCTGTCCTGAGCCTTACCGCCCAACCAAGGGAAGTGAGCTAATGGAACAGTTCGAGCGTGCACGTCTCGATTCCTACTTCACGCGTGTCGCGGACATCTTCGCCCCGGCGGAAAAGCCGTCGGCCTTCCTGATCACGCACCTGCTGCCCGAGCGCCCCGCGTTCGTGCGAGCCGTGGGCATCAGTACCAACCTGCGGGCCGTGCTGCCCAAGCCCAAGTCCGTCGACCTCACCGCCCGCCGCGAGATCGAGAAGACAACGCAGTGCGACGCCCTCTCTCGGGATCTGTTCGAGGACCCCGACAGCGCGGTTGACTACGTCGAGTCGCGGGCCGGTGGTGAAGCCGTCGTACTACTCGACGTCGGTGGGTACTTCGCGCCGACAGTCGACGCCCTGTGCGAGCGGTTCTCGGGCCGCGTCCTGGGCGTGATCGAAGACACGGAGAACGGGCACAAGCGGTACGCCCACGCGGAGAAGCTGCCCTGTCCGGTGGTCTCCGTCGCCCGCTCCCCGCTGAAGGACCCCGAGGACTTCCTCGTGGGTCAGTCGGTCGTCTTCTCGACCGAGGCCCTGATGCGCAGCCGTGGAGACATCCTGCACGGCCGCACAGCCCTCGTGATCGGGTTCGGCAAGCTCGGTTCCAGCATCGCCCGCCTGCTGCACGCCAAGGGCGTACAGGTCACCGTGTACGACCTCGATCCCGTCCGCCGCACACAGGCGCTCTCGCAGGGCTTCACCGTCGCCAGGGACCGCGACGCCGCTTTACACGGGGCCGGTCTCATCCTGTGCGCGACCGGTGCCGTATCGCTGCGGGGCGAAGACTTCTCGGCCCTGCGGAACGGCGCCTACGTCGCTACGGTCACCAGCAGCGAAGACGAACTCGACCTGGCCGGCCTCCCCGATGTGTACCAGCGGACCCCGAACGGGGAGCACATCACCCGCTACCAGACGACTGGGCACTACTTCTACCTGCTCAACGGTGGCAACGCCGTCAACTTCCTGCACGGCGCCAGCGTCGGCCCGTTCATCTACCTCGTGCAGGCCGAGATACTCGCGGGAGTCCGAAACCTCGCCCGTGGCGACCTCGGGCCCGGTATGCACGAGGTCGACGCCGCAGACCGCGCGACCATCGCCGGAACGTGGCTGAACTACTTCAACCGCTAGGAGAAGCAACCCCATGCCGATCACCGCGCAGCACGTGAGCGACACCGTCGCTGCCTACTTGGCCGACCACCCGAACGAGAAGGATGCTCTCGCGCCCCTGTGCAAAGTCATTGAGCAGGCTGGCCATGCGGTCGCCTCGCGCAAGGAATCCCGCGGGCATGTCACCGCCGGTGCCGCCCTGGTGCGCCCGGACGGCCGCGTCCTCACCATCGAACACCGAGCCCTGCGCAAGTGGTTGCTGCCCGGTGGGCACGTCGAGGACAGCGACACGACCCTTCAGGATGCCGCTCTGCGCGAGCTGGCCGAGGAAACCGGCATCAGCAGTGACCAGGTCGAGCCGAGCGGTGACGTGCCCTTGCACATCGACGTTCACTCGATCCCGGCCAACGACGCCAAGGACGAGCCTGAGCACCTGCACTTCGACTTCCGGTTCCTGTTCCGGACCACTGTCGATGCGGTGGAGCTGCAAGAGGAAGAGGTCACCAACTACTCCTGGCAGCTCGCGGACATGCTGACCACCGAGCCTCTGCGCTCACGGGTGATGGCAGCCACCGCACGGCCGTAGCGGGCCGCAGCCAGCCAGCCGTACAGCCATCGTTCCCCCGAGACGGCGGTACGGCTTCCCCCGGCGCCCGTCGCTCGCTGCCCGTGCCACGAGCGACGGGCGCCAACAACAGGAGACCGGACCACCCCTCAGCCTGGACAGCAATCCGGGGTGGTCCGGCTCTGGAATCCCTGGTCAGGACCCCGGTGCCGATGGTACCGGGGCGGTCGGCGTGCTCGGATGCGGGTGCGGCGGCAATCCCGGCTCCTCATTGTCGAGTTGGGAAGGACCACTGTTGCGGTTCGGCCGATGGAAGCCCATTTCTGACCTGAGCCACCGAAAGTCAGCCACGACGGCGGGTGCGCCGAACGAGCACCCGTCACGTGTGTCTCCAGCAACCCCCCGCCGGCCTCAGCCACGCTTCTTCCATTCGTCACGGGCCTCGACCCCATCCCGGCCCGGGCGTTGTCGACGCAGATGCCTGACGGATGGGTCTGCCTGCGGCCTTGAGGACACCCGGTTGGGAGGCGCGGCCCGGTTGGGTGGTGGGGCCTCGCTTGGTCGGTGTCGGCCTGGTCCTGGTGCTCGGACTGGGCGGGTTGCTTTCTGGTCTGGCTGTCCGCCTTGACGTTGTTGCGCGCTGAGCGGGTGGGGGCCGCCGGAGCGGTGGCGGAGACAAGGAGCGGCGGCGGCCCTTGGCCGCCAGCGCGCGCGGCCCGCCGTAGGCGGGCCGCCTTGATCCAGTAAAGAAACTCTGAACAGCTCCGCTGCGCTGGGCCTCTGGCCGGTCATGCGGCCATGCGCTGTCCACGCCTTCCCATCCGTTCCGCAGCTCCTCAACCGTTATGAACGCTTATGGCCGCATTGAAGGGCATTCGTTCTGGCGGTCGGAGGAATCTATCCACAGGTTGGCCGGTCCATGGTTGGACCTGTGGAAAAGCCAGCAGCCTACCACAGTCTTCGTTATGTAGTCGTGACCTTGGGGGTGTCCTGGTGGTAGGTGGTCTGGTCGGTTGGGTGTGCTGGCCGTTGGCGATCACGCGCGGCTGTTATGTGCTCGTGACCTTGGTCGCCCCTTCGTGATAGGTGGCGTGGTCGGTGGCGAGTGATGAGCTGGCCTCACGGGCGCCCGGTGATGTGTGAGGCGTGTCACGAAGGGTGGCGTCACACCGGAGCGAATTTTCGGACCTGTAGCAAGTGCAGGGCACGGGAGATCGCTCGTCGCTGCGGGGGTGTCCGCTTTCGGTGATCTGCTGTCGCGCACACCGGAAGGTCTGTTCTGGGCGAGGTACGGAAGGGGCGATAAAAGTGATCGGCGTCACACCTGTTCGAGGTCACACGCGACCCGAAAAACCAACCTCTATGGGCGTCCCTCAAAGCGGGGCGGCGGAACATAGCCGACGATCGCCGGTTACCCAAACCGGCGTTTCTCCAGACCATTGATGCACTGCCCGGACGACTGGAAGGACAAGCGACATGAGCGCGCTGAAAAGGCACGGTCCCGTACGGCGGGACGTGAAGAAAGGTTGTTGCCCGCCCGACGGGAGCGCGGAGCCGGGTGCCTCGCACCTGTCCGGTTCGGCCGGTAGACCTGTCCCAACAGCCGCGATGACGGCTTGCGGAGCGGCACGGGCAAGCCCTGATCCGGCGGTGGATGACCGCTGGGCAAGCCTTCGGGCAAGCTCCCGGCGGTTGGCTGAACTCGACACGCAGCAGCGGCACAACAACGAACGGGTGGAAATGAACAAGCATGAGGCAGCACTGATTGCGGCGAAGCTCAAGGAGGTTGAAGACAAGGTGACGCGGCTGGAAGATCTGGCGCGTCGGGTGCTCGAAAACGCCCGTGCTACTTCTTCGGCGGCTTCTTCGCCTCGGTGACGCCGCCGAGCTGCCCGAAGACCTGGAACAGAGTGTCCAGCCTGGCACTTATGGCATCCAGTCGTTCCGACAGCTGGACATATTCCGACGTGGGCATCTGCCCGCCGCTTGCCGCCTCGGGAGCGCCGGCCTTCGGGTCGGCTTCTGGCAGAGGATCGGCGACGAAGTTGCCCCGGCCAGGCATGGTGTTGATCAGCCCTTCGTCGCGCAACATGCGCAGGGCGGAGCGCGCGGTCATGTTCGCGATCTCGTAGGTCGCTTCCAGGTCGCGGGACGACGGGACCCGCTCGCCCGGCTTGAGGCGGCCGGACCGGATCTGCCGCCGTAGCTCCTCGGCGACCAGACGGTATGGCGGGGTGTCGGAATCCTTGGGCAGCTTCATAGCCCGAGGGTAGCGGGCCTGGCCCGTCTACCGCAGTAAGACCCTGTTGCACCCCCCATTTCCTGCATGCGCTCACCCCACCCCAGGCGCGATGTGCGCTAGGCGCTTGACGGACCCATGGCGGGTAGTGCACTGTTGATCTCGCTTCGCCACCCCGGCGGAGCACCTACCGAAAGGACGTAACACCCATGGCTCGTATCCGTGTTGGCCTGCTCCCCACCGCGTCGTTCATGGTCGGCAACATGGCGGTGCCGAAGTACGCGGACGCCGAGAAGACCCAGTTCGCCGTGGACCGCGAAACCGGCGCGAAGCTGTTCACGGTCACCCTCTTCTTCATGGAGGACGACCGTGCCGAGGCGCTGAAGGTCACCGTTCCGGAGACCGGTCTCCCCAACGGCCTCAAGCCCGGTGTGCCGGTCATGCCGGTGGAGCTGTTCGCCACCCCGTGGGCCCGGATCTTCAACGGGTCGCTCTCGGACGGCATCGCCTACCGCGTGGAGCGCTTGGACCTGGTCGGCGGTCCGGCTTCGGCCGCTGAGGCGGCGTGAGCGGTACTGCGTTCCGGTCCGGCGTCGAGTGCAGCTACCCACTGCCTCACGCCGGGCCGGATGCCCGGCTCAGTGACTCCCTCATCAACTCGGTGGCGGCCGTGCTCGTCGGCTATGGCTTCCCCCGCCTCGCCGCCCCGGATCGGGCGGCCCTCGAAACGGCCCTCGCGGGCTTCCTCTACAACTCTCAGGAGAGCAAGACATGAAGGACAACGACCCGACCGGAGGGGCCTTCGGCTACGGCCCCTTGGTCGTCAGCGTGGCGCTGGCCGTGCTGGTCGGCTGGTCGGTGTGGTGGGTGGTGCGCTACCTGCGGGCCGATGCCATGACCCGGCAGTCCATCCGGCAGGCCGTGCGGGTACGGCGGACCTGGAAGCGGCTCGCGCAGATGCTGAAGCTGTGCGCCACGGACAAGATGCCGACCCCGCTGGCCTCGCTGGCGAACACGGACGGCAAGCCCCTCAAGCCCCGCGTCCTGGTCCCCGCGCTGAAGGTGACTCATGACGCGTTCGGGGTGATCGCACGGGCGAGTTGTCTGCCGGGCGTCGGCCTGGCGGAGTTCCAGAAGGCGGCCCCCTACCTGGCGGATGCCTGGCGTATGACCCGTGTGTCGGCGCTGCCGGGGGACAAGCCCGGACAGGTCATGCTGCGCGGTGTGCGCGTGGACCCGCTGATCACGCCGACGGTTCACGTGCCCACCGGCCGCCCGCCTGAGGAGTACGCGAAGTGGGACCTGGGGGTGGACGAGTTCGGCATGCCCGTCTTCGTGCCCCTCAAGGAAGTGCCCGGAGTGGCTGTCGGCGGCCTGCCGGGCTTCGGGAAGACCTCGTGTGTGAACCGGCTGGTGTGTGACTGGGCGCCCTCGCCGGCCGTGCAGTTCGTCTTCTTCGACGGGAAGGTGTCCCACGCCTACGAGGGCGACTACGCCGACCTGGTACAGCGGGCCTTCGCGTTCTGCGGGGATGACCTGGAAGAAGCGAACAAGCTCCTCAAGGAGCTGGTGGAGCTGCGCCGCGCCCGCTCCGCGAGCATCCGCAAGGTGCTGGGCAAGAAGAACATGTGGCACATCGGCCCGTCGGCTGACTGGCCCCTGATCGTCATCGTCATCGACGAGGCCCATACCTACTTCCGCGACCACAAGGGCTCCGACCAGGCCACGAAGCGGCTGGCGGCGTTCGCTGCGGAGAACGCCCGGCTCACGGAGGACCTGGTGAAGAAGGGCCGCTCAGTCGGTTTCCTGACCCTGCTCACCACGCAGAAGACCACCGGGGACGCCATCCCCACCTTCATCCGCGATGTCTGCCCGGTCGGCCTGTCCTTCGCACAGAAGACCGCTGACGCCGCCGTGGCCGCGCTCGGCGACGACATCCGCGAGTGGCCCGACGCGAGCCCGGTCCTTCTCCAGGACCCCGCGTACGTCGGTGTCGCGGTCATGTCCCAGCACGGCCGCCCCGGCTTCATCCGCATCCGCACCCCCTACGTCGCCGACGAGGACGCTGCCCGCGTCGCCGAAGCCACCGCCCACCTGGTGCGCCACCCGGCCCGGCTCCTGGAGGACCTGACCGGACGGACGGTCGTGGACCTCACCAAGGACGACCCCGAGCCCCCCGCCATGGCGGCCTGACATGCGCCGATTCATGAGGATCTACATCCGGCACATGCGTAAGGCGATCACCGCTCAGGACTTCGACTTGGCCGGTCGGATCGGCATAGCCGCCTACCGCGTCGCCAACGCCAACGAACGTCAGGTCCTGGAGACCTACCTCAGCCCGAACGCCGCCCGCCGGGCCGGCCTCGCCCCGAGGCCCTGACCACCCCCCGCCGCTTCCCCACCGACACCACGAAAGGAGGTGAACTCCCAATGTCTGAGGACCGGATCACCCAGCGCACCGTGACCGTCGTCATGGGCATCATCGCCGCCCTGGCGTTCGTCTTCTCCTTCGGCAACGTCTGGGCCCTCGCCCTGCGCCTGGGCGTCCCCGCCCCCATCGCGCCCCTGATCGCCCCCATGGTCGACCTGTCCGTGGTCGGTCTCCTGGTCGCCCTGCGCTACCTCTCCCTGCGCGGCGTCCCGTCCGAGCAGATGAGGGCGGCCACTCGCCTCATGCACGTCTCCGGGCTGCTGACCCTGGCCCTCAACATCGCCGAGCCCATCGTTGCCCGGCACTACGGCCGCGCCGCTGTCGACGCGGTGGCCCCGGTGCTGCTCCTCGGCTGGGGAGCAGTCGGCCCGCAGCTCCTACGCTCCTTCCACACGGTCGCCACCGATGCAGCCGACCCGGCTCCCGCTGCCGACACGGAACCGGCTCAAGGGCCCGCCCCGGCCTCCGCCGAGACGGAACCCGCCCCGTCGCCTGCCCCGCCTGTGGCGCCGGACCCGGCCCCGGTCGGTCCCGTCACCACCCCGGCCCCCGTCACACCTGTGGCTGTCGTGGCTGCGCCTGCGGTCAAGGTGCCTGAGCCGCTGCTGACCGAAGCACGCTCCATCGCGGCGTCCCACCACGCCGAGCACGGCGAACCCATCACAGCGGCCCAGCTCAAGAGGCGACTCGGCATCGGCCAGCCCATGGCCACCGCCCTCCACGCCGCCCTGTAGCGCCGCCCCCTCCGCTGGCCTTCCCGGTACTGCCTACCCTCGCCCGCCCCTGGGCCGACCCGTCATGCCTGCGGGCAGCAGCCCGAGCGCACTGATCGCTGCTGCCCGCAGGCTCCCACCCTCGCGCCAGAAGGGAGACCCCGCCACCTATGAGCCGCCCCCTCGACCTGCGCCACGTGATCAGCCCTGGCCTGCGGGACCTGATCGAACTGGCCAACACTCACGACTTCGACCGCGTACAGCAGCAGGTCCGCGACCTGCGCGGCTGCACCAGCCCCGTCAACCTCCACGGCTGGACCGTCACGACCGACACGGCCACCAAGGAAGTGGTCCGCTCCTACCACTCCGAAGACGAACCGTCCGGACGCCTGCTGACCACCTGCGGCAACCGCCGCGCCTCCCGCTGCTCCGCCTGCTCCCGCGTCTACGCCGCCGACACCTACCACCTGATCAAGGCCGGACTGTCCGGCGGCAAGAACGTCGCCGAAACCGTCCGCGACCACCCCCGCGCCTTCGTCACCCTCACCGCCCCCTCCTTCGGACCCGTCCACAACCGCCCCACCACCAACTCAGGACAGCCCCACCCCTGCGCCTGCGGCGACACCCACGCCGAAGACGCTCCCGAGCTCGGCACCCCGCTGAACCCGGCCACCTACGACTACACCGGCGCCGTTCTTTGGAACGCCCACGCCGGACAGCTCTGGGCACGCTTCACCACCTACATGCGCCGTGCCCTGGCCTGTCACCTTGGCATGACCCAGAAGGCGCTCAACACCGCCCTGCGCGTCTCCTTCGCCAAGGTCGCCGAGTACCAGAAGCGCGGCCTGGTTCACTTCCACGCCGTGATCCGCTTCGACGGACCCGACGGCCACACCACCCCGCCCCCGCCCTGGGCCACCTTCGACGCCCTGAGCGCCGCCGTGGGCCTGGCCGTCGAGCGTGCCCGGCTCACCGTCGAGTCCGACGCGATCGGCGAGCGCGTCATCGCCTGGGGCCGCCGGTTCAAGGTCGACCCCATCACCGCCCTGGGCGACGGCGAACTCACCGACGCCAGGGTTGCCGAGTACACAGACGCCAAGGTCGCCGGATACGTCGCCAAGTACGCCACCAAGAACGCCGAAGGCGCGGGCACCGTGGACCGCACCCTGATGTGCCGCCCCTGCGCCGGACGGGGCTACCTACGCGGCCCCGACGGCTTCCACGACGTGTGCGCCGACTGCGACGGCACCGGACAGGCCGAACCCATCAAGGCCCTGCCCGTACAGCGGCACGTACGGCAGATGATCCGCACCGCCTGGGCCCTCGGCCACCTGCCGGAGCTCGCCCACCTCAAGCTCTGGAAGTGGGCTCACATGCTCGGCTTCCGCGGCCACTTCTCCACCAAGTCCCGCGCCTACTCCACGACCCTCGGCGCACTCCGCGACGTACGCCGAGCCTGGCGCCTCGCCCAAGCAGAAGCCGCCCACGCCCGCGCCGGCCTCCCTGCCACCGACGAGACCACCCTCGTCACCGCCTCCTCCTGGACCTACCTCGCCAGCGGCTACCGCCCCGGCGAAGAACTCATCGCCGCCCAGGTCCGCCACGACATCGCCCACGCCCAACGCATCAAGTCCGAAGGAGATCCCTGGCTGTGACCACTCCGACCAAGGCCAACAGGCAGACGCTGAAGCTGGGGGAGGCTCTCGCCGAGATCGGGGTGTCCCGTGCCGCCTTCTACCGCATGCGCGCGCGGGGCCAGGCCCCCAGGCACCTGAAGCTTCCCAACGGTCAGATCCGCATACGCCGGGCCGACCTCGACGCCTGGTTCGACTCGTGCGAGGTGCAGGAAGCGTGCTGACCTACGACGTGCAGATCTGGGGTATCCGCAAGCGGCCCAACCGTGTGGCGGCCTATCAGCTCCGTTGGCGGGTCGGCCCCCGCCCCTTCTCCAAGAGCTACAAGATCAAGGCTCAGGCCGACGGTCGGCGCTCGGAGCTGCTGGCCGCCCTGCGCAACCGAGAGCAGTTCGACACGGAAACCGGCCTGCCCGCCTCGGAGGTGCAGGCGCTCAACTCCACCACGTGGTACGCCCACACCCGCGCCTATGCGCAGATGAAGTGGCCTGGCGCCTCGGCCAAGCACCGCGCAAGCATCGCTGACACGCTGGCCACCATCACGCCGAAGCTGGTCAAGGACAACCGTGGGGCTCCGGCTCCGAAGGTCCTCCGCATCGCCCTCTACTCGTGGGTCTATCGCTTCGTCCTCGGCGACGACGGGACACTGAAGCCCCGTATCGATGTCGAGGAGCCGCCCGCCGACATCGTGTCGGCGCTGGACTGGATCAGCCGGAAGTCCGTCGACATCACCGCGCTCAACACGCCCTCGGTGGTGCGCACGGCGCTCGACGCTCTGAAGCTGAAGCAAGACGGCACGGCCGCTGCCGAGAACACGGTGAATCGCAAGCGAACGGTCTTCAGCAACTGCCTCCGGTACGCGGTGGAACGGGAGTTGCTGGCGACACTGCCGCTCGACAAGGTCGACTGGACCCCGCCTGAAACTGACGACGAGATCGACTTTCGATTCGTACCCGGCCCCAAGCTGGCGAAGGCGCTGATCGACGCCGTAGGCGAGCAGGGGGCACGCGGACGCCACCTGATGGCGTTCTTCGGCTGCCTCTACTACGCGGCCAACCGCCCTGGGGAGGCGGCCAATCTCCGGGAAGAAGACTTCACCTTGCCCGAAGAGGGCTGGGGAGAAGTGCTGCTGTCCACGAGCACGCCCCGCGTCGGCTCCGGGTGGACCGACACGGGCGAGTCGTTCGATACGCGCGGCCTGAAGAAGCGGGCCCGCAAAGCGACCCGGCCTGTGCCGATTCCCCCCGTCCTCGTGCGCCTGGTCCGCGAGCACATCAAGGAGTTCGGTACCGCTGAAGACGGTCGGCTGTTCCGTGCGGCCCAGGGTGGCGGCCTGCTGTCCAAGGAGTACGGGGAGGTTTGGAAGACGGCTCGACTCGCGGCGCTGACCGAATCTGAAGCGGCTTCCCCCCTGGCTGACGTGCCGTACTCCCTGCGTCACGCGGGCGTCTCACTCTGGCTTGAATCCGGAGTCTCCCCGGCTGAGGTCGCGCGGCGGGCTGGCCACAGCATCGCTGTCCTCTTCCGCTTCTACGCCAAGGCGATCCACCGGAATCAGCAGCGCTCGAACGAACAGATCGAGCGGGCCTTGGAGGCTGCCGACGGCGAATAGGTCGAGCGGCACTCCGACCACAGGCGCCATCCTCACCCTTGTCGGGGAGAGGGTGGCGCCTTCTCGCTGTCCTGGGTATGGTCCACGCTTCGGACCGCACTAGGCCGCTGACCAGTGGGTTCCCGGCCCTGGTCCACCGATTCCTGGTCCACGCCTGGTCCACACACACTGATCCACAACGCGACAGAGTCAGATCAAGGTGAGACAGGCCCCATGCAGAAGGGGTGCCCCTCCACGAGGGACACCCCTTCTGACCAGTACGTCTCTGACCTGCGGAGGCGGTGGGATTCGAACCCACGGTGACGTTCTCACGCCACTACGGTTTTCAAGACCGTTCCCTTAGGCCGCTCGGGCACGCCTCCCTGCGCCGCTGTGGTCGGCGGCGCGGGGACAAGAGTAACGGGTCAGCCGCTGTCGCCGACGCGGGAGCCGAGGGTGACCTCGACGGTGTGCTCCTTGCCGCCGCGCTCGTAGGTGATGGTGACCTTGTCGCCGGGCTTGTGGGTCCAGATCTCGCCGATCAGGGTGGGCCCGGAGTCGATCACCCGGTCGTCCAGCTTGGTGATGACGTCGCCGGGCTTGAGGCCGGCCTTGTCCGCCGGCCCCCCGGACTCCACCGCGGCCGAGCCGCTGACACCCTGGTCGGTGATCTTCGCGCCGTTGGTCGAGTCCTGCAGGGACACCGACGCGCCGATCTTCGCGTAGACCGGCTTGCCGGTCTTGATCAGCTGCTGGGCGACGTACTTGGCCTGGTTGATCGGGATGGCGAAGCCGAGGCCGATCGAGCCGGACTGGCCCGAGCCGCCGAGGGCGCCGCCCGTGGACTGGATCGCGGAGTTGATGCCGATGACCGCGCCGCGCGAGTCGAGCAGCGGGCCGCCGGAGTTGCCCGGGTTGATGGAGGCGTCCGTCTGCAGGGCGCTCATGTACGACGCCTTGCTGTCGCCGCTGCTGTCGCTGGAGGCGACCGGGCGGTTCTTGGCGCTGATGATGCCCGTCGTCACCGTGTTCGACAGGCCGAAGGGGGCGCCGATGGCGATCGTCTCGTCGCCGACGGCCACCTTGTCGGAGTCGCCGAGGGTGAGCGGCTCGAGGTCGGACGGCGGGTTCTTGAGCTTGATGACCGCGACGTCGTAGCCCTGCGCGTGGCCGACGATCTCCGCGTCGTACTTCCTGCCGTTGGGGAACGTGGCGGTGAGCTTGCCGCCGTCGACCGCGTCGGCCACCACGTGGTTGTTGGTGACGATGTGGCCCTGCTTGTCGAACACGAAGCCCGTGCCGGTGCCGCCCTGGCCGTTGCTGCTCTCGGCCTCGATGGTGACCGTGCTGGGCAGTGCCCGCGCGGCCACGCCCGCGATCGAGTTCGGGTCCCGCTTGACCTGGGACGCGCCGGTGTCGGAGGCGGAGACGGTGGTGGAGCCGCTGTCGTCGTTCCTGGCCAGGGTGTAGCCGATGCCGCCGCCCAGGCCGCCGGCCACCAGCGCGGCCACCAGCACCGCGGCGACCAGCCCGCCGCGGCGGCCGCCGGGCTTGGGCGCGGGCTGCTGGTACGTGGTGCCCCAGCCGGAACCCGCGCCCGCGCCCGAGCCCCCGGCCGGACCCGCGCCGGCGCCGCCGTCCGCGTAGGAGGGGGTGGCGGGGGGCGGGGGCGGCCAGGAGGCGTCCGACGGGGAGCTGTGACCGTAGGGCCCAGGATCCTGGGGTCCGGGGGACTGCGGTGCCGAGGCCCGGGGTGCCGAGGCCGGTGCCTGCGGGGCCGGTGCCTGCGGGGCCGGGGCTCCGTAGGCGGGCGCCGGCTCCTGGCGGTCCGGGGCCCCGTAGGCCGGCTGCTCCTGGTGGTCCGGGGCGTGCGGGGGCGTACTCGGGGGCGGGGGCAGGGGGGCGCCGGCCTCGGGGGCGGGCGGCTGCGGGGAAGCTGCGGGGGATTCCACCGGCACGGGAGGTGCGGACGGGACCGGGGGTACCGCGGTGCCCTCGTTCTCGGTGCTCACAGCTCTTCTCCTCGATCCACGGCTGTCGTTATCGGTCGCACTCGGTCGCACTCGGTCACGCTCGCTCGTGCCTGGCGACGACCCGGCGCGCTTCGGCCGGCGGGTGCGAGGCGCGGATGTATCAGATGTACGCCGTCAGCTTTTCCCACGAGCCGTCAGAGCACCATAAGCGGTTGCTGTGGGTCCCGAGTCATTCTTTATATAGGTCATCTCACATGAAACGGACACATTATCGACGCCCCTTCGCCGTCACGCGTACCCCGTCGCGGTGGCACCATGACGCGGTGACCCACGCACGGCAGCAGCGCCACATCCAAGTCGTCGCCCACCGCGGTGCCTCCGAGGCCGCCCCGGAACACACGCTGGCCGCCTACCGGAAAGCGATCGAGGACGGCGCGGACGCCCTCGAGTGCGACGTACGGCTGACCGCGGACGGCCATCTCGTCTGCGTGCACGACCGCCGCGTCAACCGTACGTCCAACGGCCGCGGAGCGGTGTCCGCCCTGGAGCTCGCCGACCTGGCCGCGCTGGACTTCGGCTCCGTGCGCGCCCGCGCCGCCTGGCGGGGCCGGGACGAGGAGCCCGACTGGGAGGTCAGGCCGGAGGACCCCGAGGACACCTCCGTACTCACGCTGGAGCGGCTGCTGGAGCTCATCGCCGACGCGGGGCGGCGGGTGGAGCTGGCCGTCGAGACCAAGCACCCCACACGGTGGGCCGGGCAGGTCGAGGAGCGGCTGCTGGCGCTCCTGAAACGGTTCGACCTGGACGCCCCCGGAACTCCGGAGGAGTCGCCGGTGCGTGTCATGAGCTTCTCGGCGCGCTCCCTGCACCGGGTGCGCGCGGCCTCGCCGACCCTGCCGACGGTCTATCTGATGCAGTTCGTCTCCCCCAGGCTGCGGGACGGCCGGCTGCCCGCGGGGGTCCGCGTCGCCGGGCCCTCCATGCGGATCGTGCGCGGGCATCCGGCCTACGTCGAGCGGCTCAAGAACGCCGGGCACCAGGTGCACGTCTGGACGGTGAACGAGCCGGAGGACGTCGACCTCTGCGCCCGCCTCGGCGTCGACGCCATCATCACCAACCGCCCGCTCGCGGTCCTGCGGCAGCTCGGCCGCTGACGCGGGCCGCCACCCGGCCCGGCCCGGCCCGGCCGCGATCAGTAGCCGTTCGGTCGCCGCCCGGCCGCTGATCGGCCACGATCCGTCCTGGGCCTTGACCGGCGCGGCCGACTGCACCATCCTCGCTTTTCGGCCACACCGAAGAATTCCAGTCACGTCATCACAGGGAGTGCTCCGGCGCGTTCGCTACGTGTTCGATCACGGTGAATGCGTCGCCGGGCGGCCCATGGCCGGTTTCCGGTTCAGGCCAATGGGGCATCCACACCGTGGCGTGGGGCGAAGGAGGTCTCGGGGGTGGCGTTGGTGGTGGCACAGGAGGTGCCCACGTCGTCGAGCATGGCCGTTCCCCATGGCCCTGCGGGCGTGGGGGAAGCGAGACACCGGATGCGCGATCAGTTGCGCAGGGGTGGCGTGGCGGAATCGGTCATCGACGACGCCGTACTGATCCTTTCCGAACTCTTGAGCAACGCCTGCAAGCACGGCCGGCCGCTGGGCGACGCCCTGACCGGTGACGGCGACGTGCGGGCCGCGTGGCAGGTGGACGCGGGCGGCCGGCTGGTCGTCGAGGTGACGGACGGCGGCGGCCCGACCCGCCCGTCCCCGGCCACCCCCTCGGTCACCGCGCACGGCGGCCGTGGGCTGAACATCATCACCGCCCTCTGCGACGACTGGGGCGTACGGGACGACGTGCACGGCGAGGTCACCGTGTGGGTGGTCGTCCACGACGACGTGCACGATCCCGACGCCGGCCACCGCCGCGACGACTTCGCCGCGCGCATCGCCGCCCCGCCGGTGCCATCCCTGACCGGCCTGGGCTTCGCTGACGCCTTCGACGACCTCGACTGAGGAACAGCCGGTCGGCCGTCGGCCCCCCGCCGTGCCCGCCGTGCCCGGCGTCCGGCGGTTCGACGACCTCGGCTGAGGACCAGCCCGTTCCGCCGCCGTCCCCCCGCGATCCCTCGGGCCGACACCACACCCCGGTCCGCCGCCGTCCACGGCTTACGGTTATCCACAGCTTTAGGTCTCCCGGGAACTCCGGCCCGCGCGGTCGTCCACAGCTTCCGGTCGTTGACCGTGTGAACGGCTAGGCTCCCGCCCGTACGAGACGAGCCGTAACCGGGAGACACCCAGATGGCCAAGAAGCGACCCCACACGAAGGCCAAGCGCGCGCAGCTCACGGACGAAGAGATCCCGGTTGTCGGCGCCCGCGAGCCCTGCCCCTGCGGCAGCGGCCGACGCTACAAGGCGTGCCACGGCCGGGCCGCCGCACACGCGATCACCGAGCTGGTGCAGCGCCCGTTCGAGTCGCTGCCCGGGGAGTGCGACTGGGTGGCGCTGCGCGAGCTGGTCCCCGCCGCCACGGCCGCGCTGACCCTGCGCGAGGGCCTGCCCGAGGACGTTCCGAGCGTCACGCTGGCCACCGTGCTGCCGATGGCCTGGCCCGCGCTGCGCCGCGACGACGGCTCTGTGCTGCTCGGCCTGCAGAACGACACGGCGTCGGGCGACATCAGCCGCGACCTGGCCGACACGCTCCAGCGTGCCCTGGAGGCGGAGCCAGGCAGCCCGGTGCAGGGGCGCCGCGCCCCGGCCGACGGTCCGCGGCTTCAGGACCTGCTCGACCTCTCGGCGCCGTTCGAGCCGGTGGTGCACTCGGGCTTCGAGTTCTGGGTGCCGGACGCGGACAACGCGACGCCCGAGGTCGCCGCCTCCCTGGAGCGGGCCAACGCGGCGGCCATCCCGACCGTGCGGCTCCAGGGCGTCCAGGCCGCCTACTGGTGCCAGACGCCGGAGAAGAACCACCTGCGCTGGGTCATGCCGCACGCCGAGGAGCAGCTTCTGGACGCGCTCGCGCGGCTGCACGCGGCGGGCGGTTCCAGCCTCGGCGAGGGGACCCGGCTCGTCGGATCCTTCCGCGCCCACGGCCTCACCGTGCCGGTGTGGGACCTGCCGACCGGGGTCGGCGCCGAGGACGTGGAGAAGCCGGCCGCCGAGTTCGCCGAGCGCCTCGCCGGTGCACTGGCCGCGGACGCGCCGCTGACCGCGGAAGAGCGCCGGGCCCGCGGCGGCCTGACCAACCGGCAGGTGACCCTCAGCTGAGCCGCCGCTCCCGGTCGCCCGCGACCCCCGGCTGACCGGACGGTCAGCCGGGACGGGCCTGCGGAGTCGATGACCCCATGCACAACTCCCGTGCGCTGAAAGGGAGTCGGTGTCCGGAAAGAGAGCCCGCGCGGTGACCGGAAAGCCGGGTTCGAATTTGCGAACCGCCGATCTCTTGTTACCGTTCCAGTAGCCCGGTTGCTGGTGCATCCCCCGTCGCCAGCAACCGGGTCTTTCCATCTGCGCCGTCGCTCACCGAGCGCAGCCGGCCGTCAACTGCCGTTTTCCGCTCCTGAGTTGCCGGACCGGTTGGCGTCGCCCACGCCGCCCACGCCGCCCACGCCGCTCCCGCCGGTCTCACCGCTCCCGCCGTTCCCGTCGGCGTCTGCCGTACCGCTCCCCGAGCGCAGCAGCAGCGTTCCGCTCGCGCCGCGTCCGGCGAACTCCGCGACGGCCGAGTAGTCCGCCGGCGTGCCCCGGGTGTGCTCGCGGGGCGTGTCGCACGTCTCCGGTTCGTCGTCGCCGTCCACCGCGCAGCGCATCCGCACGGTCCGGTCGCCGGGGCCCATCAGGGTCAGGTCGGCGTCCAGCGGCTCCCCGGTGGTGTTGCGGTAGTACGTCCGCGCCCACGTGTCCGCGCCCTGGGTGAGCACGCAGGTCTGCGCCTCCACGCCGTCGGGCGAGCTGACCTCGGGACCGCACCGGGTGGCGGTGGCCGTGCCCAGGCCGAGCAGCAGCGGGGACTCGCCGGGCGCGGCGGACGGCACCTTCCCGTCACCGCGCGCGCCGGACCACGCACCCGGCGGCTGCCCGACGGCGGAAGGCCGTTCCCCGGCCGCACCGGGCGCGGGCGCACCCGGCCAAGACCCGGCGCGGACGCCGGCCGCCCCGCCCCGCTCGCCCACCTGACCGGCGGAGGCCACGGCGAACGGCAGTACGACGGCGCACGACACCACGCCCATGAGGGCGAGCAGGCGGACTCTTCGGGGATCGCGGACCACGGACCGGTCCCCGGAACGACGCAACATAAAGGGAAGATAACGGCCAGATCGGGCATGCCGTCCCGCGCGCGCCCGACACCCCCTACAACTCGGGCGCGCTCACACCCGTACGAGTGAGGGCCTCGACCACGGCGTCCACCACGGCCTCCACATCGGGCACCCACGGCGAGGCGGAGCCCGGCAGCGGCGCGCGCTCCCAGTGGATCGGCCCCGCGCCGGTCGCGGACGGCGGCAGCGCGAGGTAGCCGCCCTCGCCGTGGAAGCGGAGGGAGCCGGGGACGTGGTCCTTGGCGTAGAGCAGTTCGCCCAGCTGCTCCAGGGAGTAGGGCTTGACGAGGATCGCCCAGCGGTTGGGCGAGGCGACGACCGGGCCGAGCCGCATGCCGACGCGGTCGAGCGCCTCGAGGGCGCGGGCCGCCGCGAGGGCCGGCAGGCTCACCGCGCAGGGCGCCCTGCCGCCGGTGGCGAGCACGATCGGGGCGGCCGGGCGGTTGGTCCACCACCAGCGCACCATGCGGGCGTCGGTGGTGGCCGCGAGGAGGCCGGGGTCGAAGGGATGCGCGCCGGGCACCGTGCACTCCGGGTCGGGGCAGCCGCAGCGGCCGGGCCGCCGCGGATCGGGTGCCACGCCCGGGAGTACGGGCCACTGCCACTCGGTCGCGAAGGCCAGGGCCGCGCCGATCGGCTCGGAACTCCCGTCGCGCCGGCGGGACAGGAGCCTGCGTCGCCTTCCGGGGATCTCGCGCATGAGCGCTCGTCCTTTCCGTTGCACCGCTGGCAACACCGTGGACCACATCACACCATGTGTCGATCACTTCACTGTGCGTACCTGTTGGCGCATCACACCCCTGCCTTCAGGCGCGGGGAACCCCTATGGGCCGAGCATTGGCTGCTTCCGCGGCAGCCCCGTCCATACTGCGTCTACCAAAAGCATGGGCGTGGCGTGGGGTGGCGGAGCATGGCGATTTGCCGTCGCGCGTTCTGCTCTCCGCCGCCATCACGCGAGGATGGGGCACGGTCGTCGGTGGATAGGACGCCCGGGTCCGGCACCAGGTTCCGGGTGGCCCCCAACCACCCCTGGCCTTCTTCCGAGTACGTACCCATCACGACCGCTGTGACGCTCTGTGGAGCAAACCCAGTCGACCGCAACAAGCCGTCACCCGAGGCAGTTTCAAGCCAACTTTACTATTCCGCAAGGGGTACGGGAGAACACCCCGGCAGCCCCTCTGACACCACGAATCCCGGCAGGACAATGCTGGACATCCCCTCACGAGTGCGTGTACATGTGGAGACACTGCCGGCGGCGCAGAATGACATGGGGGTTTGCGATGCTTTTCAGCAGTACGCACCGGTCGGAAAGCCGGACGCCATGAACGCCCCGCACCCTGCGAAAGTGGCCGGAATCGATTCAACGGTTCCCGCTCCCGCACACACTGTCGCGCCCGCGCCCGGGGCTCCGGGCACCTCCACCGCCGCCGCGAACAGCGCGAACCCGGCGCACGCCGCCCATCCGCCGGGCGCCCTCCTCCAGGACCGGCTCGCCGGCTGGGTCTCCGACCTGACGACCCTGCACGAACTGACCGAGCGGCTGGCCCGCACGGACGGACTCGACGCCGCCCTGAGGGAACTGCTGCGCGCCGGTGCCGCCCTGGTGGGCGCCCGCCGCGGTCTCGTCGTACTGGAACCGGACGACGGACTGGGCCCCGACACCACCATCGGGCTCGGGCTCGCCCGCTGCGACCTCGGCCACATCGAGACCGTGCCGCGCGGCGCGATGCCGTACGGCACCCTCCTGGACACCGCCGCCGGGCTGCCCGGCGGGAAGGGCGAGGTGGTCCGCCCCGACCTGCTGGCCGAGGACGGACTCGACCCCCGCCACCGCGAGGTGGCCGCCCGCCTCGGCTACGCGGCCAGCTACGCGCTGCGGCTGTCCACGGACGCCGCCGGCCGCCTCGGCGCCGCCGTCTGGCTCTACGACGAGCCGGCCGAGCCGTCCGAGCGGCAGCGCCATCTCGCCGGTCTCTACGTCCGTTTCGCCACCGAGCACCTGGCCCGCCTGCTCGACGGCGAGCGCACGCGCGCGTGCATGGCGACGATGTACGAGGAGCTGCTGCCCTCGCGGCTGCCCCGCGTCCCCGGCGTCCAGCTCGCCCCCCGGCACCGCACCGGACCGCGCGGCGGCGGCGACTGGTTCGACGCGCTGCCGCTGCCCGACGCGGCCCTCGGCCTCGCGGTCGGCTCGGTCACCGGTTCCGGGCCCGGCGCCGTCGCCGCGATGGGCCGGCTGCGCGCCTCCCTGCGGGCCTACGCCGTGATGGAGGGCGAGGACCCCGTCGCCGTCCTGTCCGACCTGGAACTGCTGCTGCGGCTGACCGAGCCCGCCCGCTCGGCGACCGCCCTGTTCGCCTACTGCGAGCCCCCGCTGCGCCGCGTCACCCTGGCCGGGGCCGGGCACTGCCCGCCGCTGGTGCTCGGCGAGCGGCGCACCGAGTTCGTGGAGACCTCGGTGTCCGCGCCGCTCGGCATGCTCGCCTGCTGGGAGGCGCCCAGCGTGGAGTTCCAGGTCATGGCGGGCGAAACGGTGCTGCTCTACACCGACGGGCTGCTGCACCGCACCGGCGACCCGGCGGACCGCGCCTTCGCGCGGCTGCACCAGGCCGCGGCGACCGTCCCGCGCGCGCTGCGCACGGACGTGGGCGCGGTCGCCGACCACGTGCTGCGCGCGATGCTGCCCGACGACCTCGACGTGACCGGCGGCGCGGAGGACGTGGCGCTGCTGGCGGCCCGCTTCGACTAGGCGGGCCCGCGCACGCCCAGCGGACGCACCCCGTGCGGACGCACCCCGGCAGGCGCACCCCGGCAGGCGCACGGGAACACCGTGTAATGGGTCCTACCGCCTCGGGCCCCCTTCCGTACGACCGTACGATGGGGGGTGGTCCAGTGCCGTACCGAGGAGGAAGACCGTGGCCGACGAGCTCACCCCGGAGATCCCGGAGGAAGCCGAGTCCGAGGAGCCGATCAAGCAGCGCAAGAACGGCCTGTACCCGGGCGTGTCCGACGAGCTCGCCGAGAACATGCGCTCCGGCTGGGCCGACACCGAGCTGCGCGGCCTGAGGCCGGTGGAGCAGGCCGCGCACACCGCTCGCCGCCGCGCCGCGCTGTCCGCGCGCTTCCCGGGCGAGCGCCTGGTGATCCCCGCGGGCAACCTGAAGACCCGCTCCAACGACACCGAGTACCCCTTCCGGGCCTCCGTCGAGTACGCCTACCTCACCGGCAACCAGACCGAGGACGGCGTCCTCGTGCTGGAGCCCACCGCCGAGGGCCACCGGGAGACGATCTACCTCCTGCCGCGCTCCGACCGGGACAACGGCGAGTTCTGGCTCTCCGGCCAGGGCGAGCTGTGGGTCGGCCGCCGCCACTCCCTGGCCGAGTCCGAGGCGCTGTACGGCATCCCGGCCGCCGACGTGCGCGAGCTGGCGGACAGGCTGCGCGAGGCCACCGGCCCGGTCCGCGTGGTCCGCGGCCACGACGCCGGCATCGAGGCCGCGCTGACCGACAAGGTCACCGCCGAGCGCGACGAGGAGCTGCGCGTCTTCCTCTCCGAGGCCCGCCTGGTCAAGGACGAGTTCGAGATCGGCGAGCTGCAGAAGGCCGTCGACTCCACCGTGCGCGGCTTCGAGGACGTGGTGAAGGTCCTCGACAAGGCGGAGGCCACGAGCGAGCGCTACATCGAGGGAACGTTCTTCCTGCGGGCCCGCGTCGAGGGCAACGACGTCGGCTACGGCTCCATCTGCGCCGCCGGCCCGCACGCCTGCACGCTGCACTGGGTGCGCAACGACGGCCCCGTCCGCTCCGGCGACCTGCTGCTGCTGGACGCGGGCGTGGAGACGCACAGCCTCTACACCGCCGACGTCACCCGCACCCTGCCGGTCAACGGCACGTTCAGCGAGATCCAGCGGAAGATCTACGACGCGGTGTACGACGCGCAGGAGGCCGGCATCGCCGCCGTGCAGCCCGGCGCCAAGTACCGCGACTTCCACGACGCCGCCCAGCGCGTGCTCACCGAGCGGCTCGTGGAGTGGGGCCTGGTCGAGGGCCCGGTCGAGCGGGTCCTGGAGCTCGGCCTCCAGCGCCGCTGGACCCTGCACGGCACCGGCCACATGCTCGGCATGGACGTCCACGACTGCGCCGCCGCGCGCACCGAGACGTACGTGGACGGCACGCTGGAGCCGGGCATGGTCCTCACCGTCGAGCCGGGCCTGTACTTCCAGGCCGACGACCTGACGGTCCCCGAGGAGTACCGCGGCATCGGCGTCCGCATCGAGGACGACATCCTCGTCACCGAGGACGGCAACCGGAACCTGTCGGCGGGCCTGCCGCGCCGCTCCGACGAGGTCGAGGGGTGGATGGCGGCACTGAAGGGCTGATACAAGTCGGACGGCCGGGTACCTGCGGGGTGCCCGGCCTTTCGGCGTGCCGGGACACGACGCGGGTTCCGGCCGGTGATTCACAAACCCCAGGGGGAGGGTTTCCGTGGACGTGGACGACTTCTGGTCCGGTGTGGGTGTGGACCTGCATCTGGAACCGGACGGGGCGGCGGGCCGCAGGGCCGGACTGGAGAAGGCGCTCAGGGACGCCGTGCGCGACGGACGCCTCGCGCCCGGCACCCGGCTGCCGGCGACCCGGCGGCTGGCCGGCGAGCTCGGCATCTCGCGCGGCACCGCCAAGGCCGCCTACGACCAGCTCGTCGCCGAGGGCTACCTGACGGCGCGGCAGGGCTCGGGCACCCAGGTCGCCGCCCTGCCCAGCGTCGACACCGGCCGGCCGGGCGCGGCGGCACGCGCGCGTGCGCCCAGGTTCGACCTGCGGCCCGGCAGCCCGGACGTCGGGGCGTTCCCGGCGGCGGCCTGGCTGCGCGCACTGCGCCGCGCCATCGCGACGGCGCCCTCACTGGCGTACGACTACGGCGACCCGCGGGGGCGGATCGAGCTGCGCACCGCGCTGTCGGGCTACCTGGGCCGGGCCCGCGGGGTGATCGCGCCGCCCGAGCGCATCGTGATCACCTCCGGGTACGTCCAGGGGCTGGCGCTGCTCACGCGCGTGCTGGACGGCGCCGCCGTCGCCATGGAGGACCCCGGGCTGCCCTTCCACCGCGAGGTGGTGCGGCACAACGGCGGCAGCGTGGTGCCCGTGCGGGTCGACGAGCGCGGTGTGCGCGCGGGCGAGCTGGGCGAGGAGCGGGCGGTCGTCGTCACCGCGGCGCACCAGTACCCGACCGGTGTGACCCTTCAGCCGGAGCGGCGGCGGGCGCTGACCGACTGGGCACGCACGGGTGGCGCGCTGATCGTCGAGGACGACTACGACGGCGAGTTCCGCTACGACCGCCAGCCCGTGGGCGCGCTCCAGGGCATGGCCCCGGGTCAGGTCGCCTACCTCGGCACGGCGTCCAAGACGCTCGGGCCGGCGCTGCGGCTCGGCTGGATGGTGCTGCCGCCGCACCTGGTCGACGCGGTGGCCGAGGCCAAGCTGCACAGCGACCACCACACCGAGACCATCGGCCAGCTGGCGCTCGCCGAGCTGATCGACAGCCACGCCTACGACCGGCACGTGCGCGCGTGCCGACTGCGCTATCGGCGCCGCCGCGACCAGCTCCTGGACCGGCTGGGCTCCAGGCGCCGGCTGCGCGGGATCGCCGCCGGGCTGCACGCGCTGGTCGACGTGGCCGACGAGGAGGAGGTGCTGGCCCGCGCGGAGGCGGAGGGCCTCGCCCTCGGCCGCCTGGGCGACCACTGGCACACGCCCGGGGAGGGCCGGCCGCAGGGCCTGGTCGTCGGGTACGGCACGCCCCGGGAGCGGGTGTACCCGGAGGCGCTGGAGGTGCTGGCGAAGGTCCTGGACGGGGCGTAAGACGTTCCGCCCGGGCGGACGCGGTCCTTGCGGGGCACCGGCGGGGGCGGACGCGGTCCCTGCCGGTACCGGCGGGGGCGGAAACGGTCCCTGCCGGCACCCGCGGGGGCGGACACGGTCCCAGCCGGCACCGGCGGAGGCGGACACGGTCCCAGCCGGCACCGGCGGAGGCGGACGCGATCCCTGCCGGCACCGGCGGGGACGGACGCGATCCCTGCCGGCACCGGCGGGGACGGAAACGGTCCCTGCCGGCACCCGCGGAGGCGGACGCGATCCCTGCCGGCACCCGCGGGGCGGACGGGAATTGGGTCATCGAAGTGGCTCGGGAATGGGTCTGCCGAGGGGTCCGCCCACTTCCTAGAGTCGTCGGCATGACGGCCTCTCCCGCCCCGCCCGCAGGGCCGCAACGGCTGCTGGCGCTCGCCCAGTTGAGCAACTCCATCGGTGACGGCGCCTTCTACGTCACCTCCGCGCTGTACTTCACGCGTGTCGTGGGGCTGACGCCCGCGCGCGTGGGACTCGGACTGACCCTCGCCTGGGCGGTCGGCTCGCTGGCCGGGGTGCCGCTCGGGCGGCTCGCGGACCGGCGTGGGCCGCGCGGCGCGGCGGTGCTGCTGGCCCTGGCCACCGGTCTGTCGGTGGCGGCCTTCCTCGTCGTGCGCGGCTTCCTGCCCTTCGTGGCGGCCGCCTGCACCTACGCCTGCGCGCAGTCCGGGCTCGC
This sequence comes from Streptomyces naganishii JCM 4654, assembly GCF_014650575.1. Taxonomy (GTDB): domain Bacteria; phylum Actinomycetota; class Actinomycetes; order Streptomycetales; family Streptomycetaceae; genus Streptomyces; species Streptomyces naganishii. The sequence goes on from NZ_BMVF01000002.1 coordinate 170,773, forward strand.
CGCGGCCCGCCAGGCGCTGCTGGCGGGACTCGTAGCGTCCGGGCAGCGCACCCGGCTGCTGGCGTACCTGCAGTCGACGCTCAACGCCGGCCTCGCGGCGGGCGCGGCGCTCGGGGGCCTCGCCCTGCACCTGGGGACGCGGACGGCCTACCTCGGCGTGTTCGCGCTCGACGCGGCCGGCTTCCTGCTGTGCGGCGCGTTGCTGCTGCGGGTGCCGGCGGTGCCGGGGCGGGGGACGGCGGTGCCGCCGGCCGGGGAGCACGGGTGCGAGTGCGAGTGCGAGAACGGGAGCGGGCGCGGGCGCGAGCGGTCGCGGCCTGCCGTGGTGCGGGACCGGCCGTACATCGCGCTGACCCTGCTCAACACCGTGCTGCTGCTGCGGATGCCGCTGCTCAGCCTCGGGCTGCCGCTGTGGATCACCCAGCGGACCGGCGCCGCCGACTGGCTGGTGTCCGCGCTGTTCGTGCTGAACACCGGGGCGGTGACGCTCTTCCAGGTGCGCGTGGCCCGCGGGATCGGCTCGCCGGGTTCGGCCACGCGCGCGGTGCGGCGCTCGGGGTGGGTGATGCTGGCGGCCTGCGCGGTGTTCGCGCTGTCGGCCGGGGTCCCCGCACCGGTGGCGGCGGCCGTGCTGGTGGCCGGGGCCGCGCTCCAGGCGGCCGCCGAGATGGGGCAGTCGGCGGGCGCCTGGCAGCTGTCCTTCGACCTCGCGCCGGCCGACCGCGTCGGCGAGTACCAGGGCTTCTTCGGCACCGGCGTCACCGTGGCCCGCACCCTCGGCCCGCTGGTCCTGACGTCGCTGCTGGTGGAGTGGGGCACGCCGGGGTGGCTGCTGCTCGGCGGCGCGACGCTGGCCGCCTCGTACGCGATGGGCCCCGTCGCCCGCCGGGCGGCCGTCCGGACCGAGCGCCCTACACCGCTACCAGCGGCGCGTCCTTGCGCCACTTGAGCATCTTGTCGAAGCTCACCACGGCGCCCTCGCGCCCCGGTGTGCTCCCGATGTGGACGTGGTCGGCGAGTGCCTGGATCAGGCACAGGCCCCGGCCGTGCTCGGCCTCGGGGTGCGCGGCGCGCACCGGCGCCCGGCGGCCCGCGGCGGGGAAGCCGGGCCCCGCGTCGGCCACCTCGATGCGGCACCGCTCCCCGTCGAGGTAGGCGGTGACCCGGTAGGGCTCCGAGGAGCCGGCGTCCCCGCCGTGCTCGACGGCGTTCGCGCAGGCCTCGCTGAGGGCGACGGACAGGTCGTAGGAGATGTCGGGGTCGACGCCGGCGGTCTCCATCGTGCCGAGGAGGAGCCGCCGGGCGAGGGGAACGCTCGCAGCGTCACGCCGCAGATGGAGTGACCACCAGATGCTCATGCTCCAGCCTCCCGGCCGCGGCTCGACATACCGTTACGTATTGCCCCCCGTGCCCACTCGTAAGCACCGAGTTGACGCCATCCCGCACGATCGGCGGATGCGGCGGGGACGGAATCGGTGTATGCGCGCGCCCCCGGCCGACGAGTCCGGCCATTCAGACGTACGGCATCTTGTGGACCTGCCGTACGGCGGCCGGGGCGCCAGTGGGATGATGAGGCCGCCATGACTGCCCCCCACCCGCGCACGGCACGCACCGGACGCGATCTGCGGATGCTGCGGGCCGCGGTGTTCGCCGCGGTCTGCGTCGTGCTTGCCGCGGCCGGGCACACCCTGGCGTCCTGCGCCACGGTGCCGCTGTGGACGCTCGGCGCGGGCTTCCTGGGGGCGCTCGCCGTCGTCGTGCCGCTCGCGGGTCGGGCCCGCTCGCTGCCGGGGATCGTGACGCTGCTCGCGGTCGGCCAGACCCTGCTGCACACGCTGTTCGGCATGGGCCAGCTCACCACCGGCGGCGGCACCGGCTCCATGAGCGGCATGGGCTCGATGAGTTCCATGGACGCCATGGGGTCGATGGGGTCGGTTGGGTCGATGGGATCCATGCCCGCGATGTCGGGCACCGAGATGGTCGCGCGGGCCGCGCACCTCATGTGCGGGGTCTCGGCGGCGTCGCTCACCCCCGGCCAGGCCTACCGGATACTCGTCACCGCGCACGTCTACCAGGGCGGCACGGACACGGGGTCCATGGGCGCCACACACCACCCGGCGGACGCGCCGGCCTCCGCCGGCCCGGCGGCCTCGCTGCTGCCGTCCCTGCCGATGCTCCTCGGTCACCTGCTGGCCGCGCTCGCCGCGGGCTGGCTGCTGCGGCGCGGCGACCTCGCGCTGCTGCGCCTGATCGAACTGTCGGCGCAGGGCGTCGCCGAGACCGCTCTCGTACGGTCCCTGCGCGGGGCCCTCGCCCTGGTGCGCGCCCTGACCGCCGGACTGCCGGCCGCGCCCGCGACCGGCCCGCGCTACCGGCGCGCCGCCGACCACCCGGTCCCCGCGCCGCACACCACCGCGCTCCAGCACTCCGTGATCCGCCGCGGCCCGCCCGCCGCCGCCTGCCTCCTCGCTGCCTGACGCGACGCGACCAGCACCCCACGACCGGGCGGGTTCCGCCCACGGGAGCGGCCGCCGTCGTGCGGCACACGCGCGTGCCCCGAACCGGGGCTCTCGTCCCGGAAAGGCCCTCGGGCCCGTGCACGCGCTCCCTCTCGTCAACGGAACCCTTCCTCCACAGGAGTGCTTTCCCGTCATGAAGACCCTCAGGACCATCAGGGCGTCCCGTCTCGCCGCCGCCGGCGCCCTCGCGGGCTCGGCCGTCCTCGCCCTGTCCGCCCCCGCGTTCGCCCACGTCACCGTGCAGCCGGAGACCACCCCGGCCAAGGGCGGCTACGTCGTCGTCGACTTCAAGGTCCCCAACGAGCGCGACAACGCCTCCACCACCAAGGTCGAGGTCAACTTCCCCACCGACCACCCGCTGGCCTCGGTGATGCCGGAGAAGATCGACGGCTGGAGGACCGACGTCACCAGGTCCAAGCTCGCCAAGCCGATCGAGATGCACGGCGAGAAGATCTCCGAGGCCGTCACCAAGGTCACCTGGACCGCCGACGGCAAGGGCATCGAGCCCGGCTACTTCCAGAAGTTCCCGGTCTCCGTCGGCGCGCTCCCCGAGGACGCCGACCAGCTCGTCTTCAAGGCGCTGCAGACGTACTCCGACAAGCAGGTCGTCCGCTGGATCGAGGTCCAGGCCAAGGGCGGCCCGGAGCCGCAGAACCCGGCGCCGGTGCTGGAACTGGCCGCCGCCAAGGACGGCGACGCCCACGGCACGGCGGCGAGCGCCGCCGGCGACGCCGAGCCCGCCGCCCGGACCGCGGCCGCCGCGGCCTCCGGATCGAAGGGCGGCAGCGACACCACCGCCCGCGTGCTCGGCGTCGTGGGCATCGTCGTCGGCGCGGCCGGAGTGGCCTACGGCGTGCTCGCCGGCCGCAGGCGCACCACCGCCTGACCCCCGCCAGCCCGTCCCGCGCACCAGGGGTCGTACGACGGTCGTGCGACCCTGGCGTACGACCCCGGTGCGCGCCGGAGCCATCACAACTGGGACATTTTTTCTATGCGCAAGAAGACGTTCGCCGCGGCCGCCCTGCTCGCCGCCGCCACCCTGACCCTGTCCGCCTGCGGCAGCGGCGACGACGGCGGCAAGCCCGTCGTCTCCGTCTCCGAGGACAGTGCCCAGCACCGGGCGGTGACGGTCCTCGACCAGCCCTTCGAGAAGCCGGACCTGGTCCTCACCGACACGCACGGCGGGAAGTACGACCTCCGCAAGGAGACCGCGGGCCGGCCGACGCTGCTGTACTTCGGCTACACCCACTGCCCCGACATCTGCCCGCTGACGATGAACAACATCGCGGTCGCCAAGAAGGCGCTGCCCAAGGCCGACCAGGACAAGCTGCGCGTGGTGTTCGTCACCACCGACCCCGCCCGCGACACCCCCGCCGAACTGGGCAAGTGGCTCAAGGGCATCGACCCCCAGTTCATCGGTCTGACCGGCGACTTCGCCACCATCCAGGCCGCCGCGCGCAGTGTCGGCATCTCCATCGAGCCGACGACGAAGGACAAGAACGGCAAGCTCGTCTCGGTGCACGGCACCCAGGTGGTCGCCTTCTCCCCGAAGACGGACGGCGGCTACCTGTTCTACGGCGAGGACGCCTCCGTCGACGACTACACCAAGGGCCTGCCCAAGATCATCAAGGGGCAGAACCCGTGAGGCGCCCGGCAGCCGCGGCCGCGCTGCTCGCCGGCGCCGTCGCCGCGAGCGCCCTGCTGACCGGGTGCGGCGGCACCGCCTCGGGCGCCACCTCCGGTTCCGGGTCCGCTTCGGGTTCCGGTTCGGGCGGGAAGCCGGAGCTGTCCGTGAGCGGCGCCTACATGCCCCAGCCGGTCTCGGACTCCATGGCGGCGGGCTTCCTGGTCATCACCAACAAGGGCGGCGCCAAGGACGAACTGACCTCGGTCACCAGTCCCGACGCCGGCGACGTCACCGTGCACGAGACGGCCGGCGGCGCGATGCGGGAGGTCAGCCGCCTCGCCGTGCCCGCCCACGGCCGGCTGGTGTTCAGGAGCGGCGGCAACCACCTGATGTTCGACCGGCTCGCGCACAAGCCCGTCCAGGGCCGCACGGTCACCGTGAAACTGCACTTCGCCGCCTCCGGTGACCTCACGGTTGAGATGCCGGTCAAGCCGGCCACGTACAACCCCGCGACCGGACACTGAGGGAGGCTCCATCTTGACGCAGACCATCACCCCCCGCGTCCGGACCCTGGTACTGCTGCTCCTGGCCGTCACCGGGATCCTCCTCGCCGGCGCCGGCCCGGCCTCCGCGCACGCCGCGCTGACCGGCAGCGACCCCCAGCAGGGGGTGGTGGTCGACAAGGCGCCCACCCAGGTGTCGCTGACCTTCTCCGAGAAGGTCGCCATGAACGACGACTCGCTGCGCGTCCTCGACCCGCAGGGCAAGCGCGTCGACACCGGGAAGCCCTCCAACATCAGCGGGACGACGTACGCCGTGCGGCTGCGCGCCGGACTGGCCAAGGGCACCTACACCGTCACCTACCAGGTGGTCTCCGCCGACAGCCATCCGGTCGGCGGCGCCTACACCTTCTCCGTGGGCGCCCCCTCCAAGACCTCGGTCGCGGTCGGCGGGCAGGACGTGGGCGGCACAGCCGTCGGCCGGCTCTACGGGTTCGGGCGCTATCTGTCGTACGCCGGTTTCATCGTCCTGGTCGGCGGCGCCGCCTTCGTGCTGGCCTGCTGGCAGCGCGGGGCGGGTGTGCGGGCCGTGCAGCGGCTGGTCGTCTCCGGCTGGGTCACCCTCACTGCGGCCACGCTCGCGCTGCTGCTCCTGCGCGGCTCCTACACCACCTCCGGCCGACTCGGCGACGTCCTCGACCTGAACCTCCTGGGCCAGGTGCTCCAGACCAAGACCGGCGCGGCCCTGGTCTCCCGGCTGTTGCTGCTCGCCGCGGCCGCGCTGTTCGTCGCGGTGCTCTTCGGGGCGTACGAGAAGCGCGAGGAGGAGGAGAAGCGGGACCTGACCTTCGGGCTCGCGATCGGCGGTGTCGTGGTCGCCGCCGGGCTCGCGGCGAGCTGGGCGATGGCCGAGCACGCCTCCACGGGACTCCAGCCGGGCATCGCCATGCCGGTCGACGTCGTCCACCTGCTGGCGGTGGCCACCTGGCTCGGCGGGCTGGCCGCCCTCCTGGCCGGGCTGTACCGGGCGCCCGCGCGGACCCCGGTGACGACGGCGGCCGTGCGCCGCTTCTCGCGCGTCGCCTTCGGCTCGGTCGTCGCGCTCGTCGCCACCGGGATCTACCAGTCCTGGCGCCAGGTCGGCTCCTGGTCGGCCCTCACCGGCACCCGCTACGGGCAGCTGCTCCTGGTCAAGGTCGGGCTCGTGGTGGTGCTGGTCGGCATCGCCTCCGTCTCCCGCCGCTGGACCGGCCGGCTGACCGAGGCACCGGCCGCGAAGGCGGGCAAGGACGCGGCGGGCAAGGCCGCGGCGGCCAGGGAGGCCGTCAAGCAGAAGGAGCCCGCGGGCAAGGGGGCTTCGGGCGGCGGCGGTGCGCCGGGGGGCAAGGGCGCCGTGAGCGGCAAGGGGGCGGTGGCCGGCGAGGGCGCGGCCGGCGGGAAGGGTTCCGCCGGAGGCGAGGCCCCGGCCACGACCGTCGGCGGCAAGAAGTCCGGCGGCGCGGCCAAGGCGGCGGGCGGCGACTCGCGGCGGGCCGCCCAGCTCGCCCGGCAGCGTGCCGCCGTGGACGCGACTCGCCGGAAGCGGCTGCGCGACGCCGATTCCGGCCGGTCCGGGCTGCGCCGCTCCGTGCTGGCCGAGGCCGGTGTCGCCGTCGTCCTGCTCGCCGTCACCACCGTGCTGACGCAGACCGAGCCGGGCCGCACGGAGGAGGAGGCCAAGGCGGCCACCTCGTCCTCGTCGTCCTCGTCGTCCTCCGCGTCCTCCTCCTCGTCGGGCGCGGTCACCCTGGACATGCCCTTCGACACCGGCGGCCAGAACGGCAAGGGCGTCGTACGGCTCGACATCGACCCCGCGCGCGTGGGCGGCAACGAGATGCACGTCTACGTCCAGCGGCCCGACGGGCGGCCCTTCGACATCCCCGAGGTCAAGATCGCCTTCACCCTCACGGCGAAGAAGATCGGCCCGCTGCCGGTGGCGCCCGACCGCATCACCACCGGGCACTGGGCCGCGAGCCGGGTGCAGATCCCCATGGCGGGCGACTGGAAGATCGCCGTGACCGTGCGGACCTCCGACATCGACCAGACGACCGTCACCAAGAACGCGCAGATCGGCTGAGCACCGCCATGACCGACCAGTCCACCCCGGCCGTCTCCTCCTCCCCCGTGCCCCGCCAGTCCGGGGGCGGCGACTCCGCGCGGGCGGGTGTGTCGCGCCGGCGGCTGCTGGGCACCGCCGGCGCCACCGGGCTCGTCCTCGGCGCGGCGGGCGCGGCCGCGGGGTACGCGAGCGCGCCCGCGGGGGCCACCCCGCTCACCTCGCTCGGCGCCGGCCGGGCGATGTTTCACGGGAAACATCAGCCCGGCATCACCGACCCCCTCCAGTCCTGCGGGCATCTCATCGCCTTCGACCTGGCGGCGGGCGCGGGCCGCAAGGAGGCCGCCGCGCTGCTGCGCCGCTGGTCGGCGACGGCCGAGCACCTGATGGCGGGCGAGCCGGCCCCGCACGGCGACACCGGCGTCGCCCGCGATGCCGGCCCCTCCTCCCTGACCCTCACCTTCGGCTTCGGCCGGACCTTCTTCGACCGCACCGGCCTCCAGGGGCAGCGGCCCGCCGCCCTCGACCCGCTGCCGGACTTCTCCTCCGACCACCTCGACAAGTCCCGCAGCGAGGGCGATCTGTGGGTGCAGATCGGCGCCGACGACGCGCTGGTCGCCTTCCACGCCCTGCGCGCGGTGCAGAAGGACGCCGGAAGCGCCGCCCGGGTGCGCTGGCAGATGAACGGCTTCAACCGCTCGCCGGGCGCCACCGCCCACCCCATGACGGCCCGCAACCTGATGGGCCAGATCGACGGCACCCGCAACCCCAAGCCCTCGGACGCCGACTTCAACAAGCGGATCTTCGTGCCCGCCGCCGGTGAGCCCGCCTGGATGGCGGGCGGCTCCTACGCCGTCGTACGCCGGATCCGCATGCTCCTGGACGACTGGGAGAAGCTCTCCCTCACCCAGCAGGAGAACGTCATCGGCCGCCGCAAGGCCGACGGCGCCCCGCTGAGCGGCGGCACCGAGACCACCGCGATGGACCTGGAGAAGACCGGCGCGGACGGCTCCTACGTCATCCCGGTCAACGCCCACGCCCGCATCACGCGCCCCGACCAGAACGGCGGCGCCGCCATGGTCCGCCGCCCCTTCTCCTACCACGACGGCTTCGACGCGGACGGCGCCCCCGACGCGGGCCTGCTGTTCATCTGCTGGCAGGCCGACCCGCTGCGCGGCTTCGTGCCGGTGCAGCGCAAGCTCGACCGCGGCGACGCGCTCTCGCAGTACATCCGGCACGAGGCGAGCGGCCTGTTCGCGGTGCCCGGCGGTGCGGCGAAGGGCGAGTACGTGGGCCAGCGGCTCCTGGAGGGGTGAGCACGCGGGAGCGAGCGGGGAAAGGCGGCCAGGGGTGAGCGGGAAGGGGTGAGCGGGGAGGGTGCGCACCGCGCGGACGGCCATGCCCGCGGTTGGCCTAGGGTGAGGTCATGCCAGCGAGCTACGCGTATCTCGGCCCCGAGGGGACCTTCACCGAAGTCGCCCTGCGCACGCTTCCCGAGACGGCCACCCGGGAGCTGATCCCGTACGTGTCCGTGCAGTCCGCGCTGGACGCGGTCCGCGCCGGTGACGCCGAGGCCGCGTTCGTGCCGATCGAGAACTCCGTCGAGGGCGGGATCACCACCACCCTGGACGAGCTGGTCGCGGGCGAGCCGCTGATGATCTACCGCGAGGTGCTGCTGTCGATCACCTTCGCCCTGCTGGTGCGGCCCGGCACCAGGCTGTCGGACGTCAAGACGGTCACCGCCCACCCGGCGGCCCAGCCGCAGGTCCGCAACTGGCTGAAGGCGAATCTTCCCGACGCCGTCTGGGAGTCGTCGGCCTCGAACGCGGACGGCGCCCGTCTGGTCCAGGAGGGCCGCTACGACGCCGCGTTCGCGGGCGAGTTCGCCGCCGCCCGGTACGGGCTCGAGCCGCTGGTCACCGAGATCCACGACGCGGAGAACGCGCAGACCCGGTTCGTGCTGGTCGGCCGTCCGGCCCGGCCCGCCGCGCCGAGCGGCGCCGACAAGACGTCCGTGGTGCTGTGGCAGCGCGACGACCATCCCGGGGGCCTGCGCGACCTGCTCGGCGAGTTCGCCACCCGGGGCATCAACCTCATGCTGCTGCAGTCCCGCCCTACGGGCGCGGGGATCGGCAATTACTGCTTCTGCGTCGACGCCGAGGGCCACATCACCGACCGCCGGATGGCGGAGGCCCTGATGGGGCTGAAGCGGATCTGTTTGCAGGTGCGCTTTCTCGGTTCGTACCCGCGTGCGGGTCTCGGACCGGCGGACGTACGGCCGCCGCTGGCCGGCACCTCGGACGAGGAGTTCGTGGCGGCGGCGGACTGGGTGGCCCGCTGCCAGGACGGACGTTTCTGAGCCCCACCTGTGGGTCTTCGTTGTCCACAGAAGTTATCCACAGGCCTGCCGGTCTACCTGGGGACAAGTCGATACGGAGGAGCGACTCGGTCGACAAATCGCCCTACGACCGGCACGCACCCCCCTCGTCGCGCAACTCACCCTTCGTCCACCTGTTTCCTTTGGTTCATCTTTTGGGGCGACCCTTTTCCACCCGAAAGTGGGGGTCAGCGCCCTTTGGGCCAGGAATTCTTCCTTCCACTGCAGACTTCCGGAGTGATCAATTCCGACTTCCACAGATCATGCACACAGCCTGTGGATAACTTTCCACGGCGGTGGATTCCTGTGGACAACCACACCGCGGCGGGCTTCCCCAAGTCCCGTTCCGCGCAAGGGAATCCAGTCAACCCCACGCCCGCGCCCTGCCTCGTTCCAGGGAGCCGGATGTGATCTCATTGACGACACGGACGTGCGGATCAATCCCCCATAACGGTACGTAATAGGCGGTTCGGAATACCGAGTCGTGACGTGGAAGGCCGCACCGGTAGCCTTGACCGCGTGATTGACCTTCGCCTGCTCCGTGAGGACCCCGACCGTGTGCGCGCCTCCCAGCGTGCCCGTGGAGAGGACGTCGCGCTCGTCGACTCCCTCCTGTCTGCCGACGAGCGGCGCAGGTCGTCCGGCGTCCGCTTCGACGAACTGCGCGCCGAGCAGAAGGCGCTGGGCAAGCTCATCCCCAAGGCCTCCGGCGACGAGAAGGCGGAGCTGCTGAAGAAGGCCGGCCAGCTGGCCGCCGACGTCAAGGCGGCCGACGCCGAGCGCGACGAGGCCGACGCCCGGACGCAGGAACTGCTGCTCCAGCTCGGCAACATCGTGCACCCCGACGTGCCCGTCGGCGGCGAGGAGGACTTCGTCACGCTGGAGACGCACGGCGAGCTCCGCGACTTCGCCGCCGAGGGCTTCGAGCCCAAGGACCACCTGGAGCTCGGCCAGCTGCTCGGCGCGATCGACGTGGAGCGCGGCGCGAAGGTCTCCGGCTCCCGCTTCTACTTCCTCACCGGCGTCGGCGCCCTGCTGGAGCTGGCGCTGGTGAACGCGGCGATCGCCCAGGCCACCGCCGCCGGCTTCACGCCGATGCTGACCCCGGCACTGGTCCGCCCCCAGTCGATGGCGGGCACCGGCTTCCTCGGCCAGGCCGCCCAGGACGTCTACCACCTCGACAAGGACGACCTGTACCTGGTCGGCACCTCGGAGGTGCCGCTGGCGGCCTACCACATGGACGAGATCCTCGACGCCGAGCGCCTGCCGCTGCGCTACGCGGGCTTCTCGCCGTGCTTCCGCCGCGAGGCCGGCTCGCACGGCAAGGACACCCGCGGCATCTTCCGCGTGCACCAGTTCGACAAGGTGGAGATGTTCTCCTACGTGCGGCCCGAGGAGTCGCAGGAGGAGCACCGCCGGCTGCTGGCGTGGGAGAAGCAGTGGCTGACCTCGCTGGAACTGCCGTTCAGGGTCATCGACGTCGCCACCGGTGACCTCGGCTCCTCCGCCTCGCGCAAGTTCGACTGCGAGGCGTGGATCCCGACCCAGGGCAAGTACCGCGAGCTGACGTCCACCTCCGACTGCACCGAGTACCAGTCCCGCCGGCTGTCCATCCGGTTCCGCGAGGGCAAGACGGTCCGCCCGCTGGCCACGCTCAACGGCACCCTGTGCGCCGTGCCCCGCACCATCGTCGCCATCCTGGAGAACCACCAGCAGGCCGACGGTTCCGTGCGCGTGCCCGAGGTGCTGCGTCCCTACCTCGGCGGCCGGGAGGTCCTGGAGCCGGTGGCCAAGTGACCGCCACGGTGCCCGCGCCCGCCGGTGAGGCGACCGGGGGCTTCCCCTTCACGCTGGTCGCGACCGACCTCGACGGCACGCTCCTGCGCTCCGACGGGTCGGTCTCCCGGCGCACCCGTGAGGCACTGGCCGCGGCCACCGCGGCCGGCGCCGCGCACATCGTGGTCACGGGCCGCGCGGTGCCCTGGACCCGGCACATCCTCGACGACCTCGGCTACCGGGGCCTCGCGGTCTGCGGCCAGGGCGCCCAGGTGTACGACGCCGGCGAGCACCGCCTGCTGACCTCGGTGACCCTGGACCGGAAGGTGGCCGCGGTCGCCCTGGCCAAGATCGAGGCCGAGACCGGCCCGCTGCGTCTGGCGGCGAGCCGTGACGGGCTGGACGGCGAGGTGCTGGTCGGGCCGGGCTACCGGGTCGGGGGCCCGCTCCCGGCGACGCCGTTCACCGACGTGGCCGACCTGTGGAGCGCCCCCCTCAACAAGATCTACATCCAGCATCCGGCTCTCACGGACGACGAACTGGCCGACGTGGCCCGCCGCAGCGCCGGCGGCCTGGTGTCGGTCACCATGGCCGGCGAGGGCATAGTCGAACTGCTGCCGCTCGGCCTGTCGAAGGCGACGGGCCTGTCGCTGGCGGCCCGGCGGCTGGGCGCGAAGGCGTCCGGCACGGTCGCCTTCGGCGACATGCCCAACGACGTCCCGATGTTCGCCTGGGCGGCCCACGGCGTCGCCATGGCCAACGCCCACGAGGAGCTGAGGGCGGTCGCCGACGAGGTCACCGCGTCCAACGAGGACGACGGCATCGCGGTGGTCCTGGAGCGGTTGCTCGGCTGAGGGCCGGCCGGGCCCTAGGCTACGGCCTCTCTTCCGGATCTTGCCGCCGGTCGCGGGGTCTGGCACGCACTCCCCCAAGCTCTTCGAGCAGGGGGACCCCCAGCGGCGTTGTCGTCACTCGCCGACTCCCCCAAGCTCTTGACGAGCAAGGGGGGACCCCCATCGTGTCGACTCCCTCCTCCGCCTTGCAGCTGCACGCACCAGACCCCGCTCGAGTCGGCCAAGAGGTGAGGTGACTCGGGGCCGGCCTGATCCGGAAGAAAGACCCTAGCCCTGAGCGGGGTTGTTCGCGGAGGATGCACGGATCGAACGTGCGCGGGCTGTCACACCCGACCACGGCTTAGCAAGCCGGTGCCTTGCCACTCGGCCAATCCTCCGGGTGGGCGGCCCACGCGAGGCGAGTCGCGTGCTCGAAGCGGCCGCCCCGGGCAGTCCCGGTGCGGAAGCGGGGTCGACGGAGCGGTGGCGACTACTCCGGAGCCCGCCGCGGGCTGCCCTGCCGGGAACCCCGCGTACTGCCGTGCATGGGCATCGCCGGGCTCCTCTCCCAGAACGTGACGCCGGCTCGGCCCGGCGCTGTGGACACGACTACTGTGCCCGCGCGCCGGCCCGGGCGCCACCGAATTACCGGCCGCCCGGCCGCGTACCGCCGCGCCTCGGCCGGGCGGTCAGTGCCGGCGCCACCTGCGCCGGCGGACCCTGCTGAAGAACCACCCGGCGGGCGGCTCGTCCGAACGCCACGGCTGCGGCTCCGGCCGCTCACGGCGCCAGCGGGCCGCGAGCATCCGGGCCCGCGCGGAGGGCTCGGCGGTCTCGGCGGCCCGTATGAAGGCGGCGTCCAGGACGACGTCGTCCCACTCGTCGCCGGGAGCGCCTCCCGCCTCGCTGCCCGGCTGCCCGTCGCCCGCCATCCCCGTCCTCCCGGTCGTCCGAGGTCCGCTTCGCCCGTCTGCGCCCAGTCTGACCGGGTGCGGGTGAAGCCCGCGTCAAGAGCGGGCGACTGGGCCCGCTCCCGGCGCGGGCCGGAGTCTCACTCCTCTCCGGCCAGGGTCAGCGACCGCAGCTTCTGTCCCGCGTACCAGGTGGCCAGCACGGTCACCGCCACGAGCAGCACCGTCGCCGTGGTCAGACTCACGTCGGAGGTGACCAGGTCCCCGCCGGCGACCCGGTGCGCCACCGCCAGCGCCCACTGCTGGATGCTCAGGGTGCGCGCCCCGGGCACCAGGGAGCCGAACAGCGCCTCCCAGACCAGCGCGTAGACGAGGCCGAAGACCACCGCGTGCCGGGACACCGTGCCCAGCAGGAGGAAGAGGGCGGCGTACGCGATGGAGGCGACCAGCGCGGCCACCGTGTAGGCCACGGCTATCCGCTGCCCGTTGCCGTTGAGGATCAGCCCGGCGATCATCGTGGGCACCGCCGAGAAGACCATGGTCACCGCGATCGCCACGATCAGCTTGGTGAAGATGATCGTCGGCCGCTTCAGCGGCTTGGACAGCAGGTAGACCACCGAGCCGTCGTCGATCTCCGGCCCGATGGCGCCGGTGCCGGCGATGACGCCGATGATCGGCACCATCGTGGCTAGGGCGAACCCGCCCAGGACGTTCACCGCGGTCTGGTCGTCCGCGCCGGTGAGGCCGCGGACCACCACGGCGATCACGATCAGCAGCAGCGGCAGCGCGCCGAGGATGAGGGCCCGGCGCCGGCCGAGCAGGGCCCGGTAGGTGAGCCGGGCGACTGTGGGGTCGTACATCTTCGGCCTCCTACGCCGCGACCAGATACGAGAAGACGGACTCGAGGGACTCGTCGGACGGCGAGACCGTGTGCAGCCGGATGCCGTGGTCCCGCGCCACCCGGGGGAGCAGGGCCGTGAACCGGCCGAAGTCGACGGCCTGGACGCGCAGCGCGCCCTCGGCGAGGTCGACCTCGATCCCGGAGGTGGAGGGGTCGGCGATCAGCGCGGCGGCGAGCGCCCGGTCGTCGCTGGAGCGGACGAGGTAGCGGTGCGGCCGGTCGGTCATCAGGCGGCGGATCTTGCGGAAGTCGCCGCTGGCCGCGTGCCGTCCGGCGACGACGACCTCGATGTGCCAGGCGAGCTGCTCGACCTCTTCCAGGATGTGGGAGGAGAACAGCACGGTGCGGCCCTCGTCGCCCATGCGCCGCAGCAGTTCCATCAACTGCATGCGCTGGCGTGGGTCCATGCCGTTGAACGGCTCGTCGAGCAGGAGCAGCGAGGGGTCGTGGACGAGCGCGGAGGCCATCTTCACGCGCTGCCGCATGCCCTTGGAGTACGTGGAGATCTTCCGGTCCTGCGCGTACTCCATCTCCACCGTGGCCAGCGCCTTCTGGGCCGCCTTGGCGCCGAGGCCGTGCAGTTCGGCGTTGGCGACGACGAACTCGCGGCCGGTGAGGAAGTCGTACATCGCCTCGCGCTCGGGGACGACGCCGATGTGCCGGTAGATCTGCTCGTTGCGCCACACCGGCTGCCCGTCGAGCGTGACGGAACCGGTGGACGGCGCCAGGAAGCCGCCCATCATGTTGATGAGCGTGGACTTGCCGGCGCCGTTGGGGCCGAGCAGGCCGGTGACGCCGGGGCCGATCGTCATGGTGATGTCGTTGACGGCGACCACGTTGCCGAACCAGCGCGAGACGTGGTCGATGCTGAGGGTCGTCACAGTCCCACCTTCTTGTAGCGGCGCAGCAGGAGGCCGTAGGCGGCGGCGATCAGCCCCAGGACGACGAGGACGTAGACCACGCCCTGCCCGCTGCCGGGGCCGACGGCGCCGGGTGCCGACGAGGTCGCGCCGAGGAAGGCGGTCTGTACGCCGTCGATGAGGGTGACCGGCGAGAACAGGCCGATCCAGGGGATGGCGGCGGTGTTGTTCTGGGCGTCGGCGATGGCCTGGAGGGTGGACACCGCGCCGTAGGAGATGATCAGCACGGCGATCACGGCGGCTATGCCGAAGCCGCGGCGCGGGGTGACGGCGGCGATGACCAGGCCGATGCCGGCGAAGAGCAGGGAGAGCAGTGCCACGGAGACCAGCCCTTCGGCGAATCCCTTGCTCTGGTCGGCGAAGTCCAGCTTGGCCAGCAGCGCGCCGATGTAGAGCACGAGGAGCGGCGCGGCGGTCAGGACGAACATCGCCGAGGCCAGCGCCGCGTACTTGGCGCGGACGTAGTCGGCGGTCTCGATCGGGCGCGAGAAGTACAGCGGCACGGTCTTGAAGCGCAGGTCGCGCGAGACGGACTGGGGTGCCTGCGAGGCGACGTACAGGCTGATGACGCCCTGCATGATGATCGCGTAGCGCGTGTACTCGACGGGCAGGTCCTTGGCCTTGGTGGCGACCGCGACGGCGACCATGATGGCCGCGGGCACGCACATGACCACGAACAGCAGCATCGGCAGGACCTTGGACTTGACCGAGCGGCCGAGGCCGTAGGCGCCGCGCAGGGACTGCGAGTACAGCGAGCGGCGGGCGTAGGCGCGGCCGAGGCGGGGGCCGTCGTAGTTGCGGTACCCGATGTTGTGGATGCGGGTCTGGTCCCCCGGGGGTGGCGCCGGTGATGCCAGGGGCTGCTCAACCGCCATGGCCGACCGCCTCCTTCCGCTGCTCGTCGCGCTGTTCGTCGCTGTCCCGGAAGACCTCCGAGATGTGGTGCCGGCGCTGCTCCATGCGGACCAGGCCGAGGCCGAGGTCGGCGATCACGTCCCGCACCAGGTCGTAGGTCTCCTCGCCCTTCGCGGTGAGCAGCAGGACGTGGCCGGAGCCCGGCAGGCCGGTGCCGTGCTGGGTCTCCACCCCGCGCTCGTGCAGCGCCTCGCGCACCGCGCGGGTGCCGTCCGGGTGCTCCTCGCTGTCGGTGACCTCGATGGCGAGGGTGGTCGTGGTCTGGGTGAAGTCGGTGGTGGAGCTGGAGCGCAGCAGCTTGCCGCCGTCGACGACGACCACGTGGTCGCAGGTGCGCTCGAGCTCGCCCAGCAGGTGGGAGGTGACCAGGACCGAGATGCCGAAGTCGGTGTGGATGCGGCGGATCAGGCCGAGCATCTCGTCGCGGCCGACCGGGTCGAGGCCGTTGGTCGGCTCGTCGAGGAAGACGAGCTGCGGGTCGTGCACCAGGGCCTGGGCGAGTTTGACGCGCTGCTTCATGCCGGTGGAGTAGCCGCCTATGGGGCGGTACCGCTCCTCGTACAGACCCACGTGGCGCAGGGTGTCCGCGGTGCGCTCGCGGGCGGCGGCCGGGGGCAGGCCGGACATGCGCGCCATGTGGACGACGAACTCGGTGGCCGAGACGTCGGGCGGCAGGCAGTCGTGCTCCGGCATGTAGCCGACGCGCTCGCGGATGGCGGCGCCCTTGGTGGCGACGTCGAGGCCGAGCACCTCGGCGCGGCCCTCGGTGGCGGGGGACAGACCCAGCAGGATCTTGATCAGTGTGGACTTGCCGGCTCCGTTGGCGCCGACGAGTCCCGTCACACCGGGTCCGACGTCCACGGAGAGCCGGTCAAGCGCGGTCACCCGGGGGAACCGCTTGCTCAGGCTTTCGGTCGCGATCACAGTCACGTCCTAGACGATAGTGACGCGCGCCACGCCGGTCGTCAGACCCCAGAGCCGTCTTGCCGTCCGCCTCGAGTATTACGGGACCCTGGGGGACGCAGCTCTCAGGTCTTACCCGGAGTGGGACATTCCGGCCGCCCAAGGCCCTGTTGACGTTCGGTCTAACAACTGCGACAGTCGCCGGACGGGATTCCCGAGGGGGAAGCGGCACAGGAAGGCGGCACACGTGACGTCACTGGAAGGCGCGCGCGAGCGGCGGATCCGCACCGGCGGGGTCGAGCTGTGCGTGGCCGAACTCGGCGACCCGGGCCGGCCGACGGTCGTGCTGGTGCACGGCTACCCCGACAGCAAGGAGGTCTGGTCGGAGGTGGCCGGGCGCCTCGCCGGCCGCTTCCACGTCGTCCTCTACGACGTCCGCGGCCACGGCCGCTCCACCGCGCCCTCGCCGCTGCGCGGCGGCTTCACCCTGGAGAAGCTCACCGACGACTTCCTGGCGGTCGCGGACGCGGTCAGCCCGGGCCGGCCGGTGCATCTGGTCGGGCACGACTGGGGCTCGGTGCAGGGCTGGGAGTTCGTGACCGTCGGGCGCACCGAGGGCCGGATCGCCTCCTTCACCTCCGTCTCCGGGCCGTCCCTCGACCACTTCGGCCACTGGCTGGGCAAGCGCGTCAAGCGCCCGACCCCGCGCCGGGTGGGCCAGCTCCTGGGCCAGGGCGCCAAGTCCTGGTACGTGTACCTGCTGCACACGCCGAAAGTGCCCGAGCTGGCCTGGCGCGGCCCGCTCGGCCGGGCCTGGCCGAAGATCCTCGCGCGCACCGAGCGGATGCCGCGGGGCGACTACCCGACGCGGTCCCTGCCGCAGGACGCGGCGCACGGCGCGTGGCTGTACCGGGACAACGTGCGGGCCCGGCTGCGCGACCCGCGCACGGACGCCCACGCCCACGTCCCCGTCCAGCTGATCACGCCCCTTCAGGACGCCTTCCTGTCGGAGCGGCTTTACGACGAACTGGAGCAGTGGGTCCCGCAGCTGGTCCGCCGCACCCTTCCGGCCGGGCACTGGGTCCCGCGCACCCGGCCCGACCAGCTGGCCGCCTGGATCACGGAGTTCGTCACGGCCACCGAGGACGGTCGCACGCAGCCCGCGGCCACCGGGAGGCACGCCGACCGCTTCGGCGGGCAGCTCGTCCTGGTCACCGGCGCGGGCGGCGGCATCGGGCGGGCCACGGCCCTCGCGTTCGCCGCGGCCGGGGCACGCGTCGTCGCCGTCGACCGCAACGCCGAGGCCGCCGTCGACACCGCCGAGCGGGCACTCCTCGCCGGCGCGCCGGCCGCCTGGGCGGAGACGGTGGACGTGTCCGACGAGCAGGCCATGGAGAAGCTGGCCGAGAAGGTCACCGCCGACCACGGCGTGGTCGACGTGCTGGTGAACAACGCCGGGATCGGGCTGGCCGGCGCCTTCTTCGACCACACCACCGAGGACTGGAAGCAGGTCCTGGACGTCAATCTGTGGGGCGTGATCCACGGCTGCCGGCTGTTCGGCGCCCGGATGGCCGCGCGCGGGCAGGGCGGGCACATCGTCAACATCGCGTCCGCCGCCGCCTACCAGCCCTCCAGGGCGCTGCCCGCCTACAGCACCTCCAAGGCGGCGGTGCTGATGCTGAGCGAGTGCCTGCGCGCGGAACTGGCCGGTCAGGGGATCGGCGTGACGGCGATCTGCCCCGGCTTCGTCAACACCGGCATAACGTCGGCCGCGCACTTCGCGGGTGTGGACGCCGAGGAGGAGAGGCGCCGGCAGCGGCGCACCGCCCGGCTGTACGGGCTGCGCAACTACCCGGCGGAGAAGGTCGCCGACGCCGTGGTACGCGCGGTGGTGCGTAACGAGGCGGTGGTGCCGGTGACGCCGGAGGCCCGGCTCCTGCACGCGATGTCCCGCTTCGCCCCGAGAGCGCTGCGCAGGCTCGCGCGGGTCGAACCGCGGCTGTGATCGGCGCGCGACCCGCCCTGGAGGCGCCGCGGTGCGCCTTGGGGAGGCCGGGAGGCGGCGCGCCTTGGGGAGGCCGGGAGGCGGTGGACGGGTCCGGTTGTCCACAGCATCGCCGCTTCCGGCTGTGGACAACACGGTTCGGCTGTGGACCAAACCTCCGCGGCGAAATTCACCTGCGTGATCCGTGTCTCGCGCGGCACGCTGACGGCATGGACGAAAGACGCCTCGTCAAGGTCTCGAAGTACCTCTCCAAGCACCTGCGCCACCAGCCGGAGCGGATCGGGCTCACCCTCGACCCGGCCGGCTGGACGGAGATCGATGCGCTGATCGCGGCGGCGGACGCACACGGGTTCCGGTTCACCCGCGAGGAACTGGACGAGGTGGTCGCCGGCAACGACAAGCGGCGCTTCGCGATCGAGGGCACCCGTATCCGCGCGAGCCAGGGCCACAGCGTCGAGGTCGAGCTCGGACTGCCGCCGGCGACCCCGCCGCCGTACCTCTACCACGGGACGGTGGCCCGCAGCCTGGAGCCGATCCGCGCCGAGGGGCTGCGGCCCATGAACCGGCACGACGTGCACCTCTCGCCCGACCGGGAGACCGCGGCGCGCGTCGGCGCCCGTCGCGGCCGCCCGGTCGTCCTCGCCGTGGACGCCGGCGCCATGCACCGCGACGGGCACGTCTTCCACGTCAGCGCGAACGGCGTCTGGCTGACGAAGGCCGTGCCCGTGCGCTATCTGCGGTTCCCGAAGGGCCACTGACGGCGGGTCGGGCATGATCGGCGGCATGGACGACCACCTGCCCAGCACCGAGGCCGCCGTCACCGCCTGCCGCGCCATAGCCGACGAGTACGCCCGCGAGATCTCGGTGACGCACGACATCGGCGCCGACGAGACCTCCCGCCGCACCGCCGCGGGCGTCGGCGTCACCACCGACCCGGACGGCTCGCTGCCGCACGAGGCCTTCGTCGAGTTCGGCGGGCTGCCCCGGGTGACCGTGCGGCTCTTCCCCGAGGACGACGCCCTGATCACCGTGGAGGGCATCGACTTCCCCGACCTTCCCCGTGACGAGGTGTCCGCCTTTCTCCACGCCGTCTTCGGCGACAGGGCCCATGTGAAGGCGCGGCGCTTCCCGCCCGGCTACCGCCTGGTCGTGCCCCTGCCCGCCGATCGCACGTACAAGGAGTACGTCCCGATGTTCGGCCTCACCCCGTGGCTCAGCAGCCGCGTCCAGTGATGTTTCACGTGAAACTGCCGCGGCGCTTAGGCTCGGGCCCATGAGTCTGCGCCTGAGCACCGTGATCCTTCCCTACCGCCGCTGGCACGAAGGCGGCCGTGCGGCCTGGACACGTGCCGAGGAGCTCGGCTTCCACACCGCCTACACCTACGACCACCTGTCCTGGCGCACCTTCCGGGACGGCCCGTGGTTCGGTGCCGTGCCCACCCTGACCGCCGCCGCGGCCGCGACCGGGCGCCTGAGGCTGGGCACTCTGGTCACCTCGCCGAACTTCCGCCATCCGGTCACCCTCGCCAAGGAACTGATCTCCCTGGACGACATCTCCGGCGGCCGGATCACGCTCGGCATCGGTGCGGGCGGCACCGGCTTCGACGCCACCGCGCTCGGCCAGGAGCCCTGGACGCCCCGCGAACGCGCCGACCGCTTCGCCGAGTTCGTTCCGCTCCTCGACCGGCTGCTGACCGAGGACGCGGTGTCCCACGACGGCGACTTCTACTCGGCGCACGAGGCCCGCAACATCCCCGGCTGTGTGCAGCGCCCCCGGCTCCCGTTCGCCGTGGCGGCCACCGGCCCCCGGGGACTGCGGCTCGCCGCGCGGTACGGGCAGGCCTGGGTGACCACGGGCGACCCGAAGCTGTACGAGGACGGCACCCCTGAGCAGTCGGTGCGGGCCATCCGCGGCCAGGCCGAGAAGCTCGCCGACGCCTGCGCCTCCGTCGGCCGGGACGTCTCGGAACTCGGCAAGGTACTGCTCACCGGGTTCACCCCGGACCGCTCACGTCCGCTGGAGTCCCTCGACGCGTTCGTCGACTTCGCGGGCCGGCACCAGGAGCTCGGCTTCACCGAGATCGTGATCCACTGGCCGATCCCCGACTCCGACTTCGCGGCCGACCAGAAGGTCTTCGAGCGGATCGCCATGGAAGCGCCCACCCAGCTGACGTGACCGGGCCCGGCTGCTCACGTGACCGAGTCGACTACTCACATGTGCGCACTCTCGCACGACCGTGCGGGCATATGCGGGACAATGCCCCGGTGACCTCAGCGACTCGAAAGCCCGAGCCCCCGGCCTCCCCCAAGCTCTCGGCCTCGTTCGACCAGGAAGGTGCCCCCGTCGTGCCGCCGCGGCTGATCGCCACCGACCTCGACGGGACCCTGCTGCGCGACGACAAGTCGGTGTCCCCCCGCACGGTCGCCGCCCTGGCCGCGGCCGAGGAGGCGGGCATCGAGGTCTTCTTCGTGACCGGCCGCCCGGCCCGCTGGATGGACGTCGTCAGCGACCACGTGCACGGCCACGGCCTCGCCATCTGCGGAAACGGCGCCGCCGTGGTCGATCTGCACGGCGGCCCGGGCGCCCACAGGTTCGTGAAGGTGCGCGACCTCGCCCGGGAGAACGCGCTGGACGCGGTCGGCCTGCTGCGCGACGCCGCGCCGGGCACCGTCTACGCGGTCGAGCAGACGTACGGCTTCTACCAGGAGCCGGCGTATCCCAAGCTGCACATGGAGATACCGGACGCGCTCGCCCCGGCCGAGGACCTGCTGGCGCCGGACGGAGCCGGCACCGGCCAGCCGATCCTGAAGATCCTCGCCTATCACCCGACGCTGGACCCGGACGCCTTCCTGACCGTCGCCCGCCTCGCGGTCGGCGGACGTGCCACCGTCACCCGCTCCAGCCCCAGCGCCCTGCTGGAGATCAGCGGCCCGAGCGTCTCCAAGGCGAGCACGCTCGCGCTGTGCTGCGCCGAGCGCGGCATCTCGCACGAGGAGGTCGTCGCCTTCGGCGACATGCCGAACGACGTCGAGATGCTCACCTGGGCCGGCCGCTCCTACGCCATGGGCAACGCGCACCCGGACGTGCTCGCCGCGGCCTCCGGCCGGACGGTCGCCAACAACGAGGACGGCGTCGCGGTCGTGATCGAACGGCTGCTGGGGGAGCGGGGGTAGCCGCTACCGCGCCGCGACCAGCAGCTCCGCCTCACTCTCGCGTTCGATCATCCCGCGCAGCGGTCCCGGCGCGGCCGCCAGTTCCGCGTACGGTCCCCGCTGGACGACCCGCCCCGCGTCCAGCACGAGCACCTCGTCCACCGCCTCCAGTCCGGCCAGGCGGTGGGTGATGAGCAAGGTCGTACGGCCCTCGGTGGCGGCCAGCAGATCGGCGGTGAGCTCGTCGGCGGTCGCCAGGTCCAGGTGTTCCGCCGGCTCGTCGAGCACGAGGACCGGGAAGTCGGCGAGCAGCGCCCGGGCCAGCGCCAGCCGCTGCCGCTGTCCTCCGGACAGCCGGGCGCCATGCTCGCCGACGAGCGTGTCGAGCCCGTCGGGGAGGGTGCCGGTCCAGTCGAGGAGCCGGGCCCGCGCGAGCGCGTCCCGCAGTTCGGCCTCGGTGGCGTCCTTCTTCGCCAGCAGCAGGTTCTCCCGTACGGAGCTGTCGAAGAGGTGCGCGTCCTGGGCGCACAGCCCCACGAGCCGCCGTACGTCGTCGCCGTCCAGTGCGGAGGCGTCGACGCCGCCGAGGGTGTACGTGCCCGTCTCCGCGTCCAGGAACCGCAGCAGCACCTGTGCGAGGGTCGTCTTGCCGGACCCGGACGGCCCGACCACGGCCACCCTGCGGCCCTTGTCCAGGGTCAGGTCGAGCCCGGCGAGCGCCGGGAGGCGCCGGCCGGCGTGCCGGGCGCCGAGGTCCCTGACGACGAGCGGGAACGGCGACGCGGGCGCCTGCCGCGGCCGCTCCGGCTCACGAACGGGCACGGGAGCGTCGAGGACCTCGTACACGCGCTCCGCGCTGCGGCGGACGCGCTGGCGGTGCTGGACGGCCAGGGGCATGCCGAGGACGGCCTCAAAGGCGGCCAGCGGGGTGAGCACGACGACGGCCATGGCCACGCCCCCGAGCCGGCCGGCGGCGACCGCCTGGGCGCCGGCCAGGGCCGCCGCGGCCACCGTCAGCCCCGAGACCAGCGCGGTGAGCCCGTCCCCGAGCGCGGTGGCCGTGGCGGCGCGCGAGGCGATCCGGGTGAGGACGGAGTCGGCCCGCCGCGCCTCGGCGGTGCGGGCGGGCAGGGCGCCGGCGACCGTCAACTCGGCCGTGCCGGTGAGCAGGTCGCCCACGCGGGTCGCCAGGACGCCCCGGGCGGGCGCCAGCCGGTGCTCCGCACGGCGTGCCACGGCCGCGGTGAGCAGCGGGACGCCCGCCCCGGCCGCGAGCAGACCGGCGGCGAGCACCGCCCCCGCCTCCGGCAGCAGCCACGCCGTGAAGGCGACCGACGCGGCGGACACCGCGAACGCAGCGCCCGCGGGCAGCAGCCAGCGCAGCCAGTAGTCCTGCAAGGCGTCCACATCGGCGACGAGCCGCGTGAGCAGATCACCGCGGCGGGTCCGGCGCAGCCCGGCGGGGGCCAGCCGCTCCAGCCGCCGGTAGACGGCGACCCGGGTGTCGGCCAGCATCCGCAGCACCGCGTCGTGCGACACCAGCCGCTCCCCGTACCGGAAGACGGCCCGCCCGATGCCGAACGCCCGCGTCGCGGTGACGGCCACCATCAGGTACAGCACCGGCGGGTGCTGGGAGGCGCGCGAGATGAGCCAGCCGGAGGTGGCCATGAGGCCGACCGCGCTGCCGAGCGCGAGGGCGCCCAGCAGCAGGGCGAGGGCCAGACGGCCGCGCCGGGCACCTGACATCCCCCGGACGCGGGCGAGGACGTCACCGCCGGCCTTCGCGGAACCGGCCCCGGCCTCTGACGGGACACCCGATGCGGTGGCCCGGACGCCGTCCCCCGCTGTCCCGGCCTCCCGTGGCGCCGAGGATGCCGCGGAGGCACCGGGCTTCGGCAGGGCGGCTCCGGAGGACTCGCCGCCTTCGAGGCGCACCACACGGTCGGCCACACTCAGCAGCGCCGGCCGGTGGACGACGAGCAGTACCGTCCGCCCTGCGGCGAGCCCGCGCACCGCTTCCACCACCTCGGCCTCGGTGGCACCGTCGAGCGCGGCGGTCGGCTCGTCGAGCAGCAGGACGGGCCGGTCCGCGAGGAAGGCCCGGGCCAGCGCGAGGCGTTGGCGCTGCCCGGCGGACAGCCCGCCGCCGTCCTCGCCGAGCACGGTGCCCGCCCCGTCCGGCAGGGCGTCGACGAACTCCAGCGCGCCCGCGTCCCTGAGCGCCCGGCGCACGGCGTCGTCGTCGGCGTCGGGCCGGGCGAGCCGGACGTTCTCGGCGATCGTCCCGGCGTACAGGTGCGGCCGCTGGGGCACCCAGGCGACACGTGAGCGCCACTGCCCGGGGTCGATGTCCGAGAGATCCACTCCCCCGATGCGGACCCGGCCCCCGGTGGGCCGTACGAACCCCAGCAGGACGTTCAGCAGCGTCGACTTCCCGGCGCCGCTGGGGCCGACGAGCGCGACCGTCTCCCCGGGCAGCACGGTGAAGGACACATCGGTCACGGCGTCCGTGGACCGGCCGGGGTAGCGCACGCTCACGCCCTCGAGGGCGAGCGACGCCCGGGCCGGGACGGCCCCGCTGCCGGTCCGCGGCAGCGGTGTCTCGAGCACGGCGAAGATGTCCTCGGCCGCCGCCAGTCCCTCCGCGGCCGCGTGGTACTGGGCGCCGACCTGGCGCAGCGGCAGGTAGGCCTCGGGGGCGAGGACGAGGATGACCAGGCCGGTGTAGAGGTCCATGTCGCCGTTGACCAGCCGCATGCCGATGGTCACGGCGACGAGGGCGACCGACAGCGTGGCGAGCAGTTCCAGGGCGAAGGAGGAGAGGAAGGCGATCCTCAGGGTGCGCATCGTCGCCCGCCGGTACTCGGCGGTGATGCGCCTGATCGACTCCGCCTGCGCCCTGGCCCGGCCGAACACCTTCAGGGTCGGCAGTCCCGCCACCACGTCGAGGAAGTGCCCGGACAGCCGTGACAGCAGCCGCCACTGCCGGTCCATCCGGGACTGCGTGGCCCAGCCGATCAGCATCATGAAGACGGGGATGAGGGGAAGGGTTCCGACGATGATGGCCGCCGAGACCCAGTCCTCCGTGACGACCCGCGCCAGCACGGCCGCGGGTACCACCACGGCGAGGCCCAACTGCGGCAGATAGCGGGAGAAGTAGTCGTCCAGGGCATCGACGCCCCGCGTGGCCAGCGCGACCAGTGAGCCGGTCCGCTGCCCGCTCAGCCAGCCGGGGCCGAGCGCCGCCGCGCGTTCCAGCAGCCGCCCCCGCAGTTCGGATTTCACCGCCGCCCCGGCCCGGTGCGCTGCCAGTTCGGTGAGCCAGGACACCAGTGCGCGGCCGAGGGCCACGGCCACCAACAGCAGCAGGGGAGTGCGCAGTTCGGCGACCGTGAGGTGGTGCTGGAAGGCGCCGACCACCACCTCGGCGATGAGCATCGCCTGGGCGATGACCAGGCCCGCTCCGAGGGCGCCCAGGCCCACGACCGCGATCAGGAAGAGCCGGGTGGCACGGGCGTAGCGGAGGAGGCGGGGATCGATCGGTTTCACGTGAAACATGCCCTTCGGTCCACAGGGGTGTGTTTCACGTGAAACGCACCCCTTTCCGGACTCAGTGCGCGGCTTCGGCGAGGTGCTGTGTGCCGATCCGCTTACGGAAGACCCAGTAGGTCCATCCCTGGTAGAGCAGGACGATCGGCGTGGCGACGCCCGCGCACCAGGTCATGATCTTCAGGGTGTAGGGGCTGGAAGAGGCGTTGGTCACCGTCAGGCTCCAGTCCGCGTTGAGGGTGGACGGCATGACGTTCGGGAACAGCGAGAGGAACAGCATCGCCACGGCGGCCACGATCGTGACGCCGGACAGTGCGAACGACCACCCCTCGCGTCCCGCCTGGTTGGCGACGAGCGCGGCCACCAGTGCGATCACCGCCACGATCAGCGCCACCAGGCTCCGGCCGTTGCCCGTGTCGGCCTGCGTCCACAGCAGGAAGGCGAGCGCCACGACGGCCGTGACGAGGCCGAGGCGCAGGGCCAGCTTCCGCGCCCGCTCCCGGATGTCACCGACGGTCTTCAGGGCGGTGAACACCGCGCCGTGGAAGGTGAACAGCGTCAGCGTGACCAGCCCGCCGAGCAGTGCGTAGGGGTTGAGCAGGTCCCCCAGGTTGCCCACGTACTCCAGGTTCCGGTCGATCTTGACGCCCCGGACGATGTTGCCGAAGGCCACGCCCCACAGGAAGGCGGGGATCAGCGAGCTCCAGAAGATCGCGGTCTCCCAGTTGCGCTGCCAGTTCTCCTCGGGCCGCTTGGCGCGGTACTCGAAGGCGACACCCCGGACGATCAGGCTGACCAGGATGACCAGCAGCGGCAGGTAGAAGCCGGAGAAGAGCGTGGCGTACCACTCGGGGAAGGCGGCGAAGGTGGCGCCGCCCGCGGTGAGCAGCCACACCTCGTTGCCGTCCCAGACGGGTCCGATGGTGTTGATCAGCACCCGCTTCTCGGGCCGGTTCCGGGCGAGCAGCTTGGTGAGGATGCCGACCCCGAAGTCGAAGCCCTCCAGGAAGAAGTAGCCGGTCCACAGGACGGCGATGAGGACGAACCAGACGTCGTGCAGTTCCATGACTGTGTGGCTCCCTTGGCCTAGTACGAGAAGGCCATCGGCTTGTCGGCGTCACGGACGTCGCCGCCGATCTTCGTGGGCGGGTTGAGGTCGGCCTCCGTGAGCTCCGGCGGGCCGGCCTTGACGTACTTCGCGAGCAGCTTCACCTCGACGACGGCGAGGATGGCGTAGAGCAGCGTGAAGACGGTCATCGAGGTGATGACCTCGCCCTGGGAGACACCGGGGGAGACCGCGTGCCGGGTCTGCAGCACGCCGTAGACGGCCCACGGCTGGCGGCCCATCTCGGTGAAGATCCAGCCCCAGGAGTTGGCGATCAGCGGGAAGGCCAGCGTCCAGACGGCGATGCGCCAGTACCACTCGGTCAGCCGGGGGCTGAGGGCCTTGCCCGGGAGCAGGACCAGGTGCGGCACCTCGTCCTCGCCGACCCGCAGGTGCTGGGGCAGCATGAACTTCTTGCGGGTGAGCCAGAGCCCGGCCAGGCCGACACCGAAGGACGCCATGCCGAAGCCGATCATCCAGCGGAAGCCCCAGAAGGTCACCGGGATGTTGGGCCGGTAGTCGCCGGGCCCGAACTGCTGCTGCTCGGCCTTGTTGACGTCGTTGATGCCGGGGATGTACGAGCTGAAGTCGTCGTTGGCCAGGAAGGACAGCAGTCCGGGAATCTCGATGGCCACCGAGTTGTGGCCCTTCTCGACGTCGCCGTAGGCGAAGACCGAGAACGGCGCAGGCTTCCGGCCGTCCCACAGGGCCTCGGCCGCCGCCATCTTCATCGGCTGCTGCTTGAACATCACCTTGCCGAGGACGTCACCGCTGACCGCGGTGAGCAGACCGGCGATGACGACGGTGACCAGGCCGAGCCGCAGCGAGGTCTTCATCGTGGCGACGTGCTTCTTGCGGGCCAGGTGGAAGGCGGCGATGCCGATCATGAAGGCGCCGCCGGTCAGGAAGGCCGCGGAGAGTGTGTGGAAGACCTGGCTGAGGGCCGTGTTCTGGGTGAGCACCGCCCAGAAGTCGGTGAGCTCGGCGCGCCCCTTGGCCTTGTTGATCCGGTAGCCGACGGGGTGCTGCATCCAGGAGTTGGCAGCGAGGATGAAGTACGCGGAGAGGATGGTGCCGATCGACACCATCCATATGCACGCCAGGTGGATCTTCTTGGGCAGCTTGTCCCAGCCGAAGATCCACAGCCCGATGAACGTGGACTCGAAGAAGAAGGCGATCAGGGCCTCGAAGGCGAGCGGGGCACCGAAGATGTCACCGACGAAGCGCGAGTAGTCCGACCAGTTCATGCCGAACTGGAACTCCTGGACGATGCCGGTGACCACGCCCATGGCGATGTTGATCAGGAAAAGCTTGCCCCAGAACTTGGTGGCTCTGAGGTACTTCTCCTTGTCCGTGCGCACCCAGGCGGTCTGCAAGCCGGCCGTCAGGGCGGCCAGCGAGATCGTCAGGGGTACGAACAGGAAGTGGTAGACGGTCGTGATGCCGAACTGCCAGCGCGCCAGTGTCTCCGGCGCCAAAGCCAGGTTCACGTCGTCACTCTCCTTACGCCGCCGGGGTCTCAGCGGCGGTTTGCCCCGGTACGGCCTGCACAACAGGGCAGCAATCGGACTCGCTTGTGAACGCGTTCACATTCACAAGCAATTATGACTCACCCGATTTCCAGCGGCGACGGGGGGTCCCTGTGACGTGGGTCGCTCGAACGCCTGGAGGGCCCCGCGCCGAGTGCGCGGGGCCCTCCAGGACCGTCGGACCGCTCGTGACCCGCGAGCGGGGGGACCGTCACATCTCCCTGCGGAACGCCTCCGCCGCCTTGAGGAAGATGTCGTTCGCCTCGGCCTCGCCGATCGTCACCCGCACGCCCTCACCCGCGAACGGCCGGACCACCACGCCCGCCTGCTCGCAGGCCCCGGCGAAGTCGGTCGTGCGCTCCCCCAGCCGCAGCCACACGAAGTTGGCCTGGGTCTCCGGCACCGTCCAGCCCTGCGCGCGCAGCGCGTCGACCACCCGGACGCGCTCGCACACCAGCGAGCCGACCCGGCCCAGCAGCTCGTCCTCGGCACGCAGCGAGGCGATCGCCGCCTCCTGCGCCAGCTGGCTCACGCCGAAGGGCACCGCCGTCTTGCGCAGCGCCGCCGCCACCGGCTCGTGGGCGATGGCGAAGCCGACCCTGAGCCCCGCGAGGCCGTAGGCCTTGGAGAACGTGCGCAGCACGCAGACGTTCGGGCGCTCGCGGTACAGCGTCACGCCGTCGGGCACCTCGGGGTCGCGGATGAACTCGCGGTAGGCCTCGTCGAACACCACCAGCACGTCGGAGGGCACCCGGTCGAGGAAGCGCTCCAGCTCGGCCCGGCGCACCACCGTGCCGGTGGGGTTGTTCGGGTTGCAGACGAAGATCAGACGGGTGCGGTCGGTGATCGCGTCCGCCATCGCGTCCAGGTCGTGCACGTCGCCCGGCGTCAGCGGCACCTGGACGGAGGTCGCCCCGCTGATCTGCGTGATGATCGGGTAGGCCTCGAAGGACCGCCAGGCGTAGACGACCTCGTCACCGGGGCCGCTGGTCGCCTGGATCAGCTGCTGGGCGACCCCGACCGAGCCGGTGCCGGTGGCCACGTGGGAGGCCGGCACGCCGAAGCGTTCGGCCAGCTCGGCGGTGAGCGCCGCGCACGCCATGTCCGGGTAGCGGTTGAAGGAGCAGGCGGCCGCGGTCACCGTCTCCATCACGCCCGGCAGCGGCGGGTAGGGGTTCTCGTTGGACGACAGCTTGTAGGCCACCGGACCGTCGGCCGCGGCGGGCTTGCCCGGCTTGTAGGTGGGGATACCCTCCAGCTCGGCACGCAGCTTCGGGCTCGTCTCGCTCACCGCAGTCCTCCTCGTGACCACCACCGGCTTTCCAATACTGCTCACCTTAAGAGGATTGGGCGCCGCTGCGTATGGGTCGGGAGAGATCACCATCGGCGAGACGCATCTCGTCCGTCACAGCGGCATCAGGGGCACCGCTGTACGAAGGTGTACGAATTGGGGGGCGTGCCACACATATATCTACGCGCCGGTGGCTCACGCCGTGGCGCGCATCCCCCGTGCAGGTGAGTTGAGACCTCTTCGAAACATGGCGGGCTCAACAGGCCCATGCGCGCCGACACGCCACGTACTGGCATCGAATCGCCCAACTTACTTACTTTCAAAGGCAGTTGGACCGTGATGACCATGCAGAAACGTGCCTGTCAACGCGTGCATATGCGTCCGCACTACCCCACCTCATGAGCCCTACTATCGGCTCGCCATGACAGCAGCAGGGAAGCACCAGGTGAGCCGCGCGGAAACCTCCCGTCGAGGCAGCCGGCCGGGCCGAGCGGGCATCAGAGACGTGGCCGCCGCCGCCGGAGTCTCCATCACGACCGTCTCCGACGCCCTCAACGGCAAGGGCCGGCTCCCGGACGCCACCCGACGCCATGTGCGCGAGGTCGCCGACCGGCTGGGCTACCGCCCCTCGGCCGCGGCCCGAACCCTCCGTACCGGGAAGTCAGGACTCATCGGCCTGACCGTGACGACGTACGGGGATGAACCTTTCACCTTCACCGAGTTCGCCTACTTCGCCGAGATGGCCCGCGCCGCCACCTCCGCCGCACTCGCCCGGGGCTACGCCCTGGTGATCCTGCCCGCGACCTCGCGCCACGACGTGTGGTCGAACGTCGCACTGGACGGCACGGTCGTCATCGACCCCTCCGACCAGGACCCGGTCGTCAGCGAGCTGGTCCGCCAGGGATTACCGGTGGTCAGCGACGGCCGCCCGGCCGGCACCCTCCCGGTGACCGCCTGGGTCGACAACGACCACGAGGCAGCCGTACTCGACATCCTCGACCACCTCGCCGAGGCCGGCGCCCGCCGCATCGGCCTGCTCACCGGCACCACCACCGACACGTACACGCACCTGTCGACCACGGCCTACCTGCACTGGTGCGAGCGCATCGGCCAGGACCCGGTGTACGAGGCCTACCCGGCCCACGACCCCTGTGCGGGCGCCGTCGCCGCCGACCGGCTGCTGGCCCGCCCCGACCGCCCGGACGCCGTCTACGGACTGTTCGACCCCAACGGCACCGACCTGCTCGCCGCCGCCCGCCGCTACGGCCTGCGCGTCCCGGAGGACCTGCTGCTGGTGTGCTGCAGCGAGTCCACCGTCTACGCCAACACCGAGCCGCCCATCACCACCCTGTCCCTCAAGCCGCGGCGCATCGGCACGGCGGTGGTCCAGCTCCTGATCGACGCCATCGAGGGCGTCGACTCCGACCAGCCGGTCGAGCAGGTCATACCGACCGAACTGATCGTGCGCACGTCGTCCCAGCGGCGGCCGCCGCGCACGACCGTCAGCCCGCCGCGCGCGCCGGAAGGACGGTAGGCGCACCGAAGGAGCAGGACGAACAGCCGGTCGCGTGACCGCCGAAGAGTGCCCAATCGGGGCGAAAGCCCCGGTGAACCTGAGGACTGCTCCGATTCACCACCCCTGGGTCATCACATGGCGCGATCCGCATTCCTATGATGGGCCCACGACACCGCGGGCCGCTGCGACCAGGCAGTCCGAAGCGGTGCAGATGCGGCGCGATGGTGGAGGGGTCGATGACTCAGGGGGCCGGTCAGGGGCCCGAGATGGAGCGCACGGCGACGCTGCGCGACTTCCGGGTGCCCGCGTACGTCAACGAGACCGGTCCGTACGCCCACAGCCCCCACCCCGCCGAGGCGGCCCCGTACCCCGGCGGTCCGCACACGGACGAGAACGGTGCGTACGGCGGCGCCGCGCACACGGGCGAGAACAACCCCTACGCCGACGCCCCGCGCGCCGCCGAAAGCGCCCCGCCCGTCGAGGAGGGCCCTCCGGCGAGCCCTGAGGGCTACCCGGACGCGTACACGCCCACCCAGCGCGACCTGCCCGTCATCACCCGCACGGACACCGTCCAGGTGACCGTGGACCCGGCCTCGGCGCCGACGGCACAGCCCGGCACCGGCTCCGGCCCCCTGTACGTCGTCGGCGACGTACACGGCTACCTCGACCAGCTGGTCGCCGCCCTCCAGGACAAGGGCCTCGTCGACGCCGCCGGCCAGTGGTGCGCGGGCACGGCGCGGCTGTGGTTCCTCGGCGACTTCACCGACCGCGGCCCGGACGGCATCGGCGTCATCGACCTGGTGATGCGGCTGTCCGCGGAGGCCGCCGCGGCCGGCGGCTACTGCAAGGCCCTCATGGGCAACCACGAGCTGCTGCTGCTCGGCGCCAAGCGCTTCGGCGACACCCCGGTCAACTCCGGCGCGGGCACCGCCACCTTCCAGGCGGCCTGGCTGCTCAACGGCGGGCAGAAGTCGGACATGGACCGCCTCCAGGACCACCACCTGCAGTGGATGGCCCGCCTGGACGCCGTCGAGGAGGTCGACGGCTACCTGCTCGTCCACTCCGACACCACCGCCTATCTCGACTACGGCGACTCGATCGAGGCGGTCAACGACACCGTCCGCGAGACGCTCACCCGCAACGACGCGGACGAGGTCTGGGACCTGTTCCGCAAGTTCACCAAGCGCTTCTCCTTCCGCGACGACGGCGCCGACGCCGTGCGCTCCCTGCTCGATACGTACGGCGGCACCCGGATCGTTCACGGCCACAGCCCGATCCCCTACCTCCTGGGCGAGGTCGGCTCCGAGGACGGCGAGGACACCGCGGGCCCGGTGGTGGAGGGACCGCACGTCTACGCCGACGGACTCGCCATCGCCATGGACGGCGGCGTCACCATGGCCGGAAAGCTGCTGGTCCAGCAACTTCCCCTGGAGAACTGACCGTTCACCGGCGCGTCCGGCCGCGCCGGTGGGCACCGGCCGACCGCCCAGGTCGGCGGCCAATTTGTGGAAACCCCCTGTCACCGCGCGCCGTCACGGCTCTACCATCGGCTTATCCGTAGCAGGCTCCCCTCCGTTTCTGCCCGACGGCTCGCCGCCATGCGAGCCCCAAGCCCTACGGAGCATCGGGGGATGCACATGAACAGCGTTCCGCAGCACCTGCTGAGCGAGGACCGCCAGGAATACGAGCGGATCCTCGATGAGGCGCTGCGCTCCGCCCCACACCGCCCGGAGTCGGCCGGCGTGGGACAGCGGCTCAACTCCGAACAACTGCGCACCATGGCACTCGACGCCACCGCCCTGATAACGGCGGCCGCGGCGAGCGAGTACCAGCACTACGTGAAGGTCCGCGAGGAACTGCGCCGCCCGGCCGCCACCCAGCCGACCCTGCGCGGCGCCACAACCGCCGAGCCGGACGGCGCCACGGTGTCGCTCGCCGCCGCCGTGGGGGAGGCCGCCGAGACCACCGGCGCGGGCGCGGGCGCCGTCGTCGCCGTCCTCGCACCCGTGCTCGCCGGCGTCGCCGCGGCGCTCTTCCTCCTCGTCGGCTACGCGCTCAAGATGCTCGACCCTGCCCCCGCCTTCGCCCAGACGATGATCACCACCGGCTGGGTGTTCGGCGCGGTGACCGCCGCGGCGATCCTCGTGGCGGCCGTCGGACTGCTCCTCACCGCCCTGCGCAACCGCCCCTCGCCGGCGGCCGGACCCTACGGCGAACTGGGCGAGGAGGTCGCCCGCGCCAGGGACGCCTGGCACGACGCCCTGCTCGAACGGGGCATCCTGCCCTTCCTGCGTGACGCGCTCGCCGACCCCGGCTCGGCCGCACTGCACCCCACGGCCCCCTCCGCGCCGGCCGGCCGCATCCCGCAACTGGGCTACGACCGGCCGGGCTTCAGCAGCCCCGGCGACGGGGCCCCGGGACCCCGCCCCAGCTACACCAGCCCCGACTTCACCAGCCCGGACTTCGGAGGCCCCGAACACCAGCCGGAGTGAGCGCCCCACCGCGAAACGGTGCGGCGCCGGCCGGTCGGGACACCCGGCAGGCCTGCCGGAATCACTCCGTGACCGGCAGATACACCCGATTGCCCGCCGCCGCGAACTCCTCCGACTTCCGCGCCATGCCCTCCTCGATCTCGACGGCCGTGGCCCCGTGCTCCCGGCGGATGTCCTGCGAGATCTTCATCGAACAGAACTTCGGACCGCACATAGAGCAGAAGTGGGCCGTCTTGGCGGGCTCCGCCGGGAGGGTCTCGTCGTGGAACTCGCGGGCCGTGTCGGGGTCCAGGGCGAGGTTGAACTGGTCCTCCCACCGGAACTCGAAGCGGGCGTCGGACAGCGCGTCGTCCCACTCCTGCGCACCGGGGTGTCCCTTGGCGAGGTCGGCCGCGTGGGCGGCGATCTTGTAGGTGATGACGCCGGTCTTGACGTCGTCGCGATTGGGCAGGCCCAGGTGCTCCTTGGGCGTGACGTAGCAGAGCATGGCCGTGCCCCACCAGGCGATCATCGCGGCGCCGATGCCCGAGGTGATGTGGTCGTACGCCGGGGCGACGTCCGTCGTCAGCGGCCCGAGCGTATAGAACGGGGCTTCATCGCAGATCTCCTGCTGAAGGTCGATGTTCTCCTTGATCTTGTGCATCGGGACGTGTCCCGGGCCCTCGATCATGGTCTGCACTTCGAAACGCCTGGCGATCCGGTTGAGTTCCCCGAGCGTGCGCAACTCCGCGAACTGGGCCTCGTCGTTGGCGTCCGCGATGGAGCCCGGCCGCAGGCCGTCACCGAGGGAGTAGGTGACGTCGTAGGCGGCGAGGATCTCGCAGAGTTCCTCGAAGTTCTCGTAGAGGAACGACTCCTTGTGGTGGGCCAGGCACCAGGCCGCCATGATGGAGCCGCCGCGCGAGACGATGCCGGTCTTGCGGTTGGCCGTCAGCGGGACGTACGCCAGGCGCACGCCGGCGTGGACCGTCATGTAGTCCACGCCCTGCTCGGCCTGCTCGATGACCGTGTCCTTGTAGATCTCCCAGGTCAGCTCCTCGGCCCTGCCGTCGACCTTCTCCAGCGCCTGATAGAGCGGCACCGTGCCGATGGGGACGGGGGAGTTGCGCAGCACCCACTCGCGGGTGGTGTGGATGTTGCGGCCGGTGGAGAGGTCCATCACCGTGTCGGCGCCCCATCGGGTCGCCCACGTCATCTTCTCGACCTCCTCCTCGATGGAGGACGTCACGGCGGAGTTGCCGATGTTGGCGTTGACCTTGACCAGGAACCGCTTGCCGATGATCATCGGCTCGATCTCCGGGTGGTTGACGTTGGCCGGCAGCACGGCCCGGCCGGCCGCGATCTCCTCGCGGACGACCTCGGGAGAGACGTTCTCCCGGACCGCCACGAACTCCATCTCCGGTGTGATCTCCCCACGGCGCGCGTAGGCGAGCTGGGTCACCGCCCGGCCGCCGCGTGCGCGGCGCGGCTGCCGCGGGCGTCCCGGGAAGACCGCGTCGAGGTTGCGCAGCCCTCCGCGCGGGGAGGTGTGCTTGAGGCCGTCGTCCTCGGGACGGACGGGACGGCCCGCGTACTCCTCGGTGTCGCCGCGGCTGATGATCCAGTTGTCCCGCAGCGGCGGCAGACCCCTGCGGACATCGGTGTCGACGAGTGGATCGGTGTACGGGCCCGATGTGTCGTACAAGGTGACCGACTGCCCGTTGGTGAGGTGCACCTGACGGACCGGCACCCGCAGGTCGGGGCGCGAGCCCTCGACATACGCCTTGTGCCAGCCGACGGACTTCCCGGCCTCCTGGGACGTGTCGTCCTGGGCGGAGGCAGGCGTGCGTGCGTCCTTGTTGGTCATGAGACCTACTCCCTACGCCGGCATTACCCGGTAACAGGTTCGGCGGTCGACGCAGCGGTTCTCGTCTGTCGGTGTTTCATGTGAAACGACGGATGTTCCACGTGAAACATCGCGAAGACGAAGTTCAGCGCCCTCTCAGCCCGGTGCTCCGAGCTCCCGCGTGTGCAAAGGTGCCTCCACGCTAGCGCCATGTGTGGCACGGTGAACAGTGGGCCTCCACCGTTCTTGCGATGATCGGGCGGTGACCACGACAGAGCAGTTCCCGCAACCGCACGGCCCGGAGGACGGTGGCCGGCGCGGACCGGGCCGGCAGCACCCGCCGCAACAGGGGCACGGCCACAGGCACGAGCCGGGGCACGGAGGCGGGCACGAGCCTGGGCACGGGGGCGGGCAGGAGCCTGGGCACGGGGGCGGCCACGGACATGGGCACTCGCACAGTCACAGCCACGGGCCCGCCACTCCCGTCTCCCAGCACCTCCGCAAGGTCATTGCGGCCATCCTGATCCCGTTCGCCGCGGCGGTGCTGGTCGGACTCGCGGTGCTGTGGCCGGGCGGCGCGCCCTCGCACCAGCGCACCGGTGTCGGCTTCGACCGTCAGACGCAGCGGGCGACGGTCACCGAAATGGCCGAGGTGAGCTGCAAGACCGTGAACGCCTCCGGCAGTTCGCCCACGCAGGCACGGTCCTCCGGCGACTGCAAGAAGGCCACGATCCGGGTCGACACCGGCAAGGACAAGGGCCGTACCTTCACCGAGATCGTGCAGCCGGACCAGCCACGGCAGTTGCACCAGGGGCAGAAGGTCGTGGTCGCCTACGAGCCCTCGGCACCCAGGGATCTGCAGTACTCGGTCGCGGACGTCGACCGGCGCCTTCCCGTGGCGCTCCTGGCCGGCATCTTCGCGCTCGCCGTCGTGGTCGTCGGGCGGATGCGCGGTGTCATGGCGCTGATCGCGCTGGCCATCAGCTTCCTGGTGCTGAGCCTCTTCGTCCTGCCCGCGATCCTTCAGGGCTCGAATCCGCTTCTCGTGGCGGTGGTGGGGTCCAGCGCCATCATGCTGATCGCCCTGTACATGTGCCACGGTCTGTCCGCCCGCACCTCTGTCGCGGTGCTCGGCACGCTGATCTCGCTGGTGCTCATCGGCGTTCTGGGCTCGCTGTTCATCGGGTGGGCCGCGCTGACCGGCAACACCGACGACAGCACCGGTCTGATCCACGGCCTGTACCCGTCGATCGACATGAGCGGGCTGCTGCTGGCCGGCGTCATCATCGGCTCGCTCGGTGTCCTGGACGACGTGACGGTGACGCAGACGTCGGCCGTGTGGGAGCTGCACGAGGCCAATCCGGCGATGGGCTGGCGCGGGCTCTACCGCGCGGGCATCCGGATCGGGCGCGACCACATCGCCTCCGTCGTCAACACCCTCGTCCTCGCCTACGCGGGCGCCGCGCTCCCCCTGCTGCTGCTGTTCTCCATCGCGCGGAGCGGTGTGGCGACCGTGGCCAACAGCGAACTCGTCGCCGAGGAGATCGTGCGGACGCTGGTGGGCTCGATCGGCCTGGTCGCCTCGGTGCCGGTCACCACGGCGCTCGCCGCCCTGGTCGTCTCGGCCGACCGCCCGGCGCACGGGCGGCCCAGCGCACCGCCGGCCGTGCCGGCTGCGGCGCGGGGAGGACGGGGGCGGCGGCGCAAGCGATGACCGGCGGGCCCGTCACGGGACGCCGTTGGCGCGGCGCCGGTGTCAGGGCGCAGGGCCCCGGCGTCACTCCGCGTCCGCCCGGCGGCCGGTGAAGCGTTAC
The DNA here is from genome assembly GCF_014650575.1 of Streptomyces naganishii JCM 4654. Lineage (GTDB taxonomy): Bacteria > Actinomycetota > Actinomycetes > Streptomycetales > Streptomycetaceae > Streptomyces > Streptomyces naganishii. Next base: position 207,329 of record NZ_BMVF01000002.1, read on the forward strand.
GCCGGTGCACGCGCCGTTGCCGTAACGCTTCAGCCCGCGCTCTGCTCCTCGGCCAGGATGCGGTCCAGGGCCTCGTCGAGGTGGGCGTCGAAGTCGGCGAGGGCGCCCTCCTGACCGAGCGGCACCAGCTTGTCCGTACGGTCGAGGAACGCCACCAGCGGCGCCGTGGAGGAGCGGAACAGGGCGCGGTCCCCGCCGACCTGAAGACGGATCAGCACCTCGCTCAGTGAGTCGCTGTCCGCGGGCGAGATCCGCACATCACCGTCGCCGCACGGGGTGCCCACCCCGTCGATCAGCAATTCCCGGCCGAAGGCCCAGGTCACAGGGGCGTCCCCGGGAAGGTGGAAGGTGAGCCGTACGGCGTAGGGATCACAGGTCTCGTACCGCAGCTCCACCGGGATGCGGAAGGAGAGCTCCTCGGACACGAGAAAGCTCATCATGACCTCTGCCTGTACGGACTCGCGCATCGCTACCCCGTGATCTGCCGTCGACTGGCCGGGAATCATCCCCGTGACACTGTGGCATCTTGCTGAACGTACACGGTAGATCACAAGGAGTGAGTTTTCAGATACTGATAGAGAGCGCGAGCGCGCCCAGGTGTTCTCCGACCTCGCTCTGCAGCTGCCGTGCCGCGGGCATCAGCCGGCCGGCCTGGCGGGCCGGCAGGGAGAGGGCCACGGTGGCCGCGACCGCGCCCGCCGTGATGGGGACGGCCGCGCAGACGGTCCCGAGCGCGTACTCCTGCCGCTCGGTGACCGGTTCCGTCCGCCGCAGCCGCCCCAGGCGCCGCAGGAGGGTGTGGTCGTCACGCACCGTGTACGGGGTCAGCGAGCTCACGGGATGGCGGTCGAGGTGGTCGCGGCGGGCGTCCTCGTCGAGCTGGGACAGCAGGCACTGGCCGACGGCGTGCGCGTGCCCGGTCTCGCGGAAGTCGGCCCACTCCTCGACCGCCGGGCTGCCGGGGCTGTCGGAGACGCACAGGACGTCGATCTCGCCGTCCTGGTAGGCCGCGTAGTACACCGGCGCACCGATCAGATCCCGCCACTGCGCGAGCAGGCCGGCGATCGTGCTGCGACGTTTCTGCGCCGCTCCGCTGCTGCCCAGCCGCTCCGCCGCCTCACCGAGGAAGAACAGCCCGCGGTCGCGCTGGAGATAGCCCTCGTGGACGAGGGTGCGCAGCAGGTGGTAGGTGGTCGGCAGGGCCAGGCCGGTCTCGCGGGCCAGTTGCTTCGCGGGGGCGCCGTACTCGTGCCGGGCGACGGTCTCCAGCAGGCGCATAGCGCGCTGCACGGAGGCGATGAGGGTGGTCGGGGACTGCTGCTCCGGCACCGAGGCGCAGGGCCGCTCCGCGGGGTCCGAGGAGCGCGGCTGGGCGGGGAGCGCCGTCGAGTGGCCGGGGGCCCTGGGTGCGGGCGGCACGAGCCGTTGTGCGGAGGCGGTGTCAGCCGTGGCCAAGGGGCACTCCCGTAGCGCGAGGGGGCAGCCCGTGCGGGGGAACACGGGGAGGGCGTGTACGCCGCTCGCGGGGTCCGGCCCCGCGTTGACTCCGGACCTTATCCGCCTGTCGCCGCTCGGGGGCCGTTCGTGCGCGAAACTTCCCTCCCGCGAGGGAACCGGTGATTCCTGTTACCGGTCACCGGTGCCCCGCGTTCCTCACCAGTCGCCGCGCGAGGACGAGCTCGAGGTGAACTTGCGCACGATGTAGATGAGGCCGCCGACCAGCGCCACGAAGACCAGCAACTTGAACAGCAGGCCGATCACGACGCCGACCACGCTCACGATCACGCTGCCGAACACGACCAGGGCGATGACCGGCACCGCGACCCACTTCACCCACCACGGCAGACCCGCGAAGATCTCTCGCATTGTCCTCGTCCTTACCTCTCCGCCCGCCCAGTACCGGGTCCTGTCGGTGCCCGCGCCGCCAGGCGCGGGCCCTCGTCGATGTCCTGCTTCGATGCTAGGGGCGGGCAGGGGTCCGGCGGGGGGTCCGCGTCCCTTGTCCTCCCCTGACCGTTCCCCTAGGGAACCCCGAGACGGCGCCTCAGGCTTCGGGTGGAGAGAACACCACCAGGACCCTCAGGTCCTCGCTGATGTGGTGGAACTTGTGGGCGACCCCGGCCGGCACGTACACCACGCTGCCGCGCGCCACCTCGGTCGTCTCCAGGCCGACGGTGATCGAGGCGCGTCCGCTGACGACGACGTACACCTCGTCCTGGCTGTGGGGGTTCTGCGGGTCGTGCGCGCCCGCGTCGAGCGCGTAGAGGCCGACCGACATGTTCCGCTCCCGCAGGAACTGAAGGTAGGCGCCCTCGTTGGCGGCTCGCTCCGCCTCCAGTTCGTCCAGCCTGAATGCCTTCATCGCCCTCGCCCGTATTCGTAGTCGATCTCGTCTGCCACGATCAGACACATGAAGAATTTCGTAGTCAAGACGATCGCCAACGCGGGCGCCCTGGCGGTCGCCGTCTGGCTGCTCGACAAGATCACCCTGACCGGCGACAGCACGGCGAAGGAGGCCGGCACGCTGATAGTCGTCGCCCTGGTCTTCGGGCTGGTGAACTTCCTGGTCAAGCCGATCGTGAAGGTGCTGACCTTCCCGCTGTTCATCCTGACGCTCGGACTGATCACCCTGGTCGTCAACGCGCTCATGCTGCTGCTGACCTCGTGGGTGTGCGGCAAGCTGCACCTGAGCTTCCACGTCGAGGGCTTCTGGACCGCCGTCCTGGGCGGCCTGATCATCTCGGTCGTCTCCTGGGCCCTGCACATGATCCTGCCGGACGAGGACTGAGCGGGTCCGGAAGGTCTTCTGAGATGGTGGAGACGGCGGGCACCTGCGTGCTCGCCGCGGAAAGGGAGCAAGTGGAGGGACGGGCGGCATGAGCGATTCGACTGCGGGCGACCGGGACGGCACGCGCGTGGTGCGCGCCGGGCTGCCCGAACCGGTCAAGCACGAACCGACGCTGCCCGGCCCGGTCTTCGCCGCCCACTTCCACCTGCCGGGCGACCCGACCGGCCCATACGCCTACGGACGGGACGAGAACCCCACCTGGACGCTGCTGGAGCGGGCCATCGGCGAGCTGGAGGCCCCCGGGCAGGGGGACGTGGAGACCTTGGCGTTCGGCTCGGGCATGGCCGCCATCTCCTCGGTGCTCTTCTCGCAGCTGCGCGCGGGGGACGCGGTGGTCCTGCCGGACGACGGCTACCAGGCGCTGCCGCTTGCCGGGCAGCAGCTCGAGGCGTACGGCATCGAGGTGCGCACCGCGCCGACCGGCGGGGACGCCCAGCTCGAGCTGCTGGAGGGCGCCCGGCTGCTGTGGATCGAGTCCCCGTGCAACCCGGGGCTCGACGTGTGCGACATCCGGCGGCTGGCCGAGGCGGCGCACGCGCGCGGCGCGCTGGTCGCCGTCGACAACACGCTCGCCACCCCGCTCGGGCAGCGTCCCCTGGAGCTGGGCGCGGACTTCGCCGTGGCCAGCGGCACCAAGCAGCTCACCGGGCACGGCGACATCCTGCTGGGCTATGTGGCGGGCCGTGAGGGCGAGGCCATGGCGGCCGTGCGCCGCTGGCGCAAGATCGTCGGGGCGATCCCGGGCCCCATGGAGGCCTGGCTCGCACATCGCTCCATCGCCACCCTGCAACTGCGCGCGGACCGGCAGAACGCGACGGCTCTGGCGCTGGCCGAGGCGCTGAGCACCCGCGAGGACGTCACCGGGCTGCGCTATCCGGGGCTGCCCGGCGATCCCTCGCACAAGGTCGCCGCACGGCAGATGCGGCGCTTCGGGTGCGTGGTGTCCTTCACGCTGGCCACGCGCGCGCGTGCCGACCGTTTCCTCGACGCCCTGCGGCTCGTGGACGACGCGACGAGTTTCGGCGGGGTGCGCTCCACGGCCGAGCGGCGCGGGCGCTGGGGCGGCGACGCGGTGCCGGAGGGCTTCATCCGCATGTCGGTGGGCGCCGAGGACCCCGAGGACCTGGTGGCGGATGTGATGCGGGCGCTGGACGAGTCGGCCGGGTGACCTTCCCCGCGGACACCGGTCGGTGTCCGGCTACGCACGACGGACGGTCCGAGCCTCCCCCCTCATGGCTCGGACCGCCCTCGGTTCCGCGCGCGAAGAACCGCGCGACCAAGGCTAGTTGACTCTGTGTCAGTGTCCAATCACGGTAGCGACAGAGACCTATCGACATATTTATAGTTGGGCGCGGGCCGGGGGGCCGGAAGACAGGGCACCGACAGGGGAGGGCGTGCCGTGGACCTGGCACTGCTGCGTACGTTCGTGACCGTGCACCGGGCGGGCTCGTTCACCCGGGCCGCCGCGCTGCTCGGCCTTTCCCAGCCGGCCGTCACCTCCCAGATACGCACGCTGGAACGGCAGCTGGGCCGTCCCCTGTTCCTGCGCCAGGCCCGCGGTGTGACGCCCACGACCATCGGGGACGAGCTCGCCCACAAGGCCGCGCCGCACCTGGACGCCCTGGTGGAGATCACCGAGTCGGGCCTCGACGAGAAATCCCGGTTACGCACCCTCCATCTGGCCGGGCCGCCCGAGTTCACCGCCGAGCGGGCGCTGCCCGCGCTCACCGGGCTCGCCGCCGAGGACGGGCAGGGCCTCGCGCTGCGCGCCTCCTTCGGCACCGCCGAGGAGGTCCTGGAGGGACTCTCCGCCGGGCACCACGATCTGGCCATCAGCACGGCCCGGCCACGTGGCGCGCTGCTCACCGCGGCTCCCCTGTGCGACGAGGAGCACGTCCTGGTCGCCGCTCCGCGCTGGGCGGCCGGAACGGGTGTGCCGCCGCTGCGCCGAGAGGACGTCTCGGCGCTGGACGGCGTCCCCGTGATCGAGGTCCACGAGTCGCTGCCCTTCGTCTCCCGCTACTGGCTCTCCGTCTTCGACGCGCGGCCGGCCGGGCCCGGCACCGTGATCGTCCCGGATCTGCGCGCGGTCCTGGCCTGCGCGGTGGCGGGTGCGGGACTCGCGGTGCTGCCCCGCTATCTGTGCGCGGAGGCTCTGCGCCGCGGTGATGTGCTCGCTCTTCACGAACCGGCGGTGCCGCCCCTGCGGACCTACTTCCTGGTGGTCCGCACCGGCACCCTGGCGTTGCCGCATGTCGCGCGGGCCCACGAGCGGCTGTTCCAGGCGGCGGCGGACTGGTGCTGAGCGCCCGTCCGGGGTCCGTCACCCGGTGAGCTCACGTGGTCGCGTTTCGCGATGTTTCATGTGGAACCAGCCGGGCCACATTTCTCCCATGACCGTCCGACCCGTGGTCAAGCGCACCGCCCGCGCCGTTCTCCTCGACGGTGACGACCTGATCCTGATCAAGCGCACCAAGCCTGGCGTCGATCCCTACTGGGTCACTCCCGGCGGCGGGGTCGAACCGGGGGACACGACCGTCGTCGACGCCCTGCACCGCGAGGTGTACGAGGAGCTCGGCGCGAAGGTCACCGACGTGGTGCCGTGTTTCGTGGACACCGTGGAGCACATCGGCGAGGACGGTGGCGCGACCGGCGTCAAAGTGCAGCACTTCTTCGTCTGCCGGCTGGAGTCCATGGACCCCGCCCTGCGGCACGGGCCCGAGATCGACGAGCCCACCGGTGAGTACGAGATCGTCCGCGTGCCGTTCACCCGGGTCGGCATCGCCTCCGTGCACCTCGTCCCGCTCTCGCTGCGCCACTACCTGGACGGCAACATCGAGGGCGTACGCGCCATGCACGCCCCCGACCTGGGCTGACACGGCCGGCCACACCCTGGGCGGGACGTTTCACGTGAAACGTCCGGCCGGTCCTCCAGCGGGGTGCGCCGGGGCCACGGCCCGCCGCGCGGTCGGGCCACGAGATGGCCAAAACCACGTACGTCTCCCCCGAAACGGGTGGACGCCGAGGGCGCCCATCGGACAGCCTGACCTGCGTGTCGACTCCTTCTCCCGCCGCTCTCCCCATCCGTCGTCTGACGCTTCGTGACCTCAGCGCGTGCGCCGACTTGTCCGAGGACCGGGGGTGGCAGCGCGAGGAGCACAAGTGGGGCCTTCTCCTCACGGCCGGGCAGGGCTACGGCATCGACGATCCCGACGGCGGACTCGTCGCCGCGTGCTCCATCACCCCGTACGGGCCGCAGGGCGATCCCGACCTGGGCGCCGTCGGCATGGTCCTCGTCGCCGAACGGCATGCCCGCCAGGGCGTCGGACGCCGCATGATGCGCCACGTCCTGTCGACGATGGGCACCACCCCGCTGACCCTGTACGCGACCCCCTCCGGCCGCCCGCTGTACGAGGAGCTCGGTTTCAAGGTCATCGGGCGGGCGGAGATGGTGTGCGGTCACTTCACGCCGGAGGCGGTGCCCCCGGCGATCGCCACCCGGGCGGCCACCGCCGAGGACATGACCCGCATCCTCCGGCTCGACGAGGAGGTGTTCGGGGTCGACCGGACCCTCCTGGTCACCAGGCTGCCCGCGTTCGCCGACCAGTTGCGGGTCGCCGAGGACGGGGACCACCTCATCGGGTACGCCGCCGCCTGGCCCAACATGCGGACCCACGTGGTGGGCCCGCTGATCGCCCGGGACACGGAGACGGCGAAGGCCCTCGTCGCCTCCCTCGCCGCCCACACCGACCGGCCCCTGCGGACCGACATCGACCTGCGTCACGGGGAACTGCTCGCGTGGCTCAAGGAGCGCGGGCTCGCCCCCGTCGTCATGAACGACGTCATGACCTACGGCATCGGGGACCTGCCCGGCGACTTGTCCCGCCGCTTCGCCCCGCTGACCGTGGCGGCGGGCTGACCGGCCCGCACTGCCGAGCGGGGTCCGGGCGGGTCACCGGCGGACGGTGATCCGCTGCCCGGCCGGTGTGCCCCCGGCGACGACGACCCCGGCAGGGGACCTCCGGCGCTCCAGCGCGGAGGAGAGGACGGCGAGCACCAGGGCGCCCGCCGCGAGCGCCGCGCCCACCCAGTTCGGAGCGGTGTAGCCGAGGCCGGCCGAGATGACGAGACCGCCGAGCCAGGCGGACAGCGCGTTGCCGAGGTTGAAGGCGCCGATGTTGACGGCCGAGGCCAGGGTCGGAGCGCCGTGCGCCTGGTCGAGGACGCGCTTTTGCAGGGGCGGGACGGTGGCGAAGCCCAGGGCGCCGATCAGCACGATCGTGACGGCCGCCGCGGCCTTGTTGTGCGCCGTGAGCGTGAAGAGCGCGAGGACGACGGCGAGGGCGCCCAGAGAGACGTACAGCATGGGCATCAGGGCACGGTCGGCGTACCTGCCGCCGACGAGGTTGCCGCCGACCATTCCGAGGCCGAACAGGACCAGCAGCCAGGTGACGGAGCCGTCGGAGAAGCCGGTCACGCGGGTCGCCATCGGCGCGATGTAGGTGACGGCCGCGAAGACACCGCCGAAGCCGAGCACGGTCATCGCCATCGCGAGGAGCACCTGGGCGTTCTTGAAGGCGGCCAGTTCGTGGCGCAGGCGCACGCCTTCCGGCTTCGGCATGTCGGGGACGAGCCGGGCGATCCCGGCCAGGCCCACGACTCCGAGCGCGGCCACGAGGGCGAAGGTGACACGCCAGCCGGCAATCTGGCCGACCAGGGTGCCCAGCGGCACGCCGATCACGTTGGCGACGGTCAGACCGGTGAACATCATGGCGATGGCGCCGGCCTTCCTCTCCGGGGCGACCAGGTCCGCTGCGACGACGGAACCGATGCCGAAGAACGCGCCGTGGGCGAGTGAGGCGACCACCCGGCCGATCAGCATGACGGAGAAGGCGGGGGCCAGCGCGGAGAGCAGGTTGCCCGCGATGAACAGGCCCATGAGCAGCATCAGCATCCGCTTGCGGGACACCTTGGTGCCGAGCACGGTCATCAGCGGGGCACCGGACATGACGCCGAGCGCGTAGCCGGTGACCAGCAGGCCGGCCGTGGGGATGGAGACCCCGAAGTCGCCCGCGACCTCGGGCAGCAGGCCCATGACCACGAACTCGGTCGTTCCGATTCCGAAGGCCCCGATCGCCAGGGCCAGCAGCGCGAGAGGCATGGGGGGTGACACCTTCCCAGAAGGTTGCAGATGCGCTTTGAGTGCGTTCACAATAATTGCAGACGCGGGCTTTATGCAACCGCCGTCTATTGCGGCACTGCCCTATCCTGGGAACAAGCCGCTCCGGGACGGAGGAAACGCCGATGACAGCGACGGACCCCGCGCTCACCGCCCTGGCCCAGGGATGGTCCGCCCTGGCCCTGCTGCACGGGAGGATCGAGGCGCGGGTCGAGCGCGCCCTGCAGACCGGCCACGGCCTGAGCGTGCGCGAGTACTCCCTGCTCGACGTGCTCAGCCGACAGCACGACGGCGAGGGCGGCCATCTCCAGATGAAGCAGGTGGCCGACGCGGTGGTCCTGAGCCAGAGCGCCACCACCCGGCTGGTCACCCGTCTCGAGGACCGCGGCCTGCTGGAGCGCTACCTCTGCCCCACCGACCGCCGCGGCATCTACACCAACGTCACCGGGGCCGGGCTGAAGCTCCTGGATGCGGCCCGGCCGACGAACGACGCCGCCCTGCGGGAGGCACTCGACGAGGCCGCGAAGAACCCGGAGCTGGCTCCCCTGGTGCGAGCGGTGGAATCGCTGCACGCGCCGGCCCCGGTATGACGCCCGCCTTTACGGCGTGCGCCGCCCGGCCCCCCTACAGTGCCCGGCATGGAAGATCTTGAGATACGCGCCGCCGTCGCCGCCGACGTGCCCGCGATCGTCGCGATGCTCGCGGACGACCCGCTCGGCGCCCGGCGCGAGTCGCCGGACGACCTCACCCCGTATCTGACCGCCCTCGAACGCCTCAGCGCCGACCCCCACCAGCACCTGGTGGTCGCCGTTCGCGGGAACAGGGTGGTCGGAACGCTGCAGCTCTCGGTGATTCCCGGATTGTCGCGGCGCGGCTCCACGCGCTCGATCATCGAGGGCGTCCGCATCCACGCCGACGAGCGCGGCGGTGGACTGGGCACACGGCTCGTCGAGTGGGCGGTCGACACGTCCCGCGACCTGGGCTGCGGCCTCGTGCAGCTGACGTCGGACAGGACACGGACCGACGCACATCGCTTCTACGAGCGGCTGGGTTTCGAGCCCTCACACATCGGCTTCAAGCTTCAGCTCTGAGGGCTGAGGGGCTTGAGGGGTGGGTCTGTTTCACGTGAAACAGACCCACCCCTCAACCGGTCACCGGCTACTGGTCGATGCCCTGCCACCCCTCCGGATCGACACCGCCGGGCACACTGGCCTGCTCGTCGTAGGGCCGGCGGGTGAACACGAACGAGCCGAGGTCGAGGTGATCCACCGACCCGTCCGGTCGCCGCACGACCCGCAGGGATTCCCCGGTGTAGTAGCCCTCCAGTCCCGTCCAGGTGCCGTCGCCGTTCGGCCGGAACCGCGAGCGTCTGCCGTTGCCGGTCAGCGGCTCCAGCGCGAGGAGCCCGTCGGCGGACAGGCGCAGGCCGAAGCCCTGCGTTCCCCAGTACCACTGGCCCGTCAACTCCAGCACGGCCGGGTCCACTTGACGCAGCGGGCGCCACGGCCCGGGAATCCTCGGCTCGGCCTCGGCGACGATACGGACCAGATCGGCCGCGGTCGCCCACATCATCGGGCCTGACGTGCAGTTGGCCAGGGCGACGGCCGCGATGTCGTCCTCCACGCTGATGGTGAGGCCCGCCAGGAAGCCCGGCAGCGACCCGCTGTGTCCCACGAGCAGCCGGCCGTCCCTGTGCTCGATCTGCATCCCGAGGCCGTAAGTGGACCCGGACGCGACGTCCGCCGCCTCGGCGGGCGCCGCGGGCGTCCTCATCTCCCCCACCGACTCCGCGCTCAGCACCCGGTCGTCCCCCCGGGCGAGGAAGGCCGCGAACCGGGCCAGGTCGCCGGTGGTCGACCAGAGTTGGCCGGCGGGCGCCATCCGGCCCAGGTCCTCGGCCGGCTCCGGCATGAGGGCATCCGCCCAGGGGTGCACCGCCCAGCCGCCGGCGTGCGGCGCCACGGGCCGGACACCGGTGCGGCGAAGACCGAGCGGTTCGAGCACCTCGGCGCGCAGCACCTCCTCCCACGGCGCACCGCGCACCTCCTCCACGAGCGCGCCCAGCAGTGTGTAGCCGGGGTTCGAGTAGTGGTGGAGCCGGCCGACCGGATGCAGCAGCGGCCGCTCGCCCAGGACATCGGCCAGTTCCGGGCGCAGGGCCCCCGGTGTCCGCTCCCACCAGGGCGCCGGTGACTCGGCCGCCAGACCGCCCGTGTGCGCGAGGAGGGAGGCGACGGTGGCCTCGCCCGCCCCGGTGCCCGGCAGGTGCTTCTCCAGCGGATCGCCGAGGTCGAGGAGGCCCTCGTCGCGCAGCCGCAGCACCAGGACCGCGGTGAAGGTCTTGGTGATCGAGCCGATGCGGTACTGCGTGTTCTCGTCCGGGCCGTGCCCGTCCACCGAGGTCCGCGCTCCGTGCCACACCGTCCGGCCGTCCCGTACGACGGCGGCGACGAGCGAGGGCGCCCGTCCCTCGCTCTGGGCGACGGCGACACGGTGCAGCAGCGCCCGTCGCGTACCGGGCAGCAGGTCTTCGTGCGAAGTCGTCATGCGCACAGTCCACCCCGACCGGCACCCCGCGTCGAGCGCATATCACCGCGGCTGTAGGACAGCATGCACAATGTCCCATTCCGCCGTGTCGTCCGGGGTGCGCGTTCAGTCCTGCGTGACCGGCTGGAGACGGGTGAGCAGGTCGCGTCGGCCGTGGACGGACAAGCCGAGTCGGCCGGCGAGTTCGCGATCGATCACGCCGGTGAGCAGCCCGAGAACGGCCCGGGGTGGTCCGTCCAGGACGAGGTCCGGGTCGGTGGCGTGGCCGAGCCGGGTGTGGATCCGGCCGTCCCGCAGTTCGATGACGGCCGTCTCGTCGGCCGCGACGACCTGAATGACCACAGGCGGGCCGTCGGGATCCGCGTCAGTGGTGAACCAGACCGGGGCGTAGGCCAGCCACCGTCCCTGGAACGCGTCGTCCGGCCGTTCGTCGGTCATGAACCGCAGGCCCCACAGCCCAAGTGACTTCAGCACCGGCTCCAGTGCCAGACCGTCCTCGCTCAGGGTGTAGAGGGCCGTGGCCACCGGCGGCGGCGCGTCCTCCCGCGTGATCAGTCCGGCTTCCTCAAGTTCTCTGAGGCGGGACGAGAGCAGGTTCGTCGCGATGCCCGGCAGCCCCTTCTTCAGGTCCGTGAACCGGCACGGTCCTTGGAGCAGCAACTCCCGGACGATCAGCAGCGTCCAGCGGTCCCCCACAACGTCGAGGGCCCGGGCGATCGAACAGTACTGACCATAGCTCCGCATAGGCCCAGCGTAACCGACGCGTGGTTTACTTCAGAAATCAGCTAGTTGAAAAGTCCACCATCTGTCCAAGTCGACTGACACCACCGGCCCCTGAGAGGACCTAGTGCGATGACCTACGGAGAAACCGCCCTCAACCAGACCATCGACCGACTCCTGAGCGACCATCGCGATCTCGACGCCTCGGCAGACGGGGCCCTGGACAACCTCGACCAGTTCCACATCGGCGGCGCGGACGCGGTCGAACGGCTCATCCCCGCCCTTGCCCTCGCGCACGGTGACGTCGTCCTGGACATCGGCTCCGGATTCGGCGGACCCGCACGCCAGATCGCCCGCCGCACCGGCAACCACGTGGTCGGCGTCGACATCACCCCGGCCTACGTCGACGCCGCACGCGACCTCACCGATCGGGCCGGACTGAGCGACATGGTCCGGTTCCACGCGGGGGACATCGCCGGGCTCCAGCCCGATCCGCCCTTCGATGCCGCGCTCACCATGCACGTCCAGATGAACGTGCGGGACAAGACCACCTGGTTCCGTCACATCGCCGAACGCCTCGCCCCTGGCGCACGCCTGGTCCTCTGGGAAGTCTGCCAACCACACCGGGCCGCCCTGCCCTGGCCCATGCCCTGGTCACTCGACGGCACCGACAGCTTCGTCGTGTCCCCCGACACACTGCTCGCCCACGTCGAGGGTGCGGGCTTCACCGTCATCGAATGGACGAACGAGTCGGCATGGGTCCAGGATTGGATCACCAGGACCTTCGCGAGCGGCCTGCCCGCGGGACCCGCCCTGCCCATGCTCCTCGACGACGGCTACACCCGCGTCATCAACTACGCCACCGCGCTCACCAACGGCTCCCTCGAAGTCTGGCGCGGCTGCTTCACCAAGGGCACCGGCTGAAGCCGGACGAAGGACACCGGCAACGAGAAAGAGACACGCGAAAGGCGAACCCAAAGCGGCGGCGGGTCAGGTCTGCGCCATGTCCACGAACCGTGAGTAGTGGCCCTGGAAGGCGACGGTGATGGTCGCGGTCGGGCCGTTGCGGTGCTTGGCGACGATCAGGTCGGCCTCACCTGCGCGGGGTGACTCCTTCTCGTAGGCGTCCTCGCGGTGCAGCAGGATGACCATGTCGGCGTCCTGCTCGATGGAGCCGGACTCACGCAGGTCGGAGACCATCGGCTTCTTGTCGGTGCGCTGCTCGGGACCACGGTTGAGCTGGGAGAGCGCGATGACCGGGATCTCCAGTTCCTTAGCGAGAAGCTTGAGGTTCCGGGACATGTCGGAGACCTCCTGCTGACGGCTCTCGGCGCGCTTGGAGCCTCCGGACTGCATCAGCTGGAGGTAGTCGATGACGACCAGCTTCAGATCGTTGCGCTGCTTCAGCCGGCGGCACTTGGCCCGGATCTCCATCATCGACAGGTTCGGCGAGTCGTCGATGTAGAGGGGGGCCGCCGAGACGTCCGGCATGCGGCGGGCCAGCCGCGTCCAGTCCTCGTCGGTCATCGTTCCCGAACGCATGTGGTGCAGGGCGACGCGGGCCTCGGCGGACAGCAGGCGCATCGCGATCTCGTTGCGCCCCATCTCCAGGGAGAAGATGACGCTCGGGAGGTTGTGCTTGATCGAGGCGGCCCGCGCGAAGTCCAGTGCGAGCGTCGACTTGCCCATCGCGGGACGGGCGGCGATGACGATCATCTGCCCAGGGTGCAGGCCGTTGGTCAGCGAGTCGAAGTCGGTGAAACCGGTCGGCACACCGGTCATCTCCCCGCTGCGCGAGCCGATCGCCTCGATCTCGTCGAGGGCGCCCTCCATGATGTCGCCCAGCGGCAGGTAGTCCTCGCTGGTGCGCTGCTCGGTGACCGCGTAGATCTCGGCCTGGGCGCGGTTGACGATCTCGTCCACGTCGTCGTCGGCCGCGTATCCCATCTGTGTGATGCGGGTGCCCGCCTCGACCAGGCGGCGCAGCACGGCACGCTCGTGGACGATCTCGGCGTAGTACGCGGCGTTCGCGGCCGTGGGCACCGTCTGCACCAGGGAGTGCAGGTAGGAGGCGCCGCCCACCTTGTTGATCTCGCCGCGTTTGGTGAGCTCGGCGGCGATGGTGATGGGGTCGGCCGGCTCGCCCTTGGCGTAGACGTCGAGGATCGCCTGGTAGATCGTCTCGTGGGCCGGCTTGTAGAAGTCGTGGCCCTTGAGGATCTCGACGACGTCGGCGATGGCGTCCTTGGACAGCAGCATGCCGCCGAGGACGGACTGCTCGGCGTCGAGGTCCTGCGGGGGGACCCGCTCGAAGGAGGAGCCCGCGCTCTCCCAGGCATCGCTCTCCCTGCCCCGGTCGTGCTGCTCGTCGCGGCCGCGGCCGCCGTCGGGGCGCCGTCGGGAGGCCGGCAGACGATCACCGGGTCCGCTGTCGGCCCACGGGTCGTCCAGGGGCTCGGAAATGCTCACCGAGCGACCTCCTCCCGTCCGCCGAGCGGACCTCGCCGTGCCCCTCTTTTCTACGGCACGGCACTGACAAATGAGAGGCCCAACTCCGCTTGTGCCGCGTCAGGTTTGTGACGGTTTGGAAGGCCGGTGGACGGAGCGGGCGCCGGACAACGGTAGGCCCCCGGGCACCGTCAGCCAATCTGGTTATCCACAGGCCATGTGGACGACGGCCCCGATGCTGTGGAGAACTCGTCGAAACCTGTGCACGGCCCGGTGGACAGTGCTGTGAACAAGCACTCGACGGTTCCCGTAGAGGCCGTCTGACCTGCTGCTTTCCCGTCCACCGGCTGTGCAGAAGAAAAAACTGCCCGCTCGGACCAAGATCGGTTCGAACGGTGCGCACACATGCACACCGCAACCAGGCAAGTAAGGATCAGAAGGGCTTTGCATCTCTTACCTGTGGACGATTAGATTGGTGCTCATGACACAGGCTCCCGCACGCCGTCCGCCGGCCCGGCGCCGGCACGACCGCGAGATCGTCGCCCTGGCGGTCCCGGCCTTCGGCGCGCTCGTCGCCGAGCCCCTCTTCGTCATGGCCGACAGCGCGATCGTCGGCCATCTCGGCACCGCGCAACTCGCCGGGCTCGGCGTCGCCTCGGCCCTGCTGACCACCGCCGTCAGCGTCTTCGTCTTCCTCGCCTATGCCACCACCGCGGCCGTCGCCCGTCGCGTGGGCGCCGGCGACCTCCAGGCCGCCATCCGGCAGGGCATGGACGGCATCTGGCTCGCACTGCTGCTCGGCGCCCTCGTCATCGCGGCCGTGCTTCCCACCGCCCCCGCCCTGGTGAGCCTCTTCGGTGCCTCGCACACGGCCGCGCCGTACGCGACGACGTATCTGCGCGTCTCGGCCCTCGGGATCCCGGCCATGCTGGTCGTGCTCGCCGCCACCGGCGTCCTGCGCGGGCTCCAGAACACGAGGACCCCGCTCTACGTCGCCGTCGCCGGTTTCGTCGCCAACGCCGCCCTCAACGCCGCGCTGGTCTACGGCGCCGGACTCGGCATCGCCGGATCCGCCTGGGGCACCGTGATCGCCCAGTGCGGGATGGCCGCGGTCTACCTGACCGTCGTAGTCCGCGGGGCCCGCCGGCACAGCGCGTCCCTGCGTCCGGACGCCGCCGGTATCAGGGCGTCCGCGCGGGCCGGCGTTCCGCTCCTCGTCCGCACCCTCTCCCTGCGGGCGATTCTGTTGATCGCCACCGCGGTCGCGGCCCGTCTCGGTGACGCCGACATCGCCGCCCATCAGATCATCCTGTCCCTGTGGAGCCTGCTGGCCTTCGCGCTGGACGCCATCGCCATCGCCGGGCAGGCCATCATCGGCCGCTACCTCGGCGCCGACGACGCCGCCGGTGCGCGGGAAGCCTGCCGGCGCATGGTGGAGTGGGGCCTCGCGGTCGGTGTGGTGCTGGGTCTCCTGGTGATCGTGGGCCGCCCCGCCTTCCTGCCGCTGTTCACCGGTGACCCCACGGTCAAGGACACCGCGCTCCCGGCGCTGCTGGTGGTCGCGCTCTCCCAGCCGGTGTGCGGTGTGGTCTTCGTCCTCGACGGAGTGCTGATGGGCGCCGGCGACGGCCCCTACCTGGCATGGGCGATGCTGGTCACCCTGGCGGTCTTCACCCCGGCCGCGCTGCTGGTCCCCGCGCTCGGCGGCGGGCTGACCGCCCTGTGGGGCGCGATG
The DNA here is from genome assembly GCF_014650575.1 of Streptomyces naganishii JCM 4654. GTDB lineage: Bacteria > Actinomycetota > Actinomycetes > Streptomycetales > Streptomycetaceae > Streptomyces > Streptomyces naganishii. Next base: position 222,806 of record NZ_BMVF01000002.1, read on the forward strand.
ACACTCATGATGACCGTACGGATGGCGACCCTGTGGCTGCGCGCCCGCTCCGGCCGCTGGCTGGTGACGGGGGCGACGCGCTGAGGGGCGGGCGATGCGCTGAGACGGGGGCGGTGCACCGAACGCACGGGCACTGCCCTCGGCACGTTTCACGTGAAACAGCGAAGGGCCGTACCCACCGGGTACGGCCCTTCTCAGCTGCGTGATCCTGACGATCAGGCGGCGACGACCTCGACGTTGACCTTGGCGGCAACCTCGGGGTGCAGACGCACGGACGTCTCGTGGGCGCCCAGGGTCTTGATCGGGGACGACAGCTCGATGCGGCGCTTGTCGACCTCGGGGCCACCGGAGGCCTTGATCGCCGAGGCGATGTCGGCCGGAGTGACGGAACCGAAGAGACGACCGGCGTCGCCGGAGCGGACGGCCAGACGGACCTTCACGCCCTCGAGCTGGGCCTTGATCTGGTTGGCCTGCTCGATGGTCTGGATCTCGTGGATCTTGCGAGCACGACGGATCTGCTCGACGTCCTTCTCGCCGCCCTTGGTCCAGCGGATCGCGAAGTTCCGCGGGATCAGGTAGTTGCGAGCGTAACCGTCCTTGACGTCGACGACGTCGCCCGCGGCACCGAGGCCGGAGACCTCGTGGGTGAGGATGATCTTCATGAGTCGGTCACCCTTCCCTTAGCGCGCGGTGGAGGTGTAGGGCAGCAGCGCCATCTCACGGCTGTTCTTGACGGCCGTGGCGACGTCACGCTGGTGCTGCGTGCAGTTGCCGGTCACGCGGCGGGCACGGATCTTGCCGCGGTCGGAAATGAACTTCCGCAGCATGTTCGTGTCCTTGTAGTCCACGTACGTGACCTTGTCCTTGCAGAAAGCGCAGACCTTCTTCTTAGGCTTGCGCACAGGCGGCTTCGCCATGGTGTTTCTCCTGTGTGATCAAGAAGGGGGGAAGCGAGCCCTAGAAGGGGGGCTCGTCCGAGTAGCCGCCACCGCCGCCGGAGCCGCCGCCCCAGCCGCCGCCGCCCTGGTTGCCACCGGCGGGAGCGCCGGTCGCCCACGGGTCGTCGGCCGGAGCACCGCCGCCCTGCTGGCCGCCGCCGGAGCCGCCGCCCCAGCCGCCGCCCTGCTGGCCGCCACCGCCGCCGCCGTAACCGCCCTGGCCACCGCGGCCGGAGGTCTTGGTGACCTTGGCCGTGGCGTTGCGCAGGCTGGCGCCGACTTCCTCGACGTCCAGCTCGTAGACCGTGCGCTTGACGCCCTCGCGGTCCTCGTAGGACCGCTGCTTCAGCCGGCCCTGCACGATGACGCGCATGCCTCGCTGGAGCGACTCCGCGACGTTCTCCGCCGCCTGCCGCCAGACCGAGCAGGTCAGGAACAGGCTCTCGCCGTCCTTCCACTCGTTCGTCTGACGGTCGAAGGTGCGAGGCGTGGACGCGACACGGAACTTCGCGACCGCCGCACCGGAAGGGGTGAAGCGCAGCTCGGGGTCGTCGACAAGATTGCCGATGACCGTGATGACGGTCTCGCCTGCCATGGGTGAACCTCTCGGCGGGTGTGCTGCTGGCTGCTTGGTGCTACTCGAATCCCGGGATCAGCTGAGCGGGAGGCTCAGTGGGTCTCGGGGCGGAGGACCTTGGTCCGGAGGACCGACTCGTTCAGGTTCATCTGGCGGTCGAGCTCCTTGACGACCGCAGGCTCGGCCTGCAGGTCGATGACCGAGTAGATGCCCTCGGGCTTCTTCTTGATCTCGTACGAGAGACGACGACGGCCCCAGGTGTCGACCTTCTCGACCTTTCCGCCGCCGTCACGGACGACAGAAAGGAAGTTCTCGATCAGCGGGGAGACAGAGCGCTCCTCGAGATCGGGGTCGAGGATGACCATCACCTCGTAGTGACGCATGTGGAACCCACCTCCTTTGGACTCAGCGGCCACGGTCGTTCCGTGGCAGGAGGGTTGTGATGCGCTGGTACCGATGTCCGTGAGTAAACCAGGACCCACTGACAACGGGGTCCGCTCGGCCGAATCGGCCGGGCCGCGGCACGGCAGGGCATCGGTACAGAAGCAACAGCTTACCCGGCCGCCGCCGTCCGGTTGAAATCTGGCCCCGGGGGCAGACAATCTGTACACATCGGGTTGTGCAGGGCGAAGCGATGCTGCCTTCAGCAGGAGGTATCCCATGGCTCAGATCACGCGATCGACCAAGACCGGCAACGGACTGCTGGCCACGGACGGCAGGCCGCACCCGCTGCAGAACGGCCTGCTGGCCGTGAGCGGGGTACTGGCCGCGATCTCGGTCGCCACCGCCGCGTTCCCCAGCCTCCACTTCCTCACGGCCTGGGTGGGCCTGTTCGGTGTCCTCACCGCCGGGTACGGCCAGTTCATCTCCGAGACGACACGGGAGCGCTTCGGTCTGGTCCTCGCACTGGGCGCCTCCGCGATCGGCCTCTACTTCGGCATGGCCAACGGCGGCCTCTTCGGCATCTTCAACGGGTTCGTCGGCGGCTGAGTCCGCGCCCCGCGGACGCCCCCCATGGGTCCGCGCACGGCGCCCCGGCGGGCGACAGGCCGGGGCGGAGGTCGCGTGCGGCCAGTCTGCGCGCTCCCCGGGCGCAGTAGGCTTCGGCGCGAGAGCCGGACCCCTGTACCCATGGGGACACGCCAGCCCGAGGAGCGCCCCGAATGAGCCTGACCCTGAGGACCATCAGTCGAGAGCAGCATCTGGCCTACATCCAGAACCTGCCCGCGGCGAGTCACATGCAGGTGCCGGCCTGGGCGGACGTGAAGGCCGAGTGGCGCTCGGAGAACCTGGGCTGGTTCGACGACCGTACCGGCGAGATGGTCGGCGCGGGTCTGGTCCTCTACCGCCAGCTGCCCAAGATCAAGCGCTACCTCGCCTACCTGCCCGAAGGGCCGGTCATCAACTGGTTCGCGCCGAACCTGGACGACTGGATCCAGCCGATGCTGGCGCACCTGAAGCAGCAGGGCGCGTTCTCGGTGAAGATGGGGCCGCCCGTGGTCATCCGGCGCTGGGGCTCCGACACGATCAAGAGGGGCATCCAGGACCCGGACGTGAAGCGTCTGCGCGATCTGGAGGCCGACTTCATCGAGCCCCGCGCCTTCGAGGTCGCCGACAAGCTGCGCCGCATGGGCTGGCAGCAGGGCGAGGACGGCGGCGCCGGCTTCGGCGACGTGCAGCCCCGCTACGTCTTCCAGGTGCCGCTGGCCGGCCGCTCCTTGGAAGAGGTCCACAAGAACTTCAACCAGCTGTGGCGCCGCAACATCAAGAAGGCCGAGAAGGCCGGCGTCGAGGTCGTGCAGGGCGGCTACCAGGACCTCGAGGAATGGCAGCGGCTGTACGAGATCACGGCCGTGCGCGACCACTTTCGGCCCCGCCCCCTGTCGTACTTCCAGCGCATGTGGACGGCCCTCAACACCGAGGACCCCAACCGCATGCGGCTGTACTTCGCCCGGCACAACGGCGTGAACCTGGCCGCGGCGACGATGCTGATCGTCGGCGGCCACGTCTGGTACTCCTACGGCGCCTCCGACAACATCGGCCGTGAGGTCCGGCCCTCCAACGCCATGCAGTGGCGGATGCTGCGCGACGCCTACGCGCTCGGCGCCACCGTCTACGACCTGCGCGGCATCTCCGACTCGCTGGACGAGACCGACCACCTCTTCGGACTGATCCAGTTCAAGGTGGGCACCGGAGGCCAGGCCGCCGAGTACCTCGGCGAGTGGGACTTCCCGCTGAACAAGCTGCTCCACAAGGCGCTCGACATCTACATGTCGCGCCGCTGACCCCTCGTACCCTCTCGGCACCGCCCACCCGTTGGGCGGCGCCGTCGCTCTTCCACCCCACACCCCAGCCCACGAGAAAGGTTCCGGGTCCGGCCATGGCGCTCACGCTCTACGTCGACACCGCGCGCTGGCGGGCGCACCACAAGCACGTGCAGGAGCAGTTCCCGGGACTCGTCCCGGTCTGCAAGGGCAACGGCTACGGCTTCGGCCACGAGCGGCTCGCGGAGGAGGCCACCCGGCTGGGCTCGGACGTCCTCGCCGTCGGCACCACCTACGAGGCCGCGCGCATCAAGGACTTCTTCGGCGGCGACCTGCTGGTGCTGACGCCGTACCGGCGCGGCGAGGAGCCCGTGCCGCTGCCCGACCGGGTGATCCGCTCGGTGTCCTCGATCGACGGCGTCTACGGCCTCGTCGGCGCCCGTGTCGTCATCGAGGTGATGTCCTCGATGAAGCGGCACGGCATCAGCGAGCAGGACCTGCCGCAGTTGCACGCCGCCATCGAGAACGTCCGCCTCGAGGGTTTCGCCATCCACCTGCCGCTGGACCGCACCGACGGCTCGGACGCCGTCGAGGAGGTCATCGGCTGGATGGACCGGCTGCGCGCGGCCCGGCTGCCCCTGCACACGATGTTCGTCAGCCACCTCAAGGCCGATGAACTGGCCCGTCTCCAGCAGCAGTTCCCGCAGACCCGCTTCCGGGCCCGGATCGGCACCCGGCTGTGGCTGGGGGACCACGAGGCCACCGAGTACCGCGGAGCCGTCCTGGACGTCACGCGCGTGGCCAAGGGCGACCGCTTCGGCTACCGGCAGCAGAAGACCGCCTCCGACGGCTTTCTGGTGGTCGTGGCGGGCGGCACCTCGCACGGTGTGGGCCTGGAGGCCCCCAAGGCGCTGCACGGCGTCATGCCGCGCGCCAAGGGCGTCGCCCGGGCGGGCCTCGCCACGGTGAACCGGAACCTTTCCCCGTTCGTCTGGGGCGGCAAGCAGCGCTGGTTCGCGGAGCCGCCGCACATGCAGGTGTCCATCCTGTTCGTGCCCTCCGACGCCCCGGAGCCGAAGGTCGGCGACGAACTGGTGGCCCATCTGCGGCACACCACCACGCAGTACGACCGGCTCGTGGACCGCTGACGCGGGGCCACCGCTCGGCACACGCCTCCCGGGAGCCGTGTTCGCTCAGAGCGAACCGTCTTCCGGGGAGCCCGGCCCCCGGCCGCCCCACTGCACCTGAGGACCCTCGAAGTGGGCTGCGTGGCGCGGCGGATGGGCCGCCGCGCCGAGCACGAAGACGTCCTCCGCGCCGTCGAGCACCCCGCCCGAGGGGTCGTCATCACCGCTCCGGCGCACCACGTCCCGGTCCGGCATGACGATGTCGCGCACCACGACCGCGCACAGGTACGCCGTCCCCACCAGGTGAGCGACGATGGCCCAGTGGTAGCCGTCGACCGGCAGACCCTTGTGGGCGTCGCCGCTGGTGGTGTAGGCGAGGTACATCCAGATGCCGAGGAAGTACGCCACCTCGCACGCCTGCCAGATCAGGAAGTCCCGCCACTTCGGCCGGGCCAGCACGGCCAGCGGGACCAGCCACAGGACGTACTGCGGCGAGTAGACCTTGTTGGTGAGGATGAAGGCCGCCACCACCAGGAAGGCCAGCTGCGCGAAGCGCGGTCGGCGCGGGGCGGTCAGCGTCAGCGCCGCGATGCCGAGGAAGCACAGCACCACCAGCAGCGTGGCCGTGGTGTTGACGAAGTCGGTGCTCGGCGGGTTGCTCGTGTTCTGCGCCCAGATCAGCCAGAAGGAGCCGAAGTCGACGCCCCGGTCGTGGCTGAACTTGTAGAACTGCCACCAGCCGTCGGTGGCGAAGGCCATCACCGGCAGGTTCACCACCAGCCAGGCCACCACCGCACCCGCCAGCGCCCTGCCGAAGTCCCGCCACTTGCCCGCGCGCCAGCACAGCACGAACAGGGGGCCGAGCAGGAGGACGGGATACAGCTTGGCGGCCGTGGCGAGCCCCAGGAGGACACCGAAGGCCAGGGAGCGGCCTCGGGACCACATCAGCATCGCGGCGGCGGTCAGAGCGACCGCCAGGAGGTCCCAGTTGATGGTGGCGGTCAGCGCGAAGGCGGGCGCCAGCGCCAGCAGCAGCCCGTCCCAGGGCCGCCGTGCGTGGGTGCGGGTCACGCACACGGCGATGACGGCGGCGCACACCATCAGCATCCCGGCGTTGACCATCCAGTACCACTGCTCCTGGTGCTGGATGCTGCCGCTGCCCGGGGTGAGCCAGGCCGCCACCTCCATGAACACGCCGGTGAGCACCGGGTATTCGAGGTAGGGCATGTCGCCGGGGAGCTTGTCGAAGTAGGGCACCAGCCCGTCGGCGAAGCCGCGCCCCTGGTAGAGGTGCGGGATGTCCGAGTAGCAGGCCTTGGTGTACTGCGAGCTCGCGCCGAAGAACCAGGCGCTGTGGTAGCAGGGGGCCTTCTGCACCAGGCCGAGGGCGAACATGCCGATCGCCACGAGCGCGACGACCCGTACCGGGGTCCACCAGGACGTGCCGAGCAGGGCACGCCGGCCGATGGGACCGCCGATCAGCTCGCTGCCGGCCGCGGCGACCTTGTCCTCCCGGGTCGGCTTCACCGGCTCGGGCTCGTGCACGCTCGCTTGCGTCGATTCAGCACTGGGCATGCCGACATCCTGCCGTACGCGGCCGGGAAAACGCCGTGGGCCGCCGCACCTGGTCGGTGCGACGGCCCATGTTTCACGTGAAACACCCTCCTCGGGCGGCGGGGCGGCTAACCGCCGTTGCCTCCGAAGAACCCTCCGCCGTTGCCATTGCCGTTGCCCCGGGTGGTTCCGGCGTTGCCGGCGCCGTTGCCGCCCGTGTCGGTCGGCGTGGGCGTCGGGGTGACGCCTCCGTCGGTGCCGCCGTTGCCCGTCTGGCCCCCGGTGTCGGTGCAGCCGAAGAAGCCGCAGTTCGACTGGGACGGTGTGGGCGTGGGGCTGGGCTGCGTCCGGCTCGGGGTGGGCTTCGGCGACGGGCTCGACTCCTGGCTCTGGGTGGCCGAGGGAGTGGGCGTCGGGCTCGGAGCAGCGTTGACGATCTCGCCGATGGGGATGGGCGGCTCGAACGACTCCGCCGGCTGTCCCTGGAGGGCCTGGAGCATGTAGTCGTGCCAGATCTGGGCCGGGAACGAGGCGCCGTGGATCTTCTTCTGGCCGCCCGTGCCGTACATCTCCAGGAACGTGCGCGACTTGTTGTTGGCGTTGTCGTCCATCCGGAACATGCTGATCGCGGTGGACAACTGCGGGGTGTAGCCGACGAACCAGGCCGACTTGTTGCCGTCCGTGGTACCGGTCTTGCCGGCCACGTCACGGCCGGGCAGCTGGGCGTTGGTGCCCGTGCCCTTGTCGACCACGGTCTTCAGGACGTCGGTGACGTTGTCGGCGACCGCGGCGGTGAAGGCCTGCTTGGTCGCGCTCTTGTGCTCGTAGATCGGGCCGTCCTTGTTCTCGACCTTCGTGACCGAGAACGGGTCGTTCTGCTTGCCGCTGGCGGCGAAGGTCGAGTACGCGCCCGCCATGCGGATGGCGCTGGGGTCGGAGATGCCGATGGAGAACGACGGGTAGGTGGTGCCGGTCAGGCTGCTCTGCAGCAGACCCGCGTCCAGCGCGGCCTGCTTCACCTTGTCCAGGCCCACGTCCATGCCGAGCTGCACGAAGGCGGAGTTCACCGACTCACGCATCGCCTCGCGCAGATCGATCATGTAGCTGGGCGGGGTGCCGTACGACTCGCCGCCGTCGTTGGTCTGGAGCCACTCCTCGCCCTTCTCGTTCTTCCAGATGTCCCCGTTGTACTCCTTGATCTTGAGCTTGTTCTGACCGCTGAAACGGCTCTTGGGGGAGACCTGGGTGCGTTCGTCCTGGGCCTGCGTCGGGTCGCCGTGCGGGTTGCGAACACCGTCCCGCATGGCCGCCGCCAGCACGAACGGCTTGAAGGTCGAGCCGACCTGGGCGCCGGTGGCGTCGGCGTTGTTCGTGAAGTGCTTGGTCCAGTCCTCGCCGCCGTAGATCGCCTTGATCGCGCCGGTGGACGGTTCCACCGAGGCCCCGCCGAACTGGACGAACTTGTCGGTGTCCGGGCGCTGCTTCGGCTTGATGTTCTCCTTCTGGACCTTCTGGACCGCGTTCTTGAGCTCCTCGACCTTCTTCTTGTCGAAGGTCGTGTAGATCCGGTAGCCGCCCAGCTGGAGGTCGTTCGCGGTGATCTTGGTGTTGTGGATCAGGTAGCCCTTGGCGAGGTCGACCAGATAACCGATCTGCCCGCTCAGCCGGGTGTTGGCCCGGGGGCTCTGCACGTGCGGGAGGGTCTTGAACTCGGCCCGCCTGGCGGCGCTCAGGTGGCCGTACTTGACCATCTTGTCGAGCGTGTCCTGCATCTGCGCCTCGGCACGCCTCTTGTTGGCGTCGGGCGTGGCCGCCGGGTCGATGGACACCGAGCCGGCCGGGTCGTAGTAGGTGGCGCCCTTGAGCATCGCGGCCAGGAAGGCGCACTCGCCCTCGTTCAGGTTCTTGGCGTCCTTGTTGAAGTAGGCGTGCGCGGCCGCCTGGATCCCGTAGGCGCCCCGGCCGTAGTAGGCGGAGTTCAGGTAGCCCGCCATGATCTGGTCCTTCTTGACCGTGGCGCCCACCTTGATGGAGATGAAGATCTCCTTGAACTTGCGGGTGATCGTCTGCGACTGGTCGTCGAGGCGCGCGTTCTTCACGTACTGCTGGGTGATGGTGGAGCCACCCTGCGTCTGGCCGCCGGTGGCCATGTTGAAGAGCGCTCGGGCGATGCCGTTGGGGTCGATGCCGCTGTCGGTGTAGAAGGTCTTGTTCTCCTGCGAGACGACGGCGTACTGCATCGCCTTGGGGATGTCGGAGAGGTTGATGATCTGGCGGTTGACCTCGCCACCGGTGCGGACCATCTCGGAGCCGTCGGACCAGTAGTACACGTTGTTCTGCGCGGTCGCGGCCTGGGCGACGTTCGGCACGGACACCATCGCGTACCCGATGCCCGCCACCGCCACCAGGCTGCCGAGGAAGCCGATGAACAGGCCCGTCACGAGCTTCCAGGACGGCATCCAGCGCCGCCAGCCGTACTTGCCCGCGCGCGGATAGTCGATGAACCGCTTCTTGGCGGGTGGCGCCGGGCGCCCTCTGCCGCGTCCGGGCCCGTTCGGGCCGCCGGGCCGGCCGGGGTCCGCCGCTCTGCGCCGGCCTCCGCCCTTCTGTGCCGCGCGCCGGGCCTCGGCCCGGCTGCCGTAGGGGCGGTCCTCGCCCCCCGCGCCATGCGCATCCGACCCATAGGAACCGGTCCCATAGGAGTCGGCTGGAGACCCGGTGGCGCCTCGCGGTGCCGCACGGCGGCCGGAGGACGAACCGGACTGGCCGCGTCGGGCCGCGGCACGTCCGCCTCCCTGCGGCTGCGGCGGTTTGCGACGGTGCTCGCTCATCGAACGACTACTCCTCGGGCAGGCGCACCTTTGCGCGCCTGGAAACGGCGGCTGGTTTCCGGTCCCCCCGAAGTACGGATGTGGTCGGTCGCGCATTCACCCGTACTGCACCAGGGACGAGGACGTCCCCCGGCGTCACTCGGTTCCCGGTGGTGTGCATGGCGCACAGACTACGCACCGTCAAAACCCACCGAGCACAGAAGTTCACCCCAAATCAGGCAACTTGCCTCCCGCGAATCGGTGATGTGATCCCGTTCACCCTCACCCCCCTTGTCGCATCCGGGGGCCCGTTCTATCGTGCTGATGTATCGAGTCGATACATCAGCACGGCATAAAGACCGTTCACGGCATCCGGAGTGGCCCCGCCGCCCGGATCGCGGCAGAGAGGAGGCGACGATGGGCCGGCGTTCCGGGATCCTGGAGTTCGCCGTACTCGGCCTGCTCCGCGAGTCCCCGATGCACGGCTATGAGCTGCGCAAACGACTCAACACATCACTGGGTGTGTTCCGTGCGTTCAGCTACGGCACGCTCTATCCCTGCCTCAAGACGCTGGTCGCGAGCGGCTGGTTGACGGAGGAACCGGGGAACACCTCCGAGGACGCCCTGGCCGCCCCGCTCGCCGGACGCCGCGCCAAGATCGTCTACCGGCTGACCGCGGAAGGTAAGGAGCACTTCGAGGAGCTGCTCTCCCAGACCGGTCCCGACGCCTACGACGACGAGCACTTCGCCGCGCGCTTCGCCTTCTTCGGGCAGACCTCGCGCGACGTGCGCATGCGCGTCCTCGAGGGCCGTCGCAGCCGGCTCGAGGAGCGCCTGGAGAAGATGCGCGCCTCGCTGACGCGCACCCGGGAGCGCCTCGACGACTACACGCTTGAGCTCCAGCGCCACGGAATGGAGTCCGTGGAGCGCGAAGTGCGCTGGCTGAACGAGCTCATCGAGAGCGAGCGGGCGGGCCGGGACCTCAAGGGTTCCGCCTCCGGGGGGACCGCTCAGCAGGACACCACCAATGGAACGACGGGCGGCCTGCCCCGGCCCGGGATGCCCTCCCGGCCGGATACGCCCGGCGACACCGCCACGTGAGGTCCCGCCGGGGCTTCACCGAGTACACACAGGGAGCAACCGCCAATGGGTTCGGTTCGCGTAGCCATCGTCGGCGTGGGCAACTGCGCCGCGTCGCTGGTGCAGGGCGTCGAGTACTACAAGGACGCCGACCCGGCGTCCAAGGTCCCGGGCCTCATGCACGTGCAGTTCGGCGACTACCACGTGCGTGACGTCGAGTTCGTCGCCGCCTTCGACGTCGACGCGAAGAAGGTCGGCCTCGACCTCGCGGACGCCATCGGCGCCTCCGAGAACAACACCATCAAGATCTGCGACGTGCCCTCCACCGGTGTGAAGGTCCAGCGCGGTCACACCCTCGACGGCCTCGGCAAGTACTACCGCCTCACCATCGAGGAGTCCGCCGAGGAGCCGGTCGACGTCGTCCAGGTCCTCAAGGACAAGCAGGTCGACGTCCTGGTCTGCTACCTGCCCGTGGGCTCCGAGGACGCGGCGAAGTTCTACGCCCAGTGCGCCATCGACGCCAAGGTCGCCTTCGTCAACGCCCTCCCGGTCTTCATCGCCGGCACCAAGGAGTGGGCCGACAAGTTCACCGAGGCGGGCGTCCCGATCGTCGGCGACGACATCAAGTCCCAGGTCGGCGCCACCATCACGCACCGGGTCATGGCGAAGCTGTTCGAGGACCGCGGCGTCATCCTGGACCGCACGATGCAGCTGAACGTCGGCGGCAACATGGACTTCAAGAACATGCTCGAGCGCGAGCGCCTTGAGTCCAAGAAGATCTCCAAGACCCAGGCCGTCACCTCCCAGATCCCCGACCGGGACCTCGGCGAGAAGAACGTCCACATCGGCCCGTCCGACTACGTGGCCTGGCTCGACGACCGCAAGTGGGCCTACGTCCGCCTCGAGGGCCGCGCCTTCGGCGACGTCCCGTTGAACCTCGAGTACAAGCTCGAGGTGTGGGACTCCCCGAACTCCGCGGGTGTCATCATCGACGCCCTGCGCGCCGCGAAGATCGCCAAGGACCGCGGCATCGGCGGCCCGATCCTGTCGGCGTCCTCCTACTTCATGAAGTCCCCGCCGGTGCAGTACTTCGACGACGAGGCCCGCGAGAACGTGGAGAAGTTCATCCGCGGCGACGTCGAGCGCTGACGGGAAACCCGCTCCTGCCAGGGCTGTCGAGGGTCCCCGGGTGCTCCCCGGGGACCCTCGGCGTATGTGAGGCTGTGCCCCATGGCCGTCGTCCGTGACCTGCGCGTCCTGCTGCGCCACCGGGACTTCCGGCGCCTGCTCGCCGTACGGCTGCTGTCCCAGGGCGCCGACGGCGTCTACCAGGTCGCGCTCGCCACCTACGTCGTCTTCTCCCCGGAACGGCAGACCTCGGCCGCCGCCGTCGCCTCCGCGATGGCCGTGCTGCTCCTGCCCTACTCCCTGGTCGGGCCGTTCGCCGGCGTCCTGCTGGACCGCTGGCGACGCCGCCAGGTCCTGCTGCACGGCAACCTGGCGCGCGCGGCGATGGCGGCCGCCACGGCCGTGCTGATGGTGGCCTCCGTCCCGGACTGGCTGTTCTACGTCTCCGCGCTGTGCGTCACCGCGGTCAACCGCTTCGTCCTGTCCGGGCTGTCCGCCGCGCTGCCGCGCGTGGTCGACGCCGAGCGACTGGTGATGGCCAACTCCCTCTCACCGACCGCCGGGTCACTGGCCGCCTTCGCGGGCGGCGGCCTCGCCTTCGCCGTACGCCTGGCGGGCGCGGACTCCGACGCGGCCGTCGTCCTGCTCGGAGCCGCCCTGTATCTGTGCGCGGCGCTCACCTCCCTGCTGATGGCCCCGGGACTGCTCGGCCCCGACCGGGCCCTGACGCGGCCGCGGCTGAGCACGGCGGTGACCGGAACCGCACGCCGGCTGGCGGCGGGCATACGCCACCTCGCCGCGCCGCCGCGCCGGGAGGCCGCCTGGGCGCTGGCCGCGATGACGCTGATGCGGTTCTGCTACGGCGCGCTGACCGTGATGGTGCTGATGCTGTGCCGCTACGGACTGACGTCGGGCCCGAGGGAGGGACTGCGCCTGCTCGGACTGGCGCTGGGCGTCTCCGGCGCCGGCTTCTTCGCCGCCGCCCTCGTGACGCCCTGGGCGGCCGGGCGTCTGGGCCCCGCCCGCTGGATCGTCGTGTGCGCCGGGTCCGCGGCGGTCCTGGAGCCCGCCCTCGGCCTGCCCTTCGCCACCGGCCCGCTGCTGGCGGCCGCCTTCGTGTTGGGACTGACCACCCAGGGCGCGAAGATCGCCACGGACACGGTGGTGCAGTCCGCGGTCGAGGACGGCTTCCGCGGCCGGATCTTCTCCCTCTACGACGTGCTCTTCAATGCCGCTTTCGTCGGCGCCGCGGGCGTCGCCGCGCTCATGCTGCCCCCGGACGGCCGCTCGGCCGTGCTCGTGGTGACGATCGCCGTGATCTACGGAGTGGTTGCGGTGGCTATGGCCCGCTTTGAACGCCGGTAAGTGTCACATCAAAGAAACAGAGTCCCTGCGGATTACAGCGTTGTCAGTGGCGGCCTGTAGCTTACGTGCGTCTTATTTCGACGCCATGTTCGCGTCATCATGCTGATGTTCGAGGGGGACCCCCAGTGACCACTCCGCCGCCCCAGGGCCAGAACCCGTACGCCCAGGCGCCCACCGCTCCCATGGGGCAGCAGCCCGGCCAGCCGGGAGTCCCGCAGCAGCAGCCGTACGCCCCCTTCCCGCAGCAGCAGGGCGCGCCGGTTCCGCCGCCGCCCGCGCCGGCGAAGCCCGGCCGGAAGAATGCCCTCCGCATCGTCGGATCGATCGTCGTCCTGATCATCGCCGCCGCCGTGAAGTTCGGCATCGGCTGGTGGGCCAGCGAGACCGACGCCGAGACGACTTCGGTCGGCGCCTGCATGCACAACGACGGCACGGAAACCAACGCCGACCTCAACGAGGTCGACTGCTCGTCCAGCAAGGCCCAGTACAAGGTGGTCCAGAAGTTCGACGGCTCCACCGACGAGAACAAGTGCAAGGCCGTCAGCGACGCGACGATCTCCTACGTCCAGACCGGCACCGGCCACAATGTGGTGCTCTGCCTCAAGGAAGCCAAGTAGCGCCTGGGTGAGTCATGACGAAGGGGCGATGTTTCACGTGAAACATCGCCCCTTCGTCATGGGCGGACGAGCTCGTCGGAGTCATCGGGGTCATGTTTCACGTGAAACATGACCCCGCGCCCACGGACTCGGCTCTCCTGGTCAGCTCCGCTCGTCCTGCTCCTGCTGCGCCCACCACTCCTTGAGTGCTGCCACTGCCGCGTCGTGCTCCATCGGGCCGTGCTCGAGGCGCAGCTCCAGCATGTGCTTGTAGGCCCTGCCGACGGCCGGGCCCGGCTTGACGCCCAGGATCTCCATGATCTGGTTGCCGTCGAGGTCAGGGCGGATCGCGTCCAGCTGCTCCTGCTCCTGGAGCTCGGAAATGCGCTTCTCCAGCCCGTCGTACGCCCGCGACAGCGCGGCCGCCTTCCGCTTGTTGCGCGTGGTGCAGTCCGAGCGGGTCAGCTTGTGCAGGCGGTCCAGGAGCAGGCCGGCGTCACGCACGTAGCGGCGGACCGCGGAGTCCGTCCACTCGCCGGTGCCGTAGCCGTGGAAGCGCAGATGCAGTTCGACCAGGTGCGAGACGTCCTTCACCAGCTCGTTGGAGTACTTCAGAGCGGTCATGCGCTTCTTGGTCATCTTCGCGCCGACCACCTCGTGGTGGTGGAAGGAGACCCTGCCGTCCTTCTCGAAGCGGCGGGTGCGCGGCTTGCCGATGTCGTGCAGCAGGGCGGCCAGCCGGAGGGTCAGGTCGGGCCCGTCCTCCTCCAGCGCCATGGCCTGCTCCAGCACGATCAGCGTGTGGTCGTAGACGTCCTTGTGCCGGTGGTGCTCGTCGCTCTCGAGGCGCAGCGCGGGCAGCTCGGGCAGGACGTGGTCGGCGAGGCCGGTCTCGACAAGCAGGGTCAGGCCCTTGCGCGGATGAGCGGAGAGGATCAGCTTGTTCAGCTCGTCCCGCACCCGCTCGGCCGAGACGATCTCGATACGGCCGGCCATCTCCCTCATCGCGGCGACGACCTCGGGGGCGACCTCGAAGTCGAGCTGAGCGGCGAAGCGCGCCGCCCGCATCATGCGCAGCGGGTCGTCGGAGAAGGACTCCTCGGGCGTCCCGGGAGTGCGCAGCACCCGCGCCGCCAGGTCGCCCAGCCCGCCGTGCGGGTCGATGAACTCCTTCTCCGGCAGCGCCAGCGCCATCGCGTTGACCGTGAAGTCACGCCGGACGAGGTCCTCCTCGATGGAGTCGCCGTAGGACACCTCCGGCTTGCGGGAGGTCCGGTCGTAGGCCTCCGACCGGTAGGTGGTGACCTCGATCTGGAAGCAGCGCTCGGCGCCCTCGACCCGCGCCTTCTTCTGCGCGCCGACCGTGCCGAAAGCGATCCCGACCTCCCAGACGGCGTCCGCCCACGGCCGCACGATCTTCAGTACGTCCTCGGGCCGGGCGTCGGTCGTGAAGTCCAGGTCGTTCCCGAGCCGGCCGAGCAGCGCGTCCCGGACCGAGCCGCCGACCAGGGCGAGTGAGAACCCGGCCTCCTGGAAGCGGCGCGCGAGATCGTCGGCGACAGGGGCCACCCGCAGCAGTTCGCTCACCGCGCGCTGCTGCACCTGGCTCAGGGCAGTGGGGTTGTCTTCGTTGGCGTTCGGCACAACAGAAGAGGGTACGTGGCCGGGGCGCCCGGCCGCCTCGCCATTGACGGCCTGGACAGCTCGTCCCATACAGCCACAAGCACAGCTCTTGTGACCTACGGAACAGGTCCCCCATATTCGTGCGCATCAGGGCGCTCCGCGGCTCCGAGCCGATCTTGGGGCCGCCTCCGCGGCACTTCCCCTGGGCGCGCATCGTTACGATGCCTGGACGCACATTCCGAGACCACTGACGACGACGAGGGACGGGCGAGCGCGTGGCCGAGGCGGCAGACTTCCTGGGGACCAGTCCCTCACCTGCCCGCCGCCTGCTGCGGCGAGCCGGGGCTCTGCTCGCCGGTGCGCCCCTGCTGGCCGGTCTGCTGCAGCTGCCCGCCGCGTCGCCGGCGCAGGCCGCCGGCCAGGACGCCGTGCGGACCGCCTCCGGCTCCGGCACGGTGGCCGTCGCCCTGGACTCGCTGACCCCGGGCGCTCCCAGCGACGGGGACACCGTGACCGTCGCGGGTACGGTGACCAACAACGGCAAGCAGTCGGTCACCGACGCCCATGTGGGTCTGCGGCTGGGTCCCGAGCTGGAGACCCGCTCGGCGATCGACGCCGTCGCCCGGCGCACCGGTTTCGAGCCGGGGGCCGACGGCGACGAGGTCGGCGGCAAGTACGTGCAGAAGTTCGCCTCGCTCGGCCCGGGCGCCGCCCAGCACTTCAGCATCTCCGTCCCGGTCGACAAGCTGAACCTGGGCGGGAACGGCGTCTACGAGTTCTCCGTGTCCCTGTCGGGTCAGACGGCCGCGCAGCCCTGGGAGCAGGTGCTGGGCATCCAGCACACGTTCCTGCCGTGGCAGTCCTCCGACGCGGACACCAAGACGAAGACGACCTTCCTGTGGCCGCTCGTCGCCGGCGTCCACATGACGGCCGAGACCGGCCCCGGCGAGCAGCAGACGCCGGTCTTCCTCAACGACGATCTCGCCAGGGACATCTCGCCAGGCGGCCGTCTGCAGCAGATGCTGTCGCTGGGCAAGGACCTCGACGTCACCTGGGTGATCGACCCCGACCTGCTCGCCTCCGTCGACGCCATGACGCGCAATTACCGGGTGCGCGACCCCAAGGGCGGCACCCCGGTGCCGGGGACGCACCAGGCGGTGGCCAAGCAGTGGCTCTCCGAGCTCCAGCAGGCGGTGGCGGGCAAGGAGGTCGTCGCGCTGCCCTTCGCCGACCCGGACCTGGCCTCCCTCGCCCACAACGGCACCAGCGTCACCGGCTCGCTCAGCCAGCTCAGGGACGCCACCGACGTCGCCGCCAGCACGGTGGAGACGGTGCTGCACGTGAAACCGGGCACGGACTTCGCCTGGCCGGTGGACGGCGCCGTCGATCCGTCGATCGTGAAGGTCGCGACCTCGGCGGGCGCCGACAAGGTGATCGCGCGCAGCGACAGCCTCGAGGAGAACGGCGGCCTGACCTACACGCCGTCGGCCGCGCGTCCGATCGGCGGCGGCACCACGGCGGTCGTCGCCGACGAGCGGCTGTCCACGGCGTTCGAGGACGACATGACGAGGGCCGGCAGCACCACACTCGCCGTGCAGCGGTTCCTCGCCCAGAGCCTGGAGATCGACGGCCAGACGAGCAAGCAGCGCAGCATCGTCGTCGCCCCGCAGCGCATGCCGACCGCGAGCCAGGCCCAGGCCATGGCGCAGGCGCTGACGGCCCTCCAGCAGAGCACCTGGTCCCAGCCGCAGGACCTGGCCGCGGCCGCCAAGGCCAAGCCGGACCCGAGCGCCGCCACACGGCTCCCGTCGACGGCCGACTACCCCTCCTCGCTGCGCAAGCGGGAACTGGGCCGGAGCGCCTTCGCCGCGATCGCGAGGACGCAGGACAAGGTCGACAACTTCAAGGTGATCCTCACCGACGAGTCCCGCGTCGTCACGCCCTTCGGACGTGCCATGAACCGGGAGATGTCCGTGTCGTGGCGCGGCCGGGACGGTGAGGCGGAGAGCTTCCGCGACGGTGTGGAGGCCTACCTCGACGACCTCTCCCAGGAGGTCAAGCTGATCGACAAGTCGGAGACCAAGCTCTCCGGCCGCAGCGCCACGATCCCCGTGACCGTGCAGAACAACCTGGTGCAGGGCGTCGACCACCTGGTGCTGCGGCTCACCTCCACCAACCCCACCCGTCTCAAGATCGGCGGCAAGGCCTACAGCGAGCAGCCGGTCACGGTCTCCGGCGGGCACAGCCAGTCGGTGAAGTTCACCACCTCGGCCAACGCCAACGGGCGGGTGACGGTCGTCGCCCAGCTCTACACGCAGGACGGGCAGGAGTACGGCGACCCCGTCTCCTTCGACGTGAAGGTCACCGAGATCACCGCCACCGTGATGCTGGTCATCGGCGGAGGCGTCCTGCTGCTTGTCCTCGCCGGCTTCCGGATGTACACCCAGCGCAAGCGCGCCGCGGCCCGCGAGGACGCGGAGGCCGCGCAGGACGGCCCGGACGGAGACGACGGCCGGGACGCGCCGGACCCCGAAGGCGGGCAGGACCCCGATGGCGAGCAGGACCCCGGCTCCGGGCAGAACCCCGAGGGCCCGGCGGACCGTCTTGAGAAGAAGGAGTCGGACACCCGGCCCCGGGAAGGCGACCCGGAGCAGGCGAGTGACCCGACACCGGACACCGCAGCGGAAAACGCCGACCCGTCCGGCACGGGTGAGAAAGTGGACCGTTGAGGATGTCGTGGCCAAAGGGCCTGGGACGATGAGGTGGGGTAAGCATGAACGCGCCGTACGACGGTGACCACGGCAGCGCCGTGGGCAGCTCGGGCTACCCCGACGGCCCGCCGCCCGAGCCCGGCCAGGTACCGCCGCAGCCTCCGGCGGACATGTACCTCCAGGACGCCTACGACGAGGACCCCTACCGGGGCCGGGACCTCACCGCCCAGGACCCCGTCGGCGAGGCGCTGTACGACCGCGCCGCGCACCCGCCGCCGCCCCCGGGCGCGTACGGGCAGCAGCCGCCGCTCTACGGCACGCCGCCGCAGTCGCCGTACGCCCCCGACCCCCGCGTGTGGGCCCGGACACCGCCCCCGGAGCCTTCCGGCGCGGCCGCCCGGCACATGCCGTACGGCGAGGACCCCCGCACCACGCAGTTCGTCGGCGTCGACGACCTCGTCAGCCACTCCGCCGAGGAGCGCCACGAGCCGGACGCCTTCGCGCACCTCTTCCGGGACCAGCAGCAGGGCGGCCACCCCGAGGCACGCCAGAGCGGCTACGACCGGCAGGACCCCGGGCAGTACGGTTACCAGCCCCCGCAGCAGGCCGACGCGAGGCCTGCCACCGGGGCCCCCTCGGTTCCCGGCCCCGCTCCGGCTCCGGCCGCCGGCCAGGGACCTGCGGGCGCCTACGCCCCGGCCCCCGGGCCCGGCGTGGCCGTCGCGCCGGCGGCCGAGCCGGCCGCCCCGCCCGCGGCCGCGAAGAAGGGCGGCCGGGCCTCGGGCCTGCTGAAGTCGAGCGCGGTCATGGCGGCGGGCACGATGGTCTCCCGCCTGACCGGGTTCATCCGCTCCGCGATGATCGTGGCCGCCCTGGGCACGGCCCTCCTCGGCGACACCTTCCAGGTCGCCTACCAGCTGCCGACGATGATCTACATCCTGACCGTCGGCGGCGGTCTCAACTCCGTGTTCGTCCCGCAGCTCGTACGGGCCATGAAGGAGGACGAGGACGGCGGCGAGGCGTTCGCCAACCGGCTCCTGACCCTGGTGATCGTGGCGCTGGGCGTCCTGACCGCGCTGGCGATGGCCGCCGCCCCGCTCCTGGTCCGGCTGCTGTCCAACCCGGTGGCCAGCGACCCGGCCGCCAACGAGGTGGCCGTCACCTTCACCCGGTACTTCCTGCCCACGATCTTCTTCATGGGCATTCATGTGGTGATGGGCCAGATCCTCAACGCCCGGGGCAAGTTCGGCGCGATGATGTGGACGCCGGTCCTCAACAACGTCGTCATCATCGCCACGCTCGGCATGTTCCTGTGGGTCTACGGCACCGCCGCCAACTCCCACATGAACGTCGCCAACATCCCGCCGGCCGGCCAGCGCCTGCTGGGAATCGGCGTGCTGCTCGGCCTGGTCGTGCAGGCGCTCGCGATGATCCCCTACCTGCGCGAGACGGGCTTCAGGCTCCGTCTGCGCTTCGACTGGAGGGGCCACGGCCTGGGCAAGGCCGCCGTGCTCGCCAAGTGGACGGTCCTGTTCGTCCTCGCCAACCAGGCGGGCGCCCTGGTGGTCACCCAGCTCGCCACCGCCTCGGTGAAGGACACCGACATCCCGGGCACCGGCTTCAGCGCCTACGCCAACGCCCAGCTGGTCTGGGGTCTGCCGCAGGCCATCATCACGGTCTCCCTGATGGCCGCCCTGCTGCCGCGCATCTCGCGCTCGGCGGCCGAGGGCGACAGCGGGGCCGTCCGCGACGACATCTCGCAGGGACTGCGGACGACGGCCGTGGCCATCGTGCCCATCGCCTTCGGGTTCCTCGCCCTCGGCATCCCTATGTGCACCCTGATCTTCGGTTCCTCCGGCACTGGCGCCGCCACCAACATGGGCTACATGCTGATGGCGTTCGCCCTCGGCCTGATCCCCTACTCGGTGCAGTACGTCGTCCTACGCGCCTTCTACGCCTACGAGGACACCCGGACGCCCTTCTACAACACGGTCATCGTGGCCGCGGTCAACGCGGCCGCCTCGGGCCTGTGCTACATGCTGCTGCCGTCCCGCTGGGCCGTCGCCGGCATGGCCGCCTCGTACGGCCTGGCGTACGCGATCGGCGTGGGCGTCGCGTGGCGCAGGCTGCGCAAGCGCCTCGGCGGCGACCTCGACGGCTCGCGCGTCACACGGACCTACGCGCGCCTGTGCATCGCCTCGGTGCCGGCGGCGCTCGTCAGCGGGGCGGTCTGCTACGGCATCGGCCATACGCTCGGGCAGGGCGTCGTCGGGTCGTTCGCGGCGCTGCTGGCCGGTGGCGCGCTGCTGCTCGGCGTCTTCTTCGTCGCCGCCCGCCGCATGCGCATCGAGGAACTCAACTCCCTCGTGGGCATGGTCCGTGGGCGCCTGGGGCGTTGAGGCAGGGGTAGGCGCACAACCTTCGTCCGCGGCTGTGTGTCGTGCATAGCGGCGGACTGTGGGCACAATTGGTTTCGGCGTCGGACAGCGCGCAACGGATGGGGAGGCAGGAGCGACGGTGGCGGAACGGAGCACGGCTGCCGTCGACGTGGCAGACAACAGCGGTGACGAGCCGCTGACCGCCAAGGCGGACCAGTCCACGGCCGACGGGGTGGCGCAGAACCGGGAGCGGGACACGGACAACGACGAGGCACAGGGAAGCAACGAGACCGGGCGTTCCGCGGAGAAGGCCTCGACGCCCGAACTGCACAGCGGTCACAAGCTGGCCAGACGCTATCGCCTCGAGGAGTGCGTCACTCGTCTGGACGGATTCAGCAGTTGGCGCGCGGTGGACGAGAAGCTGCGCCGCGCGGTCGGCGTGCACGTGCTGCCGGCCCATCACGCCCGCGCCCGCTCGGTGCTGGCAGCGGCCCGTTCCTCCGCGCTGCTCGGCGACCCGCGCTTCGTCCAAGTCCTCGACGCGGTCGAGGAGAACGACCTCGTCTACGTGGTCCACGAGTGGCTGCCCGACGCGACCGAACTGACCACGCTGCTGTCCTCCGGCCCCTTGGAGCCGCACGACGCCTACCAGTTGGTCAGCCAGGTCTCCTCGGCGATGGCCGCGGCGCACCGCGAGGGCCTCGCCCATCTGCGGCTGAACCCCAATGCCGTGCTGCGCACCTCCACCGGCCAGTGGCGCATCCGCGGCCTCGCCGTGAACGCCGCCCTGCGCGGCATCAGCTCCGACACCCCGCAGCGCACCGACACCGAGGCGATCGGCGCCCTGCTGTACGCGGCGCTCACCCAGCGCTGGCCGTACGATAACGATGCCTACGGGCTGGCCGGCCTGCCCAAGGACATCGGCCTCATCCCCCCGGACCAGGTGCGCGCCGGCATCCACCGCGGCCTGTCCGAGCTGTCCATGCGCGCCCTCGCCAACGACGGCGCCACCGCGTCCCGCCACGAGTCGCCGTGCACCACGCCGGAGGAACTGGTCAAGGCGATCGGCGAGATGCCGCGCATCCGCCCGCCGGAGCCCGCGTTCACCGCGCCGCCGGAGTACCAGCACACCTCGTACCAGCAGGGCACGTACGGCCGCCCGGTGCCGCACCCGGGTGTCAGCCAGCCGGTGCCGGCGCCGCCGCCCCCGCTGCAGAGCCGTACCGGGAAGGCACTGAAGTGGGCGGTCTCGGCCCTCCTCATCGCCGCCCTGGGGCTCGGCAGCTGGCAGCTCGCCGACGCCCTGATGGACCAGGGGGGCAAGGCCGGCAACGACACCCAGACGCAGACCCAGGACGGCAGCGAGAAGAACGGCAACAAGCCCCAGCCGACCCAGCCCCTCGAGATCCAGGGCGCCCGGGAGTACGTGGCGAGCGGTGACGCCCAGGCCCCGGAAGCCGTCGGCAACACCTATGACGGCAACAGCTCGACGTACTGGCGGACCAAGCGATACAACGCCGGCCCGAGGCTTGCGCCCTACAAGCCCGGCGTGGGCATCGTCTACGACCTCGGCTCGGCGAAGACCCTCGCGTCCGCGTCGATAGCGCTCCGGTACGCCGGAGACCACACCACCGTCCACCTGTACGCCACCGACTCCCTCACCCCCTCGACCGGAGTCGACGGGATGACCGAGATCGGAACCGCGACGACCAGCGGCACCTCTCTCACGGTGAAGGCGGCGAAGTCATTGAAGACGCGCTTCGTCCTGCTGTGGATCACGGACGTGCCCCAGGCGCCCAGTGACGGCTACAGCGGCGCCGGCTACAAGCAGGCCATCACGGATGTGAAGTTCACCGGCTGACGCCGCACGGAGGGGGAGGGGGCCGGATGGCGGACGACACCGCCTACGACGGCGTGAGCGACCAGGACCTCCTGGGCCGCCATGTCGCGGGTGACCCCGACGCCTTCGGCGAGATCGTACGACGGCACCGCGACCGCCTCTGGGCCGTCGCCCTGCGGACGCTGGGCGACCGCGAGGAGGCGGCCGACGCGGTGCAGGACGCCCTCGTCTCCGCCTACCGGGCCGCCCACACCTTCCGCGGGCAGTCGGCCGTCACCACCTGGCTGCACCGGATCACGGTGAACGCGTGCCTGGACCGGGCCCGCAAGGCGGCCTCGCGCAAGACCTCACCGGTGGACGACACCGAGCGCCTGGAGCAACTGCTGGAGCCGCACGAGTCGGCCTCCGCGCCCGCCGAGCGCAACGACGTCCAGCGGCAGCTCGTGGAGGCCCTCGGCACCCTTCCGCCGGACCAGCGGGCCGCGCTCGTCCTCGTGGACATGCAGGGGTACCCCGTGGCCGAGGCCGCCCGCATCCTCGACGTGCCGACCGGAACGGTGAAGAGCCGGTGCGCCCGGGGCAGAGCCAGGCTGCTGCCGTTGCTCACCCATCTGCGGCCGGAAGGCGCGGGTGCCGGAAAAGAAGAGGACCCGGGCCGGAACCGGGTACAGGGGACATCCGTCCCACCGGCAGCGGGCCCCGGCGACAGGGGCGCGCGGAACACCGGGCCAAGTGATTCAACTGCTGTGAAGGGCGGAGGTGGGCGAGCGTGACAGCCACGACGGACACGGCCGGGCACCCGGACGTCACGGAGATCTCCGACCTCACCGAGGGCCTGCTGTCCGCTTCCCGAACCGAGGACGTCCGGCGGCACCTCGACGAGTGCGAGCAGTGCGCTCAGATCCACGCGTCGCTGGGGGAGATCCGCGGCCTGCTCGGCGCCATGTCCGAGACCGACGCGATGCCCGAGGCCCAGGCGATGCCCCAGGACATCGCGGACCGTATCGACGCGGCTCTCGCCGCCGAGGCGGCCCGTGCCTCCACCGAGGTCTCCGGCGACGGCACGCATGTTTCACGTGAAACATCGGTCGAGGACCGCCCCCACCGCACCCCTGCCGACCGCCCCTCGGGCCATGCTCGCGCCTCCAGCGCGGGACCCGGCCGCGCGGCCCGCACGCGCCGCAGCCGCCGCAGGATCGCCGTCCTGGGCTCCGCCTTCACCGTCGCGGCCCTGGGCGTCGTCTCCCTGGTCCTGGCGACCACCCACGAAGGCAAGGACGGCGGGACCACGGCACAGGGCCGCCCCAGCGCCTCCGCCGACACCTTCGCCTCCGGCACGCTGCAGCACCAGGTGGCCGGCCTCCTGCAAAAGGCGCAGAAGTCCCAGGGCACCACTCACGCCCCCCACAGCTTCGGTGTGGACTCGGCCACCGGCACCGACGGACCCAACGTCCTCAAGAGCCAGCCCACCGTCTCGGTGCCCTCCTGCGTCCGGCAAGCCATCAACAACAGCGGCACGCCTCTGGCCGCCCAGCCGGGCACCTACGACGGAAAGAGCGCCTATCTCGTGGTGCTCCCCGACACCTCGGGCGACACCACCCGGGTCACGGCCTATGTCGTCGACGCGTCCTGCGTACAGCGCCCCTCGGCCGCGGCCAAGGTCCTTCTGACCCACTCCTACGCGCGTTCCTGAGCACCGACGCCTGACCCTCGGCACCCGTGGTATTCCCTCCGGTGTCGGGGCCTCCGTGTGCCCGGGCACACCGGGAATGCGCGCCCCTTAGGATCCGTTGGGTGGGGTGAGAGCTGCGAGCAAGGCTCCCACCGGCCGTAGGACACACTCAGTCCAGAGACGAGGAATCAAGCCGTGAGCGACGTCCGTAACGTGATCATCATCGGCTCCGGGCCCGCCGGCTACACGGCGGCGCTCTACACCGCGCGCGCGTCGCTGAAGCCGCTGGTTTTCGAGGGCGCCGTCACCGCGGGTGGTGCGCTGATGAACACCACCGAGGTAGAGAACTTCCCCGGCTTCCGCGACGGCATCATGGGCCCCGACCTCATGGACAACATGCGGGCCCAGGCCGAGCGCTTCGGCGCCGAGCTCATCCCGGACGACGTCGTCGCCGTCGACCTGGCCGGTGAGATCAAGACGGTCACGGACACCGCCGGCACCGTGCACCGGGCGAAGGCCGTCATCGTCACCACCGGCTCGCAGCACCGCAAGCTCGGACTGCCGAACGAGGACGCCCTCTCCGGCCGCGGCGTCTCCTGGTGTGCGACCTGTGACGGCTTCTTCTTCCGGGACCAGGACATCGCCGTGATCGGCGGCGGCGACACCGCGATGGAGGAGGCCACCTTCCTCTCGCGCTTCGCCAAGTCCGTGACGATCGTCCACCGCCGTGACACCCTGCGCGCCTCCAAGGCGATGCAGGAGCGCGCCTTCGCCGACCCGAAGATCAAGTTCGTCTGGGACAGCGAGGTCGCCGAGATCCAGGGCGAGCAGAAGCTCACCGGTCTGAAGCTGCGCAACCTCAAGACCGGGGAGCTCTCGGATCTGCCGGTCACCGGCCTGTTCATCGCGATCGGCCACGACCCGCGCACCGAGCTGTTCAAGGGCCAGCTGGACCTGGACGAGGAGGGCTACCTGAAGGTCGACTCCCCGTCCACGCGCACCAACCTGACCGGTGTCTTCGGCGCCGGCGACGTGGTCGACCACACCTACCGCCAGGCGATCACCGCCGCCGGTACCGGCTGTTCCGCGGCCCTCGACGCCGAGCGCTTCCTCGCTGCCCTCGCGGACAACGAGCAGAAGGCCGAGCCCGAGAAGTCCACCGTCTGACACCCCCAACACCCCACCGCACAAACCAGTTAAGGAGCCCGCCGTGGCCGGCACCCTGAAGAACGTGACCGACGACTCCTTCGAGCAGGACGTGCTCAAGAGCGACAAGCCCGTCCTGGTGGACTTCTGGGCCGCCTGGTGCGGTCCGTGCCGCCAGATCGCCCCGTCCCTCGAGGCGATCGCCGCCGAGCACGGCGAGAAGATCGAGGTCGTCAAGCTCAACATCGACGAGAACCCCGCTACGGCCGCCAAGTACGGCGTCATGTCGATCCCGACGCTGAACGTCTACCAGCGGGGCGAGGTCGCCAAGACCATCGTCGGCGCCAAGCCGAAGGCCGCCCTTCTCCGCGACCTCGACGAGTTCATCGCCGAGTGACGCCGCGGGCGACGGCCTGAGAGCCGCGCGACGTTTCACGTGAAACACGAATGGGCCAACCCCGACGGGTTGGCCCATTCGCTTGTCCTACAGCGGCCGCAGGGCCGGTTCCTTCTGGACTGCACCCAGCAACCGGTCGAGCGCCATCTCCACGTCTTCCTTCCAGGACAGCGTCGACCTCAGTTCCAGCCGCAGCCGTGGGTGGGTGGGATGGTGCCGGACCGTCTTGAACCCCACGGCCAGCAGATGATCGGCCGGCAGCATGCACGCCGGTTCCTTCCAGCGGGCGTCACCGAACGCCTCTATGGCTTTGAAGCCCCGCCGCAGCAGATCCTTGGCCACCGTCTGGACCATCACCCGGCCCAGCCCCTGCCCTTGATAGCCCGGCATGACGAAGGCGGTCATCAGCTGGACCGCGTCGGGGGAGACCGGGCTCGTGGGGAACGCGGTGGAGCGGGGGACGTAGGCGGGGGGAGCGTAGAGCACGAAGCCCACCGGAACGTCGTCGACGTAGACGACCCGGCCGCAGGAGCCCCAGTCCAGCAGGACGGCGGAGATCCAGGCCTCCTTCTCCAGCGCGGGCGTGCCCGCCTTCACCGCGGCTTCGCCGCTGACGGGGTCCAACTCCCAGAAGACACACGCGCGGCAGCGCTTGGGAAGGTCCTGAAGGTTGTCCAGCGTGAGCGGTACGAGCCGACGGCCCATGAAGGCTGATCCTCGCTTCCTTCGCTCGCGGCGTCACGAGCGGCTGACAGAGCGCCGCGCTCCCGGATCAGGCCGCCGACGAAGCCGCCGACCGCACCCAGTCCCAGACCCGCGCTCACCCATCCGGTGCGGCTCACCGTTCGCATGGCCCCCGCCTCCCACTCAAAGGTGCCGCCAGGTGGATGCGCCATACCGATCGCAATCGTATCCACGAAGCGATTCCATCGAAACCGCCTGAAAGCAAAAGAGCGGGCCGTGTTCCGGTACACACCGGACACGGCCCGCCCCTGCCGATCGGCCGAGCCGAGAGCGGCCTCAAGAGCCGCCCACGAGCTCAGTCCTCCGCGTCCTCCGTCCCGCCCTCCAGCAGGCTCTTCTGCAGCACCGGACCCTCGCCCGGCGCCAGCGTGCCGAGGATGCGCTCCAAGTCCTCCATGGAGGCGAACTCGACGGTGATCTTGCCCTTCTTCTGCCCCAGGTCGACCTTCACCCGGGTCTCGAAACGGTCGGAGAGGCGGGTCGCCAGGTCCGACAGCGCGGGCGAGACCCGGGCACCGGCGCGCGGCCCCTTGGAGCGCGGAGCCGTCTGAGGACGCGAGCCCATCAGGGTCACGATCTCCTCGACGGCCCGCACGGAGAGGCCCTCGGCCACGATCCGGTGGGCCAGCCTGTCCTGCTCCTCCGAGTCCTCCACGGAGAGCAGCGCCCGAGCGTGACCGGCCGAGAGCACTCCGGCGGCGACCCTGCGCTGCACCGCAGGCGACAGCTTCAGCAGCCGCAGGGTGTTGGAGACCTGGGGGCGGGACCGGCCGATGCGGTCAGCCAGCTGGTCGTGGGTGCAGTTGAAATCCTTCAGCAGCTGGTCGTAGGCGGCCGCCTCTTCCAACGGGTTCAGCTGCGCCCGGTGCAGGTTCTCCAGCAGGGCGTCCAGGAGGAGCTTCTCGTCGTCCGTGGCCCGCACGATCGCCGGGATCGCCTCGAGGCCGGCCTCACGGCAGGCCCGCCAGCGCCGCTCGCCCATGATGAGCTCGTAGCGCGCGGGGCCGAGCTGCCGTACGACGACGGGCTGGAGCAGTCCGACCTCCTTGATGGAGGTGACAAGCTCGGCCAGCGCGTCCTCGTCGAACACCTCACGCGGCTGGCGGGGGTTCGGCGTGATGGCGTCCAGGGGAAGCTCGGCGAAGTGGGCACCCACGGGAGGCGCGGGCGCCTCCGGGATCCCGGCGCCCATCGGCTCCTCTGTTTCACGTGAAACAGGCGGCAGCGTGGCCACCTTCGCCGCAGCCACTCCGCGATCGCCGCGGTCGGCGGTCAGAATCGGCACGGACGCCGGCGATGTGGACCCGGCACCTCCCACCGATGCCTGCGCCGGCGGCTTCTCCCCGGTCGGGGCTGCAGGGATCAGTGCGCCGAGACCACGGCCCAACCCCCTCCGTCGCTCGCTCACTGCATCCCCTCCACCATGCTCGGGTCGTTCTGGGCGCCGATATGGGCGTGGGTGGCGTCGTAGCTGACGCCCACACCCTTCAGCGCGATTTCTCGTGCCGCCTCCAGATAGGAGAGGGCACCGCTCGATCCTGGATCGTAGGTCAGCACCGTCTGGCCGTAGCTCGGCGCCTCCGAGATGCGAACGGAGCGCGGGATGCTCGTCCGCAGCACCTCATCACCGAAGTGGCTGCGCACCTCGTCGGCGACCTGGGACGCCAGACGGGTCCGGCCGTCGTACATGGTGAGCAGGATGGTCGACACATGCAGGGTCGGGTTGAGGTGCCCCCGGACCAGATCGACGTTGCGGAGCAGCTGGCCCAGTCCCTCCAGCGCGTAGTACTCGCACTGGATCGGGATGAGGACCTCCTGGCCGGCGACCAGGGCGTTGACCGTCAGCAGGCCGAGCGAGGGCGGGCAGTCGATGAGGATGTAGTCCAGCGGCTGCTCGTACGCCTGGATCGCCCGCTGGAGCCGGCTCTCCCGCGCCACCAGGGACACCAGCTCGATCTCCGCACCGGCGAGATCGATCGTGGCGGGGGCGCAGAAGAGGCCTTCGACATCGGGGACGGGCTGGACGACTTCCGCAAGCGGCTTGCTCTCTACCAACACGTCGTAGATCGAAGGAACTTCGGCGTGGTGGTCGATGCCCAGCGCGGTCGAGGCGTTGCCCTGCGGGTCCAGGTCGATCACCAGGACACGGCCGCCGTGCAGAGCCAGCGAGGCGGCGAGGTTGACAGTGGTCGTCGTCTTGCCTACGCCGCCCTTCTGGTTGGCCACCACCATGACGCGGGTCTGCTCCGGACGTGGCAGGCCCTCGCCGGCGCGGCCCAGAGCTTCGACCGCCAGCTGGGCGGCACGACCGATCGGAGTGTCGTCCATCGGGGGCGGTGTTTCACGTGAAACATCCTCCCCCATCGACTCGGTACGGGGACCGGGGACCGGATCGGTCATCGGTCCCGCGATGTTGGCGTCGGACCGCAAGGATTCACTCTCCTCGACTTCAGGCTCGCAATGAACAGAGCCTCCCATGCCATCGGGGTGGTGAACCAGTGAGGCCTGTCCTTCTGTGGAGAAATCCACCTCTGTGGACAACTCCGTGCCCTCTCCGAGTGAACCGAGGGGCTTGCGGTCGCGAGGTTGGGCCGCAGCGCGGCCACGGTTGATGATGCCGTGCAGCAGTGAGCGACGTTTCACGTGAAACACGATGCACAGCAGCCGTGGCCGAACTGTCGCGACACTCCGTCGTGCGTAGCTTTGGCAGCTTGTGTGGAGTACGTCTCGTCTCGCCGAAGCCCGCATCGGACTCCCCGCCGTACCGCATGTGGCGGGCTACCGACGCCGGCGCGTCCGTCCCGTCCTGGCCGCCTTCGCCCGCTTGGCCGCGAAGCGGACGCCACCGGGGCTCTCCCCGACCTCGACCCGGACCACGGTGGACAGCGGATCCACGACCCCCTCACCCACATGCAGGATCGACGTCTCCACCGCACCGAGCTTGCTCAGCGCCGCGGCGGCGCTCTTCAGCTCCTCCTCGGCCGTGTCCCCCTTGAGGGCCAGCATCTCGCCGTAGGGACGCAGCAGCGGAATGCCCCAGGTGGCCAGGCGGTCCAGGGGCGCCACCGCACGGGCGGTGACCACGTGCACCGGCGGCAGCTGACCCATGACCTCCTCGGCACGGCCCCGCACCACGGTCACATGGTCGAGGCCCAGGAGTTCGACCACCTCGGTCAGGAAGTTCGTGCGCCGCAGCAGCGGCTCCAGCAGCGTGATCTTCAGGTCCTCGCGGACCAGGGCCAGGGGGATGCCCGGCAGACCGGCGCCCGAGCCGACGTCGCACACCGTCACCCCCTCGGGCACGACCTCGGAGAGCACGGCACAGTTCAGCAGGTGCCGCTCCCACAGCCGTGGCACCTCACGGGGCCCGATGAGCCCTCGCTGCACACCTGTCTCGGCCAGCAGCTCGGCGTACCGGACCGCATCCGCGAAGCGATCACCGAATACGTCACGTGCCTGCTCGGGCGCAGGGGGGAGCTCCGCTGCCTCCGTCACGGGGACCGTCCTTCCGTACCGCATCAGCGCGACCAGCGCCGACCACCAGAACTACCAGGCTGACAAAATTCGGCCCCGCCTGCGGGCAGACGGGGCCGGTGGAACCAGTGACCGCTCAGGCGGGCAGCACGACGACGAAGCGCTGCGGCTCCTCGCCCTCGGACTCGCTGCGCAGACCGGCGGCCTTGACCGCGTCGTGCACGACCTTGCGCTCGAACGGGGTCATCGGCTTCAGCTTCACGGCCTCGCCGCTGCTCTTGACCTCGGCCGCGGCCTTGGCGCCCAGCTCGGACAGCTCGGCGCGCTTCTTGGCGCGGTAGCCCGCGACGTCCAGCATGAGACGGCTGCGGTCACCGGTCTCCCGGTGCACGGCCAGTCGCGTGAGTTCCTGGAGCGCCTCGAGCACCTCGCCGTCGCGCCCGACCAGCTTCTGCAGGTCCCGGCTGCCGGAGTCGCTGATGATCGAGACGGACGCGCGGTCCGCCTCGACGTCCATGTCGATGTCACCGTCGAGGTCGGCGATGTCCAGCAGACCCTCGAGGTAGTCCGCCGCGATCTCGCCCTCCTGCTCCAGGCGGGTCAGGGCGTCTGCACCCTCGGCAGCGGCGGAGGTGGTGCCTTCCGTCACGGGATGGGCTCCTTCTTACTTCTTGGACGGGGACTTGGGCCGCTGCGGGCCCTT
This sequence comes from Streptomyces naganishii JCM 4654, assembly GCF_014650575.1. GTDB lineage: Bacteria > Actinomycetota > Actinomycetes > Streptomycetales > Streptomycetaceae > Streptomyces > Streptomyces naganishii. The sequence goes on from NZ_BMVF01000002.1 coordinate 252,933, forward strand.
GCGCTGGCCGGACTGGGCCCTGCTGCGGGTGCCGTTGCCCGGCTTGGCGGGTCCGCCCTTGTCGGCGGCGGCCGGCGGGGCGTCCTGCGGCTCGTCGGACTTGCTCAGCGAGGTGGTCGGCGGGACCTGCTCGGCGTCGGTGGCTCCGGCCGGCTTCACAGCGCCCGACTGGCGCTGAGCCTTGGACTGCCGCTTGGGCTGCTGGCGCCGGGGCGTGGCGGTGGTGGCCGTGGTGGTGGTCGTCGTGCCGTCCTCGGTCTGCACCGCGACGGCGCCCTCGCCCTTCACCACGGTGCCGTCGGCCTGGGCCGCCAGGCCGGCCTTGCTCAGACCGTTGATGAACTTGCGCTCGAACTCGTTGCGGTCGCGGCCCTTGGCGACGATCGCCTTGACGATCGCCTTCTCGCTCCGCCTGCGGACCTTGCCGTGGTGCGTGACGTGCTTGCTCAGGCGCTCCAGGTAGGCGGCCTGGGCCTTGGAACCCGGGGTGGGGTTGTTGTGGATGACGTACATCTGCTGGCCCATGGTCCACACGTTGGTGGTCAGCCAGTAGACGAGGACACCGACGGGGAAGTTGATGCCGAAGACGGCGAACATGACCGGGAAGACGTACATCAGCATCTTCTGCTGCTGCATGAACGGCGTCTTGACGGTGGTGTCGACGTTCTTGGTCATCAGCTGGCGCTGCGTGTAGAACTGCGACGCCGACATCATGACGATCATGACCGCGGTGACGACCCGTACGTCGGTCAGGGACGCGCCGAGCGCGGCGACCTTGTCGGCGCTGTCCGTGAACTTCGCGGCGAGCGGGGCGCCGACGATGTGCGCGTGACGGGCGCTGGCGAGCAGCGACTCGTTGATGACGCCGATCGTCTTGCCCGTCGCGATCGCGCTGAGCACGTGGTACAGGGCGAAGAAGAACGGGGACTGCGCCAGGATGGGAAGGCACGAGGAGAGCGGGTTGGTGCCCGACTCCTTGTACAGCTTCATCATCTCTTCGGACTGACGCTGCTTGTCGTTCTTGTAGCGCTCCTGGATCTTCTTCATCTCCGGCTGGAGCGTCTGCATCGCGCGCGTCGCCTTGATCTGCTTCACGAAGAGCGGGATCAGGCAGATGCGGATCAGGACCACCAGGGACACGATGGACAGGCCCCAGGCCCACCCGGTGTCAGGCCCGAAGATCGCTCCGTACACCTTGTGGAACTGGACGATGACCCAGGAGACGGGCCAGGTGATGAAACTGAAGAGGCTGGCAATCGTGTCCACTAATCATGCTCCTTGGGCATGGGACGAGGTCTTCGCGGCCGGGCTCGGCGGGGTGATCCCGTCGGTGGCCGGTTCGGCGGCGGAGGTCCCGCCCTTGCGTGCGCGCCAGGCGCCGCGCAGCATCTCGTGCCACCGCGGACGCTTGCGCGGCGGGACATGGTCCACACCGCCCAGCGACCACGGATTGCACCGCAGGATGCGCCACGCGGTAAGGGCCGTTCCCTTGATCGCGCCGTGCCGGTCGATGGCCGTGTAGCCGTAGTGGGAACACGACGGGTAGTACTTGCACACCGGCCCGAGCAACGGGCTGATGGTCCACTGGTACAGCTTGATGAGAGCCAGCAGCGGGTACTTCATCGCGCGCCCCCTCCCAGCAGTCGTCGAAGGGCGGCATCCAGGTCTCGGGCCAGCTGAGCGTGGTCGGCGTCGCCCGCCCCGGGCAGCGCTCGTACGACTACCAGGCTACCGGGGGGCAGCAGGGCGACCCGGTCACGCATCAGATGGCGAAGTCTGCGCTTCACGGCATTGCGTACGACCGCGCCACCCACTGCCTTGCTCACGACGAAACCCGCACGCGTCGGGGGAGCGCTCTCCTCAGGCGCGTGCGGGTCCGTGGCACCGCTCAGGTGGACGACGAGGAGTGGGCGTCCGGCCCGGCGTCCTCGTCGTACCGCGGTCGCGAAGTCCTCGCGCCGCCTCAGCCGGTTCTCGGTGGGCAGCACGACGGCATGACCTGACCGGGATCAGGCGGACAGACGGGCGCGACCCTTGCTACGGCGGGACGCGAGAATCGCGCGGCCGGCACGGGTGCGCATACGCAGCCGGAAGCCGTGGGTCTTCGCGCGACGACGGTTGTTCGGCTGGAAGGTGCGCTTGCTCACTCGGGGGCTCCAGAAGAAATCGGTGGTTGCGGGGTGCCGTCCTGGCTGTCACCGTGCGCCCACGAGTAGCTCGCAGTAACGCCCGAGTGCACCGCTTTTCGATCACCTTGCGCGATCTGTGCCCTTCGGAGGCAGGCGGCAGCAGCCATCGACAACTCGACCTGGTTACGGTACGCGCGGCTGCGCCATTCGGTCAAACCAGGGGTCACCGGGGACACTGTCCACAGGCTGGGGACAACAACTTGAACCGCACGGGCCGCCCCGAATACCGTGACTGGACTCCGATTCGTCCCTACCCGTTCCCGAACCACACGTTCGTGGGACCCATGAGAGAGCGTGCCCTGTGGCTGACGTACCTGCCGATCTTGCCGCAGTGTGGCCACGAGTACTGGAAAAGCTCCTCGGTGACGGCCGCGGGCAGGGCGTGGAGACCAAGGACGAACACTGGATCCGCCGCTGCCAGCCGCTCGCTCTGGTCGCGGACACGGCGCTGCTTGCGGTGCCGAACGAGTTCGCGAAGGGCGTACTCGAGGGCCGCCTGGCGCCCGTGGTCAGCGACACGCTGAGCCGCGAGTGCGGCCGCCCCATCCGTATCGCCATCACCGTCGACAGCTCCGTCGGCGAGGCCCCGGCTCCCGCGGCACCCTCCCCGCAGGCACCGTCCGCCCCGCAGCGCTACGAGGAGCAGGAGCTCCCCACCGGCCAGGGCGGCTACGACGGTCAGGGCGGCTACGAGGGACAGGGCGGTTACGACGGCTACGGCAGGCACCGGCAGGACGGCCCCCGCCCGGGCCGGCCCGGGCGCGCCGACCAGCACCCCGGCGCCGGCGGCGACCCGCTGCCGCGCACCGGTCCGCAGCAGTCCGACGGCCCGGACCAGCTCCCCACCGCGCGCCCCGCCTATCCCGCGGAGTACGCGGACTACCAGCGCCCCGAGCCCGGCGCCTGGCCGCGCCCCGGCCAGGACGACTACGGCTGGCAGCAGCAGCGGCTCGGCTTCCCCGAACGGGACCCGTACGCCTCGCCCTCCCAGGACCCCTACGCCACGCCGGCGCAGGACTACCGCCCGCAGCCGGCCGACCGCGGGGGGTACGACCAGCCGCGCTCTGACTACGAGCCGTCCCGCGGGGACTACGACAACCGCGACCACGACCAGCGGGACTACGACGGCCGCGAGTACGAGAAGCGGGAGTACGGCAAGCGCGAGTACCCCGGCCGCGACGGCAGGGGTTACGACGGGCGGGACTACGACGGCCGCGACGGCGGCCGGCGGGAGCCGCCCGGGCAGGACGGCACGCGCGGGGGCTCCGGGCATGTGCACCGCGGCGGCCCCGTGGGTCCGAACCTGCCCGCCAACGGCGCCCCCGGGCCGCTGGCGGCGAAGCCCGCCCCGGCGTCCGGGCCGGGCGAGCCGACCGCCCGCCTGAACCCCAAGTACCTCTTCGACACGTTCGTCATCGGCGCGTCCAACCGCTTCGCGCACGCGGCCGCGGTCGCCGTCGCCGAGGCGCCCGCCAAGGCCTACAACCCCCTGTTCATCTACGGGGAGTCGGGCCTCGGCAAGACCCATCTGCTGCACGCCATCGGGCACTACGCCCGCAGCCTGTACCCGGGCACGCGCGTGCGGTACGTGAGCTCGGAGGAGTTCACCAACGAGTTCATCAACTCCATCCGCGACGGCAAGGGCGACAGCTTCCGCAAGCGCTACCGCGAGATGGACATCCTGCTCGTGGACGACATCCAGTTCCTCGCGGACAAGGAGTCGACGCAGGAGGAGTTCTTCCACACCTTCAACACGCTCCACAACGCCAACAAGCAGATCGTGCTCTCCTCCGACCGGCCGCCCAAGCAGCTGGTCACCCTGGAGGACCGGCTGCGCAACCGCTTCGAGTGGGGCCTGATCACCGACGTCCAGCCGCCGGAGCTGGAGACGCGCATCGCGATCCTGCGCAAGAAGGCGGTCCAGGAACAGCTCAACGCCCCGCCGGAGGTGCTGGAGTTCATCGCCTCCCGCATCTCGCGCAACATCCGCGAGCTGGAGGGCGCGCTGATCCGGGTGACGGCGTTCGCCTCGCTCAACCGGCAGCCGGTGGACCTGGGCCTCACCGAGATCGTCCTCAAGGACCTCATCCCGGGCGGCGAGGACTCGACGCCGGAGATCACCGCGACGGCCATCATGGCGGCCACGGCCGACTACTTCGGGCTCACCGTCGAGGACCTGTGCGGCAGCTCGCGCGGCCGCCAGCTGGTCACGGCCCGGCAGATCGCCATGTACCTGTGCCGTGAGCTAACCGACCTGTCGCTGCCGAAGATCGGCGCCCAGTTCGGCGGCCGCGACCACACGACCGTCATGCACGCCGACCGCAAGATCCGCGCGCTGATGGCCGAGCGGCGCTCCATCTACAACCAGGTCACCGAGCTGACCAACCGCATCAAGAACGGCTGACGCGAGCGACCACCGAGGGCGCCCCGGGGACTCCCCGGGGCGCCCTCCGGTTTTCCCCCGCCGGCCCCGCACACGCCCGCCGCACCACCCTGGAACCGCCCTCGCGCGCACCCCGCCGCGCCCTGAACCCGCCCTCATCCGCACCCAGCAGCGCCCCGGACCCGCCCCCGCGCCGCCCCACCGCCGCCCACCGTGTTCGATCGGACGCCCGGGTTACGGCCTCCCTCCACAGATTCGGCGACTTTCTCCCGTCCACACCCTGGGGACCGCGAAGTTGTCCCGAGCGGCGTCCACAGGGCGGCCCCCGGACCGGCATCCGCCCAGCTCAGCCGCCTGTGGAATGGTGGACGAAGGCCTTCCACAGGCTGTGGACGAAGCAGGAATCCACAGGCTGTGCACGAAGTTGTCCACGGGCGGCCCACAGGCTGGGGCCCGTTGTCCCCAATGATCGCGCTCTTCTCCACACCTCTGTCCACTGTTCGGCAACCCGACGCACCGGCTCACCGCGTCGAGTGAAAGCCGTCACACCGAGGTGCCGGATTGGGCTGTGGGAAACGTGGGTAAATCTGGGGACGCAGTTGGGGAGAACCGCCCTCGGGCTGTGGGCGAGGTGTGCAGAACTTCCTGTTCTCCACAGAGACCCTGGGTTGTCCACCGCCGCCGCCCACAGGGCCCGTGGACAAAATTCCCGCGCTGAGCTGGGCAAACGGGGTTATCCACCGTATCCACAGCCCCTACTACTACTCCCGACCAGTAAGAGAGCGGAATCCGTTTCGAAGCGGGGCCTGTGCACAACTCGCCCTCTCGAGCCCACCCGCCCCTCGGAGCGACTTGACCCCGACAGGCACCTGTTGTCAGTGCGGTGCGTCAGACTGGTCCCCGGTGTCCTTCCCGTCGCTGTGGGCGGCGACACCGAGTCGGAGGACTTGAGGACTCGAGCGCGACAGCAGGAGGCGGCTTACGGTGAAGATCCGGGTGGAACGCGACGTACTCGCGGAGGCAGTGGCGTGGGCGGCACGCAGCCTCCCGGCCCGTCCGCCGGCGCCTGTTCTCGCCGGCCTGCTCCTGAAGGCCGAGGACGGCCAGCTGAGCCTGTCCAGCTTCGACTACGAGGTCTCCGCCCGCGTCTCGGTGGAGGCCGAGGTCGAGGAGGAGGGCACGGTTCTCGTCTCCGGCCGCCTGCTCGCCGACATCTCGCGCGCCCTGCCCAACCGGCCGGTGGAGATTTCCACAGACGGTGTACGGGCGACGGTGGTCTGCGGCTCCTCCCGCTTCACGCTCCACACACTGCCTGTGGAGGAGTACCCCTCGCTCCCGCAGATGCCGAACGCGACGGGCACGGTCCCCGGCGAGGTCTTCGCCTCCGCCGTGCAGCAGGTGGCGATCGCCGCCGGCCGCGACGACACCCTGCCCGTCCTCACCGGTGTGCGCATCGAGATCGAGGGCGACACCGTGACCCTGGCCTCCACCGACCGCTACCGCTTCGCGGTCCGCGAGTTCCTGTGGAAGCCGGAGAACCCGGACGTCTCCGCGGTCGCCCTGGTGCCCGCCAAGACCCTCCAGGACACCGCCAAGGCGCTGACCAGCGGCGACCAGGTGATCCTGGCGCTGTCCGGCTCGGGCGCCGGCGAGGGCCTGATCGGTTTCGAGGGTGCGGGGCGGCGTACGACCACGCGTCTGCTGGAGGGCGACCTCCCGAAGTACCGCACGCTGTTCCCGACGGAGTTCAACTCGGTCGCCGTGATCGAGACCGCCCCCTTCGTGGAGGCCGTCAAGCGCGTGGCCCTGGTCGCCGAGCGCAACACCCCGGTGCGGCTGAGCTTCGAGCAGGGCGTGCTCATCCTGGAGGCCGGCTCCAGCGACGACGCACAGGCTGTGGAAAGGGTGGACGCCCAGCTCGACGGCGACGACATCTCCATCGCCTTCAACCCGACGTTCCTGCTGGACGGCCTGAGCGCGATCGACTCCCCGGTGGCCCAGCTGTCGTTCACCACGTCCACCAAGCCCGCGCTGCTCAGCGGCAAGCCCGCCGTGGACGCGGAGGCCGACGATGCCTACAAGTACCTGATCATGCCGGTGCGCCTCAGCGGCTGACCGGCCGAGCGGGGACGGGCGGGGGCCGGCGGGTCCCCGCCGACGGCGGGGCCGCAGGTCAGGGCGTACGTATGAGCGGGTATGCCCACGGATGTGCGCGAGCGTCCGGGTTTAGGCTCGGACGCGGGTACGAAAGTGCCCTACGCCACGTCGTGCAACCTAAGGAACGCAACTGATGGAGCTCGGTCTCGTCGGCCTCGGCAAGATGGGCGGCAACATGCGCGAGCGGATACGCCGCGCGGGCCACACCGTCGTCGGATACGACCGCAACCCCGACCTCGCGGACGTCCACAGCATCGAGGAGCTTGTGGGCAAGCTGCAGGGCCCGCGCGTGGTCTGGGTGATGGTCCCGGCCGGTGAGGCGACCCAGACCACGATCGACGAGCTCGCCGGGCTGCTGGAGCCCGGCGACGTGGTCGTGGACGGCGGCAACTCCCGCTGGACGGACGACGAGAAGCACGCGCGCCAGCTCGCGGCCAAGGGCATCGGCTTCGTCGACTGCGGCGTCTCGGGCGGCGTCTGGGGCCTGCAGAACGGCTACGCGCTGATGTACGGCGGCGAGGCCGAGCACGTCGACCTGGTGCGGCCGGTCTTCGACGCGCTCAAGCCGGAGGGCGACTTCGGCTCGGTGCACGCCGGCCGGGTCGGCGCCGGGCACTTCGCGAAGATGGTCCACAACGGCATCGAGTACGCGATGATGCAGGCCTACGCCGAGGGCTGGGAGCTGCTGGAGAAGGCCGACTCGGTCACGGACGTCCGTGAGGTCTTCCGCTCCTGGCAGGAGGGCACCGTCATCCGCTCCTGGCTGCTCGACCTCGCGGTCAACGCCCTCGACGAGGACGAGCACCTCGAGCAGCTGAGGGGTTACGCACAGGACTCCGGCGAGGGCCGGTGGACCGTGGAGGCGGCCATCGACCACGCCGTGCCGCTGCCCGCGATCACGGCCTCGCTGTTCGCGCGGTTCTCCTCGCGCCAGGAGGACTCGCCGCAGATGAAGATGATCGCCGCGCTGCGCAACCAGTTCGGCGGCCACGCGGTGACGAAGAAGCCGTAGGGAAGAAGAAGTAGTCCGCAGGACCGCTCGCCGGTCCACGACGCCGGGGGAGGTCGGCGTACGACCATGCACGTCACGCATCTGTCGCTGGCCGACTTCCGCTCGTACACCCGGGCCGAGGTCCCGCTCGGCCCGGGCGTCACCGCGTTCGTCGGCCCCAACGGCCAGGGCAAGACGAACCTCGTCGAGGCGATCGGCTACCTGGCCACCCTCGGCAGCCACCGCGTCGCCACCGACGCCCCTCTGATCCGCATGGGCGCCGAGCGCGCGGTGATCCGCGCCCAGGTGCGCCAGGGTGAGCGGCAGCAGCTGGTCGAGCTGGAGCTGAACCCGGGCCGTGCCAACCGCGCCCGGATCAACCGGTCCCCGCAGGGAAGATCCCGGGACGTGCTGGGGATCGTGCGGACGGTGCTGTTCGCGCCGGAGGACCTGGCCCTGGTCAAGGGGGACCCCGGTGAGCGGCGGCGGTTCCTCGACGAGCTGATCACGGCCCGCTCCCCGCGCATGGCGGGCGTGCGCTCGGACTACGAGCGCGTGCTCAAGCAGCGCAACACCCTGCTGAAGTCGGCCGCGCTGGCCCGCAGGCACGGCGGCCGCTCGATGGACCTGTCCACGCTGGACGTGTGGGACCAGCACCTGGCGCACGCGGGAGCCGAGCTGCTCGCCCAGCGGCTGGACCTGATCGCCGCGCTGCGGCCCCTGGCCGACAAGGCTTACGAGCAACTGGCGCCGGGCGGCGGGCCGGTGGCGCTGGAGTACAAGCCGTCCGCGCCCGGTGAGGCGCACACGCGCGAGGACCTGTTCGCGCAGCTGACGGCGGCGCTGGCGGACGCCCGCAAGCAGGAGATCGAGCGGGGCGTGACCCTGGTGGGCCCGCACCGGGACGACCTGCTGCTCAAGCTCGGCCAGCTGCCGGCCAAGGGCTACGCCTCGCACGGTGAGTCCTGGTCCTTCGCGCTGGCGCTGCGGCTGGCGTCGTACGACCTGCTGCGCGCCGAGGGCAACGAGCCGGTGCTGATCCTCGACGACGTCTTCGCCGAACTGGACGCCCGGCGCCGCGAGCGCCTGGCCGAGTTGGTTGCCCCCGGCGAGCAGGTGCTGGTGACCGCGGCGGTCGACGACGACGTGCCGCACGTGCTGACGGGAACGCGGTTCACGGTGTCGGACGGGACGGTGGAGCGCGTATGAGTCCCGCAGGACCCGCAGGCCCCGGCGGACCCGGAAGCCCCGAAGGCCCGGGAGGCTCCGGAGGACTCGGAGGCCCGGGAGGATCCGAGGGACTCGGAGGACCCGCGGGGCCCGCTCCCGCGCAGCCGGAGCCGGGCGGCCGGGCGCAGCCCTCCGGCGTCGACCTCGCGCGCGTGGCGCTGCGCGCGGCGAGGGAGGCGGCGCGCGCCCGCGGCGACGCGGCGCAGCAGGGCGGCCGGCGCAGGCGCGGTGGCGCGCGCTCCGGCGCGCGGGGCGACGGCCGGGACCCCATGGCGCTGGGCGCGGCGATCAACCGGCTGATCACCGAGCGGGGCTGGGAGACCCCGGCCGCGGTGGGCGGGGTGATGGGCCGCTGGCCGCAGATCGTGGGCGCGGACGTGGCCAAGCACTGCGTCCCGGAGAAGTACGACGAGGACGAGCGCGTCCTGTCGGTGCGCTGCGACTCGACGGCGTGGGCGACGAACCTGCGCCTGCTCGCGCCGACACTGGTCGCCCGTCTCAACGAGGACCTGGGTCACGGCGCGGTGCGCGTCATCAAGGTGCACGGTCCCGGCGGAGGTCCCCGGCGCTACGGCCCGCTGCGCGCTCCCGGCAGCACGGGACCCGGTGACACCTACGGGTGACCTGCCCATAAGAGGGTGACGGACTTCACACAGGGCGGTCACCGAGCGGTCGCGCAGGGGCGCCGAAGGGCGGTCGTACGGCTGTTCCGAGCGCCTGTCGTGCAACCGCACGCGCTTGCGAACCCTTACCTGACCCCGGAGTAGCCAAGGGTTGACGGCTGGAAGCGCTGAGTGCCGCTGTGAGCCTCTTGGAGCCCCCTTCCGCATATCGGTACCCGGCCAAGACCGGTTCAGGGCGCCACGTGAGGACTCAGGTACCCGCAAACCCCCATCACTGTCGGCGCTACCGGTAGACTGGAAGCCGATCCCGCCCCGAACGTGGGGACCGTCCGGGAAAAGCTGAGCAACGCTGATTCAAGGCTTACCAACGCAACATGCCGCAGCCGCTCCGGCGACCCTCCCCCAGAGGGGGCACACCCAGGAGCCCGGCTCGTGCTGTGCCAGAAAGGGCGCTTCGTGGCCGATTCCGGCAACCCCAACGAGAACATCCCGTCCACCGACGCCGGCGCGAACGTGGCCGCCCCCTCGAACGGCGAGGTCACGGCCTCCTACGACGCCAGCGCCATCACCGTCCTCGAGGGTCTGGACGCCGTCCGCAAGCGACCCGGTATGTACATCGGTTCGACCGGCGAGCGCGGCCTGCACCACCTCGTGTACGAGGTGGTCGACAACTCCGTCGACGAGGCCCTGGCCGGCTATGCGGACACGATCGACGTCACGATCCTCCCCGACGGCGGCGTCCGAGTCGTCGACAACGGCCGTGGCATCCCCGTGGGCATCGTCCCGTCCGAGGGCAAGCCGGCCGTCGAGGTCGTGCTCACCGTGCTGCACGCGGGCGGCAAGTTCGGCGGCGGCGGCTACGCGGTCTCCGGCGGTCTGCACGGCGTCGGCGTCTCCGTGGTGAACGCGCTGTCCTCCAAGGTCTCCGTCGACGTGCGCACCGACGGCCACCGCTGGACGCAGGACTACAAGATGGGCGTCCCCACCGCTCCCCTGGCCAAGCACGAGGCGACGGAGGAGACCGGCACCTCGGTCACCTTCTGGGCCGACCCGGACATCTTCGAGACCACCGAGTACTCCTTCGAGACGCTCTCGCGTCGCTTCCAGGAGATGGCGTTCCTCAACAAGGGCCTGACGATCCGGCTCACCGACGAACGCGAGTCGGCGAAGGCCACCACCGGCGCGGACGAGGCGGGCGCCGACCAGAAGGACGAGGTCAAGTCCGTCACGTACCACTATGAGGGCGGCATCAGCGACTTCGTGAAGTACCTCAACTCCCGCAAGGGAGACGTGGTGCACCCCACGATCATCGACCTGGAGGCGGAGGACAAGGACAAGAGCCTGTCCCTCGAGGTCGCCATGCAGTGGAACGGCGGGTACAGCGAGGGCGTGTACTCCTTCGCCAACATCATCCACACGCACGAGGGCGGTACGCACGAAGAGGGCTTCCGCGCCGCGCTGACCTCGCTGATCAACAAGTACGCGCGGGACAAGAAGCTGCTGCGCGACAAGGACGACAACCTCACGGGCGACGACATCCGCGAGGGCCTGACCGCGATCATCTCGGTCAAGCTGAGCGAGCCGCAGTTCGAGGGCCAGACCAAGACCAAGCTGGGCAACACCGAGGCGAAGACCTTCGTCCAGAAGGCGGTCTACGAGCACCTCAACGACTGGCTGGACCGCAATCCGAACGAGGCGGCGGACATCATCCGCAAGGGCATCCAGGCGGCCACCGCGCGCGTGGCGGCCCGCAAGGCCCGCGACCTGACCCGCCGCAAGGGCCTGCTGGAGTCGGCGTCCCTGCCGGGCAAGCTCTCGGACTGCCAGTCCAACGACCCGACCAAGTGCGAGATCTTCATCGTCGAGGGCGACTCCGCCGGCGGCTCGGCCAAGTCCGGCCGCAATCCCGAGTACCAGGCGATCCTCCCGATCCGCGGCAAGATCCTCAACGTCGAGAAGGCGCGGATCGACAAGATCCTCCAGAACCAGGAGATCCAGGCGCTGATCTCGGCCTTCGGCACGGGTGTGCACGAGGACTTCGACATCGAGAAGCTGCGATATCACAAGATCATCCTGATGGCGGACGCCGACGTCGACGGCCAGCACATCAGCACCCTGCTGCTGACCTTCCTGTTCCGCTTCATGCGGCCGCTGGTCGAGGCCGGGCACGTGTACCTGTCGCGCCCCCCGCTCTACAAGATCAAGTGGGGCCGGGACGACATCGAGTACGCCTACTCGGACCGCGAGCGCGACGCACTGATCGAGATGGGCCGCCAGCGCGGCAAGCGCGTGCGCGAGGACTCCATCCAGCGATTCAAGGGCCTCGGCGAGATGAACGCCGAGGAGCTGCGCGTGACCACCATGGACCAGGAGCACCGCGTCCTCGGCCAGGTCACCCTCGACGACGCCGCCCAGGCCGACGACCTGTTCTCGGTGCTGATGGGCGAGGACGTCGAGGCCCGGCGCCAGTTCATTCAGCGCAACGCCAAGGACGTCCGCTTCCTCGACATCTGAGTCGGTCTCAGCTGACCGCACCAGGAAGGATCTTCACCAGCAATGGCCGACGAGAACACTCCCGTCACCCCTGAAGAGGGCGGCGACCTCGCGATGCGTGTCGAGCCCGTCGGGCTCGAGACGGAGATGCAGCGCTCGTACCTCGACTACGCGATGTCCGTCATCGTCTCCCGTGCGCTGCCCGACGTCCGGGACGGTCTCAAGCCCGTCCACCGCCGGGTGCTGTACGCGATGTACGACGGCGGCTACCGCCCCGAGCGCGGCTTCTACAAGTGCGCGCGCGTGGTCGGCGACGTCATGGGCAACTACCACCCGCACGGCGACAGTTCGATCTACGACGCGCTGGTCCGCCTCGCGCAGCCGTGGTCGATGCGGATGCCGCTGGTGGACTCCAACGGCAACTTCGGCTCTCCGGGCAACGACCCGGCGGCGGCCATGCGCTACACCGAGTGCAAGATGGCGCCGCTGTCGATGGAGATGGTCCGTGACATCGACGAGGAGACCGTCGACTTCACGGACAACTACGACGGCCGCTCCCAGGAGCCGACCGTCCTGCCGGCCCGCTTCCCCAACCTGCTGATCAACGGCTCGGCGGGTATCGCGGTCGGCATGGCCACCAACATCCCGCCGCACAACCTGCGCGAGGTCGCGGCCGGCGCCCAGTGGTACCTGGAGAACCCGGAGGCCTCGCACGAGGAGCTCCTGGACGCGCTCATGGAGCGCATCAAGGGCCCCGACTTCCCGACCGGCGCCCTCGTCGTCGGCCGGAAGGGCATCGAGGAGGCCTACCGCACGGGCCGCGGCTCGATCACCATGCGCGCGGTCGTCGAGGTCGAGGAGATCCAGAACCGCCAGTGCCTGGTGGTCACGGAGCTGCCGTACCAGGTCAACCCGGACAACCTCGCGCAGAAGATCGCCGACCTGGTGAAGGACGGCAAGATCGGCGGCATCGCCGACGTCCGCGACGAGACGTCCTCGCGCACGGGTCAGCGCCTGGTCATCGTCCTCAAGCGGGACGCGGTCGCCAAGGTGGTGCTGAACAACCTCTACAAGCACACCGACCTGCAGACCAACTTCGGCGCCAACATGCTGGCCCTGGTCGACGGCGTGCCGCGCACGCTCTCGCTGGACGCGTTCATCCGCCACTGGGTGACGCACCAGATCGAGGTCGTCGTCCGCAGGACCCGCTTCCGGCTGCGCAAGGCCGAGGAGCGCGCGCACATCCTGCGCGGTCTGCTGAAGGCGCTGGACGCCATCGACGAGGTCATCGCGCTGATCAGGCGCAGTGAGACCGTCGAGATCGCGCGCGGCGGCCTGATGGAGCTGCTGGAGATCGACGAGATCCAGGCCAACGCCATCCTCGAGATGCAGCTGCGCCGGCTGGCCGCCCTGGAGCGCCAGAAGATCGTCCAGGAGCACGACGAGCTCCAGGCGAAGATCAACGAGTACAACGAGATCCTCGCCTCGCCGGTCCGCCAGCGCGGGATCGTCAGCGAGGAGCTGGCCGCGATCGTCGAGAAGTACGGCGACGACCGCCAGACCAAGCTGATCCCCTACGAGGGCGACATGTCCATCGAGGACCTGATCGCCGAGGAGGACATCGTCGTAACGGTCACCCGCGGCGGCTACATCAAGCGGACGAAGGCCGACGACTACCGCGCCCAGAAGCGCGGCGGCAAGGGTGTGCGCGGCACGAAGCTGAAGGAAGACGACATCGTCGACCACTTCTTCGTCTCCACCACGCACCACTGGCTGCTGTTCTTCACCAACAAGGGCCGCGTCTACCGCGCCAAGGCCTACGAGCTGCCGGACGCCGGCCGGGACGCGCGCGGGCAGCACGTGGCCAACCTGCTGGCCTTCCAGCCGGACGAGGCCATCGCCGAGATCCTCGCGATCCGCGACTACGAGGCCGCGCCCTACCTGGTGCTCGCCACCAAGGCCGGGCTGGTCAAGAAGACGCCTCTGAAGGATTACGATTCGCCGCGTTCCGGCGGTGTCATCGCGATCAACCTCCGCGAGCGGGAGGACGGAAGCGACGACGAGCTGATCGGCGCCGAACTGGTCTCGGCCGACGACGATCTGCTGCTGATCAGCAAGAAGGCCCAATCGATCCGGTTCACCGCCTCGGACGACACGCTGCGCCCGATGGGCCGTGCCACCTCAGGTGTCAAGGGCATGAGTTTCCGCGAGGGGGACGAGCTCCTCTCGATGAATGTTGTTCGACCCGGTACGTTCGTGTTCACTGCCACCGATGGTGGGTACGCCAAGCGGACCCGAGTCGACGAGTACCGCGTCCAGGGTCGTGGCGGCCTCGGCATCAAGGCCGCCAAGATCGTGGAGGACCGTGGTGAGCTCGTCGGCGCGCTGGTGGTCGAGGAGCACGACGAAATCCTCGCCATCACACTCTCGGGCGGAGTGATTCGCACGCGAGTCAACGAGGTCAGGGAGACGGGCCGTGACACCATGGGCGTCCAACTGATCAACCTGGGCAAGCGCGATGCCGTGGTAGGCATCGCACGTAACGCCGAGGCGGGACGCGAGGCGGAGGAAGTCGACGGCGACGTGGCCGTGGACGAGACCGCCGAGGGCGCCGCGACCACCGGCACGGACGAGGGTGAGGCGCCCTCGGCCGAGTAGCACGAGGAGTGAGTCATCGTGAGCGGAGCCACGGGCCCCGGATCGGCCGGTACCTCCCCGGGTACGGAGACGGACGGCGGCGGCCGTGGCTCCGCCGCGCGTGCGACCGACACGCACACGACCCAGCTGAAAGCGATCAAGGCGCCCGCGAGCGACTCGCACCCGCCGCACACCCACGGATCCCAGGGGGGAACGGTGACGGACACCCGAGGCCCGCAGGCGCAGCCCGCGGCCGGCCGCCCCGGGGGCGCGACGCCCCAGCAGCAGGCCGCCGGGGCGCAGCAGGCGACGGCCTCCCCGCTGCCCGGTGAGCGCCAGCCGCAGCAGCAGACGGGGCCGTACCACCCGCCGCAGGCCTACCCGGCCGACGGCGGCGCCACCGGCGCCGTGCGCCGCCCGCGTACCGGCGGAGGGGCCCGTACGGCCCCGCGCACCCGCAAGGCGCGGCTGAGGGTCGCCAAGGCCGACCCCTGGTCGGTGATGAAGGTCAGCTTCCTGCTCTCCATCGCGCTCGGGATCTGCACCGTCGTGGCCGCCGCCGTGCTGTGGATGGTCATGAACGCCATGGGCGTCTTCTCGACGGTCGGCGGCACGATCTCGGAGGCGACCGGCTCGAACGAGTCGAACGGCTTCGACCTGCAGTCCTTCCTGTCCCTCCCGCACGTGCTGATGTTCACGTCGATCATCGCGGTCATCGACGTCGTCCTCGCGACGGCCCTGGCGACCCTCGGCGCGTTCATCTACAACCTGTCGGCGGGCTTCGTCGGCGGCATCGAGCTGACGCTGGCCGAGGACGAGTGAGCGGGCGCGTCCCCGCGGCCTGCGAGGGCCCGGGACGCGGCGCCCACAGGCCCCGGACAACCGATTTTGGGACTGCCCGCCTCGTGCGCTAATCTTCAGGAGTCAGCGCGCGGGACACACACCCCGCAGAGCGCGGCGGGGCTATAGCTCAGTTGGTTAGAGCGCATCCCTGATAAGGATGAGGCCACAGGTTCAAATCCTGTTAGCCCCACCAGCGAAAAGACCCCCAGCCAGTATCGGCTGGGGGTCTTTTATCTTGGGGACCCCGCTGACATCCGTAGGGTCTTCGGCGTCAGTGCGAGGTTGCACAACCTTCGTCTGGGGCCGGGAGTCTCCACGCTGTACGTCAAGACCGCACAGCGTGAAAGGTCCCCGTGCCCCTCAAGAGTCGCGTCGCCGCCCGGACCGGCGCCGTCATGTCCGCCGTCGTCCTCGGCGGCCTGCTGGCCGCCGCTCCGCAGGCGGCCGCCGCCGACAACACCTGCTCGGCCAACGTCTACAAACGGACGTTCTACAAGAACACCACGTTCTCCGGCTCCCCGGTGAAGACCGACTGCGACAGCGCCATCGACCAGAACTGGTCCGGCAGCCCGGCCTCCGGCGTGCCGGCGGACAACTTCGGGGCGCGCTGGTCGGTCACCCGCGACTTCGGCTCCGGCGGCCCGTTCATGTTCGACGTCTCGGCCACCGACGGCGTCCGCGTGTACCTGGACGGCGCCCGGCAGATCGACCTGTGGTACGGCACCGGCGACACCGCCCGCTCCACCTTCCTCGGCTTCAACATCCCGTCCGGCAAGCACACCGTCCGCGTCGACTACGTGAACTGGGGCGGCGCCGCCAAGGTCAAGTTCACCTACGCGCCCCGGACTTCGGCCAAGTACGACCAGATCAAGCCGCTCGCGCCCACCGGTGTGAAGACCGCCTACGACACCAAGTCCCGCAGGACGACCGTCTCCTGGTCCGCCAACAAGGAGATGGACCTGGCGGGCTACACGCTCTACCGGCGGCCCGTCGGCTCCGGTACCTGGACGAATGTCGCCACGACAACCGCCCGCGGCTGCACCGACCCGCTGGTCAACCCCGACGACCGCACGCCGTACTACTACGAGGTCCGCGCCAGGGACAAGGCCGGCAACACCTCGCCGGGCAGCACGGACACCATCGTCCGGCCCCTGCCGGTCGTCACGTCCCTGACCGGCACGTACGACAAGGGGACCGGCAAGGTCACGCTGAGCTGGCCGCAGAACACCGAGCCGCAGTTCGACCACTACACGGTGCTGAGCAACGACAAGGTGGACGGCTCCTGGAAGTGGGTGCCGCTGGGCACCACCACCGGCCACACCTGGACCACCGCCCCGGTCGTCCCCGACGGCGAGTGGCGCCACTACCGGGTCCTGGTCACCAACGACGGCGGCACGACCACCTACAGCCCGGCCGGGCTCGACGCCTACGCCACCAACGAGGTGTGGCTGGAGATCCCCGACAGGATCGCCCCGGCCAGCGCCCCCGAGCTTCTCGTGGGCTCCTGCGAGGGCGGCGTCCGGGCGACCGCCAAGGACTCCACGCCGTCCCCCCTCCGCGACTTCACGGGCTTCGAGATCGAGCGCCGTGAGGCGGGCACGGCCGCCTGGACCACCGTGGCGCACCAGGGCTACGACCCGCGCCCCGACCCGGTGTTCGTCACCGTCTGCGACGCGCTGCCCGCCGACGGGCGCACCTACGAGTACCGGGCCCGTACGTACGACGCGGCGGGGAACTACTCGCCGTCCAGCGACCTGCGTGCCGTGACACGGCCCGCGGGCTGACGCGAAGATCCCCGGTCGGATGCCGACCGGGGATCTTGTCCATCTGGTGGTGCGGTACTGCCGATCTGCTGTACGCGATCGCCGTTGTGTCATGGGGCCTGCGGGAGGCACCGGCGGGGCCGGTGCGGCTCTGTCAGCGTTGCAGGGGGATCGTGGGGCGGACCGGGGGAGCGGCGGGGGCGCACTCGGTGTCCGCGGTGAGCGAGGGGGCGTCGGCCCGCGGGTGGTGGCGGCAGCTGGGGGACTTGCCGTGGGCCTCGGCCCGGATGCGCTGTTTCATCGTGGGGGGCAGGGACCGGGCATGGACCCTGGACCAGGGTGAGGACGTCGTCTGCGCCGGCACCAGAGCGGTGCTCTTGGGCGCCGTCTCGGGCTGCGGGGCGGCCGTGGCCGCGGTGGCGGTCGTGGTGACGAGTCCGAGCGCCGTGCACAGCGCGAGGAAGGCGGTGACGATGGCGGTCCACAGCTTGACGACCTTGTGCTGGTCCATGTCCCCTCACTTTCGGGTTGGGCGATTTGCGTACTTTGCTCATCATGTGTATGAGGGTCGCGAAGTGGTGGACCGACGCCCGTGGCGCGGCGTTCTTCGGATGAACACCACTCGGATGGGCGCATGAGCGACAGGTCACCGATCGGTATCGGTCGGTGTGTATAGTCGGGCGCCAGAGGTCCCCTACGTCAAAGGAAAGACGAGGTCGCGCGGTGAAGAAGCTTCTCCTGGTCGCACTGGCCGCCATCGGCGGGCTCCTCGTGTACCGCCAGATCCAGGCGGATCGCGCCGAGCAGGATCTGTGGACGGAGGCGACCGACTCCGTGCCCACGGGTTCCTGAGCACCGACATCCGATACTGAGCAGGCCCCGACCGCCCGAGCGGTCGGGGTTTTGTGTTGCCCGCCCCGGCCGGCCCTCCGCGGAGTCCTCGTGTTGCGGGGTCGCGGCGCCCGGTGTAGCGGTCCCGCCGCTCGAGCCGGGCGTTTCGGACGCTCGCGGCCGATGCGCGGATGGCGCAACGGCGCGCGGGGCAGGATGGGCGACGTCTTGTACGCCGGGGTGGGACGCATGCGAGGGGGCTCGGTAATGGACGGAACGGCAGGGCGAAGGGCGGGGCGTGCACTCGCGGCCGTGGCGCTGGCCCTGGCGGCCGCCGTCGCCGGGCCGGTCCCGGGAGCCGCGGTGGCCGCCGGCACCCCGGGGCCGTACGACTTCGCCGCCGGCGACCGCGCCGTGGAGGGCGCGCGGACCACCGCGGACGCGCCGCTCCTGGAGCCCGGCAGCACCTACCGCAGCGCCCTGCCGCGCGGCGCCAAGCTGTACTACCGCCTCGACCTGGACGCGGTCACCACCGCCTACGTCTCCGCCACCGCCGTGCCCGCCGCCGGCTCCACCGTCTCCGCCACCGACGGCCTCCAGGTGTCCGTGCGGGACGCCCAGGGCACCACCTGCTCCTTCCAGGCCACCCGCTTCGGCGCGAGCCGCAGCCCGCACCCGGTCGCCGCGTGGGGGGCGCGCGAAGCCTCCTCCGGCCACGCACTGTGCCAGGGACGCGGCACCTACTACGTGCTCGTCGAGCGCGTCGACGCCACCGGCTCCTCCCCGGACACCTGGCCCCTGGAACTGACCGCGGCCACCGAGCCGCCCCTGGAGCACGCCGGCGCGACGAGCGCGCCGGACACCTGGAACTCCGCCTCGCCCGAGCCGCCGGACGGCCACCCGGTGGACCGGGCCGGCGGCGCGGGTTTCGCCGGGGCGAGCCCGGTCGGGCAGGGGGTGTGGCAGGACCGGCTGCGGCCCGGCCAGACCCTCTTCTACCGGGTGCCGGTCGACTGGGGGCAGCAACTCGCCGCCACCGCGGAGCTGGCCGGCTCCGGAGGCCGGAGCGGCTACGCCGAGGGCGCGCTGACGCTCTCGCTCTACAACCCCGTGCGCGGCTACGTCGAGGAGGCGTACGCCGGTTACTCGGGGACCCCCGCTTCGGCCGCCCTCGCGCCCCTGCCGCCGGTCGCCTACGCCAACCGCTACGGCTTCGCCGACCCGGTCAAGGGCATGCGCTTCGCCGGCTCCTACTACCTCGCCGTGCACCTCGCCGCGCAGACGGCCGGCTCGTTCGGACCGGGGCCGTACGGGCTGACCCTGCGGGTGCGGGTGGACGGCACGGCACGCTCCGGGCCGGGGTACGGCGGACAGTCCGTACCGGGCGGGCTCTTCGAGGTCACCGCCCAGGACCGGCGGGCGGCGACGGCGGCCGGCGCGGGGGGCGTCGGCACGACGGAACTGCGCGTGCTCGCGGTGGGCGGGATCGGCGCGGGGACGGTCATCCTGGCGGTGCTCGGCGTGTGGACGGTGCTCGCCCGGCGCGGTGCGCCTCAGACGCGGGCCAGTGCCCAGAAGCCCACGGCGTAGCAGGCCAGGGCGAGCAGCAGCAGGGGGAGCGCCACCTTGGCGGGCGGCCCGGGGCGGCGGGCGCGCCGGGCGCGGTGCCGGGAGGTGCCCCGCGCGGGGGTGGACCCGGGTGCCGGTGCCGGCGGGACCTCGGTGGTGTACGCCGCGGTGACCGCGTCCGTGCGCGGGGGGACGGACGGCGGGGGCGGGCCGCCTGCCGGGCGCAGCGCCTGTGTCGTGTCGTGGGGAGCAGCGGCGGGAGGAGGGGACGGCGAAGGGGCGGGCGTGGGGACGGGCCCGGTCACGGGCGGTGGCAGGTGGAAGCTGCCGGTGTCCGACATGGTGACCGGCCGGTCGGAGCCCCGCTGGAGATCGAGGCGCGGATCGGAGGCCACGGAGCCGGTGCCCCGGCGTGCGCCCCGCGAGGTGCTTCCCGTGGGATTTCCGGGGGCGCTTGCCGGGGCGCTTCCCGCGGGAGTCCCGGGGGCGCTCCCCGTGGAGGTCCCGGGGGCGTTCCCGGGGGCGTTCCCCGAGGGGTTCACCGCACCGCCCTCGGGGGCGTCGCCCTCACCGCCCTCGGCGTCATCCCCGCCCCCGCCCCGCACGGTGAGCTCGCTGCTCACCCCCGGGCTTCGCCGCAGCGGACCCTCGGGTCCGAACCCTGGTGGCAGCGGCCCGAGTTGGTCGAAGACCTCGATCAGCTCGTCGTCGGGGCCCGGCTCGTCCAGGAGCTCGGCCGCCGCGGCGAGCGCCTTGCGCGCGCCCGTGGCCGTACGGAACCGCGCCTCGGGATCGGGTTGCAGCAGCATCGCCACGACCTGCCACAGCGGATCGGGTACGCCGGCGGGGGCGCCCGGTGTGCCGTGCTCGGCGAAGTGCTCCACGAGCGCCTTGGCGTCCGGTTTGGCGCCCTGGAGCAGATAGAGGGCGACCAGGCCGACCGCGAACAGGTCGGCGCGGAAGTCCGGTTCGGCGCCCATGATCTGCTCGGGCGCGAGGTAACCCGGCGTTCCCACCACGAGGTTGGTCTCGGTCAGCCGGGGCTCGCCCAGCCGCATCGCGATGCCGAAGTCGGACAGCCGCAGCCTCGGCCGGGCCGTCCCGGTCGCCTCCAGCAGGATGTTGGCGGGTTTGATGTCGCGGTGCACGACCCCCTCCGCGTGCACCGCCGCGAGCCCGGACAGCAGCTGGTCGAGCAGGGTGCGCACGAACGCCGGGGGCAACGGGCCGTAGTCCCCGACCAGATGCACCAGTGAGCCGCCGGCCACCAGGTCCATGGTGAACAGGACCTGGTCGTCGTCGGCGGCCCAGCTGGCCGGGGCGAGCACGTGCGGGTGGTCGATGCGCAGCGCCTGCTCGCGCACGAAGCGCAGCAGCGAGTGCGCGTCGCGCTGTTGGAGGACCTTGGCGGCCACGTACCTGCGGCGGCGGTGGTCCCAGGCGCGCCAGACCGCGCCGACGCCACCGCGTCCGATCGGGTCGGCCAGCTCGTAGCGGCCGGCGAACACCTCACCCATGGCTGTGCGACGCTCCTCCCCCGCGC
The DNA here is from genome assembly GCF_014650575.1 of Streptomyces naganishii JCM 4654. Classification (GTDB taxonomy): domain Bacteria; phylum Actinomycetota; class Actinomycetes; order Streptomycetales; family Streptomycetaceae; genus Streptomyces; species Streptomyces naganishii. Next base: position 274,185 of record NZ_BMVF01000002.1, read on the forward strand.
ACGGCCCTGCGCGCACGGCCCCCGCGCGGTCGTCAGTTCTGGTGCGACTGGTAGTGCGCGACCGCGTCCGAGGTGCGGCCCGCGCCGTACACCCGCAGGAACTCGGCCAGTTCGGGGTGGGTCGGGGCGAGGGAGTCGGCCGCGTCGATGATGTCGCCCGCGGCGGCGACCGAGCGGAGCAGCGACTGGATCTCGCGCACCACGCGCTTGACCGTGGGCGCCCCCGAACTGCTCGTCGTCTGCGTGGTGTTGCTGAGCACGGAGCCCCCCTGCGACCGCTTGATCTCGTCCATGCGCTCGGTGGCCTCGGCCGCGCTGACGCTGCCGTCCGCCACCTGTCCCGCCAGTTCCTGCAACAACAGCACCCGCTGCACCACCGCGGGGTTGCCGATCTTCGCGCGCTGACCGCTCATCAGCTGCGACAGCATCGGCGCGGACAGCCCGAGCACCCCCGCCAGCCGGGCCTGGTTGAGCCCGAGATCGTCTATGAGCTTACGGAAGAGCGCCCCCAACGGCTCCCCGTACCAGTTCCGCTGCAGTTCACGCGCTCTTGCGGTGGCTTCCTGCTGTGCGGCGTCCATGAGCGTCTCCCCATCGCTTCCCCAAGTACCGTGGTTCGCTGTAGCGAACCACGCGGAGCATCTTACGGAGAGTGGTCGGTCACGGGGACCCCCAATCTTTTGGAAGATCCGGGGGGTGTACCGGTACTCTGGTCTGCGGCACCCGCCCGGGACGCGGTTCCCGGGGCCGGATGCTCCTCTTGCGGGGCCTTAGCTCAGTTGGTAGAGCGCTGTCTTTGCATGGCAGATGTCAGGGGTTCGACTCCCCTAGGCTCCACCGGGAACGGCGAAGCTCCCTGCCGGACCACATCCGTGGTCCGGCAGGGAGCTTCGCCGCAGTGGTGCTTCGCCGCGGTGGAGCCCGGCCTGCGCGGGCTCAGCCCCGCTCGTCGCGGTCCGCCGCCTCCTCCTCCGCCTGCTTGGCCTGGACCTCGGGGTCCAGCACGGACTGGCCGCTGCCGTCCACGGAGGTCAGCCGGCCCGACTCGGGCACCTCGGTCGCCGCGGGCGGCTCCACCAGCCAGTCGGGGTTGGCCTGCTTGTCCCACCACTTCCAGGCCGCGAAGGCGCCGCCCGCGAGCACGCCCGCCAGTGCCAGCACCTTGGCGACGCGGCCGGCCCTCGCCCGCCGGGCCTGCTTGCGCGCCAGCTTCTGGATCTTCTGGGCCGGGACCTGCCCACGCAGCACGGCCAGCGTGGCGGCGCCGCGCGCGGCCGCCTCGTCGGCGACCGGCGTGGCCGCGGCGACGGCCTGCTCGATCCTCGGCCGGGAGTAGGCCACGGCCTGCTCGATGCGGGGCCTGGAGTACTCGGCCGCCTGCCGGGCCGCCTTGCGGGTGCGCTCGGCGGCCTCGTGGGCGGCCTGGTCGACCTTGGGCGGCACATAGGTCAGCGCCTGCGTACGGGCCTGCTCAAGACGTGGCGCGACACGGGCGCCGTACTGCACGCGGGCCTGGTCGGCCGCCAGCGACACCTTCGGCGCGAGCCGTACGCGTGCCTCGTTCGCGTAGTGCGCGGCCCTTTCCCTGGCCGTGTCGGCGTAGGGCGCCACCACTTCCGCGGCGTGCAGCACGCTGTCCTTCGCCGAGCCGGTCGCGGCGCGCACGCTGTCGATGCGGGTCACGGGTTCCTCCTCCTCGGTGGCGTACGGTAATTCGACTTTCCACCCTTTTACGGATCATGCCTGCCAATGGGCCCTGGGGCATGTGTGAACGGGCATCCGGGTCACGGTGATCAAGTGAGATAGCGGATGAATCCGGGGCAACGTGAGCTTGTCGTAGACAATGCCACGGATCGCCGCGCCGCGCCTGCGGCCCGGGAGTACTGGCCCGGTTTTCCGCCGGGCGTGGGAGGATCGGTCAGGCACAGGAAGACAACGGAAGGCAGATCGTGGCCGAGCAGCTCTACGCCACCCTGAAGACCAACCACGGCGACATCGAGGTCCGGCTGCTGCCGGACCACGCCCCCAAGACGGTCCAAAACTTCGTGGAACTCGCCAAGGGCGAGCGCGAGTGGACGCACCCCGCCACCGGGCAGAAGTCCACGGCGAAGCTCTACGACGGCACGGTCTTCCACCGGGTGATCAGCGGTTTCATGATCCAGGGCGGTGACCCGCTGGGCAACGGCACCGGCGGCCCCGGCTACAAGTTCGAGGACGAGTTCCACCCCGACCTCAGCTTCAACAAGCCGTACCTGCTCGCGATGGCCAACGCCGGCCCGGGCACCAACGGCTCGCAGTTCTTCATCACCGTCTCCCCGACGGCGTGGCTGACCCGCAAGCACACCATCTTCGGCGAGGTCACCGACCCGGCCAGCCAGAAGGTCGTGGACTCCATCGCGACCACGCAGACCAACCCGCGCACCGACCGTCCCCTGAAGGACGTGGTGATCGAGTCGGTCGTCGTGGAGACCCGCGAGGGCTGACCCGAGGCCGCTTCGGGAAGGGAACCAATCGCCCCGCTCGTCCGTAAGGATGAGCGGGGCGGTGCGTTGCCCACGGCGATCCGTGCGCACCGCCCATCACGAATCGAGGGGACCCATGGACCAGGCACCAGGCAGCCCGCAGGGCCCGGCGAGCCAGGGGCCGCAGGACGCCGAGAGCCTGCCCACCTGCTACCGCCACCCGGACCGCGAGACCGGCATCCGCTGCAGCCGCTGCGAGCGGCCGATCTGCCCCGAGTGCATGGTCGACGCCTCGGTCGGCTTCCAGTGCCCCGTGTGCGTGCGCGGCGGCTCCGGAACCGGTCACGCGCCCGCGGCGAGCAGGCCGCGCACCCTGGCCGGCGGCGCCGTCGCCGCCGACCCCCGGCTCGTCACCAAGGTGCTGATCGGTCTCAACCTCGCCTTCTTCCTGGCCCAGACGGCCATCGGCGACCGCTTCACCGAGCGGTTCGAGCTGCTCGGCCAGGCGTACGTGCCGCTGCTCGGCTCGGTCGAGGGGATCGCCCAGGGGCAGTGGTACCGGCTGCTGACCGCGATGTTCCTGCACGGCAGCTACATGCACATCCTGTTCAACATGCTCAGCCTGTGGTGGATCGGCGGCCCGCTGGAGGCCGCCCTCGGCCGTGTCCGCTACATCGCGCTGTACGTCGTGTGCGGACTGGCCGGCAGCGCGCTCAGCTATCTGCTCGCCGCGCCCAACCAGCCCTCGCTCGGCGCCTCGGGCGCGATCTTCGGGCTGTTCGGCGCGACCGCGGTGCTGCTGCGCCGGCTGAACTACGACATGCGGCCGGTCATCGCCCTGCTGGTGATCAACCTGGTCATCACCTTCAGCCCCGGCTTCAACATCGCCTGGCAGGCGCACATCGGCGGCCTGGTCGCGGGCGTCGTGATCGGGTACGCGATGGTGCACCCGCCGCGCAGCAGGCGGGCGCTGGTGCAGTACGGCACCTGCGCGCTGGTCCTGGCGGCGGTCATCGCGATGACGCTGGTCAGAACGGCTCAGCTCACCTGAGGCGACCGGTTGTCCACAGTCGGTGGCGGATCTTGTGCACAGTGTGCGGGAACAGCTGTGCCCCCTGTCACCGGACCGTGTTCGCGCAGGTCAGGCAGGGGGCGTGGGCCACTTCGCCGAGTAGTGGGACAGTCGTACCGGTGTCAACGGCCGATGGGTTATCCACAGATCGTCGGCTTTTCCCCAGGTAATTCCACAAGGCTGTGGATAACTCAGCGGATAACCGTGGGCAGAGCAGCGTTCAGCTCGAGGACGCGCCGTGGACGCGCCGTGGACGGCCTACTTCCACTGTGTGGAGACGCCGAATCCGGCCGCGATGAAGCCGAAGCCCACCACGATGTTCCAGTTGCCCAGCGCCTTGATGGGCAGCGTGCCGTCCGTCACATAGAACAGGACGATCCAGGCCAGGCCGAGGACGAACATCGCCAGCATGACCGGCGCGACCCAGCCGCGGCTGTCCAGCTTGATGACCGCCGTCTGCTTGACGGGCGGCGGCGTGTAGTCGGCCTTCTTGCGGATACGTGACTTCGGCACGAGGGTCTCTCCTGTCGATGCGCTGCGTGGCCGCGCAGGGAAAACTGGCTGGCCCGGAAGCAGCGTACAAGGGGACTCCGAACGCTCCCCCGGGCGTCCGTTAGCGTAGTGCTTCCGCGGCGCCGAAGGAGATAAGGGTACGTTGAGCAATTCCGCCGACTCCCCGGCAACGGGCGACGGCCCGGCCCGCACCCGCCGTTTCCGGCCCGTGCGGATCCTCACCGTGGCCGTGTTCGCCCTCGCCGGTCTCATTTTCTTCACCAGCTTCAACACGGCCAAAGGCACCGACATCCGCACGGACACCTCCCTGCTGAAGCTGTCCGACCTCATCCAGGAACGCAGCCGCAAGAACAAGGGACTGGACGAGTCCAACGCCACCCTGCGCGACGACGTGGAGTCCCTCGCCGAGCGCGACGACGGCAGCACCAAGGCCCAGGACGAGAAGCTCACCGGCCTGGAGGACAGCGCGGGAACCCGCCCGGTGCGCGGCAGGGCCGTCACGGTCACGCTCAACGACGCCCCGCCGAACGCCACCGCCAAGCTCCCCGGCTACCCCGAGCCCCAGCCCGACTACCTGGTCATCCACCAGCAGGACCTCCAGGCGGTGGTCAACGCGCTGTGGAACGGCGGCGCCAAGGGGATCAAGGTCATGGACCAGCGGCTGATCTCCACCAGCGCCGTGCGCTGCGTGGGCAACACGCTGATCCTCCAGGGCCGCGTCTACTCGCCGCCGTACAAGATCACCGCGGTCGGCGACCCGGACAGGCTCAAGCAGGCGCTCGCCGACTCCCCGGCGATCCAGAACTACATGGTGTACGTCAACGTCTACGGCCTCGGCTGGAAAGTGACCGACGACGGAACGGTGACTCTGCCCGGTTACTCGGGCACAGTGGACCTGCACTACGCGAAGCCCGTGAAGTAGCCCAGTCTCCGCACAGGAGCCGCCGGTGCGCGTGATCGTCAGGACCGTCAGCGAGCTCTGCGTCACCGTCGGCAGCCTGATCGTGCTGTTCGTGGTCTACGTGCTGTTCTGGACCGGCGTGCGGGCCGACACCGTGATGCGCGACCAGATCGACGAGCTGCACCGCCAGTGGTCGGGGGCGGCGGCCGGTGGACGTCCGGCGGGCGGCCCGGCGGCCGCGGCGGGTCCACCGCGCACCGTGCCCTACGTCAGCGGCCGGCCCTTCGCGATCATGTACATCCCGCGGCTCGGTTCCACGTGGAACAAGCCCGTGCTCCAGGGCACCGAGACCGGCACCCTGAGGAAGGGGCTCGGCCACTACGCGGGCACCGCGCGGCTCGGGCAGACCGGCAACTTCGCCGTCGCCGGCCACCGGCGCACCTACGGCGACCCGTTCAAGGACTTCCCCGAACTCCGCCCGGGTGACGCGGTCGTACTGACGGACGGGTCCACCTGGTTCACGTATCGGATCGACAAAGGGCCCTACAAAACCGTGCCGACGGACGTTGAGGTGATCGACCCTGTGCCACGTATGTCCGGGTACACGCGTCCCGGCCGCTATCTGACGCTGACCACGTGCGATCCCGAATGGGGGCACAGTCACCGGCTGATCGTCTGGGCGCACCTGGACTCCACCCGGCCCGTGGAGGCCGGGAAACCGAGGGCCCTGCGCCGTTAGTCTGGTGGCGTACGGCGTGAATCCGGTGCCGTGGGAAGACGGAAGGGACGGCATGTACGGCTGGATCTGGCGGCATCTGCCGGGGAACGCGTGGGTGAAGGCGCTGATCTCACTGTTGCTCGTCCTGGCCGTGGTCTACGTCCTGTTCCAGTACGTCTTCCCGTGGGCCGAACCGCTGCTTCCCTTCAACGATGTGACGGTGGACAACCAGTGAGCGCGCGGATTCTCGTCGTCGACAACTACGACAGCTTCGTCTTCAACCTGGTCCAGTACCTCTACCAGCTGGGCGCCGAGTGCGAGGTGCTGCGCAACGACGAGGTGTCGACCGCACACGCCCAGGACGGCTTCGACGGGGTGCTGCTCTCTCCTGGGCCCGGCACGCCCGAGCAGGCCGGCGTCTGCGTCGACATGGTGCGCCACTGCGCCGCCACCGGCGTCCCCGTCTTCGGCGTGTGCCTCGGCATGCAGTCCATGCAGGTGGCGTACGGCGGCGTGGTGGACCGGGCGCCCGAGCTGCTGCACGGCAAGACCTCGCCGGTGGAGCACGAGGGCAAGGGCGTCTTCGCCGGGCTGCCCTCGCCCTTCACCGCGACCCGCTACCACTCCCTGGCCGCCGAGCCGGCCACCGTGCCCGCCGAGCTGGAGGTCACGGCCCGTACGCACGACGGCATCATCATGGGCCTGCGCCACCGCGAACTGCCCGTCGAGGGCGTGCAGTTCCACCCCGAGTCGGTGCTGACCGAGCACGGGCACCGGATGCTGGCCAACTGGCTGGTGGAGTGCGGGGACCAGCAGGCGGTGGCGAGGTCGGCGGGGCTCGCCCCGGTGGTGGGCAGGGCCACGGCGTGACCGCGCTGCGCCCCGAGCGCGAGTCCGGCGCCGACTGGTACGGCACGGGGGGCCACGACGCCTCACGGGAGCCGTACGCCTCGGCGCCGTACGACCCGCGTGGCTCGGCGGCGCGGTACGCCTCTCCCGGCACGCCCCCGGGCTACGCCTCTCCCGGCACGCCCCCCGGGTACGCGTATCCCGGCCCGGCCCCCGGGCCCGCCGGGCCGCATCCCGGAGCCTCCGCTCCGCCACCCGCGGACGAGGAGACGATGGCGCTGCGGCTGCCGGAACCGCCGTCTGACGCCCCATCGGCCACAGCCACCACATCAGCCACACCGGGCGGCCGCGCGGCCCGCAGAAGGGCCGTCAAGGGCCGCCACGGCCGTCACGGCGGAGCGGCGGGGGGAACGCACCGGGGCCCGGCGGACGAGGACGCCGGTTCGTCCCGGCCGCTGTCCCGGGTGGAGGCCCGCCGGCGGGCCCGGGCCCGCAGACCGAGCGCCGGCGTCCTCATCAGCCGGGTCGTCGGCGAGGTGTTCATCACCACCGGCGTGGTGATGCTCCTCTTCGTCACCTACCAGCTGTGGTGGACCAACGTGCGGGCGCACGCCGAGGCGGGCAACGAGGCGCACCAGCTCCAGAACGACTGGGCGAGCGGCAAGCGCAGCCCGGGCGTCTTCGAACCGGGGCAGGGCTTCGCCATCCTGCACATCCCCGCGCTGGACGTGGTCGTGCCGATCGCCGAGGGCACCAGCAAGTCCAAGGTGCTCGACAAGGGCATGGTCGGGCACTACGGGCGCGGCGACCTGAACACGGCGATGCCCGACGCGAAGACCGGCAACTTCGGGCTCGCCGGTCACCGCAACACCCACGGGGAGCCCTTCCGGTACATCAACAGGCTCAAGCCGGGCGACGCGATCGTGGTGGAGACGCAGGACACGTACTTCGTCTACAAGATGACGTCGACGCTGCCGGTGACGTCACCGGCGAACACCAGTGTCCTGGATCCGATCCCCAAGGGGTCGGGCTTCACCCGGCCCGGCCGCTACATCACGCTGACCACCTGCACGCCGGAGTTCACCAGCACGTACCGGCTGATCGTCTGGGGCAGGATGGTGGAGGAACGGCCGCGCAGCAAGGGCAAGCCGGATGCGCTCGTCAGTTAAGGGCAGATGAAGACAGTGGCAGCGACCACGGACGACACGGCAGAGCACCTCGAGGACGACCCCGCCCCGGCCGCGCGCCGCAGGGGGACCCGCCCGCTGGCCCTCGCCGTGAGCGTCCTCGGTGAACTCCTCATCACGGCGGGCCTGGTCCTCGGCCTGTTCGTCGTCTACTCCCTGTGGTGGACCAACGTCATAGCGGACCGCAAGGCCGACCAGCAGGGCCACAAGGTCCGCGACGAGTGGGCCCAGTCCGCGCCCGGCGGTCCCGGCGCCCTGGACACCAAGGACGGCATCGGCTTCCTGCACGTGCCGTCGATGAGGAACGGCGAGGTGCTGGTCAAGAAGGGCACCTCCACCGACGTCCTCGACGACGGCGTGGCCGGCTACTACACCGACCCGGTCAAGGCGACCCTCCCGACGGCGGGCGGCACGGGCAACTTCGCCCTCGCCGCGCACCGGGACGGCCACGGCGCGAAGTTCCACAACATCGACAAGGTCGCCAAGGGCGACCCGATCGTCTTCGAGACCCGCGACAAGTGGTACGTCTACAAGGTCTACGCGATCCTCGACGAGACCTCGAAGTACGACGTCAAGGTGCTCTCCGCGGTCCCCAGGGAGTCGGGCGTCACCAAGCCCGGCCACTACATCACCCTGACCACCTGCACCCCGGTCTACACGTCCCGCTACCGCTACGTGGTCTGGGGCGAACTCGTCCGCGTTGACAGGGTCGACAGCAGGCGCACCCCGCCGAGGGAACTGCGCTGACGCGGCAGGCGCCGGCCACGGGGACGTGGCCGGCGCCTGGGCGGACGGACCGGGTGGCCGGCCGCGGGTGACCCCGCGGTCAGCCGAAGATGCCTCCGTTGCCGTTGCCGTTGCCGTTTCCTCCGTTGCCGCCGCCCCCGATGGTCTGGAGGGTGATCGTCGTGGCACCGGGGTTGTCGACCTGCTGGTCGGGCTTGGGGTCCTGGTTGATCACGAACGCGTTGTCGTCCTGGCTGCTGCCGCCCGCGAACTGGATGTTCGTGAACCCGGCCGCCTGGAGCGTCTGCCGCGCCTGCGCCACCGTCTGGCCGATCACCCTGGGCACCGGCGTCTTCTGCTGCTGGGCCTGCTTGCCGATCTGGATGTTGACCTGCGAGCCCTTCTCGACCTGGGTGCCGATCGCGGGGGCCGTCTGGATGACCTTGCCGACCTGGTTGGGGTCGTTCGTGTCCACCTCGGTGCAGTTGCCCGTGAGCCCGTTGGCCTGCATCTGCTGCTTGGCCGCGTCACAGGTCTGGTTCGAGACGTCGGGGACCGTGGTCTTCTCGACCGCCTTGGCGACGGTGAGGGTGACCGTGGTGCCCTTCTCGACCTCCTTGCCGTTGACCGGGTTCTGGTCCAGGACCGTGTTCGGGCTCTCGTTGGTCTCCCGGTACTTGGTCACGACGTTGAACTTGTAGTCGTCGCCCTGGAGCTTGGACTTGGCGTCGTCGAGGCTCAGCCCCACCACGCTCGGCACCTGGACCTTGGGCGCGCCGGTCGAGACCGTCAGGGCGATGCTGGTGCCCTTCTTGACCTCTTCCTTGGGCTGGGTGTCCTGGCTGCAGATGTGGTTCTTGGGCTGGTTGTCGCAGGTCTTCGGGGTGAACGTCACCTTCAGGCCGACGTTGTCGGCCGAGTCCCTGGCGTCCGCCTTGGTCTGGCCGACGAAGTTGGGCACGGCGACCGTGTCGTTGCCCGCCCCGTGGCCGCTCACGGCCCACTTGCCGAGCAGGATGGCGCCGACCAGGACCAGGATGCCGGCGACGACCAGGAGGATCGTGGAGGTGTTGGACTTCTTCTGCTGGCGGCGGCGGTCCGGGCGGTCGTCGTAGCCGTAGCCGCCGTCGTCCGGGTTCATGGGCGGCAGCATCGTCGTCGCCGCGGCCGCCCCGCCCTCGGAGCGCAGCGCCGTGGTCGGCTGGTCGTCGGGGTAGCCGCCGTAGCCCACCGAGCCCAGGGCGGCGGTGGCCGCGACCGGCTGGCCGTCGAGGCAGGCCTCGATGTCGGCGCGCATCTCGTCGGCCGACTGGTAGCGGTAGTCGGGGTCCTTGACCAGCGCCCGCAGCACGATCGCGTCCATCTCGGGCGTGATCTCGGGGTCGAAGACGCTCGGCGGCTGCGGCTCCTCGCGCACGTGCTGGTAGGCGACCGCGACCGGGGAGTCGCCCACGAAGGGCGGCCGTACCGTCAGCAGCTCGTAGAGCAGGCAACCCGTCGAGTACAGGTCCGAACGGGCGTCGACCTGCTCGCCCTTGGCCTGCTCGGGCGAGAGGTACTGGGCGGTGCCGATCACCGCGGCCGTCTGGGTCATGGTCATGCCGGAGTCGCCCATGGCCCGGGCGATGCCGAAGTCCATCACCTTGACCTGGCCGTTGCGCGTCAGCATGACGTTGGCCGGCTTGATGTCGCGGTGGACGATGCCGTTGCGGTGGGCGTACTCCAGGCCCTGGAGGATGCCGATGGTCATCTCCATGGCCCGCTCGGGCAGCAGCTTGCGGCCGGAGTGGAGAAGCTCACGGAGCGTGGAGCCGTCCACGTACTCCATGACGATGTACGGGATCGAGACCCCGTCGATGTAGTCCTCGCCCGTGTCGTAGACCGCGACGATCGCGGGATGGTTGAGCGAGGCGGCCGACTGGGCCTCCCGGCGGAACCTGGCCTGGAAGGAAGGGTCGCGCGCCAGGTCGGCGCGCAGGGTCTTCACCGCCACGGTGCGGCCGAGCCGGGTGTCGTGCGCGAGGTACACCTCCGCCATGCCACCACGGCCGAGCACCTGGCCCAGCTCGTACCGGCCGCCGAGGCGACGCGGCTCTTCCATAGCTACCTACCAGCCCTCTCCGTCGGTCCCGACCGGCACCACCTGAGTGCCGTCGGAGCTGCCGTCCGGGCCTACCGTACCCGGCTCGCTCTGTGTGACCTGGCCAAGCCCGTCACCCGATACAGGACCGGTATCGCAACGTGCACCGATGTGAAGGGGACGTGAGCGGGGTCACTTCTTGGAGTTGATGACCGCCTCCATCACGCTCTTGGCGATGGGCGCCGCGAGGCCGCCGCCGGAGATGTCGTCGCGGTTGGCGTTCTCGTCCTCGACCACCACCGCCACCGCGACCGGCGAGCTGCCGTCGGGGAGCTTGGCGTAGGAGATGAACCAGGCGTAGGGGTTCGCGCTGTTGGCGACACCGTGCTGGGCGGTACCGGTCTTGCCGCCCACGGTGACGTTCGGGATCTGCGCGTTCTTGCCGGTTCCGTCCTTGACGACGGTCTCCATCATCGACTGCAGGATCTGAGCGTTCTGCGCCGACAGCGGCCGGCTCAGCTCCTGCGGCTCGGTCTTCTCCAGCGGGTCGAGGTTCGGCGTCTGGAGCATGTCGACCATGTAGGGCTTCATCAGCTTGCCGTCGTTGGCGACGGCGGAGGCCACCATGGCCATCTGCAGCGGGGTCGCCGCGGTCTCGAACTGGCCGATGGAGCTGAGCGCGGTCGAGGGCCGGTTCATCTCCTCGGGGAAGTTGGAGGACGCCGTGCGCACCGGCGTGTACTGCTCGGCGTCGAAGCCGAACTTCTTCGCCTCCGTGAGCATCTTGTCCTTGCCGAGGTCGGCGCCGATCTTGCCGAAGACGGTGTTGCAGGACACCCGCAGCGCCTCACGCATGGTGGCGTTCTTGCAGGGGATGTCGCCCTCGTTCTTCAGCTCGGTGTGCGTGTCCGGCAGCGTGTACGGCAGCGGGGAGTCGGTCGCCTCGTCAGCGGACTTGTAGAGCCCGTTCTCCAGCGCGGCCGCCGCGGTGACCACCTTGAACGTGGAGCCGGGCGGGTACGTCTCGCGCAGCGCCCGGTTCAGCATCGGGTCGGCCGGGTTGGCGTTCTTCTGGAGCTTCTTCCAGGCCTCGGCGTCCGTGTTGGAGGCGCCGGCGAAGGACGACGGGTCGTAGGAGGGGTAGGAGGCGAGCGCGAGGATCTTGCCGGTGGAGGGGTCCAGCGCGACCGCCGCGCCCTTGCCGCCGGTCTCCTTCAGACCGTTGTACGCCGCCTTCTGCGCGGCCGCGTTCAGCGTGGTGACCACGTTGCCGCCCTGCTTGGGCTTGCCGGTGATCATGTCCAGGGTGTTGCGGAAGAACAGCCGGTCGTCGTTGCCGGTGAGGATGCCGTCCTCGATGTTCTCCAGCTGGTTGGCGCCGAAGGCCTGCGAGGCGTAGCCGGTGACGGGCGCCCACATGGGACCGTCCTTGTACGTCCGCTTGTACTTGAGGTCGTTGAGGCCGTTGCTCTTGGTCTCGGTCGACCCCGTGACCGGGCTGCCGCCGACGATGATGTCGCCGCGCGGGGTGGAGTAGCGGGCGATGGTGACGCGGCGGTTCTTGTCGTCGTTCTTGAGGCTGTCCGCCTTGACGTACTGGAGCCAGTTGTCGCGGATCAGCAGGGTGAGGACCAACAGGCCGCAGAAGATCGCGATCCGGCGCAGGGGCTTGTTCACGGGCGGACCACCTGGGTCATCTCGGCGTCGGGGTTGGAGGCGGGGGCGGGCGCCGGGCGGCGCGCGGTGTCGCTGATCCGGATGAGGATGCCGACGAGCGCCCAGTTGGCGATCACCGACGAACCGCCGTACGCGACGAAGGGCATCGTCATACCGGTGAGCGGGATGAGGCCCATCACACCGCCGGAGACCACGAACACCTGGAGCGCGAAGGCGCCCGACAGGCCGATGGCCAGCAGCTTGCCGAACGGGTCGCGGGCCGCCAGCGCGGTGCGCACACCCCGCTCCACGATCAGGCCGTAGATCAGCAGCAGCGCCATGATCCCGGCCAGGCCCAGCTCCTCGCCGAACGTGGCGAGGATGAAGTCGGAGTTGGCCGCGAACCGGATGAGGTCGGAGTGGCCCTGCCCGAGGCCGGAGCCGAGGGTGCCGCCGGAGCCGAAGGCCCACAGCGCCTGCATCGACTGCTCGGAGTGGCCGCCGACGCCCGCCTGGCTGAGCGTGTACTCCTTCATCGGGTCCAGCCACGCCTGGACGCGCATCTTCACGTGCGGTTCGAAGCTCGCCACGCCGACGGCGCCGGCCGCGGACATCAGCAGACCGAAGACGATCCAGCTGGTCCGCTCGGTGGCGACGTACAGCATGATGACGAACATCCCGAAGAACAGCAGCGAGGTGCCGAGGTCCGTCTCGAAGACCAGGATGAGGATCGAGATGAACCAGACCACCAGGATCGGGCCGAGGTCACGGCCGCGCGGCAGGTACAGGCCCATGAAGCGGCGGCTGGCCAGGGCGAGCGCGTCCCGCTTCACCATCAGGTAGCCCGCGAAGAAGATCGCGAGCACGATCTTGGCGAACTCGCCCGGCTGGATGGAGAAACCGGCGACCGAGATCCAGATCTTGGCGCCGTAGATGTTGGCGCCCAGGCCCGGCACCAGCGGCAGCAGCAGCAGGACCAGCGCGCCGACCATGGAGATGTACGTGTAGCGCTGCAGGACCCTGTGGTCCTTGAGGAAGATCAGCACCACGATGAACAGGGCGATGCCCATCGCCGTGTAGAGCAGCTGCCGGGGCGCGGCCGTGCCCGCCTGCTTGATGGACTGCAGCAGCTTGGACTGGTCCAGACGCCAGATGACGACCAGGCCGAGCCCGTTGAGCAGGGTGGCCAGCGGCAGCAGCAGCGGGTCCGCGTACGGCGCGAACTTGCGCACGACGAGGTGGGCGACGCCGGCCAGCAGACCCAGGCCCAGGCCGTAGCTCAGCAGCCCCGAGGGCACCTGGTTGTTGATGGCCAGGCCCACGTTGGCGTAGGCGAACACCGGGATGACGACCGCGAAGACCAGCAGCGCCAGCTCGGTGTTGCGCCGGCTGGGCGCGCCGATGGCGCCGATCGTGGACGTGTGGTGCGTCGACGGATTGGTAGTACTGCTCATCGTGTGACAGGGCCTCTCACGGCTTGCCTACTGCTTACCGCACAGCGAGACGACCTTCTGCTCTTCCTCCGAGAGAGTGGGGCCGGGGCTGGGAGTGGGCGCGGTCGCGGACTTGGACGGAGACGTGGACGGGGACGGGGACTTGGCCGACGCCGACGGGTTGGGCGTCGGCGTCGCCTTGGACGTGAAGGCGGTGCGGGTGGTTCCCGTGGTGGCGCCGGCGCCGGTGGTGCCCTTGGCCCTGCCCTGGGCCGTCCTGGAGCTGTTCTGGGACTCGGCGGTGCGCCGCTCGGCCTCCTTCTTGCAGGCGGAGGCCTGCACGGACAGCTCGTCGACCTTCTTGCGGGCCTCGTCCAGACCGCCCTCGGCGATCGTGGCCTTCACCTGCTTCTGCTGGTAGGGCGGCAGGTACTTGAGTTCGATCTCGGGGTGGTCCTTCTGTACCTCGGACAGCTTCACCCAGGCCAGGTCCTGGCTGATGCCCCGGTACAGCGCCACGTGCTCGTCGTTGGCGCCGACGAAGTACTGCGTCTGCGTCCAGCGGTAGCCGCCGTAGAGCCCGCCGCCGATCACGGCGAGCGCGAGGACGCCGTAGAAGGATCTCTTGAGCCACCTGCGGCCCTTCCTCGGCTTGACGAAGTCCTCGTCGTCGTAGCCGCCGAAGCCGGCGGCCGGGACGTAGCCGGTGGTGTCGCCGGAGCCGGGCGGGCCGAACTCGCCGCCCCCGCCGCCCTGTCCGGGCAGCCGGCGGCCGAGGCCGGAGGCGCGGCCGGCCGGGGTCTGCATGATGCCGTTGTCGTGCAGGTGGTTCTGGTTCTCGGCGACCGCGCCGACCACGACCGGGGTGTCGGACAGCTGCCCGGCGAGGGTGTCGCCGGTGTCCAGGTCCAGCACGTCGGCGACGATCACGGTGATGTTGTCCGGGCCGCCGCCGCGCAGCGCGAGCTGGATCAGCTCCTGCACGGTCTCCTGCGGGCCCTGGTAGCTGGCGAGGGTCTCCTCCATCGTCTGGTGGGAGACGACGCCGGACAGGCCGTCGGAGCAGATCAGGTAGCGGTCGCCGGCGCGGACCTCGCGGACGGACAGGTCGGGCTCGACGTGCTCGCCGCTGCCGAGGGCGCGCATCAGCAGGGCGCGCTGCGGGTGGGTGCTGGCCTCCTCCTCGGTGATGCGTCCCTCGTCGACGAGGCGCTGCACCCAGGTGTGGTCCTGCGTGATCTGTGTGAGCACGCCGTCGCGCAGCAGGTAGGCGCGCGAGTCGCCGACGTGCACGAGGCCGAGCCGCTGGCCGGTCCACAGCAGGGCGGTGAGCGTGGTGCCCATGCCCTCGAGCTGGGGGTCCTCCTCGACCATGGTGCGCAGCTGGTCGTTGGCGCGCTGCACGGCCTGGCCGAGCGAGGTGAGCAGGTCGGAGCCCGGGATGTCGTCGTCGAGGGCGACGATGGTGGAGATCACCTCGGAGGAGGCGACCTCGCCGGCGGCCTGGCCGCCCATGCCGTCGGCGATCGCGAGCAGGCGCGGGCCGGCGTAACCGGAGTCCTCGTTGCCCTCGCGGATCATGCCTTTGTGCGATCCGGCGGCGAAGCGCAGTGACAGACTCATGCGCACCTCGCCCGTCGGCTCCGGGTACATCCGCACGGTGCCCACCCTCCGGTCGGGAGCGCGCCGGGGCCCGGGGTGCCGGCCACCGCTGCGTGCTCGCTCCGCTCGCACTCTTTCATGACGTAGTACTACTTCCGCAGCTCGATGACGGTCTTGCCGATGCGGATCGGCGCGCCCAGCGGGATCGGCGTGGGAGTCGTCAGCCGGGACCGGTCCAGGTACGTGCCGTTGGTGGATCCGAGGTCCTCGACGATCCACTGGCCGTCGCGGTCCGGGTAGATCCTGGCATGCCTGCTGGAGGCGTAGTCGTCGTCCAGCACGATCGTGGAGTCGTGCGCGCGGCCCAGGGTGATGGTCTGGCCCTGCAGCGCGACGGTGGTGCCGGTGAGTGTGCCCTCGGTCACCACGAGCTTGGTCGGGGCGTTGCGGCGCTGCCGGCCGCCGCCGCCGGACTGCTGTCCGCGCTGCTGCGGGGGCGCGGCGGCCTGGCGGGCGGCCTGCTGCGGCCGGGCCGCCTCGCGGCGGGCGCCGCGCTGGGTGACGCGCGTACCGAACAGGTCGCTGCGGATGACCTGCACGGCCACGATCACGAACAGCCACAGTACGGCCAGGAAACCCAGCCGCATGACCGTGAGGGTCAGCTCTGACATTGCCCCCGCTTCACCCTTCGGCTTGCCTATAGATAACGGTGGTGCTGCCCACGACGATCCGCGAGCCGTCGCGGAGCGTAGCGCGGGTGGTGTGCTGCCCGTCCACCACGATGCCGTTGGTGGAGCCGAGATCCTGGATCGTCGAGGGCGTTCCGGTCCGGATCTCGCAGTGCCGACGGGAGACGCCGGGGTCGTCGATCCGCACGTCGGCGTCGGTGCTGCGGCCCAGCACCAGCGTCGGGCGGGAGATCTGATGGCGGTTGCCGTTGATCTCGATCCAGTAGCGGGTGCGGCCGCCGGCGCTCGCGCCGGGGGCCTGCGTGGGCCGCTGGGAAGCGGGCTGCGGGTAGCCGTAGCCGCCGGGGCGGCCGGGCGGCGGCGCGGCCGGCATGGGCGGCGCGGCGGCGGGGCCGGCGGCGGGCGGGTAGCCGTAGCCCCCGGGGGCGCCGGGACGGCCGGACGGGCCCGCGGCGGGCCCCTGGGGGGCCTGCTGGCTGCTGGAGGAGGCGAGCGTGCGGCTGCGCACCCGGTACAGGCCGGTGTCGAGGTCCTCCGCCTTCTCCAGGTGGACCTTGATCGGGCCCATGAAGGTGTAGCGCTGCTGCTTGGCGTAGTCGCGCACCATGCCGGCGAGCTCGTCGCCGAGCTGGCCGGAGTACGGGCTCAGGCGCTCGTAGTCGGGCGCGCTGAGTTCGACGATGAAGTCGTTGGGCACGACCGTGCGGTCGCGGTTCCAGATGGTCGCGTTGTTGTCGCACTCGCGCTGGAGCGCGCCCGCGATCTCCACCGGCTGGACCTCGGACTTGAAGACCTTGGCGAAGGTGCCGTTGACCAGACCTTCGAGACGTTGCTCGAACTTCTTCAGGACTCCCATGGGGCACCTCCTCCGTCGTTGCCGTCGTGTTGCGTCCTGCTTACCCGGTACTGCTTACTGATCGTATCCACGCGCCGGTAAATCGGCTGGTTCCCCCTGTCGGCCCCGCCGACCGGTGTCGGCGCCTGCTCCCGCCGTGCTTCTCGCCGTACCTCTGCCCAGGATCGTAGAGGCGGCTGCAGACCAGTGTCCCGCACCCGGCCGTGGACCTCGCCCGCCTCCCGGGACCACCGGTGCTACCGGTACGAGGTTGATACGTGAACAGGCACAGGCTGATACGGAGCGGGGGCCTCCAGGGGAGTGGGCGGGGCCGGTCCTCGCGAGGCCGGCGCGGGTGCTCGGGGTGGCGCATGCCCGGGGGAAAGGGATGTGAACCCACCCCGGACGGCGTGCTAATGTTCTGGATGTCGGAAGGCGCCGGGCCCCAAGGGGCAGGAGCCGGAGGACACACCCAATGCGCGGGTGGCGGAATAGGCAGACGCGCTGGATTCAGGTTCCAGTGCCCGCAAGGGCGTGGGGGTTCAACTCCCCCCTCGCGCACCAGGGAGCACCGATGAGGGTGCTCCGATTGCACCGACGGAACGGGCGGCATCGATCATGATGCCGCCCGTTCCGGTGTTGTGGGCAGAAACACATGGACCGCCGACGGCTGAGGGCCGTCGGCGGTCCGTTCTGTTCAGGCGTCGATCTTCGGTTGCTCTGCTGCGGGCTGCTGTTCGGCCGTGGGCTACGGGTGGCTTGTGAGCAAGGTCTCAGGGCGTTCCGCAGTACCGGTCGGCTACGGGTGGGCGGGATCGCGGTGCGGGGCCGTCCGTTGGACGTTGGCGTGGTCGAGGGCTGTCAGGACGCTGCGGTGGCTGATCCAGCCGATCAGCTGGGTGCGGTCCTCGTCGAGGACGGGCAGGGCTTGGCTGTCGGCGCCGGCGAGAGAACGCAGGGCTCGGTCGAGGGCGGTGGCGGGGGTGACGGCGGCCGGCAGGTGGGCGATCGTGCCGACGGAGGAGGCGGCGTGGGTGTCGTCGGCGAGGGTTTCGGCGACGGTGCGGGCGGTGGCGACACCGCGGTAGGTGCCGTCGGCGGCCAGGACGGGCAGGGCGCCGTGGGGTGATCGGGCGAGCGCGTCGGCGGCCTGGGCGAGCGTGGTGGTCTCCGAGAGGGTGGCGGGGGTGGGTTCCATCGCGTCGCGAACGGTCAGCGCGGCGGCTGGGGTGCCGGGGGCGGGGGAGTCGATGTCGACGCCGCGGCGACGGAGTTTGGCGGTGTAGATGGTCTCGCCGGTCAGCACGCGGCTGACGCCGGTGGCGAGCACGACCGCGGCCATCAGGGGGAGGATGATCGTGTACTCGCCCGTGAGCTCGAACAGGATGATGACCGCGGTGATGGGGGCGCGGGCGGCCCCGGCGAAGACCGCGCCCATGCCGACCAGCCCGTAGGCGCCGGCTGGGCCCGCCAGGTGGGGCAGCAGGTCGCCGGCGGCGCGGCCGAAGAAGGAACCGAGCATAGCGCCGATGAACAGGCTGGGTGCGAAAACGCCCCCGGAGCCGCCGATCCCGATGGTGAGTGAGGTGGCGGCCATCTTCCCCACCAGCAGTGCCAGCAGGAACAGCAGGGCGTAGCGGCCGGCCAGGGCGTCCTGCAGGACGGGATAGCCGACGCCGTACATCTGGGGCAGCACCAGCAGCAGGCCGCCCAGCAGCACGCCACCCGCCGCGGGGCGCGCCCACTCCGGTCCCCGCCAGAACGCGTCGCAGGCGTCTTCGACGCGGTAGAGCACCTTGCTGAACGTCACGCCGACCACTCCGGCGAGCAGGCCGAGCAGCGCGAACAGCCCGTACTGGGCCAGGTGCTGGACATGGAAGGGGGGCAGGTGGAGGAAGGGAGTGTTGCCGAAGGAGGCGCGTCCGATGACGCTGGCGGTGACCGAGGCGAGGACGACCATGCCGAAGGCTTCGGCGGTGAAGTCGCGCAGGATCAGCTCCATGGCGAAGAACACGCCGGCCAGCGGGGCGTTGAAGGTGGCCGCGATGCCGCCGGCCGCGCCGCAGGCCACCAGCACGCGCAGCCGGTCTTCTGCGACCTTGACCCAGGTGCCCAGGGTGGAGCCGAGTGCGGAGCCGATCTGCACGATCGGCCCTTCACGGCCGACCGAGCCGCCGCCGCCGATGCACAGCGCCGAGGCGAGCGCCTTGACGGCCGCGACCTGGGGCGCGATGCGGCCTCCGCGCCGGGCGACCGCGTACATCACCTCGGGCACGCCGTGACCGCGGGCTTCCCGGGCGAAGCGGTGGACCAGCGGGCCGTAGACCAGCCCGGCCAGCACGGGGGCAGCGAGCACGAAGTAACGGCCCAGCCAGGGCGCATGCGGGTTGGCCGCATGGCCGGCGGCCGAGTAGTCGCCGTGGCCGGACAGCCACAGCGTGAAGGTCTCGATGAGCCATCGGAAGACCAGCGCACCGCCTCCGGCTCCTGCTCCGACCAGCAAGGACAGGACAAGCAGGCCGCCTTTGGACTCGCGCAGCGCACTCCAGCCGCGCCGCAGGCCGCGCTGGGCCGTCAGGGGCCCGACCGGTGCACCCGGACCGACGACAGGGGCGGGGAGGGCAGGGGACGCGGTGTCAGTCATAACATGCATTATGCAAAATTTGCCTGGTGCGGGGAAATGAGGCCGGGCCCGGCCGCCCCACCCGACCGGGTAGAACTGGACTCATGTCCGAAGCGAAACCGGCCCCCGCACCCGCCGGAGTCACCGAGATGGTCGCCGCCGTCGTCACCGCATCCCGGGCTCTCGTCGCCGTTTCGGCCCGCTCGCTGGCAGCCGTGGGGGAAGCACTGACCGTGCCGCAGTTCCGCATGCTGGTGGTGCTGGAGGCCGGGGGGCCGGTCAATCTCTCCCGGCTGGCCGAGCACCTGGCGGTCAACCCCTCCACCGCCATGCGCATGGCGGATCGGCTCATCGCCGCCGGCATGGTCGAGCGCACCACCGACCCGGCGGACCGCCGCGCCGCGAAGCTCGCCCTCACCTCCGTCGGGCAGCGCGTGGTGCACCAGGTGACCCGACGCCGCCAAGAGGAGATCACCCGCATCGTGGGGGCCATGCCCGCCGAGCGCCGCAGCGCGATGGTGGAGGCACTGCAGGCGTTCGCCGACGCCGCCGGAGAACCACAGGTCGACCCCGGAACCTACGGAGAGCTGCTGCTGCCCGGCTGGAACTGACTCACCCACCGCTCCGGCTTCCGCGTCAGGGGTGGGTTCCGGGGGTCCGAGTCGGCGCGGCCGCCCGAGCGGTCGGCAGCGCCAGGCCCGGCGACACCTCCTCCGTTGGGCTGTGAGGAAGGTCTCAAGGCCGTCCGGTGTCCGGCGCCGGGTCGAGCCGGTGTGCGGGCGGGCGCCTCCCTGTACGGTCGGGGCGCGTCGGTCCGGCGTGGACATGAGGGGGAGGGCGGTCGGGATGACCGAGGTCACGGCTACGGCCGAAGGCGACGGCGGCGGGCACCCAAGGCGGGTGCCGGCGGTGGCGGGGTTCGCGCGGTGGCCCGCGGACGGCTCGCCCAAGGCGGAGGGCAAGGCGCTGCGGCAGCGCGTCGCGCGGTCCGCGCACGCCGCGTTCGAGGCGGACGCCGGCCGGCCCGGCGCCGTGGCCGCCGTCGAGGAGTCCAACCGGGGCCGCATACCCGAGCTGACGCCGATCCGGGTGGGCAGGATGGCGGCGACCCCGTTCGCGTTCCTGCGCGGTTCGGCGGGCCTGATGGCGTACGACCTGGCGCGCACCCCCGTGACCGGGATCGGCGCGCAGATCTGCGGTGACGCCCACGGGGCCAACTTCGGCCTCTACGGCGACGCCCGCGGCGCACTGGTCATCGACCTCAACGACTTCGACGAGACGGTCCACGGCCCCTGGGAGTGGGACCTCAAGCGGCTCGCCGCCTCGCTGGTCCTCGCCGGGCGGGAGGCGGGCTGCGACGAGGACAGCTGCCGCCGGGCCGCGCAGGACGCCGCCGGGGCCTACCGGCGCACCATGCGGCTGCTGGCCCGCCTCCCCGTCCTGGACGCCTGGAACGCCATCGCCGACGAGGAGCTCGTCTCCCACACCGACGCCCACGACCTGCTCGGCACGCTGGAGCGGGTCTCGGAGAAGGCGCGGGCCAACACCAGCGGACGGTTCGCGGCCCGGTCGACCGAGCCGGCCGAGGACGGCGGGCGCCGCTTCGTGGACGCCCCGCCGGTGCTGCGCCGGGTGCCGGACGCCGAGGCCGCGGCGGTGGCCGCCTCGCTGGAGGCGTACCTCACCACGCTGTCGGAGGACCGGCTGCCCCTGCTGGCCCGGTACGCCGTGCACGACGTGGCCTTCCGGGTGGTCGGCACGGGCAGCGTGGGCACCCGGTCCTACGTGGTGCTGCTCCTGGACCACCGGGGCGAGCCGCTGGTGCTCCAGGTCAAGGAGGCCCGGCCCTCGGCGCTCGTACCGCATCTGGAGGCCACCGGTCTGCGGACCGCCGAGGTGGACCACGAGGGCCGGCGGGTGGTGCTCGGGCAGAAGCGCATGCAGGTGGTCAGCGACATCCTGCTGGGCTGGACGACCGTCGACGGGCGGCCCTTCCAGGTACGGCAGTTCCGCAACCGCAAGGGCAGCGTGGACCCGGCGGCGCTGTCCGCCGACCAGATCGACGACTACGGCCGGATGACCGGCGCGCTGCTGGCCCGCGCCCACGCGCACAGCGCCGACCCGCGCCTGATCTCGGGCTACTGCGGCAAGAACGAGGAGCTCGACGAGGCCGTCGCCGCGTTCGCCGTCGCCTACGCCGACCGCACCGAGGCCGACCACGCCGACCTGGTGGCGGCGGTGCGGTCGGGGAGGGTGGCGGCGGAGCTCGGGGTGTGAGGCGGGGCCGGGGGCCGGGGCGAGGCTGTGGTGCACGGTTCGGCCGGTGGGGCCGGGGTGGGGCTGTGGTGTGGGTTCGGCCGGTGGGGCCGGGGGCGGGTGTGGCGTGGCCTACGCTGGTCGGGTGACGACCCCGGAAGCTGAGCAGGGCGGC
The DNA here is from genome assembly GCF_014650575.1 of Streptomyces naganishii JCM 4654. Taxonomy (GTDB): domain Bacteria; phylum Actinomycetota; class Actinomycetes; order Streptomycetales; family Streptomycetaceae; genus Streptomyces; species Streptomyces naganishii. Next base: position 295,962 of record NZ_BMVF01000002.1, read on the forward strand.
GTCGCCGGAGCGGATCGGGCGACGTCCGAGGGCGCTGCGGCACGCCCCGAGGAGCGGCTTGAGCGGGCCGTGCGGGCCGCCGAGCAGGCACTCATCGATTACGAGATCGCGGTGGAGACCTTCCGGGTGGAGGTCGAGAACTTCTCCCGGCTGCACGAGCAGCGCCTCGGCCCCCTCTACGCCCGGCTCGAGGAGCTGGACGTGAGGATCGCCGAGGCCAGGGCCGCGCGCACCGGCGACCCCGAGGACCTGCGCCGGGCGCGCGAGGCGCGGGCGGATCTGCAGCCGATCCCCGGTGTGGAGGAGCTGCTGCACGGCTGGATGGACGGCGAGGGCCTGTTCCCGGAGGCCGGCGCGATGCTCACCGACCAGCCGGTGCGGCCCCCGCAGCGGGTGCGGCCCAGCGAGGAGGCCCGCCGGCTCTACCGCGAACTGGCCCGCAAGGCCCACCCCGACCTGGCCCAGGAGGCCGACGAGCGCGAGCGGCGCGAGGAGTTCATCACCCGCGTCAACGCCGCCTACGCCCGCGGCGCCGAGGACGAGCTGCGGGAGCTGGCCGAGGAATGGGCCGCTGGCCCCAGGCCGCCGGAGCAGCGGCCGAGCGCCGCCGAGGAGCTCTACGCCCGTCTGGAGTGGCTCGCGCAGCGCAAGGAGCTGCTGACGCACGTCGCCAAGCAGCTGGAGGACAGCGCGATCGCGGCGATGCTCCGGCTGGCCCCCGACGACCCCGACCGGCTCCTGGAGGAGATCGCCGAGCAGCTGCGCGGGGACGTGGCCGGCCGCGAGGCCCAACTGGCGTCGCTGCTCGCCGAGGAGTGAGGCCGCTCGGGGCCATCGCGCCGGGTGGTGTCGGGTAGCGTCGGACCATGCATTTCGGAGCTGGTGTACCCACGGTCGAGGTCGGCGACCTCAAGGACGGCGACTTCCTGCTGGACGTGCGCGAGGACGACGAGTGGCGGGCCGGTCACGCCGAGGGGGCGCTGCACATCCCCGTCAGCGAGTTCGTCGCCCGTTACGGCGAACTGACCGAGGCGGCTCCCCAGGACGGGCGGATCCATGTCATCTGCCGTTCCGGCGGCCGCTCGGCCCAGGTCGCGATGTACCTGGCGCAGCAGGGCGTCGACGCGGTGAACGTGGACGGCGGCATGCAGGTGTGGGCGGCCTCGGGCCGTCCCGTCGTGACGGACGAGGGCAAGCCCGGCCACGTGCTGTAGCGGTACGTGCCCAGCTACGTGCTGTAGCGGTCCGAGCCAGCGCGGCCGGGCGTTGTAGCGGGTACCTGTGCGGTGAGGACCGCTCGGGCCGCTCTCGTGCGTCCCGCCGCCTTGCCGCCGGGTCAGTTCGCCGCGTGCGCCGCCAGGAGGTCGCCCAGGGCCTCCTCGTGGGCCGCCGCCGGGCCGAGCGAGAGTTCCAGGTGCTTGGCCCAGGCGTGATAGCGGTGCAGCGGGTAGTCGGTGTCGGCGCCGAACCCTCCGTGCAGGTGCTGCGCGGTCTGGACGACCCTCCGTACGCCCTCCGCCGCCCAGATCTTGGCCACGGTCACGTCCGCGGCGGCGGGCAGCGCACCGGGCGCCCCCGACGAGATCCGCCACGCGGCCTGCCAGAGCGTGGCCTCCATCGCGCTCAGGTCGATGTAACGGTCGGCGGCCTGCATCGCGACGGCCTGGAACGTCGCGATCGGATGCCCGAACTGCTCCCGCCGGCCGGTGTAGTCGGCGGTCATGCGCAGCACCCGGGTGCCGAGCCCGAGCGCCAGCGCGCACGTCCCGGTGGTGAGCAGCTCGCGCAGCCACTCCCAGGCGCCGTCGGCCTCGATCACGTGGTGGGCGGGGATGCGCGCGTTCTCCAGCCGCAGTTCGCCGAGGCGCTCACCGGTGGTGGAGATCTGCTCGGCGAGCCCGGCGCCCTCATGGCCCCGGGGGACCAGCGCGAGGACGCTGCGGTCCGCCGGTTCGCCGGGGGACTCGGCGCCGGTGCCGCCGCTGCCGTCGGTGCCTGCCGCGTCGCCTGCGCCGGTGTGCGCGGGGACGAGGATGGCGTCCGCGCCGTACGCCCAGGCCACCGCCGTCTGCACCCCGTCCAGCACCCAGGCGTCCCCGTCCCGCCTCGCGGTGACGGCGAGTTCGGCGGGGTCGTGGCCGGTGCGGCCGTGCGCGGCGACGGTGAGCACCGTCTCGCCCCGGCCGGCCGCGGGAAGCAGCTCGGACGCCAACTCCTTGGCCCCGTAGGCCTGTACGGCCGCCGCAGCCGCGCTGTGCTCCAGCAGCGGCACCCGTGCCAGCACCCCGGCCGACTCGCGCAGCACCAGGCACAGCGCGACGGCGTCCAGGCCGGCCCCGCCCAACTCCCCGGAGAGCAGCAGGCTCAGCAGATCCGCGTCCGCCAGCCGCGCCCACAGCGCCCGGTCGAAGTCCTCGGCCACGGCGCCGCTGGTGCGCGACGGGCTGGGCACGGCGTCCGGCGCGACCGAGGCGAGGACGCCCTTCGCCGCCTCGGCCGCCGCCTGCTGCTCCTCGGTGAAGGTGAAGTCCACGGTCCCTGCCCTCCCGTGCGCCGCCACTGATCTGACGGGGCGCAAGGTAGAACAGGTTCTAGGAGAAGGGAAGGGCCGTCACGGGCTGCCGGCCGCTAGGGTCTTTCTTCCGGATCAGGCCGGCCCCGAGTCACCTCACCTCTTGGCCGACTCGAGCGGGGTCTGGTGCGTGCAGATGCAAGGCGGAGGAGGGAGCCGACGCGATGGGGGTCCCCCCTTGCTCGTCAAGAGCTTGGGGGAGTCGGCGAGTGACGACAACGCCGCTGGGGGTCCCCCCTGCTCGAAGAGCTTGGGGGAGTGCGTGCCAGCCCCCGCGACCGGCGGCAAGATCCGGAAGAGAGGCCCTAGCGGTCGAAGTCCAGCTCCACCTTCTCCGTGGCCGGGTGGGACTGGCATGCCAGTACGTACCCTGCCTCCGTCTCCTCCGGCTCCAGCGCGAAGTTGCGGTCCATGCGGACCTCGCCCTCGACCAGGAAGGCCCGGCAGGTGCCGCAGACACCGCCCTTGCAGGCGTAGGGCGCGTCGGGGCGGTTGCGCAGGACCGTCTCCAGCAGGGTCTCCCCCTCCTGGACCGGCCAGGTCCCGCCGCGGCCGTCGAGCCGGACGGTCACCGTGCTGTGCGCGGGGGCCGCGACCGCCGGGCCGGGGTCCTTGCCGCCGTCCACGTGGAAGATCTCCTGGTGGATCCGGGCCCGGGCCACCCCGAGGCCCCGCAGCGCCCGCTCGGCGCCCTGCACCAGCCCGTAGGGCCCGCACAGGAACCATCCCGCCACGTCCGCCACCGGCAGCAGCGCCGGCAACAGCCCCTCGAGCCGCTCCTGGTCGAGCCGCCCGGACGGCAGGCCGGCCTGCTGCTCCTCCCGGGAGAGCACCGTGACCAGGTGCAGCCGGTCGGGGTAGCGGTCCTTCAGGTCGGCGACCTCCTCCAGGAACATCGTCGAGGCGGTGGTCCGGTCGCTGCGTATCAGGCAGAAGCGGGCCCGGGGCTCGCGGGCCAGCAGGGTCGAGGCGATGGACAGCACCGGGGTGATGCCGCTGCCGCCGACGACCGCCGCGTACAGACCGGGCGCGGGCTGGAGGGTGAAGCGGCCCGCCGGGGTCATGACCTCCACCCGGTCGCCGAGGTCGATCTCCTTGAGCGCGTAGGTGGAGAACGCGCCGCCGTCCACCAGCCGCACCCCCACCCGCAGGCTGCTGGGCCCCTCGCCGTCGGGGTCCGGGGCCGCCGAGCAGATCGAGTACGTCCGCCGTATCTCCGCCCCGTCGGACACCCGGCGCAGTGCGAGGTGCTGGCCCGGCGCGTGCCGGTACTCCTCGCGCAGCTCCGGGGGCACCGCGAAGGTGAGCGCGACGGAGTCGTCGGTGAGCCGGTCGACCGCCGTCACCTCGAGCGGGTGGAAGCGGGCCATCACACCTCCTTGAAGTGGTCGAAGGGTTCCCGGCAGGCCAGGCAGCGGCGCAGCGCCTTGCACGCCGTGGAGGAGAAGCGGCTGAGCAGCTCGGTGTCGTCCGAACCGCAGTGCGGGCAGGGGACGGGCCCGGAGCCGGGGGCGTGACCGGCGGGGGCGGCGGTCCGCTCCCCGTCCGCCGCGAGCGTGCGCGTGGCGCCGAGCTCCAGCGGGACGGGACCGGAGGCCGCGCGTACGCGCGGGGGAGCTATGCCGAACTCCCGCAGCTTGCGCCGCCCTTCGTCGGTGATGTCGTCGGTGGACCAGGCGGGGGAGAGCACGGTGCGCACGGTGACCTCCCGCATGCCGTGCTCGCGCAGCACGCGCTCGATGTCCAGGGACATCGCCTCGATCGCCGGGCAGCCGGTGTAGGTCGGGGTCATCTCCACCTCGACCGCGTCCGCGCCGCGCAGGTGAACCGAGCGGACCACGCCCAGCTCCAGGAGGGTGAGCACGGGCAGCTCGGGGTCGGGCACCGAACCCGCGAGCCGCAGCAGCTCGCTCTCCAGCGGGGTCGCGGCCGTGGCGGTCACCATGACGCTCCCGGGTGGCTGCGGTGCAGGTGCTGCATCTCGGCGAGCATCCGCCCGAACGGTTCGGTGTGCAGGCCCTGGCGGCCGGCGCCCGCCGCCCACGCCCCGGAGCGGGGGCCCTCGGGCACGGTCAGGGTGGCCCGGCGCAGCACGTCGCTCACGGCGTCCAGCCAGGCGGCCTCCAGGCCCGGCCAGTCGACGTCGAGTCCCCGCACCGGCTGGAACATCTCGCCGGTGAACCGCCACAGCGCCTCGCACGCGCGCCGCATCCGCTCGTGGCTGACGTCGGTGCCGTCGCCGAGCCGCAGCGTCCACTGCTCGGCGTGGTCGCGGTGGTAGGCGACCTCCTTGACGGCCTTCGCCGCCAGCGGCGCGAACCTGCCGTCGCCCCGCGCCAGTTCGGCGTAGAGCAGGTGCTGGTAGGTGGAGAAGTACAGTTGGCGGGCGATGGTGTGGGCGAAGTCGCCGTTGGGCTGCTCGACCAGCTGGAGGTTGGTGAAGGCGCGCTCCTCGCGCAGGAAGGCCAGTTCGTCCTCGTCGCCCGCCATCGACAGCAGGACCCGGGCCTGGCCCAGCAGGTCGAGGGCGATGTTGGCGAGGGCGACCTCCTCCTCCAGTACGGGCGCGTGACCGGCCCACTCCCCCAGTCGGTGGGAGAGCACCAGGGCGTCGTCGCCGAGGGCGAGGGCGGCCGTCGTGGGGACGGGGACGGTGGCGGTCACAGGTGCTTCACCCCTTCCGGGATCTCGTAGAAGGTCGGGTGGCGGTAGGGCTTGTCGGCGGCCGGCTCGAAGAAGGGGTCCTTCTCGTCGGGCGAGGAGGCCGTGATCGCCGCGGAGGGCACGACCCAGATCGAGACGCCCTCGCCGCGCCGGGTGTAGAGGTCGCGCGCGTTGCGCAGGGCGAGCTCCGCGTCCGGGGCGTGCAGGCTGCCGGCGTGGGTGTGGGACAGCCCGCGCCGTGAGCGCACGAAGACCTCCCACAGAGGCCAGTCGCTGTTGGTCATGCCTGCTTCACTCCCGTCCGGCCGGCTACCGCGCCGGTGTGCTCGCCACTGTGCTTGGCCGCGTGGGCCGCGGCCGCCTCCCGTACCCACGCGCCCTCGTCGTGCGCCCGGCGGCGCTGGGTCAGGCGCTGTTCGTTGCACGGGCCGTTGCCCTTGAGGACGTCCCAGAACTCGGTCCAGTCGATGGCGCCGAAGTCGTGGTGCCCCCGCTCCTCGTTCCACTTCAGGTCCGGGTCGGGGAGGGTGAGGCCGAGGCTCTCGGCCTGGGGGACGCATATGTCGACGAAGCGCTGGCGCAGTTCGTCGTTGGAATGGCGCTTGATCTTCCAGGCCATCGACTGCGCGGAGTGCTGGGAGGCGTCGTCGGGCGGGCCGAACATCATCAGCGACGGCCACCACCAGCGGTTCACCGCGTCCTGGGCCATCGCGTGCTGCTCGGGCGTGCCCCGGCTGAGGGCCAGCAGCAGCTCGTATCCCTGGCGCTGGTGGAAGGACTCCTCCTTGCAGACGCGGACCATCGCGCGGGCGTAGGGGCCGTAGGAGCAGCGGCACAGGGGGACCTGGTTGGTGATCGCGGCGCCGTCCACCAGCCAGCCGATCGCGCCTACGTCGGCCCAGGTCAGCGTGGGGTAGTTGAAGATCGAGGAGTACTTCTGGCGGCCGCTGTGCAGCTTGTCCAGCAGTTCCTCGCGGCTGGTGCCCAGGGTCTCGGCCGCGCTGTAGAGATACAGCCCGTGGCCGGCCTCGTCCTGCACCTTGGCCATCAGGATGGCCTTGCGGCGCAGTGAGGGTGCGCGCGTGATCCAGTTGGCCTCCGGCTGCATGCCGATGATCTCGGAATGGGCGTGCTGGGCGATCTGCCGGACCAGCGTCGCGCGATAGGCGTCGGGCATCCAGTCCCGTGGCTCGATGCGCTCGTCGGCGGCCACGGCCGCATCGAAGGCGGCCTGGCGGGCGTCGGTGCCCGCGGCGGCGTCCGAGGCGTCGTGCGCCGGGGTGCCGGCCGTCCGGTGCGCGGCTGCTGTCGCCATTCGGTCCCCCTGACCTCGACTTCTCCATGTCTACCGACCGATCGTTCGGTCCGTCGAATTCAATGGTGCGGTCCGCCGCCGTAGGGTGTCAACCGCTGTGGACAACCGCCGGCGGCACCTGTGGACAAACCCCGCGGTCCCCGCGTGGACCGGTGCGCGGCGGGCGTGCCGCGTCGTCCGGGGGCCGGGGGTATGCCGGGCGGGCTCGCCTGAGTACCGTTCCGTGCGGCGCCGAAGGCGGCCGCCGGCCGTGGGACGGACCGGGAGCGGGAAGCGGGGAACGGGGAGGAATGGACGCGTACGACGAGGACCCGGGCGCGCCGCAGCGGCGGCGTGGGCCGGGATCGCCCGGCGGTCCGGACCGGCCGCCGGCGGACCCGGGCGGCCCCTCGCCCGCCACGGCGGCCGACGACGCCACACCGGAACCGGCCGCGGCCTCCGTCGCCGGGAGTCCGGCGTCAGGCGACGGTGCCGAACGCGGCGGTGAGCCCGCGCTCAGCGATGCGTCCGCGTCCGGCGAAGCGCCCGCACCTGGCTGCGGTCCCGTACCCGGGGGCGGTCCCGCGCTCAGCGATCCCCCCGAGTCCGGTGATGCCTCCGAGTCCGGCGATGACCCTGAGTCCCGTGATGCGCCTGAGTCCGGCGATGACCCTGAGGCCGACGGTGCCGCCGTGCCGGTCGATCGGGCCGCACCCGGCGTGGGGCCCGCGTCCGGCGACGGTCCTGCATCCGGCGACGACCCTGCATCCGGTGTCGGTCCCACACCCGGCGACGCGTCCGTACCCGGCGACGCGTCCGTACCCGGCGACGCGTCCGTACCCAGTGACGGTCCTGCACCTAGTGACGGTCCTGCACCCGGCTGCGGTCCCGTACCCGGCGACGGTCCCGCGCTCAGTGATGTCCCCGGCGTAGCGCCCGCGTCCGGTGAAGGCGCCGGGGCCGGGGGATCGGGCGCTCCCGCGCCGGATGTGCGGCCGGGTTCCGGCGTGGCCGCGCTGTCGCTGCCGTACCAAGTCGGTGCCGCCGCGGTGCTGGCGGTGGTCGCGGTGGTCGCCTGTGTCCATCTCGGCATGGTGTTCCTGCACGTCGCGCCGTCCAACACGCTGACCAGGCAGCACGGCAGGGCCGTGGACGAGTGGATCTACCCGGAGTTCGAACAGAACTGGAAGCTGTTCGCGCCGAACCCGCTCCAGCAGAACATCGCCGTCCAGGTGCGCGCCGAGATCCGCACGTCCGACGGGGCTAGCCGTACCACGGGCTGGTACGACCTGTCCGCCGAGGACGGCCGGGCCATCGACGGCAACCCGCTGCCCAGCCACACGCAGCAGAACGAACTGCGCCGGGCCTTCGACTTCTACGGCTCCTCGCACGACGCCGCAGGCCGGCCGATGGGTCTGCGCGGCGCCCTGGCGGAGCAGTACCTGCGCCGGATCGTCGTGCTGCGCCTGGGCCGGGACCACGCGGCCGGCCCCGGCGACGTCCTCGCGCGCGTGCAGGTGCGCAGCCTGATCACCAGCGTGCCCCCGCCCCGATGGAGTGGTGAGAAGGTGTCGGACAAGCCCGCGTACCGCCAGCTGCCCTGGTGGACCGTCCCGGCCGGCAAGGCAGCCGGAGGTGTGCGGTGAGCACGCTCGCCCAGTCGCTCTCCCGGGGGATCGGCAAGGTCACCGAATCGGCACTCGCCCCTTACCAGAGCGCCGTCATACGCATCGGCTTCTCCGGGACCTGGCTGTTGTTCCTGCTGCGCGAGTTCCCGCACCGCCAGGAGCTGTACGGCCCCGACGCGCCGTGGAACTGGGACCTGGCCCGGCAGCTGACCGAGAACAACGGGGCCTTCACCGTCCTGCTGTGGTTCCGGGGCCGGTTCTGGTTCGAGGCCGTCTACGTGCTGGCGTTGCTGGCGAGCGCGCTGCTGCTGCTGGGCTGGCGCACGCGCACGATGTCGGTGCTGTTCATGCTCGGCGTGCTCTCGCTGCAGAACCGCAGCGTCTTCGTGGGCGACGGCGGCGACAACGTCCTGCACCTGATGTCGGTGTACCTCGTCTTCACGCGCTGCGGCCAGGTCTGGTCGCTGGACGCGCGGCGCGCTGCGCGTGCCCGTGCGCTCCGCGCGCGCGGGCAGCGGCTGCCCGACCGGGCCGGTCCCGTGCTGTGGAGCGTGCTGGGGCTGGCGCTGGCCGCGGTGACCGCGGCGGGGCGGCTCCAGGGCGAGTGGTTCGTGCCGGCGCTGCTGTGGACCGTGTGGCTCGGCCAGGCACTGTGGTGGGCCGCCGGGCGGCGGGCCAGGTGGAACCAGCCGCGGATCCTGTTCGACGTCGTCGGGAGCGTCGTGCACAACGGCGCCCTGCTCGTGATCATGGCCGAGGCGTGCCTGATCTACGCCACCGCCGGCTGGTACAAGATCCAGGGCTCCCGCTGGCAGGACGGCACCGCCGTGTACTACCCGCTGCACCTGGACTACTTCTCGCCCTGGCCCGCGCTGGGCGACCTGATGTCCTCCAGCGGCACGATGGTGATGCTGGTGACCTACGGGACGGTGATGGCGCAGGTCGCCTTCCCGTTCACCCTGTTCAACCGGCGGGTCAAGAACGTCCTGCTGGCCGTGATGATGACCGAGCACGCCGCGATCGCCGTCGTCCTGGGGCTGCCGTTCTTCTCGCTGGCGATGATCACCGCGGACGCGGTGTTCCTGCCCACGCCGTTCCTGCGCCGGCTCGGCGAGGGTGCGGCACGCGCGCGTGCCCGGCTGAGGCGGCACCCGGAGAGCACCGCGCTGCCCGAGCCGCGCTCAGCGGGGGACAGCGAACCGGCGCGCGTAGGCTTCCCGGCATGACCGATCCCGTGGACGCCTGGCGCCGGCTCGCCGGGGCCTGTGTGCTGCTCGACGGCTTCCACGCCCTCAAGCACGCGGTCCGCTTCGGGGCCGAGGTGCCGGTCGCCGTCACCGCCGACCGGCGGGCGGCGCTCGCCCTGGCCGACGAGCTGGCCCCCGACGTGCGCGGGACGCTGGACGCCCTGCTGGCCGAGGTGCCGCCCGGGACGTACGCCTCCCTGGTGCCCCGGCCGCATCCCACCGCGGTGGCAGCGCTCGCCGTACGGCCCTCCAGGCAGGCCAATGTGCGCGCGCTCACCGACACGGCCCGCCGCGCGCCCGTCGTCGTCCTGGACGAGCCGCGCAACCTGGGCAACGCGGGAGCGGTGATCCGCCTGGCCGCCGGTTTCGGCGCCGCCGGGGTCGTCACCACCGGGACCCTGGACCCCTGGCATCCGACGGTGGTGCGAGGCGGGGCGGGGCTGCACTTCGCGACCGCCGTGGAGCGGCTGACGGTGGACGAACTCCCGCGCGGGCCGCTGTTCGCGCTCGACCCGGAGGGCGAGGACATCCGCGGGCTGAAGCTGCCCGACGACGCCGTCCTCGCCTTCGGCTCCGAGCGCAGCGGCCTCTCGGCCGGACTGCGCGTCCGCGCCGACCACCTGGTGGCGCTGCCGATGCGCCCCCAGGTCTCCAGCTACAACCTCGCCACCAGCGTGGCGATGACGCTGTACCACTGGAGCGCCACCGGGGGCGCGGTCCCGTCCTGACCGGTCCCGCTCAGGACCGGCCGCGGACGGTGGTGGACCGGCCGCGGACGGTGGTGGACCGGCCCCGGTCGGCGGTGGACCGGCCGGGGACGGCGGACCGGCCCCGGCCGTCCCGCAGGGCCTACTCCTCCCGCAGGGCCTACGCCTCCCGGCGGACCTCGACCACCCGGAAGCGGTTGGCCACGAACGCCCCGTCGCACAGGGCCGCGTTGGCCGCGGGGTTGCCGCCCGAGCCGTGGAAGTCGGAGAAGGCGGCGGTCTGGTTGACGTACACCCCGCCGGTGAGGTTGAGCGACAGCTGGGCGGCCTCCTCGAGGCACACCTCCTGCACCGCCTGCTCGACCTCCTCGTCGGTGGTGTAGGCGCCGACCGTCATGGCGCCCTTCTCGCGGACCGTGCGGCGCAGCAGCTCCACGGCGTCGGCGGCCGAGTCGACGGCGACGGCGAAGGAGACGGGGCCGAAGCACTCGCTCATGTAGGCGGCCTCGGCGTCGGGCTTCGCGCCGTCCAGCTTCACGATCACCGGCGTGCGCACGACCGCGTCCGGGAAGTCCGGGTTGGCGACCTCGCGGGAGGCCAGGGCGACCTCGCCGAGGGCCGCGGCGGCCTCCAGGCGGGCCTTGACGTCGGGGTTGACGATCGCGCCGAGAAGGGCGTTGGCCCGGGCGTCGTCGCCGAGCAGGGCGTCCACGGACCTGGCGAGGTCGGCGGTCACCTCGTCGAAGGACTTGTGGCCCTGGTCGGTGGCGATGCCGTCGCGGGGGATCAGCAGGTTCTGCGGGGTGGTGCACATCTGGCCGCTGTAGAGGGACAGCGAGAAGGCCAGGTTGGACAGCATGCCCTTGTAGTCGGCGGTGGAGTCCACGATCACCGTGTTGACGCCGGCCTTCTCGGTGTAGACCTGCGCCTGGCGGGCGTTGGCCTCCAGCCAGTCGCCGAAGGACGTCGAGCCGGTGTAGTCGATGATCCTGATCTCGGGTCGGGTGGCCAGCGTCTTGGCGATGCCCTCGCCGGGCCGCTCGGCGGCCAGCGCCACCAGGTTGGGGTCGAAGCCGGCCTCGGCGAGCACCTCGCGGGCCACCTGGACGGTCAGGGCGAGCGGCAGCACCGCGCGCGGGTGCGGCTTGACCAGGACGGCGTTGCCGGTGGCGAGGGAGGCGAACAGGCCCGGGTAGCCGTTCCACGTCGGGAAGGTGTTGCAGCCGATCAGCAGCGCGATCCCGCGCGGGACCGGCGTGAACTGCTTGGTGAGGACGAGCGGGTCGCGTTTGCCCTGCGGCTTGGTCCACTCGGCGGTGTCGGGGGTGCGCACCTGCTCCACGTACGCGTAGGCCACGGCTTCCAGGCCGCGGTCCTGGGCGTGCGGGCCGCCCGCCTGGAACGCCATCATGAAGGCCTGGCCGGAGGTGTGCATGACCGCGTGGGCGAACTCGTGCGTCCGGTCGCTGATGCGCTTGAGGATCTCCAGGCACACCATCGCGCGCGTCTCCGCGCCCGCGTCACGCCAGGCGCGCTGCCCGGCCTTCATGGCGGGCAGCAGCACGTCGATGTCGGCGTGCGGGTAGGTCACGCCCAGTTCGACGCCGTACGGCGAGACCTCGCCGCCGACCCAGTCGTCCGTGCCGGGCTGGCCGAGGTCGATGCGGGTACCGAGGACGGCGTCGAAGGCGGCCTTGCCGGCGCCGGCGTCCAGGCTGCCGTTCTCCCCGTAGGCCTTGGGGTGCTCGGGGTGGGGCGACCAGTACGCGCGCGTGCGGATCGCCTCCAGGGCCTGGTCCAGGGTGGGCCGGTGCCTGGCGATCAGCTCGTGCGGGGTCAGTTCGGCGGCCATACGGGACCAACTCCTCGTCTCGAGGGCTCCTCGTCGAGCCCTGACCTGGGCGGAACCATGGTCACAACCATGGGCAGGAACAGGCGGTCAGGGTTAGAGTAACCGAACGATCGGTCGGGACAAGGGGGTCCGCCGCATCCGTGGACAACGCCGTGCGGGAGGATCGCGCACATGACAGCACTCGACCTCAGCAGCCCCGTGGCCGTCGTCGGCACCGGCACCATGGGCCAGGGAATAGCCCAGGTCGCGCTGGTCGCCGGTCATCCCGTACGCCTGTACGACTCCGTGCCCGGGCGGGCACGGGAGGCGGCCGACGCGATCGGCGCCCGGCTCGACCGGCTCGTCGCCAAGGACCGGCTCACCGGCGCCGACCGGGACGCCGCCCGCGCCCGTCTGAAGCCCGCCGGGAGCCTGGACGAGCTCGCGGACTGCTCCCTGGTCGTCGAGGCCGTACTGGAGCGGCTCGACGTCAAGCAGGAGCTGCTGCGCGCGCTCGAGGACATCGTCACCGACGACTGCCTGCTCGCCACCAACACCTCCTCCCTGTCGGTGACCGCCATCGGCGGGGCGCTGCGCCACCCGGGCCGCTTCGTGGGCCTGCACTTCTTCAACCCGGCCCCGCTGATGCCGCTGGTGGAGGTCGTCTCCGGGTTCGCCACCGACGTCACGTCGGCCACGCGCGCGTACGAGACGGCCCGCGCCTGGGGCAAGACGCCGGTCGCCTGCGCGGACACCCCCGGCTTCATCGTCAACCGCATCGCCCGCCCCTTCTACGCCGAGGCGTTCGCGGTCTACGAGGCGCAGGCCGCCGACCCCGCCACCATCGACGCGGTCCTGCGCGAGTCCGGCGGCTTCCGGATGGGCGCCTTCGAACTGACCGACCTCATCGGCCAGGACGTCAACGAGTCCGTCACCCATTCGGTGTGGCAGTCCTTCTTCCAGGACGTGCGCTTCACCCCCTCGCTCGCCCAGCGGCGCCTGGTCGAGTCCGGCCGGCTCGGCCGCAAGAGCGGACACGGCTGGTACGACCACTCCGACGGCGCCGACCGGCCCGAGCCGCACACCGCCGAGAAGGCGCGGCCGCCCGCGTACGTGGTCGCCGAGGGCGACCTGGGGCCGGCCTCGGAGCTGCTCGCGCTGATCCGCGAGGCGGGCATCCCGGTGCGCGAGGAGGACGAGGACCACGGCACCCGGCTGGTGCTGCCGAGCGGGGGACAGCTGGTCCTCGCCGACGGGCAGACGTCCGTGGAGTTCCGGGACGTCGTCTACTTCGACCTCGCGCTCGACTACCGCCGCGCCACCCGTGTGGCCCTGTCCTCGTCCCAGGACACCGCCGCGCAGACCCTCGCCGAGGCCATCGGCCTCTTCCAGGCGCTCGGCAAGGACGTCAGCGTCATCGGCGACGTCCCCGGCATGATCGTCGCCCGCACGGTCGCGCGGATCGTCGACCTCGCGCTGGACGCCGTGGCCAAGGGCGTGGCCACCGAGGAGGACATCGACACCGCGATGCGCCTCGGGGTCAACTACCCCCTCGGCCCCTTCGAATGGAGCCGCCGGCTCGGCCGGACCTGGGCCTACGACCTCCTGGACGACCTGCATCTGCGCGACCCGTCCGGACGGTACGCCCCGTCGCTGGCGCTGTACCGGCACGCGTACGCCACGGAGAAGCGGGAGGGCGCCTCGTGACCACCGCCAGACGCGACACGTACACGCCCGAGACGCTGCTGTCGGTCGCGGTGCGCGTCTTCAACGAGCGCGGCTACGACGGCACCTCCATGGAGCACCTGTCCCGCGCGGCCGGCATCTCCAAGTCGTCGATCTACCACCACGTGGCCGGCAAGGAGGAGCTGCTGCGGCGCGCGGTGAGCCGGGCGCTGGACGGCCTGTTCGGGATCCTCGACGAGGAGCACGCGCGCGTGGGGCGTGCCGCCGGGCGACTGGAGTACGTCGTGCGGCGCATGGTCGAGGTGCTCATCGCAGAACTGCCCTACGTCACGCTGCTGCTGCGGGTGCGCGGCAACACCGCGACCGAGCGGTGGGCGCTGGAGCGGCGCCGGGAGTTCGACCACCGGGTGGCCGCGCTGCTCGAGGCGGCGGCCGAGGACGGGGACGTGCGCGACGACATCGAGGGGCGCCTGGCGACCCGGCTGGTGTTCGGGATGATCAACTCCATCGTGGAGTGGTACCGGCCCGACGGGCGCGGCGCGGGCGAGCGCGAAGTCGCCGACGCGGTCGCGCGGCTGGTCTTCGGGGGGCTGCGCAAGGACGGCTGAGGGGGCGTGCGCAAGGACGGCTGAGGGAGACTGCGCAAGGACGGCTGAGGGGGCCGCGCGAGCTGTCATCCCTGGGGCTGGGTCAGCCCTGGGGCTCCAGGTCCTCCTCCTCGAAGACCAGCAGGGTGCGGGTGCTGAGGACCTCCGGGATCGCCTGGAGGCGGGTCAGCACCAGCTCCCGCAGCGCGCGGTTGTCCGGCGTGTGGACCAGGAGCAGCACGTCGAAGTCCCCGCCCACCAGGGCGATGTGGGAGGCGCCGGGGAGCTGCCGCAGCTCCTCGCGCACGGTGCGCCAGGAGTTCTGCACGATCTTCAGGGTGATGTACGCGGACGTGCCCTGCCCCGCGCGCTCGTGGTCGACGCGTGCGCCGAAGCCGCGGATGACGCCGTCCTCGATGAGCCGGTTGATACGGGCGTAGGCGTTGGCGCGCGAGACGTGCACCCGCTCGGCGACCGACCGTATCGAGGCGCGGCCGTCCGTCTGGAGCATCTGGAGGATGTCCTGGTCCACCGCGTCCAGCGGGCGCGCCGGCGGAAGGACTGCGCCGTCCGGGCTCTCGGCCATTTGTTCAGGTGCCATGTCCCCCCGCCTCTCCGCCGTGGACGTACTGCGTCCATCCCATGCTGTGGAGAACCGTTTGTCCACAGCCTGAGGCCGCATGTAGCCAAACTGTGCCGACGACCGAACAATCGGTAGGTGAGGCGCCTCACAGCCGACGCGCCTCCCGTAGCCACTCCCATGAGGAGGTGCCGTCATGACGGTCATGGAGCAGCGGGGTGCGTACCGGCCATCGCCGCCGCCCGCCTGGCAGCCCCGTACCGACCCCGCGCCGCTGCTGCCCGACGCGGAGCCGTACCGCGTCCTGGGTACGGAGGCGGCCGCGAAGGCCGACCCGGAGCTGCTGCGCCGTCTGTACGCGCACGTGGTGCGCGGCCGCCGGTACAACGCGCAGGCCACCGCCCTGACCAAGCAGGGCCGTCTGGCCGTCTACCCGTCCAGCACCGGCCAGGAGGCCTGCGAGGTCGCCGCCGCGCTGGTCCTTCAGGAGCGCGACTGGCTCTTCCCCAGCTACCGCGACACGCTCGCCGCCGTGGCCCGCGGGGTGGACCCCGTCGAGGCCCTCACGCTGCTGCGCGGCGACTGGCACACCGGCTACGACCCCTACGAGCACCGGGTGGCCCCGCTGTCCACCCCGCTCGCCACCCAGCTGCCGCACGCGGTGGGCCTCGCGCACGCCGCCCGCCTCAAGGGCGACGACGTGGTCGCACTCGCGATGGTCGGCGACGGCGGGACCAGCGAGGGCGACTTCCACGAGGCGCTGAACTTCGCCGCCGTGTGGCAGGCCCCCGTGGTCTTCCTGGTGCAGAACAACGGCTTCGCGATCTCCGTGCCGCTCGCCAAGCAGACCGCCGCCCCCTCCCTGGCCCACAAGGCCGTCGGGTACGGCATGCCGGGCCGCCTGGTCGACGGCAACGACGCGGCCGCCGTGCACGAGGTGCTCGCCGACGCCGTGCGGCACGCCCGCGCGGGAGGCGGCCCGACCCTCGTCGAGGCCGTGACCTACCGCATCGACGCCCACACCAACGCCGACGACGCCACCCGCTACCGCGGCGACGCCGAGGTCGAGGCCTGGCGCGACCACGACCCGGTCCAGCTGCTGGAGCGGGAGCTGACCGGGCGCGGCCTGCTCGACGAGGCCGGCGTCGCGGCCGCCCGCGAGGACGCGGAGGCGATGGCCGCGCGGCTGCGCGAGCGCATGAACCAGGACCCGCAGCTCGACCCCGCGGACCTGTTCGCCCATGTCTACGCCGAGCCCACGCCCCAACTGCGCGAGCAGCGGGCCCTGCTGGAGGCCGAGCTGGCCGCCGAGAACGAGTCGCGGGAGGGCACTGCCCGATGACCACCGTCGCCCTCAAGCCGGCCACCATGGCCCAGGCCCTCACGCGCGCGATGCGCGACGCGATGGCCGCCGACCCCGCCGTCCACGTCATGGGCGAGGATGTCGGCACCCTCGGCGGTGTCTTCCGTGTCACCGACGGCCTCGCCAAGGAGTTCGGCGAGGACCGCTGCACCGACACCCCGCTGGCCGAGGCCGGCATCCTCGGCGCCGCGGTCGGCATGGCCATGTACGGGCTGCGCCCGGTCGTGGAGATGCAGTTCGACGCCTTCGCCTACCCCGCGTTCGAACAGCTCGTCAGCCATGTGGCCAAGACGCGCAACCGCACGCGCGGGAAGATGTCCCTGCCGATCACCATCCGCGTGCCCTACGGCGGCGGCATCGGCGGGGTGGAGCACCACAGCGACTCCTCCGAGGCGTACTACATGGCGACCCCCGGGCTCCACGTCGTCACGCCCGCGACCGTCGCCGACGCCTACGGGCTGCTGCGCGCCGCGATCGCCTCCGACGACCCGGTCGTCTTCCTCGAGCCCAAGCGGCTGTACTGGTCGAAGGATTCCTGGAACCCCGAGGAGCCGCAGACCGTTGAACCGATCGGCCGCGCGGTGGTGCGGCGCACCGGCCGGAGCGCCACGCTGATCACCTACGGCCCGTCCGTGCCCGTGTGCCTCGAAGCCGCCGAGGCGGCCCGGGCCGAGGGCTGGGACCTGGAGGTCGTCGACCTGCGCTCGCTGGTGCCGTTCGACGACGAGACGGTCTGCGCGTCGGTGCGGCGCACCGGACGCGCGGTCGTCGTGCACGAGTCGGGCGGGTACGGCGGCCCGGGCGGGGAGATCGCCGCCCGTGTCACCGAGCGCTGCTTCCACCACCTGGAGGCGCCGGTGCTGCGTGTGGCCGGGTTCGACATCCCCTACCCGCCGCCGATGCTGGAGCGGCACCACCTGCCCGGCGTCGACCGGATCCTGGACGCGGTCGCGCGTCTGCAGTGGGAGGCCGAGAGCTGATGGCACAGGTGCTGGAGTTCAAGCTCCCCGACCTCGGGGAGGGGCTCACCGAGGCGGAGATCGTCCGCTGGCTGGTCGAGGTGGGCGAGGTGGTCGCCGTCGACCAGCCGGTCGTGGAGGTGGAGACGGCCAAGGCGATGGTCGAGGTGCCCTGCCCCTACGGCGGCGTGGTCACCGCCCGCTTCGGCGAGGAGGGTACGGAACTGCCCGTCGGCGCGCCCCTGCTGACGGTGGCGGTCGGCGAACCGGCCGACGGCGGCGAGCCCGAGGGCTCCGGCAACGTCCTGGTCGGCTACGGCACGGCGGCGCCCCCGGCGCGGCGCCGCAGGGTCCGCCAGGCCCCCGCAGTACGGCAGGCGGCGCACGAGCCGTCGCCCGCGGGGCCCGTGAACGGGTCCCCGGGGTCCTCGCACGCGGGCGCCGACCGGGCGCCGGCCACCGGGCACGCCGAGCGTGCCGTCGGGCACGCCGAGCCCGCCGTCGGGCACGCCGAGCCCGCCACAGGGCGCGGCATACGGGCCGCCGAGCCCGCCCCCTTCGCCGGGCGGCCGGTGGACGGGCCCGTTCCGGTGATCTCGCCGCTGGTCCGCAGGCTCGCGCGGGAGAACGGCCTGGATCTGCGCCGGCTGGCCGGCTCCGGGCCGGACGGGCTGATCCTGCGCGCGGACGTCGAGGACGCGCTCAGGGCGGGCGCCACGGCCGTGTCCGAGCCGTTCCGCGCGGATGACCCGCACGCGCCCGTCCAGGGCAACGCGGCCCGAGCCGGCACGGCCCAGGCCATCGCGTCCCAGGCCACCGCGTCCCGGGCCTCCGGCACCCGCGTGCCGCTCAAGGGCGTTCGCGGGGCCGTCGCCGACAAGCTGTCCCGCAGCCGCCGCGAGATACCGGACGCGACCTGCTGGGTCGACGCCGACGCGACCGAGCTGATGCGCGCCCGCGCAGCCATGAACGCGGCCGGGGGACCGAAGATCTCCCTGCTCGCGCTCCTCGCCCGCGTCTGCACGGCCGCGCTCGCCCGGTACCCGGAGCTGAACTCGACCGTCGACACGGAGGCCAGGGAGATCGTCCGGCTGGACGCGGTGCACCTCGGCTTCGCGGCCCAGACCGAGCGCGGCCTGGTCGTCCCGGTCGTACGGGACGCGCACGCGCGGGACGCCGAGTCGCTGACCGCCGAGTTCGCGCGGCTCACCGAGGCGGCCCGCACCGGCACCCTCACGCCCGGCGAGCTGACCGGCGGCACCTTCACGCTGAACAACTACGGGGTGTTCGGGGTCGACGGCTCCACGCCGATCATCAACC
The DNA here is from genome assembly GCF_014650575.1 of Streptomyces naganishii JCM 4654. Lineage (GTDB taxonomy): Bacteria > Actinomycetota > Actinomycetes > Streptomycetales > Streptomycetaceae > Streptomyces > Streptomyces naganishii. Next base: position 314,400 of record NZ_BMVF01000002.1, read on the forward strand.
ACCCCGAGGCCGCCATGCTCGGCGTCGGCCGCATCGTCCCCAAACCCTGGGTGCACGAGGGCGAGCTGGCGGTACGACAGGTCGTGCAGCTCTCGCTCACCTTCGACCACCGGGTGTGCGACGGCGGCACGGCGGGCGGTTTCCTCCGGTACGTGGCGGACTGCGTGGAGCAGCCCGCGGTGCTGTTGCGCACAGTGTGAGCACAGGGCCCGCCCTCGTTTCCCCGTGGTCGAGGGCGGGACGCATACTCGGGGGGTGACCTCCTACGAGCGGCCCGGCGCCCCCGACGCCGACGACTCGCGGGCCTACGACGCCGTCGTCCTCGCCGGAGGGGCCGCCCGGCGGCTCGGCGGCGCGGACAAGCCCGGCCTGCGGGTCGGCGGCCGCGCCCTGCTCGACCGCGTGCTCGACGCCTGCGCCGACGCCCGCACCACGGTGGTGGTGGCCGGCCCCAGGCCCACCGCCCGGCCCGTTCGGTGGGCACGCGAGGAGCCGCCCGGCGGCGGCCCGGTCGCCGCGCTCGACGCCGGGCTGCGCCGCACCACGGCCGAGGACGTCGTCGTGCTCTCCGCCGACCTGCCGTTCCTCGAGCCGGCCACCGTACGGCGGCTGCTGGACGCCCTGCGCGCCGGGCGTGCCGACGGCGCGCTGCTCACCGACGCCGAGGGCCGGGACCAGCCGCTCGTCGCCGCCTACCGCGCCCAGGCGCTCCGCCGTGAACTGGCCGCGCTCACCGAAGCGGCCCCCGCCGACCGCGCGCCCGCGGATGGCCAAGCGCCCGCGGACCGCCGCGCCCCCGCGGACCGCCTCGCACGGGCGGCCGGTGCGCTCGCGGGGCTCCCGCTGCGCAGGCTGACCGGCGCGCTCGACCTCACTCGCGTCCCCGACCACGTCGCGTCCTTCGACTGCGACACCTGGGACGACATCGCCACCGCCAGGGCACGCATCAGGGAGCATGGGCACGTGTTGGATGAATGGATTTCCGCAGTCAAGGACGAACTGGGCATCGACCTGGACGTCGACACCGGCGTACTGCTCGACCTCGCCCGTGACGCCGCCCACGGCGTGGCCCGGCCCGCGGCGCCCCTGACCACCTTCCTCGTCGGCTACGCGGCAGCGCGGGCCGAGGGCGGCCCCGAGGCGGTCGCCGAGGCCGCCCGCAAGGCCGCCGCGCTCGCCCTGCGCTGGGCGGACGAGGACACCGTCGGGGCCGGGGCCGACGTGGCCCCCGACGCCACGCCCGACACCCGCCCGGACGCGGGATGACCGCCCGAGGCGTGCGGACCGGCGAGGACGCCGAGGACCAGGACTTCGACGTGGAGGAGGCCCTGGCCCTCGTGAAGGGCCCCGAGAGCGCCGCCCCGGGCCACGGCCCGGCCGGCCACGCACCGGCGCCCGGCACCGCCCACGGCGCCCCGCACCCCCGTGAGGGCGCCCGCACGCCGGACGGCGCCCAGCCGTCCGCCGCGCACTCCCCCGACGCCCGCCACCACGCCACCCCCTGGCCGCAGGCGCGGGAGACCGCCGCCCGCGCCGCCCGGGCGGCCGCCCGCCGCGACGCCGTGGCGGTTCCCCTGGACGCGGCCCTCGGGCTCGTCCTGGCGGAGCCGCTGGCCGCCCTCACCGACCTGCCCTCCTTCGACACCTCCGCGATGGACGGCTGGGCGGTCGCCGGTCCCGGGCCGTGGGACGTACGCGACGAGGGCGTGCTGGCCGGGCACGCGCAGCCCGAGCCGCTGACCGACGGCGAGGCGGTCCGCATCGCCACCGGCGCCCGAGTTCCGCAGGACACCACCGCCGTGCTGCGCAGCGAGCACGGCCGCACGGACGCCAAGGACCGGCTGCATTCCACCCGCGAGGTCGAGCACGGCCAGGACATCCGCCCGCGCGGGCAGGAGTGCCGCAGCGGAGACCAGTTGCTGCCTGTCGGCACCCTGGTCACCCCCGCCGTGCTCGGACTCGCCGCCGCCGCCGGATACGACACCCTGACGGCGGTCCCCCGGCCCCGCGTCGACGTCTTCGTCCTGGGCGACGAACTGCTCACCGAGGGGCTGCCCCACGACGGCCGCATCCGGGACGCGCTCGGCCCCATGCTGCCGCCGTGGCTGCGCGCGCTGGGCGCCGAGGTGGCCACCGTGCGCCGGATCGGCGACGACGCCAAGGCGCTGCACAGGGCGATCAGCAGGTCCGAGGCCGACCTGATCGTCACCACCGGAGGCACCGCCGCCGGCCCCGTCGACCACGTCCACCCCACCCTGCGCCGCGTCGGCGCCGAACTGCTCGTCGACGGCGTCAAGGTGCGCCCGGGGCACCCCATGCTGCTGGCCCGTACCAAGGACAGGCAGCACCTGGTCGGGCTGCCCGGCAACCCGCTCGCCGCCGTCTCGGGCCTGCTCACGCTCGCCGAGCCGCTGCTGCGCACCCTGGCCGCGCGTCCCGCCCCGGAGCCGTACACGCTGCCGTTGAAGGACGCGGTGCACGGGCATCCGCACGACACCCGGCTGGTGCCGGTCGTGCTGCGCGGCGACCACGCGGCGGTGCTGCACTACAACGGCCCCGCCATGCTGCGCGGGGTGGCCGCGGCCGACGCTCTCGCCGTCGTACCGCCCGGTGGCGCCCGGCAGGGTCAGGAGACCGAACTCCTCGACCTGCCCTGGGCCGCCGCCGGGATCGGGGTGTGTTTCACGTGAAACTTCCGGGCCATGACGCGATCGCCCGCCAGGCGGACGAACATCTCGTGACCCAACGGGTGAAACTCCCGAGAAAAGTGGTGGAGCGGCCGCTGCGCCAGGTCGCCCAGCGGCTGGCGCTGGCCCTGCTGGTCCTGCTCGTGACCGTGGCGATCGTCTACGCCGACAGCGACGGCTACCACGACAGCGCGGACAGCTCGGTGAGCCTGCTCGACTCCGCGTACTACGCCACGGTGACCCTCTCCACGACCGGGTACGGCGACATCACGCCGGTCAGCGACAGCGCGCGGCTCACCAACATCTTGGTCATCACGCCGTTGCGTGTGCTCTTCCTGATCATCCTCGTCGGCACCACGCTGGAAGTCCTCACCGAGCGCACCCGTGAGGAGTGGCGCATCAACCGCTGGAGGTCCGCCTTGCGCGACCACACCGTCGTCGTCGGCTTCGGCACGAAGGGAAGGTCGGCGATCCAGACCGTCCTCGCGACCGGGCTGAACAAGCAGCAGGTCGTCGTGGTGGACCCCAGCGCCAAGGTGGTCGACGCGGCCACGGCCGACGGATACGCCGGGGTGGTCGGGGACGCGACCCGCAGCGAGGTGCTCAAGCGCGCCGAGGCAGACCGGGCGCGGCAGATCATCATCGCCACCCAGCGGGACGACACGGCCGTGCTGGTGACGCTGACCGCGCGGCAGCTCAACCGGGGGGCGAAGATCGTGGCCGCGGTGCGCGAGGAGGAGAACGCGCCGCTGCTCAGGCAGTCCGGCGCGGACGCCGTGATCACCAGCGCCAGCGCGGCAGGGCGGCTGCTCGGACTGTCGGTGCTCAGCCCGGCCGCCGGCATGGTGATGGAGGACCTCATCCAGCAGGGCACCGGCCTGGACCTGGTCGAGCGGCCCGTCATAAAGGCCGAGGTGGGCCGGAGCCCGAGGGAGACGGACGACCTCGTGGTGAGCGTCGTACGGGGTCACCGGGTTCTCGGGTACGACGATCCGTCGGTCGCGGAACTCCAGCTGACCGACCGTCTGATCACCATCGTGCGCGCCACGCCGGGGACCCGGGTCACCCCGGACATACGGCCGCTGCCGATGGAGTGACCGCCACGGCGTCCTCCGGCGGGGCGAGGGCCGAGGAGTAGCGTCGGCTCCATGCATGCGATCACGATTCCCGAACCCGGTGGGCCCGAGGCGTTGGTGTGGGACGAGGTGCCGGACCCGGTGCCCGGCGAGGGCGAGGTGCTGGTCGAGGTGGTGGCCAGCGCGGTCAACCGGGCCGACATCCTGCAGCGGCAGGGCTTCTACGACCCGCCGCCCGGCGCCTCCCGCTACCCCGGCCTGGAGTGCTCCGGACAGGTCGCCGCGCTCGGCCCCGGCGTGTCCGGCTGGGCGGTCGGCGACGAGGTGTGCGCGCTGCTCGCGGGCGGCGGTTACGCCGAGAAGGTCGTCGTCCCGGCCGGACAGCTGCTGCCGGTGCCCGAGGGTGTGGAGCTGCGGCAGGCCGCCGCGCTGCCCGAGGTGACGTGCACCGTGTGGTCCAACGTCTTCATGGTCGCCCACCTGCGCCCCGCCGAGACCCTGCTGGTGCACGGCGGTTCCAGCGGCATCGGCACGATGGCAATCCAGCTCGCCAAGGCGCTCGGCGCCAGGGTCGCCGTCACGGCCGGCACCAAGGAGAAGCTCGACTACTGCGCCGAGCTGGGCGCCGACATCCTGATCAACTACCGCGAGCAGGACTTCGTGGCGGAGATCGAGCGGGCCACGGACGGGGCGGGCGCCGACGTCATCCTCGACAACATGGGCGCCAAGTACCTGGACCGCAACGTGCAGGCCCTCGCCGTCAACGGCCGCCTGGCGATCATCGGGATGCAGGGCGGGGCCAAGGGCGAGCTGAACATCGGCACTCTGCTGAGCAAGCGGGCCGCGATCAGCGCCACCTCGCTGCGGGCCCGTCCGCTCGGCGAGAAGGCGGCGATCGTCGCGGCGGTGCGCGAGCACGTCTGGCCGCTGTTCGCCGACGGCCACGTCCGGCCGATCGTCGACCGCGAGCTGCCGATGAGCGACGCGGCGTCGGCGCACCGGGTCGTGGAGGAGAGCGGGCACATCGGCAAGGTGCTGCTGGTCGCGCCCTGATCCGTCCGGTCGCCCTCCCGCCGCGCCCGGGCCTGGGCCCGCGCCCGGGCCCGCACCCGCGCCCGGGCCCGCACCCGCGCCCGGGCCCGCACCCGCGCCCGGGCCCGCACCCGCACCCGCGCCCGGGCCGGGCCCGGTTCCGCGTCCGTGCCGGGGCCGGTCAACTCCGGCGCAGCCTGAGGGCGACGAACGCCAGTGCCAGGCCGAGTCCGATCAGGACCAGCCCGCCGCCCAGGGGCAGGATCCGCAGCATGCGCCCGGTGACCGGTTCGCTCTGTGTGACGGGCCGGGGGGTCGTGGTGGCGTCCGTGGGCCCGGCCGGCACCGTAGCGGCCTGCTCGGGCGAGCGGGAGGCGGCCGTCGCCTCCGGGGTGCCGGCCGTGGCCCCGGAGTCCTGGTCGCCGTCACTGTCGCCGTGCCCGTGGTGCGGCCTTCTGATGTCGTCGTCGCCCTCCACCTCCGAGTCCGGCCCCTGCGACCGCCCCGGCCGCTGCCGGCCCTCGCCCGCCAGGCTCCCGGCCCGCGAGGGCCCGGCGGAGACGGAGGCCGAGGCGGAGGGGGAGGCCGGTGACGACGCCGAGGAGGCCGGGGCCGACGGGGACCGGGCCGGCGGGTGGGGCGCCGAGTGCGAGGAGCCCCCGGCCGCGGGATGGGAGGCGGCCCCGGGGGACGTGGACGCGGCATCGGAGGAGGAGGCCGATCCGTCCGGCCCCGGCACCCGTCCCGGCCCCGCCGGCCTGCCACTCGCGCTGTGCCCCGTACTCGCGCCGTGCCCAGGACCCGTACCGCGCCCCGGCAACGCACCCGCACCACGCGCCGCGGAAGCCGACGAAGCCACCGGGGCCGAAGAGGCCGGATCCGGCCTGAGCGCCGACACGGACGCCAAGGCGGGCCCGGCCGGCAGGACGACCACGCCCGGCACGACCACGCCCAGCACGACCAGCAGTTCGCTCGCGCGCAGCGGCGCGCGCAGCCTTGGAGTCACGAGCGGGACCCCCTCACGGTGCCCGGGGTATTGGACCTTTGGAACAACACTCACATCACTGGCCCAATCCGGCATTCCAGGTTCGGCCGCCAGGTCGAATCCGCTGCACAATCCGGATATGTCGATACGTCACGGGCTGCTCGCGCTCCTGGAGCAGGGCCCCGCCCACGGCTCCCTCCTGAGCACCGCGTACGCGGCCCGCACGGGGGCGCCGCAGCCCGCCCTCGGCCGTGTCCACGCCGAGCTGGGCCGCCTCGAGCGCGACGGCATGGTCGTACGCGACGGCGTCGACGGGGCCGGCCGGTGCCGGTACGCGCTGACCGGGGCGGGCCGCGCCGAACTGCGCGACTGGTACGCACGGCCCGCACGGCGGGAGGGCCCGCCGTGCGACGAGTTCGCCCTCAAGCTGGTGCTGGCGGTGCGGGAGGTGCTGACGGCGGGGGCGGCCGCACCGGACGTCGACGTGCGGCGGATCGTCGAGACCCGGCGCCGGCAGGTGTCCGGGGCGCTGCACGACTACGTGCGGCAGCGGGCCGAGGTGCTGGCGCTGCCGCCCGAGCGCCCCGCCGAACTGGCCCGGCTGCTGGTCCTGGAGCAGTCGATCTCCCGCGCGGAGGCCGAGGCCCGCTGGCTCGACCACTGCGAGGCCCGGCTGCTGCGCCTGCACGTCACGGATGCCGCCGAAGGCCCGGCCGGCACGGTGGATCACCCCGCGAGGGGGGCACCGAGGAGGTGAGACTCGGGCGTGCGAGAGAATGGCCGCATGGAGATGCCGAGGAACGAACGGTCGCCGGAGAATCCGCAGATCCTGGTCGTGGGCCAGGACGGAATGGCGCTCGGCGGCGGTGGGGACGACGATCCCCGCGAGACCCCGGTGACGGAGCAGGTGGAGCAGCCCGCCAAGGTCATGCGCATCGGCAGCATGATCAAGCAGCTTCTCGAGGAGGTGCGCGCGGCTCCTCTGGACGAGGCCAGCCGGGCCCGGCTCAAGGAGATCCACGCGAGCTCGGTCAAGGAGCTCGAGGACGGCCTGGCGCCGGAGCTGGTGGAGGAACTGGAGCGGCTGTCCCTGCCGTTCACCGACGAGGGAACGCCGAGTGACGCGGAACTGCGCATCGCCCAGGCGCAGTTGGTGGGCTGGCTGGAGGGCCTCTTCCACGGCATCCAGACCACGCTGTTCGCCCAGCAGATGGCCGCGCGGGCCCAGTTGGAGCAGATGCGCCGCGCCCTGCCCCCGGGCATCGGCCACGAGGGCGGCGACGACCCGCGCACCGGCGGCCATTCGGGCGGCCCCTACCTGTAGTCAGGAGCCTCCCGACAGCCGTGGCGCGAGCCACGACGCGACCCGCACGACGAGGGCCCGGCAGCCTGGCTGCTGGGCCCCGCGCGTCGCCGGATCAGGACGACGGCGGGTTGCCGGTGGAGACGTAGAGCTGGATCTGCGGGACGTTCTTCGGGTCGACGTCCGTGCCGGCCGCGGGGTACTGGTTCATGACCGAGCCCTCGCCGTAGGTGTTCTCGTCGACGCTGATCTTCTTCAGATGCCAGCCCGCGGCCTGCAGGCACTCCTTGACCGAGCCGATGTACTTGAACTGGAAGTCCGGCAGCCGGACCTTCTTGGGGTCGTTGTACGACTCCTGCGGTTCGGTGCACTGGCTCTTGTCGATCACCTTCGACGTGTCCGGGCCGCGGTGGCCCGCGACCGCGGACCTGGAGGCGGCGCGGCTGCCGCTCCCGCCCTGGCCGCCGCCCCCGCCACCGCCGTTGTTGTCCAGTGCCAGGGCGATGATCAGCCCGAACACCGCGACGGCGGCGACGGCTATCGACCCGATCACCACCGGCTTGTTGCTGCGGGACCCGCCGCCCCGACCGGGCGCGGGGGTCTGGTGCTGGGGCGAGACCGTGTACGGCGGCGGGGTCGAGGACTGCTGGGCGTACGGCGACGGGCTGGGCGTCTGGTAGCCGGGCTGCTGCGGATAGCCGTAGGCGGGGGACGGCGCGGACGGGCCCGCGGGGGTCCGGGGACCGTACGGGTTGGGCGCCGGGGCCGGCTGGTAGGGCGTCTGCAGCTGGCCGGAGGGCGCCGGGGCCGCGTCGACCGGCGGGAACACCGCGGAGCCGACGCCCGCGCCGCTCGGGGTGTGCGCGCCGGGCACGATGCTCGGCGGGGCCGCCTGGAAGGAGGCGGCCACGCGCAGGCACTCGTCGCGCATGGCGACGGCGCTCGGGAAGCGCTCGTTCGGGTTCTTCTTCAGGGCGCGGGCGACCAGCGCGTCCACCGCCGGGGGCAGGGAGCGGTTGACCGAGGAGGGCGCGACCGGCTCCTCCTGGACGTGCGCGTAGGCGATGGCCAGCGGCGAGTCGGCGTCGAACGGCAGCCGCCCGGTGACCAGTTGGAACAGCATGATGCCGACCGAGTACAGGTCGGAGCGGGCGTCCACGCCGCGGCCGAGGGCCTGCTCGGGGGAGAGGTACTGAGGGGTGCCGACGACCATTCCGGTCTGGGTCATCGAGGTGACGCCGGACTGCATGGCACGCGCGATGCCGAAGTCCATCACCTTGACCACGCCGCGCTTGGTCATCATCACGTTGCCCGGCTTGATGTCGCGGTGGACCAGCCCCATCTCGTGGCTGATCTCCAGCGCGGCGAGCACGTCCGCGGTGACCTTCAGGGCCTTGTCGGCGGGCATCGCGCCCTGCTGCCGGACGTCCTCCTCGAGCACCGAGCCGAGCGGCCGTCCCTCGATGTACTCCATGACGATGTACGGGGTCGTCATGCCGTCGACGTCGTCCTCGCCGGTGTCGAAGACCGAGACGATGTTCGTGTGCGTGAGCTTCGCCACTGCCTGGGCCTCGCGGCGGAACCGCTCGCGGAAGGCCTGCTCCCGGCCCAGCTCGGTGTGCAGTGTCTTGATCGCCACCTGGCGGTCGAGCACGGAGTCGTAGGCCAGGTGCACCGAGGCCATGCCGCCCTCGCCGAGCAGGTCGCGCAGCTGGTAGCGCCCGCCGGCCAGTGCCCGCCCCGCGAACCGGCCCTGCGCGCCGTCCTGGCTCATGTTCTGCGTCCCCCATAGGCGCGGTGGCAGCGGCTGCCGCGCTCGCGCGATCGACTGTCCACTTGCCGGATACCGTTGTCCACTGGCCGGATCCCGTGACCGGATCGGCGATGATCGACCTGTCATTCCCGGCCAAGTCTGCCCCAGGGCACTGACACGTCAAGCTCGGTGCCCGTTCCGTGACCGTACGCGAAAGAAGCGTCGCGCAAGCGTTACAGCGGGCGTACGGCCGGTACACGGAATTTGCACGACCATACCCTTACGGGGTTTGATGGCCGGTCCGTCTCGGTCCGGTCCGCGCGGCGAACCCGGACCGGCGGCTCGCGCCGAGCCTGTAGCGTGGCCGACGGAAGACCGTGACAACACCGCGCACCGCGGGCAGAAACGACGGCGAGGACTGATGGCACAGACGCAGCGCGCCCAGGGCCCGTCCGACCCCGAGGCGACTGGCGGCGGCGGCATGTCGGACGCGCCGGAGATGTGGGGCAACGGCGGCCTGGTGGGCGACGGCCGGTACCGGCTGACGCGCAGGCTCGGCCGGGGCGGCATGGCCGAGGTGTTCGCCGCCGAGGACGTGCGCCTCGGGCGCACGGTCGCGGTCAAGCTGCTGCGCGCGGACCTCGCCGAGGACCCCGTCTCCAAGGCCCGCTTCACGCGCGAGGCCCAGTCGGTGGCCGGGCTCAACCACCACGCGATCGTCGCCGTGTACGACTCCGGCGAGGACTACGTGGGCGGCCAGTCGGTGCCGTACATCGTGATGGAGCTGGTCGAGGGCCGCACCATCCGCGACCTGCTGCTCAACGCCGAGGCGCCGGGCCCCGAGCAGGCGCTGATCATCGTCTCGGGCGTGCTGGAGGCGCTGGCCTACTCGCACCAGCACGGCATCGTGCACCGCGACATCAAGCCCGCCAACGTCATCATCACCGACAACGGCGCCGTGAAGGTGATGGACTTCGGCATCGCCCGCGCCCTGCACGGCGCGTCCACGACGATGACGCAGACCGGCATGGTCATGGGCACCCCGCAGTACCTCTCCCCGGAGCAGGCCCTCGGCAAGGCCGTCGACCACCGCTCCGACCTGTACGCGACGGGCTGCCTGCTGTACGAACTCCTCGCGCTGCGGCCCCCGTTCGTCGGCGAGACCCCGCTGTCGGTGGTCTACCAGCACGTCCAGGACCTGCCGGTGCCGCCGTCCCGCGTCTCCGAGGGCGCCTGCCCGCCGGAGCTGGACGGCCTGGTCATGCGGTCGCTGGCCAAGGAGCCCGACGACCGCTTCCAGACCGCCGAGGAGATGCGCGGGCTGGTCCAGTACGGCCTGCAGATGCTCTACGACCAGGGCGCCCACACCGGCACCTGGAACACCGGCCCGGTGGAGGTCCACGAGGGCCGGCACACCCCGGCCGCGGGCTTCGCCGGTACGACGGTGATGCCGCACCCGGGCGACGCGAGCCCGGGCACCACCCAGATCCCCGCCCCGATCCTGCCCGGCGGTTACGGCAACCGCGACGACGGCGGCTTCGAGGGGCACGGCAACCAGGGCAGCGGCCGCGGCAAGCTGTGGATCCTCGCCGTGCTCGCGGTGATCGCCGTCGCGGCGGGCGTCGCGCTGGCCCTCCAGAACGCCGGCGGCAACGGCGGCGGAGGCAGCACCGGCACCACCACGTCGCCCTCGGCCAGCCAGACCACGGGCGACCAGCAGCCGAGCTCCACGCCGAGCGACTCGGCCCAGAGCCGTCCCTCGGACACGCAGACGGACCACGGCACCGGCACGGGCGGTACCCGCGGGGACTGGACGCCCTCCACCCAGCCGTCGTTCACGCCCTCGCAGTCGGCGCCGGGCCAGCACTCCAACCAGCCGTCGAACACGCCCAGTTCCAAGCCGTCGGCGACGCCCTCGGGCAGCGGCGGCACGACGACCGGCGGCGGTACGACCACCGGCGGCGGTACGACCACCGGCGGTGGCACGACGACCGGCGGCGGTACGACCGACGGCACCTCGGCGGGCAACAGCGGCGGCGACAGCGCCGGCGGGCCCGCGGGGTCCCTCGCGGGCAACACGACCGGCTGAGCCGGGCCCAGGGCCCCGGGCACGTCCCGCTCAGCCCGTGAACGCCCCGCACACCGCCTCGTACTCCCCGGTCCACCACGACACGAGGGCCGAGGCGGCCGGGAACTGGGGATCCGCGCGGGTGTCGCCGCGCTCGTAGTGCCAGCGCAGCATCCAGAAGTCGTTCAGCCGCTCCCACCACACCCGGTGCACGGCCGCGGCCAGTTCCGCGCGCGTGGCCCCGGCGGCGCGCCGGTACGCGCGCGCGTACGCGCCGGCCTTGGCCAGGTCCAGGGTGCCTTCGGGCCGCAGGAAGAAGATCGCCGCGGCCCGGACCGCCTCCTCCGCGCGGGGCTGCACGCCGAGCCGGTCCCAGTCGACGATCGCGGCGGGCGCGTCTCCCCGGTAGAGCAGGTTGAAGGGGTGGAAGTCGCCGTGCACCCAGCCCACCGGGCCGCCCGGCGGCGGCCGCCGGTCCGCGTGCCGCTCCAGCAGGGAGCGGCGCTCCAGGAGGCGGTGCCGGGCCAGTTCGTCGAAGGCGTCGCGGGGGCGGTGGCGGCGGACGCGGGCGAGCAGGTCGTCGATCAGGGCGAAGGTGGCGGCCGGGTCGGCGCTGTGCACCGGGTGCGGTCCGGCGGCGGGACGGGTGCGGCCCTTGGGCGGCATCACCCGCTCCAGGCAGGCGTGCACGGCCCCCAGGAGGCCGCCCAGGCGGGTGCACTGCCCGGCGGTGAGCTGTCCGCCGTGCCGGTGCCCGCCGTCGACCCAGGGGTGCAGCGCGTAGGCGTGGCCGCCGACGACCGCGACCGTGCGCCCGTCGCGGCGGGGGAGCGCGGGCGCCACGGGCACGCCCAGGTCGGCCAGGCGCTGAGTGGCCCGGTGCTGCCGGGCGATCGCCGCCGGGTCGGCGGTGTCGGGGTCGAAGTGGTGCTTGAGGAAGTAGCGGCCGCGCGTGGTGCGCAGCCGGTAGCCGCGGTTCAGCAGCCCCTGCCCGACCGGCTCACAGGTGAGGGCGCTACCGGCGCTGTACTGGCGCAGCAAGGCGCTCAGAGGGGGCGCGTGGGGTACAGGGGGTGGTACACAAGAGCGCGGCACGCGCCAGATGCTAGGGCACCGCGCCTGGCCCTTGAGCTGGGCCTTGTCACACACAGTCGCCGATGATCGCTTTCGGTCACATGAGGTCGTACGGGCCCCGGACCCGCGCCGTACCCGTCCCCTACCGTCCGGTACGCCCGCCGCGCGGCCGCCGTTCCCCGCGAGGAGCAGCGGCACGCCCGAAGACGGCTCTTCCCGTGGCCGGAATCACGGGATAACGTGCCGGTGTTCCGGCCCCCTGCAAGGCTGTGACCAGCGGCTGGCCCCCATACCGTGCGAGGTACTTGGACGTCCAAGTGAAAGTACTTGGAAATCCAAGGAAAAACGCAGGTCAGAGAGGGTTTCACAGAAATGTGGAGCACTGGGTAACGTGGCTGTTGCAGGGCGCTCGCCGGGGCACCTGTCACGCCTGTTCCCGGCCGAGTGGCACCCACCCCGTGCCCGGTGGTCGAGCAACAGGTGAGCCTCCCCCCAGGCTCCACGAGCAGGGGGGACCCCCAGGCCCACCGGCGACCCCGGGGGCCGGACCGACGGAGGAGCACACGTGACCGTGGAGAGCACTGCCGCGCGCACACCGCGACGCAGCGCCGGGAGCAAGGCCGGAGCGACCGGCACCCAAGCAGCCGGCACCACCGGTACCAAGCGCACCACCCGCACGACCGCCAAGAAGGGCACCGGCGCCCGCAGCAGTGCCGACCCGGAGCTCGTGCAGCTGCTGACCCCCGAGGGGAAGCGCGTCAAGAACGCCGAGTACGACGGCTACGTCGCCGGGCTCACCCCCGAGGACCTGCGCGGCCTGTACCGCGACATGGTGCTCACCCGCCGCTTCGACGGCGAGGCCACCGCGCTCCAGCGCCAGGGCGAGCTGGGCCTGTGGGCCTCGCTGCTCGGCCAGGAGGCCGCCCAGATCGGCTCCGGCCGCGCGCTGCGGGACGACGACTACGTCTTCCCGACCTACCGCGAGCACGGCGTGGCCTGGTGCCGCGGGGTCGACCCGACCAACCTGCTCGGCATGTTCCGCGGTGTGAACAACGGCGGCTGGGACCCCAACGGCAACAACTTCCACCTCTACACGATCGTCATCGGCTCCCAGACCCTGCACGCCACCGGCTACGCGATGGGCGTGGCCAAGGACGGCGCGGACTCCGCGGTGATCGCCTACTTCGGCGACGGCGCCTCCAGTCAGGGCGACGTGGCCGAGTCCTTCACCTTCTCCGCGGTCTACAACGCCCCGGTCGTCTTCTTCTGCCAGAACAACCAGTGGGCGATCTCCGAGCCCACCGAGAAGCAGACCCGCGTCCCGCTCTACCAGCGCGCCCAGGGCTTCGGCTTCCCCGGCGTCCGCGTGGACGGCAACGACGTGCTGGCCTGCCTCGCGGTCACCAAGTGGGCGCTGGAGCGGGCCCGCAGCGGCGAGGGCCCCACCCTGGTCGAGGCGTACACGTACCGCATGGGCGCGCACACCACCTCCGACGACCCGACCCGCTACCGCCACGACGACGAGCGGGCCGCCTGGGAGGCCAAGGACCCGATCCTGCGCCTTCGCCGCCACCTGGAGGCATCGAACCACGCGGACGAGGGATTCTTCGCGGAACTCGAGGCCGAGAGCGAGGCGTTGGGCAAACGAGTGCGCGAAGCGGTCCGTGCCATGCCCGACCCGGACCACTTCGCCATCTTCGAGAACGTGTACGCGGACGGGCACGCGCTCGTCGACGAGGAGCGCGCCCAGTTCGCCGCCTACCAGGCGTCGTTCGCGGACGCAGAGGGGGTCTGAGCATGGCTGCGGAGAAGATGGCCCTGGCCAAGGCGATCAACGAGTCGCTGCGCCGCGCCCTGGACGCCGACCCGAAGGTCCTCGTCATGGGCGAGGACGTCGGCAAGCTCGGCGGTGTCTTCCGGGTGACGGACGGCCTCCAGAAGGACTTCGGCGAGAGCCGCGTCATCGACACCCCCCTCGCGGAGTCCGGCATCGTCGGCACCGCGATCGGCCTCGCCCTGCGCGGCTACCGCCCGGTCGTCGAGATCCAGTTCGACGGCTTCGTCTTCCCCGCGTACGACCAGATCGTCACGCAGCTCGCGAAGATGCACGCCCGCTCCCTGGGCAAGGTCAAGCTCCCCGTCGTCGTCCGCATCCCCTACGGCGGCGGCATCGGCGCGGTCGAGCACCACTCCGAGTCCCCCGAGGCACTCTTCGCGCACGTGGCGGGCCTGAAGATCGTCTCCCCCTCCAACGCGTCGGACGCGTACTGGATGATGCAGCAGGCCATCCAGAGCGACGACCCGGTGATCTACTTCGAGCCCAAGCGCCGCTACTGGGACAAGGGCGAGGTCAGCACCGAGGCCATCCCCGACCCGCTGCACAGGGCGAAGGTCGTCCGCGAGGGCACCGACCTGACGCTCGCCGCCTACGGCCCGATGGTCAAGCTCTGCCAGGAGGTCGCCGCCGCGGCCGCCGAGGAGGGCAAGTCCCTGGAGGTCCTGGACCTGCGCTCGGTCTCCCCGCTCGACTTCGACTCCATCCAGGCGTCCGTGGAGAAGACCCGCCGCCTCGTCGTCGTCCACGAGGCCCCGGTCTTCTTCGGCTCCGGCGCGGAGATCGCCGCCCGGATCACCGAGCGCTGCTTCTACCACCTGGAGGCCCCGGTGCTGCGGGTGGGCGGCTATCACGCGCCGTACCCGCCGGCCCGCCTGGAGGAGACCTACCTGCCGGACCTGGACCGCGTGCTCGACGCCGTCGACCGCTCGCTGGCGTACTGAGGGAGAGGTTCGTGACGACGATGACCGAAACGTCCGTGCGTGAGTTCAAGATGCCGGATGTCGGCGAGGGACTGACCGAGGCGGAGATCCTCAAGTGGTACGTCCAGGTCGGTGACACCGTCACCGACGGACAGGTGGTCTGCGAGGTCGAGACGGCCAAGGCCGCCGTCGAACTCCCCATCCCCTACGACGGCGTGGTCCACGCGCTGCACTTCCCCGAGGGCACCACCGTCGACGTGGGCACGCCCATCATCGCGGTGGGGGTCGCCGGCGCGGCCCCGGCCGAGGCGGAGGTCCCGGCCCAGGCGGCCCCCGCGGCCGAGCCGCAGCAGGCCGAGGAGGCCGAGCCGCAGGGACGCCAGCCGGTCCTGGTGGGGTACGGCGTCTCGACGTCCGCCACCAAGCGGCGCCCCCGCAAGGGCCAGGAGGTGACGGTCCCCCAGGCGGGCACGGCACTTCAGTCGGAGCTGAACGGCCACGCGGGAGCGGCAACCGCTACCGCGCCCGCCGCCCCGGCTCCCGAGCCGGCCGCTCCCGCCCCCGCCGCGCCCGAATCCAAGGAGCGCCCGCTGGCGAAGCCGCCGGTGCGCAAGCTGGCCAAGGACCTCGGGGTGGACCTGGCCACGGTGGTCCCGTCCGGCCCGGACGGCATCATCACGCGCGAGGACGTGCACGCGGCGGTGGCGGCGACGACCGCGCCGCAGGCACCGGAACCGGCGGCGGCCCAGCCCGCGCCCCAGCCCGCGCCCCAGCCGGCCCCGGCGCAGGCGCAGTCGTACGACACGGCCCGCGAGACCCGCGTCCCCGTCAAGGGCGTGCGCAAGGCGACCGCTGCGGCGATGGTCGGCTCGGCGTTCACGGCCCCGCACGTCACGGAGTTCGTGACGGTGGACGTGACGCGCACGATGCGCCTGGTCGAGGAGCTGAAGCAGGACAAGGAGTTCGCGGGCCTGCGCGTGAACCCCCTCCTGCTGATCGCCAAGGCCCTCCTGGTCGCCGTCAAGCGCAACCCGGACGTCAACGCGTCCTGGGACGAGGCCAACCAGGAGATCGTGCTCAAGCACTACGTCAACCTGGGCATCGCGGCGGCCACCCCGCGCGGGCTGATCGTCCCCAACATCAAGGACGCCCACGCCAAGACGCTCCCGCAACTCGCCGAGTCCCTGGGCGAGCTGGTCTCCACGGCACGCGAGGGCAGGACGTCCCCCGCCGCCATGCAGGGCGGCACGGTGACGATCACCAACGTCGGCGTCTTCGGCGTCGACACCGGCACGCCGATCCTCAACTCCGGCGAGTCCGCGATCCTCGCGGTCGGCGCGATCAAGCTCCAGCCGTGGGTCCACAAGGGCAAGGTCAAGCCCCGCCAGGTCACCACCTTGGCCCTCTCCTTCGACCACCGCCTGGTCGACGGCGAGCTGGGCTCCAAGGTCCTGGCGGACGTGGCGGCGATCCTGGAACAGCCGAAGCGACTGATCAGTTGGGCGTGAAGCCCCTGATTCGGTAGTTTGGGACCCCTGAAGGGGACGGCCGCAACTTCGTCTTGCGACCGTCCCCTTCGCTGCTGCCCGGCCTCGTGAGCCGCGGTCTCAGGGCTGATGGAGCACGTACACGGGAGCGCCGTCCGCGGCGCCGCCCCGCGACCGGATGCAGGCGTGCTTGCGCAGCAGCCGCAGACACTCGTTGACCCGGCGGACCGACAGCCCGGTCCGCGCGGCGATCGCCTCCAGCGGCTCCCGGAACTCGCCCTTCTCGACGAGCACGGGCGCGATCACCACCGCCACCGTCCACACGTCCTCCGTCACGGACAGCCGCTGCCGCCAGTCGGCCAGCACCGACTCCGTGGTGGGCCGCACGCCGGACGGGCCGCCGGGCACCGGCCGGCCCGGAGCCAGTACGTCGAGCCGGTCCGCGATACGTCCCATGGCCTCGGCGATGGCCTCCTGCGCGGCGAGCACGGCCCGCTGCGCGGCCAGCGACTCCCTCTGCAGCGCGAGCGATTCACGCTGTGCGACCGCAAGCTCCTGGTCCACCTGGAGGTTGTGCGCCTCGAGCCGGACGATGGCGTCGGCGACCTGTTCCGGCATGGCGTAGGCGACGGCAGCGCCGGGACCGGCCGGCTGCACCTCGGCCTGCTCCAGGCTGTAGGAACCCTCCCGCTGCACGGTCTCGATGACTTCGGCGACCCACTGCTTGAAGGGCGCGCAGGCCGGCTTGGTACAGGCGTTGACGAGCAGCACGAGACCTCGCAGAGAGATGACATTCAGGTCTCGGCGCCACTCTCTGCCTGCGGGAACGCTGAGACCGTAAGCTCCAGTTACGGTCTCGAGAATCTCTCGGTGCCCCTCCGGGACGTGATCGGCGAGCGCCTGCCGGGAGTTCGTGTGCCCGAGTTGCCTGCAGACGTCCACCGCCGGGAACCAGTGGGCCCCGTCCGGCATCGTGAGCCGTCGGACCCTGGCGCCGGTCGCCGCGTACACGAAGTCGCTGACGTCGATCGCCTCACGGGGCTTGCCCGCATCGGGCCGCTTGCTCGGTTCGTTCATGTGAACCACCTCCGCCGCGGAACGTAAAGCGGAGCGAAGTGCATATGCCAGCGCGCTCGGGAATGTTCACGATTGCGAGGGAAGATCATCAAAACCGCTGCCCGGCCGGCCCGGAATGTGCATCAGGCCGGCGGGCCGTAATCGGGTCGAGGGTCGCCGAGCCGGCGGGCGACGAGGGCGAGCCATCCGCTCGGGGAGAAGGGCGCGGGCGGGTCGACCTCCATGCCCAGCTCCGCGAGGGCGAGGGCGTAGTCGGACTCGCCGAGGTCGAGGGCGAGGAGCTCGTGGAGCTCGCCGGCGAGACGGGCGGCCAGCTGGGGGTCGGTGGCGGCGCGGTAGTCGTCGAGGGCCGCGTCGTGGTCGTCGAACTCGTCGGGCATGTCCTGGGAGAACCAGCCGCCGAGGAACTGGCCGAGTTCGGGGAAGCGGGCATGCCACTCCCAGTGGGTCGCGGGGGCGGCCGGGGGCGGGACCCGGCCCTCCTCGACGCTGCGCCTGACGTGGTCGGCGAGGCAGCGCAGCCACTGCTGGACCTGGGAGTCGGGCAGACCGACGTCGGGGACGGCGTAGAACTCGCCGAGGCGCAGGCGCAGCCGGCCCGGCGGGTTGTCGGCGTACTCGCGCAGCTGGCGTTCCGCGACGGCCAGGGCCCAGGGGCGGGTGTGCCAGGTGTGGCGGAGGTAGGCGGTGAGGGCCTCGCCGGGCCGCTCGGGGGTGTCGTCGGCGCTCCGCCCGGCGTAGGCGCGCATGACCTGGTCCAGCTCGCCGTAGCGGCGGTCGTGTTCGAGGGGGCTCAGGGGCACGGTGGTCAGCCTCTGCGGATCGGCGCCACGGGCGCTACAGGTGGATCGGGAAGGTGGCGTGCACGGTGAAGCCGTGGGCACGGGAGGGATCCCGCTTGAGGATCACCCGGGCCGCCCGCACGTCCATGGGCTCGCGGCCGGCCAGCATCATCGCCTGGAGCAGCACCCGCCCGACCGGCTCGGGCCGGGAGGGCCAGGACGCCTCGACGGTCAGCCGCGCACGCGTGGACTGCGCGAGCCAGCGGTGCACGACCTGCTCGTTGGCGGTGACGACCTGCTGCGTCGCCCACTGGGCGGTCTCACGGTCGGGGTAGGTGGCGGAACGGGTGCGCATGGTGGGTCGATCGTCTCCTGTCGTCTCCTGCTCGGTGCTGTCCCGGTGTTCCCGGTGCCTACGCGCGCGGCTCCCACAGCGGCGAGTGCGACTCCCGCAGGTGCTCGACGCACAGGCGCGCGAAGAGCGGGAAGAAGTCGGTGAAGTCCTCGGTGCCGGAACCGCCGGCCATGGCCGCCGAGCTGAAGAACCGGTCCATCTGGTGTTCCGTGTGGAAGACGGCCATGGCCTGGTGGCACTCCGCGACCACGCTCGGCAGGTCCCACGGGCACCGGGGATGGGTTTCCTCGATGTACATGCGGATGCCCTCCTCGGAGGTGGCGTCGTGCATGTCGTCGCTGATCGCGACACCGTCCTGACCGAAATAGATGGGCAGAATCTGACTGAAGCGCGGGAAGCGGAGACTCAACTCCCAGGTGTCCATGGGCCTTGCACAGAACGTCTCCAGGTCCGCGCCCCAGTTGTCGACGTAGTCGGCGATCTCCCGCCAGACGCCGGGTGTGCGCTCCTCGGTGGCCGCGCGGGGCAGGTTCTTCAGCGCCTTGTGCGAACCGTCGGGGAAGGCCTCGAAGAGGTCCGCGGCCAGCCGCAGTTCCGCGGAGATCTCGGCTGGATGGCGTGCGCCGTCGACGCTCGCGGTGCGCAGTCCGCGCACCAGAGTGAACAGGCGCTCCCGCCACTCGGCGGCGTTGTCGGGGATCCTCTTGCTCCACCCCTCGTACGGCGACAGAAGCGTACGGGCTCCGGCCAGTTGCCAGTACTCGACTTCTTTCCCGTGGGTGGGCGTCATACTAACTTCCTGCCTTCTGCGTCAGATTCTTCGGCATCGACGTCATGACGGTGAAAGGGGGATCGAGGTCGTCGTTGTAGACGAGCCGGGTCTCCACACCGTCCACGTATCTCGCTTCGCCGGCCGGGAACGGGTCATTCTGGATCTCGCTCTTGTCGATGCTGCGTCCGCTGTGGCCGTACGGTGTTTCCGAAACGCTCACGTCCAGCCGCGCGCCGTTCGCCGGCTTGCTCCTGATCCAGTCCGAGATCCTGTTGTCATTCTTGTCCAGATTGTATTGAGTCAGCTTCTGTGCGGACTCCATGTCCTGGAATGAGGAAGCCTCCGCGATTTTGGGCTGGCCGTACGGCCATGCGGTTCCCGGCCGGGGTGGTTTCTTCAGGTCGTCGCGCAGGCGCTGCGCCAGCTGGTCGTCGGTGAGGCCGACGTGCTTCGAGGCCGTGTGGGAGTTCTCCAGCCATTCGGTGGACGCCAGGTCCACCGTGTAGACGCCGTCGTCCGTGTCACCGGGCCGCGTCCACACGTGCCCCGGTTTGAAATCGGTCAGGGAACGCGCCCCGAACGCCTCCGCGCGGGCCTCCTCCGCCTCGTAGGTCGGCGCGCTGATGGCCGCCTCCCGGAGTTCGGGGAGCAGTTTGCGGAGTCTGTCCGCGCCCTCGTGGAATGCCTTGTGGCACGCTTCGACGGCCGCGTCGCATCCTGACTTGTCCATGTGCGAGCGGAACTTCAGGACTATTTCCGCGAAGGTCGCGTACGCCGACAGCTTCGTGAACTCCTCCCAGGAGAACCCGTCCGGCGTCATGTCCTTGACGGTCGCCTTCGCGGCCTGCGCCGCCAGACGCTCGGTGGTCCTGCGGCACTTCTCGGCGGCGTCCGCGGCGTCGTGGAAGATCTGCTTCATCTCGTTGCCGGTCTTCTGCAGCACCTCGATGACGGGCCGGCGCGCCGACGGCGCCTCTTTGGGATTCGTCCGCCAGTCACGGCCGCCCGGCCGGGACGGCGGCAGAGCCTCGTTGTCCGTGTCGCGCCGGCCGCCCCAGGCGGTGCTGCCCCAGATCGACTGGCAGAAGGCGTTCATCGCGCTCTGCCAGTCGCTGTCGCCGCCGTCCGTCAGGTACTCGATGCTCCCCGTGAAGGCGTCGGCCGACTTCTTGGCCGACTCCCCGGCGGCCGCCCAGGCGTCCCCGATGCCGCGCATGTCCCCGGTCTGCGCTCCCGGGGTGATCTCGTGGGTCTTGCCGAGCCGGAGACCCTCCTCGATGGCGGGCTTGATCAGGTCGGCCAGGAAGTCGGGGACGTCGCCGATGGCCCCCACGAAGGGCACGTCGGAGTCGTCCCCGGTGCCGGTCCACTTGATCGACGCGACCGGGCCGTAGGACGCCTTGCCGACGCCGACGGGGGGATCCCGGCGAGGGGGCGGTCCCTGGATGCCCCGGGAGGACCAGTCGGCGGCCTGGTAGTGGTTCGCGGTGACGGTCAGTCCGACCGACACGCCACCGATGCTGGCCACGCACCTTGACCAGGTCTCCAGGAACTCCTTGGCCACGTCGTCGTAGGCGGCGGCGAAGTCGTCGGCGCCGCTGCCCTTGCCGGCGGCCTGGCGGTGGTCGACGTCGTGCACGAGCCGCATCGCCCTCTTGTGGAAGTCGACCTGCTCGTCCCGGATCACCGCGGAGGTGTAGTAGACGTGGCCCGGCTTCACGTCGAAGCCGCCACCGCTGTCGGGGGGCGGCTGCTTCAGCTGGTCGCGCTCCCAGCGGCGGCGCGCGTCCGAGGGCAGGCCGTCGCGTTCGGTGGGGGGTGGGGGCGGTGGCTGGTGGTCGGGGTCCGGCGAAGGGCCGGGCTCGGGATCGGGCTCGGGCCGGGGCGACGGGTGACCGCCGCCTCCTGAGCCCGCTCCGGCCGGGGGACTCGCGGACGGGGCGGGCTGCGGGGCGGGCGGCGTGGCCATCAGGCGGCCCCCCACCCGCGCAGGACCGCCTTGTGCGCCGCCGCGTAGTTGGCGTGTCCCGTGGTGACGTACTCGTGGAGCCACTTCTGGGCCGCCTGGAGGTCCTGGGCGCAGTGGTCCCACTCGTCGAGCTTCTGCACGAAGACCTCGCGGGCCTCGCCCTTCCAGGACAGGACGACCGGCTCGACGCGCTCGTAGAGGTCGTCCAGCTTGCCGTTGAGCTTCTTGAGGATGTCCTCCAGCTCGGTGGCCAGCTCGTGGAGGGTGGCGAAGGAGACGGCTATGTGGTCGTCGGCGGCGGGCCCGGTCGACATGTTCCCCCTTGTGTCGATGGCGTGTTCGTCGTCCTCAGTAGGAGTCGAGGCTGCTGCGCGGCGGTGGCGGTGCGGAGGCCTCGCCGGGAGTGGACAGCCTGCCGGCCTCGCTGCCGACGTCCACCCGCACCGACCGCATCTGCTCCAGCACGTCCAGGTCGTGCCGGGAGAAGCCGTCCCGGCTCATCCGCACGGCCTGCTCCAGCAGTTTCATCACCTCGCGGATGCGGACGGCGTCCTCGGCCGCCGCGCGGTGGAACTCGCGGTACGCCGTCGCCGCCGGCCCCCGCCAGCCCGCCTCGATACGGTCCACCAGGCCGTCCATGCGCTTCACCTGCTTGTCCAGGTGGTCCTGCATGTCGTCCAGGTCGCCGGCGAGCTTCGTCAGATCCTTGCCGGAGACGTGCAGGTCGGGCCCACCGCCCCCACCGCTTCCCCGCGTACCCACGTCGGTCCCCGTCCCCGTCGCTTCAGCACTTCAACTACCGTGCGCCCGCGACGGATTCTACGTGCCGCCCGCCGCGATCTGCCGTTCCGCACGGCGAAGGGGCCCGCCGCCCGTGACGTGAGTCCGGGCGGCGGGCCCCTTTCAGGGTGATCGTGGGTCAGCCGAGCCTGGCGAAGCCGTAGTTCAGGAGCTTGGTGGCGTCCGTGGCCCGCTGGCTGATCGAGGACGAGGCCAGGACGGTGCCGATGACCGTCTTGTTGTTGCGGGTGGCGGCGAAGACGAGGCAGTACTTGGCCTCCGGGCCGGAGCCGGTCTTCACGCCGATGGCTCCCGCGTAGCTGCTGAGCAGCGTGTTGGTGTTGGTCCAGGGCGCCATCGTGCGGGTGCTGCCCGTCCTGGTGATGGTCTTGGCCGTGTACGACTTGGTCTTCACGATCGAGCGGAACGTGGAGTTCTTCATCGCACTGCTGGCGATCTTCGTCAGGTCGCGCGGCGTGGAGTAGTTGTTGCCGTTGCCGATGCCGTCGAACGAGTCGAAGTGCGTGTTCTTCAGGTTGAGGCTCTTGGCCGTGCTGTTCATCTTGCCGATGAAGGACTTCACGCGCGCGCTCATCGTGGAGCCCGTGCCGTACTTGTCGGCCAGCGCGTACGCCGCGTCGCAGCCCGAGGGCAGCATCAGCCCGTACAGCAGCTGACGGACGGTCACCTTGTCGCCCACGATCAGGTGGGCCTGGGAGGCGTTGTTCTTCACGACGTAGTCGCTGTACGCCTTCTGGATGGTGACCTTGGCGTCGAGGTTCAGGTTCGACTGCGACAGCACGACCTTGGCGGTCATGATCTTGGTGGTCGAGCCGGTGGAGAGCGGGGAGTCCGCCGCCTTGGTGTAAAGCGACGTTCCCGTGGCGTTGTTCATCGCGTAGCCGCCCTTGGCCACGATCGACGGCGCGGTCACGGCCTGTGCCGGGACGGCGGTGAGCGCTCCGGTGGCCAGCACGGCCCCCGTGGTCACGGCGATCGCGGTGGCTCTGCGGAGGCGGCGGGTGGCCTGGATGCCGGTTTTCAAGTGAGGTACCCCGATTACGTCGAATGCCCCTACGGTGCGGCCGGTTTGGGGGACGGATGGGTGCCCGCAAAGCGG
Source organism: Streptomyces naganishii JCM 4654 (assembly GCF_014650575.1). Lineage (GTDB taxonomy): Bacteria > Actinomycetota > Actinomycetes > Streptomycetales > Streptomycetaceae > Streptomyces > Streptomyces naganishii. Next base: position 337,477 of record NZ_BMVF01000002.1, read on the forward strand.
GGCCGCATCTGTCTGACTCGTAACCGACGCAGATGGTTGTGCGGTTGCGGGGGTGGATTTCGCGGCGGCAGGTGGACGTCCGCATGCTGGACGCGACGGGGACATGTGTACGTGTTGTATCTATGCTGTCGGCATGAGCAGTCTGGCCGTGAAACAGTCCGTGAAGCAGCCGCCCGCCGCGGACCGCGTCTACGCCCACGTCAAGCAGGCCGTCCTGGAGCGCCGCTACGAGGGCGGCACCCTGCTGACCGAGGGCGAGCTGGCCGAGGCGGTGGGGGTCTCCCGCACCCCCGTGCGCGAGGCGCTGCTGCGGCTGGAGGCCGAGGGGCTCCTCAGGCTCTACCCGAAGAAGGGCGCCCTGGTCCTGCCGGTCTCCGCGCAGGAGATCGCGGACGTCGTCGAGACCCGGCAGCTGGTCGAGGAGCACGCCGCCAGGAAGGCCGTGCCGGCGCCCGCCGGGCTCATCGAGCGGCTGGAGGAACTGCTGGCGAAGCAGAAGGCGCAGGCCGCCGCCGGCGACTTCGCCGCGGCCGCCGTCACCGACCGCTGCTTCCACGCCGAGATCGTCCGCAGCGGCGGCAACGAGATCCTCTCCCGCCTCTACGACCAGCTGCGCGACCGCCAGCTGCGCATGGGCGTCGCCGTCATGCACTCCCACCCGGACCGCATCGCCAAGACGCTCGCCGAGCACGAGGAGATCCTCCAGGCGCTGCGCGCCCAGGACGCCGAGGCCGCCGTCGGCGCCGTGCACCGGCACGTCAGCTGGTTCTCCCACCTCGCCCGGGGTGAGGTCCGGTGAGCTCGGCCACGGGTTCCGCCGCCCCCGTCGCGCTCCCGGCCGACCCGCCCGGCGGACGCCGCGCGGTCGCCGTGTGGAGCATCGGCGTCGCGGTCTACTTCGTCGCGGTCATCTTCCGTACGTCCCTCGGCGTCGCCGGCCTCGACGCGGCCGCCCGCTTCCACGTGGGCGCCTCGGCGCTGTCCACCTTCTCGATCCTCCAGCTCCTCGTCTACGCCGGCATGCAGATACCCGTGGGCCTGCTGGTCGACCGGCTCGGCACCAAGAAGGTGCTGGGGCTCGGCGCGGTGCTCTTCACGGCCGGGCAACTCGGCTTCGCCTTCTCCCCTTCGTACGGCACCGCCCTCGCCTCGCGCGCGCTGCTCGGCTGCGGGGACGCGATGACGTTCATCAGCGTGCTGCGGCTGGGCACCCGGTGGTTCCCCGCCCGGCGCGGGCCGCTCGTCGCCCAGCTCGCCGGACTGGTGGGCATGGCGGGCAACCTCGTCTCCACGCTGGTGCTGGCCCGGCTGCTGCACGGGCTGGGCTGGACCGCGGCCTTCGCGGGCAGCGCGCTGGCGGGTGTGGTCGTACTGGCGCTGCTGCTGCTCTTCCTGAAGGACCACCCCGAGGGCTTCGAGCCGGCCGCGCCCGCCCACCAGGGTGCCGCCTACGTCCGCGGCCAGATCGCCGCGTCCTGGCGTGAACCGGGGACGCGGCTGGGCCTGTGGGTGCACTTCACCACGCAGTTCCCGGCGATGGTCTTCCTGCTGCTGTGGGGGATGCCGTTCCTGGTCCAGGCGCAGGGGCTGACGCGGGCCGCGGCCGGTGAACTGCTCACCCTGGTCGTGCTGTCCAACATGGCCTTCGGTCTCGTCTACGGCCAGATCGTCGCCCGCCGCCACGCGGCGCGGCTGCCGCTGGCGCTCGGCACGGTAGCGGCCACCGCCGTGATGTGGGCCGCGACCCTGGGGTATCCCGGCGGGCGGGCGCCGGTGTGGCTGCTCGTGGTGCTGTGCGTGGTGCTCGGCGCGTGCGGGCCGGGCTCGATGATCGGCTTCGACTTCGCCCGCCCGGCCAACCCGCCCGAGCGTCAGGGGACGGCCTCCGGCATCACCAACATGGGCGGTTTCATCGCCTCGATGACGACGCTGTTCGCCATCGGCGTGCTGCTGGACGCGACCGGGGACGACTACGTCGTCGCCTTCTCCGCGGTGTTCGTGCTCCAGGCGCTGGGAGTCGGCCAGATCCTGCGGCTGCGGAAGCGGGCGGCGCGGCGCGAACGGGAGCGGCTGGTGGCCAGCCGGGTGGAGACGGTGCACGTGCCGGCGTGAGGACCGCGCACGTGCCGGCGTGACGGCCGGTCACACACCCGTGTGACAGGGCAACGTGCCCGCGTGACGGAGCACGTGCCCTCGGCCGGTCTCGAATCGGGCGAACAACTTACGGAACCGTAACCCACGCCATCGGAACCTGCGTTGCCGTAACCAGGTGGGTCAGGGACGGGGGGTCAGCGCCGGAACGCCGGGGCGGCTTCTCGCGGTCGTCGGGCTGTGGCAGGATGCCGACGACGGACGCGGAGGAACTCCGGTGCGGGCCTCGACGGTCCAATTCCGGGGCGGGCCCGCCACTGTGACCGGGGAGCCGCCTCCCCCTGATGGCCACTGGCAGCCGGCGGGAGCCGGCGCTGGGAAGGCCGGGAGACGGCGTCGGCACTCAGCCCGCGGGGCCGGTGCCGGGATCCGGGAGCCAGGATATTCCGCCCGTCCCGCCGCCAGGCACGTCCAGCCCGGGCGCGGACCGACACGCGGCGGCGTGGAAAACCGCCGAATGCGGAAGGTTCTCCCGTGATGCCCTCGTCCGGCTCCGTCCCGGTTCGTCCGTCTTCTGATTTGTCTCCTGCTTCAGCCTCTGCTTCTGCCTCTGCCTCTGCTTCTGCCTTCGGGGATACGGCCGCTGCCGTCCCCGTCGTGGGCGCGCTGCTGGAGCGGACCCTGGCCGCAATCGAGCCGGCGGACCCCGCCGCCGTCGCGGCGGCTCGTGACCGCCAGAACCACCTGACCAAGCCGCCCGGATCGCTCGGCCGGCTGGAGGAGTTGTCGGTCCGGCTGGCGGGTCTGGCCGGGGTGTGTCCCCCGCCGGTGCCGGAACCGGCCGCCGTCGCCGTCTTCGCCGCCGACCACGGTGTCCACGCCCAGGGCGTCAGTGTCTGGCCGCAGGAGGTGACGGCCCAGATGGTGGCCAACTTCCTGGCCTCGGGCGCCGCCGTGAACGTCCTCGCGGCACAGACCGGAGCCCGGGTGGTCGCGGTGGACGTGGGCGTCGCGACCCCGCTGCCCGGCGAGGACGGCGACTCCGGGATCCTGCTGCGGCGCCGGGTCCGGGCCGGGACGGCGGACATGACCCGCGGGCCGGCGATGACCCGTCAGGAGGCCATCCGCGCCATCGAGATCGGCATCGGGGTGGCCGGGCAGCTCGCCGACGAGGGCTGCCGCTGCCTGCTGACCGGCGACATGGGCATCGCCAACACGACCGCTTCCGCCGCGCTGATCGCCGTGTTCACCGGTGCGCGGCCGGACGACGTCACCGGTCACGGAGCGGGCGTCGACGAGAAGACCCGGCGGCACAAGGCGGACGTGGTGCGCGGGGCGCTGGAGTTGCACCGGCCCGAACCGCGGGACCCCGTGGGGGCCGTCGCGGCGGTCGGCGGCCTGGAGCACGCCGCGCTCGCCGGCTTCGTCCTCGGCGCCGCCGCCCGCCGGATCCCGGTGATCCTCGACGGCGTGATCGCCTCGTCGGCGGCCCTGGTCGCGGCCGCCCTGGCCCCGGACGCCCTGGCCGCCTGCGTCGCCGGGCACCGCTCGGCCGAACCCGGACACACCGTCGCCCTCCGGCACCTCGGCCTGGAACCCCTGGTCGACCTGGGACTCCGCCTGGGCGAGGGCACGGGCGCGCTCCTGGCCCTGCCCCTGCTCCAGTCGGCGGCCCGCACGCTCAGGGACATGGCCACCTTCGACTCGGCCGGAGTCTCCGGCAAGCGGACCTGACCGGCGGACCGCGCCGGCCCGGACGACCGCGTGGTCCCGGCCGCGCGGTCCCGGGTGGCACCGCGCCAACCGCGCGGTGCCGCCGCCCGGCGTTGGTCGCGTGCCACCGCCCGGAGCAACCGCCGGGCGGCGGTTAGCCGCCCCGCGCACGGCGGGCCCTGACGGCGGTGCGCCTACGGGCCCCCGCCGCGTCGGCTCCGGGGGAGGGGATCGACGGGAGACCGCCGCCGGAACGTACGTGTCTCAGTGCGTCACCGCGAAGTTGTCAAGGATCGCTGACGTCAGCGACTGGTCGCCCTCCGCCTTCACGCGGTCCGCCGCCGCCTCCGGGGTCACACGGCCGCAGGCCAGGCGGACGTAGGTCTCCCAGTCGAGGGTGAGGGTCGCGGCGGGGCCGAGCGCGGGGGCCGTCTCGAGGGTGCCGCGGCCCTGGATGTCGACGCGGATCGTGCGCAGGAACTCCACCGGGCCGTGCACGTCGAAGACGATCGCCGAACTGCGCGGGGCCTGCGCCTTCTCCGCCACCACGCCCGGAAGCAGGGCGAGAAGGTGGTCGCGGGCGATGTGGGCGCCCGGCGAGTCCAGGTTGCCGGGCCGGCCGAGGGCCGCGCGCAGGTCCTGCTCGTGCACCCAGATGTCGAACGCGCGGTAGCGCATGGCCTCTTCGAGGGTGATCTCCGCGCCGAGCGGGCCCCGCACCTTGGTGCCCGGGTCACGGTTCTCGTTGCGCAGCTGGCGGTTGCGGCGGATGATCGTGTACTCCAGCTCGGAGGTCATCTCCGGCGCCGTGTGGTGCCGGCGGACGTCGACCTGCATCTCCATGTAGCGCTGGTGCTCGTTGGTGACGTGGAACAGGTCGCGGGGCAGCGAGTGGATGGGGCGCGGGTCGCCCAGCATCTCGCAGTCCATGCCGATGACATGCGAGACGAGGTCGCGGACCGACCAGCCGGGGCACGGCGTCCGCCGGTTCCACTCGCCCTCCACGAGGGGCTGTACCAGCTCGGATATCGCTTCGACGGAGTGGGTCCAGGCGTCGGCGTAGGGCTGGAGGGTGGGATGCAGACTCACGGAACGGGACCCCTCGGCGGTCGGTACACGGGCAGGTTGTGGCGGTATTGCCAGTGGGAGGTGGCGGCGGTCGGCGGGCGTCTTGGAACTCCCCCGAGCTCTCGCTCCGCTTCGAGCAGGGGGGACCCCCAAGTTACGCTGCTGTGAAGCACCCCGGCAGTGCTTTCATGTGACGATCGTAGGCCCGTGTGGACGACTCGAATGCCAGGACGGTGGTAGTGTGCGCGCCTCGCTGATCCAGATCGCCGTGGACGAGGGCGAACCGGTCGAATCCCGGCGGCGGCGAGCGGCCGCGCTGGTACGCGAGCAGGCCGGGGCCGACCTGGTCGTGCTGCCGGAGCTGTGGACGACCGGGGCGTTCGCCTTCGACCGGTTCGCGTCCGAGGCCGAGCCGCTGGAAGGCCCCACCTACGAGGCGATGGCCAAGGCGGCGAGCGACGCGGGCGTGTGGCTGCACGCCGGCTCCGTCCCCGAGCGCGATCCCGAGGGCCCCCTCTACAACACCTCCCTCCTGTTCACCCCGTCCGGCGAACTGGCCGCCGCCTACCGCAAGATCCACCGCTTCGGCTTCGACAAGGGCGAGGCCGTGCTGATGGGGGCGGGGCATGAGCTGGTGACGGTCCGTCTGCCGGACACCACCGTCGGCCTCGCCACCTGCTACGACCTCCGTTTCCCCGAACTCTTCCGCGGTCTGGTCGACGCCGGGGCCCAGACCCTGGTGCTCTGCGCGGGCTGGCCCGAACGCCGTCGTGAGCACTGGACGCTGCTGGCCCGGGCGCGGGCGGTGGAGGACCAGGCCTTCGTGCTCGCGTGTGGAACGGCCGGGACGCACGCCGGGGTTCCGCAGGCGGGTCACTCGATCGTGGTGGATCCGTGGGGCGAGGTGCTGGCGGAGGCGGGCGCCGGTGAGGAGGTCCTCACGGTCGACTTCGACCCGGCGCGGACCGAGGTCACGCGCGAGGAGTTCCCGGCCCTGAAGGACCGCGTCCTGGGCCTGGCCCCACCGCGCCCCTAGGCGGGGAAAGGGCCCGGAGCGGTCACGGCGGCAGCCGCCCCCCCCGCTCACTCCTCCCTCTCCTCCCGCTCCTTCTCCGCCAGGTGGATCACGCACACCGCCACCGCGATCAGCAGCGCCGGGTCGGCGTCGTCCCGTACGACGTCGACGCCGTAGGTCTCCACGACGCTCAGCCAGCGCCGCGAGATCACCGCGAGCAGTTCGCCGTCGTACTCGACGGCGAACTCCCGGTCGAGGATCTTGCCGCTGACGTCGAGCTCGGTGCCGTCGACCAGGGTCACCCGGTAGTGGTTGCGCAGCAGCGACAGCCGCTTGCGGCGGATCTTGGCCAGGGCCTCCCCGCCCCGCTCGATCACCATCGTGTCCCGCAGCGCGAGCATCTTCTGGTGGATGTCGATCAGGACCCGCCCCTGGGCGTCCTTCAGCTCGAAGGTGTCCCGCAGCCGCATGGCCTTGCCGTCGACGAGGAAGACCTTGTTGCCCCGCTCGTCCTCGATCCAGTAGTCGTCCCCGATGCCGAGGATCCGGTCCCGCACGAGAAATCTCATGCCCTCACCGCTTCCCCGGCCACGCCGTGCCGACGCCGCCGGTAGGCCGAGGGGCTGAGCCGGGTGGCCGCCTCGGCCGTTGTCGGTGGCGGGTGGCACCCTTGATCCATGAACGAATCGTCCCCGGCCCCCGCCACCCGACGCCCCCGCGTGCGCGCCCCCGAGCTGACCGGCGCGGGCGGCTGGCTGAACACGGGCGGCAAGCAGTACAGCCTCGCCGATCTGCGGGGACGCATCGTCATCCTCGATTTCTGGACGTTCTGCTGCGTCAACTGCCTGCACGTCCTGGACGAGCTCAGGGAGCTCGAGGAGAAGCACCGGGACACCGTGGTGATCATCGGGGTGCACTCGCCGAAGTTCGTGCACGAGACGGAGCACCGGGCGGTGGCCGACGCCGTGGAGCGGTACGGGGTGGAGCACCCGGTGCTGGACGATCCCGATCTCGCCACCTGGAAGCAGTACGCGGTACGGGCGTGGCCGACGCTCGTCGTGATCGACCCGGAGGGCTACGTCGTCGCGCAGCACGCCGGCGAGGGCCACGCGCACGCCATCGAGCGCCTGGTGGGGGAGCTGGAGGCCGAGCACGCGGCGAAGGGCACCCTGCGGCGGGGATGGGGGCACATCCCGGAGGGAGGGCCGTACGTGCCGCCGGAGCCGGAGCCGACCATCCTGCGCTTTCCCGGCAAGGCGCTGCTGCTGCCGTCAGGGAACTTCCTGGTCAGTGACACCACCCGGCACCAGCTGGTGGAGCTGGCCGCGGACGGGGAGACGGTCGTGCGGCGGATCGGGCAGGGCGGCCGGGGGCTGACCGACGGCCCGGCGGACCGCGCGCGGTTCCAGGAACCGCAGGGACTCGCGCTGCTGCCGGACGGGACCGTGGTCGTCGCGGACACGGTCAACCACGCGCTGCGGCGGTTCGACCCGGCCGGCGGTGGGACGACGACGCTCGCCGGGACCGGGCGCCAGTGGATGCAGGGCGAGGCCACGTCCGGGCCGGCCCGCGAGGTGAGCCTGTCCTCGCCCTGGGACGTGGCCTGGTGGGAGGGCCGGGTGTGGACTGCCATGGCGGGCGTGCACCAGCTGTGGGCGTACGACCCGGCGGACGGCACCGTGTCCGTGACCGCCGGCACCACCAACGAGGGGCTGGTCGACGGGCCCGGCGGTGAGGCCTGGTTCGCGCAGCCCTCCGGGCTCGCGGCCACGCCGGAGCGGCTGTGGGTCGCCGACTCGGAGACCTCCGCGCTGCGCTGGGTGGACCCGGAGGGGCACGTCCACACGGCCGTCGGCACCGGGCTGTTCGACTTCGGGCACCGCGACGGCGACGCCGGTCAGGCGCTGCTCCAGCACCCGCTCGGCGTGACCGCGCTGCCGGACGGCTCGGTCGCCGTCAGCGACACCTACAACCACGCCCTGCGCCGTTACGACCCGGCGACCGGCCAGGTCACCACGCTCGCCACCGATCTGCGCGAGCCGAGCGGCGCCGTGCTCGCGGGCGAGGACATCGTGGTCGTGGAGTCGGCGCGGCACCGGCTGACCCGGCTGCGGCTGCCCGAGGAGGCGGTACGGGTGGAGGCCGTGGCCCACCGCACCCAGAGAGCGGCCACGGAGGTCGCCCCCGGCCCGCTGGAGCTGGACGTGATCTTCCAGGCCCCGGCCGGACAGAAGCTGGACACGCGTTACGGGCCCTCGACCCGTCTGCTGGTCTCCGCGACCCCGCCGGAGCTGCTGCTGAGCGGTGAGGGCGCGGGCACCGATCTGTCCCGCGCCCTGGAGCTCAACCCCGCCGTCCCGGAGGGCGTCCTGCACGTCTCCGCCATGGCGGCCTCGTGCGACGACGACCCGGTGAACGAGTATCCCGCCTGCCATGTGCACCAGCAGGACTGGGGAGTCCCGGTCCGCCTGGCCGGGTCCGGCACGGACCGGCTGCCGCTGGTCCTCGCCGGAATGGACGCCCGGCCGGACGACGCCAGCTGACGTGGTGTCCGCTGACGACGTGTCCGCTGACGACGTGTCCGGTGACGGGGCGTCCGGTGACGGGGAGCGTGCTCACACGCCGTACCCGTCGGTGTAGCCGTCGCGCGTGTGGTGGTGGCGGTCCTCCTCGACCACCGTGGTCGTGGGCGGCACCATCACGCGGCGGCGCCGGGCGATGCTGCTGAAGGTGGTGACGCCGATCAGACCGACGATCATGAGGATGATGCCGACCAGGTCGAGGTTGACCCCTTGCATGTGCCAGTCGGTCGCGAACGTGAGGATGGCTCCCACGGCGATGAGGATGATGCACCCGCCGAGGCCCATGAGTGTCGCCTCCTAGTCCGGTGTCAGGTCCGGTGGTTCCGGCCTGTTCCGGTCCCTTCCGGTCAACTCCGGGTACCCGCTTGCGGGACGCGCATGCGGGCCGGGGAGGCGACTCGCCCACCGGGCGTGGAGCGCGGCGGTCAGCCCTGGAGGAACGCCACCAGAGCGTTCGCCAGCAGGAACGGGTCGTCGGCGGCGCACAGTTCGCGGGCGCTGTGCATGGAGAGGATCGCCACGCCGATGTCCACGGTGCGGATGCCGTGCCGGGCGGCGGTGATCGGGCCGATCGTGGTGCCGCACGGCATGGAGTTGTTGGAGACGAAGGACTGGAAGGGCACCCCGGCCTTCTCGCAGGCCGCCGCCCACACCGCGCGCCCCGAACCGTCCGTCGCGTAGCGGTTGTTGACGTTGACCTTGAGGATCGGGCCGCCGCCCGCGCGCGGGTGGTGGGTCGGGTCGTGGCGCTCGGCGTAGTTGGGGTGCACCGCGTGGCCCGTGTCGGACGACACGCAGACGGTGCCGGCGAAGGCGCGCGCCCGGTCCTCGTACGAGCCGCCGCGCGCGAACACCGAGCGCTCCAGCACACCGCCGAGCAGCGGGCCGTCGGCGCCGGTGTCCGACTGGGAGCCGTTCTCCTCGTGGTCGAAGGCGGCCAGGACCGGGATGTACGGCAGGCCGGCCGCTCCGTCCGCGCTCGCCACCGCCGCGAGGGCCGCCGTGCCGGCGTGCACGGACAGCAGGTTGTCCATGCGCGGGCCCGCCATCAGCTCGCGATCGCGGCCCAGGTAGGCGGGCGGCTCCACGGAGTGCGTCATCAGGTCCCAGCCGGCCACCTCACCCGCCGGCAGGCCCGCCTCCTGCGCCAGGAACGCGATCAGGTCGCCGTCGCGTACGTCGTCGCCGAGGCCCCACACCGGCTGGAGGTGCCGCTGCTTGTCGAGCTTGAGGCCGTCGGTGGAGACCGCGCGGTCCAGGTGGATGGCCAGCTGCGGCACGCGCAGCAGGGGGCGGTCCACGTTCACCAGCCGGGCCGAGCCGTCCCGGAGGGTCAGCCGGCCGGCCAGGCCCAGGTCGCGGTCGAGCCATGAGTTCAGCAGCGGGCCGCCGTAGATCTCCACGGCGACCTGGCGCCAGCCGTGCGCGCCGGTGTCGGGCAGCGGCTTGACGCGCAGGTTCGGGGAGTCGGTGTGCGCGCCGACGATGCGGAAGGGCGTGTGGGGCGCGGCGCCCTCGGGGACGTACCAGGCCACGATCGCGCCGCCGCGCAGCACGTACTTCCCGCCGCTCGTGCCGTCCCAGGCGTCGGTCTCGGCGACCTGGCGGAAACCGGCCTTCTCCAGTCGCCCGGCCGCGTTGGCGACGGCGTGGTACGGCGAGGGGCTGGCGGCCAGGAAGGACATCAGGTCGTCGGTGTGGCCGCGGTCGAAGATCCGGCTTGTACTCATGGGTTCACCTTAACGACGGGACGCGGCGAGGGTCCGCTCCCGGTGCGGGAGCGGACCCTCGTGACGACGTCGTACGCCTGACAGTGATCAGAACGCGGCTTCGTCGAGCTCCATCAGGTCCAGGTCGACGTTCTCCGCGACCTTGCGGGCCAGGGTGACGCCGGGCAGGACGTTGGCCGCGAAGAACTTCGCCGCCGCGATCTTGCCGGTGTAGAACGCCTTGTCCTTGGCGGAGGCGGTCTGAAGCTTCTCGGCGGCGACGGCGGCGCCCCGCAGCAGCAGGTAGCCGACGACCACGTCACCGGAGGCGAGCAGCAGACGGGTGCTGTTCAGGCCGACCTTGTAGATGTTCTTGACGTCCTGCTCGGTGGCCGCGAGGTCGGTGAGCATCAGGCCGACGATGGCCTCCAGCTCGACGGCCGCCTTGGCGAGGTGCTCGCGGGCGCCGGCCAGTTCCTCGCCGCCGGTGCCGAGGGCGAGGAACTTCTTGATGTCCTCGGCGAGCGAGTTCAGCGCCGCGCCCTGGTTGCGGACGATCTTGCGGAAGAAGAAGTCCTGGCCCTGGATCGCCGTGGTGCCCTCGTAGAGGGTGTCGATCTTGGCGTCGCGGATGTACTGCTCGATCGGGTACTCCTGCAGGAAGCCGGAGCCGCCGAAGGTCTGCAGCGACTGGGCGAGCTGCTCGTAGCCCTTCTCGGAGCCGTAGCCCTTGACGATCGGCAGGAGCAGGTCGTTGAGCGCGTGCTCGGCCTTGGCGTCCTCGCCGTTGGCCTCCTTCAGCGCGATGGTGTCCTGCACGGAGGCGGTGTGGAGGACGAGGGCGCGCATGCCCTCGGCGTACGCCTTCTGCAGCATCAGCGAGCGGCGCACGTCGGGGTGGTGGGTGATGGTGACCTTGGGCGCGGTCTTGTCCATGAAGTTCGCCAGGTCGGGGCCCTGGACGCGCTCCTTGGCGTACTCCAGGGCGTTGAGGTAGCCCGTGGAGAGGGTGGAGATCGCCTTCGTGCCGACCATCATGCGGGCGAACTCGATGATGCGGAACATCTGGCGGATGCCGTCGTGCCTGTCGCCGATCAGCCAGCCCTTGGCGGGGTGGCGGTCGCCGAAGGTCATCTCGCAGGTGTTGGAGGCCTTCAGGCCCATCTTGTGCTCGACGTTGGTGGCGTAGACGCCGTTGCGCTCGCCCAGCTCGCCGGTCTCGAAGTCGAAGAGGTACTTCGGGACGAGGAAGAGGGACAGGCCCTTGGTGCCGGGGCCGGCGCCCTCGGGGCGGGCGAGGACGTAGTGGAGGATGTTCTCCTCCATGTCGTGCTCACCGGAGGTGATGAAGCGCTTCACGCCCTCGATGTGCCAGGAGCCGTCCTCCTGCTGGACGGCCTTGGTGCGGCCGGCGCCCACGTCGGAGCCCGCGTCGGGCTCGGTGAGCACCATGGTGGAGCCCCAGGTCCTCTCGACCGCGATCCGCGCCCACTTCTTCTGCTCCTCGGTGCCCTCCTCGAAGAGGATGCGGGCGAAGGCCGGGCCGGAGGAGTACATCCAGATCGCCGGGTTGGAGCCGAGGATCAGCTCCGCGTAGGCCCAGATCAGGGAGGGCGGGGCGGTGGTGCCGCCGATCTCCTCGGGCAGGCCCAGGCGCCAGTACTCGGAGTCCATGAAGGCCTTGTAGCTCTTCTTGAAGCTCGCCGGGACCGGCGCGGTGTTGGTCTCGGGGTCGAAGACCGGGGGGTTGCGGTCGGCGTCCGCGAAGGACTCCGCCAGCTCGTTCTCCGCGAGGCGCGTCAGCTCCTCGAGGATCGACTTGGCGGTGTCGGTGTCCATCTCCTCGAACGGGCCGGTGCCGTACAGCTTGTCGCGGCCGAGCACTTCGAAGAGGTTGAACTCGATGTCGCGGAGGTTCGGCTTGTAGTGCCCCATGGCCACGGCTCCCGTTGAGGACTCGGCGAGGCACTGTCTCCTCGCATCTGGTTCACGTACCAACTAGTAGCTCAGATGATGCTACCCGTCGGTAATAAGACGCAACCCCGATCGGTCATCTGTGACGAGGCTCTACTCCGGGACCGGCGGCCGGCGGCCGGGGGTCGGTGGTCGGTGGCCGAGGGCCGGCGGCTTCTCGGGCGAGGGTCTCCCACGGGCCCGGCCGTTGACTAGTCTTGCGGTCATGTACGGCTACGACCAGAGCGCGGGCGCACAGCAGGGATACGTCCCCCCGCAGCAGCAGATGCCCGGCGGCGTCGGCGGGTACGGCCAGCAGGCGCCGCTCTATCCGGAGCCGTCGCCGCCCTCCCTCGCGGACGCGGTCCGGGCCTTCACCACGGGGCAGATCACCGCCGAGGACTTCCAGCAGACCTTCGCGACCTCCAAGGTCTACTGCCCGCGCGGCGACACCCCGGGCTTCCTGGCGCTGCACAACACGCAGCAGCCGGTGATCCCGATGTTCACCTCCCTCAAGGAGCTGCGCCGGTACGCCGGCAAGGAGTCGAAGTACTTCGTGATCACCGGCGCGGAGGTGATCGACCTGCTGCCGACCGGCTACGGTTTCGTGCTCGACATGGAGGGCGAGCACCGGATCGTCTTCGACGCGAAGTCGGTGGAGCAGATGGTCGATTTCGCCATGCGCCGGATGTACGGCTAGCGCTGCCTGTCACTGGCGGGAGCCCGGAGGGAATGCCCTCCGGGCTTTCTCTGTTGCGGGTGACAGAAAGTTCAACAGTCAACTAAAGTTGGCGCACAAGGAGGTACGGTCACGTACATCATCGACGGGATCTTCGACCACCAGGACTCCAACGGCGGTGGCGGCACCATCACCAACGGCGACACCCAGTGGATGACGGCGGGCGCGGGCCTGCTGCACATCGAGGCGCCGCCGGAGTCCCTGGTCGTGTCGGGCGGCCTCTTCCACGGCCTCCAGCTGTGGGTGAACCTCCCGGCCAAGGACAAGATGATGGCCCCGCGCTACCAGGACATCCGCGGCGGCAACGTCCAGCTGCTCACCTCCCCCGACGGCGGCGCGCTGCTGCGCGTCATCGCCGGTGAGCTGGACGGCCACGCCGGTCCGGGCATCACCCACACGCCGATCACGATGATCCACGCGACGCTCGCCCCCGGCGCGGAGCTGACCCTCCCGTGGCGCGAGGACTTCAACGGCCTGGCGTACGTGCTGGCCGGCCGCGGCGCGGTGGGCGCCGAGCACCGCCCGGTCCGCGCGGGCCAGACCGCCGTCTTCGGCGCGGGCTCCTCGCTGACCGTGCGCGCGGACGAGAAGCAGGACTCCCACACGCCGGACCTGGAGGTCGTCCTGCTGGGCGGGCAGCCGATCCGCGAGCCGATGGCGCACTACGGCCCCTTCGTGATGAACACGAAGGAAGAGCTGATGCAGGCCTTCGAGGACTTCCAGAAGGGCCGCCTGGGCACCGTCCCGGCGGTGCACGGGATGACGGAGGGCGGGCTGTAGGGCGCGTCCGGCCCGCAGAGCCGGCCAACGGAGGACGAGCCCGGTCCGGGAGCACCCGGACCGGGCTCGTCGCGTGTGCGGACGGTGCGGCCGGCGCCTCAGACGGTGGCCTCGGGGTCCGGGGGGCTCAGGTAGTGGACGGTGGTGCCTTCGGCGTGGGGGGCCAGGAGGTCCTGGAGTTCACCGGCGGCGAGTTCGAGGAGGCCGCCGTCGTGGGCGGCGCGCAGTGTTTCGAGGACGAAGGTCACGTGGGCGGAGTCCTCGGTGACGCGGGTGCGGTGGGCGTCGCGGTGGTTCCAGTGGCGGGTGAGGACGCCGGTGGTGTCGGCGTAGACGATCTCGCCGGGCCTGGGGTTCTCGGTGGTGTCCGGTTCGCCCAGCGGGGTGAAGGACTCGGTGCCGTCCGCGGGGCGGATGACGACGTCGCCGGTGACGTGGGCGAGGTCGAAGGCGCCGGCGGGCAGGGCGTGGCGGACCGAGACGGCGTTGCAGGAGTCGACGGCCGGGTTGATGCGCGGCAGGGCGCCCCGCTTGGCGAGGCGGCGGCCGAGGGCGTCGACGCTGGGCCGGACGCGGCGCGGGTTGGTCCCGAAGGAGCGGTAGGCGGTGTGCCAGGCCTCGACGCGGGGGTCGGTCTCGTCGGCGGGGCGCCAGCTGTCCTCGGCGAGCCGGCGCTCCAGGTCCTCCAGGGCGGCGGTGGCCGCCGGCCAGGGCTCGCGGCCGCGCAGGCCGGTGGCGGTGACCAGGGCGATGAGGGTGCCGGGGAAGGCGCCGGCGACGGCGGGGGCCAGGCGGAAGGCGGGCATGCTGCGGGTTTCCGTTTCCGGGGTGCGGTACGTGCGGCGGGGCGGGGTCAGGACTTCCACGGGCCGATGCGGTCCAGGCGGCGCCGCTGCTGGCGGGCGGTGCCGGCGTCGAGGTCCCGGTCGCGGGCGGTGAGCCGGTCGGCGACACGGGCGCGGTGCTCCACGGGCTTGTGGTCGTCGTACTTGAACTTGGCCCGTACGTCCGTGACCTCCAGACGCAGGCCGCGGATGCCGGACAGCATCCGCCCGTACGGCGGCCGGTCCACGGCCACGGGGGCGTGGTCGCCCTCGGGCTGGAAGTGGGCGAGCTGGCGGCGCAGGAGTTCGGCCTTGGCCTCGGGGTCGTCGACGACGTGGGCCCGGCAGGTGAACTGGACGGCCGCGTAGTAGCTGGTGGGGACTCCGTCGGTGGGCGGGACGCCGTCCGCGGCGCGCCAGGGGCCGGGGACGAAGGCGTAGTCGCCGATGACGGTGAGGACGACCGCCGGGTCGTGCTCGATCGCCTCCCAGACCGGGTTGGGCCGGGCCAGGTGGACGAGGAGCCGGTCCCCGTCGCGGCTGAAGTGGGTGGGGACGACCATGGGCGGACTGCCGGGCAGGCCGTTGACGGCCAGCTGCCCGAAGTCGTGGCCCTCGGCGAGCCACGTCTGCCACTCGTCCGCGTCCAGACCGGCGTCCCAGGGGTGTACCAGCATGTTCTCCCTCTCCGGCTCTTCCGCTCTCCGGCTCCGTTCCGTCGCCTACTATGCGGCAGGCGACGGAACGACTGAACAGTACAACGAAACGACTGCCAGGGGGCAGTAGAATGACCGTACGGTCGTTCTGCCACCCCCCACTGCGAGGATGGTGATCAGTGGCCGAGACAGCCGCGGCCCTGCGGACGATCGCGCACAACGTCCGGGCGGCCCGCACCCGCGCGGGCCTGTCCCTGGACGAGCTCGGCAGGCGCGCCCAGGTCAGCAAGGGCGCCCTGGTGGCGCTGGAGAAGGCGCAGGGCAACCCCAACCTGGCCACCCTGGTGCGGCTGGCCGACACCCTCGGCATCACGGTCTCCGCCCTGATGCAGGGCCCGCCCGAGGGCCGGGTCCGCGTGGTCGACGCCGACGCCGTGGCCCCGCTGTGGACCGGGGAGCGGGGCAGCGAGGCCCGGCTCGTGCTGACGACCGGCGGACCCGCGCCCGTGGAGGTGTGGCGCTGGCGGCTGGAGCCGGGCGAGGAGTACCCGAGCCACCCGCACCAGGCCGGTGTCGTGGAGACCGTGAGCGTGACCTCGGGCCGGATGACGCTGGTCGTCGACGGCGCCGAGCACACCGTCGAGGCCGGCCGCACCGCGACCTTCGACGGCGACACCCCGCACACCTACCGCGGCGCGGGCGACAGGCCCTGCCACCTGATCATGACCGTCCAGCTGCCGCCCGGGCCCGCCTGAGCTGCCGCCCGGGCCCGCCTGAGCCGCAGGGGAGCCGTCGCCCGGGCGGACCGGGGGTCACCCGGGCGGCCGGGCGTGCAGGACAGGGCGGCGGAGGCGTGGTGGGCTGGTGGGGTGTCCCTGGTGCCCGAGGCCGTTCGACGGCTAGCCGCCTGGTGTGCCGCCCTGCTCCTGGTGTCCGGGGTGGTGTGGATCGTGGTCCGGCTGTGCGTGGTGTTCCGGACCACGGTGACCCCGGTGCTGCTGGCGCTGCTCGGGACCGCGCTGCTGCGGCCCTTCTTCCGGCGGCTGGCGAGGGCGGGGGTCAACCGGTCGCTGGCCGCCGGGATCACCTGCGTCGCGGTCGTCGTGGTCGTCGGCGGGGCCGTCTGGATCGTGGTCACCGCGCTGATCGACAGCGGCGATCAGATCGTCAACTCGCTGCACATGGCCGCGAAGTGGGTCGCCGCGCGCTTCGGATCGGCCGGCACCTCGCTGGACGACCTGGCCACCAACGGCAGGCGGCTGCTGGAGAAGTTCGGCGGTACGGCCGTCTCCAACGTGATCAGCGGGGTCAGCGTGGTCGGCGAGTACATCGCCATGGCGGTGCTCGCCCTGCTGCTCGTCTTCTTCTTCCTGCGCGACTCCGACCGGGCCCTCGACGCCCTGCGCTCCGTCGCCCCCGGCGGCCGGGCCGACGCCGCCGAGGCCATGGCCCGCAGGGCCTTCGCGGCCGTCGAGGGCTTCATGCGCGGTACGACGCTCATCGCGCTGATCGACGCCGTGTGCATCACCGTCGGCCTGCTCCTACTGCGCGTGCCGGGCGCCATCGGACTGGGCGCGCTGGTCTTCGTCGGCGCCTACATCCCCTATCTCGGCGCGTTCATCTCCGGCGCCGTGGCCATCCTGGTCGCGCTCGCCGACCGGGGTTTCGTGATCGCGCTCTGGGCGCTCGGCGTGGTGGTCGCGGTGCAGTTGCTGGAGGGCCACGTCCTGCAACCGGTGATCCAGAGCCGTACCGTGCAGATGCACCCGGCCGTGGTCCTCCTGGCCATCACCGCGGGCGCCTCGGTGGCAGGAATCGTGGGGATGCTCCTGGCCGTCCCCCTCACGGCCGCCGCCACCGGAATCGGCCACCAGCTCCGCGAGCACCACGGCGCCGGGGCCGCCGACGAGGCCGACGAGGCCGACGAGGAACAGCCGTAGACCGGGGCGCCGCACCCTCCGGGAGGGTCAGCCGAGGCCGGCCGGAGGTTCGTAGAGCTCGAACCAGATGGTCTTGCCCTGGCCCCGGGGCACCACGCCCCAGGCGTCCGCCAGGAGTTCGACCAGCACGAGGCCGCGTCCGGAGGACGCCAGCTCGCCGGGACGGCGCTTGTGCGGGAGGTCGTCCCCGGCGTCGGTGACCTCCACCCGCATCCGCCGCTCGCCCTTCTCCCCGCCGACCTCCGCGATCAGCAGCGCGTCGGTGTCGGTGTGCACCAGGACGTTGGTCAGCATCTCCGACAGCAGCAGCACGGCCGTGTCGACCTGGTCCTCCGAGGACCAGTCGTGCAGCAGCTCCCGCAGCTGCTGCCGGGCCACCGCGACCCGCTCCGGCTCCGCCTGCGCGACCGTCAGCAGGGTGCGCCGGGTCTCCGGCGGCGCCGCCGCCTCACCGCCCGGCCTCTCGCGCCGCCGGCTCAGCAGCAGTACGGCGATGTCGTCCTCGCGGCGGTCGGCCAGCGGGCCCGTGGTGTGGTGCGAGGACGGGCCGTGCACGGCCTGGACCAGCGCGTCGGCGAGCGACTCGGTGTCGCCCTCGTGCTGCTCCAGGATCGTACGGATGCGCTGCCAGCCGGTGTCCAGGTCGTGGCCGCCGGTCTCGATCAGGCCGTCCGTGCAGATCATCATCGTCTCGCCCGGCTCCAGGGTGAACCGGGTGGTCGGGTAGTCGGCGTCCGGGTCGATGCCGAGCGGCAGGCCGCCCGCCGTCGGCCGCAGCAGCACGGTGCCGTCCGCCATGCGGATGACCGGGTCCGGGTGGCCCGCGCGGGCGAGCTCCAGTACGCCACTGCGTGGGTCGACCTCAGCGTACAGACAGGTCGCGAAGCGTATGTCGTCACTCTCGGCGCTGATCCCGTGCAGGAAGCGGGAGACGCGGGAGAGCACCGCGTCGGGGCGGTGACCCTCGGAGGCGTAGGCGCGCAGCGCGATGCGCAGCTGGCCCATGAGCCCCGCCGCCCGCACGTCGTGGCCCTGCACGTCTCCCATGACCAGGGCGAACCGCCCCGACCGCGCCCGGTCCCGGCTGCGCGAGGTGCCGCCGGGCAGCGGGATCATGTCGTACCAGTCGCCGCCGACCTGGAGGCCGCCGCCGGTGGGCACGTACCGGGCGGCGAGGTCCATGCCGGGGACCTCCGGGCCCAGCGTGGGCATCATCGACCGCTGGAGGCCCTCGCTCAGCTCCCGCTCGGTCTCCGCCGTCCCGGCGCGGGAGAGGGCCTGGGCGAGCATCCGGGCCACCGTCGTCAGCACGGACCGCTCGTCGGGCGTGAACGCGACCGGGTAGGAGAACGCGGCCATCCAGGCGCCCATCGTGCGGCCCTGCACGGTCAGCGGCAGGAACGCCCAGGAGCGGCGGTCGAAGCGCTGGGCGAGCGGCCAGGTGAGCGGGTAGCGGGCCTGGTACTGCTGCGGCGAGGACAGATACACGGCACGCCCGGTGCGGACCACCTCGGCGGCCGGGTAGTCCGTCTCCAGCGCCATGTGGACGAAGGGTCCCTCGTCGCCGGCCCGCTGCCCGTGGTGGCCGATGATCGTCAGCCGGTCGGCCTCCACCCCGAAGACGGCCAGCCCGTCCGGCGAGAACCCGGGCATCGACAGGCCCGCCGCCACCCGCAGCACCTCCGCCGTGGAGCGGGCCTCGGCCAGCGCGCGCCCGGCGTCGAGCAGGAACGCCTCGCGCGAGCGCCGCCAGTCGCCGGTGACCGCGCTGCGCCCGGCCGGGGAGCCCGGGGTCGGCTCGGTGACCTCCTGGAGCGTGCCGATCAGCTCGTAGGCCTTCTTGGTCCGGTCGTAGGAGGGGCGGGAGCGGCTGCGCACGACACGGATGATCCGGCCCCGCTCGTCCATGATCCGGATGCGCACCTCGGCGAGGGTGCCCTCGGCGGCGGCGAGCTGCACGACGCCGGTGATCTCGTTCCAGTCGACCGGGTGCAGGCGGGCGCGCACCTGGGCCTCGGTGAGGGTGGTCTGTGCCGCGGGCAGCCCGAGCAGCCGGGCCGCCTCGGCGTCGACCGCGACCAGTCCCGTGGAGGTGTCCCAGTGCCACATGCCGGTCGCGAGGGAGGCGAGGACGTCCCCGACGGCGGGCAGGGGGTCACCAGTGCGCATTGCCCCACTGTAAGAAGATGCGATCGGACACTGCCACCGATGGCGTACGCCCGGCCCCGCCCGTAATGGTGGGGAGGCGATCCTGGCCCGGCCGGTACGCTTGGTGGGTCCGGGCCCTGCCCGCCCGGTCGAGCCGGGGAGCCGCCCCGGCGATTCCACGATCAGCGAAGGCTGGATGAACGACGATGCATCGGTACAGGTCCCACACCTGCGGCGAGCTCCGCGCCTCTGACGTCGGCACCGGCGTCCGGCTGAGTGGCTGGCTGCACAATCGGCGCGACCTGGGCGGCATCCTCTTCATCGATCTGCGCGATCACTACGGCATCACGCAGCTCGTCGCCCGCCCCGGCACGCCCGCCTACGAGGCGCTGGACAAGCTGTCCAAGGAGACGGTCGTCCGCGTCGACGGCGAGGTTGTTTCACGTGGAACCGAGAACGTGAACCCCGAGCTGCCCACCGGCGAGATCGAGATCGAGGTCGGCGAGGTCGAGGTGCTCGGCGCCGCCGCCCCGCTCCCCTTCACGATCAACGCCGAGGACGGGGTCAACGAGGAGCGGCGCCTGGAGTACCGCTTCCTCGACCTGCGCCGCGAGCGCATGCACCGCAACATCATGCTGCGTACGGCGGTGATCTCCGCGATCCGCCACAAGATGGCCGCGCTCGGCTTCAACGAGATGGCGACGCCGATCCTGACCGCCACCTCCCCCGAGGGCGCCCGCGACTACGTCGTCCCCTCCCGGGTGCACGCGGGCAAGTTCTACGCGCTCCCGCAGGCCCCGCAGCAGTTCAAGCAGCTGCTGATGATCTCCGGCTTCGACCGCTACTTCCAGATCGCGCCCTGCTTCCGCGACGAGGACGCCCGCGCGGACCGCTCGCCGGGCGAGTTCTACCAGCTCGACGTCGAGATGAGCTTCGTGGAGCAGGAGGACGTCTTCCGGCCGATCGAGCAGCTGATGACCGAGCTGTTCGAGGAGTTCGGCGGCGGCCGCCACGTCACCTCGCCCTTCCCGCGCATCCCGTTCCGCGAGGCGATGCTGAAGTACGGCTCCGACAAGCCGGACCTGCGCGCCAAGCTGGAGCTCGTCGACATCACCGACGTCTTCGAGGGCTCGGCGTTCAAGGCGTTCGCCGGCAAGCACGTGCGCGCGCTGCCGGTGCCTGCGGTCCAGGACCAGCCGCGCAAGTTCTTCGACCAGCTGGGTGAGTACGCGGTGTCGCTGGGCGCCCAGGGCCTGGCGTGGGTGCGGGTCACCGAGGACGGCTCGCTGACCGGCCCGATCGCGAAGTTCCTCACCGAGGAGAACGTCGCCGAGCTGACCAAGCGGCTCTCCCTGGCCGCCGGCCACGCGGTGTTCTTCGGCGCGGGCGAGTTCGACGAGGTCTCCAAGATCATGGGCGCGGTGCGGGTCGAGGCCGCGCGCCGGGCCGGGCACTTCGAGGAGGACGTCTTCCGCTTCTGCTGGATCGTCGACTTCCCGATGTACGAGAAGGACGAGGAGACGGGGAAGATCGACTTCTCCCACAACCCCTTCTCGATGCCGCAGGGCGGCCTCGAGGCCCTGGAGAACCAGGACCCGCTGGACATCCTGGCCTGGCAGTACGACATCGTCTGCAACGGCGTGGAGCTGTCCTCCGGCGCCATCCGCAACCACGAGCCGGACATCATGCTCAAGGCCTTCGAGATCGCGGGCTACGACCACGAGACGGTGGAGCGCGAGTTCGCCGGCATGCTGCGCGCGTTCCGCTTCGGTGCCCCGCCGCACGGCGGCATCGCCCCGGGCGTGGACCGCATCGTCATGCTCCTCGCGGACGAGCCCAACATCCGCGAGACGATCGCCTTCCCGCTCAACGGCAACGCCCAGGACCTGATGATGGGCGCCCCCACGGAGCTGGACGAGTCGCGCCTGCGCGAGCTGCACCTGACGGTGCGCAAGCCGCAGCCGAAGTAGCGGCCGCCGAACCGACGGCAGCGCCCCGGAGCCCACCAGGACTCCGGGGCGCTGCCGTCGGTCGCCCGGGGCCCGGGAGCTACCTCAGGTGCCGGCGCCTTCGTCTGCTTGGCGCCAGGGCTGCGTGCCCCTTGTTCACGCACGGCGCATGACGTTGTTCTCCGGCGCGAGCAACCAGCGGAAGTGCTCGATCAGAGGTTCCACGAGCTTGGGATCCCGAAGCACCACACCGAGCTCGATGTTGTCGGACAAGGCACGGTCGGTGAGGTTGGCGCTGCCCAGCAGGGCCGTGTGCCGGTCGGCAACGATCAGTTTCGCGTGCAGCACGCCCGCCGCCCCCGCCCTGTGCCAGATGCGCACGCCCCTGGGCAGAGCTGCGAAGGCCGCCGTTGCCTGCGTGGACTCTTCGAGCAGGAGATCGACGTGCACGCCTCGATCGACGGCTCGCGCGATCTCTCCCACGACGTCCCGAGCGCCGTGGGCGGCGAAGCTGGCGATGAGCAGTGACGTGGTCGCCGAGCGGATCACCTCCACGACGACACCGCTCGTCAGCCTCGCCGGGACCGACGCACTCATGGGCCCACTGACGACAACCTGCGGTGGTCCGGGCCGTGGGGACGACTGGGCCGTGGCAAGAGCCAGAGCCAGTCCGGCCCCGGTCAAGGCGGGAGCCTCGGTGCGCCAGGCTCGCATGATCTCCAGGAGCTGCTGTGCCAGGCCGGCGGCGGTCTGGTCCGCGATGAAGCGGCTGACCGCCATGTCGTCCGGGCCGGCCGCCGTCTCGAGGACCTGCCTGACAGAGGCAAGGCGTTCGTCCGGCAAACGCTCGCACAGAGTGGCGAGGAGACCCGGGAGGCGGTGCGGCGGTGTGCCGCTCCGGGCCATCGGCACACCCACCGGGTGGGAGGAACACCCGCTCGGCCCCTCCCGGTCGGGCGTCCCACTCGTCCGGTTCACGGCCTGAACGCGCACTTGTCGTCCGCCAGTGTTTCCACCAGCAGCGCGCGGTCCAGGTAGTGGTTGCCCCGCTCACAGGATGTCTCCGCCGCGAACAGGCAGGCATGACAGGCCGCCCCGTGCAACCGGGCGTGGACGCGCGGGTCGTGCTCGGCGCACATCGGGTCCGAGCTGCACAGCCGTGCTTCCTCGAGGGCCTGGGCGATGGCCGGGCCGAGGCGGTCACGGCGTCCGAGCGAGACCAGCCCGCCCAGGGTTCCCTCGCTGTCGGGGGCCGCGGTGTAGAGCAGGATGCCGGACATGGGGTCGGAGCCGGAACGGGCGTAGATGCGTTCCGCTATGCCTGACGCGCCGTAACCGCACTCGAGCGCGAACTGGCGAATCAGCACATGGGCCAGGGTGTGCAGGAGTACGTACCTGATTCCGGGCCAGCGCGGTTCCACGCCGCGGGCCAGGCACCAGTCCCGGTGTGCGTCCTTGAGGATCCCCTCCCGGGTGAGTACGGCTTCCCGACGCTCCCATTCGGCGAGCTGCTGTTCCTTCAGAGCGAGAAATACGCCCTCGCCTCGCAGTTCGGCGCAGGGGACCCAGGTCGGGTCGTTGCGGCTCAGGGGTGCTCCGGGGCGAGTGCGCAGCTCCTCGTCCGGCAGCCATTCGGGAGCCTCGATCCGGGTGAAGCCGGTGAGTGCCGACACCTCGCGCAGGCGGTGGACCAGAACCACGCTGTCCAGCCACTCGGCCGTCCCGTCGGGCACACGCCGTTCCCGCGCTGTGGTGAAGTCCGGCAAAGCATGGTCGCGTGGATGAGTGAAGGCCCGCCACTCGGGCGTGATGAGGTCGAACTCCTCGTCTTCTTCTTCCGGTCCCCCCGCTCCCGCTTGCGCTTCCTTGGTGATGGCCGTCCAGACCGCGTCCGTCCCGTACTGCTCCAGTTCGGGCCAGCATGCCTGGGTGGGCAGCAGCATCTTCGCGGCCTCCGCGGGGACAGCGGCGAGCGGGGAGAGCAGGCTCCAGTGCTCCTTGACCGCCTGGGTGAGCGGCTCCTCGGCGCGCGGAATGCTGAACACTTTCAACTGGGAGGCGAACCAGCTGTTGGTGGCGCCCAGCACCATGGTCCGTGCGAACTCGCGGCAACCGCCCGGGACGAAGGTGCCGAGGTGCGGGTGGTGGCCGCGGCAGGCCGGCAGGTTGCTCTCCCCGGCCTGGCCGATGGCGTCCGCCATGGAGCGGATCGCGCCGCAGGCGCAGCGCACGAAGACATTGGCGGCTTCGCCGGTGGTGCCCGACTCGGTCAGGCTCAGAGTGGGGTTGTCGCATGCGTCGCTGCCCTTGTGGACGAAGTAGATCCACGGGAAGTCGTCCATGTGGCCGTCCTTGCAGGCGACCAGGAACCGGGCGGGCAGGGCCGTCGGCTGGCCCTTGCCCGGACCACCGCAGTTGGTGTGGACGTACTTGGTCTTCTCCGGCCGGTACAGGTTGGGCCGCAGCTGGAACAGGCCGCTGGAAGCGGGCGCCAACTGGTTGCACCGTTCCCGGGAGCAGCGCAGCCACCGGGGGAACAGGGCGACCGGCACGCCTGTCCTGGTCCAGTCGCCGTACGGGTCGGCCGGATTCTCCGGCAAGTGAGGCGGGGTGCGCAGCGCGGTGACCGAGCCGCCGAGGCGGCGGCGTACGGCTGCCAGGAGGCGGTCCTCGGTCAGGACCCGGGCCCGGACCGGGTCCCAGTCGTCGAGGCCCATCACCATGGTCGAGAGGTTGGGCAGGTCGGTGACGGCGCCGATGCCGTAGGTGTGCAGCAATTGGCTGGGCCGCAGTTCGCCCACGCGCAGTGCTTGGGTGGCGGGGCTGCTCATGTCCTCTCCCAGGGGTCATCGTCACCGTCCGCCGGGCCGGCGTGGTCGTCGTCCTGCGCACGGGGTCCGTAAGGCGGTTCCTCGTCGGGTTCCGGTCCTGTCGCGCCGGTGAAGATCAGTCGGATCGGCGGTTCCACCTCGCGCAGTGAGGTGGGGCAGGTCATGAGCCGCCACGGGCCGCTGTCCGGCTCCAGCAGCAGCGGGGCGACGTCGCCCTGACGCTTGGCCGCGCGGTATCCGAGGACGGCGCCGGGCGCCCGGCGCTTCTGCTCCCAGTAGTCGAGGCGGGCGTCGAGCCGGGTCCGCAGCTCGTTGACGACGTGCTCGTCGGCCAGGACGTCCCGGGCGCGCAGTTCCAGGGAGCGCACGGCATGGCTGACGACCTCGCCGCGGCGGTCCACCCACTGGGCGCCGCGGTTGGGGTTGTAGTCGGGCTTGAGATTGCGGACGAGGGAGGCGAGGACACCGGTCAGTCCCCGGTCCACGGCGCGGTCGGCGAACGGCGTGACAGACAGGGCCTCGACATGCCGGTAGATGCCGGCGTGGAAGGACTCGAAGGTCTCGTAGTGCGAGAGGTCGCGCGGCCGTGCCCAGTTGAGAACGGTGAAGACCAGACCGGGTGCGCGACGGCCTACGCGGCTGGTGGCCTGGATGTACTCGGCGGTCGACTTGGGCTGGTTGTTGACGACCATGACGCCGAGCCGCGAGACGTCGACTCCGACGGCGATCATGTTGGTGGCCAGCAGGACGTCGATGGGCCGGGGAGATCCCTTGGGCCGGCGGCCGAACGTGAGGTCGAGTTTCGCCAGGATGTCGGGGATGGCTTCGGAGGCCATGCGGCTGGTCAGCTCCGCGGGCTCTCCGATGCGGCGGGCGGCCAGCCCCCGGCGGTCGGCCCGCAGCAGCCTCGCCGACACGTCGTCCTCGACGAGCCGCCGCATGCCGCCGAGGTCCCGCAGGCTGTTGAAGTAGCCGACAAGCGTCATGTACGGGTCGGTCAGGTCGCTCGGACCGTAGGTTTCGTACAGGTACTGGGCCGCGGCGAGCTGGGCGACGAACACCCGGATCGCCACGGACTTCGTGCGCACACCCTGCGCGCAGATGCCCACGTAGCGTCGGCCGGGAGTCTCGGCGGTGTCGCGGCGCCGGGCGAAGAACGTGTCGTCGGCGTCGAGTCCGGACGGCGGGAAGACGGCCGTGCGGCGGGCGAAGAGATCGTGGATCTGCCGGTCCGCGCGCCGCACGGTCGCGGTGGAGGCGATGACCTTCGGCCGCACGCTGCGGCCCGGCTCGGGCTCCCAGGTGGACAGCAGGTCCACGGCTGTCTCGTAGAGCCCGGTGAGGGAGCCGAGCGGGCCGGAGATGAGGTGCAGCTCGTCCTGGACGATCAGATCCGGTGGGCGCACGCGCTGGGCGTCCACGGTGGAAGCGGCCTCATGGCCATTGCCCGGTGGATGGCTGGATGACTCCCAGTCGTTGTCGACGGCGGACGGTGTGACGTATCCGTGGCGCGTGCACAGGCGGGAAACCTGGCCGAACAGGGCCTGCGTCTCGCCCCGCCAGGGAAGTTGGGCGAACTTGTCGACCGTGGCGATGACGAGGCTCGGCGGGCGACGGTAGATCTCCTCGTCGACGACGAGGATCGGCAGTCCCCGCTCCTCGGGCGGCAGCCCGAAGGCCACGGCCCCGAAGGGACATTCGTAGGCGTCGGGGCAGGTGATGAGTGTCCGGCGCAGGGTGGGCTCCACGGCGATGTCGCGGCCCGCCTCCATTTTCGCCCCGCACCAGGGGCAGCTGGTGAGCTGGTGCGGTGACCCGGTGCGTCCGAAGCCGCTGAAGCCCTTGTCCTTCTTGCGTTCCTTGACCCACTCGGCGGCCTGGTCGGTGGTGTTGGGGGTGACGCGGCCACCGACCCACAGTCCGATGCGGAACGGGTTGTCGCCCCAGCGGGCCGGCTCCTCGCGGCGGATGACCTCGCAGGCGCAGATCAGTGCGGCGGCGCGCTGGAACTGCTGGATGGTGAGCAGGCGCAGCGTGTACCGCATGATCACAGCCACGCCGTGCTCGGCGTCGAGGCCGCCGAGGTGCGGCTTGCGCCTGCGGATGGCGAGGGTGAACGCGGTCAGGCCGAGGTAGGCCTCGGTCTTGCCGCCACCGGTGGGGAACCACAGCAGGTCGGCCAGCGCCCCGCGGTCGTCGGCGCGCTCCGGGTGGGCGGGGTCCGCGAGCGAGGGAAGGTTGAGCAGCAGGAACGCCAGCTGGAAGGGACGCCAGCTGCGGTTCTCCGGCAGGTCGACGGCCCGCACCGCCTCGTCCAGCGTCAGCGCGGGCGTACGGCGCCGGTCCGCGGCCGCGATGGTGTGCACACGCTGATGCCACATGGCGCGATTGGCGAACCGGAAGGCGTCGAGGGCGTCGGGGTCGTCCCGCAGCACGTCGATGCCGGCCTGGACGCGGTCGGCCGCCACACCGGCGAGCCGCAGGTTCTCCAGAGCCTCGGCCCGGTAGCCGTCGAGGCCGACAGCCGGATCGTCGACGGACCGCCGCTGACGCTCGATCCAGGCCCGGTAGCCGTCTACGAGGGGCTGCAGCGCGGCCCGCAGGGGAGCGGCCTCCAGCCGGCTCAGCTCGCGCATGTCCACTACCAGGTCCCGGAGTTCGGGCAGGTCCTCGTCCCGCGGGTCACGGCGGGGGTCGGGGACGTCGGTGTGCGGGATCTCGTACGACGGTGTGGCCGTCGTGGACAGGCGCACGGCGCGCCGGGGGTCGGCCGGGTCGGGCTCGGCGTGCACACCGGCGCCGTGGCCGACGGCGAACTCGGGGTGGAAGCGGTAGGTCATGGCGAGCGAGCGCCGCTCGTCGTGGTCGTCGCCGGGCAGTTCGACGGCCCGGCGCGGCAGGAACGGGGCGGTGCCGGGGGCGCCGGTCACGGCCATTGACGCCTGGAACATCCAGTGGGTGCAACCGGACTTGTTCTCCTGCCCGTTGACCAGGAACAGCGAGACCAGCCAGGAACCCTCGTGCAGTCGCGCCCGACCGCGCACCACGATGTGGGGGAAGTCCCGTGGGTGCACAGGCTGGGCGGCGAGTCCGCCCTCCGCCAGCTTCACGGTGACGGTGCCCGAACAGGGCACCCGGCGCCACACCCGCCGATGGTTCCCCTCGATCTCCGACTCGCCGCGCTCGTAGCGCGCCCAGGCACAGTCGACCTTCAGCTCCTGGGCGTCGCGCGCCACCCGCAGGGTCAGTCCCAGCGTCGACGGGTGCAGGCTGGGCATGGAGGGCGCGGACGGGTCGGGATCGCCGGCCTCGGGCTCCTGCTCGGGGACCATGCCCGGCTCCTCGAGCGTTTCGGGCTCGACGACCTTGCCGACGGTCTTCAGGTCGGAGTCGCCCTCCTGGCGCACACCACCGGGTGCCAGCCGCCCGATGATGTAGTGGTCCAGGGGGTTGCCCTCCGACAATTCCTCCGGCTCGTCCCCGGTGGGTCCCAGGAGATCGCGCACGACCAGCTCGGCGAGCTTGTCGCGCAGTTGCCGGTGCGTGGGCGCGGACAGCACGGGCGCGGCGGGGTCGGCGGTCGGCTCGGGATCGGAGCCGGAGAGAGGCAGCTGGGTCACGGGCTCAGAGTAGGCGCGGGCACTGACATCGGACACGGACCTCCCGTACCAGAGCCGGTCATCGGGCCGGCGGTCGGTTGTTCTCAGGCTGTTCGACGGACCCTGTGCGGCTTGATTCCGATCACGGCTGTTGGCCGAAGGTGTGACCTTCGTTACCGTGCGTCGCGCGAAGGGTACGCAAGCACATGAAGACGACGCGCGTTGCTGTGTGTGGTGTTCGGGGGTGAGCGGGGGCAGATGACGGACAGCACGACCGGTGGCATCCCGCACCAGCAGCCGAACGACCTGTTGAAGCGCCTGTTCGCCCCGAAACCCGCCGCGCCGAGCGGCCCCCCGCCTCCGCCCGCCTGGGTGCGGGGATCGCAGGGTTTCGGGGACAACGGCCATCGTGGCGCCTTCGGCGAGGAGTTCATCCGCATGCTGGCCACGGCGGCCAACCTCGACGTGACCCGCAAGGAGCGCGACCGGGTCGGTGTCGACTGGCAGTTGGGATATGCGGGACGCCGGGGAACCCGTAGATATCCGGCCATTGAGGCGCAGGTCAAGTGCACGTCGTCCCCGGACGTCCACGACGACCACATCCGCTACCCGCTCAAGGTGAAGAACTACAACCAGCTCGCCGGCAACGACTACGAGATGCCCCGCTTCCTGTTCCTCGTGCTGGCTCCGGCCGACCCCCACGCCTGGTCGCACGCCACAGAGGAGCGGTTACGCCTGAGCCACGCCGCGTACTGGTTGTGCCTGCACGACCAGAAGCCCCTCGCACGCGACAGCACATCGGGTTCGAGTACGCGCACGGTCCACGTCCCGCGTGCCAACCTGCTGACCGTCGACTCCTTGCACGACCTGTTCGCCGAGGACTACCGGGAGCTGGTGGGGGTGGCATGACGGTGATCACCGACGCGGAGTTCGAGCAGGCCGCGACCCTCGCGCCCGAGGTCGTCCGGCGCTACTTGAGCGGAAAGGGCTGGAACGCGGAGCGGGACCTGTCGGGCGCCGAGCTGTGGGAGTGGAAGCCGCGCGACGAGCCGGGCCCGCCCTACGAACTGCTGGTGCCGGTGCGGCGGCGCCGTGACTACGCCGGCCGGGTCGCCGACATTCTGGAGACGCTGGCCGTGGTGGAGGCGAGGCCCGCCGGCGACATCCTGCGGGAGATGCGGTTGCCGCCGGTGGACTGGCAGTTCCTGCGCCTGGTGCCGCCCGGCCCGTCGGGTACGGCTCCCCTGCTCGACCTGGTGTCGGCACTGACCGGTCTGAAGGACCTGCACACGGCGGCGGCGTCCTCGGCGCTGGGCCCTCGCGCGGTACAGCCCGCGCAGAAACCACAGCCGGTGAAGGACCATGTGGCGTCGGTACGGCTGGACCAGACGCGTGTCGGCAGTTACATCGTCGCCACTCACGTCCCCTTGCCGGAGGGTCCCTACGGCCGGCTCGACCGGAGCGGCCAGGGATCTCTTTTCGACGAGACCGAGCTGACCCGGCAGCGCAGCCTGGCGGCGCAGCGGTCCGAACCGTTCGCCCGCCGGGTGTCCCGGGTGCTGTACGCGGGTGTCACCTGCGCGCACGAGGCCGCCGAGCTGACCCTGGCCCAGGACTCCGTGCCGCACGTCGAGCACATGTCGGGTGCCGGCCTGTCCGCGAACCTGTGCGAGGCCCTGGTGAGGATCGCGGGTGAGGAGCGCCGTGACTTCTCCCTCTCCTTCGCGTGGTCGTCCGAGCGGCCGATGGAGCAGCCCTCGCCTCCGGTGGCGATCAGCCGGCGTCACGCGGTGGCGCTGGAGGCTGTGGCGCAGGACCTGCGCGAGCGGCTGGGCCGCGAGGAGGGCGCGGTCCTGCACGGGGTGGTGAAGAAGCTGCACCGGGATGTGCACCCGCGCGAGGCCACGATCTTCGGTTCCTTCCTCCACGACGACTACCGGCGCCAGCGCAGTGTCCGGGTGGAGCTGCGTGCCGAGGACATCGACCGGGCAGCGGATGCGTGGAGGTTCGGGTGGGAGGTGACGGTGACCGGAGACCTGGAGCCGCGGGGGACGGGCGTGCGGATGCGGGGGGTGCGGGAGTTCACGGCGCGGCCGGAGTAGAGGCCCTGCCCATTTCCTCGAGGAGGCGCGCAGCAGTCCCGGCGGTGGTCACCGTCTGCCCCGCTCAGTGCTGCTCGCCGGTCCTGTCCGCATAGCGAGGCAGACCGGCGGTGGAGATGGTCCAGTCGGCGATGGTGACGTCCTCGCCGTAGACGAAGTCCTTGCGGGTGGCGTAGCGGGGGCCGTCGGCGGTGATGTGGATGTCGGTGAGGACGGCGCCCTCGCCTGTGCGTGGGTCGAAGATCGCGTACACAGGGATGCCCATCAGGGGGTAGTCGCGCATCTTGGCGACCCAGTCGTTGTCCGGGTTGGAGCGGGAGACGATCTCGATGGCGGCGATGAGAGTACGGGGATCGAAGGAGCCCGGGACATCCATGTCCTCCATGGTGATCACCATGATGTCAGGGCGGCGCATGAGGCCCTGAGCCTCGTCCTCGACATCCGGTTCGCCCGTGTGAGCCACGATCTCCTCCGGCATCACCCTTTCCAGGCGCCTCCGCAGGTGCACGGTGGTCAGCTCATGAGGGCCGACAGGCGACATCATGTCGTGGACGATCCCTTCCTGGGTGATCTCGAACTTGCCGGGCAGGGTGTCGTCCGCCGACTGAACGAAATCCAGCATGGCCTGGTAGCGGTGCGAAGCGCCCTGTCGCGCGTTGTCCGGTGCGATGGTCATGGCGCTCGCTCCTCGTCTGTGCCCAGGGGCAAGGATCGTCACGTCCATGCTAGGCGGCCTCCGGGAAATCGGGTCGGCAGTCGCGGCAGCGGCCCGGGGCGGGGGCCCGGAAGGCGCGGTCGCAGCCGTCGCAGGTCTGGAGGGGGTGGCGGGGCTCCGGGGCCGGTGAGGCCGGTGGCCGGAACGGCGGTGGGGGCGGTAGCTGGGCGGTCAGGCGGTGGGCGAGGAGGGCGGCCGGGCGGATCAGGGGCTCGTTCGGCAGGTTCGCGGTCAGGGCGTGGCGTACGGCGGTGGGGGTGACCTCGCGTTCCAGCCAGGCGGCGACACCCGGGGCGAGGTGCTCGGCGTCGGTGGCGGACAGGAGCAGGCGGGGGTCGTGGCGGCGCAGGCCGGACAGGACGTCGAGGGCTGCCTGGAGGAGGGCAGCGGCGGGGAACGACGGCTGGGGCACTGCGGGCAGGCGGCGCTTGCGTGGCGCGGGCTCGTCGGGGGACGTGCGCGCGGTGGCCGACCTGCGGGCGGTCGTCTCCCGGGCGGCGTGGTGGCCGGGCCGGTTGCAGGAGACCGTACGGGTCACGATCCGGCCGGCGGGGGTGCGTTCGCGGGTGCGGCGCAGGTAGCCGTGCGCTTCCAGCTCCCGCAGGGCGCCCGCGATCCGGGTGGGGCCCTCGGGGAAGCGGGCGGCGAGGGTCTTGATGTCGACGGCGGTGCCCGGCCGGACGGACTGGATGTAGCAGGCCAGTCCGATGGCCAGCAGCGACAGTTCGGGGTGCTGGGCCAGGTCGTTGCCGATCACCGTGAAGTTCTCGGTGTGGCGGACGTGGTCGTGGGTGACGCCGGCGGGCCGGTGCGCGTCGGGGTGGTTTTTGCCCCGGATACGGGACTGGGCAGGCGTGGCCGCGCTAGGGTTTTCGGTGTCCATCGGGAAGGTCCTGCTTCCTCGGTGGTCAGGCCCTCGCACTGGGATGCCAGTCCCGGCGAGGGCCGTCGCATGTCTGGGATTGTGTGTACTGCTGGCGCTGAGCGTAGGGCAGGCAACGGGTCCAGAATCCAGCTCACTTGGGCATATTCACTCGCGGGGGTGAGTCTGCCCGGCGGGAGGGAGGGGTGGGGCTTGGCGGGGTGCTTTCTCCCCAGTGGGTAGTGCATAGGGAGCGCAGGTCGGGCCGGGTCGCGGGTGTTCACGTTCCGGTGACTGCGGTGCGGGGAGGTCGAATGCGGCCCAGACCGTCTTGCGGGGCGGCAGGCCCTGGGTGACGCCCCAGCGGTCGGCGAGGGCGGCCACGAGGGTCATTCCCCGGCCGCTCTCCTCCGTCGGCTCCATGACGTGGAGGCGTGGGCGCCGGTCACCCCGTGTGTCCGTGACCTCGATGCGGAGGGTTGCGCCGACCACGTAGAGCAGGAGCTTGAAGTTCCGGCCAGGGACGCGGCCGTGGGTGGCGGCGTTGTTCGCGAGTTCCGCCACGATCAGCCGGGCCGGGTCCAACGGAAGTTCCCAGGTGCGCAGTTGTTCGGTGGCGAGCAGACGGGCGAGACGGGCGCCCCGAGGGGTGGGGGACAGCAGGAGGCTGAAGTGGCGGATGGGGCCGCCGGAGCGGGGGAGTTCCTGATTCACGTCACTCAGCGTGGCCGGATGCGCTTACTGTGGGGAGTGACGCTGTGGTCGCGTACGGTGACCGTCCGCTGCTTGTCCGGTGTGTCCGGCCTGTCGGGGCCGTGCGTGTGGGCAGGGCGTCGCTGGCGACAGAGGGTACGACGGAGGGGCGCGCATGTCGGTGGACGGCGAGGTTCGGCAGCTGAGGACCGAGGCTGACGAGCCGGGGTGGGAGGTGGACCCGGACGACGAGTGGGGCGTGGCCGTCGTCGCCACCGTGGGGCGGCAGTTGAAGCTGCGGCGGGAAGCGGTGGGGATGCGCGCCGGCGAGTTCGGCAAGGCCGTGGGGTACGGCGAGGACCTCGTCTACAAGATCGAGAGCGGAAAGAGGATTCCCCGGCCCGAGTATCTGGACAGGGCGGACGAGGTGTTGGGGGCGGGCGGGCTGCTCGCCGCGATGAAGGAGGACGTGGCCAAGGTCCGGTATCCGAAGAGGGTGCGGGACTTGGCGGACATGGAGGCGCGGGCGGTTGAGATCGGGGTGTACGAGTCCAACATCATCGCCGGTCTGTTGCAGACACCGGAGCACGCTCGGGCGGTCATCAAGGCAGCGCAGCCGCCCTACTCACTGGACGATGTGGAGCGCATGGTGGCCGCTCGGCTGGCTCGGCAATCGGTCTTCGACCGGGATCCGGCGCCGTCGATCCACTTCGTGCTGGAAGAGGCCCCGCTACGTCGGCAGGTTGGGGGCACAATGGTGTGGCGGCAGCAGCTCGAACGTCTGTTGGAGGTGGGGCGGTTGCACTACGTCACGCTTCAGGTCATGCCGACGAACACCGAGCCCCATCCCGGACTGGACGGCAGGATCGAGCTGCTGAAGTTCCCGGTCGGTACGGCAGCCGGTCGTTCTGACGGTGCGTTCAACGGGCGGCCGATCACTGACCCGAAGCAGCTACGTATTCTCGAGCTGCGGTATGGCACCATCCGGGCGCAGGCTCTCTCATCGAGGGAGTCGCTGGCCTTCATCGAGCGACTGCTGGGAGACACATGATCCACAAGACCTCAGCCGGGGACGCCTCTGAACTGGCGTGGTTCAAGAGCAGCTACAGCGGTGGCACCGACGGCGAGTCTTGCGTCGAGATCGCTACTTCCCCCGGCACCATCCACATCCGTGACTCCAAGTACCGGGACGCCAGCCCTCGCCTCGCGCTCGCTCCGGAGGCTTGGGCGAACTTCGTGGCGTACACGTTCGGGAGCTGACCCCTCGACTGACATGCCCCGCGCCTGGTGGTCACCGGACGCGGGGCATTGCCGTACTGCTCAGAAGAGTGCGTCGGGCTGGCCGAACAGCGCGCCGTCGTCGAAGCCGTCTGGAGCGGCGCTGGAGTTGCGCTTGGCGGCCCGAGCCTTCGCCTTAGCCTTACGAGCGGCAGCCCGCCGCCGCTTGGCCTCGGGTGTGTGCAGGCCCTTCTCCACCTCTTCCTTGTAGCGAGCGTGGTTCAGCTCAAGGAGCCGGTCCAGGATCTCGGTTTGGATATCTGATGCGATGGTGAAGCGAATACCCTTAGGCGTGCTGTGGAATCCGTGCCTGAGGTCGAGATCGGTCCAGCCGTAGGCGTGGACTACGGCTTCGTCGACTGCAATGTGGGCTTCACGAATGGCTCGAATATCAGCCTCTGATTCGGTCTCGTCGTGGACGAGATTGTACAGATTAGTCAGACCGATCTCCCGTGAAGACATGGCGGCGCGCTGGGCGGATTCCAGGTCAACTCCTGAAGCTGCGAGGCTATTGATTTCCTTAGGCTTCGGGAAGTTTTCGTAGACGTCCGCAGGCGTGTAGCGGATTCGAGTCTCATGCGTGGAGCCCCATTTTAGAACCCATGCTAGGTGTGCGGCGCTCGACAGGAGGCTAAGTTCACCGGTCGAGTCTGTCGGAAACACGACCACTTGCTCGCTCATGACCTGTGCAGTTGATAGTCTTACGGGCACTGCCGCCTTGCTCACGCGTGCAATTGCGTTGACTCGCTCGAGGCCCGACATTAGCAGTGTAAGCATCGGCCTCTTGTCTGCGTACTGCCACCACCGCTGGGGAAGTGGTTTTCGCAAAGCGAACGTCCCATCCGAGTTTCGGCGTTGTCGGACGGGCTTTACATCCCGCTCCAGAATCTCGTACGCGGCTGGATACTCACGAGCCCGTTCCTCGGGCCAGTCGTGAAAGTTGATCACCCAGCGGCTTGCTGAAAAATCGGGGCGAGAGTTGAGATCGTCGCCGTTGAGGTACGGGAAGAGTACGTCGTGATTGCGTTGGTCCTGTTCGATGAGATCCCGAGCAGTCTCGGGGGACAAGACAAACCCCTTCCCCAGGACGATCGATCCCTGGAAAGACTGGTCCTCGTTTGCGGCAAGAGCATACGGCTTGCCGCTTACCCGAGAAGCTCTGTCCAGCCCAGGCGTGATGCCCTGCACCGGATTGCCATCCAGAATGACGGTCTCGTCATCGACGCGTGGTCCCAGCCACACCAGTGACACTTCGAGTGCGGCTGTTCCGGGCCATGGCCTAGACTTGATTGCCCTGTAGATCGACCAGCCAGCGTCAGTGGCTTGATCGAGGCTGACCTCGCGATTCTGATTCTGTGCGAGCGAATTAGTTGCGATGATCCCTGTTCGCCTACCCGGGGCTAGGGTGAGATTGCGTAGCAGGAAGTAAGCGCAGAGGTCAGCTCCGCCACGTACGCCATTACCGATACGGTTGACGAGGTACTCGCGGTAGTCACCACCGACTGCGCCTGTGAGCATCCGTCCACCCACAAACGGCGGATTCCCCACCACCGCATCAAACCCAGCAGCTCCCCCCACCCTCATAACCTCAGGAAACTCCAACGGCCAGTGCAGCGGCCGGACCGCCTCCGCCCGAGGCCCCTTCAGCCACCCCTCCACGATCTCCCGCGCCTGCTCAGCCGCGGCCTCGGCCGCAAACTCGTCCTCCTCCCCCAGAGCCGTGGCGACCAGCCCCGCCACCGCCTCCAGCCGGTACCGGTACGCCCGGCTCTTCGCGTCCTCCTTGGCGTCGCGGAACCGTGCGGCCCCCCGCGCCCCGCCCGCGTTCTCCTCGCCGGAGATCTCGGACGCCTCCTCGTCGGAGATGCCCTCGGCGGCCAGCGCGGCGCCGACCACCGCGTCCGCCGCGAGCCGCAGCTTGCCGCTCAGGGCCCCCGCCTTCGCCAGCAGCTCGGCCTTGTCGCGGACGACCCGGATGTCCGTGACCGCCGTCGACTCGATCTGCCGCCGCAGTTCGGCCGCACGCGACAGCAGTGACTCCGTGTTCTCCAGCGCCCGCGCGACCTCGGGGCTCAACTGCCGGTCCTGCCAGTCCAGATGGAACTGCCGGACCTGGCGCACGTCGATCACGCCGACCAGCGAGTCCCCGCACCGCAGCGCGTGGTCCAGGAACGAGAACGGCCGCCCCTTCGCCAGGGTCACCAGCCACAGCGACAGCTTGGCCAGCTCCACCGCCATGGGGTCGCGGTCGACGCCGTACAGGCACTGGTCGGCCACCAACCGCCGTGCGATCTGGTGCAGTTGCTCGTGGTCGTCGCGGTCCACGTCCCGCGCGATCTCCGGCGGGAGTTCCGGCTCCCGGAGCCAGGCGTCCACCACCCGGTCCGACAGGTACCGGCACGCCGACACCAGGAACGCCCCCGAACCCATCGCCGGGTCCAGTACCCGCAGCTTCAGCAGCTCCTCGGCCTTCTTCGGCCGCCAGACACCGGGATCCGCGCCCTCTGCGGGACCGGGCGAGAAGCACAGCGGGGCCAGCGTGTGCTCCACGACCTCCTCCGCCAGCGCCTTCGGCGTGTAGTGCGTGCCGGTGTCACGGCGGTTTCCGGAGCGGACCATGATGACCGAGCCCGCCGGCCACACCTTCGGCTCGCCGCGCAGGTCGGTGCCGTACAGGCCGGAGAAGGCAGCCGCCCGCTCGACGAGGGCCGGGTCGCTGCCGCACGCCGTCTCCAGCTCGACCGTCACCGTGCCGGACCTGGCCTGCGCCGCCTCCACCGTGGCCGGCTTCGTACCGGCCGCCGCCGCCACCTGGTCGGCGAGCGTCCCGGCCGCCGACCACTCCTCCAGGCGGGCCAGCGGCAGGACCGCCTCGTACTTCCGGTCCCGGCCGAAGGAGACGCCGACGTACGGTTCCTCGGCCCAGTGGCAGCCGTACTCCAGCAGGCCCTCGTAGACGTGGCCGATCTGCTCGACGTCCAGGCCCTTGTACGACAGGCGCTCCTTGCCCTTGAAGCCCTTGCGGGCGCGCAGGGTGAGGAGGGCGTCGAGGATCTCGTACACCACCCGGTCCGTCACCTTGGCCGGGACCAGCCAGGGGAAGCGGGACGGGTCGAAGAGGGAGCCGCCGTACGGCGGGATCCACAGCTGGTCGTGCGTGCTGCCGCCGTGGATCGCGGCGAACACGGCGAGCAGGCGCGGCCAGGTCGCCTCGACCCGGTCGCCCAGCTCGTCGCCGTGCAGGCTCTGCGCCTTCGCCAGCTCGTCGTGGAGGGGGCCGACGGCGTAGGAGGCGTCGTACAGCTCGTCGCCGGAGGGCAGCAGGCGCTGCTCCTCGGCGTAGAGGAGGAAGACGAGGCGCATCATGACGGTGAGCGCGCCCTCGTAGACCTGCTTGGCCGGTACGCCCCGCAGCAGGTCGCCGCCCGACTCGCGGTCCAGCCGGGACACTTCGGCCACCAGCAGGGACACCGCCTCGCGCACCTGGCGGCCCAGGGTGTCGGTGACCTCGGACTGGGCGTCGGCGGTGCGGGCGAACAGGCCCGCCGTGGAGTCGGTCGGCCTGCCCTCCGCGTCCAGCGGCGGGCGGATCACGCGGCTCGCGGTGAGCAGACTCGTGAAGGCGCGGGCGAGGATCGGCTCCTCGGTCCACAGGTCCGCGTCGAAGACGGCGATGGTCGTCGCTTCCTTCGGGCGGGCGTGCACCAGGGCCCACTCGCGGCCGTTCGTCAGCAGGGCGAGCGGCACCTCGCGGGCGCGGCACAGCTCGGCCGCCCGGTCGGCGAGGCCGGGCTGGTCGCCGCGCGGGCGGTTGAGGGGGCCCTCCCAGTCATCCGTGCGGAAGAACAGGGCGCGCGGGGCCAGGCCGCCGGAGCGGCCGGGGCCGACCAGGACCGCGTCGGGCGTGTTCGCGCCGGCGCGCAGTGACTCGGGGACCGCCGCGCCCTCGCGCAGGCCGGGCGCCCGCCAGCCCAGCAGTTCCGCCAGGACGAACGTCTCCCACGCGGAGCGCAGCAGCGCCGGGTCCTCCCGGACCTCCGCCCAGGCCTGCCGCAGCCGCTCCCACGTCTCCGGCGGGATCGTGTCGAGGCCCTGGGGGAACGCGCCGACCAGCACCGGTAGCGAGACGAACGGGCCGTCGGGGCGCAGCAGCCGGAGCCAGTCCTCGTGCTGCTCGGAGGGGGTGGGGACCGAGCCCTTGGGCGGGACCTTCCTGGCGGTGCGGGCGGCGGGCGGCATCAGCGGTTCTCCTGGCGGGCGGTGGCGGAGAGGGAGCGGGGGACGAGGAAGGTCACGGCGACCGGGAACCAGCGGGGCGAGGGATCGGACCAGCGGCGGCGCAGCGCGGCCGTCTCCGTCTCCGTCACCTCGGGCAGCCTTCGCAGCCGCTCCACGAGCGCCTCGCGGTCGGCGCGCAGCTGGCGGCGCTCGTCGTCGACGTCGAAGAGTGACTCCTGCTGCCAGTACCCGGTGTTGTCGAGGCGCGCCCGGATCGAGCGGCCCAGGTCCTCCAGGACCGCGCGCATGCCCTCGACCTCCTGCTCGCAGCGTTCGGCGAGCACGGATTCAAGGGAGCGGAAGCGGCGGTTCGCCCTGGTGTTCAGGGCGCGCGCGAGACGCTTCTCCAACTGGGACCAGAGTTCGGTCAGCTCGGTGAGGACGCTCTCGGCCGGCAGCTCCTCCGTGGCCTCGGCCAGCCACGCGTCGACCTCCTCCATCCTCCCTGCGGCGAACCTGCCGCCCTCGATCAGCCCGCCGGCCGTGATGACCTCCTCGTGCAGCCGGGTTCCGCCGCTGCCGGTGATGACCACACGGCCGTGCGCGACCACCGCCGGCTGGCGCAGCGCACCGTCCGGCACGACCCGGGCCGTCACCCGGGACAGACGCGCCCCGGCGCCGCTCGACCACAGCTCCGCCCGCAGCAGCCGCAGGCACATCTGGACCAGGCGGTGGCCCAGGTGCATGTGGACCACGTCGGTGCGGTCGCGGGCCTCCGCCTCGTCGAAGACGACCGGGCGCTCCTTGCCGGTGAGAGGGTGGCGCAGGCCGTCGTTGCGGGCCCGCGCCCAGGCGCCGGGCAGCTCTGGCAGGCGGAAGCAGCGGGCGCCCCGGTCGGGCTGCGGGTCGGGGACCTCGATGAGGTCCTTGCGGTGGGCGAGCAGCAGGCCCGTGCGGACGACCCGTTCCACGGTCTCCGGGTGCAGGTGCAACTGCTGACGGCTGTCCGTCAGGGCGTCCACCAGGCGTTCCAGGTCACGGGCCAGGTCGCGTTCGACCTTCAGGACGGCCTTGCCCGACCGCTTGGTGATCTCGGCGTCGGCGGTGGTCCAGCTCGAACGCCGCCCCAGCATCTTCTGCTCGACCTGGGAGGCGATCACCTCCCCCGCGCTGCCGAGGTCCTCGCGGATGCGCTCGGTCTTGCGGGCGGCGACGGCGAGGAAGTGCAGCTCGTCCTCCAGGGCGCCGTCCTCGTAGCCGGAGTCCGTGTGGTGGTCGTGGGCCGGGTCGAAGCCCTGCCAGCCGCGCGGCACGAAGTGGTACACGTCCACCTGGTCGGCCTTCTGCCCGTGCCGGTCCACCCGGCCGTTGCGCTGCTCCAGCCGGTTCGGGTTCCACGGGATCTCCCAGTGCAGCACCCGGTGGCAGTGCGCCTGGAGGTTGATGCCCTCGCTGGCCGCGTCGGTGCCGAGGAGGATACGGACCGGGGACAGGTCGGGGCTCTCCTGGAAGACCTGCTTGACCTGCTCCCGCTCCTCCTGGTCCTGGCCGCCATAGAGCTGCGCGATCCGCTCCGCCGGGTATCCGGCGGCGATCAGCTGCCCGTACAGCCAGCGCTGGGTGTCGCGGTACTCGGTGAAGACGATCACCCGCTCCGGCTCCCAGTCGCCCAGCGGGCCGTCGGGGCAGACGATGCCGTCCAGCCACTCCCGGAAGCGGGCGAACTTGGCGTCCGGCCGCTTCCCGGCGTCCACGGCCCAGGCGTCGAGCTCCTTGAGCAGCGTGTGCTCGCGCTCGGAGAGCGGACGCATGGCCTGGCGGGCCGCGGTAAGAGCGCGGGCCGCCGCCTCGGCCTGCTCCTGCTCGCTCTCCTCCTCGGCCTCCTCGACCCCGTCGATCAGAGGTCGCAGCACCCGTACGCTCGGGGCCGGTTCGTGCGCGGGCACTTCGGGGCGTGACGTCATCGTCTTCAGGTGGGTGCTGATCGTCTCCGCGAATGCCTTCGGTGACGACAGGAAGCGCTTCTTCAGCAGGGTGGTCACGAAGTCGGCGGCCGTCTGGCCGGCCTTCCCCTCTCCCTGCCCGTCGCGACGCGAGCGCGCGTACTCCGCCAGCTTCGCGTACGCCTCCCGCGCCGAGTCGCTGTAGTCGACCTCCAGCGCGTGCGGCACCCGCCGGGGGAAGCGCGGCTTGCCGTTCCACAGGGGCGGAAGGTCGGACTTCATGCGGCGCACCATCACCCTGCGCAGTTGCTCCTCGGACGGCTTGACGCCACGGGCGAACCGGTGGTCGTCGAGGAGCTCCAGGAGCGCGGTGAAGGACTCCAGGTAACCGTTGTGCGGGGTCGCGGAGAGGAAGAGGCGGTGCTCGCAGTGCGGCGCGAGCAGCTTCACGGCCCGGGTGCGCTGCGAGTCCACCGCGTACTTGCCCGTGCCGGAGGGCGCGCAGGTGTGCACCTCGTCCACCACCAGCAGGTCGAACGCGCGCGGGTACTCCGGCACCGGCGGCAGCAGTTCCCGCAGCATGCGAAGCGGGCGTTCGCGCTTGAGCCAGTCGATGGAGACGATCAGGCGCGGGTGGTGGGTCCACGGGTTGGCGTACAGCCCGGCCGAGCGGCGCAACTCCCGCAGCATTCGCGTGTTGACGATGCGGAAGTCCAGACCGAACTTGTCGCGCATCTCGTCCCGCCACTGGAGCGTCAGGCCGGCGGGGCAGACGATCAGCATGGAGCGGGCGCGGTGGCGCAGCATCAGCTCCTGCATCACCAGACCGGCCTCGACCGTCTTGCCCAGGCCGACGTCGTCGGCGATCAGCAGGTTCGTGCGCGGCATGGACAGGGCGCGGACCACCGGGTCCAGCTGGTAGTCCTGGATCTCGACACCCGAGCGGAACGGTGCCTGGAGGGCCGTCTTGTCGGCGGAGGCGATGGCACCCCAGCGCACCGCGTCCAGGAAGGCGTCCAGGCGTCCAGGATCGTCGAAGCCGCTCTTCGGCGAAGGCAGCTCGTACTGGTCGTGGACGTCCGTGGCCTGCTCCAGCTCCCAGACCACCCGCAGTTCCTCGTCCCGGCCGTCGCTCTCCAGCGAGGACAGGGTGATCAGGTGGCTGGGAGCAGCTTGCGCGGCACGGGCGGGGTCATCACTGGCGGCGGTGGAGCCGAGGATGTCGGTGACCATCCAAGGACGGTGGCGAACCGTGACGCGCTGCCCGGGTGCCGGCACCGGTGTACTCGACGGCTTCGGATCCGCCTTCGCCGATTGTGCGGCCATCTCGTTCGTCCCCGCAGCTTTCACGGACATCCCCTTCCCCGGCGGTCGTAAAAGTCTAGGTGCGTGGTGGGCGGGGAACGCCCCAACGGAGCGGATCGGACAGATCATGAGATGCGGCAGTGCCCGCAGGCATGAACGCGCCCCGCTTCCGGCTGGCCGGGAGCGGGGCGGGCGGTGGGTGCGGGCCGGGTCACGCCTGCGGATCGCCGCCGAAGCGCTCCTTGTAGGTCTCCAGGTCCTCGTCCGTGAGCTTGGCGAAGAGGACCGGGGGCACGGTGAAGGGGGTGCCGGCCGGGACGGAGTCCAGGGACCTCGCCTCGTCCGCGCTCACCCAGGTCGCCGTGTCGTCCTGGAGGGAGAGCGCGGTGCGCATCGCCTTCGCCGTCGCCGGGATGAAGGGCTCGGAGACGACCGCGTAGAGGTGGATCAGGTTCATCGCGGTGCGCAGGGTGAGCGCCGCGCCGTCCTTGTCCGTCTTGATCTCCAGCCAGGGGGCCTTCTCCTCGAGGTAGGAGTTGCCCGCCGACCACAGGGCGCGCAGGGCGGCGGCCGCCTTGCGGAACTGGAGGGCCTCCATGTGCTCCTCGTACTCGGCGAGGAGACGGGCGATCTCCTCGCCGAGCCGCGTCTCCGCCTCGCCGGGCTCGCTGCCCGCCGGGACCTCCTCGCCGAAGCGCTTGCGGGAGAAGGACAGGACGCGGTTGACGAAGTTGCCCAGAGTGTCGGCCAGGTCCTTGTTCACCGTGGCCGTGAAGTGCTCCCAGGTGAAGGACGAGTCGTCGGACTCGGGGGCGTTGGCGATGAGGAAGTAGCGCCAGTAGTCCGCCGGGAGAATCTCCAGAGCCTGGTCGGTGAAGACGCCACGCTTCTGGGAGGTGGAGAACTTGCCGCCGTAGTACGTCAGCCAGTTGAACGCCTTGACGTAGTCGACCTTCTTCCACGGCTCGCGCACGCCCAGCTCGGTGGCCGGGAACATCACGGTGTGGAAGGGGACGTTGTCCTTCGCCATGAACTCCGTGTAGCGGACCTCGTCGTCGACGTCGTACCACCACGACTTCCAGTCGCGGTGGGCCGGGTCCTGGTCGGCCCACTCCTTCGTCGCGCCGATGTACTCGATCGGTGCGTCGAACCAGACGTAGAAGACCTTGCCCTCGGCCGCCAGCTCCGGCCAGGTGTCCGTGGGCACCGGGACGCCCCAGTCCAGGTCGCGCGTGATCGCGCGGTCGTGCAGGCCCTCGTTCAGCCACTTGCGGGCGATGGAGGAGGCCAGCTGCGGCCACTGCGCCTCGTGGCGCGCCACCCACTCCTCGACCTCGTGCTGGAGCTTGGACTGCAGCAGGAACAGGTGCTTGGTCTCGCGCACCTCCAGCTCCGTGGAGCCGGAGATCGCCGAGCGCGGGTTGATCAGGTCGGTCGGGTCCAGCACCCGGGTGCAGTTCTCGCACTGGTCGCCGCGCGCCTTGTCGTAGCCGCAGTGCGGGCAGGTTCCCTCGACGTAGCGGTCCGGCAGGAAGCGTCCGTCGGCCGGGCTGTAGACCTGGCGGATCGCGCGCTCCTCGATGAAGCCGTTCTCGTTGAGCCTGCGGGCGAAGTGCTGGGTGATCTCCACGTTCTCGGCGGAGGAGCTGCGGCCGAAGTAGTCGAAGGCCAGCGCGAAGCCGTCGTAGACCGCCTTCTGCGCGTCGTGCGCCTGCGCGCAGAACTCGTCGACCGGCAGGCCCTGCTCCTTGGCGGCCAGTTCCGCCGGGGTGCCGTGCTCGTCGGTCGCGCAGATGTACAGCACGTCGTGGCCGCGCTGGCGCAGGTAGCGCGCGTACACGTCCGCCGGGAGCATGGACCCCACCATGTTGCCCAGGTGCTTGATCCCGTTGATGTACGGAAGGGCGCTGGTGATGAGGTGTCGAGCCATCGCGGGCTGCTCCCAAGTCGCTACGCGGGGTGACGCCGGGCGGGTTCTCCCGGCCGTCCGATTCGTCTACGAACCTTGAAATCGTAGCCGACACGGGTACGCCGCCCGCTTCCCGTTTTACGGGCTGGGAAGCGGGCGGCGCGGGACGCCGTACGGCGGGAGCGGTGCGCTACGGGCGCCAGGCCGCGAGCACGCCCTCGTAGAGCTCCTTGTCCGTGAGCTCGCGGGGGGTGGGGCCGGCGTGGAAGAAGGAGGCGTTGCCGGTCTTCAGCTTCCGCAGGTAGTCGAAGGCCTTGTTGTCGTGCTCGCCGAAGGCGACGAAGGAGAAGAACACGGTGGGGTGGTTCTTCGCCGCGTCGGTGAGGGCCTGGGTGGCGGGGGTCTTGGCGTCGGGGGCGCCGTCCGTCTGGAAGATCACCAGTACGGGGTCGCCGGGGCTGGTCTTCTCGTGGTGTGCGAGGACCGCCTCGACCGCCGCGTGGTAGCTCGTACGGCCCATGCGGCCCAGGGTGGCGTGGACCTCGTCGACCTTGTTCTCGTGGTCGGTGAGGGTGAGTTCGGCGGTGCCGTCCACGTCCGTGGAGAAGAAGGTGACCTGGACCGCCGCCTCGGGGTCGAGGTGGGCGGCGAGGGCGAGGGTCTGTTCGGCCAGGGCCTGGGCGGAGCCGTCCTTGTAGTACGGGCGCATGGAGGCGGAGCGGTCGAGGACCAGGTGGACCTTGGCACGGGTGCCGGTGAGGTCGTACTTCTTCAGGGCGGCGGTGGCTGCCTTGTAGGCGGCGGTCAGGCCGGGGGCGCCGGCCTTGACCCTCGCCAGGGTGAGGGCCGGCTTCGCCGTGGGGGCGGTGGCCGGCGGTGCGGTGGCCGGCGGTGCGGTGGCCGACGGCGCGGTGGCCGGCGGTGCGGGCTGCTCGGCCTCGGCCTCGGCTTCGCCTTCGGCCGGGGTGTCGTTCCCACCCGCACCACCCGTGCGGGATTCGTCGTCGGGTGCGGGTGGCCCCTGCGGGGGTGCCTCGCCGTCGGCGGCTTGCGGTTCGTGGACCGCGGGTGCCGCCGGCTTCTCCGCCGCCGGCTCCGCCGGTTCCTCCGCCGCCGGGGCCGGCGGTTCCTCCGCCGCCGGGGCCGGCGGGGTGTCGGCTGCCGGTGCTTCCGGCTCCTCCGCGATCGGCTCCTCCGCCGCCGGTGCTTCCGGCTCCTCTGCGACTGGCGCGTCCGCGATCGGCTCCGCCGCCTGTGCTTCCGGCTGTTCCGTGACCGGTGCTTCCGCGATTGGCTCCGCCGCCTGTGCTTCCGGCTGTTCCGTGACCGGTGCTTCCGCGATTGGCTCCGCCGCCTGTGCTTCCGGCTCCTCTGCGACTGGCGCATTCGTCGCCGGTGCTTCCGGTTCCGTCGTTACCGGTGGTTCCGGGGCTGCCGTGGGCTTCTTCGCTGCCGGCTCCGGCGGTTCTGTCGGTTCCACCGGCCTTGACGGCTGGGGGACCGTGATGTTGTCGAAGGCCGCCGAGACCAGCTCGTGCTCCGTGCGCGGGTCCGGGACGTGGACGCTCGCCGGGGGCTCGGGGGACGGGGAGGGGGACGGCACCTTCGGCTCGGAGCGCCGTGCCACGGGCTCCGCGGCCGGGGCCGGTTCCTGGGTCGGAACCTGTTCCGCACCCTCTGCTTCGGCGGCACGCCCCTTGCGTGACCGGCCGAACGCGTTCCGCAGGCGAGTGAGAATGCCCATGTGCGCAACCCTTCGCGTGAGTTGATCCCGTCGATCCCTGGCCAGGACGGACACGTAAGGTTAGCGGCCCCGAGTGGCGATCTTGGGCAGGGGAGAAGGACGGTGGCCGTACCGTGTCCTGCCTGGGCGAGAACCTCGCCGGTCAGGCCTCGACGCTCGTCGGGGGCTGCGG
Organism: Streptomyces naganishii JCM 4654; assembly: GCF_014650575.1. Lineage (GTDB taxonomy): Bacteria > Actinomycetota > Actinomycetes > Streptomycetales > Streptomycetaceae > Streptomyces > Streptomyces naganishii. The sequence goes on from NZ_BMVF01000002.1 coordinate 382,015, forward strand.
CTGGGGCTGGGACGTCGGGGCCGGCCCGTTGGGGCGGCGCCGGCGGGTCACGCGGCCGGTGAGCCAGGTGAGCGCGGCGACCGTCAGGCCGAGGCCCACCAGGATCCAGGACGCCGTGCGCAGGGTGGCGGTGAGGGCGTCGTAGACGGCGCCCACGGCAGGGTGGGAGACCTCGTCGGGCAGTCCGGCGAGGGTCAGGCCGCGGCCCACGGCGAGGGCGAGGACGAGCAGGGCGCCGCCGAGCGCGGTGCCGAGCGCGGTCGCGGTGAGCGCCCGGCGGCGGCAGGCGGCCAGCGCGATGCCGGCGACGGCGAACGCGACCGCGGCGACGGGGAGCCAGAATCCGGCCACCTCGAGCACGTCGAATCCCTTCCGCAGGCGGCCCAGGTCCTGGGCCGGGAGCAGGGCGACCTCGGTGTGCTCGACGGGAATGCGGGCGGCGAGCGGTACGTGGTCCTCGGTGAGCTGGGCCTTGACCTGCGCGGTGACCGGGGCGAGGTCGACGGTGACCGGGCGGTCGCGGTCGTCGTCCCCTTCGCGCAGGGCGCGCAGCACGGCGTCGTGCGCGGCCCGGTTGCCCTCGTTCCAGGCCGTGCGGAAGGCCGCGGTCTGGGTGAAGGATCGCACCGCGTCGTGCACGAAGGGGGCGACGGTGCCGCGGGTGACGCGGATGTCCATCTGGTGGTCGATCTCGTCCATGATCCCGTCCCCCACCGTGTCCGCGATCGCCTCCCGTACGTCCGGGTCGTGGGCGAGCGGCGCCATCGTGGTGACGTAGCGGCCGGTGTCGGCGAGGCCGTACGCCGCCCACGCCGACAGCGCGCTGAACGGCACGAGCAGGCACGAGAAGGTGGTCAGCACGGCCGACAGGCCGCTGCGCAGGCGTCGGGACACACCCTCAGGCAATGCCCGCTCGGAAGCCTGTGCCAGCGGGGGGACGGCAATCGGGTGATGACCCACGGCCGTGCCGGTGCGCGCACGGCGGCGGCGGGCCGGGGATCCGGCCCGCCGGGAGAGGGGGTGCGTCAGATGTGGTGGCCCTCGGCGTCCTCGTGCGTGTAGGCCCAGTAGAAGCAGATGAGGCCGGCGATCGCGCCGAGGCCCAGTGACAGGCCGGTGGCCAGCAGCACCGTCTCGCCGCTCTGGCTGTAGAGGAAGCCGAACACGATGCCGATGTAGGCGAACCACAGCAGCGCGTGCAGTTCGCGCGGAAGGCGCGGGCCCAGGCGCAGGACGCCGACCGTGACCAGCGTGAACACGATCGCGGTGATGAAGCCGAAGGCGAGGTTCCAGCCGGTGATCGGGCCGCCGCTGCGCCGGATGGCCGCGGCCCAGTAGCCGTAGATCAGGCCGATGGCGAAGGGCAGTACCCATCGGCCGATCGCGTGGGCGCGCGGACTGAAGATGTCGGGCGGGCGGTGACGGGTGCGGGTGCCACGGGTGGTGACGGCCGCGGTCACGGGTGCCGCGTGAGCCATGGGAGCGCTCCTTCCTCTCGTCGCCTCCGCCTACCAGAGCACACCTGGGAAGGGGCCCTGGCAAGTGCTGGGGACCCGGATGCGTGCGGTGGCCGCCTGTGCTGTGCTGAGGGTCGTGAGCGACGGCGGGATCGGGGGGCAGGAACGGTTCGACGGGTACCAGCGGGCCGGCCGCCGGGGTGCCGGGCGGCGCCATCCGCTGCTGCGGGTGCGGGGACGCAGCGTCGCCTGGATGCCGCCGCTGCTGCTGCTCGTCGGCATCGCCGTCCTGGACTGGAACACCGGCGGAGAGTTCCGGGTCATCTCCTGGATCGTGCTGGTGCCCGGCATCTCCGCGGCGATCTGCGCGGTGTGGACGACCGCGGTCTTCGCCGCGCTGTCCCTCGCCACGTACTACGTGGTGGACGCGTCCTGGCCGCACCAGTACCGCACCGGCGTCCCCGACTTCATCCTCGTCGCCGCGGGCGGCGCGCTCGCCGTGCTGGCGTGCGCGGTGCGGGTGCGCGGGGAGCGGCTGATGCTGCACATGCAGGACGTGGCGGCGACCACGCGCCGTGCCGTGCTGCGCCCGCTGCCGCCCGGCTGGGGCGGGCTGGACCACGCGGGCGTGTACCTGGCCGCGGACTCCGACGCCCGAATCGGCGGGGACTTCTACGACATCCAGCCCGGCCCGGCCGGCACGCGCGTCCTCGTCGGTGACGTGCAGGGCAAGGGGCTCGGCGCGGTGGAGGCGGCGGCCGCGCTGCTCGGTACCTTCCGCGAGGCCGGCTACCACGAACGGGACCTGACTGCGGTCGCCGAGCGCCTGGAGTCGCGCATGGTCCGGCACCGGGAGCACGCCATGGCCATGGGCAGGGACGAGGAGGACCGCTTCGCCACCGCCGTGCTGATCGGCTTCCCGGACGACGACCCGGGCGCGGTCAGGGTCGTCAACTTCGGTCACGAACCTCCCCTGGTCGTGGGACCGCGGGGCGTGCGCCGGCTGCCGCCGGGCGAGGGGCTGCCGCTCGGCCTCGGGGAGTTCTCCACGCACGGGCCGCCGCCGGTGAAGCGGGCGGCGCTCGGGCCCGGGGAGACCCTGCTGCTGTTCACCGACGGCGTGACCGAGGCGCGGGACGGCACCGGTGCGTTCTACCCGCTCGCCCGCGAGGTGGCCCGCGCCCTCGCCGCCGACGCGCGCACCGCCGAGCCGCGCCGCCTGGTGGCCCGCGTGCGCGACGGCACGCTGCGCCACTGCGGCGGGCGCCTCGGCGACGACACCACGATCTTCGCGGTGCGCAGGACGGCGGCGGGTCCCCCGGTGGAGTCCGGGGCGGCCTCCCGTCCCCGGCCCCGGCTGGGCGACGGCACGACGTAGGGCACGGCCGGGGTCCGGCACAGGGTCCGGCACGGGGGAGGAGGCGAGGCGGATGCCCGCCGGCGGGCGGCGTGGGGTGGCGGTCTTGGCTCGGGTGTCGGCCGGGGGCGTGGGGTTGGGGTGGTGCTGGGGTCCGGCACGGGTGAGGAGGCGGTGCGGGTGTCGGCCGGGGGCGTGGATTGCGGTGGTAGTGCGGGTGTCGGCCGGGGGCGTGGGGTTGGGGTGGTGGTGCGGGTGTCGGCTGGGGTCCGGCACGGGTGAGGAGGCGGTGCGGGTGTTGGCCGGGGGGCGTGGCGTCGCGGTGGCGGTGCGGGTGTCGGCCGGGGCGTGGGGTTGCGGTGGCGGTGCGGGTGTCGGCCGGGGGGCGTGGGGTCGCGGTTGTGGTGTGGGTGTCCGCCGGTGGGCCTACGGCTGCGGTGGTGGTGCGGGTGTCGGCCGGGGGGTTGCGGGGCTACGGTGGCGGCGGGTGGGCGTCCGTGCCCCGGCCGCAGCGGTTACGGTGCTGACGTGCGCGGGCGGCCGGCAGGCGTCGGGCGCGCACACGACCGACCGGACCGCCGACGGGGGGACGATGTCCGCAACCGTGCTGCTGCTCGCGGCCTCGCCGATGGGGCGGGGGCGTCTGGTGGACGCCGCCTCCGTGCTCCCGGTGCTCGCCGCCGTCGAACCCTCCGTGCTGTCCGGCGCCGCCGCCGCGACCGTTGTGGAACTCGCCGACCCGCTGGAGCCGCAGGCCGTGCTCACCAGGCTGCGGGCCGCCGCGGCGGCCCCCGGGCCGCTGACCCTGTTCGTCACCGGCCAGCTCCACCTCGACCGCCGCCAGCGCCTGCCCCATCTGGCGCTGGCCCGCACCACGCCGGCCACCGTCCGCTACACCGCCCTGCCCTGGCACTGGCTGCGCGAGGAGCTGCGGCTGCGACCGGAGGGCACGACCACGATCCTGGCCGACCTGCACGCGGACGCGGAGAGCTGGCGGTGGCTGCGGGAGCGGACCCTGGACGCGGGCCCCGGTGTCGCCGTGTACGGCAGGGTCGCGCCGCCGCCGGGCCGGCGCGCGGTGGGGACGCCCGCGTACATGAAGGCGGTGGCGACCATCCTGCGCAGCGGGCACCGGCCGCACCCGGAGCAGCTGCACGAGCAGGCGCTGGCCCGGATGGACGAGGCGGACGGGCCGCCCGGGCTGGTGCTCACCGCGCGGCGGCCCGGGCCGGCCACCGAGCCGCACGCCGCGATCGCGGCCTGCGTGCGCTCCGGGCGGCACGGGGACGCCGACGCGCTCGCCGCCCGCTGGGAGCGCACGGCCCTGCAAACGCACGGTCCCGCCTCCGAGGAGGCGCTGCACTGGGCCGAGGTCCGCGCCGACCTGGCGATGCTCGCGGGCGATCCGGCCCGTAGCTGCCGTGCCTGGCTGACCGTGGCGGCCGCCCGGCTGGCGGTGGGGCAGGAGCGCGACGCCCCGGCGGTCGAGTCCGCCGTCGACCGGGCGCACCACCAGTGGGGGCAGTTGCGCGACCCGGTGCGGGCCCGCGAACTCGGCGCGGTGCTGGCGGAGTTGCGCGGCCGGGTGCCCGGCAGGCGGAGCGGCGCGCTGGACGACGTACGGCGTCAGCTGCGCCGGCTGGAGGGGGCCGGGACCTGATCCGGGAAGGAGACCTCAGCGGGCCTGTACGGACTGCTGGGCCGGTGGGACCGGGTCCGCGGCGCGGGCCGGGCCCGCGTTGGCAGCGGTGATCAGCGCGGCCACGGCTATCACGGCCGCGCCGAATCCCCTGACGTAACGTGCGGAGTTGTTTCCATGGCGCGCGACAGTGCGTCCGGGCACGGCAACCGACCTCGCAACGACAGTGATGGGTTAAGCACGCTTATGCGCTCACCAAACTAGGGGGTAAGGGGCGCGAACGGGAAGTGTGCCAGGGGGAGTTGGGGGCCTTGCGGGCGGAAAGTCCGGTGCCGGCGGGCGGTCGGTGAGCGGACCGGCGTAAGTCGGCTTACTGGCATGATTAAGCGCATGCCGAAGCGGGACGACCCGGAGACCATCGGGCGCAGGGTGCAGCAGCTGCGCCGCGAACGCGGCCTGACCCAGCGGCAGTTGGCCGAGCCCGCGTACACGCCCGCGTACATCTCCACGCTGGAGGCCGGCCGGGTGCGGCCCTCCGACGAGGCGCTGCGGCACATCGCCGGACGGCTCGGCGTCGCCTTCGAGGAACTGGCCACCGGACGCCCCGCCCACCTCGCCACCGACCTGCGGCTGCGGCTGACCGAGGCGCGGCGCACGCTCGCCACCGGCGAGGCCGGCCGGGCGGCCGAGAGCTACGCCCGGCTGCTCGCGGAGGCGGAGCGGCACGAGCTCGCCGAGGTGCGGGCCGAGGCGCTGCTCGGGCTCGGTGAGTGCGCCCTGGAGACGGGTGAACTGGTCGCCGGACGCGAGTACTTCGAGCGGTCGGAGCAGGTGCTCGCCGGTGAGCCGCTGCCCGCCCGGGTGCCCGCGCTGCGCGGCCGCGCCGTCTCCCACTACCTGGCCGGGGAGCTGCGCTACGCCGTCTACCTCTTCGAGTCCACCCTCGACGAGCTCAACCGCTCCGGACTGCACGACCCGGACGCGCTGCTCCTGCTGTACGCCGGTGTCATCGGACCGTACATGGACATGGGGGCGCACGCGCGGGCGGCTCAGGCGGCCGAGTTCGCCCTCGCCCTCGCGCCCCGGGCGGGCGACCCGGCGCTGGTGGCCCGGATGCACCGGTCGGTCGCCCGTACGCTGCTCGCCGAGGGCCGGATCGCCGAGGCCGACGCCTCGCTCGCCAAGGCCGCAGAGCTGTACCGCACCCTGCAACTGCGCACCGAACTCGCCAACTGTCACTGGATGCGCGGGTACGTCTGCGCGCAGAACGGCGAACTGGAGCGCGCGGAGCAGGAGTTGCGCGAAGCCCTCGCCATGCTGACCGCCAAGCGCGCCTCCCTCTACACCAGTCAGGTCGCCGTCGAACTCGCCGACGTGCTGCACCGGCGCGGGATGTCCGAGGAGGCGGCCGGGCTGCTGCGGCAGGTCCTCGGGGACCTCTCCCCCGAGCGGGGCGCGGTCCACGCGGCCGCCGCGCACCGCCTGCTCGGCATCATCGCGGAGGACGCCGGCGACACGGAGGCCGCCGAGGAGCACTACGTACGGGCGCTCAGCCTGCTGGAGCGGGCCGGCGCGGCCGGTGACCTGGCCGACCTGTGCCGTCTGCTGGGCGATCTGCTGCGCCGTACCGGCCGGGTGGAGGCGGCCCTGGACGCCTACCGGACCGGTCTCGGCCACCGCACGGCCCCCGGCACCACCACACTGGGCCCGGCCCCGGCCCAGCCGCTCCTCTGACCGCCGGGATCCGTGGCGTGGGTGTTCACGCCTGGGCGCGGGCCTGCTGGCGGACCGTCGTCAGGCGCCCGGCGGCGAGGCGGGCCGCCTGGGCGGTGGCGTCCGCCGGCAGGGAGCCGAGGGCGCCGTCGGTGACGGTGATCGCGTCGTCGCCGACCCGTACGGCCGCGATCTCCACGGCGAGCGCGTTCGTATCGCCCTGCGGCGACTGGCCGGTGAACACCACGCGCAGTCCCTGGCGGGCGTCTCCGACGGCGGGCAGCGGGAGTTCCTCGACCGTCACCTCCTGCGTGCCCGCGCCGGTGGTGGCCGCGGTGAACCGGGAGCAGGCGCGGGGCAGCGTCCGCAGCCAGGCCAGGGCGCGGTCGACGTCCGCCGCCTTCAGCGCGAGCACCTGCTGGCGCAGTTGGGCCGCGTCGTCGGGGTCGTCGAAGGCGGTGACGGCGTGCGTCGCGGTCGGGGAGCCGAGGGGTTCGTCGGCGTAGAGCGCGTCGAGGAGGCGCTGGCATCCGGTGTCGGTCGTACGCGCTTTGAGGATGCCGTCCCGCCAGGTCGCGGCGCCCTGCGTCGGCTGCCAGGGGCCGCCGAGGTCGGCCTCGGTGAGCAGCGCCGCCGCGGCCTGCGCCGGGGTGAGGACGGTGACGGGACCCGCGGTAGCGGGCCCGGCCGCCGCCGTGGTGGCCGCCTCGGACGGGGCGCCGCCGCCCGCCTGCCGCGCCGCCCCGCCCGAACACCCGGCCAGCACCGGCACCCCGACCACACTGAGCACACATCCGACGAGGAGAGGGACGCCGGGGGTACGGACACCGAGGGCGCGAGCGCCGAATGCCGAGGCTCTGCGGGTGCGGGTGCGGGTGCGGGTGCGGGTGCGGAGGGCGTGGGCGCCGGGCGCCAGGGCCCCGGGGGCGCGGGTGCGGAGGGCCTGGACGCCGGGCGCCAGGGCCCCGGGGGCGCGGGTGCGGAGGGCCTGGACGCCGAGCGCCAAGGCCCCGAGGGCCCAGCCGCCGAGGGCCGGGACGCGGAGGGCACGAGCGCCGGATGCCCAGGCCCGGCGGGCGCGGGCGCGGAGGGTGTGGGTGCCGGGCATCAGGATCCCGAGGGCGCGGGCGCAGGAGGCATGGACGCCGAGCGCCAAGGCCCCGAGAGCCCAGCCGCAGAGGACGCGGGCCCCGAGGGCCCAGCCTCCGAGGACGCGGATGCAGAGGGCCCGGACGCCGACGAGTCGGACGGCGTGCGCGTGGGTGCCGGGGGTGTGGGCGGCCGGGTGAGGGGTCATGGGGCCTCCAGGTGTCGCGGGCCGCGGGGACGGGGGCGGGCGGTGCCCGGTCCTCCCACGGCACCATCGGGGCGCCGGGGCCACCAGCGCGCCGGGCCGTACGGGTGAGGCGCGTGGAAAACCGCTCGCCCGGACGCGTCACGCGTTGCTACCGTCCCCCGCATGAAGCGCGCCCTGCCGTCCCTCATGACGACGACGCCGGAGAGTGTCCCGGCGCGCTGACAGCTGAGCTGAGCGAACAAGCCCCGGGGCGAGCGCCCCGGGGCTTCTTCGCGTTCCCGATCCCCGGCTCCCCTCGCCCACCCCGCCCCGCGAGGAGGACCATCCCATGGACCAGCCCATGGACCACCGCCCCACCGCCGCCCACGACCACCGCCGCCTCGGCCGCGAGCTCGGTCTCTTCGGCACCGACCCGCTGATCGGCGCCGGCCTGCCCTACTGGCTGCCCGACGGGGCCGTCGTACGGCACACCCTGGAGGAGTACGTCCGCGAGGCCGAGCGCGCCGCCGGGTACCGGCACGTGTACTCGCCCGTACTCGCCAAGGTGGAGCTGTACGAGACCTCCGGCCACTGGGCGCACTACCGCGACGACATGTACCCGCCCATGGAGAGCGGCGCCGAACAGCTCGTGCTGCGCCCGAGCCTGTGCCCGCACCACGCCCTCATCTACCGCTCCCGCTCCCGCAGTTACCGCGAACTGCCCCTGCGCATCGCCGAACTCGGCGGCATGTTCCGCTCCGAGCCGTCCGGGGTGCTCGGCGGGCTGACCCGGGTGCGCGCCATCCACCTCAACGACGCCCACGTCTTCTGCACCCTCGACCAGGCCGTCGACGAGGCCCGCGCCGCCCTCGCCCTGATCGCCCGGGCCTACGACGACCTCGGCATCCGGGCCGCCAGGTACCGCCTGTCGCTGCCCGGCGAGGGCGGCAAGTACGTGGCCGGCCCGGAGCTGTGGCGGCGGGCCACCGGGCTGCTGCGCGAGGTCCTCGCCGGCTCCGGGACGGCGTACGAGGAGGCGGAGGGCGAGGCGGCCTTCTACGGGCCCAAGATCGACGTGCAGATCGCGGACGGGGCCGGCCGTGAGTCCACCCTGTCCACCGTGCAGATCGACTTCCACCAGCCTGAGCGCTTCGGCCTGAGCTACGTCGGCGCCGACGGCGCGAGGCACCGGCCGGTCATGGTGCACCGCAGCGTCATCGGCAGCGTGGAGCGTGCCGTGGCGCACCTGATCGAGCGGCACGGCGGGGCCTTCCCGGCCTGGCTGGCGCCCGTGCAGCTGGTCGTCCTGCCGGTGTCCGAGGCGCAGGCGGAGCGGGCCGGGGACGTCGTACGGCAGGCCCTGGCGGCCGGGCTGCGGGCCGAGTTCGCGGGTCAGGAGCGGGGCAGCCTGGGCGCGCGGATCAGGGCGGCGCGGCTCGTGCCGTACCAGGCGGTGATCGGGGAGCGGGAGGCGCAGGACGGCCTGGCCGCCGTACGGCTGCGGGACGGGCGCCGGCCGGGCGCCGTGCCGGTGGCCGAACTGCTGCGCCGGATCAGCGACCGGGTGGCGGCGCGCGGGACCGGCCTGTGGGCCGGAGCATAGGGTCGGAGGACGACGGCCGAGGTTCGTCCGAGGCCCGGCGGAAGGAGCCCGCGTGACCGGTCGGCCGCCCGTTCCGGTGATCATCGACTGCGACACCGGCGTCGACGACGCCCTCGCCCTGCTGTTCGCCGCGCGGCACCCGGGGCTCGACCTGCGCGCGGTGACCTGTGTCGCCGGGAACACGCACGTGGACCAGGTGGTACGCAACACGCTGACCGTACTGGAGCAGGCGGGCGCCCCCGAGATCCCCGTGGGGCGGGGCGCCGAGCGGCCGCTGATCGAGCCGCCGCGCGACGCCCACCACGTGCACGGCCGGGACGGCATGGGCGACCTCGGCCTTCCCGCCCCGGTCCGCCGCCCGGCCGGGGTGGACGCGGTGACGCTGCTGCGCCGCGAGATCCTCGCCAGTGACCGGCCGGTCACGCTGGTGCCCACCGCGCCCCTGACCAACATCGCCCTGCTGCTGCGCACCCACCCGGAGGTGACCGCCAACATCGAGCGGATCGTGTTCATGGGCGGCGCGGTGGCCACCGGGAACGCCACCGCGGTCGCCGAGTTCAACGTCTGGCACGACCCGGAGGCGGCGGCCGTCCTGCTCACCGCCGGGGTGCCGGTCACGATGTACGGCCTGGACGTGTTCGAGCGGGTGCTCGTGCCGCCGCCCGACGTGCGGCGCCTGAGGGAGAGCGCCGAGCCGGGCGCCCGCCTCGCGGGGCGGCTGCTGTCCCACCGCGGTCCGGCGACCGGCGAGCACGATCCGCGCGGCGGTCTCGGCGACGCGGGCGCGGTGTGCTCGGTCGCCGACCCGGCGGGGCTCACCACGCACCGGCTGCCGGTGGAGGTGAACCTCGCCCCCGGCCCGGCCCGCGGACAGACCGTCGTGGACCGCCGGCCGCGGCCGGGCGAGGCGGAGCTGCACGGCGAGATGCGCGAACAGCGCCTGGTGGACGTGGCGTTGGACATCGACGCGGACAGATACGTCCGGCTGTACCTGACCACCGTCGAGGCGGCCGGCCCGCGCGGCCGGCGGGCACCGCAGGACGCGCGCCGCTAGTTGGTGTCGGCGGGACGGACCGCCCACCGCTGTTCCACCTTCGCCACCCTCCAGTACGCCAGCGCCGCCGCCCACACCACGACGAACAGGCCGACGATGACGTAGCCCACGTGGTCCAGGTCCAGCCCGGCGATCCAGCCGGTCAGGTCGTCGCGCAGGCCGAGCTTCTCGTGCAGGACGCCGACGAGTTCGATCGTGCCGATGAGGAAGGCGACCGCGATGGACAGGCCGGTGATGGTGAGGTTGTAGAACACCTTGCGCACCGGGTTGGAGAACGCCCACTGGTAGGCGAAGTTCATGAAGGTGCCGTCCAGGGTGTCGAACAGGCTCATGCCGGCCGCGAACAGCAGCGGGAGGCACAGGACGGCGTACCAGGGCAGCCCGGCCGCCGCGCCGGAGCCCGCCATGACCATCAGGGTGACCTCGGTGGCGGTGTCGAAGCCCAGCCCGAACAGGAAGCCCAGCGGGTACATCTGCCCGGGGCGGGTGACCGACCGGGTGAGACGGCCCAGGAGGCGGTTCATGAAGCCGCGCGAGTCCAGGTGCGCCTCGAGCTCCCGCTCGTCGTAGGCGCCCGCGCGCATCGCCTTGAAGACCCTGAGGATGCCGACGAGGGCGACCAGGTTGAGGGCGGCGATGAGGTACAGGAACGTGCCGGAGATGGTGGTGCCCATGACGCCGAGCACCTGGTGGGTGCGCGAGTGCTCGTTCATGACCTTGCCGGCCAGGGAGGTGCCGCCCGCGATCAGCAGGGCGAGGAGCACGACCACGCTGGAGTGGCCGAGCGCGAACCAGAAGCCCACCGACACCGGCCGCTTGCCGTCGGCCATCAGCTTGCGGGTGGTGTTGTCGATGGCGGCGATGTGGTCGGCGTCGAAGGCGTGCCGCATGCCCAGGGTGTAGGCGGTGACGCCGAGGCCGATGCCGAAGGCCTTGGTGCCGACCTGGTAGTGCTCGGGGACGACGAGGAGGAAGAGGATCCCGAAGGCGACGACGTGCAGGGCGAGGATCACTCCCAGCAGCCCCGCCGTCTTGAGGGTGTCCTCGCGTCGCCAGTGGAAAGTGGACATGCGTTCGGGCAGGGTCATCCGGTTCACGCTCCAGCACCTCGTGGATCACTTCGTGAGCTGCCGTGGCCGGTCTCCTGGCTTACAGGTCGTGCGTTCGCCGCTCCTGCCTTCCCGGTCGTGGGACCAGTGGCCCGGCGGATGCCGGACGGAACGGGAACTCCCTGATCACAGTGGCGAGGGCCGCGTCGACCTTGCATCGACTTCCCGAGCACCACGGCCCGCCCACCGTAGAGGCGCGAGCGGTCGCCTGCATAGCTGCACATCTGCGCAGGTATCCAAGATCACATGGCCGCCTGCGAGGATGGCCGTATGCATCTCGTCCCTGCCGACCGCGCGGACCGCCGCACCATCGACGGTCACCGGGTGTGCGACGCCATCGCGGCCATCGGCGACCCCGGGCACGTGAGGGCCTGGGCCGACCGCTTCGCCCTGCTCGCCGACCCCAAGCGGCTGGCCCTGCTGATCGCCCTGCACCGCACCGGCCCGCTGGCCGTCTCCGACCTGGCCGTCGCCACCGGCATGAACGACCCCGCGGTCTCCCAGGCGCTGCGGCTGCTGCGGGCCGCCGGGGTCGTGGAGGGGGAGAAGGAGGGCCGGATCGTCCGATACCGCGTGGTGGACCCCGACGTCCAGGGCCTGCTGAAGCACTGCGCGGCGGACGGGGGCGATCCCTCGCGCCCGGTGCTTCCGGTCGGTGCGCGCGCCGGCATGCCCGGGTGTTCACTTTTCCGGCGATCTGGACAGGCTTCCCCAGAGCCGATACGCCCCAGAGGAGACCGCGTGACCGACCGCACCACCACGCACGACTCCCCGTCCCCCGCCGCGCACGGGGCCCCTCCCGACCTGTCGTCCCGTGACCCCGGCTGGTGGCGGCAGGCCGTCGTCTACCAGGTCTACCCCCGCAGCTTCGCCGACGCCGACGGCGACGGCCTCGGCGACCTCAGGGGCGTCACCCGGCGCCTCGGCCATCTCGCCGCGCTCGGCGTCGACGCCGTGTGGCTGAGCCCCTTCTACCCCTCCGAGCTGGCCGACGGCGGCTACGACGTCGCCGACCACCGGGACGTGGACCCGCGCCTGGGCACCCTGGACGACTTCGACGCCCTGACCGCCGAGGCCCACCGCCTGGGCCTGAAGGTGATCGTCGACCTCGTCCCCAACCACACCTCCCACCTGCACCCGTGGTTCCAGGAGGCGCTGCGCTCCGCCCCCGGCTCCGCCGCCCGCGCGCGCTACGTCTTCCGCGACGGCCGCGGCGAGCACGGCGAACTCCCGCCCTCCGACTGGCGGTCGGTCTTCGGCGGCAGTGCCTGGCGGCGGGTGCCCGACGGCCAGTGGTACCTGCACCTGTTCGCGCCCGAACAGCCCGACCTGAACTGGCGCCACGAGGAGGTGCGCGCCGACTTCCGCGCCACCCTGCGCTTCTGGTCCGACCGTGGTGTGGACGGATTCCGCGTGGACGTCGCCCACGCCCTGGTCAAGGACCTGGACGAGCCGCTCAGGGACGTCGGGGACATCGGCGTCACCGGCGAGGACGCGCTGCCGCACCTGCCGCCCGGCAGCCACCCGTACTGGGACCGCGACGACGTGCACGAGATCTACCGCGACTGGCGCCGGATCTTCGACTCCTACTCGCCGCCCCGCACCGCGGTCGCCGAGGCCTGGGTGCCCGACAGCCGGCGCGCGCTGTACGCCCGCCCGGACGAACTGGGCCAGGCCTTCAACTTCGAGTACCTGCAAGCCGGGTGGGACGCGGGCGAGCTGCGCGAGGTGATCGCCTCCTCGCTGGCCACCGCCCGGGCCGCGGGCGCCTCGGCCACCTGGGTGCTGTCCAACCACGACGTGATCCGGCACGCCTCGCGCCTGATGCTGCCGCCCGGCACCGACGACAACGCCTGGCTGCTCGCGGGCGGGCGCGCGCCGGCCGTGGACGCGGCCGCCGGGCTGGCCCGCGCCCGGGCGGCGACGCTGCTGATGCTGGCCCTGCCCGGCTCGGCCTACGTCTACCAGGGCGAGGAACTCGGCCTGCCCGAGGTCGCCGACCTGCCCGCCGAGGTCCTGCGGGACCCGATCTGGGAGCAGAGCGGCCACGTCCGCAAGGGCAGGGACGGCTGCCGGGTGCCGCTGCCGTGGACGTGCGCGGGGCCGTCGTACGGCTTCGGGCCGGGCGGCGCCTGGCTGCCCCAGCCCGCGTACTTCGCGGCGTACGCCGTCGAGGCGCAGGACGGGGCCGAGGGCTCGACCCTCGAGCTGTACCGCACGGCGCTGCGGCTGCGCCGCAAGCTGCTCGACGGCGAGGAACTGACCTGGATGGAGGACACCCCGGACGGCGTGCTGGCCTTCGCCCGCTCGGAGGGCTGGCGGTGCGTCACCAACCTGTCCGGCGAGGCCGTGCCGCTGCCGCCGGGCGAGGTGCTGCTGAGCAGCGGTCCGCCCCTCAGGTGCGGCAGGCTGGAGCCGGACACGACCGTGTGGCTCGCCTGACCCGGGCGCACCGGGCGGGACGGCCCCCGCTCAGCCCGTCGTCGGGCTCGGCGCCGGGGCCGGGGCCTGGCCCGGGCCGGTGACCGGGGAGCCGTCGATGACCAGCGGGCTGGAGGTGGCGTTCGGCGGCGGGGGGAGCACCACCTCGGGCTGGCCGGCCGGCGGGGGCGGCGGGGTCAGGTCGGTGGCGGGCAGCTTGGGCGGGGTGGTCTGCTGGAAGAGCACCTGGTCGAAGTTGACCAGGCCCGTCTGCTCCATGACCGTGATGTGGTCGAGCACCGTGGCGTTGGCCTGGTTGGCGAGCTCGCGGACCAGGGTGTTCTTGGTCGTGGAGCGGATCTTCGCGATCGTGTTGAAGATCGACCCGTGGGTCACGCGGAGGATGTTGGCCATGTCGCTGTCGAACTGCTTGCCGGTGTCCGCGTTGAGGGTGTTGACGAAGCCCTGCTGCTGTGGGCTGGCCAGGTTGGGCAGCGTGATGTTCAGCATCGGCGCGATCTTGCGGCAGCTGGCGTCCAGGGCCGCGTGACCGTCGATCAGGTGCCGGCCGGCGGTCACCACCGCCTTGGTCGTGCCCTTCTTGACCGCCATCTGCCCGACGGGGTACTCCCACAGCCCGGCCGCCCGCACCTTCACCACGAAGTCGCGGTCCGACTCGGTCAGCGGCCCCCACTGGGTCTGCGCGATGACGCGTGAGCCGTCGCTGGAGACGTTGCTGACGCCGAGCATGCCGGGGTAGGCGAGCGCGACGAGGGTCAGGCTGAGGGCTCCGCCCACGAAAAGAGTTCCCGCCGCGTTCCGCGAAAAGCGCACCGTGCCTCCTGCCCCGTCATGGATCCCGCCGGATGGGCGGTTCGGACGTACAGGAGTACGGACTCCAGGGCGCGCGGAACCTTTTGATTTGGTAAAAACCCGAGCCGAGGGGGAACGACCCGGAGGGAAAGGCGGCACGGCAACACCCCAGGGTTGACGCAACGTTGACCACGCCGTGGGAGAGCGCTGGTCCGCCCCCGCCCTAGATTCGCCGCATGCCCCCACTGCCCCCCGGCGTGCCCGCCGCGCTTCCCGTGCTGCCCTACCGCAAGCCCACCAAGGGCCGTGACTACTGGGTGATCGACGACGTGCTGCCCGACGCGAGCGCGGTACGCGAACGCTGCCTGGCCCGCGACGACTGGGTCGAGGGATACCCGTACACCTCGCAGACCTGGCCCGGGCTGCGCACCATGCCGGGACTGGAGCCGGGTGAACTGGCGCGCGTGGAACGGCTGGTGCGGCAGGCGACCGGGGCGAAGCGGCTGTGGGTGCAGGAGGCGCCCGGCGGCGGCACCCTGAACCACAACTGCGTCCAGGTCGTCGGCGAGGGCGAGAGCGAGCCGCGCCCGCACACCGACTCACGGGCGCTGTGCCGGTACGCGGCCGTGCTCTACCTCAACCCCTCGGTGCCCAAGGACTGCGGGACCAGCTTCTACCGGCAGTCCCTGCCGGGCGGCCGGCTCGGCGGCAACGTCGTCCAGGCCCCGCACACCAACCTGGTGGAGGCCCTCGGCACCCGGTTCGTCGCCCCGGACGCCTTCGAGGAGGACGTCCGCGTGCCGCACCGGGCCAACCGGCTGCTGCTCTACCACGCCAACCTCGTGCACAGCGCGACCGGTTACACCGGCACCACCCTGGAGGACAAGCGCATGACGGCGGTCTTCTTCTGGATGGCGTGACCCCAACCGGTGGCACCCGGGCGCGGCCGGGCGGCGGTCAGTAGCGCAGGGCGGTGCCCACCTCCGGCTTCACGTCGCCGGAGAGCTTGTGGGTGCTGCGCGCGGTGCCCTTGCCCGTGCGCCCGGCCGGGACGTCGCCCACGGTGACGACGACCGTGTCGAGCAGATTGCCGCCCGCGTCCTTGAAGTTCACCTGCACGGCGAAGGACTTGGCCTTGTCCGCCTTGTTGGCCACGGTCACCGCTACCGTGGTGCGCCCGTCCGCGTCGGTGGCCGGGGCGCCGAGGGTGACGGCGTCGCGGGCGTCGATGCCGTTCTTGATCCCGTCCAGCCGGCGGCCCGCCTCCGCGGTGGCCGACGCGAGGGCGTCACTGGCCTGCGAGGCGAGCGAGGCGGCGGCGGAGGCCGCCCTGCTGGCGGCGCCGGACGGGTTGACGCCGGACGGGTTGGCGCCGGACGGGCTGACGCCCGACGGACCGCCGCCGTCGCCGCCCGAGCAGGCGGCCAGGCCCGCGGCCAGCACCACGACCAGCGCGGCCGTCCCGGCCCGCTCCCTCATCCGGCGTGCCCGGTTCACGGTCATCCTGCCTCCCATCGCCTGCCCCCCAGTGAAGGGCGCGGCGCGGACACCCGCACGTGGAGTTCGGCCGTACGGGCACCCGCACGCGTGATACTCCCCGTATTGGATGCCGCAGGAACGAAGAGGTGGACGACGACATGACCGACGACAGCCGTACCGTGGCCGTCCTGGGCACCGGGATCATGGGCGCCGCGATGGCCCGCAACCTGGCGCGGGCCGGGCACACCGTCCGGGTGTGGAACCGCACCCGCGCCAAGGCCGAGCCGCTGGCCGCCGACGGCGCGCAGGTGACCGCCACCCCGGCCGAGGCGGTGCGCGACGCCGACGTGGTGCTGACGATGCTGTTCGACGGCGACACGGTGCTGGAGGTGATGCGCGAGGCGGCCCCGGAGGTCCCCCAGGGGGCCGCTTGGGTGCAGTCGACCACCTCCGGCCTGCGTTCGGCCGCCGAACTCGCCGCCCTCGCCCGCGAACACGGTCTGCTGTTCTACGACGCGCCCGTGCTGGGCACCAAGCAGCCCGCGGAGGCGGGGCAGCTGACCGTGCTGGCGGCGGGCCCGGCCGAGGGGCGCGACGCGGTGACCCCGGTGTTCGAGGCGGTCGGCGCCCGCACGGTGTGGACCGGGGACGACGGAGCGGCGGCCACCGCCACCCGGCTGAAGCTGGTCACCAACAGCTGGGTCGTCGCGGCCACCGCCGCCACCGGTGAGGTCCTCGCCCTGGCCAAGGGGCTCGGCGTGGACCCGCAGGCCTTCTTCGACCTCATCTCCGGCGGCCCGCTCGACATGGGCTACCTGCACGCCAAGGCCGCGCTGATCCTCGAGGGCGGCCTGCTGCCGGCGAGCTTCGCGGTGACGACCGCGGAGAAGGACGCCCGCCTGATCGTGGAGGCCGGCCGGGAGCACGGCGTCCGCCTCGACGTGGCCGCCGCGAGCGCCGAACGCTTCGCCCGCGCCGCCGCCCAGGGCCACGCGGACGAGGACATGGCGGCGGCCTACTACGCCAGCTTCGAGGGCGAGGCGGGCGCTCACCCCAGGCAGACCACCAGCAGGCAGAGCTGAGAGGGCTGGGAGGCCTGCGAGGACCCGGAGCCCTGGGAGGCCGGTGAGGTCTGCGGGGGCTGGGACGGGGTCGTGCCCGTACCGGCCGGCTGCGAGGCGGTGGAGCCGCCGGATCCGGTCGAGGCCGTGGAGGCGGCGGACCCCGTCGAGCCGGTGGCGTGCTGCGGCACCGTCGTCGTCACGGAACCGGCCGCCGCCGACCCGCCGGACGCGGTGGCCGGGGAACCGCCCGACTGCCGCGTCACCGGGCCGCCGGGGGCCGCGGTGTGCGGGGACGTGACCGCGTTCGAGTGGAAGCCCGGGGCCGAGGCGTCCTGGGACACCACGACCCCGGTCCGGTGCCGCTCGGGCGCGGGGGCGTGGCTGCCGGGCGCGGTGTGTCCGGTGCCGGGGGCCGCCGGGGCCTGACCGGTGTCCGGGGTGGCCGGCAGCCTGCTCACGCTGTCGGTGTGCGGGGCCTGCGGCGCGGCCGCGGCCTGGGCGCGGGCGCCGGACGACCGGTCCATGGAGGCGGCGGTGAGGCCGCCGCCGACCAGGGCCACGGCGGTGGCGAGCAGCGCGCGGCGCTGGGTCTTCTTCCAGCGGGCCTGCTGCCGGCGCCGCGCCGCCCGCCCGGGCCGCGCGCGCTCGGGCGCCGGGTGGATCTCGTCGAGGGCGGCCGGGGCCGCCTCGGGTGCGGGCGCGCCGCCCGCTGCGGGGCCCGGTACGAAGGGCGCGGCGGAGTCGGCGGTGGCGTCCGGGGCTATGTCGGGCGCGTACGCGCCGCAGCCGGGGCACACGAGAGCGCCATTGAGGTGCCGTCGGCACGTGGAGCAGTAGTCCATCCGGTGTTCCGGTTCTTCCCTTGGTAGGCCAGCCGGGCGGCCAGTCACGCTAACAAGGCTTTCGTGGGACTGTGTGCAGCCTGTGTGACGCTCCTGCGGGGATTCGAGGGGCCCTGCGGGGGCCGTGCGTACCCATGTGTGCGCGGACACCACGCTGAACCCCGCCCGCCCGATCCGCATCTGACTGGGCGGACGGGTGTGGAGGAAGGACGGAACGTGCTCAACGGCGAGAGGGCGGCGGCCACGCCCAGCAACGGCGGGCGGTTCGGCCGTATCGGCCGTTATCCGGTGCGGTGGCACACCGCCCTGCTGACCGTGTGGACGGCCCTGTGGTTCCTCGTGGCCGAGCGACACGGCGCCGTGTCCTGGCACTACCTGAGAACCGGCGAGGAGCTGCTGTTCAGTCAGGTGCCCGGCGGCGGTCTCGCCCTGTACGCCAACCACCCCGAACTCCAGATCGGGCCGGTCAGCTTCGTGGTGGCCGCGCTGTTCAGGCCCTTCCCGGCCGCGGCCGGGGAGAACCTCGCCGAGGCGTTCATGTCCGGGCTGGGCCTGTACATGCTGGTCCTGGTGGGGCGTACGGCCGCCGAGCACAACCTGGGCACGGGCGTGAACCACAAGCGCCTCCAGCAGCGGGTGCTGATCGCCGGGGCCGCCTTCATCCCGATGTGGGTGGAGGTCTCGGTGCGGTTCGCGCACCTGGACGACGTGCTGGCGCTGTTCTTCACCACCCTCGCGGTGCGGGCGCTGGTGCGCGGCAACGCCACCGCCGTGGGCGTGATGCTGGCGCTGGCCATGGACTCCAAGCCGTGGGCGGTGGGCTTCCTGCCGCTGCTGCTGGTGCTGCCCCGCCCGGTGCGGCTGCGCGCGACCCTGTGGGCGGTGGGGCTGGTGGCCGTGGCCTGGCTGCCGTTCTACCTCACCCACTTGAACACGTTCGCCGCGGCCCGCTTCACCATCCCCAACCAGCCGGCCTCGGCGCTGCGCTGGTTCGGCGTGAACGACCCGGCGACCCCCTGGTGGGACCGCCCGGCGCAGATGAGCCTCGGCATGGCCCTCGGCGCGCTGGCGGTGCGGCGGCAGCGCTGGGCGGCGGTGGTGTTACTGGCCGCCGACGCGCGCATCGTGCTGGACCCGAGCGTCTACACGTACTACAACGCCTCGGTGCTGCTCGGCACGCTGATCTGGGACTCCATCGGCCAGCGGCGGCTGGTGCCCTGGGTCAGCTGGATAGCGCTGATCTCCCTGTACGGCAGCGTCCTGCTGATCCCCTCCGACTCCGCGCGCGGCCTGATCCGGCTGGCCTTCGCGGTGGGCTCCGCCCTGTACGTCCTGTGGTGGCCCCAGCGCACGCCCCGCAACAGGCGCGCGCCGAGGAGCGAGACCGGGCCGCCGCTGCTGCCGAGGCAGCGCGGTGTGCGCAACCGTCAGGCCAGGTCGGTCAGTTCGTCCGCGTAGACCTGGGACAGCGGCTGCGGGCCCACGTACTGCTGGCAGTTGCACTGCCCGGGCTCGAAGCGCAGCGGCTTCTTGTTCTCGTCCCAGGCGGTCGGCACCTCCACGCGCTCGTGGCAGCGGCCGCTCTTGTCGTGCTTGGACAGATGGTGCGTGCAGCCGCACACCGGCTCGGGCGGTCGCTGCGCGGCCTCGACGGCCAGCCGCTCGGACTTCCTCGCCTCCAGCAACTCCATCCTCCGCTGGTGCCGGTTGCGCATGGCGGTGCGGACGGTGTCGGCGAGCCACGCGAAGCCCCCCGTCCAGAACAGGATCAGCACCCACCAGATCCAGCTCATCGCTCACTCACCCTTCCCCCTGATCAGTTCAGGACAAGCATCGGTGCTGCGGGCCTCCCGCACCAGCACCGCGGGGCCGCCGGTTCGTACGACCGAGGTGCGGCGCACGGGCCGGGGGCGGGCCGCGGCCAGCAGCGCGGTGGCGGGCAGGCGGCGCAGGCCGCGGTTGTGGCACAGGCCCAGGACGATGGCGGCGGCCACCGCGATCAGGTGCTCGCGGCCGGCCAGATTGGGCTTGACGATCGACTCCACCACCATCGATCCGCCGGTGAGGAAGAAGACCACCGGGGCCCGCCGCACGATCGACAGATAGGTGAACAGGCCAACCACGGCGGCGGACGGCCCGGTGTCCAGGACGTGTCCCGCCGAGGGCGGCAGCCCGAGCCCCCACCAGCCGGGCCCGAGCGCGATCATCACCCGCACGGTGAGGGTGCCGGCCAGGGTGGTGACGTAGGAGATGAACAGGGTGCGGCGGCGGCCGAGGGAGAGCTCGGCGAGCGCGAAGGCGAGGAACAGCTGGGTGATGCCCGCCCACACCGGCAGGTCGAGCGCGGGGACGTAGAGCGAGACCGGGGTGCGCAGCAGGGCCAGCCACAGCGGCAGGTCCGCCTGGACGCCGCCGAGGAGGCGTACCGCCGTCGCCCCGGTGGGGTGCTGCGCGATGCCGTGGAAGAAGACCACCCCGAAGGCGGCCACGAAGGCGAGGACGAGGCCGGACAGCCCGCGGTGCGCCAACTCCCGCACGGGGTCCAGGACGATGGCCCGGAACTCGCCGAGCAGGGTGCGTGCGCCGAAGCGCGCGGCCCGGAACAGTGCCGCGCTCCCCCGGGCCACCGCGCCCGCTTCCTCCCCCGGTCTCACCCGATCCCCCCGGACGGCCCGTCGGTCCCGCCGCAGCGCTGTGTCACCGCCGGCTCCTCGAAGCAGTTCCCCCACTCTCGGTCCGCACAACCGTATGGACCGTAATCCGGCCCGGCGCGTTCCACAGCACCGGGCGACGTTGCTCTCACCGGGGCCTCACCGCCGTCTCACCGCACCGGCGCGCCTCCCCGCGACCGGTAGACGACGTAGGGGCGGGCCGCGTAGGCGAGCGGCGCGGCGAAGGCGTGCACGAGCCGGCCGAAGGGCCACAGGGCGAACAGGGCCAGGGCGAGCAGCGCGTGCAGCCGGTAGAGGAGCGGGGCGTGGGCCATGGCGGTGACGTCGGGGTCCAGCGTGAACAGGCTGCGGAACCAGACGGCGACGCCGAGGCGGTAGTCGTAGGGCCGACTCACCGAGGAGGCGGTGGCGGTCAGGCCGGCCAGCAGGACCAGGCTCAGCAGCGGGAGGGTGAGCCGGTCGCCGCGGCTGGTCGCGCGCCGCACGGCGGGCACCCGCAGCCGGCGGTACAGCAGCAGGCCGAGCCCGGTGACCGCCGCGATCCCGGAGGCGCCGCCCATGGTGAGGGCGACCGCGTGGTACTGCTCCTCGCCGACCCCGAGCCGCCGGGTCAGCCACTCCGGCACGAGCAGGCCCATGACGTGGCCGCCGATGACGAGGAAGAGGGCGTAGTGGAAGAGCGGCCCGCCGACCTTCAGCAGCCTTGACTCGTGGAGCTGGCTGGAGCGGGTGGTGAAGCCGAAGCGGTCGTAGCGGTAGCGCCAGGCGCTGCCGGCGACCAGCACGGCCAGGGCCAGGTAGGGCAGGACGCCCCACAGGGCGATGTGCAGGTGTCGCAGCGTGAGATGGGGCCAGGGCGTCATCAGCGGCGCACTCCTTCCTCGCCCGGCGCGTGCCGCAGCGGGTACGGCAGGAGGCCCGGGGCCGGGTCCTCCCGCACGGGTACGGGTGCCGCCGCGGGCACGGCGGGCAGGGTGGTCAGGACGGCGCGCACCACACCGGCGTAGGGGCTGCCGTGGGCGGCCAGGCCGCGGGTGAGCAGGGTGAGCGCGCCGTGGTGCTCCCGCAGCAGGGCGGCGCCGGGGCCGGGGCAGCGGGCGGCGAACTCCAGCAGCGCGGGCAGGTGGTCGGGCAGTTCCCCGCCGGCCGGCTCCCAGCCGTGCTCCCGGTAGCGGGCCTTGAGCGCGGCGAGGGTGGCGCCCCGGCGGCGGGTGTCGCCGTCGGTGTAGTGGGTCAGGTGCAGGGTGCGGCGGCGGCTGCGGTCGAAGGTGGTGACGTAGCGGGCCGCCAGGTCGAGCGGGGGCACGGCGGCGGCCCAGCGGCAGAAGCCCCGCAGCAGGCCGGGCGCCTCGCCGGGGAGTCCGGCCAGGGCCACGGCCACCTGCTCGCGCCGGGCGGGCCAGCTCTCGTCGGGGTAGTCCAGGAGGAGGGAGGCGGCCTGGTGGACCGCGCGGTCGAGGTTCACTCCCCGGCGCTCCGGCGTGCGGGGAACAGGCCGCCGGGGCGTCCGCGGCCGTTCCAGTTGAGCAGGTTGACCCGGCCGCGCAGGGACGAGCCGCCCTGCGGGGCGCCCGCCGTGACGGCCGGGCCGCCGGTGGCCGGGGGCGCGTGGAAGGCCTCCGGGCCGCCGTCCGGCCCGTACATGCCGGGGCCGCCCTCGTGGTCCAGGCTGCAGCCGCCGCGCGCCCGGCCCGCGCCCTGCGCGCCGGCCACGTAGGTGGTGGGGACGACGTAGCGCTCCTCGTACTTGGCGAGCGCCAGCAGCCGGTACATCGCCTCCAGTCCCCGCTCGTCCATGCCGACGCCCCGGGCGATCGCCGGGTCGCGCTCCTCGCCGAGGTTGATCCGCCGCATGTGGGCGCGCATCGCCGCCAGCCGGCACAGGGCCGCCTCCACCGGCGCGGTGTCGCCCGCGGTGAACAGTCCGGCCAGGTACTCCAGCGGGATGCGCAGGGCGTCGATGGCGCCGAACAGGGCCGCCGGGTCCTCCCCGTCGTGCCCGCCCGCGGTCAGCGCCTCCACCACCGGGGACAGCGGGGGCACGTACCAGACCATCGGCATCGTCCGGTACTCCGGGTGCAGCGGCAGCGCCACCCGGTACGTCGTGATCAGGTCGCGCACCGGGGAGCGGCGGGCCGCGGTGATCCAGTCGTGCGGGATGCCGGACTCCTCGGCGGCGCGCGCCACTTCGGGGTCGTGCGGGTCCAGGAAGCAGCCGAGCTGGGCCTCGTAGAGGTCCCTCTCGTCGGGAACGGAGGCCGCCTCCCCGACCCGGTCGGCGTCGTAGAGCAGCACGCCGAGGTAGCGCAGCCTGCCCACGCAGGTCTCGGAGCAGACGGTCGGCTCGCCCGCCTCGACGCGCGGGTAGCAGAAGGTGCACTTCTCGGCCTTGCCGGTGGCGTGGTTGAAGTAGACCTTCTTGTACGGGCAGCCGGTCACGCACATCCGCCAGCCCCGGCAGCGGTCCTGGTCGACCAGGACGATGCCGTCCTCGATCCGCTTGTAGAGGGCGCCGGAGGGGCAGACCGCCACGCAGGACGGGTTGAGGCAGTGCTCGCAGATGCGCGGCAGGTGGAACATGAACGCCTGCTCGTACTCCAGCCGCACCCGCTCGTTCATCTTCTCGCTGATCCGGCGCAACACCGGGTCGCCCGCGAGGTGTTCGGGGCCGCCGCCCAGGCTGTCGTCCCAGTTGGGGCCGCCGGTGACGGCGGTCGGGCGGCCGTCGATCAGGGAGCGGGGGCGTGCGGTGGGCAGGTCGTCGCCCGGCGGGGCGGCGATCAGGGTCTCGTAGTCGTAGGTCCAGGGCTCGTAGTAGTCCTCCAGCAGGGGCAGTTCGGGGTTGGCGAACAGGCGGGCCAGGCGGCGGGCGCGGCCCCCGGAGCGGGGGACCGGGCGGCCCCGGGCGTCCAGGCGCCAGCCGCCCTTCCACTTGTCCTGGTCCTCGTGGCCGCGCGGGTAGCCGAGGCCCGGGCGGGTCTCGACGTTGTTGAACCAGGCGTACTCGGTGCCGGTGCGGTTGGTCCACGTCTGCTTGCAGGTGACCGAGCAGGTGTGGCAGCCGATGCACTTGTCGAGGTTCATGACCATGGCGATCTGGCTCATGACGCGCACGTCAGTACTGCACCTCCTGTGCGCGCCGGCGGATCACGGTGCGGGCGTCGCGCTGGTTGCCGGTGGGGCCGTAGTAGTTGGGGGCGAAGGAGAGCTGGGCGTAGCCGCCGATGAGGTGGGTGGGTTTGATCAGGACGCGGGTGAGGGCGTTGTGGACGCCGCCGCGCAGGCCGGTGGCCTCGCTGCGCGGCACGTTCACCAGGCGTTCCTGCACGTGGTACATGAGCACGGTGCCGGGCGGGACGCGGTGGGAGACGATCGCGCGGGCGACCACCACCCCGTTGGGGTTGACCGCCTCCACCCAGTCGTTGTCGGCGGCCCCGATCGCCTCGGCGTCGGCCACCGCCATCCAGATCACCGGGCCGCCCCGGGCCAGGGTCTGCATCAGCAGGTTCTCCTGGTACTCGGAGTGGATCGACCACTTCGAGTGCGGGGTGAGGTAGCGCACGCTCACCTCCCGCTCGCCCGCGACCGCCTCCGCGGCCAGGTCCAGCGGGGGCCGGTAGACGGGCAGTTGCTCGCCCAGCTCGGCCATCCAGTCGTGGTCGAGGTAGAAGTGCTGGCGGCCGGTGAGGGTGTGCCAGGGCTTGAGGTGCTCGGTGTTGACGGTGAAGGGCGAGTAGCGGCGGTCGGGGGCCTCCTTGCCGGACCACTCGGGGCTGGTGCCGACCTGCACGGGCCGGTCCTGGGTGTCGGAGAACACCACCCGCCGCTCGCGCACGGTCTCGGCGAGCGAGCCGAACCCGGAGGCCGGACCGCAGCGTTCGGCGAGCCGCTCGAACCCCTCGGCGGCCAGCCGCCCGTTGGTGGTGCCGGACAGGGCGAGGATCGCCTCGCACAGCTTCACGTCGGTGTCGAGCAGCGGGCGCCCCCGCGCGGGTCCGGGCCCGGCGGCCGTGCCGCAGCGTTCGGCGAGGCGGCGCACCTCCGGTCCCGGCCGTACGGTGACGCCCTTGACGGTCATGCCCCGCTCCTCGCCGAGCGGGCCGAGCGCGGTCAGCTTGTCGGCCACGGCGGTGTAGTCGCGCTCGACGAGCGTGAACGCGGGCAGGTTCACCCCGGGCCGGGCGGTCGCGCCCTCGCGCCAGTCGGGGACGGTGCCGCCGGGCTGCGCCGTCTCGCCCGGGGTGTCGTGCTGCTGGGGCGTGGCCACCAGGTCGTACGCCACTCCGAGCCGGCCGGTGGCCAGTTCGCTGAACTTGCGGGCCAGGCAGTGGAAGATCTCGAAGTCGGTGCGGGCCTGCCAGGGCGGGCTGATGGCCGGCGAGAAGGCGTGCACGAAGGGGTGCATGTCCGTGCTGGACAGGTCGTGCTTCTCGTACCAGGTGGCGGCGGGCAGTACGAGGTCGGCCATCAGCGTGGTCGAGGTCATGCGGAAGTCGAGGGCGAGCAGCAGGTCGAGCTTGCCGCGTGGCGCCTCCTCACGCCAGGTGACGTCACGGGGGCGCGCGTCCGGCGGGGCCTCGCTCGCGTGCGCGTTGTCGCTCGCGCCGAGCAGATGGCGCAGGAAGAACTCGTTGCCCTTGGCGGAGGAGCCGATCAGGTTGGCCCGCCACACGGTCAGCACGCGTGGCCAGTTCTCCGGCGCGTCCGGGTCCTCGCAGGCGAACGACAGCTTTCCGGCCGCCAGTTGGGCTGTGGCCCACTCTCCCGGCTCGCGCCCGCTCTCGCGCACCGCCCGGCCGAGCTCCAGGGGGTTGGCGGAGAAGGCGGGCGCGGACGGCATCCAGCCCAGGCGCACCGAACGGGCCACCAGGTCGGCGGTGTGCAGCCCGGTGAACAGGCCCTTCGCGGTGGGCGCGGCGAGCGCGTCGGCGCCCTGCCCGTCGTAGCGCCACTGGCCGGTGTGCAGGTACCAGTACGGGGTGCCCGCGACCTGGCGGGAGGGGCGCACCCAGTCGGCGGCGGACTGCAGGTGCTGCCAGCCGGTGTAGGGCCGCACCTTCTCCTGGCCGACGTAGTGCGCCCAGCCGCCGCCGTTGACGCCCTGGCAGCCGGTGAGCAGGAGCAGGGTGAGGAAGGAGCGGTAGATCGTGTCGGAGTGGAACCAGTGGTTGGTGCCGGCGCCCATGACGATCATGCAGCGGCCGCGGGACTTCTCGGCGGTGTGCGCGAACTCCCGGGCGATGCGCACCACCGCGGCCGCCGGCACCGAGGTGATCGGCTCCTGCCAGGCCGGGGTGTGCGGCTGGGAGGCGTCGTCGTAGCCCGCCGGCCACTGGCCGGGCAGTCCGTCGCGGCCGACGCCGTACTGGGCGAGCAGCAGGTCGAAGACGGTGGTCACCCGCCGTCCGCCCACCTCGCGCACCGGCACCGCGCGGGTGACCGGCGCTCCACCGTCGAAGCGGGGCAGGCGGACGGGGGCGCTCGGGTGGCCGCCCCGCCGGTACAGGGTCAGCTCGGGCTCCACGTCGCCGAGGTCCAGGTTCCAGCGGCCCTCGCCCAGCTTGGACCAGCGGTCTCCGAGGGTGCCGCCCGGGACCACGGGACGCCCGGAGACCGCGTCCAGCAGCACCGGCTTCCAGTGGGCGTCCTCGCCCGACTCTTCGTCCAGCCCGAGCATGGCCGCGGTGACGAACTTGCCCGGCACGCACGCGCCGTCGCGCTCCTCCAGCTCGACCAGGAAGGGCAGGTCGGTGAACCGGCGTACGTAGTCGGCGAAGTGGGGCACCGTACGGCGCACGAAGAACTCGGTGAGGATCACATGGCCCATGGCCATGGCCAGCGCCCCGTCCGTGCCGGGGTGCGGGTGCAGCCACTCGTCGGCGAACTTGGTGGCGTCCGCGTAGTCGGGGGAGACCACCACGACCTTCTGGCCGCGGTAGCGGGCCTCGGTCATCCAGTGCGCGTCCGGGGTCCGCGTCACCGGCACGTTCGAACCCCACAGCATCAGATACGCGGCGTCCCACCAGTCGCCCGACTCCGGCACGTCGGTCTGGTCGCCGAACACCTGCGGGGAGGCGATCGGCAGGTCGGCGTACCAGTCGTAGAACGACACCATCGGGGCGCCGATCAGCGACATGAAGCGGGCGCCCACCGCGTGCGAGGCCATCGACATGGCCGGGATCGGCGAGAACCCGGCCACCCGGTCGGGGCCGTACGCGGCGATGGTGTGCACATGCGCGGCCGCCGCGATCTCCAGCGCCTCCTCCCAGCCGACGCGCACCAGACCGCCCTTGCCGCGCGCGGACTGGTAGCGGCGCCGCCGGTCCGGGTCGCCGGTGACCTCGGCCCAGGCGGCCACCGGGTCGCCCAGCCGCTCCCGCGCCTCCCGGTACATCTCCAGCAGCACGCCCCGCACATGGGGGTGGCGCACGCGGGTCGGCGAGTAGGTGTACCAGGAGAACGAGGCCCCGCGCGGGCAGCCGCGCGGCTCGTACTCGGGCCGGTCGGGCCCGGTGGACGGGTAGTCCGTCTCCTGCGTCTCCCAGGTGATCAGGCCGTCCTTGACGTACACCTTCCACGAGCAGGAGCCGGTGCAGTTCACGCCGTGGGTGGAGCGCACCACCCTGTCGTGCGCCCAGCGCTCGCGGTAGGGGCTGTCGTTGACGTCCTGGTCGGTGCGCAGGACCGCCCGCAGGTCGGGTGTGACGGGGGAACGGCGCAGTATCCGGCCGGCCCGCAGCAACTGGTCGGCGGCCAGCGCCGCCACTCGTTCCGCTTCCCGACGGGCACCGCGCCGTCCCACTGTGCTCACATCCCCTGCGAAGTCGGCAAAGCACGCCGGCCCGAGGCCGTGACCAGGGGCGTTCGGCGTTCCGCTGCACTCAGCGTCACGCATGCGCACGATGAGTGCTCGCAGAACTGCGCTGAGTTGAGAGTGCCTATACGGAGCTTTTCTTGCCCTTTGCAATATTTGTGTGGGCCATGTGTCTGTTCGGGCGGGCGCGTGGGGGCCGGGGCGGGCGGCTCAGCCCGCGCGCTGCTGGCAGGGTACGCAGGCGCTCGCGTACGGCAGGATCTCCAGCCGTTCCACCGGGATGGGCCGGGAGCACTCGCGGCACAGGCCGTAGGTGCCCTCCTCCAGCCGCGCGAACGCGGCCTCGATCTCCTTCAGCGCGCGCCCCACCGCCCCGCGCTGCGCGCTCAGCAGGTCGTCGGCCTCCTGGCCGGCCCCCTCGGTGTCCTTCAGGGCCCGCAGCTGGGCGAGGCGCGCGTTGCGCTCGTGCTCCAGCCGCTGCCGCGCCTCGTGCGCGCCGACGCGCGCGGCGGAGGAGGTGGAGCGGGTGGTGTCCCACGACATGACTGTCACGGTCCCTTCTGGCCCCGGGGCCGGCGGACGGGCGGAACTGACGGAACGGCGGACCGCGGGGCGCCGTGCCTACGGCACCCCGCGGTCCGCCTGTCTCCTCCAGCCTGGCCGGACGGCCGCGCCCGGGCCATCGGTCACGGCACCCATTTCCGGCCGGGGCGGTGATGCAGCCGGCCGGGGGCCGCCGCCCCCGGCCGACCGTGTGTCAGGTGCGGGCGGCCGCCCGCCTGTTCGGGCGCGCGCGGCGGGGGCGGCCCCGTCCGCGGGCGTGCAGTTCGACGGCGATCGGGGCGGCCGTGAACACCGAGGAGTACGTGCCGACCACGATGCCGATGAGCAGGGCGAGGGCGAAGTCGGTGAGCGAGTCGCCGCCGAGCACCGCCAGCGAGGCGAGGATGAGCAGCGCGCCCATGCCGGTGTTCACGGTGCGCGGCAGCGTCTGCACGATCGCCCGGTCGGTCACCTCGGCCAGCGGCGCCTTGCGGTCCCGGCGCACCAGCTCGCGGATGCGGTCGAAGACCACCACCGAGTCGTTGACCGAGTAGCCGATCACCGTCAGCAGCGCGGCGAGGAACACCCCGTCCAGCGGTTTGCCCAGCCAGGCGAAGACACCGACCAGGATCACCACGTCATGGGCCAGCGCGCTCACCGCGGCGGTGCCGAACAGCCAGCGGAAGCGGGCCGCGAGGTACAGCAGCTGCGCGCCGAGCGCCACGGCCAGCGCGATGAGCGCGTTGCGGCGCAGCTCGTCGCCCATGCTCGGGCCGATCAGCTCGTCGCGCACCTTCCGCGTCCCGCCGCCGAGCGAGTCCACGGTCCGGGTGATCTCGTCCGCCCGGGCGTCGGTCAGGGCCTGCGTGCGCACGGTCAGGCCCGACTCCCCCGAGGACTGCACGACCGCGCGCGGATGACCCGCCTCGGCGAGCGCGGTCCGCGCGCGCTCGGGGTCCACGGCACGCGCGGTGTCGTACTCCATCAGCCGGCCGCCGGTGAACTCCACGCCCAGGTCCAGTCCGCGTACGGCGATGCCCGCCCCGGCGAGCGCCAGGACCACCGCGGAGGCGGCCAGCCAGCGGCGCGGCCTGCGCATCGGGCGCGGATCGCGGCGCGCGAGGGCGTCGCGGACCCGGCCGGTGGTGGCCAGTCCGGTGAGCCGGGGACGGCGGTGCACCCAGCGGCGGGAGACCGCGAAGTCGGCGAGCACCCGGGTGATCACCAGGGCGCTGACCATGGACGCCACGACGCCGATCCCGAGGGTCACGCCGAAGCCGCGCACCGGCCCCGAGGCCAGGAAGAACAGCAGCAGGGCCGCGATCAGCGTGGTGATGTTGGAGTCGGCGATCGCGCTGAAGGCGTTGCGGAAACCGGCGGTCAGCGCCGAGCGCCCGGTGGGCCGGTGCCGGGCCGCGTGCTCCTCCCGGGCGCGTTCGAAGACGAGCACGTTGGCGTCCACCGCCATGCCGATCGCCAGCACGAAACCGGCCAGGCCTGGCAGGGTCAGCGTGGCGCCGAGGGCGGCCAGGGCGGCGTAGGAGATCAGGCCGTAGGCGAGCAGGGCTACGGCGGCCAGGGCGCCCATCAGGCGGTAGACCACGATGATGAACAGCGCGGTCAGCGCGGTGCCGATGGCCGCGGCCCAGGCGCTGGCCGTGATGGCCTGCGCGCCCAGGGTGGGGCCGACGGTGTGCTGCTCGACGGTCTCCACGGGTACGGGCAGCGCGCCGCCGTTGATCAGCAGCGCCAGCTCGCGCGCCTCGCGGTCGTCGAAGGAGCCGGTGATCTGCGTGGAGCCGTCCGCGATGCCCGTACCGCAGGCGACGGACGGGGCGACCTGCGGCGAGGAGATGATCCTCTCGTCGAGGACGATGGCGACCCGGCGCGTGGGGTCGCCCACCGGGCGGCACGCCGCCTCGCTCGTCAGCTTCGCCCACTGGGTGCGGCCCGCGCGGTCGAAGTCGACGGTGACGTGCCAGCCGGCGCCGGTCTCCTGGTCGAAGCGCGCGTCGGCGCCCTTGACCTCCTTGCCGGTCATGGCCTGGGCCGCCAGCCGCAGCCGCTGCCCCGACTCGTCGGGCAGCACCAGCTCCCCGGCCTTGGCGTCCCCGGCCTTGGCGTCCCCGGCCTTGGCGTCCCCGGCCTTGGCGTCCCCGGCCTTGCCGTCTCCGGCCGGGCCCAGCACCGGGTGGAAGGTCAGCTGAGCCGTGCGGCCCAGCACGTCGGCGGCCTGCTTCGGATCCTGCACGCCGGGCAGCTCGACGATGATCCGGTTCGCGCCGGAGCGCACCAGGGTGGGCTCGGCGACACCGAGCGCGTCGACCCGGCCGCGCAGTACCTCCAGGGTGCGGTCGGTGGCCGCCCGGTCGGCCTTCGTGGCCGGGGTGGAACGGGTCTCCAGGACGATCTGGGTGCCGCCGCGCAGATCGAGTCCGAGTCGGACCGGGACGGTGACGGCGATGTAGACGGACACGGCGATGACGGCGAGGGCGAACAGCGCTCTCACCCGGGCGGAGCGGATCAAGGGATGCCTCCGGCGGGCACACGGGACGGGGACAGGGAGGGGCGTCAGCGGACGGGTGCGTCCGCCGACGGGTGTCGGACGCCGGAGGGTGTGGGTGGCGCGCGGCCCCGGTCGGGGACCGGGGACGGCAGGGTGACGATGAGGGGCGGGAAGCCGGGCGAGGCCCGCGTGGAGACGCGGTCCGGGAGGACCGGGGCGGGGACGGCGACGGCGTGCCGGCCGGGCGGGTCCGGCCGCTCACCGTGCCGGTCGTGGCGGACGCCGGCCCGGCTGACGCACGCGTCGGGGCAGACGTCGTGGGCGTGGGGGGCGGGGGCGGTCAGTACCGCGGTGGTGGCCGTGGTGGCCGCGGTGGCCGTGGTGGCGGCCCGGGCCGGCGCGGTGTCCGCGGGGTACGGGCCGGCGTGCGCGCCGGCCAGGCCGAGCAGGGCCAGCAGTACGGCCGTGAGCACGGCGAGGGCCCTCGGGGCGGTGCGTCGTGCGCGGTGCATGCACCGTCCCCTTCCTCGGTCTTCCCTCGTCGTGCCGGCGGCGTACCCGGGGCCCCGGCCGGGGAGTGGCGGCCGGGACCCCGGGCGGTTCAGGGTTCGACCAGGCCCGCGCGGATGGCGTACCGGGTCAGTTCCAGGCGGTCGCGCAGGCCCAGCTTCTGCAGCAGGTTGGCGCGGTGGCGCTGGACGGTCTTGACGCTGATGAAGAGGATCTCGGCGATCTCCTTGGACGAGTGGCCCTCGGCCACCAGCTTCAGCACCTCCTCCTCGCGCGGCGTCAGCACCTGGTCGGGGGTCTCCTCGCCGTGGCGTACCCGGTCGAGGTAGTTGCGGATGAGCGCGGTCACCGCGCCCGGGTACAGGAACGGCTCGTCGCGCATCGCGGCCCGGCACGCGGCGACCAGGTCCCGGTCGGCGACCGACTTCAGGACGTAGCCGCTGGCGCCGGCCTTCAGGGCCTGGAAGAAGTACTGCTCGTTGTCGTGCATCGTGAGCATCAGGATGCGCAACTGCGGCTTCAGCGCGGCCAGTTCACGGGTGGCCTGGAGTCCGGTCATGCGCGGCATGGCGATGTCCAGGACGGCGAGGTCGATGTCGTGGGTGCGGGCCATCTCGATGGCCTCGGCGCCGTCACCGGCCTCGGCGACCACCTCCAGGTCGTGCTCCTGGTCGAGGATCAGCCGCACTCCTCGCCGTACGAGCGCGTGGTCGTCGGCGAGGAGGATGCGGATCCTGCCGGATGCGGCCCCCGTGACCTGGGTCTGAGCCTGGGCCTGAGCCTGGGCCTGGGCCTGGGCCTGGGCCTGGGCCGGAGTCGGGGTCGGGGTCGGGGTCGGGTCGTCTGACATGGTCAGGGCTGCTTCCTGGGAACGGGCGCGGTGAGCCGGATCCGGGTACCGCCGCCGGGCGCGTCGGTGATGTCGAGCGCGGCCCCGATCAGCAGGGCCCGCTCACGCATGCCGCGGATGCCGGCGCCCTCGCACGCGGCCCTGATCCCGCGGCCGTCGTCGGTGACGGCCAGTTCCACCGTGCCGCCGGTGTGCCGCAGGCCGACCTCGACGCGCCGGGCGTCGGCGTGCCGGGCCGCGTTGGTCAGGCTCTCCTGGGCGACCCGGTAGAGCACCAGCTCGGTCTCCGGCTCCAGGGCGGGCAGGTCGCCGTCGAAGCGGCGCAGCACCTTGAGCCCGGTGTGCGTGGCGAAGTCGGAGGTGAGCGAGGTCAGGGCGCTGACCAGGCCCAGGTCGTCCAGGACGCCGGGCCGCAGCCTGCGCACCAGGCGGCGCACCTCGTCCAGGCTCCCCCGGGTGATCTCCTGCGCCTGGTGCAGTTCCTCGCGCAGGGGTTCTTGGGCCTCGTCCGCGGCCCGCTTGAGGGCCAGCAGGACCGCGGTCATGCTCTGGCCCACCTCGTCGTGCAGTTCCTGCGCGATACGGCGCCGTTCGGACTCCTGGGCGAGCAGCACGCGGGCGCTGCTCGTGGCCCGCTCCTGCTCGAGCCGGTCCAGCATGGCGTTGAACGTGCGGATGAGCTCGGCGACCTCGCCGCCGCCGTCCGCGGGCAGCCGCTGGCCGGGGCGCAGCAGGTCCACGGTCGTCATCAGGCGGGTGAGCCGGTCCAGCGGGGCCAGGCCCCAGCGCAGCAGGGCGGCGTTGGCGACCAGCATGACGACCAGGCCGCCGACCAGGATGACCGCCTCGGTCAGCACGACCGGCACGGAGACGGTCACCGGAGCCCACAGCAGCAGCGCGGTCGCCGAGCCGAGCACCACCGCGTTGAGTCCGAAGATCCGCCAGAACAGCGACACCGGGGTCGCGCCTCCTTCCGTGTGTGCGGCCTGCCTCCACTGTCGGGCATCGCCCTCCACTGTCGGGCATCGCGCACCCCGGTCGAGCCGCGGCCCGGGCCGGGACAGCCTTGCCCGTCCCGGCCCGACTCCGCCAAGCCTGCCCGTGCGCGGGCACCGCGTCGATGGGGTCCGGCGCCCATTTCCCCGGGCGCGGCCTACCCATGTCCCCACCGTGTGAGTCCCGCGACCCCCGGTAAATGGGCTCTGGACCCGATGGGTTCCGGCGGCGGAAGAAGCGAGGGTGGAGTCACGAACCACTCGGCCACCCCCGTCCCCACGAAGACCTGCGAAGACCTGCGAAGCGCCACGAGGCGCCACGGCAGACCCACGAAGACGAACGACAGACCTACGAAGCCCCACGGCAGATCCCCGGAAGAAGAGAGAGGGCCCCGCCATGTCGCCCGATGCCGCCCGGACCGAACCCCGCCTGGAGCGCCTGACCGCTCAGGAGGCCCGCCGGCGCCTCGAGCACGCCCGCGGGACCCGGCTGATCCAGTTGCAGGCCCTCGGCGAGACCGGGCAGAGCGCGGGCGACCCGCTGATGTCCTCGCAGCGGGACAGCATCGAGCGGGTCCTCAAAGAGATCGACGAGGCCTTCGCGCGCGTCGACGCCGGCACCTACGGCACCTGCGTCTCCTGCGCCAAGCCGGTCCCGGTGGAGCGCCTGGAGATCCTGCCTTACACCCGTCACTGCGTCAGCTGCCTGCGCCGCGACGCCTGACGCGACCGCCCGGCACGGGGCGCCGTCACCCACCCGGGCGGCGGTGCCCACGAGGGTGCCGCCGCCCGCCAGGGCCGCACCGCCGCACCTTCCCCCGTACCCGCCTCGTCTTCTGCCCTGCCTGAGGGGTGAAGTGGTGAACCAGCAGATCATCGACGACCCCGACACGCGTCTCACGCCCGAGGACCTCGCCGCGTTCCGCGAGAACCTGCTCGAGCAGCGGCTGTTCCGGCAGGAGCAGTTGCAGCAGATCGCGGCCCCGTCCCGCCTGGACGACCTGCTCCTCCAGCAGGCCGCCTCGCAGGTCGAGGTGCGGGTCAAGCTCGCCGCCTCCGCCCGCATGGTCCTCGCCGACGTCGAGGCCGCCCTCGAGCGCATGGACGGCGGCACCTACGGCAGCTGCCACCTGTGCCGGCGCCCCATCGCGCGCGAGCGCCTGGAGATCGTGCCGCAGGCCCGCTACTGCGCCCGCTGCCAGCAGGTGAGGGAGGCCGGCCGGTGACCACCGCCCACCCCTCCGGCCGCCGCACCGCCCGCCGGTTCCCCGCCCGGCACCGCCCATGGCCGCTGTGCCGGCACTGCTGCGGGATCGCCCTCGACATGGGCAGCGCCCGCACCCGGGCGTGGCTGTCGGGCCGGGGCCTCGTCCTCGACGTGCCCACGGTGACGTTCCCCGGCGCCGGCGCGGTCTACCCGGTGCGGCGCGGCGCCATTGTGGACACCGAGGGAGCGGCCCGGATGCTCGACCGCCTCCTCGGCCACCGCCTGCCCCGCTTCACCCGCCCGCTCGTCGTGGTCACCGCCCCCGTGCTGGACGGGGTCGCCTACCGTGCCGCGGCCCGCACGGCCGTCCAGGTGCTGCGGCCGCGCGGCGTCCTCACCGTGCCGAGCGCGCGGGCCGTCGCACTGGGCGCGGGCGCCGATCTGTCCCGGCCGCTGCTCGTGGTGGACATCGGCGCGCACCTCACCGAGGTGGTGCTCCTCGTGGACGGCGCCGTCACCGACGCCCGCCGCACCGCGCTCGGCACCGGCGACCTCGGCGGCGCGACCCCCGCCGGGATCAGCGAGGCGGTGGCCACCATGGTGACCGCGATGCTGCGCCAGGACCGCACGTCGCTCACCGTCGACGCCCTCCAGCGGGGCGCGCTGCTGGCCGGCGGCGGCGCGCTGCGGCCCGAGATCACCTACCACCTCACCGGCAGGCTGCACGCGCCGCTCAGGGCCGTGGCGGCGCCGCACACCGCCGCCGTGCGCGGCGCCGCCACCCTGCTGCGGTCCGCCCACGCCCACCCCTCGACCGGCGGCCCGGAGGCCTGCGCACCGGACCACGACCGGCCGCCGTCGCCTTGACCCGTGATCACACGTCATCGCTTGTACGTACCAGGCTTCGCCTGGCCGGACAGCCCCCGAGCGAACCGTCCGCCTCGAGGAAGGAGGCATCCCATGGCCCGCGGCATCCCCCGGGCCCAGCCGCCGCCCGACGCCCCGGACGCCCCCGACGACCTCCCGCGCTTCGTGCTGTGGCGGATGCGCCGCAACCCGCTGCGCCGCACCACCGATCTCGTCCAGGCGTGGATCGCCCTCGGCCTCTTCCTGGCCGTGCTGGCGGCCGCGCCCGCGGCCATGTTCCTCGTCGGCGACACCGCGTACCGCCACTACACGGACCTGGCCGAGCACCAGCGGCAGACCAGGCAGCGCACGGCCGCCGTACTCGTCCACGACGCGCCGCGCCATCCCGAGCCGGGCTCGCGGGAGGAGGAGAAGACCCGCTATCCGGTCGAGGTCCGCTTCACCGACCCCACCGGACGCCCGCGCACCGGGAAGACGGACGTCCCCCCGGCGCTCCCCGCGGGCAGCACCGTCGACGTCTGGGCGGCCACCGACGGCACGATCACCGGGCCGCCCCTGACCACCGACCAGATCCGCAGCCGCTGCATGGGCTGGGCGATCGTCTCCGCCCTCGCGGTGGCGGCGGCCGGCGCGGGCGCCCACGGCCTCGCCTGCCTCCTCCTGCGCCGCCGCAACCTCGCCGCCTGGGACACCGCCTGGGCCGGCACGGCCCCGCGCTGGACCACACCCACCTGACCGCGCGGCCGGACCGAGGCCCCCGGCGGCGGACTCCCGGCCCGGACTCCCGGCTCAGGCTCCCGGCGCCGGCGGCGGCCCCGACCGCACCTGCATGCCGGGGCGGCGGCGGTGCACGGTGACGTAGGAGAGCCCTCCGGCGCCCGCGGTGACGCTGCGGGTGGAGCCGTGCGGCAGCCAGAACAGGGTGCCCTCGGTCAGGGGCTGCGGCTCGTCGGCGGTGCCGCTGCCGAGTACCCCGTCCCCGGCGACGACCAGGAGCAGCACGTCGAGATCGCGTTCGGTGTGGGTGTCGATGCGCCGGCCCGCCGGCAACCGGACGACGTTGGCGTCCAGTTGCCGCCCGGACTCGGCCAGCTTCCACACCACCCCGGGCGCGGTGACCGGCCCGCCGGTCAGCGCCGGGATGTCGCACAGCCGTTGCGGCGCCGGCGCGTCGGCCGCCGTGGAGTCGGCCGCAGAGCCGGCCGGGGAGTCCGCGGTGGAGTCGGCCGGGGAGTCCGCGGTGGAGCCCGCCGGGGAGTCCGCGGTGGAGTCGGCCTCAGGCACCGGCCGCCGCCTTCCGCCCGATCAGGATGCGCCACTGCTCGGGCCCCGACTCGACGTACTCCCAGGTGAACGCGTCCGGGTGGGTCGCCTCGAACTCGCGGCGCAGCGGCCTGGGGTCGTGGTTGTTGACCAGCGTGAAGCTCTCCCCGGGCGCCAGCCGCGCGAACCGCGCGAAGATCCGCGGGTGCCGCCGGCCGTGCGGGATCTCCCGTACGTCCACGACCGCCGGGCTCTCCGGCTCCTCGCCCTTCAGCAGCCCCTCCAGATCCGCGACCAGCAGGGGCAGGTCCGCGCCGGGCAGCGCGAGCAGGGCGGGCAGCAGGACCTCCTCCTCCATGAGGAGATGCGCGTCGAGCAGCGCCTCGGGTGCGGGGGCGTCCCCGTCCCCGGAGGCGTCGAGGCGGCGGTGGAGCGCCGAGGCGGAGGTGCGCAGCGCGCGCACCAGCAGCCGGGTCTCGGCGGCGCCCGAAGCGGCGCCGTACAGGGTCCGGTCGCAGGCCTCCAGGTAGCCGCGCAGCTCGTCCGGCCCCGCTCCCTCCCGCAGCCGCTGGTGGATCCGCCGCAGCGCGTGCCGGGCGTGGACGGCCGGATCGGTCTCGGTGGACTCGATGTAGATCTCGGAAGGCGGCGCCATGGTGCTCCCTCATCCTCGCTGCGCGGTCACTGTCCGGCCCCTCGGGCCGCGGCCCTAATTATTACATGTACGATTCGTAAAAAAGCAGCCTCGTGAGAGGAGGCAGGCCATGACCTACGTGATCGCGCAGCCCTGCGTGGACGTCAAGGACAAGGCGTGCGTCGAGGAGTGCCCGGTCGACTGCATCTACGAGGGCGAGCGGTCCCTCTACATCCACCCCGACGAATGCGTCGACTGCGGCGCCTGCGAGCCGGTCTGCCCGGTGGAGGCCATCTTCTACGAGGAGGACCTCCCCGAGCAGTGGAAGGACTACGAGCGGGCCAACGCGGAGTTCTTCGACGTCCTCGGCTCCCCCGGCGGCGCGGCCAAGCTCGGCCTCATCGAGCGCGACCACCCGCTGATCGCCGCCCTGCCCCCGCAGCAGGAGCAACAGCGGCAGCCGTAGCAGCAGCCCTGACCGAACCCGCTCACCAGGAGGAACTCCCATGCACACAGCCCGAGTCGGCACCGGCACCCGCCGTCGCGCCCCCGTCCCCAACGGCCCCACCGCCGAGGTCCTCGTCCCCGCCGGCGCCTTCGAGCAGGTCGCCGTCCTCCACGTCGAACTGCCCCCGGGCGCGGCCCTGCCCGAGCACGACCACGGCGCCTCGCAGATCGCGCTCATCCCCGTCGCCGGCACGGTCGAACTGGGCCACGACGGCAAGTCCCGTACGCTGTCGGCCGGTTCGGTCGCGCACATCGCCACCGGCGAGCGCGTCACCCTCGCCAACCCCGGTACGGAACCCGCCTCGCTGATGGTCGTGGCCTCGCCCCCGGAGTTCGCCGGGCGCCTGGAGTCCTGGCCGGAGGCCTGACCGGCGGCACGGTCCGCGCCCGTGGCACGCCTCACCCGCTCGCCCCGGTGCGCAGCAGGATGAGGGCGATGTCGTCGTGGCGCGGCGCGCTGCGCCGGGCGTGGCGGACCAGGGCGTCCGCGACGTCCTCCAGGTCCTCCCGGCCGCCGGCGCGGGCCAGTTCCCGTACCAGCGCCCCGGTGGCCTCGTCGAGGTCGACGCCCGGCGCCTCGACGAGGCCGTCGGTGTAGAGGGCGAGCACCGCGCCGGGCGGCAGCGGGATCCGTACGGTGGTGTAGCCGGCGTCCGGGTCGATGCCCAGCAGCAGCCCGGGCGGCACGTCCACCACCTCGGTACGGCCGTCCGGATGGCGCAGCAGGGGCGGCGGATGACCGGCGGTGGCGAACCGGGCGTGCCGGCGGCCGGGTTCGAGCTGGGTGATCAGGCAGCTGGTGAACAGGCCGGACTCGAGGTCGTTCAGCAACCGGTTGGTACGGGCGAGCACGTCGCCCGGGGGCGCCCCGCCCGTGGCGTGGGCGTGCACGGCGGTGCGCACCTGGCCCATGAGGGCGGCCGCCGCCGGGTTGTGGCCCTGGACGTCGCCGACGGCCGCGACGGCGGAGCCGGGGTCGCACCGGATCAGGTCGTAGAAGTCGCCGCCGATGTCGAGGCCGTCGCCGGCGGGCAGGTAGCGGGTGGCCGTGCTCAGGCCGGACAGCTTCGGCAGCCTGCGGGGGAGCAGGCTGTTCTGCAGGGCGTGGGCGAGGGTGTGCTTGGCGTCGTAGTGCCGGGCGCGGGCCGTGGACTGGGCGAGCAGCCCGGCCAGTGAGGTCAGCAGGGCGCGCTCGGCGGGGGCGAACGGGTGCGGCCGGTCGTAGCCGAGGACGAGGGTGCCGACCGGGCGGCCGGAGGCGAACAGCGGCAGGAAGGCCCAGGCGGCCATGGTGTCCAGGTACGACACCTCCAGGCGGTCGTCCTCGAGGTCGGCCACGCTGCCGAAGAAGCGGGGCACGCCCGTGGCGAGCACCTGCGCGGTCAGGGTGCCGGAGGCCAGCGGGGCCGCGTCGAAGCGGTCCACGAGCTCGCCGGGCCAGCCGCGGTGGGTGATCACGCGCAGCCGGCCGTCCTCGGCCGCCAGCAGGGCCATCGCGCTCGGTCCGAAGGCGGGCACGATCTGGTCGGCGACCAGTTCGCCCACGTCCCGCACACCGGCGGCCTCGGCGAGCGCGGAGGCCAGGTGGGTGAGGTTGTAGAGGGCCGTGGCGCCCACCTGCGCGGCCCGGGGCGGGGGCGGCTCGCACTCGGGGCCGACCTGATCCGCCGCGGGGGAAGTCCCGGGCGCCGAGGAGGGTGTGATGTGCACGCTGATGCCGCTGTGGTCCGGGTAGAGCTGGAAGCACAGCCGGGTGTCCGGCGGGCGCAGGGCGGTGAAGGAGGTGGGCCGCCGGGCGACCACGGCCTCCCGGTAACGGTCCTCGAACACCGGGTCGCGCAGCCACAGCAGCACCTCCCACGGCCGCCTGCCCAGCAGCACCGCGGCCCCGGCGCCGACCAGGTCCGCGGCCGCGGAGTTGATGAAGGTGATCCGGCCGTCCAGATCGAGCGCGCAGCAGCCCACGGGCAGCCGCTGGGCGAACCCGAGCGCGGCCGCCGCCTGCGCCGGATCGGACTCGCGCGGCACCGGCGAGGAGAGCAGCCGCGGCTCGTCGCCGCTCAGCGGGGGGCGCCCGCCGCCCGCGGCCTCGCGCAGCACCCCGGCGCCGCGTCGGCAGCACGCCTCGATCGTCTCCCGCTCGGCCCGGCTGAGCTGCGGCGGGTGCCACACCGGCCACAGCAGCACGATGCCGCCCCACACGGTCTCGTCGTCCGTGAGCGGAGCGGCGGCCAGCATGAAGTCGTACGGCAGGACGATGCCGAGCCGGGGGTAGCGGCGGGCCAGCTCCTCCTGGCTGTTGAGCCACACCAGCCGCCGCTGCCGCATCGCGTCCGTCACGGGGATGTGCTCCTGGACCGGGATCCGCTCCCACGGGGCGGCGATCCGCCGCGACACCCCGGACGCCGCCGTGAGCCGCAGCATCCGCTCCCCGGGCGGCAGCAGGAACAGCAGCCCCACGGACGCCCCGGTCAGTCCCACCACGTCGGCGAGCACGGAGTCGAGGGCCTCCGCGTGCGTCGCGGGGTCCGCCTGCGTGCCGGTGCGGCGCCGCACGGTACTCACCTGCCCCGGTGCCGGCCCCGGTGGCAATCCCGGTGGCGGTCCCAGTGGCGGTCCCGCTGCGGATGACGAGCACGAACCCCGGCATTCCGCACGACTGCGTACATATACGGACCATACGCCAGCCGCTCGGCACCGGCACCCGTCGCCCCGTGACCGCCCCATGTCAACACACCGGCATCGAGTGGTCCCGAAAAACTGCCGGGAACCGGCAATGCGAATGATCGATCAAAACCGCCATGATGGCGCCGGGGGAGCACTGCGAAGGGTTCCGGTGCCGGACACCGGCAGACGCCCGGGATCCACGGGGGGCAGTGCTCCGCCCAGGCCGCCATGTGCCCGTGCTCGTGCCCGTCGCCCCCGGTCCGTCAGTCGTCGTCACACCGTCGTCGTCAAGGACGTATGCCATGGATGTCATCGGCGCGCTCGCCGCGGCCTGTCTGGTCCTCGTGCTCCTCGTACTGCTCACCTTCTCCCGGCTGTTCCGGAAGGTCGAGCAGGGCAAGGCGCTGATCGTCTCCAAGACCCGCCGGGTCGACGTGACCTTCACCGGGCAGGTCGTGCTGCCGGTGCTGCACAAGGCCGAGATGATGGACATCTCGGTGAAGGCCATCGAGATCACCCGCTCCGGGCGCGACGGCCTCATCTGCCGGGACAACATCCGCGCCGACATCCGCATCTCGTTCTTCGTCCGGGTCAACAAGACCGCGCAGGACGTCATCAAGGTCGCCCAGGCGGTCGGCACCGCCCGCGCCAGCGACCAGTCCACGCTCCAGGAGCTGTTCCACGCGAAGTTCTCCGAGGCGCTGAAGACCGTCGGCAAGCAGATGGACTTCACCGACCTCTACACCAAGCGCGAAGAGCTCCGCTTCCAGATCATCGAGCTGATCGGCGTCGACCTCAACGGCTACCACCTCGAGGACGCGGCGATCGACTACCTGGAGCAGACCCCGCTCGCCCAGCTCGACCCCTCCAACGTCCTCGACGCCCAGGGCATCCGCAAGATCACCGAGCTGACGGCGGTCGAGCACGTGCGCACCAACGAGGCCCAGCGCACCGAGGAGAAGGAGATCACCCGGCAGAACGTCGACGCCCGCGAGGCCATCCTCGAACTGGAGCGCCGGCAGGCGGACGCCGAGATCAAGCAGAGGCGCGAGATCGAGACCTCCCGCGCCCGCGAGGAGGCCGAGACCGCCCGCGTGGTCGAGGAGGAGCGGCTGCGCGCCCAGGGCGCCTTCCTGCGCACCGAGGAACAGCTCGGCGTCCAGCGCGAGAACCAGGCCCGCGAGGTCGCCGTCGCCGCGAAGAACCGCGAGCGGGTCATCGCCGTGGAGAACGAGCGGATCGAGAAGGACCGCATGCTGGAGGTCATCGCCCGCGAGCGGGAGACCCAGCTGACCCGCATCGCCGCCGAGAAGGAGGTCGAGGCGAACAAGCGGGAGATCGCCGAGGTCGTGCGCGAGCGGGTGGCCGTGGACCGCACGGTCGCCGAGCAGGAGGAGTCCATCAAGAAGCTG
The DNA here is from genome assembly GCF_014650575.1 of Streptomyces naganishii JCM 4654. GTDB lineage: Bacteria > Actinomycetota > Actinomycetes > Streptomycetales > Streptomycetaceae > Streptomyces > Streptomyces naganishii. The sequence continues at coordinate 423,289 of NZ_BMVF01000002.1, forward strand.
CGCGCCGTGGAGCAGGCGGAGCGCGAGCGCCAGGCCGTGATCATCGCCGCGGAGGCCGAGGCGCAGGAGAAGCTGGTCAAGGACATCAAGGCCGCCGAGGCCGCCGAGCAGGCCGCCACCCACCGCGCGGCCGAGGAACTCACCCTCGCCGAGGCCCGGTTGAAGACCGCCGATCTCGACGCCCGCGCCCGGCTGCGCCTCGCGGAGGGCGTCCAGGCCGAGGCCGCCGCCGAGGGCCTGGCCGCCGTCCAGGTCCGCGACAAGGAGGCCGAGGTCGTCGAGAAGGCCGGCCGTGCCGAGGCCGAGGCCACCCAGGCCAAGGCGCTCGCCGAGGCCCGGGGCGCCGAGGCCCTGCTGCGCGCCGAGGCGGAGGGTGCCCAGGCCAAGGCGCTCGCCGAGGCCACCGCGATCGGCGAGAAGCTGAAGGCGGAGGCGGCCGGCCTGACCGAGAAGGCGGCGGCGATGGCCGCCCTGGACGAGGCCTCGCGCGGCCACGAGGAATACCGGCTGCGCCTCCAGGCCGAGAAGGAGATCCGCCTGGCCGGCCTGGAGACGCAGCGGCAGGTCGCCGAGGCGCAGGCCACGGTCCTGGCCACCGGACTGGAGAACGCGGACATCGACATCGTCGGCGGCGACTCGGTCTTCTTCGACCGGCTGGTGTCCTCGGTCTCGTTCGGCAAGGGCGTCGACGGGTTCGTCGCGCACTCCGCGACCGCGCGGGCGCTGGCCCAGCCCTACCTCGACGGCTCGGCGAGCCTCGCGGACGACCTCGGCAGGATCCTCGGCCCGGTCTCCACGGCCGACGTGCAGAACCTGACCGTGTCCGCACTGCTGATGCGGCTGATGAAGTCGGACGCCGGCCAGGCCGGGCAGCTCCAGCAACTGCTCGACCGGGCGGGCGAGCTGGGCCTGGCGGACACCCCACTGACCGCGCTCACCGCCGTCAACGGCACCGCGGCCAGGAACTGACCCCGTCCCCGCCGGACGCTCGTCGGCCACTCGCCCGAAGCGCCGGGCACTTCCCTGGACACCTCCTCCGAAGGGACTCAACGACCCATGGCAACGGTCCTGGAGACGGGTCCGCACGACGGCCCGCGGGACGGCCCGCAGGGTGGTCCGCGGGACGGTCACCGCGACGGCGCGCACGGCGGCCCGCGCGATCGGACGCGGAACGAGCGGCACGGCACCGCGCGGACCACCTCCACCGCCGGCGAGGCCGTGCACGCGGTGGATGCCGTGGACACCGTGGACACCGTGGACGCGGTGGACGCCGGAGCGTACGAGATCCTGCGCGACCGCCTCGCCGCCCGGGCCGCCGAGCTCGCCCGCGGCGCCGAACTCCTCAACGCCCGCAGGGCCGAGGAGTTCGGCGCCCCGCGCCTGGAGCTCGCTGGGAGCGGCCGGCTGCGCACCGGCCACCCGTGCGTCCCGCGCGACGTCGTCGCCGTGGCGGGACACCTGCTGTTCGGCTACGACGGCGGCCGCCCCGGCCCGGCTCCGGGCGACGTGCTCGCGCTGTACGACCGCGACCTGAACCGGCTGCCCGAGGACGCGGTGCCCGGACTCCTCGACGACCCGGCGTTCGTACGGGAGTTCGCGGCCCTGCACCGCTACTACCGCCAGGCCCGGCTGCTGCGCCTGCACCGCGTCGAGGACCGCCTGCTCGCCGTCTTCCGCACCGGCGAGAAGGCCGACGACATCCGCGTGCTGCGCTGGGACCTGACCGACGGCGGCGGGGCCGTCTTCCTGGACGCGCGCGGCGAACGCGACCACGTACTGCCGCCCGCCCACGACTTCGAGTGGACCGAGGCGACCCGCGCCGCCCACCGCCCCGGACGGCACCCGCACGTCGCCATCCGCGACGGGGCCGACGAACTGTACGTCTCGACGGTCGGCGGCTTCCTCACGGTGAAGACCGAGGACGACACCGAGACCGGCGAGGGCATCCACAGCGAGCCCGTCGACGATCCGCTCCAGGCGCTCGCCGACGCGGGCATCGCGCACGCGCGCGTGGGCGCGATGATCCTGCTCCGCGTCCGCCCCTACAAGGAGGCCGCGGACCGCCACCTCGTCTTCAACACCCTCACCCGCACAGTCGTCCGGCTCGACGGCATCGGGCAGGGCTGCCGCCGCCTCCCCGAGGACCAGGGCGTCGTCTTCCCCGGCGGCTACTGCCTGGCCGACGGCACCCACAAGACGTACGAACTCGACGCCCGGGGCCTGGAGTTCGAGCGCGAGGCCCGCTCCCCGTACGGGGAGGACGTGCTCTACGCCTTCCACGACCGCGCCGAGGGCCGCAGCCTGCTGCTGTCGTACAACACCCTGCGCAAGGAGGCCGCCACCCCGCTGGTCTGCCACGGCTGGGCCCTGTTCGACGACGGCGCGCTGATGGTCCTGCGCGCCGACCTCTCCGGGGCGGCCGGCTCCGCGCCCGAGCCGGCCCGCGTCCACCCGATCCAGCAGTGGACCTCCCCCTACGTCTCCGACACCCACGCGGCCGCCGTCACGGCGGCCTCCGGCACGAGCCCGCTCGCCCGCGTCGGCAACGCCGACCTCGTGCGCGGCATCTCCGACTGCCTCTCCGTGGCCCGCGCGGCCGCCGCCACCACGCCCACCGTGGAGGTCTACGAGGCGCTGGTGGCCGCCTGCGTCCGCGCCGCCGACACCCACCACTGGCTGGGCGAGGAGGACCTCGGAGGCCTGCGCACCCCGCTGGAGGAGGTGCGCGAGACCGCCGGGCAGGTGCTGGCCGAGTTCCGCACCGTGCGCACGCTGACCGACCGCGCCGCCGAGGCGCTCGACGAGGCCGCCGAGCGGCTGGCCGCGGTGGTGCGCCGGCTGCGCGGCGAGGCCCCGCGCACCGCGGCCGCCTGGGTCGACGGACTCACCGAACTCCGCCGGGCGCAGGGCCACTTGCTGACCCTGAAGGAGATGCGGTACGCCGACACCGCGCGCATCGACGAGCTCGCCGCCGGCGCCGGGGACGACCTGGCCGCGTTCGGCAGGCGCGCGGCCGCCCACCTGGCCCGCGAGGACGCCTTCGCCGAGCACCGGCAGGACGTCGAACGGCTCGCCTCACAGGCCGAGGCGATCACCGGCGCGGCCGAGGCCGGACCGCTCGGGCAACGGCTCGACGACCTCGCCGCCACCCTGCGCACCGTCACCGAGGTCGTCACCGGCCTCGACATCGCCGACGCCACCGTGCGCACCTCCGTGCTTGAGCGTGTCGCCGAGGTGCTGGGCGGCGTCAACCGCGCCCACGCCCTGCTCGCCGCCCGTCGCCGGGAGCTGGGCGAGCGCGAGGGCCGCGCGGAGTTCGCCGCCGAGTTCACCCTGCTCGGCCAGTCGGTCACCGGCGCCCTCGCCGCGGCGGGCACACCCGAGGCCTGCGACGAGCAACTGTCCGGCGCGTTGGTGCGGTTGGAGAACCTGGAGTCCCGCTTCGCGGAGTTCGACGACTTCCTCGACCAGCTGGCGGCCCGGCGCACCGAGGTCCACGACGCCTTCGCCGCCCGCAAGCAGAGCCTGCTGGACGCCCGCGCCCGCCGCGCCGAACGGCTCGCGGCCTCGGCCGCAAGGATTCTGGAGACCATCGGAAGGCGCTCCCCCGAACTCCAGGACACGGATGCGGTCAGCACCTTCTTCGCCTCCGACCCCCTGGTCGCCAAGGTCCGCCGCACGGCGGAGGAACTGCGTGAACTCGGCGACCCCGTAAGGGCTCAGGAGCTGGACGGCTGGCTGCGCGCCGCCCGCGAGGAGGCGGCCCGCGCCCTGCGCGACCGCACCGACCTCTACGCCGACGGCGGCCGCACCATCCGCCTGGGCGGCCACCGCTTCGCCGTCACCACCCAGCCCCTCGACCTCACCCTCGTCCCGCACGGCGACGGCCTCGCCTTCGCCCTCACCGGCACCGACTACCGCACCCCCGTCACCGACCCGGACTTCGCGGCCACCCGCCCCTGCTGGGACCGCCACCTGCCGTCCGAGTCACCCGAGGTCTACCGCGCCGAGCACCTGGCCGCCCGGCTGCTGCGCGAACACGGGCCGGCCGCGCTCAGGGAGGCCGCCGACCTGCCCGCACTCGTCCGCACGGCCGCCGAGGAGGCGTACGACGAGGGCTACGAGCGGGGCGTCCACGACCACGACGCCACGGCCGTCCTCACCGCCCTGCTGCCCCTGTACGAGCGTGCCGGCCTGCTGCGCCACGAGCCGGCCGCCCGCGCCGCCGCCCAGCTCTTCTGGGCCCACGCCACCACCCCCGCCGAACGCGCCGGCTGGACCCGCCGGGCCCTCTCCCTCGCCCGGGCCCGAGCCGTCTTCGGCCCGGGCACCACGACCGCCGTCGCGGAACTGGAGAGGGAACTGGCGGAGGCGATCGCGAGCAGGGAGCGGTCGACCCGGGCCAGGAGCCCGCAGACGACCGGCGACGGCTGGCCTGCGACGACCGGCGGCGGGTGGCCTGCGGCCGGCGGGGAGCGGGCGGTGACCACCGGAGAGCGGCCACCGGCCGGCGCCGGCGGTGAGGCGCCGCCGGCACCCACGGCCCCCGCCGCGCCAGGCTCGGCGCCCGCGCCCACCGGGCCCTCGGTGACCCCGGCCGCCGTCGAGGCGCTGTCCGGGTCCGCAGTCACCGCGCTCTCCGAGGAGGCCGGCTTCACCGCGATCTCCGGGTCCGGGGCCACCGCGCCGTCCGGTTCCGCCGTCGTCGGTGAGCTCGCCGCCTCGGCGGCCGCGTACCTCGTCGAGGAGCTGACGACCGGGCCCGAGGGCTTCGTCGTCGGGGCGGGCACCCGCGCCCTGCTCGACAAGTTCCGCCGTACGGCGGGCGGTTCGGCCTACGACGAGGACCTCGCCGCCCTGGACGACCTGGCCGCGCGCCGGCAGCTCGCCGAGGCCTGGCTGACGGCGTACGTCACCGCGACCGGCGCGAGCGCCACCGAGGGCGACCTCGCCGAGGCCGTGGCGGTGGAGCTCTGCCCCGACCTGCCCCGCTACGAGTCCGAGGTCTCCCCCGAGACCACGGCCGAGGGCCTGCTCGGCACCCACCCGCGCATCACCGGCGGCCGCCTCACCCTGCGGATCGACGAGTTCCTCGCCCGCACCGCCCGCTTCCGGACCCGCGAGGTGCCCGCGTTCCGCGCCTACCAGCGCCGCCGCACCGAACTGGTCGCCGCCGAGCGCGCCCGTCTGCGCCTGGACGACCACCGCCCGCGCGCCCTGACGTCCTTCGTGCGCAACCGGCTCGTCGACGAGGTCTACCTGCCGCTCGTGGGCGACAGCCTCGCCCGCCAGCTGGGCACCGCGGACGGCGGCGGCTGCACCGACACCGGCGGCCTGCTGCTGCTCGTCTCCCCGCCCGGCTACGGCAAGACGACGCTGATGGAGTACGTCGCCGACCGGCTCGGCCTGATGATGGTGCGGATCAGCGGCCCCGCGCTGGGCCGCGGCGTCACGTCACTGGACCCCGCCGAGGCCCCGAACGCCACCGCGCGCCAGGAGGTCGAGAAGATCAACTTCGCCCTGGCGGCCGGCGCCAACACCCTCCTCCACCTGGACGACATCCAGCACACCTCGCCGGAACTGCTCCAGAAGTTCATCCCGCTGTGCGACGCCACCCGCCGTGTCGACGGCGTGTGGGACGGCGAACCGCGCACCTACGACCTGCGCGGCAAACGCTTCGCCGTGTGCATGACCGGCAACCCCTACACCGAGTCCGGCGACCGCTTCCGCGTCCCCGACATGCTCGCCAACCGCGCCGACGTCTGGAACCTCGGCGACGTCCTCACCGGCAAGGAGGACGTCTTCGCGCTCAGCTTCCTGGAGAACGCGCTCACCGCGAACCCCGTCACGGCCCCGCTGGCCGGCCGCGACCGCCGCGATCTGGAAGTCCTCGTCGCGATGGCCGCCTCCCCGCAGGACGCGGCCACCCTCACCGGCCGGCTCACCCACCCCTGCGAACCGGCCGAGCTGGAGCGGATCACCGCCGTGCTGCGGCACCTGCTGGCCGTCCGCGAGACGGTCCTCGCCGTCAACGCCGCCTACATCGCCTCCGCCGCCCAGGCGGACGCCACCCGCACCGAGCCGCCCTTCCGCCTCCAGGGCTCGTACCGGACGATGAACCGGATCGCCCAGCGCGTCCGCCCGGTCATGAACGACGCGGAACTCGCGGCTGCCGTGGAGGACCACTTCGCCGCCGAGGCGCAGACCCTCACCAGCGGCGCGGAGGCCGGCCTCCTCAAGCTCGCCGAGCTGCGCGGCACCCTCACCCCGGAGCAGGCCGCCCGCTGGGCCGAGCTGAAGGACGCGTACACCCGCGTCCGGCCCCTCGGCACGCCCACCGCGGACCCGCTCGACCGCGCGACCTCGGCCCTGGCCCTGCTGGCCGACCGCCTCGCGGCCATCGAGACCGCGCTCACCGCGGCCACCCCGCCCGCCCCCCGCCATCGCGGGGACGGGCAGGACCGCGGCTAGCCGCGGCTAGCCCTGCCGGGCCGGGCGGCCCTGGGGGGTGCCGTATCCCGGGTCCTGGGTGTACTGCTGCTGGTACTGCGCGTACGGGTTGTGCCGGCCCGGCCGCGGGTGCTGCCCGGGCTGGGGGCTCTGTTCGGGCTGGGCGTACCACTGCTGCTGTGGCGCCTCGGCGGCCTCCGGGTACCGGGGCTGCTCGACCTGACCGCCGTAGCTGCCGTAGCCGCCGTAGCCGTCGCCGTACACGCCGCCGTACCCGCCCACGGCCTGCGCGTCCCGTCCGTCCTGTCCGTCCCGTCCGTCCTGCCGGTCCCGTCCGTCCTGCACGTCCTGCACGGCGGGGCCCTGCTGGGGGCGCGACGCGTTGGCCGCGTGCGCGCCGCGTGAAGGAACGGTCAGCAGCGGAGCCAGCGCCCCGCCGCTCAGCCGCTCCACGAGGGGCAGCGCCGCCCGGCGCCCGCCCAGGACGACCAGCAGCGCCATCACGCTTCCGACCACCGCGCCGACCGCCACGTCGTGCGGGTAGTGCGCGCCCACGTACACCCGGGAGGCGCCCATCGCCACCGCCGTCAGCAGCGCGACCGAGCCCAGCCGGCGGCTGACCAGCAGCAGGGCCACGGCGAAGGCGAAGGCGACCGTGGTGTGGTTGCTGGGGAAGGCGTAGTCGTCCATCGGGGGACACGCCTCGATCAGGAAGTCGTGCGGCAGGGCACGGCAGGGACGGGGCTCCTCGAAGTACGACTTGATCCCGCTGTTGGCGACGTACGCGATGACGACGGCGAACGGCACCAGCAGCACGGTGGTCATCGTCGCCGCGCTCCCCTCGCGCCGGGCCCGCCACCAGGCGACCAGCAGGAACACCGCGAACAGGCCGATGCCGTAGCTGGTGAAGGCGGACACCGGGCCGTTGAGCCACTGGGTGTGGCGGGCGAAGTCGGTGACCTCCGTGTAAAGGCCGCCGTCTATGGCCGCGCCGTCGAGGGCCTGCACGGTCGGGGAGGAAGTCGTCATCGAGTGGATCTCCGAGCCATGGTTCAGGTGCGGGCGTGCGGGATGAACACACGATGGCACAGGGCGGAAACCGGGGTGTACGCGAGGCGTCCCAAACATGAACGTCTACAGATCCGTAGACGGTATCAGGCCCGGCCGGAGCCCGCGCCTTCGGCGATCGGCCGGCTCATGGGCCCAGCCGGGCCGGAATCGCGCGGACCAGAACCGTGGGGCCGGGGCCGGGGCCGGCGGCAATGGTGGCGAGCCCTCGCGTGTGCCCCGTGTTCGCGGGTATACGCCTGGAGGGATCAGACGGGGAGGGTTCGGGGTGCGAGGCGGGTCGTATGGAGCAGGCGTCGAGTGGTGAGGGGCGGCAGTCGTCGCCGGTACGGAGGCCGGTGGCGACGTCCGTCGCGTACGACGGGAGCCCGCAGAGCATCGCGGACGCCAGGGCCGTCGCCCGCGAGTTCCTGACCGAGGTGCAGTCCGTCCACGGGCTGCCGGTGTCGGCGCGGGCCATGGGCATGGTGCAGCTGGTGGTGAGCGAGCTGGTGACCAACGCCTGCAAGTTCGCGCCCGGCCCCTGCCTGCTCAACCTGGAGATGGACCAGGGTGCGGTGCAGGTGACGGTCTGGGACACCGACCCCTCGCTGCCCGTGGCCCGGGCCGCCGATCCGGGCCGGGTGGGGCAGCACGGCCTGGAGATCATCATGGCGGTGAGCCAGAGCTTCGAGGTCCATCGGGAGCCGGTCGGCAAGCGGATCAAGGCGGCGGTGGTACTGGCCGACGACCCCGGGGGCGACGCGGCGGGCCGCATGCCCTGAGCCGCCGGTGCGCGCCGTCAGGGGTTCCGGGACGGCACGAGCGGCAGGTCGTCCGTGTAGGCGTTCACGGGCTGCTCCACCTTGCTCACGGTACGGGCGTCGAGCGCGGCCACGGCCGAACGGGTGCCCAGGGCGCCCTGCGGGTGCCAGGTCCCGGTGACGGCGACCCAGGTGTTGGCCGGGAGGGCCGGACCACCGTGGACGCGCACCTTGACGGACTGGGCGTCGGCCGCGCAGCAGGAGATGATGATGCGGGTCAGGTCCCAGCCGCCGCCCTTGGCGGGCGTGACGAACCCGGTCATCCGGACCTCGCGCCCCTTGATCGCCAGCTCGCGGTCCTGCTGCACCCGGCGGGTGAAGTCGCTGAGGGTGATCGGCAGCGGCGAGGTCGCGGGCAGCGGATCGAAGTCCGACTGCCGCGCCACGGCTTTGGGGGCCTCCCGGGAGGCCGTGTAGGCGCCGAGGGCGGGAGGGGCGTAGACCAGCAGGCTGAGCGCGGGCAGGAACAGCAGCCAGGCGACCCGGGGGACACCGGAGTGGTCGTGCCCGTCGTGGCCGTTTCCGTGGCCGTTTCCGTGGTCGTGGTCGTGCCCGTCCTGGCCGTGCCCGTGGTCGTGCCCGTGGTGGCTCCCGCCGCCGTGACCGCGCCGGTCCAGAGCCGCGCTCGCCACCCCGAGCAGGACGAGCACCACCCCCGACGCGATCAGCATGGGCCGCATCTGCTCCTTGACGTACCGGAGGTAGAGGTCGCTGAAGAGGCAGGCGTGCAGGAGGCCGATGCCGCTGAGGACGAGCAGGAGGACCTGAAGGTGCCGTTTCACAGCAGGAATCCCCCGATCAGCACACTGCACAGCACGGCCACGACCATCGTGGCCGCGGAGAAGCGCACCGCGAACGGCCGCCCGAAGGTGCCGGCCTGAAGGGCGATCAGTTTGAGGTCCACCATGGGCCCGACCACGATGAACGTCAGCCGCGCCAGCGGCGAGAACCCGGTGAGCGAGGCCGCCACGAACGCGTCGGCCTCCGAGCACACGGCGAGCAGCACGGCGAGTCCGGCCAGGAAGAGCACCGAAAGCCAGGTGGAGCCGGAGAACGTGTCGAGCACGGAGCGCGGCACGGCCACGTTGAAGGTGGCCGCGGCCATGGCCCCGACGACAAGGAAGCCGCCGGCGTGCAGGAAGTCGTACTGGAATCCGCGCCGGAACTCGTCCCAGCGGCTGTGCCCCTCCTGGTGCCCGCTGTGCCGTACGGCGGGCCGCAGCCACTCCTCGCGGCCGAGCCAGAGCCACAGCCAGCCCATCACGGCCGAGGCGGCCAGCGAGGCGAGCAGCCGGGCCAGGACCATGGCGGGGTCGCCGGGGAAGGCGATGGCGGTCGCGGTCAGCACGACCGGGTTGACGGCGGGCGCCGACAGCAGGAACGCGAACGCGGCCGCCGGGGTGACCCCGCGTCCGATCAGGCTGTTGGCCACCGGTACCGAGGCGCACTCGCAGCCGGGCAGCACCACCCCGGCGATCCCGGCGACCGGGACGGCGAGCGCGGGCCGCTTGGGCAGCATCCGGGTGAACACCCGGGCCGGCACGAAGGCGTTGATGGCGCCGGACAGGGCCGTACCCAGCAACAGGAACGGCATGGCCTGCATGGTGATGGCGAGACAGACGGTCCGCCACGCCTGCACCGCGGGGGTGTCGGACCAGCCGCGGGCGACGAAGAAGACCACGTCGAGGAGGGTGACGGCGCCCAGCGCCAGCACCATCCAGAACCGGAGCCGCCCGCGCCCGGCCCCGGCGCCCGCCTCCAACCCGGCGCCCGCCTCCGCCCCGGCGGTGACCACCGGAGCCGCCGCGGTCACGGTGACCGCCCCGGCCTCCTCGGCCAATCCGTCTGCCCTGTGCATGTCCCAGCTCCGAACGTCGGCTGCGTGGACCGAACATAACCGCTGCGGGTAAGGAGACGCCCCGGCGGCACACCGGGACGGTGAGGGCGTACTGTGCCGTCTGCTGCGCGTGGGCGCAGAGGGATGCCAGGCATCCGAGAGCCTTCCCGGAGAAACCGTGCGGTCACCGATACCGAGCAGGACGACGAAGCGCCACTCCTTCCGCCGCGGTCCGGCCGCCACAGCGGCGGCGCTCGCCGCGACGACGGCGACGACCGCGGCGGCGGCCCTCGCACTCGGCCTGGCGGCCGCTGGCCCCGCGTCGGCGTCGACCTTCGACTGGTCGGTGACCTGCTCCGAGGTGACCGTGGACCTCACGGGCTACAACGGCCTGGTCGTCCAGGTCGTCGAAGTCACTGCCAACGGCAAGGACCTGGCCCCCGCCTCCACCTTCCGCGACGAGTTCCACAAGACCTACGCCGTCCCGGCCCACGCCAAGCCCCTCGCCATCCGCGTCACGGTCAAGGCGGGCAGCGAGGACGGCAAGTCCTTCGACGAGACGAAGCCCTCCCCGACCTGCGACACCCAGTCCTCCACCCCGAGCGCACCGGCACCGGCCGGAACCACGCCGAGCGCACCCGTGCCGGCCGAATCGCCCACCGTGACCGGCTCGACCGGCACCGCCCCCTCCCCGAACGGCGCCGCCCCCACCCCGGCCCCGAGCACGTCACCGACGACCTCGACCCCACCCCTGGCCGACACGGGCACCTCCGACTCGACCCCCCTGATCGCGGCGGCAGCGGCAGCCACGGCCCTGGCAGGCACAGCCCTCCTCCTGACCACCCACCACCGCAGGCGAAAGGCACGCCCCTGACACGGAACCGGCCCGCCCCCCGCCCGAGACCACGCCCCCGCCGGCGGTCAAGTGGCCGGGGAAGCGGTGGCCGCACGGAGCCGCGGCGGACGGCCTGCATACACGGATCCGGTACATGGACTACCGTTGGTACATGTCCATGAAGCGCACCAACGTCTATGCCGACCCGGAAGACCTGGCGATCATCAAGGAAGCCGCCAAGCGCCGGGGGATAAGCGAGGCCGAGATCATCCGCCAGGGGATCCATCTCGCGGCCATGGCGAACCGCGTCTGGGACGAACCGTTGTTCTCCCGCACCTTCGAAGGGCAGGGTCGTACGCCGTCCAAGGCCGAGGTTCGTGACGTGGTCGCCGACGCCGTCCGGCGCGAGGCCGACTCGGGATCCGGAACCGCCACGTGATCATTGTCATCGCCGACACGTCCGGCCTCCTGGCCGCCCTCGACTCAGCGCACCCGGAGCATGGGGCAGCGAACGAAGCGATCATGTCCGCGGGGCTCCTCGTCATGTCGCCGCTCCTGCTGGCGGAACTGGATCACGTCGCCACGCGCGAGCTCGGGCGGGAGGCCGCCCACAGCGCTGTCGACGACCTGCGGCGCTGGATGACGCGAGGCCGCGTCGTCATGCCGGAGGTCACGGAGGATCATCTGGGCGCCGCCCAGTCCGTCCGCCTCCGATACCGCTCACTGGACCTCGACCTGGCCGACGCGGTGAACGTGGCCCTGGCTGCCGACTATGACACCGACGCCATCCTCACCCTCGACCGACGCGACTTCCGCGCCGTACGGCCGCTGGGCCGTCACAAGTCCTTCCGCGTCCTGCCCGACGACCTGCCCCTCTGACAGCTCAATCGCCGGCGAACCACAGGTAACTGCCCGGAGTGGCCGCGCACACGCGACCCTCGACAACAGGGCCTCTCGCCTCTCGCAGGATTCGACAACCGCGAGCTGCCAAGAGGCCCTTCTTCCCCTGCCGGGGCCTCAGTTGCAGGTGCCGCTGCCGGAGTCGCGGTACTGCAGTGCCGTGGAGTCGAAGCCGGGGCCGGGCAGGACGGGCTTGTAGTCCCAGCTGTAGCTGTGGGGCTTGAGGGTGAGCTTCATGACGCCGAAGGCGCCGGCCTGGGCGGTGACCACGTTGGGGTTGTCGTAGTTGCCGGGCGAGCCGGCGAGGCTGTCGAGGGCCTCGCCGCCGGAGCCGACGATGAACTCCGGGATGCCGCGGGCCGGGTCGTACTGGCCGGCGGGGTCCATCGGGCGCAGCCGGGCGTACGCGTGCTCGTGACCGTTGAGGACGAGCGTGGCGTGGTGCTGGTAGAGCAGCTTCCACCACGCGTCGGCCGCCGCGCCCTCGGCGCCGCCGGCGCCCGGTGCGGAGGCGGGCACCGTGGCGGTCGAGGCCGTCGTGGCGCTGAAGGTCGCCTGGTGCCAGTAAGCGATCGTGCACTGCCGCTTGTTGGCGGCCAGATCGTCCGAGAGCCACTTGGTCTCCTGGCCGAGGAGACCGCTGTCCGTCGTGGAGCAGTCGTGATTAAACGCGTCGGAGTTGCACTCGGCGTTGAGCGAGATGATGTGCCAGTTGCCGAGGTTGTAGGAGTACCACCCCTGCTTGGCGGCGGTGTCGTTGCCGGCCTGGCCCTGGGTCTCCGGCGTGCCGGCCTGGTCGTGGCCGTTGAAGTAGCCGAAGTACCCGGCACCGTTCTGCCCGGCCTCGTTGTCGCCCTTCTTGGTGTACGGGTAGTACTCGTGGTTGCCCGGGGCCGGACGTTCGAGCATCCTCAGGCCGCCCCACGCCTGCTCGAAGGACTGCTCGAAGTCGGTCAGCTTGCCGACCTGGTACTGCTCGTCGCCCAGCAGCGCCACGGCGTCCGGGTGCATGTCCGTGGCCTGCTTGGCGGTGGCGAACTCGGCGCTCAGGCCGCCCACGGTGGGGCTGCCGCACTTGAGTGACGCCGGGGTGGCGGCGTTCTCGGCGTCGTCGGGCTCGCAGGCGATGTCGCCGACGGCTGCCAGGGTGTACGAGGCCGCGCTGTGGTGGGCGTAGGGCCAGCCGTTGTCGCTGTGGTTCGCGGCGGCGACGGCGGTGCCGGTGACCGCGAGGACGGCCAGGCCGACAGCTGCGGAGGAGATCTTGGTGACGCGTCTCATGTGCGGTGTCCTTCCACGGCGGGAGTAGCCAACGCACGTTAGGGCAGTCGATCTGTCAGTTGGCACAAACACGTTCCAACGGTTCGGTGAACTCCGTTCGTCGCAGGGCGCCCACGGCATCCCCGCTGTGGACGGCCGCACTTGGCCGTCTGGCGGCTTCTGGCCATAGCGCCTGAGGGTGCGCCGGGGTGTCGCCCTGGAGACCCTGCGGATCCGTGTCCGCCTCGCCGAGCCGGAGCGCCTCGGGACGATGGTGTTCAGGAGATGTCGTGGTAGCCGTTCCAGCCGCTGGTCCCGATCTCGGTACGGGTACCGAACTTGCCGTTCCCCAGGCCCGGGTAGAGCCACAGGCGGCCGGCGGAGTCCACTGCTACCAGGTCACCCTTGCCGTCTCCGGTGAGGTCACCCGGCGCGGCGAGCTTGGTGTAGCCCTGCCACCCGTGGCCGATGTACGTGCGGCCGCCGAACTTGCCGTTGCCCAGGCCCGGGTACAGGTACATGGACCCGCCGGGCGTGGTGGCGACGATGTCCGCGATGCCGTCGCCGGTGAGGTCTCCGGCGCCGACGATCCGGTTGTAGATGTTCCACCCGCCGCCGATGAGGACGGGTTTGCCGGTGATCGCGCCGCCGCTGACTCCCGCGATGAGCCACAGGTCGCCGCCCGTGTCACGGGCGATCACGTCCGCGTGGCCGTCGCTGTTGAGGTCGCCGGGGCCGACCACCGCCGAGTAGTGCTCCGACTGGAAGCCTCCGGTGCCGGTCGCCGCGAGGTTCCACAGCACACCGTTGCTGTCGGAGACGACGAGTCCGCTCCGGCCGTTGTCGTCGGGGGCGACGGTGGAGGTCATCAGGGGATAGTCGGCGACTGTGTAGCCGTTCCCGAGCTGCTGGCGGGCGCGGATGGTGCCGTTCTCCCAGCCTGCGTAGACGTACACATCGCCATTGGTCTGCCGGGCGATGATCTGCCCCTTGCCGAAGTCCGGTTGGTGGCCTTCGCCCGCGATCGCGTTGTAGCTCGCCAAACCGTTCGCGACCTTGGTCCGGCCGGCGTAGCCTCCGACTCCGTTCGCGTAGTAGGCGTAGAGCGTTCCCGCCTCGGTGCGGCCCATGATGTCGCCGTGGCCGTCGCGGTTCCAGTCCAGGGCGATGAGTTGGTTGTACATGTTCCAGCCGGTGCCGATCTGCCGTCGGCCGGAGAGCGAGCCGTTGGAGGCGGCGTCGTACAGCCACAGTCGGCCGGAGAGGTCGCGGGCGAGCAGCGAACCGCGGGCGGCGGTGTCGAAGTTCGCCGCGCCGATGAGCTGGTCGTAGACGTTCCAGTTGGTCCCGACCTGCACCCGCGGCCGGAACGGCTGGCTGAGGCTGTTCTGGCTGGCGTAGTACCAGAGCCGGCCGTGGGTGTCCCGGGCCATCAGATCGGCCCGGCCGTCACCGCTGGGGTCGCCGACGACGGTGACCTGGTTGTAGGTCTGCCACCCGGCGCCAATGGAGATGTACTTCCCGCTGGGCCGGGTGTAGCTGCTGGGGTACAAGCGCAGTTGGCCGGAGGCGGTGACGCCGAGAAAGTCGTCGCCGCTGCCGCTGCTGATGTGGCCGATGTCCAGCAGTTGCCGGAACTCTGCCCCGCCCATGGGAACAAGCTCCGACAAGCCCTGGCCGCTCACCGTGGCCACCGACATGCTGTACTGCTGCACGGTCACGCCGCTGGGTTCGGCCCAGGCGGTCGTCGCTGCCGCGGTGCCGGCGGCCGAGACAGTGAGCGTGAGGGCGCCGAGGCCAAGGGCGGTGCCCGTGGCGAGGGCGACGAGCCGTTTCACGGCCCGACGCGTGCGTAGGGTGAACAAGTTGTCTCCCTGGAATCGGTGCGCCGACGATGCGCCAGACCGGTGATCCATGTGATCAGGGTGAGCATAGTTCGATCACAGTGGCGATCGATCCCACGTTCGGTAAAGACGGTCGCGAGCAAAGGGAGAGGGCGCGGTCGGATCGGCCTTGGCTGATGTGCAGCGCTTTTAGCTTGGGAAGCTCGTGTGCTTCGGCCTTGGCGTTTTCCTGACCTTGGGCGGAGTGGCGTCGGCGCTGGTGGCCGGCCGACTGGATTCCCCTGTGTTCCCCGTGTTTCCCCGCACGATCTGGCACACATATCGGTTGGTGCTGAAGGCCACCTTGTGGGCCACACAAAGGTGCCATCCGTGACCAGGGACCCTGCACCGGTGATCCAGACGTCGTCGGCGATGACGTCGCGCTCGGCGCCCATGGTCGTGTAGATCTCGTGGCTTGCCTCCAGGTACGCCACCAGCCGGTCTTCGTCCCAGTCGCCGGAGCTGCGCGCCGCGTCCCGAAGGGAGGGGGCGGAGGCCGTCTCGTGGCCATGCCCGCCGAGTTCCCGGTAGAACCCCGCCTGCTTGATCACGAATTCTCCAGTCATACCCGGCGTCTCCTAGTGCGCCGTCCGCCGCTCTCGGCCTCGTGTACCGCTGGACCGACCACACCATCAACCCGCGACGGAGTCCTGGCTGTCTCGGAGCTCGTGGCGAACGCGCACGAGCACGCGTGCGGCCCGTACGAGGTACACCTTCCCGCTGCGGTCCGGGAGCTCCTGAGGTGACCGCTCGGCCTCGACTTAGGGCACGCAGAGTGCACGCCACCCTCAAATTGGACTAGACAACAAAGAACCCCCGGGCCACTGGCCTGGGGGTTTCAAGTGGAGCGGGTGACGAGAATCGAACTCGCGCTCTCAGCTTGGGAAGCTGATGTTCTACCATTAAACTACACCCGCGTAAGGCGCCGACCGCCGTCGGTGTCCGGTGCTCGCTCACTTTACCCCATCGCTGGCCCCCGGTGCTGAAACCGAGGGGCCTCGTTGTGTTCGTGGGGGGTAGGAGGGCTGTGGGGGAACGGAGTTGGGGCGTACGGTGAAGGTCTCGGGGAGGCGTCCGGCGGGGTCGGAGTGCCGCCTGGAGGGGCGTCTCTTTGATCCCGTACTGTGGCTTTTGTCGTCAGGCGGCAGAAGGCCAGACGCGGCTCTGGGGAAGGGACTTAAGGGACTTGATGGAGCGCACCGTCGTCCGTTGTGCCGAGGGGCACGTGTTCAGCACCGCTTCGTTCCCGATGCAGCAGGCCGAGCGGCTCGGCCCCGGCCGGCTCGTGCGGTGTCCGCGATGTGCGCGGCTCCGCAGCGCCGTGCCCGTGCCGGTCCCGGTGCCGGCACCGGTGTCCGCGCAGGCGGCCGTGCCGGCGGCCGTGCCGGTCCCCGGTCCCGGCACCGGTGTCCGCGCAGGCGAGCGCACCGGCGTCGGTCCGGCAGCGGTGATCTCGCGGGAGCGGTAGCGCGCGGGGCAGGTACCGAGGTGGCGCGTGGGGTCGTCCGATTGCGGGCGCTCCGCGCGCCTTGCGTATCCTCGGGGCGTGCTTCTCTCAGACAAGGACATCCGGGCCGAGATCGACGCCGGGCGGGTGCGGATCGATCCCTACGACGAATCCATGGTGCAGCCGTCGAGCATCGACGTCCGTCTCGACCGCTACTTCCGGGTGTTCGAGAATCACCGCTACCCCCACATCGACCCCTCCGTCGAGCAGCCCGACCTCACGCGGCTCGTGGAGCCGGACGGGGACGAGCCGTTCATCCTGCACCCCGGGGAGTTCGTGCTGGCGAGCACGTACGAGGTCATCACACTCCCGGACGACCTCGCCTCGCGGCTGGAGGGCAAGAGCTCGCTCGGCCGGCTCGGGCTGGTCACCCACTCCACCGCCGGGTTCATCGACCCGGGCTTCTCCGGGCACGTCACGCTCGAGCTGTCCAACCTCGCCACGCTGCCGATCAAGCTCTGGCCGGGCATGAAGATCGGGCAGCTGTGCATGTTCCGGCTCACCTCGCCCGCCGAGGCGCCCTACGGCAGCGAGCGCTACGGCTCCCGGTACCAGGGGCAGCGCGGCCCCACCGCCTCGCGCTCCTACCTCAACTTCCACCGCACGCGGGTCTGAGGAGCGGCAAGGCATGAGCGACGTACGTGAGAACCTGACCTACGAGCGCTTCGGCACCGCCGTGCGCGAGCTCGCGCAGACGATCGCCGACGACGGCTACGAGCCGGACATCGTGCTCAGCATCGCGCGCGGCGGGGTCTTCGTGGCCGGCGGCCTCGCCTACGCCCTGGACTGCAAGAACATCCACCTCGTGAACGTCGAGTTCTACACCGGGGTGGGGACCACCCTCGAGATGCCCGTCATGCTCGCGCCGGTGCCCAACGCCATCGACTTCACCGAGAAGAAGGTGCTCATCGCGGACGACGTCGCCGACACCGGCAAGACGCTCAAGCTGGTCCGCGACTTCTGCCTCGACACCGTCGCCGAGGTGCGCAGCGCCGTCATCTACGAGAAGTCGCAGTCCCTGGTGAAGTGCGAGTACGTCTGGAAGCGCACCGACGACTGGATCAACTTCCCGTGGAGCGTCCAGGAACCCGTGGTCAAGCGGGCCGGGCAGGTGCTCGACGCCTGAGGACGCGCACGCGGGAGGGGCCCCGGCCGTCCGGCCGGGCCCCCTCCCGCGTGTACTGCCTAGAAGGTGCCCAGCTTCACGATCGACAGCAGCGCGATCAGCTGGATCGCCGACGCGCCCAGGGCCTTGGGCCAGGGCAGGTCGTGGGAGCGGCTGACCATGAGGGTCAGCAGGGCGCCCCCCGCGATCCAGGTGGCCCAGCCGAGCAGCTGCACGAAGCCGGCGTCGCCGCCGAAGAACATCGCGAGGAACAGGCGGGGCGCGTCCGTGATCGACATGATCAGCATGGACAGGCCCACGGTGGGCTGCCAGGCGCCGTCCCCGCCGAGCTGGCGGGCCAGGGTGTGGGTGACCACGCCGAGGACGAAGGAGCTGATCACCATCGCCACGGCGGTGATCAGGACGATCGGGACCGCGTTGGAGAGCGTGGCGTTGATCGCGTCCTTGCGGGCGCCGTCGAAGCCGAAGACCGCGAGCAGGCCGTAGAGGAACGTCACGACGAGGGCGGGGCCCCACATCGTGTAGTCGCGCATCTGGAGGAACGTCTGCTTGGGGGAGAGGACGATCCCGCGCAGCAGGTCCTTCCAGTGCAGGCGCGGGCCGATCGGGCCGGCCGGGGCCGAGCCCGCGCGGTAGGTCCCGCCCTGCGAGTACGGGTCCTCGCCGACCGCGAACGCCTGGGTGTGACCCGGGTTGTTGGCCGCGTACGGGTCGGGGGCGCCCTGCGCGTACGCGCCGCCGTCGCCGAAGTACTCCGGCTCGCCCTGACCGCCGTAGCCGCCCCCGTAGCCGCCTGCCTGGCCGCCGCCCTGGGCCTGTGGCCACCCGCCGCCCGGCCCGCCGGCTCTGCCGCGCCCGGAGCGGGGCTGCGCCTGCGGGTACGGCTGCGGCGCGGGGGGGTAGCCGTACGACGGGGCCTGGGGGGCCTGCTGTCCGTACGGGGGTCGTTGCGGTCGCGCTTGCGGGGCGCGGTTGTCCCGGCCGCCGCGTCCGATCCTGAATCCAGCCACGTCATCGAACGTACCCGGTCCCGGAGAGTGACGTGCGGGGGCCGGGCGTTCGGTGGCCCTTTGCGGCTGAGCTGTGACATCCCCTAAGGGAGCCCCGGGGACGACCCTGAGGGACCCGACCGGGGCGCGCCCGAGGTTGCGTCGTCACGTGTGTTCGAGGAACCGGAGGGGCGCGGGAGCGGGCACCATGGGGGCATGAGCGTAGTCAAGATCAACGTACTGACCGTGCCGGCCGAGCAGCGCGAGACGCTGGAGAAGCGGTTCGCCCACCGTGCCCACGCCGTGGAGAACTCGGACGGCTTCGAATGGTTCGAGCTGCTCCGTCCGGTCGAGGGCACCGACCAGTACCTCGTCTACACGCGCTGGCGGGACGAGGAGTCGTTCCAGGCGTGGCTCGAGGGGCCTATGAGGGCCGCGCACCGCGGTGAGGGCGAGAGCGAGGGCGAGGGCGGACAGCGGCCGCAGCCCGCGGCCACCGGGTCCACCCTGTGGTCCTTCGACGTCGTCCAGCAGGCGGCCCCGAAGGGCGCGTAGCCGCGGGCCGCGCCGGCCTGCGGGCGCGCCGAGCGCAGACGACGGCGGCTCCGGGCGCAGACGACGGCGGCTCCGGGCGCAGACGACGGCGGCTCCGGGCGCAGACGACGGCGGCCCCTGTCCCACCCGGACAGGGGCCGCCGTCACGCCGTCGTCAGGCCGCGGTCACTTCACCGGCTCGGGCTCCGGCTCGGTCTCGCCGGCCACCTCGCCCGCCGGGTCGACCGGCGTCCTGACGGAGTCCAGCAGGAGCTGGGCGACGTCGACGACCTGGATGGACTCCTTGGCCTTGCCGTCGTTCTTCTTGCCGTTGACGGAGTCGGTCAGCATGACCAGGCAGAACGGGCAGGCGGTGGAGACGATGTCGGGGTTCAGCGACAGGGCCTCGTCCACGCGCTCGTTGTTGATGCGCTTGCCGATCCGCTCCTCCATCCACATCCGCGCGCCGCCGGCGCCGCAGCAGAAGCCGCGCTCCTTGTGGCGGTGCATCTCCTCGTTGCGCAGGCCGGGGACCTTGCCGATGATCTCGCGCGGGGGCGTGTAGATCTTGTTGTGGCGGCCCAGGTAGCACGGGTCGTGGTAGGTGATGATGCCCTCGACCGGGGTGACGGGGACGAGCTTGCCCTCGTCGACGAGGTGCTGGAGCAGCTGGGTGTGGTGGATGACCTCGTAGTCGCCGCCGAGCTGCGGGTACTCGTTGCCCAGGGTGTTGAGGCAGTGCGGGCAGGTGGCGACGATCTTCTTCGCCGACTTCGGCTTCCTCGACTCCGGGGTGACCTTGCCCTCGTCGTCCAGCTCCTCGCCGAACGCGGTGTTCAGGGCCATCACGTTCTCCATGCCGAGCTCCTGGAACAGGGGCTCGTTGCCCAGGCGGCGGGCGGAGTCGCCGGTGCACTTCTCGTCGCCGCCCATGATCGCGAACTTGACGCCCGCGATGTGCAGCAGCTCGGCGAAGGCCTTGGTGGTCTTCTTGGCGCGGTCCTCCAGGGCGCCGGCGCAGCCGACCCAGTACAGGTACTCGACCTCGGTGAGGTCCTCGATGTCCCTGCCGACGACCGGGACCTCGAAGTCGACCTCCTTGAGCCACTCCAGGCGCTGCTTCTTGGCCAGGCCCCAGGGGTTGCCCTTCTTCTCCAGGTTCTTGAGCATCGTGCCCGCCTCGGAGGGGAACGCGCTCTCGATCATGACCTGGTAGCGGCGCATGTCGACGATGTGGTCGACGTGCTCGATGTCGACCGGGCACTGCTCGACGCAGGCGCCGCAGGTGGTGCAGGACCACAGGACGTCCGGGTCGATGACGCCGTTCTCCTCGACGGTGCCGATCAGCGGGCGCTCGGCCTCGGCGAGGGCGGACGCCGGGACGTCCTTCAGGGCCTCCTCGGACGCCTTCTCCCCGCCCTCCATGGTCTTGCCGCCGCCGGCCAGCAGGTAGGGCGCCTTGGCGTGCGCGTGGTCGCGCAGCGACATGATCAGCAGCTTGGGGGAGAGCGGCTTGCCGGTGTTCCAGGCGGGGCACTGCGACTGGCAGCGGCCGCACTCGGTGCAGGTGGAGAAGTCCAGCAGGCCCTTCCAGGAGAACTGCTCGACCTGGGAGACGCCGAAGACGTCGTCCTCGCCCGGGTCCGCGAAGTCGATCGGCTTGCCGCCGCTCGTCATCGGCTGGAGGGCGCCGAGCGCGGTCTCGCCGGTGGCGTTGCGCTTGAACCAGATGTTGGGGAAGGCCAGGAAGCGGTGCCAGGCCACGCCCATGTTGGTGGTCAGGGAGACGACGATCATCCACACGAAGGACGTGCCGATCTTGATCATCGCGACCAGGTAGACCAGGTTCTGCAGGGTGGTGACGCCGAGGCCCTTGAAGGCGAGGACCAGCGGGTACGAGGCGAAGTACCCGGCCTCGTAGTGGTCCACGTGGTGCAGGGCGCCCTCGAGGCCGCGCAGGACGTAGATCGCGAGGCCGATGGTGAGGATGACGTACTCGACGAAGTAGGCCTGGCCGGCCTTGGAGCCGGCGAAGCGGGACTTGCGGCCGGGCCGCGACGGCAGGCTCAGCAGCCGGATCGTCATGAGCACGGCGATGCCGAGCACGGTCATCACGCCGATGAACTCGATGTACATCTCGAACGGCAGGAAGTCGCCGATGACCGGCAGCGTCCAGTCGGCCTGGAACAGCTGGCCGAAGGCCTGCGCGAGGGTCGGCGGCAGCGTCAGGAACCCGATCGCCACGAACCAGTGGGCGATGCCGACGATGCCCCACCGGTTCATGCGGGTGTGGCCGAGGAACTCCCGGACCAGGGTCACGCTCCGCTGGTAGGGGTTGTCGGACCGGGCGCCGGCGGGTACGGGCTGGCCCAGCTTGAAGTACCGGACGAACTGGCCGATGGCACGGGCGAGCAGCGCAACGCCGACCACGGTCAGGACCAGCGACACGATGATCGCGGCGAGTTGCATTGGGGCTCCTGAGGCGGCCTCGAGATTACTGAGGAGTTATTACTAAGCGGTAACTTATGCAGTCCGTCTGAGACTACCCCCATCCTCCGTCGCAATGCAGCCGGGTGCGGCGTGATCTGAGTCGCTGAGGGTGGTCCGACGATTCACGATTCAAGCCGATCCCACCCTGTTCTGATCGTGTTATTCACACCCGATCGACCGATATGCACCTAATTTAAGAACCGTGCTCTACGGGATCGCCACCGCCATCACCGCCCTTCTGGCCGCCGCCGCGCTCTCGGCGCTGCTCCGGGTGCTCGCGCTGCGGCTGGGGCTTGTCGACCGCAGGCGGCGGCTGCGCCCCGTACCGCTGCTCGGGGGTCTGGCCGTCGTGGTCAGCACGTGCGTGGTCGCGGCGGCCGGGGGCTGGACCGGCGCGGCGCCGCTGAGCGCGCCCGTGGGACGGCTGCTGTCCGCGGGCGCCGGGGTCGCGGTCCTCGGGCTCGTCGCGGACGTGTGGCGGATCAGGACGCGGCTGCTGCTGGTGGGCACGCTCGTCGCGGCCGCCTTCGTGGTGCCCTACGGCGAGACCGGGCTGCCCATGGGGATCGCCTCGGTGGCCTGGATCGCCTGTGTGGCCGTCGCCTTCCGGGGGCTGGACCACGCGGACGGGCTGGCCGGCACGGTGGGCGTGCTCACCGCCTTCGGCGCGGGCGCGTGCGCGGCGGTGGAGATGATGGACGACCTGGCGGTGCTGCTGAGCGTGCTGGCGGCCGCCCTGACCGGCTTCCTCATGCACAACTGGCATCCCGCGCGGATCGCCTTCGGCGCCTGCGGCTCGCTGTTCACCGGCTTCGTCCTCGCCTCGGCCGCCGTGCTCACCCGGACGGGCTACGACGCGCTGTCCACCGCCGCCGTGCTGTTCGCGCTCACCGCCGTCGCGAGCGCCGACGCCGTCCTGGTCGTGCTCTCCCGGAGGCTCGCGGGGCGCCCCCTGCGGCGTCGCGGCCCCGACCACCTCGCGCACCGGCTGCGCCGGCTCGGGCTCACCGGACCGGGCGCGACCGTGCTGCTCGGCGCCTGGGCCTTCGCGGCCGTGCTGGTCGGCGCGCTGGTCCACGCCGGCTGGCTCGGCCGGGACGCCGTGCTGTGGGTGGCCGGGGTGAGCCTGCCGGCGGTCCTCGGCCTGCTCCGGGTGCGGGTGTACGGGCCCAGGGGGCGGCCGGAGCGGGGCGCGCAGGGGGCGTACGGCACCCAGACGCACCTCACCCGGACCCACGCCACTCAGGGCGGCGCCGCGCAGCACGACACCACCCGGACGGCCCGGGGCCGGGCGGCCGCAGATGTCTACGACGCGCGCTCCCGGGCACGCGTGCGCAAGGACGTGGGACTCCCGGCGCCGCCGCGCTCCGGGGGCCCCCGCTCCGGCACCCGCGCGCCCGCCCGGTCAACCTGAATACGTCACCCGCCACCCTCCGTACCGATCGGCGATCCACCGGCAGCCTGCATAACCGCAGGTCAACGCGGCCATGCGTGTAAGTGCTGGATAAGAGTTGAGCCCGTCCGGCTCAGGTCTGTTGACCCAGCGCGAGGCGTCGTGCACACTTGAGTCCGTTCCACTCAAGTCAGCTGGAGGAAATCACCATGGCACGTGCGGTCGGCATCGACCTGGGCACGACTAACTCCGTCGTCAGCGTTCTGGAGGGCGGCGAGCCCACCGTCATCACCAACGCCGAGGGCGCCAGGACCACGCCGTCCGTCGTCGCCTTCGCCAAGAACGGCGAGGTGCTGGTCGGCGAGGTGGCCAAGCGTCAGGCCGTCACCAACGTCGACAGGACCATCCGGTCGGTCAAGCGCCACATGGGCACCGACTGGAAGATCAACCTGGACGGCAAGGACTTCAACCCGCAGCAGATCAGCGCCTTCGTGCTGCAGAAGCTGAAGCGGGACGCCGAGTCCTACCTGGGCGAGAAGGTGACCGACGCGGTCATCACCGTCCCGGCGTACTTCAACGACGCCGAGCGCCAGGCCACCAAGGAGGCCGGCGAGATCGCCGGTCTGAACGTGCTGCGCATCGTCAACGAGCCGACGGCCGCCGCCCTGGCGTACGGCCTCGACAAGGACGACCAGACCATCCTGGTCTTCGACCTCGGTGGCGGCACCTTCGACGTCTCCCTGCTGGAGATCGGCGACGGCGTGGTCGAGGTGAAGGCCACCAACGGTGACAACCACCTCGGTGGCGACGACTGGGACCAGCGCGTCGTCGACTACCTGGTCAAGCAGTTCCAGTCCGGCCACGGCGTGGACCTGTCCAAGGACAAGATGGCCCTCCAGCGTCTGCGCGAGGCCGCGGAGAAGGCCAAGATCGAGCTGTCCTCGTCCTCCGAGACCTCGATCAACCTGCCCTACATCACCGCGTCCGCCGAGGGCCCGCTGCACCTGGACGAGAAGCTCACCCGCGCCCAGTTCCAGCAGCTGACCGCGGACCTGCTGGAGCGCTGCAAGACGCCGTTCCACAACGTCATCAAGGACGCCGGCATCTCCATCAACGAGATCGACCACGTCGTCCTCGTCGGCGGTTCCACCCGCATGCCCGCCGTCGCCGAGCTCGTCAAGGAGCTGACCGGCGGCAAGGAGGCCAACAAGGGCGTGAACCCGGACGAGGTCGTCGCCATCGGCGCCTCGCTCCAGGCCGGTGTCCTCAAGGGCGAGGTCAAGGACGTCCTGCTGCTCGACGTCACCCCGCTGTCCCTCGGCATCGAGACCAAGGGCGGCATCATGACCAAGCTGATCGAGCGCAACACGACCATCCCGACCAAGCGCTCGGAGATCTTCACCACGGCCGAGGACAACCAGCCGTCGGTGCAGATCCAGGTCTACCAGGGCGAGCGCGAGATCGCCGCGTACAACAAGAAGCTCGGCATGTTCGAGCTGACCGGTCTGCCGCCGGCGCCGCGCGGCGTCCCGCAGATCGAGGTCTCCTTCGACATCGACGCCAACGGCATCATGCACGTGACCGCCAAGGACCTGGGCACGGGCAAGGAGCAGAAGATGACCGTCACCGGCGGCTCCTCGCTGCCGAAGGACGAGGTCGACCGCATGCGCCAGGAGGCCGAGCAGTACGCGGAGGAGGACCACCGCCGCCGCGAGGCCGCCGAGACCCGCAACCAGGGCGAGCAGCTCGTCTACCAGACCGAGAAGTTCCTCAAGGACAACGAGGACAAGGTCCCGGGCGAGGTCAAGACGGAGGTCGAGGAGGCCGTCGCCGAGCTGAAGGAGAAGCTCAAGGGCGAGGACACCGCCGAGATCCGCACGGCCACCGAGAAGGTCGCCGCCGTCTCCCAGAAGCTCGGCCAGGCCATGTACGCCGACGCCCAGGCCTCGCAGGCCGCCGGCGGTGCCGGTGACGCCGGCGCCGGCCAGGCGAAGGCGGACGACGACGTCGTCGACGCCGAGATCGTCGACGAGGACCGGAAGGACGGTGCCGCGTGACGGAGGAGACCCCGGGCTTCGACGAGCAGCAGCCGCAGGCTCAGCCTCAGCAGCCCGACGTCCCCTCCGGCGCCACCTCTGACGACGCCGAGCCGCAGGCCGCCTCCCATGACAAGGGGGCGGCCCCGGCCGGGGACGCGGACCGCACGGCCGCCGTGACGGCCCAGCTGGACCAGGTGCGCACCGCGCTCGGCGAGCGCACCGCGGACCTCCAGCGGCTGCAGGCGGAGTACCAGAACTACCGGCGCCGGGTCGAGCGCGACCGGATCGCGGTCAAGGAGATCGCCATCGCGAACCTCCTGACCGAGCTCCTGCCCGTGCTCGACGACATCGGACGCGCGCGGGAA
This sequence comes from Streptomyces naganishii JCM 4654, assembly GCF_014650575.1. Taxonomy (GTDB): domain Bacteria; phylum Actinomycetota; class Actinomycetes; order Streptomycetales; family Streptomycetaceae; genus Streptomyces; species Streptomyces naganishii. The sequence continues at coordinate 448,768 of NZ_BMVF01000002.1, forward strand.
CACGGCGAACTGGTGGGCGGGTTCAAGTCCGTCGCCGAGTCGCTGGAGACCGTCGCGGCCAAGATGGGGCTCCAGCAGTTCGGCAAGGAGGGCGAGCCCTTCGACCCGACGATCCACGAGGCCCTGATGCACTCCTACGCACCGGACGTCACCGAGACGACGTGCGTGGCGATTCTGCAGCCCGGGTACCGGATCGGCGAACGCACCATCCGCCCCGCGCGGGTGGCGGTGGCCGAGCCCCAGCCCGGCGCCCAGACGGTCAAGCCGGGCGAGGAGTCCGGCGCCGCCGAGGGCGACGCGCCGGGCGAGGACAAGGACAGCGGCCCTGAGGAGGGCTGACGTAATAACCAACGGAGCACGAGAGGAGGGACGTCGGGGATGAGCACCAAGGACTTCATCGAGAAGGACTACTACAAGGTCCTCGGCGTCCCCAAGGACGCGACCGAGGCCGAGATCAAGAAGGCGTACCGGAAGCTCGCCCGCGAGTTCCACCCGGACGCCAACAAGGGCAACGCCAAGGCCGAGGAGCGCTTCAAGGAGATCTCCGAGGCCAACGACGTGCTCGGCGACCCCAAGAAGCGCAAGGAGTACGACGAGGCCCGCGCCCTGTTCGGCAACGGCGGCTTCCGTCCCGGCCCCGGGGCGGGCGGCGGCTCCTTCAACTTCGACCTGGGCGACCTCTTCTCCTCAGGCGGCGCCCAGGGCGGAGGCGGAGGCTTCGGCGGCGGGCTCGGTGACGTCTTCGGGGGCCTGTTCAACCGGGGCGGCACGCAGACCGGCACCCGCACCCAGCCGCGGCGCGGCCAGGACATCGAGTCCGAGGTCACGCTGAGCTTCACGGAGGCCATCGAGGGCGCGACGGTCCCGCTGCGCATGTCAAGCCAGCAGCCGTGCAAGGCCTGTTCGGGCACCGGCGACAAGAACGGCACCCCGCGGGTGTGCCCGACCTGCGTCGGCACCGGCCAGGTGGCGCGCGGTTCGGGCGGCGGGTTCTCGCTGACCGACCCGTGCCCGGACTGCAAGGGCCGCGGCCTGATCGCGGAGAACCCCTGCGAGGTCTGCAAGGGCTCCGGCCGCGCCAAGTCGTCCCGGACGATGCAGGTCCGCATCCCCGCCGGGGTGAACGACGGGCAGCGCATCCGGCTGCGCGGCAAGGGCGCCCCGGGCGAGCGCGGCGGACCGGCCGGCGACCTGTACGTGGTGGTGCACGTCGGGGCGCACCCGGTCTTCGGCCGCAAGGGCGACAACCTCACCGTCACCGTGCCGGTCACCTACCCGGAGGCCGCGCTCGGCGGCGAGGTGCGGGTGCCCACGCTCGGCGGGCCGCCGGTCACGCTGAAGTTGCCCCCGGGCACGCCCAACGGCCGTACGATGCGGGCCCGCGGCAAGGGCGCGGTCCGCAAGGACGGCTCCCGCGGCGACCTGCTGGTCACCGTGGAGGTGAGTGTCCCGAAGGACCTGTCGGGGAAGGCTCGTGACGCGCTCGAGGCGTACCGCGAGGCGATGGCGGGCGAGGATCCGCGGGCGGAGCTGTTCGAGGCCGCGAAGGGAGCATGACTGAGATGGACGGCCGTCGTCGCAACCCGTACGAACTCACGGAAGACACCCCGGTGTACGTCATCTCCGTGGCGGCGCAGCTGTCCGGGCTGCACCCGCAGACCCTTCGCCAGTACGACCGGCTCGGCCTGGTCTCCCCCGACCGCACCGCCGGCCGGGGCCGCCGTTACTCGGCCCGTGACATCGAACTGCTCCGCCAGGTGCAGCAGTTGTCGCAGGACGAGGGCATCAACCTGGCCGGCATCAAGCGGATCATCGAACTGGAGAACCAGGTCGCCGCGCTGCAGTCCCGCGTCGCGGAGCTCCAGGCGGCCCTGGAGGGCGCGGCGGCCACCATGCGCCAGCGCGAGGCCGCCGTGCACGCCTCCTACCGCCGCGACCTGGTGCCGTACCAGGAGGTCCAGCAGACCAGCGCGCTGGTCGTCTGGCGCCCCAAGCGGCAGCAGCCGGACTGACGGCAGGCGGACGACGGACCGAGGCCGGGAGAGCCCGAGAAGGGCTCTCCCGGCCTCGGTCCGTCCGTGCCCGGATGCCACTTGGCCGAGTTCTTTCGCTGCCGTGCTCGATGGCCAAAGGTTGTTCGGAACTTTGCGCGAAGATGAACCACGCCTCGATGGAGGGTCCGTAAAGGGCGTTTGGAGGGGGTTCCGCAACGATTTCCAAGGTCTTCACAGGTGCAGCGGAGCGTGGTGTTGTCATCTCGTTAAGTGGTTCCGCTTGACGTCGATGGTCGCCTGCGCGTTGGCTTTTCAGTCACCTGGGTCGCAATGCTGCGTCCTCGTCCGGAAGGCACCAGAAGTGAGCACCTCGATGCGTCGTATCGCCATAGCCGTGGCCGCGCCCACGCTGTCCTTCTCGCTGGCCGCCTGCGGGGCGCTCGGCGGGTCAGGGAGCAGCGCCGATGCGAGCCCGACCAAGGGCGACGACGTGAAGGTGGGTCTGCTGCTGCCGGAGACGGCGAACACGCGCTACGACAAGTTCGACTTCCCCATCATCAAGGACAAGGTCGCCTCCCTCACCCGCAACCAGGGCAAGGTGGACTACGCCAACGCGGGCGCGGACGCGGACAAGCAGGTCAGCCAGATGCAGCGGATGATCGACGAGAAGGTCGACGTCATCCTGCTCGACGCGGTGGACTCGCACGCGATCGCCGGCGAGGTGAAGAAGGCCAAGGACGCGGGCATCCCGGTCATCGCCTACGACCGGCTCGCCGAGGGCCCGATCGACGCGTACATCTCCTTCGACAACGAGCTCGTCGGCGAGGTGCAGGGCCGCTCCCTGCTGGACGCCCTGGGTTCGAGCCGCGACACCTCCTCCAAGATCGTCATGATGAACGGGTCGCCCACCGACCCCAACGCCAAGCAGTTCAAGCAGGGCGCGCTGGCCCAGCTGAACGGCAAGGTGACGATCGCCGCGTCCTACGACACCAAGGACTGGAAGCCGGAGAACGCCCAGGCGAACATGGCCCAGGCGATCAGCGAGATCGGCAAGAACAACATCGCCGGTGTCTACTCCGCCAACGACGGCATGGCCGGCGGTGTCATCAAGGCCCTCAAGGCGGCGGGCGTCACCAGCCTGCCCCCGATCACCGGCCAGGACGCCGAACTCGACGCGGTGCAGCGGATCGTCGCCGGCGAGCAGTACATGAGCGTCTACAAGTCCTACCCGACGGAGGCCGAGACCGCCGCCGAGATGGCCGTCGCCAAGGTCCAGGGCAAGGACATCCAGTTCGACTCCCTGACCCGGGACAAGGTCAGCAGCCCGACCAACAAGGACGTCCCCTCCCAGCTGGTCTCCGTGGTCGCGCTGACCAAGAACAACATCAAGGACACCGTCATCGCCGACGGCATCTACAAGGTCTCCGACATCTGCACGGCCAGGTACCGGTCGGCGTGCGTGGCGATCGGCCTCAGGTAAAGCTCCCGCACGCCTCGTCACCTTGCTGCAACGCGCCAGGCGGAGGCCGGTGCACACCGGGTGAAACCGGTGCTTATGGAGAGCCGGCCCCCAGGGAGCCGTGTTGCACAGCCGGTCCGGTCCGCGCATAGTTGCGCTGCGGAAGAGGCGGAAACCGGGGGTGTGATGGGCCATGGCCGGGCACGGGGCGGAGGAGCATCCACACGGTGCCGACCGACTGTGCGGGGCCGGGGAGCGCGTGTATTCCCGGGCCGTGCGGCGGGGCCGTGTGCCGCGCCGGGACGCCGAGCCGGTGCCGTGCCTGCTTGAACTGGCCCTGCTGCACCCCGACCCCGACGACATGGACTTCCTGGTGCCCACCGCGCCCCAGGAGGTCATGACCCGGCTGCTGCGCGGGATGTACGACGAGGTCAGCGACAGTCACCGGCGGGTGGGTTCGGCGGTGGCCGCCTTCGAGCGGTACGCCGGGCTCGGCCGCCAGGTGCAGCTGTCCTCGGCGGCGGGCGAGGGCACCGCGATCCGGGTGCTGGACGGGCTGTCGCGCATCCAGGCGGCCATGGACGAGGCGACCGAGGCGTGCACCACCGAGGTGCTGACCGTGCAGCCGGGCGGCATCCGCCGCGAGCACGAGCTGACCGAGGGCCTGCACCGGGCGCTGGCGCTGCGCGGGCGCGGGGTGCGGATGCGCGACCTCTACACCCATGTGGCCCGGCACGGCCAGGGCCTGCTCAACTACCTGGAGCTCATGGGCGACGCGGTCGAGGCGCGCACCCTGGACGAGGTCATCGACCGGCTGATCCTGTTCGACCGCACGGTCGCCTTCGTGCCCGCCAACGCCGACCGCACGATGGCGCTGGAGCTGCGTCACCCGGCCCTCGTGGAGTACCTGGTGACGGTCTTCGAGCGGCTGTGGCGGCTGGCGATCCCGCTGACCGCGCCGCTGCCCGACACCGGCATCGAGGGCATCTCCCACCGCGAGCAGTCCATCGCCGCGCTGCTCGCCGAGGGCCATCAGGACGCCGTGATCGCCGAACGGCTGGGCATCAGCGTGCGCACCTGCCGGGCCCACATCGCCCGCCTGTCGGAGACGCTGGGCGCGGCCAGCCGTACGCAGCTGGGCGTGCGGATCGCCCAGGCGGGCCTGGACGGCGCCCCGCGCACGGCCGGGGCGGGCGCGGTCAGCGTTCCCGGTGCTGCGGGTCCAGGATCCCCGACCGGCCGATGAGGTAGCCCAGCTGGGCCCTGCTCTCACTGCCGAGGGTGGCGGCGAGCTTGGCGATGTGCACACGCGCGGTGCGCACGTTCATGCCCAGCCGGTGGGCGATGACGGAGTCGGTGTGCCCCTCCACGAGCAGGCCCGCTATGGCCCGCTGGCGGGGCGTGATGCCGTCCGCGGAGGGCTGCTGGACGGCAGGGGGGTGCATCGGGGTGGCCAGCCGCCAGAACCGCTCGAAGGCGGTGACGAAGTACGTGATGAGGGCGGGGTGGCGGATCTCCAGGGCGAGGGTGCCGTCCTCGTTGGCGGGGACGTAGGCGACGGTGCGGTCGACGACGATGAGCCGGTCGGTGACCTCGTCGAGCGAGCGCGCCTCGACGTCGCCCCTGAGCTGCTCGTAGCGGGCGCGGGCGAGCGGGAGATGGCGGTGCGTGTGCTGGTAGAGGGTGCGGATGCGGCCGCCGCGGTCGAGCAGGGCCTGGTCGCGGACCATGGAGATGGCCTCCGCGGTCTCGGCGCGCTCGTTGCTGACGCGGCGCACGGGCGGCTGGACGCACAGGCACTCGCCGGACGCGTCGGCCATCGCCGCGTCGATGGCCCGGTTGATCCGCTCGGTGCCGCTCAGCAGCCGGAACGCGGAGGTCTCCGGGGTACGCGGCTGCCGGCCGCCGAGGCGCAGCAGGGGCGCGAAGCTCTCCGTGAGCCGCTCCTCCCGGCGCCGTTCGTCCGCTATGCGCTCGGCCGTGGCGCGCAGCAGCCGGTGCAGCGCGGTGGCCGGGGCGACGGGCTCCAGCCGGCCGGGTTCGTCGACCGCGGGGTGCAGCAGCCCGAAGTCGACCAGGCAGGGCGCCTCCTGAGCCTCCTCGGCGGGCAGCCGGCCGTCGCGCAGGGCGCGTTCGTACAGTGCCGTTCCCGCGGAGCACAGGTCGGCCGCGCCGTGCTCCGGATGGGGTGCCGGGCTCACTGGGGTCCCTTCCGTCGGTGTCAGTGCCCCTGCTCCAGGATTCCCGACTGCGCGATGAGATAGCCCAGTTGGGCGCGGCTGCCGCTGCCCAGCGCGGTGGCCAGCTTGGCGATGTGGGCGCGGCAGGTGCGGACGTTCATGCCGAGCCGGCGCGCGATGGCCTCGTCGACGTGGCCCTCGACGAGGAGCTTGGCGATGGAGTGCTGGATCTCCGTGATGCCGTCGGGCGCGGTCTCGTAGGGGGCGCCGGCGCTGAGGGGGACCGCTCGGCTCCACATGAACTCGAAGACCTTGATCAGGTAGCGGACCAGGCCGGGGTGGCGCAGTTCCAGGGCGACCTGCTGGTCGTCCCGGGTGGGGATGAAGGCGACCGTCTCGTCGCAGATGATCAGGCGCTCCACCAGTTCGTCGATGGAGCGGTACTCCACCTTGCCGTCGGCGAGCTGGGCGGCGTAGGCGAGTTTCTCCTGGCTGTAGCGGGCGGTGTGCTGGTACAGGGTGCGGATGCGCACCCCGCGCTCGATCAGGGGGCGGTCGCGCTCCAGGCCGCGCAGGACGCTGCGCTCGGAGACCCGGTCGCTGGGCTGGACGGTGAGCATCTCCGTGTGGCACTGGGCGGTGGCGAGGTTGAGCGCGGTGTTGATCCGCTCGCCGCCCTCGAGGACCGTGATCGAGCCGCCGCCGGACGCCGACTGGCCGCCCAGGGCCATGAACGGCTCAAAGGCGTCCGCGATCTCGCTGGCCGCCTGGCGGCGCTCGTTGATCTCCCGTTCGATGGGGGTGAGGCGCTGGGCCAGGGCGAGCGCCGGAGGCACCGGGCGCAGCCAGTTGGGGTCGTCGGGATCGGGGTGGAGCAGGGCGAACTCCATCAGGCAGGGCGCGGGTTCCGCGTCCGTGCGGGCGATCCGCCCGGCGCGCAGCGCCGCCGCGTACAGACGACTGCCTTCCGGGCACAGCTCGTTCATCGCATGGGGATGTGTCGCTTTTATGTGATTCGTAGCCAAATCTCCACCCCCCAGGGTCCTGAACATGCAGGAACATGATGCACCGATTGTGTGGCCATGACGTGCCCGAATGAGCCATCGTCATACGTGACGGGGGAAAAGGGGACCTTCAAGTGAGGACGAAGCCGATTATGCGTAACAGACTGCTTCGCTCGGTGCTTGTCGCCGCCTTCTCCGCCGTTGTTGCCCTCGGCGCGCTGAGCGGCCTCTCCGGTGCGAAGAGCGATGTTCGGGCGAACAGCACCTGGCCGTTGGTGGCCCAGAACTCCGCGACCGCCGGCGGTGCGAGCGCCGCGACAGGTGGATCCGGGAGCTGATGTGACCACACCACCCGACGACCGGTCCTTCCGTCGAGAGATGGCCACCGCGTACCGCTCCGGCTGGCACTTCATCGACCTGGTCACCGCCATCCCCCACAGCGGTGACTCGCTGATGGTGGCCGTCTTCGGTGAGCCGGTCGTCGTCACGCGGGACGAGGACGGAGACGTACGGGCGTACCGGTGTCTGCGACGTCCTCGGGGGGCGCCGCAGCCGGTACGGTGTGCCATCCGATACGGAATGATCTTCGTCAACCTGGACCAGCGGGACCACCGGCAGGTGGCGCCGGAGCCCGCCGACATCAGGACCATCTCAGCCACCCCCCGCAGTGCCTGACGCGATTCCCCCGTCGTAACAGATCGCTCAGGTGCTTCCCCCCGCAGCGGCGTCACCGTGACCTGAACACGGTGACGCCGCTGCAGCTTTGCCCGGAACATCCGGGTATCACCCCCGCCGCGTCCTGGCCGGAATCCGCCGCTCGCGCGCCCGCCGCCGTCCGGCGGTTCAGCCACGGCCCAGCGCCCTGGTGAGCTCGATCTCGATCACCACGCGGGACGGTTTGGGCGCCGGCGTCCGCTCGTAGCGCTCGGCGTAGCGCCGTACCGCCTCCTCGACGCGGTCCGGCTCGGTGCGGACGTACGCGCGGCCCTCCAGCGTCGCCCAGCGCCGCCCGTCCACCTGGCACACCGCCACCGGCGCCCCCCGCTCGCCGGCCGCCAGCACGTTCGCCGCCTTGGCGCTCGCCTTGTCGGTGATCACCCGCGCCAGCCGTTCCCGCGGGTCGTACGTCACCCCGACCGGGACGACGTGCGGGGTGCCGTCGGGGCGCAGCGTCGTCAGCGTGCACAGGTGCCGCTCCCGCCAGAAGCTCAGGTACGCCGCGTCGGGTGCGCCGGGGTCCAGGGAATACGTGGTGGAGGCCATGCACCGGAACCTAACCCGCCGGCCCTGGCGAGTCCCAGCCGCACGGCATGGCGACCTCTGCCTTGAGTGGAATAGACTCAACTTTGTGTACGCTGTATGAGTCAGCACTGGGAGACGTGGCAGAGCACCGACGCCAAGGAGGAGAGAAGCGACCGTGGACGCCGAGCTGACCAACAGGAGCCGGGACGCCATCAACGCGGCCGGCAACCGGGCCGTGACGGGGGGACATCCCGATCTCACCCCCGCCCACCTGCTCCTCGCGCTGCTCGAGGGACAGGACAACGAGAACATCATCGACCTGCTGTCGGCCGTCGACGCCGACCAGGCGTCCGTGCGCGCCGGCGCCGAGCGCGTGCTCGCGTCCCTGCCCAGCGTGACCGGTTCCACCGTCGCGCCGCCGCAGCCCAACCGTGAGCTGCTCGCGGTGATCGCGGACGCGCAGAGCCGGGCGCGCGACCTCGGCGACGACTACCTGTCCACCGAGCACCTGCTCATCGGCATCGCGGCCAAGGGCGGCGCGGCCGGAGAGGTGCTCGAGCGGCAGGGCGCCGGCGCGAAGAAGCTGCAAGAGGCGTTCCAGAAGGCGAGGGGAGGGCGCCGGGTGACCACAGCGGACCCCGAGGGCCAGTACAAGGCACTCGAGAAGTTCGGCACCGACTTCACCGCCGCGGCGCGTGAGGGCAGGCTGGACCCGGTCATCGGCCGGGACCAGGAGATCCGCCGCGTCGTGCAGGTGCTGTCCCGCCGCACCAAGAACAACCCGGTCCTCATCGGCGAGCCGGGTGTCGGCAAGACCGCCGTGGTGGAGGGCCTCGCCCAGCGGATCGTCAAGGGCGACGTGCCCGAGTCCCTGAAGGACAAGCGGCTGGTCGCGCTCGACCTCGGCGCGATGGTCGCGGGCGCGAAGTACCGCGGCGAGTTCGAGGAGCGGCTCAAGACCGTCCTCGCCGAGATCAAGGACTCCGACGGCCGGATCATCACCTTCATCGACGAGTTGCACACCGTCGTCGGCGCGGGCGCCGGCGGCGACTCCGCCATGGACGCCGGCAACATGCTCAAGCCGATGCTGGCCCGCGGCGAGCTGCGCATGGTCGGCGCGACCACGCTCGACGAGTACCGCGAGCGGATCGAGAAGGACCCGGCGCTGGAGCGGCGCTTCCAGCAGGTGCTGGTCGCCGAGCCGACCGTCGAGGACTCCATCGCGATCCTGCGCGGCCTCAAGGGACGTTACGAGGCCCACCACAAGGTGCAGATCGCGGACAGCGCGCTGGTGGCCGCCGCGACCCTGTCCGACCGCTACATCACCTCCCGCTTCCTGCCCGACAAGGCCATCGACCTCGTCGACGAGGCCGCCTCCCGGCTCCGTATGGAGATCGACTCCTCGCCCGTCGAGATCGACGAGCTCCAGCGCGCCGTCGACCGGCTGCGCATGGAGGAGCTGGCCCTGGACAAGGAGACCGACGCGGCCTCGCGCGAGCGGCTGGAGAAGCTGCGCCGCGACCTCGCCGACAAGGAGGAGGAGCTGCGCGGCCTGACCGCCCGCTGGGAGAAGGAGAAGCAGTCCCTCAACCGGGTCGGTGAGCTGAAGGAACGGCTCGACGACCTGCGCGGCCAGGCCGAACGCGCCCAGCGCGACGGCGACTTCGACACCGCATCCAAGCTGCTGTACGGGGAGATCCCGACCCTGGAGAAGGAGCTGGAGGCCGCCTCGCGCGCCGAGGAGGAGGCCGCCAAGGACACCATGGTCAAGGAGGAGGTCGGCCCCGACGACATCGCCGACGTGGTCGCCTCCTGGACCGGCATCCCCGCCGGGCGCCTGCTGGAGGGCGAGACGCAGAAGCTGCTGCGCATGGAGGACGAGATCGGCAAGCGGCTGATCGGCCAGGGCGAGGCCGTGCGCGCCGTCTCCGACGCCGTGCGGCGCAGCCGCGCCGGGATCGCCGACCCCGACCGGCCGACGGGCTCCTTCCTCTTCCTCGGCCCGACCGGTGTCGGCAAGACCGAACTGGCCAAGGCGCTCGCCGACTTCCTCTTCGACGACGAGCGGGCCATGGTCCGCATCGACATGTCCGAGTACGGCGAGAAGCACAGCGTGGCCCGCCTGGTCGGCGCCCCGCCCGGATACGTCGGCTACGAGGAGGGCGGCCAGCTCACCGAGGCGGTGCGCCGGCGCCCGTACAGCGTGGTGCTGCTGGACGAGGTGGAGAAGGCCCACCCGGAGGTCTTCGACGTCCTCCTCCAGGTGCTGGACGACGGCCGCCTGACGGACGGCCAGGGCCGTACGGTCGACTTCCGCAACACCATCCTGGTGCTCACCTCGAACCTGGGCAGCCAGTACCTGGTCGACCCGGTCACCAGTGAGCAGGAGAAGAAGGAGCAGGTCCTGGAGGTGGTCCGCGCCTCCTTCAAGCCCGAGTTCCTCAACCGCCTGGACGACCTGGTGGTCTTCTCGGCGCTGACCAAGGAGGAGCTGAGCCGGATCGCCGAGCTCGCCATCGGCCGCCTCGCCAAGCGGCTGTCCGAGCGGCGCCTGACGCTGGACGTCACGCCCGAGGCGCTGGCCTGGCTCGCCGACGAGGGCATGGACCCGGCCTACGGCGCCCGTCCGCTGCGGCGCCTGGTGCAGACGGCCATCGGCGACCGGCTGGCCAAGGAGATCCTCTCCGGCGAGGTCAAGGACGGCGACACGGTCCGCGTCGACCGCTTCGGCGACGGGCTGCTGGTGGGCCCGGCGACGGGCAAGACGCTGTAGGGCCGCCCGCCCACGCGCCCGCGCGGCCCGTCACCCGGCAGCCGGGTGGCGGGCCGCCGCGCTCATGTCGTGAACGCCGCGAAGTCGACCAGGGCGGTGCCGGCGTCCTCGTACGTCACGTTCACCTGTACGGCGTCGGCGCCCACCCCTTCCGGCAGGCCCCGCGTGCAGCTCAGCTCCAGACACAGGTCCGCGTCGTCGGCGCAGAACTCCGTCTCCGGCGCCGGGGCGTCCGGGTAGGTGCGGCGCAGCCAGTCGCGGACCCCGGCCCGCGGCATCCGGAAGTCCGCGCTGTAGGAGACGTCCTGCCAGCTCTGCTCCACGCACCCCCCGACCGGCGTGGCGCCGTCGGGAAGGGCCGCCCCGCCGAAGGCCAGCGCCCGCGTGCAGGAGACCGCCTTGGGTCCTCCGCCGAGTGGGTACTCGGAGTCGGAGAAGATCATGCCCAGGAAGGCGACGAGGAAGGGGAGCAGAGCCATGGCCGGCAGCACCGCGACCGCCGCGACCAGCCACCACCTCGTCCGGCCGCGCGGCGCCTTCTCGGCGCCTGGCCGTTCGGCCCTTCCGGTTCGTGTCCGGGACATGACCCCCACCCCCACCCGCCGCCCGACGTCCACCCGTCGGCCGGATCATGTCAGCCCAGGGCTGACAAGCGCCCGGCGGGCTTGCCACGCCCCTCCCCGCATGGGGGAGGATGGCGGGATCCGTACGAAGGGAAAAACACGGTGAGCATCGACCCGTCCTCGATTCCGAACTTCGGGGGCCAGCCCGAGCCGCAGCCCCAAGGACCGGCGGGCCCCGTCGTCCCGGATCAGGACCTCGTGAAGCAGCTCCTCGACCAGATGGAGCTCAAGTACGTCGTGGACGACGAGGGCGACCTCGCGGCGCCGTGGGAGCAGTTCCGCACGTACTTCATGTTCCGCGGCGAGGACGACCAGCAGGTCTTCTCGGTACGGACGTTCTACGACCGGCCCCACAAGATCGACGAGAAGCCGCAGCTGCTGGAATCCATCGACGACTGGAACCGCCGGACGCTGTGGCCCAAGGTCTACAGCCACACCCACGACGACGGCACCGTCCGCCTCATCGGCGAGGCGCAGATGCTGATCGGCATGGGCGTGAGCCTGGAGCACTTCGTCTCCTCCACGGTCAGCTGGGTGCGCGCCGCGATCGAGTTCGACCGCTGGCTCGTCGAGCAGCTCGGCCTGGAGCAGGACGTCAACGAGGCCGACGAGCCCGGGGACGACGAGGAGTAGTCCTCGCACGCGGGCCACGGGCGAGGCGCGTGGCACCCGCGTCAGGCCTTACAACGGCGTGTGCGTGATCACCACGAGATACGCCCCGTAGGCGAACGAGAGCCCGGCCAGGGCGCCGGCCACCGCGGCCGCGTGCCAGGGCCGGGCTCTCGCCGTGCGCACCAGGGCGCGGGCCGGCGGCAGCAGCAGCGGGAAGGCGGGCAGCAGGAAGCGCGGCTTGCACTGGAAGAAGCCCGAGCCGCCGCAGGCCACGACGAGGAGCGCGCCGCTGTGGACGACCAGCGGCAGGGGCGCGAGGTCGAGGATCAGCAGCGCGTACAGCAGCACGCCCGCCGCCACCAGCACCAGGGCCGCGAAGAACAGGAACGCGTCGTGGTGCAGCAGCAGGTGCTTGACGAAGCGCAGCGCGCCGACGCCGAAGTCGAAGCGGGAGCCCCACAGCCGCTGGAGGCGGAAGTAGCCGCCGAGGGTGTCGCCGGTGCGGCGGCCCGCCCACAGCACGTAACCGGTCCAGCCCAGCGGGGCCAGCGCCACGCCCGTCCACAGCCTGTGGGAAACGCGGCCCCGGGCCCGCCACACGGCCGGCGCCGCCGCGGCGAGCACGGCGAGGGCCACCGCGAAGCCGTTGGGCCGCGACAGCCCGGCCAGCGCGGCCAGCGCTCCCGCCCACACCCAGCGCCCGGTGAGCACCGCGTACAGCGACCAGGCGGCGAAGGCGGTGAGCACGGGCTCGCTGTACCCCATCGACAGCACCACCGAGTGCGGCAGCAGGCCCCACAGCACGGTGAGGGCGGTGCCGACGGCCCGCCCGTGCACCCGGTCCCCGACCGCGTAAATCCCCCAGGCGGCCGCGGTCGCCGCCAGCCAGGACACCACCAGGCCGGCCGCGCCCCCGCCCAGCGGGAACACCGTGCGGACGGCGCGGATCAGCGCCGGGTAGAGCGGGAAGAACGCCAGGTCGTTGTGGACGACTCCGGGACGCGGGCGCTCGACGGCGCCGTAACCGTGAACAGCGATCCGCAGGTACCACAGCGAGTCCCAGGACCGCCCGAGCAGCGCGGCCGGATCCTTGCCGTGCGTCCAGGCGGCCACCGCCACGACACCCACCCCGGCGACCCGCACCGCGGTGAACAGCGCGGCCGCCAGGACCGCGGACCGCAGCACCCCCTTCCCCCCGGCCTCCGGCTGGGCGACGGAAAGGGGCGACGGCAGGAGGCTGAGGCGGCTCACATGCGCATATTGCGGTACGGAACCGGCGCACCGCCCCATTGCAGCCCAAGCGGCGGCGTGTCAGCCGGCCAGGGTCTTCAGGCGGGTGGCCGCCTCTTCCAGCAGGGACGGCTGTTTGCAGAAGGCGAAGCGGACGTAGGGGGCGCCCTCGGCGCGGTGGTCGTAGAAGACGGCGTTGGGGATGGCCACCACGCCCGCTCGCTCGGGCAGCGCGCGGCAGAAGGCGAAGCCGTCGGTGACGCCCAGGGGGCGGATGTCGGTGGTGATGAAGTAGGTGCCGGCCGGGCGGAAGACCTCGAAGCCCGCCTCGCCCAGACCCGCGGCCAGCACCTCGCGCCTGGCCCGCATGTCCGCGCGGAACGTCTCGAAGTACGACTCCGGCAGCGCCAGCGCCTCGGCGACCGCGTACTGGAACGGGCCCGAGGCCACGTACGTCAGGTACTGCTTGGCCGAGCGGACCGCGGTGACCAGGCCGGGGGCGGCGGTGATCCAGCCGACCTTCCAGCCGGTGAACGAGAAGGTCTTGCCGGCCGACCCGATCGTCACCGTCCGCTCGCGCATCCCGGGGAGCGTGGCCAGCGGGATGTGCTCGGCGTCGTCGAAGACCAGGTGCTCGTAGACCTCGTCCGTGACCACCAGCAGGTCCCGCTCCACGGCCAGCTCGGCGATCGCGGTGAGCTCCTCGCGGGTGAGCACCGTGCCGGTCGGGTTGTGCGGGGTGTTGACCAGCAGCAGCCGGGTGCGGCCGGTCACCGCGGCGCGCAGCTCGTCCAGGTCGAGCCGGAAGGCGCCCTCGTGCGGGCGCAGCGTCACCGGCACGCGCCGCCCGCCCGCCATCGCGATGCAGGCGGCGTAGGAGTCGTAGTACGGCTCCAGGGCGACGACCTCGTCCCCCGGTTCCACCAGCGCGAGCAGCGCGGCCGCGATGGCCTCGGTGGCGCCCGCGGTGACCAGGACCTCGGTGTCGGGGTCGTAGGACAGGCCGTACCGCCGCAGCTGGTGCTCCGCGACCGCCGTGCGCAGCTCGGGCACGCCGGGGCCCGGCGGGTACTGGTTGCCGCGCCCCTCGCGCAGCGCCCGCACGGCCGCCTCCCGGAGCTCCTCGGGGCCGTCGGTGTCGGGGAAGCCCTGCCCCAGGTTGATCGCCCCGGTCGCCACGGCCAGGGCGGACATCTCGGCGAAGATCGTCGTCCCGAACTCGGCGAGCCGGCGGTTCAGAAGCGGGCGTGCGCTGGAGGTCATGCGGGCCATCCTGCGCCGAAGCTCTGGAGTTCCTCAAGTGTGCTTTGGCCGGGCGGGGCGGCGGGCATCCCCCGGTCACGCGATGAGCGAGGCGCCCGCGGGGGGCCGCTTCGGGGGACCTCCGGACGTCGTGCCGGAGGGGTTCGGAAGGAGGGGGACGCCATGGTCTTCGGTCTGGCGGTGGCGGTGATCGCGGTGCTGCTCGTGGCCTCGGCGGCCGCGAAGGGCCGCAGGAACGCCCAGAGGTCCGGGAGCCGTCCGCGCAAGCGGTCCTACGGCGGGGCCGGCGGCGGTGCGGGGGCGAGCGGCGGCAGCTGGTGGGCGGGGGACGGCGGGTCGTCGTCCGGGGACTCGTCCGGCGGCCACCACTCGGGCGGTCACTCCGGCGGCCACCACTCGGGCGGTCACTCCGGTGGCCACTCCGGCGGTCACTCGGGTGGGCACCACTCCTGTGGTGGTCATTCCTGCGGCGGGCACTCCTCCTGCGGGGGCGGCTCGTCGTGCGGGGGCGGATGCGGCGGAGGCAGCTGACACGGGGCAGCCGAGCTCCAGGGGGGAACCGCGTCCCCCGGCGGCGCCCGTCGGAGACGAGGTCCGGCGGGCGCCCCGGCGCGGATCCGCGTGCCGCAGTGCCGGCCTGCGCGCCAAGGTGCTGACCCGTGCGCCTCTGCGCCCCCGCACGCGCCGGGGCGCAAGCCGTAGTTGAACAGTTGAGCTGTGGGGCCCCCGAGGGGATGTAAACCCCACAAAGTTGGGTAAAAACGCTGTGGTGGCACGGGCGTTCATGATTCCCTCTACAGATACCGACGCAGCCCCTGGGACGTCCCGCGCACACCTCTCCCGATCCGGGCCGACCGGGCCGTTTCCCTCGTGCAGGCCGGGCCGTTTCCCTCGTGTCGACCGGGGTGCGCCGGACCGGACCCCACCTCACTTCTTCTGCGTGCTAGCGGAGCCGACCCATGCTCACGACCCTGAACACCTCCTACACCGACACGCGCGCGGCGGACCTCGCCTGGGCCCTGGGACGCGAGCCGCTGCCCGCACTGGCCACACTCGACCTCGAACTGGACGACGCGAGGCTTCAGTTGAGACTCCTCGGCGCCTCCCACCAGGTGCTCCTGGACGAGGAGCGGGGCACCTGCTCGGAGACGGTGGCATGCCTGGCGGGCTCCAGCACGCCCCTCCCGCTCGGCGTCGCCAAGCGCGTGAACGACTGGGAGTACGAGTTCGCGGCGCGCGTCGAGGTGCTCTCGCCGGGCATGTTCGCGGGCCGCGCCCAGGAGCTGCTGGCCCTGGTCTCCGACCATCCGCACGGCCTGGCCGGCGTCTTCCCCGGCAGCCCGCACGCGTTCACCGCCATGCTCGCGCAGCGGCGCGAGGGCCAGGTGCACTGGCGCACCTGGCACGCCTACCCGCAGGACGGCCAGCTGGTGGCGACCCGGACCAGGGTCGGAGCGCGGCGCTCCGCACCGGCGCGGGCCGCATGAGGAGACACAAGCACCACACGCGGCCGCAACTCCCCTTTCCACACGTGTGGGTGACGAAGCGTCGCGCGTCCGTGACGTAACGTCGCAGTCGTGATCGACCCGCACGCCCCGGCCCCCGGGCAGGCGCCACCCCGTCCGGCGCCCGCCCGGGTCGGACCCGCGCGGCTGCCCGTCCGGCCGGGGACCGGCCGGTTCCTCGTCCTCGCGGGCGTCTTCGTCTGCGCGGCCTGCGGACTCGTCTACGAACTCGAACTCGTCGCCCTCGCCTCGTACCTGATGGGCGACTCGGTCACCCAGGCCTCCGTGGTCCTGTCCGTCATGGTGTTCGCCATGGGCGTCGGCTCACTCCTCGCCAAGCACCTCAGGCGCCACGCCGCGGTGGCCTTCGGCGCCATCGAGGCGACCCTCGCCCTCGTCGGCGGCGGCAGCGCCATGGCGCTGTACGCGGTGTTCGCCTGGACCGGCGGCTGGGGCGGCGTCTGGGCGGACGGCCCGCGCTGCCTGCTCGTCGCCTTCTCGCTGGCGATAGGCCTGCTGATCGGCGCCGAGGTGCCCCTGCTCATGGAGCTCATCCAGCGCATCCGCCGCCAGGACGCGGGCGGCGCGGTCGCCGACCTCTTCGCGGCGGACTACGTCGGCGCGCTCGTCGGCGGCCTCGCCTTCCCCTTCCTCCTGCTGCCCCTGCTGGGCCAGCTGACCGGCACGCTGCTCACCGGCGCGGTCAACGTCGTCGCGGGCGGCGCCCTGGTCCTCGGCCTGTTCCGGCGCGACCTGACCCCGCGCGGGCGCTGGCTGCTCCTGGGCGCCAACCTCGCCGTGCTCGGCCTGCTCGGCACCGCCGCCGCCCTCGCCGGCGACTTCGAACGGGCCGCGCGCCAGGCGGTGTACGGCGACGACGTGCGCGTGGCCCTGCGGACCGGCGTCCAGGAGGTCGTCCTCACCGGCGGCACCCGCGGCCGGCCGCTGAACCTCTTCCTCGACGGCCGGCTGCGCGTCAGCGGCCACGACGAGCGCCGCTACCACGAGGCGCTGGTCCACCCCGCGATGGCCGGACCGCACGCGCGCGTGCTGATCCTCGGCGGCGGCGACGGCCTCGCCGCCCGCGAGGTGCTGCGCCACCCGGGCGTGGAGCGGGTGGACGTCGTCGAACTCGACGCGGGCGTGGTCCGCCTGGCCCGCACCGACCCGGCGCTCACCCGCCTGAACGGCCACGCCTACGCCGACCCGCGCGTCCACGTGACGACCGCCGACGCCTTCGACTGGCTGCGCGGGGCGCCCCCGGCGGCGTACGACGTGGTGATCGAGGACCTGCCCGACCCGGGCATCACGGCGAGCACCAAGCTGTACGCGCAGGAGTTCTACGGACTGGCCCGCCGGGCCCTGGCACCCGGCGGCCGTCTCGTCGTGCACGCGGGCTCCGACTCCCTGCGCCCGCGCGTCTTCTGGACCGTCGACGCCACGGTCCGCGCCGCCGGCCTGCGTACCGTCCCCTACCGCGTGGGCGGCCGCGACCCCGGCTTCGCCGCCGGTCCCGACCGTGCGCCCGGCGCGCGGGGCGCACCCCGCGACTGGGGCTTCGTCCTGGCCGCCCGTTCCACCCCCGTGCTCCGCCTGGACCCGGCCGCCCCGCGCCCGCGCACGCTCACCCCGGCCGCCCTCGCCGCCGACACCCGCGCGGCGCTGCGCACACGGGTGCCGACGGCACGGCCTTCGACGCTGGCGCGTCCGCGGTACTCGGGCTGAGGTGAGGAGGGGAGCGGCAAGGGGGCGGGACGCGCGGATGGCTGGATCGACGTGGCCGCCGACGGGACGGGCGGCCCGTCCCTCCCCCGAAGCGGGACCGGCCGCCGTTTCCCCCGTACCCCCTACCCCACGGCGGGCCGGGTGCGTGTCCCGCGCCGCCGTCGTCCCACGAGCGTAGGGGCGGGCGAGCCGGACCGAATCCCCCTCCGGGTGGACCGTTTCGCGAACTCCCGCGGCAGGCGCGCGGTTCCTGCAACTTCCGCGGTACCGCGAAAGGTTGACGCTAAGCCCCGTACACCGGGTCTACGCTGCGCCGGTGCGGATCCACCCCCTCGCGGTCGACGCCCTGACGGCCCTGGTGCCGGCGACCGTGG
The DNA here is from genome assembly GCF_014650575.1 of Streptomyces naganishii JCM 4654. GTDB lineage: Bacteria > Actinomycetota > Actinomycetes > Streptomycetales > Streptomycetaceae > Streptomyces > Streptomyces naganishii. Next base: position 466,752 of record NZ_BMVF01000002.1, read on the forward strand.
CCTGTCTGCTCGGCGCCGAGGCCGCCACACAGGGGTGGCCCCCGCTGGACGCGTCCGCCTGGACGCTCGTCGCCCTGATCAACCTCCCGCTCGTAGTGCGCGGCCGCGCCCCCGTGGGCGTGTTCCTCGTCATCCACCTCGCCTGGATCGTGTACGTCGCGCTCGGCCACTGGCCGGTGGTGAACTCGCCCGCCGCACTGGTCGCCTTCTACACGGTGGCGGCCACGCGCCCGCACCGGACCACCGCCGTGTGCGCGGTGCTGATGGGCGGGGTGTGGGTGTGCGCCGGGCTCATCAGCGACTCCGACGCGATGGCGGCCGTTGTCGGGCAGGCGGTCGGCTATCCGCTCGTCCTGTGGAGGTTCGGGTACCACGCCCGCAGGAGTGCCGAGCTGGCCGTGCGGCTGCGCGCCGAGCAGGCCGAGCGGGCGCGGCGGGAGGTGGCGGAGGAGCGGGTGCGCATCGCGCGCGAGCTGCACGACGTGGTGGCCCACCACATGGCGGTCATCAACGTCCAGGCGGGGCTCGCCCGGTTCGTGTTCGACACCGACGCCGGCACCGCGCGCGGGGCGCTCGGCGCCATCGGTGACGCCAGCGCCGAGGCGCTCGCCGAACTGCGGCGCATGCTCGGCCTGTTGCGTTCGGACTCCACGCCGGACACGGAGGCCGGCGCCCAGGGCGGGGCCGCCGAGCCCACGCCCGGGCTGGACCGGCTGGAGGAGATGGTGGACCGGGTCCGCGCGGGCGGCGTCCCGGTCGACCTCAGGGTGCGCGGCGAGCCGGCACCGCTGTCCTCCGGGGTGCAGCTGTGCGTGTACCGGGTGGTCCAGGAGGCGCTGACGAACGTGCTCAAGCACGCGCCGGGAGCACGTGCGACGGTGGAACTCCGCTACGCCGGCGGACAGTTGACGGTGTCCGTCGCCGACGACGGGAGAGCCGCCGGGAAGGACGAGGGCAAGAGCGAAGGGAAGGGCGAGGGGAAGGGGGTGGATTCGGACAAGATGCGGGAGCACGTCGGTCACGGGTTGATCGGCATGCGCGAGCGCGCCAAGCTCTACGGCGGGACGATCGTCGTCGGCCCGCGCAGCGAGGGGGGATTCGGCGTGCGCCTGACCCTGCCGACGTCGGTACACGCCGCACGCCGGGGAGACACCGTCGCGGAATGATCAGAGTGCTGGTGGTCGACGACCAGTTCCTCGTACGCAGCGGACTGGTCGCGCTGCTGCGCGCCGCCCCGGGCATGGAGGTCGCCGGCGAGGCCGCGGACGGGGCCGAGGCGGTGACCCTGGCCGCCAAGACCCGGCCGGACGTGGTCCTCATGGACATCCGCATGCCCGGGATGACCGGCATCGAGGCCACCCGGCGCATCCTCGCCGAGGCGGTGGAACCGGCGCCCCGCATCCTCATCCTCACCACCTTCGACCTGGACGAGTACGTGTACGGGGCGCTGCGCGCCGGCGCGTCCGGCTTCCTGCTCAAGGACGCGGGACCGGAGCGGCTGCTCGCGGCGGTCACGGCCGTTCACGGCGGCGACGCGCTGTTCGCGCCGGTGGTCACGCGGCGGCTGGTGGAGGCGTTCACGGCCCGTGCGGAGCCGGAGTCGCCCGGGGGTTCCTCGCCGGGGCTGCGCGCGCTCACCACCCGCGAGATGGAGGTGCTGCGGCTGGTCGCGCGCGGTCTGACCAACGCCGAGGCGGCGGACCGCCTCTTCATCAGCGAGGCCACCGTCAAGACCCACCTCAACCGCACGATGAGCAAGCTCAGCCTGAGCAGCCGGGCCCAGGCGGTGGTGCTCGCCTACGAGAGCGGGCTGGTGCGGCCGGGCGGCGACGGCTGAACGGACGCGGCCCTGCCACGCCGGACCGGGCGCCGCGACACGGGGAGCGGGGGAGTCGCGGTCGGGAAGACGGGGGAGTCGCGGCCGGGAACACGGAGGAGTCGGGGCCCAGAACACGGAGGAGTCGCGGCCGAGGGGAGGGTATTACCGGCCACCACTGGGTACGCTCGGCTGACATGGAGCATGAGGTCTTCGTTCCGGTTCCGGCCCGGCAGCTGCGGGCGGCGCTCGCCGACCCCGCGCGGGTCGCCCGGGCGATCCCGGGACTCCAGCGGGAGGCGGGCGAGGACGTCCTGGCCGGCCGCCTGAAGGTGCGCATCGGCAAGCACTCCGTCACCTACCGCGGCAGCCTGCGGGTCACGGGCCGCGACGACGGCACGTACGCCGTGGCGGGCGAGGGGACGGAGGTCCGCGGCACGGGCTCGGCCGGGCTCGCGCTCACGCTCCGCGTCCGGGACGCCGAGGGCGGCGCGGTCCTCGCCTTCGAGGGCACCGCGACGGCCGGCGGCCGTGTCGCCGAACTGGCCCCGGAGTCGGTGAGCACCGCGGTGACCCGCCTGCTGAACCGTTTCGCGGAGGCACTGGCCGAGCAGGGCCCCGCCGAGGACGGGGAGCCCCCGCAGACGGCGGAGACCCTGGCCACGCAGGACTTCGCCCCCCTGGCCACGGGCGACTTCGAGACCACCCCGGACGCGGAGGACGCCCCGGTCCCACCGGCGGCGGCCGAGCCGGCGCGGGACGCGGGGAACGCGTCGTCGCCGCCCACGCGGGAGGCGGGCGATGCCGACGCACCGGAGGGAGCGGGCGCTGGGGACACGCCCGCCGTGCCCGCCGCCTCGTCCGTGTTCGAGGCCGAGGTTCCGCCGCCCTCCCTCGATCCGCTCGCGGACGAGGAGGAGGGGGAGCTGGGCGAGGAGGCGCCCGAGGCCCGGGACGAGGAGGCGGAGGAGCAGGCGGAGCGCGACGACGTACTGGAGCCCGCGCTGCCGGAGGGCGCCGGCGAGGAACTGGGCGAGCCGCTGCCCGAGGACGCCGCCGAGGACTTCGGCGAGCCGGCGGAGCCGCCCGCCGAGGCGGCGCACGCCCGGCGGACGATGATCGGCCGTAGCGCCGAGGAGGTCGACCACGCGCCGCCCCGCGGCCGCTACGCCCCCGTGCCCGCCCCGCTCACCGTCTCCGGCAACCCGGCCCTGCGCTGGGCGGCCCCCGCCGCCGCGCTGGCCGTGGCGTCGGCGATCATCGTGGGCCGCGCCCTCAGACGCCGCCGCTGAGGCGACGACGGGATGCGCGGCGGCCCACCCGCCGCGGCACACCGGCACAGCCCGCACAGCCCGCACAGCCCGCACAGCCCGCACAGCCCGCACAGCCCGCACGGCCCGGCCAACCCGGTCATCCCGCCGCGCGGCTGGACGGGCATACGGCCACACGCCCGTACGGCTACGCGCGCGTACGGCCACGTGGTCGTCCGGCCGGGCACTCAGGCCGCCGTTGCCGCTGAGGCGGTGGTGGGGCGCGAGGCACCCGCCCCACCCGCAGGCCCCGCACACCGGCACGGCCCGCACAGCCCGCACGGCTCCCACACACCGGCCAACCGGTCATCCCGCCGCGCGGCTGGACGGGCATACGGCCACATGCCCGTACGGCCACGTGATCGTCGGTCGGGTTCTCTGGGGCACCCCCGCGCATCCGCACGCCCCGGCCACGGGCCGCCCGGCCGGGCGCGAAACGCCCTCTTGATCGGCCCAGTAGCCTCGACGCGTGAGTAACGAAGACATCACGCTGACCGCGGGCGACGCGGAAGCGACCGTGCAGCCCGGCAACGGCGGCCGCATCGGAGGGCTCCGCGTCGGCGGACTCGAACTGCTGCGCCAGGGCGAGCGGTTCGGCTGCTTCCCGATGGTCCCCTGGTGCGGCCGGATCCGCGACGGCCGTTTCCGGGACGGCGCCGTCGTCCACCAGATGCCGCTCAACTCCCCGCCGCACGCCATCCACGGCACCGCCCGCGACGGCGCCTGGAGCACGGCCCGCGTCTCGGCCGGCGAGGCCGTGATCACCTACGACCTCGTCGAGCCCTGGCCCTACCCCGGCCGGGTCACCCAGGTCGTCGCCCTGACCGAGGACGCCCTGACGCTGTCGATGTCCGTCGAGACGTACGAGTCCTCCTTCCCGGCGCAGATCGGCTGGCACCCCTGGTTCCACCGCAACCTCGGCGGCGAGGACGTACGGCTGGACTTCGAGCCCGCCTGGCAGGAGGAGCGCGGCGCGGACCACCTGCCCACCGGCCACCGCGTCGACCCCAAGCCCGGCCCCTGGGACGACTGCTTCGGCATGCCCGGCGGCGTGGACGTCACCCTCACCTGGCCCGGGCAGCTGCAGCTGAGCGTCACGAGCCCCGAGGAGTGGGTCGTCGTCTACGACGAGCAGGAGAGCGCGGTGTGCGTGGAGCCGCAGACCGGCCCGCCCGACGGCCTCAACACCCGTCCGCGCCTGGTCACCCCGCTGGAGCCGCTCGAGGCCACGACGACCTGGACCTGGCGCCGCGCTTAAGCTGACTGCCATGAGCGACGTTCGCGGCGAGCTGCTGCAGCAGATCAAGGACAAGGCCGTGGTGCACGGCAAGGTGACGCTGTCCTCGGGCAAGGAGGCCGACTACTACATCGACCTGCGCCGCATCACGCTGGACGGTGTGGCGGCCCCGCTGGTCGGTCAGGTCATGCTGGACCTGACGGCCGGCCTGGACTACGAGGCGGTCGGCGGCCTGACCCTCGGCGCCGACCCGGTGGCCACCGCGATGCTGCACGCCTCCGCCGCGCGCGGGAAGACGCTCGACGCGTTCGTCGTGCGCAAGGCCGGCAAGGCGCACGGCCTCCAGCGCCGTATCGAGGGCGCCGAGGTCGCGGGCCGCCGGGTGCTGGCCGTGGAGGACACCTCCACCACCGGCGGCTCGGTGCTGACCGCCGTCGAGGCGCTGCGCGAGGCCGGCGCGGAGGTCGTCGCGGTCGCCACGATCGTGGACCGGGCCACCGGCGCGGCCGAGGCGATCGCCGAACAGGCGGGCGTGCCCTACGTGTTCGCGTACTCGAAGGACGACCTGGGACTGGACTGAGCGCACGGCCGTGTCCCGGCCGGGGCACGGTCACGGTCCGGCCGAAACCAGTGCCGTGGTCCGGCCGGGACCAGGGCTGTGGTCCGCTCGGGGGAGGCCGGTGCGGACGGGTTATCCACAGGCTGGACAGGGTGGCCGAAGCATCGGGCCTCTTCTGCGAAGATGGGGCCGACGATGACGTCACTCCCTAGGTCAGGGCCGTAAGCACGCAGACGCAACCCGCACATACAAGGAGCGGACAGATGCCCATCGCAACCCCCGAGGTCTACAACGAGATGCTCGACCGGGCGAAGGCAGGCAAGTTCGCCTACCCGGCCATCAACGTGACCTCCTCGCAGACCCTGCACGCGGCGCTGCGCGGCTTCGCGGAGGCGGAGAGCGACGGCATCGTCCAGATCTCCACCGGTGGCGCCGAGTTCCTGGGCGGCCAGTACAGCAAGGACATGGTCACCGGCGCCGTGGCCCTGGCCGAGTTCGCGCACATCGTCGCGGAGAAGTACCCGGTCAACATCGCGCTGCACACGGACCACTGCCCGAAGGACAAGCTCGACGGGTACGTACGTCCGCTGATCGCGGTCTCCGAGGAGCGCGTGAAGGCGGGCCGCAACCCGCTGTTCCAGTCCCACATGTGGGACGGCTCCGCCGAGACCCTGGCCGACAACCTGGAGATCGCCCAGGAGCTGCTGGCCCGCGCCGCCGCCGCGAACATCATCCTCGAGGTGGAGATCACCCCCACCGGCGGTGAGGAGGACGGCGTCTCGCACGAGATCAACGACTCCCTCTACACCACGGTCGAGGACGCGATCCGCACCGCCGAGGCCCTGGGCCTGGGCGAGAAGGGCCGCTACCTGCTGGCCGCCTCCTTCGGCAACGTCCACGGCGTCTACAAGCCGGGCAACGTCGTGCTCCGCCCCGACCTGCTCAAGGAGCTCAACGAGGGCGTCGCCGCCAAGTACGGCCGTCCGGCCGACAGCAAGCCGTTCGACTTCGTCTTCCACGGCGGCTCCGGCTCCACGGAGGAGGAGATCCGCACGGCGCTGGAGAACGGCGTGGTGAAGATGAACATCGACACGGACACGCAGTACGCCTTCACGCGTCCCGTGGCCGACCACATGTTCAAGAACTACGACGGCGTGCTCAAGGTCGACGGCGAGGTCGGCTCCAAGAAGACCTACGACCCGCGCACCTGGGGCAAGCTCGCCGAGGCGTCGATGTCCCAGCGCGTCCTCCAGGCCTGCGGCCACCTCCGCTCGGCGGGCAACAAGCTGAAGTAACGAGCGGTACGCGTCACGCGACGCCCGTTGGGCGACACCCGTCACGCGACGTCCGCGAGCCGCCGGTGGCGGTCGTACCTTCCGGTGCGGCTGTCCACCGGCGGTCCGGCCGCCCCTCGGCGGTCCGGCCGCCCCTCGGCGGTCCGGCCGTCCGCCCGCGGCCTGGCCCGTAGCCCGTCCGCGCGGGATGATCCGAGCATGGCCGTCACCGCGCGGACGCGGCAGAACCCCGCCGTACGGATCTCCACGCCCACGGGCAGGTGGATCCTGCTCACCACCGTGCTCGGCTCCAGCATGGCCCTGCTGGACTCGACCGTCGTCAACGTCGCCCTGCCCCGCATCGGCCGCGACCTCGACGCGAGCCTCGCCGCCCTCCAGTGGACCGTCAACGCCTACCTGGTCACCCTGGCCGGCCTGATCCTCCTCGGCGGCACCCTCGGCGACCGCTACGGCCGGCGGCGGATCTTCGTCATCGGCGTCTGCTGGTTCGCCGCCGCCTCCCTGCTCTGCGGCCTCGCACCCGACCCCACGGTCCTGATCGTCGCCCGTGCCCTGCAAGGGGTGGGCGGCGCCCTCCTCACCCCGGGCTCGCTCGCCCTCATCCAGGCGTCCTTCCACCCCGACGACCGGAGCAGGGCGGTGGGCCTGTGGTCCGGGTTCGGCGGCGTCGGCGCCGCCGTCGGGCCGTTCCTCGGCGGCTGGCTGGTGGACGGGCCCGGCTGGCGGTGGGTGTTCCTGCTCAACGTCCCGCTCGCGCTGCTGTGCGCGCCCATCGCCCTGCGTCACGTCCCCGAGTCGGCCGACGAGCGCGCCCACGGCCGCTTCGACGTGCTCGGCGGGGCCCTCGGCGCGCTCTCCCTCGCCCTGGTGACGTACGCCCTGATCGAGGCGGGCCACGACTCCGTGGCCGTCGCCCTGACCGGGACGGCCGGGCTGCTCGCCGCCGTCGCCTTCGTGTACGCCGAGCGGCGCCACCCGGACCCGATGCTGCCGCTGGACGTCTTCGCCTCGCGCCAGTTCACGGCCGTCAACCTGGTCACGCTCTGCGTCTACGCGGCCTTCGGCGGCTTCTTCTTCCTCACCTCCCTCCAGCTCCAGGTGGTGGCCGGTTACTCGGCGCTCCAGGCGGGCACCTCGCTCCTGCCGACGACCGTCCTCATGCTGCTGTTCTCGGCCCGCTCGGGCGCCCTCGCCGACCGCATCGGCCCGCGCCTGCCGCTCACCGTCGGCCCGCTGCTGTGCGCGGCCGCGATGCTCCTGATGCTGCGGGTGGGCGCGGGCGCCGACTACCTCACCGACGTCCTGCCGGCCGTGCTGGTCATGGGCGCCGGCATGGTCACCCTGGTGGCCCCGCTGACCGCCACGGTCCTCGCCTCCGTGGACACCTCCCGCGCGGGCCTGGCCAGCGGCGTCAACAACGCCGCCGCCCGCGCCGCGGGCCTCGTCGCGGTGGCCGCGCTGCCGCTGCTGACCGGGATGGGCCCGGAGGCGTACCGCTCGCCGGACGCGTTCGACGCCGCCTTCCACAAGGCCATGCCGATCTGCGCGGGCGTCCTGGTGGCCGGCGCCCTCCTCGCCGTCACGACGGTGCGCCGCCCGGCCCCGGACTGCCGCCACCCCGAGTGCCGCACGCACGCCTGGACCACGGCACCCCCACTGGAATCCCGCGGCCGCCCCGAGCGCCCCGAGCCCTCCGGGCCCCGCGAGCCCTCCGGGCCCGGTCGGCGAGCGGGGGCCGTGCCGGGTGCGAAGGCCTCTCCCGGCGCGGGGCCGGAGGCGGTGCCTCCCCCGGACGGCGCCCCGCACGACCCCCGCCCCGACTCCCCGCCCGACCCCCGCCCCGACGCCCCGCCCGCCCCCCGCCCCGGGGCCCCGCACGACCCCCCGGGCGATGCCGCAGACTGAGGGCATGAGCATTCACGAGAACCTCCTGGGCGGCCCGCCCCCCACCCACCTCCCCGACGACCCCGGGCCCCGCGAGCTGCTCGCCAAGGGCACCCCGCCCGCCGAGGTCGCCGCGCGGTACCCGGCGTCCTCGCTGGCCTGGGCGCAGCTGGCCGACGACGCCTTCGAGCGGGGCGCGGCCGTCGAGTCGTACGCCTACGCCCGTACGGGCTACCACCGGGGCCTGGACGCCCTGCGCCGCAACGGCTGGAAGGGCCACGGCCCCGTCCCCTGGGAGCACGAGCCGAACCGCGGCTTCCTGCGCGCGCTGCACGCCCTCGCCCGCGCCGCCGGCGCGATCGGTGAGCAGGAGGAGTACGAGCGCTGCACGCAGTTCCTGAAGGACTCCTCCCAGACGGCGGCGCAGACCCTCGGCTGAGCCGCACACCGTTCGCCGGTGCCCGCCCGCGCGACCGGGCGGGCCTTGCGATCTGCGCCCCTGATGCGCAGGATGCCGGTGGGGACCGGGGCCCCCGTGCCGGCATCGGCAGGGGCGGACCGCTACCCGGAGTACAACAGGAGACAGCGATGTCCCAACAGGCTCACTCCACCCCTCGGCCCACGAAGGACGCGCAGTCCGCGCGACCCGTGCAGCCCGCCGAGGAATCTGAGCCCGAGACCCCGCATCTCGACTTCGAAGGCACCACGCCCTACGAGGACTACGTCAAGGCGGACGTGCTCACCCACCTCCAGCACACCCTCTCCGACGACCCCGGAGAGATGGTCTTCCTGGTCACCACCCAGGTGATGGAGCTGTGGTTCACCGTCATCGTCCACGAGTGGGAGACCGCGGCCCGCGCCCTGCGCTCGGACGACGTGCCGACGGCGATCGCCGCGCTGAAGCGTTCCGTGCGGGAGCTGGAGGCGCTGAACGCCTCCTGGAGGCCGCTCGGCCAGCTCACGCCGGCCCAGTTCAACAGCTACCGCGGCGCCCTCGGCGAGGGCTCCGGCTTCCAGTCGGCGATGTACCGCCGCATGGAGTTCCTGCTCGGCGAGAAGTCCGCCTCCATGCTCGTCCCGCACCGCGGCGCCCCGCGCGTCCACTCCGAGCTGGAGAAGGCCCTGCACGACCCCAGCCTCTACGACGAGGTGCTGCGGCTGCTCGCCCGGCGCGGGCACGCCGTACCGGACGCCGTACTGCAGCGTGACGTGTCCCTGCGCTACGAGCCCTCCGAGGCGGTGGAGGCCGTCTGGACCGACCTCTACTCCGGTGACGAGGACGACGAACTCGCGCGGCTGGGCGAGGCGTTGACGGACGTGGCCGAACTCGTGTGGCGCTGGCGCAACGACCACCTGGTCGCCACCCGCCGCGCCATGGGCGCCAAGGCCGGCACCGGCGGCTCGGCCGGAGTGGCCTGGCTGGAGAAGCGCGCGCAGAAGAACGTCTTCCCCGAGCTGTGGACGGCGAGGTCCCATGTCTGACCTCGACACGAAGGCGCGCGAGCTGGACTCGGCGGACGAACTGGCGCCGCTGCGCGACCGGTTCGTCCTGGACGAGACCGTCTACCTCGACGGCAACTCCCTGGGCGCCCTCCCGGCGAACGTCCCCGACCGCCTCGCCGACGTCATCCGGCGCCAGTGGGGCGAGCTGCGCATCCGCTCCTGGGAGGAGAGCGGCTGGTGGACCGCGCCGGAGCGGATCGGCGACCGGATCGCGCCCCTGGTCGGCGCGGCGCCGGGCCAGATCGTGGTGGGCGACTCCACCAGCGTGAACGTGTTCAAGGCGCTGGTGGCGGCGGTACGCATGGCTCGTGCGGACGACGGTGACCGTACGGGCGACGGTGTCCGTGCGGGGGATGACGTCGGTACCGGCGAGGGCGTCCGTGCGGGCGATGACGTCGGTACCGACGAGGGCGTCCGTGCCGGCGAGGGGGCGGGCGGTACGCGTGGCCGGGACGAGATCCTGGTCGACGCGACCACCTTCCCCACGGACGGCTACATCGCGCGGTCCGCCGCCCGCATGACCGGCTGCACGCTGCGCCCGGTGGCGCCCGCCGAGGTCCCCGGCGCGCTGTCGGCCCGCACCGCCGCCGTCCTGCTCAACCACGTCGACTACCGCACCGGCCGCCTGCACGACCTGCCGTCCCTCACGGCCGCCGTGCACGCCGCGGGCGCGTACGCCGTCTGGGACCTGTGCCACAGCGCGGGCGCCCTGCCGGTGGGCGTGGACGAGCACGGCGTCGATCTCGCGGTCGGCTGCACCTACAAGTACCTGAACGGCGGCCCCGGTTCACCGGCGTACCTCTATGTGCGCCGCGAACTCCAGGACCGCTTCGACTCCCCGCTGCCCGGCTGGACCTCCCACGCCGAACCCTTCGGGATGCGCCCGGACTTCGAACCGGCCCCGGGCGCGCTGCGCGGACGCGTGGGCACGCCCGACATCCTCTCCATGCTCGCCCTGGAGGCGGCGCTGGAGGTCTGGGACGGCGTGCCGGTCGAGGCGGTGCGGGCCAAGTCGCTGGCGCTGACGGACTTCTTCCTGGAGTGCGTCGGCGCGTACGTCCCCGACGGGCGCCTGACCTCCCTGACCCCCGTGTCCCACGAGGAGCGCGGGAGCCAGGTCGCCCTGCGGTGCGCGGACGCGGGCGAGGTGATGAAACGGCTGATCGAGCGGGGCGTGGTCGGCGACTTCCGGCACCCGGACGTGCTGCGCTTCGGCTTCACCCCGCTGTACGTCGGCTTCGCGGACGTGGAGCGGGCGGCCCGGGTGCTGGCGGAGGTTCTGGGCTAGCCGGGGCGCGGGCGGGGCGGGGCGGTCCGGGTTCACCGAGCGTGACATCCGCGTGTAGGCGCACGTCGTGGCCCTGATACCGTCCCCGCCAACCGCGGAACCCAACTCCTGGTCCGCCAATTCCGCACTTTCGCTGAGAGGTTGGAGCATGCCGGACGCCGCCGCACCCAGGGACGCCGCCGCCGCGGAGGAGGAGTCGGCCTTCTCGCACGCGCCCGTCGAGCCCGACAGCACGGCGGCGTACGGCGATCACCCCGACCAGGTGATCGACTTCTACGCCCCGCGCGACCCGGACGCCCCGGTGCCCGGGTCGCAGGCCGCCCCGCTCGTGGTGGTCCTGCACGGCGGCGCGTGGCGGGCCCCCTACGACCGCCGTCACATCACGCCCTTCGCGGACTTCCTCGCCCGCCGCGGCTTCGCCGTGGCCAACGTGGAGTACCGGCGGGGCGCTCCCGGTGCTCCGGAGGGCGGGGCCGGGGCCGGCGGTCCGGTCGCGGGGCGGTGGCCGGACACCTTCGACGACGTGGCGGCCGCGCTCGACGCCCTGCCTGACCTGGTGCGGCAGGCGCTCCCGCAGGCCGACGCCCGGCGCACGGTGGTCACCGGTCACTCGGCGGGCGGCCACCTGGCCCTGTGGGCGGCGGCCCGGCACGTCCTCCCGGCGGACGCGCCCTGGCGCACGGACCGCCCGGCGCCGCTGCGGGGCGTGGTCGCGCTCGCCCCGATCGCGGACTTCACGGTCGCCGGGAAACTGGACGTGTGCGGCGGTGCGGCGCAGCAACTGCTCGGCGGCGAGCGGAAGTTCCTGGAACGGCAGCCGTACGCCGACCCGTCCCTGCTGCTGCCGACCGGCATCGCCACGACCCTCGTCCAGGGTCGTACGGACGTGGTCGTACCGCAGGCCGTCGCCGAGTCGTACGCGGAGGCGGCGGCGAAGGCCGGCGAGGTGGTGGGCCTCACCCTTCTGGGGGAGGTAGGACACTTCCCGCTGATCGACCCGGCGGCGGACGCCTGCGCGGTGGTGGCGGAGGAGATCGCACAACTGGCCTGGTGAGAGCCGCTTCCGGGCGCTCGCCCCGGAGCCGGAGGGATGCCGGGGAGTGCCCCTGCCGCGGCCACCCGGTCATACCCGTAGTACCTGAGAGCTACGGCCGGGAACGGCTCTCCGGCGGGACGCGGGCGACAGCCCCCGCTCCGTAATTTCCCTTCCGTGACGACCCGATGGGCGGGCGGCACGGAGGGGGTGACGAGCGATGGGGCTCGAACGGACGGCTCCGGACACGGGCCTCGGACTCACGGCTCCGGACACGAGGGACACCGGTTACACCGGGGACACCAGGACCGGGGAGGGCGCGGGGGACCCGGCCCACAAGCCGCCGCACCGGGATCGCCGTTGGGGCAGGGTGCTGCTCGCCGTGCTCGTCGCCGCCGCCGTGGTGGTGCCCCTGTCGGCCGCGGCCCGCCCGCGGATACCGGCTCCGGCCCCGGTGGTACTCCCCCCGCTCACCCGCGCCACGCTGAACGCGGCCTACGCCGCGAACCGCGCCGACGCCGCCGAGGCGTCCCGCATGGCCGAGGCGCACGGCGACACGGCACGCGCGGCGGTGGACGGTTCGCTGGCGGCCCCCGGCCGCCAACTGCTCGCCTTCGACGGCCGGGGCTCCGGACGCGTGACGGAGGTCGACGGCGACCTCGCGCACGCCGACCGTGTGGCGGTCCTGGTCCCGGGCTCCGACACCTCCCTGGACACCTACGGCCGTTTCCGGCGGACCGCGAGGGCACTTTCCCGGGAACTCGACCGCCAGGCCCCGGCCGGCACCCGCACGGCGGTCGTCTCCTGGCTCGGCTACGAGACACCGGGCACCGTCAGCGCCACCGTCCTCACCACGGGCCGCGCCGAACAGGCGGCCCCGCATCTGCGTGACCTGGTGCGGGAGTTGCGCGCCGTGGTGGGCGAGCGCCCGCACCTGACGCTGGTGTGCCACTCGTACGGCTCGGTGGTGTGCGGCCGCGCCGCCAACGGCCTGGACGTCTGCGACATCGCCCTGATCGGCAGTCCGGGCACGGGCGCCGGCTCCGTGGCCGAACTGCGCACAGCGGCCCGCGTATGGGCGGCCCGGGGCGGCGACGACTGGGTGGCGGACGTGCCGCACGTCCACGCCGACCTCCTCGGCACGACCGTCGGCTTCGGCACCGACCCGATGGACCCGGCGTTCGGCGCCCGCCGCTTCAGTGCCGGCAAGGGCGGCCACAGCGACTACTTCGCCCCCGGCTCCCCCTCCCTGACCAACCTGGCCCGGATCGTCCTGGGCGCCCCGAGCGAGGTGCGAGGTGACTGACCGAACCCCGGCCCCGACAGGCACAGCAGGCGGGGCAGGCACCGCGAGCACCACCGCGAGCACCACCGCCATCCCGCCCGCGCCCGCGACCGCCCGCCTCCTGCCGCGCACCTCCGCCCGGCGGCGCCTGCGGGCCATGGCGCACGACGTGCACCGCCTCACCCCGTCCCACCGCGACCGGGCGGTCGACGCCCTGCGGGCCTTCGCGATCCTCGGCGTGGTCCTCGGGCACTGGCTGGTGACCGCCCTGGTCGCGGACACCGGCGACAGCCCGCACCGCACCCTGCACACCGCGAGCCCCCTCCAGCACATGCCGTATCTGGCCCCCATCTCCTGGGCGTTCCAGACCCTCGCCGTGTTCTTCCTCGTCGGCGGCCATGTGGGGACCCGCGGCTACGCCTCCGCCCGCGCCCGCGGCACCACGTACGGGCAGTGGCTGCGGGCCCGGATGTCCCGGCTGTTCAGGCCGGTCGCCGCCGTGCTCGCCCTGTGGACGGTCGCCGCGGCCGCCCTCCTCCTGGCCGGCGCCGACCTCGGCACGGTGCGCACGCTCGTCAAACTGGCCCTGTCCCCGATGTGGTTCCTGCTGGTGTTCGCGGCGCTGACGGCCGCGACCCCGCTGCTGACCCGGCTCAGCCCGCTGTGGCCGCTGGCCGTCGTCCTCCATGTGGACCTGCTGCGCTTCGGCCTCGGCGCGCCCTCCTGGCTCGGCTGGCTGAACCTCCCCGCCGGCTGGCTGGTGCCGTACACGCTCGGCGCGGCCTGGACCCGGGGTGAGCTGGACCGCCGCCGCGCGGGCTGGATCCTGCTGACCGGCGGCGCGGCGGCGACCGCGGGCCTGGTCGCATGGGCGGGCTACCCGGCGTCGATGGTCGGCGTCCCGGGCGCCGCGGTCTCCAACCTGAACCCGCCGACCCTGGCCGCCGTCACCTTCGGTCTGGCCCAGTGCGGCCTGGCCCTGCTGCTGCGCGCACGGCTGCGCCGCGCGATGCGCCGCCCCCTCGCCTGGGCGGCCGTGGCCCTGGTCAACCTCTCCGCCATGACGATATTCCTCTGGCACCAGACCGCCCTGATGGCGACGACCGCCACCGGCCTGCTCGCGGGCCGCCTGCCCGGCCTGCACACCGTTCCCGACGGCGCCGGCTGGGTGATGGCCCGGCTGGCCTGGCTGCCGGTGTTCGCACTCGCCCTGACGGGGTGCTGGGTGGCGTTCCGCGCCTACGAGCAGCGGCCCCGTCGGACGCGGCACCGCCCCTCCCGAGTCATCCGCGTGCACCGGGGCCGGACCGGTGGCCATATCCGTAGTACCTGAGAGGGATGCCCGATGACCCCCCTCACTGGGGACGACCGCGACCCCCTCCTCCACCTACCGTTTCCATCGTGACCGAGACGACCCAGACGCAGACGACGCCGAACGGCGCCTACGGCGCGTCGCAGCAGCGCAGCCCGGAGTTCCGGCTGGCCGCGGACGCCCTGCGCGGGCTGCGGCAGGACCTGTTCCACGACGCCTTCGCCTACCGCCCGCTTCCCCCCAGGAGCGTCGACGGCCCGCCGAGCCGGAAGCTGTTCTCCGGCCGCACCAGGAAGTACGCCGCCTGGGCGCCGCACGCCGTGGTGGGCGCGGTCGCGCTGGTGTCCCTCCTCGCCGGGTGGGCATCGGCGGACAGGGGGGCGGCGAGTCTGCCGGTCGGCCTGCTGGCCGCGGTCCCGGTACTGCTGACGCTGGTGCGTCCGGTCGGCGCGTTCTGGCTGTCCCTGGCGGCGGCCGCGGTCTCCTCGGCGGTCGTCGGCACTCTCGACTGGCCCTGGCCGCCCGGCGGCTTCATCTCCCACCTGGCGGTGCTCACGGTGGTGGCCATACGCACCCGGCCGCGCACCGCGGCCTGGATGTGGGCGCTCACCGCGGCCTACGGCTTCGTCGCGGACACCCTGTTCGGCGACGGCTTCACCAACAACTCGGCGCCCATGCTGCTACTGGCCGCCCTGCTGCTGCTGGCCGTGACCGTGTGGCACATACGGCGCAGCGCCAAGGAGGAGGTGACCGCCCAGCAGACCGTGACCGCGCACGAGCGCTCCCGCCGCACCCTGCTGGAGGAGCGCACCACGATCGCCCGCGAGCTGCACGACGTGGTGGCCCACCACATGTCCGTCGTCGCCATCCAGGCCGAGGCGGCGCCCTACCGGGTGGAGAACCCGCCGCCCGAGCTGGAGAAGGCCTTCGCCACGATCCGGGAGAACGCGGTCGCGGCCCTGACCGAACTGCGCCGCGTCCTCGGCGTGGTCCGCGCGGAGGACTACGAGGCCCCCGAGGCCCCGCAGCCCACCCTCGCCGACCTCGACACGCTGCTGGCCAACGTCCGGGAGGCCGGCCTGACGGTGGACAAGGCGGTGACCGGAGCCGTGCGCGAACTGCCCCAGGGCGTGGAGCTGTCGGCGTACCGGATCGTCCAGGAGGCCCTGAGCAACACCCTGCGGCACGCCCCCGGCGCGAGCGCCCGCGTCGAGGTGGGGTACGTGCTCGGCGGGCTCGGCCTGCGGATAGTCAACGGCCCGCCCCCCGAGCCGTCCCTGATCAAGCCCTCACCCGGGGCGGGCCACGGCATCACCGGCATGCGGGAGCGGGTCTCGATGCTGAACGGCGAGATGACGGCCGGACCGGCCGGGGACGGAGGGTACGAGGTGGCGGTGTTCCTGCCGGTCCCCTCGGCGGCCGAGCGCGCGGACGACAGCGGGGCCGGTGCATGACGAAGGGCACGATCCGCGTACTCATCGCCGACGATCAGATGATGGTGCGCGAGGGATTCTCCGTCCTGCTGAACGCGATGCCGGACATCGAGGTCGTCGGCGAGGCCGTCAACGGACGCGAGGCGGTGGAGCGGGTGCGCGAACTCGCCCCGGACGTGGTGCTGATGGACATCCGCATGCCGGAGCTGAACGGCATCGAGGCGACCCGCGAGATCGTCGCCGCCGACGGCACGGCGAAGGTGCTGGTGCTCACCACGTTCGACCTCGACGAGTACGTGTACCAGGCGCTCAGGGCGGGCGCCTCCGGCTTCCTGCTCAAGGACGCCTCGGCGCGTCAACTGGCCGACGGGGTAAGGGTGGTGGCGTCCGGGGAGGCCCTGCTCGCGCCGTCGGTCACCAGACGGCTGATCACGGAGTTCTCCAAGCTGTCCGAGCCCCCGCGCACGATGGCGGGAGCGCAGGCGGCCTACGGGGACCTCACCGAACGGGAGACGGAGGTGCTGGTGCTGATCGCGCAGGGCCTGTCCAACGCGGAGATCGCCGGGCGGCTCGTGGTCGCCGAGTCGACGATCAAGACCCATGTGAGCCGCATCCTGGTCAAACTGGGCCTGCGCGACCGGACCCAGGCGGCGGTCTTCGCCTACGAGGCCCGACTGGTGACACCGGGCTGACAGCCGAGCTCGCATGCGGGACTTCAGCCACCGACTGGCGAAGGAACTGCAGTGAACCTTCCCCGCCCTCGCCTTCGTCGCGTTCGTCGAGGGTGTGAAGAGGGGCTCCGGGCTGCCGGACGGCGTCCCTGACGGAGCCTGATCCATCGCCTGGTGAGCTGCTGTGTTCCTCCCGGAAGGGGTGGGCACGGGGCGGGGTGGCGTCCTATCGTCCGTCCATGACGGCTGCAACCGACCTCGCGTTCGATCCCTGGGACCCGGCGTTCGTCGTGGACCCCTACCCCGCCTACGCCGAGCTGCGCGCCCGGGGCCGGGTGCTCTACTACGAGCCCAGCGACCAGTGGCTGGTGCCGCGGCACGCGGACGTCTCGGCGCTGCTGCGGGACCGGCGGCTGGGCCGCACCTACCAGCACCGGTTCACGCACGAGGAGTTCGGCCGCACCGCGCCCCCGCCGGAGCACGAGCCGTTCCACGTCCTCAACGACCACGGGATGCTCGACCTGGAGCCGCCGGACCACACCCGGATCCGGCGGCTGGTGTCGAAGGCGTTCACCCCGCGGACGGTGGAGCAGCTGAGGCCGTACGTGCACCGGCTGGCGGGGGAGCTGGTCGCCGGCCTGGTGGAGGCGGGCGGCGGCGACCTGCTCGCGGACGTCGCCGAGCCGCTGCCGGTGGCCGTGATCGCCGAGATGCTGGGCATCCCCGAGGCGGACCGGGACCAGCTGCGGCCCTGGTCGGCGGACATCTGCGGGATGTACGAGCTGAACCCGTCCGAGGAGACGGCGGCGCGGGCGGTGCGGGCGTCGGTGGAGTTCACGGAGTACCTGCGCGGGCTGATCGCGGCCCGCCGCGAGGAGCCGGGCGAGGACCTGATCTCGGGGCTGATCGCGGCGCACGACGAGGGCGACCGGCTGACGGAGCAGGAGATGATCTCCACGGCGGTCCTGCTGCTCAACGCCGGCCACGAGGCCACGGTGAACGCGACGGTCAACGGCTGGTGGGCGCTGTTCCGCAACCCGGACCAGCTGGCGGCGCTGCGCGCGGACCACTCCCTGGTCCCGTCCGCCGTCGAGGAGCTGATGCGCTACGACACCCCGCTCCAGCTCTTCGAGCGGTGGGTGCTGGACGAGATCGAGATCGACGGCACGGTGATCCCGAGGGGCGCGGAGATCGCCATGCTCTTCGGCTCGGCCAACCACGACCCCGAGGTCTTCGCCGACCCCGGCCGGCTGGACCTCGCCCGCCGGGACAACCCGCACATCTCCTTCAGCGCCGGCATCCACTACTGCATCGGCGCCCCGCTGGCCCGCATCGAGCTGGCCGCCTCCATGACGGCCCTGCTCGAACAGGCCCCGACCCTGTCCCTGGCGGCGGAGCCGGAGCGCAAGCCCAACTTCGTGATCCGGGGCCTGCGCGGGCTGGACGTGGAGATCCGCTGACGCCCGGGCCCGCCCCAGAGCCCGGGAGGCGGTCAGGTCGTCAGGTCGCGTCGGCGCAGGCCGGCCAGGCCGCCCGCCACCAGGGCCGCGGCGAGTGCCAGGAGGACGCCCACCGGGGTCCAGTCCATGGCGCCGCCCGGCAGCCTGGGCAGATGGCCGAAGGGGGAGAGGTCCAGCACCGGCTGGGGGACGCCGAGGGCGGGGCCGATCCAGCCGATCAGCAGAGCCGCGCCGGCCACCCCCCAGGCCGCCACGGCACCCCGGGGCAGCAGCCCGTACAGGAACACGGCGATGCCTCCGATCACCCACACCGCGCTGACCTGCACGAGGCAGGCGCCGAGCACCGGGCCCACCTGCCTGCCGTAGCCGACCGCGAAGCCGAGGCCGGCCAGGAGCATGATCAGGACCGAGCCAGCGAAGGCGATCACCAGATGCCCGGCGGCCCAGCGCAGCCGGCCCACCGCGCCCGCCAGCACCGGTTCGGCGCGGCCCGAGGTCTCCTCGGCGCTCAGCCGCAGCACGGAGGAGACGACGTAGAGCGCGGCGATCAGGCCGAGCATGCCGACCATCGCGGCGAGGAAGGCGTCGGTCAGGCCCGACTGGCCGCCCATCCGCTGGAAGATCTCACGCGCCCGCTCGTTGTCGCCGACCAGCTTGGCCGCGCCGTCCGTCATCCCGCCGTAGACGACGCCCGCGAGGAAGAAGCCCAGGCTCCACCCGGCGACGCCGCCCCGCTGGAGCCGCCAGGCCAGCGCGCCCGCGGTGCCGAGCCGGCCCTCGGCGGGCCCCGGCCGCGTCGGCAGGAAGCTCATGCCGACGTCACGGCGTCCGGCCAGTTCGTAGGCGGCCCAGCCCTGGAGGGCGGTCGCGGCGGCGACGAGGAGCAGCACCCACCAGCGTTCGGCGGCGAAGGCCCGCAGCTCCTCCAGCCAGCCGAGCGGGGAGAGCCAGGTGAGGACGGACGAGCCGTCGGCGGAGGCCGAGTCGCCCGCCGCGCGCAGGACGAACGCGGCGCCCAGCACCGCAGCCGTCAGCCCGCGCGCCAGCCGGGCGCTCTCGGTCAGCTGGGCCACGATCGCCGCCATCGTGGCGAAGACCATGCCCACGCCCGCGATCCCGAGCCCGAGGGCGAGCGCCCCGGCGGCCCCCTGCCCGGCGAGACCGGCGGTGACGACGAGAGCCAGGGCGGCGTTGGCGACCGCGGCCGCCAGCAGGGCCGCGGTCAGCGGTGCGCGGCGGCCCACCATCCCCGAGGACACCATCTCCTGCCGCCCGCTCTCCTCCTCGTCGCGGGTGTGCCGTACGACGACGAGCAGGCTCATGACGGCCGCGAGCGCACCCGCGTACACGCCCACCCGCCAGGCGGTCAGCGCGCCGAGGGAGTCGTCGAAGACCGGGCCGACCATGGCGCGCAGGGAGGTGTTGCCGGACACCTGGTGCAGGAGGCCGGCGCGTTCGGCGGGGGTGGCGTACAGGCCCTTCAGGGCGTTCGGCATGGAGAGGACCATCAGCGCGTTCACCGCGGCCCAGACCGGGATCATCACCCGGTCCCGGCGCAGGGCGAACCGCAGCAGGACGCCCGTACCCGCGAACTGGCGCGATCCGCCCGCTCGCGCGACGGGGGCGGTGGCGGCCGTGGCGGTCATCGGGTCACCGCCGGTTCTCCGGAAGACTCCTCCTGGTAGTGGCGCAGGAAGAGTTCCTCCAGGGTCGGCGGGGTCGAGGTGAGCGACCGCACGCCGGACCCGGCGAGGGCGCGCAGCACCTCGTTCAGCTTGTCGGTGTCCACCTGGAGGCGGACCCGGCGGCCCTGGACGTCGAGGTCGTGGACGCCGGGCAGGGCGCTCAGATCTGCGGGCGGGACGGCGAGTTCGGCGGTGACGCTGGTACGGGTCAGATGGCGCAGGTCGGCCAGCGAACCGCTCTCCACGGTGCGGCCCTTGCGGATGATGCTCACCCGGTCGCACAGTTCCTCGACCTCGCTGAGGATGTGGGAGGAGAGCAGGACGGTGCGGCCGCGCTCGCGTTCCTCGGCCACGCAGCGCTGGAAGACCTCCTCCATCAGCGGGTCAAGACCCGACGTCGGCTCGTCGAGGATCAGCAGGTCGACGTCCGAGGCGAAGGCGGCGACCAGGGCGACCTTCTGCCGGTTGCCCTTGGAGTAGGTGCGGCCCTTCTTCGTCGGGTCCAGTTCGAACCGCTCGGTCAGCTCCGCCCGGCGCCGCCTGTCCAGGCCGCCCGCCCGTCTCCCGCCACCACCCTGCACGACGCGCTGCGCGCGGCCCCCTTGACGCAGCCTGCCGTACAGGTCGATGACCTCGCCCCCGGAGAGGTTGCGCCACAGGGTGACGTCGCCGGGGACGTAGGCGATCCGGCGGTGCGTCTCCACCGCGTCGCGCCAGGGGTCGCGCCCGAGGATCCGCGCGGTGCCGGAGTCGGCGCGCAGCAGGCCGAGCAGGACGCGGATGGCGGTGGACTTGCCGGCGCCGTTGGGGCCGAGGAAGCCGTGGACCTCGCCGGTCTCGACGTCCAGGTCGAGGCCGTCCAGCGCGTGGGTGGCGCCGAACGACTTGTGCAGACCCGAGACGGTGATTGCCTTCGTCATGCTTCGCAACGTACGCTTCTTTCACAAACTTGTGAAGTTAAGGAACCATATAAACTGCGTAGGGAGAGGCCCGGCACACGGCGGCGGTGCGCGAGGGTGATGCCTGGACAGGGGAGATGATCCGGCAATGACGGAGCGGGCGGACAGGGCCGATCGGTCCACGGTGGAGCGGGACCCGGAGGCGGTGTCGCGGTTCGTGGAGCACTTCGCCGCCCAGCTCGTCGAGGCGGGCGTGCCCCGGATGCCGGCCCGGGTCTTCGCCGCGCTCCTCGCCTCCGACTCCGGCACCCTGACCTCGGCCGAGCTCGGTGAGCGGCTGCGGATCAGCCCGGCCGCCGTGTCCGGCGCGGTGCGCTATCTGGCGCAGGTGCACATGGTGTCCCGGGAGCGCGAGCCCGGCTCACGGCGTGAGCGGTACCGGGTGCACGGGGACCAGTGGTACGAGGCGCTGACCAGCCGCGAAACGGTCATCAAGCGCTGGGAGCACGCCCTGCGCGAGGGCGTCGACAGCCTCGGCGCCGCCACCCCGGCCGGCCGGAGGCTGGCCGAGACGCTGGCCTTCTTCGAGTTCGTCGACACGGAGATCGCCGAGATGATGAACCGCTGGCGAGCCCACCGCGAACGCCTCTTCGGCACCCAGGGCACCCACTGACTCCCGGGCGCCCACTGCCCCCGGACACCTGCTGACCCCGGGCGGCCAGGGCTCCCGGCCCGCACCGACCCGCCCCGGCCCACCGGAACCCCGGCCGCGCACCAGCGCCCCGACAGCCCCCTCGGGTTCCGGCCGCCGTCACCCCGTCACCCCGTCACCCATTCACCCCATCGCCCCGGCGACCCGTTCCTCATCACCCCTGCGCCGGCAGCGTCAGCCCCCAGGCCGCCTCCCGCACCCGCCACGTCCGCCTGCGTACCGGCCCCGAGACCACCGCGTCCGCCCGGTAGCGGAAGTCCGCGCCGGTGACCGTCACCGTGCGCCCCTCGGCGAGCAGGGGGGACGCCTCGGCGCCGGGGCCGGACAGCGGGCGTACCTCGACCGCGGCCACCCCGCCGCCGCCCGGCGCGACCGACACTGCCTCCACGGGCTGGTCGAGGTCGACGACCGTCCGCCCGTCGACCTCCACGCGCAGCCGGGCGGCGGCCCCGGACCCGTCGACGGCCGTCGCCCAGGACGCCCAGGACGGCCGCGAGGGCAGGGTCACCAGGGTCCGTACGAGCGACTGACAGGTCCGCAGCCAGTCCCGCCCGGCCCCCGCGCCGGCAGCCGTCACCCCCGCGTCGGCCCCCGCGCGGACCTCCCGCGCGGACAGCGGCGGGATGTGCAGCGCCCCCAGCACCACGCCGTCGCTGTCGTCGACGAGGAGGTCGAGCCGCCGTTCGGCGCCCTCCAGCACCGCCCGCGCCGCCGCGACCGTACCCGTCGGCACCCCCAGCGAACGGGCCAGGGACACGACACCCCCGACCGGCACGACGGACAGGGCGCACTCGGCCAGCTCCCGCTGCCGGTGCAGCACGGACACCGCCCGCAGCAGCGCCCGGTCGTCGCCGACCACCACCGGCCGCCGCGAGCCGCGCCGGGCCAGCGCGCGGGCGAACTCCTCCGGCCCCTCCGGCAGGCACACCTTGGTGGAGGCACCCGCGCTGAGCACGTCCTTCGCGATCCGCACGGACTCCCCGTCCGTCCGCCGGGCGACCGGGTCGATGACCACCAGCAGCTGTCCGGACGTCGGATAAGTCGCCACCTCGGTCCTGCCTCGCTTCCTCGGGTAGCATCTTTGTGCAAGAGCCCCTTGCGCTATTGCGCCAGGGGCTTCGTCTATTCCGGGGCATCCGGTCCGACGGTTGTGCGGCCAACGACGGTCGCGCGGTGCACGCGGCGGTGAACCCGCGTACGCCCCTGACCTTGGACATGCCCCGCCCGGAAGGGGTGTACGCGCGTGCCCGCACTTGTGCTGCTCGGTGCTCAGTGGGGTGACGAGGGCAAGGGAAAGGCCACCGACCTGCTCGGTGGCTCGGTCGACTATGTGGTGCGTTACCAGGGCGGCAACAACGCCGGCCACACGGTCGTCGTCGGCGACCAGAAGTATGCACTGCATCTGCTCCCTTCCGGAATCCTCTCCCCCGGTTGTACGCCCGTCATCGGAAACGGAGTCGTCGTCGACCCGTCGGTCCTGCTCTCCGAGCTGAGCGGTCTGAACGAGCGCGGCGTCGACACGTCGAAGCTGCTGATCAGCGGCAACGCGCACGTCATCACGCCGTACAACGTCACCGTCGACAAGGTGACGGAACGCTTCCTCGGCAAGCGCAAGATCGGCACCACCGGCCGCGGTATCGGCCCGACCTACGCGGACAAGATCAACCGCGTGGGCATCCGGGTGCAGGACCTGTACGACGAGTCGATCCTCACCCAGAAGGTGGAGGCGGCCCTCGACGTCAAGAACCAGATCCTCACCAAGCTCTACAACCGCCGCGCCATCGCCGTGGACCAGGTGGTCGAGGAGCTGCTGGGCTACGCCGAGCAGATCAGGCCGTATGTCGCCGACACCGTGCTGGTCCTCAACCAGGCCCTGGACGAGAACAAGGTGGTCCTCTTCGAGGGCGGCCAGGGCACGCTGCTCGACATCGACCACGGCACGTACCCCTTCGTCACCTCCTCCAACCCGACCGCAGGCGGCGCCTGCACCGGGGCCGGCGTGGGCCCGACGAAGATCAGCCGGGTCATCGGCATCCTGAAGGCCTACACGACCCGTGTGGGCTCGGGGCCCTTCCCGACCGAGCTGTTCGACGAGGACGGCGAGGCGCTGCGCCGCATCGGCGGCGAGCGGGGCGTGACCACGGGCCGCGACCGCCGCTGCGGCTGGTTCGACGCGGTCATCGCCCGCTACGCCACCCGCGTCAACGGCCTGACCGACTTCTTCCTCACCAAGCTCGACGTCCTCACCGGCTGGGAGCAGATCCCGGTCTGCGTGGCCTACGAGATCGACGGGCAGCGCGTCGAGGAACTGCCGTACTCCCAGACCGACTTCCACCACGCCAAGCCGGTCTACGAGACCCTGCCCGGCTGGTCGGAGGACATCACCAAGGCGAAGTCCTTCTCCGACCTGCCGAAGAACGCCCAGAACTACGTCAAGGCGCTGGAGGAGATGTCCGGCGCCCCGATCTCCGCGATCGGCGTGGGCCCGGGCCGCGACGAGACGATCGAGATCAACTCGTTCCTCTGAGCGTCCCTTTCCTGAGGCCCGGGGATCTGATGGGATGGCCGGTGCGGTGAACCCGACCGGCCATCCCATCGTCTACGGCGCCGAGCGGGATGGGGAGACGACCAGTGTGTCCGTCGTTAAGGAAGCGGGATGCTGCTGAGATTCCGAGTGGCCAACGTCCGGTCCCTGCGCGATGAGCAGGAGCTGTCGTTCGTCGCGCCCGAGGACGACGAGAACGAGCTGGCCACGGCGCGCGAGGCGGAACTCTCCGACGGCAGGCGGCTCCCTGTCCACACCGTCCTCGGCGTCTTCGGGGCGAGCCGGTCCTCACCGAGGACGGCTCCCTGGTGGTGGACGGGTGCGAGCTGCGCGTGAGGATCAGTGCTCGGCGCCGCCGCATCGGCCTGACCGTGGAGCGGGACAGGACCCTCACCCTGCACGTTCCCCGAGGATGCGAACTCCGGCGGGTCAGGGAGTTCGTGCGCGGCAGCAGTGCCTGGATCGACGACAAGACGAGGCTCAGCGAGCAACGCCGCCAACTGCACCCGGTCCGTACGCTCCAGGACGGTGAGATCCACCGGTACCTGGGGCGGGACTACCGCCTGCTCGTCGTTGACGGGGAGGGGTCAGCAGGAGGGGAGCCGTCGCGAGTCAACGCATCCCCGGTGCGACTGGTCGCGGGAAGGTTGCAGGTGGACAGCTCGGTCGCCGAGAACCCGGCACTCATCCGTGCGGCTCTCGCGGACTGGTATACCCGGGCCGGGCAGCGCTGGACGCGAGGGCGCCTGCAGCCGTGGGCCGCGCGGATGGACGTCCCTGAGCCGGAGGTCCGCGTGCGCGATCTCGGCCACCGGTGGGGGAGCTACCGTGCCGGACCGGCGAACGGGATCGTGTCGCTGCACTGGGCCACCTTCCAGTTGCCCATTCACCTGGTCGACTACGTGATCGCGCATGAACTCGCCCACGCGAAGGTGTCTGGCCATGGCCCCGACTACTGGCGGTTGCTGGGCCGGGCGCTGCCCGAGTGCCGACAGATCAAGGCGGAGCTGGACGAGCTGGGGCGACGCGTTTGGATGGGCGACCTCTCGACCTGAGTACCAACGGTCGCAGACCTCCGACGGACCGGTCCCAAACTTGCGCGGGCTGGGCCAAAGGCCATCCCGGCTCAACCGGGAGCGAACGGGAAGGCGCTGCCAGACCCGCTTGGCCGGTTGCCGGAAGGGCCGCCAGAACTTCCAGGTCGGTCATGCTCGCGGGTGGCGATGAACAATGATGTCCCTGACGTCGGCGAGCCACTGGCGCAGGGAGACGCCCTCCGGCGGGGGTTCTCTGAGACCGAGTACTGTGGCCGCTTCGGCGAGCTCGTCCTCCGTTGAGTTCAGAGTCAGGAATTCCGTGGCTTCTGATGCGGCTTGTGCCACGTCCTCGTGCGGTTCGCCAGTCAGATAGTCCTGCATCGCTTCCGCATGCGAGTGGTACTCGATTTCGAGACTGTCCTGATAGAAGTAGGCTCCGAGGAAGTGGGCGAGCGCCGGGAAGCGCTCCGTCCATTCCCACGAGGTCTGCGGCCGGACGGTCGGGTCGGGCGCCGGTGGTGCGGTCAGGAATTGGTTCAGGTGATGGCGAACGACCCTGAGGCAGTCCTCCACGCCCGCTCCCCGGGGAGGTTGGATGTGGGGCAGAAGGTCGACGTCGTCGGCAATCTCGTCGCTGAAGAGGCCGACTTCGAGCAGGTCGTCGATTTCGCGCAGCGCGGCCGCGGCTCGGTCAGGGGTGCGGGCCGCTGTGCGCAGGTAGGACTTCAGAGCACGGCCTGGGGCCTCCAGAGTGTCGTCGAAGACCTCGCCGGTTGATTCGTAGGCGCTGAGGAGGCAGCTCAGTTCGTGGAAGCGATCGTCTGAGAGCGCGGTCATGTGTCCCTGGCCGGTTCTAGGAAGGGTAGGAAGTCAGGACTCGGTAGCCGAGAGAAGCAGTCGGGTCGCGCTTGAGGACGACCGTCGCGCCGTCGACCCATTCTGGCGGGAGGCCGTTGCGAAAATTGTATCGACCCAGGCTCAGGCCGGTGTTTTCGCCAAGGTCTTCCACTACGAAGGCTTCCTTGGGTGATCTCTTCGGACTGTTCAGCCAAGCTTCGACCTGCTTTTGACGCTTCAAAAGTACGGCGTCGGTGAACTTCTGGGCGGACTCCTCGTCGATGTAGCGGGAGGCCGTGTTGAGTTTCGGGTTGGCGCGAAGCCGGGCCCGTAGATCTCGTGTGGTCACGGCAACGTGCTTCGCCAGCGTATGGGGCTTCGACTTGGCCGTGCCCTGGCCTTCGTCGCCCGCCAGGTCGGCTCGGTACTTCGGATTGACCGCTCCTTTTCGTTTGCTGCGCGGCCATGCGTTGGGTTCCCCGTCTCCCTTGATGAGCAGGCCGAGGTCGTCGAGAGCGGGCCCCGTTCCATCGGGCATGGCCAACGCGGGACTGAGCGAGGGCAGTTGGACGCCATCGAGCAGCTCCGTGAAGCCGCCTGCGTCACGTGCGGCCCGGACAGTTGCACCGCCCCCGCCGAACGCGCCGCCCAGGAAGGCTCCGTAGAGTGCGGCCTCATGTGCCTCGTCGAGGCTGAGTCCTCCCTTCTGCTCGCCCAGGGCGATGGACACAGGCTGGGTGACGGCGAGATCCACGGTGATGGACTCGACGCCTCCGAAAGCTGCGGTGGCCAAGGTGGTGCCCGCGATGGCGGCGATCTCCTCGGTCACCGCGACACCCAGGCCGGCGGCGAGTTCCGTGACCGTGGCCGCCGCCGCTACTGCCGCCCCCTCCGAGATGCCCGCGGTGAAGATGGCCAGGGCGGTGCCGGCGACGAGCGTGGCGCCGACGATCTCCAGTTCGTGTTCCAGCTTCTTCTTCGCCCCGTGCACGGCGTCCGCGTACGCGTCGAGCGCCTTGGCCATGTCGCGGGCAGCGTCGGCCAGGTCCTTCAGCCAGCCGTGCCCGTCGTGGTAGTAGCGGCGCCAGAACGGGTCGTCGAAGGCGGAGATGGCCTCGCCCTTGTTGTGCTCGATGATGGACCGGGCCGCCTTGTTGGCACCGGCCGTGACATCGTCGACGTCGTCGGCGAAGTCCCGCCACGTCTTTGCCGCATCCCTGAGCCCACCCTCATCGGCAGCCGGCCACCACATGCCGGTCATGTCCTGGACGACCTTGCGGGCCTTGTCCGCGACACTCACCGGCCGTCGCCCTTCGGGTCATGGTCGACATGGATTCGGCTGAACATGCCGCGGATCAGCTCTTCGTTGTCGATATGGCCGTCCGCCATGTCGACCATGGCCTCGTGAATGCCGGCCAGACCGTCGACCAGGATCTGGGCAGCGCTCTCGATCCGCTTGACGTGCGGGCCGTATACCTTGTGGAACTTCTCGCCCTGCTCGTCGTCACCCCAAGGCGCTCCGGCCGCGGCGAGCCCGTGCTTCAGCTTGGTGAGGGCCTGTGCAAGAGCAACGCTCTGATGGCCGAAGTGCGGCGCTGTCGCCTTCAGATCTGCGAGCTTGATGTCGAGTATCTCGCCACTCTCACCCATGACTTGATGTTCTCCCCGCCCGTTGACTGCCCGGTTGTTCGACCCTAACTGTCGATCACTTCTTCACCACCGCATGGAGCAAAAGGGCGGGCAAAGGCGTGTCGGCCGACCGTGAGCTCTCTCACGCTCAATGGGCGTGACGCTGGTGAGTGGGCCCTGCCGCGGGCAAGGCCGAACCTGTTCCAGTTGTCCCTTCGGCGGGCGCTCCTGTGCCGGTGACGTTTCTGGCTCACTCTTGACCTGGACATGGGCATTTTCTGGTTCCCGGCCTCGGCGGCGCACGAGGACGATCTACGCGGGTAGCCCCGCCGCGCGGCCCGCCATCCACTCGCGCCTACGCCAGTCCTCAGGAGCTCAGCATGCCCCTAAGTCCCATGAACCGCCGGGAGTTCGTCAAGAAGTCGGCCGTCACCGGGGCGGCCGTCGCCGCCGCCGGGCCCCTCGCGGCGGCCCCCGCCCGGGCGGCCGAGCAGGAGCACGGACACGGCCACGGGCACCGACCCCGCACCTGGTCCTTCTCCATCCTCGGGACCACCGATCTGCACAGTCACGTCTTCGACTGGGACTACTACAAGGACGCGGCCTACACCGACAAGGCCGGCAACTCCGTGGGGGTGGCGCGGGTCGCCACGCTCGTGAAGCAGCAGCGGGAGGAGAAGGGGGAGGAGCGGGTACTGCTCGTCGACGCCGGGGACATCATCCAGGGCACCTCGCTGGCCTACTACTTCGCCCGCGTCGATCCCATCACCGACGGCGTCAGGCACCCCATGGCCGTCGCCATGAACCACATGCGCTACGACGCCGCCGCCCTCGGCAACCACGAGTTCAACTACGGCATCGACGTGCTGCGGAAGTTCGAGAGCCAGTGCCGTTTCCCGCTGCTCGGCGCGAACGCGCTGGACGCGAAGACCCTGCGGCCCGCCTTCCGCCCGTACACCGTGAAGCGGATCCGCGTCCCCGGCGCCCCCGACATCAAGGTCGGCATCCTCGGCCTGACCAACCCGGGCATCGCCCTGTGGGACAAGGACAACGTCAGCGGCAGGATGGTCTTCCCGGGGCTGGTGGAGCAGGCCAGGAAGTACGTGCCGCGGCTGCGCGCGCTGGGATGCGACGTCGTGTTCCTGACCGACCACTCCGGCCTGGACGGGTCGTCCTCGTACGGCGACGAACTGCCGTACGTCGAGAACGCCTCCAACCTCGTCGCCGAGCAGGTCCCCGGCATCGACGCGATCCTCGTCGGCCACACCCACGTGGAGGTGCCGTCGTACACCGTCAAGAACGCGGAGACCGGTGAGGATGTGCTGCTCTCCGAGCCCTACTGCTGGGGTTACCGGCTGAGCGTCTTCGACTTCGAGGTCGAGCTGCACTGCGGCCGGTGGCGGGTCACCGGCAAGACGGCGCGGACCCTCAACCCCAACACGGTGGACGAGGACCCGGAGATCAAGCGGCTGCTGGAGGCCGACCACGAGCTGGTCGTGAAGTACGTCAACACCCCGGTCGGCACCTGCACCCAGGACCTCTCGGCGGCCGAGTCCTGCTGGAAGGACGTGCCGATCATGGACTTCATCCACAAGGTGCAGTCGGACACCGTGAAGGCCGGGCTGTCCGCGGCCGACGCGGCGCTGCCGCTGATCTCGGTCGCCGCGCCCTTCAGCCGCACCGCCGACATCCCCCAGGGCAACGTCACCATCAAGGACATCGCCGGGCTCTACATCTACGACAACACCCTC
Organism: Streptomyces naganishii JCM 4654; assembly: GCF_014650575.1. Lineage (GTDB taxonomy): Bacteria > Actinomycetota > Actinomycetes > Streptomycetales > Streptomycetaceae > Streptomyces > Streptomyces naganishii. Next base: position 495,933 of record NZ_BMVF01000002.1, read on the forward strand.
TACGGCAAGAAGCTCACCGGCGCCCAGCTCAAGGACTACCTGGAGTACGCGGCGAAGTACTACCACCAGGTGCCCGCCGGCACGAAGGTCGACACCGCCACCCTGACGAACGCCAACAACTTCTGGGACTACATGTACGACACCGCCGCCGGCGTCGACTACGAGATCGACATCGCGCAGCCCGAGGGGTCGCGCATCAAGAACCTCACGTACAAGGGCGCACCCGTCGCCGACGACCAGGTCTTCGTCGTGGCCGTCAACAACTACCGTGCCAACGGCGGCTCCGGCTATCCGCACATCGCCTCGGCCGCGATCGCCTACAGCTCCACCAACGAGATCCGCCAGCTGATGATCGACTACGTGACCGCGAAGAAGACCCTCGACCCGGCCGACTTCGCCGACGTCAACTGGCGGCTGACCCAGGACGGCACCCCGGTGTTCTGACCGCCGGCCGCCCCCGGCCCATCCCGAAGACGGCCCGTCAGCTGAAGACGATCATCGAGCCCTGGGCCAGGCTCCGGGTCGCCGCCGCGTGCAGCCCCAGCCAGACGTGGCGTTCGCGGGCGAAGGGGCTCGGGTCGTACGGGGCCGGGGCCGCCGGCTGCTCCAGTTCCGTGGGGCCCGCCGGCGGCTCCGGCGGCGCCGGGGGGTTGGCCGGGTCGATGCCGAGGGAGGGCGCCACCTGCTCCAGCTCCCGCAGCAGCGCCTGCGAGGACCCCAACGGACCGCCGCCCGCGAGCAGTTCGTCGTTGGACAGGGGCCGCGGGAAGTCCAGGGGCACGTAGGCGCCCGCGTGGTCGTAGTGCCAGACCAGGTGCGACTGCTGGGCCGTCGACTCGAACATCTCCAGCAACTGCTCGTAGTCCCCGCCCAGTTCGTCCACCGGCGTCAGCGGCAGACCGCACACCTGGAGGAGATGGGCGCGGCGCAGGAAGTGCAGGGCGTCGTAGTCGAAGCCGGCCACCGGCGCCACCTCGCCGGACAGGCCCGGCATGTACTGGTACACCGGCACCGGCGGGAGCCCGTTCTCGGCGAGCACCTTGTTGTACTGCGCGAGTTCCTCGGCGAACGGGTTGTCGGGGGTGTGGCACAACACGTCGACGAGCGGTACCAGCCACAGGTCACAGGCCAAAGAGGGCTCCTCGCATAGAGCAGGGCGTCGTGCGTCCGGGGGAGTGTAGAGCGTAGTCGGTCGCGGTCCGGGTCAGCTCCCCTCGTGCGGGCCCCTCCGGGCGGGATCCCGCTCGTGCAGGTCCCATACCCACACCCCGCCGGTCCACTTGCCCTCCCGGCCCACCAGCTCGGTGACGACCTTGCGCAGCCGGTCGTCGTTGTCCTGCGGTACGAGGACGAGGGCGCCCGCGTGCCAGTAGGCGAAGTCCTGCCGCGCCCGGGCCCGCCAGCCGGCGTCGATGACGGGCGCGGAGCCGGTGTAGCGCACGTCCCGCAGCATGTCGGAGGTGTAGCGGGGGGCGGCGCCGTAGATGCCGGCGCGGTCGGGGCCGTAGGGTCCGTTGAAGTAGCCGCCGGGCAGCCTGAAGCCGAGGTGGGCCGCCGTCTGCCAGTGCAGCGCCTCGGCCGCGCCCGGGTCGGGCAGTGGCACCGGCACGAGCGACTCGCCCTCGTGGACGTACGGCTTCCACATCCCCTCGGTGAAGAAGCGCGGCACCGGGACCCGGTCCACCGCCTTCAGCGGCGCCGGGATGACCGGGAGCAGCGCGAGGGCGACGGCCAGCAGACCGCCGTAGAGGGTGGTGACCGCGCGGGCCGAGGCGAGCCGTTCCAGCGCCAGGGCGAGCAGCATGCCGAGCGCTGGCGCGCAGATCATCGCGACCCGGCCCTCGATGACCGACTCGAAGAGCGGCTTGTCCGCGAGCAGTGCCCACGGGCCGGGGTAGACCGTGTCGGTCAGCGGGAGGCGGAACTTCGGGCCGAGCGAGAGCAGGGCCGCGCCGGCCGCCGTCACCGCCAGCGCCCTGACCAGCGGCCGCTCCCACAGCCGTACGGCGATCGCCAGGGCGAGCAGGGCCAGGGGCCAGCCGTAGAAGGCGTTCTGCTCGGTCGGGTTGAGGGACAGGGCGTTCGCGCGGCCCGCGTCGCCCGCGAACAGGGAGCGCTCGGCGAAGGCGAGCAGGGCGAGCGGGCTGTTGCCGGCGTTGTCGCCGTGCAGCACGCTGTGGTAGCTCTGCGGGCCCGCGAACTGCCAGTACAGCGGGTAGGCGACGACCGGCAGGCAGACCGCGCCGGCGATCGCCATGCCCTTGGCCAGCGGCCGCCAGGCCGCCTTCGCCACGTCCCTGCGCGCCAGCGCGTAGGCGGCCGCGAACAGCGCCATGCCCATCGAGGCGAGCAGCAGCGGCTCCTCGCCGAGGAAGATCTGGTACGCCGCCATCAGCCCCAGCACGATCCCGTCCCGCCGCACCCGCGTGCCCTCGCACAGCCGCAGCGCGCGGTCGACGATCAGCGGGATCATGAACAGGACGACGAAGTTGGGGTGCGCGTTGGCGTGGCTGACCATCGGCGGGGCGAACGCGGCGAGCGAGGCGCCGACGAGGGCCGCGCCCCGGTGCCGTACGACCCGCTTGACGATCAGCCAGTACCAGGCGGCGGCCGTGGCGGCCAGGCCCAGGGTCATGCACAGGCTGAGCGCGAGCGCGGGCCCGAAGGCGAGCGTGAGGGGGGCGAAGGGCACGGACAGGCCCAGCATGACCGTGTTGGCCATCAGGTTGACGCCGCCGGGGAAGCCCTGGAGGTCGGTGAAGAACGGGTTGCGCAGATGGGCCACGTTGTCGGCGGTGACCGCGAAGAACCACTCCCACTGGTTCTGGTCCTGGAGCGAGTCGGGCAGATAGCGGTGGGCCGGGTCGAAGAAGCGGCCCGAGTACAGGGCCACCGCCATGAGCAGGAAGCAGACGACGGCCAGCACGTCGGCGGGGCGCACGGAACGGGCCCTGAGGCGGGCGAGTTCGGCGAGGACCCACGCGTAGTCGAGCGGCCCGACTTTGGAGCCGGACTGGTGCGACCAGCGCACGGGGACCTCGGCGACGGACCAGTCGGCGCGGCGGAAGTGCCGCAGCACCTCCACGTCGATGCCCCAGCCGTTGAGCCGGGAGGCGGCGAACGCGGCTCGGGCGCGGTCGCCGTCGAACAGCTTGAAGCCGCACTGGGTGTCCCGTATGCCCGGCACCGCGACCCGGCGTATGAGCAGGTTCCCGGCCCGGCCGAGCAGTTCGCGCACCCGGTGCTGGCGGCTCAGTATCGTCGCGCCCGGCACCGAGCGGGAGCCGATGGCGGCCGCGTTGCCCTCGCTGAGCGCCTTGTCGAGTTGCTGGAGCTCCTCGATCGGGGCCGCGAGGTCGGCGTCGGTGACCAGCACGCGGCCGCCGCGGGTGGCGGCGACGCCGAGGCGCAGGGCGTTGCCCTTGCCCCGGTTGCGGTCCGCGGCCACCAGCCGGACCCGCGGGTCGTCCCAGGCGGTGACGAGGGCGCCGGTACCGTCGGTGGAGCCGTCGTCGGCGACGACGACCTCCCACTCGCCGAAGCGGCTCTCGTTGTCGCTCAGGTACCCGGTGACGGCGTCGAGGGTCGGGCCGAGCCGCCGTTCCTCGTTGTAGGCCGGTATGACGACGGACAGGTCGACGACCCGGGTGGACGTGCCGCTCATCCGGCGGCCAGCCGCTCGACCAGGGCCAGTGAGTGCGCGTTGTACGCGGTGACGACCGCGTGGGCGGCCGAGGTGTCCCGCTTCACCAGGGCGTCCACGAGTTCGGTGTGGCCGCACCACAGCACCCCCCGCAGATCGCCCAGCCGGCGCAGGTGCTGCACCGCGCAGACCCAGGTCTGCACCCGCAGCCGGTGCAGGAAGTCCGCGAGGTAGGGATTGCCGAACAGCAGGGCCAGCTCGCGCCAGAACCGCAGGTCGTAGCCGATCAGCACGGTCAGGTCGCCCGCGCCGGCCGCGCGCTGCGCCTCCTCGCCGCGCCGCCGGACCCCGGCGAGCGTGGTGGCGACCCGCGGCTCCAGCGGATCGCGCAGCGCCTCGTGCCACCCCTCGTGGAGCACCCGGAACATGCCGTCGGTGACCAGGCCCCGGGCCTCGATCATCTCCCGGAAGTCGGCCAGCGAGTACTCCCGCACCCGGAAACCGCGGTGCTGGTCGGCCTCCAGCAGCCCCTGCGCGGACAGGTCGACCAGCGCCTCGCGCACGGGGGTCGCGGACACCCCGTACTGGTCGGCGATCTCCTTGACCGTGAACGCCTGCCCCGGCTGGAGCCGCCCGGCCAGCACCTCGTCGCGCAGTGCGTCCGCGATCTGCTGCCGCAGGGTGCTGCGCGTCACGGCGCCGGTGCCGCTGATGCCGGGCATGGTCGGGGCGTCTCCTCGCGCGTGCGGGTGGCGTGCTCGTACACCTATGTCTACGAGCACGCCACCTTACGCGTTCGGGTTCCGCCGGAGGCCGGGCGATCCCGGGCGGACGGGCGGCGCAGTGTCCCGCCCGGTCCGCTCGTGTCCTACTCGGTGTGCTCGTCGGCCACCGACAGGGCCGCGTCCAGGGCCGCCAGGCCTTCCTTCAGCTCGGCCTCGCTCGCGTTGCAGGGCGGGACGACGTGGGTGCGGTTCATGTTGATGAAGGGCCACAGGCCGCGGGCCTTGGCGGCGGCGCCGAAGGCGGCCATGGGGGCGTTCGCCTCGCCGGCCGCGTTGTAGGGCACCAGCGGTTCACGGGTCTCGCGGTTCTTCACCAGTTCCAGCGCCCAGAACATGCCGACGCCGCGCACCTCGCCGACGCTCGGGTGCCGCTCGGCCAGCTCGCGCAGCGCGGGTCCGACGACGTCGGCGCCCAGCCGGGCCGCGTTCTCGACCACGCCCTCCTCGGCCATCACGTTGATGGTCGCGACGGCCGCCGCGCACGCCAGCGGGTGCCCGGAGTAGGTCAGACCGCCGGGGTAGGCCCGCTTGCCGAAGGTCTCCGCGATCCTCTGGGAGATCGCCACGCCGCCCAGCGGCACGTACCCGGAGTTCACGCCCTTGGCGAAGGTCATCAGGTCCGGCACGACGTTGAACAGGTCGGCCGCGAACCACTCACCGGTCCGCCCGAACCCGGCCATCACCTCGTCGAGGACGAACACGATCCCGTACTTGTCGCACAGCTCGCGCACCCCGGCGAGATAGCCGGGCGGCGGCACCATGATCCCGGCCGTGCCCGGAATGGTCTCCAGGATGATCGCGGCGACGGTCGACGGCCCCTCGAAGGCGATCGTCGTCTCCAGGTGCTCGAGCGCCCGCTCGCACTCCTGCTCCTCGGTCTCGGCGTAGAAGCGGGAGCGGTAGAGGAACGGCGCCCAGAAGTGCACGACACCGGCCGAGCCGTTGTCGGAGGCCCAGCGGCGCGGGTCGCCGGTGACGTTCACGGCCTGCTGCGTACCGCCGTGGTACGAGCGGTACGCCGACAGCACCTTCGGCCGCCCGGTGTGCAGGCGGGCCATCCTGATCGCGTGCTCGACGGCGTCCGCGCCGCCGTTGGTGAAGAAGATCTTGTCCAGGTCGCCCGGCGTCCGCTCGGCGATCAGCCGCGCCGCCTCCGACCGCGCCTCGACGGCGAACGCCGGCGCGAAGGTGGCCAGCTTCCCGGCCTGCTCCTGGACCGCGGCGACGACCTTCGGGTGCTGGTAGCCGATGTTGGTGAAGACGAGCCCGCTGGAGAAGTCCAGGAAGCGCCTGCCGTCGTAGTCCCAGAAGTACGACCCTTCGGCGCCGGCCACGGCCGGCGGGTCGATGAGCTCCTGCGCGGACCAGGAGTGGAAGACGTGCGCACGGTCGGCGGCCTTCACGGCCGCGCCGGCCTCGGGGCGGGGCTGAGCAGAGCTAGGGGTCATGCGGGCGAGCGTAGGCGTCCGGGGTGCGGACGCGGCATGGGCGTCCTGTCTGCGGTCGGCCGGAATTAGCGACAGACTGTCGGGCCCACCCACCGGCTCGGTGGTGGTGTCGCGTGGGTGGGGCGGCGCGGCTCCGGGGGCGGGCAGGCCGCGCCGTTACGGAACCGTAGAGGCGGGCCGTCCCGGGGGCCCGCGCACCGGCACTATCCTCGGTCTGTCGCACAGGGGATATCGGGGGATATCGGGGGGGGAGGCGGTTCAGCCTTGGAGAAGCTCGGGCCCGGCGATCCGACGGGGGTCCCCCCGGATGTTGAGTTCCGGGGGAAGATCGGGGTGTACCGGTTGCTGGCGCGGCTCGGCGCCGGGGGCATGGGGCAGGTGTACCTGGCCCGGTCGGACCGGGGGCGGACCGTCGCGGTGAAGGTGGTGCGGCGCGAGCTCGCCCAGCGGGAGGAGTTCCGGGCGCGGTTCCGGCAGGAGGTGCAGGCCGCGCGCCGGGTCGGCGGCCACTGGACGGCGCCCGTGCTGGACGCCGACACCGAGGCGCCCGTGCCGTGGGTCGCCACCGGATACGTCGCCGGTCCCAGCCTCCAGCAGGTCGTCGGGCACGACCACGGGCCGCTGCCCGAACGGTCGGTGCGGATCCTCGCGGCCGGTCTCGCCGGGGCGCTCAAGGACATCCACGCGGCCGGGCTCGTCCACCGCGACCTGAAACCCTCCAACGTGCTGGTCACGATCGACGGGCCGCGCGTCATCGACTTCGGCATCGCGCGGGCGCTGGAGACCGTCACCGACGGCGGGCTGACCCGGACCGGCGCGATGATCGGCTCGCCCGGCTTCATGGCGCCCGAGCAGGTGCGCGGCGACCGGGTCACCTCCGCCTGCGACGTCTTCTGCCTCGGTTCCGTCCTCGCCTACGCCGCCACCGGCGCCCTGCCCTTCGGCGGCGCCGACAGCGGGGTGCACGCGCTGATGTACCGCATCGCCGAGGAGGAACCCGACCTCACCGGGCTGCCCGAGGGGATCGCCGACCTCGTACGGGCGTGCCTGAGGAAGGACCCGGCGGCCCGGCCCACGCTCGACCAGATCCTGGAGCGCACCGGCGCCGAGGACACGGTGGCCGACGGCCGCTTCCGCGATCCGTGGCTGCCGAGCGCGCTGGTGGCCCAGCTCGGGCGGCACGCGGTGCGGCTGCTGGACACGGAGAACCCGGAGAACCCGGAGGAGCCGGAGGAGCCGGGGTCCGGCCTGGCGGCCGGTACCGATGCCGGTGACGGCCGTCCCGTCGTGGAGCTGACCAAGGGGGCGGCGAAGGCGGAGGGGACCTCCGGGACCGCCGGGACCGCCGGGACCGCCGGGACCGCCGGGACCGCCGCGACTTCGGGAGCCGCCGCGGCCGCCGTGGCCGGCGGTGACGCCCCGACCGCCGTGCAACCCCCCGTCGCCGCCCCCGGCGCCCCGGTGAACCACCAGCCCACCATGGTCGCGGGCCAGGCGCCGCCGCCCCCGGTCCACCCCGCCTACGGCCCTCCCCAGCAGTACGCCCCGCCCCCGCAGCCCCTGTACGGCTCACCGGGCACGACCCCGCCCTACGGTGCGCCGCCGTCCTACGGCTCCTCGCCGTACGGCCCGTCGGCGTACGACCCCGCGCCGGAGCCGCGCCGGGGCGGCCGGTCCACGCTCGCGCTGATCGCGGTCGCGCTCGTCGTGGCGCTCGGCGCGGGCGGCTCGGTGTACGCCCTGATGAAGGGCGGGGGCGGCGACGACAAGAGCGGCGGCCCGGGCCCCTCCCGGACCACCGGCGCGCCCACCACCCCCGGCCCCACCGGCACCGGCCCCTCACCGACGGAGTCCGAGACGGGGACATCGTCCCCGTCACCGACCGGTGGCGTGGTGCCGACCGGCTATCTGGGCAGCTGGACGGCGACGATCAACAACGCGTTCGGCGCCAACAGCCGCCGCCTCACCATCACCCAGGGCGAGGTGGGCGACCCGGTGCTCACGCTGGTCGCGGACGGCCCGACCGGCAACGGCACGTACCACTGCGTGTTCGAGGCCCGGCTCACCCGGCAGCCCGGCGCTGGCGGTCCGCTGGAGATCGGCCCGTCCACCGTCACGACCGGGCGGGCGAGCGAGGGCTGCAACGCGGGCGCGGCCACGGAGGTGACCCTCCAGCCGGACGGCACCCTGGAACGCGTGAACACCGGCAGCGGCGAAAAGCTCGTCTACACCCGGGAGTGAACTCCCGCACCACACCCGCACGTCGGCCCCCGACCGCTCGCCCCGGCCCGGGGCGTCGGCCGTCGACGGCTCACCGCGGCTCGGGAGGGCGCTGTCTCGGCATGTTCGGCCGGGCGGCGCCCGGGGGGAGGGCCGGGCGGCCGAACGGCGCGGTGGCGGTCTCGGCGCGGCCGGCCGGGGGCACGGCCGACTGGATGCCGAGGGGGGCCGGGCCGACGCGGAACTCCACCATCCAGTCGGCGGTCTCGGTGCGCACCAGCTCGGTCACGTCCTCCGAGAAGCGCCGCAGCACCGCCAGGCACCGCTCGGCGGCCTCCCCGGCCGTGCCCTCGGCCGGGCCGAGCACCTCCCGTACGCACTCCGACGCCCAGTCGAACTGGAGCGCCTGGAGCCGCCGCTGCACCGCCTGCGCGGTCGCCACGTCCCGCATCCACCCGGCGGTCACCCCGAAGCACCGGTCGACCCCGACGCACGCCACGGCCAGCAGCAGCGCCAGGTACCCCCAGCGCGCCGCCCCGCCCACCGCCCCGGTCAGGTCCAGCAGCGGCAGCGCCGCCCCGGTCACCGCGCCCGCGGCGGCCCCGCCGCGCAGCGCCCGCGCCCCGCGCCGCTTCCACTCGCGCTCCGCGAGGTACCAGGCCGCCGTGTGCAGCGCGCCCCGCTCCACCCACCGGTACAGCTCGTCCAGCCGCTCGGCCGGCTCGCCCCAGTCACCGAGCGGGAACGGCCGCCCGGTCAGATCGCCCGGCCGGAGCCCGGCCGCCCCCTCGCCCCGCCCGTCCTGCGGCGGACGCTCGGGCTGCATCTCCGGCTGACCCACCCGGCACTCCCTACTGATCACGGTGCGTGAGGCTGTGCTGTGCGGCCGCGGCTCGCCCGCCGTGCCGGACCCCTTCCTACCGCCCAATGGGTGGCGAAGCGGAGCCAAGCGTCGTTTTTCCGCCCGGAAGAGGGTCTTGATCAGGTATAGGACCCATCGCAAACTCACTCGAAAGAGTGGCGGGGCGCTGCCTGCCCGGAGCACGTAGGCTCGTGCCAACGGGGAATCCGGCAGGACGGTCCCCGCCCAGGCAGCCGTACGAAAGCAGGAGCCGATCGTGATTCCCGGTGGTGGCCAGCCCAACATGCAGCAACTGCTCCAGCAGGCCCAGAAGATGCAGCAGGATCTGCAGCACGCGCAGGAGGAACTGGCGCAGACGGAGGTCGAGGGGCAGGCGGGCGGCGGTCTGGTGAAGGCCACCGTCACCGGCGCCGGCGAACTGCGGGCGCTGAGGATCGACCCGAAGGCGGTCGACCCGGAGGACACCGAGACCCTCGCCGACCTGGTCGTCGCGGCCGTGCAGGCCGCCAACGAGAACGCGCAGGCCCTCCAGCAGCAGAAGCTCGGCCCGCTCGCCCAGGGACTGGGCGGCGGCAGCGGCATTCCGGGGCTGCCCTTCTGAGGCGGCCCGCGGGCAACTACCGTACGTACCGAAAGAAACCGTCAGGAAGGGCGGCAGTCCGTTGTACGAAGGCGTGGTCCAGGACCTCATCGACGAGCTGGGGCGGCTGCCCGGCGTCGGTCCCAAGAGCGCGCAGCGGATCGCCTTCCACATCCTCCAGGCGGAACCGGCGGACGTGCGGCGGCTCGCCCAGGCCCTGCTCGAGGTGAAGGCGAAGGTCCGCTTCTGCGCCGTCTGCGGCAACGTGGCGCAGGAGGAGCTGTGCGGCATCTGCCGCGACAGCCGCCGCGACGCGTCCGTCATCTGCGTGGTCGAGGAGCCCAAGGACGTCGTCGCCATCGAGCGCACGCGTGAGTTCCGCGGCCGGTACCACGTCCTCGGCGGGGCGATCAGCCCGATCGAGGGCGTCGGCCCGGACGACCTGCGGATCAGGGAGCTGCTGGCCCGCCTCGCGGACGGCACGGTCACCGAGCTCATCCTGGCCACCGACCCCAACCTGGAGGGCGAGGCGACGGCGACGTACCTCGCGCGCATGATCAAGCCCATGGGCCTGAAGGTCACCCGCCTGGCCAGCGGCCTCCCGGTGGGTGGCGACCTGGAATACGCGGACGAGGTCACCCTCGGCCGCGCCTTCGAGGGGAGACGACTCCTAGATGTCTGACGCCACGCTGCACGCCACCGGCCGGAACCCGGACGACTTCGCGGTGCAGATCGCCGACCAGATCGAGAGCTTCCTGGTCGCGGTCACCGAGGTCGCCAAGGGCGACGAGCCGGACTCGGCGGTGCCCTTCCTGCTGCTGGAGGTGTCCCAGCTGCTGCTGGCCGGCGGGCGGCTCGGCGCGCACGAGGACATCGTGCCCGACGAGCGCTACGAGCCCGACCCCGGCCCGGAGCAGGACGTGGACATCCTCCGTGAGAACCTCGGCCGGCTGCTGGAGCCGATCGACGTCTACTCCGAGGTCTTCGACCCCTACGAGCCGCGCCGGGCCCCCGTGCCCGCGCGCATCTCCGACGACCTGGCCGACGTGGTGGCCGACCTGCGCCACGGCATGGCCCACTACCGCGCGGGCCGCGTCACCGAGGCCCTGTGGTGGTGGCAGTTCTCCTACTTCTCCAACTGGGGCTCGACCGCCTCCGCCACCCTGCGCGCCCTGCAGTCCCTGGTCGCCCACGTCCGCCTGAACCAGCCCCTGGCGGAGCTGGACGGCCTGGACACCGACCAGGGCGTGGGCGACGACACCCTGGAGTTCGAGGCCGGCCAGGTCATGGCCCAGGAAATCGGCGGCCCGCTGGGGATGGGCCCGGTCAAGTAGCCGACTTCGGGAACCGGCCCACCTGTCCCAGCAGCGCGAACAGCTCCGTCGGGGACTGGGTGGTGCCGTCGCCCCCGGCGGCGGCCACCTGCTCCCGGCGTGCTGCCGCGTTCGAACCGCCGTAGACGAAGACCGGGGTCTTGTCGCCGGCCTCGCGGATCTTCCGGATCAGCGTGAGCCCGGCGTCGGGGGCGAACCCCCCGGCCTCGGCGCGGCCCATGTCGGAGATCACGGCGTCGAAGGGCTGCGTTGCCCTCCGCAGGGCCCGCAGACCCTCGTCCGTGGACCGGGCCTGCACGACCTCCACGCCCATCGCCTGCAACTGGCCGGCCTGATAGGCGTTGTTGGCGGGCGTGTCGTCGACCCACAGGATCCTGCGCAGGACGCGTTGCGACCGCGGTTCCGGCTCCTGTCCGGGCCGGGGCCGATCGGTCTGGGCCGTGATGTGCTGCTGGAGCTCCGCGGTGGTCTGGACGATCTGGTCCGTGAACTCCTGGACCGTCAGTTCGTTGTTGCCGACCTTGAGGCTGAAGGCCCGCTTCCTGAGGATGTCCCGGACGTCCGGAAGCAGCTTCCACACCACCCAGACGGCGAACATGGGCCATGCCAGGCCGGTCAGCGCGTGGATCAACACTGCCGCGTCGCGCATCACAGGCCTCCCCGGCCCGGCCCGTACCCTTGCACGATCAACGCTCGTCCCCCGATTCCCCCGCACGTGCCTGCCCGCCAGGGTAGGGCAACTCGACTGTAGGGGAACCAAGTTGGCGTGCCGCTCCCCGCACCACGGTGACCCCCCGGACATCACCGGGCGACCGTTCGGGCCCTTTGTCCTCACGCGATGTCAGAGAGCGGTTACCTTCGGTGGCGGAGGTGGATGCCGTGTCCGGTGAGAGCAACCAGCCGCCCGCCGCGTGGCGCTACGGCGGAGACCAACTCAAGCGCTGGCGCGCGAAGGCGGACGTCACCAGGGAGAAGCTGGCCTCCGCCGCCAACTACTCCCCGGAGACCATCGCCTCGATGGAGCGCGGGGTACGCCGGCCGACCTCACGCGTACTGGACGTGGCGGACGAGTTGTGCGGTGCACAGGGGATGCTGAGTGCCGCGAAGCCGTTCCTGGACCGGGAGCGGTTCCCCGCGCGGGCGCAGGACTTCATGGTGCGGGAGAAGGAGGCGACCAGTATCTGGTCGTACGAAGTCACCTATATTCCCGGGCTGTTGCAGACGGAGAGGTACGCGCGCGAGCTCATCGACAACCATGTGCCGCCGCTCGACGAGGAGACGGTGAACGAGCGGATCGCGGCCCGAATGGAGCGGCAGGCCATCCTCGCGGCCCGGAAGCCGCCTGTGGGTCTCAGCTTCGTCCTCTATGAGGCTGTGCTGCGCAGCCCCCAGGTGGACGCTGAACAATTGCTCCGTCTGCTGGAAGCGGCCCGGCCGCGGAACGTCGTGGTGCAGGTGCTCCCGTTCGAGCGGGCCACCCCTGCGGCGCTGATGGGGCCCATGGTGCTGCTGGAGACCCAGGATTACGAGCGATTCGCCTTCACGGAGGGATCATTCGCCAGCGAGCTTTCGGCCGATCCTGGGGTTGTCAGCCGCGTGACCGAGCGGCTTAGCATGATCCGCACACAGGCCCTCGACCCCGGCGAGTCGGCCCGTTTCATCGAGCGGATGGTGGATCAGCGTGAGTGACCAGCTCAAGTGGTTCAAGTCCAGCTACAGCGACAGTGAGGGCGGCAACTGCGTCGAGGTGGCCCTCTCCACCGCCGTCCATGTCCGGGACTCCAAGATGCCCGCCGGCCCCCGGCTCCGTGTCACCGCCTCCGCCTGGGCGGCGTTCGTTTCCGTGGTCGGCGGGCCGGCCGTGTGACCCCGAGCACGTTCCGAGTGGTGGCGGTGCGGCTGGGCATGAGCCGTGCTGAGCAGGGGGCGTCCGGCCGTCTCACCATGCGGCATCGCGGTGGGAGGATCCGGGCGCTCGATAGACTGAGCCGACCGCACCGCAGCTGCGTATGTGCGGCAGAACACGGACTGAGCGAGGAGCGCACGTGGGCCTTGTCGTGCAGAAGTACGGAGGCTCCTCCGTAGCCGATGCCGAGGGCATCAAGCGCGTCGCCAAGCGGATCGTGGAAGCGAAGAAGAACGGCAACGACGTTGTCGTCGTCGTTTCCGCGATGGGCGACACGACGGACGAGCTGATCGATCTCGCCGAGCAGGTTTCCCCGATGCCTGCCGGGCGCGAGCTCGACATGCTGCTGACCGCCGGAGAGCGGATCTCCATGGCACTGCTGGCCATGGCGATCAAAAACCTGGGGCACAAGGCCCAGTCGTTCACCGGCAGCCAGGCAGGAGTCATCACCGACTCGGTCCACAACAAAGCCCGGATCATCGACGTCACGCCGGGCCGCATCCGCACCGCGCTGGACGAGGGCAACATCGCCATCGTCGCCGGTTTCCAGGGCGTCAGCCAGGACAAGAAGGACATCACCACGCTCGGCCGCGGCGGCTCGGACACGACCGCCGTCGCGCTGGCCGCCGCCCTCGACGCCGAGGTGTGCGAGATCTACACCGACGTCGACGGCGTGTTCACCGCCGACCCGCGCGTGGTGAAGAAGGCCCGGAAGATCGACTGGATCTCCTTCGAGGACATGCTGGAGCTGGCCGCGTCCGGCTCCAAGGTGCTGCTCCACCGCTGTGTGGAGTACGCGCGCCGGTACAACATCCCGATCCACGTCCGCTCCTCCTTCAGCGGGCTGCAGGGCACGTGGGTCAGCAGCGAGCCGATCGAGCAAGGGGACGAGCAGGTGGAGCAGGCCATCATCTCCGGTGTCGCGCACGACACCTCCGAGGCCAAGATCACGGTGGTCGGCGTGCCCGACAAGCCCGGCGAGGCCGCCTCCATCTTCCGGACCATCGCCGACGCCGAGATCAACATCGACATGGTCGTGCAGAACGTGTCCGCCGCCTCCACGGGCCTGACGGACATCTCCTTCACGCTGCCCAAGAGCGAGGGCCGCAAGGCCATCGACGCGCTGGAGAAGAACCGCTCGGGCATCGGCTTTGAATCCCTGCGCTACGACGACCAGATCGGCAAGATCTCCCTGGTCGGCGCGGGCATGAAGACCAACCCCGGCGTCACCGCGGACTTCTTCACCGCGCTCTCCGACGCGGGCGTCAACATCGAGCTGATCTCGACCTCCGAGATCCGCATCTCGGTGGTCACCCGCAAGGACGACGTGCCGGAGGCCGTGCGCGCCGTGCACACCGCCTTCGGTCTGGACTCCGACAGCGACGAGGCCGTCGTCTACGGCGGCACCGGACGATGACCGTCCCACGGCGCGCCCCTCGTCGTACCGCCCGGCGGCGCGTGATCGCCGCCGCTCGCGGCGGAGGCGTACGACGATGACCGTCCGACCGACGCTCGCGGTCGTGGGAGCGACCGGAGCCGTCGGCACGGTCCTGCTCCGGATCCTGTCCCAGCGCGCGGACATCTGGGGCGACATCCGCCTGATCGCCTCGCCCCGCTCGGCCGGCCGCAAGCTGGCCGTGCGCGGCGAGGAGGTCGAGGTGACGGCCCTTGCCGAGGACGCCTTCGACGGGGTGGACATCGCCCTGTTCGACGTCCCCGAGGACATCGCGGCCCAGTGGGCGCCCGTCGCGGCGGCCAGGGGCGCGGCGGTGGTCGACAACTCCGCCGCCTTCCGCCGCGACCCCGACGTGCCGCTGGTGGTGCCGGAGGTGAACCCGGCCGCGCTGCGCAGGCGCCCGCGCGGGATCGTCGCCAGCCCCGACTGCACCACCCTCACCATGATCGTGGCGCTGGGCGCGCTGCACGCCGAGTTCGGGCTGCGCGAGCTGGTCGTCTCCTCGTACCAGGCGGTGAGCGGGGCCGGGCAGGCGGGCATCGAGACCCTGCGCCGCCAGCTGTCCCTCGTGGCGGGCACCCAGCTGGGCACCAACCCCGGTGACGTGCGGCGGGCGGTCGGGGACGGCACCGGGCCCTTCCCCGAGCCGGTCGCGCTGAACGTGGTGCCGTGGGCCGGTTCCCTGTGCGACGAGGGCTGGTCCTCGCAGGAGATGCGGGTGCGCGACGAGTCCCGCAAGATCCTCGGCATGCCCCAGCTCCCGGTCGCCGTGACGTGCGTACGCGTGCCCGTGATCACCACCCACTCCCTGACCGTGCACGCCCGCTTCGAGGGCGAGGTCACCGTCGGCAAGGCGCGGGAGATCATCGCCACGGCCCCCGGCGTGGTGCTGTGCGACGACCCGGCCGCGGGCGAGTTCCCCACGCCCGCCGACGTGGTGGGCACCGATCCGACGTGGGTCGGGCGGGTGCGCCGGGCGCTGGACGACCCGACGGCGCTGGAGCTGTTCGTCTGCGGCGACAACCTGCGCAAGGGCGCCGCGCTGAACACCGCCCAGATCGCGGAGCTGGTGGCGGCCGAGAAGGCGTGACTCCGGCGACCGAGAAGGCGTGACTCCGGCGCCCGGAGCGCGTGACTCCGGTCGCAGCTCGGAGTTACCGGCGGGAAACCCCTGGCCCGGACCGAAAGTGTTTGTAGGATTCAAGTAAGAAATAGGGCCGGAAGTGGTGAGGGCCTTGGTCCGTACCACTTGATCCACGTCGCCTCGGCGTCCGATGATTTCCCTCCCCGTCCTCCGCAACCGCGCGAAGGGCGGGGAGCGTCTTTGCGGTCGCCCTCCGGGGGCGTGGGGACGCGGCGGGGCGTGGGGACGTCCCGCCGGCCAATGACATAGGGGAAGAGCGGGACGCATGAGGGCATCCGAGGCACCGTCCGTTGTGCCGCCTGGCGCGAGAACGTTGTCAGTCGCGTCACTCGGCGCGAAACCGGCGCCCGGCGCGTACAACCCCGGCGGGGGCAGACGTGTCCAACTGGCGTGGCAGAGGTTCTCGACTTCTCCCCCAGTCTCTTCGAGCGGGGGGTATCCCCAGCGGTCGCCCGCGGCACGGCCCTCAGGCCGCCCCGCACGGCGCACCGCCCGCGCATGCCCGGCGCGCCCGGCGGCATGCCGGTGATCGCGCCCATGCCCGCCGCGCGGCCCGCCCGCATCCCGAACCAGCGTGACGGCGCCGCGGACACCGTGGCGGCCGGCACCACCGTCGACCACCTGACCGAGACCTACCGGGCGCACTACCGCTCGCTGCTGGGTCTGGCCGCGCTGCTCCTGGACGACACCGCCTCCTGCGAGGACGTCGTGCAGGAGGCCTTCATCCGCGTCCACTCGGCCCGCAAGCGCGTCCGCGACCCCGAGAAGACGCTCGCCTACCTGCGTCAGACGGTCGTCAATCTCTCCCGCTCGGCGCTGCGCCGCCGCATCCTCGGCCTCAAGCTGCTGTCCAAGCCGATGCCGGACATGGCGAGCGCGGAGGAGGGGGCCTACGACCAGCTGGAGCGCGACTCGCTGATCAAGGCGATGAAGGGCCTCCAGCGCCGCCAGCGCGAGGTGCTGGTGCTGCGCTACTTCGCGGACATGACCGAGGCGCAGGTCGCCGAGACGCTCGGGATATCGCTGGGTTCGGTGAAGGCGTACGGCTCCCGTGGCATCGCGGCGCTGCGCGTCGCCATGGGGGCGCCGGCATGAGCGAGAACGGTGAGGGGCGCGAGTCGCACGAGCGGCACGAGCCCTACGCGTGGCACGAGCCGACGCGGCCACAGGAGCAAGAGCACAGCCAATCGCACGCTGGGAACGACACCGTGAACCACAGCCCCGACGACCTGGGTCCCGGGGGGCTCGACCCGGACGAGCTGGACCTGCGCAGGATGCTGCACCAGGCGGTCGGCGACGTCGAGCCGCGCGAGGGGACGCTGGACCACCTCAGGCGCGCGGTCCCGGCCCGGCGGGCCCGCAAGCGGCAGGCCGCGGTCGGCATGGCCGCCGCCGCGCTGTTCCTCGGCACCGCCGTCCCGGCCCTCGTGCACGTCTCCGACTCCACCGGCTCCGACGCCAACCCCGCCATGGCGGGCCAGGCTGCGCAGTCCCAGGGCGGCACCGGCCAGGGCAAGAACCCGGACGGCGGCCCGAGCGGCGGCGGCGACCCGTCCGGCAAGGCCCCCGACAGGGCCACGTCCGGCAAGCGGGGCGACCAGAAGGGCGGCAAGGGCGCCGGCACGGGCAACGGCACCGGCGGCGGCACCGGCACCCCGTCCACCACCACCGGCACCGGCACGCCCGCGTGCACGGCCGCCCAGCTCGGCTCCCCGACCGCCACCGTGGCCGCCCCGGACTCGGCCGGCATCGTCTACGGCACCTTCCACGTGGCCAACATCTCGTCCGCCAGCTGTACGGTGTCCGGCTCCGGCTCGGTGAGCACCCTGGCTCAGGGCGCGGCCGACGCCACGAAGATCAGCGTGGTGCGGCACTCCGCGGGCGACGCCGCCACCAGCCTGCCCGACCCCTCGACGGAGGCCTCCGGGCTGATCCTGCTGCCGGGCGCGGCCTACGAGGTGAAGTTCGCCTGGGTGCCCTCGGCGGCCTGCCCGAGCACCACCGGCGGCGGCACCGACACCGGCGGCACCCAGAGCGGCGCGCCCTCGCCCGACCCGTCGCCCAGCCAGGACGCGGGCGCCACCAACTCCACGACCGGCACGGAGACCGGCGCCTCGACCCAGATGGTCAGGGAGGACGGCGCGCCGGCCGACGGCAGCGTGGTGGTCTCGCACACCGCGGAGGCGGGCTCTCCGACGGTCTCGGCGACGGTGCCGAACGCCTGCTCCGGCACGGTCTACCGCACGGGCGTGCTCGCGGCGTCGTGACCGCGGGGGTGCTCACGGTGTCGTGACCGCGGGCGTCTCACCGCGGGGTGCTTCACGGCGTCGTGAGCGGAGAGCGCGCGGGCCCGCTCACACCACGGCGGGCTCCTCGCCCTCCGGCACCAGCCCCAGCTCGGCGTCCCGCAGGGCCTCCACCTCGCGCCGCACCAGCCGGAACCACATGAACACCACGAACCCGGCGAAGACGAACCACTCGCCGGTGTACCCGAGGTTCTGGAAGGCCTTGAGGTCGAGCCCGGTGTTGTCCGGCGCCTTCGCCGGCACCGCCTTCATCCCGGAGTCGGCCTTGTCGAGGGTGATCCACGCGTCGTAGACGTCGTACGGCACGAGGTTCACCAGTGAGGCCGCGCTGATCGCGCCGGTCTGTCCTGCGGGCAGTCCGCCCTGGGCGGTGACCCCGTTGTCGCCGGGCGTCTCGGAGGCCTGGAGCGCGCCGGTGACCGTGACCTCGCCGGAGGGCGGGGCGGGCGCCTTGGCCGCGTCGGCGGTTCCGGGCAGCCAGCCCCGTACGACGGGGAGCGCCTTGCCGGAGTCCGTGCGCAGCAGCGTCAGCACGTAGTACCCGCGCTTGCCGTCCAGCTCGCGGCCGGGGACCAGCAGTTGCGTGGCGTACCGGCCGGTGGCGGTGGCGCGCATGCCGGAGGTCCTCTTGTCGACGGGCAGCAGCCGCGCCAGCGGCGTCGCCGCCGCGGTGCGGTCCGCGTCGGCCCGCTGGGTCGCGGCGCGGTGGTCGTGCACCCGTCCCTCGAACCGGCTGAGCTGCCACGATCCCATGAAGATGCAGAAGGGGATCGCCAGCAGGACGAAGACGTTGATCCCCCACCAGCGGGGCGTCAGCAGAAACCGGTACACACCACAACGGTACGGTGCCGTCCGGCGGTGGCGGCGCACTGGGGGTCGAAGTTGTCCACAGGCTGGGGAAGGGGGCGGCGCGTTTCGGCTCCGGCCAGGCAATATGGGGCCATGACTGAGAGCAACGGGTCCCTGCCGCGGGACCTGCGGGGACCGATCGCACAGATGCCGGACTGGGAGAAGCGCTTCCGCGCGCCCCGCGTGTCGCTGCCCGACTGGGCGGAGGACGCGCCCGACCGCGCCCTGTTCGTGTCGAACGCGACGGGGACGTACGAGCTGTACGCCTGGGACCGGGCGAGCGGCGAGCAGCGCCAGGCGACGGACCGGCCCAACGGCACGACGGACGGTGTGCTCTCCCCGGACGGCGAGTGGATCTGGTGGTTCGACGACAAGGACGGGGACGAGTTCGGCATCTGGCGCCGCCAGCCCTTCACCGGCGGCCCCGACGAGCCGGCCGTGCCGGGCCTGGAGCCGTCCTACCCGGCGGGCCTGGCCCTCGGCCGTGACGGCCGTACGGCGGTGGTGGGCCGCTCCACCGACGAGGGCGGCACGACGATCCACCTCGCACGCGCGGGCGAGGCTACCGTCGAGATCTACCGGCACCGCGAGTCCGCGGGCGTCGGCGACCTCTCCCACGACGGCACGCTGATCGCCGTCGAGCACACCGAGCACGGCGACGCGATGCACTCCGCGCTGCGCGTCCTGCGACCGGACGGCACGCCGGTCGCCGAGCTGGACGACACCAAGGGCGGCACGGTCGAGCTGGGCCTGGAGGTGCTGGGCTTCGCCCCGGTCGAGGGCGACTCCCGGCTGCTGGTGGGGCATCAGCGCCGCGGCCGCTGGGAGCCGCTGGTGTGGGACGTGATCACGGGCGAGGAGACCGACCTGGCCCTGGAGCTGCCCGGTGACGTGAGCGCCGAGTGGTATCCCGACGGCAGCGGGCTGCTCGTCGTCCACAGCTTCGAGGCCCGCAGCGAGATCCTGCGCTACGACCTCGCCACCCGTGAGCTGGTCGCGATCCCCACCCTGCGCGGCACGGTGTCCGGCGCGACCGCCCGCCCGGACGGCAGCGTGGAGTACCTGTGGTCCTCGGCCGCGGAGCCGCCCGCGGTGCGCTCCACCGAGGGCGGGGTGGTCCTGGACCCGCCCGGCATGAAGTGCCCCGGCTCGGTGCCGGTGGAGGACGTGTGGGTGGACGGCCCCGGCGGCCGCATCCACGCCCTGGTGCAGAAGCCGGCCGGCGCGACCGGCCCGCTGCCCACGGTCTTCGACATCCACGGCGGTCCCACCTGGCACGACAGCGACTCCTTCGCCGCCGGCCCGGCCGCCTGGGTCGACCACGGCTACGCGGTGGTCCGCGTCAACTACCGCGGTTCCACGGGTTACGGCCGCGCCTGGACCGACGCCCTCAAGCACCGGGTCGGCCTGATCGAGCTCGAGGACATCGCGGCGGTCCGCGAATGGGCGATCACCTCGGGCCTCGCCGACCCCGACCGCCTGGTCCTCACCGGCGGTTCCTGGGGCGGCTACCTCACCCTCCTCGGCCTCGGCACCCAGCCGGAGGCGTGGACGCTCGGCATCGCCGCCGTCCCGGTCGCCGACTACGTCACGGCGTACCACGACGAGATGGAGGCACTGAAGGCCATGGACCGCACCCTCCTGGGCGGCACGCCGGAGGAGGTCCCGGAGCGCTTCGAGGCGTCCTCCCCGATCACCTACGTCGACCGGGTGCGGGCCCCCGTCTACATCTCGGCGGGCGTCAACGACCCCCGCTGCCCCATCCGCCAGATCGACAACTACGTCAAACGCCTGGAGTCCCGCGGCGCCCTCCACGAGATCTACCGCTACGACGCGGGACACGGCTCACTGGTGGTGGACGAACGCATCAAACAGGTCCGCCTCGAACTCGACTTCGCGGCTCGCAACTTGCCCAACTGAACATTCGGCCGACGGCCGGCCCGGCCCGGGGACGGCCCCCACCACTGCCACCGCGACCGAGCTGAGGGCCGGTCCCGCCGCACCCCGACCCGAGGACCCGTCCGGGACTTGGCGGGCCGGGGCCGCGGACCGCACCGGGCCGGGACCTGGCGGCCGGGGGGCCCGGGCCCCGAGCTGAGGGTTCGGCCGGGGCCGCGGGCCGCGCCGGGCCGGGCCGGGCCTGCAGATCGGGGTTCAGGCCGCAGGCCGGAGTCCGGCGGTGGCCTGGTCGGCGAGGGCGCCGGCTGCGGCCGCAAGAAGGGCGCCGCGTGATCCCTGGCCGGGGTCCGGGCCGCAGGCCGCGGGGCCTGACGTTGGCGGACGATGTCCGCCCCCTCAGGTCCCCGTGCGTTCCCGCGCGCTGCGGCCCAGCAGTTTCGTGAGGGCGTGTCGGCCGCGGGGCCCGGGCCCCGAGCCGAGGGCTCGGTCGGGGCCGCGGGCCGTGCCGGGCCTGCGGCTTGGGCCGGAGACTGGGCCCGGGGGAGGGGGCGGCCCGTGACCGGTCTCTCAGGGGGCCGTGGGGTGGCGGGGGCGGCGGCCCAGGAGTTCTGCGAGGCCGCGGCGGGTCGCTGCCAGGACCACCCGGTCCTCGCGGCGCAGGACGTACGTCGCGGGCAGGTTCCAGATCAGGGCCGTCCCCGGACGGCCCCCGCGCCCCGCCGCCTCCTCCGTCGCGTCGTCGGCGCCGGCGTCCCGCCGCTCACCGCGCGCCCCGGACGCCCCCGCCGCGCCCGCGTCCAGCGCGAGCACCCGCCAGTACCCCGCGCGGAACGCCTCCGCGACCGTGCGCCCCTCCAGTTGCGGATGCCCGCCCACGTCCACCGACGCGAACAGCAGCACCCGCCGCTCCACCGGGATCGCCCCGAGGATCTGCCGGCCGAACATCGCCCCGGCGAAGGCGGGCGCCGCCAGGTGCGACACGCTCCGGCTCCGGGTCAGCGCCCGCGGATGCGCGGCCCGCAGGGTGCGGTACACCGCGGTCGCGAAGTCGTCGTCGTAGAGCCGCAGCACCACTCGCAGATCCGGCCGTACGGACCGCGCGTACAGCGCCGCCTCCAGGTTGGTCGTGTCCGCGCTGGTCACCGCGAGCAGCGCGTGCGCGCGGTGGATCTTCGCCGCCTCCAGCACCCCCTCCTGCGTGACGTCCCCGAGCACCACCGGCACCCGCAGCCGCCGCGCCGTCGCCAGCCCCCGCGCCTCGGGATCGGACTCCACGCACACCACCGGGATGTGCAGCTCGCGCAGCCGCGTCAGCACCCGCGTGCCGATCTTGCCGAGCCCCAGCAGCACCACGTGCCCGCCCAGCCCGCGCGGCGGCTTGCGCAGCCCGGACGCCGACCGGAAGGTCCCGAGCGCCTCCAGCACCGCGGCCAGCAGCACCGGCAGCAACAGCAACCCCACGAGCCCGGACAGCAGTTGGAGCACCTGCCGCCCGAGCGGCTTGCCCAGTGCGGGATCGTCGATGGCGAACAGGTCCAGCAGCGTCAGGTACAGCGCGCCCAGCGGATGCACCCCCGTCACCAGCCACAGCGCCACCGCGAGCGCGAACACGCACGCCACCAGGCCCGCCAGCGACCACCGCAGCCGCCGCGAGAACAACGACGCCAGCGGCCCCGCGACCCCGACCCCGCCCCGGCCGCCGCGCCCGGCCGACAACGGCGGACCGGCGGCGTACGACACCTGCTCCAGCACCACCGTGCCGCGCCCGGTGGCCGCCCGCACCATCGCCTCGTCCGGCAGCAGCCGCGGCCGCTGCTCGCCGCTGCCCTCGGACCCGTCCGCGCCCGCCGGATCGCTGCTCGTCGCCGACAGCAGCGCGAGCGTGCACAGTCCCGGGTCGGCGACCTGCCCCGGCGCGGGCGGCGGCCGCTCCACCGCGCGCAGCAGCAGCCCGTCGGTCTGCACGACCTTGCTGGTTCCGGCCACGGCGGTGGCCGCGAGGGCGGGGGCGGCGGTGTCGGCGTCCGACAGCACCGTCGTGGAGGCGTCGGCGTCACCCCCGCCGTCGGCCCCCTCGCCGCCACCGCCGCCCTCGCGGAGCGCCAACGCGGCCGCCTGGTCGAGGAGTTCCTCGATGTGCTGGCCGAGCCGCCGGTTGTAGAGGCGCAGCACGAGCCGCAGCCTGGGGTTGAGCCGGCGGGCGGTGAGCGCGGCCCGGATGTTGGTCTCGTCGTCTTCGTACACCAGCGCCATGGCCGCGGCCCGCTCCACGCCCGCCTCCGCGAGCACCGCCTCGGTCAGCTCGGAGACCTCCAGCGCGCGGTCGTCGCCGGGCAACCGGCCGTTGCCGCCGCCCCCGGCCGGGCTTCCGTTGCCCCCGGCCCGGCTCACCGCCGCGCTCACCACCCGGTCCACCCGGTCGAGCAGCGCGGAAGTGCCCCGGGCGCGGCCGACCACCGGCGGCCGCACCACGTGCTCGGCCGGTGGCACGACGAGCGTCACGTGCTCCCCGTACACCCCGCGCAACTCGGCGGCCAGCCGGTGCGCGAGCCCGTCGTCCCCGCACACCACCATGTGCGCGCCCGCGCCGTCCCCCGGCGCACCACCCTGATACGGAACGCTCCCCACGCCGGGAAAGACTGCCCCAAGGTGACCGCCGGTTCCAGAATTCGGCCCCGGTCGGTGCCCCGGCCGGTGAACAGTCGGGGGCTCTGGGCCGTACGGGAGAAAAGGGAGCAGAACCAGCCCAGCCCGCCGGAGGTAGCGCGCACGTGGCCATCACCAGACCAGCCCCGCCGGGCTCGGCCCACGCCGACGAGCGCTCCGGCCCGGGCGCACCGGCCGGCGGGCCCGGACCCGAGCGGGACGGCTGGCACCTCACCTCCCCGGTCGCCCTGACCCTGCTCCTGCTCGTCGTGGTCGTCGCGCAGGGCCCCCTCCGCGGGGCGCTGTCCGCGCCGGTGATGCAGAGCTGGATGACCGTGTTCGTCGCCGTGGTGGTGCAGGCCCTGCCCTTCCTCGTGCTCGGCGTACTGCTGTCGGCGGCCATCGCGGTGTTCGTACCGCCGTCGTTCTTCGCCCGCGCGCTGCCCAGCCGTCCCGCCCTCGCCGTCCCGGTCGCCGGGGTGGCCGGCGCGGTGCTGCCCGGCTGCGAGTGCGCGTCCGTGCCGGTGGCCGGCGCCCTGGTCCGGCGGGGCGTCACCCCGGCCGCGGCGATCGCGTTCCTGCTCTCCGCCCCCGCCATCAACCCGATCGTGCTGACCGCCACCGCCGTGGCCTTCCCCCGCGACCCGGAGATGGTCCTCGCCCGCTTCGCCGCGAGCCTGCTGGTGGCCTGCGCGATGGGCTGGCTGTGGCAGCGCCTGGGCCGCGCCGACTGGCTGCGCCCGCCCGCCCGCGCCTCCCACGAGGGCGGCGGCAAGGGCGAGGCCTTCTGGGGCTCGGTGCGCCACGACGTGATGCACGCCGGCGGTTTCCTGGTCGTGGGCGCGATGGCCGCCGCGACCCTGAAGGCGGTCGCCCCCGCGAGCTGGCTGCGCACGGCGGCCGGCAACCCGTTCGTCGCCGTCCTCGCGCTGGCCGTCCTCGCCGTCCTGCTGTCGATCTGCTCGGAGGCGGACGCCTTCGTGGCGGCCTCGCTGACGCAGTTCTCGCCGACGGCCAAGCTGGTGTTCCTGGTCGTGGGGCCGATGATCGACCTGAAGCTGTTCGCCATGCAGACGGGCACCTTCGGCCGCCGCTTCGCCCTGCGCTTCGCGCCCGCCACCTTCGTCCTGGCCGTGCTGGGCGCCGTACTGACCGGGGCGGTGCTGCTGTGAACCGGCAGGCGCAGTCGGTGGTGATGTTCCTGGTCGGCGCGGCCCTGCTGCACGCGGGCCTCAGCGGCCTCTACCTGCGCTACGTCAAGGCGGCCCTGCAGCCCCTGCTGCTGGCGTCGGGAGCGGTGCTCGTCGTGACGGCGCTCATGACGCTCTGGTACGAGCGCAGGAGACGCCACGCCCCGGAGGAAGAACACGGGCACGCGCACCGCGAACCCCGCGTCTCCTGGCTCCTCGTCCTCCCCCTCTTCGCGCTGATCCTCGTCGCCCCGCCCGCCCTCGGCTCCTACAGCGCCGTCCGCACGGGCACGGCCCTGCAGAAGCCGTACGCCTACGAGGCCCTGCCCAAGTCCGACCCGCTGCCGCTCAGCGTGGTCGACTACGCCGGCCGCGCGGTCTACGGCCACGGCCGCTCGATCGCCGGCCGCCGCCTGAGGATCACGGGCTTCGTGGCGCTGGACCGCGGCGGTGCGCCGTACCTCGTCCGCATGGCGCTGAACTGCTGTGCAGCGGACGCCCAGCCCGTCAAGATCGCCCTGACCGGCCACGTCCCGCCGGTCCTCGAGCCCGACACCTGGCTGGAGGTCACCGGCGCGTACACCGCCCGTCAGACGCGCGACCCGGTCAACAACGGCCCGATCCCCTACCTCGACGTCACCGGGGCCAGGCCGGTACCGACACCGCACGACCCGTACGACGAGACCTGGAACCAGTAGCCCGAAGACGAGACATGGAACCAGTAGCCCGAAAAGGAGTGGCCGGTGACGAGCCGGCCACCCTAGGCTGACGGCACTTCGAAGAGGCCTCCCCGGAAGTACGCCGCAGAGCGGGAGCGTCCCACCCCGCGCGGGTGCCGGAGGGGCGGCAAGGGTCCTTGGCGACCCGTTTTCCGCCCTTCCCGCCTTACCGACTACGGAGGCTCTTCATGAACGTGGGCATCGGCCTGCCCGTCGGCGATCCGGCCACCCTTCTCACCTGGGCCCGGCGCGCCGAGCACGGCCCCTTCACCACCCTCGGCCTGCTCGACCGGCTCGTCTACGACAACCCCGAACCGCTGGTCGCCCTCGCCGTGCTGGCGGGCGCGACCTGCCGCGTCCGCGTCCAGACCGAGGTGCTGCTCGCCCCCCTGCGCGACACCGCGCTGCTGGCCAAGCAGGCGGCCACGCTGGACCGGATGACCGGCGGCCGCCTCGTCCTCGGGCTCGGCGTCGGCGGCCGGGAGGACGACCACCGGGCCGCGGGCACCGACATCCGCACCCGTGGCCGCCGCATGGACGACCAGATGGCGCTGCTGTGCCGTCTGTGGTCGGGCGAGCCGTACGGCGACGGCGTGGGCCCCATCGGCCCGGCCCCCGCCCGCCCGGACGGCCCCGAGGTGCTCTTCGGCGGCTTCAGGCCCGCCGCCCTGGAACGCGTGGCCAGGTGGGGCGACGGCTTCCTCGCGGCGGCGCCCCCGTCCTGGGCCGGCGGCCTGTTCGACACGGTCCGCGCGCAGTGGCGCGAGTACGGCCGTACCGGCGCCCCGCGCATCGTCGCCCAGGTGAACGTGGCCCTCGGCCCGCCGCCGGTCGTCGAGGAGGCCCGGGCCGCCATGCACGCGTACTACGCCTTCACCGGCACGCCCGACCGGATGGTGTCCGGCATGCTCACCACCGCGCGGGAGATCCGCGGGGCCATCGGCGCCTACGGGGACCTGGGCGCCGACGAGGTGATGCTCTACTGCCACGGCGCCGACCCCGCCCAGGCCGACCGCCTGGCCGACCTGCTCTGACCCGCGCGGAACCCGGGGTCACCGCGGGCACGACGGCACGAATCGACACGACAGCGCGACGGGAGGACGGCGGCGCGGAAGAATCGGAGGCGGAACGCGGGATTGCGCGCCGCCGGGCAATCCCGGGTGGCGTACGAACCGTATGTATGGATATGTCGAGATTCCGGTTCCCTGTGGGTCGTCTCCCGGACGAGGCTCTGCTGTCCGGGCTGGCCGGCGGTGACCCGGAGCTCGCCGTCAGCTTCGTACGGCGGTTCCAGCACCGGGTCTTCGGCGTCGCCATCGCCGTCACCGGGGACCCGCAGCTCGCCGAGGACATCGCGCAGCAGACCTTCGAGCGGGCGTGGCGCCACGCGCAGATCTACGACTCGCGGCGCGGCTCGGTCACGACCTGGCTGACCACGATCGCCCACAACCTCGCCATCGACGCGGTCCGTTCACGGCGGC
This sequence comes from Streptomyces naganishii JCM 4654, assembly GCF_014650575.1. GTDB lineage: Bacteria > Actinomycetota > Actinomycetes > Streptomycetales > Streptomycetaceae > Streptomyces > Streptomyces naganishii. Next base: position 522,401 of record NZ_BMVF01000002.1, read on the forward strand.
CCGAGCCGGTGGCGCCCGAGGATCTGGACGCGATCCTGGGCGTGGTCAGCGAGACGCCCGAGCAGCACGCGCTGGCCGACGAGGCGTCGTCCCGGCTGCGGGCCGCGGTCGCCGAGCTGCCGCCCGAGCAGGGCCGGGCCCTGGTGCTGGCCGGCATCTACGGCATGACCGCCCAGCAGGTCGCCGACTGGGAACGGATACCTCTGGGCACCGCCAAGACCCGGATCCGTACCGCGATGGGCAAACTGCGGACCGCGCTCGCGGCCCCCTCCGTGCGGCGAGGCGACCATGCCCAGTGACGTGAACTGCCAGGAACTGCGCGGGATCGGCGCCGAACTCGCCCTCGGCGTGCTGCCGGGCCGGGAGCGGGCGGGCGCGGTCGCGCATCTCGACCGGTGCGCGTACTGCCGGGAGTACGTCCAGCAGCTCACCCAGGTCGGCGACCGGCTGATCGGTCTGCTGCCGGGCAGCGAACCGCCGGTCGGGTTCGAGACCCGTGTGGCGCAGGCGCTGAAGCAGCTGGCGGCGGCGCACGAGGGGCGCCCGCACGCCCGCGCGAGCGGCCTGCGCGCGGGTGCGTTCGGCCGGCTCCGGCCGCGGCTCGCGGCCGCCGGGGCCGCGCTCGTCCTCGCCATCGGGTTCGGCGGCTGGTCGGTCGGTACGGCGATCGAGGCCACCATGGCCCGGCCCGCGGCGCCCTCGGGCGGGCAGACCGGCATGCTGTGGGGAGGGCTGACCTCAACCCAGTCCCGGGTCGGCAGGCCCGCCGGCGAGGTCTACGCCCACCCCGGCTACCCGGGCTGGGTCTACATGTCCGTCGACCTCTCCCAGGCCGGCACCCCGTACAGCGGCAAGGTCTCCTGCGTGCTGGTGCGCAAGGACGGCAGCACGGTGCGCGCGGGGAGCTTCACCCTGCACAAAGGCCAGGGCTCCTGGGGCGCCCCCGTCTCCGTCGACCCGCGCAGCCTCGCGGGTGCCCGCGTGACGGCGGCGGACGGCCATGTCCTGGCGGGCGCCCGCTTCGCCATGGGCGCGGAGACCTGAGCGGGGCGTCGCGGGGCCTCAGCAGCTTCCCGGCGGATACCCGGGGAGCAGCGCGGCGAGTGCGGTGGCGAGGCGGCCGACCGTGGGCCGGTCGGCCGGGTCCGGCCGCAGACAGCCGTCGACGGCCGCGGCGAGCGGGCGCGGCAGCCGCCGCCGCGCGGCGACGGGCGGGGCGGCCTCCTCCAGCTGGGGATACCGGGGGTCCGTGTCCTGGCTCCAATCCCGTTCCCGTTCCCGTTCCCGGCCCCGGTCCCGCTCGAACGGCACCTCCCCGGTCGCCGTCTCGTACAGCGTCACGCCGATGCCCCACACGTCGACGGCGGTGGTGAGCGTGCCGCCGGCCGCCTGCTCCGGGGCGAGGTAGCTGAAGGTGCCCACCCCGGGCGGGACCGGCCCGGGCGGCCGGGCCAGGCCCAGGTCGAGCAGCTTGGCGTGCCCCCGGTCGACGACGACGTTGGACGGCTTGAGGTCCAGGTGCAGCAGGTCCCGCCCGTGCAGATAGTGCACCGCGGAGCACAACTGCACGCCGAGCATCGCCACGTCGGTGGCGGCCGGGCGGCGCCGGAGCCGGTGGACGAGGTGGGCGAGCGTCTCCCCGGTGAGCGTCTCCAGGACGACCACGGGCTCGGGCCCGTCGAAGGTCTCGTACCCGCGGACCAGGTGTGGGTGGGTGAAGTCGCGCAGCCAGCGGCCCTCCCGCAGCAGCCGGTCGGCGAGGTCGTCCTCGTCGCGCCGGTCGGGACGCAGCACCTTGACCACGCACCGGCAGGCCCGTTCGTCGCTCCAGGCGTCGTACAGGTCCAGCCACCCGGTGCGGACCAGATGCCCGAGCACCTCGTAGCCGGGGGCGGGCCGGGCGCCGGGGGCGAGGGGAGGGGGCAGCGGCGGAGGCGCGTAGGGCGGGGGTGGTGCGCTCCGGGTGGTGGCGGTCACGACGCCACCGCCCCGCGGGAACCGGCGCCCGTACCCGTACCCGTATCCGTACCGGTGCCGGAACCCGTACCACCGCCGGGCCCCGCACCACCGCCGGGCCCCGCACCGCCGCCGCCGCCGGACCCCGCACCGTCGACCGCGTGCAGCCGTTGCAGCCGGGCGTACGTCCCGCCGCGCAGGAACAGTTCGTCGTGGGTGCCGGACTCGACGACCCGGCCGTGGTCGAGCACCACGATCCGGGTGGCGTCGCGCACGGTGAGCATGTTGTGCGAGATCACGACGGTGGTCCGCCCCGCCATCAGGCGCCGCAGCGGCTCCATGATCCGGCGGGCGGAGTCGGCGTCGAGACCGGTGGTCGGCTCGTCCAGGAGCAGCACGGGCGCGTCCCTGACCATCGCGCGGGCGATCGCGAGCCGCTGGCGCTGCCCGCCCGACAGCGTCCGCCCGCGCTGGCCGACCATCGTGTCGTAGCCCTCGGGGAGCAGCCGGATGAACTCGTCGGCGTCCGCGGCGCGCGCCGCCGCCACGATCTCGGCGTCGGTGGCGTCCGGCCGGCCGTAGGCGATGTTCTCCCGCACGGTGTCGTGCAGTACGAGGGTCTCCTGGAGCACGACGGCCACGTTGTCGCGCACGTCGGCGAGGGCCAGTTCGCGCAGGTCGGTGCCGTCGAGCCGGACGGCGCCGCGGTCGGGGTCGTAGAACCGCAACTGGAGCTTGGCGACGGTGGACTTGCCGGCCCCGCTGGCCCCGACGAGGGCGAGCGTCTCCCCGGGACGGACGTGGAAGGACACGTCCGACAGCGCCGGGCGGGACGCGCCGGGGTAGCCGAAGGACACGCCGTCGAACTCGACCGCGCCCCGCGCCCGCCCGATCCGCCGCGGGCGGGCGGCCTCGGTGACCTGGGGCCGCTGGTCGAGCAGTTCGGCGATCCGCTCGGCGGAGGCGGAGGCGGAGTAGAAGGTGGTGCCGAGGCGGGAGAGGTCCCGTACCGGGCTGTAGAGCTTGCCGATCAGGGCCAGGAACACCAGCAGCCCGCCGAGCGTGAGCTGGCCCTGCGCCAGCTTCCAGGTGCCGAGTCCCATCACGGCGAGGCCGCCGCACACCTCGATGAGCTCGACCAGCGGCCGGTAGACGGCGCGGATGCGCACGGAGGCCATCGCCGCGTGGTACTTGCCGAGGTTCTCGCGCTCGAAGCGGCGCGCCTCCCAGGACTGCCGGTTGTACGCCTGCACCAGCGCCACGTTGCCCAGGGACTCCTCGGCGACCGCGCTGAGCGAGCCGCTGCGGCGCCTGCGTTCGCGCGAGGCGTCCTTGATCAGCCGGGAGAAGTGGCGGGCGGCGCCCCAGAACAGCGGCACGATGACGAGCGCGAGGAGGGTGAGGTCCCAGCGCAGGTAGAAGAGCAGTCCGAGGAAGACCCCGAGCCGGATCACGTGGTAGAGGCCGTCCGCCACGCCCGAGAGCAGGAACGTCTCGACGGCGTCCACGTCTCCCGTGACCCGGGACAGCACGTCCCCGAGCCGGCGCCGTTCGAAGAAGCCCAGCGACAGCCCCTGGACGTGCCGGAACACGTCGGCGCGCAGCGAGAGCAGGAAGCGCTCGCTGACGGACGCCGAGGTCATGTCGTCGGCGAAGCCGAGCACTCCGGAGGCGAGAATGAGGCCCAGGTAGGTGGGCGCGATCCACAGGAACGGCTTGAGGTCCCGGGGTACCAGCACCTCGTCGACGACGAGCTTGAAGAGCCACAGTTCACCGGCGTCGACGAGCGGCCCGACCAGGCTGAGCAGGACGAGCGGGAACAGCCAGCCCCGGCGCCCGCGCGTGTAGGGCCAGAAACGCCGGAACACCTCGCGCGGGGGCAGTACGGGGGCGGCCGCGACGACGGCCTCCGACTCCCCGCCCACCGACAGCAGACGCCGCAGCAGGTGTGCCATGGCACGTGACTTCCTTCGCGGTCGGGCATACGGTCACGCGGCCGGGCGGACCGGCGCTCGCGATCGCGTCACCGGTCCGCCCGGCCTCGGCCCGATGTCACCTCCCGTGATCCGAGTGGCGGCCCTCGCCGTGGTCGTGACCCCGGCCGTGATGTCCGTTCATCGACGACTCGTCGCGTCCGTGGCTGGAGTCGTCCCCGTGCCCGTGGTGGTCACCGTGGTCGCGGCGCTTGGCAGGAAAGAGATCTTTGAAGATCGCCATGGCATTCCTCCCACTGGAACGTGCCTTGTAGTTGATACGGGGCGGACGGGGGAACCGGATGGGACATTCAGCAAAAAAGCGGCAAATTGCCACCAGGGCCCCTCCAGTCACCCTCGCATGGCTTTGCCTTTCCTTTACAACCCGGCCCACCGCCCCCTCGTCTCTCCGCACGACCGGCCGGTCCCCAGCACCACCCGACCCGACCGACGAGAGAGAGCGACCCATGCGCCGTACCGTCCTGAGCGCCCTGGCCCTGGCGTGCACCGCCGTACTGGCGGGCACCGTGCCCGCCTTCGCCGACGGCGGCTCCCCGACCGCGGCCCCGAGGAAGACGCCGACCGCGGCACCGGCCGAACCCGGGAGGACCGCCCCTACCCCGGTCCCGACCAGGGCCCCCTCCGAGGCCCCCGCCCCCGCCGTCCCCACGCCCAGGGCCACGCCGACCGCCCCCCGCCCGGTGCCGAGCGAGGCCCCGACCCGCGCCCCCTCCGGGGGCCAGGTCGCCGTCGTGCCGAAGGGCGCGCCGGACACCGGAGTGGCCGTCACGTCCTCGCGGTCCGGCCCGGGCGCGGCGGTGATCGGCGGCGGCGCGGCCGGCACGGCCCTGCTGGCGGGCGGCGCGGCGGTCTTCGCCGTACGCCGCCGGAGGGCGACCGGAGCATGACCCGGCCCCCCGGGCGCGTCCTCGCCGCGGCCACGGCGGCGCTGGCCGCCCTGCCGGCCGCCCTGCTCGTGGCCTGCGGCGGCCCCGGGGACGGGGGGTCCGCGCACACCCCCGCCCGGCCGGCGGCCTCGTCGTCGGCCGGGCGGCCGGCGGGGCAGACGGACCAGGCGGGCCGGCCCGCCCGCCCGCTGCCCCGCTCGGTCCCGGTCGAACTGCGCATCCCGGCCATCGGCGTCGACACCCCGGTCATGCGGCTGGGCCTGGCGCCGGACGGCACCGTGCAGGTGCCGCCGGTCACGGCGCACGACCAGGCGGGCTGGTACGGGCACTCGCCGACCCCGGGCCAGGTCGGCCCGTCGGTCGTCCTCGGCCACGTCACGGTCGGCCGCTACGGCGACGGCGTCTTCCGCCGCCTGTCCCGGCTGCACCGGGGCGACCGCATCGAGGCCCGCCTGGGCAACGGCACGACGGCGGTGTTCACGGTCGGCTCCGTGCGGACGGTCGCCAAGGCGCACTTCCCGACCCGGGAGGTGTACGGCGACGTGAACCGCCCCGAGCTGCGCCTGATCACCTGCGGCGGCCCGCGCACCGCGAACGGCTACGAGGACAACGTCATCGTCTTCGCCACCCTGAGCGCCGGCACGCCGCCCGGCTGACTGCCGGGCCGGCCGCCCGACCGGCAGTCAGAAGACCGGGCAGGTCAGGCATTTCCCCCGTAGATCCTGGAGAGCGTTGAAACGGTCCCGCGACAAGGCAGCGTCCGAGCTGTTCGCAGCCCTGTACCCGCGCCTCGCCGGGTGGTGCCGCCGTCTCGTCGACGACGACGAGACGGCGCACGAGATCGCCGCGGAGGCGTTCACCCGCCTGTGGGCCCGCTGGACATCGGTGGACGAGCCCCGCGGCTTCCTCTACGTCACCGCCGCCAACCTCGTCCGCGACCACTGGCGCAAGCTGGAGCGCGAGCGCAGGGCGGTGCGCAGGGCGACGACGGAGGCCGCGGTCCGCCCGCACCCGGAACAGGCGGACCCCTCGGTACGCCTGCTGGTCCAGTCGCTCCCGGAACGGCTCCGTATCCCGATCCTCCTCCACTACTACGCTGACATGCCGATCCGGGAGGTGTCCGCGCTGACCGGACGCAAGGAAGGAACCGTCAAGGCCGACCTGCACGCGGCCCGGGAACTGCTCCGCGTCCACCTGAGGAGAAGCCTTGACCACACGCTTTGAGGACGCCCCGGAGCCCGACGACCCCCTGACGGTCATCCTGCGCCCGGCCGCCCCCGACCACCTGAGCCCGCCCGCCGGCCAGTACGACCGCGTCCGCCGCGCGGCGACCCGCCGCCGCCTGCTGCGCACGGCGGCCGCCACCGCGGTGACCTGCGCGGCAGCGGCCCTCCTGGCCCTGCCGCTCCACCACCTGACGACCGCCCCCGACACCCCGGCGCGCCCGGCGACCCCCCTGGCCCCGCCACTCCCCCGGGAGAGCCCGCCCATCCCTACCCGGGAGAGCCCGCCCACTCCGACCCGGGAGAGCCCGCCCACCCCGAACGCCTCCCCACCCCTCTCCGAGCCCCCTACGAAGACCCCGGCCCCGACTCCGACGCCGACCTCACCCCGGAGTCTTCCCCCGTCCACGGCCCCCGGCCGCACCGCGCCGTCGGCCCGGGCCCCGAGGCCCGGCGGCGTGAGTCCCACGGCCGGCACCACGGTCCGGGCCCCCGACCGCACACCATCGCCGTCGGCGGCACCGGCAACCGGAAGCCCCGCCGCCCGACAGGCCCCGAGGGGCTGACGCCAGGCTTTTTCTGCCTCCGCCACGTCCGGACCCGGGCGGCCGTACGCAGCCCGGTGCGGTGATCGTGCTTCGCTCGGGGATGGTCGGCCCACGGGCCCGATGGCCGTCGCCGGTCGTCATGGCCGCTGTCGAGCGGCCACATGGAGCATGATCGAAGTGCGACCGCCGTCGCGCGCTTCGACCATGGGCTCAAGGGCGGAGTGCCAGCCGAGCACTCCGCCGGGTCATGCGTCAAAGGAAGAGGGAACTATGACGGCAGCGACGGAGACTCCCACTCGTGAAAAGGCCGGGGGAGGCCAGGAAGAGACCGGCGAGGAATCCACCTTCGGCCCGCTCCTGCTGGCGGCCTTGCTGTCCCGGCGCGAGGAGCGTGGCGAGGAGTCGATCATCGAGCACCCGGTCCTGCTCGCCGCGCTGGCGCGCCGCCGTGAGGAGGGCGGGGAGGAGTCGATCATCGAGCACCCGCTCCTGCTTGCCGCGCTGGCGCGCCGCCGTGAGGAGGGCGGGGAGGAGTCGATCATCGAGCATCCGCTCCTGCTTGCCGCGCTGGCGCGCCGCCGCCGGGAGGAGGGCGGGGAGGAGTCGATCATCGAGCACCCGCTCCTGCTCGCCGCGCTCATGCGCCGCCGCCGGGAGGAGGGCGGGGAGGAGTCGATCATCGAGCACCCGCTCCTGCTCGCCGCGCTCATGCGCCGCCGTGAGGGGCGTCGTGAGGAGTCGATCATCGAACATCCGCTCCTGCTCGCCGCGCTCATGCGCCGCCGCCGGGAGGAGGGCGGGGAGGAGTCGATCATCGAGCACCCGCTCCTGCTCGCCGCGCTCATGCGCCGCCGCCGCGAGGAGCGTGGCGAGCCGCTGATCCAGCATCCCCTCCTGCTTGCTGCGCTCATGCGCCGCTGACAGGAAACAGCGACACTCTGCCCCCCGATCCCCGCAGTCGTGGCATCGGGGGGCGAGGCCCGTACGGCAACCGAAGACCTGAGGAAACAAAATGGCAGCTGAGTCCGGCGACAAATCGGAACGGGATCCCTTGGAGACCTTTGTCGACGAGATCTTCGAAGAAATCGTGCGCGATGCCGGAATCTCCAGTACCGGCACCGGTGTCAAGCACGGAAAGGACCCACTGGCGGGCGCCCTGATGGAGGCGGCCGTGGCGCTCCTTTCCCAGCCGCCTTCCCGCTCCTCAGAACTGGAACGGGTGTTGCTCGCGCAGACACTCGCGACCGCACTGGCAGACTCTCTCGCGCCCGCACTGGCCGACGTGCTGGCCACGGAGATCATGAAGGTGCTGAATCACCACGCGGACACCCAGGGTGGCGGCAGTGGTGAACACGTCGGCGGATCCAGCCGCAGCCCACGCTCCTCCGGCGGGAGTGAGCGGCAGCGGTCTGGTGACGGTCACTGCTGAGGTCGGCGTGCCGGCTGTGGGCGGGGCTGCTTCGGCGCGGGTGCTTGCGGCCCTGTGGGTTTCCGGCGCCTCGGGCAGCCTGCGTACCCGCCCGGTCAGGCACGCCGTGGGGCCGTGACCTTCGAGACTCGCGCCGAAGCGGCCGGCCCCGTGCCCCGGGCTGGAGTGTGCCGCACTCTGTGCCGTTCCACTCCTGTTCGCGAACCTGGGCGAGTGCGCGCCGCTCCACCCGAACCCGTATCACGATCTGCCCGGGCCCCGACGTCCGACGCTTGCGGATCACCGAATCCGGGAGCAGGGACACCTGGAGACACCGCTCAACCCGATCAGGAAAAAGCTTGTTGATGTCCGGCGACGGGCGAGAATTCACCCCCGAAACGTAGACTCGTCCCCTGCGGAGGAAGCCGCTTGAATGTCTCGAGGCGGCGAAAAGCGGGATCAAATACGCACAGATCGGACGAGGGGTGGCTCGTGTGTCAAGCGGGGGCATGTTCAGCGTCTACGGACGAATGACCGCACTGTCCGGTCGGCGTGACGAACTGATCAACGTGCTTCTTGACGGCTTCCGCGCGGGCGGCGATGGCAGCGGCCTGCTCACTTACAGCATCAACACGGTGGTTGACGACCCGGACGCGATTTGGCTGACGCAGTTGTGGATCGACAAGGATGCACACGATGCGACCACGCGTTCCGAGCCGGTCGCAGCAGTGACGCGCCGACTTCCTCAACTGCTGGCCCGGCAGCCCGAGGGCTTGTACGGTCACGCCGTCCATGTTCACGGCCAGACCGCGGAGTCCTGACCGCACGTTGCCCGCGCTATACCGCGCCACCGCCGAGCGCGGTCCTCGCGCCAACCTGCAAAATGGCGCCGCTGTGAGCGGAGTCCCGGACAAGGCGGATACGGCAACCACCTGTCTGGGGGTGTAGAACTTCGGAAGGGCCGTCGAGTTGGTCAGGTCGAAGCGAGTAGGCCCCCGAGGGGCCTACAGCAGTTCGACCGACGGTGCGACCGTGCCGGCGTCCGACAGATCCGCGTACACGACCCCCGGCACACCTGCGCTCGCTCCTGGCCGCCCTCGACGTGCACCCCCGGATCGCCATGCAGATCCTTCGCCGCTCCGAGACCGCCGTGACGATGGAGGTGTACATCCCACGCGCCCTCGTCGGAGACCCGGCGGGCGCCCCGGAAGCTCGGGAAGGCTCTGGGCGGCAGCAAGCAGAAGGACGGCAAGAAGAAGAGCAAGCGCAAGCAGGAAGAGCGGCCGGACGAGGACGGTCGGCAAGCGCCATAGAGGTTGCTGTACTTCGCTGCTGTGCAAACACTCAGGGGCCCATTCACGATCACGTGAATGGGCCCCTGACTTGTGTCGGGGTGGCGGGATTTGAACCCACGACCTCTTCGTCCCGAACGAAGCGCGCTGCCAAGCTGCGCTACACCCCGATGTCACTGCTTGTCGCGGTGACGTCGTTTACTTTAGCCCACGGGCGGCCGGAGGCGAAATCCGGTTTTGGTGCGGCGGCGGACCGGGTTCGGGCGGGCGTGGTCCACGGCCACGAGGAGGACCGCGAGGGCGTAGAAGGTGAGGCCCAGGAGGAGGGCGTTGCCCAGGACGTGTTTGTAGCCGTGCTGGGCCGCGTCCAGGAAGGGGTAGAGGTAGCGCTCCGGCATGCCGGGTGCCAGCAGTTCGCCTCGGGTGAGTGAGAAGGCCAGGTAGGCCAGGGGGCAGAGCAGCCAGGGGGCCGCCATGCGCAGGTGGAGGCGGTCGGGGGCGGTCAGCAGGAGCCAGTCCAGGAGGGCCGCTGCCGGGGCGGCCGTGTGGAGGATGTGGGCCGCCGTCGACTGCCAGAGGGGGTGCGTGTCCGGGGCGCCGGTGATCGAGGCGGCGGCCGGCAGCAGGTGGTGGACCAGCGCGGCGATCGTGACGTAGAACACCGCCGCGCCGGTCAGGCCGGACGGGAGCGGGCGGCGGGCGGACCAGGCCCTGCGGGCCGAGACGGCCAGGACCAGGGCCAGCAGGATGTTCGCCTGGACGGCGAAGTCGCACGCGACGCGGGCCGCGGGGCCGATGATCATGTCGGCGGTCACCGCGGCCGCCGACAGCGCGGCGGCCAGGAGGCGGTACACCGCCGTCCAGGGGCGGCGGGCCGGTGCCACCACCGCGGTCGCGGGGACCGCGGACGGCATCAGTGCGGGGATTCCCGGGATCGCGGGGAGGTCCGGTATGTCCCGCGGTATCGGAGGCGTCGGCGGTATCGGGGGTGTCTGGGCCGTCATGCCCTCACCGTAGGTAAGGGGTAGATAAGCGGCGATTCGGGTGCCTCCGTGTGGGTTACGGAGGCGGCCGGAACGCCCCGGTGGGCGGCCCAGCGGGGCGTGGAGGGCCGCTCTTACCTGCTTACTCCGGCCCGTCGGCGTCCTTACTTACGGGCCACCGACGTCCTTAACTTTGGCCCCACCGGCGTCCTTACTTCCGGCCCCACCGGCGTCCTTACTCCCGGCCCACCAGCGTCAGCAGCGTCGCCTCCGGGGGACAGGCGAAGCGGACCGGGGTGTAGCGGTTGGTGCCGCAGCCGGCCGAGACGTGCAGGTAGGACGTGTGGCCCTCGGCCGTGTGGGTGGACAGGCCCTTCACCCGGTCCGTGTCCAGGTCGCAGTTGGTGACCAGGGCGCCGTAGAAGGGGATGCACACCTGACCGCCGTGGGTGTGGCCGGCCATGATCAGTGGGTAGGCGTCGGCGGCGAAGGCGTCCAGCACGCGCAGGTACGGGGCGTGCACCACGCCCATCGAGAAGTCCGCCGAGCCGGACGGGCCGCCCGCCACCCGTGCGTAGCGGTCACGCTTGATGTGCGGGTCGTCCAGGCCGGTCAGCTCCACCGAGACGCCCTCGACCTTGAGCATGCCGCGGGTGTTGGTCAGGTTCAGCCAGCCCGCCGCGTCGAAGCCGTCGCGCAGGTCCTCCCACGGGTTGTGGATCACGCCGACCGCGGGCGGGTTGCCGTTCAGGCCGTGGCGGCCGCTGGTCTTCTCCAGCAGGTAGCGGGCGGGGTTGCGGGGCTTGGGGCCGTAGTAGTCGTTGGAGCCGAAGACGTACGCGCCCGGGAACTCCATCAGGGGGCCGAGCGAGTCCAGGACCTCCGGGACGGCATCGGGGTCCGAGAGGTTGTCGCCGGTGTTGATCACGAAGTCCGGGCGTAGGCCGGCCAGGGAGCGCAGCCAGCGCTGCTTCTTGCGCTGGCCGCCGACCATGTGGATGTCGGAGACCTGCAGGACGCGCAGCGGGCGCATGCCCGAGGGCAGGACGGGGACGGTCACCCGTCGCAGGCGGAAGGAACGGGCCTCGAACCCCGCCGAGTAGAGGAGACCGGCGGCCGCGACCGCCGTGATGCCCAGGGGTACTCCGTATCGCGCGCGCATGTGTCCATCGTCTCAGGTGGGGGGCGCGCGGCGGAAATCAGCCAGGGGCGGCCCCGGCCGCGCGGCCCGGGAGTCGCCTTACGCCGGGCCGGATGCCTCCGCCCCGGGTGCCGGGCCGCGTCCGCCGCCCGGTGCGCCGCCCACCACGCCGCCAACCCGCGCACTCCGCCCGCCAACCCGCGCACTCCGCCCGGTAATCCGCGCGCCCCGCCCGGTAATCCGCGCGCCGTCCTCCCGGCGTACCTGCCACAATCAAGACCATGACCACGCTCAAGTCGAAGCTGCAGGAAGACCTCAACGCCGCGATCAAGGAGCGCGACGAGCTCCGCTCCTCGACGCTCCGGCTGACGCTCACCGCGATCACCAAGGAGGAGGTCGCGGGTACGGAGAAGCGCGAGCTCTCCGACGGCGAGGTGCAGAAGGTGATCGCCAAGGAGGCCAAGAAGCGGCGTGAGGCCGCCGAGGCCTTCGCCCAGGGCGGTCGCGCCGAGTCGGCCGAGCGGGAGCGGGCGGAGGGCGAGGTGCTCGCCGCGTACCTGCCCAAGCAGATGTCCGACGAGGAACTGGACCGGATCGTCGCCGCGGCGGTGGAGGAGGCCCGGGCCGCCGGTGCGGAGGGGCCGCGTGCCATGGGCGCGGTCATGAAGATCGTGAACCCGAAGGTGGCGGGGCAGGCCGAGGGTGGCCGCGTGGCCGCCGCGGTGAAGAAGCTGCTGGCGGGCTGAGCGACAGCCCCCGCACACATCAACGGGGCGCCGGCTGTTCGCCGCGCGCCGCCGACACCAAGGGGCGCCGGCTGCTCGCCGCGCGCCCCTTGTGCGTCTGTTCGTGCCGGGCCTCAGCCCCGCTGACCCCCGTTCCCGTTCCCGCGGGTGCCGCCGCTCTGGCCGCGGATGAAGCCCTGGGGGATGGAGAACGTCGGGGTCGGGAAGGTACCGCCGCCGGTCGTGCCGCCGTTGCCGGTGCCGCCGTCGGTCAGGCCGCCGATGAGGCCGCCGATGTCACCGTTGTTTCCGTCCGTGGTGCCGTTTCCGGTCCCCGGACCCTTTCCTTTTCCCTTGTCCTTGCCACCACCGTCCGGGATGTTGACGAGGTTGAACGACGGGGCCGGTTTGCCCTGGAGCGCGCCGGTCATGGCGTCGCGCCAGATCGGGCCGGGCACCTGACCGCCGTAGACGAGGGCGTTGAAGACTCCGCCGATGCGGATGTTCTCCATCTGGACCTTCTGGGTGGCGCTGCCGACCCAGACCGCGCCGGCCAGGTTCGGCGTGTAGCCGACGAACCAGGCGTTCTTGCGCTCGTCCGTCGTACCCGTCTTGCCGGCGTTGTCGCGGTCGGAGAGGCCGGCCTGCTGACCCGTACCGGAATCGATCACGCCCTGGAGCAGGGTGTTCACGGTGTCGGCGGTCTTCTGGGACATGGCGCGCGAGCAGGTCGACTTCGGCACGGGCAGCGACTTCTCCTGCCCGCCGATCTTCTGCGTGATCGACTCGATGGCGATCGGCGTGCAGTACATGCCCCGGGAGGCGAAGGCGGCGTAGGCGGTCGCCATGGTCAGCGGGGAGATGCCCTTGGAGCCGAGCGCGATGGCCGGCACCTGGGGCAGCTTGTCGCCGTTGCCCTGGACCACGTGCAGGTTGTTGGTCATGTTGACCACCGGGCACAGGCCGATGTCGGAGATCATCTGCACGAAGTAGGTGTTGACCGACTTCGCCATGGCCTCCTTGAGCTGGTACGGGCCGTGCTCGGAGGTGCTCTCGTTTGCGACGTCGGCGTGTTCCTGGTTGGTCCAGGTCTTGCCGTCGCACGCCTGGACCGGGCTCGGGTACGGCATCTTGTACGGCGAGGAGTACTCCTGCGTGGGCGGCTTGCCCTGCTCCAGCGCGGCCGCCGCCACGAACGGCTTGAACGTCGAACCGGTCGGGAAGCCGAAGTTCGAGCCGCCCAGGTCGCTGCCGACCGAGTAGTTGATCTCGGTCTCGTTCTTGCCGTAGCCGTACGGCTTGGACTGGCCCATCGCGACGACCTTGCCGGTGCCGGGCTCGACCAGCACGGCCGCGGCCGCCACCGGGTCCGACTGGTAGACGTGCTGCTTGAGCGAGGCCTGCACCGAGGCCTGGGCCTGCGGGTCGAGCGTGGTGCGGATGGTCAGGCCGCCCTGGTTCCAGATCTTGGCCCGCTGCTCGCGGGTCTTGCCGAACACCGGGTCGGTGAGGAAGACCTGCTCGACGTACTTGCAGAAGAAGCTGGAGTTCTTGACCGCCGTGATGCAGCCGTTGCGCGGCTGGGTGACCTTCAGCTCCAGCGGCGCCTTCTTCGCCGTGTCGGCGTCGGCCTGCGAGATGTCGCCCACCTCGGCCATGCGCTGCAGGACGACGTTGCGCCGCTTGGTGGCCTCGGCCTCGTCGTTGACCGGGTCGTAGCGGCTCGGGGACTGGACGATGCCGGCCAGCAGGGCCGCCTGGGGGAGCGTGAGGTCCTTGGCGTGCTTGGAGAAGTACCGCTGGGAGGCGGCCTCCACGCCGTAGGCCTGCTCGCCGAAGAACGTGATGTTCAGGTAGTTCTCGAGGATCTTCTTCTTGCCCAGCGTCTGCTCGACCTGGATCGCGTACTTCAGTTCCTTGATCTTGCGGCCGAGGGTCTGCTGGGTGGCCTGCGCGACCTTCGTCGGGTCGTCGCCGGCCTCCTCCACGAAGACGTTCTTCACGTACTGCTGGGTGAGCGTGGAGGCGCCCTGGGCGACACCGCCGCTCTGCGCGTTCTTGTTGAGGGCGCGCAGCACGCCCTTCAGGTCGATCGCGCCGTGCTGGTAGAAGCGCGAGTCCTCGATCGCGACGATCGCCTTCTGCATGTACGGGGAGATGTCCTTCAGTTCCACCACCGTACGGTCGCGCGAGTACACCTGGGCCAGCTGGTGGCCCTGGCTGTCGAGGATCGTGGTGCGCTGGCTGAGCGGCGGACGCTTGAGGTTCGCGGGGATGTCGTCGAACCCTTGGACCGAGCCCTTGGCCGCCAGGCCCAGCGCGCCGGCGGCGGGCAGCGCGATGCCGGCCATGACCGCCCCCGCGAGCACACTGACACCGAGGAACTTGGCGGCCTGCTGCGTTGGCGACAGGCCACCGCCCGAGCGCTTCTTTGGCATGAGGGCAGCCTACGTTCTCATTCGCCGGACACGCGTATATGCCTTGGCCTAAGCTGCTGCCAACTGTCACAGCGGTGCGGCCACGTATCAATACGTGCGGCGGCCTCAGAACGTTCCGGAACCGCTCGATTTTTTTCATCAAGCCGGTGTGAGGGCGGAGTTGGGGCCGGTCGCGGGTGCCGGACGGCACGGTGAGAGCCGTGGAGGCATGAGGGACACGTGCCCGAAATCGCCTTGTGTGACATCCGGTGTCCCTTGTGGTGCGCCAAGGATGTCCGAACGTGCCGGGAATGTCGCGTATGTCGTCACCTCACTCCCCCGGGTGATCTGCGGCCCACCCATAGTCCGTTCGGGCCATTCAAGATTGGGCCCGCTGGGGGTGTTGCGCCGTGCCCACCTTCCGTAACGTCCTCAACTGGCGGCGGTGAATATGCCGCTGCCGCCGTGGGGGAGCCTCGATTCGGGAGAGGACGGCGCCGGTATGGGCTGGGTAACCGACTGGAGTGCGCAGGCGGCCTGCCGCACTACCGATCCGGATGAACTGTTCGTTCAGGGAGCAGCGCAGAACAGGGCCAAGGCGGTGTGCACCGGATGCCCGGTACGCACCGAATGCCTCGCCGACGCGCTCGACAACCGCGTCGAGTTCGGCGTGTGGGGAGGCATGACGGAGCGGGAGCGCCGCGCACTGCTGCGCAGGCGGCCGACCGTCACCTCGTGGCGCCGGCTGCTGGAGACGGCACGCCTGGAGTACGAGCGCGGGGCGGGCCTGGTGTCCCTCGACGACGACCAGGTCTACGAGAACTACGCGGCGGTCGGCTGAGAGCCGGCAGCGCAGGGGCGCCGTCGGCTGGGCGGCCTTCGCGCGAGCGTCGGGCCCCCGCGTGAGCGGCAGGCACGGCGGGCAGGGCAGGCCCGCCTCGCAGGCTCGCGTGAGCGGCAGGCTCGGGGCTGCCTAGGCTGTCGCCTCCGGTAGCTCTCTGCGGTCGTCCGCGAGACGGTCGCCGATGTCCCGCAGTCCCGCGAGGTCGTGCACGTCGCCGGGCAGCGCGGCCACTTCGGCCACCGCCACTTCGGGATGCAGCGCGGTGAAGCGGTCACGTGTGCGCTGCTCACGGGAGAGCAGCCGCATGCGCTCGGCGTGCAGCCTCAGCAGGCCGGCGGTGACCTCCTCGACGGACGGCTCCGCCGCGGAGTCCGAAGGCTCGGATGGGTCCGAAGAGGGAGAAGCGGAGGATCCGGAAGAAGAGGCATCGGGAGAATCTGAACTGCCGTATGTGTCGGGGGAGTTACGAAGTCCAGCTTTCCCGTCCCCCTGATCCACAATGCGGGACTCCTCAAGATTTTCCGCGGCGGCGAGCGCCCGCTCGGCCGACAGCCGGTCG
The DNA here is from genome assembly GCF_014650575.1 of Streptomyces naganishii JCM 4654. GTDB lineage: Bacteria > Actinomycetota > Actinomycetes > Streptomycetales > Streptomycetaceae > Streptomyces > Streptomyces naganishii. The sequence goes on from NZ_BMVF01000002.1 coordinate 538,378, forward strand.
GCGCCGCTGCCGTGCACCCGGTTGAGCACCAGACCCGCCAGCGGCATCCGCTCCGCGGCCAGCCGCTCCACGAAGTACGCGGCCTCGCGCAACGCGTCCCGCTCCGGGGCCGCGACCACCAGGAACGCCGTCCCGGGCGCCTGGAGCAGCTTGTACGTGGCGTCCGCGCGGGTGCGGAAACCGCCGAAGGTGGTGTCCATCGCGGCCACGAACGTCTGGACGTCCTTGAGCAGCTGACCACCCAGCAGCTTGCCGAGCGTGCCGGTCATCATCGACATCCCGACGTTCAGGAACTTCATCCCCGCGCGGCCGCCCAGCTTCGCGGGGGCGGTGAGCAGCCGGATCAGCCGGCCGTCGAGGAAGGAGCCGAGCCGCTTGGGCGCGTCCAGGAAGTCCAGCGCCGAGCGCGAGGGCGGGGTGTCGACGATGATGAGGTCCCACTCGTCGCGGGCCCGCAACTGGCCCAGCTTCTCCATCGCCATGTACTCCTGCGTGCCCGCGAAGCCCGCCGAGAGCGACTGGTAGAAGGGGTTGGCCAGGATCGCGGCCGCCCGATCGGAGTCCGCGTGCGCCTCGACGACCTCGTCGAAGGTGCGCTTCATGTCGAGCATCATGGCGTGCAGCTCGCCGTCGCCCTCGGTGCCCTTCACCCGGCGCGGGACGTTGTCGAGCGAGTCGATGCCCATGGACTGGGCGAGCCGGCGGGCAGGGTCGATGGTCAGGACGACCACCTTGCGGCCGCGCTCGGCGGCCCGCAGCCCGAGGGCCGCCGCCGTGGTCGTCTTGCCGACCCCGCCGGAGCCGCAGCACACCACGATCCTCGTCTTCGGATCGTCGAGCAGCGGGTCGACGGCGAGGACGGGCGCGGGCGCCAGCCTGCGGTGCGTGTCGTACCCCCGTCCTCCCAGGTCGTGCCCCCGCCCCTGATCGTCGGCACGCTCCTGATCGTCGGAACGCCCCTGCGAGGCGTTCCGCTCCTGCGCCGCATCCGGGCTCATGACATCCCCTGCTTCCGCAGCTCGGTCGCCAGTTCGTACAGTCCCGCCAGGTCCATGCCCTCGGCGAGCAGCGGCAGTTCGTGCAGCGGGAGGCCCAGCTCGCCCAGCACGGAGCGCTGCTCCTGCTCCAGCGCGTACCGCTCGGCGTACTCCTCGGCCTGCTCGAGCAGCGGGTCCACCAGCCGCTCGGCGTTCCCGCCGCGCCGGGCCCCGCCGAGTCCGGCCAGGGACAGCGACCGGGCGAGGGCGGTGCGCGGCACGGTCCGTACGAGTTCCAGATCGGCGGCGTCCAACACCTGCGGGCGCACCATGTTGACCACGATGCGGCCCACCGGCAGCCGGGCGGCGCGCAGTTCCGCGATGCCGTCCACGGTCTCCTGGACGGGCATCTCCTCCAGCAGCGTCACCAGGTGCACGGCCGTCTCGGAGGACTTCAGCACCCGCATGACCGCCTGGGCCTGATTGTGTATCGGGCCGATCTTGGCGAGGCCGGCCACCTCGTCGTTGACGTTCAGGAAGCGGGTGATGCGGCCGGTGGGGGGCGCGTCCATGATCACGTAGTCGTAGACGAAGCGGCCCGCGCGGTCCTTGCGGCGCACCGCCTCGCACGCCTTGCCGGTCAGCAGGACGTCCCGCACGCCCGGCGCGATGGTGGTGGCGAAGTCGATGGCGCCGAGCTTCTTCAGGGCGCGGCCGGCGCCGCCGAGCTTGTAGAACATCTGGAGGTAGTCCAGCAGCGCCAGTTCGGCGTCTATGGCGAGGGCGTACACCTCCCCGCCGCCCGGAGCGACCGCGATTTTCCGTTCCTCATAGGGCAGCGCCTCCGTTTCGAAGAGCTGTGCGATGCCCTGCCGGCCCTCGACCTCGACGAGGAGCGTGCGCTTCCCCTCCGTGGCCAGGGCCAGCGCGAGGGCGGCGGCGACCGTCGTCTTTCCGGTCCCGCCCTTGCCGCTGACGACCTGGAGCCTGCTCACGCCTTCGAGCGTAACCAGTCCCCGCGCGGAGCACGCGGGAGGCTGTGGACAACCGCCGTCGAAGTCGGCCGCGAGCACCCCGGAGGCGAGGGGCTACAGTCGCCCCATGACCAAGTGGGAATACGCAACCGTGCCGCTGCTCGTCCATGCCACGAAGCAGATTCTGGACACCTGGGGCGAGGACGGCTGGGAGCTCGTCCAGGTCGTGCCCGGGCCGAACCCGGAGCAGCTCGTGGCCTACCTGAAGCGGGAGAAGCAGGCATGAGCGCGGTCGAGGCGAAGCTGGCCGAGCTCGGCCTGACGCTGCCGGAGGTCGTGCCTCCGCTGGCCGCCTACCAGCCGGCCGTGCAGTCCGGTCCCTACGTCTACACCGCCGGCCAGCTGCCGATGGTGGACGGCAAGCTCCCGGTCACCGGCAAGGTGGGCCTCGAGGTCACCCCGGAGGAGGCCAAGGAGCTGGCCCGCACCTGCGCGCTCAACGCCCTCGCGGCCGTCAAGTCCGTCGCCGGCGACCTGGACCGCATCGCGCGCGTGGTGAAGGTCGTGGGCTTCGTCGCCTCGGCCGCGGACTTCACCGGGCAGCCCGGTGTCGTCAACGGCGCGAGCGAGCTGCTGGGCGAGGTGCTCGGCGACAAGGGCGTGCACGCGCGCAGCGCGGTCGGCGTGGCGGTGCTGCCGCTGGACGCGCCGGTCGAGGTCGAGATCCAGGTCGAGCTGGCGCCCTGACCGCCGCCGCCGGGCAGCGCCCCGGGCGGCCCTGAACGGGCCCTGACCTCGGGCACCTCTCGAACATTCGCGCACCACGGGATAGCCTCCGCCCATGGCGAATGGGCAGTGGTTTCCCCCGGACTGGCCGGACCGCATCCGCGCGCTCGCGGACGGCACCCTCACCCCGGTCACGCCGAAGCGCGCGGCCACCGTGATGCTCCTGCGGGACACCGGCACCGGTCCGGCCGTGCACATGCTGCGCAGACGCGCCTCCATGGCCTTCGCCGGGGGCGCGTACGCGTACCCGGGCGGGGGAGTCGACCCCCGTGACGACGACCACCTGGTGCGCTGGGCGGGTCCCACGCGCGCGTGGTGGGCCGACCGGCTCGGCGTGGACGAGACGGAGGCGCAGGCGATCGTCTGCGCGGCCGTGCGGGAGACGTACGAGGAGGCGGGCGTCCTGCTCGCCGGGCCCGGCCCCGACTCCGTCGTCGGCGACACCACGGGAGCCGACTGGGAGGCCGACCGGGGCGCCCTGGTCGCCCGTGAGCTGTCCTTCGCCGAGTTCCTGGACCGCAGGGGCCTGGCCCTGCGCTCCGACCTGCTGGGCGCCTGGACGCGGTGGATCACGCCGGAGTTCGAGCCCCGCCGCTACGACACCTGGTTCTTCGTGGCCGCCCTGCCCGAGGGCCAGCGCACCCGCAACGCCTCCACGGAGGCCGACCGCACGGTGTGGATCCGGCCGGGCGACGCGGCGGCCTCGTACGACAGGGGCGAGCTGCTGATGATGCCGCCCACCGTCGCCACCCTGCGCCAGCTGATCCCCTACGGCAGCCCCGCCGAGGCCCTGGCGGCGGCGCCCGCCCGCGATCTGACGCCCGTACTCGCGCGGGCCCGCCTGGTGGACGACGGGGTGGTCCTGTCCTGGCCGGGCCACGACGAGTTCACCAAGCACATCCCGGCCGGCGCCGGCCCCGCCTGATCGCCGCACCGACGTCCAGGAAGGTCCCCCTCGCATGACGGACGCAGCAGCGCTCCCCGGCCGGCCCCGGGGCGGCGTCCTCACGGGTCCCGCCACCGCGCGGGCGGTCAACGTCCTCGCGCCCAACGCCTCCGCCATGACCCTCGACGGCACCAACACCTGGATCGTCTCCGAGCCCGGCTCGGAACTCGCCGTGGTGATCGACCCGGGGCCGCTGGACGAGGGCCACCTGAGCAACGTCGTCGGCACGGCGGAGAAGGCCGGCAAGCGCGTCGCGCTGACGCTGCTGACCCACGGGCACCCCGACCACGCGGAGGGCGCCGCCCGTTTCGCCGAGCTGACCCGCACGCGCGTGCGTGCCCTCGATCCGGCGCTGCGGCTGGGCGACGAGGGCCTCGGCGCCGGGGACGTGATCGAGGTGGGCGGCCTGGAGCTCAGGGTCGTACCCACACCGGGACACACCGCGGACTCCCTGTGCTTCCACCTCCCGGCCGACCGGGCGGTGCTGACGGGGGACACGATCCTCGGCCGCGGTACGACGGTCGTGGCCCACCCCGACGGCCGGCTCGGCGACTACCTGGACTCGCTGCGCCGCCTGAGGTCGCTGACCGTCGACGACGGCGTCCACACGGTGCTGCCGGGCCACGGGCCCGTCCTGGAGGACGCCCAGGGCGCCGTCGAGTTCTACCTCGCTCACCGCGCCCACCGGCTCGCCCAGGTCGAGACGGCGGTCGAGGACGGCCACCACATCCCCGCGCAGGTCGTCGCCCACGTGTACGCCGACGTGGACCGCTCCCTGTGGCCGGCGGCCGAACTCTCGGTCCGCGCCCAGCTGGACTACCTCCGCGAGCACGGCCTCATCTAGCCGCCTCATCCAGCCGTCTCGTCGAGCCCCGGCCGTCACTGCCCCGCGCGGGCCGCCTTGACGCCGTGCACGCGCGCGTACTCCATGGCGAGCCAGGGCCCCAGATCGTCGACGTAGGAACGCAGCACGGCGGGATCGCCCACCGGCTCCCGGCCGTACGCCGCCGCCGAGGCCATCTGCGCCTCCCGCGCGGGGTAGTACGCGCCGAAGACCCGCGCCATCTCGCGCAGATCGCTGGTCCAGCCCCGCCACCGGGGCATCACCAGCGTGAAGCCCGTACGGACCAGGTGCCGGGACATGAAGCGCACCAGCGGCCTGCGGGCCTCCTCGGTGTCGTCCGCCGCGGCGATCCGCTCCCGCCACCGGGGCAGGTGCCGGGCGAGGTCGCCGTTGGTCTCCCGGGCGAGGGGCGGGTCGTCGGGGCGGTAGCGGGGGAGGCGGGCGGCGAGGTCCTCGCCCAGCAGGGGGGTGCACAGGCAGGCGACGAACCAGCCGAGGTCGTACCGCTCCCCCTCGCTGAGCAGCCTGTCGCGGCTGAAGAGGAGGGTGCCTGTGCCGTCGATCTCGGCGAACTCGGCGTCGAGTTCCGCGCCGAGCGCGTGGGCGGTTCGGTGGTCGGCCTCCGCCGGGTCGTGGCGCAGGGCCACCAGGAGGTCCAGGTCGCTGCGGCCCACGCGGGCGGTGCCGCGGGGGACGGAGCCGTAGAGGTACGCGCTGTGCAGCCCCGTGCCGAAGGCGCGCGGCAGGCGGGCGCGGGCCGCGGAGACGACCGGGCGGAAGGCGTCCTGCACGCGCGCGAGGGATCCTTCGCGCGCGATGTGCCCGTCCGGGGTGAGGCCCTTGCCGCCGGGGCCGGCGGACTCGGCGGTCAGCGGGACCTCTTGGCCAGCCGCTCCACGTCCAGCAGGATCACCGCGCGCGCCTCCAGGCGCAGCCACCCGCGCTGGGCGAAGTCCGCGAGGGCCTTGTTCACGGTCTCGCGGGAGGCGCCGACCAGCTGGGCCAGCTCCTCCTGCGTCAGGTCGTGCACGACGTGGATGCCCTCCTCGGACTGCACGCCGAAGCGGCGGGAGAGGTCCAGCAGGGCCCGGGCGACACGGCCCGGCACGTCGGAGAAGACCAGGTCGGACATCTGGTCGTTGGTCTTGCGCAGGCGCCGGGCGACGGCGCGCAGCAGGGCGCCGGCCACCTCGGGCCGGACGTTCAGCCAGGGCTGGAGGTCGCCGTGGCCCAGGGCCAGCAGCTTGACCTCGGTGAGCGCGGTCGCGGTCGCGGTGCGCGGGCCCGGGTCGAAGAGGGACAGCTCCCCGATGAGCTCGCCGGGGCCGACCACGGCCAGCATGTTCTCGCGGCCGTCGGGGGACGTGCGATGCAGCTTGACCTTGCCCTCGGTGACCACGTAGAGGCGGTCGCCGGGGTCGCCCTCGTGGAACAGCGAGTCGCCACGGGCGAGGGTCACCTCCGTCATGGAGGCGCGAAGCTCCGCGGCCTGCTCGTCGTCGAGCGCCGCGAAGAGCGGATTGCGCCGCAGAACGTCGTCCACGAGTTCTCTCCTTGTCGACCTGCTCAGGGGATCTTGCTCCCCCGTGTGCCAGGGGTCCGTGTTCCCCATTTTGCCGGACGGTCCAAACAGTGTGATCTGTCACAAGGATGCCGCACAGGTGTGCCGGGGTAAGCGGCAGGGGGCCAATCGGGCGCCGATCTTCGGGGGCCGGGGCGGATGTCCGTGCCGGGCCTTAGGCTGGCCGGGTGTCCAAATCGCCGGTGAGAGCACAGGCCGAGGGGGCTGGGCGGGTGGTTGTACGTCAGGATTCCGCTGTGGGCGAACATGAGCCCGACGACGGCAAGAAAACGGCAAAAACGGTGAAAAAGGCCACTGGGAAGCAGGCGGCTGGGAAGAAGGCCGCGGCCACGGGGAAGAAGGCGGCCGCCGACACGGGCGCGAAGACCTCGGCCGAGAAGGCTCCCGCCAAGACGGCCGCTGCCAAGAAGGCCGCCGTCAGCAAGGCCGCTGCCAAGAAAGCCCCTGCCAAGAAAGCCCCTGCCAAGAAAGCCCCTGCCAAGAAAGCCCCTGCCAAGAAGGCCGCCGCCAAGAAGGCCGCGCCTCCGCGGAAGGTGGCCGTCGCGCCCAAGAAGGCCACCGCCGCCGTGGCCGGGGCCTCGCCCGCGAAGACCGTCGCCCCCAAGCCCCCGGGCGGCGAGTCGCGCACCGCCCTCGTGCGCCGCGCCCGCCGGATCGACCGCGAGCTCGCCGAGGTGTATCCCTACGCCCACCCCGAGCTGGACTTCGAGAACCCCTTCCAACTGCTGGTCGCCACGGTCCTGTCCGCCCAGACCACCGACCTGAGGGTCAACCAGACCACGCCCGCGCTGTTCGCCAAGTACCCCACCCCCGAGGATCTGGCGGCCGCCGTACCGGAGGAGGTCGAGGAGATCCTGCGGCCCACCGGCTTCTTCCGGGCGAAGACCAAGTCGGTCATGGGCCTGTCCAAGGCGCTGGTCGAGGAGTTCGGCGGCGAGGTGCCCGGCCGCCTGGAGGACCTCGTCAAGCTGCCCGGCGTCGGCCGCAAGACCGCCTTCGTGGTCCTGGGCAACGCCTTCGGCCGCCCCGGCATCACCGTGGACACGCACTTCCAGCGGCTGGTGCGGCGCTGGAAGTGGACCGAGGAGACCGACCCGGACAAGATCGAGGCCGCCGTCGGCTCGCTCTTCCCCAAGAGCGACTGGACGATGCTGTCCCACCACGTGATCTTCCACGGCCGCCGCATCTGCCACGCCCGCAAGCCCGCCTGCGGCGCCTGCCCGATCGCCCCGCTCTGCCCGGCGTACGGCGAGGGCGAGACCGACCCGGAGAAGGCGAAGAAGCTGCTGAAGTACGAGAAGGGCGGCTTCCCGGGCCAGCGGCTCAAGCCCCCGCAGTCCTACCTGGACGCGGGCGGCAAGCCGGCGCCGCCGCTGGGGGCCGGATGACGGCCCGCGCGGGCGCACGGCCCGCCGCCGCGGAACGATCGCGGGGCCCTCGGGCGTTGGACACGGCAGGACGACGGGGACGGGGGTGGCGATGACGCGGGCGGGCGAGACGCACACGAGCGGGACCCACGCGGGCGCGACCCGGGCCGGCGGACCGCGGGCGGGCGGTACGGCGCACGTGGACGGGGCGCGGGGCGGTCCGGTGGAGCTCAGCAAGGAGGGGCTGCCCGGCTGGCTGGAGCCGGTCGTCCGCGTCGTCGAGACGGTACGTCCCGTCCAGCTCAGCCGCTACCTGCCGCCGGAGGACGGCGCGGGCCGCCAGTCGGCCGTGCTGGTCCTCTTCGGCGAGGGCGCGCGCGGCCCCGAGCTGTTGCTGATGGAGCGGGCGACCTCCCTGCGCTCCCACGCGGGCCAGCCCTCCTTCCCCGGCGGGGCGCTCGACCCCGAGGACGGCGACCCGCGGGGCGAGGGACCGCTGCGGGCCGCGCTGCGCGAGGCCGAGGAGGAGACCGGGCTCGACCCGGCCGGCGTCCAGCTGTTCGGCGTGCTGCCCCGGCTCTACATCCCGGTCAGCGGCTTCGTCGTCACGCCCGTGCTCGGCTGGTGGCGCGAGCCCAGTCCGGTCGGCGTCGTCGACCCGGCCGAGACCGCGCGGGTGTTCACCGTCCCCGTGGCGGATCTCACCAACCCGGACAACCGGGCCACGGCCGTGCACCCCAGGGGTCACCGAGGTCCGGCATTCCTGGTCGAATCGGCCCTCGTGTGGGGCTTCACGGCCGGGATCATCGACCGCCTGCTGCACTTCGCGGGGTGGGAGCTGCCCTGGGACCGCGAGAAGCAGGTCCCGCTCGACTGGCGGTCATGACAGGGTGGGCACCGTGCCGTGCTGCCCGGGGGACGCCGTGTCCTGCCGTCGCCGCGCGGCCGGCCGGACACCCGGCCCTCCGGTGGTGATCGACAAAATGATGAGGCGAGGCTCGACGCGGTGAACGTGCTGGACATCCTGCTGCTGGTCGCCGCCGTGTGGTTCGCGGTCGTCGGGTATCGCCAGGGCTTCGTCGTAGGTGTGCTGTCGGTGATCGGCTTCCTGGGCGGCGGCCTCGTCGCCGTCTACGCCCTGCCGCTCATCTGGGACGCCCTGACGGACAACACTCCGGTCAGCACCACGGCGGCGGTGGTCGCGGTCGTCGTGGTCATCGTCTGCGCCTCGGTCGGCCAGGCCCTGACCACCCATCTCGGCAGCAGGCTGCGGGTGTTCATCACCTGGTCCCCGGCGCGCGCCCTGGACGCCACCGGCGGCGCGCTGGTCAACGTGGCCGCGCTGCTGCTGGTCGCCTGGCTGCTCGGCTCGCTCCTGGGCGGCACGACGATACCGACCGTCGGCAGGGAGGTCCGCAACTCCCGGGTGCTTTTCGGGGTGTCCGAGGTGATGCCCGCACAGGCCGACACCTGGTTCACGGACTTCACCTCCGTCCTCGCGCAGAACGGCTTCCCGCAGGTCTTCAGCCCGTTCGCGAGCGAGCCCATCACCGACGTGCGGCCACCGGACCCGGCCCTGCGCAACAGCGTGGTGGCCGAGCGCGCCCGGCGGTCCGTCGTCAAGGTCGTGGGCACCGCGCGCAGTTGCGGCAAGGTGCTGGAGGGCAGCGGATTCGTCTTCGGCGACCGCCGCGTCATGACCAACGCGCACGTCGTCGGCGGTGTCGACGAGCCGACCGTCCAGATCGGCGGCGAGGGCCGCAAGTACGACGCGAAGGTCGTGCTGTACGACTGGCACCGCGACATCGCCGTGCTCGACGTACCCGATCTCAGGGCGCCCGCCCTGCGGTTCACGGACACCGACGCGCGCAGCGGCGACGGCGCGATCGTGGCCGGCTTCCCGGAGAACGGGTCGTACGACGTGCGCGCCGCGCGCGTGCGCGGGCGCATCACCGCCGACGGCCCGGACATCTACCACCGCGGCACCGTCCGCCGTGACGTCTACTCGCTGTACGCCACCGTCCGCCAGGGCAACTCCGGCGGTCCGCTGCTGACGCCCGAGGGGCGGGTGTACGGCGTGGTGTTCGCCAAGTCGCTCGACGACGCCGACACCGGTTACGCGCTCACGGCGGACGAGATCAAGCAGGACATCGCCAACGGCCGTACCGCGAACCAGCAGGTGGACAGCGACAACTGCGCGCTGTAGCCGGCGCGGTCAGCCGCGCGGGTGACGCAGGCGTACGGAGACCCAGCGGGCGCGGCGGCGCAGGATGCGCGGAATGCCCACCTGTGGGTCCGCGCCCGTCGGCCGCGGTGCGCCCATGTGGGGTCCCGGACCGCTCGCCGAACGGCGGGTGCGTGCTACGTCACTGTAGTCGTGCGTCCAGCCCATACCCCGACCTCTGCCCCCGCCCCAAGGTCGATAACCGCCCGCCGGGGCCCCAATTGGCCTATGCGCCGGGCAAGTGGCCGTTCGTAGGACAGGTGTTCACGTTCGGGTGCCGGGCGCACCTGCGGAGTCACCGGCCGGGGCAGTGGCGGGCGGGTCAGCGGCGGGGTCACCGGCCGGGTCAGCGGTCCGGTTCGGGGTCGCGCAGCCAGTTGATGAGTTCGGTGGAGAACGCCACCGGGTCCTCCTCGTGCGGAAAGTGGCCGAGGCCGTCGAACAGGCGCCAGCGGTACGGCGCCTCGACGTACTGCCCGGAGCCCGCCGCGCTGCGGGTGCGCACCACGGGGTCCAGGGAGCCGTGCAGATGCAGTGTGGGCACGCGCACGGGCCGCTTCATCCTGCGGTAGAACTGGATGCCGTCCGGACGCGCCAGCGAGCGCACCAGCCAGCGGTACGGCTCGATGGAGCAGTGCGCCGTCGAGGGGATGCAGATCGCCCGGCGGTACGTCTCCACCGCCTCGTCGTCCGGCAGCCGCGGCCCCGACCAGTCCCGTACCAGACGGGCCACCAGGGCGCCGTCGTCGGCGATCAGCCGGCGCTCGGGCAGCCAGGGGCGCTGGAAACCCCAGATGTACGAACTCGCCGCCGTCTGGCGGGCGTCGGCGAGCATGGCGGAGCGCCAGCGGCGCGGGTGCGGCATGGAGGCCACGGCGAGGCGCCGTACGAGCTTGGGGCGCATCGCCGCCGCCGTCCACGCCAGGTAGCCGCCGAGGTCGTGGCCGACCAGGGCGGCGTCGGGCTCGCCCAGGGAGCGGATCACACCGGTGATGTCGAGGGCGAGGTTGGCCGGGTCGTAGCCGCGCGGGGTGCGGTCGCTGCCGCCCACCCCGCGCAGGTCCATCGCCACGGCGCGGAAACCGGCGTCGGCGAGGGCGGTCAGCTGGTGCCGCCACGCCCACCAGTACTGCGGGAAGCCGTGCAGCAGCAGCACCAGCGGCCCGTCGCCGAGCTCGGCGATGTGGAAGCGCGCGCCGTTGGCGGCGACGTCCCGGTGGGTGACCTTACGGCCGCCCGGGAGGTCGATCCGTACGATCTGCGCCGGCTGGGTCGATTGCGCCGAAGGGGTGGCGGGCTCCGTCATGAGGACGAGCGTGCCACAGCCTCGATCGCCTGGGGGGCCCGGTCCTCGAGAGCGGGGGTCTCGGGACGCGGATGCGGCTTGGCCTTCTGGAGCACTCCGGCCGTCTCCTTCACCGAAGCGGCGACCTTCTGCGGGCCCTTGCTCTTCTTGGCCTTCTTCGCGAAGACCACGCCGATCAGGGCGAGGCCGCCGGCGACGAGGACGTTGGCGGCGAAGGACAGCAGGAAGCAGACCGCGAGGTTCCAGCCGCTCCAGGTCCGGATCCCGTACGCGAGCGCGAAGTTGAGCATCGGCAGGGAGAACAGCAGCAGCACGCCGGCCGCGCTGAACGCGCCGCCGCTGGTGGCGCCCCGCTTGACGTCCTGCTTCAGCTGGGCCTTGGCCAGCGCGATCTCGTCGTGCACCAGCGCCGACAATTCGGTCGTCGCCGAGGCGAACAGCTGGCCGATGCTGCGTTCGGCGCCGACCGGGCTGCCGTCGGGTGCGCTCATCGCGGTCTCCCTCTCCTGCTCCTGCGTGGACCTGGCCGCGCTGCTTCGCGACCTGTCTTTTGTACCGTCTGTCTTTTGTACTGTCCCGTCAGATCATGCCGGACCGTCCTTCTCCCCGCCTGCCCCGCCCGGCACTTCGGCAAGCCGCTTTGCCCGTTCGGCCGCCTTCTCGCGGGCGAGGCGGCGGTGCTCGGCGGCCCTGCGCTCCAGGATGGCGGCCATCCGCAGGTGGTAGTCGGGGTCGTCCTGCTCGTACACGTCGGGGACGCCGTCGAGGTCGTCGTCCCGCTCCTCGGCCTCCCACAGCCGCCGGTAGCGGGCGTTGCGCACCTTCAGCAGTACGGTGGCGAACGCGGCCGCGATCAGGGAGCCGACGAGGACGGCGGCCTTGACCTCGTCGGTCAGCGTCGCGTCGCCCTGGAAGGCGAGCTCGCCGATCAGCAGGGAGACGGTGAAGCCGATCCCGGCGAGCGTGGCGAGGGCGAAGACGTCGGCCCAGGCCAGGTCGTCGCTGAGCGAGGCGCGGGTGAAGCGCGCGGTGAGCCAGGTCCCGCCGAAGATGCCGGCCGCCTTGCCGACGACCAGGCCGAGCACGACACCCAGCGTCTCCGGCCTGGTGAACACGTCCGCGAGCGCCCCGCCCGAGATCGACACACCCGCGCTGAACAGCGCGAACAAGGGCACGGCCAGGCCCGCCGACAGGGGGCGCACGAGGTGTTCGACGCGCTCGCCCGGGGAGTGCTCCTCGCCCTCCCGTGTGGTGCAGCGCAGCATCAGGCCCATCGCGACGCCGGCGATGGTGGCGTGCACGCCGCTGTTGTACATCAGTGCCCAGACGACCAGCGCCAGCGGCACGTACACATACCAGCCGCGTACGCCCCGCCGCAGCAGCAGCCAGAAGAGGACGAGGCCGGCGACGGCCCCGCCGAGCGCGGCGAAGTTCAGCCGGCCGGTGAAGAAGACCGCGATGATCAGGATGGCGAACAGGTCGTCGACGACCGCCAGGGTCAGCAGGAAGGCGCGCAGCGCGCTGGGCAGCGAGGTGCCGATGACCGCGAGCACGGCGAGCGCGAAAGCGATGTCGGTCGCGGTGGGCACCGCCCAGCCGGCCTGCGCGCCGCCTCCCGCGAGGTTGGTCAGGGCGTAGACGGCCGCGGGCGTCGCCATGCCGCACAGCGCGGCCACGACGGGCAGCGCGGCGGCCCTCGGGTCCTTGAGGTCGCCCGCGACCAGTTCGCGCTTGAGCTCGATACCGGCGACGAAGAAGAACACCGCGAGGAGTCCGTCGGCGGCCCAGTGCTCCACCGACAGGTCGAGGCCGAGGGCGGCGGGGCCGAAGTGGAAGCGGGCCACGCTCTCGTAGCTCGCGTGCAGGGCCGGGAGGTTCGCCCAGACGAGGGCGGCGATCGCGGCGAGGAGCAGCAGGACGCCGCCGACCGTCTCGGTGCGCAGCGCTTCCGCGACGAAGTTCCGCTCGGGCAGGGACAGGCGTCCGAGGACTTTGCGGGCGGGGGTGGTGCGGGGCGCGGCCACGGGAACCTCCGGTCGGTGGGCAGGACGGATCGCGTGCCGACCAGACTTCCCGGCGCACCTGAGGAGCTTCAGCCTGGGCTGGAGCCATGTGTTGAGTTGTCGCTTTGCTTACTTTACCTAAGGTGGGGCGGGCGGGTGCGTCCGTCGTACTTCCGGCGGGTGCCCGAGCCGCGGAGCCGTGAGGCCGCGGGGACGCTGCGCGGTCGCGAGGACGCGGGAAGGGGCACCCGGCGCGTGTGCGACCGGGTGCCCCTTCCGGATCGGGCTCAGTCGTCGCTGCCCGCAGCCGGGAGCTTGGCCTGGATGAGGTCCATGACCGTGGAGTCCGTCAGCGTGGTGACGTCTCCGAGCTGCCGGTTCTCCGCGACGTCGCGCAGCAGGCGCCGCATGATCTTCCCCGAGCGGGTCTTCGGCAGCTCCGCCACCGGCAGGATCCGCTTCGGCTTGGCGATCGGGCCGAGCGTGCTGCCGACGTGGTTGCGCAACTCCGCGACCAGGCTCTCGGTCTCCGCCGCCGTACCGCGCAGGATCACGAAGGCGACGATCGCCTGCCCGGTCGTCTCGTCCGCCGCGCCGACCACGGCCGCCTCGGCGACCGAGGGGTGAGAGACGAGCGCGGACTCAACCTCGGTGGTGGAGATGTTGTGCCCGGACACCAGCATCACGTCGTCGACCCGGCCGAGCAGCCAGATGTCGCCGTCCTCGTCCTTCTTCGCCCCGTCACCGGCGAAGTAGCGTCCCTCGAAGCGGGACCAGTAGGTGTCGAGGAAGCGCTGGTCGTCGCCCCAGATGGTGCGCAGCATCGACGGCCACGGCTCGGTCAGCACCAGGTAGCCACCGCCGCCGTTGGGCACCTCGTTGGCCTCGTCGTCCACGACGGTGGCGGAGATGCCGGGCAGCGGCCGCTGCGCCGAGCCCGGCTTGGCCTCGGTCACGCCCGGCAGCGGGGAGATCATGATGCCGCCGGTCTCGGTCTGCCACCAGGTGTCGACGACCGGGGTGCGGTCCGCGCCGATGTTCTTGCGGTACCAGATCCACGCCTCCGGGTTGATCGGCTCGCCGACCGAACCGAGGACGCGCAGGGAGGACAGGTCGAACTTCGCGGGGATCTCGTCGCCCCACTTCATGAACGTACGGATCGCGGTCGGCGCCGTGTAGAGGATCGTGACGCCGTACTTCTGCACGATCTCCCAGAAGCGGCCCTGGTGCGGGGTGTCGGGCGTGCCCTCGTACATCACCTGCGTCGCGCCGTTGGCCAGCGGGCCGTAGACGATGTACGAGTGGCCGGTGACCCAGCCGACGTCGGCCGTGCACCAGAAGACGTCGGTCTCCGGCTTGAGGTCGAAGACCGCCCAGTGGGTGTAGGCGACCTGCGTGAGGTAGCCGCCGGAGGTGTGCAGGATGCCCTTCGGCTTCCCCGTGGTGCCCGAGGTGTAGAGGATGAACAGCGGGTGCTCCGCGCCGAACGCCTCCGGGGTGTGCTCGGCGGACTGCCGGCCGACCGCGTCGTGCCACCACACGTCCCGGCCCTCGGTCCAGGCGACCTCCTGGCCCGTGCGGCGGACCACGAGCACGTTGCGCACGTTGTCCACGCGGCTGACGGCCTCGTCGACGGCCGGCTTGAGCGCGGAGGGCTTGCCGCGCCGGTAGCCGCCGTCCGCGGTGATCACCACACGCGCGTCGGCGTCCTGGATGCGGGTGGCGAGCGCGTCCGCGGAGAAGCCGCCGAAGACGACGGAGTGCGCGGCGCCGATCCGGGCGCAGGCGAGCATCGCGACCGCGGCCTCGGGGATCATCGGCAGGTAGATCGCGACCCGGTCGCCCTTCTGGACGCCGAGCTCGGTCAGGGCGTTCGCGGCCCTGGACACCTCGTCCTTGAGCTCGGCGTAGGTGATGGCCCGGCTGTCGCCGGGCTCCCCCTCGAAGTGGATGGCGACCCGGTCGCCGTGGCCGGCCTCCACATGCCGGTCCACGCAGTTGTACGCCACGTTGAGCGTGCCGTCCTGGAACCACTTGGCGAACGGCGGGTTCGACCAGTCGAGGGTCTCGGTCGGCTCCTTGGCCCAGGTCAGCCGGCGTGCCTGCTCGGCCCAGAAGCCGAGCCTGTCAGCCTGGGCCTGTGCGTACGCCTCCGCCGTGACGTTGGCGCCCGCGGCCAGGTCAGCCGGGGGCGCGAACCTGCGCTCTTCCTTGAGCAGGTTGGCCAGGCTTTCGTTGCTCACGACATCTCCCTTTCTCAGGGTGTCCGTTGTGTCCCAGGCCACAGCTCATCAGACCTGGGGGGCGGATGACAAGGGCCGACGGAGAATTGGTTTAGACCTGTTGGTGAAACGTTTGCACAGTCGCGCGCTCGGAGGCACGCGGCCGGGTGTCACTTCCTCCCACGGACGGCGGGCCGCCCAAGTTCAGCACGGTCCTCCGGTCCGCCTCCGCGAGTACGCACCCGCCGGGCGTGTCGCCCGCCGGGAGGGCCACCCGCCGGGAGGGTCGTCCGGCAGGCGGGTCGCCCGGTGGGCGGGTCACCTCCGGCAGGGTCGCCCGGCAGGCGGGTCGCCCGGCGAGTGGGCGCCCGGCGGGTGGGTCTCACACCTTCGTCGGCCTGCCTTCCGTCGCCGCCACTGCCGTGAACACCATCTCGCCGTCCGCCTCCGTGAGCAGGTAGGCCTGGGCCTCGCCTACGTGGAAGTACATTCCGTGCAGCTCGAGCAGGCCCGTGCGCAGGGCCCGGGCGACACAGCCGTGGGCGCGCAGGTGCTCCAGCTGCTGCACGACGTTGGCCAGGCCCAGCCGCTCGGCTTCGTCGACGGGCCGCGGGCCGGTCTCGTCCGCCGGCCGGAGCCCGGGGCCGTCACCCCGGCCCAGCCGCGCCAGGCTCGGCAGCCCGTGCCGCAGCCACCTGCCGAGCGGGGTGTGCTCGGGCAGGGACCCGGCCCCGTGGTCCGGGCCGTTGCCGAGCAGGGCCTGCATCGCCCCGCACCCGGAGTGGCCGCACACCGTGATGGAGCGCACGCCGAGCACCTCCACCGCGTACTCGATCGCCGCCGCCACCGAGTCGTCCCCGCCCTCCTCGCCCGGTGGCGGCACCAGATTGCCCACATTCCGCACGACGAACAGGTCGCCGGGGCCGCTTGCGGTGATCATCGAGGTGACCAGCCGCGAGTCGGCGCAGGTGAGGAAGAGCTGGGACGGCCGCTGCCCCTCGCGCGCCAGCCGCGCCAGTTCCTCGCGCACATGGGGTGCGGTGGCGCGCTGGAACGTGCCGATGCCGTGCGCGAGCTGGAACGTGCCGGCGTCGCGGGGAAGCCGGGGCGCGCGCGGGCCACCCTCGCACTGGTGGTTGCGCCAGGGCGTCCACGGCCGGCAGCGGCAGCCCGTGCCGTCCGGGGCGGCGGGCTCGGCGATGCGGACTCCGGCCCGGCGGCCGGTGAGCTCCACGGACCCACCCTGCGCGGTGTGCGTGCGCTGCCAGTCCTGCAGTGACTCGTATGCCGCGTGGTCCATGAACGAGCCGTCCAGCTCGACGACCGCGTCGGCCTCGTGGGGCACGAGGTGCAGGGCCCGGCTGAGCCGTGGCACCGCGAGGAACGTCAACTGCCCTCGTACTCGTACGTGGTGGACTCCTTCCCTTACGTCGTGGGTGATGCGCGTGCGGGCGAGGCGGTGCAGGGCGACGGCGACGGCCACGGCGATCCCGAGGGCCACGCCCTGGAGGACGCCGAGGGCCACCACGCCGAGGGCGGTGGCGGCGTACACCAGCACCTCGCGGTGGCGGGTCACCGTGCGGATGTGGTGCAGGGACACCATCTGGATGCCGACGGCCATCACCAAGGCGGCGAGCGAGGCGAGCGGGATGTGCTCCAGGACCGGGACCATCAGCAGCGCGGCGATCACTACGAGAACGCCGTGCAGCATCGTGGAGTTCCGGCTGACGGCGCCGGCTCGCACATTCGCCGTGCTGCGCACCGCCACCCCGGCGACCGGCAGTCCGCCGAGCGCGCCGGAGACGACGTTGGCGGCGCCCTGACCGAGCAGTTCCCGGTCCAGGTTCGAGCGTGCGGGGCGGGCGGCCGGGTCCGGGCGGCCCGCGACCAGCTTGTCCACCGCGACCGCGCCGAGCAGTGACTGCACGCTGCACACCAGCGTGGTGCTGAGCACCGCGGCGGCCAGCCCGAGGACGGGTCCCCGCGGCAGCCCGGCCAGCGCGTGGCTGCTCCAGGAGGGCAGGCCGACCCTGGGCAGGGCAAGTCCGGTGAAGGCGGCCACCGCGGTGGCCCCGGCGACGGCGACGAGCGCGGCCGGCACCCGGCGCAGCAGCAGCCCGGGCCGGCCGGGCAGCCGCGGCCAGAGCACCAGGAGGGCCAGGGTCAGGGCGCCGGCGGCGAGGGCGGCGGGGTCGAGGGAGGCCAGCTGGGCGGGCAGTGCGCGCAGGTTGTCGGTCACGGAACTCTGCGGATTGCCGCCGAGGACGATGTGCAGCTGGGCGACGGCGATGGTCACACCGATCCCGGCGAGCATGCCGTGTACGACGGCGGGGCTGACGGCGAGTGCGCCGCGGGCCACGCGCAGGCAGCCGAGGAGCAGTTGGGCGAGGCCGGCGAGGACGGTGATGGCGCAGGTCGTTCGCCATCCGTAGCGGTGGATCAGGTCGGCGGTGACCACCGTGAGGCCCGCGGCGGGGCCGCTGACCTGGAGGGGGCAGCCGCCGAGCCGGCCGGCGACGAGTCCGCCGACGGCGGCGGCCACGAGGCCCGCCTGGAGCGGGGCGCCGGTGGCGAGGGCGATGCCGAGGGAGAGGGGCAGGGCGATCAGGAAGACGGAGACGGCGGCCGACAGGTCGGCGCCCGCGAGACGGGGCCGGCGCGTGCGCCGGGGCGGGCTGTGCGGCGGGTGGGACCGCTCGGTCCGAGCGGCGTCGGTGGTGCGGGTGGGGACGCAGGACGACATGTTCCGGTCTCCTCCGGTCAGCAGGGATCAGCCGAATCACGCTGAGTAAAGCGATCGTAATGCAACGTAAAGTTCATCTCTGGATTCTTGGCGCGAATGGATTATCGAATCACCTCGAAGGGTGAAGTGAGCTTTTTATCGGCTTGTCGTATTAATTCCGCCCCTTCTTCGTGCGACCTTGGCGGCGCTGCCGGCCCGCCCGGCACACCACCAGCACGCGCCGTCTCGGCGTTGGACGAGAGAAGGAAGAAGGTGGGCGGAACATGGCCGCCACCCAGAGGATCGCCGCGGGGGTCGTCGCCGCCGCGGCCTGCGCCTCGTCGCTCGCCGGTTGTGCGAGTGGCACGAGCGCTCCCCCCAAGCAGGGCGCGCACGGCGCACAGAAGGGCGCCCCGGCGCCCGGGAGCGTCGTCCGCCTGATCGGGGACGGGTCGACCGCGTACACCGGAGCACAGCCGCACCTGCCCAGACCCGAGCGGCTCAGGTCCGGCGAGAAGCCCCCGCAGTTCGTCGTGTTCTCCTGGGACGGCGCGGGCGAGGACAGCCAGAAGCTGTTCTCCCACTTCCGCAAGGTGGCCAAGGCCAACAACGCGACGATGACGTACTTCCTCAGCGGCGTGTACATGCTGCCGGAGGAGAAGCGCGACCTGTACCACCCCCCGCAGCACGCGCCGGGCGCTTCGGAGATCGGCTTCAACGACGAGAAGGGCATCGCCGACACCGCCAAGCAGGTGCGCCTGGCCTGGCTGGAGGGCAACGAGATCGGCACCCACTTCAACGGCCACTTCTGCGGCCCGGACGGCGGGGTGGGCCAGTGGTCGGTCGACGAGTGGAAGAGCGAGATCGCCCAGGCCAAGGACTTCGTGAAGACCTGGAAGACCAACAGCGGCCTGAAGAACCTGGCCCCGCTGCCCTTCGACTACGACAAGGAGCTCATCGGCGCCCGCACGCCCTGCCTGGAGGGCCAGAAGAACTTCGTGAAGGCGGCGAGCCAGCTCGGCTTCCGCTACGACAGCAGCGGGGTGAACAACCAGATCTGGCCGAAGAAACGTTCCGGCTTGTGGGACCTGTCCATGCAGCTGGTGCCCTTCCCCGGTCACACCTTCGAGCAGCTGACCATGGACTACAACTTCATGGTCAACCAGTCGGGCACCCGCACCCAGGGCGACCCCGACAAGTTCGACTACTGGGGCGACCAGATGCGCGACGGCCTGCTCAAGGGCTTCTACCGGGCCTACGACGGCAACCGCGCGCCTCTGGTCATCGGCAACCACTTCGAGTCCTGGAACGGCGGCACGTACATGCGCGCCGTCGAGGACGTCGTGAAGGAGGTGTGCAACAAGCCCGAGGTGCGCTGCGTCTCCTTCCGGCAGCTGGCCGACTGGCTGGACGCCCAGGACCCGCAGACCCTCGCCAAGCTGCGTGAGCTGAAGGTCGGCGAGACCCCCAAGCAGGGCTGGGCGTCCTTCCTGTCGGGCCGGCCGGCCCCGGCCCCCAAGGGCGTGCCCGGGGCGCCCAGGCCGTAGCCGAACGTCAGGCGGTGGCGGTGACGTCCTCGCCGAGCACGAAGCCGGGGTCGATCTGCGCCGCCAGGTCGGCCCCGGTGCGCTCGTTGCCCCACGCGGTGGCGTTCTTGAGGTGGAAGTGTGCCATCTGGCGGGTGTAGCGGTGCCAGTCGCGCAGTTCGTACGTGGCGTCGGCGGCGACCTGGAGGGTGCGCAGGGCACGGCGGTTGGCGTCCTCCAGGAACTCGAACCGGGGCGGCCGGCCCTTCTCCATGGCGCGCACCCAGTCCGAGTGCCCGACGGTCACCAGAAGGTCGTCCCCGGTCTCGGCGCGCAGGAAGTCGACGTCGTCGCGGCCCTGCACCTTGTTGCCGACGACCCGGAGGACGACGCCGAAGTCGCGGGCGTACTCCCTGTACTGGCGGTGGACGGAGACCCCCTTCCGGGTCGGCTCGGCGACGAGGAACGTCATGTCGAAGCGGGTGAACAGGCCGGAGGCGAAGGAGTCCGAGCCGGCCGTCATGTCGACGACCACGTACTCCTCGGGGCCGTCCACCAGGTGGTTCAGGAACAGCTCCACCGCGCCCGTCTTGGAGTGGTAGCAGGCGACCCCGAGGTCGGCGTCGGTGAAAGGACCCGTGACCATCAAACGGACGGCGCCGCCGTCGAGTTCCACCTCCCGGGCGCAGGCGTCGTAGACGGGGTTGTCCTCGCGCACCCGCAGCAGGCGCGATCCCTCGCCGGGCGGGGTGGTCTTGATCATCGTCTCGGCAGAGGCGATACGGGGATTCGTGCCGCGCAGGTACTCCTTGATCAGCGGCAGGTGGTCGCCCAGGGCGGGCAGCGCGGCGGCCTCCGCCTCGTCCAGGCCGAGCGCGGCTCCCAGGTGCTGGTTGATGTCGGCGTCGATCGCGACGACGGGTGCGCCGGTGGCGGCGAGATGGCGGACGAACAGCGAGGACAGGGTGGTCTTGCCGCTGCCGCCCTTCCCGACGAAAGCAATTTTCATGTTCACGAAGCGTAGTCGTACCTAAGCTCTCAGTGGTCGGAAGGGTGAAGAAGACCACTCCTTCGTGGGGCGGGCCGCCGGGGTGCGTAGTGTCGTACTCATGAGTACGACAGGCGCGACCGCCGACCCGCTCGCGGCCCTGGGTTCGCTGCCCGGTGTGGCCGAGTCCGTGGAGTCCGTGCGCAAGGCCGTGGACCGGGTCTACGGGCACCGGATCATGCGGCGCCGGAGCAACGAGATCACCTCCGAGGCGGCGCTGCGCGGCGCGCGCGGTTCCGCCGCGCTCTCCGGCGCGGACTGGGCCCTGGAGGAGGTGCGCCGGCGCACCGACTTCAGCGGTGACGACGAGGCGCGCGTGGTGGGCGCGGCGCTCCGGCTGACGGCCGAGGCCGGTCAGCTGCTGTCGATCTGGCGCCAGTCCCCGCTGCGCGTGCTGGCCCGGCTGCACCTGGTCGCCGCCGCGAGCGACGACGCCCGCGTTGGCCGGCCGCGCCAGGAGGGCGAGGAGGTGGCCGAACCGCTGGTCGAGCTGCCGCTGCCCGGCGCCGCGGAGGTCTCCGGGCGGCTGGAGGGCCTGTCCGGGCTGATCGTCGAGGGCAGTTCCGCGCCCGCGCTGGTGACGGCCGCGGTCGTGCACGGCGAACTGCTGGCGCTGCGGCCCTTCACCTCCCACAACGGGCTCGTCGCGCGGGCGGCCGAGCGCGTCGTCCTGGTGGGCAGCGGCCTCGACCCCAAGTCGGTCTGCCCGGCCGAGGTGGGCCACGCCGAACTGGGCCGCGCGGCCTACCTGGCCGCCCTCGACGGCTACGTCTCGGGGACTCCGCAGGGCATGGCCGCGTGGATCGCCCACTGCGCCAAGGCGGTGGAACTGGGCGTGCGCGAGTCGACGGCGGTGTGCGAGGCGCTGCAGCGCGGCGCGGCCTGAGGCGCCCGGACACACAAGTGCGGCGGTACGAGAACTCGTACCGCCGCTGGCATGTCCACCGAGTTACCAAGCGTCCTCGATATGTCGCCCATCAGGTCGGGAACTTTGCCCGTCACCTGGTGCGGCTGGCCCGTAATCGACGGGTCGACGTCGCGTGGGTGCCCGGTGTTCATGCTCGGTCCGTGGGGCCAAATGCGTTTTGAAGGTGATCCTTTCGGATGCCCTTCGGTCTCGCGGGCCGTTAGGTCCTTTGTACTGCAAGCCGGGAGCAAGCGGAACCCCTGGCTGCACTTCTTTACTTTTAGGTACAAACGGGACCTAAACCGGCCCGGGTGTCAACACCATTTCCGCCGGGAAACCGCCCGCCCGGCCGGTGGTGATCAGGCGACCGTTCCCCGGCGCCTGCTCGCGTACCAGACCAGGCCGGCGGTGGCGGCCGCGGCGCCTATGGCGGCCGCCGCGACCAGGGCGGGGCGGGGCGGCACGGAGAAGCCGGGCAGCCGCTGCTTGAGCCGCACCGGCCGGTGGAAGTCGAGAATCGGCCACCCGCGCGCGAGTGCCTCCCTGCGCAGCGCGCGGTCCGGGTTCACGGCGTGCGGGTGCCCGACCGACTCCAGCATCGGCACGTCGGTGACCGAATCGCTGTAGGCGTAGCAGCGCTCGAGGTCGTAGCCCTCGGACTCGGCCAGCTCCCGCACGGCCTCCGCCTTCGTCGGCCCGTAGGCGTAGTACTCCACCTCGCCGGTGAAGCAGCCGTCCTCGCCGACCACCATCCGGGTGGCCACCACCCGGTCCGCGCCCAGCAGTTCGCCGATCGGCTCCACCACCTCGGCGCCCGAGGTCGACACGATCACGACGTCGCGCCCGGCGGTGTGGTGCTCCTCGATGAGGGAGGCGGCCTCGTCGTAGATGATCGGGTCGATCAGGTCGTGCAGCGTCTCGGCGACGATCTCCTTGACCTGCCGTACGTTCCAGCCGCGGCACAGCGCGGACAGGTACTCGCGCATCCGCTCCATCTGGTCGTGGTCGGCGCCGCCGACGAGGAAGACGAACTGCGCGTATGCGGTACGCAGGACGGCCCTGCGGTTGATCAGTCCGCCTTGGTAGAAGGACTTGCCGAAGGTGAGCGTGCTCGACTTCGCAATGACCGTCTTGTCCAGATCAAAGAAGGCCGCTGTGCGGGGCCAGGAGTGGTTTTCCACGCCTCTGAGCATAGGGGCAGCCCATTCGGCGTAAGGTGGGCGTGTGGGTTTGCCTGAGAGGGCTCTCGGGTACACCATGGAAGTCACGGATCGTTCGCGACCGTGCTAACCCGGCCCGACTCCTCCCCCCCCGAGTCGGCCGTGGAGACGACCCCCGCTCTCCCCCCCGGCGGGGGT
The DNA here is from genome assembly GCF_014650575.1 of Streptomyces naganishii JCM 4654. Taxonomy (GTDB): domain Bacteria; phylum Actinomycetota; class Actinomycetes; order Streptomycetales; family Streptomycetaceae; genus Streptomyces; species Streptomyces naganishii. Next base: position 561,170 of record NZ_BMVF01000002.1, read on the forward strand.
CGTCGCATGTCCGGGTGGGTTTCTCCCCTTCTGTACGGAACCGGCCGGCCGCACGGGCCCCTCGGTGCCGCTTCCTGCCTCGCCCCGCTGATCCGTCACGCTGCGTATCCGTGAGGCTGCGCTGCGGAAGTCGCGCGGGAAGTGGCGTCGCCATCACCAGTTCGGGTGATGGCGATATTCACAGCCGTGGAGTTGTCCACAGTTTTCGACCAAGATCCACATCATTTTCCGGGCCGTTGCACCGTGATTCCTGCGCGCACCGCTCGCGGCGAGTTCATGGCCGGTTCCGTTTGTCGGGCGCGTATGGCCGGTTTCCGCCGGCCGCCATATGAAGGGCCGCTTCGCCGGTTCTTCACACCTTACGGATTCGCGCGGCCGACAGGGCCGCGCGGAACACGCAGCGAAGGGGGACGACCCGTGGCCGGAACCGTCACACACGATCCGCCGCCCGGCACGCCGGGACGGCAGGGCGGACCGCTCATCGTCACCGAGGACGCGGCGCTCCTGGACGACCTGCTGCGCCTGTGCGCGGCGGCCGGCGCCACCCCGGAAGTCCATCACGGGGTGCCCGAGCGCAGAGGCAGCTGGGAGGCCGCGCCCCTGGTGCTGGTGGGCGACGATGCCGCGCGCCGGGTGCGCGGTGCCTCGCGCAGACGCGGCGTGGTCCTGGTCGGCCGCGACCAGGACGACTCCGGCGTCTGGCGGCGCGCCGTCGAGATCGGCGCCGACCACGTGCTGATGCTGCCCGACGGCGAGCAGTGGCTCGTGGACCGCATCGCCGACGTGGCCGAGGGCGTCGGCAGGCCCGCCCTCACCGTGGGCGTGATCGGCGGCCGCGGCGGCGCCGGGGCCTCCACCCTGGCCTGCGCGCTCGCCGTCACCTCCGCGCGGGAGGGCCTGCGCACCCTGCTCGTGGACGCCGATCCGCTCGGCGGCGGGCTCGACGTGCTCCTCGGCGGTGAGGCGGCGGAGGGACTGCGGTGGCCGGCGTTCGCCGGCTCGCGCGGGAGGGTCGGCGGCGGCGCCCTGGAGGAGTCGCTGCCCGAACTGCACTCGCTGCGGGTGCTCAGCTGGGACCGCGGCGACTGCGTCGCCGTCCCGCCCCAGGCAGTCAGGGCGGTGCTCGCCGCCGCCCGGCGGCGCGGCGGAGCGGTGGTGGTCGACCTGCCCCGCCGCGTCGACGAGGGCGTCGCCGAGGCTCTCGCCCAGCTCGACCTCGGTCTGCTCGTGGTCCCGGCGGAGCTGCGCGCCGTGGCGGCCGCGGCCCGGGTGGCCTCGGCGGTCGGCATGGTCCTGCGCGACCTGCGCGTGGCGGTACGAGGGCCGTACGCGCCCGGGCTCGACGACCGCGAGGTGGCCCGGCTGCTCGGCCTCCCGCTGGCCGGCGAGGTGCCCGTGGAATCGGGGCTGCGGCGCCCGGGCGAGGGCAGGACGCCTCCGGGCTCGGCCGCGCGCGGACCGCTGGCCCGGTTCTGCACCGCCTTCTGGGAGCGGGCGCTGATCGAGGCGGGGGGGTGCCGGATGAGGGCCGGAGCGGGGGAGCGGGAGCGGGGTTCGGGAAGGCGTGGTGCTTCGGTGAGTGGGGCGCCGCGGTCGGGGCAGTTCGGGCTGCCGGCGCGGTCAGGACAGTCGGGGCTGCCGGACCGGCTGGGGCTGCCGGATCGGGGCGGCGCTTCGGGGATGCCGGCGCAGTTGCTGGACGGCGTGCGGCAGCGGCTGGCCGAGAGCGGGGCCGAGCCGACACCCGCGCGGGTGGCGCAGGCGCTGCGCGAGCAGGGGCGGGTGCTCGGGGACACCGAAGTGCTCGGGGCGGCCGAGCAGTTGCGCTCCGAGCTGATCGGCAGCGGGCCCCTGGAGCCGCTGCTGGCCGACCCCTCGGTGACCGACGTCCTGGTGTCGGCGCCGGACCGGGTGTGGGTCGACCGCGGCGGCGGCCTGGAGCGCACCGCCGTCGCCTTCCCCGACGCCGCGGCCGTTCGGCGCCTCGCCCAGCGGCTGGCCTCGGTGGCCGGGCGCAGGCTGGACGACGCCCGGCCCTGGGTCGACGCCCGCCTGCCCGACGGCACCCGGCTGCACGCGGTGCTGCCCCCGGTCGCCGTCGGCTGCACCTGTCTGTCCCTGCGGGTCGTCCGCCCCCGCGCGTTCACGCTCGGCGAACTCGTGGCGGCGGGCACGGTTCCGCCGGGCGGGGACGCCGTGCTGCGGGCGCTGATGGAGGCGCGGCTGTCGTTCCTCATCAGCGGCGGCACCGGCAGCGGCAAGACCACGCTGCTCAGCGCGCTGCTCGGACTGGCCGGCCCCGGCGAGCGGATCGTGCTCGCCGAGGACTCGGCCGAACTGCGCCCGGACCATCCGCACGTCGTCCGGCTGGAGAGCAGACCCGCCAACCAGGAGGGGGCCGGGCTGGTCACCCTCGAGGACCTGGTGCGGCAGGCGCTGCGCATGCGGCCGGACCGGCTGGTCGTGGGCGAGGTGCGCGGCGGCGAGGTCGTCCACCTGCTGGCCGCGCTGAACACGGGGCACGAAGGAGGCTGCGGCACGGTCCACGCCAACGCGGCCGCGGACGTCCCCGCCCGTCTGGAGGCGCTGGGCACGGCCGCCGGGCTCGACCGCGCCGCGCTGCACAGCCAGTTGGCGGCCGCGCTGTCGGTGGTGCTGCATCTCGTGCGGGACCGGTCGGGGCGGCGCCGGATCGCGGAGGTGCGGGTGCTGGAGCGGGACGCGTCGGGTCTGGTGCAGACGGTGCCCGCGCTGCGCTGGGGCGCGCAGGCCTTCGTGGCGGAACGGGGGTGGGAGCGGCTGCGGGCGCTGCTGCGTTTGGGCGGGGCGGAGGGGCCGTGAGGAGCGGGAGAGGTGCGAGGGGCGCGAGGCAGTGGCGAGTGAAGTCGCGGGAGGCAGTGGTGAGTGGCAGCGGAGGTAGGAAGTGGTGGCCGTGATGGGTGAGTTGATGAGCGGGCCGGTGGTCCTTGCGGCGAGTGCTGCCGGGAAGGCCGCTCTCGGGCCGATGACGACGGGGACGGCCGTGCTGTGCGCCGGGGCGGCGGTGTGGCTGTTCGGCGGGCGGCGCTCCGGGGCACGGCGGGCGCGGCTGCTGCTCGCGGGCGGCGGAGTGGTGAGCACCGGCCCACCGGTGCGGGACCGGTTGCTGCGTGAACTCGCCCGGGTGCGCGGTCGGTTGAGGGCCGAGTGGTGGGCGCCCGTCGCCGGGCTCGTGCTGGCGGTGCTGGGCGGCTCGGTACTGCCGGTGGTCGCGGGGGCGGCCGGAGTACCCCTGCTCCGTCGCGCCCGGCTGGCCCGGGAGGCTCGGCGGGACACCGAGCGCGGGGCGAACGCGGTGATCGCCCTGTGCGGGGCGCTGGCCGGTGAGGTGCGGGCCGGGCGGCAGCCGGGCGCCGCCCTCCTGCGGGCCGCCCACGACTCGGGCGGCCTCGGGGCGGCGCAGGCTGCAGTGCTCGCGGCGGCGAGGTTCGGCGGGGACGTCCCCGGCGCCCTGGCGTCGGCGGCACGGCAACCGGGCGCGGAGGGACTGCGCGGGCTGGCGGCCTGCTGGCGGGTGGCCGTCGACCAGGGCGCGGGCCTCGCGGCCGGACTCGACCGGCTCGAAGGCGCCCTGCGCGTCGAGCGGGACCAGCGCGCTGACCTGCGCGCCCAGTTGGCCGGAGCCCGGGCCACCGCGGTGATGCTCGCCGCCCTGCCCGCCCTGGGGATCCTGCTGGGCACCGCGATGGGCGCCGACCCGCTGCACGTGCTGCTCCACACGGGAGCGGGCCTCGGCTGCCTGCTCGTCGGCGGGGCGCTGGAAGGGGCGGGCCTGTGGTGGGTCCTGCGGATCACGCGACGCGCGGAGGCGGAATGAGCGGCGATGGCGTGCTGGTGGTTCACGTCGTCCACAGGCTGGGGACGGTCGTGGGGGCGGCGGCGCTTTTGGCCCTGCTGGTCCGGTGGCTGGAGACGGTGCGCCGGGAGCGCGGAGCGCGGCGGCGGGCGGCCGCGCTGCTGGACCGGGCACCGCGGACCGTGCCGCGACCGGGGGCAGCGGGGTCCCGCCTTCCCGGAGTGGCCGCCCTGCGGCGGTGGTTGCCGGTCGCCGGGGTCGCGGGCGCCTGCTGGGTGCTGGTCGGGGGGTTCACCGGTATCGCGGTCGGACTGGCCGCGGCGGCCGGGCTCCGGAGGTGGCGGCAGCTGGTCGAGAGCCGTCCCGAGCCCGAGTTCGACGCGGTGGAGGCGGCACGCCAACTGCCGCTCGCCGCCGACCTGCTGGCGGCCTGCATCGCCGCCGGCGCCGGTCCGGTGATCGCCGCCCAGGCGGTCGGTGACGCCCTGGACGGACCGGTCGGACAGGCGCTGGCGCGGGGTGCGGCGGAGGTGCGGCTGGGCGGCCGGCCCGCCGACGCCTGGCGCCGGCTCGCCGCGATACCGGGGGCCGCCGCCCTCGCGCGGCTGCTGGAACGGGCGGACGAGTCGGGGCTGCCCGCCGCCGGGCCGGCCGCGCGGCTCGCGGCCGACGTCAGAGCGGACCGGGCCCGCACCGCCACGGCGCGGGCACGCAGGGCGGCCGTCCTGGTCAGCGCCCCGGTGGGACTGTGCTTCCTGCCCGCCTTCGTCGCCGTCGGTGTGCTGCCCGTGGTCATCGGACTGGCGGGCGGGGTGCTGCGGGGGCAGGGCGGCTGACCGCCGCCGACCGGTGGAGACCGGCGATCGGAAATCAACGAACACCAAGACCCAACGGGGGTTGAGATGCACGGAAAGGTACGGGCACGGCTGCGTGCCCTGGTGACCCGGATGCGCCGGGACGCGGGAATGGTCACCTCCGAATACGCCATGGGAATCATCGCGGCGGTGGCGTTCGCGGTGCTGCTCTACGAGGTGGTGACCAGCGGGGAGGTCAAGACCGAGCTGCAGAACATCGTGAAGAAGGCGCTCAGTGCGCGGACGTGAGGGGCCGGGCGGGCGTGATGCCCGGGGTGGCGACCAGGGGTTCGTGACGGCCGAGGCCGCCATGGTGCTGCCCGTGCTGGTGCTGGTGGTGACCACGCTGGTGTGGGGGCTGCTGGTCGTGCTCGCGCAGATCCAGTGCGTGGACGCGGCCCGGGTGGGTGCCCGGGCCGCCGCCCGCCAGGACCCCGAGGGCGCGGTGACCTCGGTGACCCGCGAGGCCGCGCCCGACGGGGCGCGGGTGACGGTCACCCGGGAGGGCGAGCACGTCCGCGTGGTGGTCGTGGCCGACCCTCCGGGGACGGGCGTGCTCCCCTTCCGGCTCAGGGGGGAGGCGGTGGCGGATACGGAGGAGACGGTGGGAACGGCGGGGGCGTCGGCGGCCCCGGCGCCGCCGGCACAGGAAGGGGCGGGGTCATGAGGCGCCGGTTCGCCGAGCCCGACCGGGGGTCCGCGACCGTCTGGAGCGTGGGTGCGATCGCGCTGCTCTGCGTGGTCTTCGGGGTCGGCCTCGCCCTGGGGCAGGCCGTCGTCACCCGGCACCGGGCAGCCGGGGCCGCCGACCTCGCGGCCCTGGCGGCGGCCGGCCACTGGGCGGAGGGCCGGGACGCGGCCTGCGCCCGCGCGGACCGGGTGGCCCGCGCCCAGGGCGCACGGCTGGCTCGGTGCGCCGTCGTGGGCGACGTATCGGACGTCACGGCGGCATCGGAACGCGGACCGCTCACGGCCCAGGCCCGCGCAAGAGCGGGGCCGCCCGGGCCGCCCGCACCGGGGCCGCCCTGACCACCGGGCCGCCTGGACCACCGGGCCCGCCCGGACCACCCGCCGCCCGGACCGCCGGGTCCGCCCGGTCCCTCCGGACTGCCGGGGTCACGTGGTCCGCCGCCCTCGCCGGACACCCCCGGCACGCCGGCTCCCGCGGCACCGGCCCCCGTCACTCGGCCGGGCTAAGCCTCCGCCTCCTTTTCGGGTGCCCCGCGGAGCAGTGTCGTCAGGAGGCGTACGGCGCCGCGCTTGTGCAGGGGGTCGTTGCCGTTGCCGCACTTGGGGGACTGGATGCAGGAGGGGCAGCCGGCGTCGCACTCGCAGGAGGCGATCGCCTGCCGGGTGGCGGTGAGCCAGGCGCGGGCGGTGTGGAAGGCGCGCTCGGCGAATCCCGCGCCGCCGGGATGGCCGTCGTAGACGAAGACCGTGGGCAGGAGCGTGTCCGGGTGGAGCGGGACGGAGACGCCGCCGATGTCCCACCGGTCGCAGGTGGCGAACAGGGGCAGCATGCCGATCGACGCGTGCTCGGCGGCGTGCAGGGCGCCGCCGAGGATCTCCGGGCTGATCCGGGCCTCGTCGAGCTGGTCCTCGGTGACCGTCCACCACACCGCACGGGTACGCAGCGTACGAGGAGGGAGGTCGAGTTTCGTCTCGCCCAGCACTTCACCGGTGAGGACGCGTCTGCGCAGGAAGGAGACCACCTGATTGGTGACCTCGACGGAGCCGTGGCACAGGCGGCCCGCGCCCCAGGGGACCTCGACGTCCGTCTCCAGCACGGAGATCGCCGTCGTGTCGCGGGCGACCGTCGTGTAGGGCGGGCTGGCCTCCTCGACCAGGGCGACCGAGTCGTCCAGGTCGAGGGCGCGCACCAGGTACGTACGGCCCTGGTGGAGGTGGACCGCGCCCTCGTGGACGGTGGTGTGCGAGGCGGCCTCGTCGACCGTGCCGAGCAGCCGGCCGGTGCCGGCCTCGACGATCTGCACCGGGCGTCCGCCCTCGCCGCGGATGTCGGCCAGGTCGGCGGCCCGTTCCCGGCGCGTCCAGTGCCAGGCCCTCGTCCGGCGGCGCAGCAGCTTCGCGGCCTCCAGCTGCGGCAGCAGCTCCGCGGACGCCGGCCCGAACAGCTCGGTGTCCTCCTCGGTGAGGGGCAGTTCGGCGGCGGCCGCGCACAGGTGCGGAGCGAGGACGTAGGGGTTGTCGGGATCGAGGACCGTGGACTCCACCGGCTGGTCGAAGAGGGCCTCCGGATGGTGGACGAGGAAGGTGTCCAGCGGGTCGTCGCGGGCCACCAGCACCGCCAGCGCGCCCTGTCCGGCGCGGCCGGCCCGGCCCGCCTGCTGCCACAGGGAGGCGCGGGTGCCCGGGTAGCCGGCGATCAGCACGGCGTCCAGGCCGGAGACGTCGACGCCCAGCTCCAGGGCGGTGGTGGCGGCGAGGCCGAGGAGTTCGCCGGAGTGCAGGGCGCGTTCCAGGGCGCGTCGCTCCTCGGGGAGGTAGCCGCCGCGGTAGGCGGCGACACGCCGGGCCAGTGGGCGTTCGATCTCCGCCAGCCGTTCCTGGGCGATGACCGAGATCAGCTCGGCGCCGCGCCGGGAGCGTACGAAGGCGACCGAGCGCACGCCCTGGAGGGTGAGGTCGGTGAGCAGGTCGGCGGTCTCGGCGGTGGCGGTGCGGCGCACCGGGGCGCCCCTCTCGCCGCGCAGCTCGGTGAGCGGCGGCTCCCAGAGGGCGAACACCAGTTCACCGCGCGGTGAGGCGTCGTCGGCCACCTCGACCACCGGCACGCCGGTCAGGCGGCGGGCGGCGACCGCGGGCTCGGCGGCGGTCGCCGAGGCCAGCAGGAAGACGGGCGAGGCGCCGTAGCGCGCGCACAGGCGCCGCAGCCGGCGCAGCACCTGGGCGACATGGGAGCCGAAGACGCCCCGGTAGGTGTGGCACTCGTCGACGACCACGAACTTCAGGGCGCGCAGGAAGGAGGACCAGCGGGGGTGGGAGGGCAGGATCCCGCGGTGCAGCATGTCGGGGTTGGTCAGCACGTGGTTGGCGTACTGGCGGATCCACTCGCGTTCCTCGGGCGGCGTGTCGCCGTCGTACACGGCGGGCCGTACGGCCTTGCCCAGCGGCCCGGCGAGTTCCTTCACCGCCCGGCACTGGTCGGCCGCCAGGGCCTTGGTGGGGGCCAGGTAGAGGGTGGTGGCGCCGCGGCCGTTGGGCGCCTCGGAACCGTCCAGCAGAGTGGAGAGCACCGGGACCAGGTACGCCAGCGATTTGCCCGAGGCGGTGCCGGTGGCGACGACCACGGAATCGCCGTCCAGGGCGTGCTCGGCGGCCAGTGCCTGGTGAACCCAGGGGTGTTCGATTCCGCAGGCCTGCACGGCCGCGACGACCTCCGGGCGAATCCGGTCCGGCCAGATGGCATGCCGACCCGCCCGCGGGGGCAAGTGCTCCGTATGAGTGATGCGCGCAGCCCGGCTCGGCCCGGAGGCGAGCCGGTCCAGAACCGCGCCTGGCGTCAAGCGGGTTGCGGGGTCCGCCGGGGGTCGATCGGGTCGGTGATTCTTGGCCATCGGGACCGAGTCTGTCACCGGCGTGACGGACAATGGAGCCAAGGCGTCGTGCACGCCTGCCGGTAAGTGATTGAATGCCATCGCGGCTGGCGAACCGTCCCGGGGGCTTCCAAGCCGAGGTGTCCCGAGGGGCGACCGCTCGATAGCAAGGTGCTGGAGGATCCGTGGACCTGTCCCTGTCGACCCGTACCGTCGGCGATCGTACGGTCGTCGAGGTCGGTGGCGAAATCGACGTATATACCGCGCCCAAGTTGCGCGAGCAGCTGGTCGAGCTGGTGAACGACGGGAATTTCCACCTCGTCGTCGACATGGAGGGTGTGGACTTCCTCGACTCCACCGGGCTCGGCGTGCTGGTCGGAGGCCTGAAGCGGGTGCGTGCCCATGAGGGCTCGCTGCGCCTGGTCTGCAACCAGGAGCGCATTCTCAAGATCTTCCGCATCACCGGTCTGACCAAGGTGTTCCCGATCCACACCTCGGTCGACGAAGCGGTGGCGGCCACCGACTGACCGCCGGCCCCGGGCGGTGTCCGGGGCGGAAGAGATCAACGCGGGGGACCGGGCTCTCGGCGGCCCGGCCCCTCGACAGCACGCCCGTAGCTCCGAGGGGGATGCATGGCCACCGTCGAACTCCGCTTCAGCGCGCTGCCCGAGCACGTCAGGACCGCCCGTCTGGTGGCGGCAGCGGTGGCGCGCAGGGCCGGAGTGGACGAGGCTGTCCTCGACGAGGTCCGCCTCGCCGTCGGTGAGGCCTGCTCCCGTGCCGTCGGGCTGCACCAGATCGGCGGCATCTCGGCGCCGGTGAAGGTGATGCTGATCGAGGAGGAGAAGCAGTTCTCCATCGAGGTCGGCGACGAGGCCGCGCACGCCCCGCACGGCCCCGGGGACGCCCCGGGCGCCGTGAACGAGGCGGAGGCCGAGGAGGACGAGATGGGTCTCGCGGTCATCAGCGGGCTCGTCGACGACGTGCAGGTCTCCGCAGGGGAGCACGGCGGGTCCATCAAGATGACCTGGCCGACCACACCACCGGCCGTGGTGCTCTCCTGAGCACCCAACCCTGAGCCGAACCGAGCCAAACCGAACCGAACCGAGCCGGCTGATCGCGTACCGCGCTGAAGCCGGACACCCGAAGCCGCACTGCCGAAGGGCCCCACACAGTGGGGCCCTTCGGCATGTCGCGGCGCCGGTCACCGGGCTTACAGTAGTCATGCCATCAATTCGTGAATTCGTTCACGATCAATAGCCTGATAATGGATCAAGCGTCAATGCTTTTGAGGCATTACTGCTTTCGGGTTCGGTGACCACCCGACGATCATTTGCTGAGAAGCATGTGAAGGCTGATTCCATTTACGGCGTACTGTTTTGATCAGGTTCCGGTACCTACAATCCGTCCACATCTTGAGCTCAGCCCAAGCGTCAAGGAGGACGAATGGCGGGGCTTTCTACCCCTGAACAGTTGGGTCACCCCACAACCCTCGCGGCCGCAGTACTGACTCACGACAACCGGATCATCGTGGCGGTCATCGGAGCCGTCGCGCTGGCCGCGCTCGTGGTCGCCGGCGTCCTGGTACGCCAAGTGCTCGCGGCCGGCGAGGGCACCGACAGCATGAAGAAGATCGCGGAAGCGGTCCAGGAGGGCGCCAAGGCCTATCTGGGCCGTCAGCTGCGCACGCTCGGCGTATTCGCCGTCGTCGTGTTCTTCCTGCTCATGCTGCTGCCCGCGGACGACTGGAATCAGCGTGCCGGACGGTCGGTGTTCTTCCTGATCGGTGCGGCCTTCTCGGCGGCCACCGGGTATATCGGCATGTGGCTCGCCGTGCGCAGCAATGTGCGCGTCGCCGCGGCGGCCCGGGAAGCGACCCCGGCGGAAGGTGAGCCCGAAAAGGATCTCACCACCGTCTCGCACAAAGCCATGAAGATCGCGTTCCGCACGGGCGGCGTCGTCGGCATGTTCACGGTGGGGCTCGGCCTGCTGGGCGCCTCCTGTGTGGTGCTGGTGTACGCGGCCGACGCGCCGAAGGTGCTCGAGGGCTTCGGCCTCGGCGCGGCGCTCATCGCGATGTTCATGCGTGTCGGCGGCGGCATCTTCACCAAGGCCGCCGACGTCGGCGCCGACCTGGTCGGCAAGGTCGAGCAGGGCATTCCGGAGGACGATCCGCGCAATGCCGCGACCATCGCGGACAACGTGGGCGACAACGTCGGCGACTGCGCCGGCATGGCGGCGGACCTCTTCGAGTCGTACGCCGTCACGCTGGTCGCCGCCCTCATCCTCGGCAAGGCGGCCTTCGGCAACGACGGTCTGGCCTTCCCCCTGCTGGTGCCGGCCATCGGTGTGATCACCGCCATGATCGGCATCTTCGCCGTGGCGCCGCGGCGCGCCGACCGCAGCGGCATGAGCGCCATCAACCGCGGCTTCTTCATCTCCGCCGTGATCTCGCTCGCGCTGGTCGCGGCGGCCGTCTACACCTATCTCCCGTCCACCTACTCCGGCCTGACCGGCGTCACCGACGCGGCGATCCGCGGCAAGGACGGCGACCCGCGCGTCCTCGCGCTCGTCGCGGTGGCGATCGGCATCCTGCTGGCGGCCGTGATCCAGCAGCTGACCGGCTACTTCACCGAGACCAGCCGGCGTCCCGTCAGGGACATCGGCAAGACCTCGCTCACCGGCCCGGCCACCGTCGTCCTCGCCGGCATCTCGGTCGGCCTGGAGTCGGCCGTCTACACCGCCCTGCTGATCGGCCTCGGCGTGTACGGGGCGTTCCTGCTCGGCGGTACGTCGATCATGCTGGCGCTGTTCGCGGTGGCGCTGGCCGGCACCGGCCTGCTCACCACGGTCGGCGTGATCGTCGCCATGGACACCTTCGGCCCGGTCTCCGACAACGCCCAGGGCATCGCCGAGATGTCGGGCGACGTCGAGGGCGCGGGCGCGCAGGTGCTCACCAACCTGGACGCGGTGGGCAACACCACCAAGGCCATCACCAAGGGCATCGCCATCGCCACCGCCGTCCTCGCGGCCTCGGCGCTGTTCGGGTCGTACCGCGACGCGATCACCACCGGGGCGCGCGACGTCGGGCAGCAGTTGTCCGGCTCCCGCGCGCCGATGACCCTGATCATGGACATCTCGCAGCCCAACAACCTGGTCGGCCTGATCGCGGGCGCGGCGGTCGTCTTCCTCTTCTCGGGGCTGGCGATCAACGCGGTGTCGCGGTCGGCGGGTGCGGTGGTGTTCGAGGTGCGCCGGCAGTTCCGCGAGAAGCCCGGGATCATGGACTACAGCGAGAAGCCGGAGTACGGCAAGGTCGTCGACATCTGCACCAAGGACGCCCTGCGCGAACTCGCCACGCCCGGGCTGCTCGCCGTCATGGCGCCGATCTTCATCGGCTTCACGCTCGGTGTCGGCGCGCTCGGCGCCTACCTCGCCGGCGCCATCGGCGCGGGCACGCTGATGGCGGTGTTCCTCGCCAACTCCGGCGGTGCCTGGGACAACGCCAAGAAACTGGTCGAGGACGGCCACCACGGCGGCAAGGGCAGCGATGCCCACGCCGCCACGGTCATCGGGGACACGGTCGGCGATCCCTTCAAGGACACCGCCGGGCCCGCGATCAACCCGCTGCTGAAGGTGATGAACCTCGTCTCGCTGCTCATCGCGCCCGCGGTCATCAAGTTCTCCTACGGCAGCGACAAGAGCCTCGGGGTACGCATCATGATCGCGATCCTGGCGCTGATCGTCATCGTCGGCTCGGTCTACATCTCCAAGCGGCGCGGAATCGCCGTGGGTGACGAAGACAACGCCGAACGGGTGTCCAAGTCGGCCGATCCCGCGGTGGTTTCGTAGGCGGTCTTACGGGAGGCCCAGCTCATCAGGCGGGCGGGCGGCGCGGCACACGCGCCGCCCGCCCGCTGCGTGCGCGGGCGCACCCCATGCCGTGAGCCTTCTCTCGCTTGGTGCAAATGGCTACAAGAGGTGCCATAACGGGTGCTTGACCGGGGGTTGCCGCCGATACGGCGTGTATGTTCCGGGGCCGAGAGCCATGGAAGGGACCAAACCGGTGAACAAGAAGCTCGCGGCCGCACTGTCCGGCGGTGCGGTACTGGCACTGGCACTGACGGGTTGCGGCAACAACAGCGCCGACAACAAGAACGACGCGCTGAACACCTGGGCCAAGCAGGTGTGCGAGGCGGTGCAGCCCCAGGCGAAGAAGATCGAGGCCGCCAGCGCCGCGATCCAGAAGCAGACCTCGGACAACAGCCCGACCACTGCGGTCCAGAAGACCGACGCGCAGGCGTTCCAGGACATGTCCGACGCCTACAAGGCGATCGGCGCCGCCGTGAGCCGGGCCGGTGCCCCCAACGTGGACAACGGCAGCAAGAAGCAGCAGGACGCGGTCAAGGAGCTCAACGCCCTCAGCGCCTCCTACGTCTCCCTCAAGCAGCAGGTGGACAAGCTCGACACCGAGGACCAGGCCAAGTTCGCCGACGGCCTCAAGGGCATCGCGACCCAGCTGGACAAGCTGAGCAAGACCGGCAGCGACGCCCTGAAGAACCTGGAGGAGGGCGACGTCGGCAAGGCCATGGCCCGCCAGTCCAGCTGCAAGTCCGCCTCGGCCTCCGCGCCGGCGACCAGCGGCTGAGTCCCGCCGGGTGGGCCGCGAAGGCTGAGTCCCGGAGGGTGGGCCCCCGGCGGGTGGGCCCCGGCCCCGGCGGGTGGGCCCGGCCGCGCGGGCACGGCCGGAAAACGGCGCGGCACGCGCGCGTGCGATGTCGGTGCCGACCGACACAATGGGGGACGTGAGTGACTCCAGCCTGACCGCCCTGCCCGCCGCCGACCGCCCGGACGTCGCCGCCCGGCTCCGGGACGCCCTGCTCGACGCCTCCTTCACCGCCGACGGACTGCTCGACCTGCTCGGCGCACCCGCCTACGCGGCCCTCGCGCGCAGCGAGACCGTGCCCGCCCTGCGGGCCACGCGCGGGGACACGCCGCTGGAGATGCTCCTCCGGCTGTTCCTGCTCCAGCAGCCCGTGCCGCACGCGCGCGTGGCGGACGTCCTGCCCGTCGACGCCTGCCTGGAGACCGGCTGGCTGGTCCGTGTGGGAGGCGACGAGCTCGCCGCGACCGTGGACGTGCGGCCGTACGGCGGACTGGACGGCGAGGACTGGTTCATCGTCTCCGACCTGGGCTGCGCGGTCGGCGGCGCGGGGGGCATCGGCAGCCGCGAGGAGGGCGTGGTCCTCGGCGTCGGCGGCGCCTCCACGACCCTCGCCGGCATCACGGTCCGTACGCCCGTCGCCAGCGCCCTCGACCTCGGCACCGGATCCGGCATCCAGGCGCTGCACGCGGGCCGGCACGCCACGCGCGTGACGGCGACCGACGTCAACCCGCGCGCGCTGCACATCACCGCGCTCACGCTCGCGCTGTCCGGCGCCCCGGCCGCCGACCTGAGGCAGGGCTCGCTGTTCGAGCCGGTCCGCGACGACGAGAGGTTCGACCTGATCGTGTCGAACCCGCCCTTCGTGATCTCACCCGGCGCCCGGCTCACCTACCGCGACGGCGGGATGAGCGGGGACGATCTGTGCCGCACGCTCGTTCAGCAGGCGGGGGAGCGGCTGAACGAGGGCGGGTTCGCGCAGTTCCTCGCCAACTGGCAGCACGTGGAGGGGGAGGACTGGCAGGACAGACTCAGGTCATGGGTGCCCCGCGGGTGCGACGCCTGGATCGTGCAGCGCGAGGTGCAGGACGTCACCCAGTACGCCGAGCTGTGGCTCAGGGACGCCGGCGACCACCGCGACGACCCGGCCGAGTACCAGGCGCGGTACGACGCTTGGCTGGAGGAGTTCGAGGCGCGCAAGGTGCGGGCCGTGGGCTTCGGCTGGATCACCCTGCGCCGTACGGCGGCCGTCGAGCCGTCGGTGACCGTCGAGGAGTGGCCGCACGCGGTGGAGCAGCCGCTCGGCGACACGGTCCGCGCGCACTTCGACCGGCTCGACTACCTGCGGGAGCACGACGACGCGGCCCTGCTGGAGGCGCACTTCCGTCTCGTGCGCGAGATCGTGCAGGAGCAGGTCGGGCTGCCCGGCGCCGAGGACCCGGAGCACGTGGTGCTGCGCCAGCACCGGGGCATGCGCAGGGCCACCGCCGTGGACACCGTCGGCGCGGGCTTCGCAGGGGTCTGCGACGGCACGCTGAGCGCCGGCCGGATCCTGGACGCCATCGCCCAGTTGATGGGCGAGGACCCGGTACTCCTGCGCGACCGCACCCCCGCCCAGATCCGCCTCCTGGTGGAGCAGGGCTTCCTGGAACCGGCGGACTGACGACGCACCGGACGCCTGGACGGCACCGCGGGCCGAGCGGCACCGGCGGCCCGGGCACGGGTGGCCGCCGTCGGCCCGCCGACGCACCGGGCGCCTGAGCGACAGCCCGTGACTGAGCGGGCACCGTGTGTCTGAGCGGGGGCCTCAGTGGCACCGGAGGCCCGGGCAGGGCGGAGACCGACGGACCGGAGTCGGCGGTCCGAGCGAACCGGACGCCGGCGGTCGGGGCGGACCGGAGTCGGTGGCCCGAGCGGACCCGACGCCGACGGCGGGGGCGGGGCGGAGTCGGCGGCCCAGGCGGCCGGAGTCGACGGTCCGGGCGGCCCGGCGTCCGTGTGCCGGGCGCCGCGTGGGTGCGGAGGGTTTTTCGGTCACGTTCTTTTTCCGGCGCGAGCCGTCCCCTCGCCGCGTCCGTGCGGCCACGCCGCGTGACGGTGGCCGGAGGGCGCGCGGGCGGCCGTGCGCGCCGTTCACCGCGGGTTGGCCCCGCCGTCGCACGCGGCTGCCAGCCTCCCGGACCGGGGGATCCGGATGCGGGAGGGGACGTACATGGAGAGCGGGCCGGCGATCTTCACAGGGACGGTGTTCGCCCTGTTCGGGACGGCACTGCTGGGCTGGACGACGGCCCGGACGTGGCGCCGCGAACCGGTCGCCACCGGCGCGCACCGCGCGATGTCGGTTACCGTCGCCAGTGTGGCCGCCCTCACGGCCCTGGCCCTCGGAGCGTGGTGCCTCACCCGCCTGTGACGTCCCCCGCAGCGGTGCCGCGGCACCCCGTCGCCGGTAATGGAGAGGTGACCCTCCGCATATCACCGAAGGGGCCGGTGTGCACTCCGGGCGGCAGGAAGGGCGGTAGTCGGGTTACCGTTCGAGTGGCCGTTGCGGGCTTTTCCCGTTTGACACGGGGGCGGGATGTACCGTCACACTCCGCAGCGTCAGCACGACCCGACCCCGGGAAACCAAGGCCTGGGGAGATCCAGAGCCGACCGGAGAGAAGAGCGAAGTTGTCCCCGACCAGCGAGACCGCACAGGGCGGCCGCCGACTCGTCATCGTCGAGTCGCCTGCCAAGGCGAAGACGATCAAGGGCTACCTCGGCCCCGGCTACGTCGTCGAAGCGAGCGTCGGGCACATCCGCGACCTTCCCAACGGGGCCGCGGAGGTCCCCGAGAAGTACACCGGCGAGGTCCGCCGCCTCGGTGTGGACGTCGAACACGACTTCCAGCCGATCTACGTGATCAACGCGGACAAGAAGGCCCAGGTCAAGAAGCTCAAGGACCTGCTGAAGGACTCCGACGAGCTCTTCCTCGCCACCGATGAGGACCGCGAGGGCGAGGCGATCGCCTGGCACCTCCAGGAGGTCCTCAAGCCCAAGATCCCCGTCAAGCGGATGGTCTTCCACGAGATCACCAAGGACGCGATCCGGGCCGCCGTCGCCAACCCGCGCCAGCTCAACCAGCGCCTGGTCGACGCCCAGGAGACCCGTCGCATCCTGGACCGCCTCTACGGCTACGAGGTCTCCCCGGTGCTGTGGAAGAAGGTCATGCCGCGCCTGTCGGCGGGCCGCGTGCAGTCCGTCGCGACCCGGCTCGTGGTCGAGCGGGAGCGCGAGCGCATGGCGTTCCGCTCCGCCGAGTACTGGGACCTGACCGGCACCTTCTCGACCGGCCGCGCCGGCGATGCCTCCGACCCGTCCTCCCTGGTCGCCCGGCTGCAGAGCGTCGACGGCCGGCGTGTCGCGCAGGGCCGCGACTTCGACTCCCTCGGCCGGCTGAAGAGCGCGAACACCCTCCACCTCGACGAGGCGAACGCCCGCGCGCTCGCCGCCGCGCTGGAGAACACCCGCTTCTCCGTCCGCTCCGTCGAGTCCAAGCCGTACCGCCGCTCGCCGTACGCCCCGTTCCGTACGACGACGCTTCAGCAGGAGGCGAGCCGCAAGCTCGGCTTCGGCGCGAAGGCGACCATGCAGATCGCCCAGAAGCTGTACGAGAACGGCCACATCACGTACATGCGTACGGACTCCACCACCCTGAGCGACACGGCGGTCTCCGCCGCACGCGCCCAGGTCACGCAGCTGTACGGCGCCGACTACCTGCCGCCGCAGCCGCGCACGTACGCCGGGAAGGTCAAGAACGCCCAGGAGGCGCACGAGGCGATCCGCCCCTCGGGTGATCGTTTCCGCACGCCGGCCGAGACCGGGCTGACCGGCGACCAGTTCAAGCTGTACGAGCTGATCTGGAAGCGGACCGTCGCCTCCCAGATGAAGGACGCGACCGGGAACTCCGTCACCGTGCGCATCGGCGGCACCGCGGCCGACGGCCGGGACGTCGAGTTCAGCGCGTCCGGCAAGACCATCACCTTCCACGGCTTCCTCAAGGCCTACGTCGAGGGCGCCGACGACCCCAACGCCGAGCTCGACGACCGCGAGCGCCGGCTGCCCCAGGTCGCCGAGGGCGACGCGCTGAGCGCCGAGGAGATCACGGCCGACGGGCACGCCACCAAGCCCCCGGCCCGCTACACCGAGGCCAGCCTGGTCAAGGAGCTCGAAGAGCGCGAGATCGGCCGCCCGTCGACGTACGCCTCGATCATCGGCACCATCCTCGACCGCGGGTACGTCTTCAAGAAGGGCACCGCCCTGGTGCCGTCCTTCCTGTCCTTCGCCGTGGTCAACCTCCTGGAGAAGCACTTCGGCCGGCTCGTCGACTACGACTTCACCGCCCGGATGGAGGACGACCTCGACCGCATCGCCCGCGGCGAGGCCCGCGCGGTGCCGTGGCTGAAGCGGTTCTACTTCGGTGAAGGCACCGGCGAGGGCGGCGCGGCCGACGCGGGCAACGGCGACGGCGACCACCTCGGCGGCCTCAAGGAACTGGTGACCGACCTCGGCGCGATCGACGCCCGCGAGGTGTCCTCCTTCCCCGTCGGCAACGACATCGTGCTGCGGGTGGGCCGCTACGGTCCGTACATCGAGCGCGGCGAGAAGGACACCGAGCAGCACCAGCGCGCCGACATCCCGGACGACCTCGCGCCCGACGAGCTGACCGTCGAGCTCGCCGAGGAACTGCTCGCCAAGCCGAGCGGCGACTTCGAGCTGGGCACCGACCCGGCCACCGGCCACACGATCGTCGCCAAGGACGGCCGCTACGGCCCGTACGTCACCGAGGTCCTGCCCGAGGGCACCCCGAAGACGGGCAAGAACGCCGTCAAGCCGCGCACGGCCTCACTGTTCAAGTCGATGTCCCTGGACACCGTCACCCTCGACGACGCGCTCAGGCTGATGTCGCTCCCGCGCGTGGTCGGCACCGACGCCGAGGGCCAGGAGATCACCGCGCAGAACGGCCGCTACGGGCCCTACCTGAAGAAGGGCACGGACTCGCGCTCCCTGCAGACCGAGGACCAGCTGTTCACGATCACGCTGGAGGAGGCGCTGGCGATCTACGCCCAGCCCAAGCAGCGCGGTCGCGCGGCCGCCAAGCCGCCGCTCAAGGAGCTCGGCGAGGACCCGGTCAGCGGAAAGCCGGTCGTGGTGAAGGACGGCCGCTTCGGGCCGTACGTCACCGACGGGGAGACCAACGCGACCCTGCGCTCCGGTGACAGCGTCGAGACGATCACCCCTGAGCGCGGTTTCGAACTGCTCGCGGAGAAGCGCGCCAAGGGCCCGGCCAAGAAGACCGCGAAGAAGGCGGTCGCCAAGAAGACGACGGCCAAGAAGACCGCGGCCAAGAAGACGGCGTCCACGGCGGCCAAGAAGACCGCTGCCAAGAAGACGACCACCGCGAAGAAGACGGCGGCGAAGAAGACGACGACCGCCGCCACCGCGAAGAAGGCGGCGGCCTCCAAGACGGCGGAGGACTGAGCGGCGGGCGGCGCGTGCGACGTACCGCCCGCCCGCGGCCGTGATCTTCACCATCCGTTCGCTTTACGTACACCCCGGCACCTCTTTTGTGCCGGGGCGTGCGCACGTTCGGACGGTCACCACGCGCTGTCGGTGCGTCCCGATAGGCTGAACGCATGACGCGAGCCGAGCAGCCAACGGCCGACACCCCGGCCCCCGACGCCGCCCTGGTGGCGGACTCCCGCGAGCGCGCCGTCCGCGCCCTGCTGCGACGTCCCCAGACGCGGCGGCTGTGGAGCGCCCAACTGGTGGGGGGCGTCGCCGACACCGTCGCGCTGCTGGTCCTGGTCGTCCTCACCCTCCAGGCGGTCATCGCCGAGGGCTCCTTCGGCGGCGGCTACCGCGGCGCGGCCCTCGCCGTGGCGGCCGTGTTCGGGGCGCGCATCGTGGCGACCGTGCTCTTCGGCGCGGTCCTGCTCGGCCCGCTCACCTCGCTCACCTCCCACGAAGGCCCCCTGGACCGCCGCTGGACCATGGTCGGCACGGACGGCGTGCGCGCCGCGCTGCTGATCGTCGCCCCGCTGTGGATCGACTGGACGCCGGCCAACGCGCCCGTCCTGCTGCTCGTCACCGTCTTCCTGACCGGGGTCGCCGAGCGGCTGTGGACCGTGTGCCGGGAGAGCGCGGCGCCCGCGCTGCTGCCCGCCCCGCCCCCCGAGGGCGCGACCGTGCGCCCGCTGCCCGACCACATGGACGCCCTGCGCCGCCTGACGCTGCGCACGACCTTCCTGACGATCCCGCTGGCCGCCGCCGTGCTGGTGGTCGCGTCCCTGTTCAACAACCTCCTGGGCACCGCCGTCGACTGGTTCGACCAGCACCACGCGGCCCTCGGCGCGTACGTCGCAGCCGGCCTGTTCGCCGCCTCCCTGTCCGTGCTGACTTCCCTCGAACTGCCGGACACGCGCACCCCGCGCGCGCGGTCCCCGCTCGAGGGCCTGCGCCGCCCGAAGAACGCCACCGGCGTCGACAAGGGCCGCACGGGCGCCGTCCCGCTGCTCGTGCTCGCCTCCGCCTCCGTCGCCGGGGCTATCGCCGCCGCCGTCTCCGTCTGCGCGCTGCACGCCGGGGACCTCGGCGGCGGCCCGGTGCTGTACGGGCTGGCGGTGCTCGCCCTGACCGGCGGCGTCGTCGTGGGCATCCGTACGGCGCCCAGGGCGCTGGTGTCGCTGTCGCGGCGCCGCCTGCTGGCGCTGGCGATCGCCTTCACCGGCGTCGCGCTGCTGGCCGCCGGACTGGTTCCCGACGTCACGACCGTCCTGCTGATCCTGGCGCTGGCCGGCATCGGCGCGGGCGCGGCCGCCAACACCGGGCACGCGCTGCTCGACCAGGAGACCGAGGACCACCGCCGGACGCGGATGACCGAGCACCTGCACGCGGTGGTGCGGGTCCTCGTCGCCCTCGCCGCCGTCCTCGCCCCCGTGGTCGCCGCCGCGATCGGCCCGCACCGGCTGGAGAACGGGCGGTTCGTGTTCGCCCACGGCGGCGCCGCCTTCACGCTGATGCTCGTCGGCGCGCTGCTGCTGCCGGTGGCGGCGCTCGTGCTGGCCAAGGTCGACGACCGCTCCGGCGTCCCGCTCAGGCAGGACCTGGTCGACGCCCTGCGCGGCGGCGACGACCCGGTGACGGCGCCCGCGGCCAGCGGTTTCTTCATCGCCCTCGAGGGCGGCGACGGGGCCGGCAAGTCCACCCAGGCCGAGGCCCTCGCCGACTGGATCAGGTCCAAGGGCCACGAGGTCGTCCTCACCCGCGAGCCCGGGGCCACGCCCGTGGGCAAGCGGCTGCGGTCCATCCTGCTGGACGTCTCCTCGCAGGGCCTGTCCCACCGCGCGGAGGCGCTGCTGTACGCCGCCGACCGCGCCGAGCACGTCGACACCGTCGTACGGCCCGCGCTGGAGCGCGGCGCCGTGGTGATCACCGACCGGTACATCGACTCCTCCGTCGCCTACCAGGGCGCCGGCCGGGACCTGTCCCCGACCGAGATCGCCCGGATCTCCCGCTGGGCCACCAACGGCCTGGTGCCGCACCTGACGGTCCTGCTGGACGTCTCCCCGGAGACCGCCCGCGAGCGCTTCACCGAGGCCCCCGACCGCCTGGAGTCGGAGCCGGCCGAGTTCCACGCGCGCGTGCGGGCCGGTTTCCTGACCCTGGCCGCCGCCGACCCCGGGCGCTACCTCGTGGTGGACGCCGGTCAGGAGCCCGAGGCCGTCACCGCCGCCGTACGGCACCGGCTGGACCGGATCCTGCCGCTGTCCGAGGCCGAGCTGAAGGCCCAGGAGGAGGCCCGCCGCAAGGCGGAGGAAGAGGCCCGCCGCAAGGCCGAGGAGGAAGCCCGGCGCAAGGCCGAGGAGGAGCGCCTGGAGCGGGAGCGCCAGGAGCAGCTGGCCCGTCTGCGCGCCGAGGAGGAGGAGCGCAAGCGGCGCGAGCTGGAGGAGGCGCAGCGGCGCGAGGCCGAGCGGCAGGCCGAGGAGGCCCGGCAGCGCGCCGAGGAGGCGCGGCGCAGGGCCGAGGAGGAGCGGGCGCGGCTGCTCGCCGAGGAGCAGGCCCGCGCGGAGGCCGAGGCCCAGCGCAAGGCCGAGGAGGAGCGGCGCCGCAAGCAGGCCGAGGAGGAGGCGCGGCTGCGCGCCGAGGCCGAGGCGCGGCGGCTGGAGAAGCAGCAGAAGGCGGAGCTGGCCCTGCTGCGGGCCGAGGAGGCCCGGCGGGCGGCGGAGCAGGCGGCGGCCGCCGCACAGGCGGGTCCCCGCCGGCCCGCGGAACCTGAGGGTGCGGCGGTGCCGCCGGAGGCGGCGACCGTGCCGACCCCGGTCGTGACGCCGACGAACGCGTCCGGCGGTCCCGCGGACGAGACGGCGGTTCTTCCGCCGGTGCGGGACACACGGGACGAGCAGGTCGATCGGACGGACGGAGGGGCCGAGAGCGGCGGCCGGGGCGCCTCGCGGGCTCCTCGCGGCACCGGCGAGTCCGAGTCGGAGACCACGGCGAAGCTGCCCAAGCCGCCGGTTCCCCCGGCCCCGGCGGGCGCGGCCGACGAGACGGCCGTACTGCCTCCGGTGCCGCCCGCCGGCGCGGCCGACGAGACCGCCGTACTGCCTCCGGTGAGCGCCGACGAGACGGCGGTGCTGCCCCCGGTGCGCGACGAAGCCGCCGACGACACCGCCGTACTCCCGCCGGTGCGCGAGGATCCCGCGGACCGGGTTCCGCCGGGCTTCTTCCGCCAGGGGCCGCCGACGGCCGTACGGCCCGACGGCACCGACGACCGGACGCGCGAGCTGCCCCAGGTCCAGGACGACGGCGGCGCGCGTCGGCGCCCCCGGCCGGACTGGGCCGAGGAGACCCCGCTGGACGACCTGCCGACCCTGGCGGACGAACTGCTCGGACCGCGTGAGGACGGCGGCGACGGCGAGGACGCCGGAGGCAGGGACGGCGGCCGGGGTCGCGGCCGGAGGCGCTGAGCCGGCTGTTCGCCCGTGGCCGGGCGGCCGGGTGGGCCCGCCCGGCCGGGTTGTCAGTGCTCCCCCGCACAATGGAGGCGGAACACGAACCGTGACGAAAGGGCCGGGTGACCCATGAGCGTCTGGGACGACCTCGTCGGGCAGGAGAGGATCGGCGAGCAGCTGACCGCCGCCGCCCGGGACGCCGACGCCCTGGTCACCGCGGCCGCCTCGCACGCGCCGCCGCCGGAGGCGTCGAAGATGACGCACGCCTGGCTGTTCACGGGGCCGCCCGGCGCGGGCGTCACGCGGACGGCGCGGGCCTTCGCCGCCGCCCTCCAGTGCGTGAGCCCCGACCGGGCCCTGGGCGGCGCCCCCGGCTGCGGCTTCTGCGACGGCTGTCATACGGCGCTGGTCGGCACGCACGCCGACGTCAGCACCGTAGCCGCGGTCGGCACCCAGATCCTCGCCGAGGACATGCGCGACACCGTCCGCAAGTCGTTCACGTCCCCGGCGAACGGCCGCTGGCAGGTGATCCTGGTCGAGGACGCCGAGCGGCTGAACGAGAAGTCGGCCAACGCCGTCCTCAAGGCCGTCGAGGAGCCCGCCCCGCGCACGGTGTGGCTGCTGTGCGCCCCCTCGATCGAGGACGTCCTGCCCACCATCCGCTCCCGCTGCCGCCACCTGAACCTGTCCACCCCCTCGGTGGCCGCCGTCGCCGACATGCTCGTACGCCGTGAGGGTGTCGAACCCGACGTGGCGGCCGCCGCCGCCCGCGCCACCCAGGGCCACGTGGACCGCGCCCGCCGCCTGGCCACCGACCCCGCGGCGCGTGAACGCCGCGCCGCCGTCCTGAAGCTGCCCCTGCGCCTGGACGACATCGGCGGCTGCCTCAAGGCCGCCCAGGAACTGGTGGACGCGGCCTCGGAGGACGCCAAGGCGCTCGCCGAGGAGCTGGACGCGAAGGAGACCGAGGAGCTGAAGGCGGCGCTGGGCGCGGCCCAGGGCGGCCGGCTGCCGCGCGGCACCGCGGGCGTGATGAAGGACCTGGAGGACAAGCAGAAGCGCCGCCGCACCCGCACCCAGCGCGACAGCCTCGACCTCGCCCTCACCGACCTCACCAGCGTCTACCGTGACGTCCTCGCTCTCCAGCTCGGCTCCCGCGTGGCCATCGCCAACGCCGACGCGCAGGACACCCTGGACCGCGTGGCCGCCGGCAGCTCGCCCGAGTCCACGCTGCGCCGCATAGAGGCGATCGCGGCCTGCCGCGACGCGCTCGACCGCAACGTGGCCCCGCTGCTGGCGGTGGAGGCGATGACGATGGCCCTGAGAGCGGGCTGACGCCCGCCGCGCGGGTCCCCGCCGGACCGCGGCCGCTCAGCGACCGCCGCCCAACGCTGGTCGCTCGTCGCCCACCGCCGGCCGCTCGCCGCCGTCACTCGTACGAGGCACGCTGTGCACGTACAGTGCTCAGTCCATCGCGGAAGGTTACGCTCGTTCGATGCACATCAGGCGCGCCCTCCGTATCCGGAGTCCCCGGCTCTCTCCCGCCCTCCGCCCGGCCCGGACCGGCGGCTCGCTCCTCGTGGCCGCCGTCCTGCTCGTCTCGGGCTGCTCCGCCGCCGGCACCCAGCAGCGCCCGGCGGCCACCCCCGCGGCGGACGCCGTGCTGGCCGCGCTGCCCCAGTCCACGCCGGCCGCCCTGTCCCGGTACTACGCGCAGAAGCTGACGTGGCGCAACTGCGGAGTCCCCGGCTTCCAGTGCGCCACGATGAAGGCGCCGCTCGACTACTCCCGGCCCTCCGCGGGCGACGTCAGACTGGCCGTCGCCCGCAAGAAGGCCACCGGCCCCGGCACGCGCATCGGCTCCCTCCTGGTCAACCCGGGCGGCCCGGGCGGCTCGGCCATCGGCTACCTGCAGCAGTACGCGGGCGCCGGCTACCCGGCCGAGGTGCGCGCCCGTTACGACATGGTCGCCATGGACCCGCGCGGTGTGGCCCGCAGCGAGCCCGTCGAGTGCCTCGACGACCGCGGCATGGACACGTACACGCAGACCGACATGACGCCCGACGACCGCGGCGAGGTCGACGCGCTCGTGGGCGCCTACCGCAAGTTCGCGGAAGGCTGCGGCGCGCACGACCCCCGGCTGCTGCGGCACGTCTCCACGGTGGAGGCGGCACGCGACATGGACATTCTGCGCGCCGTGCTCGGCGACCGCACGCTGCACTACGTAGGCGCGTCCTACGGCACGTTCCTCGGCGCGACGTACGCCGGGCTGTTCCCGAAGCGGGTCGGCCGGCTGGTCCTGGACGGCGCGATGGACCCGTCCCTGTCGGCGCGCAGGATGAACCTGGACCAGACGGCGGGCTTCGAGACGGCGTTCCGGTCGTTCGCGAAGGACTGCGTGCGCCAGGGCGACTGCCCCCTCGGCGGCCGCGGCACGACGCCCGAGCAGGCCGGCGGCCGCCTCGCGGCCTTCTTCCGCAAGCTGGACGCGCACCCGGTCCCCACCGGCGACGCGGACGGCCGCCGCCTCGGCGAGGCGCTCGCCACCACGGGCTTCATCGCGGCGATGTACGACCAGGCGGCCTGGCCGCAACTGCGCGAGGCGCTGAACTCGGCGATGAAGGACAACGACGGCGCCGGCCTGCTCATGCTGTCCGACAGCTACTACGAGCGTGACGCCGACGGCCACTACAGCAACCTGATGTACGCCAACGCCGCCGTGAACTGCCTGGACCTGCCGCCCGCCTTCACCTCGCCCCAGCAGGTGCAGAAGTCGCTCCCCGCCTTCGAGAAGGCCTCCCCCGTCTTCGGCGAGGACCTCGCCTGGGCCTCCCTGAACTGCGCCTACTGGCCGGTGCGGGCGACCGGCGGGCCGCACCGCATCGTGGCGAAGGGCGCGGCCCCCATCGTGGTCGTCGGCACCACCCGCGACCCGGCGACCCCGTACCGCTGGGCCCAGTCCCTGGCCCGCCAACTGTCCTCGGGCCGCCTGCTCACCTTCGTGGGTGACGGCCACACCGCCTACGGCCGCGGCAGCCGCTGCATCGACTCCGCGATCGACGCCTACCTGCTCCGCGGCACCCCGCCGGCCCGCGGAAAGCGCTGCTCGTAGCGGACCTCGTCCGCCCGGTCCGGCCCCCTCCGGGGCGTGTGCGAAGCACCCCGCGAAACTGTGTAGACTTACCGACGTTGCCGATCGCACCATAGTGCCGGCAGCGCGCCGCTTTAGCTCAGATGGCCAGAGCAACGCACTCGTAATGCGTAGGTCTCGGGTTCGAATCCCGAAAGCGGCTCCACGAAAAGCCAGGCCAGACCCCGTCTGACCTGGTCTTTTCGCGTTCCTTTGATCGATTCGCGGTCTATACCACTGCCCTGTGAGGCCCGTACGACGGCTAGATGGGTCCAAGATGGGACCGGGAGGACCTTACGCATTTGTAATGCGTAGGTCTCGGGTTCGAATCCCGAAAGCGGATCCGAGAAAAGCCAGACCAAACACCCTCTGACCTGGTCTTTTCTCATTTACTTGATCGACTTCTGGTCCAAACCGCTTGCCGATTGGGCCCTGAGGCAGCCCGGTGGGCCCAATCTGAGGCCCGCGCGGGCCTCCGTCCGTCCGCCTTCAAGTCCTTCTTTTTCATCTTCTTTCCGGCCTTCTGGCCTTTTGCTGCCCGGTACGTGGTGATGGGGTACAAGGAGGCCGAGGCCGTTGCGGCGTGCATCTCAAGCAGCACCGCCTGGTATGTGCCGGTCGTCATCCGCATCGACGCGAGCATCGCCTGCACGGTCGTGAGCGTGATGTCGACGGCCAGCGGCGCGCATACGCTGTCGCGGACGAACTCGTGGTCGTGTTCAGGGCCAACCTCGCGGTGCCGTCGGTCGCGCTGGAAGCGGCACTGCGGGTCATGCTGAGGCGATGATGGAGAACTCTCCTGAGGGCTGGATCTACCTCACCAACAGGAAGACGCCCATGCCGCTTGACGACATCCCCCAGCGGCACGTCCCCATCGTTCGCATCACCACCAAGAACGACATGAACGAGCTGCTGCGCACCAGCACCCCTCCGCGCCGGCCTGCAGGCCGACCAGTACCCCTACGCCAACAACATCGCCGAGGCGTACACCCCCTTCGGGGGACGCTGCTGGATCCTCGCCCGCCAGTTCCCCATCACCGACCATCAAGGCCGCAGCATCCACACCGTCCGCCACGTCTTCACCACCACCCCGGACAGCCCTGGTGGTCGCTGCCCATCCGCCCCGGCGAACGCGCCTACAAGTTCGACCCCGCCACCGGCGACCCCATCACCGGCAGCGGACGCCCCCGTTATCTTCTTCGCGGTCCTGCAAGAGGGCCGCTGGCCTCCGGGTCCGGCATGACT
>NZ_BMVF01000003.1 GCF_014650575.1 Streptomyces naganishii JCM 4654
TCCTCCCCCTCGTCGCTGCTGCACTGGACCCGCCGCATGATCGAGATCCGCAAGCAGAACTCCGCCTTCGGACTCGGCTCGTTCACGGAACTGCCGTCCTCCAACCCCTCCGTGCTCGCCTTCCTGCGCGAGTACAGGGACGACCTGGTCCTGTGCGTGCACAACTTCTCCCGCTTCGCCCAGCCCACCGAGCTCGACCTGCGCGCCTTCGACGGCCGCCACCCGGTCGAGCTCATCGGCGGGGTGCGCTTCCCCGCCATCGGCGAACTCCCCTACCTGCTGACCCTCGCGGGACACGGCTTCTACTGGTTCCGGCTCACCCGAGTCGCATCCCGGATCGGCCGGCGAGCTTGAGCGTGCGGCCGACGAAAGGAGGCGTGACCATGCCGAAGACCGCATCCCTGACACCCGTGCCCACGTCCCTGGCCGGGCCGATGGCCTCGCTGGCGTCGCTGCTGCGCGAATGGCTGCCCCGGCAGCGCTGGTTCGCCGGCAAGGACCGGCCCGTCACCGATCTGCGGCTGCTGTCGATGACGGAGCTGTTCCCGGGCTGTCTGCATCTTCTGGTCCACGCCGAGCACGCCGGTGTCCCCACGGGCCACGGCGGCGTCCCCGCCCCGGCCGGCACCGTGGTGCCGCCGCCCGCCGACTGCTACCAACTGCTGCTCGGCGTGCGGCAGCAGCTGGCCCCGCGGCTGCACCGGGCGTTCATCGGCCGGCCGGTCGAGGGCCCGCTGGCCGGCCTCGCCATCTACGACGCGCTGTGCGACCCGCGCTCGGCGCAGCTGCTCCTGGAGCGGCTGCGGCACCCGGGCGCCTCCGGCCCGCTGCGCTTCGAGGCCGATCCCTCGGTCCTCATCCCCGGCGGCCTGGTGCCCAGGCTGCTGGACGTCGAGCAGTCCAACTCCTCGATCGTGTACGGCGACGAGTTCATCCTGAAGGTCTTCCGCCGCATCCAGCCGGGCGTCAACCCGGACCTGGAGGTGCCCTGGGCGCTGGCCCGGGAGGGCTGCAGCCGTGTCCCCGCCCCCGTGGCCTGGCTGCGGACCACCCAGCCGGAGCCGGCCACGCTCGGGGTGCTCCAGCCGTTCCTGCGCGACGCGGCCGACGGCTGGACCCTGGCCCTGCGGGCGCTGGCCACCGGCGACGACTTCACCGCGCAGGCGCACCAGCTGGGCCAGGCCACCGCCGAGGTGCACCTGGCGCTGGCGGGCGCCTTCCCCACCGGGGCGCACCGCGACATCGGGCGCACGGCGGCCGCGATGACCGAGCGCCTGGAGTCCGCGGCGCACAGCGTGCCCGCGCTGAAGCCGTACACGACCCGGCTGCGCACCGCGTTCGCCGCGCTGGCCAGCTGCGACGCCGGGCCGCCCGCCCAGCGCGTGCACGGCGACCTGCACCTGGGGCAGGTGCTGCGGGCCGGGCGCGAGTGGTTCGTCATCGACTTCGAGGGGGAGCCGTCCCGTCCCCTCGCCGAGCGCCGCATCCCCGAGTCCCCGGTGCGGGACGTGGCGGGCATGCTGCGCTCCTTCGACTACGCCGCCCGCCAGCGCCGCCCCTGGCGGCCGGAGTGGGCGCGCCGCTGCCGGGAGGCGTACTGCGCCGGCTACGCCTCCCGGGCCGGCTGGGACCCCCGCAAGAAACACGCCCTGCTGCGGGCCTACGAGACGGACCGTGCCGTGTACGAAGTGCTGTACGAGGCCCGGCACCGCCCCGACTGGCTCGCCGTACCGATGGCGGCGATCGAACGTCTCGCCGTGAGAGGAGGCTGAACCGGTGGCACTGCGCGACACGTCACTTCCCGAGCCGTCCGGACCCGTCCCGCCCGCGGCGGGACCGGGCGGGGCGGCCCCGCCCCTGGACCCCGCCGACCGTGAACGCCTGCTGTCCGGCGCGCACCACGACCCGCACGCGCTGCTCGGCGCGCATCCGGTGCCGGGCGGGATCGCCGTCCGGGCGCTGCGCCCGTTCGCCCGTGCGGTGAGCGTGGTGACGGACGGCGGGCGCACCCCGCTCGTCTCCGAGGGCGACGGCCTGTTCTCGGCCGTGCTGCCGCTGGAGGCGATCCCCGAGTACACGCTCCTGGTCGCGTACGAGCAGGAGGAGTACGAGGTCCACGATCCCTACCGCTTCCTGCCGGCCCTCGGCGAGCTGGACCTGCACCTGATCCGCGAGGGCCGGCACGAGCAGCTGTGGCGGGCGCTCGGCGCGGAGCCCATGACCCACCAGGGCGTGCGCGGCACCCGGTTCACGGTGTGGGCGCCCAACGCCCGCGGTGTGCGGGTGGCCTGCGACTTCGCGTACTGGGACGGGACCGCGTTCCCGATGCGCTCGCTCGGCGCGGCGGGGGTGTGGGAGCTGTTCCTGCCCGGGGTCGGCGAGGGCGTGAAGTACAAGTTCGAGATCACCTCGCAGTACGGCGGCCGGTTCCTGAAGGCCGACCCGATGGCCCGCCGCACCGAGGTGCCCCCCGACACGGCCTCCGTCGTGACGGCCGCGCACCACGAGTGGGGCGACGCCGAGTGGATGGCGCACCGCGGGGACACCCCGGTGCACGAGGCGCCGTTCTCGGTGTACGAGGTGCACCTGCCCTCCTGGCGCCCAGGGCTGACGTACCGTCAACTCGCCGAGGAGCTCCCGGCGTACGTCAAGGACATGGGCTTCACGCACGTGGAGCTGATGCCGGTCGCCGAGCATCCCTACGGGCCGTCCTGGGGCTACCAGGTGACGTCCTACTACGCGCCGACCGCGCGCCTTGGATCACCGGACGACTTCCGGTACTTCGTCGACTCCTGCCACCGGGCCGGCATCGGCGTGATCATGGACTGGGTGCCGGCGCACTTCCCCAAGGACGACTGGGCGCTGGCCCGCTTCGACGGGGACCCGCTGTACGAGCCGGGGAACGCGCAGCGCGCCGAGCACCCGGACTGGGGCACGTACGAGTTCGACTTCGCCCGGACCGAGGTGCGCAACTTCCTGGTCGCCAACGCCGTGTACTGGTGCGAGGAGTTCCACATCGACGGGCTGCGCGTGGACGCGGTCGCCTCGATGCTCTACCTCGACTACTCGCGCGACTCCGGCCAGTGGACGCCCAACCAGTACGGCGGCCGGGAGGACCTGGACGCCATGGCCTTCCTCCAGGAGATGAACGCCACCGTCTACCGGCGGGCGCCGGGCGTGGTCACCATCGCCGAGGAGTCCACCGCGTGGGGCGGGGTGACCGCGCCGACGGACGCCGGCGGGCTGGGCTTCGGGCTGAAGTGGAACATGGGCTGGATGCACGACTCGCTGCAGTACATGAGCAAGGAGCCGGTGCACCGCAAGTACCACCACCACGAGATGACGTTCTCGATGGTGTACGCCTACAGCGAGAACTACGTGCTGCCGATCTCGCACGACGAGGTGGTGCACGGCAAGCAGGCGCTGGTGTCGAAGATGCCCGGCGACTGGTGGCAGCGGCGCGCCGACCACCGCGCCTACCTCGCCTTCATGTGGGCCCATCCCGGCAAGCAACTGCTGTTCATGGGGCAGGAGTTCGCGCAGGGCGGGGAGTTCTCCGAGAAGCACGGGCCCGAGTGGTGGCTGCTGGACGACGGCTACTGCGCGGCGGGCGACCACCGCGGGGTGCGGGACCTGGTGCGCGACCTGAACACGCGCTACCGGGCCACGCCCGCGCTGTGGCAGCGCGACACCAGCCCGGAGGGCTTCCGCTGGGTCGCCGTGGACGCGGCCGAGGACAACGTCTACGCCTTCCTGCGGTTCGACGCGGCCGGCGCCCCGCTGCTGTCGGTGTCGAACTTCTCCCCCGTGGTGCGCGAGGGCTACCGCCTCGCCGTGCCCGAGGAGGTCACGGCCTGGTGCGAGGTCCTGAACACCGACGCCGCCCGCTACGGCGGCAGCGGCGTGACCAACCCCGACCCGGTCAAGCCGGAGGACGGGCACATCGCCCTCACGCTGCCACCGCTGGCCACGGTGTGGCTCACGCCGTACCCGGCTCCCTCCTGAGCCCGGCCCGCCCCGGGCCGGCCGCCGGATCCGTGAACCGCACCCAGGTGTCCGGCCGCCGTCCCGGGGCAGTCGGGGTCGTACGACCCGGCGGCCTGCCGGTGTCACGGCACAGTGAGGGAAGGGCGGCGGAAGGTGCGGACCGTCGGAGTGGAGGAGGAACTCCTCCTGGTGGACCCGGAGACCGGCGAGCCGAAGGCGCTGTCCGCGGCGGTGCTCGCCCGGGCCGAGGCCAACGACGCGGACCAGGACGTGTTCGAGAAGGAGCTGTACGGCCAGATGCTGGAGTTCGCCACGCATCCGCGGACGGACATGGCCCGGCTCGGCGAGGAGATCGTCCGCTGCCGCAAGGAGGCGGCCCGGCACGCCGGGGAGATCGGCTGCGCGGTCGCCGCGCTGGCCACCTCACCGCTCCCGGTGAGCCCCACGATCAGCATGAACCGCCGCTACCAGTGGCTGGCCGACCAGTACGGCATCGCCACCCGCGAGCAGCTGGTGTGCGGCATGCACGTGCATGTCGCCGTGGAGTCCGACGAGGAGGGCGTCGCGGTCGTGGACCGCATCCGCCCGTGGCTGCCGGTGCTGCTGGCCATCAGCGCCAACTCACCGTTCTGGCAGGGGCAGGACAGCCGTTACGACAGCTACCGCAGCCGGGTGTGGGACCGCTGGCCGTCGGCCGGCCCGACCGAGCTGTTCGGGTCGCCGGAGCGGTACCACCGGCGGGTGGCGGACATGGTGGCCACCGGGGTGATCCTCGACGAGAAGATGGCGTACTTCGACGCCCGGCTCTCGGAGCGGTACCCCACCGTGGAGATCAGGGTCGCGGACGTGTGCCTGCACGCGGACACCGCCCAGCTGATCGCCACCCTCGCCCGCGGCCTGGTGGAGACGGCGGCCCGCGACTGGCGGGCGGGCGGCGAACCGGTGGACCACAGTGTGAGCCTGCTCAGGCTGGCCTCGTGGCAGGCCGCCCGCGCCGGGCTCGCCCGGGAGCTGCTGCACCCGGCGACCATGCGGCGCCTGCCGGCCGAGGCCGTGCTGCGGGCGCTGCTGGAGCACGTCGCCGACGCGCTGGAGGCCACCGGCGACCTGCGCCCGGCCGAGGAGGCCGTCGGGGAACTGCTGCGCCGCGGCAACGGCGCCCGGGTGCAGCGCGAACTGCTGGAGGACGGCAAGGGCCTGCGGGACGTCGTCACGGAGTGCGTGCGGCGCACCCAGGGCTGAACCCCGCACGCCGGTGCGGCGGTCCTCAGAAGATCAGCCCGAGGGCGTAAGCCAGGAAGCCGACGGCCATCACCAGGACGAGCAGGAGGATGAGGGTGAGGGGGGCCTTCGCCCAGCCCCGGGACGTGCTGTCCCGCTGGCGGGGACCGGCCTCGGGCATGCTGCTCTCCGCCGGCGGGGTCTCGCCGGGCGGCACACCGCCCCCCGGTTCGAGTCCGGGGGTGCTGCGGGGATCGGGGTCCGGATTGACGTAACTCATGGGCCCCGAGTCCCCCGATCCGCCCGAGATCAACGAAACGGCACCACTTCCCGGTTCGCCCTCCCGGGGCGCGCCCGCCTGGGCTACATTCGACCCGCTCGACAACGGTACTCATCGGCGGAGTCACCCTCCGTGAACCCCAGGAGCAGCGCATGCGCGACTTCGCCCTCGCTCCGTCCGCCGTCACCTCCCTGACCGGCGGGCTCGCCGACAGCGTCTTCGAGACCGCGGAGCTGCGGCCGACGCTGCCGGTGCTCGCGCGCCGCCCGGACCCCGCCTCGCCGGTCTGGGAGGAGGTGACCGCCGTGGAGCTGCGGGACCAGGTCTGCGACCTCGCCCGCGGCCTGGTGGCCTGCGGCATCTCCCCCGGCCACCGTGTGGCGGTCATGGCCCGCACCCGCTACGAGTGGACGGTCCTGTCCTACGCGCTGTGGGCGGTCGGGGCCGAGGTGGTGCCCGTCTATCCGACGTCCTCGCGCGAGCAGGTGGAGCACATCCTGCGGGACTCCGGGTGCGTGGCCGTCGTCGTCGAGGACGAGCAGGGCGTGATGACCGTCGGCTCGGTGTGCGCGACCCTGCCGCGGCTGCGGCACGTGTGGCAGCTGGACGCGGGGGCGCTGGCGCACCTGGTGGAGCGCGGCGCGCGCATCCCCCCGACCACCGTCGACTCCCTGCGCCGGATCGTGCTGCCGGACGCCACGGCGGTGATCGCCTACACCTCCGGCACCTCCGGGCGCGCCCTGGGCTGCGCGCTCAGCCACCGCGCGCTGGCCAGCCCCTGCGACACGCTCCTGGCGGGCTGGGGTCACACCGCGGCACCGCCCGGCGAGCAGGGCTCCGTCCTCGCCTTCCTGCCGTTCTCCCACGTGTACGGCCTGATGATCCAGGGGCTCTGCATCCGGGGCGGCATCCTGATGGGCCATGAACCCGAGCTGGGCGAGGCGGCCCTCGCCTCCGCCCTGCGCTCCTTCCGGCCGACGTACTTCTACGCCGTGCCGTCGGTCTTCGAGAAGATCTACAAGAACTTCCTGCGCGCCGCGCAGCAGTCGGGCCGCGGCGCCCTGTTCGAGCGGGCCGCGGGCACCGCGCGGGACTTCGCCGAGGCCCTGGAGCGCCAGCGCACCGGACGCGGCTCGGGCCCCGGATTCGACCTGCGCCTCCAGCACGCCCTCTACGAGCGGACGGTGTACCGCAAGCTGCGCGCCGCGCTCGGCGGCAGGGTCGTCCGCGCGACGTCGGGCGGCTCCCCGCTCAGCCGCGAACTGTCCCTGTTCTACGAGGGCATCGGCATCTACGTGCACGACGGCTACGGGCTCACCGAGACCGCCGGCGGCATCACCATGCAGCCGCTGGGCGCGGAGAAGTCCGGCACGGTCGGCAAGGCGCTGCCGGGCACGGTGATCGAGGTCGCCGACGACGGGGAGATCCTCGTGCACGGGCCGTCGGTGTTCCAGGGGTACGTGGGCGACGAGGCCGCCAGCCGGGCCGCGCTGCGCGGCGGCTGGCTGGCCACGGGCGACATCGGGCACCTGGACGCCGAGGGCTACCTGACGATCACCGGGCGCAAGAAGGACGTCATCATCACCAGCGGCGGCAAGAGCGTGGCGCCCGCCCCGCTGGAGCAGCGGCTGCGGGCGCACCCGCTGGTCCACCAGGCGGTGGTCGTCGGCGACAACCGGCCGTGCGTGGGGGCGCTGATCACCCTCGACCCGGACTTCCTCATCCACTGGCGCGCCGCGCTGGCGCTGCCGGGCGACGCCCCGGGCCGCGAGGCCCGTGAGGAGAACGCGCTGCGGGAGGAGATCGGGCGGGCCGTCGCGGCCGCCAACAGCGCGGTGTCCCGCTCGGAGTCCATTCGCGTCTTCCGTGTCCTGCCCGAGCCGTTCGACGTGGCCAGCGGGCTGCTCACCCCGTCGATGAAGCTGCGGCGGGACGCGATCGTGCGCCACTACGCCTTCGAGATCGACGCCATGTACCAGGCGCGCGGCCGTGCGGGGCGGCGGAGCG
This sequence comes from Streptomyces naganishii JCM 4654, assembly GCF_014650575.1. Classification (GTDB taxonomy): domain Bacteria; phylum Actinomycetota; class Actinomycetes; order Streptomycetales; family Streptomycetaceae; genus Streptomyces; species Streptomyces naganishii. The sequence goes on from NZ_BMVF01000003.1 coordinate 7,496, forward strand.
CGGCGGCCGACGCTGCGGCCGACTGGGACGACTCGGACAACGTCTTCCGCTGATCGGCGCGGGCAGGCGTGACGCGGGCCGTGCGCGAGACCTGCTGTCGCGTGCGTCCGGCGCGTCTTCTGGAACGACGTCGGCGTTCCCGGGCGGGGAGGGCGTCAGGCCTCCGGCCGACCATGCCGCCGGCGCGGCGTGAGAGAGTCGCCCCCATGACGCACCACCGCCGCCGGCAACTGCTGTGCGCCCTGTTCGCCGTCCCCGTGGGCGCGGTGGCCGCGTGGAGCGCCGCCGTGCGGCTGTGGGTGCCCGCGTGCGTCCTGGCGCTCGCCCTGCCCGTCCTGCTCACCGCGTCGGCCCGCGCCGGCCGTGCCCACCGGACGCTGGTCGCCGCGTACCGGCGCGCGGCGCGGGCGGCCGCGGCGGGCCGGCGGGGTGAGAGCGACGCGTAGGCTTCGCGCGCTTGGGAACAAGACTGTGGTACGGAAGGGAAAAGAAGGACGACGCCCGGCGCGCACCGGGCCGGAAAGGCGAGATGGCAACCGAGCCGCATTGGGACGACACACTGGCTACCGAGGGGATTCCGAGCCGCACAGCTCGCTTCGCGGGTGAGCTGCACCACGTGACGGGTGCACGCCTCGCCGCGGAGGAGTTCCTCGACGACCTCGCGCAGTCCTCGCTGCCGGCCGCCCCCGAGCACTTCGACGACATACTGCTGGTCGTCACGGAGCTCGCCGCGAACGCCGTGCAGTACGCGCCGGGTCCCTTCGCGCTGAGCATGCGCCGGACCTTCGACGGGGTGCACGTGACGCTGAGCGACACCAGCACCACTCCCCCGGCCCCGCGTCCCTTCCACCCCAGCCGCGGTGGCGGCGGCATCGGCTGGCACCTCGTGCACACACTGTGCGACCAGGTCAGCGTCGTGGTCAACGACCACGGCAAGGACGTACACGTCTTCCTGCCCTGGTGAGACACCGGCCCGTGGCCGGCGCTCTCACGCGGTGTCCGGCCGGCCGCTCTCCCGCAGCGGCACCAGGACGCTGACGCTCTTGCCGCCCCCGTCGAGGCGGTCGACGGCGATCTCCCTGGCCAGCCGGACGATCAGCGGCCAGCCGTAGCCGCTGCCGTGGTGGCCGCGCGGCAGCTCGCCCGAGCCCAGCGCGCCGCGCGGGACCACGTCGCTGCGGTCGCGCACCACCACCCGTACGCCGTCGCCGTCCACCGCCGCATCGAAGCCGGCGAGCCCCTGGCCGTGCCGGATGGCATTGGTGACCAGCTCGGAGACGACCAGCAGCAGGTCGACGACGTCCTCCTCGCGGGCCGTTCGCAGCGGCGAGTCCCATTTCTCCCGCACCACCGACCGCGCGTACGCGCGCGCCTCGGCCGCGCTGGTCACCGCGGCCGGGCCCTGCCCGGCGCCGGCCTCCGCCCGCTGTCGCTCCTCGCTTCTCACCGTTCGGTCACTGCCCGGGGCACCTCCGTCGCCGCCTCGCCCGGTGGCGAGCTCGCTCCTGCCGCCCGGGCCCCGCGGGCCCGGACCCCCGGGCGGCTTCACGCGCCCGTGGGCCGCTCCAGCATAGGAGCGGCGCGCCCGGCCGGGCGCGGGGCGCCGGTCAGGCGGTGGCCGCGTCGTGTGGCGGCAGCCCGTGATAGTACGCCCCCACGCTCGTGAGGTAGCCGGGGTCCCTGGTCTCGCTGTCGGTGCGGAAGCGCGGCGCCGCCTTGATCTCCGCCCGCGAGCAGGCCACCGTCACCCTGCGCTCCCCGGGGTCTATGCCGGCGATCACGCCGGCCGGCACCAGCACGCTCTTGCCGAACACCCACACCCCGGTGTCCACGACCAGGTGCCGCATCCCGGCGGGGTCCGCCTCGCGGTCCACATGGCCGACGGTCCCGTCGGTGGCGACGACCGCGAAGCCGGTCAGGTCCAGTTCCCGCGGACGTGCGACCTGCGGCGGATACGACCAGACGCTGTCGATGGTCACGCTGCTCCTTCCTCCCCTGGCGAACGGGGGCCTCCCCTGGTGAACGGGCCACGAACAGGTCACGAACGGCTCGCCAACCGGTTCACGAACGGGCTCTCACCGCACCAACTACCCTGCGGCGACAACCGCATTCAGCGGCGTCCGGCCTCGTGGGCCGCGCTCAGGAACCCGTCGGGCGTGCCCCCACGCCGGGTCGCACGGGCGGGGCGGTGAGCAGTTCCAGGGTGCCGGTCATCTCCAGCAGGCGCTCCAGGGCGGCGGGGCGCTCGTCCAGGTGCAGCGCGATGCCCGCCTCGTCCGTACGGCGGCGGATCCGCAGCAGCGCGGACAGGCCCGAGGAGTCGACGCCCCGGAGCCCGGAGAAGTCCAGGCGCAGCTCGCGGACCGGGTGCCGGGCGGCGTGGCGGCGGGCCAGCAGCGTGGTGACGGCATGGAGGAACTCGTCGTGGCCCGCGTAATCGAGGTCGCCCCCGACGCGCACCACGACGGCGTGGTCGCGGCTGTCCAGGGTGAGGGTGAGGGGCGAAGGCTGCACAGTGGTCATACGGATGCTTCCGGGTTCCGGGATGTTCGGGTCGTCAACCCGTCCGGCTACCCCGGTTCCCGTGGGTGACACACGCTTCTACCGGACGACTTCGCGGACGGGATCCGTTGACGCGATTGTTTTGTTCGGGGCGGCCCGGGTGGGTTAGCCTTCGGCGTATTTTCTCTTCGCGCGACCCGCATGACATGCGAAAACGCGCGAGCGACACACACGGGCCCACGGCCCGGAGGGGGTTCACCAGCCCTCACCGCCGAGGGCTCCCGGGGAGCGGGACGAGGGTGCGCATGACCAGCGACAGGACCGAGAGCACCGGCACCGTGCCGCCCGTGCCGGGCGACCGGGAGCTGCGCCAGCTGCTGGCCGGTCTCACGGCCGTGCGGGACGGCGACTTCGGCACACGGCTGCCCGAGGACGCCGACGGGCTCATGGGCGACATCGCGACCGTGTTCAACGGCATGGTCGACCAGCTGTCCGTGTTCACCTCCGAGGTCACCCGGGTGTCCCGCGAGGTCGGCACCGAGGGCACGCTCGGCGGGCAGGCCGAGGTGCCGGGGGTGTCCGGGACCTGGGCCGACCTGACCGACTCGGTCAACGCCATGGCGGGCAACCTGACCACTCAGGTGCGTGACATCGCCCAGGTGGCGACCGCGGTGGCCAAGGGCGACCTCTCCCAGAAGATCGACGTACCGGCGCGCGGCGAGATCCTCCAGCTCAAGGAGACCGTCAACACGATGGTCGACCAGCTCTCCGCCTTCGCCGACGAGGTCACCCGCGTCGCCCGCGAGGTCGGCACCGAAGGACGCCTCGGCGGCCAGGCCAAGGTGCCCGGCGTGGCGGGCGTGTGGCGGGACCTGACCGACTCGGTGAACTTCATGGCGGGCAACCTGACCAACCAGGTCCGCAACGTCGCCCAGGTGACCACGGCGGTGGCCAAGGGCGACCTCTCCCAGAAGATCACCGTCGACGCACGCGGCGAGATCCTGGAACTGAAGAACACCATCAACACGATGGTCGACCAGCTCTCCGCCTTCGCCGACGAGGTCACCCGCGTCGCCCGCGAGGTCGGCACCGAAGGACGCCTCGGCGGCCAGGCCGACGTCAAGGGCGTCAAGGGCACCTGGCGGGACCTGACCGACTCGGTGAACTCCATGGCGGGCAACCTGACCAACCAGGTCCGCAACGTCGCCCAGGTGGCGACCGCGGTGGCCAAGGGCGACCTCTCCCAGAAGATCACCGTCGACGCACGCGGCGAGATCCTCGAGCTGAAGAACACCATGAACACGATGGTCGACCAGCTCTCCGCCTTCGCCGACGAGGTCACCCGCGTCGCCCGCGAGGTCGGCACCGAAGGACGCCTCGGCGGCCAGGCCGACGTCAAGGGCGTCTCGGGCACCTGGAAGGACCTCACCGACAACGTCAACGTGATGGCGTCGAACCTGACCGGTCAGGTCCGCTCCATCGCCCAGGTCGCCACCGCCGTGGCGCGCGGCGACCTGTCCCGCAAGATCACGGTGGAGGCCAAGGGCGAGGTCGCCGCCCTCGCGGACGTGATCAACACGATGGTGGACACGCTGTCCGCGTTCGCCGACGAGGTCACCCGCGTCGCCCGCGAGGTCGGCACCGAGGGACGCCTCGGCGGCCAGGCGCACGTGCCGAACGTGGCGGGCACCTGGAAGGACCTCACCGACAACGTCAACTCGATGGCGAACAACCTCACCGGCCAGGTCCGCAACATCGCGCTGGTGACGACCGCGGTGGCCAGGGGCGACCTGTCGAAGAAGATCGACGTGGACGCGCGCGGCGAGATCCTGGAGCTGAAGACGACCATCAACACGATGGTCGACCAGCTCTCCGCCTTCGCCGACGAGGTCACCCGCGTCGCCCGCGAGGTCGGCACCGAGGGACGCCTCGGCGGCCAGGCCGAGGTGGAGGGCGTCTCCGGCACCTGGAAGCGGCTGACGGAGAACGTCAACGAGCTGGCCGGCAACCTGACCCGCCAGGTCCGCGCGATCGGCGCCGTGGCCAGCGCGGTGGCCGAGGGCGACCTGACCCGCTCGATCACCGTCGAGGCCTCCGGCGAGGTCGCCGAGCTCAAGGACAACATCAACTCCATGGTGGAGTCCCTGCGCGAGACCACGCGGGCCAACCAGGAGCAGGACTGGCTCAAGACCAACCTCGCGCGGATCTCCAGCCTGATGCAGGGCCACCGCGACCTGCCGGTCGTGGCCGAGCTGATCATGGAGGAGCTGACGCCGCTGGTGTCGGCGCAGTACGGCGCGTTCTACCTCGCCGAGGACGGCGAGCGCGGGCCCGAGCTTCGGCTGGTCGGCTCCTACGGCAGACCTGACGACGACGAGCGGCCCACCCGCTTCTCCTTCGGGCGCTCGCTGGTCGGCCAGGCCGCGCGCAGCCGCCGCACCATCACCGTCGACGAGCTGCCCCAGGGCTACGTCACCATCTCCTCCGGGCTCGGCCGGGCCGTGCCGACCGCGCTGGTGCTGCTGCCGATCCTGTTCGAGGACCAGGTCCTCGGCGTGATCGAACTGGCCTCCGTCACCCCCTTCCGGCCGATCCACCGCGACTTCCTCGAGCAGCTGCGCGAGGCCCTCGGGGTCAACGTCAACACCATCGTGGCCAACGCCCGCACCGACGAGCTGCTGGACGAGTCGCAGCGGCTGACCGCCGAACTCCAGGTCCGTTCCGCCGAGTTGCAGTCGCAGCAGGAGGAGCTCCAGCGCTCCAACGCCGAACTGGAGGACAAGGCCTCGCTGCTGGCGGCGCAGAACCGCGACATCGAGGCGAAGAACCTCCAGATCGAGCAGGCCAGGCAGGAACTGGAGGCCCGCGCCCAGCAGCTGTCGCTGGCCTCGAAGTACAAGTCGGAGTTCCTGGCGAACATGAGCCACGAGCTGCGCACCCCGCTCAACAGCCTGTTGATCCTGGCGCAGTTGCTCGCGCAGAACCCCTCGCGCAACCTCACCCCGAAGCAGGTCGAGTACGCCGGGATCATCCACTCCGCGGGCTCCGACCTGCTCCAGCTGATCAACGACATCCTCGACCTGTCGAAGGTCGAGGCCGGCAAGATGGACGTGGCCCCGGAGCGGGTGCCGCTGCGCCAGCTCATCGAGTACGTCGAGGCCACCTTCCGGCCGATGACCAGCCAGAAGGGCCTGGAGTTCGGCGTCACCACCGCCGCCGGCGCGCCCGCCGACCTGCTCACCGACGACTCACGGCTGCGGCAGATCCTGCGCAACCTGCTGTCCAACGCGGTGAAGTTCACCGAGCAGGGCGGTGTGGAGCTGTGCATCGAGCCCGCCGCCGACGAGGAGGTGCCGCCGGGGGTCGTCCGGGGCGGCGCCGTCGTCGCGTTCCGCGTGAAGGACACCGGCATCGGCATCCCCGAGCAGCACCTGGAGTCGATCTTCGGCGCCTTCCAGCAGGCGGACGGCACCACCAGCCGCAAGTACGGCGGTACGGGCCTGGGCCTGTCCATCACGCGGGAGATCGCCCATCTGCTCGGCGGCGCCGTCGCGGTGGACAGCGCCCCCGGCCGGGGCAGCACCTTCACGCTGTTCCTGCCCGTGACCCGCCCGGACTTCGAGCAGCTGCTCGGCAGCGGCCGTGCCCCGGAGCGGGTGCCGGCCGATCTGGTCGCCGCCGCCGGGGACGAGGTCGCCGCCGTCAAGCAGGGCGGCGCGGCCCGGCAGCGGCCGCGCCGGCTGCTGGTGGTGGAGGAGCGCACGCGCGGGCTGCTGACCCTGGTGGCCGAGAGCGTGGTCGCCGACGTGGCCCGGCACGGCCCGGACGACGGCGGCGCAGCGCCCGCGGTGGACGTCATCACCGCCGTCGGGGCGCAGGAGGCGGCGGGCGCGCTCGCCGCCGAGCCGTTCCACTGCGTGGTCCTGGACCTGGACATGCCCGAGGGCGAGGCGTCCCGCTTCCTGCGGGCGCTGGCGGGCGACTCGGCCCTCGCGGGCGTGCCCGTGCTCATCCACAGCGGCCACCGCCCGGACGTGGCCCGGGCCGAGGCGCTGCGCTCGCACCACGACGACGGGGCGATGGAGTTCCTCTCCAGCCTGGACGAGCTGCGCGAGCGCATCGCGCTGCACCTGTCCGCGGAGGAGCCCGGGGACGTGCTGTCCCTGGTGCGCGCCGAGGAGCCGCAGGAACTCGCGCCGGTCGACGACTCCTTCCACGGCCGCACCGTCCTGGTCGTCGACGACGACGCCCGCAACCTCTTCGCGCTGAGCGGGATCCTGGAGCTGTACGGCTTCCGGGTGCTGCACGCGGAGAACGGGCGCAAGGGCATCGAGACGCTCCTGGAGCACCCGGACATCGCGCTGGTGCTGATGGACGTGATGATGCCGGAGATGGACGGCTACACGGCGACGGCCGAGATCCGCAAGCTGCCGCGGTACGCCGACCTGCCGATCATCGCGGTCACCGCCAAGGCGATGCCGGGCGACCGCGAGAAGTCGCTGGCGTCCGGCGCGAGCGACTACGTCACCAAGCCCGTCGACACCCACGACCTCATCGCCTGCGTCCGGCGCTGGCTGTCCGCGTGAGCCCGCGAGCGTCGTCCAGCCGAGGAGTGTGCGCATCATGAGCACGTCGGAGGAGTCACGCGAGCCGGCCGCCGAGCCGCGCGAGCCGGCCGTGGCCGGACTGCGCCCGGAGCCGTCCGCGTACGCCGCGGCCTCGGCCGTCGGGGACCCGGCGCACCAGGACGTGGGGGGCGTCCCCCCCACCTCCCCGGTGGGCCGGCTGGCCGCCACCGTGGAGCGGCTGCGCCGGGAGGTGCGCACGGCGCAGGCGGAGGCGGAGGGCCGGGCCCTGGTCGAGCTGGCCAAGGGCATCCTGGTGGAGCGGCTGGGCTGCGGCCCGGCGCAGGCCGCCCGGCAGCTCGCGGAGCTGGCCGAGCAGGCCGACGTGACCCCGCTTGAGTTCGCGGTGGAGGTCATCAACCAGGCCGCCCGGGACCGGGTCTCCGAGGTCACCGACGCCTTCCTCGCCGCCGCGTCGGGCGCCGCGGAGCGCGAGTCGGCCGCGGTGCGGCTGCGCGCGGCGGAGAGCGGGGCGCTCGCCGCCGACGACACGCAGGCCGTGGCCGACTCCCTGCTGGAGCACGCGCTGCGCCCGCTGGGCGCGGTCGCCGTGGCGGTCTGGGCCGCGGGCGCCGACGGCTCGCTCACCCTGGCGGGCAGCGCCGGGTTCTCCCCGGCCGAGGCGGCCCGCTGGCGCTATGTGCCGCCGGAGGTGGCCACGGTGGCGCGGCGGGGGCTGACCGAACGGACCGGCCAGTGGTTCGCGTCGCTCGCCGACACGGGTCTGCCCACCGTCGGCCGGCACATGCACCCGGAGGGCGGGCGCGTGGCGGTGCCCGCGGGCACCGGGGGGCGCATCCACGGCGTACTGGAGATCGCCTGGTCCCGGCCGCTCGAGCCGCAGCCGCCGCAGGTGGTGCGGCAGGTTGAGGCGCTGGCCGAGCTGTGCGCGCACACGCTGGAGACGTACACGCCCCGCCAGGACGCCGGCCAGGAGCCGCGGGTCCTGCCGGACGCGGCCGAGCTGATGGACCTGGCCGACGGCCTGCACGACCCGGCGCTCGTGCTGGTGCCGTACGTCGACGGCTCGGGACAGCTGGTGGACTTCCGCATCCAGCACGTCAACGGCCGCTTCCTGGACCCCGGGGGCCGGCCGCGGGCGGTGGTCAGCGGGGCGCTGCTGCTGGAGGCCTTCCCCATGGCCGCCGGGAAGAGCGAGCTGTTCCAGCGCGTGGAGCGGGTGTACGCCACGGGTGAGCCGTTCCGGGCGCACCGCATGCACCTGACGGCGCTCGTGGACCAGGTGTCGCTGTCGGCGGTGGCGGACATCAGCATCAGCCGGCACGGCAACTGCGTGCTGCTGATCTGGCGCATCGAGGACGAGACGGCCCGGCTGGCGAGCCTGCTCCAGCACGCCCAGCGCCTCGGCCGGATCGGCGGCTTCGAGGAGAACCTGCTCACGGCCGAGATCACCTGGAACGACCAGCTGTTCGACCTGTACGGCCGTCCCCCGTCGAGTACGCCGGTGCCGCTGGAGTCGCTGCCCGCGCACGCCCACCCGGACGACGCGGTGACCATCGGCCGGTTCCTGCGGACCCTGCTGCACCACCGCCGTCCGGCGTCCGCGGCCTTCCGGCTCCAGCGGCCGGACGGGGTGACCCGGCACATCCGGCTGGTGGCCGAGCCGGTCCTCGACACCGACGGGCGGCCGCTGCTGGTGCGCGGCGCCTACCAGGACATCTCCGCCCAGCACTGGACGGAGGTCGCGCTCGCCGCGACCCGCGACCAGCTCGCGCACACCGAGCAGCAGGCGACCGAGCGCAACCGGCTGACCCTTCAGCTCCAGCACGCGATCATGCCGCCGACCCAGGCGCCGCTGAAGGTGCCCGGACTGGAGATCGCGGTGCGCTACCGGCCCGCCGAGACCGAGCAGCTGGTGGGCGGCGACTGGTACGACTCGGTGGTGCTGCCGTCCGGGCTGGTGCTGCTGTGCGTGGGCGACGTCGCCGGGCACGGCATCGAGGCCGCCACCAGCATGGTCGTCCTGCGCAACGCGCTGCGCGGTCTGGCGGTGACGGGCGCGGGCCCCGGCCAGCTGCTGTCGTGGCTGAACATCGTGGCGCACCATCTGACCGGCGCGGTCACCGCCACCGCCGTGTGCGGCCTGTACGACCCCGCGCGGCGCACCCTGCGCTGGGCCCGGGCCGGGCATCTGCCGCCGGTGCTGGTACGCGGCCCGGAGGCGGCGCCGCTGCCCCTGGTCAAGGGCATGCTGCTGGGCGCCGTGCCGGAGGCCGTGTACGAGGAGGCCGAGGTGGCGCTCGCGGCGGAGGACACGCTGCTGATGTACACCGACGGCCTGATCGAACGGCGGGACCGCTCCGTGGAGGAGTCGCTCACCCACCTCCTGACCACGGCCCGCTCGGCGCCGAGGACGCTGGACCAGCAGCTGGACCGGCTGCTGACGTACAGCAGGTCCGACACGGACGACGACACCTGTCTGGTGGGCATACGGCTCGGGTGACTTCCCGGGTTCACCCGTTTCGCCGGGTGTGCGGCGCGCGTGCCGGGGCACTTGGACGCGGCGACGCACACCCACCGATCCGGGTGTACCCCACGGAGGTGCCCACATGGCCGACGACCGCCCGCAGGACCCCACGACCCGCCATCCGCGGCCGGAGTTCCCCCAGCAGGAGCAGGAGCACCCGGGCTGGACCGGCCCGATGGACCCGCCGCCGGACCACGGCGAGGAGTCCTACCGGGGCAGCGGCCTGCTGACCGACCGGGCGACCCTGCTGACCGGCGGCGACTCGGGCATCGGCCGCGCGGTGGCGATCGCCTTCGCCCGTGAGGGCGCGGACGTGGTCTTCACCCACCTTCCCGAGGAGGAGAAGGAGGCTCGGGAGACCGCACGGCTGGTGGAGGAGGCGGGGCGCACCGCGGTGCCGGTGGCCTGCGACATCCGCGAGGAGGACCGGTGCCGGGAGCTGGTGGACCGCGCGGTCGCGGAGTTCGGCCGCATCGACGTGCTGGTGAACAACGCGGCGTACCAGATGTCCCAGCCGGACGGCATCGGCGCCATCTCCACCGAGCAGTTCGACCGGGTGGTGCGGACGAATCTGTACGGCATGTTCTGGCTGTGCCGGATGTCACTGCCGCACATGCGTCCCGGCGCCTCGATCATCAACACCACGTCCGTGCAGGCGTACAAGCCCAGTCCGCACCTTCTGGACTACGCCATGACCAAGGGCGCCATCGTCACGTTCACGCAGGGACTGGCGCAGATGGTCGCCGGTGACGGGATCCGCGTCAACGCGGTGGCCCCGGGGCCGGTGTGGACGCCGCTGATCCCGGCGACGCTGCCGGACACCGCCGAGTTCGGCAAGCAGGCGCCGCTCGGGCGGCCGGCGCAGCCCGCGGAGATGGCGCCGGCGTATGTGTTCCTCGCCTCACAGCGGGCGAGTTTCATCACGGCCGAGGTCCTCAACGCGACGGGCGGCACGCCGCTGCCGTGAGGGTGGCGGCAGGGTGTGCGCATGAGCGGTTGATTCGCGGGTAGGCGCGCGGGCGCAGTGCGGGTCACCACGCGTCGCCGACACGGGTGCCCGGCACTGGCCGCAAGCACTCGTTGGAGGTACTCGTGACCCTTGCCCAGAACCCGCTGTCCGTCGAGGTCACCCTGCCTCGCAAGGACGTCGCCCTGCTGACGGTCGAGGGCTATCTGGACGTCGACACCGCGACCGAGCTGCAGGCCCACCTGGCCAACCAGCTGCACCACGGCCGGCGGCACTTCCTGCTCGACCTGTCCGGCGTCCCCTTCATGGACTCCTCCGGCATGAACATCATCCTCCGGGTCTACCAGGAGGTACGCGAACTGCCCGGCAGCGTCCACATCATCGCCCCGGCCCCTGCGGTACGGCGGATCCTGGACCTGACGGGCGTCAGCATCACGGTCCCGGTCTCGGAAACCGTGGAGGAGGCCCTGGCCCTGGCCGAACGCCAGCCGGAGGGCCCCCAGACCTCCGGCGACCCGGCCCTCTGAGGCGGGCCGGGGCAGGGCGGCGGCGCGGGCCCGGCGACCACCGGGCCCGCCGGGTGCGTCAGGGCCCACCGGGCGTGCCGCGTCCCGGCGGAGCGTCGAGCCGGCGGGCGATCCCGGAGGGCGGGCCGCCAAGGCGGTGTACGCGCCTGGACGACAGGGTGGAGACGGGGCGCGCGGGATCGACGAGCGGGAAGCGCGGTCGCCCGCCGGGACCGGCGCGGCGCGGGCCCGGCACCACAGGTGCCGGGTCGGCCGCCTCTCGAGGCAGCCTGGGCCACCCGAGGGCGCGGGCGCAAGCGCGCTGCCACAGGACACCAGCGGTCCGCGTCGGAGACGTGAGGGGAATGCAATGTTGGGCAAGGACAGACGAGGAGTTGAGCGGTAGGTGCCGGAGTACGGAGCTGCGGGGCAGGGTGGAACGGCGGCGCGGGAGGTCGGGGGGTTCTTGCTCCGGCGCAGGGAGCAGATCGCTCAGCGGTGGGCCGACGAGACGCTGTTCCGCACCGTGTTCACCGTTTCCCGGGAGGAGGCGGTGGAGGCGGGGCGGACCGTGGTCGAGGCGCTGGCTCAGGTGGCCGGCGCGGACCTGTCGGCGGACCCCGAGGCCCCGGGTTTCCTGGTCGTACGCGAACAGCTGTCCCAGATCGGTTCCGCCCGCACCCGGACGGGGCTGACGCCCTCGCAGGTGTCCCACGACGTGGACGCCCTCCGCCCGCCCACGGTCGACCTGCTGGTCGCCGACCTGCCGGACGCCGCTCCGGAGGCGGTCCGCGAGGCCACCAACGTACTGACCGTTCTGATGGGCACCCTGCGGCTGGTGGTGATGGAGACGGCGCTCAGCGAGGGCCAGGCCCTCATCGACCGGCAGCGGCTGCAACTGCTGGAGATGACCACGCCCGTCATCCAGCTGTGGGACGGCATCGTCGCCGTACCTTTGATCGGGACGCTGGACAGCGCCCGCAGCCAGATCGTGATGGAGACGCTGCTCGAGTCGGTCGTCGAACAGCGGGCGCGGTTCGCGATCCTCGACATCACCGGGGTGCCCACCGTCGACTCGCTGGTCGCCCAGCACCTGATGAAGACGGTGGCCGCGGCCAGGCTGATGGGCGCGGAGTGCGTGGTCTCCGGGATCCGCCCGGCCATCGCGCAGACCATCGTCCACCTGGGACTCGACCTCGGTACGGTCGTCACCCGCGCGACCCTCGCCGACGCGCTCGGCTACGCCCTGCGCAAGCTGGGCACCGACATCGTCAGCGAGGCGTCCCACGGTGCGGGTGAGCGGTGACCCGGGACTTCCCCCCGCCCGTCACGGGGCACGTGCCGGTGCTCCGGCTCGGCGACGTGCTGCTGGTCACCCTCCAGGGAGACCTGCACGACAGCACGGCCGAACAGCTCCAGCAGGACATCGGCGAGGCCATCACCCGCAACCGGGCCGCGGGAGTGGTCATCGACGTCTCCGGAGTGGAGATCGTCGACTCCTTCCTCGGCCGCGTGCTCGCGGAGATCGCGGCCAAGGCGCGGCTGCTGGCCGCCGAGACGGTCGTCGCGGGCATGCGGCCCGCGGTCGCCATCACCATGGTGGAGCTGGGTCTGTTCCTGCCGGGGCTGCGTACGGCGCTGAGCACCGAGGACGCCATACGGCTCGTCGGCGGCGGGGACGCGCACCCGGCGGCCCGTCCGGGCGGCACGCGCCAGGGGAGCCCGTGATGGAGACCGCGGCGGGCGTGGAGGCCTGCTTGCCGATCCGTTCGGACATGGACCTGGTGTGGGTGCGCCAGCACGTGCGCCAGGCGGCTGCCCTGCTCGGGTTCGGCCTCGTCGACCAGACGAAGCTGGTCACGGCGGCCAGCGAGCTGGCACGCAACACCCTGGTGCACGGCGGCGGCGGCCGGATGGAGGCGGCGCACGTGGTCCGCGGGCGGGTGAACGGGCTCCGCCTGGTCTTCGCCGACGACGGTCCGGGCATCCCCGACCTCGACCGCGCGCTCACCGACGGCTACACCTCCGGGGACGGCCTGGGGATGGGGCTGGGCGGGGCCCGGCGGCTGGTGCACGAGTTCGCGATCGACAGCGCGCCCGGCGCCGGCACCACCGTCACGGTGACCAGCTGGTCGGTCCGGCCTCCGCTCCCGCGCGAGGAGGCCTGATGCCGCGGGTGTGGGACGTACCGGTGCACGACTCGACCCGGGTGCGCGACGCCCGGGTCGCCGCGGAGGGCGCGGCGGAGCTGGCCGGTCTGGACCGGGCCCGCGCCGACGCCGCCGCGCTGGTGGCGACCGAGCTCGCCACCAACCTGCTCAAACACGCCGCGGGCGGCCGCCTCGTCGTCGAGGTGGTGTCGCCGCCGGACGCCGGGGGCGGCGCGCGGCGGTCCGCGGTGGTGCAGATCGCGGCCGTCGACCACGGCCCCGGCATGGCCGACGTGGCCGCCGCCCTGCGCGACGGCTACACCACCGCCCACTCCCTCGGCGCGGGACTGGGCACCTGCCGGAGGGTGGCCGACGACTTCCACCTGCACAGCACACCCGGCCGCGGCACGGTGGCGGTGGCCCGCCTCGGGCCGGCCCGCCCCAAACGAGCGGCCGGACACCCGGCGGACCGAGCGACCGGGCGGGAGGCGGACCCCGGGCCCGGACGGGCGGCCGGACGGGAGACGGACCCCGCGCCCGGACGGGCGGCCGGACGGCCGGCGGACCCGGCGGCCGGACGGGGAGCCGACTCCGCCGCCGGACGGCCGACCGACCCCGCGGCCGAGCGCCCTGCGCACCCCGCCGCCGGACGGCCGACGGACCCGGCCGGGCGGGCCGCCGACCCGGCCGCCGGCAAAACCGACCCGTCCCTCGGCGCGACGGGCTGGACGTCCGGCGAACCCGGCCGGTCGCCCGACGCGACCGGCGCGGTGCCCTCCCCGCCGTCAGGGTCCGGGCGCACCGGCGTGCGCGCCGGCGGGCTCAACGTCCCGTACGCCGCGGCGGAGTACTCCGGTGACGCGTGGGCCTGGGCGGGTGCCGGGGAGCTGCGGACGCTGCTGCTGGCCGACGGGCTCGGGCACGGCCCGGAAGCGTCGCGGGCCTCCGCCGCGGCGGTGGAGGCCCTGCACCGCTCCCCCCGCCTCTCCCCCGCCGAACTGCTGCGGCAGCTCGACGCCGCGCTGCGCGGCACCCGGGGCGCGGCCGTCGCCGTGGCCCAGCTCGACCTGCGCGAGAGGGTGCTGCGCTTCGCCGGCATCGGCAACATCGGGGCGCGGCTGCGCGAGGCGGGCTCCTGGCGTCCGCTGCTGTCCCGGCCGGGCATCGTCGGCGTGCACCGGCACGCCAACCTGCCCGAGACCCGGCTGCCCTGGACGGACGAGAGCCTGCTCGTCGTGCACAGCGACGGCCTGCCCAGCCGCTGGACCCCGCCCGCCGAACCGGGCCTGCTCACCGCCGACCCCGCGCTGGTGGCCGCCGTGACGATCCGCGACGCGAGCAGCTCCGCCCGCCCCGTACGGGACGACACCGCCGTGGCCGTACTGGCTCCGAACCCGCCGGAGCGCCCATGACCCACACCTGGCGCATCAGCACCGTCACCGACGCCGCGCGGGCCCGGATCGCCGTGGCCCGCCTGGCCGCCGCGCACGGGGTGCCCACGCTGGAGCGCACCCGGCTGGCCACCGCCCTGAGCGCCCGCCTGCGGCAGTGCCTGACGAAGGGCGGCACCTGGACGCTGGAAGTGCGCGGCCCCGGCCGGGGCGACGGCGAGGGCCTGCTGGACATCACCGTGACACCGGCCCGCGACGCGAGCGCCGCCGGCGAGCCGCCGTGGCGCACGGCCGTCGCCTGTCCCGAGCCCGGCGAGCCGCCGGACGGCGAGGTCCCCGGCGACGCGGCTGCCCTCGCCGAGGCGCTGCTGGGCGCCGACGAGGACACCGCGGCCGCCCTGGACAGGCTCACCGAGCAGGAGAAACTGGTCGCCTTCCACCGGGAGGAGCTGCACCAGACCAACCAGGGCGTACTGGCGCTGCACGCCGAGCTGGACGCGGCCGGGCGGGCGCAGCGGGAGGCGTTCGCCGCCGAGCGCAAGGCACGCACGGAGGCGGAGGACGCCCGCCGCAGGCTGACCTTCCTCGCGGACGCCAGCGCGGTGCTGACGGCCTCGCTCAACCACGAGGAGATCGTGCGGCTCCTGTCCGACCTGCTGGTTCCGCGGTACGCGGGCAGCGTCGACGTATGGCTGTTCGACCACGAGGGCGAGCGGGCCCGGCCCGCGCCGCATCCGGCGGCCGCGGTCCTCGCCGCCCGCACCGGGCGGCCGCAGTACGCGGCGGACCACCCGAGCGGCATGCCGGGCGTGGAGGACCGGCCGCCGTCCGCGCTGGACCCGGCGCGCCCGCTGCTGTGCATTCCGCTGCCCACGCGGCGGGCGCCGCAGGGCGTGCTCACGCTGTCGCCGCCCGGCGGGCGCTGGGACCCCGACGACGCGGTCATGCTGATCGAGCTGACCCGGCGGGCCAGCATCGCCATCGACAACGCGCGCCGCTTCGAGCACAACCGCGACATCGCCGAGACACTCCAGCGCGCGCTGCTCACCGACCTGCCCACCACGCCGGGCCTCGGCCTGGCCGCGCGGTACCTTCCGGCGACGCGCGGGCTGAACATCGGCGGCGACTGGTACGACGCCTTCCGGCAGCCGGACGGCAGCCTCATCACGGTGATCGGCGACGTCACCGGCCACGGGCTGCACGCGGCGGTGATGATGAGCCAGCTGCGCACCGCGCTGCGCGCCTACGCCGTCGACGGCGGCAGCCCGGGGCAGCTGCTGACCCGGCTGCACGTGTTCCTGCACCACCTCCAGCCCGACCTGTACGCCACCGCCGTCATCGCCCGCTTCCACCCGGACGACCCCACTCTCACCTGGGCCGCCGCGGGTCATCCGCCGCCCATGCTGCGCATGCCGGACGGGCGGGTGCGCGTGCTGGACGCCAAGCCCGGCGCGATGCTCGGCATTCCGCTGCGGCAGGAGATCGGCGACCACACCGTGCGCCTGTCCCCCGGTTCGACGCTGGCGCTCTACACCGACGGGCTGGTGGAGCGGCGCGCACAGGGCATAGACCCGGGCGTCGAGCGTCTCGCGGCCGCGCTCGGGACGTTCGCGTCGGCCGAGCTGGACGCCGACCTGGAGGGCTCGGCCGACCGCCTGCTGGAGCCGATGCTGAGCGACTCCGAGCGCGACGACGACGTGTGTCTGCTGCTGTGCCACATCGACAGCGCGGCAGGGCCGCCCGCGGCGACCACGCCGGCATCGGCGGCCGCGGGCGACCGGCACGCCTGACCGCCCCCGCGACCGGGTACGGCCACTCGCCCCGGGCCCCTCGCCCCGGGCACCCGTTCGCACCAGAGGCCCGCACCGGCCCCGCGGTCCGGTCCGGCCCGCCGCCCGCGCGGGCCGCCGTCATGGATCGCGCCGTCGCGGGCACTCGTGCGGGCGTTCCGCCTGGTGCGGACGGCCCCCGGTGGGGGCATCGTGGTGCTCGGCGCGTGTGTCCGGTCGCGGGCCCGGGCCGGGCCCCATGGACCGGTGAGGACGGATCGCCGAGGTGCGAATCGGCGATCCAGGGGCAGGCGCATGGCGTCGAGGCAGACCGCCTGGAGCCGCAGAAGGGATGAACACCGTGACACGACCCAGGATCCTGGTGGTTGGCGCAGGCTTCGCCGGGGTGGAGTGCGTACGCCGTCTGGAACGCAGGCTCTCCCCGAACGAGGCCGACGTCACCCTGGTGACGCCGTTCGCCTACCAGCTCTATCTGCCCCTGCTGCCCCAGGTGGCCTCCGGGGTGCTCACGCCCCAGTCGATCGCCGTGTCCCTGCGCCGCAGCAGGAAGTACCGCACCCGCATCATCCCGGGCGGCGCGATCGGCGTGGACCTGAAGGCCAAGGTCTGCGTGGTCCGCACCGTCACCGACCGCGTCGTCGAGGAGTCGTACGACTACATCGTGATGGCTCCGGGCAGTGTCACCCGCACGTTCGACATCCCGGGTCTGACGGACCACGCCTTCGGCATGAAGACCCTCGCGGAGGCCGCCTACATCCGCGACCACGTCATCACCCAGCTGGACCTGGCCGACGCCAGCGAGGACCCGGCCGAGCGGGCCGCGCGGCTGCAGTTCGTGGTGGTGGGCGGCGGTTACGCCGGCACCGAGACGGCCGCGTGTCTCCAGCGCCTGACGCACGCCGCCGTCAAGCGCTACCCACGCCTCGACCCGTCCCTGATCAAGTGGCACCTGATCGACATCGCGCCGAAGCTCATGCCGGAGCTGGGCGACAAGCTGGGCCGCTCCGCCCAGGAGGTGCTGCGGCGGCGCGGCATCGAGATCTCGCTCGGGGTGTCCATCGCCAAGGCCGGTCCCGAGGAGGTCACCTTCACCGACGGGCGGGTGGTGCCCACGCACACCCTGATCTGGACGGCGGGCGTCGTGGCGAGCCCCCTCATGGCCACCCTCGGCGCCGAGACGATCAAGGGGCGGCTCGCGGTGACCCCCGAGATGTGCCTGCCGGGCTACGACGGGGTGTTCGCCCTCGGCGACTCGGCGGCCGTGCCGGACCTCGCCAAGGGCGACGGCGCGGTGTGCCCGCCGACCGCGCAGCACGCGATGCGGCAGGGCAAGCGGGTGGCGGAGAACGTCATCGCGACCTTGCGCGGCGAGCCCATGCGGCCCTACGAGCACCGGGACCTCGGCCTGGTCGTCGACCTGGGCGGCACGGACGCGGTCGCCAAGCCGTTCGGCGTGGAGCTGCACGGGCTGCCCGCCCAGACGGTGGCCCGCGGCTACCACCTCGGGGCGCTGCGCACGAACGTCGCCAAGACCAGGGTGGCCACGAACTGGCTGCTCAACGCCATCGCCGGGGACGACTTCGTGCGGACCGGCTTCCAGGCGCGCAAGCCCGCCAAGCTGAAGGACTTCGAGTACACGGACGCGTACATGACGCCGGAGCAGGTGCGCGAGCACGTGGAGCGGCGGGCCGGGGCCGGGACCGGACAGCCCTGACGCCGCGCGCGCGACGGCGACGGCGGCGCCGGGGGCGCCGGCCGGGCGGCGGTGCACGCGGGCGCGGGCGTCCGCTGGCGTCCGCGGGGCGCGGCCGGGCCGTGGGAAGCGGCCCGGCCGCGGAGTGCCATGCTGGGAGGACCGGTGATCACGTGGAACGGGAGAGTACGGCGGCGTGAGGGCAGCGGAGGGGTCGCTCTGGGTCAGGGTGCGCGACCGCGTCGCGGCGTCCGATCCGGGGCTGCTGAGGCTCGCGGCCGCTTCCCGTACGGCGGGCTCGCTCGCGCTGACCCTGGCCGTGCTCGCCGTGCTGGGCTCCCCCGTCACCCATCTGGTGGGCGGCGCCATCGCGTCGATGGTGGCGTCCTTCGCGATCCGCGAGAAGCAGCGCTCCCAGCAGGCCGTCACCCTCGCCCTGGGACTGCCCGTCGCACTGGCGTCGGTGTCGCTGGCCGCGCTGCTCAACACGCGTGTGGTGGCCGGGGACGTCTTCTTCGTGGCGCTGATCTTCTGCGCGGTCTACAGCCGCCGGTTCGGTGACCGGGGCAACGCGCTCGGCCTGATCGGCTTCCAGATCTACTTCATGTCCCTGTTCGTCGGCGCGACCGCGGCGACGCTGCCGGGCCTGTACGCCGTGCTCGCCGTCGCGTTCGGGTGCAGCGCACTGGTCCGCTTCGTGATCGTGTACGAGACGCCCGCGGGCATCCTCCAGCGGCTGCGCGAGGCGTTCCGGGTGCGTCTGGCCCAGCTGGTCTCCGCCCAGATCGAGTTGCTGGACGCGGGCCCCGACGAGGCCGACAAGGCCCTGGAGACGGTGCGCGAGGGCACGGCCCGGCTGCACGAGACGGCCATGATGATCCAGGGCCGGCTGGAGGAGGGCACCGCCGACGAGGCCGTGGCGCGGCTGGTGCAGCGGCGGATCGCGGGCGCCGAGATCGCCGCCGAGCGGCTGGGCCTGCTGCTCCTGAACGCCCGCAGCGCCGAGCGGACGAACACGCTCACCCTGCACCTGCCCGGCGCGCCCGTGCCCTCGGGCGGCGAGCTGCCGGTGCGGGACCGGGCCCGCGACATGCTGCGCCGGGACCTGGGAGCGCTGCGCATACTGGTGCTGCGGCCGGTCGGTGAGGGCGGCACCGCGATGTCGCACCTGCGCAACCGGCTCCTCGGCTACCGCGACGAGGAGAACCTGCCGCCCGCATCGGCCCCCGTGCAGGACGTCTTCCGCGGCATCGGCGAGGCGGCTCGCGCGGTCATGGGTCTGAGGGTCGCACTGGACGGCCCGCAGGACGAGTCCGACGACTCCCCCGCCACCACCCGCTCCCGGGAGGAGCTGGACGCCGAGAGCGCGGCCATCGAGGGCGCCGAGGAGGGCGAGCGGGAGGAGCAGGAGGCCCCGACCGGGTTGCGGCGGCCGACCACACGGGCCGCGGTGCAGGTCTCGGTGGGGTCGGCGCTGGCGATCGTCGGCGGCGAGTTCCTCTCCAGCCAGCGCTGGTACTGGGCGGTGCTGACCTGCTGGATCGTCTTCATCAACACCTCCTCCACGGGCGAGATCGTGGTCAAGGGCTACCGCAGGCTGCTGGGCACCGTGCTCGGGGTGGTGGCCGGCATCCTGCTGGCGGGCCTGGTCGGTCCGCACACGTGGACCGCGCTGGGCATAGTGCTGCTGTTCGTCTTCGCGATGTTCTACACCGCCCCGCTGTCGTACACGCTGATGTCGTTCTTCGTGACCGCCGCGCTGGGGCTGCTCTACACGCTGCTGCACAGGTACAGCTGGGAGGTGCTGGTGCTGCGGGTGGAGGAGACCGCGCTCGGTGCCGCCTGCGGGATCATCGCCGCCGCCCTGGTGCTGCCGGTGCGCACCGACCGCCGTACGAACGAACTGCTGGTGACCGTGCTCCGGCGGCTGTCCGAGGTCACCGGGGCCGCCGTCGAGCAGCTGAGCGGTGGTCCGGGGGACGACCTGCTGGACCGGGCACGCGATCTGGACCGGGCGCTCGGCGACCTGCGCTCGGCCACCCAGCCCCTGACGCACCCGATCACTCCGTTGCGCACCAGGCGCGACACGGCCCAGTACCTCGTGGCCCTGCTGGAGACGTGCGCCTACCACGCGCGTTCGCTGGCGGCGACGGCCGAGCTGCTGCCCACCCATCCCTCGATCGCGGCGGACCCGCGGCTGCGCCGGGCCTGCGCGCGGATCACCCACAACATCTCGGTGATCAGCGCGCACCTGACGGACGAGCACTGCGAGGACGCGATGGAGACGGGACCGAGCATCGCCTCGATGCTGGAGGACGCGGCACCCGGCAGCAGCCGCTACGGCCGTGTCACCGACCGGGTGCTGCGGCATCTGCAGCGGCTGGACGAGGCGGTGCTGGGCCTCGCCCGTCCGCTGGAGGTGCCGGTGCCGGAACCCGGTCGGTGACGGCGACGCCGGGCTTCGGCCGGGGTCTTGGCGGGGGCGCGGCTCAGAAGTCGCTGGGCATGTCGCTCGCCTCGGCGATGGCTCGCAGTTCCTCGGTGTCGCGATGGCGGTCGCGGATGTAGTCGGCGATCTCGGTCAGCCGTCCGGGATCCGCCGCGGTCGCCGCGTCGGTGACCACCCGGACCGGGCCGGTCTCCTCGATGTCCAGCACCACCAGCTCGTTGTCCAGCCTGCCGGTGACCGCGGTGGCGATCACCAGGGCGGCCTCGTCCCGTATCTCCTGGGGCAGTCCCTCGGCCTGGGCGGCGTCCAGGGGGAAGTCGGCGGAGGGCACGCCCTGCTCGTCGATGGCCCGCAGGACCGGGTCGACGACGTCGAGCAGCTGCGCGTAGTCCTCCTCGGGCATGCGGACCCGCAGGAGGTCGAGGTAGACCTCCACGGCCCGGCCGTCGTGCGGAAGCTCGTCATCGTTCATCCGCTCCGTGTTCCCCTCGGGGACGGCCTCAGACTCGACGGGCGGGGCCGGCGCGAAAAATCGTCGGGGGAACGGCGGTCAGACCCGGCGCCAGCGGGCCAGCGCGAAGGAGAACAGCCCGAACAGCACCAGCCCGGCCGCGACCAGCACCAGCAGCCACGGCCCGAAGGGCGTGCCGGCGAACGAGCGCAGGGTGTCGTCGAGCCCCTTCGCCCTGTCGGGCCGGGCGTCTACCGCGGCCCGTACGGCGAAGGCGCCCGCGGCGGCGAACACCAGCCCCCGCGCGCTGCCCCCGCCGACACCGGTGACGTCGACCAGGCGCCGGGTCCGCCGCGAGAGCGCGCCGAGCTTCAGCTTGTCGTGGTAGGAGCGGCGCACGGCCTGCACGCCGATCCACACGCCGGCCACCGCGATGCCCACGCCGACGGCCCCGACCAGCCACTGGCCGGCCGGCACGCCCAGCGCGCGGGCGGTCAGGTCCCTCGACTGCTCGTCGCTGGACCTGCTCCGGCCGCTTCCGGCCGCGAAGGACAGCACGGACCAGGCGACGCAGACGTAGAACACGCACCGCACGACGGCCAGCAGCCGCTTGCCCGGCTTGCGGCCGTCCGGCCCGGCCGATCCGAACACCGCCTCGGACAGCCGCCACAGCGCCATCCCGGCCAGTCCGGCGCCCAGCGCCCAGAGCAGCACCGCGCCGAGCGGCTCGTGCGAGAGCGCGGCGAGCGCCCCCTCGCGGTCGGCCTGCTGCCCGCCGTCGCCGAAGGCGACCCGCAGCGCCAGCACCCCGACCAGCAGATAGATCACGCCGCGTGCGGCCAGTCCGGCCCGCGCGGCCCCCTCCGTCACCGAACCCTTCGCCGCGCGCCGGACTCGCGTCCGCGCGGGCCGGGCCATGGCACTCGTGTCCATCTCCACCTCCGGACAAGCGGATGCCCCGGCTCGCCCCCGGCACACCGGGCGTCCGCGGTGCGGGCGGGCACACCGCTGCCCGCGGGCGTTCGGAAACGCACGCGGGCAGCGGGGTACGGCGCGATACGACGGAATATGGCGGGTACGGCGGCGGAGGGCCGCCGGTGCTCAGGCGGTGGGCCGCCAGTGCTGAGGCGGGAGGACCGCCGGTGCTCAGGCGGGCTGGGGCGTCACCCGTGCGTCACCGGTCACGGGGGCGGTCCTGGTCACCGGAGTGACGGGTACCCGCGCGGCGGCGCGAGGGGCCCCCGCGGCCGCGAGCATCCGGTGGGCGGCCTCCAGGGCGGGGCCGACCGCGCGCGTGCCCGTCGACACGCAGAGCGTGTACGCGAGGTCCTGCGACCGGGTGCTCCGGCCGCTCGCCGCGGTGCGCTGTTCCTCGGCGAGCGCCGTCTCGTACTCGTCGAGGAGCCTGCGCAGGAATTCGGGGTGGGGCATCAGCACTCGGTCACGCTCCAGTGGTGTTCGTGGGCCGGGTCGGGTTGCCGCGGCGGCCGGTCCGCTCCGCCATCACCTCGTTGCGCACCCGGGCGCAACTGCGGCTGATCAGACGGGAGACGTGCATCTGGGAGATGCCGAGCCGGTCGGCGATGCGGCTTTGTGTCATGTCCTCGAAGAAGCGCATGTAGAGGATGGCGCGTTCGCGTTCGGGAAGCCGGCGCAGTCCTTCCTTGGCCGACTCCCGGTCGACGACGGTGTCGTAGGAGCCGTCCGCCGAGCCCAGGGTGTCGGCGAGGCTGTAGCCGTCCGCGCCGGTGGCGAGTTCGGCGTCCAGCGACAGGGTGCTGAAGCTCTCCAGCGCCTCCATGCCCGCGTTGACCTCCTCCTCGGTCAGCCCGGTGTGGGCCGCGATGGCGGCGACCGAGGGCTCGGGGCTGCCCGGGTGCTGGGTGAGCTCGCGGCGGGCCACGCGCACCTTGTTGCGCAGTTCCTGGACCCGGCGGGGCACGCGCAGCGCCCACATCCGGTCCCGGAAGTGCCGCTTGACCTCACCGGTGATGGTGGGCACGGCGTAGCTCTCGAAGGCCCCCCGGTCCGGGTCGAACCGGTCGATCGCCTTGACCAGTCCCAGCGCCGCCACCTGCCGAAGGTCCTCGATCGACTCGCCGCGGTCTCGGAAGCGGCCCGCGATGCGGTGGGCCATGGGCAGCCACGCGGTGACGAGTTCATCGCGGACGGCGTCCCGTTCGGGGCCCTCCCCGGCGTCGGCCAGACGCCTGAACAGGGCGGCGGTCTCGGGAGCGTCGTCGTGCTGCCGCCGGGCGGGTCCGGCGTGGTCCTCCCGGGCTCCGGGTCCCGCGGGGGTGGCGTGGTCTTCGTGGGCGCCAGGGCGGCTTGTCGACATATCGATGAGCATGCGGAATCGCTCCTGAACGGTGGTTTCAGGGAATGACCGCGGAAGGGATCGCACTGTCCGGTGGCACCTGGAGGGCCTACCGGAGCAGTCGTGCCGCTCCCGCCGACGCGCCTCCGGTCCGAAGCACGAGTTTCCGTCTGCCCGGGAGTCGGACGGGCAAACTCCGTTTCGGGCAATCCTTTGCAGCGGGCAATGCTTCGGCGCCACCCGCTCAGGTCAGGGGCACCACGGCCGTGATGCACTTGCCGCCGGAGGGCAGGTCGCAGACCTGGACGTCCTGGGCGAGCCGGCACACGATCGGCCAGCCGCGCCCGCCGGACGGGCGCCGGCCCTGACGGTCCACGGGCGGCCGGGCCACCGGGAGCCGGTCGCTGCGGTCGCTCACGCAGACCCGTACGCCGCGTCCGACGACGTCGACGTGGAAGTCGGTCATGCCGCCGCCGTGCAGGATGGCGTTGGTCGTGAGTTCCGAGGCGACGAGCTGGGCGTCGGAGAGGGCGTGGGCGTCGCACCGGGTGTGGGTGCTGCGGCAGCACTCGCTGATCACGCGTTCCACCACCCGGCGGGCGTCGGCGGGCTCACACGGCCCGGGATGCGCGCAGAGGCCTGCGGCGTACGACTGCTCGATGAGGAAATCGGAATCGGTCCTGTGCTTCTCGCACATCTCCTCGCTCCCTGGTCCGCGGGTCTCCCCATCCGGCTAGCCCCGGCGGGAGCGGGCAAACATGCGGCTTCGCACCGCGCGGGGCCTACGGAGCGACGGGAGCGGGTACGCGGACGGCATGACCGAAGTAGTGGACTCGGACGAGTTGTTGCGGCGCATCCAGCGCGCCAGGGCCTGCGCCGCCGAGGAGGAGCACCGGTGGCGGGGCCGCCGCGAGAGCCTCGGCGCGGACGACACGGAGGCGGCGCGCGAGGCGGCCGTCCGGGTGGTGAGCTACGAGACCGTCCTGCGCGTACTGGACGAGATCCTGACCCCGGGACGCCGGCCGGCGCAGGGCTGACCGGCGGTCTGCCGCCGGCCGGGAGGGCCGGGCCGGGAAGCGGCCGACTGGAGTGCGCGGGTCCGGGTACCCGCGCGGCCATGTCTGTCGATCACACCCGTGCACCGATCCTGGAAGCCCTCGAGGAGTACCACCGCGCCGGGCGGCTGTCGTTCACGCCACCCGGGCACAAGCAGGCCAGGGGCGCCGACCCCGCCGTACGCGCGGTGCTCGGCGACGCGGTGTTCCTGGGGGACGTACTGGCCTCGGGCGGTCTGGACGACCGGCTCATGCGCGGCCAGGTGCTGCAGCGGGCCGAGGAGCTGATGGCGGACGCGGTCCACGCCGAGCAGACCTTCTTCACCACCTGCGGCAGTTCCCTGTCGGTGAAGGCGGCGATGCTGGCCGTCGCGGGCCCGCACGAGAAGCTGCTGATCGGCCGGGACGCCCACAAGTCGGTCGCCTCCGGGCTGGTCCTGTCGGGCATCCAGCCGGTCTGGGTGGAACCCCGCTGGGACGCCGAGCGGCACATCGCCCATCCCCCGTCCGCCGCGGAGTTCGAGCGTGCCTTCGAGGCCCACCCCGACGCCAAGGGCGCCCTGCTCACCAGCCCGACGCCGTACGGCGCCTGCGCGGACGTGCGCGCGGTGGCCGAGGTGTGCCACCGGCGCGGGGTGCCGCTCGTGGTGGACGAGGCGTGGGGCGCGCACCTGCCGTTCCACCCCTCTCTGCCGTCCTGGGCGATGGACGCGGGCGCCGACATCTGCGTGACCAGCATCCACAAGATGGGCAGCGGACTGGAGCAGGGTTCCGTCTTCCATCTGCAGGGCGGCCTGGTGCCTCCGGAGCTGCTGAAGGCACGGGCGGACCTGCTGGGCACGACCAGCCCGTCGGTGCTGATCTTCGCCGGTCTCGACGGCTGGCGCCGCCAGATGGCGCTGCGCGGCCGTGAACTCGTCGGCGGGGCGCTGGCACTGGCGGCCGAGGTGCGCCCGGCGATCGAGGCCATCGACGGACTGCACGTCAACGACCGGGACGACTTCTGCGGCCCCTCGCTCGCCGACGACTTCGATCCGCTGCCCGTCGTCATCGACGTCACCGGGCTCGGCGTCACCGGCTACCAGGCGGCCGACTGGCTGCGCGAGCACCGCGCGGTGGACGCCCACCTGAACGACCACCGCCGGATCGGCGCCCAGCTCACCCACGGCGACGACCGTGGAACGGCCGACGAGTTGCTGGCCGCGCTGAAGGACCTCGCGGGCGCCGCGCCCGGCCTCTCCCCGGCGCCCCGGGTCGACGTCCCGGCCCCGGGCGAGCTGCGCATGGAGCAGGCGCTGCTGCCGCGGGACGCGTTCTTCGGCCCCGCCGAGCAGGTGCCGGTGAGCGAGGCGGCCGGCCGCGTCGCGGCGGAGATGATCACGCCGTATCCCCCGGGCATCCCGGCCGTGCTGCCGGGCGAGCGGCTGACCGAGCCGGTGCTGCGCTACCTCACCACCGGGCAGGCGGCGGGGATGAACCTGCCGGACGCGAACGACCCCGGCATGGGCTCCGTGAGGGTGGTGGCCGGCGACTCCGCCGGGTGAGGGTGTGACACCGGAGTGAAACCGGTCACGTGACCCGCTCCCGGCTGCGTGAAACCACCTCAGTTGGTTTATCGTTCATACATACGCGGCGACGGGGTCGACCCCAACGTCCCCCGTGCGCCGCCGCATACGGCCCTGGTTGGCTTCCCCCGTCCAGCCAGGGCTTTTTAACGCCCGCACACGGCGAACCCGTACCGCCGAGGTGCCCGCTCCGTGCCGAGCCGCTGAAATGGGCTTGAGGCACATGCGCGGAACCCATCGCCGGCGAGGAGCCCCGGGCCATGACCAAAGCGATAAAACTGCTGACCGCCCTCCCCCAGAAGCAGCGCGAACGTCTGATGGAGCTCGCCCACGAGGTGTCCTTCCCCGAGGACGCCCGGATCTTCGAGGCGGGCGGCACGGCCGACCGCTTCTGGGTCATCCGCTCCGGAGCCGTCCATCTGGACCAGCAGGTCACGGCCACGCGGCGGGTCACGGTCGGCAGCCTGGGCGCGGGCGACCTGCTGGGCTGGTCCTGGCTGTTCCCGCCGTACACCTGGGACTTCGGGGCCGAGGCCTTCAGCCAGGTGCGCGCCTACGAGTTCGACGCCTCGGCCGTGCTGGCCGTGTGCGTGGAGGACCCGCTGCTGGGCCTTTCGCTGGTGCGCACGGTCGCCGAGATCCTCGCCCACCGCCTGGAGCTGACCCGCGGCAAGCTGCTGGAGCAGTACACGATCTCCCGGGGGCGGGGCCTGTAGCGGCCCGGGCCCTGCCGTCAGACGCGGTAGCGGCGCAGCGCCGGCACGGCCCCCGCCAGGACCATCATCAGCACGACGACGAGGAGTCCGCCGCCGGTGACGGCCGCGCGGGGGCCGAGCACCGAACCGGCGGTGCCGTGCAGCACGTCGGCCAGGCGCGGGCCGCCCGCGACCACCACCGTGAAGACGCCCTGCATCCGGCCGCGCATCTCGTCGGTGGCGGCGGACAGCAGGATCGCGCCGCGGAAGACCATGGAGACCATGTCGGCGACGCCGGCGACGGCGAGGAACGCCACGGCCACCCACAGGCTGGAGCTGAGACCGGACCCGGCGACGGCCACGCCCCAGGCGATCACCGCGCCGATGACCATCCAGCCGTGCCGGCGCGCCCGGGAGAAGGTGCCGGAGAACAGACCGCCGGCCACCGCGCCGATGGGGATCGCCGCGAACAGCAGGCCGAGCGCGAGGCCCTCGCCGTAGGGGGCGTACGTCTGCGCGGCGAGCTGCGGGAAGAGGGCTCGGGGCATGCCGAGGACCATGGCGATGATGTCGGCGAGGAAGGACAGCAGCAGCACCCGGTGGCCGGAGATGTAGCGGAACCCGGCGGCGATCTCGCGCAGCCCGGCGCCGCGGGCGGCGGACGCGGTGAGCGGCGGCAGCGCGGGCAGCCGCAGCACCGCCCAGACCGTGACGCACAGCGCCACCGCGTCGATCAGGTACAGCTCGGGCAGCCCGATCACGGGTATGAGCGCCCCGGCCAGCAGGGGTCCGGCGACCAGGCCGGTCTGCATGACGGTGGAGCCGAGGGCGTTGGCGGCGGGCAGTTCCTCCGCGGGCACCAGCCGGGCGATGGAGGCGTTGCGGGCCGGGGAGTTGAGGCCGAAGAAGGCCTGCTGCACCGCGAGCAGCACCATCAGCACCGCGACGGAGCCGAGCCCGCTCGCGGCCTGCGCCCAGAACAGCAGCGAGGTGACGGCGATGCCGCTGTTGGTCACCAGCAGCAGCTTGCGCCGGTCCACGGTGTCGGCGACCGCGCCGCCCCACAGCGCGAACACCACCATCGGCACCAGCCCGGCCAGGCTGGCGTAGCCGACCCAGGCGGAGGAGCCGGTGATGTCGTAGATCTGCTTGGGCACGGCGACAGCGGTGAGCTGGCTGCCGACGGCGGTGACGATGGTGGAGGACCACAGCCGGCGGAAGGCGGGGCGGTGCAGCGGGCGGGTGTCCATGGCCCAGCGCCGCCAGCCGCGGCGCACGGGTGCGGCTGGATCCGGCACGGCCGGGCCGGATGCCGCGCCGCGGGCGGCCGGGCCGTCCGGTGCGGCGCTCTCCGCCGCGTCCGCCCCCGCCCCCGCGCCGGGGTCCGCGCCGGTCCCCGCCCCGGGTGCCGTGCCGCTGTCGGTGCTCTCGCTGGTGTCCACGGGCTTCCTGGTTGCTCGATACATCTTTCTGTCCGGGGTCACTATCGCAGCAACGGCCGTGTCCGTCGTACTCCCGGGGGCGGCCCGGGTGCCGCAACCGTCAGGCTCCGGCCATGAGCGTCACGCCGAGGGTGACCATGGTCGCGGCGATCAGTCCGTCCAGCACCCGCCAGGCCGAGGGCCGGACGAGGACGCGGCCGAGCAGCCGGGCGCCGAAGCCGAGGGCGGCGAACCAGCACAGGCTGGCGAGCGCGGCCCCGAGCCCGAAGGTCCAGCGCAGCGCGCCCCGGTCGGCGGCCAGCGAGCCGAGCAGGAACACGGTGTCGAGGTAGACGTGCGGGTTCAGCCAGGTCATCGCCAGGCAGGTGAGCACCGCCCGCCGCCGGGAGCCCGCCGCCTCGCCGTCCGCGCGCAGCGCCGAGTCGGCGGGCCGCAGCACCCGGCGGGCGGCGAGCACGCCGTAGCAGAGCAGGAACGCGCCGCCGATCAGCCCGATGCCGGTGAGGGCGCCCGGCCAGGCCACGACCACCGCGCCGACCCCTCCTACGCCGAGCGAGATGAGCAGCGCGTCCGACAGCGCGCAGATGCCGACGACGGCGAGCACGGCGTCACGGCGGACGCCCTGACGCAGGACGAAGGCATTCTGGGCGCCGATGGCGACGATCAGTGACAGGCCGGTGCCGAAGCCGGCCGCGAGGGCGGTCAGTGCGTGGTTCACTCCGCCGACGCTACGGAGCCGATCACCGCGCGTACAGCTAAAGATTCTTACGTACCATTAGCGGACGTGATGACGGAGCTTCCCCTCGACCAGGTGCGGACCCTGCTGGCGGTGGTCGACGAGGGCACCTTCGACGCGGCCGCCGCCGCCCTGCACGTCACCCCGTCCGCGGTGAGCCAGCGGGTGAAGGCGCTGGAGCGGCGCACCGGCCGGGTACTGCTGCTGCGCACCAAGCCGGTGCGGCCCACCGAGTCGGGCGAGGTGATCGTGCGGTTCGCCCGGCAGGTGGCCCGGCTGGAGCGGGACGCCTCGTCCGAGCTGGGCCTGAGCACGGCCGGGGAGCCGACGCGGGTGCCGGTGGCCGTGAACGCCGACTCGCTGGCGACCTGGTTCCTCGGCGCGCTGACTCGCGTGCCGCGGGAGCCGCGGCTCTGCTTCGAACTGCACCGCGAGGACGAGGACCACACGGCGGCCTTGCTGCGCGAAGGACGGGTGATGGCCGCGGTGACCTCCGCCCCGGACCCGGTGCCCGGCTGCTCGGTCAGGTCCCTGGGCCGGATGCGCTACGTCCCCGTCGCGCACCCCGGCTTCGCCGCCCGCCACCTGGACGGCCGCGCGCTGCGGGACGTGCTCGCCGAGGCCCCGGTGGTGGTCTTCGACCGGCGGGACGACTTCCAGGACGCCTTCGTGCGCGGGCTGGGCGGCGGCCACGGCGCGGCGAGCGCGCTCCGTCACTACGTCCCCACCTCGGAGGGCTTCGCCGACGCGGTCGCCGCGGGCCTGGGCTGGGGCATGGTGCCCGAGACGCAGGCCGTGCCGCTGCTCCGGGCCGGCCGCCTCACCCGCCTGGACCCGGACCGCCACGCCGAGGTCCCGCTGTACTGGCAGCAGTGGCGGCTGCACTCCCCCGCCCTGGCGGCCCTCGCGGACGCGGTGGCCGAGGCGGCGGCCGAGGCCCTGCGCACCGGGGCGGACGGGATCTAGGCGTCCGCCTCCGCACGCAGGGCGGCGAGAGTGGTCCCCGCGCTGTCCAGGAGCATGTCCAGTGCGGTGGGGTAGGCGCTGGTGACCATGCGGGTGGCCAGCAGCGGGGCCGCCTCGGCGATGCGCGGGTGGGTGGCGGCGGGCAGCCGGGCGTAGGTGGAGCGCCACATCTCCTCGTCGGCGCGCAGGGCGGCGCTCGGCAGGGCGAGCGAGGCCGCGTCCAGGGCGGCGAAGGCGAGCGTCTGGTCGACGAAGGCGTGGTAGATCCGCACCGTCTCGGCGAGCGGGAAGCCGGCCCCGCGCAGCACCTGCAGGACGGCCTCGTCGGCGGCCAGTTCGTGCGGACGGCCGGTGACCCGGTTGGCGGTCACCAGGGCGGCCTGCGGGTGGGCGACGTAGGCGGCGTGGACGCGCAGGCCGACTGACCGCAGGTCCGCCCGCCAGTCACCCGTGGGCGTCCAGCCGCGCAACGCGCTGCCGACGAGCGCGTCGCCGATGGCGAGGGTCAGGTCGTCCATGCCGCGGAAGTAGCGGTACAGGGTGCTCGGGTCGCAGTCGAGGGCCAGGCCGAGGCGGCGGGCGCTCAGGCCCGCGCTGCCGTGCTCGCGCAGCAGGCGCAGCGCGGTGTCGACGATCAGCCGCTCCGACAGCACGGTGCCACCGCGCGTCGGCCGCCGCCGGCGCCGCTTCTCCTCGGGCACCACCGGTTTGGGCACCATGCCTCCTCCTCGCTCCGGCCCCGAGCAGCTCACGCCCCGGGCCACTCCGGCCCCGGGCAGCTCAGGCTTCCAGGCCTGTCGGGCCGCCGGGCCTGTCGGGCCGCCGGGCCTGTCGGGCCTGTCGGGCCGCCAGGTCCCTTATGCCAACGCCATTGACCTTACGCGATACGCCGGAGTTGTATCACGGCTGTCACGACCGAGGGCGCGCCTCGTCCGTTGTGGAAACCGCCCGACCCCGGATACGACAGGGAGTTCTCGTCATGCGTGTACTGCTCGTGGGCGCCGGTGGCGTCGGCACGGCGATCACCCGGATCGCGGCCCGCCGCGACTTCTTCGAGGCCGTGGTGGTCGCCGACTACGACCCCGCGCGGGCCGAGTCGGCGGTCGCGGCCCTCGGTGGCGACGGCCGTTTCCTCGCCGAGCGCGTCGACGCCTCCGACGAGGCGGCGGTGGCCGCGCTGCTCGCCCGGCACCGCTGCGACGTGCTGCTGAACGCGACCGATCCGCGCTTCGTCATGCCGCTGTTCCGCGCCGCGCGCACCGCACGCGCACGGTACCTGGACATGGCGATGTCCCTGTCCCGGCCGCACCCCGAGCGGCCGTACGAGGAGTGCGGGGTCAGGCTGGGCGACGAGCAGTTCGCGCAGGCGGCCGACTGGGAGCGGGAGGGCCTGCTCGCCCTCGTCGGGATGGGGGTGGAGCCGGGCCTGTCCGACGTGTTCGCGC
Source organism: Streptomyces naganishii JCM 4654 (assembly GCF_014650575.1). Classification (GTDB taxonomy): domain Bacteria; phylum Actinomycetota; class Actinomycetes; order Streptomycetales; family Streptomycetaceae; genus Streptomyces; species Streptomyces naganishii. The sequence continues at coordinate 38,729 of NZ_BMVF01000003.1, forward strand.
GGCACGCGGCCGACGAACTCTTCGACGAGATCGAGGAGATCGGCGTCCGCGACGGCGCGAACCTCACCGTGGACGGCTACGACTTCGCGCCCTCCTTCAGCATCTGGACCACCATCGAGGAGTGCCTGAACCCGCCGGTCGTCTACGAGGAGGGCCGGGGCTGGTTCACCACCGAACCCTTCAGCGAGCCCGAGGTGTTCGACTTCCCCGAGGGCATCGGGAAGGTCGAGTGCGTGAACGTCGAGCACGAGGAGGTGCTGCTGGTCCCGCGCTGGGTCGACGCGCGGCGGGTCACGTTCAAGTACGGGCTGGGCGGCGAGTTCATCGACACGCTCAAGACGCTGCACCGGCTGGGCCTGGACCGCACCGACCCCGTCACCGTGCCGGGCCCGGACGGGCGGCCGGTCGCCGTCTCGCCCAGGGACGTCGTCGCCGCGTGCCTGCCCGACCCGGCGACGCTGGGCGGGCGCATGCACGGCAAGACCTGCGCGGGCACGTGGGTGCGCGGCACCCGGGACGGGGCGTCGCGCGAGGTGTACCTGTACCACGTGGTCGACAACCAGTGGTCCATGGCCGAGTACGGCTGCCAGGCCGTGGTGTGGCAGACGGCGGTCAACCCCGTCGTCGCGCTGGAGCTGGTCGCCGCCGGCGTCTGGTCGGGCGCGGGCGTGCTGGGCCCGGAGGCCTTCCCGGCCCGGCCCTTCCTGGACCTGCTGACCGAGTACGGCTCCCCCTGGGGCATGCGCGAGGGCTGAGCGCGGGCGAGCCGGCCTGTGCGGATTCTGCGAAGGTCCGCACGGCCGGCCAATCCCGCGGTTTTGCCCCCGCGTCCGGAGGTCACCCGATGCCGGGTACGCAACTGACCAGGCACGGACGACTTTCGATCGCAGGTGACTTTCTCATGGAAAACTGGCGAGACCGCGCCGCGTGCCGCCAGGAGGACCCCGACCTCTTCTTCCCCATCGGCACCACCGGTCCGGCGCTGCTTCAGACGGAACAGGCCAAGGCGGTCTGCCGTCGCTGCCCGGTGCAGGAGCAGTGCCTGGAGTGGGCGATGGAGACCGACCAGGCCATCGGCGTCTGGGGCGGCACGAGCGAGAACGAACGCCGGGCCCTCAAGCGCCGCCGCGCGACCGCCCGCCGCCGCTACGGATAGCGGCCGCGGACCGGAAGTAGGGGCCGGGCATCAGCGCCGGGAGCGCCGCAGGAGCCGGGGATCAGCGCCTGAAGCCCCTCAGGGGCCAGGGGTCAGCCTCCGGACCGGCGCAGGGTACCCCACTCCGGCTCCTGGCGGGCCACCGCGTCGCGGGCCTCCTCTATGACATGGGAGCCGATCCAGCACAGCGGCTCCACGTCCACGACCAGCGGCTCGTTGTCGGGGCCCCGGCCCGTCTCATGGCCCTCCAGGACCCAGGGGCGCACGCCGGGGCCCTTGTCGTGGGGCAGGTGGGCGTAGTCGTAGAGCCGGCGCGCGACCCACAGTTCCACGGGGCGGTCCCCCCACCAGTCCTCCACGTCGAGCGGATTGGCCGACAGGCCCGGCATCGGCACGCCGGTGAGCTCGTCGGTGCTGGAAGTGGCGTCGAGGTCGGTCTCCGGGCCCCGCGACCAGCGGACGTACAGGCCGCGGCGCCGGCCCACGAGGGCGGCGAGGTCGGCCAGCTCGTGCACCACCCGCAGGTCGTCCGGTGCGTCGGATGCGCTCATCTCGTGCTCTCCCTCTCGCCTCAGGGGCTCGGGGTACCCGCGCCGGACGGAACGGAATCAGCCCGGAATCACAAGCTCCGCTTCTCGGCGGCGGCCAGGCACAGGGTGAGGACGCTCCCGGCGCCGGGCTCGCCGCGCGGTCGCGGCGGGCGGTGCCCGGCCGTGCCGTGGCGGATCCCCCGGGGCGGTCCTCGGCACGGCCGGGCAGCCCGTCCGCAGCGGGACCGCGCGGCGGCCACGGCTCCGGCGCACCCGGTGAGCGGCCCGGTGAGCGGCGGTCAGGCCTTGTCGGGCTTGCCCTTCGTCAACAGCCACGTGTGGAAGAGGGACTTGAGGTCCTTGCCCGACTGCCGCTCGGCGAGCGCGGTGAACTGCGCGGTGGTGCCGTGTCCGTAGCGGTGCTCGCTCGCCCAGGTGCGCAGGATACGCAGGAAGGTGCGGTCGCCGACGGCCTTGCGCAGCTCGTGCAGGACCATGGCGCCGCGGGCGTAGACGGGGGTGCCGAAGATCGCGGCGCCGCTGCCCGGGTCGCCGGCCGGGTAGGCCCACAACCTGTCGTCCGCCGGGCGGGCGTACAGCGTGTCGAACGCGTTCTGGGCGCTGGGGCCGCCGTGCTGTTCGTCGTAGAGCCACTCCGCGTAGGTGGCGAAGCCCTCGTTGAGCCAAATGTCCTTCCAGCGGGTGAGCGAGACCGAGTCGCCGAACCACTGGTGGGCGCTCTCGTGGACCAGGGTGCTCAGTGCCGGCGCCGAGTCGTACAGGGGGCGGGTCTGGGTCTCCAGCGCGTAGCCGACCTGGGGCGCGTGGTCGACGACGGCCCCGGCGGCCCGGTAGGGGTACGGCCCGAACAGCCGGCTCTCCCACTCCAGCACCGAGGGCAGCTCCTTCAGCACGGGCGCCGCCTTGGCCGCCTCGCGCGGGTCGACGGCGTTGTAGACCTTGACCCCGTCACGTGTGGTGTACTGCTCGACCTTGAACTTCCCCACGGTGGCGGTGGCGAGGTAGGCGGCCATCGGTTCCGACTGGCGCCAGCGGTAGGTGGTGCGGCCGTGCGCGGTGCGCTGCCCGCGCAGGACGCCGTTGGCCACGGCGGTGTGCCCGGCGGGGACGGTGATGGTGAAGTCGTACGACGACTTGTCCTGAGGGTGGTTGTTCGCGGGGAACCACGTCATCGCGCCCTGCGGCTCGCCGGCGACGAACGCGCCGTCGTCCGTGGGGATCCAGCCGTCCAGCGAGCCGTCGGGGTCGGTGACGGGGCCCGGGGTGCCGTTGTAGGTGACGGTGACACGGAACTCGTGGCCCTTGCGCAGGGCGGTGCGCGGGGTGACGACGAGTTCCTGGCCGTCGCGGCGGTGGGCGGCCTTGCGGTGGTCGACGGTGACGCCGGTGACCTTCAGGCCCCTGAGGTCGAGGTCGAAGCGGGTCAGGCGCTGGGTGGCCCGCGCGGTGAGCACGGCGGTGCCGTCCAGGTGCCCGGTCTTCGGGTCGTAGGCGAGGGTGAGGCCGTAGTGGCTGACGTGGTATCCGCCGTTCCCGGCGAGCGGGAAGTAGGGGTCCCCGGCTCCGGCCGAACCGGCCGAGCCCGCCGGTGCGGTCGGTCCGGCCGCACCGGTGCCGGCGCTCGCGGGACCCGCGGCGGCCAGCAGCGCGGCCACGGCGACGGGGATGGTGGCGGCCACGGCCTCGCGCCGCAGGACGGCGCCGCGCCGGGCGGGCCGCTTCTGAAGGGATGTCACAGGTACTCCTCGGGGCTGTCCGTGCGGATGCGGCGGATGATCAAGACCCACAGCGTAGGACGTGCGCGGCGCTCATCCCCCTCGTTGGGGCCAAGTCGTGCCGCGCCGCACACCGGGAGCTGCCGAAGGCCATGACGCCGTCCACCGAACCGCGCCGCTGGTACCACTCCGGCGAGGGCGCCCACGAGCGGTTCCGCCACCGCTACGATGCCGACCCGGCCGCCCCGGATGCCGCCGAACTCCTCACCTGCGTCCGCGACTTGACCCGCCAGGGCCGGGTTGCGTCCTGACCGCCTCCAAGTCAGGAGGAGCGCCGCGCCGCGGTACCGGCGGAGCCGCTGAACAAGTGAGCCGCCCGCGGCCGGAAGCGGAGCCACCCGCCCGCGGGAGCGGACAACCACGCTTCAGCGCCGCGCCGCGCGCGAGGGCGTGCCCGGCATGAGCGGCACGCCCCGCGCGGCGGCCCACCCCGCCCGCGAAGGCCACGCCCGTGCAAGCCCGCCCGCCCGCCCGTACGAGCGCCACCCCCCGGGTTCCGTGACCCGCGCATGCGCCACGCGGCCCGAGTCGCCATGACCCGCGCCAGCGGGTCGGCCCCTCCCGCGAGTCACGCCCCGGGTGAGCGTCACGCATCGCGTGAGCGCACATTCCGCGTGAGCGCACGCGCCTCCCACGCGGGCCACCCGGCCTTCACGCCACGCCCTGCACAAGCGCTCGCGCCCGCGCGATGCCAGTGCCGGCGCCGGCGGCCCACCCCGCGTGAGTGGCCCCGCGTTCAGGACGTAGCGTGCGCCGCCGCCCGGCCCGCTGCTCGGCCGGAGAAGAGGCAGCCTCCCAGGAAGGTGCCCTCCAGGGCGTTGTAGCCGTGCACTCCGCCGCCGCCGAAGCCCGCCACCTCGCCGGCCGCGTAGAGGCCCTCGACGGGCCGGCCGTCCACGCCCAGCGCGCGGGAGTCCAGGTCGGTCTGGATGCCGCCGAGCGTCTTGCGGGTGAGGACGTGCAGCTTGACACCGATGAGGGGGCCCGCCGCCGGGTCGAGGACGCGGTGCGGGACGGCGACGCGGCCGAGGCGGTCGCCGATGTAGCGGCGGGCGTTGCGGATGCCCTGGACCTGCGCGTCCTTGCTGTAGGGGTTGGTGACCTGGAGGTCGCGGGCCTCTATCTGGCGCCGTACCGCGGCGGCCTCCAGGAGCGGCTTGTCGGTCAGCGCGTTCATCTTCGCCACGAGGTCCTCGAGGGTGTCGGCGACCACGAAGTCCGCGCCGTGGCGCAGGAAGTCGCGCACCGGCCCGGGCGCCCCCTTGCCCAGCAGCCGGTCGCGCAGTACCGCCTTGCGGTCCTTGGCGGTGATGTCGGGGTTCTGCTCGGACCCGGAGAGCGCGAACTCCTTCTCGACGATGCGCCGGGTCAGCACGAACCAGGAGTGGTCGTGGCCCGCGATGTCCTCGGTGGTCCGCAGGTGCCTGAGGGTGCTCAGCGTGTCGTAGCCGGGCAGGCAGGGGTCGGGCAGCCGGCGGCCGAGGGCGTCGAGCCAGATGGAGGAGGGCCCGGGCAGGATGCGGATGCCGTGGCCGGGCCAGATCGGGTTCCAGTTCTGGATGCCCTCGGTGTAGTGCCACATCCGGTCGCGGTTGACCAGCCGTGCGCCGGCCTCGGCGCTGATGTCGAGCATCCGGCCGTCGACGTACGCGGGGACGCCGGTGACCATCCGCGCCGGCGGCGTGCCCAGCCGCTCGGGCCAGTGGCGCCGCACGATGTCATGGTTGGCGCCGATGCCGCCGCTGGTGACGATCACTGCCTGCGCGGTCAGCTCGAAGGCGCCCGTCGCGTCGCGGTTGGAGGCCACGCCGCGGGGCGAGTCGTCCGGGGCGAGCACCGTGCCGCGCACCCCCCGGGCCCCGCCGGACTCGACGATCAGCTCGTCCACGCGGTGCCGGTGGTGGAAGGTGAGCAGCCCGTCCCGCGCGGCCTGCTCGGCATGGCGGGCGAAGGGCTCGACCACGCCCGTCCCGGTGCCCCAGGCGATGTGGAAGCGGGGCACGGAGTTGCCGTGGCCGTCCGCCCTGAGGTCGCCCCGCTCGGCCCAGCCGACCGTGGGCAGCAGGGATATGCCGTGCCCGGCGAGCCAGGACCGCTTCTCCCCCGCCGCGAACTCGACGTAGGCCCGCGCCCACCGCGCGCCCCAGGTGTCCTCGTCCTCCAGCCGGTCGAACTGCGCGCTGCCCTGCCAGTCGTTCCAGGCCAGTTCGAAGGAGTCCTTGATGCCGAGGCGGCGCTGCTCCGGGGAGTCGACGAGGAACAGCCCGCCGAAGGACCAGTAGGCCTGGCCGCCGAGGTTGGCGGCGTTCTCCTGGTCGACGAGGGCGACCCGGCGGCCCCGGCTGGTCAGCTCGTGGGCCGCTACCAGGCCGGCCAGACCCGCGCCGACGACGATGACGTCCGCGTCCATGGCGACCGTCTCCTTCCTCAGTTTTCTCGTGTCCGATGTTCGGGGTGCACCGGGTGTACGGGCTCTACGGGGTGCACAGGGTGCGGTGGGCCGCCTTCGCCGCCGGTGAGCAGCGCGGTGAGCAGCTGTTTGAGCCAGGCGCGTGCGCCGTCGACGTCCTTGTCGAGCAGCAGCTGGGTGGTGACGCCGTCGTAGGCGGCGACGACCGCGTGGGCGGCGCCGTCGGCGTCGCCGAGCACGGCGGGCAGCGCGGTGTGCCTGCGGGCCCGGGCGAGCCGGTCGGCCACGGCGGCGCGCAGCCGGGCGCGGTGTTCCAGCAGGGTCCGGGCGACGGAGCGGTCGCGGGCGGCGTGCACCAGGAAGTCCGTCTTGACCAGCAGCCAGTCGAGGTCGAGCAGGAGCACCTCGGTGACCCGGTCGACCGCGGCCGGCACGTCCAGGTCTGGGCCGTCCACCGCGAGCGCCCCGGCGACCTGGTCGGCGATCAGGTCGGCGCGCTCCCGGTACAGGGCGAAGAACAGCTCGTCCAGGGTGGCGAAGTTGGAGTAGAAGGCGCCCCGGCTGTAGCCGGCGGCCTCGCAGACCTCCTCGATCGACACCCGGCCGAAGCCTTTGGCGGCGAAGACCCGGAAGGCGGCGTCGAGCAGGTTGGCCCGGGTGCGCGCCCGGCGCCTGGTGACGCGCGCGGCACCGCCCTCGCGCCGTTCCTCGTCGCGTACCGGCATGCCCGACCCCCTTCCTCGATGCATGAATGTATCCGATACACCCGTGTATCCAAAGGGCCCGCCACCTCGGGAATTCGGACGCCCGAAGATCACCGCGGTCGCCGTTCAAGACCCCGCCGTCCGCGTACTCCCTGTCCACTCCCTGTCCACCGGCACGCGACAGGAACATGTATTCGATTAAGGGGTACGCTCGGACCCATGACCGCGCACCACCTCCAGGGCTCCCTGTTCGACCAGGCCGACGAGCTCCGGCTCGGCCCGCTGGACGGGCTGCGCCGCACCGTGCTCGGCCACGGCGCCTGGATCGACGTCCTGCCGGGATGGCTCGCGGGCGCCGACGAGCTGTTCGAGCGCCTGGCCGCCGAGGTCCCCTGGCGCGCCGAGCGCCGGAAGATGTACGACAGCGTCGTCGACGTCCCCAGGCTGCTCAGCTTCTACGGCGCCGGCGACGCCCTGCCGCACCCGGTGCTCGCCGAGGCGCGCGACGCCCTGTCCGCGCACTACGCCGGCGAGCTGGGCGAGCCCTTCGTCACCGCCGGGCTGTGCTACTACCGCGACGGCCGGGACAGCGTGGCCTGGCACGGCGACCGGATCGGGCGGGGCGCGCGCGAGGACACCATGGTCGCGATCCTCTCCGTGGGAGCACCCCGCGACCTGCTGCTGCGCCCGCTGGGAGGCGGCGGCGCCACGGTCCGGCGGCCGCTCGGGCACGGCGACCTGATCGTCATGGGCGGCTCCTGCCAGCGCACCTGGGAGCACTGCGTGCCCAAGAGCGCCCGCGTCAGCGAGCCCCGGATCAGCGTCCAGTTCCGGCCGTCGGGTGTGCGCTGAGAGGGAAGCGGGCGGAGCGAGCACCCCCTGTCAGGACCGTGAGCGCGTCTGGTTGGCTGTGCCGTCGGGCAGCGGCCCGGGGATGCGGGGAGATCGATGCGGACGGACATGCGGCAAGTCGCCGACAACACCTACCTGGTGCACGGCAGCAACACCAACTGGGTGATCGTGACCGAGGGGGACGCGGCCACGCTGGTCGACACCGGCTACCCGGGCGACCGGCAGCGGTTGCTCGACTCCCTGAGGGAGGTGGGCAGTTCGCCCGAGGCGGTGGCCGCCGTGCTGATCACCCACGCCCACAACGACCACCTCGGCTCCGCCGAGTACCTGCGCCGCACCTACGGCACTCCTGTGCACCTGCACGAGGCCGAAGTCCCGCACGCCCGGCGGGAGTTCCTGCACCAGGTGAGCGTCGGGCAGGTGCTGCGCAACGGCTGGCGGCCGGGCGTGCTGCCCTGGGTCGTGCACGCGTTGCGCGTGGGCGGCACCGCGCACGTGCCGGTGACCGTGCCGGAGGCGTTCCCGGTGACCGGCGCGCTGGACCTGCCGGGCAGGCCGGTGCCCGTGCACACCCCGGGCCACACGAAGGGCCACGCGGTCTTCCACCTGCCCGACTCCGGCGTCGTGATCTCCGGCGACGCCCTGGTGAGCGGCCACCCCACCTCGCGCATCCGGGGGCCGCAGCTGCTGCCCGACATGTTCCACCACGAACGCGCCCAGGCGCTGGCCTCGTTGGCGACGCTCGAGCGGCTCGACGCCGACGTGATGCTGCCCGGGCACGGCCCCGTGCACCACGGACCGGTGAGGCTGGCCGCGCAGCGGGCCAGGGAACACGCACTGCAGGTGCGCCGGGCGGCACCCGTCTAGGCTGCGTGCCATGGCCTTGCAGATCAGCGCCACCAACCCGGAGCACCCGGCCCTCCTGCTCGAACTGCCGTGGGGGACGCCGCTGGAGGAGTGGCCCGAGGAGTACCTCGTGCCGCTGCCCCGCGGCATCTCCCGGCACGTGGTGCGCTACGCCCGCGCCGGCGAGGAGACCGTCGCCGTCAAGGAGCTCGCCGAGCGGCCGGCGCTGCGCGAGTACGAGCTGCTGCGGGACCTGGACCGGCTGGGCATCCCCGCGGTGGACGCCCTTGCGGTGGTCACCGGCCGCACCGGCAGCGCGGGCGAGCCCCTGGAACCGGTGCTGATCACACGGCACTTGGGCGGCTCGATGCCGTACCGCTCCATGTTCGAGACGACGATGCGGCCGGCCACCATGCACCGGCTCATGGACGCGCTCGCCGTGCTGCTGGTGCGGCTGCACCTGGCCGGGTTCGCCTGGGGCGACTGCTCGCTGTCCAACACGCTCTTCCGGCGCGACGCGGGCGCGTACGCCGCCTATCTGGTGGACGCCGAGACCGGCGAGCTGCACCGTCGGCTGAGCGACGGCCAGCGCGAGTACGACCTGGACCTCGCCCGGGTGAACATCAGCGGGGAGCTGCTGGACCTGGAGGCCTCGGGCGCGCTGCACCCCTCGGTCGACCCGGTCGGGTTCGGCGCGCAGATCTGCGCCCGCTACCGGGGGCTGTGGCAGGAGCTGACCCGCACGTCGGTCTATCCGGCGGGCAAGCACCACTACATCGAGCGCCGGATACGCCGGCTGAACGACCTCGGCTTCGACGTCGCCGAGATGCAGATCGAGTCCTCCCCGACCGGCGACACGGTCACGTTCGTGCCCAAGGTCGTCGACGCCGGCCACCACCAGCGGCAGTTGCTCAGGCTGACCGGTCTGGACACCGAGGAGAACCAGGCCCGGCGGCTGCTGACCGACCTGGAGAGCTGGATGGCGACCCAGGACGACTACGCCCCGGGCGACCCTCCCCCAAGCTCTCGGCTGCGCTCGAGCAGGGGGGACCCCCACGCCGCCCGCCCCGAGGTGCTGGCCCACCGCTGGGTGCGGGAGGTGTTCCGCCCGGCCGTGCGGGCCGTGCCGCGCGAGCTGCGCGGCGACATGGACCCGGCGGAGCTGTACCACCAGGTGCTGGAGCACCGGTGGTACCTCTCCGAGCGGGCCCAGCACGACATCGGGCTGGACACGGCCGTGCGGGACTACGTGGACAACATCCTGCCCGCGGCCCGCAGGACGCCGGAGCCGGCCGGGGACTGAACTCAGGTGTGCGGGACGACCGCCACCGGGCAGCCGGCGTGGTGCAGCATGGCGTGCGCGACGGAGCCGATCCGCGCGCCCACGGCGGTACGGCGGGCCCGGCGTCCCACGACCAGCAGCTGGGCGTGGCCGGCCGCGGACAGCAGCACCTGCCCGGCGCTGCCCATCTCCACGTGCTCGACGACGGGGACGGACGGGAAGCGCTCGCGCCACGGCTCCAGCGCGGCGGCCAGCCCCTTCTTCTCGTACGGCTCCAGGCCCCCGGCCTCGTCGAGGAGGCGCAGCGAGCCGGGGCTGTAGGCGAAGACCGGCGGCAGGGTCCAGGCGCGCACCGCGCGGACGGTGGCGCCGCGGGCGGCGGCCGTCTCGAACGCGAAGCGCAGGGCCTCGGCGCTGTCCTCGGGGGCGCCGTGCTGGCCGACCACGATCTCCCGGCCGCCGGCCTCCGCCGCCGCCTCGTCCCCGGCCCGCACCAGGACGACGGGCCGCGCGGACTCCGCGACCACCTGCTGTCCCACGGAGCCGACGAGGAAGCCGACGAGCGCGCCCTGTCCGCGCGAGCCGAGGACCAGCAGCTCCGCGTCGGCCGCGGCGGCGACCAGCGCCTCGGCGGCCGCGCCTTCCACGACGTCGGTGGTCACCGTCAGCTCGGGGTGCCGCTCGCAGACGGTCCGTACGGTCGTGTCGACCGCGGTGCGCACCAGGTCGCGCTGCGCCTCCCGGTCGCCGAGGTCGAAGGCGTCGTGCACCTCGAAGCGCCAGGCGTGCACCACGCGCAGGGGCAGCCCCCGGCGCACCGCCTCGCGGGCCGCCCAGGAGAGCCCCGCGAGGCTCTCCTGCGATCCGTCCACCCCTGCCGTGACCGGGCGCGTCATGCCGTCTGCCTCCTCGGGTCGGTCCACATGTGCCGGTCCCAGTCTTCCCCACGCCGCCCGCCCGGTCCGGGAGCACCCCCCGCCACCCCGCCGTCCGCGGTCGCGGGCGCGGTGCTTTTCGTGAGCGCCGCGGGGCGATCGAACATACGATGGGCGGGAGTCGGCGCGGAGACGACGGGGGCGTGCCGGCCGCCGATCCGAGTGCTCGGGGTGACTCACACATGACACAGGTCGCGGAGCCCGCGCGGACCGTCATCATGACCGTGGACGACGATCCGGGGGTCTCCCGCGCCGTGGCCCGGGATCTGCGGCGGCGCTACGGCCAGTCGTACCGGATCGTGCGCGCGGAGTCCGGCGAGTCGGCGCTCGAGGCCCTGCGCGAGCTGAAGCTGCGCGGCGACCTCGTCGCCGTCATCCTCGCCGACTACCGCATGCCGCGGATGAACGGCATCGAGTTCCTCGAGCAGGCCCTGGACGTGTATCCGGGCGCGCGGCGGGTGCTGCTGACCGCGTACGCGGACACGGGCGCGGCGATCGACGCGATCAACGTCGTCGACCTGGACCACTACCTGCTCAAGCCCTGGGACCCGCCCGAGGAGAAGCTGTACCCCGTCCTGGACGACCTGCTCCAGGCGTGGCGGCGCAGCGACCACCGTCCGGTGCCGAGCACGAAGGTGGTCGGTCACCGCTGGTCCGCGCGCTCCTCGGAGGTGCGCGAGTTCCTGGCCCGCAACCAGGTGCCCTACCGCTGGTACTCCTCCGACGAGCCCGAGGGCCGGCGGCTGCTGCTGGCGGCCGGGCAGGACGGGCAGCGGCTGCCGCTGGTGGTCACGCCGGACGGCACGCCGCTGGTGGAGCCGGAGGCGCCGGAGCTCGCGGCCCGGGTGGGCCTGGCGACCACGCCCGCGGCGGACTTCTACGACCTGGTGGTGATCGGCGGCGGTCCGGCCGGACTCGGCGCCGCCGTGTACGGGGCCTCGGAGGGGCTGCGGACGGTGCTCGTGGAGCGCTCGGCCACCGGCGGCCAGGCGGGCCAGAGCTCGCGCATCGAGAACTACCTGGGTTTCCCGGACGGCGTCTCGGGCGCCCAGCTGACCGAGCGTGCGCGCCGGCAGGCGGCGAAGTTCGGCGCGGAGATCCTCACCACGCGCGAGGTGACGGGCCTGGAGGTCAACGGCGCGGCGCGCACCGTGCGCTTCTCGGACGGCTCGGCGGTCGCCGCGCACAGCGTGATCCTGGCGACCGGGGTGTCGTACCGTCAGCTGGCGGCGGAGGGCTGCGCGGACCTCACCGGCTGCGGGGTGTACTACGGTTCGGCGCTGACCGAGGCGCCGGCCTGCCAGGGCCAGGACGTCTACATCGTCGGCGGCGCCAACTCCGCGGGCCAGGCGGCGATGTACCTGTCCCGGGGCGCGAAGTCGGTCACGCTGCTGCTGCGGGGCGCGTCCCTGTCGGCGTCGATGTCGTACTACCTGATCCAGCAGATCGAGGAGGCGCCGAACATTCACGTGCGCACCGGCACCGTCGTCGAGTCGGCGCACGGCACGGACCATCTGGAGCAGCTCACGCTGCGGGACACGGCTACGGGCGAGACGGAGCGCGTGGACGCGCACTGGATGTTCGTGTTCATCGGCGCGGCCCCGCTGACCGACTGGCTGGACGGCACGGTGCTGCGCGACGAGCGCGGGTTCATCCTGGCGGGGCCGGACCTGACCGCGGACGGGCGGCCGCCCGGTGACTGGGAGCTGGACCGGCCGCCGTACCACCTGGAGACGAACGTCCCGGGCGTGTTCGTGGCGGGCGACGCGCGCGCGGAGTCCGCCAAGCGCGTCGCCTCCGCCGTCGGAGAGGGAGCCATGGCCGTGATGCTCGTCCACCGGTACCTGGAGCAGTCGTGAGCGGCCGGCCGCTGCCGTGCAGCGCGCAGGAGATCGGGTCGCTGTTCCTGTTCGAGAAGCTGTCCGCCGAGCAGTTGGGCCGGTTGTGCGCGGAGGGCCGGGTGGAGGGCTTCGAGCCCGGCCCGGTGTACGCGGAGGGCGACCCGGCGACCTGCTTCTACGTGATGCTCGAGGGCACGGTGGTGCTCTCGCGCCGGGTCGGCGGGGACGACGTGGAGGTGACCCGGACCTCGCAGCGCGGGGTGTACGCGGGCGCGATGCAGGCGTACATCGGGGACCGGGTGCGGCAGGTCTACAACAACTCGATGCGGGTGACCGCGCCGACACGGTTCTTCGTGCTGCCGGCGGACACGTTCGCGAGCATCATGCGCGAGTGGTTCCCGATGGCGGTGCACCTTCTGGAGGGCCTGTTCTTCGGGTCGAAGAACACCCAGGCCGCGATCGGCCAGCGGGAGCGGCTGCTGGCGCTCGGTTCGCTGTCGGCCGGGCTGACGCACGAGCTCAACAACCCGGCCGCGGCGGCGGTGCGGGCGACGGCGTCCCTGCGGGAGCGGGTGGCGAAGATGCGGCGCAAGCTCGCCGTCATCGCCGGCAGTCCCTTCTCCCCCGACCAGCTGGCCGGGCTCATCGACATCCAGGAGCGCACGGCCGAGCGGGTCGCCAAGGCGCCCGCGCTGACCCCGCTGGAGGCCGCCGACCGGGAGGACGCCCTCACCGACTGGCTCGAGGACCACGGCATCGAGCAGGGCTGGCAGCTCGCGCCGACCTTCGTGCAGGCGGGGCTCGACGTGGACTGGCTGGAGCAGGTCGCGGCGGCGGTGGACGCGGAGATCCTGCCGGGCGCCGTGGGATGGCTCAACTACACGGTGGAGACCGAGCTGCTGATGGACGAGATCGCGGACTCCACCACCCGCGTCTCGCACCTGGTGGACGCCGCCAAGCAGTACTCGCAGCTGGACCGCGCCCCCTACCAGGTGGCCGACGTGCACGAACTCCTGGACAGCACGCTGCTGATGCTGTCGGGCAAGATCGGTTCGCGGATCACGGTGGCCAAGGACTACGACCGCGCGCTGCCGAGGATCCCCTGCTATCCGGCCGAGCTGAACCAGGTGTGGACCAACCTCATCGACAACGCGGTCTCCGCGATGCGGGACGCCGGCGGCGAGGGCACGCTGACGGTGCGCACCGCGCGGCGGGACGAGCACCTGCTGGTGGAGTTCGGCGACACCGGGCCGGGGGTGCCCGCCGGGATCCGCGACCGCATCTTCGACCCGTTCTTCACCACCAAGCCGGTCGGCCACGGCACCGGTCTGGGCCTGGACATCTCCTGGCGGATCGTCGTCAACAAGCACCACGGCACCCTGCGGGTGGAGTCGGTGCCGGGCGACACGCGTTTCCAGGTCCTGCTGCCGCTGGCCGCGGCGCAGGGGGACGGCCCGGCGCCGGACCCGTCCGCCGACGGCGTCCCGCTCACGTCCGAGGAGCCCGCATGACCAGTGACCAGGGAAACGACACAACCGGCCGCACCGACGGAATCGACACCAGTGTGCCGCCGAGCGGCAGCGGCTGCGTGGAGTGCGAGGCGGCGGGCAGCTGGTGGTTCCACCTGCGCCGCTGCGCCGCGTGCGGCCACATCGGCTGCTGCGACGACTCCCCCGCCAAGCACGCCACCGCCCACTGGCGGGCCACCGGGCATCCGCTGATCCGCAGCTACGAGCCGGGCGAGTCCTGGTTCTGGAACTACGACACCGACGAGCTGTACGACTCCGGCCCCGAGCTCGCCCCGCCGGCCTCCCACCCCGTCGGCCAGCCGGTTCCGGGACCGGCGGGCCGGGTCCCGGCGAACTGGGCGGACACGCTGCGCTGAGCCCGGCATGAGAATGCCCCGCCCGAGGGCGGGGCATCCCCGTGTCAGCGTGGCCGGCCGGCCGTGCGGACGCGTCAGTGACGGTCCGCCGGGGTGTTGGCGGCGGTGACGTTGACGGCGGCCCAGGCCCGGTCCACCGTCTTGTACTCGGTGCTGCTCGCGCCGTAGAGGTCCTTGGCCGCCTTCAGCGTCGCGACGCGCGCGTCGTGGAAGTCGGTCGTGGAGACCATGTAGCGGGTCAGCGCCCGGTAGAAGATGGCGGTGGCCTTGGCGCGGCCGATGCCCTTCACCGAAAGGCCGCCGTAGGTGGGCGAGTTGTAGGCGACGCCGCCGATGGTCTTCTTGCCGCTGCCCTCGGCGAGCAGGTAGTACGCGTGCGAGGAGACGCCGGAGCCGGCGTGCACCTCGGTGTAGTAGGTGCTGGCAGACCAGTAGTCGATCGTGCCCTCGAGCTTGTCGAGCGAGGGGTGGTCCAGGCGCCGGAGGAACTTCTGCGCGAGGCCCAGCTTCTCGCCGATCAGGTAGTTCGGCGGGTTCTTCGGGTTGTTGGCGTAGAACTCGACGTTGGAGCCGAAGATGTCGGCCAGCGACTCGTTCAGCGAGCCGGGCTCGCCGAACTGGTTGCCGTTGGCGTCCACGTACGTCGGCTCGAGTTTGGCGGTAGCCTCCACGACGCCGTGGGTCAGCTCGTGACCGGTGACGTCGAGGGCGACCAGCGGCTTCTTGAACATCGTGCCGTCGCCGTCGCCGTACAGCATGCAGTTGCACGTCGGGTCCCAGAACGCGTTCGCGATCTTGTTGCCGAAGTGCACCATGGCCTGGGCGCCCTTGGAGTTGTTGGCGATCCCCTTGCGACCGAAGGTCTTCTTGTAGAAGTCCAGGGTCTTGGTGATGCCGTACTGGGCGTCCACGGCCGCGCTGGTGCGGCTGGAGACCGAGCCGTTGCCCCACTTGTTGGTGGTGCTGGTGATCTTCGTGCCCTTGGAGAAGTTCTCCAGCAGCTTGTTCTTGGCGTCCCGCGTCTCGGTGCCGTAGCGGGTGGCGTCCTTGAGCAGGAAGCTGGTGCGGGCCGTCTGGGTGGTGGTCAGGGAGACCGTGCCCACGAACAGCGACGAGCCGGAGCCCGTGACGGTGCGCGGGTAGGTGACGGCGGTGCTGCCGGCGGCCGTGAGGCCGGAGGGCAGCGGCGCGTTGTCCGTGGCGGGGTCGAGCGTCTCGCCGCGCTCGCGCAGGGCCTCGATCAGCTTCGGGGACAGGAACTCGTCGCTGTCGGGCGTGTTGCTGCGCACCTTGCCGGTGAGGGCGTCGACGACGACGGTCCGCGAGCCCCCGCTCTCGGTGGTGGCGCTGCCCGTGACCTGCACCTGGTAGGCGAGGGCGGAGGCGCCGCCGCGGGCGTCGACCACGAGGTGGGCGGTGCCCGCGTCGCCCTTGGCGACGGAGGCGGCCTTGGCCGCGGCCTGCTCGGGCGTCAGCTTGGCCTTGGTGGTGGCCGGTTCGACGTCGTGGCCGGCGGCCCGGGTGACACCGGTGTAGGCCAGGCCGTGGTCGAGGTGGACGACGAGGTCGCCGCCGAGGACCGGCATGCCCTGGTGGGTGCGTATGAAGCGGACGTGGCGCGCGCCCTCGGGGTCGAGCATGACGTCCTGGGCCCGCAGGTCGTCCCCCTGACCGACGCCGGTCTGCGAGGCGTGGGCGAAGGCGGCCGCGCGGGCGGCCTGCACGACGGGGGCGGCGGCGGACGTGGCCGCCGCTGCGCTGTCCGGTCCCGCGCCGGGAAGGGCGAGCGCCGTGCCGGCCAGCCCCGTGGCGGCCGTCGCCACCGCGACGGCGACCGCCACGGTGCGTATGTGGGGTCTGTGCACTCTTGAGGATTCCTTCGTCAGTGAAGGCGGCCGGGATCGCCAACCGCCCCGGGACATGGCGGCGTTGCGCCATGGGGGCTGGTCGGGCCCCGCCAACGAACCCTTATGGATCAGTCATGCACATGTAAAGCACGAATGATCCATTCCGCGCAGTCCATGGCAATCCTTTGCCAATCCACCCCACTCAGTGATCAGCGGATGACCAACTGTGTGTCGTCCGTGGAGATGTGACGCGATGAGAGATGGTTGCGTTGCCCCGATGTGATCGATCTCGCACGGACCCACGCGCGAGCGGAGACGGGAGAGGACTCGTATGACCTCACGGACGATGTGCAGGAGTGCGGTACTCGGATCGCTGGTGCTGACCCTGGCGGCCGGGCCGGCGCACGCGCTCCAGGGCCGGGCGGGCACGGCCGGGACCCGCCCGGACGCCGCCGCCACCGCGCTGCCCGCGCCGGACACCGCGGCGCTCGGCCGCCTGCTGCGCACCGCGCTCGGCCAGGGCGCGCCCGGCGCGATGGCGCGGATCGACGACCACCCCACGGCCTGGAACGACCACGCGGTCGTGCACAGGGCCACCGAGGGCGTCGCCGACCGCCGCACCGGGGAGGCGATGAGCACCGCCGACCGGTTCCGCATCGGCAGCGTCACCAAGACCTTCACCGCGGTCGTCCTGCTGCAGCTCGCCGCCGAGGGCAAGGTGCGGCTCGACACCTCGGTCAACCACTACCTGCCGGGCCTGCTGCCCGACGACCGGATCACGGTGCGGCACGTGCTCAGCCACCGCAGCGGGCTGTACGACTACACCAACGACATGTTCGCGCACACCGTCAGCGGCTTCGAGGCGGTGCGCACCAAGGTCTTCACCTACCGCGACCTGGTGGCGCGCTCCCTCAAGCACCCGCGCACCCACGCGCCCGGCGCCGTCTACGCGTACTCCAACACCAACTTCGTCGTCGCCGGGATGCTGGTGGAGAAGCTGACCGGCCACTCGGTGCGCACCGAGTACGAGAACCGCATCATCAAGCCGCTCAAGCTCACCGACACCTTCTACGTCCACCCCGACACCAGGATCCCCGGCCGCCACGCCCACGGCTACCTCACCCCGGACGAGGCGAAGGCGAGCCTGGTGGACGCCACCGACCAGACGGCCTCCTGGGCGCAGAGCGCGGGCGCCCTCATCTCCTCCGTCCGCGACCTGGACACCTTCCTGTCGGCCCTGCTCGGCGGACGTCTGCTGCCCGCCGCGCAGCTCGCCGAGATGGAGCGCTGGATCCCTGCGGGCACGGCACAGGCGTACGGCCTCGGGCTGCGCCGCCGCGACCTGTCGTGCGGGGTGTCGGTGTACGGGCACACCGGCGCCGTCCAGGGCTTCTACACCTACGCGTTCGCCTCCAAGGACGGCCGGCGCAGCCTGAGCGCGATGGTGAACACCTCCAACAACAGCGCGGTGCACCTGACGATGCTGCGGACCCTGGAGTCGGCGTTCTGCGGCAAGAAGGCGAAGGCGCGCGAGGCGGTACCGGCCGACGGGCGAAAGGTGGTGAACGACTTCGCCCAGTGATCTTGGCGGAACGGGCCCCTCCGGGCCACGATGCCCGCATGAAGGGTGATCTCTTTTCCAGCGAGCACGTGGTGGGGCCCGCGACCGCGCCGGGCATGTCCGTCGAGAACGCCAAGTGCCTGAAGTACACGGTGAACGGCGAGATGTTCGCCCGCCAGGGCTCGATGGTGGCCTTCCGGGGCAGCCTCCAGTTCGAGCGCAAGGGCCAGGGCGTGGGCGGCATGCTCAAGCGCGCGGTCACCGGGGAGGGGCTGCCGCTGATGGCCGTGCGCGGGCAGGGCGAGGCCTGGTTCGCGCACGAGGCGCAGAATTGTTTCGTGGTGGACCTCGAAGCCGGGGACGAGTTCACCGTCAACGGACGCAACGTGCTGTGCTTCGACTCCTCGCTGTCCTACGCGATCAGGACGGTGAAGGGGTCGGGCATAGCGGGTGGCGGGCTGTTCAACAGCGTGTTCACCGGGCAGGGGCGGCTGGGCCTGGTCTGCGAGGGCAACCCGCTCGTCATACCGGTCAGCCCGCAGCAACCGGTGTACGTGGACACCGACGCGGTGGTGGGCTGGACGGCCCGGCTGCGGACCTCGCTGCACCGCTCGCAGTCGATCGGCTCGATGCTGCGCGGGGGTTCCGGCGAGGCGGTTCAGCTGATGCTCCAGGGCGAGGGGTACGCCGTCGTCCGGCCGAGTGAGGCGACACCGCACAAACCCCAGCAGAACTGAGGGAGTTGACGCCCGGCCCGAGGTGATCCGCGTCGCACGGGCAACCCCGGCGGCCGTATCCCCGTCCTGCTATGCACATCATGTATACGCGTTGTGTATAGGAAGGCACGCATGTACGGCAAGGCTTTCGCCCCGGAATACCAGGGCCCCCTCACCTCCCTGTCCGTGAACTCCTCCCTCGACCATGTGCTGGCCGCCGGCCACGAGCAACTGGCGGCCGCCGAGCGGGCCGGGCGGCACGGGGAGGCGGCGCGCTCCGGACTCGCCGTCGCCGAGGCGCACCGCCGGCTCGGCCAGGTGCGGGATGCGGACCGGGCCTGGAAGGCCAGTTACCGGGCCGCACGGGAGGCCGGGGACACGGCGGCGATGGCCTGGGCGCTGTGGAGCGGCGGCACCCTGGCCCGGCAGCGCGGGGCGTTCGCGCTGGCCCGGCGGCTGCTGGGGCTCGCCGCCGAGCTCGGCGAGCGCGGCGGGGACGTGGTCGTACGCGGCTACTCGCTGGCCGGCCTCGCCGAGACCGGCCGGATCCAGGGCGACTACGAGGCTGTGGGCCGGCTGCACGAGCAGTTGCTCGCCGAGGCCCGCAGGCGCGGCGAGGCGCGGCACACCGTGTGGGCCCTGGAGGGCATCGCGCAGATGCACCGCAACACCGGGTCCTACGACACCGCGTACGCGATGTTCGAGGAGGCGGCCGCGATAGCCGAGGACGCCGACGACCGGCGCGGCCACGCCTGGGCGCTGCGCGGGCTCGCCGACGTCGTCTCGGTGCGCGACGGCGACACGGAGCGGGCGCTGGAACTGCTCACGCGGGCCGAGGAGAGCTGCCGGGCGATGCGGCTGTCGAGCGCGCTCGCCTACAACCATAAGATGCGCGGCAACGTCCTGTACCGCGCCGGGCGCCACGCCGAGGCGCGGGCGATGTACGAGGAGTCGCTGGCGGAGTTCGAGGCGATCGCCGAGCCGCGCGGACAGGCCCTCTCCCGGCTCGGCCTCGTCAAGTGTCTCGCGCACCTCGGCCGCGACCGCGCCGAGACGGCGGCCGAACTCGCCGGCCTGGCCCGCACGATGGACCGCATCGGCCTGCGCCACGCCCTGGAGATGGTGCGCCGGGCGCAGGAGGAGTTCTGCGGGGAGCGGGCGCCCGAGACCGGGTCCTTCGTGCGGGCGGGCCGGTGAGCGCGGGGCCCGCGGCCGCGCCGGCCGCGGTCGCCGTGCCCGAACTGCTGGACCGCTGCCGGGCGTTGGTGCGTCCGGCGCTCGGCGAGGCGGTCGGGCGGCTGCACCCGTGGGTCGGCGAGATGGCCGCGTACGCCTTCGGATGGTGCGAGGTGGGCGGCGCCCCGGCGGCCGCTCCGGGTGGCAAGGGGGTGCGACAGGCGCTGGCGGTGCTCGGGGCCGAGGCGGCCGGCGCGCCCGGTGCGGCCGGAGTGCCGGCGGCCGTCGCGGTGGAGCTGGTGCACACCTTCTCCCTGCTGCACGACGACATCATGGACGGCGACGCGACGCGGCGACGCCGCCCGGCCGTGTGGAAGGCCTACGGCACCGGGCCCGCGGTCCTGGCCGGTGACGCCCTGTTCGCGCTCGCCGTGCAGACCCTGGCCGCCGCCCCGGCCGGCCCCGGGGCCCTGCGCCGGCTGTCCGCGACCCTCGCCGACCTGCTGCGCGGCCAGGCCGACGACCTGCTGTTCGCCGCCCGGCCCTGGACCGGGCGCGAGCGGGTGTCGTTGGCGGCGTACCGGACGATGGCCGTGCACAAGACGGGTTCGCTGCTGGGCTGCGCGATGGCGCTGGGCGCGGTGCTCGGCGGGGCGGAACCCGCGCGCGCCGACGCCCTCGACCGCGCCGGACGGCACCTCGGGGTCGCCTTCCAGATCGTGGACGACGTGCTGGGCCTGTGGGGCGACCCGGCGGTGACGGGCAAGCCGGTCCACGCGGACCTGCGCGAGCGCAAGAAGACCTACCCGGTGCTGGCCGCGCTGGAGGTGCCCGGCCCGGACAGCCGGCGCCTCGCCGCACTGCTGGAGTCGGACGCCGACCCGGCCCGGACGGCCGCGCTCGTCGAGGCGGCCGGCGGCCGCACCTTGGCGCTGGCCGAGGCCCGCAACCGGATCGCGGCGGCCGGGGAGGCCCTCGACTCGGCCGCCCCGCACCCGCCGGCCGGGGCCCTGCTGCGCGCCCTGCCCGCCTTCCTCCTCGACCGCGACCTGTGAAACCCGCCGGAGCGGGCCGGGGCGCGCGACGGGTCCCCGTGTTGACCTGGGACGGTTCGGTGGGTGAAGGTCGGGTCGGTGCGGTCGTGGGTTCCGTGCCGGAAGGGTGAAGGGCCTTGATCGGCATCTCGGAGATCGAAACCGCGGCCGAGCGGATCGCCGGACACATCGTGCGCACCCCCGCCGTGCCGAGCCCCGGCCTGTCCGAGCTGCTCGGCGCACCGGTCACCGCCAAGCTCGAACTGCTCCAGCGCACCGGCTCGTTCAAGGCGCGCGGCGCGACGGCGAAGCTGCTCTCGCTCGGCGCGGCCGAGCGGGCGGCGGGCGTCGTCGCGGTCAGCGGCGGCAACCACGGCATCGCGCTCGCCGTGATGGCCGCCGCCCTCCATGTGAAAGCCACGGTGGTCATGCCGAGGTCGGCGCCGGCCCGGTCGGTGGCGATCGCCGAGGAGGCGGGCGCCTCGGTGCGGCTGACCGACGGCATGGACGAGGCGTTCGCCACCGCGACCCGGCTGCGCGACGAGGGGCTGACCCTCGTGCACCCCTTCGACGACCCGGTGGTCATCGCCGGACAGGGCACGGTCGGCCTGGAGTTCGCGGCGGACGCCGGTGAACTCACCGATGTCCTGGTCAGCATCGGTGGCGGCGGCCTGATCTCGGGCGTCGCCGCCGCGCTGCGCGCGCTGCGGCCCGGGGTGCGGATCTGGGGCGTGGAGACCGAGGGCGCCCAGGCCATGTCCGAGGCGCTGGCGGCCGGCGGCCCGGTCCCGGTTGCCCTGTCCTCGATCGTGACGACGCTCAGCGCGCCGGCCGTCTCGCAGTCGACGTACGACCATGTCTCGGCCCTGGTCCACGAGGTGCTCGTGGTTTCCGACCGGGAGGCGGTGCGCGGCTGCCTCGACCTCGCCGGGCACGCCAAGGTGTGGACCGAGCCGGCGGCGGGCTGTCTGCTCCCGGCCGCCCGGCAGGTCCGCGAGCGGATCGGGTCCGGCGCCCGGCTCGGGCTGGTGGTGTGCGGGGGCAACGCCACGACGGCCGACATCATGTCCTGGGCCGAGAGGTTCGGACTGCGCTGAGGCGTCACAGGGGATCACCCGGGCGGAATTCGGCCACCGCACGCTGTTTACCGATGGTTACCAGAGGTCGGCGCGGGTGCGTTCGGTCCATGGAACGCACCCGGAAATGAGATTCCCTCGCACACACGCTCTACAGCGACTGAATAAAAGGCAGCAACAGCCTTCGGACGCGGTTCCTTTGAACAGATGCGGTCTCCGCCTTCGTACCTCTGGGGAAGGCGTAAACCGGGGGTTCAGCGAGGGATGACCATGGTCGAGGGACACGTGTCGGCACAGGACCTGGTGGCCGGGCGGTACCGGCTCCTGGAGGTCATCCACCGTGAGACGAACCAGGTCTGCTGGTACGGCGAGGACGTGGCGGCGGAGCGCCCCCGGCTGCTGACGCGGACCACGCTCCCGGCCGGCGTGGATCCCGAGAGCGCCCGCCGCATCACCGCGCGCGTCATGCGCACCGCGGAGACCATGGGGCTGCTGCGGCCGGGCCGTATCGCCACCGTCGTGGACGCCGTCGTCGGCGCGGACGCGCTGTGGACGGTCACCGAGTGGATCGACGGCACCCCGCTGGGCGAACTCCTGGCCACCGAGGGCCTGTTCAACTACGTACGGGCCGCCCGCATCGGCGTCGACGTCCTCGACGTACTGGAGGCCGCGCACGCGGAGGGCATCACCCACGGCGAGCTCAATCCCGGGCAGGTCTTCGTACGCGAGCAGGGCGGGGTGGTCGTCACCGGCTTCGGGCTCGCGGGCGCCACCCTGGCACCGCGTATCACCGCGCCCTCGTACGCCTCCCCCGAGCAGGCCCGCGACGAGCGCGTCGGCCCGGCGGCCGACCTGTGGGCACTCGGCGCGATGCTGTACGCGATGGTCGAGGGGCGGCCGCCGTTCCGCGACCGCGGCCGGATCGAGGCCACGCTCAGGAGCGTGGACCGGCTGCCGCTGCGCGGCCCGGTGCGGGCCGGGCCGCTCACCCAGGCCGTACAGGGCCTGCTGCGCAAGGACTCCAGGGAGCGGCTGACCCGTCCCGTGGTCCGCGAGGCGCTCACCCGCGTGACGAACGAGGACCCCGGCACCGTGGCGCCCCCGCTCCCTGGGCCCCGGCTGCGCGGTGTGTACGCCGCCGCCCGGGAGGCGGGCCGCAACTGGAGCAGACGGACCATGGCCGTGGGCACCACCCTCGCCGTGGTCACGGTCGCGGTGGCCGTCCTCGCCGTGACCCACCAACTGCCCGGCACCGGCACCTCCGGGTCCGCAGCCTCCGCGCGGACCGGGAAACCGCCCACCGCCTCGGCCTCGGCCTCCGCCGGCGGCACCGGGACCGGGACCGGCGCCTCGCCGTCCGCCTCCCCCTCCCCCTCCGCCACGGCCGGCGCGCTGCCCTCCGGGTACCGCCGCTACACCGCCCCCGAGGGCTTCTCCGTCGCCCTGCCCGCCGGCTGGGGGCGGCTGCGCACCACGCGCGCGCCCGACGGGTCCTACCGGGTCCTGTTCGGCGCCGGCGGGGACGACCGCACCCTCGCCGTCACCTACAGCGACCGCGTCGGCCCCGACCCGGTCGTGGTGTGGCGGGAGGACGTCGAGCCGGATCTGCGGCGGCATCGCGGGTACGTGCGGATCGGCGACATCCGCGCCACGACGTACCAGGGCCACCGGGCGGCCGACATGGAGTGGCTCTCGGGCAGCGGGGAGGACCGGGTGCACACCTTCGGCCGGGGCTTCCTGCTCGGCGGCGGCAAGGGCTTCTCGCTGCGCTGGACGACCCCGGCCGGCGTCTTCGCCTCGGCCGCGGACAAGCAGGCGCTCACCGTCTTCCTGGACACCTTCCGCCCGGCACACGTGTGAACGCGCCCCGCCCGGCCACGCGGCGTGCGGCCGGGCGGCGTGCGGCCGGGCCCCAGAACGCCGTTTCCGCCCGCCGTGAGCCGGGGACCCGGCCCTCATGGTGCAAATCGGATACACGATGATGACCGAGCAGGCCGGTCCGCGTGAACTGGTCGGACACGTGGTGCGGGCGGAGGAGGCCGGCTACGACTTCTCGGTGACCTCGGACCACTACTTTCCCTGGCTGCGCTCGCAGGGGCACGCGCCGTACGCCTGGAGCGTCCTCGGCGCGGCCGCCCAGGCGACCTCGCGCATTCCGCTGATGACGTACGTGACCTGCCCGACCTTCCGCTACCACCCGGCGGTCGTGGCGCAGAAGGCGGCCACGCTTCAGCTGCTGTCCGAGGGCCGGTTCCGGCTCGGGCTCGGCGCGGGCGAGAACCTCAACGAGCACGTTGTCGGCGGCGGCTGGCCGCCCGTCGACGTGCGCCACGAGATGCTCGAGGAGGCCGTCGAGATCATCCGCGCCCTGTTCCAGGGCGGTCATGTCACCCGGCACGGCGCCCACTTCGACGTGGACTCCGCGCGCCTGTGGGACCTGCCGGACCAGCCGCCGCCCATCGGCATCGCCGTCTCCGGCGAGCAGTCCTGCCGGCTCGCCGGCCACCTCGCGGACCTGGTCATCGCCACCGAGCCCAAGGCGGGGCTGCTGGAGGCGTTCGACCGGCACGGCGGCGAGGGCAAGCCGCGGGTGGGGCAGCTGCCGGTCAGCTACGACCCCGACCGGGACACGGCGGTCAAGCGGGCGCACGCGCAGTTCCGCTGGTTCGGCAGCGGCTGGAAGGTCAACGCCGAACTGCCCCACCCGGACGCGTTCGAGGCCGCCACCCAGTTCGTCACCCCCGATGACGTGGCCGGGTCGATCCCGTGCGGCGACGACCCGGACGCCTTCGTGGAGGCCGTACGCCCCTACGCCGAGGCCGGGTTCACGGAGATCGCGCTGGTGCAGATCGGCGGCGAGACCCAGGACGCGTTCCTCGAATGGTCGGCGAAGACGCTGCTGCCGGCGCTGCGCGACGCCCTGCGCTGACCGGCTTCGGCGGACCGCGCGGGGCGGTGTTCGGTGAATCACCCGCTTGCCTGAGCATCTTGCGCGTTTGGGGGGTACTAGAGGGCTCTACGTCCTGATGCCCTCGGAGGCCCCTCTCGTGAACTCCTACGTGCACAAGAGTCTCGTCGTGCAGTTGCAGGCGGGCGACACGGAACGCTTTCCCGTGCTGGCCCACCTGAGTTACGACGCCGGCGACCCGTTCGCCGTCACCGTCGTCTTCAGCCACGACGGCCGGGTGCTCGCCCGGTGGACCCTGGACCGCGAGATGCTCGGCGAGGGGCTGACCCGGCCGGTCGGCCTCGGCGACGTCCGCTTCCGCCCCGAGTCCGACGGCCCGTGGGAGGAACTGTGCATGGAGTTCTACGGCAACGCCCACCCCGACGGGGGACGGCACCACGCGACGGTGTTCGTGTGGGCGCCGGCGGTGTCGGCGTTCCTGCGCGAGACGCACGACGTGGTCGCCCCCGGCGAGGAGGACTTCGGCGCCGACGGCTTCCTGGCGGAGATCTTCGCGGGCGGGTCTCAGCGGGAGGTGTAGCGGCGCCGGGTCCACAGCGGCAGGACGAACCAGCACAGCACGTACCAGAGGACCACGACCGCGACCAGCCAGGGCACGAAGCCGCCGTTCGTCGCCACCCTCAGGATCAGCAGCAGCGAGGCGGCCATGGTGGCCAGGAGCAGGACGAGACCGACGAAGGTCAGCCGGGAGGCCCAGCGCACGGCCTGGGGTTTGACCCGGCGGCCCGAGACCAGCCGGTGCAGGGACACCGGCCCGATGAGCGCGCCGGTGGCCGTGGCGCCCAGGACGACGGTGACGATGTAGATCGTCTTGTCGGTGGCGCCGAGCGTGGCGTACTTCTGCTGGAAGACCACGGTGAGCAGGAAGCCGAAGAGGATCTGCACACCGGTCTGGGCGACCCGCACCTCCTGGATGAGCTCGACCCACATGCGGTCGGCTCTCTCCTCCTCGGTCTCGTCGCGCCCCCGTCGCCGCTCCACGTCGTCTCCTGTCACCGTCATGCCGCCTCCCCGTTCCGCGAACCCGGCCCCATGCCATCGCGAGTTCCCCGAAGCACGTAAATCGTGCCCGGCCGGACGGCTGTTTGAGGCAGGGCCCGGGGGTTACACGGCTGCGTGACCCACACGGACCGGCCGAGGAGGTTTGGGCAGATGCCCGGCACGCAGCTCACGGTGACGCTCGACGGCGGCGGTGTAGCCGACGCCCAGGCGGTGGTGAAGGCCCTGGAGGGCGCCTTCGGGGCGCCCGACCGGCTCCCCGCCGACGAGGACGCGACGGTCCGCACGGCCACCTTCTCCGCCGACCCGGCCGGCGCGGCCCCCGGGGGCGGTGAGGGCGGCGGCCGGCTCTCCGCGCCGGTGACCGTCACCGTCCAGGGCACCCCGGAGTCCGTGCGCCGGGCGAGCGAGACGCTGGCCCGCGCCTTCACGGCGCACGACGAGGGCACCGCCCCCGGCGACCAGGAGCAGGAACGGCAGCTGCGTCTGGAGCCGTGACGGGCGCGCCCGCTACCAGCGGTGCTCGACCTGGTCCTTGATCCGGCGCTCGTAGAGCTCGTCGATCGCCGCGAGGGTCTCCTTCGGCAGCGGGGGCAGCTTGGCGGCGGCGGCGTTGGCGCGGGCCTGCTCCGGGGAGCGCGCGCCGGGGATGACGGTGGTGACGCCCGGCTGCTGGACGATCCACCGCAGTGCCGTCTGCGCCGGGGTGTATCCCTCGGGTGCGAGGGCGGCGAACTCGGCGGCCGCCTCGACGCCGGAGGCGTAGTCGACGCCGGAGAAGGTCTCGCCCTGGTCGAAGGCCTCGCCGTGCCGGTTGAAGGTGCGGTGGTCGTCGGCGGCGAAGACGGTGTCCTTGGTGTACCTGCCGGACAGCAGCCCGGAGGCGAGCGGCACGCGGGCGATGATGCCGACGCCGGCCTCCCGCGCGGCCGGGAGCACCTCGCGCAGGGGCTTCATGCGGAAGGGGTTGAGGATGATCTGCACGCTGGCCACGTTCGGCCGGGCGATCGCCGTCAGCGCCTGCGCGCAGGTCTCGACGCTGACGCCGTAGGCGGCGATCCGCTCCTCGGCGACCAGGGCGTCCAGCGCGTCGAACACCTCGTCGCTGGAGTACACGGGCGTCGGCGGGCAGTGCAGCTGCACGAGGTCGACGCGGTCGACGCCGAGGTTGCGGCGGGAGCGGTCGTTCCAGGCGCGGAAGTTGTCCAGGACGTAGTTCTCCGGGATCTGCTCGACGCGGCGGCCCATCTTGGTGGCGACCAGCACGTGCAGGTCCGGCCGGGTGCTGAGGAAGGTCGCGATGGTCTGCTCGCTGCGCCCGTCGCCGTAGACGTCGGCGGTGTCGAAGAAGGTCACGCCCGACTCGGCGGCGGCCTCCAGCACGGCCTCGGCGTCCTTGGCGTCCACGTCGCCCCAGTCAGCGCCCAGTTGCCAGGTGCCGAGTCCGACGACCGAGGCGTGCTGTCCTGACCTGCGGAATTCACGTTCGTCCATGGCGTCAGTGTGTCACTCGCGCCCCGCCCGCGCCTGCACCGAGCGCGCCACCCTCCGGCCCAGCCACCGCTTCAGCCTGCGCAGCGCCTCCAACTGCCCGGCCGCCTTGTCGAGGCCGTAGTACAGCTGCGGCGGGACGTACGGCAGCAGGGGCGAGTGGCGCTGGCCGAGCAGGGCGAACATGCGGTGCGGGGGCAGCCGGATGTAGCGGGGCAGGTTCTCGTACCACTGGGCGCTCAGGCGGGCCGCGCATTGCGCGGACAGCAGGGCCGTCCACCGCCGGCTCTCGTAGGCGGCGAGGGCCTGCGGAGGCTCGTGTGCTCGCGCAGGGCGCCGGCCAGGCAGATCGCGTCCTCCAGCGCGAGGGTGGTGCCGGCGCCGATCGAGTAGTGCGTGGTGTGGGCGGCGTCGCCGAGCGGGACGAGGTTGTCCCGGTACCAGGTGCGGTCGGTGAGGGTGCGGAAGTGCGGCCAGGGCGCGGCGCCCGCGTCCGGGGCGGCGCGGCCGATGAGCGGGTGGCCGTCCAGGACGCCGGCGAACAGCTCCTCCAGCAGGGCGAGTTGGTCGCCTTCGGCGAGCCGGTCCCAGTCCGAGGCCGGTGTAGGTGTGCGGGGCGCACTCGAGGACGCAGGTGCTGTGTCCCTCGCCGTACCCGTAGCCGTAGCACCAGATCCAGCCGTGGCCGCTGTCCACGAAGGAGAAGGTGAACGCGTCGAACACCTTGGTCGTGCCGAGCCAGACGTAGTGGTTGCGCCCGACGCCGTCGCTCCAGCGGGACCGAGCACTGCTCGACGGCGCGGGCGGACTCCGGATCGCAGACCCGCAGCAGGTCCAGCAGCCCGTGCCAGTACGTCACGCCCCAGCCGTAGGTCGAGCCCTCGGGGTTGCGCTCGTGGACGGTGACGTCGTGGGCCGGGTCCTGGCGCTTGAGCAGGATGGAGAGATAGAGGCAGGCGGGCCCGCCACCGACACAGGCGGCCTTCACGCAAACCCCTGATAACTACCGAAAGCGGTCATTTGACCTCGCAGGGCAGCGGGAGCCCCGTACGCCACACCGCCTTCCATGATCGCGTCAGTTTCCGTGCGTGACCGGGGCCACAGGTGGCGCGGCGGCCCGCCGGAGAACACGCGGAACACACCCGCGGGAGCGAGGAATTACCCCTTCCGGAGCGTTGCCGGGGGCATCCGCGGCAAGATCATCCTGGTTCAAGCTTGTACGACATGTAGGCGATTGTCCGGATCATGACCAACCGGTTCCCACCGATTTCTCCCCGCCCACGGCGGCCCGATAGGCATGCGGCGACCCACCCCGACACACCCCGGAGGTCCCGTATGCCGGAACTCAGCCGTCGCCGCGCGCTCACCGCCACCGCCGCCCTCGCCGCGGCCGCCGGCGCCCACGCCGTCACCATGCCCGGCGCGTGGGCCGCCCCGGCGCAGGCGCACCACCCCCACGGCGCGCCCGAGCCGTTCGACGAGGTCTACAAGGGCCGCCGGATACAGGGCCGGCCCGCCGGCGGCGGCCACCACCACGGCATGGACGGCATGGACTACGCCGTCTTCGTCGACGGCGCGGAACTGCACGTGATGCGCAACGCGGACGGGACCTGGATCAGCGTCGTGGGCCACTACGCCCCGGTCGCGACCCCGCGGGCCGCCGCGCGGGCCGCCGTCGACGAGCTCCAGGGCGCCCGGCTCCTGCCCTTCCCCGCCAACTGACCACGCCGAGCAAGGACTTCCGGAGCACCCGCACATGACCGTACGCAAGAACCAGGCCACGCTGTCCGCCGACGAGAAGCGGCGCTTCGTCGCCGCCGTCCTGGAGCTCAAGCGCGGCGGCCGCTACGACGCCTTCGTCACCACCCACAACCGCTTCATCATGGCCGACACCGACAGCGGCGAACGCACCGGGCACCGCTCGCCGTCGTTCCTGCCCTGGCACCGCAGATTCCTGCTGGAGTTCGAGCGGGCGCTTCAGTCCGTGGACTCCTCGGTCGCGCTGCCCTACTGGGACTGGAGCACCGACCGCACGGCCCGCGCCCCGCTGTGGGCGCCCGACTTCCTCGGCGGCACCGGCCGCGCCTCGGACGGCCGCGTGACGGACGGCCCGTTCGCCGCCTCGACCGGCAACTGGCCCATCAACGTGCGCGTCGACAGCCGCACCTACCTGCGCCGCTCCCTGGGCACCGGCGTGCGCGAGCTGCCGACGCGGGCGGAGGTGGACTCGGTGCTGGCGATCACGGCGTACGACGCCGCGCCGTGGAACAGCGCCTCGGACGGCTTCCGCAACCACCTCGAGGGCTGGCGCGGGGCCAATCTGCACAACCGCGTCCACGTCTGGGTCGGCGGCCAGATGGCCACCGGCGTCTCCCCCAACGACCCCGTCTTCTGGCTGCACCACGCCTACGTCGACAAGCTGTGGGCCCAGTGGCAGCGCCGGCACCCCGGCTCGGGCTATGTGCCGACCGGCGGCACGCCGGACGTGGTGGACCTGCGCGAGACGATGAAGCCGTGGAACGACGTGACCCCGGCGGACATGCTGGACCACACGGCCCACTACACCTTCGACACCGACTGAGACGGCAGAGCCGGCCCAGTCGGCCCAGTCCGCCCAGTGGGCCTAGCCGGCCGCCGCCGTGCGGCACTCCGGGTGGCCCCAGCCCTGGTCGTTGCGGGCGATGGGCTCACCGGCGGCGTAGGAGCGGCCGCAGACGCAGCGGCCCGGGAACTTAGCCTTGATCGTGCGCGAGGAGGAACCGGCGCCGCCGCGCTTGGGCGCCGCCGCCTTGGTCCCGCCCGCCCGGCGGCGCGCGGCGGCCGGGGCGGCGGCGACGGGCGAGGGCGGCGGCTCCGGCGAGCCGAGGGCGCTGCCCGCGGCCTGCTGGACGGTGGCGGCCTGGCTGGCGGCGCGGTCGGCGAAGTCGTTGAGCGGGTCGCCGTCGACCTGGTGGGCGGGGACGTAGCGGAAGTCGACCGAGCGGCCGTCGAGCAGCTCGTCGATCCGCACGACGAGCTCCTGGTTGGCGACCGGCTTGCCGGCGGCCGTCCGCCAGCCGTTGCGCTTCCAGCCGGGCAGCCAGGTGGTGACCGCCTTCATCGCGTACTGCGAGTCCATCCGGACCTCGAGCGGCACCTCCGGGTCGGTCGCCGCCAACAGCCTCTCGAGCGCGGTGAGTTCGGCGACGTTGTTGGTGGCGGTGCCCAGCGCGCCGGCCTCCCACCGCACCGGGGCGGTCCCGGCCCCGTCGGAGACCACCCACGCCCAGCCCGCCGGACCCGGATTTCCCTTCGAGGCCCCGTCGCAGGCGGCCACCACACGTTCACGCATGGCCCCGATGATGCCATGTCCCGGGCGGGCCCTAGGTGACGTCCTCGGTGCGGGGCATCTCGCCCTTGGTGGTGGTGATGTCGATCACCGAGAAGTTCGCGCCCTGCGGATCGCTGAGGGCCGCGAACCGTCCGAAGGGGCTGTCCATCGGGCCGAACCGCAGCACACCGCCGAGCCGGGTCGCGGCGGCCACCGCCTCGTCGCAGTCCCGCACGGTGAAGTACACGTTGACGTACGAGGGCACCTCGGGCGGGAAGTCGTCCGTCATCCGCATCCGGCCGAGCACCGTGTCGTCGCCGACGGAGAACATGGTGAAGTCCTCCTGCCCGTCCGCGACCCGCTGCGCGCGGTAACCGAAGACGGAGGTGAGGAAGGCGTCGGCCTTCTCCGGCTCGCGGGTGAAGACCTCCGCCCAGCAGTACGCGCCGGGCACGGCCGTCGCCTCGAAGCCCTCGTGGGCGCCGCCCTGCCACACCCCGAACACCGCGCCGCTGGGCTCGCGGGCCAGGCACATGGTGCCGAAGTCGCCGACCCGCATCGGCTCCATCAGGATCTCGCCGCCGTGCTCCCGGATCCGCCCGGCCGTCGCGGACGCGTCCGGCGAGGCGAGGTACAGGCACCACTGCGCCTGGCCCTCCTGCCCCGGCATGGGCGGTACGACGGCCGCCACCGCCTTGCCGTCCGCGTAGGCCTGCGTGTAGTCGCCGAACTCCGACGACGACTCGGCGAAGGTCCAGCCGAGCACCTCGCCGTAGAAGGTCTTGGCCCCCTGCAGGTCGGTGAACATCGCGTCGGTCCAGCAGGGGGTTCCCTCAGGTTGTAGCGCCATGGCTGCCGCCCTTTCCCGCCGCCTCTCCCGTGCGGTGGCTCGTGCCTTCGCTGCCGCCTCCTCACGCTAGTTGCGAGCCGGACGGCCCGCGCGCCGAACGCCCCACTCCGCTTCGGTCCGGGCCCCATGGGGGCCACACTGGACGCGGAGGAGCACGCAGGAGTCCGGACCTCACCAGGACGGGGATGCGATGTCGGGCGAGACCATGCGGGCGTGGGCGGTGGCCGCGCCCGGGCCGGTGGAGGAGGACCCGCTGCGGCTGGTGGAGCGGCCGGTGCCGGTCCCGGCCGACGACGAGCTGCTGGTGCGCGTGCGGGCCTGCGGGGTGTGCCGGACCGACCTGCACGTCACCGAGGGCGACCTGCCGGTGCGGCGGCCCGGCGTCACCCCGGGGCACGAGGTCGTCGGGGAGGTCGCGGGCCTGGGCCGGGGGGTGAGCGGCTTCGCGCCCGGCGACCGGGTGGGCGTGGCCTGGCTGCGCCGCACCGACGGCACCTGCGCCTACTGCGCGCGCGGCGCGGAGAACCTGTGCCCGGCCTCGCGGTACACCGGCTGGGACGCCGACGGCGGCTACGCCGAGTACACGACCGTGCCGGCCGCCTTCGCCCACCGGCTGCCCGGCGAGGTGGATGACGTGGCGCTCGCGCCGCTGCTGTGCGCGGGCATCATCGGCTTCCGTGCGCTGCGGCGCACCTCGCTGCCGCGCGGCGGACGGCTCGGCCTGTACGGCTTCGGCGGCAGCGCCCACCTGTGCGCCCAGGTGGCGCTGGCCGAGGGCGCCACGGTGCACGTCATGACCCGCGGGGCCGCGGCCCGGGCGCTCGCGCTGGAACTGGGCGCGGCCTCGGCGCAGGGCGCCCACGACCCGCCGCCCGAGCCGCTGGACGGGGCGATCATGTTCGCGCCGGCCGGGGACCTGGTCCCCGTCGCACTGCGCGCCCTCGACCGGGGCGGTGTGCTGTCGGTCGCCGGCATCCACCTCAGCGACATCCCCCCGTTGCACTACGAGAGCGACCTGTTCTACGAGAAGGAGCTGCGCAGCGTCAC
Organism: Streptomyces naganishii JCM 4654; assembly: GCF_014650575.1. Taxonomy (GTDB): domain Bacteria; phylum Actinomycetota; class Actinomycetes; order Streptomycetales; family Streptomycetaceae; genus Streptomyces; species Streptomyces naganishii. Next base: position 71,041 of record NZ_BMVF01000003.1, read on the forward strand.
CTCGAACACCCGCGAGGACGCGCGGGACTTCCTGGCGGTGGCCGCCCGGCACGGGGTGCGCGCCACCACCCACACGTATCCGCTCTCGCGCGCGCCCGAGGCGCTGCGCGACCTCAAGGCCGGGCGCTTCGACGGGGCGGCCGTCCTGGTGAACGACCTCTCCTGAGGCCCGGCCCGCGCGGGCACGCGTCCCGGCGCACACGTCCCGGCGGGCGCGCATCCCCGCGAGCGCGCCCGCCGGCCCCCCTGTGCGGCCGGCCCACTCCCCCGGACGGGTGGGCCGGCCGCTCCGCACCCGCTACTCCCCCGCGTACGCCCGCTTCAGGGCGGCGATGTCGAGCTTGCCCATCGCGAGCATGGCGCGGGTGGTGCGGGCGGCCTTCTCCTGGTCCGCGTCGCCGATCATCTCGATCAGCCCGTCCGGGACGACCTGCCAGGACACGCCGTACTTGTCCTTGAGCCAGCCGCAGGGGCCCGGCTCGCCGCCGTTCTCCGTGAGCTTGGCCCAGTAGTGGTCGACCTCCTCCTGGTCCCGGCAGTGGATCTGGAAGGAGATCGCCTCGTTGAACTTGAACTGCGGGCCGCCGTTGAGCGCGACGAACTTGTGGCCGTTGGCCGTGAAGTCGACCGCGATCACGGACCCGGCGGGGCCCGGGCCGGCCTCGGTGTAGCGGCCGATCCGGCCGATGCTGGAGTTCTTGAAGACCGAGACGTAGTAGTGGGCGGCTTCCTCGGCCTGCCCGTCGAACCAGAGACAGGTGGTGAATCCTTCGGCGGCCACGAGTACCTCCTGGGGTGTCGGACGCGGTCAGTAGTGGTGACCGGCGCGGGCCGCGGAACTCATCGGAGCACCGGCGGGAAAGTTCCGCCCGTGGCGAATCTGCCGCCGGCAGAGAATCCGGCCGCGGGACGCGTGCGCGGCCGACAGTGGGGTCGACGGCATTCCCAGTCCACGACGAGGAGAGACGATGACACCACTGACCTCGCTGCTGCCGCGCGCCGAGGAGGGCGACACCCCGCCCAGCCGCTTCGACGACCACCTCGCGGCCCAGCTGCTCGCCCAGCGCATCGTGTTCCTGGGCACCCAGGTCGACGAGGTGTCGGCCAACCGGGTGTGCGCACAGCTGCTCCTGCTGTCGGCGGAGGACCCGCGCACCGACATCGGCCTCTACATCAACAGCCCCGGCGGTTCGGTCACCGCGGGGCTGGCGATCTACGACACGATGCGGCTCATCCCCAACGACGTGTCGACGCTGGTCATGGGGTTCGCCGCGAGCATGGGCCAGTTCCTGCTCACCGTGGGCACCAGCGGCAAGCGGCTGGCGCTGCCGCACGCGCGGATCATGATGCACCAGCCGTCCGCCGGGATCGGCGGCACCACCGCGGACATCGAGATCCAGGCGGAGAACCTGGACCACACCAAGCGGACCATCGAGCGGCTCACCGCCGAGCACACCGGGCAGAGCGTGGAGACGATCTCGCGGGACGGCGACCGGGACCGCTGGTTCACCGCCGAACAGGCCAGGGACTACGGGATGGTGGACCGGGTGGTGGAATCGCTCGCCGACGTCCGCCCGGCCTCCTCGCGCCGGCGAATGGGGCTGTGACATGGGGTCGTACACGGTTCCGTACGTGATCGAGCGGACGGCGCAGGGCGAGCGGTCCTACGACGTGTTCAGCAGGCTGCTGAACGAGCGGATCATCTTCCTGGGCACGGAGATCGACGACGGGGTGGCCAACGTCGTCATCGCGCAGCTGCTCCACCTGGAGTCCGCCAACCCGGAGCAGGAGGTGTCGCTGTACCTCAACTCGCCGGGAGGGTCGTTCACTTCGCTCATGGCGATCTACGACACCATGACGTTCGTGCAGTCGCCGATCTCCACGTTCTGCGTGGGACAGGCCGCCTCCACGGCGGCGGTGCTGCTGGCGGGCGGGGACCCGGGGCGGCGGTTCGTGCTGGAACACGCGCGCGTGCTGCTCGGGCAGCCCGCGAGCGGCGGCCGGCAGGGTACGGTGTCCGACCTGGCCCTCCAGGCCAAGGAGATGGTCCGCATCCGCTCCCAGGTCGAGGAGGTGCTGTCCCGCCACACCGGGCACGACGCGGCGGCCCTGCGCGCCGACATGGACCGCGACAAGGTCTTCACCGCCCACGAGGCGGTGGCCTACGGCCTCGCCGACGAGGTGCTGAGCCGCCGCCTCGCGATGGTCTGAGCCCCGGGTTGGACGGGGCCCCGGGGCGGACCCGGGGCCCCGTCGCTCACGTCAGGCGGCCAGGCACAGGCCGTCGCGGTGCGGGGTGGCCGGGGCGTGGCGGCGGGCCGTGGTGCGGCTCGTGAGGCGGGTCAGCTCGCCGTGGGCCCGTGACAGCAGGTCGCCGAGGCCGAGGCCGAGGGCCTGGGCGGCGGCGGCCAGGACCTCCGAGGACGCCTCCTTGCGGCCGCGCTCGACCTCCGAGAGGTACGGCATGGAGATCCGCGCCGCGTCCGCGACGTCCTTGAGCGTGCGCTCCTGGGCGAGGCGCTCGCGGCGCAGCACGTCGCCGACCAGGTCGCGCCATAGGGGTTCGCGAGGAACGGGCCGTTCGAAGGGTGGTCGGGCGGCTCCCTGCCCAACGGCCCCCGGACGCAGGGGGATGACGCGGGCTCGGTCGGGCGCTTGGGCTCGGTCGGACGCTTGGCTGCTCACCTTCTCAGCCTAGGAGTCCCGGCCGCGCGGGGAAGGCCGCGGCGTTCCGCCCTGGGTGAATTCCGCTCTCGGCCGGGCGAGGCATACATCCGCCCGCGTGCGGGTACTTGGGGGTGTTCACCCCGCTCAGTCGCCGTCGAGGCGGACCAGCGCGCGCACGCGCTTGCCCACCGGGACCCGCTCGACGGTCACCTCCGCGGCGAGCGCGTGCACGATCTCCAGTCCGTGCCGGCCGACGCGCTCGGGGTCGCGCGGGAAGCGCCGGGGTACGGCCGCACTGCTGTCGTAGACGCACACGCTCACCGCGCTGTCCGTTCCCTCGAGTTCGAGGATGTACGGCCCGTTGCTGTGCCGGTCGGCGTTGGTGACCAGCTCGCTCACCACCAGGAGCAGCGCCTCGCCGCAGCGCGGGCCGATCCCCGCGCACCACTCGGTCCTGAGCCGGTCCAGGAAGTGCGCGGCGAAGGAGCGCGCCTCGGCTATGGATCCCGGCTCCCCGGTGTAGTGCGCCGCCCGCCGGAGCGGTTCCACGGGCACGTCGAAGCCGGTCGGCGCCACTGCCCCGCCCAGATCCTCGGTCATGCGTGTCTTCCTCGCCAAGCGCAGGTCCGGCCGGACACCGCTGCACAGTGCCCTTACCCAGCGCGGCGCGCGCCAGTCCACCGGTTCCGGCCATCGCGGCACCCGCCGCCCTGCCCGTGCCGCCGCGCGGCGGTCAGGAGGCCGGCGGCGGGGGTGTCCCCGCCGGCGGTTGGGCGGGCGATCCGTTCGACGGCGGCCCGGAGGACGGCGGCGCCGAGGGTGTCGCGGGTTGCGAGGGCTGGGAGGGGGGCGGCGAGGACGGGGGCGGCGCGTGCGACGACGGCGGCTGCGAGGACGGGGCCGAGGAGGGCGCGTGGGAGGACGGGGCGTTCGACGACGGCGCGTTCGAGGACCCCGGCGGCTTGGGCGGGGCGGAGGACGGCTTGCCCGAGGGCCGGCTCGGCGGCGCCGAGCCGGGAGAGCCCGGCTTGGAGGCGGACGGCGGCGTGCTGCTGGGCAGCGTCACGCTCGCGCTCGGGGCCGGCGGGTGCTTGGGCGGCTCGGTCCAGTGGTCCTTGCCTCCGTGGTCGCCGTGGTCGCGGGAGAAGTACTTGTGCTGACCGGGGTCGTAGACGACGAACGTCTTGACGGGCCTGGGCGCGGGCGTGACCACGACGACGTTCTGCGGGCGGTACGACGCCCAGGACTGGCCGGTGTACTTGGGCGCGGCGGACTGTGCGACCGGCGGCGACAGCGGGTTGCCGCAGGCGCAGCGGGTGCGGGGCACGCCGTGCGCGTCGACGAGGACGGCGGTGCCGGTCTGGAGGACGGACTGGTACGTGGTGACCGAGCCGTCCCGGTAGCCGTGGGCGGTGACGCGGGTGTCCATGCCGAGCTGGACGGGGGTGAGCGAGCGCAGGTAGCCGGGCACGCCGGAGGGGCTGACGCCGACGGTCGAGGCGAAGGCGGCGTTCCGGGCCGGGTCCGCCCGGAGGTCCTTGATCTGCTTCTCCACGTCGCAGCTGGCGGAGTTGTGGGTGCCGGTGTAGAGGCCGGGCGCCCCGCCGGATATGCCGCGCAGCGTGTTCGGGGCCGCCGATCCCGTGCCCGAGGGCGCGGTGGGCGCCGTGCCGGAGGGCCGGCCCTGCGGGGGCTGTGCGGTGGAGGTGTCCGAGCCGGTCGCCGAGGAGGCGGTGAAGGGGTCGGGGCCGGTGGCCGCGGCCGGCTGGAGGAAGACCTCGCCGCGCGCCTGCGGTCCGCCGGAGTTGGTGAGGACGACGGCCACGACGACCGCGGCCACCACGACGGCGGCGAGAACGCCGATACGGGGCACCGAGGTCCACCAGGGCCGCCGGGGCTCGCGCGGGGGGCCGCCCCCGGCGCCGGAGGGCCGGGTGGGCGGGCCTCCCGGCGGCTGGGAAGGGGGTCCCGACAGGGGGCCGGACGGAGGTCCTGTGGGACGGCCGGAGGCCGGCGGTTCGACGCTCACGAGCACTCCCGACGTCGGCTTTCCGCGGCGAACCAACGGGGAATCAACGGAGAATCACTCGATTGGCTCCGCTCTTCGCGGACACCACCATTGTGTGCTCCGGTCCCGTGCGGCCCGCAAGCGGACGCGGACGGACCTCCCGGCGGGCGTGCCGTGCCCGCCCTGCTTAGCGTGGCAGCGTGAGCCCACCGCGCCCCTCCGCGCCGCCCGTCGCCCGCCACGGCTGGGTCCAGGCCCTGGCCACGGTGCTGGCCGGGCTGGTCGCCATGTGGGTGGTGGCGGCGCTCGGGCTGTGGGCGGCGGGGGCCGCGAACCTGCCCGACAACGCCTTCGCGCGCGTGGTCGCCGCCACCGTGGTCGCGGCGGTCGGCGGCACCGTGGAACTCACGGGCAACGCGGGCGAACTCGCCCGGACGCACGCCGGGATCACGGTGATGCCGCTGTCGGTCACGCTCGTCGGGGCGCTGGTCGTCGCGGCCGGCTTCCTGCGCCCGCTGCGCAACCGGGCGGTGGCCGGGGCCCGCGAACTGGCCGGGTGGGCCGCCCGGATCGGCGTCCTGTGGCTGCTCGCGCTGATCGGCCTGGCGTTCGGCGCCCGGCAGACCTTCGCCGTCGACCTCGGCGACGGCGTGCTCGGCGCCATCGGCGGGCTGCTCGGGGCCACGCCCGAGGTCGGCTTCACCACGCAAGTGCCGCTGACCGTGTTGTTCGGGCTGCTGTGGCTGGCCGGTGTGCTGGTGCTGGCGCTGCTCGTGGCGCACGGCGCTCCGCTGCCGGCCGGGTTGCTGCGGTTCCGCACCGCGGTGCGCCCGGCGGCGTACGCCATGGTCGCGCTGCTGCTGGTGTACGTCCTCGTCGGGCTCGTTGTCGCCCTGGTGACGGCCGCCACCCGCGGGCACCCGGCGGAGACCTTCGCGGTGATCCTGCTCGGCCTGCCCAACCTCACCTGGCTCGCCCTCACCATCGGCATGGGCGCCACCTGGAACGGCCGCGTGGACGGCCCGTTCGGGCTGCCGATGCCCCACATCCTCGACGAGGTGCTGCGTACCCCCGACGTGTCGACGCTGAACCTCGGCACGCTCGCCGAGCACGACGGGCGGGTGTGGTGGCTGCTCGTCGCCGACCTGGTGCTGCTGCCCGCGGCGGGCTTCCTGATGGCGACACGCTCACCGGCGGGCGTGGGGGTCCCGCGGCACGCCGTGCGCATGGCCGTGGCCCTGCTGCTCACCGTGCTGATGATCTGTCTGGTGGGCCGCGTCCTCGCCCACTACGGCCTGTCCCTCCTCGGCATCGGCGACCTCGGCGGCAACCTCTCCGGCGAGGTCCTCCTGCGCCCCCGGTTCTGGAGCGCCCTGGGCCTCGCCCTCCTGTGGGGCGTGTTCGCGGGCCTTGTCGGCGCCCTGGGCGCCCGCCGGGTCCGCCGCAGGGGCGAGATCCCGGCGGAGGGTGCCGGGCCCGCCGCGCGAGGGACCGGCGGCGCGGGTGACGGGGGCGGTGACCGGGGCGGTGCCGGGGGCGCCGGCGGCACGGGTGGCGCCGGCGGCGGGATCAGGGGTCGCCGTCGGGGGTGACGACCCGGGTCGCGGTGCGGACGTCGGCCCGGCCGGGGCGGCGGTCCGGGGGACGTTCGGGGAGCTGCTCCTGCGGGCGGTCCGGTACCCGGCCCGTGGTGGGACGGTCGGCCGTCCCGTGAGCGGGGGCGGGCTCGGCGGGCTCACCGGCCGGGCCAGGTCCGCCGCCAGAGCCGGGCGCGGGGAAGCGGTCCGGCTGCGCGAGGGCACCGGCGGCTGCCGTGGCACCGGCCCGGCCCGCGGTGCCGGCCGCGCCCGTCGAGCCGCTCGCGCCGGTGGCACCGGCCGCACTCGTGGCGCCGCTCGCGGAACTCGCGCCGTGCACCTCGTCCGGGCGGGACGCGGCCAGGGCGTCCGGGGCCGCGTCCCGGGGGGCCGCGTCGGTGGCGAAGGTGGTCAGGTGGGCGCCGTCGGCGTACTCCCAGCGGCCGTGGTCGCTGTCGTACAGCCACACCGACTCGCCGTCGACGACGACGCCGACCCGCATGCCGTGCGTGCGTTCGCGGAAGGCCTCGCCGTCGAGGCCGCCGCCGGTCAGCTCGTCCACGGCGGCCCGGTAGTGGGCGAGCGCCTGCGCGGCCCGTTCCAGCAGCGGGCGCGGGTCGGCCGTGCGGGCGGGCGGTCCGTCGGCCCCGGGCGGCTCCTGCGGCACGGCGATCAGGAGGCGGCCGTCGACCCAGGCGGTCCAGCCGTTGGCGCACAGGATGCGGCCCCAGTCGCCGCGCCGCTCCTCCAGCCGCACCGGCAGCAGGGGGTCGAGGGGCAGCGTGGGCCGGGCGGGGTCGGGCTCCTCCCAGGCCGGCAGCCCGTCCTGGGGGATCACGTGGGTGGGCCGGAAGCCGGGGCTGGTCATCGGGGCGCCCTCACTTGCGCATCACGGCAGGTTCGTGCCGGCGCAGCAGCCGGGAGACGGCGCAGCCGAAGGCGGCGGCCAGCACCAGCAGCACGGCCAGGTTGCGCAGCCACACCTCGGCCGAGTGCCGGAACAGCGGGTCGGAGGTCAGGTCGCTGGGCACGATCCGGGCCAGTTCGACGGTGCCCGCCATCGCCCCGAGCGCCCACCGCGAGGGCACGAGCCAGGTCAGCTGGTCCAGCCCGGGGATGCCGTGCAGCCGCACCAGGGCCCCGCAGAAGGTGACCTGGACGACGGTCAGCAGCACCAGCAGCGGCATCGTCACGTCCTCCTTGGGCACCAGCGCGGAGACCAGCAGGCCGAGCAGCATCGCCGTGAAGGCCAGCAGGGCCACGGCGAGGGCGATCTCGGGCAGCGGCGGCATGAGCACGCCTCTGCCGCCCGGAGCGTTGAGATCGACGCCGAGCAGGCCCACCAAGGTCAGCACCACGGCCTGCGCGACCGTGATCGCTCCCAGCACGACGACCTTGGAGACGAGGTACGCCGATCTGGGCAGGCCAACGGCCCGTTCGCGCTGGTAGATCACCCGTTCTATGACCAGTTCGCGCACCGCGTTGGCCGAGCCCGTCAGCATGCCGCCCACGCACAGGATGAGCAGCACGTTCATCGCGGTCAGGGGGGTGAGCCTGCTGCCGGCCACCGCGCGGGCCATCAGCCCGGTGAGGAACGGCAGGGCGACCATGGTGGCGATGAAGGTGCGGTCGGCGGCGAGCGCGGCCGTGTAGCGGCGTACGAGCGTGACGAGCTGGGCGATCCAGCTGCGCGGCCGGGGCGGCGGGGCCGCCGGGAGGGGGCCGGAGCGCGGCAGGTGCGGCTGGGCGCCGGCGTCCAGGATGTGGCGGCGGTACTGCGGCGAGTCGCGGTAGGCGCCCGCCCAGTCCCGTCCGCGGTCGTTCTCGAACGCCTCGAAGGCCTCGGGCCACTGGTCGAAGCCGAAGAAGTCCAGCGCCTCGCCGGGTGGCCCGAAGTAGGCGACCTTGCCGCCCGGCGCGAGGACGAGCAGCCGGTCGCAGACGTCGAGACTGAGGACGCTGTGGGTGACGACGACGACCGTGCGGCCGTCGTCGGCCAGGCCCCGCAGCATCCGCATCACCGAGCGCTCCATGCCCGGGTCGAGGCCGGAGGTCGGCTCGTCGAGGAAGAGCAGAGAGGGCTTGGTGAGCAGTTCGAGGGCGACGCTGACGCGTTTGCGCTGTCCGCCGGACAGGCTGTGCACGGGCTGTTCGACGCGCTCCTGGAGGCCGAGTTCGCGCACCACCTCCTCCACCCGGGTACGGCGCTCGGCCTGCGAGGTGTCCTGCGGGAAGCGCAGTTCGGCGGCGTAGGTGAGGGCGGCCCGCACGGTCAGCTGGGCGTGCAGGATGTCGTCCTGCGGGACCAGGCCGATGCGCTGGCGCAGCTCGGCGTAGTCGCGGTAGAGGTCGCGGCCGTCGTAGAGGACCGTGCCGTGTCCGGCCGGGCGCTGCCCGGTCAGCGCGCCGAGCAGGGTGGACTTGCCCGCGCCGCTCGGCCCGACCACGCCGAGCAGGCACTTCTCCCCCACCGGGAAGGACACCCGGTCGAGCAGGATCTTGCGGCCCCGGTCGACGGTCACGGTGAGGTCCTGCACGTCCAGGCAGACCTCGCCGGTGTCGACGTACTCCTGGAGCTCGTCGCCGACGAGGCAGAACGAGGAGTGGCCGACGCCGATGATGTCGCCGGGGCCGACCGGGGCCCGGCTCACCGGGGTTCCGTTGAGGAACGTGCCGTTGTGGCTGCCGAGGTCGACGATGTCGTGGCCGCCGTCCTCGCGGGCGCGCAGTTCGGCGTGGCGGCGCGAGACGATCAGGTCGTCGACGACGAGGTCGTTGTCGTCCGCGCGGCCGATCCGCAGGGTGCGGGCGGGCAGCGGCCGTACGGCGGTGGGCCGGCGGAACGTCGTGGTCAGGGACGGCAGGGATACGGAGGACGGGCGGTCGGGGGCCGGGTCGGGGCGGGGCACCAGGACGGCGGTGGGGCCGTCGACGGGGTTGCCGAAGCGGATCACGCTGTCGGGGCGGACGCCCCAGTCGTTCACGCGCCGGCCGTCGGCGTACGTGCCGTTGGTGCTGTCGTCGTCGTGCAGCGTCCAGTGCCCGTCCTCGGGGCGCAGCACCGCGTGGTGCCAGGAGACCCGGGCGTCGTCGAGGACCACGTCGCTGAGCGGGTCGCGTCCGACGTGGTAGTCGCGGCTGGGGGTCATCACCGTCGAGCCCGTCTCCGTCTCCAGGAGGAGCTCGGGTGCAGTCGGGGCGACCGGCTGCTCAGCCATGGCTGAATTCTACCGATGTGCCCCGTTTCGCGCCCTGCCTGAACGGGCTCGCCCGGTGGTCGCGGGTGGTCGTGGGTGTCAGGCCCTGGGCAGGACGAGGGCCGGGAGGGTGCGCTGCATGCGCAGGGCGTCCACGGACTCGGCGAGCAGTTCGTACTCGGTGGTGTCGTCGCCGGCCGCGATCCGCACCAGGCGTCCCTCCGCCAGCCGCTCGGCCACGGTCTCCTGCCGGGCCACGTCGGCGCACCAGGCGCGCAGCAAGGCGGGCACGTCGGGCACGCCGTCCGGCACCGGGACGAGCGCGCTCGCCGGGATGCGGGTGGTCTCGGGCAACGGGTCGAGCCGCTCGGCGATCCAGGAGGCCCGGTCGCGCAGCCACCACAGGGCGAGGGCGAGGGTGGGCGCCCGGTAGGTACCGAGCGGCACCCCGATCCGGCGGCCGTCGCACATGCCGTACGCCGTGACGTGGCACAGGAATTCGTCGTGCACTGCTCCTCCCCCGTCGCGCTCCGCTTCTGCCGGTGCTTCCTCGTTCCCCTTGCGACCCGTGTGCGGTACTACGTCCCTGACCTTCGAGTATGTTGACTCCTGAAACAGTGTCACCATGACTTTCCGGCCAGTCTCCTGGCATATTCCGCGCGGCAGTTGGCCGAAATCCGGCCGGGCGGTGCGGGTGCGGTGACTGGGGCGCGGGGGTTCGGGGCCGCGGAGGTTCGGGGCCGCCATTACCCCTGCGGTAATCGACCCCCCGGGCACGGCCCGGCAGGGTGGAGCCATCGGACGGACGTCCGAAGTCCACGATCCGCACCTGTGACCTCGATGGAGGCCGATCAGCCATGTCCACGCACACCGACCGTTACGAGAACGCCGTCGCCCGCTACTTCGAGGCCTGGAACGCCGCCGAGCCGGAGGCCCGCGCCAAGGCGGTGGCCGCCGCCTGGACCCCGGACGGCCGCTACACCGACCCCCTCGCCGACGCGGCCGGCCACGAGCGGATCGGCGCCGTCATCGCCGCGGCGCGCGAGCAGTTCCCCGGCTTCGCCTTCCGGCTCACCGGGGGCGTCGACGGCCACCACGACACCGCCCGGTTCTCGTGGGAACTGGTCAACGGGACCGACGGGAGTGCCCCGGTCGCCGGCTCCGACGTGATCACCCTGGACGCCGAGGGCCGTATCCGCTCGGTCCTCGGCTTCCTGGACCGGGTGCCGCAGGGGGCGTAGGGGCCCGCGGGTGCGCTCACGCGCCGGTGGTGAGGGCGTCGATGCGGGTCAGTTCGGCCGGGTCGAAGTCGAGGTTGCCGATGGCGGCGACGCTGTCCTCCAGCTGCCGCGGGCTGCTCGCGCCGACCAGGGCCGAGGTGACGCGGCCGCCGCGCAGCACCCAGGCGAGGGCCATCTGGGCGAGGGACTGGCCGCGGGACCTGGCGATCTCGTCCAGGGCCCGCAGCCGGTCCACCAGTTCGCCGGTGACCGCGTCGCTGTTCAGGAAGGGGCTGTCGCTCGCGGCGCGCGAGTCCTCCGGGATGCCGTCGAGGTAGCGCGAGGTGAGCAGGCCCTGCTCCAGCGGGGAGTAGGCGATGGAACCGACCTGGAGGTCGTCCAGGGTGTCCAGGAGGCCCTGCTCCTCGGGGCGGCGGTCCAGCATCGAGTAGCGCGGCTGGTGGATCAGCAGCGGGGTGCCGAGGTCCGCGAGGATGCGGGCGGCCTCGCGGGTCTGCTCCGGGGAGTAGTTGGAGACGCCGGCGTAGAGCGCCTTGCCCTGCTGGACCGCCGAGTGCAGGGCGCCCATCGTCTCCTCCAGGGGAGTCTCCGGGTCGGGGCGGTGCGAGTAGAAGATGTCGACGTACTCCAGGCCCATGCGCTTCAGGCTCTGGTCGAGCGAGGACAGCAGGTACTTGCGCGAGCCCCACTCGCCGTACGGCCCCGGCCACATCAGATAGCCCGCCTTGGTGGAGATCACCAGCTCGTCCCGGTACGGCGCGAAGTCCGCCGCGAGGGCCTCGCCGAGCGCGGACTCGGCGGCGCCGGGCGGCGGTCCGTAGTTGTTGGCGAGGTCGAAGTGGGTCACGCCCAGGTCGAAGGCGCGGCGCAGGATGGCGCGCTGGGTCTCCACCGGGCGGTTGGGCCCGAAGTTGTGCCACAGGCCGAGCGACAGCGCGGGGAGCTTCAGGCCGCTGCGTCCGGTGCGCCGGTAGGGCATGTCGGCATAGCGGTCGGGGTGGGCGGTGTGCAACGCGACTCCATGAGGGGTTGGCGGTGGAGCGCCGGCCCGGCGGAACCGGCGCCCCCACTCTGACGCCGGCCGCGGGCAGTGGTCCAACAGGAGAATCCGATGGGATTCAACGACTAGGCTTCTCAGTCATGGAACTGCGCCACCTCCAGCACTTCGTCGCCGTCGCCGAGGACCGGCACTTCACCCGTGCGGCGGAGCGGCTGATGGTGTCCCAGTCGGGCCTGTCGGCGTCCATCCGGGCGCTGGAGCGGGAGTTGCAGACACCGCTGTTCGTGCGCACCACGCGCCGGGTGACGCTCACCGAGGCCGGGCGCGCGCTGCTCGGCGAGGCGGAGCGGATCCTCGCCCAGGTGCGGTCGGCGCACGAGGCGGTGGCCGCGGTGCAGGGCGTGCTGCGCGGCACGCTGTCGCTGGGCACCGAGCAGTGCATAGCGGGGGTGCACGTGGCGGGGCTGCTCGCCGCGTTCCGGGGCCGGCATCCGGACGTGGAGATCAGGCTGCGGCAGGCGGGCTCGGGCGCGCTGGCTGAGGAGGTCGCGGCCGGCCGGCTGGACCTGGCGTTCGCCTACCGGACCCGCGCGGACGGCGACCTGCTGCGCTCGGTCGGACTGACCAGCGAGCCGATGACGGTGCTGTGCCACCCGGAACACCCGCTCGCGGCGCGCGGCGCGGCCGTCACACCCGCGGACCTCGGCGGCGAGGTCTTCGTCGACTTCCATCCGGACTGGGGGCCGCGCCGCACCACCGACGCGGCCTTCGCCGCCGCGGGCGTACGCCGCACGGTGGCCCTGGAGGTCAACGACGTGCACACCCTGCTCGACCTGGTGGACGAGAACCTCGGCGTGGCCGTCGTGCCCCAGCACTTCCGGCACAAGCGGCCGTCGCTGACGCCGCTGCCCCTCAAGGGCACCGGTGAGGCGGAGTACGAGACCGTCGCGCTGCTGCCGCCCGAACGGGCCGCCAGCCCCGCGGCGCGCGCCCTGATGACCCTGCTCATGAGCCGGGACGCGGACCAGCCCTAGCAACGCCGGAGCGGGTGTCCCGGCCGCACGGCGGGCGGTGATGCGCGATGGTGGACGCATGCATGCGAAGGACATCCTCATCGACGGCTACGGCCGCATCCAGGAAGAAGTCCACGCCGTCGTCGACGGCCTGACGGCCGAGCGGCTCAACGCACGCCCCGCCGCCGGCGCGAACTCCGTCTCCTGGCTCCTGTGGCACCTCACCCGCGTCCAGGACGACCACGTGGCCGGCGCGTTCGGCCTGGAGCAGGTGTGGCTCGCGCAGGACTGGGAGAAGCGCTTCGGTCTCGGCCTGGGCCGCCACGACACGGGCTACGGGCACAGCCCGGCCGAGGTCGCCAAGGTGCGGGTCGACTCGGGCGACCTGCTGACCGGCTACTACGACGCCGTGCACGAGCAGACGCTCGGGGTCCTGCGGCAGCTGGCCGCCAAGGACCTCGAGCGCGTCGTGGACGAGCGCTGGGACCCGCCGGTCACTCTGGGCGTGCGCCTGGTGAGCGTCCTGTCCGACGATCTCCAGCACGTCGGACAGGCCGCCTACGTCCGCGGGCTCCTTCAGAGCGCGGACTCGTAACCGGGCAGGACCACGTCCCGCAGCAGGGCGTTGCGCTCGTCGAAGGGGATGAACGCGCTCTTGACCGCGTTCACCGTGACCGTGCGCAGGTCCGCCGCGGTCCAGCCGGCCTGCTCGACCAGCAGGGACATCTCCCGGGTCATCGTGGTGCCGGAGACCAGGCGGTTGTCGGTGTTCAGGGTGACCCGGAAGCCGAGGTCCTTCAGCGTGGTGATCGGGTGCTCGGCGATCGAGGCGGCGGCGCCCGTCTGGAGGTTGGAGGTCGGGCACATCTCCAGCGCGATGCGGCGGTCGCGCACCCAGCCGGCCAGCCGGCCGAGCTTGCCGTCGACGATGTCCTCGGTGATGCGCACGCCGTGCCCGATGCGCTGGGCGCCGCACACCTGGAGGGCCTGGTGGATGCTGGGCAGGCCGTGGGCCTCGCCGGCGTGGATGGTGAACGGCACGCTCTCGCGCCGCAGGTGCTCGAAGGCGGCGAGGTGGTCGGCGGGCGGGAAGCCGTCCTCGGCGCCGGCGATGTCGAAGCCGACGACGCCGGCGTCGCGGAAGGCCACCGCGAGGTCCGCGACCTCCCGGGTGCGGTCGAACATCCGCATGCCGCACAGCAGGGTGCCGACCCGCACCGGGGTGCCGGCGGCGGCCGCCTTCGCCATGCCGGCGGCCAGCCCCTCCTGGACGGTGGCGACGACCTCGCCGAGGGTGAGCCCTCCGTTGACCATGAGCTCGGGGGCGTAGCGGACCTCGCCGTAGACGACGCCGTCCGCGGCGAGGTCGAGGGCGTACTCCTCGGCGGTGCGCAGCAGGCCCTCGCGGGTCTGCATGACGGCGAGGGTGTGCTCGAAGGTCGCTATGTAGCGGACCAGGTCGCCGGAGCCGGCGGCCTCGACGTACCAGGCGGCGAGCTCGTCGGGGTCGGTGGTGGGCAGGGTGTGTCCGGCCGCGTCCGCGAGTTCGACGACGGTGGCGGGGCGCAGGCCGCCGTCGAGGTGGTCGTGCAGCACGGCCTTGGGGAGCCGGCGGATGGCCTCGGTGTCGAGGTGGGTGTCGGTGCGGGGGGCGGTGCGCGGGGCGGCGGTCATGTGCGGTGTTTCCTCGGCGGTGGCGTGCCGGGCCGTTCGGGATCCGGCGGGTGGGTGTCAGGGGGCGGCGGTGCTGGGTTGCGGCGGTGTCAGGGGGCGGCGGGCTGGAGCAGGTCCCAGCGGTTGCCGTACAGGTCCTGGAAGACGGCGACGGTGCCGTACGGCTCGTGCCGGGGCTCCTCCAGGAAGGTCACGCCCGCCGCGCGCATCCGGGCGTGGTCGGCGGCGAAGTCGTCGGTGTGCAGGAAGAACCCGACGCGTCCGCCGGTCTGGTCGCCGATCCGGGCCCGCTGGTCCTCGCCCCTGGCGCGGGCGAGCAGCAGCGCGGTGCCGTCCTGGCCGGCGCCCGGGGCGACGACGACCCAGCGGGAGCCGTCCGGGCGCGGGGCGTCCTCGGCGAGCCGGAATCCGAGGGCCCCGGTGTAGAAGCGGATCGCCTCGTCGTAGTCGTCGACGACGAGGGTGACCAGGGCGATGCGTCTCATCAGGGCCTTCCGGGACGGGCGATTGACGGGTGAGGTTATACGTAAAACCTCCGTCGCGCCAGTCAGCCTGAAGAGCCGGGGACCGGAGGAGCCGAGGACCGGGACGAGCCGGGGACCGGAGGACCCGGAGGACCCGGAGGACCCGGAGGGCCCGGAGGACCGGAGGACCGGAGGACCGGAGGACCGGAGGACCCGCAGGACCGGAGGACCCGGAGGCCCGGAGGACCCGCAGGACCCGCAGGACCGGAGGACCCGGAGGACCCGGAGGAAACGAACGGGCGACCGGGAACGGTCAGCGGGATTCTTCGCCCTGGGCGATCTCCACACGGTGGTGGACGACGAGGACGCCGGTGGCCGAGGAGGCGAAGGAGAGGGCCGTGCAGGCCACCAGCAGCGCCGCGATCCAGGCCGCGGCGCGCCGGGGCACATGGGGCGTGGCCAGCAGCGCCTTCACGCGGTGCGGTACGGGCCCGGAGGCGGCGGCGGGGGCGAGGTCCGGGCGCGTCGAGCGGGCGTCCTGGCCGGCCAGGGCGGCGCGGGCGATCGCGCGGGCGGTCAGCCGGCGGTCGCCCACGGCCGCGGCGGCGGCCTCGTCGGCGGCGCGCTCGGCGGCCAGGCGGATGGTGCCGCGGACCCGGCGCAGGGCGGGGTGGCAGTGCGCGGCGAGTTCGGCGGCGGCGAGGAAGTAGTGGTGGCCGCCGCGGTTGTGCGCCCGCTCGTGGGCGAACAGGGCCTCGCGCTCGGCCACGTCCAGGCTGCGCAGCATGGCCGTGGTGACGACGATGCGGTGCGGGCGGCCGGGCAGGGCGTAGGCGTCCGGGTGCGGGGAGTCGACGACGCACAGGTCGCCGGCGGCGGGCCGGCGGCAGGCCTCGGTGCGGGCGCTGCGGAAGGCGCGGAACTCGCGCAGGGCTGCGCGCACGAGGGTGCCCGCGCACACGGCGAGGGCTCCCACGGAGACGGCCGCCGCCGGTACGACGACGAGGTCGGAGGGCGTGGGCAGGGGGCGGACGAGTTCGCCGAGCGCGGCGAAGACGGGCAGCTTGAGCAGGCCGGTGAGGACGAAGCCGCCGAGGGCGGCGAGGGAGCAGCCCGCGAGCACGACGGCGGAGACGGTGATCACCCACAGCGCGGTCACGGGTGCCAGCCGGTCGAGCGCGCGCCGGGCCAGCGCCGGCACGGCGAACGGCAGGAGCAGGGGCAGCAGCAGGAGCGCGGTCATCGCTCACCGGGTTCGAGCAGGTCGCGCAGGACGCGCTCGTCCTGGGGGCTGAGCTGGGCGACGAAGCGGGCGAGCACCGTCTCGCGGTCGGTGTCGCGGTCGAGTTCGGAGTGCATCCGGCGGGCGGTCAGGCCGTGGGCGTCCTGGACGGGGTAGTAGGCGTAGCCGCGGCCCTGGCGGCTGCGCTCGACGACGCCCTTGTCGTGCAGCCGGGTCAGGATGGTGGTCACCGTCGTACGGGCGAGTTCGGCGCCGAGGCTGCGCTGGACCTGGCCGGGCGTCCGGGGAGCGCCGGCGGCCCACAGGACGGCCATGACACTGGCCTCCAGCTCGCCGGCCGGCCTGCGCTCGTCCTTCGCGTCGGTCATGGGAACGTCCCTCACCCCGTCCTCGTCCACGGTCACCGTCCGGCCGGCCGTCTACAGGAGTGTAGTCAAGCCGGTGTGCGCCTGCCGCGCGTGGCCGCGCCCGCCCACCCATTATGGGAGGGCCCCCTCCGTGAGGTCCCTCCCAGTCCGCAGGAGCGATGCCATACCCGCAGGAGTCGATGCCGTACCCGCAGGAGCACGTGCCATGTCCGAGCAGCCGAAGCCCGCCGAGACCCCGGCCCGCCAGAACGTGACCTTCCCGAGCGCGGGCGCCACCGCCCACGGCTGCCTCGCGCTGCCGCCGTCCGGCCGCGGCCCCGGTGTGCTGCTCATCCAGGAGTGGTGGGGGCTGACCGACCACATCGCCGAGGTCGCGGACCGGCTGGCCGCGGAGGGCTTCGTCGTGCTGGCCCCGGACCTGTACGGCGGGAGCGTGGCGCACGACGCCGAGGAGGCCCGGCGCATGATGCGCGCCCTGCCGGTCGCCCGCGGGGTCGAACTGCTCGCCGGCGCGGTCGGCCACCTGCTGTCGCTGCCGGAGGTGACCTCCGGCACGGTCGGCGCGGTCGGCTTCTGCATGGGCGGCGGCTTCGTGCTGTACCTGGCCGCGGTGGAGCCGAGGGTCAGCGCGGCGGTGCCGTTCTACGGGGTGATCCGTGACGGACTCCCGGACTTCTCCGGACTGCGGGCGCACATCCTCGGCCACTACGGCGAACGGGACCGCAGCATCACGCCCCGGCGGGTGGAGGAACTGCGCGAGACCATCCACCGCCAGTCGGGCCTCTCCCCCGACTTCCGCATGTACCCGGCCGGCCACGCCTTCTTCAACGACCGCCGCCCGACCTACCACCCCGAATCGGCCGCCGCCGCCTGGCGCGGCACCGTCGCCTTCCTGCACGAACGGCTGGACCCCCGGCCATGACCGGGGGCCCGGCGGTCACGTGGTCCGCTCACGGATACGTGTAGGTGTTCAGCGCGTCGACCGCGGAGGCCGGGTCGCCCAGGTCGTAGCGGTCGACGGCCAGGAAGTTGGGCTTCTTGCGGGCGGCGGGCTCGCAGAACCGGCGGGCGCGGTCGGCGAGTTTGGTGTTGTCGGTCCGCGCGGTGCCGGAGATCGTGACGTCACGGAAGTGGTTCATCACGAACAGCGGGCGGAATCCGGGTTCGGTGCGGGTGAGCGGGATGTCGGTGTCGGCGCCGTACCAGCGGCTGTAGCAGGACCAGTCGGAGGACCCGAGGCCGGAGCCCATCGACCAGTAGTTCTCGACCGTCCACTCACGCTGGTACATCACGCCGAAGCTGTCCCGGGTCAGGCCCGCGGCCTCGTCGGCGGAGCGGCTGTGGTCGGTGAAGATCAGCAGTCGGTGGCCGGCGGCGGTCAGGTCGGCCAGCTTCGGCCAGCCGTTCTGGCGCACACCGGTCAGGTCGGGGCGGTAGAGCACGTCGGACAGGCCGCTGACGCGGGCGAGTTCGGAGCGCAGGACGCCGGGGTCGACGTAGTCCTCCAGAAAGACGGTGACGAACTGGTCCGGGTGCGCCTTGAGGAAGTTCACCATGCGCTGGATGTCGACCCAGAGCGCGACCGGTCTGCTGACCAGGGTGCAGCTGTCGTGGCAGAGGATCGCGCCGTCCGGCGTCTGGTGGATGTCCAGCATGAACCCGCGTACGCCGTCGGCGAGTTGACGGTCGATGCCCCGGCTCTGGTTGGGGGCGAGGTTGATGAAGGGCGGGGCGAAGCCGCCGTCGACGCCGTTGGCGTAGGCGTTGTGGGCGGTGAGGAAGGTGACCTGGTCCAGGGTGCGCCGGTCGGCCGGCGGCATGGGACTGGTGGGCGGGGTCACCGGGGTGAGGTACCAGGCGGCGAGGTCCGGTGAGGAGCCGATGGCCAGCTGGGCGGGGTAGTTGGCGCCGGCCGGCTTGGCGGAGACGGTGAGCCGCCGGTCGCTGCCGGGCACCTCGAGCGTGTACTGGTCGGCTCCGGCGGCGGTGACGTCCCAGAGGGCGTCGGCGGCCGAGCAGTCGACGGTGCGCGCCTGGTCGCCCGAGCGGCCGAGGCAGCTGCCCGCCGTGTCGGCGTTCTCCAGCACGTACGAGGATCCGGCGGCACGGAGGTTCCACTGCTGGTGGTCCTCGTCGCCCTTGGGGTTGCGCTGTTCGACGGCGCCGCCGGCGGCGGCCGCGTTCAGACCGGTGGTGACACTCTGCACGTAGTAGGCCCCCGCCGCCGGTGCGGCGGTCGCGCCGGCGGCGGGAGCGGGGGACGCCACGACCGCGGCGGCCAGGGCCGCGGTCGTGGCGAGCAGGGCGTGGGGGGTGCGCATGACGGTGTGCCCCTTCGTCCGTACGGGGGTGATGACGACCCCGTGTGGCAGGTGCATGACACCATGCCGTACGGACGTGCGTCAGCAGTAGAGGTTGCCGCCCGGTGAAACCCCGAGGATCTGCGTGAACCGCTGGTAGGCGTCGACGCGGCTCTGCACCTGCGCCGGATTCCTGCCGTCGCACTCCAGGGAGCCGTTGATGCTGCGGATGGTCTGGCCGAACCCGGCCTGGTTCACCATCGCGTCGTGCGGCGTCATGCTGCCGGGCCCGGACTGCGTGTTCCAGTACCACAGGCCGGTCTTCCAGGCCACGGCGGAGTCGTTCTGCACCAGCCAGGGATTGCCGAGCAGGTCGATGCCGAGCGCGTCGCCCGCGGCCTTGTAGTTGAAGTTCCAGCTCAGCTGGATCGGGCCGCGCCCGTAGTAGGCGGACTGACCGGCCGGACAGCCGTACGGCCGGCTCCAGTCGCAGTAGTGCGAGTAGTTGGCGGTGTTCTGCTCCACCACGTACACCAGACCGCCGGTCTCGTGACTGACGTTGGCGAGGAAGGCCGCCGCCTCCTGCTTCCTGACCGTGTCGCTGCCGGTGCCGGCGAAGCCGGGGTAGGCGCTGAGCGCCGCGGTCAGCCCGCTGTAGGTGTAGAACGAGTTCCGGTTCGGGAACATCTGATTGAACTGGGCCTCGCTGACCACGAATCCGGACGGGTTGCCGTTGCCGGAGCCGCTGTCGCACGAGTACGGGTCCCAGAACCAGGTGCTGATGGTGGGGTCGTAGCCCGGGTTGTCGTGCTCGGCCACGTACGCCCTGCCGTCCGTGTAACGGACGATGTCACCGGTGCGGTAGGACTTCCCGGCCACCCAGTCGGGGTAGCTGGAGCAGGAGGCCGCCGAGGCGTGGGCGGCCGGCAGGACCAGGGGGGCGGCGCCGCCGATCAGGAGCGCGGTGAGCGCGGCGGAGACGTGTCGTCTCGACACTGGATCAACTCCTTTGCGGTCCACGGCCGCACCCGGAAGAGGGCGGAGGAAACCGCGCCCCGGCGCGCGTGCGGGTGGTACCGGACACGGCGTGGGGGGGCGGCCGCGGTGGGGGGTGTGGTGCCACACTCAACCGCATTGGTCTGTACCAGTCAAGGCCGCAGGCCGGCCAACTCCCGTGAGAGGTAGGTGCGTTCGGCCGGGCTCGGGCTCAGCGCGAGGGCCGCCTCGTAGGCCCGTAGGGCCTCCCCGGTGCGGCCGAGACGGCGCAGCAGGCCCGCGCGGACGGCGTGGAAGACGTGGTAGCCGTCCAGTTCGAGCCCGTCGACCAGGTCGAGGGCCGGTCCGGGGCCCTCGGTCTCGGCGACCGCCACCGCCCGGTTCAGCGCGACGACCGGGCTCGGCGCGAGCGCCATGAGGTGGTCGTAGAGCCTCAGGATCTGCCCCCAGTCGGTGGCCTCGGCGGTCGGCGCGTCGCTGTGCACCGCGTGGATCGCGGCCTGGATCTGGTACGGCCCCGGCCGGTTCCGGCGCAGGCAGCGGCGGACGAGTTCCTGGCCCTCGGCGACCATGTCCCGGTCCCAGCGCCCGCGGTCCTGCGCGGGCAGCGGCACCAGCTCACTGCCGCCGCCCTCGCGCGCCGGGCGGCGCGACTTGACGAGGAGCATCAGCGCCAGCAGCCCGGTCACCTCGGGCTCGTCCGGCATCAGTTCGGACAGCAGCCGGCCCAGGCGCAGCGCCTCGGCGCACAGCTCCGGGGCCCCTGCGCAACCCTCGTTGAAGATCAGGTAGACGACGGCGAGGACACCGCCGAGGCGGTCGGGCAGGTCGGCGTCGCGCGGCACGCGGTAGGGGATGCCCGCGGCGCGGATCTTGGCCTTGGCCCGCACGATCCGCTGGGCCAGCGTCGGCTCGGGCACCAGGAAGGCGCGGGCGATCTGCGCCGTCGTGAGCCCGCCGAGCAGGCGCAGGGTGAGCGCCACCCGGGACCGCGGGGCGAGCGCGGGGTGGCAGCAGGTGAAGATCAGGCGGAGCCGGTCGTCGCGCACGGGTCCCTCCTCGTCCTGCCCGGGGTCCGGCCCCGCCACCGCGCCGGCCGGCGTGCCTGCCACCGCGTACGCCGGCGAGCCGGGCCCGTACAGGCGGGCCGCCTCGGCGTGCCGGGTGTCCCGCGAGGACTCGCGGCGCAGCCGGTCGACGGCGCGGTTGCGCGCGGTGGTGATGATCCAGCCGGCCGGGCTCGGCGGCACTCCGGTGCGCGGCCACTTCTCCAGGGCCGTGGCGAAGGCGTCCTGGACCGCTTCCTCCGCGAGGTCGATGTCGCCGAGGAAGCGGACCAGGACGGAGACCGCGCGGCCGTACTCGGCGCGGAAGACGGCCTCCACGTCCCCGGCGCCGGGCACGGCGTCACCCGCGCCGGGCACCGCGTCACCCGCGCCGGGCGCGGTCCCGGCGCCGCCTGCGCCGGGCGGTGCGTGCATCAGTCCTCGGCCGTGTGCAGGAACGGGCGCACCTCGATGGGCAGCGTGGTGGCCCGGCCCGCCTTGCGCCCCCACTCCAGGGCCGCGTCCAGGTCGGGCGCCTTGATCAGGCACAGGCCGCCCAGGTACTCCTTGCCCTCGGCGTAGGGCCCGTCGGTGATCAGTACGTCGTCGCCCTTGGGGCGCAGCACGGTCGCGGTCTCCGGGCCGTGCAGCCCGCCCGCGAACACCCAGGCCCCGGCCTCGCGCAGCTCCTGGTGGAAGGCCTCGACGTTGCCCATGATCTCGGCGAGCGCCTCGGCCGAGGGCGGGGTGCCCTCGCTCGGCTGGATCACGCTGAGCAGGTAGTACTTCATGACGTCCTCCTTGGCGTCGTGCCGTTGTCCCACCTCCTACACGAACGGCGCACTCCCGTATCGACACCTCGCCCGGCCCGATCGGGAGAAACTTTCCCTTGGCCTCTCTCCCGCAGGAGGGCATGCCGGCCGGTCGCCTCCAGGCCGTACGGAAGTCGGGTTCTGCCGGGGCTCGACGCGCCGGTGGAGTACGCGGGTTCGGTGGCACCGCCGGCGGACCCGGTCAAGCTCCTGGCCGACGCCCCGCGGCCCGTCCGGGAGCGGCTGCTCGCCGGGGTCACGGACGGCGCCGAGGTCGTGTGCGCGTTCGCCGGGGCGCGCGAGTGGCCGGGGGCGGGGCCGCGCCCGGCCACTCGCGCGCCCCGGCGGCTCGCCGCGCTGAGCGCCGCCCGCACGGCGCCGCTGGAGCTCGACGGCCTGTGGCTGCCGGGGAGGCCGTCGTGCCGCGCACCCCGCAGGGAGCGGTTCGCCCGCGTGGACCGGCCGCGCAGCACCAACGCCTCCCCCGCGGTCTTCGGCGTCGCCCGCGCCGCGCTCGTGCTGCTCGACGAGGCGGGCGTCCGGGTCCGAGGCCGCCGGGACGGCACGTCCGCCGGGCGCCCGCTCGGAGGAGTGCCGCGCTGTGGGCCCCCGGTGCCGCACGAGGCACGAGGCGCGTCGAGGAACGGCCGGCGGTGAAGACGCGGGCGACGACCTCAGCCGGGACGCCGCCCGCCGCGGTCGTGGCGGGCGGCGGGCCGGTCCCTGGACCCGGGCAGCCGCGCCCGGCGGCCGGCCCGCGAGGGCCTGTTCCTGCTGGTGCGGGGGCAGACGGCCGAGGTGCGGCGGTTCCACCTCGGCCGTCCGGCCGGGTGAAGGCGGCCCGCCCGGTCAGAGCCCCACGGTCAGTCGTCCTCGGCGGGTACCACCACGAGGAAGGCGTCCTCCCTCAGATCCATCACCACGGTGGCGGGCTGTCCCTCCGCCCGCCGCCGCGCCGCGTACTCCTCCGCCGGCCAGGATCCGCGCGGAGACCCCGCGGGGAACCGCTCCAGCACCTTCGCACCCATACCGGCACTCACCTCCGTGTCTCGTCGTCCGCGTTCGGCCTCGGCGGACGGCTTCCAGCGCATGTGAACCGCCTGCCCGCTGACCGCGGGACCATGTACGACCACCGCCGCGGCGGCTCAGCGCGCCCTCCGTTCGCGGCTCAGCCGTCCCGGCCACCAGGCGGGTGCGCCGATGTCGCGGACCAGGGCCGGCACCAGCAGGGACCGCACCACCAGGGTGTCGAGCAGGACGCCGAAGGCCACGATGAACGCGATCTGCGCCAGGAAGGCCAGCGGGATGACCCCGAGGGCGGCGAAGGTGGCGGCCAGGACCACACCCGCCGCGGTGATCACCCCGCCCGTACTGACCAGGCCCCGCAGGACGCCCTCGCGCACCCCGTGCCGCAACGACTCCTCACGCACCCGGGACATCAGGAAGATGTTGTAGTCGACGCCCAGCGCCACCAGGAACACGAACCCGTACAGCGGCACCGACGGATCGGTGCCGCCGAAGCCGAACACATGCGGGAAGACGAGTGCCGAGACACCCAGTGTGGCGGCGAAGTTGAGGGCCACGGTGGCGACCAGCAGCAGGGGCGTGAGCAGCGAGCGCAGCAGCACGGTGAGGATGACGAGGATGATGCCGAGCACCACCGGGACGATGAGCGCGCGGTCGCGCTCGGCGGTGCGGAGGGTGTCGTAGCGCTGCGCGGTGTAGCCGCCGACCAGCGCGTGGGCTCCCGGCACCGCGTGCACGGCGGTGCGCAGCCGGGCCACGGTCCGCTGGGCGGCGTCGCTGTCCGCGGCGTCGCGCAGGGTCACGTCGATCCGGGTCCGGCCGTCGGCGACCAGCGCGGTTCCGCCCGGCCGGCCGGTCTTCGTGACCCCGGCGGCGGAGGCGACGCCCTCGGTGCGGCGGGCCGCGGCGAGGACGTCCTTCAGGTGGCCGGCGTCGGCGATGACGACGGCGGGGTTGCCCGCACCGCCGGGGAAGTGCCGGCCGAGCGTTCGCTGGGCGGCGACGGAGGGGGCGTCGTTGACGAACGTCTCCTCCAGCGGAATGCCCTTGGACGCGAGCGTGGGCGCGAAGGCCGCGCAGGCCAGCAGCCCGGCGAGGGCGAGGGCCCACACCCGTCGCGGTGCCCGGTCCACGAGCCGGGCGACGCGCTGCCAGATGCCGTCGGCGTCCCGGCGGTCCCGCGTGCCGGGGCGGTGCCGCAGGGCGGGCCAGTAGGCGGCCCGGCCGAGCAGGACCAGCGCGGCCGGCAGGAAGGTGAGGGCGCTGAGCACGGCGCAGGCGATGCCGACCGCTCCGACCGGTCCGAGGGCGCGATTGTTCGTCAGGTCGCTGATGAGCAGGGCGAGCAGGCCGAGGGCGACCGTGGCCGCGCTCGCGGTGATCGGGCCCCAAGACCGTCTCAGAGCGGCGCCGGCGGCGGCGAACCGGTCGTCGCGCGCGGTCAGTTCCTCCCGGTAGCGGGCGGTCAGCAGCAGCGCGTAGTCGGTGGCCGCGCCGATCACAAGAATGGAGAGGATGCCCTGCACCTGGCCGTCGACGCGCACCACGCCGTGCCGGGCCAGCGCGTAGACGACCGCGCAGGCCAGGCCGAGCGCGAACACGGCGCCGAGGATGACCACCAGCGGGAGCAGGACACTGCGGTAGACCAGCAGCAGGATGACCAGCACGGTGGCCAGGGCGACGCCGAGGAGCAGTCCGTCGATGCCGGAGAAGGCGTCGGAGAGGTCCGCCTGGGTAGCGGCCGGACCGGCGAGCCGCACGGTGGTGCCGGGCACTCGTGCGGCGGCGTCCTTGATGCGGCCGAGGGTGTCCGGCAGCCGTTTGCCGAGGTCCGGCCGCACCTGCACGACGCCCTGGAGCGCCTTGCCGTCCGCCGAGAGCAGCGCGGGCGAGGGCCGGCCCGTGACGCCCGGCACGTCCGCGGTCGCGGCCAGGGCGCGGCCGGCCGCGTCCCGCCGGCCGCTCAGCGGGGTGTCCGGGCCGGCGGTCCAGACGACGATCACGGGCAGTGTCTCGCCCTGGCGGAAAGCGCGCTGCTCGGCGACGACCTCGGTGGACTCGGCGCTGCGGGGCAGGAAGGCGGCCTGGTCGTTGGTGGCCACCTCGCCGAGACGGCCCGCGAAGGGGCCGAAGGCCCCGCCGATGCCGAGCCAGAGCGCGAGCAGGGCCAGCGGGAGCAGCCGGCGTGCTCGGCGGGACGTGATACGCATCGCTTCCTTCCCAGGCGGAGAAGCCTGATACCTCTAGGAAAAAGTATCTTAATAATCGAGGTAACGGCTACCCGGGTCGGCGCTCCGCACACCGTCGGCGCCGGCCGCACCGTCGGCGCCACACCCTCGGCGCCGGCCGCGCCGTCAGCGCTCCGCGCCGCTCTCCAGGGAGAGTTCCTCGTTCATCGCGGTCAGGAAGCGCAGCACGACCGACAGTTCCTCGTCGGTGAACCGGGACCGCGCGGCCTCGGTCGCCCGGGCCAGGGGTCGGAAGTAGGTGCGGGCCGCCGAGCGGGCTTCGGCGGCGTAGTGCAGATGGACCACGCGACGGTCGGCGCTCTCCCGGACGCGGCGGATGTGCCCGGCGCGTTCGAGGCGGTCGACGCACGCGGTCACCGCGCCGGAGGTCAGTCCGAGGTGGGCACCCAGCCGGCTGGGGGTCATCGGCTCCTCGGCGTCCAGGATGGCGGCGAGGGCCTGCACGTCCGTGGGATGCAGGCCCTGATCGCCGGCGAATCCCTGCACCAGCCGGTTGATCTCGCCGTTCATCCGCCGCAGTTGCAGGGCGAAGGCCTGCAGGCCGGCCGCCGCGCGCTCGGGGTCGTCTGCTGTGGCCACGGGATCAGCGTATAGAACCCGTGGCCGGGCGGGCCGCGGTGGTCAGGGGTCCGGGACCAGCCAGGGTGCCTGGGGCAGGGGGCTGCCGGTCTCGAGGAGGGACTTGAGGTTGGACAGCACCGCGGGCCACCCGCCCGACACCACGGCGAGCGCCTCCTCGTCGGGCAGGTCCTCGTGGGTGACGGTGAGCCGGACGATGTCGCCGTGCGGCCGTACGGTGAGGGTGACCCGGGTGTGCTTGTCCGGCCGCTCGGCGTCCGCCGGTTCGGCCCAGGTGGTCACCAGGCGGGTGGGCCGCTCGGCCTCCACCACGGTGCCCACCACGTCGGCGACTTGGGACCCGTCCGTGCGCACATGCCGCCAGGGGGACCCGGGCCGCCAGTCGGACACGTTGCTGTGGCCCCAGTAGGAGGCGGTCAGGTCGGCGTCGGTGAGCGCGTCCCACACGGCCTCGGGCGTGCTCCCGATGTAGATGACGTACGCGTACGCCGGCTTGCCTGTCATGGTGCCTCCAGTCAGGCAGCGGCCCGTCCGCCTGTCAACCGGGGCTCCCGGCGGGCTCCACGTCCGGGTCCGCCCCCTGGAGGTACTCCTCGGAGATCTCCTTGGGGCCGAACGGCCAGACCTTCTCGAAGCGCGCCCAGAGCAGGAAGGCGACGCAGCCGAGCGCGAGCCAGGCCAGCGACCACTCGATGGGGTGACGGCCGGGAGAGTTCTCGTCGGCGTAACCGTAGATCACGCACCAGCCGGCGAAGGCGACGGCGCTCGGCAGCGGGTAGAGCCACATGCGGTACGGGCGGCGCAGCCCCGGCTGCCTTCGGCGCAGCACGGTGACGGCGACGATCTGGGCGAGCGCCTGGACGATCACCATCACGGTGGTCAGGAGCTGGATCAGGGTGGCCAGGTCGGTGTGGCGTCCGATCAGGAAGCCGATCGCCGTGATCACGCCCATGGTGGCCAGGCCCAGCGTCGGGAAGCGGTGCCTGGGGTGCAGGGCGGCGTAGGGGCGGAAGAAGACGCGGTCGCGGGCGGCGTCGTAGGGCACCCGGGAGCCGCCGAGCAGGCCGGTGAAGACCGAGGCGAACGCGGTGATCAGGATGAGCACGGTGACGGTGTCCGCCGCCGCCCTGCCCCAGGTCTTCTCCAGCACCGCCGAGGCCACCGAGGTGGAGGCGATGTCGTCCGCGTGGGTCATGCGGTGCCAGTCGATCACGCCGAGGGTGCCGATCTGGAGCAGCAGGTAGATCGCCATGATGCCGAGGATCGAGTAGATGATCGACCGGGGCAGGACGCGGCCCGGCTCTTTGACCTCGGCCGCCATGTAGGCGGTGGTGTTGTAGCCCAGGTAGTCGTAGATGCCGATGGTCAGGCCGGCGGCGAAGCCCAGCCAGAAGTGGTCGCCGCCCAGGTCGAAGGCGTGCGCCGGGTAGGTGAAGGCGAGGTGCGCGCTGAAGTGCGTGGCCGCCGCCACGATGACCAGGAGCACCGAGGTGACCATGACGGCCCACATGACGGCGGTGATGCGGGCGATGTTCTCGATGCCCCGCCACAGCAGCAGCACGACCAGGGCGATGACGCCGAGGCCGATCAGGTCGCCGGACGTCCGGCCGAGGTGGGGCGCGAGGTAGCCGAGGTACTGGACGAAGCCGACCACGCCCGTGGACATGATCAGCGGGATGAACAGCATCGCCGTCCAGACGAACAGGAACGGCACCAGGCGCCCGGTGCGGTACTGGAAGGCCTGGCGCAGATAGACGTAGCTGCCGCCGGAGCCCGGCATCGCGGCGCCGAGTTCGGCCCACACCAGCCCGTCGGCGAGGGCGAGGATCGCCCCGGCGACGAAGCCGATGACCGCCTGCGGACCGCCGAACGCGGCGACCATCAGCGGGATGGTGACGAAGGGGCCGATGCCGCACATCTGGCTCATGTTGATGGCGGTGGCCTGGAACAGGCCGACACGCCGGACGAAACCACCGCCGGAGGGCGGACTACCGGACATGGCAACTCCTGCGGGGCGGCGGGTCGGAGGGGAACGGGCGATAAAGTTAAAGAGACTTACTTGGTACGTCAAGGGGTCTTCGCCGATGCGTGAGAATGGTGCGATGCCCGCCACCGACGCCACCGAACGGCCGGAGCAGCCGTGGAACCGCCGCCGGCTGCGCAGCACCAACGAGCGGCTGCTGCTCGACCGGCTGCGCGCCTCGGGCGCCGCCTCACGCGCCCAGCTGGCCCGCGAGACCGGCCTGTCCAAGCCGACCGTCTCCAGCGCGCTGGCCGCCATGGAGGCCGCCGGACTGGTGCGCGAGGTGGGCACCCACGCGCCCGAGCGCGGCCGCACGGCCGTCCTGTACGCCCCCGACCCGGCGGCCGGCCACGTACTGGGCGTCGACATCGGGCGCGGCTGGCTGCGGTGCGCGGTCGCCGACCTGGACGGCACCGTCGTCGCCCGCAGCGACGTGCGCAACAGGGCGCGCAGCTCCGGCGCGCTGGCCGACCTGGTGGTGGCCACGGCCCGGCAGGTGGTGGCGGGTTCGGGCGTGGACGCGGACCAGGTGGTGCACGCGGTGGTGGGCACCCCGGGCGTCTACGACGAGGAGCAGCGCCGGGTGCGGTACGCGATGCACCTGCCCGGCTGGGGCCGGGCCGGGCTGTTCGACCACATGCGCGCGGAGCTGGGCGTGCCGCTGGAGATCCACAACGACGCCAACCTGGCCGCGCTCGGCGAGTACGCGTACGGCGTGGGCGCGGGCAGCCGGCTGTTCGCGTACATCCTGATCGGCACGGGTCTCGGCATGGGCGTCGTCAGCGAGGGGCGGCTGTTCACGGGCGCGCACGGGCTGGCCGGGGAGATCGGGTTCCTGCCGTGGCCGGGGCAGCAGCGCCCGGAGCGGCTGGAGGACGCGGTGTCCGGGCTGGCGGTGGTGGAGTCCGCCCGCCGGTTCGGTATGAGCGGGCGGCTCACCGCGAAGGCGGTGTTCGACGCGGCGCGCGGGGGCAGTCCCGCGGCGGTGAAGGCGGTAGGGCTGGAGGGCGAGCGGATAGCGCACACGGTGGCCGCAGCCGCGGCCGTGCTCGACCCGGACCTGGTCGTGCTCGGCGGCGGGGTGGGTCACAGCGTGGACCTGCTGCTGGAGCCGGTGCGCGAGCACCTGCGCACGCTCACCCCGTTGCGCCCCGAGGTCGCGGCCAGCCGGCTCGGCGCGGACGCGGTGCTGCTGGGCGCGGTGGCGACCGCGCTGGGCACGGCCCGTGACGTGGTCTTCGAGCGCCGGTCCGTCCCGTCCTGACCAACTCGCCGGGCCGCCAAGGTGATTGACACGTTCCGCACGGGCTCCTATCGTCCGATTAGTAAAGTTTCCTAACTATACGAGGCTCGCGAAGAGGCTGGAGAACCCGTGTTCCACCGCTCCGCTCCCGGACGCCCCACCGCCCGGCACCGTCTCCCCGCGGCCGCGGTCGTCCTCGGACTGCTCGTTTCGCACGCCACCGGGGCCTGGGCGGGCGGCCACCGGTCGGTCGTCCCGCACACCAGGATCACCGAGGTCGCCCCCGCCCCGGGCAGCGCCACGCCCATCGCCGGGTACGCCATCCAGTCGGCGGCCGAGGTGACCGACCCCGCGGCCGAGGTGTCCTCGCCCGGCTACTCCCCCGCCGGCTGGTACGCGGCAGGCTCCCGCTCCACCGTCCTGGCCGCCCTGCTGGCCGCCGGGAAGTATCCCGACCCGTTCCGCTCGACCGGCCAGCAGCGGATCCCGCGGGCGGACTTCCAGGTCCCCTGGTGGTACCGCGCCGACTTCACGGTCGCCGACACCTCCCACCGCACCTACCTCGACCTCAGCGGCGTGATGTCCGCGGCCGACGTCTACGTCGACGGCCGCCTGGCCGCCCCCGCGAAGGACGTCACCGGCGCCTACACCCGCCACGAACTGGACGTGACCTCCCTGGTCCGCTCCGGCACGAACACCGTCGCCCTGCGCGTGCGGCCCAACGATCCCGACAAGCACCTCACCATGGGCTGGATCGACTGGCTCCAGCCGCCGCCCGACCGCAACATGGGCATCGTCCGGGACGTCCTGGTCCGCCGCGGCGGCCCCGTCGCCCTGCGCGACGCGCACGTGGTGACCCGCCTGGACGTGCCGTCCCTCGCCTCCGCCGACCTCACCGTCAAGGCGACGGCCCGCAACGACTCCGGGGCGCCGGTGACGGCCACCGTCGCCGGGACCGTCGGCGCCGCCACGTTCCGCCGGACCCTCACCCTGGCCGCCCACGAGACACGCCAGGTCACCTTCTCCCCCGACGACGTGCCCGGGCTGCACCTGGCCGCGCCCCGCGTGTGGTGGCCGGCCGGCATGGGCGGGCAGCCGCTCTACGCCCTCGATCTCACCGCCTCCGTGGCCGGCACCGTCTCGGACACCGCGCACGAGAGCTTCGGCATCCGGGACGTACGGGCACCGCTCGACGCGGACGGGGCCCGGCAGTACCGGATCAACGGCCGCAGGCTGCTGGTCAAGGGCGGCGGCTGGTCCCCGGACGAGTTCCTGCGCTGGGACCGGACGTACGTGGAGGACCGGCTGAAGTACGCGCTCGACCTGGGCCTGAACACCATCCGCCTCGAAGGGCACCTGGAACCGGACGAGTTCTTCGACCTCGCCGACCGCTACGGCGTCCTCACCCTGCCCGGCTGGGAGTGCTGCGACAAGTGGGAGGGCAACGTCAACGGGAGCGAGACCGGCGACAAGTGGACCGCCGCCGACTACCCGGTCGCCAAGGCGTCGATGGCCGCCGAGGCCGCCCGGCTGCGCGACCACCCCAGCGTGATCTCCTTCCTGGTCGGCAGCGACTTCGCGCCGGACGCCACGATCGAGAGGAACTACCTCGACGCGCTCGCCGCCGCCGACTGGCCCGTCCCCGTCGTCAGCTCCGCCTCCGACAGCTCCTCGCCGCGGCTCGGCGGTTCGGGCATGAAGATGACCGGCCCCTACGACTGGGTGCCGCCCGGCTACTGGTACGCCAAGCGCGAGGGCGGCGCCACCGGCTTCAACTCCGAGACCAGCGCGGGCCCAGACATCCCCACCCTCGACACCCTGCGCCGCATGATGACCCCGGCCGAGCTCGGCACCCTCTGGAAGGACCCCGGCGCCCGCCAGTACCACCGCTCGCCGTCCCCGGTCTTCGGCACCCTGAAGATCTACGACCAGGCCCTCGCCGGCCGCTACGGCGCCCCCACCGGACTCACCGACTACGTGCGCAAGGCGCAGCTCGCCCAGTACGAGAACGTCCGCGCCCAGTTCGAGGCCTACGGGCGCAACGCCACCGACGCCGACAAGCCGGCGACCGGGGTGGTCTACTGGATGTTCAACAGCGGCTGGACCTCCCTGCACTGGCAGCTGATGGACCGTTACCTCGACCAGGGCGGCGCCTACTTCGGCGCCAAGAAGGCGAACGAGCCGCTGCACGTGCAGTACTCCTACGACGACCGCTCGGTGGTCGTCGTCGCCAACCGGCGGGCCCCCGCCTCCGGGCTCACCGCCCGCGCCACCCTGTTCGACCCCGACGGCACGCGGCGCTACGACCGGACGGTGACCGGCGTGCGCGTGGCCGGGGACGGCGCCCACAGCACCGTACTGACCCTGCCGGCGTCGGTGAGCGGGCCGGCGGCCACCCATCTGCTGCGGCTGACGCTGACCGACGCCTCGGGCAAGAAGGTCAGCCGCAACGTGTACTGGCTCTCCAGCCGCCCGGACACGCTCGACTGGGACCGCACCGACTGGTACCACACCCCGACGACGAGCTACGCCGACCTCAAGGGGCTCAACTCCATGGCCCGGGTGCCCCTGGCCGCGACGGCGTCCACGAGCGCGGCGGACGGGACGTCGACCACGACGGTCACCCTGCGCAACACCGGACGCGGCAGGACCCCGGCGCTGTTCGCGGACGCCCACCTGGTCGGCGCCGGCGGCTCGCCGGTGCTGCCGGTGCGGTGGTCGGACAACGAGGTGAGCCTCTGGCCGGGCGAGTCGGTCACGTTGACCGCGACCTACCGCACGGCGGACCTGCACGGGGCCGCGCCGCGGGTCAGGGTCTCCGGCTGGAACACACCGGAGTCGACCGTCCCCGCCGGATGAGGCGTACGACGGGCGGGGGCCCCGCCGGACGGCCGGCGGGGCCCCTGTTCGCCGGGTCTCGCGTCAGCTCACGTCGAGCGCCGTGTCGTCGACGACGAACGAGGTCTGGAGGGTGGAGCCCTCGGTGCCGGTGAAGCTGACCGTCACCGTCCGGCCCGCGTAGCCCGACAGGTCCAGGCTCCGCCTGGTGTAGCCGCTGCCCGCGTCGAGGTTGGAGTACGTGGCGGGGGTGGCCAGCACGCTGCCGCTGCTGTCGAGGACCTGCACCTTGAGGGTGTCGTAGGCCTTGGTGGTCGTCGTCTCGGCGGTGTCCACGTGGAGGTAGAAGCTCAGGGCGGCCGTCGTGCAGCCCGCGGGGATGGTGACGGTCTGCGCGAGGGTGTCGGTGTGCGCCGAGCCGTAGCCGTCCAGCCATGCCTTGTAGGAGCCGGTGCGGGCGGGCTCACCCGAGTCGTTGGTGATGACTCCGCTGCTCGCGCTCCACACGGTGTTGCCGGACTCGAAGCCGCTGTTGCCGAGGAGCTGGGCCGCGGTGCAGGTGCCGCCGCCCCCGCCGCCTCCGCCGCCGGTGGTGGTGCCCGAACCGGCGAGCCAGGCGGTCGCGTTGAGGGCGAGGGCCGCGTTGGTGGCGCCCGGGTCGTTCCAGCCGTCGTAGAGGGTGTTGCCGGCCTGGCCGGTGCCGTCGTCGATGGGTGAGCTGTCGCCCCAGAAGGCGACGCGGCCGCTGCCGAAGGCGCTGGTGACGAAGAACGCCCCGGTGTTGCCCGAGTAACCGGTGCGGTAGACCAGGCCCTTGACGGCGGAGTTGTCGGAGGGCTTGAGGGTGGCCGTGGTGCCGTTGGCGAACAGGCTCTTGGTGACGGTACCGAAGGAGCCGTGCAGCACCGGGTCGGTGCTGTCGTTGATCGCCGCCGGGTAGCCGGAGGCGATGTTCAGCGCGTCGATGGAGAAGCCGAACGGGTCGGTGGAGTCGACGCTGTTGTTGCTCATCAGGTCGTTCAGGATCTTCACCGAGTCCGCGCCGTCGTTGTTGCGGTCCGAGCCGGTGTGGTCGGAGATCATGAACAGTCCGCCGCCGTTCTTGACGAAGTTCATGATGGCGGTCTTCTCCGCCGACGTGAACAGCGTGTTCGGCTCGGGCAGGACGAGCGTGTCGAAGTTCGACAGGTCGGTCGAGGAGGAGCCGCCGTAGGACAGGCTCGACCCTGACGGCAGGGTCTTGAGGCTGTAGGCGCCGGTCTTCTGCAGCGCCACGCCCCACGAGGACAGCGCACCCGTCCAGTCGGTCTCCGCGGACGGGGAGGGGTTCTCGCCGAGCGGGTCGGGCTGACTGGTGGAGATGATCCAGTCGGCGTTGCCGGCCGTCTCGGCGTGCGCGTTGTCGAACAGGACGCGGTGGGTGGTGGTGGCCGCGTGGGCGGGCGCGGCGCCGGCGCCGAACTGCAGGGCTGCCGAGGCGAGAAGCAGGCCGAAGCCGGCGAGAGCGGTGGTGACTTGACGACGGGACCTTCTGGATCCGGGCATCCGGCTGACCTCCGAGTGGGGTGAAGGGGCGGTGCGGGCGGCGCGGCGGCGGATCTGCGCGCGTAGAACATGGTTGAGCGTTCTACACGCGTCGATTGTTTGAAAGGTACATGGCATGTCCGCGCGGTGAACATCAAGTCCCGGCAATAACCGCGCGGAGTTGCGGGCGCCGTCCGGTGGCTGGCGGACCAGAGGGAGGCGTGGACCGCCGCCGACGCGTGGGTACGGTCGGGCTATGCGCGTTCGCCCTGCCCTCGCCCGTCCTTGCCGGGCTCAGCCCGTCCGCGCCGCCCCGGCCGCGCCGCCCTGTCCGGCGAACCGTACGGGCAGGCTTCGCGGGCCGCGGATCATCATGCCGGGGCGCCAGGTGATCGCTGCCGGGTGGATGTCCAGGGCGAGTTCCGGGCACCGCTCCAGCAGCGTCCTGATGGCGATGCGCGCCTCCAGCCGGGCCAGGGGCGCGCCCAGGCAGTAGTGGATGCCGTGCCCGAAGGCCACGTGGCCGCGGGCGTCGCGGGAGATGTCGAAGCGCTCGGGAGAGGCGAAGCGCGCAGGGTCGCGGTTGGCGTCGGCCATGGCGACGAGGACGAGTTCGCCGCCGCCCGGGACGACGGTGTCGCCGATCGTCACCGGCTCGGTGGTGAAGCGGTACGTGGGCGTCTCCACCGGGCCGTCGTAGCGGAGCATCTCCTCCACCGCCGCGTCGATGAGGGTGAGGTCGGCCCTGAGGGCGGCCAGTTGGGCGGGGTGGGTGAGCAGGGCGAGGACGCCGTTGGAGACGAGGTTGACCGTGGTCTCGTGGCCGGCGACGAGCAACAGCCAGGCCATGCCGAGCAGTTCGCCGTGGGAGAGGCGGTCGCCGTCGTCGTCCGGGCCGTGGATGAGCGCGCTCATGAGGTCGTCGCCGGGCCGGCCGCGTTTGCGGTCCACGAGTTCGGCCAGATAGCGCGCCATCGCGTCGGCGGCGGCCGCGCGTTCGGCCGGGTCGGTCGCGCCGAGCGCGTCGTTGGACCACTCACGGAACGAGGAGCGGTCGAGGTCCGGCACGCCGAGGAGTTCGCAGATCACGGAGATCGGCAGCGGGAAGGACAGCGCCTCGACGAGGTCGGCGCGGCCGTCGGGTGCGGCGAGCATCCGGTCCAGGAGTTCGTCGGTCATCTTCTGCACCCACGGCGCGAGTTCCTCGACGCGGCGCGGGGTGAACTGGCGGGCGACGAGTCTGCGCAGCCGGGTGTGGTCCGGAGGGTCCGCCCTGAGCATGTGGTAACCGGAGGAGACGGAGCCCAGCGGCAGGGAGGGCGACGCCCTGCCCCAGTCCTTCGACAGTCTGGGGTCGGCCAGCGCGGCCCTGCCCGCCTCGTAGCCCACCACCAGCCAGGCCTCGGCGCCGCCCTCAGGCATGCGAATGCGGTGCACCGGGCCCTGGGCCCGTAAGCGGGCGTAGACGGAGTACGGGTCGCGGGTGAAGGACTCGCCGAGCGCGGCGAGGTCGACGATGCTCACCGGGCCACCGCCCCCGGCGGTGTGGCCCGTCGTGCCGGCGTGGCCGGTGCCGCCGGCCGGCTCGTGTGCGTGGTCATGGTCCGCCCCCTCGGATCAACGACGTGCGACGCCGCACCACGGCGCGCCGCCCGCCGACTGTAACCCGCGCCCTCTCGGGCACGGACCCCTTTTCGCCAAGGGGTCCGCGGGAGCGTGCGGGTCAGGAGGCACGCAGGCGTGCCTCGACGCGGCCGTCGATGATCCGGGTGTCGAAGGCGGGCTGGGGAGCGGTGGCCGGGCCCCTGACGTTCCAGCCGTCGGAGAGGCGGAAGACGCTGCCGTGCCAGGGGCACTGGATGCAGCCGTCCCGGACGGTGCCCTCGGCGAGCGGGCCGGCCATGTGACTGCACCGCTCGGCCAGCACGTGCACGGTCTGCGGGCCCTGCCGGACCACGACGACGGCGATTCCCTCGATGTCGCGCCGCACCGGCTGCCCGTCCGGCAGCTCCGCGAGGCCGATCACCGGGTGCCAGCCCGGGGACACCAGGTGGGGAATGGCTTCGGCGTGGTTGGCGCCGGAGGCCTGGCGGTAGGCGAGGTGCCCGCCCAGCGCGCCGCCCGCGGCCACCACGGTGAGTCCGGCCATGCCGAGCGCCCTGCCGAGCGCCTCGCGGCCGCGCAGGCGTGAGCTGAGCGAGGCGGTGTAGAGGGTGAGTGCGGTGACATTGGCGGCGGCGTGCACCGCACCGACGCGCATCTGCTCGCGGTGCAGCTCCGCCCAGTCCACCCAGCCGGCCACCGCTGCCGGTACGGCGCCGATCAGGCCGGTGGCGATCAGGGTGCGCGCGGCGCGGCGCTGCGAGGGGAAGAGGTCGAGGACGGCCGCCGAAAGCCAGCTGCCGACCGGCACCTGCACCATGAGCGGGTGCACGGGGTGGCCGAGCCACCGTCCGTGCAGCGCGTCGCGAGCGCGGCCCAGCGGGACGGCGCGTATGACGTCCCGGATGCGGTCGAGCGCCTGGTCGGCGCCGGAGAACTGTTCGATCCTGTCGACACCGCGCAGGACCCGACCGGGCCCTGCGTCGTTGGGCAGCAGCCGCCCGGCCGCCTCGGCGGCCCGGCGGGCGAGGGAGTGATGTGTCATGCCACCCGAGTAGCCCCTCCCCGCGAGGACAACCCGCCCCGGCCGTCCGGGCCGGCGCGCGCCCCTGCGGGCCCCGTTCGCCGGTGGGTCAGCCCAGTTCCAGGGTGGTCACCCCGAAGACGCGTTCGCGGGCGTAGGGCCGTACCGGGCCCGTGTACATGCGTGCGGTCTCGAAGGACGGGACGAGGCCGGCGTCCTCGGCCAGGGCGAGGGCCGGTTTGTTGGTCTCGGGCACGTCTATCGAGACCGGGAGGCCCTGCGCGTGGGCGGTGAGCGCGGTGAACAGGGCGCGCGCGTCCACGGCGGTGTCGGCGAACAGCGGGCCGACGCGTGCGCCGTCGCGGGCGGGGCGCAGCACGCCGTACCCGGTGAGGCGGCGGCCGGAGCGGCGCAGGACCGCGCGATGCCCGGGCGTGGCCAGCCAGGCGGCGACGAAGCGCGGGCGCGGCGCCGGGTGGCAGGCGGTGTCGTACGCCGTCACGTCGTCCAGGTCATCGGGCGTGACCGGCCGCACCTCCGCCGGCAGCCCGGCCGCCCTCGGCGCGGGCGCCGGGCCGGTGAAGCGGATGGTGCGGTGCGCGGCCTCGAAGCCCGACCGCCGGTAGTTGTCCTGCTGGGTCACGACTCCGTCGAGCCCGACCGTGCGGTTCCCTGCGTGGGCGAGGGCGGTGTGCCACGTGGCCAGTCCGTGGCCGCGGCCGCGCCGGTCGGGGCGTACGAGGTAGCAGCCCAGGAAGGCGTAGTCGGGGCCGTGGTTGACGACGGAGACCGCCGAGACCGGCTCGCCGTCGACACGGCCGAGGAAGAAGCCCTCGGGGTCCTGGGCGAAGAAGGCCGGCCCGTCGGACAGCCCGGGGTTCCAGCCCTCGTCCGCCGCCCATCCGCTGATCACCGGCCAGTCCTCGAGTCCGGCCCGCCCGACGACGAGCCCTCCGGGGTGTTCCGCGGCTGCGGGGGTGGTCATCGTGCGGCTCCCTCTCCGTGACGGCCGGTACAGGCGGAATCCTCGCGGATCATGCGCGCCGGCGCCACGTCGGGATCAAGCCGCCGCGAACGCCGACCAGTCGGCGTCGTACGGGATGTGGCGCACGGCGGTTCGGTGCACGGCGGTTCGGCTCACGGCGGAGGTGGGGCCGCGGAGCCCCCACCCGTCGCGGCCCGGGCGACTGCGGTGGGGGCTTCCATGGGCGGTCACCGGGTGGGCGTCAGTGCGATGCCCCGGGGCGGTAGCGCCGGTACAGCACGGCTCCGCCGAGCAGGAGACCCGCGCCGACGGCGACGGTGGGCACGGTCCCGTCGGCGCCGGTGTGGGCGAGCGAGGGGGCCTCGTTGCGCGGCACGGGAGCCGCGTGCGACACCGGCTCGGGCCGGGAACGCTCCGGCGGGGTCACCGGCTGCGGGGCGGGGTGCTCGACGGTGGTGTTCGTCGAGGTGTTCCCGGTGGCCGGGTTGCCGATGCCCACGACGCCGACGCTGTTGCCGCTGACATTCACCGGGAGGTGAACCGGAAGCTGGACGCCGTTGCCGGAGAGCACTCCGGGCGAATCCTTTCCGCTCTCCCGTGCGGTCGCGCCTCCGGTCGAGGTCGCCCGATCCCTCCCGGCGGACGCGGACCCGGAGCCGGAGTCGGACCCCGATGAGAATCCGGACACGTTGGCGCACTGGTTGCCCGCCGCGGGGTTGAGCAGCCCTACCACGTTCACCGTGTTGCCGCACATGTTCACCGGGACGTGCACCGGGAGCTGAATGGTGTTGCCGGAGATCACCCCGGGTGAGCCGACCGCGGCGCCGTCCGCCGCGGCGCCGCCGTCGGCCGCGAACGCGGACACCGGTACGGCCATCGCCATCGCGCCCGAGGCGGCGGCCACGGCGATGACACCGTTTCGGGTAACCCGTTTCATAGGTTTCCCTGCCTTCCAGACATGGTCGCGGGCGCTCGCCCGCACCGGGTAAAACGCTGGTGAACGATCCGAGTTATGGCTTATCGGCCTTTCACCCCTTCGGGGGGCCCGGTTCTCGAACACTCCGTGGAGCCCCGCGCGCGAACGCCGCGGCCCCGCGCGGGCGCCCCCGGGCGGGCGACAAGCGGCCCACGGGCGGCCCGCCCTCATCGACAGGCGCCCCGCGCGGGGGCCGCTTATCGTGGGCGAGGGCGCTGTAGCCGGCCTGAGGTGGAGCGTTCCTGGAGGCATCGATGCTGGCCAAGCTGTCGACGCGGTTCGCGGCCCGGCGGTGTGCGTGCGCCGGG
The DNA here is from genome assembly GCF_014650575.1 of Streptomyces naganishii JCM 4654. Taxonomy (GTDB): domain Bacteria; phylum Actinomycetota; class Actinomycetes; order Streptomycetales; family Streptomycetaceae; genus Streptomyces; species Streptomyces naganishii. The sequence goes on from NZ_BMVF01000003.1 coordinate 109,024, forward strand.
GCCGTCACGCTGGCCCTGCTAGGCGCGGGGCTGCCGGCGGCGGCCGCGGACGGCGGACAGCAGGGCCTCGAACGCTTCTACGCGCAGAAGGTGACCTGGGCGGCGTGCGACAAGGAGGCCCCCCGGGACCTCCAGTGCGGCAAGGTGACCGTACCCCTGGACTACGCCCACCCGGACGCCGGCACGCTCGACCTGGCGCTGGCCCGCTACCGGGCGACCGGGCACTCCCGGGGCTCGGTGGTGCTGAACTTCGGCGGCCCGGGCGGCGCCGGGGTCCCCGGACTCGCCGCGGACGGCAAGGAGTTCATGGACCTGACCAACGGCCTGGACGTGGTGACGTTCGACCCCCGTGGCGTCGGCAGGTCCTCCCCGGTCAGCTGCGGTCTGGGCGCCGGCGGCCAGTCCACGGCGGCGACGGACGGCAACGCGGACCTGGGCAGCCCGCAGGCCGCGCTGAAGGTGATCAAGGCCTGGCAGCAGGTCGCGTCCGAGTGCATCAAGCACTCCGGGGCGGTCCTGCCCCATATAGGCACCGTCGACTCGGCCCGCGACCTGGACGTCATACGTCAGGCGCTCGGCGACGGCAAGCTCAACTACCTCGGCTTCTCGTACGGCACCCGGCTCGGCGCGGTCTACGCGGCGCAGTTCCCCGACAAGGTGGGGCGGCTGGCGCTGGACGGCGTGGACACGCTGACCGAGCCGCTGGCGGAGCAGGGCGTGGCCGGCGCCGAGGGGCAGCAGACGGCGCTGGAGGACTTCCTCGACTGGTGCGTGCAGGACATCGCCTGCCCGTTCGGCCAGGACCGGCGGGCGGCCGGCGACCAGGTCCCCCAGCTCGTCCGCTCGCTCGACCAGAACCCGGTGCCGACGCCCTCCGGCGGCAGGCTGTCCGGGCAGGATCTCGTGGGCGCGATCGGCCAGGCGCTCTACAGCAAGTCGATGTGGCCCTCGCTGGAGCGGGCGATCGCCTCGCTCGTCCAGGACGGCGACACGCGCGGTATCGAGGCGTTCTCCGGGGGCGGTGTGGCCCTTCCCGCGCGGACGGCCCCGGCGGGCCGCGGCCGCCACAACGGGCTGGTGGACGCGGCGGACGTGCCGCTGGACAACCTGCCCGCCGCGATGATGGCGATCAACTGCGCGGACGACCCCGACCGGCCCGCCGCCGCGCAGATCACCAAGGACCTCGGCCGGCTGCGCGCCGAGTACGAGCAGGCCTCCCCCGTCTTCGGCCGCTACCGGCTCAACGAGCTGATGATGTGCTACGGCCGCCCCAAGGGCACCGACTTCATCCGCGAGAAGGTGCGGAACGTCGACACCGCCCGGATGCTGCTGGTCGGCACGCGCGGCGACCCGGCGACGCCGTACCGCTGGACCGAGGAGACCGCCAAGCGGCTCGGCTCGTCGGCGGTGGTCCTCGACAACCGCGGTGACGGCCACACCGGGTACGGCTCCTCCACGTGCGTGCACCGCAAGGTGAACGACTTCCTGCTCTACGGCACCCTGCCGCCCACCGGCAGCTCCTGCCCGGCGGACCAGGAACCGTCCGCCGGGACGGGCTGAGGCGACGAACGCGGGTGACCGGCCCGCGCGTCAGCCGAGCACGAGTTCCGGCTGGTACAGGTCCAGCCACAGCGCCAGGTCCAGGGCCTTCTCCAGGCCGCGCCGGGCCGCCTGGGTGCTGACGGGGGCGTCGTGGTGCGCGGCCCTGCTCAGGCGCTCGCGGTCGACGAGGTCGAAGACCGGGTGGCCGGGGCGGGCGAGGAGTTCCTTGGCGTGGTCCTGGAGGGCGAGCGCGTACTTGGGGTCCTGGGTGGAGGGGTAGGGGCTCTTGACCCTGTCGTACACGGACCTCGGCAGCACGTCCGCGGTGGCCTCGCGCAGCAGGCTCTTCTCCCGGCCGTCGAACGACTTCAGCTCCCAGGGCGCGTTGTAGACGTACTCCACGAGGCGGTGGTCGCAGAACGGCACGCGGACCTCGAGCCCGACCGCCATGCTCATCCGGTCCTTGCGGTCGAGCAGGGCGCGTACGAAGCGGGTCAGGTGGAGGTGGCTCATGCGCCGCATCCGGAACTCCAGGTCGCTCTCGCCCTCAAGGCGCTCGACGCCGGCGACGGCCGAGCGGTGGGCGTCGGCGACGTACGCGGGCAGGTTCAGGGCGCGGGTCAGGTCCGGGCGCATGACGTCGGTGTCGTCGCCGAAGTGGCGGGCGTGGCGCACCAGCCACGGGAAGGTGTCGGCGCGGCGGGCCTCCTCGTCGAAGAACTGCTGGTAGCCGCCGAAGACCTCGTCGGCGGACTCGCCGGACAGCGCGACGGTGGAGTGGTCGCGGATGCTGCGGAACAGCAGGTAGAGCGAGGCGTCCATGTCGCCGAAGCCCATGGGCAGGTCGCGGGCGCGCACCACCTTGGCGCGGATCTCCGGGTCGGCGAGGGCGTGGGCGTCGAGCACGATGTCCTGGTGTTCGGTGTCGGCGGAGCGCGCCACGTCGTGCACGTAGGGGGTGTCGGGAGTGGCGCGCAGTTCGTCGGCGACGAAGTTCTCGCTCTGGCCCGCGAAGTCGACGGCGAAGCTGCGCACCCGCTCGCCGCGCCGCGCGAGTTCGCGGGCGGCGAGCGCGGTCATGGCGGAGGAGTCCAGGCCGCCGGAGAGCAGGGTGCAGCGCGGCACGTCGGCGACGAGCTGGCGGCGCACGATGTCCTCCAGCAGACCGCGCACGGTGGCGACGGTGGTGTCCCGGTCGTCGGGGTGCGGCCGGGTCTCGAGCCGCCAGTAGACGCGGGTGCGGATGCCGGAGCGGTCGACGGTGACGACGGTGCCGGGCTCGACCTCGCGCATGCCGTCCCACACGGCGTGGCCGGGGGTCATCACGAAGGTGAACAGTTCGCGCAGTCCGTCGGCCGTCACACGGCGGCGGGCCAGTGGGTTGGCGAGGACGGCCTTGGGCTCGGAGCCGAAGAGGACGCCGTCGGGGGTGGGGTAGTAGTAGAACGGCTTGATGCCCATGCGGTCGCGGACCATGACGAGCCGGTCGTGGCGGCCGTCCCAGACGGCGAAGGCGTACATGCCGTTGAGGCGCTCGGCCACCGAGTCGCCCCACTGGAGGTAGCCGCGCAGGACGACCTCGGTGTCGGAGTCGGTGGTGAAGCGGTGGCCGGCGGCGGTGAGGTCCCGGCGGAGTTCGGTGAAGTTGTAGGTCTCGCCCGAGTAGACCAGCGCGACGGTGCCGTCGGGGGTGGCGGCGGTCATCGGCTGGCGGCCGCCGGGCAGGTCGATGATCGCGAGCCGGCGGTGGCCGAGGGCGGCGGGTCCGCCGGTCCAGGTGCCGCGGTCGTCCGGTCCGCGGCAGGCCATCGTCTCCGTCATCGCGTCCAGCGTCGCGCTCTCGGTGCCGAGGTCGCGGTCGTAGGAGACCCAGCCGGTGATGCCGCACATGTACTGCCTCCCGAGCAAAACCAGTTGTAACGAGCATCTATATGACGAGCGTGCGCCACACCCGTGGACCGGTCAACGCGACCTTGGCGCGTCAGGCGCCCGCGCCCGCGCGGATCCGGCCGCACTTTGCTCGCGGGAAACACTCACGCGGACCGCGCACCGGCTCGCGCGAGGCCGCACACCGGGGCGGGCGCGGCACGGACGGGCACGGGCGCCGCGTGAACCGGCCAACGGCAAAGCCTTCCCAATTGACCGGCCCGGCCGACCCAATTGCTCCAAATGCCCGACACGCCGATCGGACCTATGGTGCTGTCATGGAGCACGAGCTGAGTCCAGCGACCCTCGCCGAGCTGCGCCGTCCGCGCGGCTACCCCGCGGTGTCCGTGCTGACGCCCACGCACCGCCGGGAACCCGACAACGCCCAGGACCGCGTCCGGCTGCGCAACGTCGTGGCCGAGGCCAAGAAGCAGTTGGAGACCGACCCGGACGTCACGCGTGAGCGGCGCGCCGACGTCGTACGCCAGCTCGACCAGGCCCTGACCGAAGTGGACCTCACCCACGCCGAGGACGGGCTGCTGATCTTCGCCGCTCCCGGTGAGCACCAGGTGTGGTCGCTGGGCCGCAGCGTGCCGGAACGGGTGGTGCTCTCCGACACCTTCCTCACCCGCAACCTGGTCTCCGCGCACGCCGCCGAGCGGCCCTTCTGGGTGCTGTCCGTGGCGGCCGACCGCGTGACGCTGTGGAGCGGCGGTGCCGACCGCGTCACCGAGGACCGTACCGGCGGCTTCCCGCTGACCAGGGACCTCGCGGAGAACTTCGACGCCGAGCGGCAGGAGCGGATCGGCGACGCGCCGAGCACGTTCCGCGACGAGCGCACCCACCACTTCCTGCGCGAGGCGGACAGCGCGATCGGCGCGGTGCTGCGCCAGGACCCGCGTCCGCTCTACGTCACCGGCGAGCAGGGCGCGCTGGCCGTCCTGGACGAGTTCGACGGGGCGGTCCGGCACGCCGTGCACGTCCCGCACGGCGGGCTGGCGCACGGCACCCCCGAGGCGGTCTGGCGTGCGATCCGCCCGGTGCGGGAGGAGGAGGCGGCCAGGGAGACGGCCGCGGTGCGGCGGGAGTTGGAGGCGGCGCGCGGGCGGCGGGCGTACGCGGCCGGTGTCGACGAGGTCTGGCGCAGCGCCCGCGAGGGCCGCGTGGGGCTGCTCGCCGTCGAGGAGAACCGCCGGGTCACCGTGCGCGACGACGCCGGCGACCATCTGATCCCGGCCGAGGCGGGCGATCCGAGGGCCCGCGAGGACATCGTGGACGAGATCGTCGAGCAGTGCCTGGAGACCGGGGCGGAGGTCCGCTTCGTGCCGGACGGGACGCTGAGCGAGGCCGAGGGCATCGCCGGAGTGCTGCGCTTCTGACCCGCGGGCGTGTCTACGCTACGGCGGGACGCGTCGGCGAGAGTTGCAGGGAGGGAGTGCGCACGTGGGTGAGTTGCTGGGGGTGGCCGTGCTGGGCGCGGGGCACATGGGGGCCGACCACATACGGCGCCTGGACCGGGTGGTGAACGGCGCCAGGGTCGTCGCGGTGGCGGACCCGGACCGGGACCGGGCCGAGGAGGCCGTCGGCGGCATCGAGGGCGTCCGCGTGCACGACGATCCGCTGGCCGCCCTGGACGCCCCGGGTGTGCGGGCGGTGCTGATCGCCTCGCCCGGTCCCGCGCACGAGGAGGCGCTGCTGGCGGCCTTCGGCCGCGGGCTTCCGGTGCTGTGCGAGAAGCCGATGGCGCCCGAGTCGGACGGGGCGCTGCGCGTGGTCGAGGCCGAGGCGCGGCTCGGGCGGCGGCTCGCCCAGATCGGCTTCATGCGCCGCTACGACTCCGGTTACCTGGAGCTCAAGTCCCTGCTGGACGGCGGACGACTGGGACGGCCGCTGATGCTGCACTGCACGCACCGCAACGTCTCCTCCCCGCCCGGCTTCACCAGCGCCATGCTGATCAACAGCTCGGTGTCGCACGAGATCGACGCGGCCCGCTGGCTGCTCGGGCAGGAACTGACCGCGGTGACGGTGCTGCGCCCGGCCTCCTCCTCGGGCGCCCCGGAGGGGCTGGTGGACCCGCAGTTCGTGCTGTTCGAGACCGAGCGGGGCGCCCTGGTGGACGTGGAGGTCTTCGTCAACTGCGGCTTCGGCTACCAGGTGCGGTGCGAGGCGGTCGGTGAGGCGGGCAGCGCCCGGATCGGCGAGGAGCACGGCACGGTCGTCACCGCGGGGGGCGCCGCGTCCGCGCCGGTGCCGCAGGACTACCTGGTGCGCTTCGCCGCCGCCTACGACCGCGAGGTCCAGAGCTGGGTCGACGCCACCCGCCGGGGCCGGGTCACCGGCCCGAGCGCCTGGGACGGTTACGCCTCCTCGGTCGCCGCCGAGGCCGGCGTGCGGTCGCTGGAGAACGGCGGCAGAGTCGGGATCACCCTCGCCGAACGCCCGCCGCTGTACGCGGAGGACGGCGGCGACGGCGCCCGCTGACCGCTCACGGAGCCCTGTTCGGCTCACACCGAGCCGAACAGGGCGCTCAGGCCGCGGTCGACGGCGGCGGCGACGTCCTCCTGGCCGGGGGCGACCACGGCGTAGGTGCGCAGCAGGAAGCGGTGCAGCGCCGGGGTGTCGAAGCGGAGCAGGGCCATGCCGGACGGGGAGTGCAGTTCCAGCACCGTACGGGAGGCGCCGCACGGCCACAGGTGTACGTCCCCGGCGCCGGCCGGCCGGCGTATGCCCTCCTCGAGCAGGGCCCGGGAGAAGGTCCACGAGACGTCGTCGCCGTCGAGGGAGACCTCGGACGGGAAGTCCACGTGCACGGCCAGCGGGTCCGCGCAGGCGTACCGGAGCGTGGCGGGTACGGGACGTTCCCGCTGGTCCGCGGTGATCAGCTGGGCGCGGGCGGGCTGCTCGAGGGTGATGTCCATGGTCGGTCTCCCCAGCGGGTAGGAGGACGGCCGGTTCTGCCGTGTTGTTCTTAGGAGCCCGCAGACGCCGATTGCATTACGCCTGAGCCCCTACCAATTGGTGTGACCTGCATCACCTTTGGGGGCGGACTCGTACAGGTCGGCCGACACGGGAACAAGCGGCCGTCGAACAACCGATTGAGCGGCGGTGCACGCCGGGGAGCCTGTGGCATATGCCGCCCGCACCACCGGATCGTGTGTCGCCGAATCCCTTACGGGGCGTCGCCGGCTGTGCAACAGTCGTAACGGCTCCCCGCGCCGCCCAGGTCGTACCGTTCCCGCATCGGAGTGCGTCATGTCCCACCTCTCCGCGGACCGTTCACCCGCCCAGCCGCCGGGGCGCGGCTCGGTCGACGCCCTGATATCGCAGGCGCGCCGGCTCAAGGGCCAGGTGGACGCCGTCCGCCGGGAGGCCGAGGACGGCGCGTCGGACCCGCAGGGCCGGTGGGAGCGCGCGCTGTGCGATCTGGCGCTGCATCAACTCACCGATCTGGACGAGCACTTGGCGCAGCTGAGGGACGGCCCGCCGCCGATGCCGGCGCCTTCGGACGAGCCGGCCGCGACCCCCGGCTCCGGCACCGGAGCGCCGACCGGCTCGCTGCTCAGCCGGGTCGGCAGCGCGGAGTGGAACCTCCTGACGGACGAGGCCGGCTGGTCCGGCGACCTCTACCGGATCCTGGGCCGGGACCCCGCCGAGCCCGCGCTGACCCTGGACGAACTGCCGTCCCTGGTGCTCGAGGCGGACCGGCCACGGCTGACGTCGATGGTCACCGACTGCCTGGTCGACGCGCGGCCCGTGGACGGGGAGTTCCGCATCGTCAGGCCCGACGGGGCCGTCCGCACGGTGCACATGATGGGCGAGCCCGTGCTCGACGCCGACGGCGGCACCGCCTCGATGTGGGCGGTGCTGCGGGACGTCAGCGAACTGCGGCGCAGCCAGTCGGCGGTGCGCGAGACCCGTGACTCGCTCCAGCACCACCGGCAGCGCGCCCGGACCGAACACCGGCTCGCGGCCGAGCTGCGGGAGGCCGTGCTGCCGCCGTGGGGCGGCCCCCTGCGGCTCCCGCCGGGCGGGCGCCTGGAGCTCGACCTCGCCGCCCGCCGCCTCTCCGCCGGCCCCGGCACCCGCATCGGGGGCGACTGGTACGACGCCCTCGAACTGCCCGACGGCGACACCCTGCTCAGCGTCGGCGGACTCACCGGGCACGGCCCCGGCGTGACGTCGAGCATGGCCATGGTGCTGGGCGCCGTACGGGGCATGGCGATGGCGGGAACCGCGCCGGCCCCGCTCCTGTCCTGGCTCGGCCGGCTGCTGGACAGCACCGGCCGGCCCGCCCTCGGGAGCGCCCTGTGCTGCCGCTACCGGCCGAAGGCCCGCACCCTGGTGTGGGCACGGGCCGGGCACCCCGCCCCCCTGCTGTTCCGCGACGGGACGGGACGGGCGCTCGACGCGCCGGACGGCGCCCTGCTCGGCGCGGCGTCGGACACCGTCTACGAGCAGGCCGAGGAGACCCTGGAACCGGGCGACGTGCTCCTGCTGCACACCGACGGACTGCTGCCGCCGCCGAACACCAGTACGGGGGCCGGGCCGGACACCGGTACGGCCGGGGACACGCTGCTCGGGCTGGCGGCGCGGTTCACCGCGGCCCGCTCCGCGCGGGACTGCGTGCGCGTGCTGGCCGAGGAGTTCGGCGCGGGGGAACGCGACGACGACGCCTGCGTGCTCGTCGCCCGTCTGACACCGTGACTACGCCGGGGCGGCGCCGTGACTACGCAGGGGCGGCGCCGGCGCTTCTGACCTTCATGCCCGGCAGCGCCAGTTGGATCTCCTCCCGCAGTTCGTGGATCTTCGGGTAGGTGGCGTACTCGGCGGTGAGCCGGTACATCTCGCGCAGCCTGTCCCAGGTGCGGCGGGAGGAGTTGGAACCCATCGCCATGAGGGCCAGCCGCGCGTAACCGGCCGCCTGTTCGGGGTCGTCCGCGATGAAGCAGGCGGAGGCCATGGACAGGTGGTCGAAGATCTTCGACCGCTCGCGTCCGTCGATCCGCAGCGCGAGGGCCTTCTGCGCGTAGTGCTGCGCGTGCGCGGCCGCGTCCGGGTCGAACTCCGCCAGCGTGCGGTAGGCGAGGGCCTGCATGCCGTACAGGTCCTCGTCCTTGAAGGTCTGCATCCAGTCCAGCGGCTCGGCCTCGCCCCGGTCGGAGACGAAGAGGTCCTCCGCCTGCCCCAGGGTGCGGCGCATCGCCTGGCCCTTGCCCATCGACGCCTGCGCCCAGGCCTCGATGGTGTGGAACATCGCCTTGGTGCGCGGCTGTAGCGCGTCTCCGGAGCCGGACTGGGCGAGCTTCATCAGGTCCAGCGCCTCGTCGGGCCGGCCCAGGTGCACCATCTGGCGCGCCGCGCGGGACAGCGCCTCGCCGGCCCGGGGCCGGTCGCCGCCCTCGCGCGCGGCGTGGGCGGCGATGACGAAGTACTTCTGCGCGGTGGGTTCTAGGCCGACGTCGTGGGACATCCAGCCCGCGAGGACGGCCAGGTTGGCGGCGACGCCCCACAGGCGCCGCTGGAGGTGGGGCGGATGGCGGTAGGCGAGCATGCCGCCCACCTCGTTGAGCTGGCCGACCACCGCCTTGCGCTGAAGCCCGCCACCGCGGGCGGCGTCCCAGGCGCGGAACACCTCCACCGAGCGTTCCAGTTCCTCGATCTCCTGCGACCCGACGGGAGCGGCGTCGTAACGGTCCAGCCCGGCGGGGTCGGCGTGCAGGGGGTGGTCGAGTTCGGGGGCGTCGGCCTTCAGGGTCGGATCGGTGTGCAGCCAGTCGTGCATGGCGGCGCTGAGTGCGCTTCCCGCGGTGAGCGCGGCACCCGCGCCCACCAAGCCGCGTCGGTTGAGCATGAGGTCCATTCCCGTGAATTCGGTGAGGACCGCGGCGGTCTGCTCGGGCGCCCACGGCACTCCGTCGGGATGGTCCACGTTCCCGTCGCCCTGCCGTTTCCCCGTACGCCCGTGCCGTACCAGACCGAGGTCCTCGATGGTCACGACACGGCCGAGACGCTCGGTGAACAGGGCCGCCAGCACCCGCGGCACCGGATCGCGCGGGATCTCTCCCATGTCGATCCACCGCCGCACCCGGGAGGTGTCGGTCGCCAGCTGGGGGTGGCCCATGGCCGCCGCCTGCCGGTTGACCATCCTCGCGAGTTCCCCTTTGGACCAGCCGGCCAGGCCGAACAGGTCCGCGAGACGGGTGTTGGGTTGTCCTGTCACGTCAAGCCCCCAGGTACTCGGCTGAGTTGACAGTAGACCCGGTGAATGTTGCCGGGCGACTATTCGCCAGGGTTCGCCAGGGTGCGCCAGATGGTGTGCCAGTGGGCGCCGGGTGTCAGGTAGGAACGCGCCACCCCGACCCGGTGCCCGAGGGACATTCCCCAGGGTGCTCCCGGGCGTCCGGGCCGGGCGGGGCGCGCCCAGCAGAAGGCACACGAAGGGATCTGTCTCGCCTCATGTACGCAGCATCGTCCTCCGTGTCCGCCCCGCCCCGGTCGCTGCGCCCCCGTCCGGGCGCCGGCGGCCCCTACCTCGACCCCGCGCGTCCGGCGGCGCCCGTGCTCGGCGCGGGCCGGCCGCGGCGTCCCGCGGGGCTCGGCACGCAACCGCTCAGCGGGAGAATCGACTTGTCCGGCCCCCAGGGTGCCCAGCTGCGCACGGCGCTCGCCTCGGTGCACCGGATCTGCCCGGAGTTCGCCCCGGTTCAGGTACTGCGCCGCAGCGGACGCTCCGTGCTCCTGGTCGGCACGACCGGGCGCAGCACGGCCGTCGCCAAGTGCTTACTGGACCACTCCCCCGCGTGGGCCGAGCGCTACCGGCACGAGATAGCCGCATACCGCTCGTTCGTCCGGCACCGGCCGCCGGTCCGGGTGCCGCGGCTGATCGCGGCGGACCCGGACAACTGCACGCTGGTGATCGAGCGCATGCCGGGGCGCGTGGCCGCGCTCCAGCGGCACCCGGTGGAGACCCCGCCGCGGGCGGACATCAGGGCGGCCCTCGGCGCGATCTGCCGGCTCAACGCCTGGCGGCCGCCGGCGGGCACGTTCGACGCCCCGCTGGACTACGCGGCCCGGATCTCCCGCTACCACGAACTGGGCCTGCTGACCGACCGGGACATGGGCGACCTGCAGAAGCTGCTGCACGGCATCGCGCACGCGGCGGGCCGGCAGGGCATGGGCCAGTTCTGTCACGGCGACGCGCTGCTCGCGAACATCCTGCTCTCACCGGCCGGTCCAGTGCTGGTGGACTGGGAGCACGCGGGCTGGTACCTGCCGGGGTACGACCTGGCGACGCTGTGGTCGGTGCTCGGGGACGCGCCGCTGGCGCGGCGGCAGATCAGTCAGCTGGCCCAGGCGGCCGGGCCGGGGGCGCGGGACGCGTTCCTGGTGAACCTCATGCTCGTGCTGACCCGTGAGATCCGTACGTACGAGACGGCCGTGCAGCGCTCGATGCACGAGGTGGCCCCGGGCCCGGCCCAGCCGGGTACCGCCCCGTCCGGCGAGGAACAGCGACTGCTGCTGCGCCGCCTGCACGACGACTGCCAACTCGCCCGCCGAGCGGTCCGCGCGGCAGTCGGCACCCGCTGACAACCGCCGAGGGGCACGGCGATCACTCCCACGCACCCCGCCACGCCCCTCGGCCGCCCCCGGCCCACGCCACGTCGCCGCGCCGCCCGCCACCACGGGCGACGCGGCACCGGCACTGCCGCCCCGGCGACACCTCGACGCCGCGAGAGCCGCCGGCCAAGCCCGGCAGCCCGAGCACGTCAAGTCCCCACGGGGGCAGGCCAGGCGCCCCGCACGCGCGCACACCGGCACGGGCAGACCTGGGCAGCGATGCCCCGGCACCCACCACGCCACCCGCCCAGCCGCCTCAGGCGCGGCAGCCCCGCGCGAGCAACGGCCACGCGCGGGATCGTCGACGGGGGCGACACGGCGCTGGGCGCAGGCAGATCGGGCAGTGCCCCCATGCTCACCGCGCCACCCACCAGGCCGCGTCAGGCCCGGCGCCGCCCGAGCGAGCAACAGCCACGCGCGGGAGCACGCCTGCACCGCGCCACCCACCGAGCCGCCTCAGGCGCGGCAGCCCCGCGCGGGTGACGCGGTGTCAGTACTGTCGGCCCCAGGCAACGTCCCGGTGCTCGTAGTGCTGCCCGCCGGACCGCGTCAGGCCCGGCGGTCCCGCGGGCGACAACGCGGCGGGCACACGCACCGGCGGGTGGCGTCGCGACGCCCCGGCGCGCACGGTGCCATCCGCTGGGCCGTGCGAGCCCCGGCAGCCCAGGGCACGCAACGACCCGGCCGACACCGCCCGCGGGGCGCTCCCCTGCCTCGCGCCCCGCACGCAGGCAGACCCGGCCGACACCGCCCGCCGGGCGACTCACCCACCCGCACGCGCCCGCGCGCGCCCCGCGATTCGGCAGCCCCGCGCGCGGGCCGGTCCGGTCGGCGCCCCCGGGCGACCCGCCTCCCCCGTGCTCAGGTGTGTCGCGTGGTCCGGATGGGGTGCTGGTTTCGAGGGGGACATTGGTGTACGCCACTGACGCTCCGCAGGCCTCGGCGTGGCGTGGGGGAAACTCGCCGGGACCCCGCATGACATGGGAAATCGCCTTTCCGCGCGCATGATTGACGGATCGTCGGCAAGCCGGTACCACTGGTCCACGCCGACCCCGCACGCCCCGCCACGCCCGAGTGCCCCAGGAGGCCGCATTGCGAGGATCCGCCACCGACCCCACACCCACGCCGGGCCGCAGACGCGCGCGCACGGCGGCCGGCGTCGTCGCCTCGGCGGCGCTGCTGCTGCCGCTGCTGGGCGCCGCCCCGTCCGCCGGCGCCACCGCGCCGTCCGCTGCGGACGACACCGGCCGGCTCCAGCGGGCCTTCGCCTCCGCGTCCGCCGAGTACCACGTACCGGTCAGCGTCCTGCTGGGCGTGTCCTACCTGCAGTCCCGCTGGGACGGTCACGGCGGCGCGCCCAGCGTGACCGGCGGCTACGGCCCGATGCACCTGACCGACGCCCGCACCGCGCTCGCCCGCGCACCGCACCACAGCCAGACCGGCGAGGACCCGCGCGGCGACTCCGCCCGCCGGACGCTGCACCCCGACACGACGGTGCCGGAGGACTCCGACCTGCCCGCCCGGCTCAAGACCCTGACCGAGGCGGCCGGGCTGACCGGCATCCCGGCCGGGCGGCTGCGCGCCGACGCGGCCGCGAACATCGAGGGCGGCGCCGCCCTGCTCGCCGCCGCGCAGAAGCGCCTCGGCGAACCGCTGAGCGCGGACCCGGCCGCCTGGTACGGCGCGGTCGCCCGGTTCTCCGGCGCGGACGACAGCGCCACCGCGGCGGCGTACGCGAACGACGTCTACGACGTGATCCGTTCCGGTGAGCGGCGCACCACCGACTCCGGCCAGCGGGTGGTCCTCGACGCCCGTCCCCGCCTGGCGCCCGACACCGCCCAGCTCGCGCGGACGGGCCTGAGGCACGTGTCCGCGGCCGGGACCGAGTGCCCCGCGTCGGTGTCCTGCGAGTGGATCCCGGCGCCGTACCAGCAGTTCGGCAACAACGACTACGGCAACCACGACCTGGGCGACCGCCCCGCGTCCCAGCGCATCCGCTACATCGTCATCCACGACACCGAGGGCCGCTGGGACGGTGTCATCAACCTCGTGCAGGACCCCACGTACGTGTCCTGGAACTACACCCTGCGCTCGACCGACGGCCACATCGCGCAGCACGTCAAAGCGAAGGACGTCGCCTGGCACGCCGGGAACTGGTACGTCAACGCCGAGTCGGTCGGCCTGGAGCACGAGGGCTTCCTCGCCTCGCCGGACGCCTGGTACACCGAGGCGATGTACCGCTCCTCGGCGCGGCTGGTGAAGTACCTCTCCGAGAAGTACGGCATCCCGCTGGACCGGCAGCACATCCTCGGCCACGACACCGTGCCCGGCCCGACCACGGGCACCATCCCCGGCATGCACACCGACCCGGGTCCGTACTGGGACTGGCGGCACTACTTCGAGCTGCTGGGCCGGCCCTTCGAACCGACCGCGGGCAAGCACGGCGGCCTGGTGACGATCCGCCCCGACTACGCGGCCAACCAGTCCGAGTACACCGGCTGCACCACCGGCGGCGAGCCCTGCCCGGCCCACGGGTCCAGCGAGGTGCGGCTGTACTCGCAGCCGGACACCTCCTCGCCGCTGATCAAGGACATCGGCCTGCGGCCGGACGGCAGCGACTCGACCATCGACGTGAACGACGTGGCCTCGCGGGTGGAGACCGGGCAGCAGTACGCGGTCGCCGAGCGGCGGGGCGACTGGACGGCGATCTGGTACCTGGGCCAGAAGGCCTGGTTCCAGAACCCGGCCGGGCAGCCCACGGCGGTGGACGCGGCCGGCTTCGTGATCACGCCCAGGGACGGGCTGGACAGCGTGCCGGTGTACGGGCGCGCGTACCCGGAGAAGGAGGCGTACCCGGCGGGCGTGCCCGTGCAGGCGGTGTCGCCGCTGCCGTACAAGCTCCTCGCGGGGCAGCGGTACGTGGCCGGTGACGTGGTCCCGGGCGAGTACTACTACTCGGTCACCTTCACCACGGACTCGCACAAGGTGGTGCGGGGCCGGGACCTGTACTACGAGATCCAGTTCGGCCACCGGGTGGAGTTCGTCCGGGCGGCCGACGTACGGATCCTGCCGTCGCGCCTGTAGCGGGGCGCGGGCGTGCGAAGGGCCGGCCCCGGGTGGGGGCCGGCCCTTCGCGCGTCCGGGTGCCGCCGGGGACGTCAGCCCTGCTGGAACAGTTCCGCGGGAAGCGGCTTGAGCAGGGCGTACAGGTCGTCGGTGATCGGGCGGTCCCAGGCCGCGATGGTGACCAGGACGCCGTCGCTGCGGTCGAACTGCACGCAGGAGATCCGGCTCTCCGAAAGCTTCAGCCTGCGCACGATCAGGAGGTTGTCGCCCTGGAGGACCGGCATGTCCTCGGTGCCGACGACGGTGACCTCCTCGTCGTTCTCCAGGGCGAGGAGGAGCTGGGCGACCTCGAAGGGCACCTCGCCCTCGGCGACCTCGCGGGCCGGGGAGCCCTCGGGCAGATTGCCGATGATCATCGCGGTGCCGCGGCCGCCGAACAGGTCGTAGCGCAGGAACACGCCCTGGCAGGTGCCGTCGGGCGCGGGCAGCAGCCCGGCACCGAGGTTGCCGGGCCAGTCGCCCGGGTCCATGGCCAGGACGTCGAAGTCGGGCCCGGCGGGCGTGGCGCTACGGCGACGGAGGAACGACATGCCGCCATGGTACGTGCCCCGGCCCGCACCGCGACGCCCACCCGACACCCGTCCGGGGGTGCCCCGCGCCGTCCGCCCGGCACCCACGGCGAGGCCCCCACGCCCCCCGGAGGACGCGGACCCGACGACAGGCGGCGCCACGCCACCGCCACTGCGGCGGCGGGTGGGGACTACTCCTCCGGTGACGGTGGGGACGGGGGCACCACCGCGACGGGGCTCGCCGCGTGCAGGAGGACCGCCTGGGTCACCGAGCCGAGCATGCGGGCCGGGGCCAGGAGGCGGCGGCGGTGGCGGCCGACCACGACCAGTTCGGCGCCCGGGGAGGCGGCGACCAGGCGGCCGGCGGCGTCGCCGGGCAGTACGCGGGCCTCGGCGTGGACGCCGGGGTGGCGGGTGCGGTGCGGGGCGAGGAAGCCCTCCGCCAGGGTGCGGGTCTCGTTCTCGATCTCCTGCTGGTCGGCGGCCGGCGGGGTGAACTCGCCGGGCGTCACCCAGGTGCGGGCGGGCCACGGGTAGGCGACGACCGCCTCGACCCGCGCGCCGCGCCGGGCGGCCTCGCCGAAGGCGAAGGCCAGGGTGGCCTCGTCGGGGCTGTCCACGTTGAGGCCGACGACCACGCGGGGCCCGGGCCCGGCGGGTGGGGCGGGGTCGGGGACCTCGCGGCCGGGCCGGGGCACCACGACGACGGGGCACTCGGCGTCCCGCGCGGCGGCCAGCCCGTTGGAGCCGAGGAGCAGGCTGGCGAAGCCGCCGCGCCCGCGCGAGCCGAGCACCAGCAGCTGGGCTTCGGCGCCCAGTTCGGGCAGCAGGGCGCTCGGCAGCCCGTCCAGCCCGCGGTACTCCACGTCCGCCTCGCCGGCGGGACCGCCGGTGCCGCCGGACCGGCCGGCCAGGTGGGTGCGGGCCTGGGCGAGGACCTCGTCCTCGGCCTCGGGCGGCGCGGCGACCAGCACCTCGGGCTGGATCCAGGCCGCATACTGCCGTACGTGGACCACCCGCAGCGGCGCGCCCCGGCGCAGCGCGGCGTCGTACGCCCAGTCCAGGGCGCGCAGGCTGTCGTCGGATCCGTCGACCGCGGCGACGACCGGTGGGGTGCTCATGGGTTCCTCATCTCCGGGTGGCGACCTCCCCCGCAGGGGCCCAGCCTCGCTCAGGAGCGGGCCCCGGCGGGGCTTTCAGGGTCGCGTGTCCGCAAACGCGCGCGGAACACCCCGGAGGTCTCCTCCGGTCAGGTGAGGTCGAACTCTCCCTCCCTCGCCCCCGACACGAACGCGCCCCACTCGGCGGGCGTGAAGATCAGGGAGGGACTTTCCGGACGGCCGCTGTTGCGCATCGCGATGAATCCCTCGACAAAGGCGATCTGGACATCCCCCAGGCCACGGCTGCTGGACTGCCACTCGGCGTTGCTGAGATCCAGCTCCGGCTTGTCCCATCCCGCGAGCGGGTGCTGCTGGATAGTGCTCTCGGCCACGTCCGTGCTCCTCCCGAATCGTCGTCCGCGGGTCAGCCTAGCGATCGCGTCGGGGTGCCAACAGGCCACATGAGGGGGACCTTTCAGGAGTCGGGGCGCTCGGATCCCACCAGCCACATGGAGAAGAACTGGGACCCGCCGCCGTAGGCGTGCCCGAGCACCCGGCGCGCCCCCGCGACCTGGTGTTCTCCGGCCTGCCCGCGCACCTGGAGGGCGGCCTCGGCGAACCGGATCATGCCGGACGCGCCGATGGGGTTGGTGGACAGCACCCCGCCGGACATGTTCACGGGCAGGTCCCCGTCCAGCTCGGTCACGCCGGACTCGGTGAGCTTCCAGCCCTCGCCCGGCTCGGCGAAGCCGAGGTTCTCCAGCCACATGGGCTCGTACCAGGAGAACGGCACGTACATCTCCACGGCGTCGATGTCGCGGCGCGGGTCGGCGATGCCGGCCTGCCGGTAGACGTCGGCGGCGCAGTCCCGGCCGGCCCGCGGGGAGACGAAGTCCTTCCCCGCGAAGAGCGTGGGCTCGCTGCGCATGGCGCCGCCGAGCATCCAGGCGGGCGGCCGGGGCGCGCGGGCCGCTCCCGCCCGGCCGGTGACGACCATCGCGCAGGCGCCGTCGGAGGACGGGCAGGTCTCCGAGTAGCGGATGGGGTCCCACAGCATGGGCGAGGCCTGGACCTTCTCCAGGGTGATGTCGTGCTCGTGCAGATGGGCGTAGGGGTTCTTCAGCGCGTTGCGCCGGTCCTTGTAGGCGACCAGCGCGCCCACGGTGTCGGGCGCGCCGCTGCGCCGCATGTAGGCGCGCACGTGCGGGGCGAAGAAGCCGCCCGCGCCGGCGAGCAGGGGCTGCTGGAAGGGGATGGGCAGGGACAGTCCCCACATGGCGTTGGACTCGGACTGCTTTTCGAAGGCGAGGGCGAGGACGGTGCCGTGGACGCGGGCCGCGACGAGGTTCGCGGCGACGAGCGCGGTGGAGCCGCCGACCGAGCCGGCCGTGTGCACGCGGAGCATGGGCTTGCCGGCCGCGCCGAGGGCGTCGGCGAGGTACAGCTCGGGCATCATCACGCCCTCGAAGAAGTCGGGGGCCTTGCCGATGACGACGGCGTCGACGTCGGCCCAGGTCAGTTCGGCGTCGTCGAGGGCGCGCCGGGCCGCCTCGCGGACGAGGCCGGCGATCGACACGTCCCGGCGGGCGGCGACGTGCTTGGTCTGGCCGATGCCCACGACGGCCACAGGTTCCTTGCTCATCGGGGCTCCCCTTCGAGTACGGCGACCAGGTTCTGCTGGAGACAGGGGCCGGAGGTGGCGTGGGCGAGGGCGCGGTCGGACTCGGCCCGGTGGACGCGGGCGGCGGCCTCCCCGATGCGGATGAGCCCGGCGGCCATGACCGGGTGGGCGGCGAGCGGCCCGCCGGAGGGGTTGACGCGCACGCCGTCGCCGAGCCGGAGCGCCTTGCGCAGCACGACCTCCTGGGCGGTGAAGGGGGCGTGCAACTCGGCGGTGTCGACGGGGCGTTCGAAGGCGCCCGCCTTCTCGGCGGCCAGGCGCGTGGACGGCGAGTCGGTGAGGTCGCGCACGCCGAGGGCGTGTGCCTCGATACGGTGGTCGATGCCCCGGATCCAGGCGGGCCGTTCGCACAGTTCGCGGGCCCGGTCGCCGGCCGCGAGGATCACGGCGGCGGCGCCGTCGCCGACCGGCGGGCAGTCGCCGGTGCGCAGCGGCCGTACGACGTAGTCGCCGTGCGGGAGCGGACCCCTCAGCTGGGCATGGGGGTTGGCGGCCGCGTCGCGCCGGCTGCGGGCGGCGATCGCGGCGAGGGCCGGCTCGTCGGTGTCGCCGGCGTCGATGAGGGCCTGGGCCTGGAGGGCGGCGAGGGCCACGGAGTCGGGCCACAGCGGGGCGAGGTAGTACGGGTCGAGCTGCCGGGTGAGTACGTCGCGCAGCGGGCCGGGTGAGGACTTGCCGTAGGAGTACACCAGCGCGGTGTCCGCCTCACCGGTGAGGAGCTTGGTCCACGCCTCGTACAGCGCCCAGGCGCCGTCCATCTCCACGTGGGACTCGGAGATCGGGGGCCACGCGCCGACGCCGTCCAGGGCCATGGTGAAGGAGAAGGCGCGGCCGGCGAGGTAGTCGCTGGAGCCCGAGCAGGTGAAGCCGATGTCGGCGGTCCGCAGTCCGGTGGCGCGCAGCACCTCGTGCAGGACCGGCATCAGCATCTCCACCTCGGACAGCTCGTCGGTGGTGCGACGGTGGTCGCTCTGGGCGAAGGCGACGACCGCGACGTCCCGCGGCCCGGGGGGTTCCTGGCCGGTCACAGCAGCTCCTTGTAGGTGTCGTAGTCGGCGTCGGGTTCGCCGGTCGGGCGGTAGTGGTCGGGGTGGCGGGCGCCGGGCGCCCATACGGGTTCGACGCGCAGGCCCATGCGCACCTGGTCGTAGGGGATGCCGCCGATCCGGCCGTGCAGGGCGAGGCCGGCGCCGTCGAGGGCGATGTGGGCGTAGACGTAGGGGACCTCGATGTCGAGGTTCTTGGCCTTGATGTTGACGATGCAGAAGGTGGTGACGGTGCCGCGCGGCCCCACCTCCACCCGCTCGGTCGTGGCGAGGCCGCAGGTGGGGCAGGCGCCGCGCGGGGGGACGTACACCTTGCGGCAGGAGGGGCAGCGTTCGCCGACGGTGCGGTGTCCGGCGAGGGCGTCGAGGTAGGCGCTCTGGGCGCGGCCGGGCGAGTAGGTGTAGTCGAGGCGGGCGGGGGCGACGATGCCGGTGACCTGGCCGTCGAAGTGCCCGCTGTGCGGGGCCGGCCGGCGGGTCTCGCCGTGCGGGTCGTCGTACGGTTCGAAGCAGGCGATGTCGGTGATGGCGCCGGTGCGCTCCGCCGCCCAGCGGATCCGGACGCGCAGGCCGGTGCGCACGGCCTCGGGGCCGGGGGCGTCGAGCGCGTGCAGGAGGGCGGTGTCGGCGCCGTCGAGGCGGACCAGGACCCAGGCGAAGGGCGTGCCGAGGGGCTGGCCGCGGCGGGGCTCGTGGTTCCAGGCCCAGGTGGTGACGGTGCCGGTGGGGGCGACCTCGACGAGTTCGTCGATCTCCTCGGCGGTGACGGGGTCGTACTCGACGGGCGGGACGAGGGTGCGGCCGTCGCCGGTGCGCACCCCGAGGACGACGCGTTCGCGCAGGCCGGTCAGGAAGGCGCTCTGCACGGGGCCGAGGGAGCGGGTGAAGGGGAACTCTACGACGAGGGGGGCCTTGAGGACTTCGGGCATGCTCGGCTGCTCCTTGGGGTGGGTCGCGTCCCTGGCTCCGGCGGGTCAGGCGCGTTTGTAGACGGGGGTGCGCTTCTCGGCGAAGGCGCGGGCGCCCTCCTTGGCGTCGGCGGTGGCGAACACCGGCCAGCCGCGCCCCAGTTCGGCGGCCAGTCCGTCGCTCTCGGTCATGTCGGCGGTCTCGTAGACGGAGGCCTTGACGGCCTCGACGGCCAGCGGGCCGCAGGAGTTGACCTGTTCGGCGATCTCCAGTGCCTTGGTGAGGGCGGTGCCGTCGGGCACCACGTGTCCGATCAGGCCGACGGCGGCGGCCTCCGCCGCGCTGTAGGGGCGGCCGGTGAGCAGCATCTCCAGGGCGTGCGTGCGGGGGATCTGGCGTTGCAGGCGCACGGTGGAGCCGCCGATGGGGAACAGTCCGCGGCGGACCTCGAACAGGCCGAAGGTGGCCGACTCGCCCGCCACCCGGATGTCGGTGCCCTGGAGGATCTCGGTGCCGCCGGCCACGCACGGGCCCTCGACGGCGGCGATCACCGGTTTGCGGGGGCGGTGGTGGCGGAGCATCGCCTTCCAGTGCAGGTCAGGGTCGGCCTTGAGCCGGTCGCGGTGCTCCTGCCCCGCCATGCCGTCGCCGGCCAGGGCCTTGAGGTCCATGCCCGCGCAGAACGCGCCGCCCGCGCCGGTGAGGACGATCGAGCGGACGGTGTCGTCGGCGTCGGCCGCCAGCCAGCCGTCGTGAAGACCGACGAGCATGGCGAGCGAGAGGGCGTTCCTGGCCTCGGGCCTGTTGAGGGTGAGCACCAGTGTGGCGCCTTCGCGCCGCACGGTGAGGTGTTCGGTGCCGTCCATGGCGGTCTCCCGTCCCGTCTGGGGGAACGAGAACAGGTTGCAGTAGGCGGGGAGGCTCTTCAAGAGTTTTCTGACAGTCAGTCAGATTTCTGCCGCGCGGGGCCTTCCCAGTTGCGGTGCCCTTTGCTCTGATGACCGGCGAACCGACCAACGCGCCCTTCTTCGCCGGGCGCCGCGCGGGTCAGGAGGAGCGGTGGAGTACAACCTTGCCGATCTGTTCGAGTCGGTCGTCGACGTCGTCCCCGGCCGCGAGGCGCTGGTGTACGTCGACCACCCGGGCACGGGCGCGGAGCGCCGGCTGACCTACGCGGAGCTGGACGCGGCCGCCAACCGCGTGGGCCACCACCTGCTCGACAGCGGGGTGCGGCCCGGCGAGCACCTCGGGCTGCACCTCTACAACGGGGTCGAGTACCTCCAGACCGTGCTCGGCTGCCTCAAGGCGCGGATCGTTCCGGTCAACGTCAACTATCGATACGTAGAAGAGGAGTTGGCCTACCTCTACCAGGACGCGGACCTGGCTGCACTGGTCTTCGACGCGGAGTTCACCGACCGGGTGGCGAGCGCGCTGCCGCGGGCGCGGGGGCTGCGGCACCTCGTGCGGGTGGGCCGCGTGCTGCCGGGGGCCGCTGCGGTGCCCGCCGTGGACTTCACGGACGCCGAGGCCGCCGCCTTGCCCGGGAGGGGCTTCGAAAAGCGTTCCGGCGACGACCAGTTCATCATCTACACCGGCGGCACGACCGGCATGCCCAAGGGTGTGATGTGGCGTCAGGAGGACCTGTTCTTCGCGGGACTGGGCGGCGGCGCGCCCACGGGCGAGCCGGTGAGCAGGCCTGAGGAACTGGCCGAGCGCGTCGCCGCCGGGGGCGACGGGATCACCTTCTTCCCCACTCCCCCGCTGATGCACGGCACCTCCATCCTGACCACGTTCATCGGCCTCAACTTCGGTCAACGCATCGTGCTGCACCGCAAGTTCGTGGCCGAGGAGGTACTGCGCACGATCGAGAAGGAGAAGGTCACCAGTGTCTCGCTGGTGGGCGACGCGATGCTGCGGCCCCTGATCGACGCGCTGGGCGGGCCGATGAAAGGCACCGACTGCTCGTCGCTGTTCAGCGTGTCCTCCTCGGGCGCGATCATGTCGGAGACGGTACGGCAGCAGTTCCGGGAGCTCGTCCCGAACACCGTGCTGCTGAACAACTTCGGCTCCTCGGAGTCCGGTTTCAACGGCACGGCGACCGACGACTCGGGGCCCGGACGCGGCTTCCGCATCCGGATGAACTCCCGTACCCGAGTGGTCGATCCGGCCACCCGGGAGCCGGTCGCCCCCGGCGGGATCGGCCGGGTCGCGCAGTGCGGTCACGTGCCGCTCGGCTACTACAACGACCCGGCCAGGACCGCCGAGACGTTCTTCGTCAAGGACGGTGAACGCTGGGTGCTGCTCGGCGACATGGCGACGGTCGACGAGGAGGGCGTGGTCACCGTCCTCGGCCGGGGCTCGCAGTGCATCAACACCGGTGGCGAGAAGGTGTATCCGGAGGAGGTCGAGCAGGCCCTCAAGGCACATCCCGACGTCTACGACGCGCTGGTCGCCGGGGTTCCGGACGCGCGGTGGGGCAGCCATGTGGCGGCGGTGGTGCAGTTGCGCGAGGGAGTGGCCAGGCCCTCGTTGCGGGAGATCCAGGCGCACTGCCGGGACCGGCTGGCCGGCTACAAGATCCCGCGCCAGCTGGTGATCACCGAGTCCATCCGGCGCTCACCGAGCGGCAAGGCGGACTACCGCTGGGCACGGGAGGTGGCGGCCGCGGCGGACGAGTGAGACCGCCGGCGAGCGGGCCGGGTCCACGGGTGGCCAAACCGGGGCACGGGGGCGGGGAAGCCGGTCACCATCGGTTGCGGAACCCGGTCACGATCGGTCGAGGAAGCCGGTGACGCGGTTCGCGAACCACTCCGGGTCGTCGAGCCAGGGGTAGTGCCCGGCGCCCGGCTGGACCGCGAACTCGGCGTGCGGGAACGCCTCCGCGGCCCGGCGGGCCAGTTCCGGGAGGGGTCCCCCGTCGAGGCCCCCGGCGAGGACGAGGACCGGGGCGGTCAGCGCGCCGAGCGCGGCGCGGGTGGCGGCGGAGTCGAAGGCGGCCTCGGCGAAGTAGCGTTGTGCCGCGCCCTCGTTGGTCTGCTCCTCCTCCGCGTCGGCGTGGGCGCGGGCGGTGGCGTCCCAGCGGCCGTAGAAGAACGGGGTGAACGCCGGGTCGTACTCGCCGGTGCCGGCCAGCCAGGCGCGGAGGGCGGGATAGGCCTTCCCGAACCAGGGCTCGCCCGCCCGCAGCCGGGCGGCGGTCAGGCGGTCCTCGGGCGTGACGGCGAGGCCCAGCGGGCGCAGGGCGGCGGTGATCAGCGCCAGCCGCGCCACCCGGTCCGGGTGCCGGGCCGCGTACAGGGCGGCGAGGCTGCCGCCCGCCGAGTGCCCGAGCAGGTCCGTCCGCTCCAGGCCGAGGTGGGCGCGCAGCGCCTCGACGTCGTCGGTCTGGCGGTCGCAGCGGTACGTCCCCGGGTCGGCGGGGACCGCGGAGTCGCCGGTGCCGCGCAGGTCGAGGAGGATCAGGGTGCGGTGGGCGGTGAGGCCGCCCAGGTCGCCGAGGTAGGCGGAGGCGCGCATGGGGCCGCCCGGGAGCACGACCAGAGGGGCGCCCCGCCCGCGCACATGGTAGGCGAGTTCGGTCCCGTCGGGCGCGGTGAAGCTCGGCACGGGGCTCATCCTGGCTGGTCGGGGGTGCGGCCGCCAGGGATTTTTCCGCGCCCGGGGTCTTGCCCGGGGCCGGGGCGGCCTGGATTACTGATCTCCGTATCTCGACCGAATGATCGGTCGACGTAGGGTGGTGGCAGGTGAGGGAGACCCCGATGGCGGACGTGAACCAGGTGCCGGTGCTGGACGCGGGGGAACGGCTCGACGCGCCCGGGCTCAGGGCGCTCCAGCTGGAGCGGCTGCGGGCCCAGCTGCGGCACGCGTACGAGAACGTGCCGTTCTACCAGCGGTCCTTCGACGAGGCGGGTGTGCGCCCCGAGGACTGCGAGTCGCTCGCCGACCTGTCCCGCTTCCCGTTCACCACCAAGGCGGACCTGCGGGAGAACTACCCGTACGGAATGTTCGCCGTGCCCCGCGACCGGGTGCGCCGCCTCCACGCCTCCAGCGGCACCACCGGGCGGCCCACCGTGGTGGGCTACACCGACGCCGATCTGTCCATGTGGGCGGACATGGTGGCCCGCTCGCTGCGGGCGGCGGGCGCGCGCCCCGGTGACGTGGTGCACGTGGCGTACGGGTACGGGCTGTTCACCGGTGGTCTCGGCGCGCACTACGGCGCGGAGCGGCTCGGCTGTACGGTCGTGCCGGCCTCGGGCGGCATGACGGCGCGGCAGGTGCGGCTGATCGAAGATCTGCGGCCGCGGATCATCATGGTCACGCCGTCCTACATGCTGACGCTGCTGGACGAGTTCGAGCGGCAGGGCGTCGACCCGCGCGGGACCTCGCTGGAGGTCGGTGTGTTCGGGGCGGAGCCGTGGACGCAGGAGATGCGGCGGGAGATCGAGGAGCGGTTCGGGATCGACGCGGTCGACATCTACGGGCTGTCGGAGGTGATCGGGCCCGGGGTCGCGCAGGAGTGCGTGGAGACCAAGGACGGCCTGCACGTGTGGGAGGACCACTTCTTCCCCGAGGTCGTCGACCCGATCACCGGGGAGGTGCTGCCGGAGGGCGAGGAGGGGGAGCTGGTGTTCACCTCGCTCACCAAGGAGGCCATGCCGGTGATCCGTTACCGCACACGGGACCTGACGCGGCTGCTGCCGGGGACGGCGCGGGTGTTCAGGCGGATGGAGAAGGTCACCGGGCGCAGCGACGACATGGTGATCCTGCGCGGGGTGAACCTCTTCCCCACGCAGATCGAGGAGATCGTCCTGCGCACCCCGGGCGTGGCCCCCCACTTCCAGCTCCGCCTCACCCGCGAGGGACGCCTGGACGCCCTCACCGTGCGCGCCGAGGCCCGCCCGGGCGCCACCCCGGAGACCCGCGAGGCCGCCGCGCACTCCATCGCGGCGGCGGTCAAGAACGGCATCGGCGTCTCGGTCGCCGTCGAGATCGTGGAACCGGAGTCCCTGGAGCGCTCGGTCGGCAAGATCAAACGCATCATGGACCTACGGGGCTGACCCGGCTCCGCAGGTGCAGGTGCCCTTGGAGCGGGTGTGCCGGGGGCGCGGCGGGCAGCGTGCCGGCCCGCTCGTAGCCGCAGGCCCGCGCCACCCTGCAGGACGCCTCGTTGTCCGCCTGGTGCAGCAGCTCCAGGCGGTGCAGCCCCTGGCCGGCGAAGGTGGCGAAGGCCCACCCGGTCAGCGCCTCCAGCGCCCGCGAGGCCACCCGCCGCCCGCGCGCGTGGGCAGCGGTCCAGTAACCGACCTCGGCCCGCCCGCTCCCGGCCACGAGCCCCTTGAGCACGACATGCCCGACCGGCTTCTCCTGTGCCCCCGTCTCCAGGACCGCGAAGGAGAACCGGTCCCCGGCCTCCCACCGGCGCCCCTGCTCCCGGATCCAGCGCAGGGCGCTCTCCTCGTCGCCGATGGCGTGCGACGTCCAGCGGCGCAGGCTCTCGTCCCGGTAGGCCTCCGCCAGGGCGGCGGCGTCGGCGTCCTCCCACCGGCGCAGGAGGAGCGCGGGGGCCGAGGCGGTCGCCTCAGCGCGCAGCCGGCCGGCGATCTCGTTCGCGGTCATGCCGCCATCCTGCCGCAGGGCCGGAACGGCTTCTACGAGGTGCCGTGTTCGTCTCGGAGCCGGCGCTTGAGGATCTTGCCGCTGGCGTTCCGGGGGAGCTCGTCGACGAAGACGACGCGTTTGGGGGCCTTGAAGGGGGCGAGCCTCTCGCGGGCGTGGGCGATCAGCTCGGCCTCGGTGGTCTCGCCGCGGCGGACGACGAACGCCGTGACGGCCTCGATCCACTTGTCGTCGGGCAGGCCGACCACGGCCACCTCCGCGACCCGCGGGTGGGTGTAGAGGACGTCCTCGACCTGGCGGGAGGCCACCAGCACGCCGCCGGAGTTGATGACGTCCTTCACGCGGTCGACGATCGTGTGGTAGCCGTGGGCGTCGCGCACCGCGAGGTCCCCGGAGTGGAACCAGCCCTCGCGGAACGCCTCCGCCGTCTCCTCGGGCCTGTCCCAGTAGCCCTCGCACAACTGCGGTGAGCGGTAGACGATCTCACCAGGGGTGCCGTCCGGCACGTCCTGGCCGTCCTCGTCGACCACCCGGGCGTCCACGAAGAGCACCGGGCGCCCGCAGGAGTCCATCCGCCCCTTGTGCTCGTCGGGCCCGAGCACCATCGCCAGCGGGCCGATCTCGCTCTGGCCGAAGCAGTTGTAGAAGGCCAGCTTCGGCAGCCGGGCGCGCAGCCGCTCCAGGACCGGCACCGGCATGATGGAAGCGCCGTAGTACGCCTTGCGCAGCCCGTCCAGGTCGCGGGTGGCGAAGTCGGGGCGGTTGGCCAGGGCGATCCACACGGTCGGCGGGGCGAACAGGCTGTCCGCGCGGCCGGATTCGACGAGGTCGAGGATCCGGTCGCCGTCGGGCGCGTCGAGGATCACGTTGGTCGCGCCCACCGCGAGATACGGCAGCAGGAAGACGTGCATCTGCGCCGAGTGGTACAGCGGCAGCGAGTGCACGGGCCGGTCCCCCGCGCTCAGGTCGAGCGCGGCGATCGCGCTCAAGTACTCGTGCACCAGCGCCCGGTGGGTCATCATCGCGCCCTTGGGCAGGGCGGTGGTGCCCGAGGTGTAGAGCAGCTGCACCAGGTCCTCACCGCGCGGCGCCGGACCGCCGTACGGCTGCGCGTCCGGCAGCAGCGCGAGCAGCCCGCCGGCGTCGTCCCGCAGCGGCAGCGTCCGTACGCCGTCGGGGAGCCGGCCGGCCAGGTCCGGGTCGGCGAGAACCAGGGCGCTGCCCGACTGGCCGACGATGTAGGCGAGGTCGTCCCCGGTGAGGTTCTGGTTGACCGGCACGTGCACCAGGCCGGCGCGGGCGCAGGCGAGGAAGGCGATGAGGTAGGCGTCGGAGTTGTGGCCGTAGGCCGCGACCCGGTCGCCCGGGGTGAGGCCCTGGCCCAGCAGCACGCTCGCCGCGCGCGAGACGGCGTCGTCGAGTTCGGCGTACGTCCAGGACCGCTCGCCGTACTCGACGGCGACCCGCGCCGGGGTGCGCCGCGCGCTGCGGCGCAGGACCGCGTCGACCGTGCTCCCGCGTTCAGGCGTCATGCCACATGATCCTCGGCTCGCCGCGCGAGGAGGTCAAGGAGGAGCCCGGGGCGGAGTCAGTGAAGGCCTCCTGGGGCCGAGTCCCTGGAGGCGTCCGGGCAGGAGCCGGGGCCGCGTCCGCAGGGGCATCCGGAGCGGGGTCGGGGCGGCGTCCGGAGCGGAGTCGGGGCGGCGCCCGTCGGGGCCGCGCGCTCACACGGGCCCGGTGCGGCCCTCCCAGTACGGTTCGCGCAGCCGTCGTTTGTACAGCTTGCCGTTGGGGTCGCGGGGCATCTCGGCGATGAAGTCGACGCTTCTGGGCCGCTTGTAGCCGGCGAGTCGGCCGGCGCAGTGGTCGAGCAGGCCGGCGGCGAGGGCCGGCCCCGGTTCGTGGCCGGGGGCCGGTTCGACCACGGCCTTGACCTCCTCGCCCCAGTCGTCGTGCGGGACGCCGAAGACGGCCGCGTCGGCGACGGCGGGGTGGGCCAGCAGCACCGACTCGATCTCGGCGGGGTAGATGTTGACCCCGCCCGAGATGATCATGTCGATCTTGCGGTCGCGCAGGAAGAGGTACCCGTCCTCGTCGAGGTACCCGAGGTCGCCCACGGTGAAGAAGTCGCCTACGCGGTTCCGGCGGGTCTTGTCCTCGTCCTTGTGGTACGAGAACGAGCCGGTGCTCATCTTCATGTAGACGGTGCCGAGTTCGCCGGGCGGCAGCCGGGTGCCGTCGTCGCCGAGGACGGCGAGCTCGCTGATGGGCCACGCCCTGCCGACCGTGCCGGGCTTCTTCAGCCAGTCCTCTGCGGTGGCGAACGCACCGCCGCCCTCGCTGGCCGCGTAGTACTCCTCCACGCACCGGCCCCACCAGTCGATCATCGCCCGTTTGACGTGGTCGGGGCAGGGCGCGGCGCCATGGATGGCGTGCCGCATGGACGAGACGTCGTAGCGGGCGCGGACCTCCTCGGGCAGGGCGAGCAGGCGGTGGAACTGGGTCGGGACCATGTGGGTGTGCGTGCACCGGTGGGTGTCGATGAGGCGCAGCATCTCCTCGGGCGTCCACTTGTCCATCACGACCAGCTGGTGCCCGATGTGCAGGGACGCGCCCGCGAACTGGAGCACGGCCGTGTGGTACAGCGGCGAGCAGACGAGGTGGACGTTGCCGTCGTAGGGCTTGACCCCGAAGATGCCCAGGAAGCCGCCGAGGTAGGACTCCTCGGGCGGCTTGCCGGGCAGCGGGCGCCTGATGCCGCGGGGGCGGCCGGTGGTGCCGGAGGTGTAGTTCATGACCCAGCCGAGGGTGCGGTCCGCGGGCGGCGACTCCGGCTGCCCGTCGAGCAGTTCGGGGTACGGACGGAAGCCCTCGGCCTCGCCCGCCGCGTACCGGTGCGAGGCGGGCAGGCCGGCCTCGTCGGCGGCCCGGCGTGCCGCGTCGGCGAAGCGCTCGTGGGCGATGAGCACCTTGGCGCCGGAGTCGGCCACGATCCAGGCGATCTCGGGGCCGACCAGGTGGTGGTTGACGGGGACGAGGTAGAGGCCGGCCTGGGTGGCGGCGAGGTAGGCGGTGAGGAGTTCCACGCCGTTGGGCAGGACCACCGCGAAGGCGTCACCGCGCTCCAGGCCCGCGGCCCGCAGGCCGTGCACGAGCCGGTTGGCGTCGGCGTGCAGCCGCCCGGCGGTCCACTCCTCACCGTCCGGCGCGACCAGGACGGTGCGGCCGGGTTCGGCGGTGGCCTGCGCCCAGAACCCGTTCGGGGGCGCGCCCGTCGTGGTGCCGGTGCCCGTACCGGGGTTCCCGGCACCCGCTGTGGGCCTCCCAGCGCCCGCGGCGGACGTGCCGCCCGTGTTCGCTTCGGACGTGCTGCCCGTGTTCGCTTCGGACGTGCCGCCCGTGTTCGCTTCGGACGTGCTGCTCACTGGCCGCTCCTTCCGGCGATGCGGTTGACGCGGTCGACGGCCCGCTCGAAGCCGCGGGTGAGGTCGTCGAACACGGCCTGGACACTGCGTTCGCTGTTCATCCGCCCGACGATCTGGCCGACGGGCGTCCCGAGCAGCGCGTCGACCTCGTACTTCTGGATGCGGGAGACCGCCTCGGCGACGAGCAGCCCCTGCAAAGGCATGGGCAGGGCGCCAGGGCCGGCCGGGTCGTCCCACGCGTCGGTCCATTCCGTACGCAGCTGACGGGCCGGCTTGCCCGTCAGGGCGCGGGAGCGCACGGTGTCGCCGGACCCGGCGGCCAGCAGCTTGCGGGTCAGGGCGGGCGAGTGCAGGTCGGCCTCCTTGGTGGTGAGCCAGACCGAGCCCAGCCACACCCCCTGGGCGCCCAGCGCGAGCGCGGCGGCGGCCTGTTGCCCGCTGCCGATGCCTCCCGCCGCCAGCACGGGCAGCGGGGCCACGGCCTCGACGACCTCGGGGGTGAGCACCATGGTCGCGATCTCGCCGGTGTGGCCGCCTGCCTCGTAGCCCTGCGCGACCACGACGTCGATGCCGGCGTCCCGGTGCTTGCGGGCGTGCCGGGCGCTGCCCGCGAGCGCGGCGACCAGCACGCCCCGCTCGTGGGCGCGGGCCACCACGTCGGCGGGCGGCGAGCCCAGGGCGTTGGCCAGCAGCCGGATGGGGTGGCCGAAGGCGACGTCCAACTGGGAGCGGGCGACCTGCTCCATCCAGCCGGTGATGCGCCAGCCGGCCGCCTCGCCCTCGGCGAGTTCGGGCACGCCGTACTTGGCGAGGGTCTCCCGTACGAACCGCCGGTGCGCCTCGGGGATCATCGCCTCGACGTCCGCCTCGGTGACGCCCTCGACCTTGCGGGCGGGCATGACGACGTCGAGGCCGTACGGCAGTCCCCCGATGTGCGCGTCGATCCAGTCGAGGTCGCGCTCGAGGTCGCCGGGGGCGGTGTAGCGGACCGCGCCGAGCACTCCGAAGCCGCCGGCCCGGCTGATGGCCGCGGCGACGGCGGGGAACGGCGTGAAGCCGAAGACGGCGTGCTCGACTCCCAGTTTCCTGCTCAGCTCCGTCTGCATGGGCGCAGGATGCCGCAGTCCTCCGGACGACGGAAGAGCGTTTCTGATACGCCGTCAGATCCACTTTCCCGGCCCCGTCGCGACCCCGCTGCGGCCCCGCCGCCACCTCGCCGTCGTCTCACGGCCGTCTCGCGGCCGTCTCGCAGTCGCCGCCGCGCGCGGCGCGTGATCAATTTCGGTCAATCACAGTCATCCCCAGCACTCCATCTTTCGAATATCAATCGGCATTCGAAATACATCGACACCACCACTCCCCCTTTCTTTCATTTCGGGCTACGCGTTCCAGAAGCGGCAATAAAAGCTCACGAATACGGGTCCCATCCGCTCAGCGGGCGATAATGTGAATCCGCAACCGGACTGGGGATTCCGGGTTCTGCGATCAGTCGTGGCCGCCTTCTCACCTGGGCTCATCCATGCCTGATGCACGTGCAACAGCGGTCGTCCGCCGTCAAGTCGCGGCACGTCGGCCGTATCGGGGGGTGGGGAACAGTGCAGTCGAACAATGGGCCGAACGCCCGCGCGGCCGATCTCAGGGCGGCGCTCCGTGTCGCGGACCAGCTGACCGCGGGACCCGGCGCGCGCGACACCGAGGGAGCCACGAACGCCGAGTACGAGGACGGGAATTCCGGCCGCGCCATACCGCCCGTCGGTCACCGCGTCGCCGCGCTCGCCGCCGCGCTGCCCGCCGCCGGTACGGGCGCCGGACCCACGCCCGGCGCCTGGCGGTCGGCCTGGCAGGACGTCCTCGCCGAGGAGCGGGCGCGGCTGTCCCGGGCGGGCCTCGGCTGGGTCCTCACCCGCCTGGCCGCGGGGGTGTTCCCGGCCCTGGACCTCCTGGAGGTCGGCTGCGAGCGCCTGCGCCTGACCCGGCTCGCCTACGCCCCGGCCGCCACCGGCCCCGAGGTGATACGGCTCGCCGAGTCGGCCTGGACCGAGCCGGCCCCGGCCTCAGGGGTGCTGCCGCCCGAGCGTGCCGCGCGTCTGTTCCTGCTGGCCGGGGGCGCCGGCCACGCCACGGCCGGGCTCGGCGAGGCGCTGCACAAGTCCCTGGCCGCCTTCGTGCGCGGCGCGCACCGCGACGACGCGGCCGGGCCCCTGCTGCTCGCCGTCCGGGCCACCGGCTGGCAGCCCCTGGAGCGGGCGGCCGAGGCCGTGCGGGAGGAGTCCGGCGCGCTGCTGTGCCTGCGGCTGCCCGCCGGCTGGCCCACGGCCCCGGACGACCTGGTGGCGGCGCTGCCGCTGCGCACCACGGTGTGGCTCGCCGCCGCCCGTGTGGACGGCGGCTCGGGGACGGTCGGCCTGGTCCGCCGGCCGCTGTTCGCGGCCGGCACCCGCGCGGACGACCACCACGCCGGCCCGATGGTCCACGTCCCCGTCACCGCGCCACCGCCCGGCGCGGCCGGAGCGGCCGGCGACGGGAGCGTGGCCGCCGTGGTCACCGCCGGACCCGAGGAGCCGCCGTCGCGGTGGCAGGCGCTGCGCGTCGACCGGCTCGAACTCCCGCCCGGCTCCCGCAGCACGCTCCGTTACGAGCTGCGCGGCCGCCACCGCGTGGAGCTGCACCACGACGGCCCCCACGAGTCCGAGCCCACGCCCTGGGCCGTCCTGGCCTCCGGCACCCCGCGCCGGCTGTCCCAGCCCCGCCCGGTCGACCTGATGGTCGCCGTGGAGATCGCCGGACCCCAGGTCGACGGGGGCACCGCCGTGGAAGAGCGGCTGCAGGAGGCCGCCGCCGTGGTGGATGCCGTGTCGGAGGCGGTGGGCGCCGAGGACACCCTGCACGTCGGGCTGCTCGGTTACCGCGACCACGACCCGCTGCACCGGGCCGGTGAACACGAGCCCGTGGTGCACCGGTTCGGCATGGCGACGGCGCCGGACGCGGTGCGGGGCCTGGCGGCCTGGCGCCCCTGCCCGCTGCGGCACGACTTCGCCACCGGACTGGAGCACGTGCCGCACGAGCTCGCCGCCTGGCGCCACCTGTGGCGGCCCGGCAGCCACCGGGTGCTGCTCGTGGTCGGCTCCCGCCCGCCGCACCCACGCACCCGGCCGCCCCAGGTGCTGCGGCGCGGCGCGGCCGTGCGCATCTGCCCGGACCGGCTGGACTGGCACGCCGATCTGGCGGCGGCCCGGCACTACGACGGCCTGGCGTGCGTGGCCGTCGTCGACGAGCCGGTCTGGATGGAGGACCTCGCGGGCGAACCCCACCTCGCGCACTGGGCTGCGGACGCCTGGGGCGCGTTCGGCACCGAGGGACGGTTCACCGCCGGGCACGACCCTCGGCTCATCGCCGCCGCCGTCGTGGCGCCGGCGCTCTGCCTGCCCCCGGACGGCGCGCCGATCCGGCTGGTCGTCGCCGACGGCACCGCCGGCGAGTGGCAGCAGGCCGTCGCCGGCTGACGAAGACATCGCCCACCCAGCCGGTGCGCGCGGGCGCGCGGACCGGGCCACCACGCACGGCGGACACCGTCCGCCGCCCGTCAAGCAGGAGCACAGCCATGGTCGACGACGACGCGCGGCCCGAGCGCGACAAGGACGCCGAGCCGGACCGCGCAGAGCGGGACCGCGAGCGCGGGCAGCAGGACCGGGAGCAGGGGCCGCTGGACGTACTGGGCCGGTCCACCCTCGTGGGAAGCCGGGCCGCCCTGCCTCCGGCCCCGCCCGCGGGCACGCCGGCCGGCGACGGGACCGCGCCCCCGCGCCCCCGCCCGGGACCGCCCGCCGGCAGGAAGGACGGCAGGCGGGACGACGCCAGGGACCGGAAGGACGGCCGGCGCGACGACAGGAGGGACGACGGCAGGGACGCCAGGGACGCCAGGCGGAACGACCGGAGGGACGACGCGGGCGGCGGCCGGGCCCGCGCGGCCGCCGCGCCGGCACCCCGGTCGGCGCCGGAGGCGGAGCAACTGCCCAGTGTCTTCCTGGAGAAGCTCGACGAGGAGGCCCCGCCCGCCCGCGCCGACAAGTACGCGAAGAACGGCCGCAAGGGCGCAGCCGCCCAGCACGAGAACCAGGAGGCCGCCGTACGGGAGCCGGAGGGCCGGGCCGCCGCGCCCGAGTCGGCGGTCACCCTCTGGGGCGGCATGGGCAGCGGCAAGTCGACGCTGCTGGCGGCGGTGTCGAAGGCCGTGCAGGACCCGCTGTACGGCAAGTGGACCATGTATCCGGCGGACCACGCCTCGCAGCGGTTCCTCGGCGAACTGGCCCGCGTCCTGTACCGCGAGCGCAAGTTCCCCAACGCCACGCTGAAGCCCGAGCGCCCGGTGCGCTTCACCCTGGCCGGGGACCTCACCGGCACCCGGTACTCCCGCGCCCGGCGCACCCTCTTCCGGCGCCGCGGCGAGCGGGCGCGCGATCTGACCGAGTTCCAGGTCAGCGTGCGCGACATGCCCGGCGAGGCGTTCGACCTGCACTCGCAGACGGGCGCCGCCCTCGGCGACCAGCTGATCCAGGACTTCGTGGGTTCCCGGGCCATGGTCTACGTCGTCGACCCCGTGCGGGAGTGGCAGGTCAACGGCGAGGACGGGCCGCTGACCAAGGACGCCCGGCAGAACGCGGACTTCTTCACCGAGGTCCTGGGCCGGGTGGCCACCGAGATCAACATGCGCGGCGAGCGCCAGGGCACCGTACTGCCGCACAGCATCGCGGTGTGCCTGGCCAAGTTCGACGACGACCGGATCTTCCGCTTCGCCTGCGAACAGGGCAACGTGCGCGTCAACCCCCGTACCGGCCAGCCCGAGGTCATGGACGCCAAGCGGCTGTTCGACGGCCTGTGCCACGCCCTGCCGCACGGCAGCCTGCGCGACATCCAGCGCCAGATCGAGTCCTACTTCGCCCCCGAACGCGTCGGCTACTTCGTCTGCTCCGCCGTCGGCTTCTGGGTCGACCCCGACCGCGGCTTCGACTTCGAGAACCCGTACCTGATCAACCAGGTCGAGGACACCGTGCGCTTCGCGGCGGCGCCGCGGCCCGTCAACATCCTCGAACCCTTCCTCTTCCTGCGGGGCTTCGTCCCGACGCAGTCCTGATCCGGCAACCCGACACCCGCACGAGGAAGGACACACCATGGCACCGGGGCTGATCGCCGACTGGGCACTGTGGGGCAAGGTGCCCCGGACCACCAGCGGCTACGAGGTTCTCGCCGCCCATCCGCCCGGCCGCAGCGCCGAGTTCAACACCGCCGTCCTGCACTGGCTGCCCGGCACGCCGGGCGCCGGGGACCGGCTGCCGTGGATCACCGTCGGCTGCGCCCCACAGGACGGCGGCGAGGGGACGGTCGGCGTCTTCCTGCTGGACGGCACGGACGGCGTCGACGGCACCAACCGGATGATCCACCGCGTCAGCCACTTCGCCGTGCCCTACGCGCGGGTCCGGGACGCCGGGATCGGCTGGTGCGCGCTGGCCCGGGCCGCGCACGCGGCCGCCCAGACCCTGACCCTGACCACGGCCGGGCCCGCCGCGCTGCCCCTCGGGGAGGACGAGGGGCTCGTGGCCGAGGTCGCCAAGAACGTCACCTCCAGCATCTCGGGGATCACGCGCTGGCTGGCGGCCGCGGCGGCCCATCTGCTGGACGGGCCCGTGGCGGTGGCGGGCGACGGCAGCCACGGCCCGTTCGAACTGCTGCTCACCCTGGACTCGGTGGCCGCCCTGCTGCCCTTCGGCGTGCGCAGCACTCTGTCCGCCGCGAGCGCCACCTCCCCCGGCTCCGAGGTGCCCATGCGCCTGTACTGGGGCGACACGGCCGCCTCCCCCGGGGCGACCGGCCTGACCCTGGGCGGCGGCCCGCTGCCGGACCTGCGCGCGCTGTCCCCGCGGGCCCGCCGCTACCACGACCTGCTCCTGGACAACTGGGAGAAGCACGGCGGCGCCACCGTCGTACGCCATCTGGCGGACTGCCGCGAGGCCCTGGACATCGACGAGCCGGACGCGGCGGCACGGGCGCTGGAGGTGCTCAAGCGCCTGGACCGGCCGCTGGCCGCCGTCCAGGCCCTCACCGAGGGCCGGGAGGTGAGCGCCGAGGAGGTGCACGTGGCCCTGCGCAGTCCGGGGATCACCGACCAGGAGCTCACCGTGTTCGCGCGGCACGGGGTGCTGACGCATCCGGACACCGACCCGGAGGCGGTCGCACCCCTCATGTCGCAGCCCGCCGTCTCCCAGGCCATCGGCGACGGGCTGCGGCGCGATCTGCTCGGCCACCGGACGGACGCGGCCCGCCGCGAGTTCGAGGGCCGGCGCGCCTCCCTCGTGGCCGCCGGGCTGAGCCTGGACCGGCTGGACCAGATCCTGGCCGACGTCATGAGCGAGATCCTGCACAGCCGCCCCGAGGGCACGCCGGACCCGGTGACCGGCGAACTGCTGCCCGCCGTCGCGCCGTTCACCATGGGCACCATGGGCCTGACGCAGTCCATGCTGCGCCGGGTCCCCGGGCTGGCGAGCGGACTGGTCCGCGCGCTGTACGGCCGCCCGGAGCCGGTGGGCCTCGTGCGCGACTGGCTGCGGTGGCTGTGCGACGAACCCTCCCCCGACCGGCGGCCGGAGATCGCCGGCAGCCCGGAACTCCCGCTGATCCACGCCCTGTTGAGTACGCGCGTGTGCCCGGTGGAGGCCGACAGGAAGTGGGCGGGCCGGCATCCCGCGGCGGCGGCTCGGCTGCTGGAGGCGGCCGTCGTGTGCGGCCTGGCGGACGAGGTCCTGCGGCACCCCGACTTCTTCAGGGGGCTGGTCACCGGTGCTCTGCGGTCGCCCTCCGGGGTGGACGGCGACGAGGCCCGGACCGTGCTGGAGGAGGCGCTGCGGCGCAGCCCCGCCGGACTGCGGGCGGCGACCGCGGCCCGCTGGGACGTGCTGTGCGCGCTCACCGGGCTGCCGCCGACCGGTTTCACCGACGTGGTCGCGGCGGGACGGCCCGCGGGCGGTACCGACCCGGCCGGCCGGGTCGACACGTACGTCACCAATCTCCGGGCGGAGCTCGACTGGCGGGGGCTGAGGCAGGACGCCAAGCACGTCGTGCACGAGTTGCTGCGGGTCGCCCTCGCGGTCGACGCGGAGAGCGGGTACGGCCCCGGGCAGGCCGACCGGGAACTGACCGAACGCGTCCTGGACTGGTCGGGACCTTACGCGCAGCTCGTCCGGGACGCCGTGCACCGGCTGGTCGCCCGGACGCCGCACTGGAGCGAGACACCGGAGGACGCGCGGTGGCTGGACCGGCTCGCCGAGCGGCTGCACGGGCTCGGATCCTCGCTGGCCCTGCGCCGGGTGACGCGCTTCGCGGGACGGCCCGAGGCCACGGAGCAGGACCACGAGGAGCTGGCCGCCCGCGCCCGCGCCGCGCGCCTGGCCGGGGCCGAGAACGACGACGTCTGCGCGGCCCTGGTGGTGTGGGCCGTCCGCGGGCGGGTCGGGGAGCGGCTCGACGCGCTGCTGGCGGCCTACCACAGGGAGTGGGTCTCGTACTCCGGAGCCGGCCGTGCCGCCGAGGAACGCCACCACATGGAGGACGCCCTCGCCCGCTACGAGGGGGACGAGCCGGTGGCCG
The DNA here is from genome assembly GCF_014650575.1 of Streptomyces naganishii JCM 4654. Classification (GTDB taxonomy): domain Bacteria; phylum Actinomycetota; class Actinomycetes; order Streptomycetales; family Streptomycetaceae; genus Streptomyces; species Streptomyces naganishii. Next base: position 145,159 of record NZ_BMVF01000003.1, read on the forward strand.
AGTACTACTGCGACCACCGTCTCAGGCAGCTGACGAAGACCAAGGCCGAACACGTCCGCGAGATCCGCGAGCGTCAGGAGCAACTACCGCTGCTTGAGCGGGAGATCACCCGGATGCACAAACTCCGCGCCTCGGCCGTACGCACCCGCGTCTGAACCACGCACAACCCAGGGGGGACACACACCTCATGCTCACCATCCGGGCCACGGCCCGCAGCGCCGCGCTGCTCGTCCTCGCGGTCCTGCTGCCCCTGTGCGGCGCGGCGACCGCCGCGGCCGCCGACACACCCGTCACGCGCGACGACGTCTACCGCGCGCTCAAGGTCGACGAGGTGCCCGCCGCCTACGTCGTCCTCGTCGACGTCTCCAGCTCCATGCAGGACAAGGGGCCCGACGGCGTACCGCTCTACACCACGGTCAAACGCCGCCTGGCGGACTTCCTCGGCTCGCTCACACCCGCCGACCAGGTGGCCGTCGTCACCTTCGGGCGGGCCACCAGCGTCGTCCACCCGATGTCCGCGGCCGACCGCACCGGCGGCCTCTTCGACGGCGAACTCCCGCGCTCCGCCGAGGAGACGGCGAGCGACCACGGCGCCGCGCTGAACGCGGCCGCCGACCAGCTGGAGCGCAGCACGGCCCCGGTCGGGGCGGTGCTGCTGCTCACCGACGGCGCGGTCAACGCGCCGGGCAGCCCGTACGGCCGCCTGGGCAGCCCCGCCTGGCAGCAGCTGAAGAAGCGCTACGCCGCGCTCGGCGCGGACCACAAGATCATGGGCTACGGGCTGCCGCTGGCCGAGGGCACCCGGGTCTCCGACGTCCTCGGCGGCGCCTTCGGCGCCCCGCGCATCCTGCCGGTCGCCCCGGCCGCCCTCGGCTCGCAGCTGAGCGCGGCCAAGGACCAGGTGCGCACCCAGAAGGCGCTGAGCGTGTTGCGCGCCGAACGGGACGACACGGTCGCCGTGTCGGTCTCCGGCGAGGGCGTGAGCCAGGGCGGCCCCGGACACGCCGGCGTGCGGACCGGATCGGGCACGGGCGGGCGCAGCCGGACGGTCGAGGTCACGCTGGAGTCCAGGGCGGCGCACGTGCCGCTGACCGTGCGGCTCACGGGGGACGGCGGCTCCGGCGGCCCGCGCCTGGCCCAAGCCGGTCCGGCCGGCCCTGTCACCCTGCTGCCGGGCGAGAAGAAGACCGTGCGGATGACGCTGACCTGGCATCAGGACCCGGTGTTCAGCCTGGTCCCCGGCTCGCGCGACTTCCAGGCGCGCGTGGGCCTGCGCGCGGAGGTGTCCTCGCCGTGGACGCCGGTGATCCGCGGCTCGCTCGGGGACACCCGGTTCTCGGCCGGCGAACCGGTCGTCACCGACGTCGAGTTGAGCGGCAGCGTTCCCGGCCGCACGCCCGGCTGGCTCTACCCGCTCGTGCTGCTGGTGCTGCTGCTGGGCGCCGCGGCCGGCCGGCGGTACTACAAGCGGCGCAACCCGCTGCTGTCCGGCGTGCTGGTCGTCACCGACCTGCGGTCCGGCAGCCGCCAGTCCATCCCGCTGCGCGGCCGGCAGGTCGCCCAGGAGACCGACGCCGGGCAGGTGCGCGCGCAGGTCACCGTGCGCGGCCGGCAGGACGCGGGGCGCCTGGTGCTGCTGCTGCGCTGCGAGCGGGACTCGCCGCGCCCGGGCGGGGAGCGGCTGCGCGACACCGGCACCTGCGAGCTCGGCAAGTCCACGGTGCTGTGCGGCATCGGCTTCTCCCACGACACGCGCAGCGAGACGGAGCACGGGGCGGGCGAACCCCGGGAAGGGACGCCGGCATGGTGACGCCCCTGGATCCGGCGTCCGATCCGTCCGAGGCCGCCGGGTTCCGCCTGCTGGGCCGCCTGGGCACCGGCGGGTTCGGGACCGTGTACCTCGGCAGACGCCCAGATGAGCGGCACGGGCCGGACACCCTGGGGGCGGTGAAGCTGCTCAAGCGCGAGTTCACCGAGGACGCGCAGCACATGCAGCGCTTCCACCAGGAGAGCAAGGCGCTGGAGCGCTGCAGGGGCGCCCGTATCCCGGAGCTGCTCGCGCTGGACTTCGCGGCGGGCCGGCAGCCCACGCTGGCGACCCGCTTCATCCCGGGTCTGTCGCTGTACCGGATCGTGGAGTCGCACGGCGGTCCGCTGCCCCGCGACACGGTGCAAGCGGTGGCGGCCGAGCTCGTGGACACCCTCGGCACCGCGCACCGCAAGGGGCTGCTCCACCGCGACCTGCACCCGGGGAACATCCTGCTGACCCGGGACGGCCCGTGGATCATCGACTTCGGGCTCACCCGGATCCGCGGCCAGCGGGTCACGCTGACCCTGGACATGGTGATCGGCCACCCTCACTTCTGCGCGCCCGAGCAGGTGCGGGGCCTGGCCAGGACCGGCGACGCCACCGACGTGTTCGGCATCGCGGGGATCCTGCTGTACGCCCTGACCGGCCACCCCCCGTACACCGAGGAGAGCGACTCGCGGGCCATGCTGGTGCGCCGGGTCGGCGGGGTCCCGCCCGACCTGTCGGGGCTGCCGGAGGACTCGATGGGCCGGCTGATCCGCGCCTGCCTCGCCCCGGACCCGGCCGACCGGCCGGCCCTGGAGGAGATCGCCGACGGCTTCGGGCCGCCGGGCACGCTGCGGCTGCCCGAGGACGTGGCCCGCACCCTGGCCGCCTACCGGGCTGAGCTGCGGGAGTTCCTGGCCGCGCAGGGCAACTCCGCCGACCTGACGGTGCCGTTCAGGCCCGGGCGCCGCAGCTGGAGCGCCGGCGTCGGGGAGTGGCCGCACAGCGTGGCGGCCACCGAGGACGGCGGTGTGGTGACCGCCGACCGCGGGGGCGCGGTGCGCTGGCTCGACGCGGCCACCGGGCAGGAAATGGAGCGGCGCACGGACTTCACCGCGCCGGTGCAGCTGTGCGCGGAGAGCGGGGTGCTGCTGGTGTGCGACGCGGAGGGCCGGCTGGAGTCGTGGAACACGCAGGACCACCGCAGGTGGTGGTCGTGGCCCGCGGGCGCCCTCGCCGGCGCGCGGGCGCTGCTGCGCGGGCAGAGCGTGTTCCTCGGGGAGGCCACGGGCCGGCTGCACCACTTCGACGCGGTGACGCGCCGGCTGTGGTGGGAGACCGATCCGCTCACCGACACCTCGGGCGCCCCGGCCCTGCCCGTGGCCGCGGGGGCCGGGCACGTCTACCTGGCGGCGGTGCGGGGCGGGGAGATCCTGTCGGTGGACGACGAGGACGGCGCCCTCACCTGGAAGGCGCCGGTGCGGCTGCCCGCGCCGGTGCTGGCCGCGCCGCTGCCGCTGGAGGCGCACCTGGTGGTCGCGGACGGCGAGGGCGGCGTGCGGTGCCTGGCCGCCGCGGACGGCTCCCTCGTCTGGGAGGCCCGGCTGGGCGCGCCGGTGGTGGCGGCGCCGGTGCGGGTGGTCGACACGGTGATCGTCGGCGACGCGGCGGGCACGGTGCACTGTGTGAGCGCGGCGACCGGGGAGCCGCTGTGGCGCGCCCACCACGGCGGGCGGGAGGAGTTCTTCGCGCTGTGCACGGACGGCGCGGCGGTGTACGCGGGCGGCTGGAGCGGCCGGCTGCATCTGCTGGACGCGGCGGACGGCGCGTCGCTGCAGAGCTTCGACCTGGGCGGGCAGATCCTCGCGACCGCCTGCGCCCCGGGCGGCCGGAGCGTGCACGCGGCGTCGTCGAGCGGGACGCTGCACGCGCTGCCCTCGGTGGCCGGACCGCCCTGAGCCTGCCGCCCATGCCGCGGGCCCGCCGTCCCGGCGGGGGACGGCGGGCCCGCGGGTGTTCCGGGTCCCGGGCGGGCCGTCACTCGTTGAAGATGGCCTTCTGCACCTCGTTGGGTCCGTCGAAGTGGTCCTTCTTCAGGCCGTCGAGCCGGCTGACGATCTTGTCGTCGGCCTTGTTCTTGCGGGCACGGTCGACGAGGTGCTGCTTGTCCGTCGGGTAGTCCATGCCGCTGAGGGCCTTCTGCAGTTCGATCGGGCTGAGATCGGCCATGGGAGCCTCCCGTGGGGGGTGGTACGGCCGTCCACCGGACGGCCGTCGTGCGGTTTCCTTGGCCCCATCGGAGTGCCCCGTGCGGGCCGGGGCATTCAGGCCCCCTCCAGCACCGCCATCGCCGCGTTGTGCCCGGGCACCCCGCTGACGCCGCCGCCGCGCACCGCGCCCGCGCCGCACAGCAGCACGTTGGCGTGCCGGGTCTCCACGCCCCAGCGGCCCGCTCCCTCCTCGGCGTACGGCCAGCTCAGCGGCCGGTGGAAGATGTTGCCGCCGGGCAGGCGCAGGTCGCGTTCGAGGTCGAGCGGGGTCTTCGCCTCGATGCAGGGCCGGCCCTCGGCGTCGGTAGCCAGGCAGTCGGCCAGCGGTTCGGCGAGGTGGGCGTCGAGCTGGGCCAGTGTCGACTTCAGCAGTTCCTCGCGCACGGTGTCGTTGTCGCGGGCGAAGAGGCGGGCCGGGGTGTGCAGGCCGAACAGGGTGAGTGTCTGGTAGCCCTGTTCGGCCAGGTCGGGGCCGAGGATGGTGGGGTCGGTCAGGGAGTGGCAGTAGATCTCGGAGGGCGGGGCGGCGGGCAGGTCACCGGCGGCCGCCTGGGCGTGTGCGGTGGCGAGCTGCTCGTAGCCCTCGGCGATGTGGAAGGTGCCGGAGAAGGCCTCGCGCGGGTCGACCGAGCGGTCGCGGAGCCGGGGCAGCCGCTTGAGCAGCATGTTCACCTTGAGCTGGGCGCCCTCGGCGGGCTCGGGCGGCTCCTCGCCGAGCAGTGCGGCCAGGGCCTGCGGGGAGGCGTTCACGAGCACGTGCCGGGCGGCGGCGGTGCCCTCGCCGTCCCGGGTGCGGTAGGTGACCTCCGCGCCCCGTCCGTCGGCGGCCACCCGCACCGCCTCGTGGCCGGTGGCGAGGACCGCGCCGGCCCGGCGGGCCGCGTCGGCGAGCGCGTCGGTCAGGGCCCCCATGCCGCCCACGGGGACGTCCCAGGCTCCGGTGCCACGGCCGATGACGTGGTAGAGGAAGCAGCGGTTCTGCGCCAGCGACGGGTCGTGGGCGCCGGCGAAGGTGCCGATGAGGGCGTCGGTGAGGACGACTCCGCGTACGAGGTCGTCGGCGAACCTCTCCTCCACGGCGACGCCGATCGGCTCCTCGAACAGGGCGCGCCAGGCCTCCTCGTCGTCGACGCGGCGGCGCAGTTCCGCGCGGGTGGGCAGCGGCTCGGTGAGGGTGGGGAAGACCCGCTCGGCGAGGCGGCCGGTCATGCCGTAGAAGCGCTGCCAGGCCTCGTACTCGCGCTCGGAGCCGGTCAGCCGGGCGAAGGCTTCCCGGGTGCGTTCCTCGCCGCCGCCCACGAGCAGCCCGGTGGGCCGTCCGTCGCGCTCGACGGGGGTGTACGAGGAGATGGTGCGGGTGCGCAGCCGGAAGTCCAGGCCGAGGTCCCGGACGATCTTCTCCGGCAGCAGGCTGACCAGGTAGGAGTAGCGGGACAGCCGGGCGTCGACGCCGGCGAAGGGGCGGGTGGAGACGGCCGCGCCGCCGGTGTGGTCCAGCCGCTCCAGCACCAGCACCGACCGTCCGGCCCGGGCCAGGTAGGCGGCGGCGACCAGCCCGTTGTGGCCGCCGCCGACGACCACGACGTCATAGCCGTGCTGCCTGTGTGCCTCGTGTGCGCTCATGGTTCTTCGTAACACGCGGTGATCCACGGCGGCCAGGGGTCCGTTCCGGTCACCCGGCTCAGGCGCCGAGCTGGCGCAGGCAGTGGGCCTCGTCCTCGCGGCTGGCGAGGGTGTCGGGGTGACCCGCGCCCAGTACGCGGGCGCGGGCGGCGGCGACCTCGCGGTACTCGGCGAGCGCGTCGGCCCAGCGGCCCAGCCAGCCGAGGCTGACGGCCACCTCGCGGCGGCTGACGAGGGTGTCCGGGTGGTCGGGCCCGAGGACGCGGTGCCGGATCGCCCACACGTCGCGGGACTCGGCAAGCGCCTCCTCCCAGCGGCCGAGGCGGCCGAGGTTGACGGCGAGGCCGTGGCGGGCGCGGAGGGTCTCGGGGTGGGTGGGGCCCTGCACGCGGGTGCGGTCCGCGGTCAGGTCGCGGTAGACCTCGAGCGCCTCCGCGCCGCGGCCTAGGCGGCCGAGGCTGATGCCGGCCTCGTGGCGGGCGGCGAGGGTGTCGGGGTGGTCGGGGCCGAGGGTCTCGGCGCGGGCGGCGGCCACCTCGCGGTAGGTGTGCAGGGCCTCGGTCCAGCGGCCCGACTGACCGAGCGCGTAGGCGACTTCGTACTGGCTGACCAGGGTGTCGGGGTGCCGCGGGCCGAGCACGCGGGCGCGGGCGGCGGCCACCTCGCGGGCCATGCGGTGGGACTCCTCCGGCCGGCCGAGCCGGCTGAGGTTGAGGGCGAGGTTGTGCCGGCAGCGCAGGGTGTCGGGGTGGTCCGCGCCCATCGTGCGCTCACGGTCGGCGAGCACCGCCGCGTACACCTGGTGCGCGTCGAGGTGACGTCCCAGTTGCCCGAGGACGTACGCCATCTCCTGCCGGGTGGCGAGGGTGCCGGGATGGTCGGGACCGAGCACCCGGATACGGGCCTCGGCGACCCGCTTGTACTCCCGCAGCGCGTCGGCGGCCCGCCCGGTGCGCCCGAGCACGAACGCCATCTCGTGCCGCACCGCGAGCGTGTCGGGGTGCTCCGCACCGAGAACCCCGGCCCGCGCCGCCCCGACCTCCCGATAGACAGCCAGGGCCTCCCGCCACCGCCCGCTCCGAACCAGCCCCACCGCCAGGTCGTACCGGTCCGCCAGGGCCGGCGGCACCTCCGCCCGCCGTGCGGCCCGCCCGGGGGCACCGGGCCGGGGCGGGGGCGGGACGGCCCTGTCGAGCCCCGCCGCCGGCAGGACAGCCCCGGCGGACTGCGGCAGAGCGCCACCGGCGGACCCGGGCAGGGCAGGCCCCACGGGCCTCGGCGGAGCACCACCGGCAGACCCGGGCAGGCCGCCCCCTGCGACCTCCGGCGGGACGGCGCGGGCGGACAGCGGCGGTGCCGCCCCCGCGGCCACCGCCGGGGCGGCTCCTGTGGTGAGGCGGTGGTGCAACTCCTCGGCGTCGCGCGGGCGTTGGTCGGGATTCTTGGCCAGGAGGTCGAGGATGAGGCGTTCGAGGTGCGCGGGGAGGTCGGCGCGGTGGTGGCGGGGCGGTGCCGGTGGGGTGTCGCGGTGGCCGACGAGGATCGCCCAGGCGTCGTCGAGGTCGAACGGCGGGGCCCCGGTGGAGATCTCGTAGAGCACGCAGCCGAGCGAGTACAGGTCGCTGCGCTGGTCGACGCCGGTGCCGCCGATCTGCTCGGGCGACATGTAGTGCGGGGTGCCCATGGCGACGTTCGTGCCGGTGAGCCGGGCGGTGAAGCCGATGTCGTGGCCGAGCCGGGCGATGCCGAAGTCGCAGATCTTCACGGTGCCGTCAGCCAGCCGCACGATGTTCGCGGGCTTCAGGTCCCGGTGCACGATGCCCTGCCGGTGCGTGTAGGCGAGCGCGGCCGCGACCTGCTCGGCGATCTCCACCACGTCGGCGACGGGCAGCGGCCGGTGACCGTTTCCGGCGAGGAGCCGGCCGAGGTCGCTCCCGTCGAGCAGTTCCATCACCAGGTAGAGCACGCCGTCGTCCTCGCCGAAGTCGTGCACGACGGTCACCCCGCGGTGCTGGAGCGCGGCCGCCACCCGGGCCTCGCGCCGGAACCGCTCGCGCAGCACCCGCGCGAAGGACGCGTCCCGCGGCGGGCCGAGCGGCTTGAGGCACTTCACGGCGACCTGACGGCCCAGCGACTCGTCGCGCGCCCGCCACACCTCCCCCATGCCGCCCCGCCCGATCGCCTCGAGCAGCCGGTACCGGCCGTGGATCAGCCTGCTGTCCGCCATCTCGCGCCGTCGCCCCCGTCGCCCCTGTGCCCCGCCCTCCCCAGGGCCCGCGCCCAGTATGGCGGGCTACCGTCCGGCTTTGTACGGTGCGGGCCGCGCCCCGGGACCGAGCCTCGCCATCGCGCGCAGGATGTGTTTGGGCGGCAGTTGCCAGCGCAGACGTGCGGGAATGCCGCGCAGCAGGGTCCCCGTGACGCGCAGCCCGCGCGTCACGGCGGCGGGCGCGGGGGCCGGTCTGCCGTACAGCTCGTGGGCGTACGGCGGCAAAGAGGCGTACGCCAGCTGCGCCACGCGCCGCCACAGCACCTCCCGCGCCGGGACGAGCAGGGGGTGCGTCGGCGGACGGAGCAGGAAGTCGTCCACCGCGCGGGCGTCGGCCCCGGCGGCCAGTCGGGGACGCACCTCGGCGAAGTAGGCGGCCATCCCGGCGCGGTCGGCCGGGACTCCGGCGGGGTCGAGGCCCACCAGGCGTGCGCTGACGCGGTGTTCGGCGAGGTAGCGGTCGGCCTGGGCGTCGGTGAGCGGGTATCCGGAGCGGCGCAGCACGTGCAGATAGGAGTCGATCTCGGCGCAGTGCACCCACAGCAGCAGCTCGGGCGCGTCGATCGCGTACGCCCGCCCGGTCGCGGGGTCGGTCGCCGACAGCATGCCGTGGATCCTGCGGACCCGGGCGCCCGCCAGCTCGGCGGCCTCGGTGGTGCCGTACGTCGTGGTCCCGACGAAGTTGGCGGTGCGCATGAGCCGGCCCCAGGCGTCGCGCCGGAAGTCGGAGTTCTGCATCACCGCGCGCACCGCGAGCGGGTGCAGGGCCTGGAGGTAGAGCGCGCGGACGCCGGCGACCCACATCATCGGGTCACCGTGCATCTGCCAGGTCACCGAGCCGGGCCCGAACAGCCCGGGGTCGGGGGCCGGCCCCGGTGCGGAATCACCGCCGCGCGTGGTCGCCACCACCGCAGGCTAACGCCGTACCCGCGGCATCCCCAGGCCGATCCAGGAGATGATCTCGCGCTGGATCTCGTTGTTGCCTCCGCCGAAGGTGAAGATGACCGCGGAGCGGTAGCCGCGTTCCAGCTCGCCGTGCAGGACCGCCCCGGCCGAGCCCTCCTTGAGGGCGCCCGCGGCGGCGACGACCTCCATCAGCCAGGCGTAGGCGTCACGGCGGGCCTCGGAGCCGTAGACCTTGACCGCGGAGGCGTCCTGCGGGGTGAGGGTGCCGTCCTGGACCGCGCCGACCATGCGCCAGTTGAGCAGCTTGAGCGCGTCCAGCCTGACGTGCGTCCGCGCCAGGCGGCGGCGCACCCAGGGCAGGTCGATCACGCGGCGGCCGTCGGCGAGCTTGGTGGCAGCGGCCCAGCGCCGCACGTCGTGCAGGGCGCGGATGGCCATGGTGCCGTGCGCGGCCAGCGTGACGCGCTCGTGGTTGAGCTGGTTGGTGATCAGCCGCCAGCCCTGGTTCTCCTCGCCGACGCGGTGCGAGACGGGGACGCGGACGTTCTCGTAGTAGCTCGCCGTGGTGTCGTGGGAGGCGAGGGTGTGGATCAACGTGCAGGAGTAGCCGGGGTCGGTGGTCGGCACCAGGAGCATGGTGATGCCGCGGTGCGGCGGGGCGGCGGGGTCGGTGCGCACGGCCAGCCACACCCAGTCGGCGGTGTCGCCGTTGGTGGTCCAGATCTTCTGCCCGTTGACGACGTACTCGTCGCCGTCGCGGACCGCGCGGGTGGTGAGGGAGGCGAGGTCGGTGCCGGCGGCGGGCTCGCTGTAGCCGATGGCGAAGTCGATCTCGCCGGAGAGGATCTTCGGCAGGAAGTACGCCTTCTGCTCGTCGCTGCCGTAGCGCATCAGCGTGGGGCCGACCGTGTTGAGCGCCATCAGGGGCAGCGGGACACCGGCCTGCGCGGCCTCGTCGAAGAAGACGAACTGTTCCATGGGGGTCAGGCCCCGGCCGCCGTACTCCTCGGGCCAGCCCACGCCCAGCCAGCCGTCGGCGCCCAGGCGCCGGATGGTGGCGCGGTAGAACCGCTTCTGGGCGGCGGGGTCGTAGTGGCGGGCACCGGCGTTGTCCGGCACGAGTTCGGCGAAGTAGGCGCGCAGTTCGCTGCGCAGCCGCTGCTGCTCGGGCGTGTGGTCGAGGTGCACGGCGCCTCCAGGCTCCCAAGGCCGGTTCGACGGCGCACACCGTAGAACGTGTTACAGAAATTGGGAATGCCGGTGCGGCGTCGTGTTGCACGCCCGTCCGGCGGCGCGGCGCGGCCCCCCGCGTGTACGCCGGTGTCAGGCCAGGGTCGCCATGAAGTCGCCGCAGGCGCGGGCGCAGGCGCGGCAGGCCTCGGCGGTCTGCTCGGCGCCGGGCTGCCGGTCGAAGACGTGGGCGCTCTCCAGGCAGACGGTCCGGCACCACTCCAGCTGGACGCGGATGCCGTCCTCGTCCTGGCGGTTCTGCTCGGACAGCACCCGGCAGGTCGCGTCGCACACCTCGGCGCACATGATGCCCTTGCGGCGCAGGAGCTCCTGCTCGTCACCACTGCCCGGGTCCACCAGGCTGGCGCGCAGCGCACAGGCCCGGGCGCAGTCCGTGCACGCCTGCGCGCAGGCGAACCGGTCCTCGAGGAACTGGATCAGTTCCTGTTGCGAAGTCGTCGTCGATGTCGTAGTCACACGGCTCGGGTAGCCGGTGCCATCACCGCCAAACCCAGTGCTCGCAGGGGTTCGGTCCGTTTTCGGCCTGCCCGGCGGGGCACCCGTCCGGCCCGGGAGACGACGTGACGCGGAGGTGGGAACCGTGCCCGGAGAGCAGGAACTGCCGTCGACGCTGGAGCGCTCCCCCGAGGACGCCCGGCGCACCTGGATCAAGGCCCACGACTCGGCGGTGGAGAGCTACGGCGAGGGCGAACGGGCGCACCGGGTGGCCTACGGCGCGCTCAAGCACAAGTACGAGAAGGTCGGCGACCACTGGGAGCGCAAGGAGGGCGGCCGCAAGGGCCCCTCGGACCCGCGGTCGGCCCGGCCGCGCGGGCAGGGCGGGCGCAGCGGCGAGGGCGTCGACGAGAGCGCCTCCAAGGAGCACCTGTACGACCTGGCCAAGCGCCTCGGCGTGGAGGGCCGCTCCCGGATGTCCAAGGGCGAGCTGATGGACGCCGTCCGCAAGGCCAACCGTTCGCAGAGCCGGAAGGCCCGCTCCCGCTGAGCCGGGCGCCGGCCCGCCGGGCGGCAGGTTCGCGGGCCGGTCCAGGGGTACCCGCAGGTCATGAGTACCGCATCGCTGGACATCGCCGCGGCTCAGGGTGCCGCGATCGGCATCTGGCCCTTCGTCATCGGTCTCGTCCTGGTGGCGCTCCTGATCGGCGCCTTCTGGATGGGGATCCGCGTCCGCCGCCGCGAGTCGGCGCCGCCGCGCCCGGAGGAACAGCCCCGGGTGCCGGAGGGCGGCCCGGTCGGCGAGGTGCTGGAGAACCGTGAGCCGGACGAGGTGCCGCGCGGCCGTGACCGGCTGACCCCGCACCAGCTCAAGGAGCACGGCAACCTCGGGTCCCGGACCAGCCCGACGCAGGGCCGCCCCCGCTGGGACGAGGGCAGCAGCGGCTCGTTCGGCAGCGGTGGAACCGGCGGTCGCTGACCCGGCCGGTCCCGCCCGTCCGGCCGGCGTGCGGGCCGGTGCGAGGGCCGGCGTGAACACCGTCGTCGTACAGGCTGCCGCACAGGCCGTCGTACAGAGGAAGTGAGATCCATGGCCGACGACTCCGGCCGCAGCACCCTGCCCCTGCCCGACTACGACCATCTGCCCCTGGGCGCGCTGGAGAGCCGGGTGCGCTCGCTGACCGCCGAGGAGGTCGAGGAGCTGCTGGCCTTCGAACGCACACACGCCGACCGCCTGCCGGTCACCGAGGTGCTGAACGCCCGGCTGGAGCAGCTGAAGTCCGGCGCCCAGCCGACCCAGGGCGATCCGTCGGCGCTGCGCCCCGAGCAGGGCGAGAGCCGTACGGGCTCCCCGGTGACCCCGGCGACCTCGCCGGAGCCCTTCGGGCCGCCCCCGCACGGCACCCCGGACCAGCGCGGCAAGCCCAAGGGCGACCGCACGTAGGGCCGTTCAGGGACCGCCCGCGCGCCACCGCGCGTGGAGAAGGCGTCACACCTGGTTTCCGTGCCCGGTGCCCGGGCACCCGGGCGCCGTGCTGTTGCGGAAGAGAAGGGCCCGGGCATCGGCCCGGGCCCGCCATGCGGCGGAGCGGACGACCGACTATCTGGACGGGCGCCTACCGGTGTCCGAAGGGGGTGGCCTTCTGCGGAAGGCCTTTCCCGAGCACTGGTCCTTCCTCCTGGGCGAGATCGCCCTGTACAGCTTCGCGGTCCTGCTGCTGACGGGCGTGTGGCTGACCCTGTTCTTCCATCCGGCGATGACCGAGGTCGTCTACAACGGCTCCTACACCCCGCTCGACGGGATCCGGATGTCGGACGCCTACCAGTCGACCCTGCACATCAGCTTCGACGTGCGCGGCGGGCTGCTGATCCGGCAGCTGCACCACTGGGCGGCGCTGGTGTTCCTCGCGGCGATCGGCGTGCACCTGCTGCGCGTGTTCTTCACCGGCGCGTTCCGCCGGCCCCGCGAGATCAACTGGATGATCGGCGTGACGCTGTTCCTGCTCGCGCTCGCCGAGGGCTTCGCGGGTTACTCGCTCCCCGACGACCTGCTGTCAGGCACGGGCCTGAGGATCGCCCAGGGCATCATGCTGTCGGTGCCGGTGGTGGGCACGTACATCAGCTTCTTCGTCTTCGGCGGCCAGTACCCCGGTCACGAGCTGATCTCCCGGCTGTACTCACTGCACATCCTGGTGATCCCCGGGCTGCTGCTCGCGCTCGTCACCGCCCATCTGATCCTCGTCTTCTACCTCAAGCACACCCAGTGGGCCGGGCGCGGCCGCACCAACGCCAACGCGGTGGGCAAGCCGCTGTACCCGCAGTTCATGGCCAGCTCCCTCGGCCTGTTCTTCATGGTGTCGGGGCTGCTGACCCTGCTCGCCGGGCTGGCCCAGATCAACCCGATCTGGGTGTACGGCCCCTACCGCCCCGACGCCGTGTCGACGGGCTCCCAGCCCGACTGGTACGTCGGCTTCCTGGAGGGCTCGCTGCGTCTGGTGCCGCCGTGGGAGACGGCGGTGGCGGGGCACACGATCATGTGGAACGTCTTCCTGCCCGCCGTGGTGCTGCCGCTCGCGCTGTTCGCGGTGCTGTACGCGTATCCGTTCTTCGAGGCGTGGATCACCGGCGACGAGGAGGAGCACCACCTGTGCGACCGGCCCCGCGACAAGCCGGTGCGCACCGGGCTCGGGGTCGCCGCGATCACCTTCTACGCGGTGCTGCTCGCCGCGGGCGGCAACGACATCATCGCGCACACCTTCAAGGTCTCCCTCAACGCCCTCACCTGGATCTTCCGCGTCTCGCTCGTGGTGCTGCCGCCGCTGGCGTTCATGGTCACCAAGCGGATCTGCCTCGCCCTGCGGGAGGCGGAGCTGGAGCGGCTGGCCGAGGGCGAGGAGACGGGCGAGGTGAGCCAGACCGTCGCCGGCGGATACACCGAGAGCCATGAGCCGGTCGACGAGGAGACCCGCTACGTCATCCTGAGCCGGCGGCTGCCGCGCCCGCTGAAGTCCCCCGAGAACGGCGACGGGGACGTACCGCAGCTGCAGCGGCTGCGGGCGACGCTGAGTTCCTGGTACTACGGCGACCGGGTGGCCGTTCAGGACGGCGAGGAGCCGGAGCCGGAGTCGGCGCGCGAGCTGGAGGGCTGAGCGCCCGCGGGCCGGTGCGCGGCGGGACGGCGGGCGCGTACCACGACGACGTCCGGGCCGGTCGGCGCGCTGCCCGGGTCGTCGCGGCCCACGTACTGGAAGACCAGGCCGAAGAGGCCGAGGCCGAGTATCCCGAAGCCCATCAGTGCCAGCCACAGGCCGAAGACGATGCCCAGGGCCAGCACGACCGCGCCGAGCGCGACGACGATCGGCCACGGGCTGTGCGGGGAGAAGAAGTCCAGCGGGCCCGCGGTGTCCACCACCTCGGCCTCGGTGCGGTCCTGGGCGCGCGGACCGCGCCGGCGGTACTGCACGTGCAGGAAGAAGGCGACGAGCGTGGCCATCAGCGCGGCCACGCCCAGGGCGGCGGTGCCGGCCGGTTCCGTATGGCTCCACCAGCCGTAGCCGCTGGAGGTGAGGGCGAAGAAGACGGCCACGCCGCCGAAGAGCCGGGACTCGGTTTTCACTGCGCCTGCTCCTGCTCGTGCCGGGTGATGTCGGGGTGGTGCAGGTCGAAGGCCGGGGACTCGGAGCGGATCCTGGGCAGAGCGATGAAGTTGTGCCGCGGCGGCGGGCAGGAGGTGGCCCACTCCAGGGAACGGCCGTAGCCCCAGGGGTCGTCGGTGTCCGCCTTGCGGCCGTGCTTCGCCGAGCGCCACACGTTGTAGAGGAAGGGCAGCGTGGACAGGCCGAGCAGGAAGGCGCCGATGGAGCTGATCGTGTTGAGCAGCGTGAACCCGTCGGCGGCCAGGTAGTCGGCGTAGCGGCGGGGCATGCCCATCTCGCCCAGCCAGTGCTGGACGAGGAAGGTGGTCTGGAAGCCGACGAACAGCGTCCAGAAGTGGATCTTCCCCAGGCGTTCGTCGAGGAAGCGGCCGGTGAACTTGGGCCACCAGAAGTAGAAGCCGGCGAACATCGCGAACACCACGGTCCCGAACAGGACGTAGTGCAGGTGGGCCACGATGAAGTAGCTGTCGGTGAGGTGGAAGTCGAGCGGCGGGGAGGCGATCAGGACGCCGCTCATCCCGCCGAGCAGGAAGGTCACCAGGAAGCCGAGCGACCACAGCATCGGCGTCTCGAAGGACAGCGAGCCCTTGTGCATGGTGCCGATCCAGTTGAAGAACTTCACCCCGGTCGGCACGGCGATCAGGAAGGACATCAGCGAGAAGAACGGCAGCAGCACCGCGCCGGTGGCGAACATGTGGTGCGCCCACACCACCGCCGACAGCATGGTGATCGCGATGGTCGCGCCGACCAGGGTGACGTAGCCGAAGACCGGCTTGCGGCTGAAGACGGGGATGATCTCCGTGACGATGCCGAAGAACGGCAGCGCGACGATGTAGACCTCCGGATGGCCGAAGAACCAGAACAGGTGCTGCCACAGCAGGGCGCCCCCGTCGGCCGCCTCGAAGATGTGCGCGCCGAACTTGCGGTCCGCCTCCAGCGCGAGCAGCGCGGCGGTCAGCACGGGGAACGCCGGCAGCACCAGGATCGAGGTGAACAGCGCGTTCCAGGTGAAGATGGGCATCCGGAACATGGTCATGCCGGGCGCGCGCAGGCACAGGATCGTGGTGATGAAGTTGACCGCGCCGAGCGTCGTGGACAGTCCGGTGACGACCAGTCCCATCACCCACAGGTCGCCGCCCGCGCCGGGGCTGCGCATCGCGCTGTTGAGCGGCGCGTAGGCGAACCAGCCGAAGCCGGCCGCTCCCCCGGGCACCAGGAACCCGGACACCACCGTCAGCCCGCCGAACAGGTACAGCCAGTACGACAGCGCGTTCAGGCGCGGGAAGGCGACGTCGGGCGCGCCGATCTGCAGCGGCATGACGGCGTTGGTGAATCCGGCGAACATCGGCGTCGCGAACAGCAGCATCATCACTGTGCCGTGGATGGTGAACAGCTGGTTGTACTGCTCCGTGCTGAACAACTGGAGCCCCGGGCGGGCGAGTTCGGCCCGCATCAGCAGGGCGAGCACGCCGCCGAAGAGGAAGAACGAGAACGCCGTCGCCATGTAGAGGTTGCCGATCACCTTGTGATCGGTCGTGGTGGCCCAGCGCATGAGGGCCCGTCCGAATCCCGGTCGCGTCCGCCGCGGCGCCCGGCGCGGCCGCTGCGCGATCTCCCTGTCCACCGCCATGCGCCGTGGGTACCCGGGCTTGTCGGTCTCACGCCGTCCGTTCCGGCCGCGTGCCCGCGTGCGTACGGCCGGTGGGGCCGCGATGATGGTGCCAGGCCCTGTCGGCACCGCGCGCCGGCCGGCCGGGACCGGGAGAGGAGGCGCCGCCGCCATGCCACGTCCGGCCCCGTCCCGTCCCGCACGACGCGTGGACAGGCTTTTGCGGCGGCCGGGTTGAACACGCGTGAGTCCCGGCCCCGCCCGACGGGCAACGTGTCGTGGGCGGTTGAGCTCTACCGGCGCGGCAAGGACCTCGAACTCATGCACCGCGCCATGGGGTTCGCGACCCTGGTCCTGGTCACACTGGCCCCGCTGCTGATCGTCGTGGCGGCCGCGGACCCCCTGATCGGGGGCGGGTTCGCGCTGTGGCTGGTGGACGGCATGGACCTGTCCGGCAGGTCCGCTGAAGTGCTGTCGCAGGTCTTCAGCCCGCCGCGCAAGGTGGTGGGCGGCACCAGCGTGCTGGGCGGGGTGCTCCTGGCGGTGTTCGGCGTGGCCTTCGGCGGCAGCGTGCAGAACGCGTACGAGAGGGTGTGGCGGCTGCCGTCGGGGCCGTGGCACCGGATCTGGCGGCAGGCCGTCTGGCTGTGCGCGCTCATCGGCTACCTCTACGCGCAGGTGCAGACCCGCGCGGAGCTCGCCGGGACGTACCGGATGCTGATCAGCGTGGCGATCGGGGTGCTGTTCTTCTGGTGGGGGCAGCACTTCCTGCTCGGCCACCAGGTGCGGTGGCGGCTGCTGCTGCCGGGCGCCGTCGCCACCATGATCGGCCTGGTGGGGCTGCGCGCCTTCTCCTTCCTGGTGTTCACCCCGCTGATCGTGACCAACGCGGTCAGCTACGGCGCCATCGGCACCATCCTGGTGGTGGAGTCCTGGCTGATCGGCGCGGGCTTCGTCGTCTACGGCGGCGCGCTGGCCGGGCACCTCCTCTGCGACCGGGCCGGGCACCTGCTGGAGCATCCGGAGCCGCCGAGGGGCTGACCCGGCGGCCGGTCACGTGTGGCGGCGGCCCGGCGGGGCACTCGGGCCGCGCCCGCCGACCGGGCACGCGCGCAAGTGGACGAGGGAGGCTCTCATGGCGGCCGCAGAAGGGTCCTACGACGACAGGAACGAGGCGCCCCTGGCGGGGTACGCCGCGCTCGTGGCGACCTTCACGGCCGGCGTCGCCGTGTTCACGGCCACGGCCCGCCGCCAGGGCGTACGGCTGCCCGAGCGGGTGCCGCCGTGGGACGTGGCGCTGCTGGGCGTGGCGACGTTCAAGGCGTCCCGGCTGCTGTCCAAGGACAAGGTCACGAGCTTTCTGCGGGCGCCCTTCACCCGCCGTACGGAGGAGATCCCGGCCGGTGAGGTGATGGACGAGCCGCGCGGCAGCGGCGTCCAGCGCGCGATCGGCGACCTGGTGTCCTGCCCGTTCTGCGCCTCCGTGTGGGTGGCCGCGGCGCTGGTGGGCGGCTACGCCTGCGTGCCCCGGGCCGCCCGGCTGGTGTCGGCCGGGCTGACCGCGGTGACCGTGGCGGACTGGCTCCAGTACGCGTGGAGCTTCACGGAGCAGCGGGCCGGGGGCTGAGGGGCGGTCCCGGGAAGCCGCGGCGGCCGGGGCTCAGGTGCCGTACAGGTGACCTTCGCCGCCGCAGGGCCGATACTGCGGAGAGCGGATGGATGTACCGGCCGGGCTCACCTGGAGGCAGCCATGAAGATGCTCATCAACGTCGCCGAGACCGTGGTCGCGGACGCGCTGCGCGGTATGGCGGCCGCCCATCCCGAGCTGACCGTCGACGTGGAGAACAGGGTCGTCGTACGGCGGGACGCCCCCGTGGCGGGAAAGGTGGCCCTGGTCTCCGGCGGCGGTTCGGGGCACGAGCCGCTGCACGGCGGGTTCGTGGGTCCCGGGATGCTGTCGGCGGCCTGTCCCGGCGAGGTCTTCACCTCCCCGGTGCCGGACCAGATGCTGCGGGCGGCGGCCGCCGTGGACAGCGGGGCCGGCGTGCTGTTCGTCGTGAAGAACTACACCGGGGACGTGCTCAACTTCGACATGGCGGCCGAGCTCGCCGAGGACGAGGGCATCCAGGTCGCCAAGGTGCTGGTCAACGATGACGTGGCCGTCACCGACAGCCTCTACACGGCCGGCCGGCGCGGCACGGGCGCGACCCTGTTCGTGGAGAAGATCGCGGGCGCGGCGGCGGACGAGGGGCAGCCGCTGGAGCGGGTGGAGGCGATCGCCCGGCAGGTCAACGAGAGCTCCCGCAGCTTCGGCGTGGCGCTGAGCGCCTGCACCACCCCGGCCAAGGGCAGCCCCACCTTCGACCTGCCCCCCGGCGAGCTGGAGCTGGGCATCGGCATCCACGGCGAGCCGGGCCGGGAGCGGCGGCCGATGATGACCTCGGGCGAGATCGCCGACTTCGCGGTACACGCGATCCTGGAGGACATGCCCCCGCGCAACCCGGTGCTGCTGCTGGTCAACGGCATGGGCGCGACGCCGCTGCTGGAGCTGTACGGATTCAACGCCGAGGTGCACCGGGTCCTCGCCGAGCGCGGTGTGGCCATCGCCCGCACGCTCGTCGGCAACTACGTCACCTCCCTCGACATGGCGGGCGCCTCGGTCACCCTGTGCCAGGTCGACGAGGAGCTGCTGCGGCTGTGGGACGCGCCGGTGAACACGCCGGGCCTGCGCTGGGGCGCGTGAGCGCGAGCGTGTCCGCGGGACCCGACCGTACCTACCAAGCAAGGGAGACCCAGTGCTCGACGCCGACTTCTTCCGCCGTTGGATGACGGCGACCGCCGCGTTGGTCGACCGCGAGGCGGAACGGCTCACCGCCCTCGACTCGCCCATCGGGGACGCCGACCACGGCAGCAATCTGCAGCGCGGGTTCACGGCCGTGCGGACCGCGCTGGAGAAGGAGGCGCCGGACACGCCGGGCGCGACCCTGACCCTGGCCGGGCGCGTGCTGATCTCCACGGTGGGCGGCGCGTCCGGGCCGCTGTACGGGACGCTGCTGCGCCGCACCGGCAAGGCGCTCGGCGACGCCCCCGAGGTCGGCGAGGACCAGCTGGCCGAGGCGCTGCGCGCCGGGGTGGACGGCGTGATGACGCTGGGCGGGGCCGCGCCGGGCGACAAGACGATGGTGGACGCGCTGATGCCCGCGGTGGACGCGCTCGGCGACGGTTTCGCCGCCGCGCGCGCCGCCGCCGAGGAGGGCGCCGTGGCGACCACGCCGCTCCAGGCCCGCAAGGGGCGGGCGAGCTATCTGGGTGAGCGCAGCATCGGGCACCAGGACCCGGGCGCCACCTCGTCCGCGCTGCTGATCGCGGCCCTCGCCGAAGTGGCGGAGGCCTGAGGTGAGCGAGGAGAGGCTGGTCGGGATCGTGCTGGTGTCGCACAGCGCGGACGTCGCCGCGTCGGTGGCCGAGCTGGCGAAGGGGCTCGCGGGCGGCACGACGTCGGTGCCGGTGGCTCCGGCGGGCGGCAGGCCGGGCGGCGGGCTCGGCACCAGCGCCGAACTGGTCAGCGCGGCGGCCGCGTCCGTGGACCGCGGCGCAGGGGTGGCGGTCCTCACCGACCTCGGCAGCGCCGTGCTCACCGTCAAGGCGCTCCTCGCCGAGGGCGACGAACTGCCGGACAACACCCGCCTGGTGGACGCCCCCTTCGTCGAGGGCGCGGTGGCGGCGGTCGTCACGGCGGCCACGGGCGCCGGCCTCGACGCGGTGGAGGCCGCGGCGGTGGAGGCGTACGGCTACCGCAAGACCTGACGGCGCGTGCCCTGGGGCGGGGAGTAGCCCTGGCGCAGGGTGTCGTCCTGGGGCGGGGTGTCGTCCAGCAGGCGGCGGGCCAGGCGCTTGCCCAGGGCCACGGCGGCCGCGTGGTCCTCCAGGGCGTCGACGCGGGCGTGCTCGAACACGATGTACGTCACGCCCCAGCGGACGCCGCCGCCGTGCGGGTCGGCGGGGATGCCCAGGTGCCGGGCGGTGGCGTAGGACGCCTCGCCGATGACGTCGCGCGGACCGATGTCGCCGACGACGGCGTACTGCACCCGGCCCCGGTAGACGACGGCGGCGATGGAGCCGCCGCCCACGCCGTGCGCACCGGGGTCCCAGATCCGGCTGGGGGCGGGCAGGACGACATAGGGCAGGCGCTCGGCGTTCAGGCGGCGGCCGTCGGACTGCGTGTAGGCCGCGGCCGGGGAGAACTGCGGGTCGGTGCGGCCGTTGCAGCGGGCGGTGGGCCGTCCGTCGCAGTCGATGTCCATGTCGGCCTTCCAGAACACCGCGCCGCGCAGCCCGCAGACCGGGATGGTGGCACGCGCGCCCGCGTCGGGGCGGTAGCGGCCGCGGGAGACAGGACGGCAGTGGCGCATCCGGGCCAGCAGGTCGGCGGCGCGCACGGCGCGCTCGCTGCGCGCCGGCGGCTCCTCGCGGGGGCGGTGGGGCGCACTCGCGGCGGGCGGTGTCGTCGGGGCGAGCAGGGCAGCGCTCGCCGCGACGAGCGTCAGCGACTTCAGACGCACGATGAGGAACCCTCTCCTCGGGGACATGGACGGACATTCACCCCATACATCCCACAAGAGGTGAATTCGATCAGCATTCGATCGTGCGCCCACGTTAGGGGAACGGACGCCCCGCGCCCGGTAGGGCTCTCGCGGGGCCGGAGGCCGGGGCGCGTACCGGCCCGGCCTCCGGCGCATCCGCACGGCGCGGCACCAGCGACGACAGCGGTCCGCGCCTCGACGTGAACTCCGCGCGTTCCCACGGGAGTTCGGCCGGGAGGACCTTCAGCATACGTAACCGCCGGCGGTGGTCACCAACGCCCGGCCCTCTCGCCGCAACCCGGCCGCCGCGCCATATTGGTCCAGACCATTGCCGGGGCCCCTCACCGGAGCGCCGGACGGGCGGAGTGCGGGCGCCCGCACCGCCGTTGAGGGGGAGACGGACCTCGTGCCACGCGCCACCGCCCCCGTCCCGCCCCACGGCCACGTTCCCGGGCGTGTCGACGTGTCCCGGCTCAGCCCTTCGGCGGGCAACCCGCTGTGTTCACCCGAGCGGCCGCGCACCGGGTGCGGGCGGCCGGCGCAGGACATTGGCTGCCTCTTGAGGCAGCACGGGCGCTCCCCTATGTCCGGCGGCACCTGGGATGGACCGCCGACCGTGCCGCCGGAGGGCAGACCCATGCGCAACACTCAGCCACTGTTCCGCTCGGCCCCGGTCGCCGCGGTCGCGGCCGCGCTCGCGTGCGGTCTGGCCGCCCATCCGGCCGCGGCCGGACCGGGCATCTCGGTGAGCACCAGCGGCAGGACGGTGTCGGTGACGACCAGCGCCTGCACGCTCGTCGACGGCAGCTGGGGCACGGCGTCCCTGCTCACCAGCAGTCAGACGAGCTTCACCCAGGGCCGCCAGGTCGCGTTGACGGGGACGAAGGTGAGCCAGTCCGCCGCCTGGCAGAGCATCAGCCCGGGCACGTACACGGTGATCGTGGTGTGCGCCAACAACATCACGGCGGGCAGCCAGTCGGTGATCGTCTCCGGTTCCTCGACCCCGACGATCTCCGCGACGTCCAAGCCCGCCCCCTCGCGCGGTGTGATGGGCGGCGAGGGCGGCGGCACCAAGGACTACGGACCCCTGACCTTCGCGTTGGGCGGGTCGCTGGTCGCGGTCGCGATGATCGCCACGGGCTGGGTCCTGCGCCGCCGCTCCAAGCCGTACCGGCTCTGAGCCGCCCGTCCCCAGCCTGTGCCAGGGTCCGTTCAGGCGGTGGTGCCGTCCGCCAGCGCCTCGCATTCCGCGAGGGCGTGGGTGAGCCACTGGGTCCAGAAGGTCTCCAGATCGATGCCGGCGCGCAGCACCAGGTGCTGGAGGCGCTTGGCCGGGGTGTCCTCGCCCGGCGGGAAGTCGCGTTCCTCGATCGCGCGGTACTCCGCCAACTGCTTGCCGTGCAGCTCCAGATGGCGCCGCAGGTCGCTCTCCAGGCCCGCGGTGCCGACCACGGCCGCGGCGCGCAGCCGCAGCAGGAGGGCGTCGCGCTGCGGTTTCGGGTCCTGGGAGGCCGCCGTCCAGCGGGCCAGTTCGGCGCGGCCCGCGGGCAGGACCTCGTAGCTCTTCTTCTGCCCGCGGGCCGGCTGCTCGGCCGGCAGGGCCCGGATGAGGCCGTCGCCCTCCAGCTTCCCCAGCTCGCGGTAGATCTGCTGGTGCGTCGCCGACCAGAAGTAGCCGATCGACCGGTCGAAGCGGCGCGTCAGCTCGAGCCCCGACGACGGCTTCTCGAGCAGGGCGGTGAGGATCGCGTGCGGCAGGGACATGGCCTCATCCTAGGGACGCCCGGCGGGCGTCCCTAAAGGGCCGCCGCCAGCTCCGTGCCCTGCTTGACGGCGCGCTTGGCGTCCAGTTCGGCGGCGACGTCCGCGCCGCCGATCAGGTGCGCGGAGCGCCCGGCGGCGACCAGCTCCTCGTACAGGCCGCGGCGCGGCTCCTGGCCGGTGCACAGCACGATGGTGTCCACCTCCAGGACGGTGCTCTCGCCGTCCACGGTGATGTGCAGCCCCGCGTCGTCGATGCGGTCGTAGCGCACGCCCGGCACCATGGTCACGCCGCGGTGCTTGAGCTCGGTGCGGTGGATCCAGCCGGTGGTCTTGCCCAGTCCCGCGCCGACCTTGGTGGTCTTGCGCTGGAGCAGGTGGACGGCGCGCGGCGGGGCGGGCCGCTCGGGCGCGGCGAGTCCCCCGGGCGCGCGGTAGTCCATGTCGACGCCCCAGGCGCGGAAGTACGCCGCCGGGTCCTCGCTCGCCTTGTCGCCGCCGTCGGTCAGGTACTCGGCGACGTCGAAGCCGATGCCGCCGGCGCCGAGGACCGCCACCCGGTCGCCGACGGGCGCGCCGCCCTGGAGCACGTCGAGGTAGCCGACGACGCGCGGGTGGTCGACGCCGGGGATGTCGGGGGTGCGCGGGGTGACACCGGTGGCGACGACGACCTCGTCGTAGTCCTCCAGGTCGCCGGCCTCCACCCAGGTGTCCAGCCGTACGTCCACGCCGTGCGCGTCGAGCTGGTGGCGGAAGTAGCGCAGCGTCTCGTCGAACTCCTGCTTGCCGGGGACCTTGCGGGCGACGTTCAGCTGGCCGCCGATCTCGCCGGCGCCGTCGAACAGCGTGACCCGGTGGCCGCGTTCGGCCGCCGAGACCGCGCAGGCGAGGCCGGCGGGGCCCGCGCCGACGACCGCGACGCGCTTGACGCGGCGGGTCGGCGCGAGGACGAGTTCGGTCTCATGGCAGGCGCGCGGGTTGACCAGGCAGGAGGTGATCTGCCCGCTGAAGGTGTGGTCGAGGCAGGCCTGGTTGCAGCCGATGCAGGTGTTGATGGCCTCGGGGCGGCCGGCGGCGGCCTTGGCGACGAAGTCGGGGTCGGCGAGCATCGGGCGGGCCATGGAGACCATGTCGGCGTGACCCTCGGCGAGCAACCGCTCGGCGAGTTCGGGAGTGTTGATGCGGTTGGTGGTGACCAGCGGCACCGAGACCGCGCCCATGAGCTTCTTCGTCACCCAGGTGTAGGCGCCGCGCGGCACGGAGGTGGCGATGGTGGGGATGCGGGCCTCGTGCCAGCCGATGCCGGTGTTGATGATGGTCGCCCCGGCGGCCTCGACGGCCTTGGCCAGGGTGATCACCTCGTCCAGGGAGGAGCCGCCGGGCACCAGGTCCAGCATGGACAGCCGGTAGACGACGATGAAGTCCTCGCCGACCGCCTCGCGCACCCGGCGGACGATCTCGACCGGGAAGCGCATGCGGTTCTCGTACGAGCCGCCCCAGCGGTCGGTGCGGTGGTTGGTCGGCGCGGCGATGAACTCGTTGATGAGGTAGCCCTCGGAGCCCATGATCTCCACGCCGTCGTAGCCCGCCTGCCGGGCCAGGCGCGCGGTGCGCGCGTAGTCGTCGACGGTCCGCTCGACCTCGGCGTCGGTGAGCTCGCGGGGCACGCACGGGCTGATGGGCGCCTTCAGGGGGCTGGGGGCGACGAGGTCGCGGTGGTAGGCGTAGCGGCCGAAGTGGAGGATCTGCAGGGCGATCCGGCCGCCCTCGCGGTGCACGGCGTCGGTGACGAGCCGGTGCCGGGCGGCCTCCTCGTCGGTGGTGAGCTTCGCCCCGCCCTCGTAGGGCCGGCCCTCGTCGTTGGGGGCGATGCCGCCGGTGACGATGAGGCCCACTCCCCCGCGGGCCCGTTCGGCGTAGAACTCCGCCATCCGCTCGAAGCCCCGCTCGGCCTCCTCCAGGCCGACGTGCATGGAGCCCATCAGGACGCGGTTGGGCAGCGTGGTGAAGCCCAGGTCGAGCGGGCTCAGCAGGTGCGGGTAACGGCTCATGGGCCCCTCCGTGCGCGGTGTCGTCACCCGTAGTTGTAGAGGACGGAGGGACCTTTATGCAACTAGTTGCAAAACGTGCGGGCGCACCGGCACCTCACCCCGGCGGCGGTACGGCGCTCAGCGGCTTTCCAGCCGCACGTGCAGCTCCCGCTCCTGGTCGCCGGAGGCCGAGCTCATGTCCTGGACGGTGAACAGGGAGTCCAGCGTCGTACGGAACCGGTCGATCGCCCAGTAGCCGCCCTGCACGTCCGCCGTGACGGAGGCGCCAAGCCTGGCCGGGCCGCAGTCCCCGCCGTGGGCGTCGGCCACGTCGAAGGTGCCGAGCCACACCGTCGGCCGCACCTCGTGGTAGTCGCGGGGCACGTCCTGCTCGCACCGGTCCGACGAGAAGCACGCGCACAGGGCGTCGAACACCGTCCGGGCGTCCTCCTTGCTGCATCCGCTCAGCTCCACCGAGACGGACTCCGGGTGCCCTCGCTCGCTGTCCATGGTGATCGCTCCTTCCGGTACCGCAGGGGTCCCCCCGAAGCCGCGCCCCACCCTCACCCCTCAGCAAAGCACCGCTGCCCGCAAACGGCACCACCACCTGCGTCCTTTTCCCGGCGGCCCGTCCGGGCGACTCGGCGGGACGGGCGCCCCAGTGTTGAGAGATGGTGGAAGCAGCGCCGGACCGTCTCAAAAGAGCGTGCGGGCGCGGTACAACAGGGTGTGTCGGCACGAGGACGACGGGCCGCGCGGACGGGCGAAGGCGGTGCGTGGGATGACTGCAGCCGGGGCTCCCTCGACCGGGGGAGACGGGCCGGTGCGCGGACCGGTGCGGCCCAGCGGGCTGCTCGACGTGCTCGGCGTGGCCTCGGTGGTCCTCGACGCCCAGGGACGCGTCGTGCTCTGGAGCCCGCAGGCCGAGGAGCTGTTCGGCTACTCGGCGCAGGAGGCGCTGGGGCAGTACGCGGCACGGATCATGGTCCACGAGGAGTACCTGGACCTGGTGGTCAAGCTCTTCGCCGACGTGCTCCAGACCGGCCAGAGCTGGGCGGGGGCCTTCCCCATCCGCTGCAAGGACGGCAGCACCCGTCTGGTGGAGTTCCGCAACATGCGGCTCCTGGACGACCGGGGTGACGTGTACGCGCTCGGTCTCGCCGCCGACCAGTCGACCGTACGGCGGCTGGAGCGCGAGGTGGCCCTGTCGGCGCGGATCGTGTCGCAGTCCCCGATCGGGCTGGCCGTCCTGGACACCCGGCTGCGCTACGTCTCGGTCAACCCGGCCCTGGAGCGCATCAACGGGGTGCCGGCCGACGAGCACGTGGGGCGGACGATCCCCGAGGTGCTGCCCCAGGTCGACGCGGACGCCCTGGAGAGCGCGGCCCGGCGGGTGCTGGAGACCGGGCAGCCCCTCGTCGACGTCTTCGCCGTGGGCCGCACCCCCGCCGACCCGGACGAGGACCACGCCTGGACGGTCTCGCTGTACCGGCTGGAGGACGCGGCCGGCACGGTGCTGGGCGTGGCGGTGTCGATCGTGGACATCACCGAGCAGTACCGGGCGGGCATCGAGGCGGAGGCGGCACGCCGGCGCCTGGCGCTGATCGCGGACGCCTCCGCCCGGATCGGCACCACCCTGGACCTGGAACGCACGGCCCGCGAGCTGGCCGAGGTCGCCGTGCCCGAGCTGGCCGACGTGGCGGCGGTCGACCTGCTGGAGGCGGTCGTCGCGGGCCGGCGCAGCAGCCTGGGCCCGGCCGAACCAGCGGTCATCCGCGCCCTGGCCGTGCGCGCCGAGCACTCGGCGGACGCGCTGGAGGCGGCCGACCCTCCCGGTCAGATCGCCACCTACGGCCCGGACCGCCTGGTCACCGAGTGCGTGCGCACCGGACGCCCGGTCCTGGTGGCCCTGGTCAAGGACGAGGACCTGGCCAGGATCGCCCGCTCACCGGAGGCGGCCGTGCTGCTGGACCGGGTGGGCGTGCACTCGTATCTCGCCGTGCCGCTCATCGCGCGGGGCGAGGTCCTGGGGGCGCTGGACCTCAAGCGCACCCGCAACCCGCAGCCGTTCAGCGAGGACGACGTGCTGCTGGCCCGGGAGCTGGCGGCCCGTGCGGCGGTGCAGATCGACAACGCCCGCTGGTACCAGAACGCCCGCGACACCGCCCTCACACTGCAGCGCAGCCTGCTGCCCCGGCACCCGTCCGTCACGGGCGGCCTGGAGGTCGCCTCCCGCTACCAGCCGGCGGGCGCCACCACTGAGGTCGGCGGCGACTGGTTCGACGTGATCCCGCTGGAGGACGACAAGACGGCGCTGGTCGTCGGCGACGTCATGGGCAGCGGGATCAGCGCGGCGGCCACCATGGGGCGGCTGCGCACCGCGACCAAGGCGCTGGCCTCCCTCGACCTCGACCCGGCCCGGCTGCTGGAGCACCTGGACCGGATCACCGACGGCCTGGACCACTCCATCGCCACCTGCCTCTACGCCGTCCACGACCCCCGTACGCGGCAGTGCCGCATCGCCAACGCCGGCCACCTGCCGCCGGCCCGGATCCGCGTGGGCCGCCCGCCCGAGCTGCTGGACCTGCCGACCGGGGTCCCGCTGGGCGTGGGCGGCATCCCGTTCTCGACGACCACCTTCGACCTGGAGCCCGGCGACCAGCTGGTGCTCTACACCGACGGGCTGGTCGAGACCCGCCGCCACCCGCTGGACGAACGGCTCCAGACCCTCCTGACCCTGCTCGACGACCCGGCCCGCCCGCTGGAGGAGCTGTGCGACCTGCTCCTGCGCACCCTCCACCAGCCGGACAACCACGACGACGTGGCCCTGCTCGTGGCCCGCGCCCAGTCGGCACGCTGATTCAGGGCTTCGTGCCTGTCACGACGTGGGCGTACAGCTCCTCGCTGACGGCGAGGCGGGCGGTCAGGCCCGTGCCGGTGAAGGCGGCCAGGGCGGCCTGGGCCTGGTGCTCGCCGGTCTCCACCAGGAGGCAGCCGCCGGGGGCGAGCCACTCCGGGGCCTTCGCGGCGACCCGGCGCAGCACGTCGAGGCCGTCGGCGCCGCCGTCGAGGGCGACCAGTGGCTCGTGCTCCCGCGCCTCGGGCGGGAGGAGGCCGACCTCCGCGGTGGGAACGTAGGGGACGTTGGCCGCGAGGATGCCGACGCGGCCGCGCAGGGCCACCGGAAGCGCCGAGAACAGGTCGCCCTCGTGGACCCGGCCGCCCAGGGGCTCGACGTTGCGGCGGGCACAGCGCACCGCGACCGGGTCGATGTCGGCGGCGTGCAGTTCGACCGGACCGCCGAGCGCGGCGGCCAGCGCGGCCCCGACCGCGCCGGAGCCGCAGCACAGGTCCACCACGACCGACGCGTCCGGGACCTGGCCGAGCGCCTGATCGACCAGGAACTCGGTGCGGCGCCGGGGCACGAAGACCCCCGGCTCCACGGCGACACGCCGGCCGTGGAACTCCGCCCAGCCCAGGACGTGTTCGAGGGGCAGGCCCGTCGCGCGCCGGCCGACCAGGGCGGCGACCTCCTGCTCGGTGCGCGCGGTGGCGAGGATCAGCTCGGCCTCGTCCTCGGCGAACACACAGCCGGCCGCCCGCAGCGCCGTGACGGCGGCCTCCCGCGCCGACGGCGGGAACGGCACCGGCGCGACGGAGGAGGGCACGGGCGGAGGGGGTACGGGCATGCGGGCCGGGACCTTTCGGGAGCCACGCGGCCGTTCACGGCCGCGGCTCACCCTAACAACGCTCAGACGCCGACGGTCTCTTCGCTCTCCTCCTCGGCCTCGGCCCCGGCGTGCGTCCCCGGCGCGGTGACCGCCGCGGTCCTCTGGGCGGCGTGGCGCCCCACGGGGGTCCGCGTCCGCTCCCAGGCGGCGGCGAGCGCGGTGACCGCCAGGCCGAGCAGCAGCCACACCGCGAGCGTCCACACGCTGCGGCTCAGGCCGTCACCGCCGAAGTAGAGCAGGCCCCGGGCGCCCTCGACGAAGCCCGCGCCGTTCCAGAAGGCGTGCAGGGAGCCGAAGAAGCCGTTCTGCAGCTCGGGCCGGAACAGGCCGCCGGAACTGGTGAAGTTGAGCATCACGAAGAGCACCATCATGGTGAGCGTGGTCCACCGCTTGAGGAAGGTGTGCAGGCCCACGCCGAGGAAGAGGATGCCCGCGCAGTAGAGCCAGGCCATGCCCCACACACCGGCCAGATCGTGGGAGGCGAGATGGAAGACCGGTCCCGCGAGCAGCGCGCCGATGCCGCTCACCACGGCCGACACGCCGAGCGTGAGCAGGGCCCGGATCCGCATGGGAAGCGCGGCGCCCGCGGCTCCCAGGGCGGCCACGGAGGCGTAGGAGCCGATGCTCAGCGCGATGAGCAGGAAGAACAGGCCCTGGCCGGTGGGGTCGGAGGCGGTGGGCCGGGCCACGTCGGTCACCTTCAGCGGCAGGCCCTGCCGTGCGGCGACGGGCGTGAAGACCTTCTCCACGGCCGTGGCGCCCATGTCGGAGGCGGCGCTGGCGACCACGACCTCGGGGCCGCCTCCGTCCGGTACGTAAGCCCCGGTGATACGGCGGGACTTGAGCAGGTCCACCGCCTCGGAGCGGGTGGCGACGGTGCGGACGTCGAGCTTGTCGCCCGCCTCGTCCTTCACGGTCTGGGCGAACACCTTGGCCCGCGGTCCCTCGCCGACGACGGCCACGGGCAGGTGGTGCGGCTGCGGGGTGACGAACGCGCCCATGTACGCCAGCCCCATGCCCAGGCACATCAGCAGCGGGGTGATCAGGTGGGTGAGCACATGGCGCAGCGCGGGCGACCTCATCGCTCGTTCCCTCCAATGGTTGGCATATACAACTCGAAATTCAGTTGTACTATACAACCGGAACAGCCGGGGAGGTATTCCATGCCAGCAGCCGAACGGCCGGACGGGACCGGCGCCGTCTTTCGCGGTGCCGCCGGGGAGACGGCCGTCGAGACCATCCAGCGCGAGATGACGATCTTCGCCCGCCGGGCGCGTGCCTCGGCGGGGCGCATGCACCCCGAGCTGTCCCTGGTGTCGTACACCCTGCTCGGGCACCTGGAGGAGAGAGGCGGCTGCCGCGCCACCGACCTGGCCGCGCACTACGCGCTGGACAAGTCCACGGTCAGCCGGCAGGTGGCCGCCCTGGAGCGGGCCGCGCTCATCGAGCGGCGCCTGGACCCGGACGACCACCGCGTGCAGGTGCTGCACCTGACGGGCGCCGGCCGGCGGATCCTCGCCCAGGTCACCGAGAGCCGCCGGGCGGCCTTCCGCGAGCGGCTCGCGGACTGGCCCGAGGAGGACCTGGTGCGCTTCGCCGCCTATCTCACCCGCTACAACGACTGGCCCCGGCCGGACGAGGACGCCTGAACTCCTGTCCGCGCCTGCCGGTCCCCGGGCGCGGCCGCCGGCCAGGACCCGGGGACGCGCCCGCCGAGGAAGGTGGTGCGGCGCCGCAGCCGGAAGCCCATCGACTCGTAGAGCCGGACCGCCGCGGTGTTGCCCGCGCCGGTGTGCAGGAACGGGGTCTCGCCGCGCTCCCGGATGCCGTGGGCGACGGCGAGGATCAGCCGGGTCGCCAGGCCCTGGCCGCGGAAGGCGGGGTCGGTGCAGACCGCGCTGATCTCCGTCCAGCCGGGCGGGTGCAGCCGCTCCCCCGCCATCGCGACCAGGGCGCCGTCACGGCGTATGCCCAGGTAGGTGCCCAGTTCGACGGTGCGGGGCAGGAACGGGCCGGGCCGGGTGCGGGCGACCAGGTCGAGCATCTCGGGCACGTCGCCGGGGCCGAGGAGCACCGCCTCCGCGTCGGGGGCCGCGGCCAGCCCGTCGTCCACCAGCTGCACGCCCTCGATCCGGAAGGTGACCTCCCACCCGTCCGGCAGGCTTCCGTCGAAGCCCGCCAGGGCGACCTCGGCGCCGGCGCCCGCGAGGGCCGCGACATCCGCCCAGTCGCCGTCCTCCGGTTCATCGGGCAGCGCCAGCCAGGGCGAGACGTCGACCGGATAGCGCAGCACCCGGCCGTACCGCTCGGCGAAACGGGCATGCGGGCCGGCCAGCGAACCCAGCGCCGGATTGTCGAGCACGTGCCCGGTCAGCACGTGCCCGGTCACGGCGACGGCCTGTGCCTGGCCGGAACCAGTCACCGGGACAGCACTCACCCCGCCGGCACCCGCCGCCAGGCCGGTGCCCGCGCCCCTGTGGGCGTCGGCGCCCCCGTCGGCGTCGCCGTCGAGCACGACGACGTTGCCCGTCGCGCCGACGCCGCCCGTCGCTGCGGCGTTCGCGTCAGCCGCGGCCGCCGGGGCCGCGCTCCCCTCCGCCGCGGGCGCCACCGCCGTCGCCTCGCTCATGCGGCGACCTCGATCACGATCTTGCCGCGGGCGTGCCCGTCCTCGACGGCGCGCAGCGCCTCACCGGCCCGCTCCAGCGGATAGGTGCGGGTGACGTGCGGGTCGAGCTCGCCACTGACGACGAGTCGGGCCACCTCGTCCAGGACGGCCGCGGTACGGGCACGCGCCACCCGCGCACCGCCCAGCTCCTCGACGGCCTGGGCCGGCGCGCCCGCGGTGATCAGCTTCGTACGGTCGGCCACCAGGCCTGCCGCCTCGGTGAGCACCTCGCCGCCGACCAGGTCGTAGACGGCGTCGATGCCCTCCGGCGCGGCCGCCCGCGCCCGTTCGGCCCAGCCCGCCCCCGAGGGCACATGCACGGCGCCGAGGCTCTCCACGAAGTCCTTCTTGCCCTCGCTCGCGACGCCCACGGCGTTCAGCCCGAAGGCCCGGGCGATCTGCACGGCCGCCGCGCCGACCCCGCCGCCCGCGCCGGTGACCAGCACGGTCGCGCCCGCGGGCAGCGCGAGCTGGCGCAGGCCGTCGTACGCGGTGGCCGCGGCGACGGGCAGGGTGGCGGCGTCGGTGTGCGGCACCCCGGCGGGCTTGTGCGCGGTGACCCCGGCGGGCAGCACCGCGTACTGCGCGTAGCCGCCGGACGCGGTGTTGCCGAACACCTCGTCGCCGACAGCGAAGCCGGTCACGCCCTCGCCCGTCTCCTCGACCACTCCGGACACCTCGTTGCCGAAGACGGCCGGGAAGTCACGCTCACCGCTCTCACCGGGACGGCGGTATCCGGTGCGCTGCTTCCAGTCGACCGGGTTGACCCCCGCCGCGCGCACCGCGACCAGGATCTGGCCGGGGCCCGGCGTGGGCCGGTCCACCTCGGCGAGCGCCTCGGTCTCCGGGCCGCCGTACCGGGTGAACACGTACGCCTTCGGCATCGCTCCCACTCTCCTTCGTTCTCACCGCACTGTCACCGTGGCTCCGGTGGCGGGCGCGAAGGCCCGCACGGGAGGTGCAAGGAAGATCACCGGGCGGCTATTCCCGGCGCGGGCGAGCGTTCATACGCCCTTGACGAAGTCACGTTTCGCGGCGGCCCGGCCGGGGACTCCGAGGGGAGGCAACCACCCCACGGAAGCGGGCCGTTGACCGCCGCCGCGTCACGCGCGGGGCGCGTGACGCCCGGGAGCCGGGCGACTCCCGCCAGGCCGCGTGGGGTGCCTTCCGCCCGGCGAGGAGGTCGGCATGCGTGCGTCCGTGCGCGGCTGGCGGTGGCGGCGCAATCCGCTGCGGCGCCGGTCGGACGTGGTCGAGGCATGGACCGCGCTCGCGGTGACGCTCACGCTGTTCCTGGGCGCGCCCCTGCTCGGTGCGCTCACCGGCTGGTGGGCCCACGGCCAGGCACGCGCGGTGCAGCGGGCGGAACTCGCCGGCCGGCACCGCGTGCACGCCGAGGTGGCCGGCCGGAGGCCGGACCCACCGCCGTCCGTGCGGGGCGGCGGCCGGCACACGTACCGCGTGGCGGTGCGCTGGAGCGACGCGGACCACAGGGCGCACACCCTCGTGGCGCGGGTGCCGCCCGGAACGCGCCAGGGCGACACGGTCGACGTGTGGCTGGATCCCGGCGGGCGCAGCGTCCCGCCGCCCCCGGACGAGACCGCGGTCTGGCAGCACACCGTCGCCCTGGGCGCCTGCGGCGCATGCGGGGCCGCCGCCGTCGTCCTGCTGGCCCGCTCGCTGGTGGGGCGCGTCGCGCTGCGGCACCGGCTGGCCGAGTGGGAGCGCGAGTGGGCCCGTACCGGACCGCGGTGGAGCGGCCGCCGGGCCTGACCCCACCGCTCCCCCATCCCCTGCAGCCCCTTTACCGTTTCCTCCGGCTCGCCCGCCCCGTCCCGCCGTCCACGGCCGGTCGCACCCCTTGCCGCTCCTCCGGCTCGCCCACCCCGCCCCGCCGTCCACGGCCGGTCCGTGCCTGGCGGCGGTGCGGCCGCGCCGGCCGAGGTCGTGCGCTCGAATCCGGCCGGGTCGGCTCCGGCGCCTTCCCTCCAGTCCGACCAGTCGGTACGTTCGGGGCGTCCGGGCCGCGCCGAGGCGGCCCGGCGTCCGGTTTCCCGGCCCACCGGCGATCCGGCTTCCCGGCGACCACGGAGGACCCATGTCCGCACACGACCCGCAGGTCCACGGCCACTGCGATCCGCGCTTCGCCGCGGTGCGCACGGCGTTCGAGGACAACTTCCGCGACCGGGACGAACTGGGCGCGGCGGTGGCCGTCACCGTGGGCGGCGAGACGGTGGTCGATCTGTGGGGCGGATGGGCCGACCCGGCCCGCAGCCGCCCCTGGGAGCGGGACACGCTAGTCAACGTGTGGTCGACCACGAAGGGCCCGACCGCGCTGTGCGCGCACGTGCTCGCCGACCGGGGACTGCTCGACTTCGACGCCCCGGTGGCCGCGTACTGGCCGGAGTTCGCGGCGGCGGGCAAGGAGCGGGTCCTGGTCCGCCATCTGCTGTCGCACCGCGCGGGCCTCTGCGGGCTGCGCGAGCCGCACTCGCTCGCCGGACTGTACGACTGGGACCTGACCTGCGCGCGGCTGGCGGCGACCGAGCCGTGGTGGGAGCCGGGCACCCGGTCCGGTTACCACGCGCTGACGTACGGCTTCCTGGTCGGCGAGGTCGTACGGCGAATCTCGGGGCTGCGGCCGGGCGCCTTCCTGGAGCGCGAGGTGACCGGGCCGCTCGGCATCGACTTCACCGTGGGCCTGCCGGAGAAGGAGGCCGGGCGGGCCGCCGAACTGGTCCACGGCCGCGACCCCCTGAGCGATGAACGGGCGGCCGCCTTCAGCCAGTTGACGCCCGCGGCGATCGCCGCGCTGACCAATCCGCTCGTGGGCGCGGCCGAGGCGAACACGCCCGAGTGGCGGGCCGCGGAGATCCCGGCGGCCAACGGGCACGGCACCGCGCGGGCGGTCGCCGCGCTCTACGGCGTCTTCGCCGGGCGCGGCACCCTGAACGGCCGGCGCGTGCTGTCCCCGGAGGCGGCCGAGCGGGTGCGCGAGGGGCAGGGCAGCTGCCGCGACCTGGTGCTGGGGGCCGGCTTCGAGCGGGAGACGGAGATCGGCCTCGGCCTGTGGCTCAGCGGCCCGAACGGCTCCTACGGCCCCAATCCGCGCGCTTTCGGACACGACGGCCTCGGCGGCTCCTGCGGTCTGGCCGACCCTGAGGCGGGCGTCTCGCTCGGGTACGTCATGAACCGGTTGGGGCCCCACATCGCCGACGATCCGCGGAAGATGGCGCTGATCGACGCGCTTTACAGCGCCCTGTGACGGGCCGCGGCACCGCGTGAGGGGCGACCCGGGCGGACGGATTTCGGCCTGAATGCCGGGCCGCCCTTCCCTTCTGGTTTAGACCAATGTTAGACCTGGTGGCGCAACGAGCCCGAGCGGCTACGGTACGTCACCAACCAGGAGGCGCGGCATGGCCCGCACCACCCCGCAAGACCACCCGACGACGCCCACGCGGGCGCCGGATCCGGAAGACGAAGGCCCCCTGTACTGGAAGGTCGCCACCCGCCTGCTCGGCGAGCTGCGCGCGGGCGCCGCGGGTCCAGGTGAACGGCTGCCGAGCGAACGGCAATTGGCCGTCCGCTTCGGCGTCAGCCGGGAGACCGTACGGCAGGCCCTGGAGGTGCTGCGGCGCGACGGGCTGGTCGCCACCGACCGCCGGGGCAGCCATGTCACGCTGCCCGGACTGCCCGTCGAGGCGCCGGCCACCCTGACCTTCCCGGTGGGCGCCCGCGCCGCCGACCCGGGCGCCCGCGACCGGGCCACGGTCACCTGGGAGACGCCCCCGCCGGAGCACGCGGCGGCCCTGGGGCTCGCCCCGCTCCGGCCGACCCTGGTCCACCGCTACCACTCGGCGGCGGCCGACGGCAGCGCGCTGCGCACCGCGGTGACCTCCTTCTCGGCGGTCGCCCTCGCCGAGGTGGAGGAGCTGGGCCGCTACCGCGACCGCGCCGACGGCTCGGGCGCCGCCCAACTGCGCCGGGCGTACGACTGGATGCGCCGGGCGGGGCTGACCCTGCACCACCGGGACTCGATCACCCCGCTCACGGACGGCCCCTCGGTACGCGTGCGGCGGCGCGTCCACGACCAGTACGCGCGCCCGCTGGAGATCACCGACCTGATCGTGGACGCCCAACAGGACGCGCTGGTATACGAGTTCACCCTGCCGGCGGCCGTCTGAGGAAGCCTGGAGGCCGGGGCGCCGCTCAGCGCGGCCTGCGTGCCGCGATCATCCGGGCCCGCGGGCTGCCGTCGGCGCGCCGGCCGAACTCGGGCGGCGCGTGCAGCTCCACCCGCAGGCCGGCCACCTCCAACTCCCTGACCAGGTCCGGGAATCGGAAGGCCCGGTAGTACATGACGAAGGCGGGCCGCCACACGGCGTTGCGCACCCTCATCACCGCGTCGAAGCCCAGCAGCGTCCAGTACGCCCCCGAACCGGGGCGCGGCGGGGCGGACACCGGCAGCGCGAACAGCCCGCCGGGTCGCAGCACCGAGTGAACCCCCCGGAAGAGACCGGGCAGTTCGCGCGGCAGGAAGTGCCCGAGCGCGCCGAAGCTGACGACCAGGTCGAAGGCCTCGGCGAACGGCAGCGCGCGGGCGTCGGCGCGCACCAGGGAGACCGCGGGGCCCGCGTCCGGGGCGTGCTCGCGGGCCATGTCGAGCATCCCGGTGCTGAAGTCGACCCCGGTGACGCTCTCGCGGCACACCCGGGCCAGCACGTCGAGTCCGGCGCCCGTGCCGCAGCACAGGTCGAGTCCGTCGCCGAACGGTCCGACGCGCTCCAGCGCCGCGCCCACCGCGTCCAGCACCGGGTCCGGGGTGCGGAAGGGGGTGCGGTCGAACTTGGGCGCGAGCAGGTCGTATCCGCGCTCGACGGACGACAGCGCCTGAACGGCGAGCTCGCGCGGGGTGGGGCCCTCGGGACTGAACATCGGGGCCAGCCTAGAGGACGCCGGGCCGCGCCCGGACCGGGCGGCGGCCGGGAGTGGTACAGTGCAGTCAGCACCTGTGTACGTCCCTTCGCGGACGACGGTGCGAGTTCTCTTCGACTCAAGCGTCGAATCATCCACGCGGCAGCGGCGGCGCTTCGGCTTCCTGTCACCACCTTCGAGCCCCGTGAGTTCGTCGGTGGCCGCTTCCGCCGTGACCGGCCGGGGTGGTGTCTCCCCCGTCCGCGGCTTCTCCCCTTCCCCCTCCGCATGCCCCCGTGCCGTACGTCCTGAAAGGACCGCACCCCATGACCACCACACTCGAACACCCCCCGGTGCGGCAGCAGCCGTCCCCGGCCGTCCGGACCGTCTCCGGTGTCCTGGACCTCGACGCGAACGGGAAGGGCGGCCGGCTTCGCGGCCCGGCGCTGCTGCCC
This sequence comes from Streptomyces naganishii JCM 4654, assembly GCF_014650575.1. Taxonomy (GTDB): domain Bacteria; phylum Actinomycetota; class Actinomycetes; order Streptomycetales; family Streptomycetaceae; genus Streptomyces; species Streptomyces naganishii. Next base: position 181,115 of record NZ_BMVF01000003.1, read on the forward strand.
GGACCGGACGACCCCCAGGTCTCCCCCGCCCTCGTCCGCGGCCTCGGCCTGCGCGCCGGCGACCTGGTCGAGGGCGCGCGCGGCGACCGCGGCGCGCTGACCGACGTGACCCGCGTGAACGGACGCGCGCCTCACGAGGCCCGGCAGCGCCGCGACTTCCACGTCCTCACCCCGCTGCACCCGCGCGACCGGCTGCGCCTTGAGCACCCCGCGGCCGGACTGACCGGCCGTGTCGTCGACCTGGTCGCGCCCGTGGGCAAGGGGCAGCGGGGGCTGATCGTGGCCCCGCCCAAGACGGGCAAGACCGTCCTGCTCCAGCAGACCGCGGCCGCCGTGGCCGGCAACCACCCCGAGTGCCGGCTGATGGTGGTGCTGCTGGACGAGCGCCCCGAGGAGGTCACCGACATGCGGCGCTCGGTGCGCGGCGAGGTGTACGCCTCGACCTTCGACCGGGCGCCCCGTCAGCACATCGCGCTCGCCGAACTCGTCATCGAGCGGGCCAAGCGGCTCGTGGAGGCGGGTGAGGACGTCGTCATCCTCCTCGACTCCCTGACCAGGCTGTGCAGGGCCCACAACAACGCGGCCGCCTCGGGTGGGCGCACCCTCAGCGGCGGCGTGGACGCGGCCGCGCTGCTCGGCCCGAAGCGGTTCTTCGGCGCCGCGCGCCTGGCCGAGGAGGGCGGCTCGCTCACCATCCTGGCCACCGCGCTGGTGGAGACCGGCTCCCGCGCCGACGACTTCTTCTTCGAGGAGCTGAAGAGCACCGGCAACATGGAGCTGCGGCTCAGCCGCGAGCTCGCCTCCCGCCGCGTCTTCCCCGCCGTCGACATCGACGGGTCCGGCACCCGGCGTGAGGAACTCCTGCTGTCCCCGCCGGAGTTGGCGGGCACGCGGGGTCTGCGCCGCGCCCTGCGGGGCCGCGACGGGCAGAGCGCCCTGGAGCCGCTGCTGGAGAAGCTGCGCACGACGCCCGACAACGCCGCGTTCCTGCGCCGCGTCCAGCCGACCCTGCCGGCCGCCTGACCGCCCGCCGGGCGACCGGACGCCGGGCGAGAAACCGCCGCGCGACCGCCTGACGCGCACCCGGCCTGCCCGTCGTCCGCCCTCACCCCCGTCCGCCGTCACTCGCGTCCGCCCTCACCCGCGTCAGCCCTCACCCGTACGCAGGACCCGGGCGCACGGCCGCTGGGGCATCCGGGTGTTCGTGCACCCCGTTCGGCCCCCGGCGGCGTCACGCCTGCGCCAGATCCTTCCTACGTTTGCGATATGACGATCGGATTTGCTTCTCGCGCCGCGGTGTCGGCCTGCTCCCTCTGTGCGGCAGGCATCCTGCTCCTGGCCTCCCCCGCCGCCGCGGCGGGCCGGGCGGGCTCGGACCCCGGCTCACCGGGCGGGCCGGTCACCGCCGTGCCACAGCCGGCCGTGCTCCAGCACGAGGGCACCCAGGTCCGGCTCCGCGCGCAGGCGCCCGGGCTTCCGGAAGTCTCCGCACTGTCCTGGCTGGTGGCCGACGCCGGCACCGGCGAGGTGCTCGCCGCGCACAACGCGCACGAGAAGCTGCCGCCCGCCAGCACCCTGAAGACCCTCTTCGCGCTCACCGTGCTGCCGGCCTTCCCCGGCGGGGTCCGGCACACCGTGACCGCCCAGGAACTGTCCGGGATCGGACCCGGCAGCAGTCTGGTCGGCGTCACCGAGGGGCACACCTACCAGGTGTCCGACCTGTGGCGCGGGGTCTTCCTCAACTCAGGCAACGACGCCGTGCACGTGCTCGCCTCGCTCAACGGCGGCTGGGAGCACACCGCCCGGCAGATGCAGGCCAAGGCCCGCGCGCTGGGCGCGGTGGACACCCACGTGGTCTCACCCGACGGCTACGACGCCGACGGGCAGGTGTCCTCGGCCTACGACCTGGCCGTGTTCGGCCGCGCCGGACTGCGCAACCCCGACTTCGCCCGCTACTGCTCCACCGCCCAGGCCTACTTCCCCGGCGACGGCGGGAGCTACGGCATCGCCAACACCAACCGCCTGCTGACCGGCGCGGACGGGGTGGCGCCGTACCCGGGGCTCATCGGCATCAAGAACGGCTACACCAGCAACGCGGGCAACACCCTGGTCGCGGCGGCCCACCGGGACGGCCGCACCCTCGTCGTCACGGTGATGAACCCCCAGGACGGCGGGGGCTTCGCGGTGTACGACGAGGCGCGGGCCCTGCTCGACTGGGGGTTCGCCGCCGCCGGGCACGTCGACCCGGTCGGCTCGCTCGACGCGCTGCGCCCGGTGACCCACGGCCCGGCGATCGTGGCCTCCGCCGTGCGGCACGAGGAGTCCGACTGGCCGGGGACCGGCACGATCGCGGGCGCCGCGGGCCTGGGCGCCGGCGCCGCGCTCCTCGGCTGGCGGTCCCGGCGCAGGCGCACGGCGCGGACCTGACCGAAGGGCGCGGAAGCCCACCGGGGCTCAGAACACCGAAAGGCCCGTCAGCGTAGTGAAGCGGTCCAGGGCCGCCACGCCCGCCACCGAGTTGCCGCGCTCGTCCAGGCCCGGGCTCCACACGCACAGCGCGCACCGGCCCGGCACGACCGCCACGATCCCGCCGCCCACGCCGCTCTTGCCGGGCAGCCCGACGCGGTAGGCGAAGTCGCCGGCCGCGTCGTACGTCCCGCAGGTCAGCATGATCGCGTTGACCTGCTTGGCCTGGCTGCGGCTGAGCAGCCGGGTGCCGTCGGCCCGTATGCCGTGCCGGGCGAGGAAGGCGGTGGCCAGGGCGAGGTCGGCGCAGGAGGCCGCGATGGAGCACTGGCGGAAGTACTGGTCCAGCAGCACCGGCACCGGGTTGTCGATGTTGCCGTAGGCCGCCATGAAGTGGGCGAGGGCGGCGTTGCGGTCGCCGTGCGCGGTCTCGGAGGCGGCGACCTCCTGGTCGAAGTCCAGGTCCGGATTGCCGCTCTCGGCGCGCAGGAACCGCAGCAGTTCGCCGGCCGCGTCCCCGGTACGGGTCTGGAGGCGGTCGGTGACGACGAGGGCGCCGGCGTTGATGAACGGGTTGCGCGGGATGCCGTTCTCGTACTCCAGCTGGACCAGGGAGTTGAACGGGTTGCCGGAGGGCTCGCGGCCCACGTGCTCCCACAGTTCGTCTCCCTCGCGGGCGAGGTCGAGGGCGAGGGTGAAGACCTTGGTGACGGACTGGGCGGAGAAGGGCTCCCGCCAGTCCCCCACCCCGTAGACCGTGCCGTCCAGTTCGGCGACGGCCATGCCGAAGGCGCGCGGATCGCGGGCGGCCAGCGCCGGGATGTAGTCGGCGGGCCGCCCGCGGCCGGGGGTCCGCTCGATCTCCTCCGCGATGCGTTCCAGGATCGGCTGGAAGGTTCTCGACGACGTCATGATCACCATCATGCCTCCGGGCCGGTGCGGGCGCGCGTGGTGCGGATCAGGCGCGGGGCGTGCCGCTGCCCGCGAGGACTTCCGGGCGCAGCAGGCCGGCCAGCCGGTCGGCGGGCAGCAGGCCCTTCTCCACGACGAGTTCGGCGACGCCCCGGCCGGTGGCGAGGGCCTCCTTGGCGATGCCGGTGGCGGCCGTGTAGCCGATGTGCGGGTTGAGGGCGGTGACCAGGCCGATGGAGTTCTCGACGGTGGCGCGCAGCCGCTCGGTGTTGGCGGTGATGCCGTCGACGCAGCGTCCGGCCAGGGTCAGGCAGGCGCTGCGCAGGTGGGCGATGCTCTGCGAGAGGGAGCGCAGGATGACCGGTTCGAAGGCGTTGAGCTGGAGCTGTCCCGCCTCGGCGGCCATGGTGATGGTGACGTCGTTGCCGATCACCTCGAAGGCGACCTGGTTGACCACCTCGGGGATGACCGGGTTGACCTTGCCGGGCATGATGGACGATCCCGCCTGCACGGGCGGCAGGTTGATCTCCCCGAGGCCCGCGCGGGGTCCGGAGGACAGCAGTCGCAGGTCGTTGCAGCACTTGGAGAGCTTGACCGCGATCCGCTTGAGCACGCCGGACAACTGGACGAACGCACCGCAGTCCTGGGTGGCTTCGACCAGGTCGGCGGCGGTGACCAGCGGCAGTCCGGTGACGGTGGCGAGGTGGCGGCGGGCCGACTCGGCGTATCCGGCAGGGGCGTTGAGGCTGGTGCCGATGGCGGTGGCCCCGAGGTTGATCTCATGGATCAACTGGACGGCCTCGTCAAGACGATGACGGTCCTCGTCCATCATGACGGCGTATGTCGAGAACTCTTGACCGAGCGTCATCGGCACCGCGTCCTGCAACTGTGTACGGCCCATCTTGAGCACATCGCGGAACTCGACGGCCTTGCCGGCGAAGGAGTCCTGCAGTACGGACATCGCGTCGAGCAGTCCACGCACCGCGAAGATCGTCGCGATCTTGACGGCGGTCGGGTACACGTCGTTGGTGGACTGTCCGAGGTTGACGTCCTCGTTGGGGTGCAGGAAGCGGTACTCGCCCTTGGCATGGCCGAGCAGTTCCAGCGCACGGTTGGCGACGACCTCGTTGGCGTTCATGTTGGTCGAGGTGCCGGCGCCGCCCTGGATCACGTCCACGACGAACTGGTCGTGCAGCTTCCCGGCGCGGATCTCACGGCAGGCCGCGACGACGGCGGCGGCCTTCTCTGGCGCCAGCAGTCCGAGTTCCTCGTTGGCGAGGGCGGCGGCCTCCTTGACGGCGGCGAGGGCGTCGACCAGGTGCGGGCAGGCGGAGATCGGGGTGCCGGTGATGGGGAAGTTCTCCGTGGCGCGCAGGGTGTGGACACCCCAGTACGCGTCGGCGGGGACGTCGCGGTCGCCGAGCAGGTCGTGCTCGCTCCGGGTGGCGGCGGTCATGAGGGTGCGGCCTCTTTCGCGGTACGGGAAGGGGGTGGGCGGTGCGCGCTCAGGCGCGGGCGGTGAGCTGGGCCGGGGCCAGGGCGCGGACCGGGCGTACCCGTCCGACCGGCTCGCCGCCGCCGAGCAGCGTCTCGCCCGCGAACCCGGCGAGCAGGGCGGGGTCGACGCCCGCCCGGGCCAGGGCGGCCGCGGCGACCGGGATCCGGGCCCGGTTCGCGCCGTCGGCGATCTTCACGGCAACGGCCCGGCCGTCGGGCAGGGCGGCCGTCTGCACGCCCTCGAAGCCGTCCTTGGCGAGCAGCCCGGGCACGGCCCGCATCAGCGCGGCCACGTCCCGGCCGGAGCCGGAGGCCATCTCGGCGTGCTCGCGCATCGCGCCGGCCACCCGCGCCTCGGGGCTGCCGGGCGCGGCGGTGGTGAGGCGGGCGGCGGCGCGGGCGAGGCCGTGCAGGGAGACGGCGAACAGGGGCGCGCCGCAGCCGTCGACGGTGACGTGGGCGACGCGCTGCCCGGTCAGGTCCTCGACGGTCCCGGCGATCACCTGCTGGAGGGGGTGGGCCGGGTCGAGGTAGTCCTCGAGGGACCAGCCGTTGAGGCGGCAGGTGTGGAGCATGGCCGCGTGCTTGCCGGAGCAGTTCTGGGCGAGCCGGGAGGGCATGCGGCCCTCGCGCACCCAGGCGTCCCGTACGGCGGGGTCGTAGGGCAGGTCGGGGACGTTGCGCAGGTCGTCCTCGGTGAGTCCGGCGAGTTCCAGGATCCGCCGGGTCCCGGCGAGGTGGCGTTCCTCGCCGGAGTGGCTGGCGGCGGCGAGGGAGAGCAGGCCGCCGTCCAGCGGGAGCCCGGCCCGGACCATGGCCACGGCCTGGAGGGGCTTGAGCGCGGAGCGCGGGAAGAACGCGGCCTCGATGTCGCCGAGCCGGAGGCCGACGTGCCCGTCGGCGCCGAGGACGACGACGGAGCCGTAGTGGACGCCCTCGATCACCGCGCCACGGATCACGTGGGCGACGGGGGCGTGGAGGGGTTCGCGGACGGGGGGTGCCTGGGCGGGGGGACTGCTGTGCATCACTGCCTGGTTCGTCTTCATCGGTGAGGTGGTGGTGTGGCCGGCCGGCGCGGGGGTCACGCGCCGGCGGGGGTGCGGGCGATGCGGCGGCGGGCGGCGAACCAGCCCGCGACGAGCGCCCGGCGGTCAGCGGCGGGCACGGCACGGTGGCCGCGTCGGCGTGACGGTGTGACGGCGTTCGGGACGCGTGACGCCCTTTCAGGTGCTGTTCGCTCGACGCTCGGCTCCGTCGCCGGTGGAGTCGTGCGCGCGGCGCACGATGTCGGTGAGGGTGTTCTCGACGCGGTCGAGGTGGTGGGACATGGCCTCGACGGCGTCCGGCTCGCTGCCGTCGGTCAGCGCCTCGACGATCGCCCGGTGCTCGCGGTTGGACTGCTCGCGGCGGCCGCCCAGTTCGTTGAGGAAGGCCGACTGGCGGGCCAGCGCGTCGCGGATCTCCTCGATCACCCGGCGGAACACCGGGTTCTGCGCGGCCTGCGCGACGGCGAGGTGGAACAGGGTGTCCAGCGCGACCCACGAGGTCGTGTCGGTCTCCCGCTCCATCCGCTCCAGCAGGTGGACGAGGTGGTCCAGGTCCTCCGGGGTGCGGCGCCGCGCCGCGTACCCGGCGACCGGGATCTCGATGTGGCGGCGCACCTCCAGCAGGTCGCTGGCCGCGTAGTCGCCGAAGGTGGGGTCCTCCACCGCGTTCGCGACCACGAAGGTGCCCCTGCCGGTGCGGGACACGGTCAGGCCCATCGTCTGCAGCGCGCGCAGCGCCTCGCGCAGCACGGGCCGGGAGACCTCCAGGGTGCGGCACAGTTCCGCCTCGGAGGGCAGCTTGTCGCCGATCGCGTACTCGCCGCGCTCGATGGCTCCGCGGAGGTGGGTGAGCACCGCTTCCATCGCGCTGACGCGCCGGGGTGCCGAGCCACCTGTCTGGCTGTCTGACAGGTTCACGGGGCGATCCTCCGGGGTGCGCGACGGCACTGTCAAGGGGCGTCGTGAGAAAACATCCACGGCGTGTGAGGCCGTGTACGGGCCTCACACCCCGTGGGCGCGGCCGGGCCGCGGGGTCGCTCAGGCGTCGAGCACGCCGCTGCCCAGCAGGGCGAAGAGCAGCACGCCGACCGCTATGCGGTAGAGCACGAAGGCGTTGAAGGAGTGCTTGGCGACGAACTTCAGCAGCCAGGCGATGGAGGCGTAGGCCACCACGAAGGACACCAGCGTGCCGACGGCCAGCGGGGCGGCGCCCACGCCCGCGCCGAGGGCGTCCTTGAGCTCGTAGATGCCGGCGCCGGTCAGGGCCGGGATGCCGAGGAAGAAGGAGAGCCGGGTGGCGGCGACGCGGTCGAGGTCCAGGATCAGCGCGGTCGACATGGTGGCGCCCGAGCGGGAGAAGCCGGGGAAGAGCAGGGCGAGGATCTGGGAGGTGCCGACCAGCATCGCGTCCTTGAACGAGGTGTCGTCCTCGCCGCGCTTGTGCCGGCCCATCTGGTCCGCGCACCACATCACGGCGCTGCCCGCGATCAGCGAACCGGCGACCACCCACAGCGAGCCGAGCGGCCCGTCGATCAGGGGCTTGGCGGCCAGGCCGACGACGACGATCGGGATCGTCGCGTAGATGACCCACCAGGCGAACTTGTAGTCGTGGTGGTAGCGCTCCTCGCGGTGGGCGAGGCCGCGCACCCACGCGGAGACGATCCGCACGATGTCCTTGAAGAAGTACACGAGCACGGCGGCGATGGCGCCGACCTGGATGACGGCGGAGAAACCGACGACGGAGGTGTCGTCGACCGGGATGTCCATGAGCCCCTCGGCGATCTTGAGGTGGCCGGTGGAGGACACGGGGAGGAACTCTGTCACCCCCTCGACTACTCCTAGGACGACGGCCTGACCGACGGAGATGGCGCTCATGGGATCCAGTTCTGCGGATGGGGTCGACAGTGTCGTGCACAGCCCTATCGCGCCGAGGTGAAGCGGAGGTGGACGGCGTCAGAACGCGGCGGAAAGCCACACGCCGGCGAACGCCGCGCCGAGTCCCGCCACCACGCTCGCGGCCGCGTTGCCCACGGCGTAGAGCCCGGCGCCGGTCTCGGTCAGCCTCAACGTCTCGTAGGAGAAGGTCGAGTACGTCGTCAGCGCGCCGCACAGCCCGGTGCCCAATAGCAGTTGGAGGTGCGGGCCGGCCGCGCCGGAGGCCACGGCGCCGGTCAGCAGGCCGAGGATCAGGCAGCCGGTGACGTTGACGACGAACGTGCCCCAGGGGAAGACCGAGTCGTGCCGGGACTGCACGGCGCGGTCGGTGAGGTAGCGCAGGGGGGCGCCGACGGCGGCGCCCAGGACGACCAGCAGCCAGTTCACGACCGCCTCCTGCCCTTCGCGGCGGGGGCGCCGGGTTCGTCGCCCCGGCCCACGTAGCGGATGACCTCGCAGTCGTCGAGGATCACCAGTCCCTCGGCGACCAGTTCGTCGAGCTGCGGCAGGAAGGCCCGGACCCGCTCCTCGGTGTCGACGATCACGACGGCCACCGGCAGGTCCTCGCTCATCGACAGCAGCCGGGAGGTGTGGATCAGGGAGGAGGCGCCGAAGCCCTCGACGCCGCGGAAGACGCTGGCGCCGGCGAGCCCGGCGGTGTGCGCCCGGTGCACGATCTCCGAGTAGAGCGGCTTGTGGTGCCAGGTGTCGTTCTCGCCGATGAAGACGGTCACGCGCAGGGCGCTCCCGGTGAGCCTGGTCATCGCTGCCTCCACTTCAGGACGCGGCGGGCCGCCGTCACGGCGAGCCACACGGCCGCGAGCGCCGCGCACAGGGTCGCGGCGAGGTAGGCCAGCCCGGTGCGGGCGTGGCCGGAGTCGACGAGCTTCTGGATGTCCACGGCATAGGTGGAGAAGGTGGTGAAGCCGCCGAGCACGCCGGTGCCGAAGAAGGGGCGGACCAGGCGGTGGGCGGCCCACACGTCGGTGACGACCACCATGAAGACGCCGATGACGGCGCAGCCGAGGACGTTGGTCCAGAAGGTCGCCCACGGGAATCCGCCGGGCGGGGTCGGCCACCACAGGGAGGCCGCGTAGCGGGCGGTCGCGCCGAGCGCGCCGCCGAGCGCCACCACCGCGACCACCGGCGCCTGGGCCCGCCAGGCGCGGCGCGGGCGTGCGCCCGGTGCGCGCAGGCGCAGGCTCTCGGTTTCCGGGGCTGTCATCGGTCGTACGTCTCCTACTCGCCCGGGCCCCCGGGTGCGCGGGGCCGCTGCCTTCGCAAGTAGGGACCGTTGGCGGCGCCGGTGCCGCGGTTCGGGTACGGCGGGCCCCACCGCCGCGCCGCGGACGACCGCGGCCGCCCAACAGGGTAGCCCCAGGTGGTCACCGGGGTCACTTCGGACACGGTGGGTCAGGGGCGGGACGGCGCCTCGCAGAGGGCGACGCCCCGTTCCCAGAGGCTGCCGAGGACCAGGTGGCCGCCGGTCTCGCAGACGCTGGTGACCATGCGGTAGCCGGAGCGGCGGCGGGCGAGGTGGTGGGTGATCCGGCCCTCGTCGTCCACGGCGAGGACGCCGGCCGCGCCGGTCGGCCGGTACGGGGCGCGCACGGCGACGCGGGCGGCGGCCCCGCGCACGGCCGGGGAGGAGCGGTGCAGCAGGTCCAGCGGGGGCACGCGGGGACCGGCCAGGGAGACCCACACCGGTCCGTCCTTGCCCGCCCGCCAGATGTTGTCCGGCATGCCCGGCAGGTCCGCCACGAAGGTCTCGGCCCGGCCGCCGCCCGCTCCGGCGAGCCAGTACCGGGTGAGCCGGCGCGCGCCGGTCTCCGCGACCACGAGGAAGGACTCGTCGGCGCTCGGCGCCAGGCCGTTGGCGAACTGGAGCCCGTCGAGGACCACTTCGGGCGTCCGGCTGCCCGGCGCTAGGCGCAACAGCCGTCCCGTTCCGGTGTGTTCGACGATGTCGCCGATCCACTGGCCGAGCGGGTAGCGGCGGCTGGAGACGGTGAAGTAGACGGTGCCGTCCGACAGGGCGACGACGTTGCTGCAGAACCGCAGCCGCTCCCCCGCCACCGCGTCGGCGAGCACGTGGACGGTCCCGCCGTCCGGATCGACGCGCAGCAGACCGCGTTCGGCGTCGCACACCAACAGGTCGCCGTCCGGCAGGAGTTCCAGGCCCAGCGGCCTGCCGCCGGTCTCCGCGAGCACCGAGACCCGCGCGGCGGCGCCCACGGGCTGCTCCGTCAGGCCGTCCAGGCGCAGGATCCGGCCGTCCTCGACGCCGGTGAACACGCGGCCGCGGTCGTCGGCGACGACGTCCTCGGGGCCACGACCGCCGACGCCCACGTAGGCGAGCGGGACGAGAGCGGTGGGACGGTCCATGGGTGCCTGCCCTTCGACGTCGTCACAAGACGCCTCATCCTCGCAGGCCGGTCCCCCCGCGACAGCCCCGTCACCAGCCTTTCTCGAACATCCGCGCCACCTCGGCGATACGGAACTCGTCACGGCGGTAGTGCGTGCGGCGCCGGACGCGCCGGGTGCGCAGCAGGCCCAGAGCGGCCAGCAGTTCCAGGTGGGACTCGGCGGCCCGGCGGGGAATGCCGAGGCCGGCGGCCACGGCCCGCGCGGTCGCGCCGTCCGCCGGCGGACGCCCGTACCAGGGCCGGCGTGGGCGAGCCGGGGGATTCTTCAGCCACTCCAGGATGGCCAGACGTGTCCGGCCGGCGGGCGCCTCGGGCATCGCCGCCTCCTGTCCTCCAAGCCGCCTCGTCCTGACCCTTCCCACTGTCCCGCGCGCGCACCCGGCGTGTACGGCACTCCCGGGTCTTGTCCGGTACGACCGGTCAGGATCGGAGAAGCGGTGCGGCGCGTTCGCGGCCTAGCGTGGGACCACCGGCGCAGCACAGCACGCGCCGGCGGACCGGCCACCACCATGAGGAGCGCGCCATGACCGAAGGCCTGAAGACCGTCATCTACCCCGTCAAGGACCTCGACCGGGCCAAGGCCCTGTTCAGGACGCTGCTGGAGACCGAGCCGTACGCGGACGAGCCGTACTACGTCGGCTTCAAGGACGCCGGCCAGGACGTCGGCCTCGACCCGAACGGGCACGCCAAGGGCATGACCGGCCCGGTCCCGTACTGGCACGTGGAGGACATCCGGACACGCCTGACGGCCCTGGTGTCGGCGGGTGCGGAGATCCTCCAGGACGTGCAGGACGTCGGCGGCGGCCGGCTCATCGCCTCGGTCAAGGACGCGGACGGCAACCTGATCGGGCTGATCCAGGGTTGATCAAGGGTTGATCCGCGAACCGCTCCAGGGCGGGTCGCCCGGTGGGCGTCGGCGCGTCTGGATGCACGCGCATTAACATGCGGTGTATGGGAGCGAACGCGGCCGGGCCCCGGCTCGAGGAGCAGTGGCGGGACATCCTGTCGGTGCACGCGCGGACGATGTGCGAGATCGACCGCGCCCTGCACCCGCACGGGCTGGGCGCGAGCGACTTCGAGGTGCTCGACATCCTGGCCTCCGAGGGCCCCGACGCGGGCGAGCACTGCCGGGTGCAGAACCTCGTCGGCCGGGTGCACCTCAGCCAGAGCGCGCTGTCCCGCCTGATCGGCCGCCTGGAGAAGGAGGGCCTGGTCGAGCGGTCGGTGTGCGCGGAGGACCGGCGCGGGGTGTGGGTGTCCCTGACCGCCAGGGGCCGCGCGCTGCACGCCGAGGTGCTCCCGCTCCAGCGCGCGGCGCTGGCCCGCACGCTGAACGGTTAGTCCGGTCCGTCCGGGGCGTCCCCCGGCTCAGCCCTCCGGCCGGGCCAGGAGCGTCCGTACGCCCTCGGAGGTCAGCGTCAGGCCGTGCGGCGAGCTGGCGTCGATGGTGAGCGACAGGTCGTCGGCGGGCCACTGGGAGGCCAGCGCGCCGAGCGGCACCAGCCGGTAGCGGGAGACGAAGGGCAGCAGCTCCGACATCTCCAGCTCCGAGGTGAACACGGGCACCACCGGCACCCCGCCCGGCTGTTCCAGGACCGGCAGGGCGACGGCCGAGGGATTGGTGGCGTCCTCCTCGCTCACGTCGTCGGGCACGGGGATCAGGACGTCGCTGCCGGCGAGCGTGTCCAGTGCGACCGCGTCCTCGGCGTTCCGGGCGAGGACGTCCAGCGCGTGCTGCGCGGGCGTCGCGGCGTTGTCGTTCGCGGGTGTCTCCATGGCTGATTCCCTGGTAGCGGCAGTCGTGCGGCCGCCCGGACGGTGCTCGTCGCGGGCACGTTCCTGCTCGCGTACCCGATCACCGGCGGCGCAACCACCCGAGTGCACGGCGGCGGGCTCTCCGCGATACGCGACGCGGAGAGCCCACCGGGGCTCACTTCCGAACCCCGTGGGGACTGGGTAACCACGACTCCGGAGGCGATTCGCCGATTCACTCCGGCCTGGCGCCGGCGTCCGTGTCCGCTGCCGCGCCGGCCGAGAACAGCGGGCCCGTGCCCGTGAGGGCGAGCAGCCGCTCGGCCACCGGGGTGGCGGCGGTGATGACGACGCTCTTGCCCTGGGTGAGCGCGCGCCGGCGCAGGCTGATGAGGATGTTGAGGGCCGAGCAGTCGCAGAACGCGACCGCCCCGAGGTCCACGTCGACGCCCCGGGCCGAGCACGCGAGGGCCTGCCGCAGGGCGCGCTGGAACGCCTGGCCGGCATCGAGGTCCAGCTCGCCACGCACCGCCACGACCACCCGGTCGCCGGCGGGACGGCTTTCGATCACCGGCATGACCGCCTCTCCCGCCCGTGCGTGCCCGTCTTCCCGCATCAGGCTCACTCCCGTGTATGGCACACGTCAAGTTATACCGGAAAACTTGTTCATGCTTTTGCATACATGAAACATGGGCCCTAGTCTTGGGGCATGGTAGAAGTGCCCGAGCCGCACACCGGATGGACGTTCATGACGAACCACGCCCGGGTGCTGGCCGCGATCGCCGACGACAACAACGCCCGTATCCGTGACATCGCCGCCCACTGCCGGCTCACCGAGCGCGCCGTCCAGAAGATCATCACGGACCTGGAGCGCGACGGCTATCTCTCCCACACCCGGGAGGGGCGCGGCAACATCTACCGCATCGATCCGAGCAAGGTGCTGCGCCATCCCGCCGAGGCCGGACTGACCGTGGCGTCCCTGCTGTCGCTGCTGGTCAAGGCGGAGGCCGGGCACGCCGGCCCCGGGGACTGAGGCGGCCGCGAGGCTCTCAGCCGGCTCCCCCGGGCGACCGGATCCAGCCCAGCGAGCGCTGCACGGCCCGCTGCCAGGACTCGTACTCCCACTCCCGCCGCTCGGGGTCCATGTCCGGCAGCCACTGGGCGGCGCGGTGCCAGTTGCGGCGCAGTACCTCCATGTCCGGCCAGTAGCCCGCGGCCAGTCCGGCCGCGTAGGCGGCGCCCAGCGAGACCGTCTCGGCCACCAGGGGGCGTACGACGGGCACGTCGAGCACGTCGGCGAGCATCTGCATGAGCAGGTTGTCCGAGGTCATGCCGCCGTCCACCTTGAGCTGCTTCAGGGCGAGCCCGGAGTCGGCGTTGACCGCGTCCACGACCTCCCGGGTCTGCCAGGCGGTCGCCTCCAGCACCGCCCTGGCCAGATGGCCCTTGGTGATGTACGAGGTCAGGCCGACCACCACGCCCCGGGCGTCGCTGCGCCAGTGCGGGGCGAAGAGGCCGGAGAAGGCCGGCACGATGTAGCAGCCGCCGTTGTCCTCCACCGTGCGCGCCAGCGTCTCGATCTCCGGCGCGGTGCTGATCATGCCGAGCCGGTCGCGGAACCACTGGACCAGTGAGCCGGTGACGGCCATCGGGCCCTCCAGCGCGTACACCGTGGGCTGGCCTGCGATCTTGTACGCGACGGTGGTGAGCAGCCCGTTGCGGGAGCGGACCAGTTCGGTGCCGGTGTTCATCAGCAGGAAGCTGCCCGTGCCGTAGGTGCACTTGGCCTCACCGGGCGAGAAGCAGGTCTGCCCGAAGAGGGCCGCCTGCTGGTCGCCGAGTGCCGCGGTGATGTGCACGCCGGGGAGCAGGGCGCGGGCCTCGCCGTAGCTCTCGGCGGAGGAGCGGATCTCCGGGAGCATCTCCCTGGGCACCCCGAAGAAGTCCATCAGTTCCGGGTCCCAGGTCAGGGTGCGGATGTTGACGAGCATGGTGCGGCTGGCGTTGGTGGGGTCGGTGATGTGCAGTCCGCCCTCGGCGCCTCCGGTGAGGTTCCAGATCAGCCAGCTCTCCATGGTGCCGAACAGGACCTCGCCGTCCCGGGCGCGCTGCTCCAGGCCGTCGACGTGGTCGAACAGCCAGCGGATGCGGGGGGCGGAGAAGTAGGTCGAGGGGGGCAGGCCGCAGCGGTCGAGGAAGAACTCGTCGCCGGGCCGGTCGCGCAGCTCGTCGACCAGCGGTGCGGTGCGGGTGTCCTGCCAGACGATCGCCCGGCCGAGCGGGGCGCCGGTGCGCCGGTCCCACAGCACGGTCGTCTCGCGCTGGTTGGCGATCCCGATGGCGGCGATCTGCGCGGGGTCCACTCCGGCGCCCGCCAGCGCCTCGGGGACGATGCGCTGGAGGTTGCGCCAGATCTCGACCGCGTCGTGCTCGACCCAGCCGGGGCGCGGGAAGTGCTGCTGGTGCTCGCGCTGGGCGACGGCGTTCAGCCGTCCGCGGTGGTCGAACAGGATGCATCGTGTGGACGTGGTGCCCTGATCGATGGACATCACATACCGTTCCACCATGTCGGCCTGCCTTCCGATGCGTCGCGCGGGTGGGGGCCCTGGAGACCTACCAGCGGGCGGCTCCCAGATCCCGGGAGATCGCCCGGGCGGCCTCCCGGAGCAGGGCCGTCAGTGCGGGCAGCGGCCGTCCGCGCGGGTCGCAGATGCGCTCGACGGGCCCGGACAGCCCGATCGCGCCCACCACGAGACCGCCGTGGCCCCGGATCGGCGCGGCGATCCCCGCGTCGCCCATGCTCATCTCCTGCACCTCGGAACCCCAGCCGACCTCCCGGATCCCGGCCAGCGCCCGGTCGATGTCCTCGGGGTCCACCAGGGTGTGCCGGGTGTAGGCGGCCAGGCCGTCCTCGGGCGGCGGGTCGAGGGAGGCCGCCCCGAAGGCCAGGAGCACCTTGCCGAGCGAGGAGGCGTGCAGCGGCAGCAGCGCGCCCACGTCCAGGGTCTGCAGGGTGTCGTCCGGGCGGAAGACGTGGTGGATGATGAGGACCTGGCCCTCCAGGGGCGTGCCGAGGCGTACGGCCTCGCCGCTGCGGGCGGCCAGCGCGTCGGCCCAGTTGATGGAGCGCGAGCGCAGCTCGTTGACGTCGAGGTAGCTGGTGCCCAGGTGCAGCAGGGCCGCCCCGAGCTGGTACTTTCCTGTTGCCTCGTCCTGCTCGACGAAGTCCACGTGCTGAAGTGTGCGTAGGATGCCGTGGGCGGTTCCCTTGGCCAGACCGAGGGACGACGCCACTTCGCCGAGGCCCAGTCTGCGCGGGCCGCCGGCGAGCAGGCGCAGGATCGCCGCCGCTCGTTCGATGGACTGGACAGGTCCGGCCATGGAGCGATCGTAGCCCGATTTGCCCTGATCGGGACTGGCGTTCGGCAATGCCGACCGCCGTTCATTGACCGCCGCGCGCTGGTTGCCTAGCGTGCCTGACGCGCCCGGCCACCGGTCGGCAGCGCCGCCCGGAGAAGGAGGGCACATGACCGCAGCCCAGCTCGACGCAGTGCCCCGCGAGGAGGCCGCCACCGGCATCGTGCTGCCGCGTGCCCCAGGGGGCGTGAGCGCCGTACGCAGGCGCGTACGGGCGGTTCTCAGCGGCTGGAACCTGTCGGCCGAGGCCGCCGACGACGTACTGCTGGTGGTCTCGGAGCTGGTCACCAACGCGCTGGTGCACGCCCGGCCGCCGGCGACCCTGCGCCTGTGCCGTGTCCCCGCGCAGGGCCGCGGTGCCGTGCGGGTCGAGGTGACCGACCAGGGGGCGGCCACCGCGGCCGGTCCCTCGTCCGCGCCCGACCCCGACGAGCACGGCCGGGGCCTGGGCATCGTCACCGCGCTCTCGGCCCGCTGCGGCGTCCTCACCCACCGGGGCGGCACCAGCCGCTGGGCGGAGGTGCCGGCGGGCTGAGCGGCCCGGCGCCGCGGGCGCCGGTCCCGGTGTGCGCATGTGCGGGTGCGGATGTGTGGGTGCGCGGGTGCGCAGGTGCGGGTGCGGGCGCGCGGATTGACCGCGGGCCGCCAGGGGGCGAATGTTGCCCCAGGGGTGATCTGCACTCGAACGCACCGGGAGGCACCGTGACCACATCGGGCGAGCCGCGGGTGACGGGCCTGGAGATCCGGTCCATCGACTACGTGCCCCTGGACGAGCGTCACGGCAAGCTCTGGCACCTCGGGCCCCTGTGGTTCATGTCCAACGCCCAGATCGCCACCCTGGCCGTGGGTCTGATCAGCATCACCGAGGGCGGCAACCTCGTCTGGTCGCTGCTGGCCATCGTGGCGGGCACCGTCATCGGCACCTTCTTCATGGCGTTCCACTCGGCCCAGGGCCCGCAGCTGGGGCTGCCGCAGATGATCCAGTCCCGGCCCCAGTTCGGCTATGTGGGCGCCCTGCTGGTGTGGCTGTTCGCCTATGTGCAGTACGCGGGCTTCAACGTCTTCAACACCATCCTCGCCGGCGAGGCCCTGCACACCACCCTGCACGGCGGCGTCAAGCTGTGGGTGATCGTGGTCACCGCCGTCGCCCTGGTCGTCGCGCTCGTCGGGTACGACATCATCCACAAGGCCGAGCGGATCCTGACGTACACCTTCCTGGTCGTCTTCGGGATCTTCACCGTGGCCGTGCTGGTCAACCTGCACTACCCGGCGGGCTCGTTCGACCTCGGCGCCTTCAAGCTGACGCCGTTCCTGGCCCAGTTCGGCGTCGTCGCCGGCTACCAGATCAGCTGGGCGATCTACGTCTCGGACTACTCGCGCTACCTGCCGCCCGGCGTGACCGTCCGCAAGACTTTCTACTGGACCTACTTCGGCTCCGCGCTCGGCGGCATCTGGCTCATGGTGCTCGGCACGCTGCTGGCCGCCTGGGCGGGCAAGGGCTTCGACACGATCCGCTCGATCGAGGCGGCCGGCGACACCGTGTTCACCGGATTCGGCGCGGTGGTGCTGCTCTTCGCGGCCCTCGGCCTGGTCTCCGTCACCGCGCTGAACATGTACGGCGGCTCGCTGACGCTGATCAGCGGCATCGACTCCTTCCGGCGGGTGCGGCCCACACTCCGCGTGCGGCTGCTGACCCTCGGGCTGACCGCGGTGCTGTCCCTGATCGGCGCGCTGGCCGCGACCTCCCACTTCCTGCAGAACTTCAACGACTTCCTGCTGCTCGTGCTGTACCTGTTCATCCCGTGGACCGCGGTGAACCTCATGGACTACTACGTCGTCCGGCGCGGGCACTACGCGATCGCCGAGATCTTCAACCCGCACGGCATCTACGGGCGCTGGGGCCTGCACGGCATCGTCTCCTACCTGGCCGGCTTCGCCGCCATGGTGCCGTTCTTCTCGGTCGGCACCCTCTTCGTCGGCCCGGCTGCGCACGCCCTGGGCGGCGCGGACATCTCCCTGTTCGTCGGGCTGCCCGTCTCCGCGCTCCTGTACTGGTGGCTGACCAGGTCCATCGACGTGGAGGCCGAGCGGAGGCTGGCGGAGGAGGAGGCCGCCGAACTGGACCGGGCCGCGCACGAGCACCGCGAGCCCTGAGACGCCCACCGGTGCTGTCCGGATGTCTTGACATGGACCGGCTGCACCCCGCAGGGTGAGCCGCAGGTTCTCGATCGGTCCGGGTACGGCCCGGCCGGCTGCGGAGGGGCTGTCATGGTGAACACGCTGGGCGTCGCCGTCGTGGGGTTCGGCTGGATGGGCCGGGTGCACGCCCAGGCGTACGCCAGGGTGCTCCACCACTTCCCTCGGCTGCCCCTGCGCCCGCGCCTGGTCGCGGTCGCCGACGAGGTGCCCGGCCGCGCCGAGGAGGCGGCGGCGCGCTACGGCTTCGAGAGCGCGGCCCGCGACTGGCGGGAGGTCGTCGCCGATCCCCGCGTCGAGGCGGTCAGCGTCACCGCCCCCAACTTCCTGCACCGGGAGATCGGCGTCGCCGTGGCCGAGGCCGGCAAGCACCTGTGGATCGAGAAGCCGGTGGGCCTGACCGCCGACGACGCCCGCGCGGTCGCGGACGCGGCCGCCAAGGCGCGGGTGGCCGGCACGGTCGGCTTCAACTACCGCAACGCGCCCGCCGTGGCCGCCGCCCGCGAGATGGTCGCCGCCGAGGAGATCGGCACGGTCACCCACGTCCGCATCCGTCTGCTGAGCGACTACGCCGCCCACCCGGACGGCGCGCTGACCTGGCGCTACGAGCGCGAACGCGGCGGCAGCGGAGTCCTCGGCGACCTCGCCTCGCACGGGGTCGACCTCGCCCGCCACCTGCTCGGCGAGATCGACTCGCTGGCCGCCGACACCGCCGTGTTCGTGCCCGAGCGGGCCCGCCCGTCCGGCGCCACCGCCGGTCACACCCGCGCGGCCGGAGGGGTCCTGGGCCCGGTCGAGAACGACGACTACGTCAGCTGCCTGCTGCGCTTCGCCTCCGGCGCGCGCGGTGTCCTGGAGGCCAGCCGGGTCGCCGTCGGCGAGCAGAACAACTACGGCTTCGAGATCCACGGCACCAGGGGCGCCCTGTTCTGGGACTTCCGCCGCATGGGAGAGCTCGGCGTCAGCCGCGGCACCGCCTATCAGGACCAGCCCGTCGCCACCGTGTACGTGGGCCCCGGCCACGGCGAGTACGGCGCCTTCCAGCCGGGCTCGGCCAACGCCATGGGCTACGACGACCTCAAGGTCGTCGAGGCCTGGCACTTCCTGCGCTCCATCGCGGAGGGCGCCCCGCACGGCGCGACCCTGGAGGACGCCGTGGCCTCGGCGGTGGCGCTGGACGCCATGGCCCGCTCCGCCGCCGGGCGCGCCTGGGTGAACCTGCGCTGAGGGCCGCGGGCGCCGGTCAGGGCCGGCCCGCGGACAGTTCCTCGAGGGCCCGCGCGGAGGGCGAGCCGGGGTCGGCCGTGATCAGGACGACCTCCTGGTCGTCCTCGGGCACGAGCAGCACGTCGCAGTTCAGCCGGAGGGTTCCCACGGTGGGGTGGTCCAGGACCTTGGTGCGGTGACCGGGGGCGTGGACCGGCCGCGTCTCCCAGATCTGCCGGAACTCCTCGCTGCCGGCTCGCAGTTCGGCCAGCAGCGCGGCGAGGGCGGCGTCGTGCGGGTAGCGGTCGACGGCCCGCCGCAGCCGAGCCACCACCACGTGCCCGAACTCCTCGGCGCCCGAACTGCCGTACATCCGGCCGCCCGTGCCGAGGAAGCGGCGGCGGGCCAGGTTGGCGGCGCCGGTGCCGAGGTCGCCGCCGAGCAGGCGCCGGGCGAGCGGGTTCCAGGCGACGACGCCGTAGCCCGCGTCGGTGACGATCGCGGCGGTTCCCGGCAGGCGGCGCAGCATCCGGGCCACGTGCGGGCGCACCCGGCGCACCGCGCCCGCGCCGGGCGGCACCGCCGATCCGGCCAGCCGGAACAGGTGGCTGCGCTCGGCCGGGGCGAGCCGCATCGCCTGCGCGAGACCTTCGAGGACGCGGTCGGAGGGCCGGGGGCCGCGCGCCTGTTCGAGCCGTGTGTAGTAATCGACCGAGATGTGCGCCAGCTCGGCCACCTCCTCGCGCCGCAGGCCCGGCACCCGGCGGATCGCGCCCCTGGGGAAGCCTGACTCCTCGGGCCCGAGGGCCTCACGGCGTTCCCGCAGAAAGCGGGCCAGTTCCTGCCTCGCCATGCTGCCTCCCTGGTACAGCCTGTCCCTGGCACGCGGGGACCGGGCGGGGGACGGTGGGTGTCATGAACGATCGCACAGCACTGGTCACCGGTGCCAACAAGGGCATCGGCAAGCACATCGCCCGGCTGCTCGCCGCCGGGGGTTTCACCGTGTACGTGGGCTCGCGGGACGCGGAGCGGGGCCGGCGGGCCGTGGCGGAGATCGGGGACGGCGCGCTTGCGCTGGACCTGGACGTGACCGACCCGCGGAGCGTCGCCGCGGCGGCGGCGCGGGTGGACCGTCTGGACGTCCTCGTCAACAACGCCGGCATCTCGGTCAGCCTCGACCCGCCTCAGGCGTCGGGCGTGGCGGAGTTCCGGGAGACCTTCGAGACCAACGTGTTCGGGGTGGTGGCCGTGACCAACGCCTTCCTGCCGGCGCTGCGCCGGTCCGCGCGGCCCCGGATCGTCAACGTCTCCAGCGGCACCGCCTCGCTGGCCTGGAGCACAGGACCCAACCCGCAGTTCCTGACCGGCGCCGGCGGGGCGGCCGCGTACCGCTCGTCCAAGGCCGCCCTGAACGCGCTCACCGTCCTGTACGCGCTGACGCTGGACGGGGAGGGCTTCAAGGTCAACGCGCTCGCCCCCGGCGCGCGGGCCACGGATCTCACGCCCCGGGCCGCGGCCCTCGGCGGGGACCCCGCGGAGGGCGCGGAGGGTGCCGTACGTCTGGCGCTGCTGCCCGACGACGGCCCGACCGGCGGCTTCTTCTCCTGGGACGGCACGCCCGTGCCGTGGTGAGAGCGGGCGCGGCGGCGCGCGGGCCGCCCCTGGCGGCGGCCGCTCGGCGCGCGGGATCGGCGGTGAACTGGTGTGCTGGGGTGCGGGGGACGTCGTAGCAGCCGCCGCGGGAGAGACAGATGACCAGTACGTACAGAGTCGCGCAGGTGGCCGCCGCCGGCGGCCGGTTCGAGATCGCCGAGCGTGAGGTGCCCGAGCCCGGTCCCGGCCAGGTGCGGATCGCGGTGGAGGCCTGCGGGATCTGCCACAGCGACGTCCTGTTCGTGGACGCCGCGGTGCCCGGCGTACGGTTCCCGGTGGTGCCCGGGCACGAGATCGCCGGGCGGATCGAGAAGCTCGGCGAGGGCGCCGGCGACAAGGGCTGGCAGGTGGGCGACCGGGTGGCGGTGGGCTGGTTCGGGGGCAGCTGCGGTCACTGCGAGCCGTGCCGCCGGGGCGACTTCATCGTGTGCGACTACCTGAAGGTTCCCGGCTGGGCCTACGACGGCGGCTTCGCCGAGCGGACCGTCGTGCCGGTGGACGCGCTGGCCCGGATCCCCGACGCCCTCGCGGCGAGCGACGCGGGTCCGATGGCGTGCGCGGGCGTCACCGTGTTCAACGGGCTGCGGCGCAGCTCCGCGCGCCCCGGCGACCTGGTCGCCGTGCTCGGCATCGGCGGGCTCGGGCACTTGGGCGTGCAGTACGCGGTGGCCATGGGCTTCGAGACGGTGGCCATCGCGCGCGGGGCCGACAAGGCGAACCTCGCCAAGCAGCTCGGCGCGCACCACTACGTCGACAGCACGGCCGGCACGCCCGTCGCGGAGGCGCTGGGGGCGCTCGGCGGCGCGAAGGCGGTGCTGGCCACGGCGGGCAGTTCGCAGGCCATCACGGCGACCGTGGACGGGCTGACGCCCCGGGGCGAGCTGGTGGTGATCGGGGCGGCGCCGGAGCCCATGGGGATCAGCCCGGTCCAGCTGCTCATGAAGGGCAAGGTGGTCCGCGGCCATCCGTCGGGCACCTCGCAGGACGTGCGGGACACCATGGAGTTCAGCGTCCTGCACGGGATCCGCCCGATGACCGAGACGGTGCCGCTCGAGCAGGCCGGCGAGGCGTACCGGAAGATGCTCTCCGGCGCGGCCCGCTTCCGGATGGTGCTGACCACCGGCTGACGCGGGCGTGCGGCCGGGCCCACGAGGGCCCAGCCGGCGCGCCCGCGCGCCCCGGCGTGTCTCAGCCGCGGGCGGTGAGGAACCGGTCGAGCGCCGCCGTCAGTTCGGCCGGCTTCTCCAGCGGGATCTCGTGCCCGGCGTCGATGACGCGGACCTCCGCGTCGGGGTACGCCTTGGCCATCCGCAGCATCTGCCGCACGGGCAGCTGGATGTCGTGGTAGCCGTGCACCAGCAGGACCGGCACGCGGATCTCGCCGAGCCGGTCCAGGACGTCGAAGGCGCGCATCGCCGAGTAGCACGTCATGACGACCTCGCGCGGGGTGGCGGCCGAGGCCCGGATGTGGCGGCGGATGTCCTCGCGCGGGTGACCGGGGGCGAACGCGCGCTGGATGTTGGCGGCGACGAACAGCTTGAACGGGACGAGGGTGGACGCCGCCATCAGCAGCCCCCTGCCCCGGCTGTAGGTCATGCGGCTGATGGAGCCGACCAGCGCCAGGCGCTCGACCCGTTCGGGATGGGCGAGCGCGATGGTCTGGGCGATCATCCCGCCCATCGAGTGCCCGACGAGCGCGCACCGCTCGATCTTCAGATGGTCCAGGAGCGCGACGACGTCCGCCGCCGCCGCCTCGATGGTGCGCGACCCGGCCCCGCCGCTCTCACCGTGCCCGCGCAGGTCGAGCCGGACGACCCGGCGGCCGGCGGAGAAGTGATCCAGCTGGTGGTCCCAGCGGTGCCGGTCGGCCGTCCAGCCGTGCACGAACACCAGGGGCACGCCGTCACCGTCGCGCGGGCCCTCGTCGTCGTACGTCAGCAGCGCGCCGTCGACCTCGAGCTGCGGCATGGGGCACCTCCGGGAGTGCGATCGAGTTACTGGCGAGTACGGTAGCGGTGGTCCGGGTCCGCGTCACCGCCGTTCGTCCAGGAAGTCGAGGATGTGACCGAACACGTCCAGGGCGGCCCCCCGTCCGATGAACGTGTCCAGGTGCCCGTAGCCGGGGATCTCTGTGTACGTCACGTCCAGCTGCGGCTGCCGGTGTGCCAGCACCTCGTGGCAGAGCTTCTGCGAGTCCAGCCACAGCCCGTTGTCGCTGCCCGCGATCAGCAGGACGGGCGTGTCGATGCGGTCGGCCGCGTCGAGGGCGTTGGGCGGCAGCACCCGGTAGCGGTGGTCGGTGTCGTGCCAGCGGACCACGCTGCGCGCCAGCTCGATGCGGCGCAGGTGCGGCACGATCCACAGCGGCGCGGGACCGAGCAGCTCGGCGAGCCGGTCGTGGGTGGCGGCGGCGAGGTTCTCGTGGCGGAAGAGCGAAGCACCCGATCCCCAGGCGGAGTTGTGCAGGATCTGGCAGGTGGGGTCCGGACAGTGGGCCCCACGTGAGGCGAGCGCGAACAGCGGGGTGTACTTCGACCACAGGCCCACCCGGCGGAAGTCGACGGGGATGTGGTCGATCCGGCCGCGCAGCAGCTCCCCGGCCACCGACATGCGCAGCGAGGTGCGCCCGGCGAGCTTGGGCGTGAGGAACACGCCCTGGGAGACCACGCCGGCCAGGCCCGGCACCAGTCCCGCGGTCATGCTCAGGGAGAGGGTGAGCGAGCCGATGCAGTGGGCGACCACGAACAGCGGCCGGCCGCCGATGCGTTCGCGGATGTACGACACGGCGGCGGGGATGTCGTACAGCGCCACGTCGTCGTAGGTGTAGCGGCCGCCGGTCTCGTTGTACGGCAGCCGGCAGCTGCCCCGCCAGTCGAGGAGCCAGGGCTCGTAGCCGCCGTCGAGCAGCGCGTCGACGAGGTTGCGGGTCTCGGGCAGCAGGAACATGTCGGCGGAGGCGGTGTGCCCGTGCAGGAGCAGCACCGCGGGCCGGTCCGTCCCGCGGGCGCCGACGCGGGTCAGGCCGAGCCGGACCCCGTCGCCGGCCCGCAGGGGGATCTCCTCCACGGACGCCGGGTCGAGGCGGTGGCGCAGGGGGCGCGGGGCCGCGGCGGTCCTGACCCTGCGCAGCGCGGGCCGGGCCGGGCGCGTGTTCGTGGTCCTGAACATCATCGGTGCTGCTCCGTGAGGGTCGGGGTGCGGCGCAGGTCGAGGAGGTCGGCGGCGGCCCGGGCGAAGGGGCCGAGCAGGCCGCGGCCCATCTCCATGCCGAACCAGGCGAGCCAGGTCAGCTTCGCCGCCCGCTTCTCCCGGGCGGTCAGGCGCGGGTCGACCCGGATGCCGTCGATCTGGTCGCGGACGTAGGTGTCCGCGGGGACGACGACCTCGCCGATGAGGCGGGCCGCCTCGCCCTGCCGGCCGATCTCCACGGTCAGCGCGCGCGTCTGCCGCCACACGTCCCGGCGGGCGCGGGCGTGCTTGCGGCCCTCCAGCCACCACAGGCCGCCGTCCGCGTCGCGCAACCGCAGCCGGTAGCGCAGGAGTTGGTGGGTCGTGCCGTGGCGCTGCGGGATGCCCTCGTCGGGGCGGACCCAGATGTCGCCGCGTTCCACGGTCAGGGGCCGGGGGTGCACGGCCGCGCAGCTCACCTCGCCGGTCACGTCCACCCGGCGTTCCTTGACCAGCTGGTACATGCTCGCGATGGACAGGGTGAGCGCCATGGAGCAGGGCGTGTCGGCGGCGGCGCCGACCGGGCCCACGTGGCCCTCGGTGGTCTCGGCGAACCACAGGTAGGGCTGGTCGTCCTTGTGCGGCAGCCGGGCCAGGCCGTCCTCGGCCAGCCGCTCGAACGTCCTGAGCTGCGCCCGGGCGTCGTAGCGTGCGGCGGGCGGCAGGCCGAGGGCGTCGACGAGTGCGGCGGTGCGCTCGCCGCCGGCCGCGGGGCCCTTCAGCGTGGCCTCGCACAGCTTGAGCGCGGTGGGGCTGCTCAACACCCGGCTGAGGAAGGCGAGTTCGGGCACCGGTTCGGCCTCCAGGCGGGCCAGGGCGCCGGTGCGCCACTCGTCCCAGTCCTGGACGCGGACGTGCATCCCGCCGAGCGCCATGTCGCGCACCACGTCGTCGAGGGTGTTGGGGACGCCGGTGAGGTTGTAGTCGTAGCCCCAGGCGTCGGGTTCGCAGATCGCGGCGACCGCGACGCGGCTGACCCAGTCGACCGGGGCCGCGTTCAGGTAGTGGAAGGCGGGCACCGTGCGGAAGCGGCCGAAGGCCGATATGAGGCCGCTGCTGAGGTCCTGCGGGTTGTAGGCGCCGGTCCTGGTGTGGCCGCCGATGCCGCCCGGGCGCAGCGCGGTGACCAGCAGGCCGTGGTCGCGGGCGCGGCGCAGGGCGACCTCGGCGGCCCACTTCGACTGGTCGTAGCCGGAGATCAGCCGGTCGGCGTGGGCGAGCGGGTCGTCCTCGCCCATGGCGGTGATCCCGACCTGGTTGAAGACGGCGATCGAGGAGATGTGGTGCAGCGGCTTGGGCCGTCCGGTGGCGGCGAGTTCGGCGAGGGTCAGGGCGCCGAGGACGTTGCCCGACCGCAGGGAGTGGTAGCCGCGCAGGAAGTCCACGGCGGCCGCGACGCCCACGACGCTGTCCAGTTCCCGGGCCAGCGTCTGCCACCGCTCCTCGGACAGGCCGAGCCGCGGCCGCCGGATGTCGCCGGGCAGCACGGTCACCCGGCGGCGCACCTCCGCCGACCACGGCAGCCGGTAGCCCTTCAGCGCCTCGCCGAGCCGTGCGGCGGCCGCCTCCTCGTCGGCGGCGCGGACCAGGCAGTACACGTGGGCGTCGCTGTGCCGCAGCAGGTCGAGCAGCATGTGACTGCCGAGGAATCCGGTGGCGCCGGTCAGCAGGATCCGGCGCGGCGGCACCGGTTCGGGCACGTCGGTGAAGGGGAGCCGGTCGGCGAGGGCGAGATCGGCGAGGATCTGGTCGAGGTCCTCCCGGCGGGCTCTGGTGTACGGCTCCTCGGCGGGCGCGGGGTGCCGGGCGGCCGCCGGGGCGGCGGGGGCGGCCGCGGCCGGCGTGAGCGGGGTGGCGGTCACTGGACCGGCGCCCTGGGCGGCGACCGGGCCGTCCGCGTGGGCGGTCGTGGCGAGCAGGCGCCGGGCCAGGCTGACGGGGCGGGCGTCGGCGAACACCTCGTCCAGGTCGAACTCGACGCCCAGTTCGGCCTCCAGTTCCGCGACGAGTTCCACGGCCTGCACGGAGGTGCCCCCGGCGTCGAAGAAGTCGGCGTCGACCGCCAGACGACCGCCGGGCAGGTGGCTTCCCGCGGCGGTGGCGATGACGGCGGCCACTTCCTCCACGGTCCGCGCCGGGGCGGAAGCGGGAGTGGGTGGGACGGGAGCCGGCGCGGCGGTGTCGGGCGGGGCCGTGGCGGGCGAAGCTGTGGGGGGCGTCCCTGATCTCACCCTGGCCAGCAGGTCGGCGACGCTCAGGCCGCCGCTTCCGCCGCTTCCGCCGCGTTCGATCGCCTCGGCGGCCGCCCGCTGTCCGGTGTCCTCGTTGTTCATGTCACGCATCAGAGCCCTTCACGACGTACCACGTCCTTCTCTCGTCAACTGCTGCGTTCACCGCTGGTGCCAGGAGCGGAAGCCCCGCAGCCGGTCCGGCGTGACCACGGCCTCCAGGCGCTCGTCGTCCGGGTCGCCCCCGCCGAGCGCGGCCACCAGCCGCCGGGCCGGCGTGTTGCGCTCGGTGCGCAGCGCCGTCAACCGCACTTCGGTGCAGCCCAGTTCCCCGGCCCGGCCGGCCAGCCAGGCCAGCAGGCGCTCCTCGACGCCCCGGCCGAGCGCCCGGCAGCTCATCAGCCACGCGAGCACGTCGAGCCGGCCGGCCTCGGCGCGCACGGCGATCAGGCCGATCTGGCCGTAGTCGCCGAACCGGTCGCGCGCCGAGGCCGTCCACACTTCGCCCCGCTCCCGCCACCGCGTCACGTCACCGCCGTCGGACGAGCGGGCGCGCAGGGTGAACTGGTTGGTGCGGCGCACGAGTTGCTCGGCCCGCTGGACGTCCCCCTCCCCCAGCGGCCGCACGTCGACCTCGAGCCCCAGCCCGGCGAGGAACTCCTCGAAGCCGGCCTGCTCGCGTGCCGCGTCCCGTTCGCGCTCCTGCTCGTAGAAGCGGGCGCGCAGCGCGTCCTCGGCGGTGGCCGCCGCCGGGACCATGGGCCACAACCGGTCCAGGAATTCGTGGAGTTGTTCCGCCGGAGGGCAGGTCACCGAGAGCACCCGCGGCAGCGCGGAGCGCATTCTGGCGATCTCGGCCGGGTTGTCGTCCAGGTAGAGGAAGCTGTCCAGACCGAGGTTGAGGGTGCGCGCCGCCTCGGCGAGCCGGTCGGGCTTGGGCCCCCAGGCGGCGGACAGCACGCTGAAGTGCCCGGCCTTCAGCGGGCTGTCGGGGCGGTCGAGGACGGCCCGGACGGTCGCCTCGTCGTTGTTGCTGACCAGCACCAGCACCGCGCCCGCCGCCCGCCACTGGAGCAGCCTGCGGGCGAGCAGGGCGCGCGGTCCCGTCAGGTCGACGGACTCGGGCCCCGTCTCGCCGGCGACCCCGCCCCACAGGGTCTCGTCGCCGTCGACCGCGATCACCTTCGGCGCCGGCCGCAGCACCGCCCTTACGGTGTCGGCCAGTCGGAGGGCCACCGCCGCCTGGAAGGGCGGGGTGAAGGGGAGGTGGGCCAGCCGCTCGGTGCGTTCGTCGAAGCGTTCGCCGCCATCGTGGTGCCGGTCCCAGTCGCCGGGGCCGAGCACCGCGACACCGGGCGCCTCGGCGAGTTCCGCGACGACCCCGCGCTCCCACTCCTGGAGCCTCTCGCTCAGGCGGGCGGCGGGCAGGAAGCCCACGATCAGCGGCTTGCGGGTGCGCTCGGCCAGGGCCTTCAGCGCGACCGGGTAGGAGGTGCGCAGTTCAGCGAGGAGCGCGTCGTCGACGGGACCGAACCGCTCCAGGTCGGCCGCCCGCAGCAGCACCGCCCCGACCGTCGTCGCCGGGTCTGCGAAGACCCCCGCGGGGTCCTTCAGGCTCGCGAGGACGTGGTGGTACGGCGCTTCCGCCACCG
This sequence comes from Streptomyces naganishii JCM 4654, assembly GCF_014650575.1. Taxonomy (GTDB): domain Bacteria; phylum Actinomycetota; class Actinomycetes; order Streptomycetales; family Streptomycetaceae; genus Streptomyces; species Streptomyces naganishii. Next base: position 208,729 of record NZ_BMVF01000003.1, read on the forward strand.
TCCACTCCGGCTCCCCGTCGCCTTCGGCCACGGCCGCCTCGCACATCGGCGGCAGACTGCCGAGGGCGAAGGTGGCGGCCAGGGCGAGGGAACGGCGCCGCGGGGCCGCGAGCTCCGGCTCGGCGAGCGCGGTGGAGTCCGGAGTCGGCTCGGGGACGGCGAGCGCGGTGGAGTCCGGCGCCGTCTCGGGGACGGCGGGCACGGTGGAGTCCGGCGCCGGCTCGGGCGCGAGGGGCGCCGTGGGCTCCCGCGCCGGCTCGGGGCCGACCAGGACGGTGGCGTCGTCCTGTGCCGTCTCGTCCAGCAGCCGCAGGAACTCCTCCCCCAGCCCGCCCGCCGCCGACGCGTCCAGGATGTCCAGGTTGTGGTCGATGCGCACGCGGCCCACGTCCGGGGTCATGGTGATCATCAGGTCGAGGTCGGAGTAACCGGTGCCCGCCGGCAGCACCTCGAGCCCGGTCAGGCGGCGCGAGGAGCGCACGTAGTTGAAGTAGACCTCGACGAGCGGCGCGCCGGGCCGGTGGAGCCCCTGCCGGGCCAGGGTCGCCAGGACGTCGGAGAACATGGCGCCCCTGGCCAGGATCCGCCGCATCCGGCCGTCCGTGCGGCGCAGCACCTCGGCGACCGGTTCGGCCGCCCGCGCCTCGGCGGGGAACGGCACCGGCACGCCGAAGAAGCCCACCGCGTCGTACGCGTCGGCGTGGACCCGTGTGTCCACGGGCACCGCGAGCACGAACCGCTCCCGCCGCCGCTTCCTGGCCAGCAGTACGGTCAGCGTGCCGAGGCAGAAGGCGGCCGGGGTGACCGCGAGGGCGCTCGCGGCCGCGGCGACCCTCTCGGTGAGCCCGTCGGGGATCGTCACGGTGACGCTGCCCGCGCGGTAGGACCGTTCGGCGGGGCGCGGACGGGTGAGTTCCAGGTCGAGCCGCTCGCTGCCGTGGAACGCCTCGCGCCACTCGGGGCCGGGACCCTCGCCGCCCTGCTGGGCCTCGACGAGCAGGGCGATGTCGCGGTTGGTGACGGAGGCGTCGAGCGGGGTGCCGGACAGTTCGGCGTCGAGCTCCGCGGCCACCAGCAGCAGTGACTGGAGGTCGCTCACGGCGTGGTGGGCGCCGTAGACGAGTATCTGGCCACGCTCGCCGCCGTCGACCAGCTCGAACCGCCACAGGGGCGCCTCGGCCAGGTCGAACGGCGGTTCCAGCAGCGTGCGCAGCCGCTCGGCCGGGTCCGTGTCGCCCTCGGCGCGGGTCCAGCGCAGCAGCGGTGCGGCCGGTTCCCGGTCCACGCGCAGTTGCCGGCCGCCTCCCTCGCCGCCGGGGGTGACCGCGGTGCGCAGGGCGGCGTGCCGGGCCGCGAGCCGGTCGAGGGCCGAGGTGAGCGCCTCGCGGGTGGCCGGGGTGGTGAGGCGTACGGCCAGGCCGATGGCGTGGGCCGCGGCCGGCATGTCCGGGCGGGCGCTGCGCAGGAGCCGTACGACATCGCGGGTGGCGGGCCGCAGGTCCGTCGCCGGGACCTCCTCGGCCGGCCCGTCCGCCGGTTGCCCCGGCCCGGACGCCCGCTCGGCCTCCGCGGCCGGGCGTTCGGGCAGGACCGCGCCGAGTGCGCGGGCGAGGCCGCGGATGTCGGAGGCCGCGAAGACGTCGGCGGCCGGGAGTTCGGCGCCCAGTTCGCGGGCGAAGGCGTTGCGCAGCCGGACCAGCATCAGGGAGTCCAGGCCGAGTTCCTTCAGTGCGGTGGTGGCGGAGGCGTCCACCGTGCCGCCGGACACCTCGCCGACCCGGGCCCGTACGTACGCCTCGAGCCAGGCGGCGCGCTCCTCCTCGGAGGCCGCCGCGAACACCTTGTCGACCAGGCCGTCCGCGGGGGCCGGCCCGGTGGGCACGGGGGCGAGGTCGGCCAGGATCGGGCGGTTGCGCACGGCGTCCGGGACGAGCGCGAGCACCTCCCGGTCCAGCGCGAGGGGCGCGAGCTGGCGGTGGGAGGTGGTCAGCACCCGTTCGAAGAGTTCGCCGCCCTCTTGCGGGGTGAAGGCGACCAGGCCGGACCTGCTGGTCTCGGCCGCCCGCGCGCCGGACCCGGCGACCATGCCGACGCCGGACCAGGCACCCCAGTCCAGGCTGAGCGCGGACCGGCCGGTGCGGGAGAGGTGGTGGGCCCAGGCGTCGAGGAAGGCGTTGGCCGCGCAGTAGGGGCTCTGCCCGGCCGAGCCGAGCAGTCCGGCGGCCGAGGCGAACAGGATCAGCCTGTCGGCCTCCGGGACGAGTTCGGTGAGCAGCGCGGTGCCCAGCACCTTCGGTGCGAGCACGCGCCGTACACGCTCGGGCGTCAGGTGGGCCAGGGTCGCGTCGTCGAGGACACCGGCCGCGTGCACGACCGTGGTGATCGGGCCGGCCGCGCGGCGCACGCCGTCCAGGGCGGCCGCCAGCGCGGCGCGGTCGGCGACGTCGGCGCGGGCGAGGTGCACGGTGACACCGCGCTCCTCCAGGCCCTCGATCCAGCGGGCCGTCCCGGCGTCGGGCACGCCCCGGCCGAGGAGTGCCAGGTGGCGGGCGCCGCGCCGCACCAGCCGCTCGGCGACCACGCGGCCGAGGCCGCCCAGGCCGCCGGTGACCAGGTGCACGCCGTCCGCGGCGAACGCCCCACCGCCGTCGGCGCCGGTGTCGTCGGGCCTGGTGCGGGCCAGGCGCGGGACCAGCCGGCCTGTGTCGCGCAGCGCCACGAGACGTTCGTCGTCCGCGTGCCGCAGCTCGGTCCACAGCTCGTCGAGGCCGCCCTCGGGCGGCAGGTCGACCAGGGTAGTCTCCAGCTCCGGGTGCTCCTGGGCGACCGCGAGCCCGAATCCCCAGCCGAGCGCCTGCTCGGGGTGGGTGACCAGGGCGCTGTCCCCGGCGGCCTGGCTGCCACGCGCCACCACGAACAGGCGCGGCGCCCGGCCCCGCGGCCTGTCGGTGAGGGCGCGCACCAGGTGCAGGGTGCTCAGACAGCACAGCCGCGCGGCCTCCCCCGCCGCGTCGGGGCCGGTGACGGCCGGCGCGTCGAGCGCGGTCAGCTGGACGACGCGCTCGGGCGGCCCGTCCGGGAACGCCTCGTCCAGCAGCCTGGTCAGGTGCCCGGCGTCGGCCGGGTCGAGCACGTAGCGGCCGGGGCCCTCGGCGGCGAAGTCATCGCCGCCGCGGGCGATTACGTGCGGTACGGACGCCTCGCGCAGCCGCGCGGCGAGCGCGTCGGCGACCCCGCCGCCGTCGGCGAGGAGCAGCCAGCCGCCCGTCGTGGGCGGTTCCCCGGCGGCGGGGCGCGGCTGCCAGCGGGTCCTGAAGAGGGCGCCGTCGAGCGGGGACAGGGCCGCGAGCTCCAACTCTCGCACCTCCAGAACGAGTTGCCCGTCCTCGTCCCAGACGCTCACGTCCAGGGTGGCGGTGTCGCCGTGCGCCTCGCGCAGTCGGCAGGCCGCCCACGCCGGGGTGGTGCGCAGCCCGGTGAACCTGAGCCGGCCCACACCGGCGGGCACGAACGCCCGTCCCTGCGGGGCCCCTTCGGGCAGGGCGGCCGTGTGGAAGGCGGCGTCGAGGACGGCGGGGTGCAGGAGGTGTCCGGCCGCCGGCGTGGTGGCGATCCGGGCCACGGCAGCGTCACCGGTACGGCGGCCCTCCGCGAGCCCGCGGTAGGCAGGACCGTACTCGATGCCGAGCGCGGCCAGCGCGGCGTAGACGGCGGGCACGTCGGCCGGCTGAGCGCAGTGCTCACGCACGGCCGCGAGCGACGGCCCGCTCTCCCCCGTTCCGCCGTCCTCCGTCGTGACGCGCCCGGTGGCGTGCCGCTGCCACCGGGCGCCGCGCTCCCGGGCGGGCGCGGAGGCGACGGTGAAGGCCTGGGAGCCGTTCCCGTCGGGCCGCAGCACCAGTTGCAGGCGCACCGGCCGTTCGGGATCCAGCCGCAGCGGCTGTACGAACCTCACGTCGGCCAGTCGGACTTCACCGCCGCTCCGCACCTCGGAGGCGGCCTCCAGGGCGAGTTCGAGGAAGGCGGCGCCGGGCAGCCACACCTCGCCGTTGACGCGGTGGTCGTTCAGGTGAGCGAAGCGGGCGTCCCGCAGGTCGATCTCGGTCTGGAAGATGTGCCGTCCGGGCTCGTCCCCGGCCTCGATGTGCGTGCCGAGCAGCGGCGAGGTGCCCGCCGACGCGGCCGGTGCGGGCGCGAGCCAGTGGCGGCTGCGCGCGAAGGCGTAGGTGGGCAGGTCGGTGCGGCGGCCGCGCGGGAACAGCGCGGCCCAGTCGGGCTCGTGCCCGGCGGAGTACAACTCGCCCAGCCTGTGCAGCAGTACGTCCGGGGTGTCCTGCTGTCTGCGCAGCGAGCCGACGCCCACCGCCTCGACGCCGGCCTCGGCGGCGACCGCCTCGACGGAGGACAGCAGCGAGGGGTGCGGGCTGAGCTCGACGAAGTAGCGGCAGCCGTCAGCGAGCATCCGCCGGACCGTGTCGGCGAAGCGGACGGGACGGCTGACGTTGGCGTACCAGTAGGCGGCGTCCAGCCGCTCCCCGGCGAGGGGTTCGGCGAGCACGGTCGAGTACAGCGGGGTGGCTGCCGGGGCGCCCGTGACGCCCGCGAAGCTCTCCAGCAGTTCGGCGCGCACCGGTTCCATCAGTGGGGTGTGGGAGGCGAACGGCGTCGACAGCCGGCGAACGGCGGCCCCGCGCTCCTCGAGCAGTCCGCGCAGTTCGGCCAGGGCCCCGGTGTCACCGGAGACGGCCGTCGAGGCCGCGCTGTTGACGGCGGCCACGAACAGCCGTCCCTCGTACGGCGCGAGCAGTCCCGCGACCTCGGCGGCCGGGAGTTCCACGGAGATCATGCCGCCGTGCCCGACCAGCGGGACCACGCCCTGGGCGCGGCCGGTGACGACCGCCACGGCGTCTTCGAGGCCGAGGGCCCCGGCGCTGTAGGCGGCGGCGATCTCGCCGAGGCTGTGCCCCGCCACGGCGTCCGGGGTGACGCCGAGCGCGCGCCAGGCGGCGGCCAGGGAGGCGTTGACGGCGAACAGGGCGGGTTGCAGGTACTCGGTGCGTTCCAGTGGGGAGAACTCCTCCGGTGCGCGCAGCACGTTGAGCACCGACCAGCCGGCGTGCCGGCGCACCGCCTCGTCGATCCGGTCCAGTTCCCGGCAGAAGGCCCGCGAGGCGGCTCCGGTTCCGGCGGCCAGCTCCATGCCCATGCCGGGCCACTGGCCCCCGTGTCCGGCGAAGAGGAAGGCCACCTTGCCGGACCGCTCCTCGCGGGGCGGCGTGAGAGGGGCGCGTCCGGCGCCGAACGCCCGTAGCGCGGAGGTGAGTTCGTCGCGGTCCTCGGCCACGACAGCCGTCCGCCACTCGAAGTGGGAGCGGTGCCGGGCCAGGGTGTGCGCGACGTCGGGCAGACTGGTGCCGTCGGTCAGGTGCCGTGCCAGCCGGGCCGCCTGCCCGCGCAGCGCGGCCTCGCTCCGCCCGGACAGCACGAACAGGCGCTTGCCGCCGGGCTGTTCGCCCGCGGCCCGGTCCGAGGCCCCCGCGTCCTCCGGCTGCCCGGGCTCCTCCGCCTGCCGGGGCGCCTCCTCGACGATGACGTGCGCGTTGGTCCCGCTGATGCCGAAGGCGCTGATCCCGGCGCGCCGGACCCGCTGTTCCGTCACCGGCCAGTCGACGGACTCGTGCAGCAGCCGCAGCCCGCTGCCCTCCCAGTCGACGTGCCTGCTGGGCGTGTCCGCGTGCAGCGTGGCCGGGAGTCTGCCGTGGCGCAGGGACTCGACGACCTTGATCAGCCCGGCCACGCCCGAAGCGGCCTGCGTGTGGCCGATGTTGGACTTCAGCGAACCGAGGTACAGCGGCCGTCCCGCGGGACGCGACCCGCCGAACACCTGGGCGAGCGCGTTCGCCTCGATGGGGTCGCCGAGCGTGGTGCCGGTGCCGTGCGCCTCCACGTGGTCGATGTCCCCGGGTTCGAGGCCCGACAGCTCCAGCGCGCGCCGGACGACCTGTTCCTGGGCGGGCCCGTTGGGCGCGGACAGCCCCTGGCTGCGGCCGTCCTGGTTGACGGCCGTGCCGCGCAGCACCGCCAGCACCGGGTCGCCGTCGCGCCGGGCGTCGCTCAGCCTCTTCAGTACGACCATGCCGGCGCCCTCGGCCCACACGGCACCGTCGGCGTCGTCGGAGAACGACCGGCAGCGCCCGGTCGGCGACAGCCCTCGCAGCCTGCTGAACTCCACGAAGGTCTGCGGGGTCACCATCAGGGTCGCACCGCCCGCGAGCGCCAGCTCGCACTCGCCCGACCGCAGCGCCTGGGCGGCAAGGTGCACCGCCACCAGCGACGACGAGCAGGCGGTGTCCACCGTGAGCGCCGGCCCGTGCAGCCCGAGGGCGTAGGCGAGCCGGCCCGAGGCGACGCTGAGCGCGGAGCCGGTGCCGACGTACCCGTCGAGCTGGTCGAGCCGGGAGCCGGACAGGTAGTCGCTGCCGAACATGCCGACGTACACGCCGGTGGCGCTGCCCGCCAGCCGGGCGGGCACCATGCCGGCGCGTTCCAGCGCCTCCCACGCCGTCTCCAGGAGCAGCCGTTGCTGGGGGTCCATGGCGGCGGCCTCCTTCGGCGTGATGCCGAAGAACCCCGCGTCGAAGGACTCGATGTCGTCGAGGAAGCCGCCCTCGCGGACGTAGGACTTGCCGGGGGCGTCCGGGTCGGGGTCGTACAGCGCCTCGACGTCCCAGCGTCCCCCGGGGAACGGGCCGACCGCGTCACGGCCCTCCGCGACCAGCCGCCACAGGCCCTCCGGGTCGTGCACGCCGCCCGGCAGCCGGCACGCCGTGGCCACGACGGCCACCGGCTCGTCGGACGGGACCGCGGTGGCGGCCGCGGGGCTGCGGGCAACGCCCGTCGAAGCGGGCGCCCCCTGCCGACCGCCGGGGGCGAGGACCGTGCCGAGCAGGTGCCCGGCCAGACGGTGCGGTGTGGGGTGGTCGAACAGCAGGGTCGCGGGGAGGCGGGCGCCCAGACGGGCGCCGATGCGGTTGCGGAGCTCGACCGCCGTCACCGAGTCCATGCCGAGTTCGCGCAACGGCTGGTCGGGGCGCACGGACTCCGGCGAACGCAGGCCGAGGGCACGGGAGACCTCCTCGCGGACCAACGCGAGGACACGTTCGGCGCGTTGCGCCTCCGGCAGGAGGGCCAGGCGGTCGGCGAAGGCGACGCCACCGGTTCCCGCGCCCGTGCCGGTGGCGCGGGAACCGGGAAGCAGGGAACGCCACAGCGCGGTGGCGGCAGGCGGCGCGACGGCCATGGCTTCGCGCAGGCGCGGCAGGTCGAGGATCCAGGCGACCAGGTGCGGTGCGCCCCGGCGCAGGGCGAGTTCGACCAGGTCGCGACCCTGGGCCGGAGTGAGCGCGCGGTGGCCGAGGCGGGCCATGCGGTCCAGGTCGGCGTGGGCGCCGGCCAGCCCCTCGCCGGCCCAGGCACCGAAGGACACGGACACCGCGGGCAGTCCGGACGCCCGCCGGTGATGGGCCAGTTGGTCGAGGAAGACGTTGGCGGCGGCGTAGTTGGCCTGGCCCGCGTTGCCGGCCACTCCGGCGGCCGAGGAGACCAGCAGGAACATCTCGAGCGGCAGGCCGGCGGTCAGCCGGTGCAGATGGGCGGCGCCGTCCACCTTGGGGCGCAGCACGTTCGCCAGCCGCTCGGGCGTCAGCTCGGCGACGACCCCGTCCTCCAGGACGCCCGCGCAGTGCGCGACGCCCCGCAGCGGCAGTTCGTCACCGACACCGGCGAGCAGTCCGGCCAGGGCCCGCGGGTCCGAGACGTCGCACGCGGCGACCTCGGCCCGCGCGCCCAGCGCGGAGAGTTCGGCGACCGCTTCGGCGGCGCGCGGATCGTCGGCGCCCTGGCGGCTCGTCAGCAGCAGTCGTGGCGTGCCGCGTTCGGCGAGCAGACGGGCGATGTGCATGCCCACCGCGCCCAGCCCGCCGGTGATCAGCACCGTGCCGTCGGTGGGGACGGCGGGAGGCTCGGCGGACCTCGGGGCTTCCGCCCGGGCGCGCGTGAGGCGCGGGGCGATCAGCGCTCCGCCCCTGACCGCCATCTCGGGCTCGTCAGGTCGGGCGAGCGCGGCGGCGAGGGCCTGTGCACGGCCCTCGGAGTCGTCGGAGTCGTGGGCGTCGTGGGAGTCGTCCAAGTCGAGCAGGACCGGAGCGAGTTCTGGATGTTCCGCACGGGCGCCGCGGACCAGCCCCCACAGCACCGACTGGGCCAGGGCGGGCACCGCGTCCCCGGCCCCCGCCGCCACCGCGCCGCGGGTCACCCACACCGTCCGTGCGGCCCTCTGCTCCTCCGCCGCGATCAGCGCCCGCAGCTGCGCGAGGGCGGTCGCCGCCAACTCGTGGGCAAGCGCCACCGGTTCGGCGCCGGAGTCCGGGCGCGGCCACAGGCGTACGACGACTTCGGCATCCCCCTCTTCCACGTGCACGCCGGCCGCCCGCAAGTCCCGCTCCAGAGCCGCCAGGACCTCCCCGTCGGCCGGGTCGTCGGCCACGAGGCGCACGGTGCCGGTCCGTTCGCCCGGCTCCTCGTCCTGGAGAGCCGTCCAGGTCACCTCGTACAGATGCCGTGCGCTCTCGGACCCGGCGGCGAGATCCGCCGGGTCGGCCGCCCGCAGACGTACGCCCTCCAGACGGCCGGCCGGGAAGCCGTCCGTGTCCCACAGCGTGACGTCCAGGCCGAGGTCGGGGCCGGTGCCGCCGACGCGCCGCACGCAGGCGGTGAGTTCGCCGGCCGACCCGGTCGGCGTCAGCGTGCAGCGGCCCACGGCGACCGGCAGCAGTACACCGCCGTCCAGGTCCGGGAAGGCGGCGGCCACGTGCAGCGCGGCGTCCAGCAGCGCGGGGTGGACCGGGTAGGTGTCGGCCGCGTCACGGGCCGCCTGCGGCAGCGCGAGGCGGGCCAGCAACTCGCCGTCGCCGGTGCGCACGGCCTCCCGTACGCCCTGGAAGGCGGCCCCGTAGCCGAGACCGAGCGCGTCCAGGCGCTCGTACGTGTCCGGGGACCAGACCGGCTCGGCGGGCGCGGCCGCCGCTGCGGAGCCGTTGGGCTCGGGCCAGGCGGGAGGCGGGCCGGACCGGGCGGCCGTGGTGGGGGCCGACGCGTCCGAAGAGGCACTGGCGTGCAGGGTCCAGCCCGCGTCCGCCCGGTCGCGCGGACGGCTGTGCACGGTGACCTCGGCGACCGGATTGGCGGTGTCGACCTCGACGGACACCTCGATGGTCCCGGACTCCGCGAGCACGAGCGGGCTGAGCAGCAGCAGGTCGGTGACGTCGGCCGGTTCGCCGGGCCGGGCGGCGGCGAGGGCGGCCCGGCACAGCTCCAGCACGGTGGTGCCGGAGACCACGATCCGGCCGAAGACGGTGTGGTCGGGCAGCCAGTCGGCGGTGGCCGCGGACCACTCGTTGCGGAAGGTCCACCGCGTCTCGTCCGCCGACCGCAACTGGACGCCGAGCAACGGGTGCGCGGCGCGGTCGAGGAGGCCGGGGGCGCCGGTGGCGGACTCGGGTTCCGTCCAGTGGGACCGCGTGTCCCAGGCGTAGGTCGGCAGCTCCACGGGCGCGGTGCCGGTGGCCGGGCGGGGCCAGTTGACGCGGTGGCCGCGGGCGTGGAGTTCGGCGGCGGCGCGGTCGAGGCAGGCGGGCCCGTCCTCGTCGCGGCGCAGCGACCCGACGGCGACCAGTTCGTGGCCCGACTCCTCGCCGATGGTGTGCACGGCGGTGAGCAGCGCGGGGTGGGGGCCGAGTTCGACGAAGCGTCGGTAGCCGTCGGCCGCCATACGCGCGACCGTGGGCGCGAAGCGGACGGGTTCGCGGAGGTTGGTGTACCAGTAGCCGGCGTCCAGTTCGTCCGTGACCGGCTCGGTGGTGACCGTGGAGTACCAGGCGACCGGCGCCGGGGAGGCGGTGACACCGTCGAGTTCCTCGAGGACGTTCTCGCGGACCGCTTCCACCTGGACGCTGTGGGAGGCGTAGTCGACGCCGAGGCGGCGGACGAAGACCTGTTCCCGTTCGAGTTCGTCGAGCAGGGCCTGGAGCGGCTCGGCTTCACCGGCGACGACGGTGGAGCGTCCGCTGTTCACGGCGGCGACGGACACCCGCCCCGCCGTACCGCCGAGGCGCGCCTCGACCTCGGGGTGCGGCAGGGCGACCACGGCCATGGCCCCGGTGCCGGACAGCACGGTCAGTGCCTGGCTGCGCAGGGCGACCACGGCCGCGGCGTCGTTGAGGCTGAGCGCGCCGGCGACGCAGGCGGCGGCGACCTCGCCCTGGCTGTGCCCGACGACGGCGTCCGGCCGGACGCCCCGGGCACGCCACACGGCGGCCAGCGACACCATCACCGCGAAGAGGACCGGCTGGACGACGTCCACCCGCTCCAGCGGGGGCGCGCCCGCGTCGCCGCGCAGGACGGCGGCCACCGACCACTCGGTGAAGGGGCGCAACGCGGCGTCGCAGCGGTCGAGTTCGTCGGCGAACACCGGGTCGGAGGCGAGCAGGTCGCGTGCCATGCCCTCCCACTGGGCGCCCTGGCCGGGGAAGACGAACGCCGTCTTCCCGGGCGGGCAGACCCGGTGAGGGCCGATGACGAGGTCGCCGGCGGGGTCGGCGTCCGGCTCCGGCTCGGCCAGCGCGCGCAGCGCGGTCAGCAACTCGTCGCGGTGGGCGGCCCGTACGACGGCGCGGTGCTCGAAGTGGGTGCGGTGGTGCGCGAGGGTCGCGGCTACGGCCGCAAGGGGCAGGTCCGGGTGCCCGGCGAGGTGTTCGCGAAGGCGCGCGGCCTGCTGCCCGAGGGCGGGGAGGGTACGGGCGGAGAGGGGGAAGAGGGCGGGGCGGGTGTCCGGGGCCTCGGCCCCGGCCTCCGGTTCCGCCTGTGTCCCCTTCCCCGAGGTGGGCCGTAGGAGTTCCTCGGGCGCCTCCTCGAGCACCACGTGCGCGTTGGTGCCGCTGATGCCGAACGCGCTGACCCCGGCCCGGCGCACCCGGCCCGCCTCGCGCGGCCAGGGCCGTGCCTTGTCGAGCAGGCGGAGTCCGCCGGCCGCCCAGTCGACGCGTTCGGTGGGGTGCTGGGCGTGCAGGGACGCCGGCACGCGTTCGTGCTGGAGGGCCAGTACGGTCTTGATGACGCCGCCGATGCCCGCGGCGGCCTGCGTGTGGCCGATGTTGGACTTCAGTGAGCCCACGCCCAGCGGCCGGCCTGCCGGGCGGTCCGGGCCGAAGACGGCGGCCAGCGCCCGCCCCTCGATCGGGTCGCCGAGCAGGGTGCCGGTGCCGTGCGCCTCGACGTGGTCGAGGTCGCCGGGCTTCAGGCCCGCCGCGTGCAGGGCCGCGTGCAGCACGCGCTCCTGGGCGAGTCCGCTGGGAGCGCTCAGGCCCTGGCTGCGCCCGTCCTGGTTGACGGCCGAGCCCTTGATCACGGCGAGCACCCGGTCGCCGTCCCGGCGGGCGTCGGAGAGCCGCTTGAGCAGCACCATGCCGCAGCCCTCCGACCAGACCACGCCGTCGGCGTCCGCCGAGAAGGGACGGCAGGTCCCGGTCGGGGAGAGCGCGCGCAGCCTGCTGAACTCGACGTGCCCGCGCGGGGTCACGAGCAGGGTCGCGCCGCCCGCGAGCGCCAGGTCGCACTCGCCGTTCGCCAGCGCCCGCGCCGCCAGGTGGAGGGCGACGAGGGAGGAGGAGCAGGCGGTGTCGACGGTGACCGCGGGTCCGTGCAGGCCCAGCGTGTAGGCGATGCGTCCGGAGGCCACGCTGGGCGCGGTTCCGGTGCCCACGTGGCCGTCGAGCCGGCCGAGCGGGGCGGTGGCGAGATATCCGCTGTCGTACAGGCCGACGTAGACGCCCGTGGCGGTGCCGTGCAGGGTCTGCGGGACGACGCCCGCCCGCTCCAGCGTCTCCCAGGCGGTCTGCAGGAGCAGCCTCTGCTGGGGGTCCATGGCCGCGGCCTCGCGCGGGGAGATGCCGAAGAAGGGCGCGTCGAAGCGGTCGATGCCGTCGAGGAAGCCGCCGCGCAGGGTGTACGCCTTCCCGGTGGCCTCGGGATCGGGGTCGTACAGCCCCTGGGTGTCCCAGCGACCCGGCGGCACCTCGCGGACGGCGTCCTCCCCGGCGAGGAGCAGCCGCCACAGTTTCCCGGGGTCGTCGGCGCCGCCGGGGTAGCGGCAGGCCATGGAGACGACGGCGATCCCGTCGTCGGCGCGCGCGGGTCCGGCCACCGCCGATACGGCCGGCGGTACGGCGGCCGGATCGGCGGCACGCGTGGGGCGTTCGCCCAGGATCGCCGCGGCGAGTTCGTCGATCGTGGGGTGTTCGAAGACGAGGGACGGGTCCACGGGACGGCCCGTGCGCTCCCCGGCCCCGGCGGCCAGGGTGACCAACTGGCGTGATCCCAGACCGAATTCGGCCACCGGACGGTCCGGTTCCACGGCCAGCGGGTCGAGCCCGGCGGCCTCGGCGACGGCGGACGTGAGCCAGGCGCGCAGGCCCTCTCGGGTGGTGGGAGCCGTCTCGGCGGACTGCTTCGGGAACTCGTTCGCAGGCATCAGGGAAGGGTGTCCTCGGGAACGGGGGTGTCTGGGCGTGCGGGCGTTCGGGCGGAGGCCGCGGGTGAGGAGCTTGGAACGGGCGGGAACGGGACGGGACCCACGGCGGGTCCGGCCTCGCGCCGGGGCCGGGCCGGACCGCACCGCCCCGGCCCGGCGTCACTCCCGGTCCGGCACGCCGATCACGGCGAGGGTGCCGTCGAGGTACGCGGCCCGGGTGGCACGGCGCTGGATCTTGCCGCTGGAGGTCTTGGGGATGGTGCCGGGCCGCACCAGTACGACCTCGCGCAGGGACAGGCCGTGGGCCTCGCCGACGGCGCTGCGCACCTGGTCGGCGATCTTCTCCGCCTCGCCCTCGGCGTCCGGGGCGACCTCGGCGACGACGACCGGCCGCTCGCCCTCGGTGCCGCCGTCGACCGCGAACGCGGCGGTGCAGCCGGGGCGCAGCGCGGGGTGGGACAGTTCGGCGGACAGCTCCAGGTCCTGCGGGTAGTGGTTGCGGCCGTCGATGACGATGAGGTCCTTCAGGCGGCCGGTGACGAACAGTTCGCCGTCGCGCAGGAAGCCGAGGTCGCCGGTGCGCAGGAAGCGGCCCTCGTGGCCGGGGAGGGTGGCGCGGAAGGTCTGGCGGGTGGCGAGGGCGTTGCGCCAGTAGCCCTTGGCGACGCTCGCGCCGGCGACCCAGATCTCGCCGGTCTCGCCCTCGGGCAGTTCCGTCCCGCGCTCGGGGTCGGCGATCGCCACGGTCAGGCCGGGGCCGGGGCGTCCGCAGCCGACGGCCGCCGCGTCCAGGGCGCCGGCGTGCGGCCCGTCGTCCTCGGCGCGCAGCAGGACGGGCTCGGTGTGCACGGACCCGCCGGTGACCATCAAGGTGGCCTCGGCCAGGCCGTAGCACGGGTAGAGCGCCCGCCGTGCGAAGCCGGCCGGGGCGAAGGTGTCGGCGAAGCGGCGCAGGGTGGCCGCGCGCACCGGTTCGGCGCCGTTGAAGGCGACCTTCCAGCCGCTCAGGTCGAGCCGGTCGAGCAGGGCCGGTCCGGCGTGCTTGAGGCAGAGCTCGTAGGCGAAGTTGGGGCCGCCGGAGGTGTGCGGGCGGTAGCGGGTGACGGCCTCCAGCCAGCGCTCGGGGCGCTGGAGGAAGTGCAGCGGCGAGAAGAGCGTGGCGGTGGCGCCGAGGTGGACGGTGTTGAGGACGGGTCCTATGAGGCCCATGTCGTGGTAGACGGGCAGCCAGCTGACGAACATCTCGTGGCCGTACTCGGCGAGGACGTCCGGGGTGTGGCCCATCCGCTCGGTGACGAGCCGTTCGTTGTCGAGCAGGTTGGCGTGGGTGACCATCACTCCGCGCGGGGCGGAGGTGGAGCCGGAGGTGTACTGGAGGAAGGCGACCGAGTCGGCGGGGGGCGAGTTCTCGAGCCAGCCGTCGGCCGCGCCGTCGGGTATGTCCTCGCTCGCCTTGCGGGCCATGTCGTCGAGTTCGGGCAGGTGCTCCGCCAACTGCCCCAGCGATGCCAGGACTTCACGCCCGCCGAGGACGACCTTGACGTCCGCGTCGGCGATCAGGCGCTTCATCCGGGTCAGCGCGCGGTGGTTGTGCGACCTGCCCTGCGGGGGCACGCCGGGTACGGCGACGACTCCGGCGGCGAGGCAGCCGAGGAAGGCGCTGACGAACTCCAGCCCGGGCGGGTACAGCAGCATGGCGCGGGAGCCGGTCAGTCCGCGCTCCTGGAGCCAGGCCGCGACTGCCTTGGTGCGTCGGGCCAGTCGGCCGTAGGAGATCTCCTGGATCTCCCCGTCGCAGTCGCCGGTGACCAGATAGCGGTAGGCGGTGCGGTCGGGGTGTCGCGAGGCGTGGGCGGTCAGTGAATCGACCAGGGTGTGAACCATGTGACGAGTCTCACCTGTCCGGAATATCGGGCGGGGGAACCTTAGTTCGATGGCCGCGCGACGCGTCCGCGCGAAAGCCGCGGGCCGCCCTGGCCCCCTTGCCAGGTCGTCCGGTCTCGACCACCCGCCCGGGAAACCGCGGTGACGTGTGACGTGACCGCGCGCTCCCCGTGCCCCCCGTTCAGCTTGCTACTGACGAGTAGCACCATAACAAGTCCCGCCGGTCGACGGGACATACACGCGTAAACGCCGCGTGTCCAAACGGAGTTGGGTCCGTCACCGACCCTAGCGCCTCATTTTCGGTACGGCTTTCAAGATTCCGCCGCCGGCCCACCCGGCTGCCGCCCGCCAGAGGGCAATCTCGGGCAGGAGGGGCCGGCCGCCGAGCGGCCGGCCCCTCCTGTCGCCGGTTTTGCGTCAGTCCTCGGGCCGGGTCCGGCCGACCTCCGGCAACTCGCCCTCCTGGGCGCGGATGTGAAGCACGTCGCCGACGAACAGGTCGTACACGAGGACGCCGACCACGCCGCCGACGAGCGGTCCGACGATCGGGATCCACCAGTAGTCGCTGAACGCCCCCGCCACACTGCCGGGCAAGGCGAGATCACCCCACCCCGCGAAATAGGTGAACAGGCGTGGGCCGAAGTCGCGGGCCGGGTTGATGGCGTAACCGGCGTTCGGGCCGAAGGACATGCCGATGGCGGCGACCACGAAGCCGATCAGCAGTGGCCCGAGGTTGGCCTGAACGGCGGTGTTGCGTATGTCGATGAGGGCCACCACCAGCATGACAAGGAACGCCGTACCGACGATCTGGTCCACCAGCGGACCCCAGTTGCCGCCGTGGAAGTAGGGAGCAGGGAACGTTCCGAAGATCGAGAAAGAGGCGAGCGTGTGCCCGTGTGTCTTGGGCCCCTTCATCGCCGCGTCGAACGTGTTGATGGCGTCGTGGTAGACGCCGTACACCAGGGCCGCGCCCACGAAGGCGCCCACCAGCTGGGAGATCCAGTACGGGATCACCTTGACCCAGGGGAACTTGCGCCGCACCGCGAAGGCCAGCGTCACCGCCGGGTTGATGTGGGCGCCGCTCACGCCGCCGGCCACGTAGACGCCGAAGACCACGGCGAATGCCCAGCCCCAGGTGATCAGCAGCCAGTCGCCGGCACTGATGAAGAAGGTCGTGGGGCCCGACGTGCGCCCCGAGCCGGGCAGTCCGGCGACCGCGACGGCCACCACGCCCGTACCGAAGGAGATGAGGACGAAGGTCCCCAGGAACTCTGCCAGGCATTCGCCCCACAGCCCTCCCCGGCGCCTGAGGCGCGAGGGTTTGACCAGGGGCGGTATTTCTACGGCCATATCGGCCCCCTCAACGAACGGTCCGGCACAACCGCCGGCACAGCCCTGCTTCGGGCGGCCCCGCGTCACTGCCCAGGTCCTCTCCCAGGAGAAAGGCCCTAGTCGCGGCCCCGCGTCACTGCCCAGTCTGCGCGCCGAGCCGGGCGGAGGCCACTCGGCCGGCCCTGAGTATGCGGATGGGGTGCCCGCCGCACTCCCGGCACACACCGTGGGAGAGCGGAGAGGGTTCCTTGACGCCCCCCACGAAGCGGGCCGCCCCGCGCACACCCCCGACGTCGAGGACATGCCGGATCCCGAAGGTCCGTTCCCAGGCGAATCCGCAGCTCAGACACGAACGAGTACGACTCGTGGACCGGTGACTCGTCCATCCCGTCACATCCTCCGGGCCGGGCGGGGACGCGTCCGGGCGGCCCCGCAAGCCATGGTTGCATTATGCCCCGCAAGGCCCGCCGGGATGCGGAACCGTCCGAACGCCCGCGTCGGGTTCCGCGGTGCCGCAGGTGCGGCCGGGTAACCGCATGGGGCGTCTGGGACAGCGGCCGCAGGACTAGTGCAGACGAAGGCGCCGGCAGAGGTCATCGTGAATCTCGTGAACGACCGTGCGGGCCCGTGGGTATGAGGCGCTGTGCCGGTCAAGGGCGAAGGCGAGATCGCGCAGCAGCATCACGCTTCGGGTGGATGCGACGGTCGGCAGCCGGGTGAGGGCCGTCTCGGCTGCGTCGACGGCGGTGTCGAGGTTGCCGAGGTGGGCCTGAGCCAGGCTGTAGAGGGCTCCGTGACGCAGGGCGGAGCGCTGGTGGTCGCCACCCAGCGGCGTCTGCGCCCTGGCCCGCAGGAGCTCGGATGCCCGGGGTAACGCGATCAACGGGTCAGCGGTGCGTTTGGCGGCCAGAATGACCAGGCCGCGTCCGGCGATGGCGTCGAGTTCGGTCCGGTCGGCGTGGCCGGCCCAGGGGGTGGCGACTTGAGGAGCGGCCTCTTCGAAGAAGCGGTTGCTGTCGTCGATCGATGCCTCGAAGGCGTCCAGTTCCCGGGCGCTGGCGTGGGCGATTCCCTTGCGGGCGGCGACGAGCGCGCGCACGCCCGGTGCCGTGTGCGCGGCTGCCTCGGTGGGCGCCGCGGCGAGTTGGACGGCGTCGGCGGCTTGTCCGAAGTCAGCCGCTTGCCCCGACATGCGAGTGAGGATGTTCGCGACGAGGGCGCGATCGCCTGCGGCATGGGCGGCTCGCAAGGCCATGAGGTAGAGGCGCTGGGAAACGCCGGCAGCGAGTTCGTCATGATGCATGGAGGCCAGCGTCTGGCAGACCTGGGCAACAGATCGGGCCAGGTGCGCCCCGGCATCGGGGGTGTAGTCGCCTTCTTGGAGCAGCTTCACGATGATCGGGACGGACATGCCGATGGTCTGCCTGGCGGAGCTGCCCTCCCTGTCGTCGGCGGCCTGCGCGGAGGCGACCAGGCTGTCCACGATCCGCAGTGCGGACGGCGGGACCGCGGTGGTCGGCTCGCGTGGAGCGATGAGACGGGGAACCGGTGCGGCGAGGGACTGCCAGGCCGGCGTCGTCAGGACGGTTCCCGTGGAGGCCGGCACCACACGGCGTGCGGGCACCGCGTCCAGTTCCCTCAGCAGCTTGTGCAGGCCGGTGATGTCCCAGGGTTGATCAAGCCCTTCGTGCGCGCGGATCACCTCGGTGACGGTGGTCGGGCCGCGGTGGGACCAGACGTCGTCGAATGTGAGGTCCCTGCCCAGGGCGGTCGACAACGCCCGGACGACGAGAGCCGGTACGGAACCGCTCGGGACGTGCCCGCGCAGCCACTTGTACGGGGTGGTGCGGTGGATCACGCGGCGGCTGCCGGCCTGGCAGAGAAGCCGGTTCACGCGGTCGGCGAGGACGCCGGCACTGTCCCAGCCGGTCGCGGCTATCAGCTGTCCGAGCCGGTGATTGGGTGAGAGCTCTTTTGACCGAGCCATGGGGCAGCCCTTCAACACAATGGCGCATCAGAGGGTGACGGAGAATCTACACGGCGTTGCCGGTCGTCCCGGGGTCAGTCCGGGGAAGCGGATCGATCGTCCCGCCACTGGGCGGCCGCCGGGGAGGGGCCGCGGCGGGTTGCACAGGTTGCACGGCATCCGGCTCTGGCGGCTGCGCGGACACGCCCCTCACCCTTGAAGGGCCTCAGCAGCCCACTGACGACCATTCAGGTCGTTCTCCCGCACCGGTGGTCTCCTGCTGTTCTCCGTCTGTCCGAGAGGAGCCTCATGACCGTCGTCGTCGGCTCGGACATGAGCTACGACAGCGCCGCGGCGCTCGTCGCGGACGGCCGGGTCCTCGCCGGCCTCGGCCTCGCCACCCGCACCGCTTACGGCTCAGGCGCCGGCGCGGAAGCCCGGGCCGGCCCTGTCCCGCCCGATCCTGAAGATCACTCCCGGTGTGCCGCACCGGCCACAGGTCCGGCGAGGGCTCCGACCGGAGGGGGTGCGGCAGGCTCCGGGGACACGGATCCGGTGCGCTCCGGCAACACGTCGTTCCTCCCACCCCCCTTCTGGGGTGAACCTCCATCCGGGTGATCCCTCCGCCCGGCACGATCCCGGCCAGGCCCGCTGAACAGGCCCGACGAGCGCCCGCACAGGTGTCCACGTCGAAACCCGGCGGTCCCGTCCGAGTGGCAACTCCGCGATCACGGAACAAGACTGATCCTTGGTTTCGTGATCAGGTCCTTGGTTTCGTGATCAGGCGAAAACGCACGGTCTCGGGGACCGGCCGCCCCTGGCCGATGGCTTTCGGCCTTTCCTCAGGGAGTTCGCATGGTGGAGAAGTCTGCCGACATCCTGATGCCCGGACCGGACGGACCCGCGATCGCCCGACGCTCGCCCACCCGCCCGGCGGTCACGGACAGCGAGGCAGCACTCGCCGGCATCCTGGCGGAGGTCGTCCAGGCCGAGCAGGTCTCCGCCGACAGCCACTTCTTCGACGACCTCGGCGCCAACTCCCTGGTCATGGCCCAGTTCTGCGCACGGGTGCGCAAGCATCCGGACCTGCCGTCCGTGTCGATGAAGGACATCTACCGGCACCCCACACTGCGCGGCCTGGCGACGGCCCTCGCCCAGGCCGCGACCGCTGCGCCGGCAGCCGGATCCCCGGCGACCGGACGGCCGACGGCCGGGTCCGGCCCCGGCACCCCGGCGGCTTCCACCGCGGAAGCCGAAGGCGCCGCCCCTGACGGCACGGCATCGCCCGCCCCGCCGGCCGGCCCGAGGCGCTCGCTGTGGTACGCGCTGTGCGGCACCGCCCAGTTGCTGATCTTCCTGGGCTACTCCTTCGTCATCGGCATGGCAACCGCCCGCGGCTACGAGTGGGTGGCCAGGGGATCCGGACTGGCCGGCATCTACGTGCGGTCGCTGGTGTTCGGCGGCGCGGGCTTCGTCGTCCTGTGCGTCTTCCCGGTCGCCGCCAAGTGGATCCTCGTCGGCCGCTGGAAACCCGCGGAGTTCCCGGTCTGGGGGCCGGCCTACCTGCGCCTGTGGACCGTGAAGGCGCTGCTGCACGCCAACCCCATGGTCCTGTTCGTCGGCAACCCGCTGTACGTGCTCTACCTGCGGGCGCTGGGCGCGCGGATCGGCCGCGGCGTCACGATCCTGTCCCGCTCCGTGCCCGTCTGCACCGACCTGCTGACCATCGGCTCCGGCACGGTCGTCCGCAAGGACGCCTTCCTGCTGGGCTACCACGCGCAGGCCGGACGCATCCGCACCGGCCGGATCACCCTGGGCCGGGACGTGTTCGTCGGCGAGAAGACGGTCCTGGACATCGACACCGCGATGGGCGACGGCGCGCAACTCGGCCACGCCTCCGCGCTGTACCGGGGCCAGGAGATCCCGGCCGGCGAGCACTGGCACGGCTCACCCGCCCAGCCCACGGACGTCGACTACGTACGGGTCGCCCCCGCCCGCTGCGGCCGGCTGCGCCGGGCCGGGTTCGCGCTGACCACGCTCGTGCAGCTGTTCCTGGTGTACCTGCCGCTGGCGGTCGGCGGGGTGTACATGCTGTTCGCCGAGGTCCCGGCGCTCAGCAAGCGGGTGAACGCGGAGACCGCCGGCACCACCGCCGCCGAGTTCTTCACCGACGTCCTGCTCGTGTCCGCCGTGCTCTTCCTCGGCGCGGTCCTGCTCGGGCTCGCCGCGATGCTCACCGTGCCGCGGCTGCTGAGCCTGCTGGTCAGGCCCGACCGGGTCTACCCCCTCTACGGCTTCCACTACGCCGTGCACCGCGCGGTCGCCGGGATGACCAACATCCGGTTCTTCACCTGGCTGTTCGGGGACAGCTCCTACATCGTCCCCTATCTGCGCGGCCTCGGGTACGACCTGTCCCGGGTGGAGCAGACCGGGTCGAACTTCGGCACCGAGGTCCAGCACGAGAGCCCGTACCTGGTGTCCGTGGGCAGCGGCACGATGGTCGCCGACGGGCTGTCCGTGATCAACGCGGACTTCTCCAGCACCTCGTTCCGCCTCTCGCGCGCCTGCATCGGCGCGCGCAACTTCCTCGGCAACAACATCGCCTATCCGGCGGGCGCGCGGACCGGCGAGAACTGCCTGCTGGCGACGAAGGTGATGGTGCCCCTGGACGGCGAGGTCCGCGAGGGCGTCGGGCTGCTGGGCTCGCCGTGCTTCGAGATCCCGCGCACGGTGGAGCGCGACACCCGCTTCGACCATCTGCGCACCGGCGACGAGCTGGGCCGCAACCTGGCCGCGAAGAACCGTTACAACCTCCGCTCGATGGCGCTGTTCCTGCTGCTGCGCTGGCTGCACACCGCGGCCCTCACCGCGTTCGCGTTCGGCTCCGTGGGCCTGTACGGCGCGCTGGGCCATGTGGTGATCGGCGCCTACCTGGCGCTCACCCTGGCCTTCTCCGCCCTCTACTTCGTGCTGGTGGAACGGGTCATCACCTCCTTCCGCCCGCTGTCCCCCCGGCTGTGCTCCATCTACGACCCGTACTTCTGGTGGCACGAGCGGCTGTGGAAGGTGCCGGACCGCTATCTCAACCTGTTCAACGGCACCCCGTTCAAGAACGTGATCTGGCGGCTGATGGGGGTGCGCATCGGGCGCCGGGTCTTCGACGACGGCTGCTACATCACCGAGCGGACGCTCGCCTCGATCGGGGACGACTGCACGCTCGGCACCGGCAGCAAGATCCAGTGCCATTCGCAGGAGGACGGCACCTTCAAGTCCGACCACAGCACGCTCGGCGCCGGGTGCACGCTCGGCGTCGGCGCGCATGTGCACTACGGAGTGACGGTGGGCGACGGGGCCGTACTGGCGCCCGACTCCTTCCTCATGAAGGGCGAGGAAGTCCCCCCGAACGCGGTCTGGGGAGGAAACCCCGCCGCTCCGACGGCGAAGTGAGGAAGGAACCTCCGATGGGAGCGTTCGTGGCAGCGGACAGGGATTTCTGGGCCGGCGCGCTGGCCGCCGGCGGCTTCACCGCGCTTCCGCGGTGGGCCGGGGAGCCGGCGCCGGGCGTGGCGGTCCACGAGCAGGCCGTGCCGGCCGGCACCGCCCGGGCCGTGCGCGCCCTGGCGGCGGAGCTCGGGGCGCCGGTGAGCGCGGTGCTGCTGGCCGCGCACGCCAAGGTGCTGGCCGCGCTGTCGGCCGAGCGGGACGTGGTGACGGGCTACGCCGCCCGGGCGGGGGCCGCTCCCCTGCCGTGCCGGGTCTCCCTCGCGCCGCACTCCTGGCGTGAGCTGGTGCTCGGCGCCCGCCGCGCTGAGGCGGACCTGCACGCTCACCAGGACTTCGCCGTCGAGGAGCTGCGCCGCGAGATGGGCCTGACCGGTCCGGCCTTCGAGGTCGTCCTCGACCCCGACGGCGTACTGCGCGAGCTGCCCGGCGAGGCGGTCCTGTCGGTCGCCTGGGGCGACCGGGACGGGCGGAGCGAGCTGCGGCTGCGGTACCGCACGGACGCCCTGGACGCCGAGGCGGCGGCCCGCGTCGCGGGGTACCACCTCACGGCGCTCGAGCTGATGGCGGCCGACGCCGACGCCGGGCACACCGCCCGGACCCTGCTGTCCGAGGCCGAGGTGCGCGAGCAGCTCGACGGGATGGCCGGACCGCACCGGGAGCTGCCGCGGGCCCGCGCGCACGAGCTGTTCGAGCGGCAGGCGCGGGAGCGTCCCGAGGCGGTGGCGGCCGTGCACGGCGGGCGCTCGTGGACGTACGCCGAACTCAACGAGCGGGCGAACCGGCTGGCGCGCGCGCTGCTGGCCCGCGGGCTGGGCCGGGAGGGCGTGGTGGCCGTGGTCACCGAGCGCAACCTGGACTGGCTGGCCTCGGTGCTGGCCGTGTTCAAGGCCGGCGGGGTCTACCTGCCCGTCGAGCCGCACTTCCCGGCCGGCCGGATCGCGGCCACGCTCTCCCGCGCGGGCTGCCGGCTGGTGCTGACCGAGCCGGGCAGCACCGCCACCCTCGACGAGGCCCTGGCAGGGCTGCCCACGGCCACCGAGAAACTCCTGGTGGAGAAGGCGTACGCCGAGGAGCACCCCGGCACCGACCCCGGTGTGGAGGTGACGCCCGGGCAGCTGGCGTACATCTACTTCACCTCCGGCTCCACGGGTGAGCCGAAGGGCGCGATGTGCGAGCACGCGGGCATGCTCAACCATCTGTACGCCAAGATCGACGACTTGGGGATCGGCCCGGAGCGGGTGGTGGCGCAGACGGCCCCGCAGTGCTTCGACATCTCGCTGTGGCAGCTGCTGGCCCCGCTGCTGGTGGGCGGGCGGACCCTGCTGGTGGAGCAGGACGCCATTACCGACGTGGAGCGCTTCGTCGACACCCTGGAGCGGGGCCGGGTCGCGGTGGCGCAGGTCGTGCCCTCGTACCTGGAGGTGGTGGCGTCGTACCTGGAACGGCACCCGCGCCAACTCCCCGACCTCGCCTGCGTGTCGGTGACCGGTGAGGCGCTGAAGCGGGAGCTGGTACAGCGCTGGTTCGCCGTCCGGCCGGGCACCCGGCTGGTCAACGCCTATGGCCTGACGGAGACCTCGGACGACACCAACCACGAGGTGATGGACGCGGTGCCGGACCGGGTGCTGCTCGGGCCCCCGGTCGGCAATGTGCGGGTCTACGTCGTCGACGAGCAGCTGTCGCTGGTGCCGCTCGGCGCGCCGGGGCTGATCGCCTTCTCCGGGGTGTGCGTGGGCCGCGGCTACGTCAACGATCCCGAGCGGACCCGTGAGGCGTACCGCGAGGACCCGTACCGTCCCGGTGAGCGGCTCTACCTGGGGGGTGACTGGGGGCGCTGGCACCCGGGCGGCAAGCTGGAGTTCCTCGGCCGCCGCGACAGCCAGGTCAAGATCCGCGGGTTCCGGATCGAGATCGGGGAGATCGAGAACACCCTGCTGCGGGTCCCGGGCGTGCGGGACGGCGCGGTGGTCGTCGCCGAACTCGCCGGTGGGTCGAAGCACTTGATCGCCTTCTACAGCGGCCGCCGCCTGTCCGACGGGGAGTTGGCCGAGGCGCTGGGCGCGGCGCTCCCCGCGTACATGGTGCCCTCGGCGTTCCACTGGCACGAGAGCCTGCCGCTGACCGGCAACGGCAAGATCGACCGCAAGGCCCTGACCGCGCTGGCCGAGCGCACCGAGCCGGACCGCCGCGAGGCGGACGCGGACGGCGAGGACGCCCCGCGCACCCCGGCCGAGCGGCGGCTCGCGGCGGCCTGGGCCGAACTGCTGGGCCTGCCCGAGCGCTCGGTGGGCCGGCGCGACCACTTCTTCGCCCGCGGCGGCACCTCGCTGTCGGCGGTGAAGCTGACCATCGCGCTGAACCGTGAGGTGTCCCTCAAGGACATCACCCGGCACCCGGTCCTCGCCGACCTCGCCGCCGTGCTCGACGGCGCCTCCGGCCGGCGTACCGGCCTCCTCCAACCGCTCACCGCGCCGGCCGGCCCGCCCGAGTGCGCCCTGGTGTGCTTCCCCTACGCGGGCGGCAACGCCGTCAACTTCCGCCCGCTGGCGGACGCGCTGGCCGGCAGCGGGCTCGCGGTGTACGCCGTCGACCTGCCCGGTCACGACCCGGCCGCCCGGGACGAGCCGTTCGCGCCGCTGCCGCGGGTGGTGGCGGACGCGGTGGCCGAGATCACCGCGCTCGGCGCCAGGAGGGTGATGCTCTGGGGCCACTCCTCCGGCGCCGCGCCCGCGCTGGAGACGGCGAGGCGGCTGCGGGAGAGCGGGGTGGAGGTCGCGCGGGTCTTCCTCGGCGCGCAGCTCCTCGGCACGGCGGTCGAACGGCAGGCTGCCGCCGCGGAGTTGACCGGGCGCACGGACGCGGAGATCGCCGCCGCCCTCACCGCGGACGGCGGTCATCCCGAGCTCGGTGAGCTGAACGCGCGGCACGCCGAGCTCGTCGCCGCCGCCTACCGGCACGACTGCGTGGCCGCGCACCGCTACTTCGCCGAGTTGCTGAAGTCCCCTCCGGCGGCGAAGCTGACCGCTCCGGTGACCGTGGTCGCCGCCGCGGACGACCCGCACACGGCGCGCTTCGCCGAGCGCCACCAGGACTGGCGGCTGCTGGCCGAGCGGGTCGAGCCGCACGAACTGGCCGACGGCGGCCACTACTTCCTGCGCACCCGCCCGGCCGAGGCGGCCCGGGTCGTGCTGGGCGCCGGCGAACTGCTGGCCTCTCCCTGAGCGGCCAAGACCGGCCGGCCCCCTGACCAGATGTGCCCTACGAAAGGAAACCGAGATGTCGTTCTCGTCCCCGGCGTCACTGCTGGAGGTGGAGCCACGGCCGGACCGGCCCGCGATCCTGCGCGTCGAGGCCCCGGTCGACGCCGCCGGATGGGCGGCCGGGAACCGGGAGGCCCTGCGCGCCCAGGTCACCGAGCACGGCGCCGTCCTCGTGCGCGGACTCGGACTGCGGGACGCGGACCAGGCCGGCGCGGTCTTCTCCCGGCTGGCCGGCACGCTCATGACCGAGCGCGAGGCGTTCGCACCCCGCGACCTGCACGGCCCCAAGCTGTACTCCTCCACCGCGTGGCCGGCCAACCAGCCCATGTGCATGCACCACGAGCTCAGTTACGCGCTGGAGGTCCCCGGCCTGATGCTCTTCGCGTGCCTGACCGCGCCCGCCGAGGGCGGGGCGACCGCCGTGGCCGACGGCGAGGAGGTGCTGCGGGCGCTGCCCCGCGAACTGACCGAGCGCTTCGAGCGCGAGGGCTGGCTGCTCACCCGCAGCTACAACGACGAGATCGGGGCCTCCCTGGAGGAGTCGTTCGGCACCGACGACCGCGAGACCGTCGAGAACTACTGCCGCGCCCACTCCATCGACTTCGCCTGGCAGCCGGACGGCTCGCTGCGCACCCGGCAGTTGCGCGCCGCGGTGGTCGACCATCCGGTCACCGGCCGCCGGTGCTGGTTCAACCAGATCGCCTTCCTCAACCAGTGGACGCTGGCGCCGGAGGTGCGCGAGTACCTGGTCGACGAGTACGGCGAGGACGGGCTGCCGTTCAACACCCGCTACGGCGACGGCACTCCGATCGGCGAGGACGTCGTGGAGTTGCTCAACGCGACCTACGACCGGCACACCCGGCGCGAACCCTGGCAGGAGGGCGACCTGATGCTCGTCGACAACATCCGCACCGCGCACAGCCGTGAGGCCTTCACCGGCGAACGGCAGGTGGTGGTCGCGCTCGCCGACCCGCAGCGGCCGGCCGCGCCGGGCCCGGCGGACGGCGCCTCGAAGGGAGCCCGGCGGTGAACCCCGTGACGTCCGCCGCCGCCGAGTCGGCCGCCCGTGGCGCCGCCCCGGTGCCCGGCTTCGCCGTCATCCCCGGCGCCCAGGTCCACGAGGCTCTCCAGGGACGCGAGAAGGAGATCACCGAGCTCGTCGAGGCCACCTACCGGCTGCACGGCGCCGGGCAGACGGTCAACCCGCCCTCGTACTTCCTGCGCTTCCCCGACCGGCCCTCCTCCCGGATCATCGCGCTGCCCGCCTCGGTCGGCGGCTCGGTGGGCGTGGACGGGCTGAAGTGGATCTCCAGCTTCCCCGACAACGTGGCGGCCGGGCTGCCCCGGGCGTCCGCCGTGCTCGTGCTCAACGACCACGACACCGGCTACCCGTTCGCCTGCCTGGAGAGCTCCATCATCAGCGCCACCAGGACGGCCGCGTCGGCCGCGCTGGCCGCCGACCGGCTCACCCGGACCCGGCGGCGCCCCACCCGCGTCGGCTTCTTCGGCACCGGCCTGATCGCCCGCTACATCCACACCTTCCTCACGGGCACCGGCTGGAGCTTCGAGCAGGTCGGCGTGTACGACGTCTCGGCGGACAGCGCGGCCGGCTTCTGCGGCTACCTGCGCCAGTCCGGCGCGGACGGACAGGGCGGCGGCGAGATCACCGTCCACGACAGCCCCGAGGAGCTGATCCGCTCCAGCGACCTGGTCGTCTTCGCGACCGTCGCGGGCCGGCCGCACGTGAGCGACCCGTCGCTGTTCGACCACGCGCCCGTGGTGCTGCACGTCTCGCTGCGCGACCTCGCGCCCGAGGTCCTGCTCGCCTCGGCCAACTTCGTCGACGACGTCGAGCACTGCCTGAAGGCCGACACCTCCCCGCACCTGGCCGAACAGCTCACCGGCGGCCGGGGCTTCCTCGACGGCACGCTCGACGACGTGCTGACCGGCCGGGTGGATCCGCCGGCCGACCGCACGGTGGTCTTCTCGCCGTTCGGCCTCGGCGTCCTCGACCTGGCCGTCGGCAAGTACGTCTACGACGAGGTGGCCCGGGCCGGTGATCTCCGCGTCATCGACGACTTCTTCCACGAGCTGCGCCGGTACGGCTGACCGTCCCTTCTCCCCGGCCCAGGCATCAGGAGGCCAGCGTGACCGTCATCTCCACTCCCCACGCCTTCAACGAAGGCCAGCTCTACGTCGACCTTCTGCCGATCTTCGGGCGCTCGCTCTACCTGAAGTGCGAGGGCTTCAACTTCGCGGGCTCGATCAAGCTGAAGGCCGCGATCGAGATGGTGGAGACCGCGGAGCGCGACGGCCTCCTGTCCCCCGACTCGGTCATCATCGAGTCCTCGTCCGGCAACCTGGGGGTGGCGCTCAGCATGATCGCCGCCAGCAAGGGCTACCGGTTCCTGTGCGTGACCGACTCCCGCTGCAACCTGTCGACCAGGCTGCTGATGGAGGCGCTGGGCAGCGAGGTGCACGTCATCGCCGACCTGGACGCCAACGGCGGGTTCCTGGGCGCGCGCATCGACTACGTCCGCGCTCTGTGCGCCGCCGACGAGCGGTACGTCTGGCTGAGCCAGTACACCAACCCGGGCAACTGGGGGGCGCACTACCGCAGGACCGCGCCGGAGATCGCCTCCCAGTTCCCGCGCCTGGACGTGCTGTTCGTGGGCGCCGGCACCACGGGCACCCTGATGGGCTGCGCGCGCTACTTCCGCGAGTGGCACCGGCCGGTGCGGATCGTGGCGGTGGACACCGTCGGCTCGGTGGCCTTCGGCGGCAAGCCGGGCCGGCGGATGATCCCCGGCCTCGGCATGAGCATGCGCCCGCCGCTGCTCGACGAGTCCTACGTGGACGAGGTGGTCCGGGTCGAGGAGGCGGACACCATCCGGGCCTGTCACCGGCTGGCCAGGCGCGGCTTCCTGTTCGGCGGCTCCACCGGGACGGTGGTCAGCGGCGCGATGGAGTGGCTGGCCCGCCATGAGTGTCCCGGGCTGACCGCGGTGGCCATCGCGCCGGACCTCGGCGAGCGCTATCTCGACACGATCTACCAGACCACCTGGCTGGAGGACCTGTACGGCGACGGCATACTCGACCTCGGCGAGGACGGCCCGGACGGCGAAACCGGCGGCTCCTGCCAGGACTCCGAGTCGGAGTCGGAGCAGGTGACCGCCGGCTCCAGGGGCGCCGACCGGATGTCCCGCGCCGACGGGCGCCGTCGCAAGTCCTAGGCGCGGGGAACGGCGTGGCGCGGGCGCCGGCTCAGCCGGCCGCGCCGCGCAGCGCCGTCAGGGTGGCCGCGTCCAGGGGCCGGGGGTCGCTGTCGGGGTCGACCAGGACGACCGTGCAGGTGGCGGCGTGGGTGAGGGCGGTGGTGAAGCTGCCGTCGGCGAACTGGGCCAGCGGGCCGCGCGGCGAGCGGCCCACCGCCACGGTGCGGGCGCCCAGTTCGGCGGCGTGCCGGGCCAGTGCGCGGCCGGCCGCGGCGTGGTCGCCGACGCTGGTGAGGATCTGCCCGGTCGCGGCGACGCCCTGGGCGGCCAGCCGGTCGAGATGGGCGGTCACGGTCGCGCGGGCATGGGCGAGGTCCTCGGCGTCGACGGCCTGCTCCTCGACGACGGCGGTCTGCTGCACGTGCACGACCTCCAGAGGACTGCCGGTGTCCCGGGCGAGGCGCGCTGCGGTGTCCACGATCACGGCGGCCCGGTCGTGGTCGCCGACCGCGACGACGACGGGAGGCGTGGTGCCGCTCGGCGCGTCGCCGACACGGGTGAGCGTCGGCTCGACGGGTTCGCCCTCGCCGGTGCGCGTCTCCGCCTGCCGCAGCAGCCGGTGGCCGCTGGCCAGCACCGGGATGGCGAGGACGAAGGTGGCCGCGCCGACGTAGAAGGGCACGCTCAGATCGGTGGCGTCGGCGAGCTTGCCGGCGACGTAGGGGGCCAGGCCGCCGCCGATGAAGCGCAGGAAGCCGTAGGCGGAGGACGCGACGGGACGCTCGACCGGGGAGACGAGCATGACCGCCTGGGTGGTCAGGGTGTTGTTGATGCCGATGAACGCGCCGCTGACGATCACCGCGACGATCACCACCGTGGGGGTGGCGACCCCGGCGGCTATGACGGCCATGACGACGCCGAGTCCGAGGAGGTTGGCGTACAGCACGGGCGCGGTGCCGAAGCGGGCTTGCAGCCGGGGCGCGAAGAAGACGCTGAAGGCGGCCACGAGCAGGCCCCACCCGGTGAAGACCAGCCCCAGCTGATGGGCGCTCAGCTTCATCGGGTACGGCGCGTAGCCGAGCATGGTGAAGAAGCCCCAGTTGTAGAGCAGGGCCATGATGCCCATGGTCAGCAGGCCGCGGTGGCGCAGTGCCTTGAGCGGGGCGACGGGTGAGGTGCGGCGTGCCGGCTTGGGCAGCTCGGGCACGAAGGCCAGGGTGGCGACGAGCGCGATGGCCATGAGGCCGGCGACGCCGAAGAAGGGACCGCGCCAGCTGATCGCGCCCAACTCGCCTCCGAGCAGCGGGCCGACCGCGATGCCGAGGCCGAGCGCGGTCTCGTAGAGGATGATCGCGCCGCCGAAGCCGCCGCTGGCGGAGGCGACGATGACGGCCAGGGAAGTGGCGATGAACAGGGCGTTGCCCAGTCCCCATCCGGCACGGAAGCCGACGATGCCGTTGATGGAGCCGGAGCAGCCGGCCAGGGCGGCGAAGACGACGATGACCGACAGGCCTACGACGAGGGTGCGCTTGGCGCCGAAGCGGCTGGAGAACCAGCCGACGATCAGCATGGCCACCGCGGTGACGATCAGGTAGCTGCTGAAGAGCAGGGAGACCTGACTGGGCGAGGCGTGCAGGCTCTCGGCGAGGGCGGGCAGGATCGGGTCGACCAGGCCGATGCCCATGAACGAGATGACACAGGCGAACGCGACGGCCCAGACGGCCTTGGGCTGCTTGAAGGGGCTGGCAGCCTTTCCGTGCGGTGCACTCATGTGCGGTTCTCTTCCGGGGAGTTGGGGTTGGGAACGGGAGTGGGGAGGGATGGTGCGCCGGCCCTGCCGGGGTTCACGGGCGAGCCTGACGGTTCCTGATCGCGCGGGCCAGCGCGGGCAGCGCGACGCGCACCGCCTGCTGTTCGGCGGCGGGCAGTTCCTCGACGAGCTGCCCAAGGGCCTCGGCGCGTTCGGCACGCCGCTGCCGGAACACCTCCCGGCCCAGGTCGGTGGCCCGCACCACCACACCCCGGCCGTCGCTCGCGTCGGCGGCGCGCCGCACCAGTCCGGCCCGCTCCAGGCGGGTCACGAGCTGGGTCATGTTCGGCTGGGAGACGCCCTCGGTGCGCGCCAGCTCGGTCAGCCGGTGCGGACCCTCCCGGCCCAGCCGGGCCAGCACCGAGGAGGCCGCGGTGCTCAGCCCGCCGGCCGTGGCGCTGCGGCGCACGTGCCGGACCAGTTCCTCGACGGCGATGATCAGTTCCTCCGCCGAGGCCGCGGCACCTTCGGAGTCCATGACCGGCTCATACATAACTGCATTATGCACTTAGGTGTAATGCGAAACAACCCGCCCCGGCCGACCGCCCAGCTCAGCCCACACAGTCCCCGGAACCGGTGAACTCCGGCTGCCCGCTGTTGCCCTCGTAGACGGCCACGGACCAGCGGGTGTACTTCCAGGCCTTGTCACTGCCGTACTCCGCGACCAGCTTCCGGCAGGCGGTCCTGGTCACCACGTCCTGGAAGTCGGCCCGCTGGGCGCGGCCGACGAGGTCGCCGTAGGTGTCGTCGATCCACACGTAGGTCGCCTTCTCGGCCGGGTCGAAGCCCAGACTGATGTCGTCCTGGGCCGCGGACGGATCCACTCCGCTCCCCTCGGCGACCCGGGCCTTCCACGCGGAGCCGAGCGCCTTGTCGATGGCGTCGGCGACGCGGATCTCGGCCCGGTCGGTGCTCGGTATGCGGGCGGCGGCGAGTCCGGACTCGTCACCCTGCCACTGCCCGGCGATCGCGCCGTAGCAGCCGTCGGTCGCCTGGCCGAAGCCGAGGACGGCGGCCTCGGTGTCGCCGTCGAAGTTCTTCCAGTAGACGGCGTAGCGGCCGTACGGCCAGGCGGTGGGGGCCGCGCCGAGCCGGCGGGCCAGTGCGGTGCAGGCCGCCGCCTGCCCGGTCCTGGTGAAGAACTCCTGGTCCTCCTCGGGGATCTGGGAGACGGGACCCCCGGTCACCATCACCGTCTGCGCCCGCTTGTTGAACGTCACCGTGGGCGTCATGAAGTCCATGCCCTTGGTGGCGAGCATCGACGTCATGTCGTCCCGGATCGCCAGCGCGGCGTCCCGCTCCCCCGCGTCGCTCGCCCTGGCACTGGCCGCCCACTCGGCGTCCGTCGGCTGGTCCTGGTCGGCGGAACGCGTGTAGGCGGGGTCGGGCACACCGGCCAGCGGATCGGTCGGGACGGCGGCCGAACGCGGATCACCCGCCGGCTCCGCCGAGGCGCGGGGTGCGGCGGACGCGCCGGACGCGGACCGCGCGGTGCCGTCCACAGGGGCGGCCGGCGATCCGGCGGTGGCCGGGCCGGAGGCGGCCTTGGCTCCCCGGTCCGCCCCGCCGCCATGGCCGAGGGCGGGAAGGGCCATGACACCGCCCGCCGCGGCACCGAGGACGGCGGCGACGGCGAGGACGGTGACGACGGTACGTCTGCGGGAGGCGGCGAGACCGGCGGCTCGGCCGACAGCCGGATCGGGGACAGGAGCAGAGGCGGGGGCGGGGGCAGGGGCATGCCAAGCTGGGTCGTCCAGCGTGGGCATCTCCCACTCGGCGGCGACCAGTTCACCGACCCGGGTGGGTTCCCATCCCCCGGCGCCGGCGACGACCTGGGTGGTCTCGGCGGCAAGCAGCCGCGAGCACTCCTGTGCCGCCGACTCGGCGGTGATCCGCTCGGCGGGGTCCTTGGCGAGCGCCTTCTCGACGACCTCCCTCACCGCCTCCGGCACTTCGCCGAGGTCGGGCTCGCCCGAGAGCACGCGGAAGGCCACGACGTCCGGAGCGCCGGTGCCGAAGGGCAGCCGCCCGGTGGCGGCGTACGCGACGAGCGCGCCCCAGGCGAACAGGTCACCCTCGGGCCCCGCCTCACTGGTGCGGTAGTACTCAGGGCTGATCCACCCGGGCGTGCCGGTCATGACGCCGGTCCGGGTGACGCTGGTGCCGTCGGCCGCGCGGGCGATGCCGAAGTCCAGGACCCGGGGCCCGGCGGGCGTGAGGATGACGTTCTGCGGCTTCACGTCCCGGTGCACGACACCGGCGGCGTGAACGGCCGCCAGCGCCTGCGCGGTGCCGGTCGCGAAGGCGTACAGGGTGCCGCCGGTCAGCGGGCCGTGCTCGGCCAGGTACCCGCTGAGGGTGGGTCCGGGGGCGTAGGCGGTCGCCAGCCAGGGCGCGTCGGCCTCGGTGTCCGCGGCGAGCAGCGGCAGCAGGCACGGCCCCTGCACCCGCGCCGAGAGTTGCACCTCCCACCGGAAGCGGGCGCGGAACTCCGGGTCCTCCGCCTGCGCGGGATGGATCACCTTGACCGCGACCCTCAGTCCCCCGGCGTCCAGCCCTGCGTACACGGTACCCATGCCGCCGGAGCCGAGCCGGCCGATGATCCGGTACGGCCCGACACACGACGGATCACCGGGCCGAGCGGGAAGCACCCGCCCGACCCGTCCCCCTTCGGACATGGAACTCCCCCCAGCACGACGAAGCAGACGGTGAAGAAGATGTGGAGGATGTATATATCACGCAGATGATCGAGGACCACCGCCGATGGTGACAGGGCAGATGCCGGGAGACGGCGACGGGGACGGCGACATCGCCCTCGAGGACCGCCGCTCGCCGCAGGCGTACCCGTCAGACCACGCCCCAGGCCTCATCCGTGTTGCACCCCAGCAGGCATCCGTGAAGCTCATCTCCTCGGCCCAGGTGACGCAGTGTTCGTCACCGCCCAGCGGACCCGGCCGGGCGCCCCGTAGCCGCCGGTGAACACCGAGAGCAAGGTGCTGCGCGTTCACGAGCAGGCGCGGAACGCCTTCTTGCGGCTCGACGCGGAGGAACCGGGGCGCGCCGAGGAGGAGTTGCGGGCCGTCGAGACCGCCATCGGGGAGCTCAGCGGGTGCTCCCGCCCGGTCGGCCCCGTGCGCAGGGGAGCGCCAAGGGCGCGGCAAAGAGGCGCCGACGGCAACAGCCGGGGCCCCGGCTGCACACGCGCAGGAGCGTGAGCGTCCGCCGGCGGCACCGCTGACGGCGACCGGGCGGTCCAGGTCCGCCCGGCGCTTTCGGGACCCGCCGGCTCCCCAGCATGGCGCCTGCGCGCACACCTCACGCCGGAACTATGTAGTCCCACCACATGTCCGCCCGACCTGTGCGTTTCTACGGTGTGCCGACACGTACCCGTCCCCACCGCACACGAGGAAGTGGCGCACATGGCCTCCGCAGCATCCGCCCCGCCCAAACCGGCGAACCTCCCCCGCATCGTCGCCGCCAGCCTCATCGGCACCACCATCGAGTGGTACGACTTCTTCCTGTACGGCTCGGCCGCCGCGCTCGTGTTCAACAAGTTGTTCTTCCCGGACTCCGATCCGCTGGTGGGGACGCTGCTGTCGTTCCTGACGTACGCGGTCGGGTTCGCGGCCCGGCCGCTGGGCGCGCTCGTCTTCGGTCACTACGGCGACCGGATCGGGCGCAAGAAGCTGCTGGTGCTGAGCCTGCTGATGATGGGTGGGGCGACCTTCGCGATCGGTCTGCTGCCCACCCACGCGACCGTCGGCTCCGCCGCTCCGGTGCTGCTCACCACGCTGCGTCTGGTCCAGGGCTTCGCGCTCGGCGGCGAGTGGGGCGGGGCCGTACTGCTGGTGTCCGAGCACGGGGACGCGCGGCGGCGCGGGTTCTGGGCCTCGTGGCCGCAGACCGGGGCGCCGGCGGGGCAGTTGCTCGCCACGGGCGTGCTCTCGCTGCTGACCGCCGTGCTGTCGGACCAGGCCTTCGGGAGCTGGGGCTGGCGGATCCCGTTCCTGCTGTCCGGGGTGCTGGTGATCGTCGGTTTGTGGATTCGTCTCTCTGTCGATGAGTCGCCGGTGTTCCGGCAGGCGCTGGAGCGGGCCGAGGCCCGCAAGGCCGCGGCCGCCGCCGGGGCCGATGCCGAGAGCGAGAAGCTGCCGCTCGTCGGCGTGCTGCGGCACCACTGGCGCGACGTGCTGATCGCGATGGGCGCCCGCATGGCGGAGAACATCAGCTACTACGTCATCACCGCCTTCATCCTCGTCTACGCCACCACCTCCGCCGGGGTCTCCAAGCAGACCGCGCTCAACGCCGTGCTCATCGCCTCCGCCGTGCACTTCGCCGTCATCCCGGCCTGGGGTGCCCTCTCGGACCGCATCGGGCGCCGGCCGGTGTACCTGCTGGGCGCGGCCGGGGTCGGCCTGTGGATGTTCCCGTTCTTCTCCCTCATCGACACGGGTGGCTTCGGCAACCTGGTCATCGCGGTGACCGTGGGTCTGGTCCTGCACGGCGCCATGTACGCCCCGCAGGCGGCCTTCTTCTCCGAGATGTTCGCGACCCGGATGCGCTACTCCGGCGCGTCGATCGGCGCCCAGTTCGCCTCGGTCGCCGCAGGCGCCCCCGCCCCGCTGATCGCCACCGCCCTGCTGTCCGACTACGGCAGCTCCACCCCGATCGCCCTCTACGTCGTCGCCGCCTCCGTGCTGACGCTGATCGCCGTCGGAGTGGCCAAGGAGACGCGCCACCGCGACCTGGCCGCCGCCGAGGCCGACGAGTCCGCCGAGCCCACGACGCCCCGGACCGCCGACGCACGGCCCGCCTGACCCACCCACGCCACCCTTCCACCCGGCCCCCGCACGCCCACACGTGCGGGGGCCGGCCGCCGTGGTGCGGGCCGCGCGTGCGGGGCGGCGCGGCGCAACCCCGGCGGTGCGGGCCGCGCGGGCGGAGGCCGCGCGGCGCCGTACGCGCGGCGCCGGGCGTGGGAATTCGGGGTGCGGGGGTCGGCGGGCTGCCGGGCCCGGCACGGTGCGGGACAAGAGGGCGGGGGCAGGACCGAGCGCCCCGCGCGTGCGGACCGGCGCGGTGTGGGGCGCGTGGGGGCGGGTCAGGGGTGGGGGGGTGCGGACAGGCGGTGCAGGCGTAGGGCGAGTTGGATCTCCAGGGCACGGGCCGGGGTCTGCCAGTCGTCGCCCAGCAGGCGCGCGACGCGTTCCAGGCGCTGGGCGACGGTGTTCACGTGCACGTGCAGCTCGTCCTTGGTGCGGGCGGGGCTCATGCCGCAGGCGAAGTAAGACTCCAGCGTGCGTATGAGATCCGTGCCGCGCCGCTCGTCGTAGGCGACGACACGGCCGACGGTGCGCTCGACGAAGCCCGCTATGTCACGGTCTCCGGCGAGCAGCAGGCCGAGGAAGCCGAAGTCCTCGGCGGCGGCGCCGTCCCCGGTGCGGCCGAGAAGCCCGAGGGCCTCGAGACAGCGCCGCGCCTCCTCGTAGGCGGCCGTGACCGTGCCGGGGTGGGCGGCCAGGTCGTCGACCGGGGCGGAGGCGCCCACGGTGACCGCCTCGTGCACGGCGGTGCCCAGGTGACGGGCGGTGCGGCGGGCGAGTCCGGTCGCGCTGTCCCCCTGCCGCAGGGGCAGCAGCAGGACGGTGCCGCCGTCCCGGGCGGCGGCCAGGCCACGACGGGTGGCCGCCAGGTGGAAGGCCGCGGACCACAGGCGGCGCCGGGCGTCGGCCTCCTCGTCGGCGTCGGCGGCCGGCGCGTCCAGGCGGGCGGCGAGAACGACGTGGGTGGCGTCCAGGTCGGCGCCGAGCCGGGCGGCGCGCTCGACCAGCAGGCGCGGATCGCGGTCGCGGGCGTCCAGGAGGTCGTCCAGCAACTCGCCCCTGACGCGCTGCTCGGCCTCGGCGGCCGAGCGTCTGGCGAGCAGCAGCAACGAGGTGACCATCGCGGCGCGCTCCAGGGTGCGCTGGTCCACGGGATCCAGACCGGGTTGCCCCCGCAGCACCAGCGCACCGAGCAGTTCGCCACCGGCGGCGACCGCCGCGATCCAGTCGTCGCCGTGACGCACCGCGTGTCCCTCGGCCCGGGAGGCCTCCAGGGCGCGCGCGGGGACGTCGCCGGCCTCGGTGAAGTCGACGGTGCCGGCGAGGACCTGGGAGACGGCGGCGGCCACGTCGTGCACCCCGCCGCCGCGCAGGACGAGTTCGGCGAGCCGGTCGTGCACGTCGGAGGCGCGTTCGATCACGCCGCTGCGGTCGCGGATGATCTCGTTGGCCCGCTCAAGACCGGCCAGCGCGGACCGGGTCTCGGTGAGCAGGTTGGCGCTGTCGATGGCGGCGGCAGCGAGGGCCGCGAAGGAACCGAGCAGGGCGATCTGCTCCCGCTCGAACACACGGGCCCGGCGGTCGGCGGCGAACAGCACGCCGATGACCTGGGGACCCAGCATCAGGGGCACGCCGAGGATGGCGACCAGGCCCTCGTCCTGGACGCCGGCGTCGATGGTGCCGGTGTGCTGGAAGCGGGCGTCCTCGAAGTAGTCGTCGGTGACATAGGGGCGGGCGGTCTGGGCGACGAGGCCGCCCAGCCCCTCCCCCATGCCCAGCCGCAACTGCTGGAAGCGCGCGGCCACCGAGCCCTCGGTGACACGCATGTAAGTGTCGCCGCGCGCGGGGTCGTTGAGCGTGAGGTAGGCGACGTCCGTGCCGAGCAGGGAGCGGGCGCGCTGCACGATGGCCTGGAGCACCGCGTTCAGGTCGCGCAGGCCCGCCAGGTCGTGGGCGGTCTCGAACAGCGCCGAGAGCTCCGCCTCGCGGCGGCGGCGTCCCTCCAGCTCCGCGCGCACGCGCAGCGCGAGGAACTTCGCGTGCTCCAGCGCCGCGATCCACTCGGCCGGACGCCCCTCGGCCCGCGCCCTCAGCACCGGCTGCTCGTACGCGGCGGCCGGCGCCCCCCGCGCCAGAAGCTCGAGGAACGGAGCCCCGGCGGCGACGTCCGACGACAGCGCACCGGCCTCGTGCCGCCCGTCCGCCTCGTGCCGCCCGGGCGTGCGCACCGCACCCGGCTCCCGCCGCCCGCCGGCCTGCCCGGCCGCCCGCTCCGGCACCTCGCCGCCCTGCTCGGCACCCAGGTCGTGCCGCCTACCCGGCCGGCCAACCGCAGGACCGTCCCTGCCGTCGCCCCGCGAACCGCCCGGGCCGCTCCCTCCGCCAGGCGCGCCGGGCCGCACGACGGCATCCCCGGCGCTGGGACCGGGCCGCCCGGCGGCCGCCTCGTGGCGGGCGTCGGTCCGCGTGGCGGGCGCGGTGGCCTGGGCAGTGGCGGGGCGGCCGTCGGGCTGCGTGTGATCGCTGGACATGGTCACAGGATTCCCCATCGCCCGGCGGTGCGGTGAGCCCTGTGGAAAACCGCGGAGCGGCCGGGCTGCACGGCGGTGCCGTTCAGTGCGCGGTCCAGCCGCCGTCCAGCACCAGCGACGTGCCGGTGACGAAGGACGCCTGCGGGCCGCACAGGTACGCCACGGCCTCCGCGACCTCCTCCGGTTCGATCAGCCTCTTGACCGCGCTGTCCTGCAGGAGCACCTCGGACACCACCCGCTCCTCCGGGATGCCGTGGGCGCGTGCCTGGTCGGCGATCTGCTTCTCGACCAGCGGGGTGCGCACGTAGGCGGGGTTCACGCAGTTGGAGGTGACGCCGTGCGGGGCGCCTTCGAGGGCGACCGTCTTGGACAGCCCTTCGAGCCCGTGCTTGGCGGCCACGTACGCCGACTTGTAGGCGGAGGCGCGCAGGCCGTGCACGGAGGAGATGTTGACGATCCGCCCCCACCCCTGCCCGTACATGTGCGGCAGCGCTCCGCGGACGAGCCGGAACGGCGCCTCCAGCATCACGGTGAGCACGGTGTGGAAGACCTCGGGCGGGAACTCCTCGACGGGCCGTACCAACTGGATGCCGGCGTTGTTTACGAGCACGTCCGTGCCGGCGGCCACCTGCTCGGCGGCGTCCAGGTCGGTGAGGTCGAGGACGCGCGCCTCGAGGGTGCCCGCGAGCGGGCCGGACAGCGCGGCGAGCGCCTCCAGGCCCTCGGCGTCCCGGTCGACGGCTCTCACCTTCGCCCCGGCGGCGGCCAGCCGCAGCGCGCAGGCGCGGCCGATGCCGCCGGCCGCGCCGGTGACGAGGGCGGTGCGGCCGCCGAGGTCGAGCGAGGTGGCGTGGGATCCCGTGGGGGGGCTGGGCGAGGTCATACGTCGAGCCTAGGCAGCACCCCTACCGGACCACATGTGGGCCGACCCCATACTTCATTCAAGACTCGTGGGCTCGAACCATGTGGGTTCATCGGACAGGGCCTGCTTGATCCGCACGTAGTGGCGCTCGTCCATCCTCGGCAGCGCGTCTACCTCGAACCATCCGACGTCCAGCGACTCGTCGTCGTTGACCCGCGCCTCGCCGCCGACCGAGCGGCAGCGGAAGGTGATGTCCATGAACTGGCAGACGTCGCCGTTGGGGAAGGTGACGGGCCTGCCTGACTGCACCATCACGATCCGCTCCGGCACGCACCGTACGGCGGTCTCCTCGTGGACCTCCCGCACGGCGCAGGCGGCGGGCTGCTCGCCGGGGTCGGGGATGCCGGAGATCAGCGCCCACTTGCGGTTGTCCGCGCGCCGGCCCAGCAGGACCCTGCCCCGGTCGTCGAAGACGACGGCGCTGACCCCGGGCAGCCACAGCAACTGCTGCCCGGCCGAGGCGCGGATCGTGCGGATGAAGTCAGGAGTACCCATGCGGGGGACCTTAACGGGCGGCTCGGCGCCCCTGTCTCCGGCCCACCGCCCGGTTCCGTGGCGCCAGCTCCGTGGCACCTGCTCCGTAGCGCCCGCTCCGTATTCGCCTTTCGTAGCGGCCGTTCCGTATTCGCCGGTCGCGTACGGCCCCGTGCCTACGCCTCCCCGGCGCGCCGTCCGCGCAGGCCCGCGCCGATCGCCCAGCCGAGGCCGCCCGCCGCGACCAGCACCAGGGCGATCTCCGGCAGGACGCCGAGTTCGGTGGCCGGGGTCTTCGAGGAGCGCAGCGGAACCTTCTGGACCAGGTAGGCGGGGACGAACATGCCGGTCTTCTGCGTGATGTGCCCGTCGGGCATGATGACGGCGCTGACGCCGCTGGTCACCGGCACGGTGACGGTGCGGCTGTGCTCGACCGCGCGGATGCGGGACATGGCGAGCTGCTGGTAGGTCATCTCGCTGCGGTCGAAGGTGGCGTTGTTGCTCGGCACGGAGATCATCTGCGCACCGTCGGTGACGGTGTCGCGCACGGCCCAGTCGAAGGCGGCCTCGTAGCAGGTGGCCAGGCCGATCTTGGTGCCCTCGACGTCGAACACGCCCGGCTTGGCGCCCCGGCTGAAGTCCTGCCGGACCATCGTCGTCCAGTTCTTGTTGATCGTCCCGAGCAGGGAGCGCAGCGGCAGGTACTCGCCGAACGGCTGGATCTGCCGCTTGTCGTAGGTCTGCACGGGGCCCTGGACCGGGTCCCACAGCACCTGCTCGTTGAGCAGCTTGCCGTCCCGTTCGACGACCGCGCCCACGGAGATGGGCACGCCGATCTCCCGCGCCGCCCGGTTGATGACCGCGCGGGCGTCGGCGTTGGCGAAGGGGTCGATGTCGGAGGAGTTCTCCGGCCAGAGCACGAAGTCGGGCCTGGGCGCCTTCCCGGCCTTGACCGCCTCCGCCAGCCGCTCGGTCTCCCGCGCGTGGTAGTCGAGCACGGCCCGCCGCTGGGCGTTGAACTCCAGGCCCGAGCGCGGCACGTTGCCCTGGATGACCGCGACGGTCGCGGTGCCGTTCTCCGCCTTGTCGCTCACCAGGGGCCGGGCCGCCACCGCGCCGGCCACCGGCACCGCGACGCTCAGCAGGGCGACCGCGGCGGCCGGGCGCCGCACCGTGCGGGTGCGCCGCCCCTCCACCGCCAGGCGCACGGCCTCGCACAGCCCGAATCCGCACAGGACGACCGCGAAGCCCAGCACAGGGGTGCCGCCCACGGCGGCCAGCGGCAGGAACACCCCGTCGGCCTGCCCGAAAGCGATCTTGCCCCAGGGGAAGCCGCGGAACGGCACGCGCGCGCGTACCGCCTCACCGGCGATCCACACGGCCGCGGCCCACAGCGGCCAGGCGGGCAGTCTGGACACCGCGGCGATACCGGCGCCCACCAGGGCGACGAAGACGGCCTCCACGACGACGAGCGCCAGCCACGGACCGGCGCCGACCTCCACGCCGGTCCACACCAGCAGCGGCAGCAGGAAACCGAGCCCGAAGAGGTAGCCGAGGCCGAGCGCCGCCTTCCAGCCGCGGCCGCGCAGCACCCAGCCGAGGACGGCGAAGGCGGGCAGGGCCAGCCACCACTGCGCGCGCGGCGGGAAGCTGACGTACAGGAGCACGCCGGACAGCGCCGCGGCGGCGGCAGGCACGAGCCGGACCAGCCGGGCCCTCCAGGGCCCGGACTCGGGCCGCGGTCGCAGCCGGTCCGACTCGTCGACGGAAGTTGCGGTGACGGTCACCCCGGGAGTGTACGGCGCGTGACCTCGGCGCCGACAGCGCGGTCCGCGGGCCCAGGCGGGCGGCGGCGCGCGCACGGCAGCCCTCTTCACGGGCCTGTCCGCGCCGGTTCATGGGCCTGTTCGCACCGGACGGCGTCGCCGTTCGGGGGCCCGTGATCCGTGCCCCGCGTGGCCGTGTCCTTGCGCACGGGACGTCCACAATCCGGTCATCAGCCGTTACGGTGTGCCGGAGCCCCGGTGGTGCGGCCGTTCGCGGCCGGGCCGGGCGGGGTGCGTGTGTCGGGTCGGGGGCGACCGGGTGTTCCGGGGGGCGATGGGTGCGGTCCACGGGGATGACGTCCGCGGGCGGGGCGGACGGCGGAAGACAGGCGTACGACGCCGGACGAAACGTTTCTGACGCGGCCGGTGTCGCGGTGCTCGGCGCCTGCGCGGCATGGTCGCTGGTCACGGGCGCGTGGCAGGAGGGCCGGCCCGAGGGCGTGCTGCTGGCCGTGCTCGCCGTCGCCGCCGGGTACGCCACGGGCAGGATCTGCGGCGCGCTGCTGCCGGTGGCCGCGCCCTGCGCCGGGGCGCTGGCCGGGGCGGCGCTCGCGGTGGCGGCCCCGGGGCTGGCTCCCGGTGCGCAGTTCACCGCCCCGCTGGGGCACGCGGGCGCCACGGCGGGCGTGCTGACGCTGTCGGCGGGCGCCGCCTGCTGC
Source organism: Streptomyces naganishii JCM 4654 (assembly GCF_014650575.1). Lineage (GTDB taxonomy): Bacteria > Actinomycetota > Actinomycetes > Streptomycetales > Streptomycetaceae > Streptomyces > Streptomyces naganishii. The sequence goes on from NZ_BMVF01000003.1 coordinate 249,521, forward strand.
GCCGCGTGGGCCGCGCCGGCGCCCGTGCTGCGCCTGGCGCTGCGCGCCCTGGCCGTCGCGGTCGCGGTGACCGCCGCCGCGCTCGGCTCGGGAGCCGGGCTGGCCGGCTGCGTCGTGGTGCTGCTCTGCTCGCTGGCCGCCGGCCGGATACGGCGCCGCGGGCCCGCCGTCGCCGCCCTGGCGCTGGTGGCCGCCGGGGTGACGGGGGCGAGCTGGGCGCTGGCCGCGCGGATGCTGCCCGGCGGCCTCGCCGACTCGCTCGAGGGGCAGCTGACCGCGCACCGCGTCGCCCTCTGGCGGGAGGCGCTCCACCTGGCCCACCGCGACGCCGGCCTGGGCGTCGGACCGGGCCGCTTCGGGGAGTTCAGCGCGACAGCCGCGCAGTCGCTGCAGCCCGACGGCAAGCCGCACTCGGCGCTGTGGCAGCAGGCCGCCGAGCAGGGCCTGATCGGCGTGGCGCTGCTGGCGGCGGCGTACGCATGGGTGCTCTACGCGCTGTGGCGCACCGCGCGGCCCACGCCCGTCGCCCTGACGGCGGGTGCCGCTCTGACCGCCCTCGCGGCGATCGCCGCCGTCGGTGACGCGCTGAGCTTCACCGAGGTGTCGGTGGGCGCGGGGCTGCTGGCGGGGCTGGCCACGGCACGCCCCCTGGCCGAGGAGGCCGGGCCCGCGGTGGCCGGGGCACGCCCGTCGCGGGACCGGCTCACACCGTGAGCGCCAACCCTGCGAGGCTCGACCGCTGACGCCTTGGGTCTTCAGCGGCCGTGGGCCCGGGTGCGGCGCTGCTCAGACGGCGCCCGGCGTCGGCGGGTGCAGGCGGTCCTTGATCACGCGGACCGCCGACTCGGCGTTGTCGATCGTGATGGTGAACGTGTGCCCGTCCCAGAGCCGCAGCACGATGCCCTCACCCCGCCGCACGACGACGGCGGTGCCCTTCTCCGGCCGCCAGCGGTAGCCCCAGCCGCCCCAGTGGCGGGGGGTGACGTGCGGTGCGAACTCGGCGCCGGCGACGTGCGCGAGCGGGATGCGGCGGCGCGGCAGCCCGATGTGGCCGCAGCGCACCTCCAGTGTCTCCTTGTCGACCTTCAGCGCGACGTGCACGAAGGCCAGGGTGCCGAAGAGGACGAGCAGTCCGGCCGCGATGCAGCCGACCACGGACATCACCAGGGGTGCCACGCCGGAGTTCCACGCCGAGTCCACCGCGAGTTCGACGCCCAGCGCCAGGCAGGCGGCGCCGACCAGCGCCAGCAGCCACTGGAACCGGTTGGTGGCGCGTCCGGTCCAGACGTCGGGGTTCGGGCCGTGGTCGCCTCGGCGGTGGTCCCTCATGCCAACGAGGTTACTCAAGTTCCTCGCCGTGGGTAGCGCGTCGCGGACGCCGAGTGTCCCCGGCGGCCGCGCACCGGGCCCGACCGGCGGCGCACCGGGCCCTACCGGCCGCGCACCGGCCCCCTACCGGCCGTACCGGCTTCGGACCGGCCGCGTACCCGCGCGGGACGCCGCGGGTACGCGCGGGTACGCGCGGGTCAGAGCGCGGGGGTGACCGGCTGCAGGAGGCGGCCCTCGTCGTAGGCGAGCGCCGGGGCGGGAAGCACGCCCTGCTCTCCGTTGAGCAGCACCGTCACGGCGCCCCGCGCGGGCGCCTCGGGCCGGGGCCGGGCGCCGATGCGGCGCAGGGCCTGCGCGGCGACGGCGCCCGCCGAGCCGTGCAGCGCCAGCGGCGGCCGGCCCGGGCGCTGCACGGCGGCGCGGATGCGCTCGGCGACCAGTTCGTAGTGGGTGCAGCCCAGTACGACGGTCGTCACGTCGCCCGGGGTCAGCGCGGCGGCCGCGGCGACCGCGTCGTCGATCGCCGTCTGGTCCGCGTGCTCCACGGCCTCGGCCAGTCCCCAGCAGGGCACCTCGGTGACGGGCACGCCGCCGGCGAAGTCGCGGATCAGGCCCCGCTGGTAGGCGCTGCCGGTGGTGGCGGGGGTGGCCCAGATGGCCACGGGGCCGCCGCCCGCCGCGGCCGGCTTGATCGCGGGCACCGTGCCGACGACCGGCAGGGCCGGTTCCAGGAGCGTGCGCAGGGTGGTCAGCGCGTGCACGGTCGCGGTGTTGCAGCCGACGATCAGGGCGTCGGGCGCGTGGGCGGCGGCCGCCTCGGCGACGGACACGGCACGCGAGGTGAGGTCCTCCGGCGTACGAGGACCCCACGGCATGCCCGCGGGGTCCAGGGAGAGCACCAGATCTGCGTCGGGTCGCAGACGCCGTACCGCGGCGGTGGCCGCCAGCAGCCCGATTCCGGAGTCCATGAGCGCGATCTTCACCCGGCCACGATAGACGATGCCCTCGAACGAGCGACCCGCGTGGGGCAGACTGCGCGGGTGAGCGTGATCGTGTGGAGTGCCGTCGTATCGCTTGCCGCCTGGTTGTGGCTGCTGCTCGCCCAGGGGTTCTTCTGGCGCACGGACGTCAGACTCCCCCGGGCCGCTGCCGGTGATCCGCCGCCGCCCGCCGAACCGGACGCCGGCGAGTGGCCCGCCGTGTGCGTCGTGGTCCCCGCGCGGGACGAGGCCTCCGTACTGCCGCGGAGCCTGCCCACGCTGCTCGCCCAGGACTACCCCGGCCGGGCGGAGGTCTTCCTGATCGACGACGGCAGCACGGACGGCACCGGGGACCTGGCCCGCGAACTGGCGCGCGCCGGGGGCGGGCTGCCGCTGACCGTGGCCTCCCCGGGGGAGCCGCCGGCCGGCTGGACGGGCAAGCTGTGGGCCGTACGGCACGGCATCGGCCTGGCACGCGGGCGTGCCCCCGAGTACCTGCTCCTGACGGACGCGGACATCGCCCACGCCCCCGACAGCCTGCGCCGGCTGGTGGCGTCGGCGCGGGCCGGGGGCTTCGACCTGGTGTCCCAGATGGCCCGGCTGCGGGTGGAGAGCGCCTGGGAGCGGCTGGTGGTGCCGGCCTTCGTCTACTTCTTCGCGCAGCTGTACCCCTTCCGCCGGATCGGGCGCAGGGGTTCGCGGACGGCGGCGGCCGCGGGCGGCTGCGTCCTGCTGCGCGCCGACACCGCCGAGCGGGCGCGCGTCCCGGACGCGATCCGGCAGGCCGTGATCGACGACGTGGCGCTCGCCCGGGCGGTGAAGGGCGGCGGCGGGCACATCTGGCTGGGGCTAGCCGAGGGCGTGGACAGCGTGCGCCCCTATCCCCGGCTGCACGACCTGTGGCGCATGGTCTCGCGCAGCGCGTATGCGCAGTTGCGCCACAGCCCGCTGCTGCTGCTCGGCACGGTCGCCGGCCTGGTCCTGGTCTACCTCGTGCCGCCGGTGGCCCTGGTCGCGGGACTGGCGGGGGGCAGCGCGGCGGGCGCCCTCGCGGGCGGCCTGGCGTGGCTGGTGATGACGGGGACGTACGTCCCGATGCTGCGCTACTACCGTCTGCCGCTGTGGCTCGCTCCGCTGCTGCCGCTGACCGCGTTCCTCTATCTGCTGATGACGGTGGACTCGGCGGTGCAGCACTACCGGGGCCGGGGCGCGGCCTGGAAGGGCCGCACCTACGCGCGCCCGGACGCCGTGCCCGACGAGGGGTGACCGCCCGCCGGGCCCGGCGGGCGGCTCACTTGCGGCCGGGTGTCCAGTTCATGCCCCAGCCGTAGGCGCGGTCGATGGTGCGCTGCGGGCTCACCCCGCGGTCCGGGACCAGGTAGCGGGCCTCGCGCTGGACGAGGAGGTCGCCGCCGGTGTTGGTGATCAGGGCGAGCGCGCAGACGGTCGAGGGGACGGTGCACTCGTCGAGGGAGAAGTCGATCGGGGCGCCGTGCTGCGGCTGGAGCGTGACCGTGGCGTGCAGGTCGGCGAAGGACCGGGCGCCTTCGTAGATCGTCACGAAGACGAGGATGCGCCGGAAGGCGTCCTTGTGGTCGAGGTTGACGGTGAGGTTCTCGCCCTCGGCCACGGCGCCGGTGCGGTCGTCGCCGTCGAGGTGGATGTACGGCGGCTGGTGCAGGGCGCCGAAGGCGTTGCCGAGGGCCTGGACGACGCCCTTGCGGCCGTCCGAGAGCTCGTAGAGGGCGCACAGGTCGAGGTCGAGGTCGGCGTGGGCGGCGACGGCCCGCCCGCGCTTGCTGCCCCAGCCGGTGAACTGCTTGCGCACCTGCCAGTTGAGGTTCACGCGCATGGCGCCCGAGGTGCCGCCCTGCTTGGTCAGCGAGACCGACGGGGCCGACTTGGTCAGCGTCACCTTGGCCAGGCGGACGGGTGCGGGCGGCGGCGGTGAGCCGGCGGGCGGGCGAACGGTGACGGGGGGCGCCGCCGGCCGGCCGGCGGGCGGGGGAAGCGGTACGGGCGCCCCGGCGGGCGGCGGAAGCGTGCCCGGCGCGGGAGCGTGCCCGGGTCCGGTCGCGGACGCCGGTCCCGGTGCGGGGGCGGTGGGCGGCGCCGTGTGCCGGGGTTCGTCGACGGTGATCCCGAAGTCGGTCGCGAGGCCCTCCAGGCCGCTGTCGTAGCCCTGGCCCACGGCGCGGAACTTCCACGCGCCCTGTCTGCGGTAGAACTCGCCGAGCAGGAACGCCGTCTCGACGGTGGCGCCGACGCTGTCGAAGCGGGCGGCCACCTGGCCCCCGGCGGCGTCCCGCACCTCGATGTAGAGGCCGGGCACCCGGCCGAAGGTGCCGCCGTCGGCCGAGGCGGCCAGGACGATGCGGTCGATGCCGGGCTCCACGCGCGCCAGGTCGACGAGGAGTGTCTCGCTCACGTGGCCGCCGGCGTCGCGCTTGCCCTCGTGCCGGACCGCGCCGGAGGGATGCGCGGGCTGGTTGTAGAAGACGAAGTCGGAGTCGGAGCGGACCTTCTTGCCCGCCAGGAGGAGCGCCGAGGCGTCCGTGTCGGGCACGCCCGGTCCGGAGCGCCGGCCGATCTCGACGCGGAGAGCCGCGGTCGGCACCGGTGTGTTCGAGCCTTTCGGCATTGACATGTTCGCCCCCATCGCGTGTCGGCCAGGCCGTGTCCCGGCGGTCGCTCGGCCCGCCGCCCGTCCCAACCTATTCCCGCCAGGCCCCGGACTCCCACGGAAAAGCGGTGGGACGGGCCCCGGCCGACCGCCGGTAACCCGCCGGGAGCTTGCCATTTACCCGATCCGAGCACCGATTGGCGCCCCTTTTTGCCAAGTTCGCTCGCATTGGGGATCCCACGTCACCGCCGACACGGAAAACAACCCTCTTATCGGTCTCCCCAACCAGCACATCGTGGGCTTAACTTATGTGCCATGACCTCCCCCCGCTCCACTTATGGCGGCGGTTACTACTCCGCGTCGCCTTTCCCGGACACCCCGATCTACGACTCGCTCGTGGCCGAGCGGGGCACCCCGCAGATCGCCCCGATCCGGGTCCCCGCGCCGTACGACACGAGCAGCAGCCACCTGCCCGCGCTCCCCTCGGCCCTGCCCGCCCTCCCGGCAGCCCCGTCCCAGCCCTCCTACGGTTACCCGCAGGCGCCGCAGCCCGCCCCGCTGCAGCAGGCGCCGGCGGCGTACTACATCCCGCAGCAGGCCTCGGCCCCGCGCGGGTATCCCGGCCAGCCGCAGCCGCAGCCCCCGCGCCCGATGATGGGCGGCACGGGCTACGAGGCGATGCGTCCAGCCGCTCCCCGTCCCGCCGCGGCGCCCTACCAGGACCCGTACAACAACCAGCAGTACCGCGGTTACTGATCCGCTCCCCGGCCGTCCGCGCCGCCTGGCAGGATGAGGTCATGGGGAATGCGGAGCTGCGGTCGATCCACCTCTATCCGGTCAAGGCGTTCCGGGGCCTCGCGCCCCGGGAGGCCGTGGTGGAGCCCTGGGGGCTGGCCGGGGACCGGCGCTGGGCACTGATCGACGACGGGGGAAAGGTCGTCACCCAACGCCAGCAGCCACACCTCGCGTTGGCCGCCGCCGAGCCCGTGCCCGGCGGCGGTCTCCGTCTGTCCGCGCCCGGGCGCGACCCGCTGACGGTGCACGCCCCCCGGCCGGGGGCCACGGTGACCGTGGACATCTTCGGCGACAAGGTCGAGGCCGTTCCGGCCGGCCCCGCCGCGCACGCCTGGTGCAGCGAGTACGTGGGCGCGGACGTGCGCCTGCTGCACATGGACGACCCCGCCACGCGCCGGCCCGTCGACCCCGACTACGCGCTGCCCGGCGAGACGGTGAGCTTCGCCGACGGCTTCCCGCTGCTGCTCACCGCCGTCTCCTCGCTCGACTCCCTCAACTCCCTGATCGCCGAGGGCGATCACGCCGACGAGGGCCCGCTGCCCATGAACCGCTTCCGGCCGAGCGTGGTGGTCGCGGGCACCACCGCCTGGGCCGAGGACGACTGGCGGCGCGTCGCGATCGGCGAGGTGACCTTCCGGGTCGCCAAGACGTGCGGCCGCTGCGTGGTGACCACCACCGACCAGGCCACCGCCGAACGCGGCAAGGAGCCGCTGCGCACGCTCGGCCGCCACAGGCGCTTCGGCGGCGAGCTGGTCTTCGGGCAGAACCTCGTGCCGGAGTCCACCGGCGTCCTCCGGATCGGCGACCCGGTGGCGATCCTGGAGTGATCCGCCCGGCGCGTCCGGGAACCACCGGCCGGGGCCGGGCCGTTGTGATGTCGGCGGACCAGTCCGCGAGGCGCCGGCCGGGGGGTGATTTCGCTCTCTCTTCGGCCGGTTCCACGGGCGAAGGGCTCCGCCGGGGGTTATCACGGAGCGGGAAGGGGGTGGGGGCCTTGCGGGCAGTGGGCGGTCTGTGGCGCTGGCGGCACAATCCGCTGCGGCGCACAACGGACCTGGTCGAGTCCTGGGTGGCCCTGGTGTCGCTGCTGCTGATCCTGGTCGCCGCCCCCGTGATCGGCTCGCTCGTCGGCTTCGCCGCCCAGGACGCGCTCCAGCAGTCCGTGCGCGAGCAGCGCGCGGCCCGCCACCTCGTCACGGCCACCATCACCGGCAAGGCGGCCGAAGCGGCGCCCGCGCCGGCTCCGGAGAGCGCTTCCGGGCGGGACTCCGGCAGCCGGGTCGCCGCCGACTGGACCGCCCCCGACGGCACCCGGCGGCACGGCCAGCTCACCACGACCCTCAACCACCCGCACACCGGCGACCACTTCACCCTGTGGACGGACGAGCACGGCACGATGGTGACCCGTCCCCTGGACTCCGCCACCGCCACCACGCACGCGGTCATCGCCGGACTCGGCGCGGCGATGCTCTCCGCGGGCCTCTTCGAGAGCATACGCAGACTGATCGTCTGGCGGCTGGTGCGCCGCAGATACGCCCGCTGGGACCAGGCATGGGACCGCGCCGGCCCCGACTGGGGCCGTACCGGCACCGGCAGCTGACGGCCTTCCGGCTCCGGTCAACCGACCGCCCGCGCGCACGCTACGGTGGACCGGCCGACGCACTCGGCATCAGGTCCACGCGCGCGAGCCACCGGGGAGCTCTCCGAAGGCGAACGAGCCGTCAGCACGACGAGGTGGGGGCACAGCAACGCCATGGCACAGGGCACGGTCCAGGTGACGCACACCGGCACATCGCGGTGGCGGCGCCGCACGGGGGAGTACGCATCGCTCGCCGCCGCCCTGGAGGCCGCGGCGGACGGCGACGTCCTCACCGTCGCCCCGGGCACCTACCGCGAGAACCTCGTCGTCCAGCGGGCGGTGACCCTGCGCGGCCCGGAGGGCTCCCCCGGTTCGGTGCGCATCGCGCCCGCGGACGGGGTGCCGCTGACCGTGCGGGCCTCGGCGGTGGTGCAGGACCTGCACGTGGAGGGCCAGGACGCGGCCGCGCCAGCGCTGCTGGTCGAGGAGGGCGCGCCCGAGCTCAGGGACGTGCGGATCGTCACCCGGTCCGCGGCGGGCATCGAGGTGCGCGGCGGCGCCCGGCCGACCGTGCGGCGCTGCTCCGTCGACAATCCGGCCGGCATCGGCATCGCCGTACTGGACGGCGGCGGCGGGGTGTTCGAGGAGTGCGAGGTCGTCGCGGCGGGACAGGCCGCGGTGGCGGTGCACGGCGGCGCGCACCCCCGCCTGGAGCGTTGCCGCGTGCACCATGCCTCGGGTTCGGGCCTGACCGTGACCGGCGACAACTCCGCGCTGGAGGCGGTCGGTTGCGAGGTCTACGAGGTGCGGGGCAGCGGCGTCCAGGTCACCGCGCGGGCCACCGCCCACCTCACCGACTGCGAGGTGCACCGCACCACCGCGGACGGCGTCACGCTCGACACGGACGCCGTGCTGACGCTGGCCGACTGCCGCATCCACGACATCCCGGAGAACGCGGTGGACCTGCGGTCGCGTTCGGTGCTGACGCTGAAGCGGACGACGGTGCGTCAGTTCGGGCGCAACGGCCTGTCCGTGTGGGACCCGGGGACCCGCGTGGACGCCAACCAGTGCGAGATCTTCGACAGCACCGGCGACTACCCGGCGGTGTGGGTCAGCGACGGCGCGACCGCGGTCCTGGACTCCTGCCGGGTGCACGACGTGCCGGACGCGCTGTTCGTGCTGGACCGCGGCTCCCGCGCGGACGTGGTGGACAGCGACCTCACCCAGGTGCGCAACACCGCGGTGTCGGTGAGCGACGGCGCCACCGCGCAGCTCGACGACTGCCGCATCAGCCAGGCGGCCACCGGCGCCTGGTTCCGCGACCACGGCAGCGGGGGCACGCTCAGCAACTGCACGGTGGACGGCACCCAGACCGGCGTGATCGTCACCAAGGGCGCCGACCCCACCGTCGAGCGCTGCACGGTCTCCAACCCCGCCGAGGCCGGTTTCTACGTGTCGGCGGGCGGCCGCGGCAGCTTCCTGGGCTGCCGGGTGACGGGCAGCGGCGGCTACGGCTTCCATGTGATCGACGGCTGCCGTACGACGTTGCGCAAGTGCCGTACGGAGCGCTGCGCGCGCGGGGGTTACGAGTTCGCGGACGGTGGCGCCGACGCCGGGCCGGGTTCCGGACCCGTGGTCGAGGACTGCTCCAGCGACGAGAGCGGCGGGGTGCGCCCGCCGGCGGCCCGGGAGACGGCCGTGCAGACGACGAGTCCGTCGCCCGGTCTGCTGGGCGCGATCCCCGGCCAGCGCAGCACCGAGCAGGAGCCGGCGGTGACCGCCCCCGAGCCGGAGGCGTCCGCGCGCAGCGCCAAGGACGTGCTGGGCGCGCTCGACGCGCTGGTGGGCCTGGACAGCGTGAAGCGGGAGGTGCGCGCCCTCACCGACATGATCGAGGTGGGCCGGCGCCGGCAGCGGGCGGGCCTGAAGGCCGCCTCGGTCAAGCGGCACCTGGTCTTCACCGGCTCGCCGGGCACCGGCAAGACGACGGTCGCCCGTCTCTACGGCGAGATCCTCGCCTCCCTGGGCGTCCTCGACAAGGGGCATCTGGTCGAGGTGTCCCGCGTCGACCTGGTCGGCGAGCACATCGGCTCCACCGCCATCCGCACCCAGGAAGCCTTCGAACGCGCGCGCGGCGGGGTGCTGTTCATCGACGAGGCGTACGCCCTCTCGCCCGAGGACGCGGGCCGCGACTTCGGCAAGGAGGCCATCGACACGCTGGTGAAGCTGATGGAGGACCACCGGGACGCGGTAGTGGTGATCGTCGCCGGCTACACCGCCGAGATGGAGCGCTTCCTGTCCGTCAACCCGGGTGTGGCGTCCCGCTTCTCCCGCACCATCACCTTCGGCGACTACGGTCCCGAGGAGCTGCTGCGGATCGTGGAGCAGCAGGCCGAGGAGCACGAGTACCGGCTGGCGCCGGGAACGGCCGAGGCGCTGCTGAAGTACTTCACCGAGATCCCGAAGGGCGCCGCGTTCGGCAACGGCCGTACCGCGCGCCAGACCTTCGAGGCCATGGTGGAGCGGCACGCGGGCCGGGTGGCCCAGTTCGCCGACCCGAGCACGGACGACCTGACGCTGCTCTACGCCGAGGACCTGCCCGCGCTGCCCTGAGCGCCGCCGGGCAGGCTCCGGCCGCGGCGCGGTGTGGGCAGGTCCGGGTGGAGGCGGGCGAGCAGGCGTGCGCGTTCCTCGGCGAAGGCGGGGTCGGCCTGGTAGTCGGAGTGGCCGAGGATCGGTGCGGGCAGCGGATGCCGTGCGGTGCGGCCGTAGGCGAGCGGGTCCTTCAGCGGGGCGCGGTCGACGGCGGCGCCGCTGTCGCCGGGCGGCGCGACCGGGCCGCCGATGGGGTCGGTGAGCCGGTACAGGTTGCGCCAGCAGTCGACGTCGCGGTGCAGGGCGCCGAGGGCGGCCGGCCCGAAGTGGGCGGGGAACCAGCGGCCGTAGAGCCGGGTGAGCGGGGAGCCGTAGGTCAACAGCGCCACCCGCCGGCGCACCGCGGGGGTGAGCTGCCAGGCCGCGGCGGCGGCCAGCACGCTGCCCTGGGAGTGCCCGGACAGCACCAGCCGGCCGCCGGTGGCGCGCGTCCAGGTGGCCATGCGCCAGGTGAGGTCGGGCACCGCGCGTTCGGCGTAGCAGGGCGGGGCGAAGGGGTGGGCGGCGCGCGGCCAGAAGGTGCCGACGTCCCAGAGGATGCCGATGGTGCGCCGGGCGGAGGCGTCCTTGTAGGCGCGGCGCCCCCAGGTGACCAGGAGTACGAAGCCGAGTCCGACCAGCCAGGACCCGAGGGCCTGCGCGGTGTCGGACGCGCCCTGGACCAGCGGGTGGGCGCCTCGCGCGGCGCCGGCCGGGGTGCGGTGGCCGGTCAGGGCGCCCGCCAGCGCGGCGCCCCCGAGCAGGAGGGTGGCCAGGGAGGTGACGCCCACGACGAGGGGAGCGTCGTCGGTGAGGGTCGCCATGGCGCGGGTGCGGGCGATCCGGCGGGTGCGTTCGGGGTCCTCGGGCTCGTCCGGGTAGTCCCGGCGGACCGTGGCGCTCGGCGCGGGCCAGCCGCCGGGCGCGGCCGGCGAGGCGTGCGCCGAGCACCAGCAGGAGCAGCAGCAGGGGCGGGATGACGGAGGCCTGCCAGGTCAGCAGTACCGGCGGGCCGGGGATCGAGCCGCCGGTGCCGTCCATCCAGTCGGCCACGCGCTGGGCTACCCCGCCGGACATCACCCCGCCGAGCGCGCACGCCAGTGTGGCGACGGCGGGGCCGCCCTGCCCGTGTAACGCGGCGCGGGGGTCGGGGGCGGTGCGGTACAGGGCGTGGGCGGTGACGGCGAGCAGCACGACCAGCAGGCCCTGGGCCAGGGCGATCCCGCCGAACGTGGTGTCGCCGGCCAGCCGGCCCGTGGAGTGCCAGGCCGGGCGCGGCCAGCCCGCGTACACGGCGGTGAGAAGGAGCAGCAGCAGCGCGGCGAGCGGGAGCCGCCGTACGAGGTGGCGGTCCAGCCGCCGGTCGGGCCGGTGCTCGCTGCGGCCCCGGCGGCAGACGACGCCCACCACCACGGCGGCGAGCGCGACGAGCGCGGCGTGCAGGCTCCAGCCGAGGACGTCCAGGGCCGTCGGGCCGCCGGGACGGCGGTCGAAGGCGGCCGCGGGCGCGGCGACGGCCGCGGCGACGGTGAGCAGGCCCGCGGCGGTGTGGGCGGCGCGCAGCCGGGCCACGAGGCGGCGGCCGTACCAGAAGCCGGGCCGGCCGAGCGGCCCCCCGGCGCCGGTCTCCTCCGGCTCCGGCCCGCCGGCGCCGGTCTCCTCCGGCTCGGCGTCCCGGGACATCGGCTGCTGGGACTCGTAGGCGCTCCAGGTGCGGTGGGAGAGGTACCACAGCAGGGCCGTGAGGGCGGCGGGGACGAGGGCGGCGAGGGAGAGACGGCGGCCGGGCGCGCTCCACCAGCCGCCGCCCGCCGGCGACAGGAAGCCGAGCCAGGAATGCCGTGCCGCACACGCGCGCGTGCCCGCGCACTGCCAGGCGGCCAGGTCGAGGGCGACCTCGCAGGCGGCGGCGACGAGCAGCACGGTGAGGGTGAGGCCGGCCAGCCGTACGAGCAGCCCGTACAGGCGCACGGTGCGGGGGCGTGAGTGGGCCGTGGGGCGCATCCAGTGGGCGAGGTTGACGACCATGAACGGCAGGAGCAGCAGCCACAGCGCGCGGGCGCCGTTGCCGGAGGTGAGGTTGCACCACACGTACGCCTCCGGCACCGGCTCGGCGCGCCGCCCGGCGGGGCGGTCCTCGGCGTCGGCGTCGGCCGCGCGGCGGAAGACCGCCGCCGTGTCGTCCCCGGTGATCCGCACGGTGCGCGGGTCGTCGAGCATCTTCTCGGGCGTGGTGCCGCCGACTCCGTGGACCAGGAGTTCCAGGGCGGTCTCCGCCGGCTCGGGCGGCTCGGGGGCCCCGGCCCCGGCCGCCGCGCGTTGCTGCGCACGTTCCACTGTTCGCCGCTCCCCCGTGACGCACCGTCGGGCCGTGTCCGTGCGGGCCCGTGGCACCAGGATCCCGGTCGGGGCACGCCGGCACAGCCCCTGGGACGCGATGTCCCCGATCCGGGTGACAGCGGCGTGCGGCGACACCGGCGTACGGCGACACCGGGGCGACGGTGACGGCGGGACGGCGGCGACAGCGACGGCGACGGCGTGTGTATGGCATGAGCGCGCCGAGGTGGGCGGTGGCGCGCCGGACGGCCACCCGTGAAAGGATGGGACGCCCGCACACCGGTGACGTGACGGATTCGGACCTCCTCGCCGGGGCGCGTGCGCGAAGCGGGTCGGTCGGCTTGAGGCGAGAGGAACCGGAGCACACGTGAGTGAGAATCAGAACCTCCTCGCGGAGCAGCGGCGCGCCCTGATTCTGGACGAGGTCCGGCGCCGCGGCGGTGTCCGGGTCAACGAGCTGACCCGCAAGCTGGGCGTGTCGGACATGACCGTCCGCCGCGACCTCGACGCGCTGGCCCGCCAGGGCATGCTCGAGAAGGTGCACGGCGGCGCGGTCCCGGTCCTGGAGGCGAGCACGCACGAGCCGGGCTTCGAGGCGAAGTCCGGTCTCGAGCTGACCGCCAAGGAGGACATCGCGCGGGCGGCGGCCCGGCTGGTCGCGCCGGGCACGGCGATCGCCCTGTCGGGCGGTACGACGACGTACGCGCTGGCCCATCATCTGCTGGACGTGCCGGACCTGACCGTGGTGACCAACTCGGTGCGGGTGGCGGACGTCTTCCACGCGGCGCACCGCACCTCCGGTCAGCGGCCGGGTGCGGCGACCGTGGTGCTGACCGGCGGGGTGCGCACCCCGTCCGACTCGCTGGTGGGGCCGGTGGCCGACCAGGCCATCGCCGCGCTCCACTTCGACATGCTGTTCCTCGGGGTGCACGGGATATCGGCCGAGGCCGGGCTGTCCACGCCGAACCTGGCGGAGGCCGAGACCAACCGGCGGCTGGTGCAGTCGGCCCGCCGGGTCGTGGTGGTCGCCGACCACACCAAGTGGGGTGTGGTGGGGCTGAGTTCGTTCGCCGGGCTGCACCAGGTGGACACTCTGGTGACGGACGCGGGGCTGCCGGACGACGCGCGCGCGGAGGTCGCGGAGCAGTTGCGGCTGGTGGTGGCGGGCGAGCCGGAGGACGGGGCAGACATCTGAGGGGCCGTCAGCTACGCTGAGCGGCGCCCGGCCGACCCACCGCCGGCCGCCGCCAGGAGGGGGTTGCGTCCATGGTTCGCCGTCTGCGCCCGGTGGGAATCGACTTCGTCGAGACCGCCCCCGTACGCCTGGTCTTCGCGCGCGAGATCCGGGCCGCCCCCGAGCGGGTCTACCGCGCGCTCGCCGAGGACGTGCCGGGCTGGTCCGACTGGTTCTCGGCGGTGACGTCGGCGCGGCCGACCGACCTCGGGCGCGAGGTGCGGCTGCGGGGCGGGACGTGGTTCGAGGAGACGGTGCTGGCCGCAAAGGAGGCCGAGGTCTACGCCTACCGCGTGGACGCCACCAACGCGCCTGGCCTACGGGCCCTGGCCGAGGAGTGGCGGCTCACGCCCGCGGGCGGCGGGACCCGGGTCCAGTGGACGTTCGCGGTGGACGGCACGGCCGCGCTGCGGCTCCTGCTCACCGTCGGCCGCGCGGGCCTCGGCCGAGCCTTCCGGGACGCGGTGACCGCGCTGGACCGGCGCCTGGCGGCGGGCTGAGGAGGGCGCGCGCGGGCGCACGTGGCGGGCGGTTCGGTGAGGTGCGCGATGCGTGCGGCTCAGCCCTGCGGCCATTCGCCGGTCGTGAGGAAGGCGTCGATGGTCCGCGCGTAGGGGGCGATGTCCAGGTCCTGGGCGGCCAGCCAGGCGTCCGAGTAGTACTTGTCGAGGTAGCGGTCGCCCGGGTCGCACAGCAGCGTGACCACGCTCCCCCGCTCGCCCGCCGCCACCATCCCGGCGACGATCCTCAGGGCGCTCCACAGGCCGGTGCCGGTGGAACCGCCCGCCTTGCGGCCGATGGCGTGCTCCAGGGCGCGTACGGCGGCGACGGCGGCCGCGTCCGGCACCTTCATCATGCGGTCGATCGCGCCGGGCACGAAGCTCGGCTCCATGCGGGGCCGGCCGATGCCCTCGATGCGTGAGCCGCAGTCGCAGGTGACGTCCGTGTCGCCGGTCGTCCAGCCCTCGAAGAAGCAGGAGTTGTCCGGGTCGGCGACGCAGATGCGGGTGTCGTACTGCATGTAGTGCACATAGCGCGCGAGGGTCGCGGAGGTGCCGCCGGTGCCCGCCGTGGCCACGATCCAGGCCGGCTCCGGGAAGCGCTCCAACTCCAGCTGGCGGAAGATGGATTCGGCGATGTTGTTGTTGCCGCGCCAGTCGGTGGCCCGCTCCGCGTAGGTGAACTGGTCCATGTAGTGGCCGCCGGTCTCGGCCGCGAGCGCGGCGGAGGCCTCGTACATCGTGCGCGGATCGTCCACGAAGTGACAGCGGCCGCCGTGGAATTCGATCAGCCGGCACTTCTCGGCGCTGGTGGTGCGGGGCATGACCGCGACGAAGGGGACGCCGATCAGCTTGGCGAAGTACGCCTCGGACACGGCCGTGGAACCGCTGGAGGCCTCGATCACCGGGCGTCCGGGACGGATCCAGCCGTTGCACAGACCGTAGAGGAACAACGAGCGCGCCAGACGGTGCTTGAGGCTGCCGGTGGGGTGGGTGGACTCGTCCTTGAGGTACAGGTCGATGCCCCACTCCTCGGGCAGCGGGTAGCGCAGCAGGTGGGTGTCGGCGGAGCGGTTGGCGTCGGCCTGGACCTTGCGCACGGCTTCTTTCAGCCAGCCGCGGTAGCCGGCGTCGCTGCGGTCGACGTCGAGGGTTTCGCCGGTCCGGCGCTGCTCGGTGCTACTCACGGCGGGACTCCTTGGGCTGGGCGCCGACGGCGTGTCGCGCGGCCGGACGCAACCGATGATAGACGGCTTCCGTACGCTTCTCACCTGCATAAACGCCCCTTTGAGGGTCTCAAAGAGAGGGCTTGGGCATGGCACGCCAGAAGCCTGCGGGGGGCGATCGAGCGCACGGGTGGGGGCGCATTCGGCCGAGTGCTCCGGGCGCCGGTCGGGAACGCGCCGCGTGCACTGGTGCTCCGTGCCGAAGGGGGGCAGACTGCACGGCGCGGGACGCGAGGACCCGTGCGAGGGGGCGGGGAAGGATGGCGAAGGCGGAGTTCACGGCGACGGGTGTGGGGATCGGCAGACGGCTGCGGTCGCTCACGCGGGCCGGGCGGGTCCGGATCGCCGACGGCAGGCTGGAGTTGCTCAACAGCTGCGGCAGCGAGATCGACAGCGCGCCGCTGCGGGCGGTGCGCGCCTCCAGGCCGTGGTTCGCGCCGGAGGGCCGGGCACTCGCCGACCTCGACGGCACGCGGTACGTGCTGACCCTCGGCGGCCGGGACCCCGCTCCCGGGGAGCCGGGACCGCCCGCCGCGCACCGGTTCGTCGAGGCCGTGCGCAGGGCGTCGGGGCGGCGCGGCTGAGCGGCCGGGAAGGTGGCTCGAAGTTGCGGTACCGAACCCCTTGCGTCACGCTGGTCTCACGTCACTCTGGGTTTACCGGCGATAACGCTGCGAACCAGCCCGCCGGCCACGACAGCAGGCGGCAGCGTCACGCAGGCGCCCTGCTGCATCCGAAACGTCGTGTTCTTCCGGACCTCAACGTCGGGGAGTCGCAGCCGTGATCAGTCACCCAAGCAGGCACTGCACGGTGGAGCTCCAAGCCCTGCCGTCGCGGATCGGCCAGGTCCGCAGAATCGTATCGGCGCATCTGCGCTACTGGCATCTGGACGCTCTGATAGACCGGGCCGCGCTCGGTGTGACGGAGCTGCTGACCAACGTCCACCAGCACGCCCGGCCCGACAAGCTGTGCACCGTCGAGCTGGAGTTGCTGCTCGACCGGCTCACCGTGTCCGTACGCGACCACGATCCACGTCTTCCGGTCGTGGAGGAGATGGGCGAGATCGCGCCGCTCGCCACCGAGGGGCGCGGGCTGGCCATGGTGGCCGCGATGAGCGAGAGCTGGGGTGCTCGTCCGGACGGGGAGGACGGCAAGGTGGTGTGGTTCACCCTGCCGACCTCCGCCGCGCCCGTCGCGGTGCCGGCGCGGGCGCCACGGCTGGTGGCCGCGGACCAGCCCGCCCGCCGCTTCACCGAAGCCGGCCCCGCCCTCGAGGGCGCCCGCCCCGCCGCCCCGGCCCGGTCCGCCGTTGCCGGCTGACCCCGGCCAACGCACCCACCACCGTGGCGCCCACCCACGCGCCCCGACCGACCCACGCCGGCCCGGACAGCCCCCGGGCCGGCCCACGGACCCGCGCCACCCACGGCGGGGGGACCAGCGCCACCCGGTGCGCCGCACGCCGGGCCACCGGGCTATTCGCGGCCTGAGCCACGGGCCGGTTCGCGGCCCGGGCCATGGACGGCCTCGCGGGCGGGGCCGGTGACCGGCTCGCGGGCGGGGCCGCTGGCTGCCTCGCGGGTGGGGCCGGTGGCCGCCCTGTGGATGCGGCCGGTGACCGGCTCGCGGGTAGGGCCCGGTCACCGAATCGCCGGCCGGTCACGGCCCGGCAGGCCAGTTCAACTTCGCGGCCGGCGGGCCCGGCCAGGGTCTGCGCCCCCTTCGCGATCCGGAAGCGCCCGACGACGTCGACGAGGAGGCATGAGCCCGTCGGCGAAAGCCTGTTTCGGCTCTGGAGCCCCACCGCCGTGGCACCCACGTCCGGTCAATAGGCCCGTGCCATCACGGCGACGTTGCCCGGCTGATCGTCGGCCTCGGGTACCGAGCCGTCCGCGGCCACCAGGCACCGCACGGATACACCCTGCTCGGCGAGCCTCGCCTCGCCCTCCGGGCCCAGCCTGGCCCAGGGGATCTGCGCCCAGCCGCTGTTCACGGCCTCCTCGGCCTCCTCGATCGAGGCCACCTCAACGGTGTGGTCCTTGCGGCGCTGGTGGGACTGGGCAAGAAGCAGCGCTTGGTCGTCCTCCAGGACCCTGGGCAGCAGCGCGGAAAGCGCCTCGATCGCCATCGGCTCCTTGCTCCCCGGGATACGGCGGACCAGCACAGCGGTCCCGTTCTCCAGGTCGCGCGGCCCCACCTCGATCCGTACGGGCACGCCTTTGAGCTCCCAGTCGACCGCGCGGCGGCCGAACGGCGTGTCTGTGCGGTCGTCGACGCGCACGCGTACACCCGCTGCGCTCAACCGGTCGCCGATCTCGCGGACCTTGGCCAGAACCGCGTCGTCGCCCTTGACGGCGAGGACCACTGCCTGGATCGGGGCCAAACGTGGCGGGATGCGGAGACCGTTGTCGTCTCCGTGCATCATCACCAGTGCGCCGACCAGACGCGTGGTGGAGCCCCAGGAGGTCTGCCAGACGTATTCCTGCCGGCCGTCCTTCGACAGGTATCGCGTGTTGAAGGCTTTGGCGAAGTTCTGGCCGAGCTCGTGGCTGGTGCCCAGTTGCAAGGCCTTGCCGTCGCCCATCATGCCCTCCAGGGTGAGCGTGTTGATCGCGCCGGCGAACCGTTCCCTGGCTGTCTTGCGTCCCGGCACGACGTCCATGGCGAGGACGTTCTCCATGAAGTCGGCGTACACGTTCCGGTGGATGTGCGCGGCGTAGTCCCGGGCGTCCTCGTAGGTGGCGTGCGCGGTGTGGCCCTCCTGCCACAGGAATTCCGTTGTACGGAGGAACACGCGCGGCCGCAGTTCCCAGCGCACCACGTTGGCCCACTGGTTGATGAGCAGGGGCAGGTCGCGGTAGCTGTTCACCCACTTGGAGAAGTAGTCGTTGATGATCGTCTCGGATGTGGGGCGGACGACGACGGGCTCTTCCAGCTCTTTCCCGCCGGCGTGTGTGACGACGGCAAGTTCCGGCGCGAAGCCCTCGACGTGCTCGGCCTCCTTCGTCAGGTACGACTGCGGAATGAAGAGCGGGAAGTACGCGTTGGAGGCGCCCGCGTCTTTGATCCGGGTGTCCATCTCCTGCTGCATCCGCTCCCACAGGCCGTACCCGTACGGTCGGATGACCATGGTGCCGCGGACCGGCCCGTTGTCGGCCAGTTCGGCCTTGGTGATCAGGTCCTGGTACCAGCGGGGGAAGTCGTCCGCCCGGGGCGTGAGAACGTGCGCCTTTGCCATGGCGCGCACCGTAATGCGCGGGCTTGCCCATGCGCGAATCAATTACCTCAAGAACGGGCCGCTGACGGTTCACCAGAGTGCCCCGGCTCGCGAGACTGCTGCGCGTCCAGACGCCGAGCGCGGACATCCGCATCGGGTAGGCGAGATGCCCGCACCTGTGACGTCGGCCCGCTCGCGCGCCGGTCGGCGCGCATCGCACGTATGTGGCGGGGCGTGGCCGGTGGCGCGGGCGGAGGGCCCGTGTCAGTGGGTGCCGCCCTTGTTCGCGGTGCCGAACTGGTCGTCCAGGACCGACAGGCGGCGCCAGTACTCGTCCTCGTCGATCTCGCCGGAGGCGAAGCGGCGACCGAGGACGGCCAGGGGTGAGTCGCCTGCGGGGCGGCCGCCGGCGGCGCGCCACGGTCCGCCGGCCGTCCGCCACCCGGTGCGGCGCAGGACCGTGACCGCACCGACGATCACGGCCGCCCAGATCAGCGGGAAGAGCAGGATCCACGGCCCGGGGCCGCCGCCGTGCCAGTTGGCAAGGGTCTCCATCCCGGTTCATCTCCTCGGGGTTGTGAGCTGATGTGCTGCTTCGAGGGTCACACCCGGACCGGGTGCGGGGCGTCGTACGGCCAGCGGCAGTTGGGGTACTTCGCGCGGAGTACGGACACCCTCGACTTCTGTACCTACTGGTATGTACAGTGTCCGCATGAGCACCCCGGAACGTCTGATCGATTCCACCCGCGAGCTGCTGTGGGAGCGCGGTTACGTGGGCACGAGCCCCAAGGCGATCCTCGAGCGCGCGGGCGCCGGACAGGGCAGCATGTACCACCACTTCAAAGGAAAGCCGGACCTCGCCCTGGCCGCGATCCGGCGGACGGCCCAGGAGATGCGCGCCACCGCCGAGGCCGTGCTCGACGGCCCGGGTACGCCCTACGAGCGCATCGAGGCGTACCTGCTGCGCGAGCGCGACGTGCTGCGCGGCTGCCCGATCGGCCGGCTCACCATGGACCCGGAGGTCGTCGCCAGCCCGGAGCTGCGCGCGCCGGTCGACGAGACGCTCGACTGGCTGCGCGAACGGCTCGCCCGGATCGTCGAGGAGGGCAGGGAAAAGGGCCTGTTCGCGGCCACGCTCGACGGCGAGGAGATCGCGGCGGCCGTCCTCGCCACCGTTCAGGGCGGCTACGTCCTCGCCCGCGCCTCCGGCTCGCCCACCGCCTTCGACACCGCTGTCCGGGGACTGCTGTCGCTCCTCGCCCCGCACGAGAACCACGACCGCCCGGCCTGCGACCGTCCGGCCTGAGGGAAGGAACCCGACCATGCACGCCCTGCAGTACGAGCTGACCCTGCCCGCCGACTACGACATGGGCATCATCCGCGACCGCGTGGCCAGGATCGGGCACCTGCTCGACGACTGGGACGGGCTCGGAATCAAGGCGTACCTGATGCGCGAGCGCGGGGTGCACGGCTCGCCGGTCAACCAGTACGCGCCGTTCTACCTGTGGAACACCGTGGAGGGCATGAACTCGTTCCTGTGGGGCGGCGCCTTCCAGGGTCTCGCCGACAGTTTCGGCCGCCCGGAGGCCCAGCAGTGGACGGGCCTGGCCTATGAGGAGGGCGACGCCGCGGACGTCTCCGCGATCGGCGTGGCCGTACGGCGCCGCCGGCCGGTCCCGGAGGCGGTGGTGCTGTCCGAGCTGATGGAGGAGGCG
Source organism: Streptomyces naganishii JCM 4654 (assembly GCF_014650575.1). GTDB lineage: Bacteria > Actinomycetota > Actinomycetes > Streptomycetales > Streptomycetaceae > Streptomyces > Streptomyces naganishii. The sequence continues at coordinate 269,687 of NZ_BMVF01000003.1, forward strand.
GTACGGGAGACGCGGCGGCTGGCCGGCCAGGAGGGTGCCGTGCTCGCGGCGGCCGCCGTGGACACGCGCGCCTGGGAGCTGGTCCACTTCTCGCTCTGGGCGCGGCGGGAGGACGGGCTGCCGGACGCCGAGGGCGAGGTGTTCCAGGTGCTGCACGTGTCCCAGCCGGGTCGCAAGGCGCTGCCGAGGGGCCGCCAGTGGTGAACGGCGCCGACACGGTCCGCGTCCGTACGGTCCTCGGTGACATCCGCCCGGACGAACTGGGCGTGACCGACGCCCACGACCATCTCTTCCTGCGCAGCCCGCGGTTGCCCGGCCGGGAACTGGCCGACGTGGTCGCGGCGCGGGCCGAGCTGGCCGCGTTCCGCGCGGCGGGCGGCGCCGGCGTGGTGCAGTGGACGCCGTACGGGATGGGCCGGCGGGCCGCCGAACTGGTGCGGATCTCGCGGGCCACCGGGGTGCACGTGGTGTGCGCGACGGGGCTGCACCAGGCCGCCCACTACGACGACGAGCGGCTCACCGCGCTGCGCGGCGACGGCCTCGCCCGGCTTTTCGTGTCCGAACTGACCGAGGGCATCGGGGAGTCGGGCGCGCGGGCCGGGCTCGTCAAGGTGGCCGGCGGTTTCCACGCGCTCGACGCGCACGCCCGCTGGACGGCGAAGGCCGCCGCCGAGGCCCACCACGCCACCGGGGCGCCCGTCACCGTGCACCTCGAGATGGACGTACTGGACCTGCTGTGCGGGGAGTTGGCGGTGCCGCCGCACCGGGTGATCCTCGGGCACCTCAACCGCTCCCCCGACCCCGTGGTGCACCGCCAGGCCGCGCGGAGCGGCTGTTACCTGGCCTTCGACGGCCCCTCCCGGGCCCATCACGCGACCGACTGGCGGATGCCCGGCGCGGTGCGGGCACTGGCCGAGGCCGGTTTCGCCGACCGGCTGCTGCTCGGCGGCGACACGGTGACCGCCGGGGCCCGCTCGGTCGACGGCGGTCCCGGGATGCCGTACCTGCTGCGCCGTGTACGCCCGCGCCTGGAAGCGGAACTGGGCGCGGAGGCGGTGGACCTCATCCTGACGGCGAACCCGGCCCGCGCCTTCGCCACCGACTGGCGCTGACCGGAGGAACGGGCGGGCCGGTCGGCGCCGCGGGGACCGGGCGAGCCAGCCAGCGCCACAGGGGAACGGGCCGGGCCGGTCAGCGCCGCGGGCGCCCGAGCAGGCTGTTCAGGTCGCGGGCACCCGAAGCGCCGGCAGCGTCGCCGGCGCTGGACGGACCGGGCAGGTCACGGGACGAGGCGGCCCGGCCAGGGGCCGCACTCGCCGGACAAGCCGGGCAGACCGCGGGCGCGGCCGGAGCCGGGCAGACGGCGAACGCCGGACGCGCCGGGCGGGCCGCCCGGTACCGGCAGGACCGTGCGGAGACCAGGAACGCCCGAACCGGCCAGGCAGACCCGGAGTACCGACCGTAGCCGGGCAGACCGCGGCAGCCGGACGCGCCGGGCAGGCGGGCGGGCGGGGACCAGGCCGGGCAGGCGGCCGGGGCGGTCGTGGGTGGGGCGAGCCCGGCTGGGGCACGGGCGTCGCGTGGGCTGTCAGGTGAGGGCCGTGAGGGGGTCGTCGAGGACCGGCTGCCAGGCCAGTTCGGCGGCGCCCACCAGGCTGTTGTGGTCGAGGGTGCAGGGCAGGATGGGGACGCCGCCGCTCTGGCCCCACAGGCTGCGGTCGGCGACGACGGCGCGCAGGCGCTGCGGGTCGGCGTCGCACAGGGTGCGGTGCAGGCCGCCGAGGATGATGCGGTCGGGGTTGAGGATGTTCACCAGGCCGGCCAGGCCCAGACCCAGGCGGTCGATGAGGGCCTCGGTGGCGCCGCGGACGGCCGTGTCGTCGTAGTGGTGGCGGATGAGGTCGTCGGCCTGCTTGAGCAGGGAGACCTCGGGGCCTGGCTCGCGGCCCGCGGCGGTGAGGAAGGCCATCGGGTCGGCCTCGACGTCCAGGCAGCCCCGGCTGCCGCAGTGGCAGGGACGCCCCTCGGGGTTGACCGTGAGGTGGCCGACCTCGAGCGCGAGGCCCGAGCTGCCGGAGTGCAGCCTGCCGTCCAGCACCAGCGCGCCGCCCACGCCCCGGTGGCCGGTGGCCACGCACAGCAGGTCTCGGGCGCCCCGCCCGGCGCCGTGGCGGTGCTCGGCGAGCGCGGCGAGGTTGACGTCGTTCGCGGCGAACGCCGGTCCGCCGATGCCCGCCGCGCGCACGCACTCCGCGAAGATCCGCCGTACCGGCGCGCCGGCGGGCCAGGCCAGGTGGAGCGGGTTGAGGGCCAGGCCGTCCGGCTCGGCGACCGCGGACGGCACCGCGAGCCCGGCGCCCACGCACCGCCGGCCGGTGGTGCGCAGCAGCTCGGCGCCGGCCTCCACGACGGATCCGAGCACCTTGGCCGGGTCGGCGTCCACGGTCTCGCAGCCCGGCGCGGTGGCCACGATCCGGCCGCCGAGGCCGACCAGGGCCGCACGGAAACCGTCGGCGTGCACCTGCGCGGCGAGGGCCACCGGGCCGTCCTCCGCGACCGACAGCCGGTGCGAGGGGCGGCCCTGCGAACCGGCGGCGGCGCCCGGCCGGGCGTCCACGCGGATCAGGCCGAGCGCCTCCAGTTCGGCGGCGACCGCGCCGGCCGTCGCCCGGGTCACCCCCAGTTCGGCGGTGAGCACGGCCCGGGTCGGGGCGCGCCCGGTGTGCACGAGCTCCAACGCGGGCCCGAGCGCGCCGCGCCCCCGGTCCAGCCGCGTCCTCGAGGTGGTCCCTTCCCCCGCCGCCCGGGGGTCCGCCTTGCCGCTCATGAGGGCGAGTCTGTCATGATCCGCAGGCCGGGCGGCCCAGAGTCTCCCTTCCGGATTCCGCCGCGGTCGCGGGGCCCGGCACGCACTCCCCCAGGCTCTTCGAGCGGGGGACCCGCATCGCGTCGCCGCCCTCCTCCGCCCTCCTCCGCCTTGCAGCCGCACGCGCCGCGCCCCGCTCGGGCCCGGCCGGGAGGCGCGGCGACGGGGAGCCGGCCTGATCCGGAAGAAAAGGTTTTAGAGGCCGCTCACGCGGAGGGTGATGTTCAGGCGCCCCCTCAGCCCCAACCCCGGTGGCGCGGTGCCCGGGTGGACGCGCGGCACGCCGTGGTAGGCGAGCCGCGACGGGCCGCCGAACACGAACAGGTCCCCACCGCGCAGTTCGACGTCCGTCCAGGGCCGGTTGCGGTTCTCCGTGTTGCCGAAGCGGAACACGCACGTGTCGCCAAGGCTCAGCGACACCACGGGCGCGCCGGAGCGCTCGTCGCTGTCGCGGTGCATGCCCATGCGGGCGTCCGCGTCGTAGAAGTTGATCAGCGCGATGTCGTACGCCGCGCCGGCCGCCGCCTCCGGTCCCAGCGCGTCGGCCACCGCGCGCCGGCCCAGTTCGCCCAGCCAGACCGGAAACGGTTTGACGGGCGCCCCGTCGCCGTCGACGACGGTGCGGGCGTAGCCGTACGGATACCAGTGGAGGCCGAGACAGACCTGGCGGGCGGTCATCGTGCCGCCGCCGGGGGTGCGCACCGTGCGCAGGCCGGCCGGCGGGCGGGCCCACTCCCGGCAGGCGGCGAGCAGCTCCGCCTGCCGCGCCGCGTCCAGCCACTCGGGCACATGCACCGCGCCCGGCGCGATCGTCGTACGGCCGCGGGGGAACAGCTCGGCGTCCACGGTGCCCTCCATAACCGTCCACGACGTCCACGATGGCCATGACGTCCACGCCCCTCGTACCTTCCATCCTGCCGGACCGGGCGTGAGCTGCGGCTCGGCTAACCTTGACGGACGATGAACGACCGTATGACCACGCCCTGGGGCGAGCTCGGGCTGACGCGCTTCCCCGAGCACCCGCATGACCGGCTGCGGGCCTGGGACGCCTCCGACGAGTACCTCCTGCGGCACCTCGCCGAGCAGGGCACCGACCTGTCGGGGACCGTCGTGACCGTGGGGGACCGCTGGGGCGCCCAGGTCACGGCGCTCGCGACGCACCCCTCGGTGCGCGTCCCGGTGCAGATCACCGACTCCTACCTCGGTCAGGAGGCGACCCGTGCGAACCTCGCCCGGGCCGGCGTGGAGCCCGGGGAGGTGCGGCTGCTGACCACGCGGGACGCGCCGCCCGGCCGTATCGACGTGCTGCTGGTGCGGGTGCCCAAGAGCCTGGCGCTGCTCGAGGACCAGTTGCTGCGGCTCGCGCCCTCGGTGCACCAGGACACGGTCGTCGTCGGCGCCGGCATGGTGAAGGAGATCCACACCTCCACGCTGGCGCTGTTCGAGCGCCTCCTCGGTCCGACCCGGACCTCGCAGGCCGTGCGCAAGGCCCGGCTGATCTTCTGCACGCCGGACCCGTCCCTGGAGCGGGCCGCGAACCCGTGGCCGTACACCTACACGCTGCCCGAAGGCGTCGGCGCCGTGTCCGGGCGGACGGTCGTCAACCACGCCGGGGTCTTCTGCGCGGACCGGCTCGACATCGGCACCCGCTTCTTCCTCGGGCACCTCCCGGACGGCCGCGACGCCCGCCGTGTGGTGGACCTGGGCTGCGGAAACGGCGTGGTGGGCACCGCGATGGCCCTCACCAGCCCCGGGGCCGAGGTGCTGTTCACCGACGAGTCGTTCCAGGCCGTGGCCTCGGCGGAGGCGACGTACAAGGCGAACGGCGCGCCCGGGCACGCCGAGTTCCGGGTCGGCGACGCGCTGGCCGGGGTGCCGGCCGGCAGTGTGGACCTGGTGCTCAACAACCCGCCCTTCCACTCCCACCAGGCCACGACGGACGCGACCGCGTGGCGGATGTTCACCGGGGCGCGGCGGGCGCTGCGCCCCGGCGGCGAGCTGTGGGTGGTCGGCAACCGTCACCTCGGCTACCACGTCAAGCTGCGACGGGTCTTCGGGAACAGCCAACTCGTCGCGGGTGACCCGAAGTTCGTGGTGCTGAAAGCCGTCCGGCGGTAGGGCGGGTCAAGCCGTGAGGGGCCTCACGTGCGGGGTGTGCCGATCACTCCGATGAGGCGTGCCGCCTCCCGCGCCATCGCCTCCCGGCCCACACCGAGGTACTTGCGGGAGTCGACGGCCTCGGGGTGGGCGGCCAGGAAGTCGCGGATCGCGCGGGTCATCGCCATGTTGAGGGCGGTGCCGACGTTGACCTTGGCGATGCCCCCGGCGACGGCAGCGGTGAGTTCGCCGTCCGGCACGCCGGACGAGCCGTGCAGGACGAGGGGGACGTCCAGCGCGCCGGCCAGCCGCTTGAGCAGATCGTGGTCGAGGGCGGCGGTGCGCTCGGTCATGGCGTGGGTGTTGCCGATGGCGACCGCCAGGCCGTCCACCCCCGAGTCGGTGACGAAGGCGTGCGCCTCGCCGGGGTCGGTGCGGGCGCCGGGGGCGTGGGCGTCGAGCGGGGGCCGGCCGTCCTTGCCGCCGACCTCGCCCAGTTCGGCCTCGATCCACAGGCCCTGGGCGTGTGCCCACTCGGCGGCGGCCCGGGTGGCGGCGAGGTTCTCGGCGTACGGCAGCCGGGAGGCGTCGTACATGACGGAGCTGAAGCCCGCCTCCACGGCCTGCCGCAGCAGGTCGTCGCTCTGCACGTGGTCGAGGTGCAACGCGACGGGCACAGCGGCCCGTTCGGCCGCGGCGGCGGCGGCGCGGGCGAGCGGCAGGAGCCGTCCGTAGCGGAACTTGACCGCGTTCTCGCTGACTTGGAGCACGACGGGTGTGCCCGCCGCCTCGGCGCCGGCCACGACGGCCTCGACGTGCTCCAGCGTGATGATGTTGAAGGCGACGACGGCGGAGCGCGCGGCGGCGGCGCCGCCGACCAGCTCGCCGGTGGCTGCAAGCGGCACGGCCTGTCCTTTCGTGGGCTGCCTGCGGGAGAGGGCGACGGGTGGCCGCCGGAGGACGACGGGCGTGCTTTCCTGACTGGCTTTCCTGAATGGCCGTCAGGGCGTGAGGATCACCGAGCGGGTGAGGTGGCGCGGCCGGTCCGGGTCGAGGCCGCCGGCCGCCGCGACGGCGACGGCGAGCCGCTGGGCGCGCACCAGTTCGGCGAGCGGGTCGAGGCCGCCCTCGATCCACAGTGCGCCGGTGGCGCGCACCTGCCCGGCGAGTCCTTCCGGCGCGCTGCCGAGCATCCAGGTGGCCGTGCCGCGGGTGGTGACGCTGATGGGCCCGTGCCGGTACTCCATCGCCGGGTAGGCCTCGGTCCACGACAGCGAGGCCTCGCGCATCTTCAGCGCGGCCTCGTTGGCGAGTCCCACGGTCCAGCCGCGTCCGAGGAAGGTGAACTGGGTGCAGTCGGCCAGCCCTTGGGGCAGCGGTTCGGACAGCGCGGTGCCGGCGTCGGCGACGACGGTGTCGGTGTGCAGGCCGAGGTGGGCGCGCAGCAGGGTGAGCGCGGTGGTGGCGAACCTCGTCTGGACCACGGAGCGTTCGTCGGCGTAGTCGAGGACGACGAGGTCGTCGGCGGCGTCGACGACGGGGGTGTGCGGGTCCGCCGTGACGGCCGTGGTGCGGGTGCCCGGCCTCGACTTGCCCAGGAGTTCCAGGACTTCGGTGGTGGTTCCGGAGCGGGTGAGGGCGACGACCCGGTCGTAGGAGCGGCCGTGGGGGAACTCCGAGGCGGCGAAGGCGTCGGTCTCGCCCTGTCCCGCGCCCTCGCGCAGGGCGGCCGCCGCCTGTGCCATGAAGTACGAGGTGCCGCAGCCGACGATCGCGACCCGCTCCCCCGGTGCCGGCAGCGCCGGGCGGTGTCCGGCGGCCTCGGCCGCCGCGCGGGTCCAGCACTCGGGCTGGCTCGTCAGTTCGTCCTCCACATACGTCATGACACACCCTCCGCTGTGATTGTTCCTGCAAGATAGCGCCGACTTTCGAGCACAATCAAGCACTACGGACCAGGTATGTCGGGTGCGTTAGGGTCACGGAGGACCGTGGATCGGAGGGTGCGGATGTCGCGGGACGCCCGCTGGAAGTCGCTGCTGGAGCTGCTCGTCGAGCGCGGGCGCCTGGAGGTCGAGGAGGCGGCGGCCGAGCTGGGCGTGTCGGCCGCGACCATCCGGCGCGACTTCGACCAGCTCGCCGAACAGCAGATGCTGGTGCGCACCCGGGGCGGCGCGGTCGTGCACGGCGTCTCCTACGAACTCCCCCTGCGCTACAAGACCGCCCGCCGCGCCTCGGAGAAGCAGCGGATCGCCAAGGCGGTCGCGGATCTCGTCGCGCCCGGTGAGGCGGTGGGCCTGACCGGCGGCACGACGACCACCGAGGTGGCCCGCGCGCTCGCGGTGCGCGGCGATCTCGCCACCGGCTCGCCCGCCCTGACCGTGGTGACCAACGCCCTCAACATCGCGGGGGAGCTCGCCGTACGGCCCCAGTTCAAGATCGTGGTGACGGGCGGGGTGGCGCGTCCGCAGTCGTACGAGCTGATCGGACCGCTGGCGGACGGCGTACTCGGTCAGATCACCATCGACGTTGCCGTGCTCGGGGTGGTCGGCTTCGACGTCGCCCACGGCGCGGCGGCGAACGACGAGGCGGAGGCCGCCGTCAACCGGCTGCTGTGCGAGCGCGCCGCGCGCGTGGTCGTGGCCGCCGACTCCAGCAAGCTGGGCCGGCGCGCCTTCGCCCGGATCTGCCCGGCCGCCTCGGTGGACACGCTGGTCACGGACACCGCGGCGGAGCCGGAGACGGTGCGGCGGTTCGAGGAGGCGGGCATCCGGGTCGTCACGGCGTGAGGGACTCCGGCCCCACAGCGTGAGGGAGCCCGCGGGCGGGGTGCGTGCGGGGACGGGGGCGTGCGTGGGCGAGGGGGGCGTACGCGGGCTCAGGTGCGCAGGAAGCCCACGCCCCGGCCGTCGTTGCAGCCGGTGGCGGCGGTGCCGTTCCCCGTCGGCGCGTTCTGGTGGGCCTGGAGCGCGACGCTCACCAGGGTCATGAGCAGATCGACGTCCGCCGAGGCGTCGAGGCGGACGGTCACCCACTGCGAGCCGGGCACGACCCGGACCGCCGCGGCGAACCGCCTGAGGTCGCCCGCCAGCCGCCGGATGGCCCGGTCGGTGAGGTGGAGGTCGACGTCCCGGTCGGAGTGGAAGTGCGCGATCTCGCCATGCCGGGAGGTGAGCGCCTGCCCGGTGCCGCAACTCGGCTCCGCCTCCATCAGGTCTGGCCAGGTGGCCAGTTGGGCCAGGGCACGCGCCGCGAGCGTCATGGTTCCATCATGGCGCGCTCACCACGGGGCAACCGGCGCGTGAGCAAGCCTTAACCAATCCGTGTCCAAAACCCGCCGCCCGGCCGCCCTCGTCCTGATGATCCTCGCCGCCGCCGGGAACCGTCGCCGAGCCTGTTCCACCGTCGCTCCAGGTTCTCCGAGGAGCCTTTGATCCGTTCTGGGCGCACACTGGCTTTGATGGCCATCGGTGCTCACGAGGGGGTGTCGAAGGTGACACGTCGTGCGGGAGTGTGGCTGTGGCGATGGCGGCGCAATCCGCTGAGGCGGACCAGTGACGTCGTGGAGGCGTGGATCCTGCTCGTCGCCTGGGTCCTCGCCGTGTCGGGCGGTCTGGTCGCCGGGCTGCTGACGGCGGGCGCGATGCAGCAGAGCGCCGACCGGGTGCGTGCGCAGAGCCGTCCGGTGGCGGCGGTGCTCACCCAGGAGGCGACCCACGGCGCCGCCCGGCCGACGAGCAGTTCCCTGGTCTGGGGGACGGTGCGCTGGACCGAGCCGGACGGCTCCGCGCACACCGACCGGGCCAGAGTTCCGGCCACCGCGCGGCCCGGCACCTCCGTCACGGTGTGGACGAACGGCCACGGCGCTCTGACCTCCCCGCCCGCCTCCGCCGCGGACACCGCGTTCCAGTCGGTGCTCGGCGGTCTGTGGGCCGGTACGGCAGCGGCCGGACTGGTGGTGGGCGGCTCCAAGCTGGTGCGGGCGCGGCTGGACCACCGCCGCTTCGAGCAGTGGGCCGACGAATGGGCCCGCGTGGACACGCGGTGGGGGCGCAAGACGGGCTGAGCGGTCCCCGCAAGTCACCGGATCCGGCGCGCTTTTCACGAGCTGGAACCCCTACGACTTCGACGTCACCCGGCGGAACAACGACCACGTCACCTTCGGCAAGGGCAGCCCTCACCTGTGCCTGGGCGACCTCCTCGCCCGCACCGGGATCCGGATCATGTCCGAGGAGCTGATCCCGCGCCTGGCCGGCATCCGCCTCGCCGGCGACGTGCCCCGGGTGCGGTGCGACTTCGTCAACGGCATCAAGCGGCTGCCGGTGGAGGTCACGCTCGCGTGACGGAAGCCCGGCGCTCCCCTGACCGCCCTTGCCCCGGAGCGACGGGCCTCCTAGCCTGCATTTGTGCCGCTAATGAACAAAGTCCGTTCGCACAGTGCCGTGCCGGACCACACCCTCACCCGTCTCCGAATAGCCCTGACCACCTTCTTCGCCCTGGACGGCTTCGTCTTCGCCGGCTGGGTCGTGCGCATCCCCGCCATCAAGCACCAGACCAACGCCTCCGCGGGCGCCCTGGGCATGGCCCTGCTCGGGGTCTCCGCGGGCGCGGTGATCACGATGACACTGACCGGGCGCCTGTGCCGCCGGTACGGCAGCCATCCCGTCACCGTCGTCTGCGCGGTCCTGCTGTCCCTCAGCGTCGCGCTGCCCCCGCTCACCCACTCCGTGTGGACCCTGGGCGCCGTACTGCTGGTGTTCGGCGCCGCGTACGGGGGCATCAACGTCGCCTTCAACAGCGCGGCCGTCGACCTGGTGGCCGGGCTGCGGCGACCGGTGATGCCGACCTTCCACGCCGCCTTCAGCCTGGGCGGCATGACAGGGGCGGGCCTCGGCGCGATCGTCGCGGGACATGTGTCCCCCGCACAGCATCTGCTGGGCCTCACCGTGATCGGCCTCGCCGTCACGGCGGTCGCGGGCCGCACGCTGCTGCGCGTCCAGCCACCGGGCCCGGTACAGGCCGCGCGCCCCGCTGAGGGTTCGGGCGCGGTGGACGGGCCGGGCCCGGCGGAAGGGGCCGGCCCGGTGGGCCGCGAACGCGCCGGCGGCTCCGCCGTGCGCCGCGCGGGGGGCCGGACGCGGGGGGTCGTACTCGTGCTGGGGCTCGTCGCCCTGTGCACGGCGTACGGCGAGGGGGCCATGGCCGACTGGGGCGCGTTGCATTTCGAGCAGGACCTGGGGGCCTCGCCGGGCGCCGCCGCGGTCGGCTACTCGTGCTTCGCGCTGGCGATGACGGTAGGGCGGCTGAGCGGTACCGCCCTGCTGGAACGGCTGGGCCGCACCCGTACGGTCGTGGCGGGCGGCGCCACCGCGGCGGCGGGCATGCTGCTCGGCGCGCTCGCGCCCTCGGTGTGGGCCGCGCTGCTCGGCTTCGCCGTCACCGGCCTGGGGCTGGCCAACCTCTTCCCGGTGGCCGTCGAACGTGCCGGCGCCCTCGCGGGCCCGAGCGGCGTCGCGACGGCCTCCACTCTCGGCTACGGCGGCATGCTCCTCGGACCCCCGGCGATCGGCTTCATGGCCGACTGCTTCTCCCTGCCGACCGCACTCACCAGCGTCGCCGCACTGGCGGCCGTCGCCGCCACGATCGGCTTCGTGACCCGGCGGGCGCTGCACGACTGAGCCGGCACGCACCCCACGCGGCCGACGCCGAACGCGCCGGACGCGGGACGCCACGGGCGCCGCAGGCCTGACTCCCGCCCCCCCGACGCGGACCGCGCGCGTCCGCCACGGGACCCGCCCGCACGACCGACGAGGGACCCGCCCGCACGACCGACGCGGGACCCGCCACACGGCCGGCACGGGTCACGCGCGCGACCGACGGGGGACGCGCGCTGCGGCCAACCCGAGAACCCACCGCACGACCGACCCGGTTCCCCGCGCGGCCGAGCCCGCGGTGCCAGCGCCGAGTTTCGGCGGACCGGCGGTGCCGCACGTCGGGGCCGCCCGCCGCGGCGGCCCCGCCGTCCTCGTCACCCCGCCCGCCGCCTCGGCCGTACGGCTCCGCCGGCGCTCCCGGTCACATCGGCCCGACCGGCTTGGCCGCGCCCGCCGCCCGTGCCCGTCCGGCGCGCGCCGAACTCGTCGCCCCGCCGGCCTCGTCCGCCCCGCCGCGGGACGGTCACATGGACGGTGCGGTCGTCGCCGCCGGTCGCTCCACCCGGCAGACCAGGGCGTCGTTCACGACGTCGGCCACGATGGTGTCGCCGGGGTCCGCCGAGTCGCTGAGCAGGAGGGAGGCGATGCGGTTGTCGAGTTCGGACTGGATGGTGCGGCGCAGCGGGCGGGCGCCGAACTCCGGCTGGTGGCCGTGCGCGATGAGCAGCTTCTTCGCGGCGTCGGTGACCTCCAGCTCCATTCCCTGGGCCCGCACGCGCCGCCGGCTGTTGTCGAGCAGCAGGTCCACGATCCGGTCGAGGTCCTGCTCACCGAGCGCGTGGAAGATGATGATCTCGTCGATGCGGTTGAGGAACTCGGGCAGGAACCTCGCCCGCAGGTCCTCCATCAGCTGGTCCTTGATCGCGCTCACGTCCCCGTGGTGGGCCAGGATCCGCTGGGCGCCGATGTTGGAGGTCATGATGACCACGGTGTTGCGGAAGTCGACGGTGCGGCCCTGGGCGTCGGTGAGCCGGCCGTCGTCGAGGACCTGGAGCAGGGTGTTGAAGACGTCCGGGTGGGCCTTCTCCACCTCGTCGAACAGCAGCACGCTGTACGGCTGGCGGCGCACCTTCTCGGTGAGCTGGCCGGCCTCCTCGTGGCCGACGTAGCCGGGCGGGGCCCCGACGAGCCGGGAGACCGTGTGCTTCTCCTGGAACTCGCTCATGTCGAAGCGGACCATGCGGCTCTCGTCGCCGAAGAGCAGTTCGGCGAGCGCCTTGGCCAGTTCGGTCTTGCCCACCCCGGTGGGGCCGAGGAAGAGGAAGGACCCCACGGGCCGGTTCGGGTCGCTCATGCCGGCACGGCTGCGGCGCACCGCCTGGGCGATGGCGGTGACGGCCTCGTCCTGCCCGACGACCCGGTCGTGCAGCGCGTCCTCCAGCTTCAGCAGCCGTTCCTTCTCCGTCTCGGTCAGCTGGGCGACGGGGATGCCGGTGCGCCGGGACAGCACGTCGGCGATGTCGTCGACGGTCACCTCCAGGACGCCCTCGCGGCGCTCGGCGAGCCCTTCGAGCTCGGTCTCCACCTCGGCGATGCGGTCCTTGAGCCCGGAGGCCCGCTCGAAGTCCTCGGCGGCGACGGCCTCGTCCTTCTCGCGGCGCAGCTTGGCAAGCCGGTCCTCGCGCTCGGCGACCTCGGTGGACCGGCCCAGCGAACGCAGCCGCACCCGCGCCCCGGCCTGGTCGAGCAGGTCGATGGCCTTGTCGGGCAGGAACCGGTCGGTGACGTAGCGGTCGGAGAGCCCGGCCGCGGCGACGAGGGCGTCGTCGCTGTAGCGGACCTGGTGGTGGGCCTCGTAGGAGTCGCGCAGGCCCTCCAGGATCTGCACGGTCTCCTCGACGCTCGGCTCGGGCACCATGACCGGCTGGAAGCGGCGCTCCAGGGCGGCGTCCTTCTCCACGTACCGCCGGTACTCGTCGAGGGTGGTGGCGCCGACGACGTGCAGTTCGCCGCGGGCCAGGGCCGGCTTGAGGATGTTGCCCGCGTCCATGGAGCCCTCGCCGGTGGCGCCGGCGCCGACGACGGTGTGCAGCTCGTCGAGGAAGAGGACCGTCGACTCCGAGGCCGCCTTCACCTCGTCGATGACGTTCTTCAGCCGCTCCTCGAACTGCCCGCGGTACTGGGCGCCCGCCACCAGCCCGGTCAGGTCGAGCGCGACGACCCGCTTGTTCTCCAGCGTCTTCGGCACGTCCCCGGCGACGATCCGCTGGGCGAGGCCCTCGACGATCGCGGTCTTGCCCACGCCGGGCTCGCCGATGAGGACCGGGTTGTTCTTGGAGCGGCGGGAGAGGATCTCCACGGTCTGCTCGATCTCCAGCGCCCGCCCGACCACGGGGTCCAGCTTCCCGGCCCGGGCCTCCTCGGTGAGGTCGCGGCCGTACTGGTCGAGGGTCGGGGTGTTGCTGGGGGTCTCGGCGCCGCCCTGGGCGGCCTCGGCGCGCGCGGCCGTCTCCGCGCCGCGGCGCACCTGCTCCGCCTCGAGGCCGTGCGCGGCCAGGACCCGCCCGGCCGCCGCACCCGGGGTGTCGAGCAGGGCGCCGAGGATGTGTTCCGGGCCGATGTACGACACTCCGGCCGCCCGTGAGTGCTCGTAGGCGCGCAGCAGTACGCGCTTGGCGGCCGGGGTGAGGCCCGGCTGGGACGAAGGGGTGCCGCTCTCGCCGGGCAGCGCCTCGGCGAGGTCGGAGCCGAGCCGGTCGGGGTCGGCCCCGGCATGGGCGAGCAGGCCGCGGGTGGGTTCCACCTGGGTGCACGCCCACAGCAGGTGCTCGGTGTCGAGGTCGGAACTGCCGTCCTCGGCGGCCCGGCTGGTGGCGCGGTTGATCAGTTCGCGCGCGGACTCGGTCAGCAGCCGCCCGATGGGCACCCGCTGCACCTGCGGGGGCGAGGCTCCCGGCGTCATCCCGAAGAACCGGTTGAGGATCTCGGAGAACGGGTCCGGGCCGCCGAAGGAGGCGCCGAAGGAGGACATCGTCATGATCGCCGTCCGGGACACTGGGAAATGAGTCCCTTCCACCCCAACCCACCGAATGGCCCACCGCAACGCGGCATACGCCGACCCGGGTGGCGGCGCCTTCGCCGGGACCCTCTTGCCCGGGGGCGGGGCACGTGGGGCACACTCCCCCGCATGGACACCGAGGAGCTCCTGCGCGTACTGGACCAGGAGGGCCGCCTGCTGGCCGCGGCCGCCGAGGAGGCGGGCACGGGGGCCGGGGTGCCGCCCTGCCCCGGCTGGCGGGTGCGGGACCTGCTGCGGCACACGGGCGCCGTGCACGAATGGGCCGCCGCCTTCGTCGCCGGCGCGCGAACGGCGCCGCGCCCCATCGCGGACGGGCCGGACCTCGACAGCGCCGAGCTGGTGGACTGGTACCGCGAGAGCCACCGAAGGCTCGTCGAGACGCTGGCGAAGGCGCCCTCGGACGTCGAGTGCTGGACGTTCCACCCGGCGCCCTCGGCCGACCCCTCGCCGCTGGCGTTCTGGACCCGCCGCCAGGCGCACGAGACGGCGGTCCACCGCTTCGACGCCGAGTCGGCGCGCGGCGGCGCCCCGTCCGCGATCGGCACCGACTTCGCCGTGGACGGCGTGGACGAGTTGCTGCGCGGCTTCCACGCCCGCTCCCGCAGCCGTGTACGCAGCCCCGAGCCGAGGGTGCTGCGGGTGCGCGCCACGGACGCCGACGCGGTGTGGACGGTACGCCTGTCGGACGCGCCGCCGGTCACCGTTCGGGACGCCTCGGGGCCGGCGGACGCCGAACTCGCCGGTCCTGCCGACCAGTTGTACCTGTCCCTGTGGAACCGGCGCCCGGTGCCGGAGGTGACCGGAGACCCCGCGCTCGCCGAACTGTGGCGGCGGACCTCGGCGATCACCTGACCACGGACGGGACCGGCGCGCGGTCAGCCCAGCCAGCCGGGGCGGACCAGGCCCGACTCGTAGGCGATCACGACGAGTTGGGCGCGGTCGCGGGCGCCGAGCTTGATCATGGTGCGGCTGACGTGGGTCTTGGCGGTCAGGGGGCTGACCACCAGGCGGCGGGCGATCTCGTCGTTGGACAGGCCGATGCCGACCAGGGCCATGACCTCGCGCTCGCGTTCGGTGAGCCGGGAGAGCGCCCCGGCGGCCGCGGGCTGCTTGGAGCGGGCGGCGAACTCGGCGATCAGGCGGCGGGTCACGCCGGGCGAGAGCAGGGCGTCGCCGGCGACCACCGCCCTGACGGCGCGCAGGAGTTCATCGGGTTCGGTGTCCTTGACCAGGAAGCCGGAGGCGCCCGAGCGGATCGCCTCGAAGACGTACTCGTCCAGTTCGAAGGTGGTCAGCATGACCACCTTGACCTCGCCGAGCGCCGCGTCCCCGGTGATGCGCCGGGTCGCCGCGAGGCCGTCGAGCAGCGGCATGCGGATGTCCATCAGGACGACGTCCGGGCGCAGTTGGCGCACCTGGCGCACGGCATCCTCGCCGTCGGCGGCCTCCCCGGCGACCTCGATGTCCGGCTGCGCGTCGAGCAGGGCCCGGAAGCCGGCCCGCACCAGCGACTGGTCGTCGGCGAGCAGCACACGGATCACCGGTTGTCCTCCTGGTTCGTCAGGGGCAGCACGGCCACCACCCGCCAGCCGCCGCCCGGTTGTTCACCGGCGTCGATGGTGCCACCGAGCGCGGCGGCCCGCTCCCGCATCCCGGCCAGCCCGTTGCCGCTGCCGCCCGCGTCCGCGCCGGTCGCCGGCCCGTCGTCGTCCACGCACAGCCGCAGCGCGCCCCCCTCGTGCGCGATGCGCACCCGGGCGCGCCGGGAGCCCGAGTGCCGTACGACATTGGTGAGCGCCTCCTGCACGATGCGGAAGGCGGCGAGGTCGGCGCCCGGCGGCAGCGGGGGCGCCTCGCCCTCGACCTCGACCGTGAGCCCGGCGCCCGCCGCCTGCTCCACCAGTTCGGGCAGCCGGCCGAGGCCGGGCGCCGGGGCGCGCGGGGCGGCGCCGGGGGTGCGCAGGGTGTCGAGCACCTGGCGGACCTCGCCGAGCGCCTCCTTGCTGGCGGCCTTGATGGTGGTGAGCGCGGTGCGCGCCTGCTCGGGGTCGGTGTCCAGGAGCGCGAGCCCGACCCCGGCCTGGACGTTGATGACGGAGATGCTGTGGGCGAGGACGTCGTGCAGTTCGCGGGCGATCCGCAGCCGTTCCTCGTCGGCGCGCCGCCGGGCCGCCGCGGCACGTTCGGCGCGCTCCCTCGCCCACTGCTCGCGGCGGTTGCGGGCCAGCTCCGAGACGGCGAGGACCGCCACCACCCAGGTGGCGATGACGAGTTGCTGCTCCCAGGAGGAGGCGGTGTCGCCGGGCGGGGGCAGCAGGCGGTAGAGCCAGAGGGTGATGAGCGCGTGCCCGGCCCACAGCAGTCCCACGGCCGCCCAGGCGGCCCGGCGGTGCCCCGCCACGACCGCGCTGAAGCAGGCGACCACGACGGCGAGGAAGACGGGTCCGTACGGGTATCCCGCGGCGAGGTAGGCCAGGGTGGACGCCGCGGTGCCGAAGACCACGAACACCGGGTACCGCTTGCGCCACAGCAGCAGCCCGGAGGTCACCAGGAGCAGCAGCACGGCGTAGGCGTCCAGCGGCTCGCGGTGGCCGTGCTGGTTGCGGGCCGCGAAGGAGGAGCCGATGAGCACGAAGGCGGTGAGGACGACGGTCGACACCCACGGCCACCGGCCACCCGGCCGTTCCTCGCCGCGCCCCCGCCACGGCGGCCCGGGCCGGCCCCACCCCGGCGGTCCACCCGGGCGTATGCGCTGCTCTCCCATACCGGCCACGCTAGACGGCCCCCGCCGCACGGCGCGTCGGCCGCACGAGGTGATCACCCGTACTCCCGGGGAAGTACACCGGGCGGGCCGGACCGGCGGCCGGGGCACGCGT
This sequence comes from Streptomyces naganishii JCM 4654, assembly GCF_014650575.1. GTDB lineage: Bacteria > Actinomycetota > Actinomycetes > Streptomycetales > Streptomycetaceae > Streptomyces > Streptomyces naganishii. The sequence continues at coordinate 286,256 of NZ_BMVF01000003.1, forward strand.
GAAGGCCGGGTCAGGTTCGGCACCCGGTCAGATCAGGCAGCCGTCCAGGCCGGAGGCCGGTCAGGCTCGGAGGCCGGTCACGGCCGAAGCCAATCAGACCCGGAGGCCGATCAGACTCGGAGGCCGATAAGACCCGGTAGCCGGTCACACCGGGAGGCCGATCAGACCCGGCAGCCGGTCACGCCCGGAGGGCAGTCACACCCGGAGGCCGGTCACGCCCGGAGGCCGATCGACTGCCCCAGTCGGGTCACCGCGTCCCTGAAGAAGGGTTCGCGGGCCTCCACGACCCGGTGGAACTGGCCGAACAGCTCGAAGCCGACCAGGCCGTACAGCTGCGCCCAGGCGGCGACCAGCGGGGCCGCCGCCTCCAGGGGCAGGCCGGGGGCGAAGTCGGCCGTCATCCGCTCGGCCTCCGCCCGCAGCTCGCCGGGGAGCGGGGGCGGGTTCAGGGCGCCGCGCTCGTGGGCGTCGCGGACGACGCCGATGAGGAGCAGACCGACCCGGGCCGCGGCGGGGACGGTGGTCTGCGGCGCGACGTAACCGGGCACGGGCGAGCCGTAGATCAGGGCGTACTCGTGCGGGTGCCCCAGCGCCCACCCGCGCACCGCCTCGCACACGGCGGTCCAGCGCACCGCCGGGCTCTCGTCGGCGACCGCCTCGTGCGCCGTCTCCGCGGCGGCGCCCAGGGAGTCGTAGGCGTCGATGATGAGGGCGGTCAGCAGGTCGTCGCGGCTGGGGAAGTACCGGTACAGCGCGGAGGAGACCATGCCGAGGTTGCGGGCCACGGCGCGCAGCGAGAGTTTCGCGGCGCCGTCGGCCGCGAGCTGCCGGCGGGCCTCGTCCTTGATCGCGGCGGTGATCTCCGTCCTGGCCCGGGCGCGGGCTCCCTGTGGGATGTTCATGCGAAGAGTGTTCCACGATTCCGGAGCGCCGCACACAAATGTGAGCGCTGCTCTTGCCATGGAGCACCGATCCGGCGCACACTGTTCTCAACCGAGAGCACTGCTCTCCCAACCAGTGGGGGTCACCATGCCGGCTTCGTCTTCCTCGTCGCCCTCTCCGTCGCCGTACTACCTCAAGGGCAGCCGGATGACCGTCCGTCTCAACGGCGTCATCGGCTGGCTGGCCCGCCGCGGGATCAGCCTCGCGGGTTCCGCGGAGCTGACCGTGCCGGGCCGCAAGAGCGGCAAGCCGCAGCGCGTCCCCGTCAACCCGCACACGTACGGCGGCGAGCAGTTCCTCGTCTCGGCCCGCGGCCACTCCCAGTGGGTGCGCAACATGCGTGCCGCGGGCGGCGGCGAGCTGCGGGTCGGCCGCAAGGTCCGCGCCTTCACCGCGGTGGAGCTGCCCGACGCGGAGAAGCTCCCCGTGCTGCGGACCTACCTGGAGAAGTGGGGCTGGGAGGTCAACGGGTACTTCCAGGGCGTGACGGCCAAGTCCTCCGACGAGGAGATCGCCGCGTGCGCCGGCGACCACCCCGTCTTCCGGATCACGGTCAGGGACTGACCGCGTCCTCGGCGGCGGCCGGGGCGGCGGGGACGGGCCGCCGGTCCATGGCGGCCAGGGCGCGCTGGGCCATGGGATGGGTACGGACCAGCTCGCCCAGCGAGGTGGAGCCCTGCGTGATGTCCCGGAACGCACGCCAGGCCGGGCGGAAGCCGGTCAGGGCGGCGTGGAAGAGTCCGGGGCGGCGCTCGAACACGGTCAGCATCCGCTTGCCGACGGCCATCTCGACGCCGAGGCCGGCCTTGACCGCGAACGCGTAGTTCAGGGCCTGGCGCCGGGTGTCCACCGCGTCGTGCGCCTCGGCGATCCGCACCGCCCACTCCCCCGCGAGCCGCCCGGACCTGAGCGCGAAGGAGATGCCCTCGCGCGTCCACGGCTCCAGCAGCCCGGCCGCGTCCCCGCACACCAGCACCCGCCCGCGCGAGAGCGGCGAGTCGTCGGCGCGGCAGCGGGTCAGATGGCCGGAGGAGATGCTCGGCTCGAAGCCGGCGAGGCCGAGCCGGGCGACGAAGTCCTCCAAGTACCGCTTGGTGGCGGCGCCTTCGCCGCGGGCCGAGATCACGCCGACCGTCAGGGTGTCCCCCTTGGGGAACACCCAGCCGTAACTGCCCGGCATCGGGCCCCAGTCGATGAGGACCCGCCCCCGCCAGTCCTCCGCGACCGTCTCGGGCACCGGGATCTCCGCCTCCAGACCGAGGTCGACCTGGTCCACCTTGACCCCGACGTGCGCCCCTATCCGGCCGGCGCTGCCGTCCGCGCCGACCACCGCGCGCGCCAGCACCGTCTCGCCGCCCTGGAGGACCACGGCGACCGTGCGCCGGTCCGGCACCGCCGAGCCGTGCTGCTCGACCCGGGAGACGGCCACGCCGGTGCGCAGCTCGGCGCCCGCCTTCTGCGCGTGCTCGACCAGCTGCTGGTCGAACTCGGGCCGGTTGATCAGGCCGAACAGCATCCTCTTGGAACGGCGGGTGCGGGTGAAACGGCCGTTGTTGGAGAACGTCACCGCGTGCACGCGGTCCTTCAGCGGCAGCTCGAAGCCGGGCGGCAGCGCGTCGCGCGAGGGGCCGATGATGCCGCCGCCGCACGTCTTGTACCGGGGCAGCTCCGCCTTCTCCAGCAGCAGCACGCGCCGCCCCGCGACCGCCGCCGCGTAGGCGGCCGAGGCCCCCGCGGGTCCCGCGCCCACCACGACGACGTCCCACACCTGCCGCACGTCGTCCGCCGAAGAGTTCTCGCTGCTCACGATGGTCTACCGCTCCCGATCAAGCCGCTCGCTGCTGCTGTCTCCCGCATCCTACGGCGGCCTGGGCCGGTGACCGCTGTGGGAGGATCGGCAGCGTATGCGCACCACACACCAGGACGCGCCTACGCTGACCCGATCATCCGGAACACCCAGGTGCCCGGAAGTACCACCCGAGGTACCCGCCGGCACCGAGTCGCACCTACGAGGAGCGTGCCCATGTCGTCGCATCCGGTCGCCGAGACCGTCGCCTCCCTGATGCCCAGGGCCCGGGCCGAACTCGCCGAGCTGGTGGCCTTCAAGTCGGTGGCGGACTTCGGCCAGTACCCGCGGAGCGAGAGCGAGGGCGCCGCGAACTGGGTCGCCGACGCGCTGCGCGCCGAGGGCTTCACCGATGTGGCGCTGCTCGACACCCCGGACGGCACCCAGTCGGTGTACGGCTACCTGCCCGGCCCCGAGGGGGCGCGCACCGTCCTGCTGTACGCCCACTACGACGTGCAGCCGCCGCTGGACGAGGCCGGCTGGGACACGCCGCCGTTCGAGCTGACCGAGCGCGACGGCCGCTGGTACGGGCGCGGGGCCGCGGACTGCAAGGGCGGCGTCATCATGCACCTGCTCGCGCTGCGCGCCCTCAAGGCCAACGGCGGCATACCGGTGCACGTCAAGGTGATCGCCGAGGGCTCGGAGGAGCAGGGCACGGGCGGCCTGGAGCGCTACGCCGAGGAGCACCCCGAACTGCTGCGCGCCGACACCGTCGTGATCGGCGACGCCGGCAACTTCCGCGTCGGCCTGCCCACGGTCACCACCACCCTGCGCGGCATGACCCTGGTCCGCGCCCAGGTCGACACCCTCCAGGGCAACCTGCACTCCGGCCAGTTCGGCGGCGCCGCGCCCGACGCGCTCGCGGCGCTGATCCGCGCCCTGGACTCGCTGCGCGCCGAGGACGGCTCCACGACCGTCGACGGCCTGCCCGGCGGGACCGCGTGGGAGGGGCTCCAGTACGACGAGGAGCAGTTCCGCAAGGACGCCAAGGTGCTCGACGGCGTGGAGCTGATCGGCTCCGGCACGGTCGCCGACCGCATCTGGGCACGGCCCGCCGTCACCGTCCTCGGCATCGACTGCCCGCCGGTCGTCGGAGCCACCCCCTCGGTGCAGGCGAGCGCCCGCGCCCTGATCAGCCTGCGCGTGCCGCCGGGCGTCGACGCCGCCGAGGCGACCAAGCTGCTCCAGGCCCACCTGGAGGCCCACACCCCGTGGGGCGCCCGGGTACGCACCGAGCAGATCGGCCAGGGCCAGGCCTTCCGCGCCGACACCACCAGCCCCGCCTACCGCGCCATGGCCGACGCGATGGCCGTCGCCTACCCGGGCGAGCGGATGCAGTACGCGGGCCAGGGCGGCTCCATCCCGCTGTGCAACACCCTCGCCGCGCTGTACCCCGAGGCCGAGATCCTCCTCATCGGCCTGAGCGAGCCCGAGGCCCAGATCCACGCCGTGAACGAGAGCGTCTCCCCCGACGAGCTGGAGCGCCTGTCGGTCACGGAGGCCCTCTTCCTCCTCAACTACGCGGGCTGAGAAGGCCTTTACCGCTCTCGGGGGGGGCGGGGCCGCACGAGCCACGGGATGCGGAGGTCCGCGCCGGGGGCGCCCTCGGCGCGGACGAGCAGCCGCTCCGAGGCGCGCGCCGGGGCGGGGAGCGGGCACCCGGTGCCTCCAAGGGCGGCCTGCACGACGGCCACGGTCACGGCGACGGCGCGGGCCGGCACCGGCGGCCGGCCCGGCCCAGCGCCCCAGGGCCGGCGACAGACCCCGCGCCGGGAAACCCGCCGCCCGACGACCGGCCCCCCAACCTCAGACGGCCACCGATCCCGCGGCGCGGCCCACCGCCGACGACCGGCCCGACCCATGGATGGCGACTGGGCCTGGCGCCGGGAACGTGGTTGTGGCGGTGGCCGCGCCGCGGACGTGCGCCGGGGTGTCCGGGCTCTGGCCGGCGGCGACGCCCGTGGGAGCAGTCCCGTGGGAACGGCCCCGTCGGAGCAATCCCGTCGGAACAGTCCCGCGGGAGCAGCCCCGTCGGAGGCGCGCCCGAGGGTCGGCTACCGGGTCACCGGGCCGGAGTCCGAAGCGAGCCGCCGGTCGCGGTCGGTCAGCCGATCGGCACGCCCGCTTCCAGGTACAGGGCGGCGCCGCGTTCGCGGGCGCGCAGGGCCCAGCGCAGGCGTTCGTAACGCACGGGCGGGAGGAGGTCGGCGGCCTCGCGCTCGGTGACGAAGCGGCAGTCGCGCAGCTCGGGCCCCGGCAGCAGCAGCCGGCCGGCGGCGGCCGAGTCGAGCCGGCCGCCGTCGAAGAGCAGGCGCAGACCGCCGTATCCGGGGGGCGCGGGCGGCTCCCAGTCGACGACGAGCAGCCGGGGCACGTCGGCCAGGCGTATCCCGGTCTCCTCGGCGACCTCGCGCATGCCCGCCCGCGCGGGAGCCTCGCCGGGCTCGACGACACCGCCCGGGAACTCCCAGCCGGCCTTGTAGGTGGGGTCGACGAGCAGCACGCGGTCGTGCTCATCGAAGAGCAGGACACCGGAGGCGACCGTCTCCGACGTCGGCTCGGGGGTCTGCACGATGTCGCACACGGACGCGGTCCCGCTCCCCACCGCCTCGGCGATCCGGACGGCCGTGGCGTAGGGCGTGAGCGCGCTGTTGTCGACGAGGTGGGCGTCGGCGGTCAGCCAGGCCGCGAGGGCCGCGCGGTAGGGCTCGATGTGGTCGTAGGACCACTGGCGCACCCGCATCTCGCCGGCCGGGAGGTCGGGCGGGACCTCCCGGCCGGCTATCCGCTCGCGCAGGATCGTTTCGGCCGGGGCCAGGAGTATGTGCCGTACGCCGATGCGGCGCGCGGCGAGCCCGCCGAAGATCTCGTCGCGGTACTCCTGGCGCAGCAGGGTCATGGGAACCACGAGGGTGCCGCCCAGCTCGGCGAGCATCGCGGCCGCCGTGTCGATCACCAGCCGGCGCCAGATGGGCAGGTCCTGGTAGTCGCCGACCTCGGCCAGATGCTTGGGCGGCAGCAGGTGCGGGAGTGCTCCACCGATGACTTCGGGGTCGAAGAGCGTGCTGTTCGGGATCAGTTCGATCAGTTCCCGTGCGGTGGTCGTCTTTCCCGCACCGAACGCGCCGTTGATCCAGACGATCACGTTTCCCCCTCTTCTGTTGGCCCCCTGTGGCTTGCCCGCTCCACCCTGCCACGGAAACCAGCCCCAGTTGAGGGCGCCGCACGCAAGGAGACCCGCAATCTGGCGGTGGGCACGCCACGGCGCCGGGGCCCCTGCGGCAAGGGCACCGGCGCCGCGCGCGGCGGGACGGTCTCAGCCGCCCCGACCGGGGGACGGGCTCAGTCGCCCTGCCCCAGGGCGTCGTCGTCCACGGCGAGGCCGTCCTGGCCGGCGAGGTGGTCGACGCTGCCCACGGTGTCCTTCACGTGCAGATCCCCGAGCGCGTCGTGGTCGGCGGCGTGCGACGGGGTGACGGCGGCCACCACGAACCCGGTGGCGAGGGAGGCGAGGGCGAGCATGCTGCGCTTCTTCATGACCGGTCAACGCGGACGGACGCCGTTGGTCACGGTCCCGGCGAGCCGCGCTCGGACCGGAATCCGACGCGTCGGCACGCTTTCCAACAGAGTCGGACACGTCCTACCGTAAACACGCACAGGTTGACGCGGGCATGAAGTGACCGCGGGCCCCACCCCATCCCACGCGAGTCCGGAGGAACGTCGACGATGCGTCACCCGCACACGCGCACCGCACTCATGAACGCCGCACCCACCACTGCCACCCCCACCCGTACCGCCCCCGCCGCCCGCCGCAGACGGCTCCTCGGCACGGTCACGGCGGCCCTGCTCTGTACGGCGGGCATCGCGCCCCTCACCCTGACCGCCCCCGCCGTCGCCGCTCCCGCGAAGGCGCCCGTCGAGGCCCACGGCGAGTCTCCCCGGGCTCCCGAGGCCCCCGCCCTGGCCGACGGCCTCGCCCTCACACCGCCCATGGGCTTCAACAACTGGAACTCCACGCACTGCCGGGCCGAGTTCGACGAGTCGATGGTCAAGGGCATCGCCGACCTCTTCGTCGACAAGGGCCTGAAGGCCGCCGGCTACCAGTACGTCAACCTCGACGACTGCTGGGCCCTGCCCCAGCGCGACGCCGACGGCAAGCTCGTCCCCGACCCGGCCCGCTTCCCCCACGGGATCAAGGCGGTCGCGGACTACGTCCACTCCAAGGGGCTCAAGCTCGGCATCTACACCAGCGCGGGCACCAAGACCTGCAACAGCGCCGGGTTCCCGGGCGCGCTGGGCCACGAGTACAGCGACGCCCGGCAGTTCGCGGACTGGGGTGTCGACTACCTCAAGTACGACAACTGCAACAACCAGGGCGTGGACGCGAGATCGCGCTACACCACCATGCGCGACGCGCTGAAGGCCACCGGCCGCCCCATCGTCTACAGCATCTGCGAATGGGGTGAGAACAAACCCTGGGAATGGGCCGCCGACGTCGGTCATCTGTGGCGCACGACGGGCGACATCAGCGACAACTGGGGCTCGATGCTGTCGATCCTGAAGAAGAACCTGACCCTCGCCCCCTACGCCGGCCCCGGCCACTGGAACGACCCCGACATGCTGGAGGTCGGCAACGGCGGCATGACCGCCACCGAGTACCGCACCCACTTCTCGATGTGGTCCGTCATGGCGGCCCCGCTCCTCATCGGCTCCGACCTGCGCAAGGCGTCCCAGGCGACCTTCGACGTGCTGGGCAACAAGGAGGTGATCGCCGTCGACCAGGACCCGCTGGGCAGGCAGGGCACGGTGGTCTCCTCCGAGGGCGGCCGCTGGGTGGTCGCCAAGGAGATGAAGGACGGCAGCCGCGCGGTCGCCCTGCTCAACGAGACCGCCACCGCGCAGCGCATCGGCACCACCGCCCGGGCCGTGGGGCTGCCCGCCGCGCCCGCCTACACCCTGCGCGACCTGTGGCAGCACCGCAGCCTGCACACCGCCGGCACCATCGCGGCGACCGTCCCGGCCCACGGCACCGTGCTCGTACGGGTCTCGGCCGGAAGCGGCTGGGCCGCGCACCCGCCCGCCGTCGAGACCGGCCTGGACAGCGCCCCGTTCGTGACCGATGGAACGCCCGCGACGCTCACCACCTCGGTCACCGACCTCGGCCGCACGCCCGCCACCCGTCTGACCGTGTCGCTGAGCGGCCCCGAGGGCTGGACGGTACGCGCCCTGTCGGCCTCCGGCACGGCCGCCCTCCCGGCCGGCGGGACGCTGCGCACCCGGTGGGCGGTCACGGCCCCGGCGGGCACGCCCATCGGGTCGTACGACCTGACGCTGAAGGCGAGTTACCGCTCACCGGCCGGACTCCGCGCCGACAGCACGGTGCCGCTCACCGCGTCGGTGGTGGTGCCGCCGCCCGCCGGGACCTCCTACCTCGGCGATCTCCCCTGGCTGTCGGCGGTCAACGGTTACGGACCCGTCGAGCGCGACACCAGCAACGGGGAGAGCGCCGCGGGCGACGGCCATCCGATCACCCTGGGCGGTGTGGTGTACGCCAAGGGCCTCGGCGTGCACGCGGACAGCGCGGTCGAGTACTACACCGGCGGGGCGTGCACCGAGGTCACCGCGGACGTCGGCGTGGACGACGAGAAGGGCGGCAAGGGCACCGTCGCCTTCGAGGTCTGGGCGGACGGCACCCGGGTCGCCTCGACCGGCGTCCTGACCAACGCCATGGCCGCCCAGCACCTCACGGCGGACGTCACCGGCGCGCAGGTGGTCCGGCTGGTCGTCACCGACGGCGGCGACGGCATCGACTCCGACCACGCGGACTGGGCGGACGCACGGCTCACCTGCTGAGCCGCGGCCGACTTCGACGCCGTCAGACTCCGGCGGCCGTGGTGGGGGCGGCACGGCCCGCGAGCGCGGCGGCCGCCGCCCCCACCAGGCCGGCGTCCGTGCCCATCTGGGCCGGGGCGACCGCCAGACGCCGCACGAAGGACAGGGTGGCGTAGTCGCCGAGGGCCTTGCGCAGCGGCTCCAGGAGTACGTCCCCGGCCTTGCCGACGCCGCCGCCGATCACCGCGATGTCGATCTCGACCAGGGTCGCCGTCGCGGCGATCCCGGCGGCCAGCGCGCGGGCGGCACGTTCGAAGGAGGCCACGGCCACCGCGTCCCCGGCGCGCGCGGCGGCGGCCACGGCGGCGGCGGAGGCGTCGCCGTCGGGGCCCGGCCGCCAGCCGTTCTCCAGCGCCCGGCGCGCGATGTTGGGACCGCTGGCGATGCGCTCCACGCAGCCGCGCGAGCCGCAGGGGCACGGATCGCCGTCCAGGTCGACGCTGATGTGGCCGATGTGACCGGCGTTGCCGGTCGGGCCGGGGTGCAGCCGCCCGTCCAGGACCAGGCCGCCGCCCACGCCCGTGGAGACCACCATGCACAGCGCGTTGTCGTGGCCGCGGGCGGCGCCCTGCCAGTGCTCGGCCGCCGTGATGGCCACGCCGTCCCCGATCAGCTCGGCCGGCAGCCCGCCGGCGGCCGCCCGGGCCCGCTCCACCAGCGGGTAGCCGCGCCAGCCGGGCACGTTGACGGGGCTGACCGTGCCGGCCGAGGCGTCCACCGGGCCCGCGCTGCCGATGCCCAGGGCCGTGGCACGTCCCCACAGCGGCGACCCGGCCAGGTCGCCGAGCACCTCCTCGACGGCCCGCATCACGGTGTCGCCGTCCTCCTGCGCGGGCGTCGCTCGCTGGGCCCGCACCAGGATGCTGCCGCGGCCGTCCACCAGCGCCCCGGCGATCTTGGTGCCGCCGATGTCGAGCGCGGCCACGAGGTCGGTGTGCATCAGAGTCAGATCTCCCCGTCAACCATGAAGGAACCAAGAGGTGGGTGCAGCCCGGTCTCGCGGTGGGGGCGCAGGCCCGGAGTGTGCGATGGACAGTCTCTCGTGCGTATGACAACGTTGTCCAGGCTCTATGCTCGACGCCACATCCTCATACAAACCCATGGACCGACGCATCCCCCCGTGGACGACAGGACAGGACGCCGCATCGTGCCAGAGACCGCCCGCCGAGCCGACCGCCCCGCAGACCGCTCCGACCGCCTCTCCGGGACCCGTTACGGCAACCGTCCGACCATGAAGGACGTGGCGGCCCGGGCGGGGGTGGGCCTCAAGACCGTGTCCCGCGTCGTGAACGGGGAGCCCGGGGTCACCCCGGACACCGAGCGGCGCGTCCAGGAGGCCATCGAGGCACTGGGCTTCCGCCGCAACGACAGCGCGCGGGTGCTGCGCAAGGGCCGTACCGCGAGCATCGGGCTGGTCCTCGAGGACCTCGCCGACCCGTTCTACGGCCCGCTCAGCCGCGCGGTGGAGGAGGTCGCGCGTGCGCACGGGGCGCTGCTCATCAACGGCTCCAGCGCGGAGGACCCCGACCGGGAGCAGGAACTGGCTCTGGCGCTGTGCGCGCGGCGGGTGGACGGGCTGGTGGTCATCCCCGCCGGGGACGACCACCGTTATCTCGAGCCGGAGATCAAGGCGGGCGTCGCGACGGTGTTCGTCGACCGGCCGGCCGGGCGGATCGACGCGGACGTGGTCCTGTCGGACAACTTCGGGGGCGCCCGGGACGGTGTGGCGCACCTGATCGCGCACGGGCACCGGCGGATCGGGTTCATCGGTGACATGCCCCGCATCCACACGGCCGCGGAGCGGCTGCGCGGGTACCGGGCGGCGATGGAGGACGCGGGGATACCGGTCGAGGACGCGTGGATGTCGCTCGGGGTCACCGATCCGGAGCGGGTGCGGCGGGCGGCGGAGGCGATGCTGTCCGGCCCGGAGCCGGTGACGGCGATCTTCACCGGCAACAACCGGGTGACGGTGACCGTGATCCGTGTACTGGCCGAGCAGGAGCGGCCGGTGGCCCTGGTGGGCTTCGACGACATCGAACTCGCCGACCTGCTGCGGCCCGGGGTGACGGTCGTGGCCCAGGACGCGGCAGCCCTCGGCCGCACCGCCGCCGAACGCCTCTTCCGCCAACTGGACGGCACCCTGATCACCCCCGAGCGCATCGAGCTCCCCACGCGGCTGGTGACCCGGGGCTCGGGCGAACTTCCCCCGGCCGGCTGAAGGGCCGTCAGTGGGGCGCTGTGGTGAGGCCGGCGCGGCGGGGGGCCGCGAAGGAGCGGAGGGCCGAGGGGGTCAGGCCGGTGGCGGTGGTGACCTCGTCGAGGGTCAGGGCGCCGCAGTCCATGCCTCGCAGGAGGTAGGCGCTGAGGGCCTTGGCCGTGGCGGGCTCGTCCAGGACGTCGCCGGCGCCGCGGGTCGCGTAGCGGGCGAGGCGGGTGGCGGCCTGCCGGAAGCCCTCGCGGTAGAAGGCGAACACGGCCGCGTAGCGGGTGGGGAGGTGCGCGGGGTGCATGTCCCAGCCCTGGTAGTAGGCGCGCGCCAGGGCCCGGCGGGTGAGCCCGTAGTGCAGGCGCCACGCCTCGTGGACCTTCTCGGCCGGGCCGACCGGCAGCACATTGGTGGAGCCGTCGGACACCCGCACGCCCGTGCCCGCCGCCGCGACCTGCATGACCGCCTTGGCGTGGTCCGCGGCGGGGTGGTCGCTCGCCTGGTACGCGGCGGAGACGCCGAGGCAGGCGCTGTAGTCGAAGGTGCCGTAGTGCAGGCCCGTGGCGCGGCCCTCGGCGGCCTGGATCATGCGGGCCACCGTGGCGGTGCCGTCGGCGGCGAGGATCGCCTGGCTGGTCTCGATCTGGATCTCGAAGCCGAGCCGGCCCTCCTCCAGCCCGTGGGCCTTCTCGAAGGCCTCCAGCAGCCGCACCATCGCGGTGACCTGCTCGGCGTACGTCACCTTCGGCAGTGTGAGGACCAGCCCGGCGGGGAGGCCGCCGGACTCCATCAGGCCGGTGAGGAAGACGTCCAGGGTGCGGATGCCGCGGTCCCGGACCGCCGCCTCCATGCACTTCACGCGGATGCCCGTCCAGGGCGCCCCCGTGCCCTCCGCGCGGACCTCGGCGACGAGCCGGGCGGCGCGGGCCGCGTCCCGGTCCTCCTCGGCGTCGGGGCGCCCGCCGTAGCCGTCCTCGAAGTCGATCCGCAGGTCCTCGACGGGCTCGCGCTCGAGTTTGGCGCGCACACGGTCGTGGACGGGCACGCCGAGTTCCTCGCTCAGACCGAGCACCGCGGCGAACGACTCCGCGTCCGGCGCGTGTTCGTCCAGTGCGGCGAGGGCCTGCTCGCCCCAGGAGCGGACCGTGCCGGCGGCGAAGACGTCGCCGGGGACGTAGACCGTGTGGACGGGCTGACGGGTGCCCGGGTCGCCCGGGTAGCGGCGCTCGAGTTCGGCGTCGACCGGCGCGAGCCAGGCGCCGATCTCCTCGCCGACCGCGCCCTCGAGGCTGGTCGCCACCCGCTCCTGCCCGTCGTGGCCCTGGCTCCGGCCCTGGGTCATGCCCCCACGCCCTTCCGTCTTCCGTTTCCGCGATGCGGAACCACTGCGGAATCGACACCATCAACAAATTGTTGAAGTCGACGGGGTCGAAGTTATCCACGGCCCTTCCCGCCGGTCAACACCTGTTCGCAGCCTGGGCCCCGCGGGCGGCGGCGACAAGCCGAGGCCCCCGTGACCAAGGGTCACGGGGGCCTCGTACAGCCGGGAGGGGGAGAACTCAGCCCTTGCGGGTCTTGATCTCCTCGGTGAGCTGCGGGACGACGTCGAAGAGGTCGCCGACCACGCCGTAGTCGACCAGGTCGAAGATCGGGGCCTCGGGGTCCTTGTTGACCGCGACGATGGTCTTCGAGGTCTGCATGCCGGCCCGGTGCTGGATGGCGCCGGAGATGCCGTTGGCGATGTAGAGCTGCGGCGAGACGGACTTGCCGGTCTGGCCGACCTGGTTGGTGTGCGGGTACCAGCCGGCGTCCACCGCGGCGCGCGAGGCGCCCACGGCCGCGCCGAGGGAGTCGGCGAGGGCCTCGATGATCGAGAAGTTCTCCGCGCCGTTCACGCCACGGCCGCCGGAGACCACGATCGCGGCCTCGGTCAGCTCGGGGCGGCCCGTCGACTCACGGGCGGTACGGCCGGTGATCTTCGTGCCGGTCGCCTTCTCGGAGAAGGACACGGACAGCGCCTCGACGGCGCCGGCGGCCGGGGCGGCCTCGACGGCGGCGCTGTTGGGCTTGACCGTGATGACCGGAGTGCCCTTGGAGACACGGGACTTGGTGGTGAAGGAGGCGGCGAACACCGACTGGGTGGCCACCGGGCCCTCCTCGCCGGCCTCCAGGTCGACGGCGTCGGTGATGATGCCGGAGCCGATGCGCAGCGCCAGGCGGGCGGCGATCTCCTTGCCCTCGGCGGAGGACGGCACCAGGACGGCGGCCGGGGACACGGCCTCGACGGCGGCCTGCAGCGCGTCCACCTTCGGCACCACCAGGTACTCGGCGTACTCGGAGGCGTCGTGGGTGAGGACCTTGACCGCGCCGTGCTCGGCGAGGGCGGCGGCGGTGTCGGCGGCGCCGTTGCCCAGGGCGACGGCGACGGGCTCGCCGATGCGGCGGGCCAGGGTCAGCAGCTCCAGGGTGGGCTTGCGGACGGCACCGTCCACGTGGTCGACGTAGACGAGAACTTCAGCCATGGGATTGCTCTCCTGCGGAAACGGAAGTGGAGGGGCGGTCAGCGGGCGCGAGCCCTTAGATGAACTTCTGGCTCGCGAGGAACTCAGCGAGCTGCTTGCCGCCCTCGCCCTCGTCCTTGACGATCGTGCCCGCGGTGCGGGCCGGGCGCTCGGTCGCGGCGTCGACCGCCGTCCAGGCGTTGTCCAGGCCGACCTCGTCCGCGTCGATGTCCAGGTCGGACAGGTCCCAGGACTCCACCGGCTTCTTCTTGGCCGCCATGATGCCCTTGAAGGACGGGTAACGCGCCTCACCCGACTGGTCGGTCACCGACACCACGGCCGGCAGCGAGGCCTCGAGCTGCTCGGAGGCGGCGTCGCCGTCACGGCGGCCCTTGACGGTGCCGTCCTCGACCGACACCTCGGAGAGCAGGGTGACCTGCGGCACGCCCAGGCGCTCGGCCAGCAGCGCGGGGACGACGCCCATGGTGCCGTCGGTGGAGGCCATGCCGGAGACGACCAGGTCGAAGCCGGCCTTCTCGATGGCCTTGGCCAGCACCAGGGAGGTGCCAATGGCGTCGGTGCCGTGCAGGTCGTCGTCCTCGACGTGGATCGCCTTGTCGGCGCCCATCGACAGGGCCTTGCGCAGCGCGTCCTTGGCGTCCTCGGGGCCCACCGTCAGGACGGTGACCTCGGCGTCGTCCGCGTCCTCGGCGATCTGCAGCGCCTGCTCGACCGCGTACTCGTCCAGTTCGGAGAGCAGACCGTCCACGTCGTCACGGTCGACGGTCAGGTCATCGGCGAAGTGCCGGTCGCCAGTGGCGTCGGGCACGTACTTCACAGTGACAACGATCCTCAAGCTCACGCCGGCTCTCCTACTGCATCGTCATTTCTGGGCTGCCTTCTTCCAGGCAGCATAGGCGCCTGAAGCGGCCGATCCCGGTCGGGGCGACCCCGCGCTCCGAGCGGAATATTACTCGTCAGTACACCCAGTTCATTCCCGCTAAGCAAGCGCTTTGAACTGTGACCTTCGCAACGCAGCGTAACCGGAATTCGACGTCTGCGCAGGAGGGCGCGGCCGCGGGGTCAGTCGCGCAGGCCGTTGAAGCGGCCCTGGTGGTAGAGCAGGGGCCGCCCCGCGCCGGCCGGGTCGCCGAGGACGACCTCCGCGAGGACGATGCGGTGATCGCCGGCCGGAACACGCCCCACGACGCGGCAGACCAGCCACGCGAGCACGTCGTCCAGGAGCGGCACGCCCTCGGGGCCCTCGCGCCAGGCGGTGGGGGCGCCGAAGCGGTCGGCGCCGCTGCGGGCGAAGGTGGCGGCCAGCTCCTGCTGGTGCTCGCCGAGTATGTGGACGCCGACGTGGTCGGTCCGGGAGATCGCCGGCCAGCTCGACGCGCCGGTGCCGATGCCGAACGAGACCAGCGGCGGGTCGGCGGAGACGGAGGTGAGGGAGGTCGCGGTGAAGCCGACCGGTCCCGTCTCACCGTTGGCGGTGATCACCGCCACACCCGAGGCGTGCCGGCGGAAGACGGAGCGCAGGAGGTCGGGCGAGGCGAGCTGGAACGCGGTGAGGCCGGGCGTGGCCGTCATGGAGTTGTCCTTCTGCTGGTGGGGCGAGCGGGATCCGGGGCCTTTCACCAGCCCGGACAGCGCGCGCTCGCGTGGCGGGCGAGGTCGACGTCCGCCCGCCCGAAGAGAAGGAGTTCCCAATGCATGCAGTCAGGCTGACGACAGGTGGCGCGCGCAGTCAAGTACGTCCCGGGATCTGGGAGATGCCTCACCGTCACTCGGGGCGGCGCCGCGACGGCAGGCGCGAGGGCTGACCGAGGGGCCGGTGCGAGGGCCACCGGAGGGGGCGTCAGACCGCCTCCCCCAGGGCCGCGATGACGTCCGCCTTGCGCGGCAGGCCGGCGGCCCGCCGCACGACGCGGCCCCGCGCGTCCAGCACGAGCACCGTCGGCGTCTTGAGGATGCCGAGCTCGCGCACCAGCTCCAGCCGGGCCTCGGCGTCGATCTCGATGTGGGCCACCCCTGGCACGACGCCCGCGACCTCCCCGAGGATGCGCCGCGTTGCGCGGCAGGGCGCGCAGAAGGCGCTGGAGAACTGCACCAGCGTGGCGCGCTCCCCCAAGCCGCCGCCCAGTTCTGCGGCCCCGAGCCGTCTGCCCTCGTCACGCCCGCGCACGCGTACTCTCCCGTTCCGCCGCCGATGCGGCACTGTGAAGGCGCTCGCCGCCGCGAGCACGGCCCCGCACCCCGCCAGTGCGGCCATCGTCCTCCTTCAGCCTTCAGCCTTCAGCGTTCACGAGGCCGCGAGGATTCCCGCCCTCCGGATTGGGTCCCCGTCGCGGAACGCTTGATGCATGGACATCGACGCGCGAGAGCCCCGCTTCGGGGCGGCGATGCCGGCGGTGGTGCCGTTCACCGGCCGCGCCCGGCTGCGGGCCTGGCGGGCGCCGGCGTTCCTGCCGGGTGCGGCGGGTGGAGGGCGGTCGCCGTACGGCGTCGCCGCTCCGGACGGTCGTCCGGCCGCGGAGCGGGCCGCCAGCCGCGCCCGGGGCGCCGCGGCCGCCGCGGTTCGCACAGTCGGGGCCTTGACTTCGCGGGCCATGGCCCGTCGGCCACCCGCTCGGGCCTGCCCGGCTGCGTCCCGCGGCGACCGGCGCGGCGCCTGCGGCCGCCTTCCTGGGCGCGGGGTCCGGATACTGCCCGGCTGCGAGATGTATCTGTCGGCGCGGCCGGTGACGGTGCGTAGGGTGTGGCCTCCGGGGCGGCGCACTGGGCCGACGTGACGAGGATCTCGCCCCGCGCGGGCACGCGGGCTGGCTCCCCGGCCGTTCTTGGGGCACGATCTGCCACGTGCCGTAAACCTACGGCAGCGTAACTTCCGCCGGGAGTCCCCCGTCCCTGGCAGACAGAAGGGTCCGCCCCGCTCATGGCCGAGCTCGTCTACCGTCCCGTCATCGGTCTCGCCCGCACGATGTTCAAGGTGTGGGACCTCCGGATCGACTGTCGCGGCTCGGAGAACATCCCGCGCTCGGGCGGCGCCGTGCTGGTGAGCAACCACATCAGCTACCTGGACTTCATCTTCAACGGCCTTGCCGCACTGCCGCAGAAGCGGCTGGTGCGCTTCATGGCGAAGGAGTCGGTGTTCCGGAACCGGATCTCCGGCCCGCTGATGCGCGGCATGAAGCACATTCCGGTGGACCGCGCCCAGGGCGAGGCGGCTTACGCGCACGCGCTGGACTCGCTGCGGTCGGGCGAGGTGATCGGCGTCTTCCCGGAGGCCACGATCTCGCAGTCGTTCACGCTCAAGAGCTTCAAGTCCGGGGCGGCCCGGCTGGCCCAGGAGGCGGGCGTGCCGCTGGTGCCGATGGCGGTCTGGGGCACGCAGCGGCTGTGGACCAAGGGCCACCCGCGCAACTTCAAGCGCAGCCACACCCCCATCACGATCCGCGTCGGCGAGCCGCTGGAGGCCCCCCGCGAGCAGTACGCGGGCGCCATCACCCGCCGGCTGCGCGAGCGCGTCCAGGAGCTGCTCGAGGCCGCCCAGCGGGCCTACCCGGTGCGTCCCAGGGGCCCGGAGGACACCTGGTGGATGCCGGCCCACCTCGGCGGCACGGCCCCGACCCCGGAGCAGCTGCGCACGGCTCACTGACCTGGAACACCTCCGCCGGCCGTGAGTTGGGGGCCGGCCGTCCCGGGTCACAGGTCGCCGGGGAGCGTCTTCCACAGCCGCGCCCGGTCGGGGGCGGCCTTGAGTGCGTCGAGCACGGCCGGGAGCGGGGCCTCGTACAGCACCGGGTGGTCGTACTCGCCCGCGGCCGGGTCGGGCGTGAAGGCCAGGCGCTCGCCCGCGAGGGAGAAGCGGGCGTCCACGCCGGGCTTGTTGCCGCGCGGGTCCTGCCGGTGCCAGGCACCCTTGAACCGCACCGCGACGAGCCCGTGCACCACGTGGCCGGCGCCGTCGTCGTGGGCGAGCCGCTGATAGCACAGCGCCGTGGGGATGTCCTCGGCGCGCAGCAGGGCGGCCAGCGCGTGCGCCTTGGCATGGCAGATCCCGGTGCGGCCGCTCAGGACGTCCGAGGCGCGCCAGGTGACGCGCGGATCGCCGGCGTCGTGGGAGTGCGGGATGGTGTCGCGTACGAACTCGTAGGCGGCCCGCGCATAGGCATACGAGTCCGCCACCCCCTCGGTCAGGCGCGCGGCTGTTTCGCGGACCACCGGGTGCTCGTGGTCAATGGCTTCGTCGGCGGCCAAATAGGCGGACAGATCAGGGGTGTTCTGGATCAGCTCCATGTCCGCAGAGCATAGGAATGCGATCACTCGCCAGTCAATGACTTTTCGAGTGATCGCATAACTATGCAGATCGCACCGGCGACCCGTCGGCCGTCAGCGGGCCATCTCATCCTTGAGCGCCGCCACGAAGGCGTCCACGTCGTCCTCCGTGGTGTCGAAGGAGCACATCCAGCGGACGACCCCCTCGGCCTCGTCCCAGAAGTAGAAGCGGAACCGCTTCTGCAGGCGCTCGCTCACGTCGTGCGGGAGCTTGGCGAAGACGCCGTTGGCCTGTACCGGGTAGAGGATCTCCACCCCGTGCACCGCCCGCACGCCCTCGGCCAGCCGCTGCGCCATCGCGTTGGCGTGCCGGGCGTTGCGCAGCCACAGGTCCCTGGCGAGCAGGGCCTCCAACTGCACCGAGACGAAGCGCATCTTGGAGGCGAGCTGCATGCTCATCTTGCGGATGTGCTTCATCCTGCGCACGGCGTCCTGGTTGATGACGACGACCGCCTCGCCGAACATCGCGCCGTTCTTCGTCCCGCCCAGCGAGAGGATGTCGACGCCGACCGCGTTGGTGAACGTCCGCATGGGCACGTCCAGCGAGGCGGCCGCGTTGGCGATGCGGGAGCCGTCCAGGTGCACCCTCATGCCGTGCGCGTGGGCGTGCTCGCAGATCGCGCGGATCTCCTCGGGGGTGTAGAGCGTGCCGAGCTCCGTGCTCTGGGTGATCGAGACGACCTGCGGCATCGCGCGGTGCTCGTCGTCCCAGCCGTACGCCTGCCGGTCGATGAGCTCGGGGGTGAGCTTGCCGTCGGGCGTGGGCACGGTGAGCAGCTTCAGGCCGCCCATGCGCTCGGGCGCGCCGCCTTCGTCGACGTTGATGTGCGCGCTCTCGGCGCAGATCACCGCGCCCCAGCGGTCGGTGACCGCCTGGAGCGCGACGACGTTGGCGCCGGTGCCGTTGAACACCGGGAACGCCTCGGCGGTGGCGCCGAAGTGGCTGCGCACGATCCGCTGGAGGTTGCCGGTGTAGTCGTCCTCGCCGTACGCGACCTGGTGCCCGCCGTTGGCCAGGGCCAGGGCGGCGAGCACCTCCGGGTGGACCCCGGCGTAGTTGTCACTGGCGAAACCGCGTGTCTCCGGATCGTGGTGGCGGCGTGCGTCGGTCCGGGGAGGGTTCACGGCTTCTCGGTCAGCCACAGACGGTTTCCGTTCACTTCCGCGGCGGGCATGCTCCAGACGCCTTCGATGGCCTCGGCCAGGTCCTTGACGTCCGTGAAGCCCGCGAACTTCGCGTTGGGGCGCTCGGCGCGCATCGCGTCGTGCACCAACGCCTTCACCACCAGGATCGCAGCCGCCGACGTCGCGCCCTCGGCGCCCTCCGCCTTTCCGGCCTTGCGGAAGTAGTCGGCCATGGCCAGGGTCCAGGCCTCGGCCGCGGCCTTGGCGGCGGAGTAGGCGGCGTTGCCCGCGGTGGGCCGGGTGGCGCCGGACGCGCTGATCAGCACGTACCGGCCGCGGTCGCTGCGCTGGAGCGCCTCGTGGAAGGCGAGCGAGGTGTGCTGCACGGTCTTGACGAGCAGCAGCTCGAGGAAGTCCCAGTCGTCGAGGCTGGTCTTGGTGAAGGTCTCGCTGCCGCGCCAGCCGCCCACGAGGTGGACCAGGCCGTCGACGTGGCCGAAGTCCTTCTCGATGTGGGCGGCCCAGTCCCGGGTGGACTTCAGGTCGAGCAGGTCGACGGTGTCCCCGGTGACGGTGGCGCCGCCGGAGGCGTAGCGGGCCGCGTCCACGGCCTCCGAGAGCCGCTGCGGGTCGTTGTCGGCGCCGATGACGGTCGCGCCCGCCTCGGCGAGGCGCAGCAGCGCCGCCCGGCCGGCGGGTCCGCCCGCGCCGGCCACCGCGATCACCGCACCGCTGAGAGCCCCGTTCCCCATTTTCTTCGCCTCCGTAGCAGCAGTGTTCTGGACGCGGTCGCTCACGCGGCGATCCGCTCGGCGCTGTCCGCCGTGATGCCCTTGGTGGAGGCGATCACATTCCTGAGCTTCTTGGACAGTGCCTCGTAGAACATGCTGAGCGGAAACTCGTCCGGAAGCACGTCATCGACGAGCTTGCGCGGCGGCTGGGTCAGGTCCAGGGCGTCGGGGCCCTTGGCCCACTTGGAGCCGGGGTGCGGGGCGAGGTAGGTGGAGACCAGCTCGTAGCCGGCGAACCAGTGGACGAGCTTGGGGCGGTCGATGCCGTCGCGGTACAGCTTCTCGATCTCGGCGCACAGCTGGTTGGTGACCTGCGGGGCGCGCTCCCAGTCGATGGAGAGCCTGTTGTCGGTCCAGCGCACGACGTCGTGCTTGTGCAGGTAGGCGAAGAGCAGCTGGCCGCCGAGGCCGTCGTAGTTGCGCACGCGCTCGCCGGTGACCGGGAAGCGGAACATGCGGTCGAAGAGCACCGCGTACTGCACGTCACGCGCCTGGGCGACGCCGTCCGCCTGGAGCTTGACGGCCTCCTTGAAGGCGGTGAGGTCGCAGCGCAGCTCCTCCAGGCCGTACATCCAGAACGGCTGGCGCTGCTTGATCATGAACGGGTCGAACGGCAGGTCGCCGTGGCTGTGGGTGCGGTCGTGGACCATGTCCCACAGCACGAAGGCCTCCTCGCAGCGCTTCTGGTCGTGGACCATGGCGGCGATGTCCTCGGGCAGCTGGAGGCCGAGGAGGTCGACGGCGGCGGCGGTGACGCGGCGGAAGCGGGCGGCCTCGCGGTCGCAGAAGATGCCGCCCCAGGAGAATCGTTCCGGCGCCTCGCGGACGGCGATCGTCTCCGGGAAGAGGACGGCGGAGTTGGTGTCGTAACCGGCCGTGAAGTCCTCGAAGGTGATGCCGCAGAACAGCGGGTTGTCGTAGCGGGTGCGCTCCAGCTCGGCCAGCCACTCGGGCCAGACCATGCGCAGGACGACCGCCTCGAGGTTGCGGTCCGGGTTGCCGTTCTGCGTGTACATCGGGAAGACGACCAGGTGCTGCAGGCCGTCGGCGCGGAGCGCGGCCGGCTGGAAGGCCAGCAGCGAGTCAAGGAAGTCCGGCACCTCGAAGCCGCCGTCGGCCCAGCGGTTCAGGTCCTTGACCAGCGCCTCGTGGTAGGCGGCGTCATGCGGCAGCAGCGGGGACAGCTCCTCGACCGCGCCGATCACCCGGCGCACCGCCTCCTCGGCGTCCGCGCGGGCGGGGGCGCCCTCGGCCTCGAAGTCGATCGACCCGTCCTTGGACTGCCATGGCCGGATCCGCTCCACGGCATCCTTGAGCACGGGCCATGCCGGGTGCTCCACCACCCTGCTCGCCGGAGGAACCTGTCCCTCCGCACCCACCTGCACAAGAATTTCCGTCATGTCCCATCCTCCACGGGAGAAGCTCGCGTAAGCAGACCGTATACATACGGGGTTTCCGTCAGCAAGGGCGCCCTCCGTAAATTATTCTGTGCGGACCCTTCTTTGCCGCCCATTTTCCTGCCGGACACCCGGACGGCGGCTACTTCCGCTAGGCCGGTCGGGTGAGCCAACCCTCGGGGGGCGACGGCGAGTTCCAGCCGTGCGCCGGGCGCGGCGGGCGGAGGTCAACGCGCGCGGGACTCGCCCACGCCGGAGTGACCGCCCCGGCGGATCCGCCCCCGCCGCGTCCCGGCCGTCACCCCACTGCCCCGCGCAGACACGGGTTCATCACGCGCCCGGACGGTTAGGCTCCGGGCACTGCCGCGCGGACGACGACGTCCGGTCGCTCCGCGCCGCGCCGAGCCGCCGTCGACGGAAGCGAGTTGAACCTTGAACTTCCTTACCATCGGTCACCGCGGAGTCATGGGTGTCGAGCCCGAGAACACCCTCCGTTCCTTCGTCGCCGCCCAGCAGGCCGGCCTCGACGTCATCGAACTCGATCTGCACCTGAGCAAGGACGGCGCGCTCGTCGTCATGCACGACGCCGACGTGGACCGCACGACCGACGGCAGCGGCCCGATCGCCGACAAGACCCTCGCCGAACTGCGCGCCCTCGACGCCGGGCACGGCGAGCGGATCCCCGTCTTCGAAGAGGTCGTCGACGCCGTGCGCATCCCGGTCCAGGCCGAGATCAAGGACGCCGCGGCGGCGCGCGCCCTGGCCGAGGTCATGCTGCGGCGTGACCTGGTCTCCCGGGTGGAGGTGCTGTCCTTCCACGACGAGGCGATCGCCGAGATCGCCCGCCTGGTCCCCGGCGTGCGCACCGCGCTGGTCGCCGAGCACTACGGCACCGAGGTCGTCGAGCGCGCCACCGCCGTGGGCGCGGCCACGCTGGTGCTCGACATCCGCCGGCTGACGCTGGAGATCGTCGAGCACGCGCGCGAGGCGGACCTGCGGATCATCGGCTGGGTGGTCAACACCCTGGACCACCTCAGGCTGGCGCGCGCCCTGGAGCTGGACGGCGCGACGACCGACTACCCGGAGATCAAGCGCACGGGACGCTTCACGGCGTAGCGGGCGTCCGTGCGCGTCACGCGAGTTCCTTGACCAGCAGCTCGAACTCGAGGTCGTCGCGCTGCGGAATGCCGAAGCGCTCGTCGCCGTACGGGAAGGGGGTCGTCCTTCCCGTACGGCGGTAGCCGCGGCGCTCGTACCAGGCGATCAGGTCCTCGCGCACGCTGATCACGGTCATGTGCATCTCGGTGGCGCCCCAGGTCTCACGGGCCAGGCGCTCGGCCTCGGCGATGACGGCCTTGCCGAGCCCGGCGCCCTGGAGCGCGGGGCTCACCGCGAACATGCCGAAGTAGGCGTACGCGCCGCGGTGCTCGAGCTGGCAGCAGGCGACCACGCGCCCGTCCTGCTCCACGGTCAGCAGCCGGCTGTCGGGCGACTCGACGACCTCCAGTACGCCCTCCGGGTCGGTGCGCTGCCCCTGGAGGATGTCCGCCTCCGTGGTCCACCCGGCCCGGCTGGAATCCCCGCGGTAGGCCGACTCGATCAGCGCGACGAGCGTGTCGACGTCGGCGTCGGTGGCGTCACGGAAGGTCGGGGTGGTCCTGGCGGAAGGGGCGGTCGCGGCGGACTCCATGGATCATGCCTCTCGTT
Organism: Streptomyces naganishii JCM 4654; assembly: GCF_014650575.1. GTDB lineage: Bacteria > Actinomycetota > Actinomycetes > Streptomycetales > Streptomycetaceae > Streptomyces > Streptomyces naganishii. The sequence continues at coordinate 309,004 of NZ_BMVF01000003.1, forward strand.
CTCGGGCGCGGCAGGGGGCCGGACGCCATCCTGCCACCAGGGTCCGTCCGGCGGATCGGGGCACAGGGCACAGGGCGATCACGGCATCCGGCCGGCCCCCGTGTCTGCGCCATGACCGGCCGGCCAGGCCCTAGGGTCCGGACGCATGGTGCACGTACTCAGCGGCCGGACACTGCTCCGGCCCACGGACCCCGAACGTTCCCGAGTCTTCTACGGCGAGCAGCTGGGCCTCGCCGTCTACCGCGAGTTCGGCACCGGGCCCGAACGCGGCACCGTGTACTTCCTCGGCGGCGGGTTCCTCGAGCTCTCCGGGCGTGCGGAGGCCGGCGCGGACGCGCGGGCCGCGCCGGTGCGGCTGTGGCTCCAGGTGGCGGACGTGGCCGGCGCCCACGAGGAGCTGCGAGCCAAGGGCGTGGAGATCGTGCGGCCGCCGGTGCGCGAACCGTGGGGGCTGATCGAGATGTGGATCGCCGATCCCGACGGCGTCCCCCTGGTGCTCGTGGAGGTGCCGGCGGACCATCCGCTGCGCTACCGGCCGGGCGTCTAGCCGGGCGGGACGGCCTCGCGGACCGGCCGGGCAGGGCCGCGCGCGGCCGCCCTGTCACAGCCGCCTGCCTCCGGCTGGCCGCCGTCGTCGCCCGGGGCTAGCGTGCTGGTGGTGGGGACGAGCCATCCCGGAGGAATGCCATGGAGTTCGACAAACCGGTGGTCGGCGGCCCCTGCTGGGCGGAGCTCGGAACCAGCGATCTCCAGGCGGCCAAGCGGTTCTACGGGGAGGTCTTCGGCTGGCGGTGCGAGACGGACCCCCGTGAGGAGCTGCGCGGGTACACGGTGGTCCATCTGGGCGACGCGGCCGTGGCCGGGCTCGGGCCGCTGTACCGGCCCTCGCAGCCGGTGGCCTGGAGCGTGACGTTCGCCGTCGGCGACGCGGACGCGGCGGCGAACAAGGTCGCGCAGGCCGGGGGCACGGTGATCCGCGGGCCGATCGACGTCTTCGACGAGGGCCGCCTGACGGTGGCGCTGGATCCCTCGGGCGCCGCGTTCCACCTGTGGCAGGCCGGTGACTTCTGCGGCGCGGACGTGTTCAACCGGCCCGGCTCGCTGGGGTGGGTGGAGCTGGCGACCCGTGACATCAAACGCGCCCGGGACTTCTACACGTCGGTGTTCGGCTGGAGCGTGAACGCCTCCGAGTGGTACACGCAGTGGGGCCTGCACGGCGAGGACTTCGGCGGCATGACGTCGATGCACGGCCGCTTCCCGGCCGACGTGCCGCCGCACTGGCTGCCGTACTTCGCGGTCGAGGACGTGGACGCCACCGCCGAGGTCGCGCTGCGGGCCGGCGCCAAGGCGCTGCAGGAGCCCACCTCCGTGCCGGACGGCCCCCGCATCGCGGTCCTGCGCGACCCCCAGGGCGCGGCCTTCGGCGTCTACCAGGCCGGCCAGGAGGGCTGAAGGCGCTCACTCACGCGCGCGGTGTGCGCGGCCGGCCCTCCAGGCGGTCGAGGAGTCCGCCGAGGAGGGCCGCGAGGTCGCCGCGGTCGCCGTCGTCGAGGGCGGAGAGGACCTCGCGTTCGTGGGCGAGCTGTGCGGGCAGGATGCCGTCCACGAGGTCGCGCCCGGCGTCGGTGAGGCGGACGTGGGCGACCCGCCGGTCGCGGGTGTCGCCGCGGCGTTCCACCAGGCCGCGCTCGGTCAGCTGCTTGAGCCGCTTGGTGACGGCCGCTCCGGAGGAGAAGGTCTCCCGGGCCAGCTCGCTCGGGGTGAGCTCGTGTCCGGTCCGGCGCAGGGCCCCGAGCAGGTCGAACTCGGCCCGGGTGAGCCCGGCGCGGCGCAGCGGGGCGTCCTCGGCCTGCTGGAGCAGGGCGGCGCAGCGGTTGATACGGCCGATGATCTCCATCGGCGCGGTGTCGAGCCCGGGGTGGACGTCCCGCCACTGCCGGACCACGGCGGCGACGGTGTCGTCGCGGGCGGGGACCCGCGGGCCGCCGGGACGGGCCGGGTTCTTCGGGTCCGCGGGGGCCCGGAGGCGTTCCGGCTCCGTCGCCGGGCCGGTCGCCGTCGGTGCCGGCCCGCCCGGTCGCCCGTTCCTCGCCGTCATGGCCGTACGTCCTCCGTCGTGCTGCCCGTGTCCGCTGTGCTGCCCGTGTCCGCCGGGGTGTGCGGGCCCTGGCGGCGTACCGTCGCGGCGAGCGTACGGTGTGCGGTCCGCTCGGTGAGCACGACCCTCTCCTGGGGCAGGGCGCGCTGCCACCACTCGCCCGAGGCGGCCTCGGCGGTGGCCCGCAGCTCGACCAGGGCGGCCGCCAGGTCGCGGCGGGCGGACTCCAGGGCGGCGGTCGCGGGCCGCTCCTCGGCGAGCAGGCGGGCGGCGCGCTCACGGCAGCGGTCGACGGCGGCCAGCGCGTGCTCGATACGGTCCCCGGCGCGGCGGTTGGTGACGGCGACGGCGGCGACGAAGCCGACCAGGGCGCCCACGACGGTGTCCAGGGCGCGCTCGGTGATCAGCTCGCCCGTCGGGTGCGCTCCGGTGAACTCGGTGATGAGCAGGGCCATGGGGGTCACGCAGATGGTGCCGAGCCAGTAGTTGCGCCCGATGAGGGCCTCGGCGCCGAAGTTCAGGGCGACGCAGCACAGCACGAGGGCCAGGCCGTTCGCGTGCGCGAGTGGGGCCACGGCGGCGAAGGCGAGGACGCCGATCAGGTTGCCCACGACGCGCTGGACGCCCCGCCGCCAGGTGAGGGTGAGGTTGACCTGGTAGAGGGAGGCGGCGGTGACCAGGGCCCAGTAGGGGCGGCCGACGCCGAGGGCGAGGGAGGCGTATCCGGCGAGCGCGCAGCCCAGCGCGGTACGCAGGGCGATCGGCGCGAGCGGGCCGAGCCGGCGCCACCAGGGGCGGTGCCCGGCGGTGAGCTCGGCGTCCACGCCGAGGAGTTCCTCGGTGGCCGCCCCGGTCCGGCCGGCGTGCGGGATCGGGCCGCTGCCGCACAGGTCGCGGGCCCAGGCCCGCAGCCGTCCGGGGTCGGTGTCGGCGGGGGCGGCCAGGGCGACCTCGGCGCGGACGAGCAGCCGCTCCAGGGCGCGCCGGGGCTCGGAGCGGGCGCCTGTGGACAGCAACGCCTGCCAGGCCGCCTGGACGGCGGCCGCGGCGGCGGCGCGGGCCCGGGCGTGTCCGTCGCCGGTGCCGCGGGTGGCCGCGTAGGCGGCGGCCGCGTTCAGCGCCTGGGCGGTGGCGCGGCGCTCGGGGCCGTGCGGGCGCAGCAGGCCCGGTGCCATGCCGACCAGCCAGGCCCAGGCGGCAGCGGCGGCGGCCAGTCCCATGTGGGCGGGGATCTGGCCGAGGGTCTGCGGGACGAACAGCGAGGCGGAGCTGATGAAGGTGAGGACGACGTTGCCGGGCGGTCCGATGCGGGTGGCGTCGCACAGCGCCTTCTGCGCGGCGGCCATCAGCGCGCCGACGGTGACCAGGACGACGGCGTTCCGGGTGAGCGTGGCGGTGAGCAGGGACAGGGCGAGGCCGGAGAGCATGCCGAGCACGACCCAGGCCAGGGCGCGGGCCCGGGCGGCGTAGGGCCGGTTGTGGGCGTACAGGGCGCACAGCGAGCCGGCCATCGTGTAGACGGCGAGGTCGAGGCGGCCGAGGGAGAGCAGCAGCAGGTTGGGCGGGGCGACCGAGGCCACGACGCTGAGGGCGGGCTTGAACCAGATGTCCGAGGGACGGCCCAGCCGCAGTACGCCGACGAGGGGAAGACGCCGGGCGAGGCGGGTCGTCGCGGTGGGGGTTCGAGTGGGGGTGGCACTGCTCATGACTACAAGCTTAACAGGTGTTTTACCAGTAAAGCATCTCGCGCCCCTGGCGGGTCAGGCGGGCGCACGGTGTCGCGCCGCGCTCCGCCGCACGCTCCCGTGTGCTTCCTCGCGCTCGCGTGCGGAGCGCGTGCCCCGGGCATCCCTTCACCGACCGGCCCGGCCGCCGCACCGCGGCCCGGGAGTCGTGGAGCGCGGAGGTGGGGGGTGCACGGACCGGCTTCGCCCGGCTGGCTGCTGGTCGCGCTGTGCGCGGCGACCGGGGCCTACTGTCTGCTGCGGATGCGCAGCAGCGTCGAGGAGCAGCGGCGCGCCGCGGGCGGCGAGGCGCTGATGGGCTTCGGTATGGCCGCCATGGCCGTGCCCGCGGCCGCGTTCACCCCGCCCGCGTGGGCGTGGCCCGCTTACGCGGTGGTGTTCGGCGCGGCGGCGCTGCGCGCCCTGTGGTCGTCGCGCGCCCTGTGGTCGCCGTCTGCCCTGTGGTCGCCGCGTGCCCTGTGGTCGTCGCGCGCGAGCGCGCACCATCTGCACCACCTCATAGGCGCCACGGCCATGGTCTACATGGCCGTGGTGATGGCCGCCTCGCCCGCCGCGCACCACCACGCGCACGGCGCGTCCGGGGTGCCGCTGGTCACCGGCGCGCTGCTGCTGTATTTCGTCGCCTACGTGCTGCTGACGGGCACCCGTCTGGTCCCGGCCGGGCCGGTGCCCGCGGGCACCGGCCCGGCGGGCGGGAGCGCGCCGGGCGGCTCCCCGGGGTGGGGCGACCGGCCGGAGCTGGCTCGGGCGTGCCGCCTGTCGATGGGGATGGCGATGGTGGCGATGCTGCTGGGGCTGTGAGGGCCGGCGCGCTCGCGCGCGCTCGACGTCCGCCGTGGGGCGCCGGTTCGTGGTCTGCGTCACTTTGGCGGCCCGGTTCGTACCCGTGAGCGCGGGGCCGCTCATAGGGTGGTCGCATGATGGTGCCCGCGGTCCTGCTGGTGATCGGCGTCCTGACCGCCGTGCTGGGTCCACGGCTGCTGGCCCGCGCCGACTGGACCGACCGTGAACCCGTGCTCGCGCTGTGGGCGTGGCAGTGCGTGGTCGCCGCGGTGCTGCTGTGCTGCGCGCTGTCGATGACCCTCAGCGCGGCGGCGGCCTGGCAGGCCGTGCGCGGGCACGTGTTCGCCCCGGCTCCGCGTTCGGTCGTGGAGGCCTACGCGCTGGGCACGGCCGGGCTCTGGGCGCCCACCACCGCCGTGGCCCTGGCCTGCGGCGGCGTCTGGAGCGCCGCGATGCTGGTCCGCGAGATCGTGCGAACCCAGGCCCGGCGTCGGCGGCGGCGTGCCGAACTCCTGGTCCGCGTCCCGGTGTTGCCCGGCGAGGAGCCCGGCGCCGACCGGCTCGTGGTGCTGGAGGGCGAGCGGCCCGACGCCTGGTGGCTGCCCGGGACCCCGCCCCGGCTCGTGGTCACGACGGCCGCGCTGCGCCGTCTGACGGGGCGGCAACTGGACGCCGTACTCGCGCACGAGCAGGGCCACGCGCGGGCCCGCCACGACTGGCTGCTGCACTGCTCGGCCGCGCTGGCGGACGGCTTCCCGCAGGTACCGGTGTTCGCCGCGTTCCGCGACGAGATGCACCGCCTGGTCGAACTCGCCGCCGACGACGTGGCCTCGCGCCGCTTCGGCCGGCTGACCACCGCGCTGGCGCTGGTCGAACTCAACGAGGACCGCGGGGTGTTCGGCCCCTGCCCGGCCCCGCGGGCCGACGTCCCGAGCCGGGTGCACCGGCTGCTCACTCCCCCGGACCGGCTCACCGCCGCCCGCCGCCTGCGCCTGACGGCGCTGGCCTCGCTGGTGCCGGTGATCCCGGTGCTGGTGACGCTGGTTCCGGGACTGGGCGCGCTCCGGTAGCCGGCCGGTCGCGCGGCGAGAGGTTTCCGGCCGGTCGGGCGGCGAGAGGTTTCCGGCGAGGGGTTTCCCTGGCCGCGCCCGGGCGAGGATCGCATCATGCACCCCGCGCACGCCGAGCCCCGGACCCGTCCGCCGGAACACGCCCCTCCCCTCGCCTCTCGCGCCGCGCCGGTGCTCGCCCTGTGCTCGGCGCTGCTGCTGCTCCTGGTCGCGGTCCGCTGGCGGCCGCTGGTGAACGCCGACGCCGCCATCGCCCGTACCACCCACCGCTGGGCGGTCGGGGAGCGCGGGCTCACGCACGTCTTCCGGGTGCTGACCGACTGGGTGTGGGACCCGGAGACGATGCGCCTGCTGTGCGCGGCGGCCGTGCTGTGGCTCGCCCGGCGCCGCGCGGGCCGGCGGCCGGCCCTGTGGGTGGCCGGCACCTGTGTGCTGGCCGCGGTGCTCCAGCAGGCGCTGAAGGCCGCGGTGGGCAGACCGCGCCCCGTCTGGCCGGACCCGGTGGACTCCGCCGGCTACGCGGCCTTCCCCTCGGGGCACGCCATGACGGCGACGGTCGTCTGTGGTCTGCTCCTGTGGCTGATCCACCGCCGCGTCGCGCGGACCGGGTGGCGCCTCGCCGTGGCGACGGCCACCGTCTCCGTCGTGGGCGTCGGACTGACCCGTGTCTGGCTGGGCGTGCACTGGGCGTCCGACGTGCTCGGCGGCTGGCTGCTGGGCGCGACGGTGGTGGCGGCCGCGGTGTGGGCGTACGACCGGCGGACGCGCGGCCGGAACCCGCCCGCGCGGACGGACCACCGGCCTAGGGTCTGTCCGGCGCATCGGGTCGCGGGAAAGTCACGGCACCGACCGTCCCAGGTGAGGACCCCGCGTCCGCGGCGTGAGCCGCCGGACAGCCCCCGGGCTCCCCTCTTAGGATCGCGGTCATGACTGCCGTTCTCTTCGACTTCTCCGGGACCCTCTTCCGCGTCGAACCCACCGAGTCGTGGCTGCGTGCCGTGCTGGAGGAGGCCGGTCTGACGCTCGGGGACGGGGAGTTGGGCCGAGCGGCGCGGGCACTGGAGGAGGCGGGCGCGCTGCCGGGCGGGGCGAACCCCTCACAACTGCCGGACGAACTCGCCGATTTGTGGGCGGTCCGGGACAGCAGCGCCGAACTGCACCGCGCCGCCTACACCGCGCTGTCCCGTCAGGTGACGCTCCCCGACCCGGCGTTGCACGACGCGCTGTACGACCGGCACATGACGCCGGCCGCCTGGGCGCCGTACCCGGACGCCGCGGAGGTGCTGAGCACGCTGCGCGGGCGCGGGATCGGCGTGGGCGTGGTCAGCAACATCGGCTGGGACCTGCGCCCCGTGTTCCGCGCCCACGGGCTCGACCCCTATGTGGACGCCTACGTCCTGTCGTACGAGCACGGTGTCCAGAAGCCTGATCCGCGGCTGTTCGCGACCGCCTGCGCGGCCCTGGGCGCCGAGCCGGAGGACGTGGTGATGGTCGGCGACAACCGTCACGCGGACGGTGGTGCGGCGGCCCTGGGATGCGGGGTGCACTTCGTGGACCACCTGCCGGTGGCGGAGCGCCCGGACGCGCTGCGGCCGGTCCTCGACCGGGTGCCCCGGAAGGACCGAGCCCGCAAGGACTGAGCCCGCAGGGCCCTGGCCCTGGACCGCCCAGGGCGACCGCGGCGCGGGCGGACCCGCGCGGGCGGGTCACTCCAGGTATCCCTCCACCTGGGAGGACGGACGGACTCGGGCGTCGTTCGGGTCCTCGCCGAACTCCGCTTTGGCGCGCCGCTGGCGCAACAGATCCCAGCACCGGTCGAGTTCGCGTTCCAGCTCGCCGAGCCGCCGCTGCTCCGTCGCGTCGTCGATCTTCCCGGAGGCCAGGGCGGCGCGCAGGGCGCGCTCGTCCTCGACCATCTGCGTGATCCTGTCCAGGATCCGCTGCTCCTGTTCCCGGTCCGCCATGCCCGCCGCCTCCTCGGCTCGGTGCCAGTGCTCACTTTAGAGAGGCGGCACGCGCCGTGCGACCGGTGTGCCGCGCGCGGCGGGAGCGGAGGAGCGGCCTCTGGACACCGATCGTGGGAGGCGAGTCCGCCTCGGGCGATCCCCCGCGTCGCCCGAGGCGGACGGCAGCCCGACCGGACCCGCGAAGGGGTCCGGCGCGCTCGCGTTGAGTATAGTTGGCTGGCAGCCAGTCAACGCAGGAGTTCCAGCATGTCCCCTCGCAGCGCCTCGGTCAATGAAGAGTTGCGGCGGCGTTCCCGGGAGCGGCTGCTGCAGGCGGCGGTCGAGCTGGTGGGCGAGCACGGGTACGAGGCGACGACCCTCGGCGCCATCGCCGACCGCGCGGGCTCGGCGCGCGGTCTGGTCTCGTACTACTTCCCCGGCAAGCGGCAGCTGGTGCAGTCCGCGGTGCACCGGCTGATGCACCGCACGCTGGAGGAGGGACTGGAGCGCGAGCCACGCACCGAGGACGGCCGGGAGCGGATGGCCCGGGCCATCGACGCGATCCTCGGGCTCGCCCGGGACCGGCCGGTCCTGATGCGCCAGCACATGGCGGGCATGCTCCAGGCCGAGGGGTTCGTGCAGTGCCCGGAGCAGCAGCGGCTGTCCCAGCTGCTGCGGGACACGGTGGCCCGGCAGGGTTCGGCGGACGTCGACACCGACTACCCGATGCTGCGCGCCCTGCTGATGGGCGCGGTCTACGCGGCGCTGGTTCCCGGTGCGCCGATGCCGGTCCCGGTGCTGCGCGCGGAACTGTTCAAGCGCTACCGGCTCGACTGGGAGATGGGGGCGCCGCCGGTACCGGGCACGCCCGGCACGCCCTGCGAGAAGGACCTCTCCCGCTTCTTCGCGACCGGCCGCCCGGCGACCGGCCCCTCGGCGAGCTAACCCCGAACTTCGCAGGTCGCTGATTCGGATGATCTGGCCGTTACCCCCAGCAGAGAGTCCGGCGGGCATTTCCTGCGGGCTCCTGGCAGTGGATCAGATGGCCAGCGCCACCACTCCCACCACCGCGAACGCGAGACCGGCCAGCAGCACAGAGCCCGTCAGCAGGATGAGTACCGCACCGAACACGAGCCATCCTGTCGTCCGGCGACCGACCATGGCGGTATCGGGGTTCACGGGGTCGTACGTGATCTCGGCCCGCTCGGCACCTCCGTCCGAGCTCTTGCACTCACGCCGTACGCCGTGACTGTCGACGTAGGCGTAGTAGTACTGCTTGCCGCCCTCGTGCCAGTGGGTCCCCTGTAGCTCTCCCTCGACGGTGATCCCCCGGGTCCGCAGCGCCCAGGGCTCCCGGAACACCTGCCACCCGGCCCGCACGCCTTCCGCCCCGCCGGCGATCAGGAGGGGGGCCACCGCCCAGAAGACCCCCGGGACCACCCCGGTGGCGCCGGTTATCAGTAGCCCCTTCACCAGCAGCAGGGCGAGCACCAGCACATACCCGCCTCCGAGGCCCCACCAGAGCAGGCGGACCCGGTTCGGTGCCGCCCGTTCCAGCGGCTTCTCGGTCACCAGCTCCGCCCCGTTCGGCCGCGGCTCATCGGCGTCCCGTATGGGCAGTGCACGGCGGACGGCCTGCGCGAACTCGTGCACGGCAGAGGCACTGCGGCACCTGAGGTGGTAGGCCACGGGCTCGTCGCCCGTCAGTACGACGGTCAGCTGCCGGTCTTTGGCGCCGTGAACGTCGACTCGTTCTATCGCCGTCACCGGTATCCGGCGCCGCACGCCGTCCGTCTTCAGCAGCACCGCCCCGTCCCGCAGCCGGGCGGAGGCACGGCGTCTGCCGTGCAGCACCAGCGAGGACGTCTCTGTTGAGGTCATGCGGGCACATTAGGCGAGCTCGGGACCGGAGGGGACGGTTCGGCCGTGTGACGAAGCAGGGGCATCTGGCCCGGTGCTATTCAGGTCCGTGGCCGGTGAGTTCGGGTGACGTCGATGCCGAGGAGTTCAAGGACGTGGAGCTGGACGCCCCGGGTGATCTGCACCATCGGCGGGTCGGTGATGGTGCCGATGCGCAAGGTGAGTTCGCCGAGGTGGTAGAGGATCATCCGGCCGGTGGGGCGGGCCCGGCGGTTGTCCGGGTAGAGGCCGGCCATGGTCTGCTGGGGGCCGAGAGCCCGTCTGACCTGGCGCTCGATCAGGCAGAAACACGAGCAGGGCCAGGCAGATCACCTGGATCAGGGCTGCGACGCGGTGGTTGTGCTGGACGAAGACCGGGGTGACCGCGAGTGGGCCTTTTGAAGTCGTGGTAGCGCCATTCGACCGTGCCCTGGCCTTTGTAGTGGATCAGGACCTGCGCGGGGCCGGCCTTGGTGCGGGGGATGCCGGCCAGCAGCGCGTACCAGCCGTCGACCGCGGCCTCAGCCTCCAGCGCCTCCTGGCCGAAGTGCCAGTGCAGGCGGGGGCCGTTGGCCTCGTACTCGGTGATGTGCCAGCGCAGGCAGGAGACCACGCGGCGTCTGGCGGCGATCACCCCGACCCGGGCCGCGATCTTCTCGCGTGTCTTGTAATGCCGCCCACCCGCCGCAGCGACGAGCTTGTCCAGCTCCGCGCTCGCCTTGGCCAGCCGGTTGGCCCGGGCCGCCTGCTGGCCCTTGGCATGGGCCGTGGAATGCACCAGGATCCGCCGCACCCTCAGTACCGGGTCGCGCTTGCGCGGCCCGGCCAGGGTATGGACGTCCTCCAGCACCTGGTAGACCTCCCGCTGGTCGGCCGGCTTGCCGGCGTCCCGGTCGGGCACCCAGTCCACGACCTGGGCCCGGGCGAGATCGAGCGCGGCGTAGACCTCGTCCTTGACCTGCGCGGCCGGGACCGGCGCGATGAACTCCGCCCCCGCCTGAAGCAGCGCGGCGACGTTCCGGTAGGACACCAGCTTGGAGTCCGCGACCATCAAGAACTTCTGCTCACCCGCCAGCTGGGACAGATCCCGCATCGCCCCGACGACTTGACTGGCCTCGGCCGCACCGCCACCGAAGACACGGGCATGGACGGGGACACCACCGTCGGCCGACACCGCGAGCCCGGCCTGGACCTGCTTCAGCTCGAATCGCCGGTCCTTGGGACGCCCGTAGCCGATGAGCGGGTACTGCTCGTCCTGGTCCTGCTCGGGGTAGGCGCCATGGACGGACATGCTGGTCATGTCCCAGTGCAGCCGCGCGGTGTCGATACCGAACTCGGCGATCGCCCGCGCGCCGACCGTACCCGCAACCTTCTCCAGGTGCGGGGCGATCGCGTCCAGAGGCCGGGCAAGACGGTCGTCGTTGAGCAGACCCGCCTCAATCCCGAAGACCTCCTCCACCGCCCAAGTGCGCGCCCAGTCACCGACCCGCACCAGCGGCGCGGGCGAGGTCAGCCGGTTCGCCACCATCGCCTCGATCACCTGCCCATGCGTCAGGTGCGCACTCGCACCACCTGGGCAGATCTCGTCGACGATCCCCGCTACGTCCAGCCGGCGCAGAAACTCGGCAGCGACAGGCAGAGCGCCCAGACGCTTCTCCACCACGGACGTCACCGCGCACTCGAAGCGCTGGCGCTGGGACCGTGGCCGCGGGGACCGGGAAGTCATCGACACACCCGGACCAACGCCCCACCACCAGTCCCGGACACCACCAAGACAACCAGATCATCCGAATCAATGACCTGCGAAGTGCGGGGCTAGCCGGCGTCCCGCAGCGCCGGGGCGGGCTCGCGGGCGGGGTGCATCGGCGACACGCCACGAGGGTGGGGCGGGAGCTCTCCCCCGGTGGGGTCGTCGGTGTCATGCTGGTGACATCAGCGATCTCCTCCGTCCGCCGGGGTAAGGGGTTCCGCCGTGCTGCGTGTCGCCGTCATCGGCTCGGGGCCGAGCGGGTGCTACACCGCTCAGGGCCTCGTCCAGCAGGACCCGAGCGTCCACGTCGACGTACTCGACCGGCTGCCGTGCCCGTACGGGCTCGTGCGGTACGGCGTGGCGCCGGACCACGAGAAGATCAAGTCGCTCCAGAACAATCTGCGCGCCGTCCTGGAGCACGAGCGCGTCCGGTTCCTCGGCGGGGTGCAGATCGGCGGCCCGCGCGGGCTGCCCGCGACCCGGCTGCTGGAGCTGTACCACGCGGTGGTCTACTGCGTGGGCGCGGCGACCGACCGCCACCTGGGCATCCCGGGCGAGCAGCTGCCGGGGAGCTGGTCGGCGACCGAGTTCGTCTCCTGGTACAGCGCGCATCCCGACGCCGTGGACGACGGGTACGTACGGGATGTGCGCAGCGCCGTCGTGATCGGCGTCGGCAATGTCGCCGTGGACGTCACGCGGATGCTCGCCCGGGGCGCGGCGGAGCTGAACCCCACCGACATGCCCGAGGCGGCGCTGGCCGCGCTGGCCGCGAGCCGGGTGCGCGAGATCCACATGGTGGGTCGGCGCGGCCCCTCGCAGGCCCGCTTCACCACCAAGGAGCTGCGGGAGCTGGGCGCCCTGCCGGACGCCGGTGTCCTCGTGGACCCGCGGGAGCTGGAGCTGGACCCGGCGTACGCCGAGCCCTCGGCGCTGCCCGCGGCCCAGCGCCGCAACGTCGAGGTGCTGCGCGGCTGGGCAGCGGCCCCGCCGGAGGGTCACGCGCGGCGGATCCGGCTGCGGTTCTTCCTGCGGCCCGTCGAACTGCTCGCCGTGGACGGCAGGGTGGGCGCGGTGCGGTTCGAGCGTACGGTGCCGGACGGGCGCGGCGGGGTGACCGGCACCGGGCGGTACGAGGACGTCGGGGCGCAGCTGGTGCTGCGGTCGGTGGGCTACCGCGGAGTCCCGTTGGAGGGGCTGCCGTTCGACGCCGCCACCGGCACCGTGCCGCACCAGCAGGGGCGGGTGCTGCGCGAGGGTTCCGTCGCGCGGGGCGAGTACGTGGCCGGCTGGATCAAGCGGGGCCCCACGGGCGTCATCGGCACCAACCGGCCGTGCGCGAAGGAGACGGTGACGTCGCTGCTCGCGGACGCGCCCGTGCTGGCGGACAGGCCGGTGCCCGAGGACCCCGTGGCGGTGCTGCGCGCCGAAGGTGTGGAACCGGTCGGCTGGGCGGGTTGGCTGGCCATCGAACGGGCGGAAGCGGAACTCGGCGCCTCCCTCGGCCGCACGGTGGTGAAACTCCCGGACTGGCAGTCCCTCCGCACGGCAGCAGCCACAGCGTCCCCCGCACCCTGAACAGGGCCGACCCGGACCCTGCTCCCGGCCCCGACCGGAACGGTGGCACGCCCCACGACCACGTCGCCCGCCCCCGGCACACGCCCGGCCGACCGCACCGGCCCCGCGCGCTCCCCCGGCCCACCGACCCGGCACACGCCCGGCCATGCACACGGCCCCGCGCGTCCCCGAGGCCCGCGTCGGCCCGGCACACTCCCGACCGTGCACACGGCCCCGCGCGTCTCCCCGGACGGCAGCGCCGGCCGGCGCGCTCCCGCCGCGGGCCGCCGCAGGCCGGCCGGTTCAGACCGGCGCCGGCTCAGCAGTGTCCGGCTGGACCGCGAGTCCCGGCTCCCGCCAAGGCCGTAGCACGGGCCGTGGCACGGCTCGGCGCCGCCCCGCCGTCCCGGCCCGCTCCCGACCGACAACACCGGCCTTGCACCACTCCGACCCCGCGCCCTTCCCCACCACACCCCGCGGCGGACCGGTCGGCCCAGGCCGACGCGGCCCACCCGTACACGCGCCCCTCACCCCGTGTTCGCGCCCCTCACCCCCGCGCCGCCTCCGGCAGCAGGCGCAGGATCGTCTCCTCCAGACGAGGCAGGGCTCGCTGGCCTGCCAGGGCCAGGGCGATCGCGGCGATCACTCCCGCCCAGGCGAGCGGGCCCAGGGGGGTGCAGCCGAAGAGGCGGCTCACGCCCGGGATCTGTACCAGGGCGACCAGGGCGACGGCCGAGCCGAGGGAGGTCACCCGGACCAGGGGGCTGTCGCGGCGGTCGAGCAGGGTCTGGGCGAGCTGGGTGCCGACGACCCCGCACAGGGCCATGGTGCCGGAGCGGCGGGTGGTGCCGGGGGTGAAGCGGCCGATCAGCCAGGCCGTGACCGCGCCCAGGCAGGTGGTCATGGCGCGGTGGCGGATCTGCCGGATCAGCGGCTCCCCCAGGACGCCGCCGGCCGCGTCCTCGGGCGAGCCGGCCCGCGCCTGCTCGGCGTCCTCCTTGGGCGTCACCGCCACCGCCATGGCCGGGAAGAGGTCGGTGAAGAGGTTCACCATCAGCATCTGGCGGGTGGACAGCGGCGCACGCCCCGACAGCAGCGTGCCGAGGATGCCGAAGCCGACCTCGCCCGCGTTGCCGCCGATGAGGATGGCGATGGCGTCGGCGACGCTGTGCCACAGGGCGCGGCCCTCGCCGACCGCGTCGATGAGGACGGTGAGGTCGTCGTCGGTGAGGACGATGTCGGCGGCGTTGCGCGCGGCGGCCGAGCCACGGGCGTTGATCCCGACGCCGATGTCGGCGGCGCGGATCGCCGCCGCGTCGTTGGCGCCGTCGCCGACCATGCCGACCACCCGGCCCGCGTCCCGCAGCGCCTCGACGACCTGGAGCTTCTGCTCGGGCGCGACCCGGGCGACGACCCCGGCGTCGCGCAGCATCCGGGCCCGGGCCGACCGGTCGGCGGCGGCCAGTTCGTCGCCGGTGACCACCTGGGTGTCATCGGGCCAGCCCAGCTCGGTGGCGATGGCGCGGGCGGTCTGCGGGTGGTCGCCGGTGAGCATGACGGGCCGTACGCCCTCCTGGTAGAGGCCGCTCACCAGGGCCGTGGACGTCTCGCGCGGCACGTCGGACAGCGCCAGCAGCCCGACGAACTCCAGGTCCGCCAGCCCTTGTTCGAGGGCGCCGGTCTCGTCCTCCCCTTCACCCAGCCGCCGTTCGGCGACCGCCAGGACCCTGAGGCCGGCGCCGGCCAGGTCGTGCGAGGTGGCGATGGCGTGGTCGGGCAGGCCGGTGCAAGCGGGCAGGACGGTCTCCGGGGCGCCCTTGACCACGAGGACGCGCGGTCCGTCGTCGGCGCGGCCCACGGCGGCGGCGTACCCGCGGGCGGCCTCGAATCCGAGGCCCTCCAACTGCGTCCAGCCGGCGTCGGGCGGGGCCGCGTCGAGGACGGCCTCGTCGGTGGCGTGCACCGGCCGGTCGGTGCCCCCGTTGAGGCGGGGGCAGGCCCGGGCGGCGGTGCGCAGCGTGCCGGTGGAAGCCTCGTCGCGGACGGCGTGCACGTCCCCCTCGGTGTCGGAGGCGCGCACGACGCGCAGCTTGTTCTCGGTGAGGGTGCCGGTCTTGTCGAAGCAGATGGTGTCCATCCGTCCCAGCGCCTCCAGCGTGCGCGGGGTCCGTACGAGCACTCCGCCGCGGCTGAGCCGCCGGGCCGCCGCGAGCTGCGCGACCGTGGCGACCAGGGGCAGGCCCTCGGGCACGGCGGCCACGGCGACCGCGACGCCGCCGCTGACCGCCTCGCGGATGGGGGTGCCGCGCAGCAGCGACAGACCGGTCACCGCGGCCCCGCCCGCGAGCGTCAACGGCAGTGCCTTGCGGGTGAGTTCCTGGAGCCTGGCCTGCACACCGGCGGCCGGGGGCGTGCGCGCGGCCAGGTGCACGGCGCGGGCGGCCTCGGTGCGTTCGCCGGTGTCCACGACGACGGCCCGGGCCTGCCCGGCCACCACGGTCGTGCCCTCGAAGACCATGCACAGCCGGTCGGCGACGGCGGCGTGCGGGGTCGGGTCGGTCTGCTTCTGCACCGGCAGCGACTCCCCCGTCAGCGCCGACTCGTCGACCTCCAGGCCTTCCTCCCACAGCAGCCGGGCGTCGGCGGGCACCACGTCGTCGCCCTTGAGCTCGATCACGTCGCCGGGCCGCAGCTTCCCGGCATCGACGGTGCGGGTGCCGCCCGCGGGCGCCTCGCCGGGCGGGGGCGCCACGCGCGCCTTCCGCTTCTGCTCGGCGAGCAGCCCGGACAGCGCCCGTTCGGCCCGCAGCCGCTGGACGCCGCCGACGAGGGCGTTCAGGTCCAGGGCGCCGACGACCAGCAGGGCGTCCATGACGGAGCCGAGGATCGCCGAGGCCGCCGATCCGACGGCCAGCACGGGGGTGAGGGGGTCGTGCAGTTCGCCGCGCACGGCCTGGCCGAGTTGCCAGGTCCAGCGGGCCGGGGCGAGCGCGGGGTGCCCGGTGACGCTGCGGGCGGTCTTGCGGACGCGGGTGGCGGCCTGCTGGAGCGGGGTGGGCACGGCCACCGGTTCCTGTTCCAGGCGCTCGCGGGCCTCGTCCCACTCCAGTTCGTGCCAGTGCACGCGCGGGCGCGGGTGAGGGGCGCGCGCGGCGGCCACCCCGAGGGCGGCGCGTACCCCGGACAGCAAGGCGGTGGCGGCGCCGGCGTCCACCGGCGCGTGCCGCAGTCCGGGCAGTACGGCGCGGCGCCCGCGGCCGCCCTTGGACTCGCCGACGGCCACGAGGAGCCCGGAGAGCGCGGCGCCGGAGCGGGCGAGCGTCTGGGAGCGGCGGCCCACGGAGCGGGCCGCCGGGATGGCGGTGAGCAGCCGCCACACGTCGGGCAGGCCGTGCAGGGAGAGGATGTCGGCGCCCCAGACGACGGCTCCGTCGCCGTCGGCGAGGGCGACGGCGATGTCGCTGGCGCGCAGTCCCGCCAGCACGTCGCGCTCTTCGGCCGACCGCATCCGGGCGATCGTGAGGACCGCGCCGCCCTCGCCCTCCTCCTCGTCGCCGCGCAGCCCGTGCACGACGTCGTCCAGCGGCCGCCGGGCGTCCACGACCTGGTCGGCGAGCCCGGTGAAGTCCTCCAGCGACGGATGGTCCACCACCACGACCTTCAGGCCGGCCCGGCGTGCCGCGTCCAGGACGGGTTCGGCCCACGGGTCGGCCTCGCCGTCCGCGGTGCGCAGGGCGCTCGGGTGCAGGACGACGGTGCCGGCCATCTCCAGCTGCCGCAGCCGCTCCGGGTCGCGCACCAGCACGCCCGTGCGGGAGAGCGTCGCACTGAGTACGGCGTGGAAGACGGCGGGGCCGTAGCGCGCGGCCTTGGGCGAGCCGGCCAGGACCGCCTCGGCGGCCTCGGCGATGTCCTGCTTGACCAGCAGGGTCGCGGCCGCGCCGATGAGGCTGCCGGCGGAGGCGTGGTTGGCGTACTCCTGGGCCGGGGACACGTGCAGCGGCGGGCGCGGGGAGCCGTCCGGGGGGACGCTGAGGCGGTGCGGTGCGCACAGTTCGTCGTGGACCGAGTCGAAGGCGGCCGAGCGGGCGACCGTCTCGGCCAGCTGGCAGGCGCGCAGCGCCCCGTCGAGCACCAGCGAGGTGGGGCTCTGTCCCGCGCCGTGCGCGGCGGCGTTGGCGCAGGCCAGCAGGAGGTCCATGCGGGGGGCGCCGAGGCGGGCGCGCAGCCAGGCGCGGAAGCGCGGGTTCTCCCGCAGCAGCGTCACGGTGGCGGTGACCAGGCGGGGCGACGGCGGCAGGCGCAGGGCGGAGGCGGTGAGTCCGGCGGCGATGCCGGCCACGTCGGCCGCGAGGGTGGCGGCGGCGGCCCGTACGCCCGCGGGGTCGGCCGGGTGCGTGGTCTCCTCGGGGTCTCCGGCGGCGAGGGCGAGCCCATGCCGGGCGGCGAGGTCGGCCGCGTGGTCCATGACCTCGTCGGCGACCTCGTCCTCGGTGACGGTGACGACCAGGCGCGCGAGGCCCTGGTCCCAGTAGGCGAAGAGGACGTCGGGCCGTTCGGCCAGCCGGGCGGCCAGGCGCCGCGCCAGGTGTTCGATACCGCCGGCGCGGCGCACCTTTTCGGGTTCCGCCGCGCGCACCCTGAGGTGCGCCCGTGTCCCGGAGCGCCAGTGGTCGCCGGCGCCGGGCAGCGCGTTGCGGGCGACCCGGGCCACGCGTACCGCGGCGTCAGCGCCGCGCACGCCGGCGCGCGCGGTTGTGGCCATCGCTCCGGCGGCCGCCCCGACCGCGGGGGCGGCCACGCGGGCGAGCAGCCGGGGGGCGGCGGACGCCGGCGCCGTCAGCAGACCTAGCACCATGACGCGCCCTCAGAGGGTGGTGCGGTCGGGCCGCGCCGTGGGGCCGAGGGGCCCGGCTGACGCCTGCGTGCCGGACGGTTTGCCCCGCCCGCTCCGGCCGGAGGCTGACGGGGTCTCCGGGGCGGTCTTGGCGGACTTGAGGGCCGCGGACGCGATGTCCCGCGCGCCGCCCGCGCCGGACGCCTTGCCGGCGGACCGGCCGGTGGCCCTGCCCGCCGTCTTCGCCGCGGACTTGCCCGCGGTCTTGCCGACGGTCTTGCTCGCGGTCTTGGCGGTGGTCCTGCTCGCCGTCCTGGTCGCGGCCTTGGCCGTCGTCTTGCGCGCCGTCGTCCTGGTCGCCGCCGTGGACGCGCGCTTGGCCGGCGCGGTCCGGGACGCGGCGGCCCCGGCCGGCTCACCGTCCGCGGTCACCGCTCCGGTGACGGCGGACCCTGACGAGCCCTGGACCGCGCCATCCCGTGCGAGGTCCGAGTCCGGGCCGTCCGTGGTGCCCGCGGGCCGGGGCTGGGTGAGCCAGGCCACGGCCGCGCCGGTGAGCGCGACGGGCCACTCCACCACGCCGGCGACACCGAGCACCCCGGCCCCGGTGTAGACGGCCAGCCGCCGCCCCCGGGGCGACACCGCGCCGACCTTGTTCAGTGTTCCCTGGGCGGCCCTGCCCACCGTCCCGGCGCCCGGCACCCGGCGCAGCACATGGGCCGCGCCGTGCAGGGGCGCCGCAAGGACCGACGACGACTTCCGCTCAGTCATGACTCTCCTCGCCTGGGGTGAGATCGCCTTTGGTGCCCCACGGGTGCCCGCGAGTGCGCAGGTCATCCCCGTCGTACTCAGGGAACGCCACGGACCGCGCCCTCGCCACCGGACGCCGCCGCGGGAGGCCCGGACGGAGAGCCCTTGCCGCGCGCTCCAGTGGCCGGATGTCATGCAGGGCAGGCAGGAGCAGGCAGGCGCACCACGGGACGTACTGGACGTACCGCGAGCACGCGGCCGTCGGGGATCGCCTACGAGCGACGGCCCCACATCGCGTCACCCACGAGTGACGCCTTCGCGACGAGTGGCGGCGACGCGGCCGCGGTGCCGCCCAGGGCTCCGGGCGCGGCCGCCGCGGTGCTCTCACCGGCCCGCACGGCCGAGCATCTCCTCGGTCAGCTCGCGCTGGTAGGCGGTGTACGCGGCGCGCAGGGCCGGGGCGGGCCAGCCGGCGGGCAGGAGCCCGGCGGGGAGCACGGGGTCGGCCAGCAGGTGCCGTACGACGGCCGCGAGGGCGGTGAAGCGGTCGGCGGGCCGGTCCGCGCGCGTCACCAGGACGAGCAGTTCACGCGCGGTCTCCGCCCAGGCGCCGAGCGGCCACAGGCTCGCGGCGAGTTCGGCGGCGGGCTCCTCGGGCCGCGCGGTGAAGCGGCGGCTCACCCGGTCGAGGCCTTCGGGCCAGGGGCGGGCGAGGTTGGCGGGGCGCAGCCAGACGCCCTCGCGCAGTTCGGCCAGGCGCAGGGCGGTCAGCCGGGCGCGCAGTTCGGCCCGCTCGGCGGGGCCGCGGCCGGTCGCCGTGACCGCGACCATCTCCCAGTCGCCGTGCCAGCGCCGGGTCTCGGGGTGCACGGCGGCGTCCTGGCGCCGCTGGCGCTCCAGCAGCCGCTCGCTGAGGCCGTAGACGGTGTCCGAACGCCACAGGTCGCCCGCCGTCACCATCCGGCTCAGCGCAGCCCGCAGGGTGGATCCGCCGACCCCGAAGGGCTCGACCGCCCGCACCAGGTCCTTCACCGGCAGCTCGGGCGGATGCGTGCCCAGCAGCAGGCTGAGGACCACCGACCGCGCGGACAGCGGTCGCAGGGCGGCCCCGGCGGGCTCCTGGGAGGTGTTCATGGTCACGTACTGTACGGACTCCGCCATATTGCATCATTGCTACGACCGCACGAGAAGTGCAACACTGGCCGTATGGCCTCCACACTCGAGCACGACCGGCAGCACGCCGCCGCCGTAGCCGCCGCCACCACCCACGACGTCACCAACCAGGCCCCGCCCCTGACCCCCTACGACGCGTCCGACGACGCGGCCCTGTTGGAGGGCCTGCGCCGGGAGGGCGCCGGATGGGCCGAGGCGGACCTGCGCCGGCTCGGGACGCTGGCCGGCAGCGCGCAGGTGCAGGACTGGGCCGAGCTGGCCAACCGGCACGAGCCGGAACTGCGCACCCACGACCGGTACGGCAACCGGATCGACGAGGTGGAGTTCCACCCCGCCTGGCACCACCTGATGCGGTCCGCGGTCGCCGAGGGCCTCGCCGGTGCCCCCTGGGCCGACGAGCGGTCCGGCGCGCACGTCGCCCGGACCGCGGGCGGGCTGGTGTGGGGCCACACCGACGCCGGGCACGGCTGCCCGACCTCCATGACGTACGCCGCGGTGCCCGCCCTGCGCGCCCAGCCCGAGCTAGCCGCCGTCTACGAACCCCTGCTGACCAGCCGCGTCTACGAGCCCGGCCTGCGGGTTCCGGCCGAGAAGCCGGGGCTGCTCGCGGGCATGGGGATGACCGAGAAGCAGGGCGGCTCGGACGTGCGGACCAACACGACGGCGGCGACGCCGACCGCCGAGCCGGGCGTCTACACGCTGCGCGGGCACAAGTGGTTCACGTCGGCGCCGATGTGCGACGTGTTCCTGGTCCTCGCGCAGGCGCCCGGCGGTCTGTCCTGCTTCCTGGTGCCGCGCGTGCTGCCCGACGGCACCCGCAACACCTTCCGGATCCAGCGGTTGAAGGACAAGCTGGGCAACCGGTCCAACGCCTCCTCCGAGCCGGAGTTCGACGGCACGGTGGCGTGGCTCGTCGGGCCCGAGGGGCGGGGCGTGCGGACCATCATCGAGATGGTCAACTGCACCCGCCTGGACTGCGTGATGATGTCGGCGGCGCTGATGCGCAAGACGCTCGTGGAGGCAGGCCACCACGCGCGGCACCGCAGCGCCTTCGGCGCCCGGCTGCTCGACCAGCCGCTCATGCGCAACGTGCTCGCGGACCTCGCGCTGGAGTCGGAGGCGGCCACCACGCTGACCCTGCGGCTGGCCGGCGCGGCCGACCGGGCGGTGCGCGGGGAGGCGGACGGCGCGGGCGAGGCGGCGTTCCGCCGGATCGCCACCGCCGTGGGCAAGTACTGGGTCACCAAGCGGGGTCCCGCGTTCACCGCGGAGGCCCTGGAGTGCCTGGGCGGCAACGGCTACGTGGAGGACTCCGGGATGCCCCGGCACTACCGCGAGGCCCCGCTGCTGTCGATCTGGGAGGGATCGGGCAACGTCAACGCCCTGGACGTGCTGCGGGCGCTCGGCCGCGAACCCGGCACCGCGGACGCCCTGTTCGCCGAGCTCGCCCTGGCCCGGGGCGCGGACGCCCGGCTGGACGCCGCCGTCGCCGGCCTCAGGAAGGACCTGGGCCAGGCGTCCCCGGTGGGCGCCCGGCGCCTGGTCGAGCGGATGGCCCTCACCCTCCAGGCCTCCCTCCTGGTCCGCCACGCCCCGCCCGCCGTCGCCGACGCCTTCTGCGCGACCCGCCTGACGGCCGACTGGGGCCACTCCTTCGGCACCCTCCCGGACGCGACCGGCTTCGACGCGATCCTGGAGCGGGCGCTGCCGACGTCGGTGTGAGCGCGGCCGGCCGTCCGGCCCGGGAGGGCGCGTCAGGGGCGTGCGATACGGGCGTTCCGCGCCGGGCGGCGGGCGCTCCTTCCGTGGGGCTCACCAGGTCTTGCGGCTCCAGGTGGGGCCGAAGTCGGTCCACTCGGTGTCCCACTGGTCCAGGCGCCGCCGCTCCAGACGGCCGCGTACGACGCGGCCGGCCACGAAGGGGACGGCGGCGGCGCTCACACCCACCAGGGCCCCGATCATGACGGCCCGGGTGTGGGCCTGGGCCGCGGTCGCGGGCCGGGTCACCAGCCGGCCGCCGGAGTCGGTCCAGACGGTGACCGGGGTGCCGACCGCGCTCCCGGGCCTCACCCGGGCCTGACCGGTGTGCGGGGTGCCGTCCTGGCCGGTCCAGCGGACCTCCGTCCACACCCTCGGGCCGCCGCCGTCGCTCGCGGTGTTCATGGCGTCCACGGCGTTCGGATCGTCGACCTCGCCGCCGGTGCCCACGCCACTGCCGTCGCCCACCGGCCGCCCGCCGCCGTTCGCCGTGCCGGCCGCGGCCGACCCTGAGGAGCCCGGCGCCTGCCGGATCACCAGTGCCACCGCGGGCCGCCAGTCGAGGCGTTCGCGCGCCAGCCCGTGCTCCACGCCGCGGCTCGCGGTCCACCCGGCGAGGACCCCGGCGAGGACGGTGACGACCCAGGCGCCGAGCAGCGCCCAGGCCTCCACCGTGTCGGCGCGGCGTTTGAGCGGATTGCGGCGCCACCGCCACAGCCACACCTTCGGACCACGGAACGCCATCGAGGGCTTCCTCCTCACGCGCACTCGGACATGCCTGACCGCCATCCCATACGGGGCGCGGCTCCCCCGTGCTCACGACGAGTTCCCCGCCCGGGCGGTCCCATGGGTGACCGGCGGGTTCCGCGCGGTGCCGCGCAGGGGCCGGGCGGCAGCCCGACGGCGCCGTTCTGACCTGGGCGGACGCCGTCGCGGGGGTGACTGTCAGTGGTGGGGTGCAGACTGGCCGGTGTCCAGGACAAAGGTGTCCGGACGCATCGTCGCGGAGGTGATCGGCATGACCGAGGTACTGCTCGCCGTGGGCACCCGAAAGGGCCTGTTCATCGGGCGCAGGCGGGGCGGCTCCTGGGAGTTCGACGACAGTCCCTACTTCAACGCACAGGCCGTGTACTCGGTCGCCGTCGACACCCGCGGCGGCACCACACGCCTGCTGGCCGGCGGCGACAGCTCGCACTGGGGGCCGTCGGTGTTCCACTCCGACGACCTCGGCCGCACCTGGACGGAGCCCGCCCAGCCTGCCGTGAAGTTCCCCAAGGACACGGGCGCCTCGCTGGAGCGGGTCTGGCAACTGCACCCGGCGGCCGCCGAACCGGACGTGGTCTACGCGGGCACGGAGCCGGCCGCGCTGTACCGCTCGGAGGACCGCGGCGAGAGCTTCGAACTGGTCCGCCCGCTGTGGGAGCACCCCACCCGCTCCAAGTGGGTGCCGGGCGGCGGCGGTGAGGGCCTGCACACGGTGGTGACGGACCGGCGCGACCCCGGCGCGGTCACGGTCGCCGTCTCCACCGCCGGGGTGTTCCGCACGTCGGACGGCGGCGCGAGCTGGACGCCCTCCAACTCGGGGGTGTCGGCGGTGTTCCTGCCGGATCCCAACCCGGAGTTCGGCCAGTGCGTGCACAAGGTCGCCCAGGACTCGGTCAACCCCGACCGGCTGTACCTGCAGAACCACTGGGGGGTCTACCGCAGCGACGACAAGGGCACGCACTGGACGGACATCGGCGAGGGGCTGCCGTCGACGTTCGGCTTCGCCGCGGCCGCGCATCCGCACCGCGGGGACACGGCGTACGTGTTCCCGATCACTGCCGACGCCGACCGCGTACCCGCCGGCCACCGGTGCCGTGTCTTCCGCACCACGGACGCCGGCGAGAGCTGGGAGCCCCTGACGGCCGGCCTGCCGCAGGAGGACCACTACGGCACGGTGCTGCGCGACGCCCTGTGCACCGACGACGCCGACCCGGCCGGCGTGTACTTCGGCAACCGCAACGGCGAGGTGTACGCGTCGGCGGACGACGGCGACAGCTGGCAGCAGCTCGCCTCGCACCTGCCGGACGTCCTGTGCGTGCGCGCGGCGGTGATCGGTTGAGTTCCACCCCAACTCGGAAGCAGAAAGGACCCGTTCACCCCCGCCCGCGGTCCGGTCGTCCCCCGACGGCCTTCGGCCACCGCGTGATCGCCCTGCCGTGCACGGCAGTAGGGTGACGCCCGTGGCACCACGACCCCTGCATGAAATCGTCGAACCGGGCTGGGCGAAGGCCCTCGAACCCGTCGCCGACCGGATCGCGCGCATGGGCGACTTCCTGCGCGCGGAGATCGCGGCGGGACGCACCTACCTGCCGGCCGGTCCGAACGTCCTGCGCGCCTTCCAGCAGCCCTTCGACGACGTACGCGTCCTGATCGTCGGCCAGGACCCGTACCCGACCCCGGGCCACGCGGTGGGACTGTCCTTCTCGGTCGCGCCCGAGGTCCGTCCGCTGCCCGGAAGCCTCATCAACATCTACCGGGAGCTGCACGCCGACCTGGGGCTGCCCCAGCCGTCGAGCGGCGACCTGACGCCCTGGACGGAGCAGGGCGTCCTGCTGCTCAACAGGGCGCTCACCACGGCCCCGCGCAAGCCGGGCGCCCACCGCGGCAAGGGCTGGGAGGAGGTCACCGAGCAGGCCATACGAGCCCTGGCGGCGCGCGGCAAGCCGCTGGTGTCGATCCTGTGGGGGCGTGACGCGCGCAATCTGCGCCCGCTGCTCGGCGACCTGCCGTCGGTGGAGTCCGCGCACCCCTCCCCCATGTCGGCCGACCGCGGTTTCTTCGGCTCCCGTCCGTTCAGCCGCGCCAACGACCTGCTGATCCGGCAGGGAGGGAAGCCGGTGGACTGGCGTCTGCCGTGACGGGGTCCGCGGGGGCGGAGGCGTCCGGTTTCCTCGCGGTGGACTCGGGCGGTTCCGGGATGCGCGTGGTCGTCGGCGTGCCCGGGCGCGGGGCGCTGGCGCGGGGCTCCGCCGACGAACCGGTGCGCACCGGTGCGCGGGGCATCGAACCGGGTCACCTCATGGAGCAACTGGTGCCCCTGGCGCGGGCGCTGGCCGCGGAGGCCGGGGTGGGACGGCTGGAGACGGCCGTGGTCGGCGCCGCCGGGTTCGCGACCCTGGGCGACGGCCTGCGCGCCGAGCTGCCCGGCGCCCTGGCGCGGGACCTGGGCGTACGCACGGTCGCGCTCGTCGCCGACGCGGTCAGCGCCTACACCGGCGCCCTGGGGCCCCGGCCCGGCGCGGTGATCGCCGCCGGGACCGGTGCGATCGCCATCGGCACCGATCTGGCGGGCTGGCGCCGTGCCGACGGCTGGGGTCATCTGCTGGGCGACTGCGGCAGCGGCGCCTGGATCGGGCGGGCGGGCCTGGAGGCCGCGCTGCGCGCGCACGACGGGCGGGACGGCGGTTCGGCGGCGCTGCTGGCCTGCGCCGAGGAGATGTTCGGGCCGATGCCGGGCCTGCCCGGCCGGCTCTACCCGCGCTCCGACCGCGCGGCCGTACTGGCCTCCTTCGCGCCCCGCGTGGCGGCCTGCGCGGCCGGGGACGCGGTGGCCGCCGGGGTGCTGCGCGCGGCGGCCCGGCACATGGCCGAGGCCGCGGCCGCGGTGTGCCCGCCCTCCGGCGAGCCTCGGATCGCCCTCACCGGTGGCCTGTTCAAACTCGGCGCGTCCCTGCTCGTCCCGCTGGAGAAGGAGCTGGGCGAACGCCTGCCGCACGCGCGGCGGGTGACGGCCGAGGGCGATCCCCTGCACGGCGCGGTGCGGATCGCGACCGATCTGTCCCGGGGTGTCCTGGCTCTGCCGGCCGACGAACGGATGCTTTTCGTCCCGTCGCCACAAGGGGATTGATGCCCCCGCGTCCCGATGTTTCGGGCGACGGGGGGACAAGTCCGCGCATGCGCGGGGTGAGTTGTCACTTCAGGTCCGATTGCACACCTCGATCAGTTCGAATCGGCACGTAACCCATCAGACAAAACAGGACGGATACCGCTCACCTGCACCCTCCCCGAACAGGGGAACCCCCGAAGCCAGTAACATGCGGCGCCATGAGCTCCCCCACTGGGCCCGCGTCCGGCCTGCCAGTACGAATGCCGCGCCCCCGCCAGCCCGGACGGCACCGCCGACCCGAACCGCTGGCGGCTCCCGAGGGCGCGCCCGCGCTCGTCCTCGCGGTGCCGGGCACGCCCACCGCCGCCACGCGCAGTCTCGCCGAGGAGGTCGTGAGCATCGCCCGCTCCGAGCTGCCCGGCCTCGACGCCCGGATCGGGTACCTCGACGGGGGCGACGGGGAGTTCCCGGCGCTGCAGACCGTGCTCTCGCGCGCGGCCGACGAGCGGACCGCCCGCTACGAGCAGGCGCTCGCCGCGGGTACGGAGGTCAAGGAGCCGGACGGCCCCGTCGCGGTCGTCGTGCCGCTGCTGGCCGGTCCGGACAGCGCGCTGCTGCGCCGTGTGCGCCAGGCCGTCATGGACAGCCGGGTCGCCGCCGAGCTGACCGACGTCCTCGGCCCGCACCCGCTGCTCGCCGAGGCGCTGCACGTGCGCCTGTCGGAGGCGGGTCTGGCCCGCGCCGACCGGGCCCGTCTGTTCACCGTGGCTACCGCCGCGGACGGCATCATCCTCGCGTCGGTCGGCGGTGAGGAGGCGGTGCAGGCGGCCGGGATCACCGGCATGCTGCTCGCCGCCCGCCTCGCCGTGCCGGTGATGGCGGCGGCCCTCGACCAGGAGGGTTCGATCTCGTCGGTCGCCGAGCAGCTGCGTTCGTCCGGTTCGCAGCAGCTGGCGCTGGCGCCGTACCTGATCGGCCCGGAGATCGAGGCCGAGCTGGTCGAGTCCGCGGCCAAGGAGGCGGGCTGCGCCGCCGCGGGGGCGCTCGGCGCCTACCCGGCGATCGGCAAGCTGGCGCTGGCCAAGTACACGACCTCGCTGGGCATCGCCCCGCAGCAGGCTCAGGGCACGCCGGTCCTCTGACCGGTTCTCGTACGCACGAAGGGCCCGCTCCCGTCAGCAGACGGGGCGGGTCCTTCGGCATACCGGAAGGTTTCGGCGCGGACGGCGGACGCTCAGCCCAGGACCACGCAGGACGCCGCCGGCACGCCGACCGCGCCGACCCGTTCGGGCAGGCCCGTGCTCGGGTCCACGGCGAACCAGGTCACGTCCCCCGAGCGCTCGTTGGCGACGTACAGGAAACCGCCGGACAGGGTCAGCGCGCGCGGCCAGTCGCCGCCGCACGGGACGGTGCCCAGCGGCCGCAGCCGTTCCCCGTCCGCCTCGACGGCGAACGCGGACAGCACGTTCTCGCCGCGGGTCGCGACCCATACGAAGCGTCCGTCGGGGGCCACGGCGATGCCCGAGGGGTAGGCGTCCCCGGCCGGGGCGGCGGGCAGCACCGGCGTCTCGGCCAGCGGTCTGAGTGAGCCGGCCTCGCCGTCCCAGTGGCAGACGGTGACGGTGGGCGTGAGCTCGTTGACGACGTAGGCGTGCCGGCCGGCCGGGTGGAAGGCCAGGTGGCGGGGGCCGGAGCCGGGGCGCAGCGCGATCTCCCGGTGCAGGGCGAGCGCTCCGCCCTCCAGGCCGCACACCCGTACCGAGTCCGTGCCCAGGTCGACGCTGACGGCCCAGCGGCCCGCCGGGTCGGGCTGCACCTGGTGGGCGTGCGGTTCGCGCTGGCGTTTCTCGTGGGGGCCGGAGCCGGTGTGCCACAGGATGCCCGAGGGCGCGTGGGCGAGGCGTCCGTCGGCGCGGATCGGGACCGCGCTGACGCTGCCGGAGCCGTAGTTGGCGGTCAGGACGTGGCCGTCCAGCAGGCTGAGGTGGGTGGGGCCGCCGCCGACGCGGACGGGCGGGCCGGCGAGTTCGAGGGCTCCGTCCTTCACCCGGTATGCGGCCACCGCGCCCTCCGTGGTCTCGCTGACCGCGTAGAGCGTCCCGCCGTCCGGCGAGAGGGCCAGGTAGGAGGGGTCCCGCACGTCGTCGGCGGCGCTGAGCAGGGTGAGGGAGCCGTCGGGCTCCGCGACCGCGGCGGTGACGACACCGGGGCCGCCCGCCGCGGTGAACGACCCGATGAAGGCCCGCCGCTCCCGTCTCCCGCCGTCCACCACCGCTGTCCCCTCTCGGTCGACCCGTCGGGCTGACGGTAGCAGTCGATCAGCTGCGGTCTAGACCAAGCATGGCACGGCGGCTCACGCGGCGCCTCACGCGCCGACCAACGGCGAACCGGACGGCGCCCGCAACGGCGCGGCCAGTTCGGCCAGGGCCCGCTCCAGCCCGTGCAGGTGAGCGAGCGCGGCACCGGCGAGGGGGCGACGTGCGGCGACACCGGCGACGGGGTGCGAGGCGGCGGCACCGGCGGCAGGATGCCGGGTTTCGGCGACACCGGCGACGGGGTGCGAGGCGGCGGCACCGGTGGCGGGGTGCGAGGCGGCGACACCGGTGGCGGGGTGCGGGGCGGCGGCACCGGTGGCGGGGTGCGAGGCGGCGGCACCGGCGGCAGGATGCCGGGTTTCGGCGACACCGGTGGCGGGGTGCGGGGCGGCGGCACCGGCGGCAGGATGCCGGGTTTCGGCGACACCGGTGGCGGGGTGCGGGGCGGCGGCACCGGCGGCACCGGCGGCACCGGCGGCAGCGTGCCAGGTCTCGGCGCCACCGCCGACAGGGCGCGGGGTGGCGTCAGCGCCAGCGGTGGAGGGCCGGGAGGTGGCATCGGTGACAGGGTGCCGGGCCGCGGCGGCACCGGAGGCAGGAGGCCGGGTGGCGCCCGCCGTGGAGGGCCGGGCCGCAGCGGAGGGGCTGGCCCCGGCAGGGAGCCGGCCCGCACCAGCGCCCGCGACACCAAGCCGTGAGGCGGCGGCAGCCGCGAGCGCCGTTGGCTCGGTGGCTGCCGACTTCTCGGCGTCGCCGGAGCGCTCCTGGGCGAGGAGGGCCGTCACCGCCGTCTCGACGCGGGCGCACGCGGCGGCAAGGCGGGCGTCGTGGGAGGCCTCCGGGTCTGCGGCGACGGCGACCAGGCCGTGGATCTCGCGGGCGCAGTCGTCGAGCAGGGCGAGCACGCGGCGGGCGCGGCGCTTGCGGCCGGACAGCGGGTTGAGCGGGTGCACCAGCGGGGCGACGGAGAGCCGTACCCGCCCCAGTATCTGCTCGAGTTCCGCCACCCCGGGTGCCGGGTCGGCGTCCGGGACGCCGGCGAGCCGGGCGGAGGCCTCGGCGGTGCAGGCGTGCACGCAGCGCAGGGCGCGCTGGATCCAGGCGTCGGTGACGGCGTGGGTGGTGACGGGCAGCACGAACAGCACGGCGAGCCAGGCGCCGAGCGCGCCGACCGCCGTCTCCCCGAGCCTGAGCGCGAGCAGGCCCGGGGTGAGCACGCCAAGGAGCCCGTAGAGCGACTCGGCCAGCACGGTGACCCAGAGCATCATCCAGGTGTAGGACACGGCGGCCGTGTAGAAGATCCCGAACACGCTCGCGGCCACGAGTGCGAGAGTGGGCAGCGCGGCGCCGTGCAGCGGGGCGACGACCAGCACGCCGAGGCCGATGCCTATGACGGTGCCGAGGACCCGGCGGAACCCTCGGACCAGGGTCTCGCCGCGCGAGGCGGTGTTCACGAAGATCCACCAGGTGGCCCCGACGGCCCAGTACCAGCGCTGCCCCGACACCAGCTGGCCGGCGACGAGGGCGAAGCCGGCGCCCGCAGTCGCCTGGACGGCCTGCCGGGTGGTCACCCGGGCCAGCCCGCTGCCGCCGGGCGCGCTGGGCACGGCCGCCGGGGGCAGACGGCGCTCGTAGCACCACAGACCGAAGCGCACCGCGGCCGCACTGAGCACCGACAGCACGACGGCGGCGGACAGTTCGGGCAGCTGCCCGGCCGTGGCGTGCAGGAACTGCGCCACGAAGAAGGTCATGAACGCGAACACGCCGAGACTGTGACCGCGCGGCCCCCAGCGCCGCGCGTACACGCCCGCGCCGACCACGGCGAGGAAGGTGAAGTCGCGGAGCACGGGGTGGGCGTGCAGCTCCGCCGCGGCGGCCAGCACCGGCAGTCCCGCCACCGGGAGCAGCGCGGTGGTGACCGCCTGCCCGCGCACCGTCGGGTCGGTGACCGTGAAGAGGGCGAGCAGCGCGGCGAGCCCGCCGGTGACGGCGCCCACGAGGGAGTGCCCGGCCGCCCCGCAGACGGCGACCGCCAGGCCGATGCCGAGTACGGCCCGCGCGGCGAAGCGCAGCCGCGCCCGCCCCGGGTCCGGAGCCACGAACACCCTCTTCAGCACTGAGTACCGCCCCCTTCGACGCCCGCGTCGCCGATCCCGGCATGAAAAAGGCGCCACGGAGGTCCGCAGCGCCATCGACGGGTACATGAGAGCATCACGAGTGCCGTCGGCTCAAGCGGATCCCTTCGCGGTGGGCCATTGGCCCAGCCATGGGCCGTGAGCCATTGGTACTGTTCGGGCCATGGCCGTGGACCAACTCGACACCCGCATCCTGCGACTGCTGCTGGAGCAGCCGCGCACCAGCATCCGTGAGTACGCCCGCATCCTGGGCGTCGCCCGCGGCACGCTCCAGGCGCGTCTGGACCGCCTGGAGCGGGACGGCGTGATCACCGGCACCGCCCCCGCCCTCTCCCCCGCCGCGCTCGGCCACCCGGTCCTGGCGTTCGTGCACATCGAGGTCACCCAGGGGCATCTGGACGACGTCGGGGACGCGCTCGCCGCCGTACCGGAGATCGTCGAGGCCTTCTCGATCACCGGCGGCGGCGATCTGCTCACCCGCGTGGTCGCGCGCGACAACGCGCACCTGGAGGACGTGATCCAGAAGCTGATCAGCATGCCCGGCGTGGTCCGCACCCGCACCGAGGTGGCGCTGCGCGAGCGGGTCCCGCACCGGCTGCTGCCGCTGGTGGAGTCGATCGGGCGTACGGCGGGAAAGTGACGGGCCGGCGGCCCCCCGCACCACCCGCCGCGACCGCCACCCCGGCCACCGCCGGACCGCCGGACCGCCGGACCGCCGCGAGGATCCCTTACGACCGTCGGCGCGGCTTGCCGCGCCTGGCGCCGGCGCCCGAAGCGCCGCCCGACCCGCTGCCGGAGCGGCCCTGCTGCTGACGGCCCCCGCGACCGGCCGCGCGGCCGGCTCCCGTGCGCCCGCCCCCGCCCCCGCCGCCTCCGCTTCCGCGGTCCGTGGTGCGGCCCTTCTTCCGGGCCTCGGGCTGGGCCTGGGCCTGCGGCTGGGGCCGGCCGCGGGTGCTGTTGACCGTCCGGCCGCGCACGATCCCGATGAAGTCCTCGACCAGATCGGTGTGCGCCGCCTCCGGCCAGGCCAGCGCGACAGCGGACTGGGGTGCGTCGGTGACGGGCCGGTAGGTGAGGTCCCGGCGGTGGTACAGGCGGGCCAGCGACTGGGGGACGACCAGCAGGCCCACGCCGGCCGCGACGAGTTCGACCGCGTCCTCCGTGGTGGCGGGCCGTTCGAAGGCCGGCTCGCCGGGCGGGGTGTCCCAGCCGAGGACGTCGTCGAGGGGATGGAAGACCACCTCGTCGGCCAGGTCCTCGACGGACACCTCGTCGGCCGCCGTGATCACGTGGTCCTTGGGCACGACCACCACCGTGGTCTCGGTGTAGAGGGGGATCGCGCTGAAGAACGTACGGTCCACCGGGAGGCGGACGATCCCCGCGTCCGCCGCGCCCTCGCGCAGCGCACCGTGCGCCTCGGCGGCGGGCAGCTGGAGGAGGGTGAGGGGGACGTCGGGCAGGCGCTCGTTCCAGATCCGCCCCCACTTGGCGGGCGTCACCCCGGGGACGTACGCGAGCCGGAAGGAGGGGGAGGGTTCCGAGCCTGTCACGCGGGCCAGGTTACCCGGCGTGGTCGGAGCGGGTGCCGGCGGTCGATAGTCTGGACACCATGAAGTCGCACCAGACCGCCCAGACGATGAAGCCCGCGACCGCGGCGAAGAAGCTGGGTGTGTACCTGCCCGCCACGCCCGCGGAGTTCCAGGAGGGCGTGGTCTCGCGCGCGGAGCTCGACGCACTCCAGGCCGACCCGCCCGAGTGGCTGCGGGAACTGCGGCGCGAGGGCCCGCACCCGCGCCCGGTGGTCGCGGCCAAGCTGGGCGTGTCCATCGCCGGTCTCGCCCGGGGCGGAGTCACCGAGCCGCTCACCACCGAGCAGATCGAGGCGCTCAAGCAGGACCGGCCCGAGTGGCTGGAGAAGGAGCGTGCCACTCAGGCCGAGGTCCGCAAGGAGGCGGCGCGGCTGAAGCAGCGGGACGCCGAACGCGCCGCGCGCGACGACGACCCGCGCCGCTGACCCACCCTGGCGGGCCGGCGCCCTCCCCTTCACGCGTGCAGCGTCCCGGGCCGTTCAGGCCGCCCGGGTGCTCCGCCGGGCCCGGCCGTCCCGGTGGATGGGGGCGTCCGAGCCGGTCAGCGGGACGCCGGTTCCGCCGTGCCGGGTCGCGACGATCTCCGCCGCGATCGACAGAGCGGTCTCCTCAGGGGTACGGGCGCCCAGGTCCAGGCCGATCGGCGACCTGAGCCTGGACAGCTCCCGCTCGCCCAGCCCGGCCTCGCGCAGCCGCCGCTCACGGTCCTCGTGGGTGCGGCGCGAGCCCATCGCCCCGACGAACGCGGCCGGCATCCGCAGCGCCGCCTCCAGCAGGGGCACGTCGAACTTGGCGTCGTGGGTCAGCACGCACAGCACGGTGCGCGCGTCGGTCGCGGTGCCGCGCAGATAGCGGTGCGGCCAGTCGACCACGACCTCGTCCGCGTCGGGGAAGCGCGTCCGGGTGGCGAAGACGGGACGGGCGTCGCACACCGTCACGTGGTAGCCGAGGAACTTGCCCACCCGCACGAGCGCGGCGGCGAAGTCGACGGCCCCGAAGACGATCATCCTGGGCGGCGGCACGTTGGCCTCCACGAGGAGCGTGAGGCCGTCGGGGCAGTGCGAGCCGTCCTCGGACAGCTCCAGCGTGCCGGTGCGGCCCGCGTCCAGCATCGCCCTGGCCTCGGCCGCGGCCGTGCGGTCCAGCTCCGGGTGCGCACCGAAACCACCGTCGTAGGGCCGGCCGCCGCCGTCATACGGCCTGTCGCCGCCGTCGTACGGTCGGACCCCGCCGTCATCCTGCCTGTCGCCGCCGTCGTACGGCCTTCCCCCTCCGTCGTATGAGTTGCCGCCGCTGCCGTCCGGCCGTACGAGCAGCGCCGCGCCCAGCAGGCCGGCCGGTCCCCGGACCACCCGGGCCAGGGCCGCCGGCTCGTGCCGGACCGCCGCCGACAGGGCCTCCTTGAGCACCGCCCTGACAGGGGCCGCCGCGGTGACCGGGGTGACCATGACCTCGATGACCCCGCCACAGGTCAGGCCGACGGCGAAGGCGTCCTCGTCGCTGTACCCGAAGCGCTCGACTACGGTCCGGCCGTCCTGGAGGGCCTGGGCGCACAGGTCGTACACCGCCCCTTCCACGCAGCCGCCGGAGACCGAGCCGATCGCCGTGCCCCCGGCGTCGACCGCGAGGGCGGCGCCGGGACCGCGCGGGGCGCTGCCGCCGACCCAGACGACGGTGGCGACGGCGAAGTCCCGTCCCTCCTCGATCCAGCCGTGCAGTTCCGCCGCGATGTCAAGCATGCGGCGCCTTCTCCGCCGCCGCCCTCAGCACGCGGTCGGGGCGGATGGGCAGGTCGCGGTGGCGTGCGCCGGTGGCGTGCCAGACGGCGTTGGCGACCGCGGCCGCGGCTCCGACGATGCCGATCTCGCCGACGCCCTTGATGCCGACCGGGTCGTCCGGATCGTGGTCCTCGATCCAGTCGGCCTCGATGTCCTGCACGTCGGCGTTGGTGGCGACGTGGTAGCCCGCGAGGTCGGCGCCGTAGTGGCCGCCCGTGGCGCGGTCGCGGACCGCCTCCTCGTGCAGGGCCATGGAGATGCCCCACACCATGCCGCCGACGAGCTGGTTGCGCGCGGTGAGCGGGTTGACGATGCGGCCGGCCGCGAAGATGCCGAGCATCCGCCGCACCCGCACCTCGCCGGTGGTGAGGTCGACGGCGACCTCGGCGAACTGCGCGCCGTAGGAGTGCCGTTCCTTGCGCGCGAGGGCTCCGACGGCCGCGGTGGTGTCGGACCGTACGGTGATGCCCTCGGGCGGGATGTCGGCGCCCAGCGCGAGACGTTCGCGCAGTTCGGCGGCGGCGGTGTTGACCGCCCAGGCCCAGGAGCGGGTGCCCATGGAGCCGCCGGCGATCATCGCCGGCCCGAAGTCGCTGTCCCCGATGCGCACCCGGACCCGGTCCGTCGTCACGCCCAGCGCGTCGGCGGCGATCAGGGTGAGCGCGGTGCGGGCCCCGGTGCCGATGTCCGCGGCGGCGATCCGCACGGTGAACGTGCCGTCCGCCTCGGCGGTCAGCACCGCGGTGGACGGCCCGGCCCCCGCGCCGAACGAGGCGGCCGCCGTGCCGGTGCCGAGCAGCCAGCGGCCGTCGCGGCGCACCCCGGGGCGCGGGTCGCGGCCGGCCCAGCCGAACCGGCGGGCGCCCTCGCGGAAGCAGGCGGCGAGGTTGCGGCTGCTGAACGGCAGCCCGGAGACGGGGCCGCGCTCGGGTTCGTTGCGCAGCCGCAGCTCGATCGGGTCGAGCCCGCACTTCACGGCGAGTTCGTCGAGCGCGCACTCCATGGCGAACGAGCCCGGTGCCTCGCCCGGCGCGCGCATGAAGGTCGGGGTCGGCAGGTCCAGGCGTACGACCTGGTTGGCGGTGTGGTGCGCGTCGGCGTCGTACATCACGCGGGAGTGGCCGGCGCTCGGCTCGACGAAGTCGTGCACGGTGGAGGTGAGGCTGAGGGAGCGGTGCTCCAGCGCGCGCAGCCGTCCGTCGGCGTCCGCGCCGAGCCGGACGCGCTGGGCGGTGGGGCTGCGGTAGCCGGCCAGCGAGAACATCTGACGGCGCGTCATGACGACCCGCACGGGGCGTCGCAGGACGGTCGCGGCCATCACGGCGGCCACCTGGTGGGCGCGCACGCCCTTGCTGCCGAAGCCGCCGCCGACGTGTTCGGAGCGCACCCGCACGGCACTCGGCTCCAGTGAGAACATCTTCGCGAGTTCGCCG
This sequence comes from Streptomyces naganishii JCM 4654, assembly GCF_014650575.1. Classification (GTDB taxonomy): domain Bacteria; phylum Actinomycetota; class Actinomycetes; order Streptomycetales; family Streptomycetaceae; genus Streptomyces; species Streptomyces naganishii. Next base: position 343,488 of record NZ_BMVF01000003.1, read on the forward strand.
ACCACCCAGGTGGCGCCCTGGTTGGAGTCGAAGACCTCGAGCCGTCCGCCGTCCCAGAGGGCCGTCACGGCGTGCGGCTCCATCATGCTGTGGTGCTCTTCGGGGGTGGTGTACTCGGCGTCCACTACGGCGGCGGACGCGGCGAGTTCGGCTTCCAGGTCGCCCTTCCCGGTCACCGCGGGCATGTGGCCGTCGAGGCCGACGGCGTCGGGCCGCCCGGAGTGGAAGTCGATGTCGTGGGGCTGCTGTTCGTAGTCCACGACGAGCGACTCGGCGGCCTCCCTGGCCTGTTCGGGGGTCTCGGCGACGACCAGGGCGACCGGCCAGCCCATGCTGGGCACGCGGTCGTGCTGGAAGACGGTGCAGGTGGGGTCCGGTCGCGTGCCGAGCATCCCGATGTAGTCGGTTTCGAGGCGCGGGGCGTTGCCGTGGTGCAGGACGGCGAGCACGCCCGGCATGGCGAGCACCGCGTCGGTGTCGATGGAGCGGATGCGGCCGCGGGCCACGGTGGACACGGCCAGCCAGCCGTGGGCGAGGCCGGCGAAGGGGATCTCGCCGGCGTAGCGGGCGGCTCCGGTCACCTTCTCCACGCCCTCCACGCGGGTGTGCGCGGTGCCGACGGCGCCGGCCGGGGGCGTGGCCGCCGCCGTGGAGCGGGGGGCTGCGGTGGTCATCGGGCGGCCTCCTCGGCGAGTTCGGTGCACACGGCCACGATGAGATTGCGCATCAGGGTCACCTTGTAGGCGTTGTCGGGCAGCGGCTTCGCGGCCGCCAGTTCGGCGTCGGCCGCGGCGGCGAAGGACGCGGCGTCGGCGGGGGCTCCGGTCAGGGCCGTCTCGGCCGCCCGGGCCCGCCACGGCCGGGAGGCGACCGCGCCGAGGGCCAGGCGTGCCTCGCGCACGACGCCGTCCCTGACGTCGAGCGCGGCGGCGACCGAGCCGATCGCGAAGGCGTACGAGGCGCGCTCGCGGACCTTGCGGTAGCGGGAGCGGGCGGCGACGGGGGCGGGCGGCAGGGTCAGGTGGGTGATCAGCGCCCCGGCCGGCAGGGCGGTCTCCCGGTGCGGGGTGTCGCCCACGGGCAGGTAGAAGTCCGCGAGCGGCAACTCGCCGGTCCCCTCGGCGGTCTGGTAAGACACGACGGCGTCGAAGGCGGTCAGCGCGACCCCCATGTCCGAGGGGTGCACGGCCACGCAGTGCCCGGAGGCGCCGAGGATGGCGTGGTTGTGGTGCTCGCCCTCGATGGCGGGGCAACCGCTACCGGGTGCGCGCTTGTTGCACGCCTTGGTCACGTCGGTAAAGTAGCCGCAGCGGGTGCGCTGGAGCAGATTGCCGCCGACCGTGGCCATGTTGCGCAGCTGCCCGGAGGCGCCCGCCAGCACCGCCTGTGTCAACGCCGGGTAGGCGCGCCGGACTTCGGGGTGGGCGGCGAGGTCGCTGTTGGTGACGGTGGCGCCGATGCGCAGACCGCCGTCGCCGGTGGACTCGATGGCGTCCAGGGGCAGTTCGCGTACGTCGACGAGGCGGGCGGGCCGTTCCACGCCGGACTTCATCAGGTCGACGAGGTTGGTGCCGCCGCCGAGGAAACGGGCGTCCGGATCGGCGCCGAGCAGTGCTACGGCGCCGGGGACGTCGTGGGCCTTGTGGTAGCCGAACTCCCTCATGCGGCAGCCTCCTTGTCCTTCTCTTCCTGCGTGTCCCCCGCGGCGGAGGCCGTCGCGGGGGGGCCGGCGGCCCGGCCGCTCCGGGCGGCCCGGGCGACCGCCTGGACGATCGACGTGTAGGCGCCGCAGCGGCACAGGTTGCCGCTCATGCGCTCCCGGATCTCCTCCGGGGTGAGGGGTGGCGGTCCCGCCTCGGGCCGTACGTCGTCGGTGACGGCGCTCGGCCAGCCGGCCGCGTGCTCCTCGATCACCGCGACGGCCGAACAGATCTGCCCGGGCGTGCAGTAGCCGCACTGGTATCCGTCGAGGTCGAGGAAGGCCTGCTGGACGGGGTGCAGTTCGTCGCCCTCGGCCATGCCCTCGATGGTGGTGATCTGACGGTCCTCCGCGGCGACCGCGAACTGGAGACAGGACACGGCCCGGCGGCCGTCGACCAGCACCGTGCACGCGCCGCACTGCCCCTGGTCGCAGCCCTTCTTGGTACCGGTCATTTCCAGCCGTTCGCGCAGGGCGTCGAGCAGGGTGGTGCGGTGGTCGACGGACAGCGTGTGCTTCTCGCCGTTGATGTTCAAGGTGATGGCGCTGGACGTCGATGGGTCCATGATCAGCTTCTTTCGCGTATCCGAAAACGTCGAGCGGACGGCCTGACAGCGGGACGAACCGGGAAGGACGGGACGAGAGAGGTCGAAGACGGAAGCTCGGTGGCAGCGAGGGAAGTGCCGCACATGGCGGAAAAGCGCTGCCCACCACTATGGTGGAGGCAAAACGGACAGGTGTCCGTTGTTCAGAAATCTACCGGACAGCTGTCCGCTTAGCAAGACCGGGCCGGGCCTCCGGGCCCCCGCGAGGAGGACGAGTGCGGTACGAGAAGGATGCCCGGACGCCGCTGCGCTCGGACGCCCAGCGCAATCGCGAACGCATCCTCGAGGTGGCGCTGACCGAGCTCACCCGCTGCGCGGCCACCCCGCTGAGCGTCATCGCCAAGAAGGCCGGCGTCGGTCAGGGCACCTTCTACCGCAACTTCCCCAACCGCGAGTCGCTCGTCCTGGAGATCTACCGCCACGAAATGCGGCAGGTCGCCGACAGCGCGGCCGAGCTGCTGCGGTCGAGGGAGCCCGAGCGGGCGCTGCGCGAGTGGATGGACCACCTGGCCCGGTTCGCCATGACCAAGGCGGGCCTGGCGGACGCCATCCGCCAGGCCACCGGCTCCCCGGGCAGCCCCGCCAAGCCCGGTCACACGCCTCTGACCTCGGCGGCCGACCTCCTGCTCCGCGCCAACGAGGAGGCCGGCACCATCCGCCCCGGTGTGACCGCGGAGGACTTCGTCCTCGCCATCGCCGGCCTCTGGCAGCTCGACCCCCACGGCGACTGGCAGGCCCAGGCGGCCCGGCTGCTGGACCTGGTCATGGACGGTCTGCGCGCCAACGCGCCCGGCCGGCGGGCGGACGACGGTACCGGGGCAGATCACAGGGCGGCGGGCACGGAGGAGCCGGAATGACTGAGGCGCTGGTGCTCGGCGGCGGCGGTGTCGGGGGCATCGCGTGGATCACCGGACTGCTGGCGGGACTCGCGGACGCGGGACGGGACGTGACCGGCGCCGACGTGATCGTCGGCACCTCCGCCGGCTCCGCCGTGGCCGCCCAGCTGGGCAGCGGTCTCGGCCTGGAGGAGCTGTACGCCCGGCAGGTCGAGCCCGCGCTGCAGGCCCACGAGATCATGGCCGAGATGGACCTGGAGGCGTTCGCCGCGGAGCTCGGCCTCGTCATGGGCAGCGGGGCCACCGTTCCCCAACTGCGGCGTGCGATGGGGAAGTTCGCGCTCGGGGCTAAGACCGTGCCCGAGGGCGAGCGGCGCGCGGTGATCGAGTCGCGGCTGCCGGTCCACGACTGGCCCGCGCGGACGCTGCGCATCGTGGCGGTGGACGCGGAGAGCGGCGAGCCCCGGGTGTTCGACCACACCAGCGGGGTCGGCCTGGTCGACGCCGTCGCGGCGAGCTGCGCGGTCCCGGGCGTGTGGCCGCCGGTGACCGTCGGGGGACGCCGCTACATCGACGGCGGCGTGCGCTCCATGGCCAACGCCGACTACGCCGAGGGGGCTTCGCGCGTGCTGGTGATCGTGCCCATGGGCGCGGCGGAGCCCTTCCCGAGCGACAGCCCGCTGGAGCAGTCGGTCCGTGAACTGCGGGCGCGGGGCGCCGAGGTCGCGGTGGTCGAGCCGGACGAGGCGTCGCGGGCCGCCGTGGGCGACAACCCCCTGGATCCGGCCACCCGCGCGCCGGCCGCCCGGGCCGGGCGCGCGCAGGGGCGCGCCCTGACCCTCACGTGGACGGGCGACTGAGACCGCCGGCCGTCGCGGACTTCGGTGGGCGCTACCCGGCCGGGAGGAGTCCGGCGGCGCGCAGCCGCCGCTCCACGAGGGCGATCGCCGCGCCGTCCAGCTGGATCTGAGGAGCCGCGGTGGTGCCGTGCGCGAAGATCCCGAGCAGGCGCAGCGCGTGCTTGAACGCGCCCATGGCCGAGGAGTTGCGGCCCATCTCGCCTTCCGGGCCCGCGTCGACCATGCCGAACAGCTCGGTGAGCCGCGCCTGTTCGGCCACGGCGGCGTCCAGGTCGCCGGCGCGTACGGCGTCGTAGAGGCGTACGTATCCGCCCGGGTCGACGTTGCCCAGGCCGGGTACCACGCCGTCGGCGCCGGCCAGCAGGGCGGCGTCCACGGTCAGTTCGGACCCGGTGAGCACGCTGAAGGCGGGCGCGGGGCCGTCGGCGCGGCCGTCGCGTCCGCCGAGTTCGAGCAGGAGCCGGCGCAGGGAGCCCTCGTCGCCGCTGCTGTCCTTCAGGCCGGCGAGCGTGCCGTCCTCGGCGAGCTCGCGCACCAGGCCGGTGGAGAGCTTGCTGTGCACCGAGACGGGCAGGTCGTAGGCGTACAGGGGGAGTTCGGCCCGCTCGCGGAGGATGCGGAAGTGACGCGTGATCTCGCGGGGGTGGGTGCGGGCGTAGAAGGGCGCGGTCGCCACCAGGGCGTCGGCGCCCGCCTTGCGGGCGTTGTCCGCGTGGACGAGCACCCGGGGCGTGGTCATGTCGATGACGCCGGCCAGCACGGGGACGCGCCCGGCGACCGCGTCGACCACCGTCTCCAGGGCCACGGCCCGCTGCCGGTCGGTGAGGAAGGCGACCTCGCTGCTGGAGCCCAGGGCGAACAGCCCGTGCACTCCCCCGCCGAGGAGGTGCTCGACATGCCGGGTGAGCGAGGCGGTGTCGACCTCGCCCGCCGGGTCGAGCGGGGTGCAGACGGGCGGCACGACGCCGCGCAGGGGCTGGGGCGAGGACATGCTGTCTCCTGGGCTGTGCGGATGGTGGTGCGGGCGGGCGCGAGGGGAACCGGCCGCCCGCTGTGGGGTGGGCGGGCGGCCGGCGTTCGGGTCACGGCACGGTGGGCGGGCGTCCCGTGCCGGTCAGGGCGTCGTGACGGTGAGCGTCGCCTCGCCGTACGAGTGTTGGGTGCCGCGCACCTCGTACGTCGCCGTCGTCGCCACGGCGCCCGCGGTCGCGCCGGCCGGGACGGTGACGGGGACCTTGACGTTCGCGCCCTGGCCGGGGTCGAGGGCGGGCACGGTGACGGCCGGGGCGCTCCAGCCCCCGGGCAGCTTCAGTGAGACCGTGCCCGCGGGGAGCCGCACGTCGTTCTGGCTGACGACGCGGACGGTGACGTCGGTGGTGCTTCCCGCCGTCAGGGCGGCCGGCGGGGTGACGGTGACGGGCGCGCAGACGCCGCCGAGCCACTTGAGGTCGAAGGAGGAGTAGGTGATGTGCCGGTAGCCGTCCCGCTCCCACAGCAGCCCGACCCGCGGGTCGCCACCCGTGCCGTCGCTGAGCGGCGTGAGCGTGGAGTAGGCGGCCGAGCCGGACTCCACGGTCCTGCGCACCGGCCAGTTCTGCCCGTTGTCGCACGAGAGCCGGACGGTGAGGTTGCTGCGGCCGCTGGTGGTGGCGGTGTTGCTGAACATCAGCCAGGAGGCGCGCGGGTGGGAGGCGGCCACGTCGGGCGCGAAGCGGGCGATGGAGCCGTTGTTGCCGGGGTCGGGCAGTTCGGTGTCCTGCTGCAGGGGCGTGTAGGTGACGCCGCCGTCGCTGGAGTAGGCGACCTTGCGGTAGGGCGCGGAGCGGCTGTTGAGCATGATCCGGCCGTCGGACAGCTCGACGGTCTTGTTCTCGTCGGCGCCGGGTCCGACCGGGGTGCCCGTCCGCCACGTGGCGCCGTGGTCGTCGCTGTAGGCGCTGACCGCGTAGTTGGCGCCGTTCTGACGGAGGGCGTACTGCTGGATCAGGCGGCCCTTGTAGGGGCCGTGGCGCAGCTGGATGCCCTCGCCCGAGGCCGCGAACATGCCGCCCCAGGCGGGGTTCTTGATCTGGGCGGTGATCCGCTCGTGCCGCCAGGTGACGCCGTCGTCGTCGGAGTAGCTGTAGTCGGCCTGGAGGACGTCCGGGTCGCTCTCGTCGTTGCCGGTCGCCGAGCCGAGGAAGCCCTGGTTGACGGAGGCGGCGTAGAAGAGGAAGACGCGTCCGCTCTCGCGGTCGACGAGGAGGCTGGGGTCGCCGTAGCCGTTGGGCGCCGGGTCCTTGCGCACGACCTGCTGCGCCTGCCAGGTCGCCCCGCCGTCGGTGCTGCGGCGCAGGACGATCCCGATGTTGCCGGGCAGGTCGCCGAGGGTGGGGCGGGCGTCGTACGCGGCGAGCAGGGTGCCCTTGGTGGTGCGGGTCAGGGCGGGGATGCGGTAGTACGGGGAGCCGGTGCCCGCGGTGGCGATGTCCTGGGAGGTGAGGGTGCCGGCGGTGGCGCCGTGGGCGCCGGTCGTGGTGGCGGCGACGACGGCGAGGGCCGCGGCGACGGTGGCCAGGGTGACTCTTCGCTGCATGAACGGGCCTCTTCTCGGGAGGGGGTCAGGCGAGCCGGAAAGCGGAGGGCGTGGTGCGCGCGTCGGGGTGGGGTCCGGCGAGCAACTCGCGTACCCAGGTGAGCTGTTCGCGCCGGTGGTGGGCGCCGCCGCTCTCGTGGCCGTTGAACTCGTAGACGCGCAGGTCCTTGGGGCCGCCGTAGCGGTGGTAGGCGGCGAAGCAGGTGGAGGGCGGGCAGACGTCGTCCATCATGGCGATGGAGAAGAGGGCCGGCGCGGTGGCGCGCGAGGCCAGCACCGCGGCGTCGACGTGGGCGAGCGTGGCGAAGACCTGCTCGGCACGGTCGCGGTGCAGGCTCAGGTACTCCGCGAGCTCGGTGTACGGCGGTGCGCCCGCGATCGTCGCCCCGCGCCGGATGTCGCACAGGAACGGGGCGTCGGGCATCACTCCGGCGAGGCCCGGGGTCAGCGCGGCCACCGCCAGCGCGATGCCGCCGCCCTGGCTGTGGCCGGTGACGACGATCCGGTCCGGGTCGACGGCCGGGTGCTCGCGCGCGGCCTCGACGAAGCGCACGGCGTCGGTGAACACCCGCCGGTAGTAGTGCTCTTGGGGGCTTTCGACGCCTCGCGTGAGGAAGCCGGGCACGGTGCCGGACAGGGCGGCGGTGTCGGGGGTGTCCCCGGGGGCGGCGGACCAGCCCTGGCCGCGCGTGTCCATGATGAAGTGCGCGTAGCCCGCGTTCGCCCAGAGCACCTGCTCGTTGGGCAGCCCGCGGCCGCGCCCGTAGCCGAGGAACTCCACCACGCAGCCGAGCGGCCCGCTCACCCCGGTGGGCAGGTGCAGCCAGCCCCGGACGGGTTCGCCGGCGAAGCCCGGCACGGTCACGTCGTAGGTCGTCACCCGGGTCAGACCGGTGTCCACGGGCGTGAAGCGGGGTGCTCCCGCGTGCGCCCGGGCCTCCCGCAGGGTCCGGGCCCAGAAGGCGTCGAGGCCGGTGGGCTCGGCGAGTTGGGGCCGCAGTGCGAGGCACTCGGCGAGGGTGAGGTCCGTCTGTGGCATGAAGGGGCCCCGGTCGGTGTGGCGTGCGCGCGGCGCAGCGCGGGGATACGGGAGGGGGTCGGTGGACGCGAGTGAGGTCGACCCGACAAATCAGGGAGTCAGACGTCTGACGTCCGTTGTCCAGGGACCCTAGAGATCGCGGCGACGGCCGTCAAGCGCCTCGGCACGCTGGGCCCGCGCCTCGGCGACCCGGCGGCGCACCGGCGCGTAGTGGTCGGTCAGGGCCGCCGCGAAGTCGCCGGCGTCCCGGTCCCGCAGCGCGGCGACGATGCGCTGGTGGTTGGCGATGGTGGCGGCCTCGTGCTCGTGCGTGAAGACGTCGAGGTGCGGCGCGACGATGACGTAGACGTCCCAGAAGGCCGCGGACAGCTGCCCGATGAGGTCGTTGCCGAGCGGTGCGACGAGGAGGGTGTGGAACTCGCGGTCGGCCTCGACGAAGCCCTTCCCCTCCCCGCCGCCCGCCCTGCGCATCTCCTCGACGAGTTCCGCCAGGCGGTCGATCCGCTTGCCGTCGAGGGACGCCACGAGCCGCGCGGCCATGCTCCGTTCGAACAACTCGCGCACCTCGACGAGGTCGGTCATCACCTGGAAGTCGTCGTCCGGGCTGAGCAGGCCCCGGAAGGTCAGGCTCTCCACCAGGGCGGACAGGCTCAGCCGTCCCACATAGGTGCCGTGACCGTGCCGCACCTCGACGATGTCGAGGGCGGTGAGGATCCTGATCGCCTCGCGGACGCTGGAGCGGCTCGCGCCGAGCGCCTCGCACAGGGCGGGCTCGCTCGGCAGCGGGTCACCCGGGCGCAGCTTGTTGCGCAGGATGTAGGCCTTGATCCCGTCCACGACCTCCTGGCGCAGCGGCTGCCGCACCGATCCGGGCTCCCGTGCCGCACGCCGGACCGCTCCCGCCGCCTCTTGACCCACCGCCACCTCTTGACCCCTCTCCATTGCCGGGCTACGTTCCCACGCTATCAAGCATCAGACATCAGACGTCTGATGCACGGTCGACGAGGTGCCGACCACCTCCGCCTCCCCCGCTCGACCAGTCCCGTCTCCCGCTTGGAGGACTCCTTGTCCGCGCGCAGTGCAGCCGGCGTCGACCGCCGCACCTTCCTGAGACTCGCCAGCGCCATCGGTGTCGCGACCGCCGTCACCACGGGCTTGACGGCCTGCGGCGGTCCGGCCTCCGGCGGGGACGGCGCCGGCGGCTCCGGCAGCGGCGCCGGCGTCATCGAGGCCGGCCTGTCCTACCCGCTCTCCACCGGCTTCGACCCGATGATCACCTCGGGCGCGACCCCGTACGCGGCCAACATGCACATCTTCGAGGGCCTGGTGGACCTCGACCCGGTCACCCTCGTGGCCCGGCCGACGCTGGCCACGGAGATGCCCAAGAAGATCAACGCGACCACCTACCGGGCCACCCTGCGCAAGGGCGCCACCTTCCACGACGGCTCACCGGTCACCGCGGACGACGTGGTGTTCAGCTTCGAACGCGTCCTCGACCCGAAGAACGCCTCGCTGATGGCGCAGTTCGTGCCGTTCATCGACAAGGTCACCGCGGTCGGCGCGTCGACGGTCGAGTTCCGGCTGAAGTACCCCTTCGCCCTGTTCCCCTCGCGCGTCTCCGTGGTGCGCATCGTGCCCAGGAAGATCGCCGGCGCCGACCCCAAGGCCTTCGACACCAAGCCGGTCGGCTCGGGCCCCTACCGCTTCGTGCAGGCGGTGCGCGAGGACAAGATCGTCATGCAGGCCTACGACAAGTACAACGGCCCGCACCCGGCCAAGGCCAAGAAGATGGTCTGGCACCTGATCTCCGACCCGTCCGCGCGCGTCAGCGCCCTCCAGTCCGGCCGCGTGCAGGCCATCGAGGACGTCCCCTACATCGACGTCAAGGGCTTCACCGGCAAGGACAAGGTCGAGTCCGTCCAGTCCTTCGGGCTGCTCTTCCTCATGTTCAACTGCGCCGACAAGCGCTTCGCGGACAAGCGGGTGCGCCAGGCGCTGCACTACGCGCTCGACACCGAGAAGATCATCTCCACCGCGCTGCTGGGCAACGCCGCGCCCGCCACCGGCTATCTGCCGGCCACCCACCCCGACTACCACAAGGCCGCCACGGTCTACGGACACGACCCCGCCAAGGCCAGGAAGCTGCTCGCCGACGCCGGGGTGGGCAAGCTCTCCTTCACGCTGCTGCTCACCGACAACGGCTGGGTCAAGGACATCGCGCCGCTGATCAAGGAGAGCTGGGCGGCGGCCGGCATCGACGCCCGGCTCGACATCCAGCAGTCCGCCGCCCAGTACGCCAAGATCGACAAGGGCGGCTTCGACGTCCTGGCCGCACCCGGCGACCCCTCCGTCTTCGGCAACGACGCCGACCTGCTGCTGCGCTGGTTCTACTACGGATTCTGGCCCGAGAAGCGCTACGGCTGGACCGGTTCCGCCGCGTACAAGCAGACCAAGTCACTGCTGGACAAGGCCGCCGCGGAGGGCGACGCGGCCCGGCGCAAGGAGCTGTGGGGCAAGGTCACCGACCTGGTCGCCGAGGAGGCCGCGCTGTACCCGGTGCTGCACCGCAAGCTGCCCACCGCCTGGCGCGAGGGCGCGCTGACCGGGTTCAGGCCGCTGCCCACCACCGGGCTCTCCTTCATCGACGTCGGCCGCGCCTGACCCGTACCGGCCGTGGGGCCGCCGCCACCGCACCACTGCTCCGGTACGCCACAGCGGCGCGGTGCGCGGCGGTGGCCCCGCCCAATCCCTAGGAACCTCACGATGGTTGCTTTTCTCCGGCTCGCGCTGCGCCGCGTCGCGATGATGCCGGTGATGGTCCTCGGCATCACCCTGCTGGTCTTCGTGGTCCTGCAGTTCTCGCCGGCCGACCCCGCGTACAACGCGCTCGGGGACAGCGCGAGCCCCGCGGCACGGGCCGCGTTCGCCGAGGCGCACGGCCTCGACGACCCGTTGCCGGTGCGGTACTTCTCCTTCATCGGCGACCTGCTGCGCGGGGACCTCGGGGTCACCGTGTCGCCCAGCCAGCCCGTGGCCGACCGGATCGCCACCGCGTTCCCCCTCACCCTCCAGCTCACCCTGCTCGGCCTGGTGCTGGCCATCGTGCTCGCCCTGGTCTTCGGTGTCACCGGCGCCGTCCATCGCGACCGCTGGCCCGACCAGGTCTTCCGGGTGCTGTCGATGGCGGGCATCGCCCTGCCCTCGTTCTGGCTCGGCGTACTGCTCATCCAGCAGTTCGCCCTGAACACGCCCCTGTTCCCGACCGGCGGCTACGTCAATCCGTCCGATTCCCCCAGCGGCTGGCTCAAGAGCCTGACGCTCCCCGCGGTCGCCCTCGCGCTGCCCGTCGCCTCCTCGCTGGCCCGGCTGATCCGCACCGCGATGGTCACCGAACTCGACCGCGACTACGTGCGCACCGCCCGGGGCAGCGGCCTGCCGCCCTTCCTGATCATCCGGTCGGCGCTGCGCAACGCCCTGGTCACCCCGCTGACGGTGCTCGGCGTCAAGGTCGGCTACCTGCTCAGCGGCGCCGTGGTCATCGAGGCGATCTTCGACCTGCCCGGCATGGGCAAGCTGATCCTCGAAGGCGTCACCGGGGGCGACGTCGCGCTCGTCCAGGGCACCGTGCTCACCATCGCGGTCTCCTTCCTCGTGGTCAACGTCGTCGTCGACCTGCTCTATCTGCTCGTCAACCCGCGCATCAGGACGGTGTGATGTTCGCCCCGCACTCCCTCGCCGAGCGGCTCCGGCCCGGCACCCGCCTGCGCCGTCTGCCCGTGGCCTCCCGGGTCGCGCTCGTGGTCCTCCTCGTGGTCGTCCTCGGCGCGCTCCTCGCCCCGCTGCTCACCCAGGACCCGCTCGCCACCGGCACGCCCGCCCAGGCGCCGGGCGCCGGCCACTGGTTCGGCACCGACCGGGCCGGCCGTGACGTGCTGGCCCGTGTCGTGCACGGCGCGCGCTACTCCCTCACCATCGGGCTCGGCGCGACCGCCCTGGCCCTGGTCGTCGGCTCGCTCCTGGGCGCCCTCGCGGCCACCTCGCGCAAGTTCGCCGACGAGGCGGTGATGCGCACGCTGGACGTCGTGATGTCGTTCCCGCCGATCGCCCTGGCCGCCGTGCTCGTCGCCGTGTTCGGGCCCAGCGTCCCGGTCATCATCTTCACCATCGCGTTCGTGTACTCGCCCTCGCTGGCGAGGGTGGTGCGGGCCAACGTGCTGGAGCAGTACGGCGAGGACTACGTCGCCGCCGAACAGGTCATCGGCGCCCGGCGCGGCCACATCGTCGCCCGGCACGTCGCCGTCAACTGCGCGGCGCCCGTGCTGGTGTTCGCCACCGTCATGGTCGCCGACTCCATCATCTTCGAGGCCAGCCTGTCCTTCATCGGCGCCGGCGTGCAGGACCCCGACCCCAGCTGGGGCAGCGTCCTCGCCTACGGCCGGCAGATCCTGCTGTCCGGAGGCTGGTGGGCCACCCTCTTCCCCGGCCTGTGCCTGCTGGTCACCGTGCTCGCCCTGAACGTCCTGTCCGAGGGCATGACGGACGCCGCCGCGGCCCCGGACAGAGGCCGCACCGGCGGCACGGACCGCGACGAGAACACCACGGCCGCCGCCGGCAGGACCCAAACGGGTGCCGAGGCGACGACGAGTGACAGCGGCGCCGAAGTCGACGCGGCCCTCGCCGAGCTGGCCGCCCGCGTCTCCCTCGCGGCACCCGCGGTGCCGCCGCTGGCCGAGGACGCACCCGAGCTGCTCGCCGTGCGGGACCTGACGATCCGCTTCCCCGTCCGCTACGGCGACACCCGCGTCGTCGACGGCATCTCCTTCGCCGTCCGCGAGGGCGAGACCCTCGGGCTGGTCGGCGAGTCCGGCTGCGGCAAGTCCGTGACCAGCCTCGCGATCATGGGCCTGCTGGCCCGCAACGCCGAGGCCGAGGGCGAGATCCTCTACCGGGGCCGCGACCTGCTGAAGCTGTCCCCGAAGGAGCGGCGGGCGCTCATGGGCCCGGAGATCGCGATGGTCTACCAGGACGCGATGTCGTCCCTGAACCCCTCCGTCCTCATCGGCACCCAGCTCAAGTGGCTCACCTCGCGCGGCGGCACCCGCACCCCCGCCGAACTGCTCGAACTGGTCGGCCTGTCCCCCGAGCGCACCCTGCGCAGCTACCCGCACGAGCTCTCCGGCGGCCAGCGCCAGCGCGTACTGATCGCCATGGCGCTCTCGCGCAGCCCGCGGCTGCTCATCGCCGACGAGCCGACCACCGCGCTCGACGTCACCGTCCAGGCGCAGGTCGTCGAACTGCTGGCCGAGCTGCGCGACGAGCTCGGCTTCGCGATGGTGCTCGTCTCCCACGACCTGGCCCTGGTCGGCGACCTCGCCCACCGGGTGGCGGTGATGTACGCCGGTCAGGTCGCCGAGGCCGGCGCCACCCGCTCCCTGCTGACCGACCCGGCGCACCACTACAGCCGCGGACTGCTCGGTTCGGTCGTCTCGCTGGAGTCCGGGGCGCGGCGGCTGCACCAGATCCGCGGTGTCGTACCGGCCCCGAGGGCGTTCGGCCCCGGCTGCCGGTTCGCCTCCCGCTGCGCCGCCGCCACGGCGGTGTGCGCCACCAGCGCTCCGGCCCCGGCCGGGCGCGACGACGCGCGGGACCACCTGTTCGCCTGTCACCACCCGGCGCCCGCGCCCCGGCCGGCCGAGCCGCTGGAGAGCACCCGATGAGCACCGGACGGCACCCGGCCGCACCCGGCCGCCCGACGAAGCCAGCGGGTCGGCACCCGAAGCCCGCAGGGCCGTCCGCGACCACCGCCCCGGAGGACACCGCCATGGAGCCACTCGTCCGCCTCGACCGCGTCCACGTACGGCACCGGGCCCGCGGTGGCGGCATCCTGCGCCGGGACGCGGTGCACGCCCTGACCGACGCCTCGCTCGAGGTCCGGCGCGGCGAGATCCTCGGCCTGGTCGGCGAGTCGGGGTGCGGAAAGTCCACGCTGGCCCGCGTGGTCACCGGGCTGCAGCGCCCGACGGAGGGTCAGGTGTACTTCCGCGGCAAGGATTTGTGGAAGATGACTCCCGCGCAACGCCGTACCGGATTCGGGTCGGCCGTCGGCGTCGTCTTCCAGGACCCCTCCACCGCGCTCAACCCCCGGCTGCCGGTGCGCCGGATCCTGCGCGACCCGCTGGACGTGCACGAGCGGGGCACGCGGGCCGCGCGCGAGCGCCGGGTCGCGGAACTGCTCGACCTGGTCGGCCTGCCCGGCCACACCCTGGACGCGCTGCCGGGCCAGCTGTCCGGGGGCCAGCGCCAGCGGGTGGCCATCGCCCGCGCCCTGGCACTGGAGCCGGAGCTGATCGTCGCCGACGAACCCACCAGCGCCCTGGACGTGTCGGTGCGCGCCCAGATCCTCAACCTGCTCGTGGACCTGCGCGCCCGCCTCGGCCTGGCCATGGTGTTCATCTCGCACGACGTGCAGACGGTGCGGTACCTGGCGGACCGCGTCGCGGTGCTCTACCTCGGCCGGGTCGTCGAGGAGGGCGCGACCGCCCAGGTCTGCGGCGACTCCCGGCACCCGTACACGCGGGCCCTGCTCTCGGCCACGCCGAGCCTGCTGGAGCGCCCCGAGCGGATCGTCCTGCACGGCCCGGTCCCCTCGGCCACCAACCCGCCCTCCGGCTGCCCGTTCCGCACGCGCTGCTGGAAGGCGGACGACGCCTGCGCCGCCGTGTTCCCGGCGGTGACGGACGGTCCCGGCGGCCACCGCTGGCACTGCGTCCACCCGCAGCCGCCGCGAGCGGAAGCCGAGCCGGTCCCGTCCGTCCCCCGGCGCCGCCGCGCAGGGAACCTGACCGTCAGCCCAGGAAGCTGAGCCGCACCTGGCGGTTGGGATTGTCCTTGTTGGTGTCCACCAGGCACACCGACTGCCAGGTGCCCAGTTCCAGGCGGCCGCCGAGGACCGGGATGGTCGCGTGCGGCGGGACGATGGCGGGCAGCACGTGGTCACGGCCGTGGCCGGGGCTGCCGTGGCGGTGCTGCCAGCGGTCGTCGGCGGGCAGCAGCGTGTGCAGCGCCGCGAGGAGGTCGTCGTCGCTCCCGGCGCCGGTCTCGATGATCGCGATGCCCGCGGTGGCGTGCGGCACGAAGACGTTCAGCAGGCCGTCGCGGCCGTCCGCGGTCTCGCGCAGGAACGTCTCGCAGTCGCGGGTGAGGTCGACGACCGTCTCGTGGGAGCCGGAGGCCACGTTCAGCACTCGGGTGGTGAAGGCATGTGACATGCACCCCATCCTCCCGGACGGCGGGGAAGTTCCGGGCCCCTGGCACGGTTGGCACGGGCGTGGACAGCACACACGAGGTCGACGTGGTCGTCATCGGCGCGGGCCAGGCCGGACTGTCGGCCGCCTACCACCTGCGGCGCTCCGGGTTCGAGCCGGAGCGCGACTTCGTGGTGCTCGACCGCTCCCCCGCCCCCGGCGGCGCCTGGCAGTTCCGCTGGCCGTCGCTGACGTACGGCAAGGTGCACGGGATGCACTCGCTGCCCGGGATGGAGCTCACCGGCGCCGATCCGGCGCGGCCCTCCTCGGAGGTGGTGGGCGAGTACTTCGCCGACTACGAGCGGACCTTCGGTCTGCGGGTGCGGCGGCCGGTGCGGGTGCGGGCGGTGCGGGACGCCGAGGAGGACGGCGAGGGCACGGGTCGCCGGATGCTCGTGGAGAGCGACGCCGGCGTGTGGTCCATGCGGGCACTGATCAACGCCACCGGCACCTGGGACCGGCCGTTCTGGCCGCGCTACCCGGGCCGGGAGACCTTCCGCGGACGGCAGTTGCACACCGCGGGGTACAAGGGGCCCGAGGAGTTCGCCGGGCTTCGGGTGGTCGTGGTGGGCGGCGGCGCGTCCGGCACCCAGCACCTGCTGGAGATCGCGCCGTACGCGGCCGCCACCACGTGGGTGACGCGGCGGCCGCCGGTCTTCCGCGAGGGCCCGTTCGACGAGGACGCGGGCCGTGCGGCGGTGGCGCTGGTCGAGGAACGGGTGCGGCAGGGCCTTCCGCCGCGCAGTGTCGTCTCGGTCACCGGTCTGCCGCTGAACGAGGCGATCCGGCAGGGCCTGCGCGACGGGACGCTGGACCGCCTGCCCATGTTCGACCGGATCACCCCGGAGGGCGTGGCCTGGCGGGACGGACGGCGCGTCGACGCCGACGTCATCCTGTGGGCCACCGGCTTCCGGGCCGCGCTCGGCCATCTCGCGCCGCTGCGGCTGCGTGAGCCGGGCGGCGGCATCCGCGTCGAGGGGACCCGGGCGGTCGCCGACCCGCGCGTGCACCTGGTCGGTTACGGCCCCTCGGCGAGCACGATCGGCGCCAACCGCGCCGGGCGCGCGGCCGTCCGGGACGTCCGGCGCCTGCTGCGCGAGCCCTCGCTCTCCTGGGCCGCCGCGTGAGGACGGCCGCCGTCGCGTGAGGCCGGTCGCCGCACGGGGACGGCCGCCGGCGTGAGACCGGCCGCCGCGTGAGGGCGGTCGCTCACTTGGGCGGCTGGGCGCTGTGGGTGCGCTGCCAGGCGTTGAACTCGGCGACGTTGCGCTGGTGCTGGGCGTAGTCCGCGGTGAAGCGGGTGTCGCCCGGTTTGACGGTCACGAAGTAGAGCCAGTCACCCGGTGCGGGGTTGATCGCGGCGTGCATCGCGTCCTCGCCGGGGTTGTCGATGGGCGTCGGCGGCAGGCCCATGCGCTGGTAGGAGTTGTACGGGCTCTCCACGCGCGTGTCGGCGGCGGTGGTGCGGGCGGTGGAGCGGTTGAGGGCGTAGTTGAGGGTGGAGTCCATCTGCAGCGGCATGCCGCGTTCGAGCCGGTTGAAGACGACCCGGGCCACCTTCGCCATGTCGGCCTTGGAGGCGGCCTCGGCCTGGACGATGCTCGCGACGGTGACCGCTTGGTAGAGGTTCATCGAGTTGCGCTGGGCGCCCGCGGCGATCGGGGCGCCCTCGAACTTCTTTTCGGCGGTGTCGACCATCAGGGCCAGCAGCGACTGCGGGGTCGCGCCCGCGCGGACGGGATACGTGGCCGGGAAGAGGTAGCCCTCCGGGTTGCCCTCGGCGGCGCTGGGCAGTTTCAGGTCCGCCTTGGCCACGGCCTGTTTGGTACTTCCGGCGGGCAGGGCGAGGGCCTTGTCGATGGCGTCGTACACCTGGCCGGCCCGCCAGCCCTCGGGGATCACGAGGGTGCGGGGGCCGGTGGGCGGCCCGTTGTCGGTGAAGGTCAGCAGCGGCACCGCCACGGCGGTGCCGACCAGCACGGCCCCGGACACGACGAGGGCCAGCCGGCCCCGGCGCGTCAGCCGGACCGAGTTCCCCGGGCTCCGTGAACCCCAGGAACCTCGTGAGCCTCGTGAGCCTCGTGACGGGAGGTTCGTCTGCATGAGGGGCACGGTAACCCGCATATCGTCACAAACCTGGCATATCGTCAGCTTGTCGGCTCGAGTTGCGCGTCCCGGCGCACAAGTGCCGCGTAGCGTCCGCCGAGTTCCAGCAGCTCCTCGTGCGTGCCGCGCTCGGCGACCCGCCCGGAGTCGAGGACCACGATCTGGTCGGCGCCCCGGACAGTGGACAGCCGGTGCGCGATGGTGAGGGTGGTCCGGTCGGCGGACAGCGCGTCGATGGCCTGCTGCACCGCCGCCTCCGTCCGCGTGTCCAGCGCGCTGGTGGCCTCGTCCAGGACGAGGACCGGCGGGTCGCGCAGGATGGTGCGTGCGATGGCCAGGCGCTGCTTCTCACCGCCGGAGAACCGGTGACCACGCTCGCCGACCACCGTGTCGTAGCCGTCGGGCAGGGCGGCGATGTGGTCGTGTATCTGGGCCGCCCGGGCCGCCGCGACCAGCTCCTCGTCGGTGGCGTCCGGCTTGGCGAAGCGGAGGTTCTCGGCGACGGAGGCGTGGAAGAGGTACGTCTCCTGGGAGACCACGCCGACCGCCCGGGCGAGGGTGTCGAAGTCGAGGTCGCGCACGTCCACCCCGTCGAGGGTGACGCGGCCGCCGGTCACGTCGTAGAGCCGGGGCACCAGGTAGCCGAGCGTGGACTTGCCGGCGCCGGTCGGGCCGACGATCGCGAGACTGCCGCCGGCGGGCACGGTGACGTCGATGCCGTCGAGGATCGCGCCACCCTTGCCGTCGTAGTGGAAGGAGACGTCCTCGAAGCGGACCTCGCCCTTGACCCGGTCGAGGTGGACGGGCCGTTCGCGCTCGGTGATGTCGATCGGCAGGTCGAGGTACTCGAAGATGCGCTGGAAGAGGGCGAGCGAGGTCTGGATCTGGACGCCGGTGGACAGCAGGCTCACGCTCGGCCGGAACAGGCCCTGCTGCAAGGAGACGAAGGCGACGACCGTGCCGATGGAGACCTTGGGGCCGCCGAGCTGGAGCGCGATCCCCGCGGTCCAGTAGATGACGGCCGGCATGGCGGCCATGACGATGGTGATGACGGCCATCCGCCAGCGCCCGGCCATGTTGGACCGCACCTCCAGGTCGACCAGGCCCTCGGACTCCTCGGCGAAGGACCGCGTGAGCGAGTCGGAGCGGCCCATCGTGCGGCCGAGCAGGATGCCGCTGACCGAGAGCGACTCGGTGACCGTGGCCGCCATCGCGGCCATCTGCTTCTGCCGCTGGGTGGTGATCTTCCTGCGCTCGTTGCCGACCCGGCGGCTGATCCACACGAACACCGGGAGCAGCACGAGCGAGACGACGGTCAGGCGCCAGTCGAGGGCGACCATCGCCACGATCGTGGCGACCACACTGGTGAGGTTGGAGACCAGCGAGGTGGCGGTGGAGGTGACGGTGGCCTGCATGCCGCCGATGTCGTTGGCGATGCGGGACTGCACCTCGCCGGTGCGCGTGCGGGTGAAGAAGGCGAGCGACATGCGCTGCAGGCGTCCGTAGACGGCCGTGCGCAGGTCGTGCATGACGCGCTGGCCCACGGTCGTGGAGATCAGGGTCTGCAGGACGCCGAAGACGCTGGTGAGGACCGCGCTGAGGATCATCCCGGCGGCGAGCAGGCTCAGCAGTCCCGTGCGGCCCTGCGGGATCGCGACGTCGAGGATCTCCTTGAGCAGGAACGGCGTGGCCACGGAGACCAGGGAGGCGGCGCCGACCAGCAGGCCGACGACCGCGAGACGGCCCCTGTAGGGGCGGAAGAGCTTCAGGATGCGCCGCACCTGCCGGGGCTGTTCCCGGGTGTCGGCGGGCGGGGTCCAGGAGGGCTGGTGGTCGGGATGCATGGGCTCCTACGGGGTGTGCGGGGGCCGGCGCGACGGTGCGGCCGGCGACGACTCACGGATCATAGCTCATTGTTACCTATACTCACAATGAACGTTGTCCTGATATTGTTCCCGCATGACCACCCCCGATCCCGACGGCCTCCTCGCCGAGCAGTTGCTGCGGCTCACCCGCCGGGTGCACCGCATCCAGAAGCACCACCTCCAGGAGCGCGTCGAGGGCGTCACACCTGCCCAGTCGCGGCTGCTGCGCACCCTGGCGCACTTCGACGAGCCGCCCCGCATGGCGGACCTCGCCCAGTCACTGGAGGTGGTGCCCCGCGCGGTGACCACACTCGTGGACGGGCTCGAGGCGAGCGGCAGGGTGCGCCGCGTGCCCGACCCGGCCAACCGGCGGGTGATCCGCGTCGAGCTCACCGGCGAAGGCCGCGCCGCCCTGCGCGAACTGCGCGGCGCGCGCCGGGCCGCCGCGGTGGAGATCCTCGCGCCGCTGACGGACCGGCAGCGCGAGGTGCTCGGCGAACTGCTGGACACGCTCGTGGGCGGGGTGCCCGCCCAGGGGCACCGCTGCTGAACGAGTGGCCGGCCGCCGGCCCGAGCGCCCCGGCACGACCGCTCGAGCGGGGGCCGGCTACGCCAGCAGGGCGGCCTTGTCCCCCATCAGCACCACAGGCTTCTTCTTCGGGTCGAGCGTGCGCAGCAGGTACTCCATCGCGGACCCGGGCACGCTCACACAGCCCAACGTGCCGTCGCCGTGGTCGAGATGGAGCCAGATCCCGCCGCCCTTCTCCTGCCCCATCGGACGGGTCGGGTCGTCCGGGCGCGTCCCCCGCAGGCGGTTGTAGTCGATGGCGATGACGTAGTCGAAGTCGTGCCAGTGCGCCTCGTCCCAGTAGTAGGGCGAGGCGAACGCGTCCTCGTCCTGGGTGTACGGCAGCAGCGCGCCGGGGTCGTCGAGCAGCCCGCCCGCGTCGGAGAGGGTGAACACCCCGACCGGGCTGCGCTCGTCGCCCTCCTGGTGGTCGGCGCTCCAGCCCCGCTTGCCGTTGTGCGCCGGCCAGCTGTCCGTCAGCCGCCAGGTGCTGCCGTGCTTCTCGTACAGCACGAGCGTGGAGTCCGGGGAGTCCTTGCCGTCGCCGTAGACCGTGACGACCTGGCGCGTTCCCGCCGGGACCTTCTTCCACAGCCGCTCGCCGACTCCGGGGACACGGGCCGGTGCCGCCGAGGGGTTCGGCCGGGCGGTCCCCGACGGACCACCGGGTCTGGGCACATCACCGTGGTGCACCTCCGTCCGCTGACCGCTGCACGCGGCCAGCACCGTCACTAGGAAACCGCAGGCCGCCACCGCGGCCGTCGCACGCCTACCACCGCCACTTCGCATGCCCTCCATGGTGGCCAGCCCGATCGGGACGATCTACTCGAGACTGGTCCAAATAGCCTCATCCGCCTCTCTTTGGAGCGTGTGTCAGACACGGACGCCGGTGAGCGGGCAGCGGGATGCGGCCAACCCCGTTGCCCCGCACGGGAAAACCGCTTGCCTTCGACCACGCTGCGAGGCGACCCTGTCACGGCTTGTCGCCGCCCCCGGCGGCCCTCTCCCGCCCCCTGCCACGAGCCACTGGGACGTCATGCAGATTCACGACCTTCCGTATCCCGACCCGGGCGTGCCGGACGCGCGCTCGGGTCCACGATTCCTGTGGTGGCTGGGGCGCAACCAGCTCGGCGGTCAGCTGCGGGCGCTGGCCTGGGGACTGCTGCACTTCGCGTCGGTCGCCGCGCTGCCGTTCTGCGTGGGACTCGCCGTGCAGGCGGTCGTCGAGGGCTCGGGCACCCGCCTGGCCTCCGCGGGCGGACTGCTCGCCCTGGCCTGTGCGGGCAACGCGCTCGGCGACACCTTCCTGCACCGCGCCGCGGTCACCAACTGGATCACCGCGGCCGCCCGCGTCCAGCAACTCCTCGCCCGCAAGGCCGCCCACCTGGGCTCGGCCCTCACCCGCCGGGTCGCCGCCGGTGAGGTCGTCGCCGTGTCCACCGGTGACGTCGAGAAGATCGGCTGGTTCGTGGAGGCGGTGTCCCGCTTCACCGCGGCGGCCTGCACCGTGGTGCTGGTCTGCGTCGCCCTCCTGCTCTACCAGCCGGCTCTCGGCGTCGTCGTCGCCGCCGGACTGCCCGCGCTGGCACTGGCGGTGCTGCCGCTGCTGCCCCGCGCGACCCGCCGCGCCGACGTGCAGCGGGAGAAGGCGGGCCGCGCCACCGAACTGGCCTCCGACACCGTCGCCGGTCTGCGCGTGCTGCGCGGCATCGGGGGCGAGGAACTCTTCCTGGAACGCTACCGGCGGGCCTCCCAGGAGGTGCGGCACGCGGCCGTCCGCAGCGCCCGCATGTGGTCCCTCATCTCCGCCGTGCAGGTGCTGCTGCCGGGCCTGTTGCTGATCGCGGTCGTCTGGTACGGAGTGCACCTGGCCCGCGAGGGACGCATCACCGTGGGCCAGCTCGTCACCGTCTACAGCTCCGTCATGGTCCTCACCTATCCGCTGCGGCACTTCGAGGAGATCGCCATGGCGTACTCCTTCTCCCGCCCGTCGGCCATGCGGGCCGCCCGGGTGCTGTCGCTGGAACGCACCACGGACACCGGGGGGTCCCGGCCGGCCGGGATCCCGTCGGGCGAGCTGCACGACCCGGCGACCGGGTTGCGCGCGCCGGCCGGACTGCTGACGGCCGTGGTGTGCGGCGACCCGGACGCCGCCGGCCGTCTTGCGGAACGGCTCGGCGGCCACCCCGCCGAACCGGGCACACCGGTGCTGCTGGGCGGCGTACCGCTCGACGAACTGCCGCTGGACTCCGCCCGCACGGCCGTCCTCGTCCAGGACAAGGACCCGGTGCTGCTGTCGGGTTCACTGCGCGCTCTGCTCGACGTGCCCGCCTCGGGCGGCGTCAGCGCGCGCGAGGCGCTGGCCGCCGCGCATTGCGGTGACGTCCTGGACGCGCTCGCGCAGGCCTCCCCGACGGCCGGGGACCCTATGGACGTACGGATCACCGAGCGCGGCCGGTCCCTGTCCGGCGGCCAGCGCCAGCGGCTGGCCCTGGCCCGGTCGCTGATCACCGACCCGCAGGTGCTGGTCCTGGACGAGCCGACCTCGGCCGTCGACTCGCACACCGAGGCCCGGATCGGGGAAGGCCTGCGGAACCTGCGGGCCGGCCGCACCACGGTGGTGTTCACCTCCTCACCACTGCTCCTGGACCGCGCCGACCGGGTGGTCCTGATCCACGAGGGCAGGGTCGAGGCGGTCGGCACGCACCACGACCTGGTGCGGAGCGAGCCCCGGTACCGCTCGGTGGTGACCCGGGAGACGGACGACGAGGCGGCTCTGAGGAGCGCCTTCGGGGAAATCGACGCGATCCGGGAAATCGAGGAGACCGCATGATCGGCGTGGCGCCACCGGCGTACGACCCGGCGGCTCCGACGACGGCGAACACGCTGCCCGTCGGCGCCCCCGCGACCGTGCGCTCCTACGTCGTCGAGCTGCTGCGCAGGCACCGGCGTGCCTTCGTGCTGCTCGTGACCGTCAACACCACGGCCGTGCTCGCCTCCATGGCGGGCCCGTGGCTGCTGGGCGACCTCGTGGAGCGGGTGTCGCAGCACGCGCGCGAGGTCCATCTGGCGCGCACCGCCGCCCTGTTCGTGCTCGCGCTGTTCGTGCAGGCCGTCTTCGTCCGCCAGGTGCGGCTGCGGGGCGCGATGCTCGGCGAGAGGATGCTGGCCGACCTGCGGGAGGACTTCCTCGTCCGGTCGGTGGGGCTGCCCCCGGGCGTCCTGGAACGCGCCGGCACCGGCGACCTGCTCTCCCGCATCACCACCGACATCGACCGGCTCGGCAACGCCATGCGCGAGGCCGTGCCCCAGCTCGCCATCGGCGTGGTGTGGGCGGCGCTGCTGCTGGGCGGGCTGGTCGTCACGGCGCCGTCGCTGGCCGCGGCGGTCCTGCTCGCGGTGCCTGTACTGGTGGCCGGCTGCCGCTGGTACTTCCGGCGGGCCCCCTCGGCCTACCGATCCGAGGCCGCAGGTTACGCCGCGGTCGCGGCCGCGCTCGCCGAGACCGTCGACGCGGGGCGCACCGTGGAGGCCCACCGCCTCGGCGACCGGCGCATCGCCCTGTCGGAACGCCGGATCAGGCAGTGGACGGCTTGGGAGCGCTACACCCTGTGGCTGCGTTCGGTGCTCTTCCCGGTCATCAACGTCACCCATGTGACCGTGCTCGCCTCCGTGCTCATGGTCGGCGGGGTGTTCGTCCTGCGGGGCTGGATCGGGGTCGGCCAGCTGACCACGGGCGCGCTCATCGCCCAGATGCTCGTCGACCCGGTCGGGCTGATCCTGCGCTGGTACGACGAGCTGCAGGTGGCCCAGGTGTCCCTGGCCCGGCTGGTCGGCGTCCGCGACATCGCGCCGGACTCCGGGGACGCCTCGCTGGCTCCGGCCGGACGTGACGTCGACGCCGACCGCGTGCACTTCGGCTACCGGGAGGGCGTCGACGTGCTGCGCGAGGTGTCCCTGCGGGTCGCCCCCGGCACGCGCCTGGCCCTGGTCGGCCCTTCCGGCGCCGGCAAGTCCACGCTGGGCCGGCTGCTCGCCGGGATCTACTCGCCCCGCGACGGCCGCGTCACCCTCGGCGGAGCGGAGCTGTCCCGGATGCCCGCCGAACGCGTCCGCTCCCATGTCGCCCTGGTCAACCAGGAGCACCACGTCTTCGTGGGCTCCCTGCGCGACAACCTCCTGCTGGCCCTCCCGCGAAACCGGACCTGCGCCGACGGGCAGGGTGCCACGAGTGCCGCAGGCGCCCCGGACGCCGTGGACGCGCGGCTGTGGGCGGCGCTCGGGGCGGTGGACGCCGACGGCTGGGCCCGCGCCCTGGACGACGGGCTGGACACCGAGGTCGGGTCCGGCGGGCTCGCGCTCACCCCGGCGCAGGCCCAGCAGATCGCCCTGGCCCGGCTGGTCCTGGCCGACCCGCACACGCTCGTCCTGGACGAGGCGACCTCGCTGCTCGACCCGCGCGCGGCCCGGCACCTCGAGCGGTCCCTGGCCCGCGTCCTGGAAGGCCGCACGGTCGTGGCCATCGCTCACCGGCTGCACACCGCGCACGACGCGGACGTCATCGCCGTGGTCGAGGACGGCCGCATCAGTGAGCTGGGCAGTCATGACGAGCTGGTCCGGGCGGACGGCGCGTACGCGGCGCTGTGGCGGTCCTGGCACGGGTGACCGTGCGGCGCCCCGAGGACGGATGCCGGTCACGGGACGGCACGCCGCGGAGGACCGCGGCGGCGGGGATTGCGGTGCGGTCGCGGACGGCGGGCCGGCGGTGGGCGGACCGCCGGCCCGGGGCCGGTGCCGTGCCGTTGCGCGGTGGCGAACCGGAGTGGAAGGCTGGAAACAGGCAGCGGCTCGGGGAACGCCCGGCAACCGTCCGGTTCGTGCCGGGTGACAGCCGTGCCCCGCGCACCGGCGGCCGCCCGCCGGCCGCGGCGAGAACGGGCCCGTCCCCACCACCTGGAGGTACCCGTGGACAGCGCCGACGGATGGGGAGACGACGTCTACCAGCCCGACGAGGACTCCGAGATCAAGGAGGACACGGGGGTGCTCGACTCGGAGGACACGCTGGAGTACGACGGAGTCGAGGACCCCCTGGACCGTGGCTGGTCCCCTCCGGAGCGCCCGTGGGCCGTGGAGCACACCGGCGTGACCGCCGCGGAGCGCCGGCACGGCGAGACGCTGGACCAGCGCCTCGCGGAGGAGACGCCCGACCAGGCCACTCCCGACGGCGACGGAATCGGCGACTGCGAGGGCACGGACGGGGAACTCCTGGACAACGAGGTCGGCGGTGCCCGCTCCGGCCGGCTCGTCGCGCCCGACGAGGGTGCGCACGAGGACGAGGAGAGCGCGCTGATCGCCAGTGACGTGGGCATCGACGGCGCCGCCGCCTCGGCAGAAGAGGCCGCCATGCACGTCGTGGACGAGGACACGCTGTACGGCTGACCCCGGTACGCCCGGCCCCGCTGGACCCGCCGTCCCCGCGCCACGGCCTTCTCCCCCGCCGCACGAGGAGCACCCATGCAGCAGGACAAGCACCCCGACTACCACCCCGTCGTCTTCCGCGACCGGGCCGCCGGATACGCCTTCCTGACCCGGTCCACCGCGACCAGCGACCAGCGCATCGAGTGGGACGACGGCCAGACCTACCCGGTCGTGGACGTGGAGATCTCCTCGGAGAGCCATCCCTTCTACACCGGCAAGGCGCGCACGGTGGACACCGAGGGCCGCATCGCCCGGTTCGAGCGGCGCTACGGCGGCCCGGGACAGGAGCCGGAGGGCGGCGGAGCCGCCTGACCCCTCCCTGCCAGCGGCAGCCCCGGCGCGGGCGGGTGCGCGCGGGGGCCTCAGATGAAGTTCAGCGCGGCCGCGCAGCCCACCCCGCCGAGCAGCATGAACACCGGCATCAGCACCTTGAGCTCCACCCAGCTGCCCGCGCGGAACCGCATGAACTTCGGCGGACCCACCGGGTACCAGCGCCTGCGTCCCACCGGTATCGGCCACAGGATCGGGCAGCCCGAGACGGTCAGGGCGTCCCCGATGTCGTGCATCAGGGCGCCCAGCACGATCGGCAGCCCCAGCCACAGGTACTGCTGTCCCGGCTCCGTGAACAGCCAGTGGGAGCCGTTGCCCGGCTGGTCGAGGACGCCGGCCAGGATCCAGGCGCTGGTCGCGGCCAGCAGCCAGACCAGCACGTCGCTGCTGGAGCCGCGTGCCGCCCGCCACAGCAGTCCCTCGATCGCCAGCACCATGTGCACGAAGAGGATCGCCAGCACCGCCCACCGGCCCCCGGCGAGGGCCACCACGGAGGAACCGGCGCCGATCAGCACCGCCCACAGCCAGGTGTGCGTCAGTGTGCGGTGTCCGCCGGAACGGCGCGGGTCGCCCTGCTTGCGCGTCGCCTTGTAGACGGCGTAGGAGAGCTTGTCCACGATCTCGCAGAGCGCGTGCGAGATCGGTCCGAAGGCGCGCGAGATGGTGGCGGCCTTGTGGTCCAGGTCCGGGGCGAGCGCGGCGCCCGCGCAGATCAGGGCACCGCACAGCAGCACCGGCCAGGGCATCGGGTGCCCGGCCGCGGCGGCCGCTGCTCCGACGCCGAGCCAGGCCGCGGCTCCCGACAGTGAGTGTGCTGGTCCCATCATGGCCGTTCCCCGCCCCATTCCTCGCGTGCCGCTGCCCAGTTGGCCCGGTGCGCCGATCCTCCGTCGGCGACACAGCGTAGCGGTCGTGATCTTCGGTCCGGCAGCCGATTCCCGCCTCGGACATCGCGCCAGGCAAGATGGGGGCGTGACCCTCATCGATCAGCTCCCGCCGACCGCCGACCCCGACGCCCTCTACGAAGCCTTCGAGTCGTGGGCGCAGGAGCGCGGTCTCACGCTCTACCCCCACCAGGAGGAGGCGCTGATCGAGGTGGTCTCCGGGGCGAACGTGATCGTCTCGACGCCCACCGGCTCCGGCAAGAGCATGATCGCCGCGGGTGCGCACTTCGCCGCCCTGGCCCGGGACGAGGTCACCTTCTACACGGCTCCGATCAAGGCGCTGGTCTCGGAGAAGTTCTTCGAGCTGTGCAAGCTGTTCGGCACCGAGAACGTCGGCATGCTCACCGGTGACGCCTCCGTCAACGCCGACGCGCCCGTCATCTGCTGCACCGCCGAGGTGCTGGCGTCGATCGCGCTGCGCGACGGCAGGCACGCCGACGTCGGCCAGGTCGTCATGGACGAGTTCCACTTCTACGCCGAACCCGACCGCGGCTGGGCCTGGCAGATCCCGCTGCTGGAACTGCCCCAGGCGCAGTTCGTGCTGATGTCGGCGACGCTCGGCGACGTCTCCTTCTTCGAGAAGGACCTCACCCGCCGCACCGGACGCCCCACCGCGGTGGTCCGCTCGGCGACCCGCCCGGTGCCGCTCTCCTACGAGTACCGGCGCACTCCGCTGACCGAGACGCTCACCGAGCTGCTTCAGACCCGGCAGGCGCCGGTCTACATCGTGCACTTCACGCAGGCGCAGGCCGTGGAGCGGGCGCAGGCGCTGATGAGCATCAACATGTGCTCGCGCGAAGAGAAGGAGCAGATCGCCGAGCTGATCGGCAACTTCCGCTTCACCACGAAGTTCGGCCGCAACCTCTCCCGCTACGTGCGGCACGGTATCGGCGTGCACCACGCCGGCATGCTGCCCAAGTACCGGCGCCTGGTGGAGAAGCTCGCGCAGGCTGGTCTGCTGAAGGTGATCTGCGGGACGGACACGCTCGGCGTCGGCGTCAACGTCCCGATCCGCACCGTGCTGTTCACGGCGCTGACCAAGTACGACGGGAGCCGGGTGCGGACCCTGCGCGCCCGTGAGTTCCACCAGATCGCCGGCCGGGCCGGCCGCGCGGGCTTCGACACGGAGGGCTTCGTCGTCGCCCAGGCCCCCGAGCACGTCATCGAGAACGAGAAGGCGCTCGCCAAGGCCGGCGACGACCCGAAGAAGCGCCGCAAGGTCGTCCGCAAGAAGGCGCCCGAGGGCTTCGTCGCCTGGACGGACAACACCTTCGACAAGCTCATCGCCTCCGAGCCGGAGCCGCTGACCTCGCGCTTCCGGGTGACGCACACGATGCTCCTGTCGGTGATCGCGCGCCCCGGCAACGCCTTCGAGGCGATGCGGCACCTGCTGGAGGACAACCACGAGCCGCGCAAGCAGCAGCTGCGGCACATCCGGCGGGCGATCGCCATCTACCGCTCGCTGCTCGACGGCGGCATCGTGGAGAAGCTCGACCAGCCGGACGCCGAGGGGCGCATCGTTCGTCTCACCGTCGACCTGCAGCAGGACTTCGCGCTCAACCAGCCGCTGTCCACGTTCGCACTGGCCGCCTTCGAACTGCTCGACCCCGAGTCGCCCTCCTACGCGCTGGACATGGTGTCCGTCGTGGAGTCCACCCTGGACGACCCCCGGCAGATCCTCGTCGCCCAGCAGAACAAGGCGCGCGGTGAGGCCGTGGCCGCGATGAAGGCCGACGGTGTCGAGTACGAGGAGCGCATGGAGCGCCTCCAGGACATCACCTACCCCAAGCCGCTGGAGGAGCTGCTCTTCCACGCGTACAACACCTACCGCAAGAGCCACCCCTGGGTGGGCGACCATCCGCTGTCCCCGAAGTCCGTGATCCGCGACATGTACGAACGGGCTCTTTCGTTCACCGAGTTGGTGTCCTACTACGAGCTGGCCCGCACCGAGGGCATCGTGCTGCGCTACCTCGCGAGCGCCTACAAGGCCCTGGAGCACACCGTCCCCGACGACCTGAAGTCGGAGGACCTTCAGGACCTGATCGCCTGGCTCGGCGAGATGGTGCGCCAGGTCGACTCCA
The DNA here is from genome assembly GCF_014650575.1 of Streptomyces naganishii JCM 4654. Taxonomy (GTDB): domain Bacteria; phylum Actinomycetota; class Actinomycetes; order Streptomycetales; family Streptomycetaceae; genus Streptomyces; species Streptomyces naganishii. The sequence continues at coordinate 371,778 of NZ_BMVF01000003.1, forward strand.
GCCTGCTGGACGAGTGGGAGCAGCTGGCCAACCCGGAGGAGATGACCGCCGAGGAGGCCCAGGAGAAGGCCGACCAGGTCAAGCCGGTGACCTCCAACGCGCGCGCCTTCCGCGTCCTGGTTCGCAACGCCATGTTCCGCCGTGTGGAGCTCGCGGCCCTCGACCAGGTCGACGAGCTGGGCGAGATGGACGCCGAGTCCGGGTGGGACGCCGAAGCCTGGGGCGAGGCGATGGACAAGTACTGGGAGGAGTACGAGGACCTCGGCACCGGTCCGGACGCCCGCGGGCCCAAGCTGCTGGTGATCAAGGAGGAGCCGGAGCACGGCCTGTGGCGGGTGCGGCAGATCTTCGACGATCCGAACGGCGACCACGACTGGGGCATCAGCGCGGAGGTCGACCTCGCCGCCTCCGACGCCGAGGGCCGCGCCATCGTCCGCGTGACCGACGTCGGCCAGCTGTGAGCAGGCGACGGTCACCCGCGAGCACTGGAGAGTCCCCCTCATGACGAACCCGGCCGAGAGACTCGTCGACCTGCTCGACCTGGAGCAGATCGAGGTCAACATCTTCCGCGGCCGCAGCCCGCAGGAGTCCTTGCAGCGGGTCTTCGGCGGCCAGGTGGCGGGCCAGGCCCTCGTCGCCGCCGGACGCACCACCGACGGCGAGCGCCCCGTGCACTCGCTGCACGCGTACTTCCTGCGTCCCGGCCGGCCAGGGGTGCCGATCGTGTACCAGGTCGAACGGGTGCGGGACGGGCGGTCCTTCACGACCCGCCGGGTCACCGCGGTGCAGCAGGGCCGCACGATCTTCAACCTGACCGCCTCCTTCCACAAGCCTGAACAGGGGAGTTTCGAGCACCAGTTGCCGCCGGCGCGCAAGGTCCCGCCGCCGGACTCGCTGCCGACGGTCACCGACGAGATACGGGAACATCTGGGAACGCTGCCCGAGCAGCTGGAGCGCATGGCGCGCCGTCAGCCCTTCGACATCCGCTACGTGGACCGGCTGCGCTGGACCGCCGAGGCGGTCGAGGACGCCGAGCCGCGCAGCGCCGTGTGGATGCGCGCGGTCGGACCGCTCGGCGACGATCCGCTCGTGCACACCTGCGCACTGACCTACGCCAGCGACATGACCCTGCTCGACGCGGTGCGCCTTCCCGTCGAACCGCTGTGGGGCGCGCGGGGCTTCGACATGGCGTCGCTGGACCACGCCATGTGGTTCCACCGGCCGTTCCGCGCGGACGAGTGGTTCCTGTATGACCAGGAGTCCCCGATCGCGACGGGCGGCCGGGGCCTGGCCCGCGGGCGCATCTACGACCTGGAGGGGCGCATGCTCGTGTCGGTCGTCCAGGAGGGGCTGTTCCGCGCCGTGTAGGCGGGAGTCGGCTCGCTCGGCGGATCAGGTGCTTCTGCCGAAGAACCTGCCGAGCAGGCCCCGCGGCCGCTCTGCCCCGGCCGGATGCTCCGGCCGTGCGGGACGAGGAGCCGGGCGGGGTGCGGGGCAGTGATTCCGGGCCTCGTCCACCGCTCGTGCCAGGTCCGCCCGGAGCCATTCGATCTCGTCGGCGTCCTGCGCGGTGGTGATCCGCTCCGCGAGACGGGCGGCGGGCGAAGCCGGTGCGCCGTGCGCGGGAGGCAGTTGCCGGAACCGGTTCAGATGCGCTCGTTCATAGGGGTCCCCGACGATGTCCGACACCTGGAACGGGTCGAGGAGCGAGGCCACGGCCGCCGCCCGCTCCCAGGGGTCCTCGGCCCGGCGCAGCAGGAATCCCAGGTGCCGTCCGCGCCAGTTGCGCGGACGCAGGTCCACACCCGCCTCCAGTTGCTCCCGCAGGTTTCCCGGCAGGGACCGGTTCAGCAGATCGGTGTTCTTCGCGTCGGAGGCGAAGTCCTTCAGCTCGTCGGTCAGATAGAGCCAGACCACGGCGCGGTAGCGGTTGAGATAGAAGTGCACCGGCACGACCAGGCCCAGGCGGGCGAGACGGGTGAACCGGGCTGCCGTCACCTCCATGACCTTCGTCGCGCCCGCCGTGCCCACGGCCGTCACGCGCTCCCGCAGGGCTTCCGGGAAGCCCTTCTGGGCGCGCAGCCGCTCGATCTCCGTGCGCGCCACGCGGCGGCCGCCTCCGCCCTCGTCGGGCAGGGTGCGGATGTGGCCGAGGTGGACGGCCAGGTCGAACTCGCTGCGCCTGAGGCCCAGTTCGCGAGCCGCCCGGCTCTGTGTGAAGGGCGTCTCGTGCTTGCCGGTGGGCTGTGCGGCCGTGGCCGCGGCCTCGTGCGTGATGGTGTCGCCGGACATGCTCGTCTCCCCCGTGGAGTGCGGGGCTCGCGCCGGATGCGCTCGCCTGGGAAAAACCGTAGCCGTCGGCCGCGATCTCGGTGCGAGCCTGTGGAAAACTCCGGACGACAGGGAAAAGGAGCAGGTCAGAGCTCTGTGGGTGGCGTTTCCCCGGGCCGGCGGGCGTCCACGTCGAGGTGCTCGCCGACGCGGTTGACGAGCAGCGTCATCTCGTAGGCGATCTGGCCGATGTCGGCCTCGGCGCCGCTGAGCACGCACAGGCAGCTGCCCGCGCCGGCGGCCGTGACGAAGAGCACGGCGTCGTCGAACTCGACCATCGTCTGGCGCACTTCGCCCGCGCCGAAGTGGCGTCCGGAACCCTTGGCGAGGCTGTGCAGTCCGGAGGAGACGGCGGCGAGGTGTTCCGCGTCCTCCCGCCGCAGGCCCGTGCTCGCCCCCGTGACGAGCCCGTCGTTGGACAGGACGAGGGCGTGTCTGACGTGTTCCACCCGCTCGGTCAGGTCGTCCAGCAGCCAGCCGAGTGTCTGGTTCTGCGCCATGGTGCGCTCTCCCCGTGTGATGTCTTCCCCGTGACCGGAGGAACTCCCGCAAGCCTTCCCCACCGCCGCTGTCCCGGCAAGCAGGATGGTCGGATGGCACAGAAGATGACCGATGAGGAATGGCGGGCGTTCGTCTCCGATGGAACGCGCACGGCCAAGCTGTCGACGGTACGCGCCGACGGGAGCCCGCATGTGGCGCCGGTCTGGTTCCTGCTCGACGGGGACGAGGTGGTCTTCAACACCGGCAAGGAGACCGTGAAGGGGCGCAATCTGGCCCGCGACGGCCGGGTCGCGCTGTGCGTCGACGACGACCGGCCGCCGTTCACCTTCGTGGTGGTGCAGGGCCGCGCCCGGCTGTCGGAGGACCTGGACGAGGTCCGGCACTGGGCCGCGCGGATCGGCGCACGTTACATGGGAGAGGAGCGCGCCGAGGAGTTCGCCGCCCGCAACGGTGTACCGGGCGAACTGCTGGTGCGCGTCGCGGTCGACAAGGTGGTCGCGGTGAAGGACCTCGCCGACTGAGGACCCCGCGGGGCGGGGACCGGGCCGTCCCCGGCGTGGTCCCTCAGCCGACGGAGTCGAGCAGCCGGGCGGTGTGCATCCGCCCGGCGTACTCGACGAGCCGGATGAGCACCTCCTTGCCCGAGTCGCGGTCCCGGGCGTCGCACAGGACGACGGGTGTGCCGTGGTCGAGGTCGAGCGCGCGGGAGACGTCCCGGGCGGCGTGGGCGCGGGCGCCGGTGAAGCAGTTGACCGCGACCACGAACGGGATGTGCCGGTGCTCGAAGTAGTCGACCGCCGGGAAGCAGTCCTCCAGGCGCCGGGTGTCCGCGAGGACGACGGCGCCCAGCGCCCCCTGGGCCAGTTCGTCCCACAGGAACCAGAAGCGGTCCTGGCCCGGGGTGCCGAACAGGTAGAGGGAGAGCCCGGAGCGGATCGTGATGCGTCCGAAGTCCATGGCGACGGTGGTGGTGACCTTCTGGTCCACTCCGTCCGTGTCGTCCACCAGCTGACCGGCCTCGCTGAGCAGTTCCTCGGTGCGCAGCGGCCTGATCTCGCTGACCGCGCCGACCAGGGTGGTCTTGCCGACGCCGAATCCGCCGGCGACCAGTATCTTCAGCGCCAGGGCCGGCTCGGCGTCCTGGGCGTCGGGGTGCTCGGAGACCATGATCACTTCTCTCGGGGAGGGTGGCGAAGGCCGACGTGGGTGGGGCGTGCCGCGCACCGGTGCGTCAGCATCATGACAACTTCGGCGCGTGTGCGAGGAGTTCGACCGCAATATCTTGCTTACGACCGACTCGCGCCCTTTCTGTGCCCGGACGGGTGCGCATCGGGGACGCGTGCGTTCGCCGCCGGGGCCGGGGCGCCGGCCGCCGTGCGGCGGCTACAGCGCCCGCAGTCCTTCGATCACCTCCCGCAGGATCCGCTCGTCGGGAAGGCGCGCGGGCGGGATGGGGCGGCTGACGGTGACACGGCCGCGTTCCAGGAGGTCGCCGATGAGGACCCTGACGACTCCGACGGGCAGGCCGGTGCCCGCGGCGAGTTCGGCCACGGACTGCGTCTCGGCTCGGCACAGATCCGTCAGGGCCCGGTGCTCGGGCCCGAGTGACGGGTCGTCGTCCATGCCGGACGCGGCCGGATCGAGGGTCACCAGGGCGATCAGGTCGAGCGGCACACCGGTCGGTCCCGGCCGGGTGCGTCCGCCCGTCATGGCGTAGGGGCGGACGAGCGGTCCGGCCTCGCCGTCGTACCACTGGCTGCCCGGCTGGTGCGGGGCGCCCTTCATGTGCTCGGTCATCCGCGCGGGCCGCCGTTCGTCTCATCCCGCGGCGGGTGGCCGCGCGTCGGCGCGCGGCGGGGTGTGAAGGTGCTCGCCGACACGTTTGACCAGCCGCGCCATCTCGTACGCGACCAGGCCGATGTCCGCCGTGACGGCGGTCAGGACGGCGAGGCAGGATCCCTCCCCTGCGGCCGCCACGAAGAGGAAGCCGTCGTCCATCTCCACCATCGTCTGGCGTACGCCTCCGGTGCCGAAGTGCCGGCCGGCGCCCTTGGCCAGGCTGTGGAAGCCGGAGGCCACGGCGGCGAGGTGCTCGGCGTCCGCGCGCTCGAGGTCGCTGGACGACCCCACCGCCAGCCCGTCGTTGGAGAGCACCACCGCGTGCCGCACCTCGCGTACGCGCATCACCAAGTCGTCCAGCAGCCAGTCGAGTTCGCCGGAACGCCGGGCGGCGCCCCTGGAGCTCGGGTCCTGGATCATGCGGGGTCCCTTTCGTCGCTGTCTGCGTCGTCCCCGGGGAAGGCGCCGCGTCCGGGCAGCCTGCCCCCGCCGCGGGCCCATCCCTCGCGGTACGCGGCCATGCGGTCGCGTACGAGTTCGGGCGTGCGGCCGTCGTCCTGCCGGGGGCTGCCGGTGTCGTCCTGCCGGTCGGTGTGCTGGGCGCGCAGCTGGGGGGCGAGGTTCGCCTGCCGTACGCGCCGTGGGAGTCCGTCGGACCGCGCGGGGTCCTCCGGGAGCCGGTGCCGGCGCAGGTCGGTGACCGCCGGGGGCGGCGGGCCGCCCGTGGCCTGCCGCGGGGTGGGCGCCGAGGCGGTCACGGCGGGCCGGACGGGCGGTGCCTGGACGGATTCGTGCCGTTCGCCGGTGACGGGCGCACGCGCGGGTTCGCGTTCCCGTCGCGGCTCGCCTTCCACCGACCCGCGTGGGGTGCGTTCCGCGGCGCCGCCGTGCAGCAGGGCGGTGGGCAGCAGGACGACCGCGGTGGTGCCGCCGTAGGGCGAGGGCCGCAGGTGCACCTTGATGTCGTGGCGCGCGGCGAGCCTGCTGACCACGAAGAGGCCGAGCCGGTCGCTGTCGAAGAGGTCGAGCGCCTCGGACTGGGCGATGCGGCGGTTGGCCTCGGCCAGTGCGTCCTTGCCCATGCCGAGGCCGCGGTCCTCCACCTCGACGGCGTAGCCGTTGCCGACCGGCTCCCCGGTGACGCGCACGCGCGTGTGGGGCGGCGAGAACTGGGCGGCGTTCTCCACGATCTCGGCGAGGAGGTGGGTGAGGTCGGCGACGGCGGTCCCGGTGACGGCGGCCTCGGGCAGCCGGCGTACCTCCACGCGCGCGTAGTCCTCGACCTCGGAGACGGCCGCGCGGACGACGTCGGTGAGCGGGACGGGCATGCGCCAGGCCCGGCCGGGTGCGGCGCCCGAGAGGATGATCAGGCTCTCCGCGTGCCGGCGCATACGGGTGGTGAGGTGGTCGAGCCGGAAGAGGTCGCTCAGCTCGTCGGGGTTCTCGGAGCGCCGTTCCATGCTGTCCAGCAGGGTGAGCTGGCGGTGGACGAGGATCTGGCTGCGGCGGGCGAGGTTGACGAAGACGCCGGAGATCCCGTCGGCGAGCTCGGCGCGTTCCACCGCGGCCCGCAGCGCGGCGCGGTGCACCGTGCCGAGGGCCTCGGCGACCTCTCCGGTCTCGTCCTCCGCGGGCGGCCCGGGCGGCTGCTCGGCGTCGATGTCGATCTCCTCGCCGGCGCGCAGCCTGCGCATCGCGTCGGGCAGTTTGCGGCGGGCGATCTCCAGGGCGCTGTTGCGCAGGGCCACGAGCTCGACGACGAGGCCGCGTCCGATGCGGACCGAGATGACGAGGGAGGCGGCGACCGCGGCGAGGCCGAGGAGGACCGCCGCGCCCGCCGGGGTGAGCAGGCCGCGGGTGAACGGGTCGGCGCGGTCGGCGACCTCCCGGCCCGCGTCCGCCTCGATGGCCCGCATGCCGTCCTGCACGCGCGCGTGTGCCCGCTCCCAGTCCGCCCGCGTGTCCGCGTCGGCCGCCCGCCGTCCCGGGCCCGCGGCGAGCAGCCTGTCCTCCACGGCACCGAGGGCGCTGTAGTCGCCGCTCGCCGCCAGACGCCGCCAGGCCGCGCGATCGGAGAGGCTCAGGTCGGCTCCGGCCGCGTCGGTGAGGGTCCTGCGCGTGCCGACGGCTTCCGTGAACACCCTGAGCCGTTCCCCGTCCAGGCCCGCGGCCGGGCGGGCGCTCGCGAGCACCGCGTGCTCCTGGGCGAGGGCCTCTCCCGCGCGGGCGAATTCGAGCAGCACGCGCGCGTCGGACCCGAGGCCGGCGTCCTGGACGCCGGTGAGCGCCCCGACGGCCTGGAAGCCGGTGGAGATGGTGCGCGTGTACTGGCCGTACGCCTCGTCCCAGCCCACGCGCCGGGCGAGTACACCGGTGCGCAGGGTCCGGAGGTTCTCCACGCCGGTGACGAAGGTCTCCAGGCGCCGTGCGGTCCCGGCGGGGAGTTCTCCGGATGCGGCGACGGTGTCGTGGGGGCCGAGGCGGAGCTTGGCCACCGCCTGGTCCGTGCGGCCGGCGAGGCTCCTCACGTCGGCGGCGCCCTCTGCTGTGGGATCGGTGGCATAGCGCACCGCGGCCGACCGTTCGTCCTGGAGAGCGGCGACGACCAGGGCGACCGGTGTCCGCACTTGCGTGTCCACACGCTGCACCTGCCGCAGCCGGGAGACGTCCTGAGCGGTGCCGACCGTCGCGTACGCCCACAGGGCGAGCAGGGACACGACGGGAACCATCAGCAGGGACACGATCTTGGCGCGGACGGTGCGCGGCCGCAGCCGGATTCGCGGCGCCCGCGCGGGAGCGCGTTCCCGTGTGCCGTCAAAGACGCCGTCGTGGTCCTCGTCGGCCGGCGGTCCCGCGTGCGCCCGGCGTCCGCGGACCGGACCGGGAGGCGCGGGCGGGGCGGGCCGGGGGGCGGGAGTTCTGGCTCCTGTGGGCGTCCTGCGTGATGTTCGCATGGCTCCTCGCTCGGGAGTGGTCCTGCTCTGTGCCGTCCGGGCGGTCGCCCGCCGTCCTGTCAGCGGACCGTGCCGCCGGCCGGCCGTGCGGCCGACGCGGACGCCTCGCTCTCCCGCGCGGTGGGTGAGAGCGCCACGAACGCCGAGGTCAGGAAGAGGTAGGACCCGAGGCCGACGGCGAGGGGGAAGATGAACTGCATCGCCGTGGCCCCGGGCAGGACCGCGTCGGACGGCGTGACGCGCACGCTGACCGCGAACATTCCGGTGTAGTGCATGCTGCTGACGGCGGCGCCCATGACCAGAGAGGCGACCGTGACCGCCAGCGGCGACTGGATGTTCAGCCCGGCCCACAGGGCCGCGGTGGCCGCGAGGACCGCGATCGCGACGGACAGGGCGACGAGCGCCGGGTCGTAGCGCACGTCGCCGTGCAGGCGTACCGCCGCCATGCCCAGGTAGTGCATGCTCGCCACGCCCAGGCCCGTGGTGAGCCCTCCGGCGGCCAGCGCGCGCCTGCGGTCGCGGCCGTAGCCGACGGCGAAGACTCCCGCGCACACGACGGCTACGGCGACGAACAGGCTCAGGATGGTCAGCGGCACGTCGTAGCGGATGTCGGTGCCGCTCACGCCGAAGCCCAGCATGGCCACGAAGTGCATCGTCCAGATGCCGGTGCCGATCGCGGAGGCGGCGGTGATGAGCCAGTTGCGGCGCGAGCGCCCGGTGGCGGCGAGTGCGCGCACGGTGCAGCGCAGTCCCAGGGCGGATCCGGTGCAGGCCATCACGTACGACAGCACCGGGGTCAGCCAGCCGAAGGTGGCGTGGTCCAGGTGTCCCATGAGCCCGGCACGCTAGAGGGGCACGGATGCACACAGGGGGCGCGTTTCGAAAGATGCCGGGTTATGACGCACCCGGACGCCTGAAGGATCGGCTCACTTTCGAACGTGCGCACAGCGGCGTCATCCCACGCGGTGAGGGAGTATGCGGGACATGAGCGATGACCACACGCACGTCCGGGAGTTCTTCGGCGCCCGTGCCGCCGACTGGGACAGCAGGTTCCCCGACGACGGCCCCGCCTACGCGGCCGGGGTGGCCGCACTGGGGCTGCGCGAGGGCGACCGTGTGCTCGACGCGGGGTGCGGCACGGGCCGGGCTCTGACACCGCTGCGTGCGGCCGTGGGGCCGTCCGGGCTCGTCGTGGGAGCCGATCTCACTCCGGCCATGCTGGAGGCCGCCGTACGGGCCGGACGGGACCGGGACGGACGGCTGCTGCTCGCCGACGTGGGCACGCTGCCGCTGAGGTCCAGGGCGCTCGACGCCGTGTTCGCCGCAGGTCTCATCGCGCACCTCCCCGACCCTGCCGGAAACCTGCGGGAGTTGCGCCGGGTGGTACGTCCCGGCGGCCTCCTCGCCCTCTTCCACCCCATCGGCCGGGCGGCACTCGCCGCGCGCCAGGGACGCCGGATCACGCCCGACGACCTCCGCGCGGAGGACAACCTGCGGCCGCTGCTGGCCGGTTCGGGCTGGCGCATGACGTCCTACGCCGACGAGGACGCCCGCTTCCTGGCACTGGCCGTACGCGCGGACTGACGCGCCCTGCCCGGGCCTCGGCCGGCGGGGCCCGGCCGGCGGTTCACCGGGCGGATTCGCTCGCCGGGCCGCCGGTGTGCCGCACGGGGCAGCCCCGCAGACCGGGCACCGGCCAGGTGCCCAGGTCGGCGATCCGGTAGCCGTCCGGGTAGTTCTTGATCTCCCAGTTCTGCCGCGCGAAGTGCGGCGACCGGCGCGGCGGCATGAGCCGTACGGCGCGGCCCCGGGCCCGCACGGCCCGGCGCACGAACGCACGGGTGAGCGCACTCGGGGGCTCGTAACGGAAGGCCCGCAGCAGCGGTTCGTCGAGCAGCGCGAGGGTCGACGTGCGCAGCAGGGGCGCGAGGGCACGCGGGTACCAGGACGCCATCAGGGCGAGCGTGGCGTCGGACACCGCGCGTGACCGCTCGTCCCAGCCGAAGTGAGCCTCCTCATAGGCGTCGAGGTGGGCCTCGAACTCCTCGTAGGACTCCGGGATGTCCTTGATGCCCATGTGCCGGCCGAGCGTGCGGTAGTGGACGGTGGACGCGACGACCTCGTGACGGGAGAGCCGGCGCCAGCCGTAGGCGTCGATCCACCGCTTGGGCATGACGACGAAGGTGCACAGCACGTACCGCATGTCGTCGTTGCTGATGTCGTAGCTGCGGTGCATGCGGTTGATGCGGCGGATGGCCTCGCGGCCCTGCTCGCTGGCGAAGCCGTGCTCGACGACGGCGTCGAGGAGCAGCGAGGTGTCGTCGTAGCGCTTCTGGGTGCGCTCGGTGAGTTCGGCGGTCTCCGCGAGCAGGCGGCCGATGCTGGGGACGGCGTACGTACGGTAGAGGGCCAGTTCCAGGGAGCGGGTCATGTCCCAGGGGAACTCGTAGGCGGCGCAGAGCCGGTAGATCTCCGAGGCGTCCGCCACCGGGTCCATCCGGCGGATCTGCTCGAGCCGTTGGAATCGCTTCGCCACGCCGCCCCTCTTCTGTCGTCCGAGCTCCAACTCTACGTTGAGTGGCAGCACATGAACGCTCCGCGTCGGAACCAGGCAGGGGAAGGTGCCCGTATGTTCGGCAGGCTCCGCACGTCCTTCACCAGATTCGCCGGCTCCTCGCACAAAGCCGCGGACGGCGGCGGCCGCGACGGCCGGTCCTCCAACCTGTTCGAGGCGGCCGCCGCCTATGTGTCGGCCTGCGCGGAGGACGACCAGGAAGGGATCGACGAGGCCGCGACCTGGGTCTCGCCGGAGGCCCTCTCGTTCGGCGTGAACGAACTGGCGTGCCGTGCCGTGATCGCCCTGGCGCGTGAGCGCGACCAGTCGCCGCGGACCGTGGCCCGGTCCCTGCTGGGACTGCCCGCGGCGTGAAGCGTGCCACCAAGAGGTCGTTTCGCCCCTCTCCAGGTGGAAACCTGCAGGTCCGCGTGGCCTGGGGAGTCGTGACAACGGCGCCGCACTCGCACTAGGGTGCGCGCCGATGGACGAACCGATGGGGAGGCTGGAATGGCCGGGACGGACGAGGACGCCGTCGCCGCCGAGAACGATGCGCTCTTTGTGCTGACGGCGGTACTGCTGACGCCGGCGCAGTTCCCGAGTGTGCTGGGCGACGACTATCCGGAGGCCTGCGCGGCGCTCGGCCTGGCGCCGCTCGCCGACGGATACGGCCTGGTGCTGGGGCAGGACGGTGACGGCGCGCGGTGGACGGTCGTCATCGACGACGTGTCGCTGGTCGCCGTGGCCATCGCGTCGTGGGACTGCGGCATGGAGTACGACCTGTCTCCCGACGAGCGCACGGTCGTAGCCGCTCTGCCGGGCTGGCCCCTCGCGGTCGCCGTCGCGGCACCCGGAGTGCCCGCGCCGCACGATCCGGAGCCGGACGCCGGGGACGGGCCGGTGCTGACGCCGCCCGACACCAGCACCTGGGGACCGGCTCAGCGCAGGCTGGGCGCGGACGAGATCGCACTGCGGTGGGCCCTGTGGCGGGAGAGGATCGACGACTCCGCCTTCGCCCCGGTGAACCGGCCGGCCGGGGCGGACGGACCGGTCTCATCGGATGGATCGGCCGCGTCGGATGGATCGGACGGGGCACCGTCCGCCAAGGGCAGCGGGGACGGCGCGACCGGCTCTGGGGATCGCACGGATGGCGCCGGCCGCTCGGACGGCAAGGACAGCGGGGCCGCGTCGCCAGGGCACACCGGGATCCGGCGCGTCCTCGCGGAGGCACGGGCGTACGTGGACTCGCCGCCGCCGCTCGGCCGGGTGCGGTCGGCGTTCGCCCCGGGCGAGGCGCGGACCCTGCGCGCGGACGGGCCCGGCTGGTCCATGGTGGCCCGCACCGACGACATCGCCTTCGTCCTCCTCGACGAGGAACCCGGTGAGGTCCTGCCGGTCGGCCGGGGCCCGGAGCTGCCCGGCCTGCTGGAGGCACTCGACAAACTGGCGGTGCGCCCCAGCTGACCGTCGGGCCGTGACCGCTTCACCTCCACACCGCATGTCTTCCCCCTCCATGCCGAGCCACGTCTCCATGTGGCGCTGACCCATGGATGACGCGGAGTCGGGACCCCACGATGGGGCAGCCCCGGGCTCGTCCCGTGTGCTGTCCCACCGTTGTCCCGCGTGCTCTGGAGGCCGTCATGCGTCTGCCCCGAGGTGTCCCGTTCGTCGCCGCCGCCCTGGTGACGGCGGCCTTCTTGTGCCCGGCTCCCGCCGGTGCCGCGGAAGGGGGTGGAAGCGGACAGGGCCATGACGGGCACTGTGCGCGCCAGGAGCGCGTGCGGGTGCCGGGCGCGTCCTTCCAGCAGGCGGCCTGTCTCCCCGATCTGACCACCGCCGGGCTGGCCGGCACCCCGTACACGGACACGGCCGACCAGGCGGGACTGACCGCACTGGGCACCCGCACCCCCTCCGGGGTCCCGGGAGTGCAGATCGACGGCTACTTCCCGGACTCCTCCCACTTCAACACGACGCACGGCTGGAACCACGACGCGCAGTTCGTGATCCGGCTGCCCGACCACTGGAACGGCGGTCTGGTGGTGACGGGCGCGCCGGGCACCCGCAAGCAGTACGCCACCGACAAGGCGATCTCCGACCGGGTACTGGCACAGGGCTACGCCTACGCGGCCACCGACAAGGGCAACAGCGGAGCCGACTTCTACCGCGACGGCACCCGGCCCGGCGACGCCGTCGCCGAGTGGAACGCGCGGACCACCCAGCTCACGCGCGCCGCCAAGCGCGCGGTCGCCCAGCGCTACGGACAGGCCCCGCGCCGCACCTACATGACGGGCATCTCCAACGGCGGCTACCTCACCCGCTGGCAGCTGGAGCACCACCCGGAGCTGTACGACGGCGGTGTGGACTGGGAGGGTGCGCTGTGGACGGCGGACGGTCCCAGTCTGCTCACCTCCCTTCCCACGGCGGTCGCCCGGACCCTGGGCTCGGCCGGCGACGCGGACATGTACGCCGTGGGCTTCGCGCGGGGCTCCGAGTTCCTGTGGCCGTACCACGAGCACGCCTACTGGGGTGTGACGCAGAAGATCTACCGCGCCGAGTTCGACCCGGGTTACGACGAGGCCTGCCCGGGGCCGTCCGCCGGGACCACCGCCGAGCAGATCCTCGCGCCGTGCCCCTCCGACGCGACGTACGACTACGCCTCCCGGCCCGCCTCCGTGCACAGCGCGGTGGCCCGCGTGGGGCTGACCGGGCGGATCGGCAAGCCGCTGATCACGCTGCACGGCGACCTCGACGCGCTGCTGCCCAAGGCCGCGGACTCCGACGTGTACGCGCGCATGGTGGACGCGAGCGGACGCGGGGCGCTGCACCGGTACTACACGATCCAGGGCGGCACCCACGTCGACGGCCTGTACGACACGTATCCGGACCGGCTGCGCCCGATCCTGCCCTGCTACCGGTCCGCCTTCGACGCGCTGGTCTCATGGGTGGAGCGCGGTGTGCGTCCGCCCGCGGACCGGACCGTCGGCAGGCCCGCGAGCGGCGATGTGGTCGACTCCTGCGCCCTTGACGCGGCCACGCCGGGCCGTTAGCGCCTCAGCGGCCCGGTCGGTCTCAGCGGCCCAGCTCCTTGCGGGTGACGCGGCGCAGCCGGCGGCGCTGGGAGGGATCCAGCGCGAGGTACGCGGCGGCCGGGACTCCGAGGACTATCAGCAGGGCGGCCCACCAGGGCAGCCAGATCAGCAGGATGAGTCCGACCGCCACACCCCCTGCGGCGATCTTCGCGTTCTTCGACATCTGTCGCCTCCTCCGCGGCCAGTGCCGCTCTCTGTCGTGAAAACGGCCCCGCCCTCCCGGCGGTTCCGGACGACGACCCTGATACGACCCTGAGACCCGCCCCTACTGGTGGGGCGGGCTCCAGGGCCGGGCTCGGCTCCAGGGCCGGGCTCGGCCCTGGGGCTTCCTGCCGGGGCGGGCGCTACCGCGTCCGCAGCGGTTCCCCGACGTCGTGCAGGTGGCGCAGTGCCTGACGGTAGGAGTCCACGAGGCCGGTCTCCGCATAAGGGATACCCAGCTTCCGGCAGTGGGCCCGCACCAGCAGCTGGGCCCGGCGCAGGTGGGGGCGCGGCATGCTGGGGAACAGGTGGTGTTCGATCTGGTAGTTGAGGCCGCCCAGGAACCAGTCCGTCAGGACCCCGCCACGGATGTTGCGGGAGGTGAGCACCTGGCGCCGCAGGTGCCCCCAGCGCTCGCCGTGCGGGTCGGGCATCTCCATGCCCTTGTGGTTGGGCGCGAAGGCCAGGCCCAGATGCAGTCCGAAGAGAGCCTGGTGCAGGGCCGCGAACGCCAGCGCCCTGCCCGGCGACAGGCAGGTGAGGAGCAGCGCGGCGCAGCCCACGAGGTGGGTGAGGAGCAGCGCGCCCTCCAACGCCCGCACCCGGGGCGGCTGCCGGCGCAGGTCCCGGAAGCTGTGGACCTTGAGGGCGACGCCTTCCAGGAGGGTGAGCGGGAAGAAGAACCAGGCCTGGTGGCGCGTGATACGGCGGCGCAGGCCCGTGCGCGTGCCCGCCTGCCCGGCGGTGAAGACCAGGACGTCCGCCGCGACGTCGGGGTCCTTGTCGATGTGGTTCGGATTGGCGTGATGGCGGTTGTGCTTGGTGTTCCACCAGGAGTAGCTCAGGCCCAGCAGCAGATTGCCGTGGATCAGGCCGATGACGCGGCCGGCCGCCCTGCTGCCCGTGATCTGCGCGTGGCCGGCGTCGTGACCTATGAAGGCCGTGCGGGCGCAGAGCACGGCGAGGGGCGGGGCGAGGAGCAGCGCCCACCAGGAGTCGCCGATCAGGAACAGTCCCGTGACGGCGGCGGCCAGGGCGAGCGCGTTCGCGGCGATGGTGCGCGCGTACCAGGCGCGCCGGTACTCGAGCAGCCCCCGGTGCCTGACCTCGCGCAGCAGCGGTGCGAACTCACTGCCCGCGTGTGTCCCGCCGGCTCGGTCCTCGGAACTGTCCACGACGGCTGCGGCAGGCTGGGGCATGGCTCGGTCTCCGGCTTCCTCGGCGATGTTCTGACCTGAGGAAACGTACGGAGCGCAGGCTGCCCGGGACCATGGCGCCAGCCCCCGGGCATCCAGGGGGGACATCCCGCGCGGGCGAGGGGGGCTGGCTGCACCCGGCACCGTGGTGACGGTCCCGTTGATCGCGGTGCACGCGCGCGCGTGCACCACGTTCAACGGGACCCGGCTGTCAGCCGCGTGCGCCGAGCAGGTGGTCCATGGCGAGCTGGTCCAGGTGCTCGAACGCCATGCCGCGCGCGGCGGCGGCCTCGACGTCGAAGTCCTCGAAGGCCGCCCGGTCCGCCAGCAGCGCCTGAAGGCCGTCCGCCGCGGTGGGCTGTGCGAGCTGGTCGAGTCGGGACGCGCGCAGGGCCTCCCGCACCTCCGGGTCGGCCCGGAACGCGGCCGAACGCTCCTTGAGGATGAGGTAGTTGCGCATGCAGCCCGCCGCCGAGGCCCACACGCCGTCCAGGTCCTCGGTCCGCGGCGGCTTGAAGTCGAAGTGGCGCGGCCCCTCGTAGCCGGCGCTCTCCAGCAGGTCGACCAGCCAGAAGGCGGCGCGCAGGTCGCCGGCGCCGAAGCGCAGGTCCTGGTCGTACTTGATGCCCGACTGGCCGTTGAGGTCGATGTGGAACAGCTTGCCCGCCCACAGCGCCTGGGCGATGCCGTGCGGGAAGTTCAGCCCGGCCATCTGCTCGTGGCCGACCTCGGGGTTGACGCCGTAGAGCTCGGGGCGCTCCAGGCGCTCGATGAACGCGAGCGCGTGACCGACGGTGGGCAGCAGGATGTCGCCGCGCGGCTCGTTGGGCTTGGGCTCGATCGCGAAGCGGATGTCGTAGCCCTGGGTGGTGACGTACTCGCCGAGGAGGTCGAAGGCCTCCTTCATGCGGTCGAGGGCGGCGCGCACGTCCTTGGCGGCGCCGGACTCGGCTCCCTCGCGGCCGCCCCAGGCCACGTACGTCCTGGCGCCGAGCTCCGCCGCCAGGTCGATGTTGCGGATGGTCTTGCGCAGGGCGTAGCGGCGCACGTCGCGGTCGTTGGCGGTGAACGCGCCGTCCTTGAAGACGGGGTGCGCGAAGAGGTTGGTGGTGGCCATCGGCACGGTCATGCCGGTCGCGTCGAGCGCCTGCCGGAAGCGCTTGATGTGCGACTCGCGCTCGGTGTCGGAGGACCCGAACGGAATCAGGTCGTCGTCGTGGAAGGTGACTCCGTGGGCACCGAGTTCGGCCAGGCGCTGCACCGTCTCGACCGGGTCGAGGGCGCGGCGCGTGGCGTCGCCGAACGGGTCCCGTCCCTGCCAGCCGACGGTCCACAGGCCGAAGGTGAACCTGTCCTCGGGGGTGGGCTGGTAGCTCATGCCGCGGCTCCTTGCTCGCTTGGCTCGCTTGCGACTATTTCGTCATGGCGATTTACAAATTAGTATGCCGATGCGTCCCTGGGAAGGGACAAGAGGGCCCCGGTCGGGGCGAGCCCCCGGCCGCCGCGCCCGGGCAGGCGTGAGAACGCCAGGTCAGAGCCTTGATCCTGTGAGCCGCGAACAAAAGGGAGAGCCGATGTCAGCAGCCGAGGGACCGCTCGTCGTCGGTGTGGACTCGTCCACGCAGTCCACCAAGGTGCTCGTCGTGGACGCGGCCACGGGGCAGGTCGTGGCGAGCGGCCAGGCGCCGCACACCGTCTCGTCCGGCGCGGGCCGCGAGAGCGACCCGCGTCAGTGGTGGGACGCCCTGTGCTCGGCGCTCCACCAGTGCGGTGACGCGGCGCACGAGGCCGCCGCCGTGTCGATCGCCGGCCAGCAGCACGGCCTGGTCACCCTGGACGGGCACGGCGAGCCCGTACGGCCGGCCCTGCTGTGGAACGACGTGCGCTCGGCTCCTCAGGCCCGTCGGCTGGTGGAGGAGCTGGGCGGCCCCAAGACGTGGGCGGAGCGCACGGGCAGCGTGCCGGGCGCCTCCTTCACGGTGACGAAGTGGGCGTGGCTGGCCGAGCACGAGCCGGAGGCGGTGCGGTCCACGGCGGCGGTGCGTCTGCCGCACGACTACCTCACGGGGCTGCTGACCGGCCTGGGCACGACCGACCGCGGCGACGCGTCCGGCACGGGCTGGTGGGCGTCGGCGAGGGAGGCGTACGACGAGGAGATCCTCGCCCATGTGGGACTCGATCCCGCGCTGCTGCCGCGGGTGGTGCGCCCGGGAGAGGTCGCGGGAACTGTGCGCGACAGCCATGAACTGCCGTTCTCCAAGGGCACCCTGGTCGCACCAGGCACCGGTGACAACGCCGCCGCCGCCCTGGGCCTCGGTCTGCGCCCCGGGACGCCGGTTCTGAGCCTCGGCACCTCGGGCACGGTCTACGCGGTGGCAAGGCAGCGCCCCGCGGACCCGTCCGGCACGGTGGCGGGCTTCGCCGACGCCGGCGGCGACTGGCTGCCCCTGGCCTGCACCCTGAACTGCACGCTCGCGGTCGACCGCGTCGCCGCCCTCCTGGGCCTGGACCGGGAGGCCGTCGAGCCGGGCACGGACGTCACCCTCCTCCCCTACCTGGACGGGGAACGCACTCCGAACCTGCCCGCCGCCTCGGGACTGCTGTACGGTCTGCGCCACGACACCACCGCCGGACAACTGCTCCAGGCCGCCTACGACGGCGCCGTCCACTCCCTGCTCGGCGCGCTCGACCTGGTCCTCGACCAGGACGCCGACCGCACCGCACCGCTGCTGCTGATCGGCGGCGGCGCCCGGGGCACGGCCTGGCAGCAGACGGTACGCCGGCTGTCCGGACGGCCGGTGCAGATTCCCCAGGCCAGGGAACTGGTCGCCCTCGGCGCCGCCGCCCAGGCCGCCGGGCTGCTCACCGGCGAGGACCCGGCCGCGGTCGCCCGCCGCTGGCGGACAGCCGACGGTCCGGTGCTGGAGGCCGTGGAGCGGGACGAGGAGACGCTGAGCAGGATCTCCGGGGTACTCTCCGACGCGGCCCCGCTGCTGGAGAGGGGGACGGGGGGCCGCTGACAGCCACGGGCCGGCGGCAAGGGACCGGCACCACAGGCCGGCAGGCACCGGACCGGCGTTAGGGACCGAGCAGGCACCGGACGCGCACCAGGGACCGGCAGCCGCCGGACCGACACCACACGGCGGTGGGCGCACCGGCCCGCCCCGCGGACACCCACCGAGGACGACCCAGGCATGACCGCACCGCTGCACGAGGCCCGCCCGGCCGGACCCGGGCGCGCGCTGCCCGACACCCAGCAGGGCATGCGCCGCCGCAACCTCGCCCGGGTCCTGCACACGGTCGGCGCCGAGGGCCCGCTGTCGCGCGCGCAGGTCGCCTCGCGCATCGGGCTGACCCGCGCCGCGGTGTCGACCCTGGTCGACGAGCTCATCCGCAGCGGGCTGGTGGAGGAACTGGGCCCCGAGCGGCCTGGCCGGGTGGGCCGCCCGGGCTCCGCGCTCGCCGTCAGCGGGCGCGGGCCGGCCGGTGTCGGCGCGGAGGTGGGCGTCGACCACCTGGCGGCCTGCGTGGTCGACCTGCGGGGCGAGGTGAGGGCCCGGGCCGTACGGCACGGCACGAACCGGGGCCGCCCCCCCGAGCCGGTGGCCGAGGAGCTGACCGGGCTGATACGCCAGGTCGTCGCCAAGGCCGAGCAGCTGGGCCTGTGGCCGGCGGGGCTGGCCGTCGCCGTGCCCGGCCTGATCGCCCGGGACGGCCGTACGGTAGTGCGGGCGCCCAACCTCGACTGGCACGACACCGATCTCGGCGCCCTGCTGCCCGCCGGTCTCCCGTTGACCGTCGACAACGAGGCCAACCTCGGCGCGCTGGCCGAACTCTGGCTCGGCGATGACACTCCGCGCGACTTCCTGCACGTGTCGGCGGAGATCGGCATCGGTGCCGCGGTGGTGGTCGACGGGCGGCTGCTGCGCGGGACGCGGGGCTTCGCGGGCGAGCTGGGACACGTGCCGGTCGAACCGGAGGGGCCCCGGTGCCCGTGCGGCGGGCGCGGATGCCTGGAGCAGTACGCGGGCGAGGAAGCGGTACTGAGGGCGGCCGGCCTGGAGCCGGGCGAGGACCGCGTCGGACTGCTCGCCGCGCGCGCCGCCGAGGGTGACGAGAAGGTACGGCGTGCTCTGCACGACGCCGGTACGGCGCTGGGCGTCGCCTTGACCGGAGCGGTCAACCTGCTGGACCCCGAGGCCGTGGTGCTGGGCGGCGCGCTGGCCGCGCTCGCGCCCTGGCTGCTGCCGTCGCTCCGGGCGGAGCTGGCGCGGCGCACGGCCGGGCCGGCCTGTCCGGTGTCCGTCTCGCGGCTGGGTCCCGAGGGCCCGCTGCTGGGCGCCGCGCACGCGGTGGTGCGCGCGGTCCTCGACGATCCGGCGGCGGTGGCCGAACGCGGCTGAGGCCGGCAGACCGCGGTTCGGCATGCCCCCGGCGGTGCGCCGCCGCACACGACCCCGGCGGTGCCGTCCTTGCAGACGACCCCGGTGATGCCGCCCTTGCGCACGACACCGGTGATGCTTCCACACACACGACCCCCGGGGGCCCCGGTGCGCGACGCGGGCCTTGTGCCGAGCACTCGCAACTCGCCTTGCCCACCGCCCAATTCACCCGCTCGGGTGGCGGAGTTATCCACAAGTCGCGCTTCGTCCACCGTGCCGGTCCGCGCTCTTCTGCCCGACCGGCGCTCGCCGTACCGTGATTCACGCGAGGCGCACCGCGTGTCCGCCTCGCTGAGCATCCGCCGGTGAACGTCCGTCACCGCGCCGTGTCCCGCCGCAGATCGGAGCTGTGCAGCGATGAGCGACCCCCGCATCCTGACCGTGCGGCCCCAACCGGGCGAGTACGCCTGGACGTTCGGCGGGGTATCCCCCGTGGCACGGATCGCTCCAGGCACCGTCCTCGACCTGTACACGGAGGACTGTTTCGGCGGCCGGGTGCGGTCCGAGAAGGACCTCGTCTCCGAGGTGTGCGAGTTCCCCTTCCTCAATCCGCAGACCGGTCCCTTCCACGTGGAGGGCGCCGAGCCCGGGGACACCCTCGTCGTGCACTTCGTGTCCGTCGAACCCGCCCGCGACTGGGCCGCGTCCACGACGGTGCCGCTGTTCGGCGCTCTCACCTCCACGCACACCACGGCCACCCTCCAGCCGCCGCTGCCGGAGACCGTGTGGATCTGGCAGCTCGACCGGGCCCGGCGCACCGTCCTGTTCCAGGCCCGGGACGGCGGCTTCGAGGCGGAGTTGCCGATGGATCCCATGCACGGCACCGTGGGCGTGGCCCCGGCCGGCCTGGAGGTGCGCTCGGCGCTGGTTCCCGACGCCCACGGCGGGAACATGGACACGCCCGAGATGCGCGCAGGGGTCACCTGCTACCTCGGCGTCAACGTGGACGGGGCCCTCCTCAGCCTCGGCGACGGACACGCCCGGCAGGGCGAGGGCGAGACGTGCGGGGTCGCCGTCGAGTGCGCGATGCACACGGTGGTGGTCGTCGAGCTCCTCAAGGGGATCGCCACGCCCTGGCCGCGCATCGAGTCGGACACCCACATCATCTCCACCGGCTCGGCGCGCCCGCTGGAGGACGCGTTCCGGATATCCCAGCTGGACCTGGTGCGGTGGCTGGTGCGCGACTACGGCTTCGGCGAGCTGGACGCGTATCAGTTCGCCACTCAGGCCGTCGAGTCGCCGCTGGCCAACGTGTGCGACACCAACTACACCTGCGTGGCCAAGCTCCGCAAGGAGTGGCTGCCGGTGCGCGAGACTCACCGCGGAATGCACGCACGGATGCGCGAGACCGCGGCTGCGCTGCGGCGCTGAGCGCGTGCGCCGGCCGACGACCGAGAACCTCCCCCACAGAAGGGCTCTCATCCATGGACCGGTCCAGATCCCAGCCCAGCAGACGACGGATCCTGAAGGGCGCCGCCCTCGCCGCCGTCCCCTACGCGTTACTCCCCGCCACGCGTGCCGGGGCGCGGCCACTGTCCACCGACTACCCGCCCGCCGAGTGGCAGCCGGCGAGCAGCTCCAACTGCACGACGTCCAGCCGGCCCACGAGCTACTCCCTCGACCGGGTGATCATCCACGTCACGCAGGAGACCTACGCCAACACGCTGGCCATCTTCCAGAACCCCCAGAAGAAGGTCTCCGCGCACTACGTGGTCCGCTCCGCCGACGGCCATGTCGCGCAGTGCGTGCGCGAGGCGGACGTCGCCTGGCACGCGGGCAACTGGGACTACAACACGCACAGCATCGGCATCGAGCACGAAGGGTGGGTGGACAAGCCGGCGTACTTCACCGACGCCCTGTACGAGCGGTCGGCGAAGCTCACCGCGGCGATCTGCGACAAATACGGCATCCCGAAGGACCGCGCGCACATCATCGGGCACGCCGAAGTGCCCGGCACCGACCACACCGATCCCGGGCCGAACTGGGACTGGGTCCGCTACATCAAACTGGTCAACTTCGCCTGACGGCGGGCGCCGCGCGGCGCGGGCGGGCTGCGGGCGGGCGCCGGGCGGGCCGTCGTTCGGGTGAGCGTCGTCGAAGTGGTTGTCGGGGCGCGCACCGGGAGTGACGATGTCCCCCAGCCGCATCGCCGTCCGGGAGGCCGAGTTGACCGATCCGTGGGTGGCCCTGGAGCCGGGGGCCGACGCTGCCGAGCGTCTGCGGGCGCTGCGCCGGGCGCACGAGACGTTCACCGCGGTGGGCACGGTGCCGGGGCCGGTGCGTCCGGTGGTGGCGGACTCGTGGCGGCGTTCGGCGCGGGCCGGCGTCGGGCCCGACGGCAGCGCGAGCGTGGAACTCGCGGACGGCGACCTCGGCGCCTACCGGGCGGAGCACCCGCTGGCGCCGGTGATGCCGCTGTTCCGGGAGCTGATGGGCACCTTCGCCGCCGACGGGGAGCACCTGCTCGCGGTGTGCGACGCGCACGGCCGACTGCTGTGGGTGGAGGGCCACCGGGCCACGCGCCGGAAGGCGGACCGGATGAACTTCGTGCCGGGCGCCAGCTGGGCGGAGTCCGCGGTGGGGACGAACGCGCCGGGCACGGCGGTGGCCGTCGGCCGTCCGGTCCAGGTGTTCGCCGCCGAGCACTTCATCCGGCAGGTCCAGCCGTGGACGTGCGCGGCTGCCCCCGTGCACGACCCGCGCTCCGGGCGGGTGCTCGGCGCCGTGGACATCACCGGCGGGGACGGCCTCGCGCACCCGCACAGCCTCGGATTCGTGCAGGCGGTGGCGCGTGCGGCCGAGGCCCAGCTGGCGCTGCTGGGTCCGCGGGCGGACGCCGCCGGCGCGGCCGAGCTGACGGTGCTCGGCCGCGACGAGGCCCGGTTGCTGCTGGACGGCGGCTCCATCCGCCTCAGCCGCAGG
Source organism: Streptomyces naganishii JCM 4654 (assembly GCF_014650575.1). GTDB lineage: Bacteria > Actinomycetota > Actinomycetes > Streptomycetales > Streptomycetaceae > Streptomyces > Streptomyces naganishii. The sequence continues at coordinate 393,807 of NZ_BMVF01000003.1, forward strand.
CACAGCGAGATCATGGTGCTGCTGGCGCGCCGTCCCGAGGGCGTGACCGGTGATGAGCTGCTGTGCGCGCTGTACGAGGACGAGTCGGTCACGCCCGTCACGCTGCGCGCCGAACTGGCGCGGCTGCGCCGGGTGCTGGGGCCGGGGCTGCTCGCGTCGCGGCCGTACCGGCTCAGCCGTCCGGTGGTGTCGGACGTGGCCGTGGTGGAGCGGCGACTGCGGGCGGGAGCGGTGGCGGCGGCCGTGGCGGCGTACGGCGGTCCGTTGCTGCCCGCCTCGCAGGCTCCGGCGGTGGTGCGCCTGCGGGAGCGCCTGGCGGACGGGCTGCGCGGCGCGCTGATCGCCCGCCGCGACCCGGACCTGCTGGCCGACTGGGCGCACGCGCCGTGGGGTGAGGACGACCTCGAGGTCTGGCGCGCCCTGGCGGCCGTACGCCCGGCCGCGGCCGTGCGCTCCCGGCTCGCCGCGCTCGAGGCCGAACTCTCGGCCCCGGCCGGCCCGCACCCCCGATAGCCACCCGGGCGGCCCGCACGCCCAGGCGGCCCAGAGCCCAGCGGCCCGCGCGTCCAGCCGGCCGGCGGCCCGCGCGCCCCGGTGGCCCAGCGGCCCGCACACCCGGACGGGCAACGGCCCGGGCGGCCGCCCGGGCGGCCCGGAGCGCGCAACCTCCTTGCAACGTGGCGCTGCCTAGCCTCGCGGCGAGAGCTGCCCAACGGCGGGCAGCGCTGCTGAGGGAGGCAGAAAAGGATGACCCGTTACGCGGCGCCGGGCACGGAGGGCGCGATCGTCTCCTACCAGGCGCGCTACGACCACTTCATCGGCGGCGAGTACGTGCCGCCGGCCCGGGGGCAGTACTTCGAGAACCCGTCGCCGGTGAACGGGCAGTCGTTCACCGAGGTCGCGCGCGGGACGGCCGAGGACGTCGAGCGCGCGCTGGACGCGGCGCACGCCGCCGCGCCGGCGTGGGCCCGGACGTCGGCGTCCGAGCGCTCCGACATCCTGCTGAAGATCGCCGACCGCATGGAGGCGCACCTGGAGCCGCTGGCGGTGGCGGAGAGCTGGGAGAACGGCAAGCCGGTGCGCGAGACCCTGGCCGCCGACATCCCGCTGGCCGTCGACCACTTCCGCTACTTCGCGGGGGCGATCCGCTCCCAGGAGGGTTCGCTCGGCGAGATCGACGAGGGGACGGTGGCGTACCACTTCCACGAACCGCTGGGTGTGGTCGCGCAGATCATCCCGTGGAACTTCCCGATCCTCATGGCCGCCTGGAAGCTCGCGCCCGCGCTGGCGGCGGGCAACGCGGTGGTGCTCAAGCCCGCCGAGCAGACGCCGGCCTCCATCCACTACTGGATGAGCCTGGTCGCCGACCTGCTGCCGCCCGGGGTGCTCAACATCGTGAACGGCTTCGGCGTGGAGGCGGGCAAGCCGCTGGCGTCCAGTCCGCGCGTGGCGAAGGTGGCGTTCACCGGTGAGACCACGACCGGGCGGCTGATCATGCAGTACGCCGCCGAGAACATCAAGCCCGTCACCCTGGAGCTGGGCGGCAAGTCGCCGAACATCTTCTTCGACGACGTCTCCGCGGCCGAGGACGAATTCCTCGACAAGGCGCTCGAGGGCTTCACGATGTTCGCGCTCAACCAGGGCGAGGTGTGCACCTGCCCGTCCCGGGCCCTGGTCCAGCGCGGCCACTACGCCGAGTTCGTCGGCGCGGCGGTCGAGCGCACCGGACTCATCAAGCCGGGCCACCCCCTCGACACCGACACGATGATCGGCGCCCAGGCCTCCAACGACCAGCTGGAGAAGATCCTCTCCTACATCGACATCGGCCGGCAGGAGGGCGCCCGGGTCCTGACCGGCGGCGAACGCATCGAGTATGACGGGGAGTTGAAGGGCGGCTACTACGTGCAGCCCACCGTGTTCGAGGGCGACAACCGGATGCGGATCTTCCAGGAGGAGATCTTCGGGCCGGTGGTCTCGGTGACGTCCTTCGACGACTTCGACGACGCGGTGAAGATCGCCAACGACACGCTGTACGGCCTGGGCGCGGGCGTGTGGACCCGCGACATGAACACCGCCTACCGCGCCGGCCGCGCCATCCAGGCGGGCCGCGTCTGGACGAACTGCTACCACGCGTATCCCGCGCACAGCGCTTTCGGCGGGTACAAGCAGTCCGGCATCGGCCGCGAGACCCACAAGATGATGCTGGACCACTACCAGCAGACGAAGAACCTCCTGGTGTCGTACTCGCCGAAGAAGCTCGGCTTCTTCTAGGGACCCCTCGGCTTCTTCTAGGGACCCCGTTCGCCCGCGGCACCGCACCCCGGCTCCCCCGTGGCAGGTGAGGTGCCGGCGGGCGATGCGGGGTGCCATGGGCGTGTGAGACATTGGCGAGCTCTGATCGTCCTCGGGACGGCGCAGTTCCTGATGGTGCTGGACACCTCCGTCATGAACGTCTCCATCAGCCGGCTGGTGGAGGACTTCGACACCGACGTCACCGCCATCCAGGCCGTCATCACGCTGTACGCCCTGGTCATGGCCGCCTTCATGATCATCGGTGGCCGGATCGGGGACGTCCTGGGGCGTCGCCGTGTGTTCCTGCTCGGGATGGCGGTCTACGGCACCGGGTCCGCCCTGACCGCCGTCGCGCCCACTTTGTGGGTTCTCACGCTGGGCTGGTCCATCATCGAAGGGCTCGGCGCCGCCATGGTGCTGCCCTCCATGGCGGCCCTCGTCGCCGAGTCCTACCGCGACAGGGAGCGCTCCGTCGCCTACGGCGTCATCGGGGGCCTGGCCGGCGCCGGCATCGCCGTGGGCCCGCTCCTGGGCGGCTGGGTGACGACGTATCTCACCTGGCGTCTGGTGTTCGCCGCCGAGGTCGTGGTCGTGCTGGCCGTGCTCTGCTTCCGCCGGGCGGTCGTGGAGAGCGCCCCGAGCGGGCGGCGCCCCGGCCTGGACGTGGTCGGCGCCGTGCTCTCGGCGGTCGGGCTCGGCCTCGGCGTGCTCGGTGTGCTGCAGAGCAGTTCGTGGGGGTGGGTGCGGCCGCGCAACCCCCCGTTCACGGTCCTGGGCTTCGCCCCGACACTGTTCGTGGTCGCGGCCGGGGCGGTCGTCCTCCGCCTCTTCCGCACCTGGGAGAGACACCGGGAGGCCCGCGGTGACGACCCCCTGGTGCACCTGTCCCTGCTCGGCGGGCCGGCGCTGCGTTCGGGGCTGTCCACCCTGCTGAGCCAGAACCTCATCCTGCTGGGCCTGTTCTTCACCATTCCGCTCTATCTGCAGGTGGTGCAGGGCTTCGACGCCTTCCAGACGGGGCTGCGGCTGGTGCCGGTCTCCGTCACCATGCTCGTGGCCTCGCTCGGTGCCGCCCGGCTCGGACGCAGGGCCGGAGCCCGCAGGGTGGTGCGCGTGGCCCTGCTGACGCTGCTGGCGGCGATCGCGTGGCTGCTGGCCACCATCGACCCCGTCATCGACGACGCCCAGTTCTTCGGGGCCATGGCGCTCCTCGGCCTCGGCATGGGACTGCTCGCCTCGCAGCTCGGCAACGTCGTGCAGTCCAGTGTCGGCGAGGAGGAGCGCAGTGAGGTCGGCGGGCTTCAGTTCACGGCCCAGAACCTGGGCTCGGCGCTGGGCACGGCCCTCATCGGGTCCCTCCTGATCGGCGCGCTGGCCCACGCCTTCACCACGTACGTCGAGGACAACCCGCTCCTGTCCGACGAGGCCCGCCGGCAGACGAGCATCGCTCTGGAGGCCGGGGTCAGCTTCGTCAGCACGGGCCACGTTCGCTCGGCGGCCGAGCAGGCTGGGCTGCCCCCGTCCGAGGTGGACGCCGTCACCGAGTCCTACGCCACGGCCCAGCTCGACGGACTGAAGGCGGCCGTCCTGGCGACCGGGGGCATCACCCTGGTGAGCCTTCTGGCCACGGGCGGCCTGCCCGCCGGAAAAGCGGCCGCCGGAAAGGCGCCCGCGGGGAGAGCGGCCGCTGGAAAGGAGCCCCGGGAGGGCGCTCCATGAACGACGGCGGGAAAGCGCCCCGCCCGTACGAGCGTGCGAGCCTGCGATGGCGGACGTCGGCCCGCCGTTTCCAGGACAGCGGTGCCGGCCGCCTCTGGGGGCGGATCTGGGCGGTCGACTTCTTCGGGCACTCCTTCCAGCAGGCCGCGCTCGCGTTCCTGTGCTTCTTCCCGTTCCTGATCATCGTCACGGCCGCGGCGGGGCGCAGCGCGGCCGTCGCCCTCGCCGGCTGGCTGGGGCTGAACCAGCAGGCGGCCGAGGCCGTGGCGTCCCTGTTCGCGCCCACGACGAGCTCGACCACCCTCACGGTGACGAGCGCCGTCCTGCTCGTGCTCGGCGCCGTCGCCGTCGCCGGGACCCTCCAAAGCTGGTACCAGATGCTCTTCGACGTCCCGGGAGACTGGTGGCGCAACACCGCGGCACGGCTCGTCTGGCTCGCCGGGCTGCTCGCCTACGCCGCCGCGCAGGCCGCGTCCGGCAGGGCGCTCGGCGGCCTGCTCCTGCCCGTGCTGGTCGGCTTCGTGTGGGCGGTCCTCTTCTGGTGGGCGAGCATGTACGTGCTGCTCACCGGCGCGGTGCGATGGCGCGCACTCCTCCCTGCCGCGCTCGCCACCAGTGTGTGCTGGACCGGCCTCGCGATTTTCTCCGCCCACTACTTCTCCGCGACGATCGTGGCGAACGAGCAGAAGTACGGCCCCATCGGCGTCGTCATGGTCATCCTGTCCTGGCTGGTGGCGGTCGGCGTGGTGATTCATCTGGGGGCGGTCGTGGGTCGCGCCGCGCGCTGAGGGGCCCCGGCCCTCGCGCTCCCGCGGGCGCCGTTCACCCGCCCGGCCCGGCCGGGTAGCGGGCCACGCGCTGTACGGATCTGCTGGTCACCATGAGCGACAGCGGTGACGAGCAGCTTCCGCCCGCGGCGCGCGACGAGCTGGAGCAGCTGCGGCAGCGGGTGAACGTCCTGGAGAGCGCCCGGCTGCCCGGGAGACCGAGACACCACCCGTTCCGTTCGATCGGCGCGGCCCTGCTGATCCTTCTGGCCGCGGCGCTGTCGCTGCTGTCCGTGGTCGCGGTGTGGGCCAACAGCATCGTTCAGGACACGGACAGGTACGTGGCCACCGTGGGGCCGCTGGCGAGCGATCCCGATGTGCAGAAGGCGGTCACCAACCGGGTCACCGACGCGGTGCTGGCGCAGATCGACGTGAACGCGCTGGTCAAGCAGCTGAGGGACGCGGCCTCGCAGAAGGGTGTCCCGCCGCGGGCCGCACAGCTGCTGGGCAATCTGAGCGGTCCGATCGAGAACGGGCTCAAGCAGCTCGTGGGCAACGTCGTCGAACGCGCGGTCTCCAGCAGTGCCTTCCAGACGGTCTGGGTGAACGCCAACCGCCGGACGCACACGGCGATGGTCAAGGCCCTGACGGGACAGGCCGACAGCACGGTCAAGCTGGTGAACAACCAGGTCGTCATCGACCTCGGGCCGATCGTCGCCGATGTGAAGACCCGGCTGGTCGACGCGGGCTTCGCACCCGCCGCGAGAATCCCGGCCGTGCACACCCAGTTCGTGGTGTTCGCGTCCAAGGACATCGGCAAGGTCAAAACCCTCGTACGGGTCCTGCAGATCCTCGGCGGCTGGCTGCCGCTCATCGCGCTGCTGGTCGCGGCCGCCGGGGTGTACGTGGCGTTCAACCGCAGGCACGCCCTGATCGGGGTCGCGCTGGCCGTGTTCGTGGCCATGCTGATCCTCGGGATCGGCCTCACCGTCGCCCGGGACGTCTATCTCAACCACCTGCCTCCGTCGGCGTCCCAGGCCGCGGCGGGTTCCGTGTACGACGCGCTGGTGAGGTTCCTGCGGGCAGGCATCCGGGCCCTCGCCGCGGTCGCCCTGTTCACCGCCATCGGCGCCTTCCTCGCCGGCCCGTCGCGGGTCGCCGTGCTCACCCGCACCGGCTGCCGCAGGAGCATCGGCGCGCTGCGCGACGTGTCGGCCTCGGCGGGACTGCGCCTCGGCGCGGTCGGGCGGTTCGTCCACCGCTTCAAGCACTGGATCGGGGCGGCCATCGTGATCATCGCGGCGGTCGTACTGTTCACCTGGAGCTATCCGACCACGGCGGTCGTGGTCTGGACGGCGGTCATCACCCTGGTGGCTTTCGCGATCCGGGAGTTCCTCGACCCCGGCGAACCCTCCGCACCGCCACCCGCCGCCGGCGCCGCCAGCACTCCCGGGGGCACCGGCGGCACCGGCGCGCACTGAAAACCGGTCCGCGGCGAGAGGACTCGCCGCGGACCGGTCCCACCACCGCCGGCGGACCTCACGGCCCGCGCGGCGCGCCCTGGGAACCGGTGGGCATCTCCTCCGGACGCATCACGCACAGGGCCCAGATGATGAAGCCCGAGAACGCGATCATGACGACCGACCACACCGGGTAGTACGGCAGGGACAGGAAGTTGGCGAGGATGATCAGACCGGCGATCGTCACCCCGGCCACCCGTGCCCACATCGCCCCCTGGAACAGTCCCAGGCTGATGATCACCGCGAGTACCCCGAGGATGAGGTGAATCCATCCCCAGCCGGTGAGGTCGAACTGGAAGACGTAGTTGCGGGTGCTGACGAAGACGTCGTCCTGGGCGATGCCCATGATGCCCCGGAAGATGTCGAGCACTCCGGCGATCATCAGCATGACGGCCGCGAAGGCCGTCAGGCCGGTGGCCCAGGCCTGCTTCGCCGTGTGCGAACGGGCGGTGTGGGTCGATGCCATCTTCTGCCTCGTTTCGTCTCGCCCGGCGTGCTCAGCGGCGCCCGGGAGTGGAGCTGACGGAGGTGTCGGGTGTCTCGGGGGTGGAGGTGACGGAGGTCGCGCGGCCGGCGGGGACGCCGTCGGAGAGGATCATCTGCTTGGCGCGGGCGAACTCCTCGTCGGAGATGTCGCCGCGCGTGCGCAGCTCGGACAGCCGGGCGAGCTCGTCCACGTGCGACGTGCCGCCGCCCGCGGTCTCCCGGATGTAGGAGTTGAACGCCTCCTGCTGCTTCTGCGCCTGGGCGATCTCCCGCTGGCCCATGCTCTTGCCGCGCGCGATGACGTAGACGAAGACGCCGAGGAAGGGCAGCACGATGCAGAACACCAGCCAGCCCGCCTTGGCCCAGCCGCCCATGTCGTCGTCGCGGAAGATGTCGACCACGACGCGGAAGAGCAGGACGAACCACATGATCCACAGGAAGAACCACAGCATGGTCCAGAAGGCGCTCAGCAGCGGGTAGTCGTAGGCGAGGTTCATCTGCGCGCTCATTTCTCTCCTCCGTCCGTTCCGGTCTCTTCCGTCCGTTCCGGTCTCTGCCGCTCTTCAGCGTGCGCACGGCAAGGGACGCACGCCTCACCCGAGGCGGGTGAGACAGCCGTACGCACCGCTCAGACCGTGCTGGTGGGTCCGGACATCTGTGCCGCGCGTGCCCTGCGCAGCGCCGACCGCCAGGCGAAGGCGACCCCCAGCTCGACCACTCCGAGGAGCACCAGCCACAGTCCGAGCAGCCGGGTGAGGACGACGGCCGACTGGGTGGGCAGGGCGAGCACCACGATGCCCGCGACCACGGCGAGCGCCGCCATGCCCAGGGCGAAACCGCGGTGGGCGATGTCCTCGGCGGCCAGGGCCGTGTAGGCGGTGAGCATGCCGGACAGCAGCCAGACGGCACCGACGATCAGCGACAGCGCGGCGATGGTCTGCATCGGGTGCCTCAGGCACAGCACTCCGGCGAGGACGAACAGCACCGCGACGAGCAGCCGTGCGAGCCGCTCGCCGTGCCCTTCCCTGGAGAACGCGTCGACGAACCGGAAACCGCCCGCCACCAGCAGGTACAGCCCGATGATGACCGCCAGGACGTGCAGGCTCTCGTCCGGCCAGACCAGCACGATGACGCCGGGGATCAGCGTCGCCAGCGCCGAGGCGAGGATCCAGGTCCAGGAACTGCCGAGTGCGGCCAGGGTGTCCACGGGGCTCCCGGCGGACGCGGGTGCCGTCCCGTCGGTGTGGTGCTCCGGTCCGGTACGCGCCGCCGAACCACGCGATACGGTCATGGCTCCTCCTCGCGGGATCGGTTGCCGGGTCATCGCCGGACCGCCGGCGGGACGGCGTGCGAGGACCCGTGGGCCAGACTCCCGCGCCACGGTGGCCGCCGGGTCACCCATGACGGGTGATCCGTCCCCGCCACCGCCACGATGCCCGGGTGCCGCAGCCGCGCCCCGTTACCGTGACGTCCCGGCCGACGGGAAACCGTGAGTCCCGGCCGATGGGAACGGAACGGAACGGAAGGGGCACGAGATGAGCGATCCGGCAGCTCCCCCACGCGAGGGCGGCGGTCTGCGCGCGCATCGCTGGTCCGCCGCCATGGTGCTGGTTCGCTCCCTGCTCCTCACGGTCGGGCTGGTCATCGCCTACTACCTGCTCCCCATGGACTCGCACAGCACGCTGGGCGCCACGGCGGTGCTCGTGGGCGGGCTGCTCGCCGTCGCGGTGGTGTTCGCCTGGGAGGTGGCGGTGGTCACGAAGTCGCCGTACCCCCGTCTGAAGGCGGTCGAGGCCCTGGCGAGCACGCTGCCGGTGTTCCTGCTGCTCTTCGCCAGCGCGTACTACCTCCTCGCCCGTGCCGACCCCACGTCCTTCACCGAGCATCTGACCAGGACGGACGCGCTGTACTTCACGCTGACCACGTTCACCACGGTCGGGTACGGCGACATCACCGCGCGGTCCCAGGCGGGGCGGGTGCTGGCCATGCTGCAGATGGCGGGCGGGCTGCTGCTCGTCGGCGTGGCCGCGCGCGTGCTGACCACCGCCATCCAGACCGGACTGAGGCAGCAGCGCCGCGACGGACCCGTGGAGCGGTAGCGCGGGAGAACAGCCGGGGGTCACTCCGGGACGCGTCGCATTTCCAGTACCCGCAGCCCCAGTGACTGGCAGCGGGCCAGCAGCCCGTACAGGTGCGCGTCGTCCACCACGGGACCGAACAGGACCGTCTGGCCGGACATCACCACGTGGTCCAGTTCGGGGAAGGCCTTGGCCAGCGTCTCCGACATGTGCCCGTCGACGCGGATCTCGTAGCGCATCAACTGCTCTCCCGCTGTGGCCGGGGACGGGCGTGCCACGCCCCCTGTGTGAGCCTCCGCCCCCAACGGGGTCCGGGGCCTCACCCGGCGCAGGTGATACGCGCGACGGCTCGCCCGCGGATCGCATCACGGCCGGCCCCGGCGTCCGCATCCGCATCCGCATCCGCGGCCAGTGCGTCCGCAGTCAGTGCGTCAGTGCGTCAGGACGATCTTGAGGACCAAGATCATCAGCCCGATGACCAGGTTGACGCCGGCCGTGGCCGCCATCAGCGGCCGGGACGCGCCCGCCCGCCGGGCCGCGGCCGCCGACCAGCCCACCTGTCCGGCCACCGCCACGGCGAGCGCGAGCCATGCCGCGCCCTGTGCGTCCAGGCCCAGGAGCGGGCTGACCGCGACGGCGACGGCGGGCGGTACGGCCGCCTTGACGATCGGCCACTCGTCGCGGCACACGTGCCACACCACCTGGCGGTCCAGGCGCCGCTGGGCCAGCCGGGCCCCGAACAGCTGGGCGTGCACGTGCCCGAGCCAGAAGACGATCCCGGTGAGCAGGAGCAGCAGCACCATCTGCACGCGCGGGAAGGAGCCGGCCGCCCCGGCGCCGACGACCACGGAAGCGGAGAGCATCGATCCGTACACACCGCCGGTGTAGTCGGTGTGGGCGCGTCGTTCGGCGGTGCGGGCCCGCGCCTCGGCGTCTGCGGTCCTGAACACGGTGTTCTCCCGGGCGGCCGGTTCACAGGAGGCCGAGGTCGCGGGCGCGGCGGACCGCCTCGCCCCGGCGGTTGACGCCGAGTTTGCGGTAGACGCTCTTGAGGTGCGTCTTGACCGTGTTCACCGACACGAAGAGGTCGGCGGCGATCTCCTCGGTGGACAGCATGAGCGCGAGCCGCTGGAGCACGTCCTGCTCGCGGCCGCTCAGCTCCTCGACGACCAGAGGGGCCGGCTGCTCCCCGCCCGGCGTCCGCGCGGCGCCCGGTGCGCGGGGCGCGGCGTTCCGGTGCCCGTACGGTCCGGCGAGAGGGTCCGCGCCGAGGAGCCGGCGAAGCCAGGGGCCGGCCTCGAGGACGGGGCGCCGCAGCCGTTCGCGGCGGGCGTCGGCGAGCGCCTGGGCGGCGAGCCGGCGCGCGGTGGCCTCGTCCCCGGCCCGGGCGGCGGCCTGGGCCCGCACGAGGGCGGCCCGGACCGTCACCGCGGGACCGCTGGACTCCGCGGCGGGCAGGTCCGCGAGCAGGTCGAGCGCCGCTTCGGCGTTCCCGGCGGCGAGCTGTGCCCTGGCGGCTCCGACCGCGCACGCGCCGCCCTGTTCGGCCGCGTCCCGCAGCACCTTGGCGGCCGTCTCGGGGGCGCCCTCGGCCAGGTGGGCGGCGGAGACGACGAGCGCCGTGTGGCCCTCCGCCCACGGCGAGGCGACGGCGGCGGGGACGGCCGACTCGGCGGTGCGCAGGGCCGCCTTGACCTGGCCGCGGGCCAGCTGGAGGCGGGCGCGGGCGATGACGAGCCCGGCCGCGGCGACCGGGTCCGGCGGTTCGGGCTGCGCGGCCGTGGCCCGGTCCAGCAGGGTCTGGGCCTCGTCCAGTTCGTCGCGGTCGACGGCAACCGCGGCGAGGACCAGGTGGCCGAGGGCCGGGCCGGCCGGTTCGGACAGGCTGAACCGTTCGGCGTCGGTGAGGGCGGCCAGGGCCCCGCGCTCGGCGCGGCCGGGCCAGCCGTCGAGGTAGTCCATGAGCGCCAGGCGGCTCAGGGACTCCTCGCGGGGCACCGCCGTCGAGGCGCCGCCGGAGCCGGCCGCGGCGGTGCGCAGGGCGGCCCGGGCGTCGTCGAAGCGGCCCGCCCAGAGCCTGGCCGAACCCAGGTGGGTCTGGAGCAGGGCGGCGAGTTCGGGATGGCGGTCCAGGAGTTCGGGCGGGATCTCCTGCTGGAGCTCCCACACCGTCTGGGCCGCGTGCTCGGCGCGGCCGGGCGCGCCGGTCAGCCCGGCCGCGAGGACTTCGAGCAACGCGCAGCTGAGCCGGGCAGCGACCCTGCGGGGCCGGTCCGCGTCCAGTTCCTGGCGGGCGTGCCGCAGCTGGGTGCGGGCGCGGTCCACGTCGTGGTCGGTCAGGGCGCGCGCGGCGCGGACGAGGCGGGCCTCGGGGCCCCCGGCGTCGGGCGCCATGCGGGAGAACAGCTCGCCGAGGTCGGCGGAGCGCGGTTGCGTACGGACCCCGGTGCGCGGGCCCGTGAAGAACTGCCCGATGGCGAGGTCGTCGACGAGGGCGCGGGCGGTGAACTCCCAGTCGCCCGCGGCGGCGCCGTGGGCCAGGGTCTCGGGCAGCGGTCCGCAGGAGCGCAGCCAGGCGGCGGCCCTGCGGTGCAGTTCGGCCTCCAGGCCGGGCAGGCGCACCCGCAGATGGGCCGCGAGGATCTCCGAGAAGAGGGGATGCAGGCGGTACCAGGAGTGACCGAGGTGTTCGACGAACGCGTTGGCCCGGTGCAGCCCGGCCAGGATCGGCCCGGCGTCCTGACGACCCGCGAGGGCGTTGGCGAGGTCGGGGCAGAACCGGTCGAGGACGCTGACGCGCAGCAGCAGGTCCTGCGTCGCGGCCGGCTGCCGCTTGAGCACCTCGGCGAGCAGGAAGTCCGCGATGGTGCTCTGCCCGGCCTCGAACTCCTTGAGGTAGTTCTCGGGGTCGCTGCTCTGCTGCGCCGCCAGGGCGCTGAGCCTGAGGCCCGCCGCCCAGCCCCGGGTGCGCTCCACCAGGGCGCGGGCGGCGTCCCGGGCCAGCCGCAGGCCGTGCAGTTCGAGCAGCGTCGCGGCCTCCTCGCAGGTGAAGGCCAGCTCCGCCTCGCGGATCTCGGTGAGCGTGCCCTCGGCGCGGTAGCGGTGCAGGGGCAGCAGGGGTTCGGTGCGGGTGACGAGGATCAGGCACATGCCGGGTCCGGCGTGCTGGAGGACGAATCCGAGCTGCTCGGTGATCTCCGGCGCGCTCACACGGTCGTAGTCGTCCACGACGACGATCACGGGTTCCTCCCGTGCGTTGAGCGCGGCGGCGAGCCGGGCCAGCAGGGTGTGGTCCACCGACACGGGGTCGGCCGGGTGACCGGCCTGCTCCGCCTCCCGCACTCCGCAGGCGCGCAGGGCCTGGAGCAGATACGCCCAGAAGACCCCGGGCGCCTGGTCGGACGCGTCCGCGGTGAGCCAGGCCACCGGCCGCTCCAGCCGGTCCGCCCAGTCCGCGACGAGCACGGTCTTGCCGGCGCCGGCGCCGCCGTTGACCATCGTCAGCGGTGTGCCGAGCGCCTGGTCGAGGTGGCCGGCGAGGCGGTCCCGGCGCAGGAAGGTGGTCGGCCGCGCCGGTACCGCGAGGCGGGTCCGCAGGAACGGGTCGCCGAGCGGGTCGACGTCCCGGGCCTTACCCGGTCCGGCGCTACCGGGGCCGGACACAGCACTTGGTTCGGACACTGCGCTCACCACCACTGTCCGTCACGTCATGGGCAGCGCTCCCCCGCCAGGATCTCAGTCTTCGGGTGAGCACGCGCGTCGCGGAAGGGGACCGGTGGTCCACGGGCGAGGCCGTACGGAACCCGCCCGGGGTACTCCGCCCGCGCGAACCGCACCGCGCCCACCGACCACACCGCACCGCACCGCGCCCGCCGACCGCACCGCACCGCGCCCGCCGACCACACCGCGCCCGCCGACGGCCTCGCGCACGCCGTGCGCCCCGCGCACGCGGTACGTCGTGCGCGTGCCCCCTGCGCATGCGGTGCGTCCAGCGCGTGCCGTGCGCCCTGCGCGTGCGGTGCGCCCGGGGGCGGCGCACGCTGGTAAACGCGCCCCCGGGTGCGCGGGCGCCGGCAGGCCGTGCGCCGCAGCGGCGCGACGGCGGGGCTGCGAGGAGGTCGATGTGGCGCACGGCGATCCCGGCCGGCAGGTGGACGAGACGTGGGCGTCCATGCTGGAGGCGCTGTTCACCAGTTCACCGATCGGGCTGCATCTGCTGGACACCGATTTGCGGGTGGTGCGGCTGAACACCGCCACGGCCGCCCTGGACGGCGTGCGCGCGGACGAGATGATCGGGCGCCCGATGCGCGACGTGTACCCCGTCGTCGCGGATACGGAGGTGGAGGCGCTGCTGCGGGAGGTGGTGCGGACGGGCCGCCCCCTGTGGGAGCGGGTCGTCCGGGTGCGCCTCATGAAGGACCCGTCGCAGGACCGCCACTTCGAGATCACCGCCCTGCGTCTGGAGAGCCCCAGCCACGAGGTGCTGGGCCTCGCGGTGACCGCGATCGACGTCACGGAGCGCCAGCTGGCCCGGGTGCGCGCCGAGGTGCTGGACGCGGTGCGGCGGCAGATGGGGCGGACCCTGGACCCGGCTGTGACCGGGGAGGAGTTCGTCGGCGCGGTGGTCCCCGAGTTCGCCGACATCGCGATCGTGGAGGTGGTGGACGCGGTGATCCGGGGCGACGAACCCCCGTTGGCTCCGCTGCCGCCGGGGACGCCGTTGATGCGCACCGCCTTCCGCGGCGGACCGGCGCACGCGCCCCTGGCTCATGCGGTGGGAGAGGTGCGCCAGGTGCCGGGTCGTACGCCCTTCACCCAGGCGCTGACCGACCTGCGGCCCCGCGTCGTCCCGCTGGAACCGGGGCAGGACTGGATGCACGCCGATCCAGCGCGCACGGCGGCGATGCACTCCGCACGCGCCCACACGCTGCTCGTGGTGCCGCTGGCGCTGCGCGACTCGGCACTGGGTCTGATCAGCATGTACCGCACGGAGGACTCGCCGCCGTTCGACCGGGGCGACCGGCAGCTCGCGGTGGAGCTGGCCGCCCACGCGGCCGTGTGCGTCGACAACGCCCGGCGCTACATCCGCGAGCACTCCATCGCCGCGATCGTCCAGCGTCAGCTGCTGCCCCGCCGGCCGGAGACCCACGCCTCGCTGGAGACGGCGTACCTGTCGGTGACCGGCGACGATCCGGGCGCCTGGTACGACACGGTGGCGCTGTCCAGCGCCCGGACCGCGCTGGTGGTCGGCAACGTCTCCGGGCGGGGCCTGAACGCCGCGGCCACGATGGGCCAGCTGCGCACGGTCGTACGGTCCCTGTCCGCCTTCGACCTCGCGCCCGACGAGTTGCTCGCGCGGCTGCACGACACGGCGGCGGAGCTGGCCCACGAGCGGTCGAACCTGCCGCTGGGCGATCCGCTGCGCCGGGAGGCGCTCACCGTCGACTGCGCCTACGCCGTCCACGACCCGCTGACCGGCACCTGCGTCATGGCCTCGGCCGGGCGGCTGGCGGCCGTGGTGGTCCACCCGGACCGCACCGTCACCGTCCCCGACGCCCCCGCCGGGCCGTCGCTCGGCGCGGCGGGGGACGCGCCCTTCGCCACGGTCGAGTTCGGCGTGCCGGTGGGCAGCGTGCTGGTCTTCACCAGCGACCCGGAGCTGACCTCGTACCTCGCGGAGAACTCCCGGCCGCTGCGCAGCGCGCCCGACTTCGCCGACCGACCGCTGCAGGACCTGTGCGACGCGATCGTGTACGCGCTGCCGGACGGTCCGGGCGCGGGCGACGCCGCGGTGATCGTCGCGCGCACCCGCCCCTTCTCCCCGGAGGGGCTGGCCTGCTGGGCGCTGGACGCGGAACCCGCCTCGGTGGCCGAGGCCCGGCGCCGGACCCGCGACCAGCTCAGGGAGTGGGGGGTGGACGAGGAGACGGTGTACAGCACCCAGGTGATCGTCAGCGAGCTGGTCACCAACGCCGTCCGCTACGGCGCCGCGCCCATCGAGCTCCGCGTCATCCTCGACCGCAGCCTGACCTGCGAGGTGCGGGACGCGGGGCCGGCCGCCCCGCACCTGCGGCACGCACGGGTCGCCGACGAGGGCGGCCGCGGCCTGTTCATCGCCGCGCAGCTCGCCCAGACGTGGGGCACCCGGTACACGCCCGAGGGCAAGACGGTCTGGACGGAACAGGCGCTGCCCGAAGCCTCCTGACGCTCCGTCACCTTACGGCCGCCGTCGGCTGACCCCGGGCGGCCGCCCCCGCCCGCGGCACCGCAACCTCCTCGCAACCTCCGCCGTGCTTGGCTGGCCCCGCTTCTTGCGGCGCGGCGGCGAAGGGCGGCGACGATGTACGAGGAGATCCCGCGGGTCGAGCTCACCGCGGCGGCGGCCGAGCTGCTGCGGCGGCTGGGCGCGGTCCACGGGCCGCTGATGTTCCACCAGTCCGGCGGCTGCTGCGACGGCAGCGCGCCGATGTGCTACCCCGAGGGCGAGTTCCGCACCGGGGGTTCGGACGTGCTGCTCGCCGAGTTGGACGTGGCGGGGCTGGAACGCCCGGTGCCGTTCTGGATGTCCCGCAGCCAGTACGCGGTGTGGAACCACACCCGGCTGATCGTCGACGTGGTGCCCGGACGTGGCAGCGGCTTCTCCCTGGAAGCACCCGAAGGAGTGCGTTTTCTCATCCGTTCCCGCGTCGTCGGCGCCTGAACACCGCGCGGAACCCCCTGCTCTGGTCCACTTCCCCTGAGTCCCAGCACAGTTGACGAGACATCAGGGGGCACGGTGAGCACTACGACACCTCGCGCCGTCCGGCTCAGGACGGCACTTACGGTTCTCCTGGCCTGCGGCGCGCTGGCCGGCACCGCTCTGACCGGGGCGGCCCCGGCGGCCGGCGCGCAGCGCGCCGAGCGGCTCGCGCCGGGCGTCGAGTACCGCGACTACGACCTGGACGGCGCCCACGGGACCGCGCACGCGCATCTGGTCACCGTCGACCTGAGCGACACGCACGTCCGGGTGGACCTGTTGCACCCGGGCGCGGTGGCGGCCCGCGCCACGGTGTCCCAACTCGCCGACGAGCGGGGCGCGGTGGCAGGGGTCAACGGCGACTTCTTCAACATCGACGAGGCCCAGCACCCGGGCGTCGAGGCGACCGGTTCGGCGGTGGGCCCGGAGATCGCGGGCGGCCGGGCGCTCAAGGCCGCGGTGCCTCGCGGGCAGCGCTTCGGTCCCGCCCTGCCGTCCGGCGCGACCACCGGGGACGTGATCGGCGTGGGCGCCGACGGCACGGCCCGCCTGGACCGCCTGAGCCTGGCCGGTTCGGTGACCACGCCCGGGGGCACGCTGAAGCTGCGCGGGCTCAACCAGTACGCGCTGCCGGTGGGTTCGATCGGGGCGTACACCTCCGACTGGGGCGGCGCCTCCCGGGTGCGGGCCACCTGCGGCACGGACACCAGCCGCGGCGCGCCGTGCGCCACCGACACCTACGAGGTGACGGTCCGGGGCGGCCGGGTCGTCGCGACCTCCGGCAGACCCGGCGCCGGCGCCATTCCGGCCGGCACCACGGTGCTGCTCGGCCGCGAGGCCGGGGCGCGGGAGCTGCGCAAGCTGCTGAAGGGCCAGGCGGTGCGCGTCGAGCACCGGCTGACCGCGGCCTCCGGAACGGCGTACGCGTTCGCGGTCGGCGGCTTTCCCGTGCTGCGTCACGGGGTGCGGGTGCCGGGTCTGGACGACTCGGCGTCGGCGGTGCGCACCGCGGTGGGCATCGGGGGCGGCGGTCACCGGCTGCTGCTCCTGGTCCTGGACGGCGCCTCCGGGTACCGCAGCGGTCTGACGGTCGCCGAACTCG
Source organism: Streptomyces naganishii JCM 4654 (assembly GCF_014650575.1). Taxonomy (GTDB): domain Bacteria; phylum Actinomycetota; class Actinomycetes; order Streptomycetales; family Streptomycetaceae; genus Streptomyces; species Streptomyces naganishii. The sequence continues at coordinate 410,507 of NZ_BMVF01000003.1, forward strand.
CGGCGGCGCTGCGGGACGCGGGCGCGACCGAGGGCTTCGACCTGGACGGCGGCGGCTCCAGCACCCTGGTGGCGCGGGAGCCCGGCGAGGGCGCGGTGAGCGTGCTGAACCACCCCAGCGGGGGCGCCGAACGTGCGGTGGCGAACGGGATCGGGGTCTTCTCCGGATCCTGAGCGCGATGCGCGAGGGCCGGGGTGCGATGCGCACGGGCCTGGGCGCCGTGCGCACGGACCGGGGCGCGATGCGCGAAGGCCGGGGCGCGATGCGCTCGGGTCAGGGCCGCAGGCCGCTCACGATCTGGGCGGTGGCGGCCAGGCCCTCGTGGATGGTGGGCGCCATGCTCGTGCCGGCCAGGAAGAAACCGAGCAGGACGCAGACCAGGGCGTGCGAGAACTTCAGGGCTCCGTTGCGCACGAAGATGGTCGCCAGGATCGCGAGCAGCAGCACCACAGAGATGGAAATGGCCATCGTCAACCTCCTCCGCCACGCCCACATCGCGGCTTTCGGCCGTAAGTGTGGCGTAGCGGAGGGTTCGGCCGGGCGGCTGACGTGTCCGCCGAACGTGTGATTCTCGGCCCGGCGGACGAGCCTTCGCCGGGCGGGTCAGGGCGCCTGGAGGTCGACCAGCCCGGCCAGCGTCTCGCGGTGGGCGCCCGCCGTGCCGTACGCGATCGAGTCGGCCTTGGCCCGCTTCAGGTACAGGTGGACCGGGTGCTCCCACGTCATGCCGATGCCGCCGTGCAGTTGCAGGGCCTCCTCGGCGGCGTGGACGGCGACGGGCGAGGCGAAGGCCTGGGCGACGGCGGTCGTCACGTCGGCGTCCTCGTCGCGGGCGAGCGCGTCGGCGGCGGCCCGGGCGGCGGCGCGGAGGTTGACGACCTCCAGCCACAGCTGGGCGAGCCGGTGCTTGAGCGCCTGGAAGCCTCCGACCGGACGGTTGAACTGCTTGCGCTCCCTGAGGTAGCGCACGGTTTCCGTCAACGTCCAGTCGGCGAGGCCGAGTTGCTCGGAGGCGAGCAGTGCGGCCCCGGCGCGCAGGGCGCGGTGCACGGCGGGTCCGGCGTCCCCGACGCGGCGGCCGGAGGCACCGTCCAGTCGTACGGTGGCCAGGGGCCGGGTGAGGTCGAGGGACACCTGCCCGGTGACGGTCACCGCGTCGGCGGTCACCGCGTACAGGCCGCCGTCGTCGGCGGGTACCAGCAGGACGTCGGCGGTGGCCGCGTCCGCGATGCCGGTCAGCTCGCCGTGCAGGGCGCCGTCCTCGAGCCGTGCGGCGGGGAAGCCGGCGTCCGGGGCGGTGTGCAGACCGACGGCGAGGGCGGCGCGGGTGCGTCCGGGGGCCAGCCGGCCGAGCAGCTCCTCGTCCGCGCAGGCCAGCAGGGCCTCCGTGGCGACGACGGCGCTGGTGAGGTACGGAACGGGGGCGACGGCCCGGCCCAGCTCCTCCAGGACGACGGCCGCCTCCCGGTGGGTGGCGCCCTGGCCGCCCAGTTCCTCGGGGATCAGCAGCCCGGCCAGGCCCATGCCCTCGGCGAGCGGCTTCCACAGCGCGGGGTCGTGCGCGGCGCCGGACTCGACGCGCGCGATCACGTCCGCCGGGTCGCAGTGGTCGGTGAGCAGGTCCCGTACCGCGGCGCGCAGCGCCTCTTCCTCCTCGGAGTAGAGAAGATCCGTCATCGGGCGAGGTCCTTCCAGGCGACGTCCTTGTCGGTGCGCGGCTCGGCGGGCAGCCCGAGGACGCGTTCGGCGACGATGTTCAGCAGGACCTCGCTGGTCCCGCCCTCGATGCTGTTGCCCTTGGAGCGCAGGTAGCGGTAGCCGGCGTCGCGGCCGGTGAAGTCGACCAGCTCCGGGCGGCGCATGGTCCAGTCGTCGTACAACAGGCCCTCCTCGCCGCGCAGTTCGACCTCCAGTCCGCTGATCTCCTGGTTGAGCCGGGCGAAGGCGAGCTTCATGCCGGCACCCTCGGGGCCGGGCTGTCCGGCGACGAGCTGCTGGCGCAGGCGCTCGGCGGCGAGGCGGGAGACCTCGGCCTCCACCCACAGCTTCAGCAGCCGCTGGTGCAGGTCGTGGGTGCGCAGCTCGGGCCGTTCGCGCCAGGTCTTCGAGACCGGGCCGATCATTCCGCCCTCGCGCGGCAGGCGCATGCCGCCGATGGCGACGCGTTCGTTGTTGAGCGTGGTCTGCGCGACCCGCCAGCCGTCGCCGATCTCCCCCAGGCGCCGGGAGTCGGGGATGCGCACGTCGGTCAGGAAGACCTCGTTGAACTCGGCCTCGCCGGTGATCTGGCGCAGCGGCCGCACCTCGACGCCGGGGTCGGTCATGTCGCACAGGAAGTACGTGATGCCCGCGTGCTTGGGCACGTCCGGGTCGGTGCGGGCGATGAGGATGGCCCAGCGGGCGAGGTGGGCGCTGGAGGTCCACACCTTCTGCCCGTTGACGACCCACTCGTCGCCCTCCCGGACGGCGCGGGTGCCCAGCGCGGCGAGGTCGGAGCCGGCGCCGGGCTCGCTGAACAGCTGGCACCAGACCTCCTCGCCGGTCCACAGGGGCCTGAGGAAGCGCCGCTTCTGCTCCTCGGTGCCGTAGCGCAGGATGGTCGGGGCGGCCATGCCGAGGCCGATGCCGATGCGGCGCGGGTCGTTGTCGGGGGCGCCCGCCGCCTCCAGTTCGGCGTCGACGACGGCCTGGAGGGAGCGCGGGGCGCCGAGTCCGCCGAGCCCCTCGGGGTAGTGCACCCAGGCGAGCCCGGCGTCGAAGCGGGCCTGGAGGAAGGCGAGGCGATCGGTGTCCGCGGGCGGGTGGGCGGCCAGCAACTCGCGTGTGCGGCCGCGCAGTCCGGCCGCGTCGAGGGAAGTGCCGGTCATGCGGCGGCTCCGTTCTCCAGTGCGGGCACCAGGGCGACACGGCCGGTGGTGACCCCGTCGGCGACCCGCTGGACGGCGCCGGCGGCTCCGCTCAGCGGCACCCGCTCGCTCACCAGCGGCCTGATCGCGCCCCGGGCGGCGAGCTCGGTGAGCTGTTCGTGGCAGTGCTGGACGAGCTTGGGGTTCTTGGTGTTGTACAGGCCCCAGTGCAGGCCGAGGATCGAGTAGTTCTTCACCAGGGCGTGGTTGAGGGCGGGGCTCGGGATGGTGCCGCTCGCGAAGCCGACGACGACGATCCGGCCCTCGAAGGCGACCGTCTTGGCCGACTGGGCGTAGGCCTGGCCGCCCACGGGGTCGTAGATCACATCGGCGCCCCGGCCGCCGGTGGCCTCCTTGACGGCGGCGACGACGTCCTCGGTGTGCCGGTCGATCACGGCGTCGCAGCCGAGCTCGCGGGCCACGGCGGCCTTGCCGGCACCGCCGACGACGCCGATCACGGTGGCGCCGGCCGCCTTGCCGAGCTGCACGGCCGCGCTGCCCACGCCTCCTGCGGCGGCGTGCACGAGCAGGGTCTCGCCGGCCTGGAGGTGCGCCCGGCGGTGCAGGCCGAACCAGCCGGTCTGGTAGCCGATGTGCAGGGCGGCCGCCTCCGCGTCGTCCAGGGCGTCCGGCGCGGGCAGCACTGCCGCGGCGTCGGCGACGGCGTACTCGGCGAAACCGCCGTACGGCAGCGCGGGGTTGGCGATCACCCGGCGCCCGTCCGGCGTCTCGCCGCAGATCTCCACGCCGGGGGTGAACGGCAGCGGCGGCCGGACCTGGTACTGGCCGCGGCACAGCAGCGCGTCCGGGAAGTTGATGTTGGCGGCCCGCACCTTCAGCAGCACCTGGCCGTCACCGGGCGCGGGCGGCTCGGTCTCCTCCAGCCGCATCACCTCGCTCGGCTCGCCGTTCTCGTGCACTCGCCATGCCTGCATGCGCCGCCTCCACGGGATGGCCGTCGTCTGACCGGTCCCCGGCATACTAAGCGGTCGCTTGCCGTCAGGGGAACACCCGGCGGGGAACACCCGGCCTCAGTCGCCCTTCGCGCGCCGCGACGGCCGCGCCCGTACGTGCATCCGCTCGCCCTGCGGCCCGAACAGGCTCAGGAACTCCACCGGCCCCTCCCCCGTCGACCCGAACCAGTGCGGAACCCGCGTGTCGAACTCCGCCGCCTCACCGGCCGAGAGCACCACGTCGTGCTCGCCCAGGACGATCCGCAGCCTGCCCGAGAGCACGTACAGCCACTCGTACCCCTCATGGGTGCGCGGGTCCGGCTCCTGCCTGCGCCGCGGTTCGAGCACCTTGAACGCCTGGAGGCCGCCCGGCTGCCGGGTCAGCGGCCAGTGGGTGCGGCCGCCGCGCACGATCGGCTCGGCCCGCACCCGCGGGTCGTCCACCGGCGGGGCGCCGACCAGTTCGTCGAGGGGCACCCGGTGGGCCTGCGCGATGGGCAGCAGCAGTTCGAGGCTGGGCTTGCGCAGGCCGGACTCCAGCCGGGACAGGGTGCTGACCGAGATTCCGGTCTTCTCCGAGAGGGCGGCGAGGGTGACCTCGCGCTCCTTGCGGATCCTGCGCAGCCTCGGCCCCACACCCGCGAGTACGTCGTCCGTCGTCATGCCGACATTGCAGGTTCGGCAAAGACGTTTGTCAATCCGGCGAACACGGGCGACCGTCGGCTCCGGAGGTGGTCATCCATGACCGAGAAGGACATCAAGGACGCCTACGGGAGCGGGCGCGAGGACGCGTACGAGGTGGTCGTCGCCGGGGGCGGCGCGGCCGGGCTGTCCGCGGCCCTGGTCCTCGGCCGGGCGCGGCGGCGCACCCTGGTCGTCGACGCGGGCGAGCCGCGCAACGCGCCCGCCGCGCACGTACAGGGCTTCCTCTCCCGCGACGGCGTGCCGCCCGCCGAACTGCTCGCCGCCGGCCGGGAGGAGATCGCCCGGTACGGGGTGGAGCTGGTCCGCGACCGGGCGGTGCGGGCCGAGCGGGACGCGCGCGGGGAGTTCGACGTGACCCTGGCGGGCGGGCGCACGGTCCACGCCCGCCACCTGGTCGTCGCCACCGGTCTGAGGGACGAGCTCCCACCGGTCGCGGGGCTCGCCGGGCGCTTCGGCCGGGACGTGCTGCACTGCCCCTACTGCCACGGCTGGGAGGTGCGCGACCAGGCCTTCGGCGTGCTGGCCACCACGCCGATGAGCGTCCACCAGGCGCTGATGGTGACCCAGTGGTCCAAGGACGTCACCCTCTTCCTGCACGAGGTGGCCGAGGAGCTGCTGTCCGAGGGCGACCTGCGCAGGCTGGCCGCGGCCGGGGTCCACGTGGTGCCCGGGGAGGTGGCCGCGGTCGTCGTCGAGGAGGACCGGCTGACCGGCGTACGCCTCGCGGACGGCACGGTGCACACACGCGAGGCGCTGTTCGTGGCCCCGCGCGCGGTGCCGAACACCGGCCTGCTGGAGCAGCTGGGCGCCGAGCTGGACCAGACCCCGTTCGGCGCCTACCCGGTCGTCGACGAGCGGGGTCTGACCAGCGTCCCCGGGCTGTGGGCGGCCGGGAACGCGAGCGGCTTCGCCGAGCAGGTGATCAACGCGGCGAGCCGCGGGTACCGGGCGGGCGCGGCGATCAACGGCGAGCTGCTGTTCACCGACCTCGACTCCGCCGTCGCGGCCGCCGGGCCCGCGCGGGACGTCACGCGCAGCCCCGCGCAGGTGTAGCGCCGCGCCCCGCGGTGCACCATGACTGCATGCTGCTCGCCCGGCTGGCACAGGTGTCGCGGGAGGTCGCGGCCACCTCGGCGCGGTCCCGGAAGACCGCCCTGCTCGCGGAGCTGTTCCGGGACGCGGAGGCGGACGACGTGCCGGTCGTCATCCCCTATCTCGCCGGAAGGCTGCCGCAGGGACGGCTCGGCGTGGGCTGGAAGGTGCTCGGGCGCCCGGTCGCACCGGCCCCGGAGCCCTCGCTCACCGTGCGGGAGGTGGACGCCCGGCTGAGCGAGCTCGGCAAGGTGTCCGGGCCTGGTTCGCAGGCCGAACGGGCGCGGATCGTGGGCGAGTTGATGGGCGCGGCCACGCAGGACGAGCAGCGGTTCCTGCTGGGCCTGCTCACCGGGGAGGTACGGCAGGGGGCGCTGGACGCCCTCGCCGTGGAGGCGCTGGCCGCGGCCACGGGCGCGCCGGCGGCGGACGTGCGGCGGGCGGTGATGCTGGCCGGCTCGCTCCAGACGGTGGCGCGTGCGCTGCTCGCGGACGGGCCGCGGGCGCTGGAGCGGTTCCGGCTCACGGTGGGCCGCCCGGTGCTGCCCATGCTCGCGCACAGCGCCTCCTCCGTGGCGGAGGCGCTGGACAAGCTGGGGGCGTGCGCGGTCGAGGAGAAGCTGGACGGCATCCGGGTCCAGGTGCACCGGGACGGCGGGACGGTACGGATCCACACCCGCACGCTGGACGACATCACCGACCGGCTCCCGGAGGTCACCGCGGCCGCCCTCGAACTACCGGGCGAACGGTTCATCCTCGACGGCGAGGTGATCTCCTTCGGCGCGGACGGGCGCCCGCGCTCCTTCCAGGAGACGGCGGGCCGGGTGGGCTCGCGGCTGGACGTGGCGACGGCGGCCGAGCAGGTCCCGGTCTCCCCCGTGTTCTTCGACGCGCTCGCGGTCGGCGACCGGGACCTGCTCGACCTGCCCTTCGCCGGGCGGCACGCGGAGCTGGCCCGGCTGGTCCCGGAGCCGATGCGGGTCAGGCGCACCCTGGTGTCCGGCCCGGCGGACGTGCGCGAGGCCGAGGACTTCCTCGCCGGGACCCTCGCGCGCGGCCACGAGGGCGTGGTCGTCAAGGCGCTCGACGCCCCCTACAGCGCGGGCCGGCGGGGCGCCTCCTGGCTGAAGGTCAAGCCCGTGCACACCCTCGACCTGGTGGTCCTGGCCGCGGAGTGGGGCCACGGCCGCCGCACCGGCCGCCTCTCCAACCTGCACCTGGGCGCGCGGACGGCGGACGGCGGCTTCGCCATGCTCGGGAAGACCTTCAAGGGCATGACGGACGCGCTGCTGGGCTGGCAGACCGAGCGCCTGCGCGAGCTCGCCGTCGAGGAGAAGGGCTGGGGCGTGGTCGTACGGCCCGAACTGGTCGTCGAGATCGCCTACGACGGCCTCCAGCGCTCCACGCGCTACCCGGCGGGCGTCACCCTGCGCTTCGCCCGGGTCGTGCGCTACCGCGAGGACAAGCGCCCGGAGGATGCCGACACGGTGGAGACGCTGCTGGCCGCGCACCCGGAGGTACGGCCGTGACGGACGACAGCCGGGACGGGCGGGACCAGCGGGGCCGAGGGGACCAGCAGAGCCGGGGGAACCAGCAGGCCCCGGGGGACCAGCAGAGCCCGGGAGCCCAGCAGGGCCCGGGCGACCAGCAGGACGAGCGGGGCCGGCGGGACCGCCAGCCGCAGCGGGCCCGGCGCGGCAGGCGCAGTGCGGGTCTGCTCCTCTTCCGGCGCGCGGACGGCGGCCTGGAGGTGCTGCTCGGGCACATGGGCGGCCCGCTGTGGGCGCGGCGCGACGCGGGGGCGTGGACGGTGCCCAAGGGCGAGTACGAGGGGGACGAGCCCGCCTGGGAGGCGGCGCGGCGCGAGTTCCGCGAGGAGCTGGGGCTGGCGCCGCCCGACGGCACGGCGCTGCCGCTCGGCGAGGTCCGGCAGGCGAACGGCAAGGTGGTCACGGCCTGGGCGGTCGAGGGCGACCTCGACCCGGCGGCGATCACTCCGGGCACCTTCTCGATGGAGTGGCCGCCGCGCTCCGGGCGCACCCGGGAGTTCCCGGAGCTGGACCGGGTGGCGTGGCTCGGCCTGGACCGCGCCCGCGAGGTGATCGTCAAGGCCCAGGCCGCGTTTCTGGACCGGCTGGCTGAGCACTCGCTCTGACGAGGCAGGAGCCTCACGCGTTGCGGCGGGCACCGCGGCGCGCGAAGGTCGAAGCACAGCCCGCGCGAAGGGGAGGTCAGCCATGTCCACCATCGCCACGGTGAACCCGGCCACCGGCGAGACGATCAAGACCTACGAGGCCATGGGCGAGGAGGAGATCGGGCGCCGGCTCCAGCTCGCCGAGGCCACCTTCCGCACGTACCGCACGACGGCCTTCGCCGAGCGGGCCCGGCTGATGGACCGCGCCGCCGGCCTCCTCGACGAGGACCGGGACGAGATCGCCCGCGTCATGACCACGGAGATGGGCAAGCCGGTCAAGCAGGCCCGGGCGGAGGCCGCCAAGTGCGCGAAGGCGATGCGCTGGTACGCCGAGCACGCCGAGGAACTGCTCGCCGACGAGGAGCCCGCCGAGTCGGACGTGAAGGACTCCGGCGCCTCGCGCGCCCTGGTCCGCTACCGGCCGCTCGGCCCGGTGCTCGCGGTGATGCCCTGGAACTTCCCGCTGTGGCAGGTGATCCGCTTCGCCGCGCCCGCGCTGATGGCGGGCAACGTCGGACTGCTCAAGCACGCCTCCAACGTGCCGCAGACCGCCCTGTACCTGGAGGACCTGTTCCACCGGGCGGGCTTCACCGAGGGCTGCTTCCAGACGCTGCTGATCGGCTCCGGCGCGGTGGACGACGTCCTGCGCGACGAGCGGGTCAAGGCGGCCACGCTCACCGGCAGCGAGCCGGCCGGGCGTGCCGTCGCCTCCACCGCCGGGGAGATGATCAAGAAGACGGTGCTGGAGCTGGGCGGCAGCGATCCGTACATCGTGATGCCCTCGGCCGACCTCGACCGGGCCGCCGAGGTGGCGGTGACCGCGCGGGTGCAGAACAACGGCCAGTCCTGCATCGCCGCAAAGCGCTTCATCGTGCACACGGACGTCTACGACGCCTTCGCCGAGCGGTTCGTGGCCGGGATGCGGGCGCTGAAGGTCGGTGACCCGATGCAGGAGGACACCCAGGTCGGGCCGCTCTCCAGCGAGCGGGGCCGGGCCGACCTGGAGGAGTTGGTCGACGACGCGGTGCGCGGCGGGGCACGGGTGCTGTGCGGCGGGCAGCGGCCGGACTGGCCGGGCTGGTACTACCCGCCGACCGTGCTGGCGGGCATCACCCGTGAGATGCGCATCCACCGGGAGGAGGCCTTCGGGCCGGTGGCCACGCTGTACCGCGCGGCGGACCTGGACGAGGCCGTGCTCATCGCCAACGACTCGCTGTTCGGGCTGAGTTCCAACGTGTGGACGCGGGACGAGAAGGAGGTCGACCGGTTCGTACGGGACCTGGAGGCGGGCGGGGTGTACGTGAACGGCATGACCGCTTCGCACCCGGCGCTGCCGTTCGGCGGAGTGAAGCGGTCGGGGTACGGGCGTGAGCTGTCCGGGCACGGAATCCGCGAGTTCTGCAACATCACCACGGTATGGCACGGGGCGTGACGCTTCCGCGGCTACGATCCCCTTTGTGAACCGCGAAGTGACTCTCCCTCTGATCGTCGACGACCGCGGTACCTTGCAGGTGGCCGCGGCCGATGTGAGCAAGCTGCTGCGGACGGTGGGCGGCCGGTGGCTGCGCCTGGTGGAGACCGGGCAGGAGCGTCTCGACGAGGACACGGTCGCCGCCCTGACCATCGAACTGGCCAAACTCGCCGACCGCATCGACGTCGCCTGCATCGCCCACAGCAGCGGAGCGGCGTCGGGCTGAGCACGCCCGCCGGGGGCGGCGCGCGGCCGCGCCCCCGGCGCCGGGAGCCCTGGGGCGCCGGGTGCGGCACGGCAAGTCCCCGGCCCGGACGGCCGCTTGCCGACGCGGCCCGGTGGCGGGCCCGGCCGGCAGCCAGGCCCGCACCCGCACCGCCACCCGCACCCGCACCCCCACCCGGGGCGCGACTGTCCTCGCCCGCGGCTCGGCCGCCCCGTCACACGCGCACTGCGGCGCGCGCCTTCCCATCCCCGCCGGACGGCGGCCCACTCGCCCTCGCGGCCGAGCCGTAGCGACCGCACGGGCCCGCCGCCGCGCGACCCCGGACCCGGCCGACCGACCGCCGAGTCCCCCTCGGGCCGCCGTCCGGGGGCGTGGGCGGGTGGGTGGCGGCGCGCGGGGGGCGGGTGGGCGTGCTTCGGGGGGCGTCGGTTCCGCGGGCCTCGGGTGTGGTGGTGCCGGGACCGTGGGCGAGGCGTCGACCTGCGGGTATGCCGAGCGCGGCGCCGACGGGCGGGGCATGCGGCGGGGGCGGTGAGGGGCCCCGGGGCCGTGCTCGCCGTCGCCGGATTGGAGTAGTCCGGCGAGAGATCGTCGCCCTCCCGGGCGATCGTGGTTGGACCACCCTTCTGGGTGCACCACCCTCTGACCGGGGGGCTACCGGCCTTCCGGAAGGCGAAAGCAGGCACGGCATGGCGACTTTGTGCAGACCCTCGGTGTCCGTTCCAGAGCACGTCATCACGATGGAGGAAACGCTCGAACTCGCGCGTTCCCACCACGCGGACCACCCGCAACTCCCGCTGGCCCTCCGGCTGATCGAGAACACCGGTGTGCGCACCCGGCACATCGTGCAACCCATCGAGGAGACCCTGAAGCACCCGGGCTTCGAGGAGCGCAACAAGCTCTACGAGCAGGAGGCCAAGGCGCGGGTCCCCGCGGTCATCCAGCGGGCGCTCGACGACGCCGGCCTCCTGACGACCGACATCGATGTCATCATCTACGTCTCCTGCACGGGCTTCATGATGCCCTCGCTCACGGCGTGGCTGATCAACGAGCTGGACTTCGACCCGACCACCCGCCAGATACCCATAGCCCAGCTGGGCTGCGCGGCCGGCGGCGCGGCGATCAACCGGGCCCACGACTTCTGCACGGCCTACCCGGACGCCAACGCGCTCATCGTGGCCTGCGAGTTCTGCTCGCTGTGCTACCAGCCCACCGACCTCGGCGTCGGCTCCCTGCTCTCCAACGGCCTGTTCGGCGACGGCATCGCCGCCGCCGTGGTCCGCGGCACCGGCGGCACCGGCGTCCGCCTGGAGCGCAACGGCTCGTACCTGATCCCCAAGACCGAGGACTGGATCGCGTACGACGTCCGGGCGACCGGTTTCCACTTCCTGCTGGACAAGCGGGTGCCGGCCACCATGGAGCCGCTCGCCCCCGCCCTGAAGGACCTCGCCGGGCTGCACGGCTGGGACGCCTCCGACCTGGACTTCTACGTCATCCACGCGGGCGGCCCCCGCATCCTGGACGACCTCAGCAAGTTCCTGAAGGTCGAACCGCACGCCTTCCGCTTCAGCCGGGCCACGCTCACCGAGTACGGCAACATCGCCAGCGCCGTCGTACTGGACGCGCTGCGGCGGCTGTTCGACGACGGCGGCGTCGACGAGCGGGCCCGCGGACTGCTCGCCGGGTTCGGCCCCGGCATCACCGCGGAGATGTCGCTCGGCCGCTGGCAGATCGGGGACGGGGCATGAGCGGGGAGACGCTCACCGAGACCCTGCCCCCGGTGCGGCACTGGCCGGCCGGCGACCTGACCGGGACCGAATTCGACCCGGTGCTGGCCGAGCTGATGGCGGAGGGCCCCGTCACCCGCGTCGAACTGCCCAACGGCGAGGGCTGGGCGTGGCTGGTGACCCGCATGGACGACGTGCGGTCGGTCACCAACGACCCCCGGTTCAGCCGCGAGGCGGTCATGGACCGGCCGGTCACGCGGCTGGCCCCGCACTTCATCCCCAGCCGTGGCGCGGTCGGTTTCCTGGACCCGCCCGACCACACCCGGCTGCGCCGCTCCGTCGCCCCCGCGTTCACCGCGCGGGGGGTGGGGCGGGTACGGGAGGACGCCCGGCGGATGCTGGACGAACTGGTCGGCGAGCTCCTCCGGGACGGCCCGCCCGCCGACCTCACCGCCGCAGTGCTCAGCCCCTTCCCGATCGCGGTCATCTGCGAGCTGATGGGTGTGCCGGCCGCCGACCGGCACGGCATGCACAACTGGACGCAGCTGATCCTGTCCTCCTCGCACGGCGCCTCGGTCAGCGAGAAGGCCAAGGAGGAGATGGGCGCTTACTTCACCGATCTGATCGGCGCGCGGTCCGGGAGCACCGGGGAGGACGTGGCCTCACTGCTCGGCGCGGCCGTGGGGCGCGGCGAGATCACCATGGAGGAGGCGGTCGGTCTCGCGGTGCTGCTGCAGATCGGCGGCGAGGCGGTCACCAACAACAGCGGGCAGATGTTCTACATCCTGCTGACCCGCCCGGAGCTGGCCGAGCGGCTGCGCGCCGAGCCGGGCATCCGCCCGCAGGCCGTCGACGAACTGCTGCGCTACATCCCGCACCGCAACGCGGTCGGGCTGTCCCGGATCGCCATGGAGGACGTGGAGATCGCCGGGACGCGGATCCGGGCGGGCGACGCGGTCTACGTGTCGTACCTGGCCGCCAACCGTGACCCGGAGGTCTTCCGCGACCCCGAGGAGATCGACTTCGATCGCGGCCCGAATCCCCATGTGGCGTTCGGCTTCGGCCCGCACTACTGCCCCGGCGGCCAACTGGCCCGGATGGAGTCGCAGTTGCTGGTGGACGCGCTGCTCGACCGGATACCGGGGCTGCGGCTCGCGGTGCCGCCGGGTCAGGTGCCCTTCAAGAAGGGCGCGTTGATCCGCGGGCCCGAGGCCCTGCCCGTGACCTGGTGAGCCCGCGATGACCAGCGAGGGGCTGCTCGTGCCGCCGGGACAGGGCCGGGTCGTGGAGACGCCGGCCCAGCGGGTGACGTTCAAGGTCACCGGCTCGCACTCGCGCACGGCCTCCACCTTCGAGGTGGAGGTCCCGCCGGGCTTCGACGTGGGCGCCCATGTGCACACGCGCAGCGAGGAGTTGTTCTACGTGCTCGAGGGCGAGCTGGACGTGCTCGCCTTCGAGCCCCGCATCCGCACCCCCGACCACTGGCAACGCTGGGAGTCGGCCTCCGGCAACCGGGTGGTGCGGGCGGGCCCCGGCACAGTGATCGTGGTGCCGCCGGGCTGCCCGCACGCGTTCGCGAACCCGACGGACACGCCGGCCAAGATGTTCTTCCAGGCCTCCCCGCCCCCGGACCACGAGCGGTACTTCGAGGAACTGCTGGAGATCCTCGGGAACGGGGGCCCGCCGGACCACGCGGCGATCGAGGAACTGCGGACGCGCTACGACATCGAGCAGCTGACGCCGCTCAGGCACCGCTAGCGGCCGTTGGCGGCGCCCGGTCGGGTGCGGGACCTACCGGATCGGCATCCCGGAGATCGTGCGGGAGATCACCAGCCGCTGGATCTCGCTGGTGCCCTCGAAGATGGTGTAGATCGCCGCGTCGCGGTGCATCCGCTCCACCGGGTACTCCCGGGTGTAGCCGTTGCCGCCCAGGATCTGGATCGCCTGGGCGGTGACCTTCTTCGCGGTCTCGCTGGCGAACAGCTTGGACATCGAGCCCTCGGCGGCGGTGAACGGCTTGCCGTTGACCGCCATCCAGGAGGCGCGCCACACCAGCAGGCGGGCGGCGTCGATCTGGGTGCGCATGTCGGCGAGCTGGAAGGCGACGCCCTGGTTGTCGATGATCGGCCGGCCGAACTGCTCGCGGGTCTTCGCGTAGTCGAGGGCGACCTCGTACGCGGCGCGGGCGGTGCCCACCGCCATGGCGCCGACGGCGGGGCGGGACGCCTCGAAGGTGGCCATCGCCGCGTTCTTGACCCGCTCGCCGCCCTTGGCCGCCCGCTCGCGGGCGCGGGCGAGCCGCTCGTCCAGCTTCTCCTTGCCGCCGAGCAGGCAGGAGCCGGGGACGCGCACGTTGTCGAGGATCACCTCGGCGGTGTGCGAGGCGCGGATGCCGTGCTTCTTGAACTTCTGGCCCTGGGCGAGGCCCGGGGTGTTCGGCGGGACGATGAAGGAGGCGTGGCCCTTGGAGCCGAGCTCCGGGTCGACGGAGGCGACGACGACGTGCACGTTGGCTATGCCGCCGTTGGTGGCCCAGGTCTTCGTGCCGTTGATCACCCACTCGTCCTTGGCCTCGTCGTAGACCGCGCGGGTGCGCAGGGAGGCGACGTCGGAGCCGGCGTCGGGCTCGGAGGAGCAGAAGGCGGCGACCTTGACGTCGTTCGCGTCGCCGTACATCTGCGGGATCCAGGTGCCGATCTGCTCCTCGGTGCCGTTGGCGAGGACGCCGACGGCGGCGAGGCCGGTGCCGACGATCGACAGGGCGATGCCCGCGTCGCCCCAGAACAGCTCCTCCATGGCCATGGGGATGCCGAGGCCGGTGGCGTCGAAGTACTGCTGGGCGTAGAAGTCGAGGGAGTAGATGCCGACCTTGGCGGCCTCCTGGATGACCGGCCAGGGAGTCTCCTCACGCTCGTCCCATTCGGCGGCCGCGGGGCGGATGACGTCGGCGGCGAAGCCGTGCAGCCAGTCCCGGACCTCCTTCTGTTCGTCGTTGAGCTCCATGGTGAACTCGGCCATGTCCCCTCCAGCGGTGCACATGCGTGTTACTTGCGGTAACCCTACTGTGTTACCGACCGGTAGGAAAAGTCAACTCCTCATGATCTCTCGGCAGCCCGTTCGAGGTCTCAGGGGCTGTCAGTGTTAGTTTGCGCAGGCGTCACCGAAACAGCACGGGTGGGGAGAGCTCATGGACACCACGCAGCGGACCGATCAGCAGCGGTCCGCCGACCGCCGCAGGCGCGAGCTGCTGGAGGCCGCCGACCGGGTGGTGCTGCGCGACGGCCCACAGGCCTCCATGAACGCCATCGCCGCCGAGGCCGGCATCACCAAACCGATCCTCTACCGCCACTTCGGCGACAAGGGCGGCTTGTACGCGGCCCTCGCCAAGCGGCACACCGACGCCCTGCTCGACTCGCTGCGGGCCGCGCTGGACGCCCCGGCGGACCGGCGCGAGCGGGTGGAGGCGACGCTGGACACCTACCTCGCGGCGATCGAGGCCCGGCCGCAGGTGTACCGGTTCCTGATGCACCCCGCGGAGGCCGGCCAGAGCACCGACCAGGGCTTCGACGTCGGCCTGCACTCCGCCCCGCTGCTGCGCCGCATGGGCGAGGAACTGGCCCAGGTCATCGAGGAACGGCTGGACCTCGGCCCGGGCAACCAGCAACTGGCCCGGGTCTGGGGCCACGGCATCGTCGGCATGATGCACGCCGCCGGCGACTGGTGGCTCGGCGAACGCCCCTGCTCCCGCGCCGAACTGGTCCGCAGCCTCGCCGACCTCCTCTGGGGCCGCCTGGCAGCAGCGGGCGACAAAATGGGCGGCCCCGGCTTCTGACACCCGACGCCGGGTTCCGCACCGGCGGCCGGGCCCGCGGCCTGCGGTCGGTGGCCGGCGGCCGGCTGCGAACCGGCGACCGGCAGCAGCACCGGGCGGGCTCCGGGCCCGCACCCGGGGTGAGGGCCGGTGGCCTGGCCCGGGGCCGAAGCGGCGAGCCGGCCGTGGCCGGTGGCCGGGCTTACGGGCGGTGTGCCCACGGTGCCTTCGAGGCCTGGCGCCGCAGTCTGCGGTGGCGCCAGCCCGTGAGGTGGTCGGGGTACAGGCGGCCGGCCAGGTGGTCGCACTCGTGCTGGAGGCAGCGGGCGAAGAAGCCGGTGCCGTGGACGGTGACCGGCTCGCCCGCCGCAGTGAAGCCCTCGACGACCGCGTGGTCGTAGCGCTCGGTGCCGGCCTCCAGGCCCGGCAGGGACAGGCAGCCCTCGGGGCCGCGCACCACGACCCCGTCCGCCGTGACCAGGCGCGGGTTCACCAGGTGGCCGACGTGCCGTACGTC
Source organism: Streptomyces naganishii JCM 4654 (assembly GCF_014650575.1). GTDB lineage: Bacteria > Actinomycetota > Actinomycetes > Streptomycetales > Streptomycetaceae > Streptomyces > Streptomyces naganishii. Next base: position 426,109 of record NZ_BMVF01000003.1, read on the forward strand.
CTCGTCGTCCGGGCAGTCGTAGACGAACACCCGCAGCGGCTCCCCCACCTGGTTCGCGGCCAGTCCGACGCCCCGGGCGGCGTACATCGTGGCGAACAAGTCCTCGACGAGCGCGGCCAGTTCGGGGCCGAACGCGGTGACCTCCCGGCAGGGTGCCCGCAGCACCGGGTCGCCGAGCAGGGTGAGGGGCCGCACGCGCCCGCGGGCGCCCGGGATCGAGCCGTGTCGCATGGCGGCAAGGGTACGGTCCTCCTGGACGCGCGAGAGGCGTGCGTCTTTCGTGACCGTGCCGGGATTCGGGAGCGCGAACGGATCTCGATAGGCTGAGGTCCACACCACGTTGCCGGATGGCTCAGGCGCGGCGCGTACGCAAGGAGGATCGAGAACTGATGGCAGGCAACTCGGACCCGCTCACGCCGCGGGCCAAGCTGGCCGTGACCGCGGGCAAGGCGGTCGCGGCTGCATCGCGTGCCGCGGGGCGCGGCAGCGGTTCGGTGATCGGCGGCCGGGTGGCGCTCAAACTCGACCCCGACCTCCTGGCCCGGCTCGCCCAGAACCTGGACGTGGTCCTGGTCTCGGCGACCAACGGCAAGACGACCACCACCCGGCTCATCGCCGAGGCGCTGCGGGCCGCGGGCCCCGTCGTCTCCAACGCCCTCGGCGCCAACATGCCCGCGGGCATCACCTCCGCGCTGGCGGGCGGCTCGGACGCCCGGTACGGCGTGATCGAGGTCGACGAGAAGTACCTCGCGGGCGTGGCCCGGGACACCGACCCCAAGTGCATCGCGCTGCTCAACCTCTCCCGCGACCAGCTCGACCGCGCCGCCGAGACCCGGATGCTCGCCGAGAACTGGCGCGAGGGCCTGTCCGGTTCCAAGGCCGTCATCGTCGCCAACTGCGACGACCCGCTGGTCGTGTGGGCGGCGTCCTCCTCCCCCAACGTGGTCTGGGTGGCCGCCGGCCAGATGTGGAAGGACGACGCCTGGTCCTGCCCGGCCTGCGGCGGCGTGATGCAGCGCCCCGGCGACGACTGGTTCTGCGGCGAGTGCGGCTTCCGCCGGCCCACCCCGAGCTGGGCGCTGTCCGGCGAGCACGTCCTGGACCCGCACGGCTCGGCCTGGCCGATCCACCTCCAGCTGCCGGGCCGCGCCAACCGTGCCAACGCCGCCTCCTCCGCCGCCGTGGCCGCCGTCTTCGGCGTGCCGCCGCAGGTGGCTCTGGAGCGCATGTACCAGGTGCAGGCGGTCGCCGGACGCTACGACGTGGTCCAGTTCCAGGGCCGCGACCTCAGGCTGCTGCTGGCGAAGAACCCGGCCGGCTGGCTGGAGACGTTCTCGCTCATCGACCCGCCGCCCACCCCGGTGATCCTCTCGGTGAACGCGCGCGGCGCGGACGGCACCGACACCTCCTGGCTGTGGGACGTGGACTACACGCGCCTGACCGGCCACCCGCTCTTCGTGATCGGCGACCGCAAGCTGGACCTCGCGGTGCGCCTGGAGGTGGCCAACCAGCACTTCCAGGTCTGCGACAACCTCGACCAGGCCGTCCAGCAGGCCCCGCCGGGCCGGATCGAGGTCATCGCCAACTACACCGCGTTCCAGGACCTGCGCCGCCGCGTCGGCAACTGACCACGAAGGACGAGCACTTCATGAGTGACAACCAACTGCGCCTGGTGTGGATCTACCCGGACCTGCTGAGCACCTACGGCGACCAGGGCAACGCGCTCGTCGTGGAGCGGCGGGCCCGGCAGCGGGGCCTGGACGTGGCCCGTCTCGACGTGCGCAGCGACCAGCCGATCCCGACCTCCGGCGACATCTACCTGATCGGCGGCGGCGAGGACCGGCCGCAGCGGCTCGCCGCGGAGCGGCTGCGCCGCGACGGCGGTCTGGACCGGGCCGTGGGCAACGGCGCGATCGTCTTCTCGGTCTGCGCGGGCTACCAGATCCTCGGCCACGAGTTCATCAACGACCTCGGCCAGCGCGAGCCGGGCCTCGGCCTGCTGGACGTGGTGTCGGTGCGCGGCGAGGGCGAGCGCTGCGTCGGCGACGTGCTGGGCGACATCGACCCGCGCCTGGGCCTGCCCCAGCTGACCGGGTTCGAGAACCACCAGGGCGTCACCCACCTCGGCCCCACCGCCCGCCCTCTCGCCCAGGTCCGCCAGGGCAACGGCAACGGCACCGGCGACGGCACCGAGGGCGCCTACAACGACACCGTCTTCGGCACGTACATGCACGGCCCGGTCCTCGCCCGCAACCCGCTGATCGCGGACCTGCTGCTGAAGCTGGCCCTCGACGTGAACGCGCTGCCGCCGGTCGACGACCGCTGGTACGAGGCGCTGCGCAGCGAGCGCATCGCCGCGGCCGAGCAGCCCGCGTAGCACCCGCGCGCGGCACTCGCGCACGTGCCGCTCCACGCGGGAACGGTTCTCCTGTGAGCCTCCGGGGCCCCGGGGAACCGGCCGCGCGACCGGCTCGCGGGCGCCGCTCACCGAGCCCGTCTGACGGGCCGTACGCACAGGTGAGCGGCCCCGTCCAGCAGGCGGACGCATGGTTCGGCCCTCCCCCCTGGTGCCGCTAGGGTGGCGGGGATCGAGCCGGACAGCGCGGTCCGGTCCCGTGCCCACGTGGAGAAGGTAATCCGGGCTATGCGCATTGGTGTCCTCACGTCCGGCGGCGACTGCCCCGGCCTGAACGCCGTCATCCGGTCCGTCGTGCACCGCGCCGTCGTCGACCACGGCGACGAGGTCATCGGCTTCCGGGACGGCTGGAAGGGCCTCCTGGAGTGCGACTACCTCAAGCTCGACCTCGACGCCGTGGGCGGCATCCTGGCCCGCGGCGGCACCATCCTCGGCTCCTCCCGGGTCCGCCCCGAGCATCTGCGCGACGGCGTGGAGCGGGCGCGGGGCCACGTCGAGGAGCTGGGGCTCGACGCGATCATCCCGATCGGCGGCGAGGGCACGCTGAAGGCGGCCCGGCTGCTGTCCGACAGCGGCCTGCCCATCGTCGGGGTGCCCAAGACCATCGACAACGACATCGCGGTCACCGATGTCACCTTCGGCTTCGACACGGCCGTGACCGTGGCCACCGAGGCCCTGGACCGGCTGAAGACCACCGCCGAGTCGCACCAGCGGGTGCTGATCGTGGAGGTCATGGGCCGGCACACCGGCTGGATCGCGCTCCAGTCCGGCATGGCGGCCGGCGCCCACGCCATCGTCGTACCGGAACGCCCCTTCGACATCGAGGAGTTGGCGAAGAAGGTCGGCGAGCGGTTCGCGGCCGGCAAGCGCTTCGCGATCGTGGTGGCCGCCGAGGGCGCCAAGCCGCTCGCCGGCACCATGGACTTCGACGAGGGCGGCAAGGACGTCTACGGCCACGAGCGGTTCGCCGGCGTCGCCCGGCAGCTCTCCGTCGAGCTGGAGGAGCGCCTGGGCAAGGAGGCCCGGCCGGTCATCCTCGGGCACGTCCAGCGCGGCGGCACCCCGACGGCGTACGACAGGGTGCTCGCCACGCGGTTCGGGTGGCACGCCGTGGAGGCCGCGCACCGCGGGGAGTTCGGCCGCATGACCGCGCTGCGCGGCACGGACATCGTGATGGTGCCGCTGGCCGAGGCGGTGGAGACGCTCAAGACGGTTCCGGCCGAGCGGTACGCCGAGGCGGAGTGCGTGCTGTAGCCGGCGCACGAGCACACACCGCCCCCGGTCGCGATCGCGGCCGGGGGCGGTTCTACTCTGGGTGCGGACAGACAGCTGCGGACACGCACAGCTGTGGTCGGACAGTGCACAACCCCCACGAACCAGGAGCCGGCGGATGGATCACAGCGGGCACGGCATGACGATGGACCTGCCGCCGTTCACGCTGGGACGCGGCCTGGAGTGGTCCGCGGACCCCTTCTTCCTCGTCGCCTGCCTGCTCGGCCTCGGTCTGTACGGCTGGGGCGTGGTGCGGCTGCGGCGCCGCGGCGACTCCTGGCCGGTGGGCCGGACCGTGGCCTACGCCGTCGGTGTGCTGACGGTGATGCTGGTGATGTGCACCGGGCTGAACGACTACGGCATGGTCATGTTCAGCGTGCACATGGTCCAGCACATGGTCATCAGCATGCTCTCGCCGATCCTGATCCTGCTCGGCGCCCCGATCACGCTGGCGCTGCGCGCCCTGCCCCCGGCCGCCCGGGGCCGCAAGGGTCCGCGCGAGCTGCTGCTGGCGCTGCTGCACAGCCGCTACATCCGCATCGTCACCCACCCCGCGTTCACCATCCCGATGTTCATCGCGAGCCTGTACGCGCTGTACTTCACTCCGCTGTTCGACTTCCTCATGGGCTCGAAGGCCGGGCACATCGCGATGATGGTGCACTTCCTCGCGGTCGGCCTGGCCTTCTTCTGGCCGATCATGGGCGTGGACCCGGGCCCGAACCGGCCCGGTTACCTGATGCGGATGCTGGAGCTGTTCGCGGGCATGCCCTTCCACGCCTTCTTCGGCATCGCGCTGATGATGGCGTCCACGACCATGGTGGACACCTTCAGGAACCCGCCCGCCTCGCTCGGCATCGACGCCCTCTCCGACCAGACCGCGGCGGGCGGCATCGCCTGGGCGTTCAGCGAGGTGCCCTCGGTGCTGGTGCTGCTCGCGCTGCTGTACCAGTGGTACCGCTCCGACCAGCGGCAGGCCAAGCGCAAGGACCGCGCCGCCGACCGCGACGGGGACAAGGAGCTCGCGGCGTACAACGCCTACCTCGCGTCGCTCAACGCGCGCGGGAACTGACCGGTTCCCCTCGTGCAGCCCTGTCCCGCATCTGTCCGCCCGCGCCCCGCCGGGGCACCATGGAGGCGGACGGACCATGAGGAGGGTGTCGCGATGCCCGGTTCCACGGACGGTTCCACGAAGGCGATGGGGGTGCTCACCGTCGGCGCCCTCGTCGTGGTGACGGCCTACACGGTGGCGCTCGGCGGCAACGGGTGGCTGTGGTTCAGCTGGGTCGTGCTGGGCCTGATCACCCTCGGCATGGTCGCCACCCGCAGCACCTGACGCGCGCCCGTCCGCTCACTCCCCGGGCAGCCGGCCGGCCGAGTGCACGCCCGGCTGGTACTTCGGCAGCCGCACGGTGATCTTCATGCCGGCGCCGGGCGCGGTCTCGATGACCAGGCCGTGGTCGTCGCCGTAGACCTGGCGGAGCCGGTCGTCGACGTTGGACAGACCGATGCCGCCCGAGGGGCTGACCTCGCCCGCGAGGATGCGGCGCAGCAGCGCGGGGTCCATGCCGGCGCCGTCGTCCTCGATGACGACCAGCGCCTCGGCGCCCGCGTCCTGCGCGGTGATGCGGATGCGGCAGGTGCCGGCCTTGCCCTCCAGGCCGTGCTTGACGGCGTTCTCCACCAGCGGCTGGAGGCACAGGAAGGGCAGCGCGACCGGCAGCACCTCGGGGGCGATCTGGAGGGTGACGGCGAGGCGGTCGCCGAAGCGGGCCCGTACGAGCGCCAGGTAGTGCTCGATGGCGTGCAGTTCGTCGGCGAGCGTGGTGAAGTCGCCGTGCCTGCGGAACGAGTAGCGGGTGAAGTCGGCGAACTCCAGCAGCAGCCCGCGGGCCCGCTCGGGGTCGGTGCGCACGAACGAGGCGATCACCGCGAGCGAGTTGAAGATGAAGTGCGGGGAGATCTGGGCGCGCAGGGCCTTGATCTCGGCCTCGATGAGCCGGGTGCGGGAGTCGTCGAGGTCGGCGAGCTCCAGTTGGACCGTCACCCAGCGGGCGACCTCGCCGGCGGCCCGGACCAGGACGGCGGACTCGCGGGGCGCGCAGGCGACCAGCGCGCCGTGCACCCGGTCGTCGACGGTGAGCGGGGCGACGACGGCCCAGCGCACCGGGCAGTCGGGCACCTCGCAGGCGAGCCGGAAGGCCTCGCCGCGCCCGCTGTCCAGGGGGCCGGCGAGGCGTTCCATGATCTCGTCGCGGTGGTGGGCGCCGACCCCGTCCCAGGCCAGGACGCGCCGGTCGTCGGTGAGGCACAGGGCGTCGGTGCCGAGCAGGGAGCGCAGCCGGCGGGCCGACTTGCGGGCGGTCTCCTCGGTGAGCCCGGCCCGCAGCGGGGGCGCGGCGAGGGAGGCGGTGTGCAGGGTCTGGAAGGTGGCGTGCTCGACGGGGGTGCCGAGGTCGCCGAGGTTGCGCGGGCGGGCCGTGCGCCGGCCGAGCCAGAACCCGGCGGCCAGCAGCGGCAGTACGGCCACGCACAGCCCGGCGAGGAAGCCGCTCACGCCTTCACCTCCGCGCGCAGTTGCTCGGGCAGGTGGAAGCGGGCCAGGATCGCGGCCGTCCTCGGCGGCACCCGGCCGGGCGTGGCCAGGGACACCAGGATCATGGTGAGGAAGCCCAGCGGCACCGACCACAGCGCGGGCCAGGCGAGCAGCGCGTGCAGTCCCCCGGTGCCCGGCAGTCCCGCCATGGTCACGGCCACCGCGACGAGCGCGCCGCCGCCGCCCGCGAGCATCCCGGCGGCCGCGCCGGGCGGGGTGAGCCGCCGCCACCAGATGCCGAGGACGAGCAGCGGGCAGAAGGAGGACGCGGACACGGCGAAGGCGAGCCCGACCGCGTCGGCCACCGGGAGGCCGCCGACCAGGACGCTCGCGGCCAGCGGCACGGCCATGGCGAGGAGGGTGCCGAGCCGGAAGTGCCGTACCCCGCGCGAGGGCAGCACGTCCTGGGTGAGCACTCCTGCGACCGCCATGGTCAGCCCGGAGGCGGTGGACAGGAACGCTGCGAAGGCGCCGCCCGCGACCAGCGCGCCGAGCAGGTCCCCGCCGAGGCCGCCGATCATGCGGTCGGGCAGCAGCAGTACGGCGGCGTCCGCGTTGCCGGTGACGGTCAGTTCGGGGGCGTAGAGGCGGCCGAGGGCGCCGTAGAGGGGAGGCAGCAGGTAGAAGCCGCCGATCAGGCCGAGCACGGCCACCGTGGTGCGGCGGGCGGCGACGCCGTGCGGGCTGGTGTAGAAGCGGACGACGACGTGCGGCAGGCCCATGGTGCCGAGGAAGGTGGCGAGGATGAGTCCGTACGTGGCGTAGAGGGGGCGTTCCTCGCGGCCGGCGGCGAGCGAGGTGGACATGCCGCGGGTGCCGCCGCGCTCGGCGGTGGGGACGGCGGCTCCCCGGGGGAAGGCCAGCCGGGTGCCGCGCTCGACGTGGTGGGTGCCGGCGGCGAGGGTCAGCCGCCGGTCGTGGAGGGCGCGGCCGTCGACCGTGCCGCTGACGGTGACGGTGAGCACCTCGCGCAGGGTGAGGTCCAGGGTGCCGTCGACGCGGACGGTGCGCTGCTCGCGGAAGGCGGCCGGCTCGTCGAAGGCGTGGCCGGGCGCGCCGTCACCCTGCCAGGCCAGGACGAGGAAGAGGGCCGGGACGAGCAGGGCGGTCAGCTTGAGCCAGTACTGGAATGCCTGGACGAAGGTGATGCTGCGCATGCCGCCGGCGGCGACGGTGGCCACCACGACGACCGCGACGATGACTCCGCCGAGCGCGTCGGGCGCCCCGGTCAGCACCGCGAGCGTCAGCCCGGCGCCCTGGAGCTGCGGCAGCAGGTACAGCCAGCCGACGCCGACGACGAAGGCGCCGGCGAGCCGCCGCACGCCCTGGGAGGCGAGCCGGGCCTCGGCGAAGTCGGGCAGGGTGTAGGCGCCGGAGCGGCGCAGCGGTGCGGCCACGAAGAGCAGCAGCACCAGATATCCGGCCGTGTAGCCGACCGGGTACCAGAGCATGTCGGGGCCCTGCACCAGGACCAGGCCCGCGATGCCCAGGAAGGAGGCGGCGGAGAGGTACTCGCCGCTGATGGCGGCCGCGTTCAGGCGGGGGCCGACGGTGCGGGAGGCGACGTAGAAGTCGGAGGTGGTGCGGGAGATGCGCAGCCCGAACGCGCCGACCAGGACGGTGGCCACGACGACGAGGGTGATGGCGGGGACGGTGTAGGCGGAGTTCACGGGTGTGCTGCCGGCCTCAGCGGTCCTCGACGAGGCGGACGAAGTCGCGTTCGTTGCGCTCGGCGCGGCGCACGTACCAGCGGGCGAGCAGGACCAGCGGGGCGTAGAGGCCGAAGCCGAGCACCGTCCAGGTGAGGCGGCGGGCCTCGGGGGCCGCCGCGAAGACCAGCGGCAGCGGGCCGACCAGCAGTACGAGCACGGCGAACACGGCGAGCGCGGCGCGCAGTTGGGAGCGCATCAGGGAGCGCACGTAGGTGTGCCCGAGGGTGGTCTGCTCGTCGATCTCGGTGCGCGGGCGGTAGTGCACCGGGGCCGTGCGGGTGCGGCGGGGCGGTCCGGTGACGACGACGCGGCGCTCGGCGGGGTCCTGCGGCATGACGTACGCCCCCTCAGCCCGCGGTCCGGCGCATCAGCATCTCCCGCAGCTCGCGCGCGTGGCGGCGGCTGACCTGGAGTTCCTCGCCGCCCACGAGCACGCTCACCGTGCCGGCGTCCAGGCGGAGTTCGCCGATGTGGCGCAGCGCGACCAGGTGGCGGCGGTGGATGCGGACGAAGCCGCGGGAGCGCCAGCGCTCCTCCAGGGTGGACAGCGGGATGCGCACGAGGTGGCTGCCCCTGGCGGTGTGCAGCCGGGCGTAGTCGCCGCGCGCCTCGACGTGGGTGATGTCCTCCACCGCGACGAAGCGGGTCACGCCGCCGAGCTCGACGGGTATGTGGTCCGGGTCGGGTTCGCTGACGGGTATGCGGGGGGCGGCGTCGCGCAACTGGGCGGCGCGGCGGACGGCCTCGGCGAGCCGTTCGGTGCGCACGGGTTTGAGGACGTAGTCGACGGCCTTGAGGTCGAAGGCCTGGACGGCGAAGTCCTCGTGCGCGGTGACGAACACGATCAGTGGCGGCTCGGCGAACCCGGTGAGCAGCCGGGCCAGGTCGAGACCGTCGAGGCCGGGCATGTGGATGTCGAGGAACACGACGTCGATGGCGTCGGGTCCGTGCGGCCCGGACTGCAGCGCCCGGTTGATGCGGCGCAGCGCCTCCGTGGCGTCGCCCGCGCCCTCCGCGCCGGCGATCCTCGGGTCGGCGTTGAGAAGGTAGAGCAGTTCCTCCAGCGAGGGGCGTTCGTCGTCGACGGCGAGGGCGCGCAGCATGAACGTGGAGTGTAGGGGCGATGGGCGCGCCTGGACATGTCCGGGACGTGGGCGTTCTCGCTGGACAGGGCTGGATACAGTGCGGGCATGAACAGCAGGACGGCCCCGTTCGACGAGCTCGACCGGAAGATCCTCACCGCCTTGACGGCGAACGCCCGCACCAGTTTCGCCGAGATCGGCGCGGCCATCGGCCTGTCCGCGACCGCCGTCAAGCGCCGGGTGGACCGGCTGCGCGAGACGGGGGTGATCACCGGGTTCACGGCCACGGTGCGGCCGTCCGCGCTGGGCTGGCGCACGGAGGCCTATGTGGAGGTGTACTGCGAGGGCGCGGCGCCGCCGCGGCGGCTGGCGGAGGTGGTGCGCAACCATCCGGAGATCACGGCGGCGATGACGGTGACCGGCGGCGCGGACGCGCTGCTGCACGTGCGGGCGCGGGACGTGGAGCACTTCGAGGAGGTGCTGGAGCGGATCCGCACGGAGCCGTTCATCCGCAAGACGATCAGCGTCATGGTGCTCTCCCACCTGCTGCCGGACAGCCCGGAGGCCGCCGCCAGCCATGCCGCGCCGCAGGACGCAGCGGACGTGCGCTGAGCGACGGGAACACGCAGCATTGCTGCTTGAACGCGCAGCTTTTCTTTCTTGTCGCCCGTATCCCCTCCTTCCTACCTTTGTGTCAACCCACAGTCGACACCGCAGGAAGCGGAGGAACCCCTTCGTGCCCGAATCCCGTGTGCCGCGCCGGCGGCGGTATCTCGTCTGCGAACCCAGACACTTCGCCGTGCAGTACGCGATCAACCCCTGGATGCGACCCGACCAGCACGTCGACGTGTCCCTGGCCCAGACGCAGTGGCAGACGCTGATCAGCGCCTACCGCGCCCACGGCCACACCGTCGAGACCGTGGAGCCCGTGCCCGGCCTGCCGGACATGGTGTTCGCGGCGAACGCCGCGGTCGTCGTCGACGGCCGCGTCTTCGGCTCCCTCTTCCACTCGCCGGAACGCCGGCCCGAGTCCCACCCCTACGACACCTGGTTCAAGTCGGCGGGCTACGACGTCTACCGCCCGGAGTCGGTCTCCGAGGGCGAGGGCGACTTCGTGCCGGCCGGGCGCTGGGTGCTCGCCGGGACCGGCTTCCGCACCACGCGCGAGGCACACCGCGAGGCGCAGGAGTTCTTCGGCGTCCCGGTCATCGGCCTGACCCTGGTGGACCCGTACTTCTACCACCTGGACACGGCGCTGTTCGTCCTGGACGACCACAACATCGCCTACTACCCGGAGGCGTTCTCCCCCGGCAGCCGCGAGGTGCTGGCCCGGCTCTACCCGGACGCGGTGATCGCCACCCGGGAGGACGCGATGACCTTCGGCCTCAACTCCGTGTCCGACGGCCACCACGTGTTCATCTCGCCCGGGGCCACGGCCCTCGCGGAAGAGCTCACCCGCCACGGTTACGTCCCCGTCCCCGTCGACCTGTCGGAGTTCCACAAGGCCGGCGGCGGTATCAAGTGCTGCACCCAGGAGATCCGCTGATGACCGCACCCGCCCGCACCCGCACCTCCGCCGAGCTGATCGAGGCCGAGGAGCCGGTCCTCGCCCACAACTACCACCCGCTGCCCGTGGTCGTCTCCGGCGCCGAGGGCACCTGGGTGGAGGACGTCGAGGGCCGCCGCTACCTCGACATGCTGGCCGGCTACTCGGCCCTCAACTTCGGCCACCGCCACCCCGCGCTGATCGAGGCCGCCCACCGCCAGCTCGACCGGCTCACCCTCACCTCGCGCGCCTTCCACAACGACAAGCTGGCCGGCTTCGCCGAGCGGCTGGCGGCGCTGACCGGGCAGGACATGGTGCTGCCGATGAACACCGGCGCCGAGGCGGTGGAGAGCGGCATCAAGGTGGCCCGCAAGTGGGCGTACGAGGTCAAGGGCGTCCCGGCCGACCGGGCCACGATCGTGGTCGCGGCGGACAACTTCCACGGCCGTACGACGACGATCGTCAGCTTCTCCACCGACGAGACGGCGCGGTCGGGCTTCGGGCCCTTCACCCCGGGCTTCAAGGTCGTGCCGTACAACGACCTGGCGGCGCTGGAGGCGGCGGTCGACGAGACCACGGCGGCCGTGCTGATCGAGCCGATCCAGGGCGAGGCCGGCGTGATCATCCCGGACGACGGCTACCTGGCCGGGGTGCGCGAGCTGACCCGCCGGGCCGGCTGCCTGTTCGTGGCCGACGAGATCCAGTCCGGTCTCGGCCGCACCGGCCGCACCCTCGCCGTCGAGCACGAGGGCGTGGTGCCGGACGTACTGCTGCTGGGCAAGGCGCTGGGCGGCGGCATCGTGCCGGTGTCGGCGGTCGTCGGCAGCCGGGACGTGCTCGGCGTGCTGCGGCCGGGCGAGCACGGGTCGACGTTCGGCGGCAACCCGCTGGCCGCCGCGGTCGGCACGGCGGTGGTCGAACTGCTGGAGACCGGCGAGTTCCAGCGCCGGGCCGAGGAGCTGGGCGCGGTCCTGGGCGAGGGGCTCACGGAGCTCGTCGGCAAGGGCGTGGTGGGCTTCCGCGCCCGTGGTCTGTGGGCCGGCGTGGACGTGGACCCGGCCATCGGCACCGGCCGCGAGATCAGCGAGCGGCTGATGCGGGAGGGCGTCCTGGCCAAGGACACCCACGGCTCCACGATCCGGCTGGCGCCGCCGCTGACGATCACCGAGGACGAGCTGCGCTCGGCCCTCGGCTCCCTGGAGAAGGCGCTGGCGGGCTGACGCCCGTCGGACACCCGGGGGCGCCGGCGGCTGTCGCCGGCGCCCCCGGCCTGCCGTCTACTGGTTGGGCTTGGCGGCGCTGATGTCGCCCAGGGCCGAGCCCGGGTCGCGCTCGATGGCGAGGTCGCCGAGCGAGACGATGCCCACGGCGTGCCCCTGGTCGACGACCGGCACCCGGCGCACGGAGTGCTCGCGCATCAGCCGCACCGCCTGGTCCAGGTCCTCGTCGGGGGTCACGGTGAGCAGGTCGCCGCTGCACGCGGAGGCGACGGTCCGCTGCTCCGGGTCGCCGCCCTCCGCCAGCGCCCGCACCACCAGGTCGCGGTCGCTGACCAGGCCGCGCAACTCCTCGCCCTCGGTCACCAGGACCACTCCGATGTCCTCGTCGCGCATCTTCTGCGCCACCGTGGTCACCGAGGTCTGCGGTTCCACCGTCACCAGGTGGCTGGTCATGATGTCGCGTACGTGCTGAGCCATGACGCCTCCTCTCGTCGGGTCCTGCGGTGCCGTTCACCGCGCTGTGCCCGCCGGGTACCCGGCGCGTGCGGTGCCGCACCCGGCATGCCGGGTCCGGCGTGTTCCGTCACCGAACGCGTGCCTGCCCGGCGGGATGCCGGGTACCCGCCGCGGTGACGGGACTCTTTGAGGAGATGACTCCCATGCTGCTCATCGGACTGCTCCTCCTCGCGGCGACCGGCGCCTTCACCGCCCTGGCCATCGCCGGCAACATGTCCGGGGGCCCGGAGTACACGGTGTCGATGCTCGGCAACGACATCGCCAGGATGGACACCCTGGAGGTCTTCAGCGCCGGGCTGGCGCTCGCGCTGATCTTCTGCCTGGGCCTGACGCTCCTGGCCGGCGCCGCGACACACCGCCGGGGCACGCACCGGGCCGCCCGGCACTACGGCCGCACGGAGCCGGGCCCGCTGGACGGGACCACGAGCCGCGGTCCGCGCCCCTGAACGGGCCCGGCGGGGGCGGTCAGTGGTAGGCGTGCACGACCGCGTGCCCCTTGCCCCGGCCGATCATCCACCGGTTGACCGGGGTGGTCAGCAGGAAGGCCAGGGCGAGGGAGAGGACGAGCGACACCCAGAACACGGCGTCGGCCAGACCGGCGTCCATCGCCCCGGGCACCCCGACCATGACGGTGTTGTCGATGAGTTCCATCACCGCGATGGACACGGTGTCGGCGGCGAGGGCGACCTTCAGCGCCTCGCGTGGCGGCAGGCCCGACCGCAGGACGCCGCGCATGGTGAGCGCGTAGCCGAAGACGAAGGCCAGCGCGATGGAGACGACGACGGTGGCCGCGTTGTGCAGACCCGCGGCGGTGCCGACGACCATGCCGAGCACCTCGCCGATGGCGCATCCGGTCAGGCAGTGCAGGGTCGCCTGGGAGGCCATGCGCCAGGAGACCGCGGAGTGCCGCGGTTCGTGGCCGTGGTGGTGGACGTGCGCCGAGTGGTTCATGCCGTTCCCCCTTGTCGACGAGGTTTCCGCACACCTCAACCACATACCCCCTGGGGGTATTCCACCCGTCTTGCGCCGACCGGGTGACGTGTCCTCACTCGCCGGTGTCCGCGCGCTGCTTGCGGCGCCGCAGCACATGGCGGACGACGAACCCGACGACGACGAGGCCCAGCGCGATGAGGACGTACCGCTCGTACTTGACGATCTCTTCGTAGACGGTGTTGATGTGGCTGCCCGCGAAGTAGGCGATCGTCAGCCACAGACCCACCCACAGGGCCGCGCCGAGCGCGTTGAAGGCGACGAAGCGGCGCCAGGGCATGCCGGAGGTGCCGGCGATGATGCCGTTGGCCTGGCGCAGGCCCTCGATGAAGCGCGCCACCGTGACGATCTTGCCGCCGTGTCTGGCGAAGAACCGCTCGGCCTTCTCGAACCTCTCCGGAGTCAGGAAGACGTACTTCCCCCAGCGGTGCACGAAGGCGCGCCCGCCGTAGTGCCCGATGAGATACCCGATGTTGTCCCCGGCGACGGCGGCCGCGAACGCGATCGCGCCCACGACGATCACGTTGAGCTCGCCGGCACCGGCGTACACGCCCGCGGCGATCAGGATCGTCTCGCCGGGGGCCGGGATGCCGAAGTCCTCCACGAAGACCACGCCCCCCACGGCCCAGTAGCCGTAGTGGCTGAGCAGCGGTGCCAGGTGCGCGAGGGGACCCGGAAGCGGAGGGGCCATTCCCCCACCGTACGACGTGCCGCGCCGGCGACGGCGGTTCCAGGGGCCACACGTGCGCCACTGACCCCTGTGATCACGTCACTCTCAGCGATCGGGTTGATACCTACCGCTCAGTAGTACCAGGCTGACCGTGCCGCGACCGGTTCCGCGTCACTGTGCCTGCACTTACACTGACACCCCATTCGACAGACACGTTGACCTGCGAGAACGCGGCGGTTGAGCAGATCCGCACGAGTGAGGAGCGACCCCTTGTTCTACTACCTGCTCAAATACGTCCTGCTGGGACCACTGCTGCGGCTGGTCTTCCGCCCGCGGATCGAGGGGCTCGAGAACGTACCGGCGTCCGGTGCGGCCATCGTCGCGGGCAACCACCTGTCGTTCTCGGACCACTTCCTGATGCCGGCCATGCTCAAACGGCGCATCACCTTCCTCGCCAAGGCGGAGTACTTCACCGGTCCGGGCGTCAAGGGCCGCCTCACCGCTGCCTTCTTCCGCAGCGCGGGGCAGATCCCGGTCGACCGCTCCGGCAAGGAGGCCGGCCAGGCCGCGATCCGCGAGGGGCTCGGGGTGCTGCGCGAGGGAGAGCTGCTCGGGATCTACCCGGAGGGCACCCGTTCGCACGACGGCCGCCTCTACAAGGGCAAGGTGGGCGTCGCGGTGATGGCGCTGAGGGCGCAGGTGCCGGTGATTCCCTGCGCCATGATCGGCACGTTCGAGGCGCAGCCGCCGGGCAAGGTGGTGCCGCGCGTCCACCCGGTGGTCATCCGCTTCGGCAAGCCCCTGGACTTCTCGCGCTACGCGGGCATGGAGAACGAGAAGGCGGTGCTGCGCGCCGTCACCGACGAGATCATGTACGCCATCCTGTCGCTGTCCGAGCAGGAGTACGTCGACCAGTACGCGGCCGTGGCCAAGGCGGAGGAGGCGGCGGCCAAGGGCGAGAGGGAGCGCAAGTTCCCGCGGGCGCCGCTGGGATGACCTGCGCGCCACCGGCGAAGGGCGTGGTACGGCGAAGGGGCGGTACGGCGAAGGGGCGGCCGGGGTCGAACCCCGGCCGCCCCTCGTGCGTCGCGTCCCGGTGTTACGGCTTCGGGGTCGCGTGCGGACCGCAGGTCACGTCCGCCTTGTCCACCTTGCCGGTGAGCAGGTAGGCGTTCACCCGGTCGTTGATGCACGGGTTGACCAGGCCGGTGACGCCGTGGGAGCCGGCGTCCTTCTCGGTGATCAGGCGGGAGCCCTTGAACCGCTTGTGCAGTTCGACGGCGCCCTGGTACGGGGTGGCGGCGTCACGCGTGGACTGCACGATGAGCACCTGCGGCAGGCCCTTGCCGGTCTTGACGTTCACCGGGGTCTGCTGCTTGACCGGCCAGGTGGCGCACGGCAGGTTCATCCATGCGTTGGACCAGGTCAGGAAGGGGTACTTCTTGTTCAGCCGCGTGTTGTCCGCGTCCCACTTCTTCCAGCTGGTGGGCCACTTGGCGTCGGTGCACTCCACGGCCGTGTAGACGGCGTTGCCGTTCTCCGCGGAGATGTTGCCCGCGGTGTCCGACATGTTGGGCGCGGCCGCGTCGACGAGCGCCTGGGTGTCGCCGGCGTAGTACTTGCTGAACACCGTCGCCACCGGGATCCACGCGGAGTCGTAGTACGGGGCGCTCTGGAAGAAGGCGAGCAGCTCGGCCGGGCCGACCACGCCGCCGATCGGGTTCTTCTTGGCGGTGGCGCGCAGCTCGAGCCACTTGGCCTGGACGGCGTCGCGGGTGGTGCCGAGGTGGAAGGTCGCGTCGTTCTTGGCGACCCAGTCCTGCCAGTCCTTCCAGCGGCCCTCGAAGGCGACGTCCTGGCCCAGGTTGGCCTCGTACCAGATGTTCTCCCGCGCCGGGTTGACGACGCTGTCGACGATCATCCGGCGGATGTGGCCCGGGAACAGGGTGCCGTAGACGGCGCCGAGGTAGGTGCCGTAGGAGACGCCCAGGTAGTTGATCTTCTTCTCGCCGAGCGCGGCGCGGATGACGTCGAGGTCGCGCGCGGTGTTCGGCGTGGTCATCTGCTGGAGCATGGCGCGGCCGGTGCGGTCCAGGCAGCCCTCGGCGTACTCGCGGGCCAGCTTGCGCTGGGCCAGCTTGTCCGCCTCGGAGCCGGGCACCGGGTCCATCTTGGGCGCCTTGACGAACTCTTGCGGGTCCATGCAGGAGATGGCCGCGGAGTGGCCGACACCGCGCGGGTCGAACCCGACGAAGTCGTAGGCCTTGGCCACGTTCGCCCAGACGGGGTTCTTGGAGGTGACGCGGGCCGGGAAGCGCAGGCCCGAGCCGCCCGGTCCACCCGGGTTGTAGACCAGGGCGCCCTGGCGCTCCTCCTTGGTGCCCGTGTTGCCGATCCGGTCGACGGCGAGCTTGATCTGCTTGCCGTACGGATGGGCGTAGTCGAGCGGCACCGACACGTAACCGCACTGGATCGGCTTGGCCAGCCCCCAGTCGGCGGGGCAGTCCTGCCAGTGGATGCCGGCCTTCGCGGCGCGGGCCGCGGCGATCGCGGCGCCCTTGGCCTCGCGGTCCTGGCCGTGCCGGCTGTCCGCGCTGGCGGCGGGAGCCGAGACGGCACCGGCTATCAGGGCCGCGGTGAGCAGCGCACCGGCCGAACCGAACGCCGCCACACGGCTCTTCGGTCTCATGTCCCTCAAGTGGGACCTCCCCGTACATCGTTGCGAATGGGATACGGGGATCCTTCCGGCTGTGAGGTCTCTGAGAACAGGGGTTGTTGACCTTCTTTGCCAATCCGATAACCGGCACGGTGAGTTCCGCTGAGCGGAGAAACGACTGCTCCCCCGGGGCCTCCCGTACCCCGGCGTCCGCCCGGCACCGCGGGCCCAGGCCACCGCCGCGACGGTCCGGCGGAGCACCGCCTCCCGGGAGACGGTGTCGCGGCCTCCGGCGACCGGCGTGCCCGGCGCGTCTTCGGCGCGGGTGGCCTTCGGCCGGCCCATGGACTCACGGACCACTTGGCCGCCGGTCGGTCAGAGCTCCCCGGACACGATCCGGACACCCGTCGCCGGTACGAGCCCGACGTCGAGCCCGACGTCGACCAGGATGACGGGGCCTGAGGGCCACGCAGGCGCTCGCGGCTCGGGCGGGCCAACTGCGCGACGCGCTCACCCTGATGCACCAACGCGGCGGGACGGAGTCGCACGCGGCCACCTTCGCGCGGGCGCTGCGCGCGCTGGACGGGGAGCGGCGCACCGCCCGTGTCACCGTCCCGCCAGGCCAGGGCAGTTGACGCACCCTCCGGCGAGCGCCGCACCCGGCGACGACGAAGCGCGGGCCGCCGAGTCGAAACGGACCAAATGACGTACCCCCTTTCAGCGTAGGAACGCGTCCTTTTTCGGCACCGTCCGGGTTGCGCAACGCGCGTGCCCGGATGGCGGAATGGGGCGTTCCGGTGCTGGTCCGGGGCTCGCCGCCAAGAGCGACGACCGTTCGAACGCACGGGTGTCCACCCGAACGGGTGAGTGGTGAGTAACAACACAAATCCCCGGTTGCGTTGGGATTTTCGGACATCCGTGGGTGAAGATCCGTGTCTGACGACAAGCCCCCGCCACAGCGGCGGGGCGGTCCGCGCGGACGCCGAGTCCTGCCGCCGCGCGGATGACCGGTCGACGGAAGTGGATCGGCAGGAGTGGAGGACCCAAGCACGACGGGTCGCCGGAACGGTCACGCCATGACCGGACCGAGCAGCCCTTGGGGTGAAGCCGCGGCAACGCGGCCGGGCAACTTCGCCAGCCCGAATCCGACAGGTCATCCTTCACAGGCGGCTGACGAAGGGTTGCGCATGACTGCGCTCAATCGTGTCCCGTCACTGATGGCCCGGGCCGGCACGGCCTCCGCCCTGACCATCGCCGCCGTGGGTGGCTCCATCGTGGTTCCCGGCGTGGCCTCGGAGGCCTCGGCAGCCACCCTGGGGACGAAGGCGCTGCAGGTCGCGGCGTCCAAGAAGGGCTCGCCCTACCAGTGGGGAGCGACAGGGCCCCGCCGGTTCGACTGCTCCGGGCTGACGCTGTACTCGTTCAAGAAGGCGGGCAAGAAGCTGCCCCGCACGGCGGCCCAGCAGTACAACAAGACCCACCACATCTCCGCGAGCAGCCGCCGGGCCGGGGACCTGGTGTTCTTCCACTCGGGCTCGTACGTCTACCACGTCGGCATCTACGCCGGCGGCGGCAAGATCTGGCACGCCCCGAAGACCGGGGACGTGGTGCGGTTGCAGAAGATCTGGACGAGGAGCGTCTGGTACGGCCGGGTCAACTGACCCGCGCGCGGACACGGTGACGGCGCCCGACGCACCGTCACGGCCGCCGCCCGGCCGCGCTACGGCTCCTGCCGGCCCGCTGCCGTGACCGGGTGGGCGGGGACGCACCACGGAAGTTCGATGCTGACCGTCTTGCCGCCCTCGCGGGTGGGCCGCACGGTCAGCCGGCCGCCGCACTCCGCGGTGAGCCACCGGATGATCACCATGCCCCGGCCGTTGTCCTGCTGGACAGCGGCCGGCAGGCGTTTGGGGAACCGCGGATGGCTGTCGGTGACCCCGATGCGCAACTGTTCGTCACGCTCCAGGGCGAGGTCCACCGTGAAGGTGGGCGACTGCCCGAACGTGTGCTGCACGGCGTTGGTGGCGAGCTCGGAGACGATGAGCCGGACCGTGTCGCAGGTGTCCGCCTCCGGTGGCATGCCCCACTCCGCCAGCGTGCCCAGGGCGTAGGCCCGGGCAGCGGAGACCGAGGCGGGATCGCTCGGCAGAGTGACGGATGCTTCCAGATGGTCTGCCATGGCGACGTCGTCCCTTTCCCGCGGGACCGTGAGTCCGACACGGAGCGGATGGTTCGAGTACGGTCCCGGACTGGTGCTTCGTCGTCAGACTGCCATCACGAACCGGTCCTGGGCGGCGATCCACCAAGATATGCATATATCTGTCGCTCGAAGCGGTGAACTCTGCGAGGGCAAACCGTACTGGGGCGGCCCGGGAGGAGTAAGGAGTAGCCCATGCAGCACGGCCCCGCGGTCCGCCGCCGGAAGCTGGGCGCCGAACTGCGCGCGCTGCGCGCCGCCGCCGGTCTCACCAGTGGGCAGGCGGCCCGGCTGGTGGGCTGGCACCAGTCGAAGGTCAGCCGGATCGAGACCGGCGCCAGCGGGGTGAAACCGGCCGATGTGCGGTTACTGCTGGACGCCTACGCGGTACGGGACGCCCAGTTGCGCGAGTTGCTGCTGGTGCTGGCGGGCTCCGAGGACGGCGGCGGCCGGGACCACTGGTGGCACGCCTACCGGGGCGTGCTGCCGCCCGCCTACCGCGACTTCATCAGCCTGGAGTCGCAGGCGAGCGCGATGCGCACCCTGGAGACCTCGGTCGTGCCGGGGCTGCTGCAGACCCCCGAGTACGCCCGCGCGGTCACCCGGGCCGCCGTGGAGGGGCTCGACGACGAGCGGCTGGACGCGCTGGTGGAGGTGCGGCTGGCCCGGCAGGACGTACTGCGGGCCGACCCGCCGCTGCGGCTGAGCGCGGTGCTGGACGAGGCGGTGCTGCGCCGGCAGATCGGCGGCCCCGAGGTGATGGCGCGTCAGCTCCGGCGGCTGGCGGAGGCGGCCCGGCTGCCCCAAGTGCGGTTGCAGGTACTGCCGTTCGGCTCGGGTGCGCACATCGGCCTCACCGGGCCTTTCGTTATCTTCTCATTTTCGAACACTTCTGATCTGGATGTGGTGGTTCTCGACCACTTGACGAGTAGCCTCTACCTCGAACGGAAAGAAGACCTGGAGGCCTATACGGAGGCCTTCGACACTCTTCGGAGCCATGCCCTCTCGCCCGAGGACTCGTCGGATTTCATCGCCGGATGCGCCGACATCAGTGGCGGCGCGTCACCGCGCTAAGGAGGCACCATGACCGCTCTGCCTCGGAACGTACCGTCCACTACCGATCTGCACGGCGTGCGATGGCTGCGCAGCAGCTACAGCACCGGGGCCAACAACTGCGTCGAGACGGCCCGGCCGGCCTCGGGGCCGGGCGCCGGACTGCTCGCCGTGCGCGACTCCAAGGACCCGGCCGGGCCCGCGCTGCTCTTCTCCCCCGCGAGCTGGGCGGACTTCACGGCCGCGGTGCACCGCGTGCCGCACCTCTAGAACCCAGGACCTGATACCTCTCAGTCCGGCGACGCCCGGCCGTGTCACGCCGACTCATGGCCGTGTCTCGCCGATGACCCGTACAGCGCGTTCGATCTGATCCCCGGAGAGGTCCGCGCGGGCGGTCAGCCTCAGCCGTGAGACACCGTCGGGCACGGAAGGAGGACGGAAGCAGCCCACGGCGAGCCCGGCGGCCCGGCAGTCGGCCGCCCACCGCACGGCCCCCTCCGGGGACGGAGCCCGCACGGAGACCACCGCGGCGTCCGGACGCACCGCCTCCAGGCCCGCGGCGGTCAGCCGCGCGTGGAGCTCACCCGCCACCTCACGCGCGCGTGCCGCCCGTTGCGGCTCGCGGCGCAGCAGCCGCAGCGCCGCCAGGGCCGCGCCCGCGGCCGCCGGTGCGAGGCCCGTGTCGAAGATGAACGTACGGGCCGCGTTGACCAGGTGGTCGACGACCCGCGCGGGACCGAGCACCGCCCCGCCCTGGCTGCCCAGCGACTTGGACAGCGTGACCGTCACGACCACGTCCGCCGCGCCCGCGAGGCCCGTAGCCAGCGCGGCCCCCCGGCCCCCGTCGCCGAGGACGCCGAGACCGTGGGCGTCGTCGACGACCAGGCCCGCGCCGCGCTCCCGGCACACCGCCGCGAACTCGCCGAGCGGGGCCGCGTCGCCGTCCACCGAGAACACGGTGTCGGACACCAGGACCGCGGGCCCCTCGTGCGTCCCGAGCGCCTTGCGCACGGCCTCCGGGTCGGCGTGCGGCACGACCTGCGTGACGCCCCGGGCCAGCCGGCAGCCGTCGATCAGCGAGGCGTGGTTGCCCCCGTCGGACACGACCAGCGTGCCGTGCGGGGCCAGCGCGGTGACCGCGGCGAGGTTCGCGGCGTAACCGGAGGAGAAGACGAGCGCCGCCTCGAAGCCGCAGAACTCGGCCAGCTCGCGCTCCAGTTCGGTGTGCAGCTCGGTCGTCCCGGTCACCAGCCGGGAGCCGGTGGAGCCGCCGCCCCAGGTGCGCGCCGCGGCCGCGGCCGCCTCGGTGACCTCCGGATGGCGGGCCAGTCCCAGGTAGTCGTTGCTCGCCAGGTCCAGCAGCGGCGAGTCGGCCGGGCGGGGGCGCAGCGTCCGTACGAGTCCGGCCCGGCGGCGCGCGTCCGCCTGCTCGTCGATCCAGCCGAACGCCATGGCTCCTCCGGGGCTTTTGTAGGCAGTGGACAGACACTAGCGGGCGGACCGGGCGCCCATGGTGTGGCAATACCCACACGTCGATGCGTCTCTGTTGTGCAAAGTCTCCTTGGCCCGGGGCGGCCCCGTAGGACAGGATCGGCTTCCATGGACCTGCTGAACACGCTGGTGGACAAGGGGCTTCGGCGCGAGCTGCCGACCCGCGAGGAAGCTCTGGCCGTGCTGGCCACCTCCGACGACGACCTGCTCGACGTGGTGGCCGCGGCCGGGAAGGTGCGCCGCCACTGGTTCGGACGGCGGGTGAAACTGAACTACCTCGTCAACCTCAAGTCGGGCTTGTGCCCCGAGGACTGCTCCTACTGCTCGCAGCGCCTCGGCTCGAAGGCCGACATCCTCAAGTACACCTGGCTCAAGCCCGACGACGCCTCGAAGGCGGCCGCGGCCGGGCTGGCGGGCGGCGCCAAGCGGGTGTGCCTGGTGGCCAGCGGGCGCGGTCCGACGGACCGTGACGTGGACCGGGTCTCGGACACCATCAAGGCGATCAAGGAGCAGAACGAGGGCGTCGAGGTGTGCGCCTGCCTCGGCCTGCTCTCCGACGGCCAGGCCGAGCGGCTGCGCGAGGCCGGCGCCGACGCCTACAACCACAACCTGAACACCTCCGAGTCGACCTACGGCGACATCACCACCACCCACACCTACGCCGACCGGGTGGACACGGTGAACAAGGCGCACGCGGCCGGTCTGTCCGCGTGCTCCGGTCTGATCGCCGGCATGGGCGAGAGCGACGAGGACCTCGTCGACGTCGTGTACTCGCTGCGCGAGCTGGATCCGGACTCCGTTCCGGTGAACTTCCTGATCCCGTTCGAGGGCACCCCGCTCGCCAAGGAGTGGAACCTGACCCCGCAGCGCTGTCTGCGGATCCTCGCGATGGTGCGGTTCGTCTGCCCCGACGTGGAGGTCCGGATCGCGGGCGGCCGCGAGGTGCACCTGCGCACCATGCAGCCCCTGGCCCTGCACTTGGCCAACTCCATCTTCCTCGGCGACTACCTGACCAGCGAGGGCCAGGCCGGCAAGGCCGACCTGGAGATGATCGCGGACGCCGGCTTCGAGGTGGAGGGCGCCGGCGAGGTGACGCTTCCGGAGCACCGCGTGACGGCCGGGACCGGGGCCGGGGTGTGCGGCTCGCACGAGGACGCCGGGTGCGGGTCGCACGAGGGCGCCGGGTGCGGGTCGGCGGAGAGCGCGGGGTGCGGGTCGCACGAGGGCGCCGGAGTGTGCGGTTCCGCCGCGGCTCCCGTCGCGGAGACGAAGGCGGCGGGCGAGCCCCGCACGGACCTCGTGGCCGTACGCCGCCGGGGCGCCGGCACGGATCTCGCGCCCAATGCCTGAGGTGCCCGCCCTGTCCGTGCCCGAACTGCTGGACCTCGACCGCCGGCACGTGTGGCACCCGTACGGCCCGATGCCGGGCCGTACGGAACCGCTCGTCGTGGAATCGGCGAGCGGGGTGCGGCTCAGGCTTGCGGACGGCTCGGGCGAGCTCGTGGACGGCATGTCGTCCTGGTGGGCCGCGATCCACGGCTACCGCCACCCGGTGCTCGACGAGGCCGTCCGCGAGCAGCTTTCGCGGATGAGCCACGTCATGTTCGGCGGGCTCACCCACGAGCCCGCCGTCCGCCTCGCGAAGCTCCTTGTCGACATGTCACCCGACGGCCTGGAGCACGTGTTCCTCGCCGACTCCGGCTCGGTGTCGGTCGAGGTGGCGGTCAAGATGTGCCTGCAGTACTGGCGTTCGCTGGGCCGCCCGGAGAAGCGGCGCCTGCTGACCTGGCGCGGCGGCTACCACGGCGACACCTGGCAGCCGATGTCCGTGTGCGATCCCGAGGGCGGGATGCACGAGCTGTGGTCGGGCGTCCTGCCCCGCCAGGTCTTCGCCGATGCGCCGCCGGCCGCGTACGAGGAGTCGTACGCCGCCCATCTGCACGACCTGATCGAACGGCACGCCGGCGAACTGGCCGCCGTGATCGTCGAGCCGGTGGTGCAGGGCGCGGGCGGGATGCGCTTCCACTCCCCCGCGTATCTGCGGACGCTGCGCGAGGCGTGCGACGCGCACGGCGTGCTGCTGGTGTTCGACGAGATCGCCACCGGTTTCGGCCGCACCGGTGAGCTGTTCGCCGCCGGGCACGCGTCCGTGACTCCGGACGTGATGTGCGTGGGCAAGGCGCTGACCGGTGGCTATCTGACGATGGCGGCGACGCTGTGCACCGCGCGGGTGGCCGACGGCATCTCGCGCGGCGAGGTGCCGGTGCTGGCGCACGGTCCCACGTTCATGGGCAACCCGCTGGCGGCCGCGGTGGCGTGCGCCTCGGTCGAACTGCTGCTGGGCCAGGACTGGCGCACCGAGGTGAAGCGGATCGAGGCGGGCCTGCGCGACGGGCTCGCCCCGGCGGCCGGACTCGACGGGGTGCGGGACGTGCGCGTCCTGGGCGCCATCGGCGTGGTCCAGCTCGACCACGAGGTGGACATGACGGCGGCGACCCGGGCCGCCGTGCACGAGGGCGTCTGGCTGCGCCCGTTCCGGGACCTGGTCTACACGATGCCGCCGTACGTCACGGGCGACGCGGACGTGGCACGGATCGCGCGCGCGGTGTGCGCGGCAGCACGGGAGGGCTGAGATGCCGGTACTGGTGATCACGGGAACGGGCACGGAGGTCGGCAAGACGGTCACGACGGCCGCGGTCGCCGCCGCTGCCCTCGCGGCCGGGCGGTCGGTGGCCGTGCTCAAGGCCGCGCAGACCGGGGTCGGGCCGGACGAGCGCGGCGACGCCGACGAGGTCGCGCGGCTCGCCGGACCGGTGACGACGGCCGAAGTGGCCCGCTATCCCGAACCGTTGGCGCCCGGCACGGCGGCCCTGCGGGCCGGGCGCGCCCCGGTGCGCCCGCAGCAGGTGGCCGAGGCCGCCACCGGGCTGGCCGCCGGGCACGACCTGGTGCTGGTGGAGGGCGCGGGCGGGCTGCTCGTACGGTTCGACGAGGAGGGCGGCACACTCGCGGACGTGGCGGAACTGCTGCGCGCCCCGGTGCTGGTGGTCGCCCAGGCGGGGCTCGGCACGCTCAACACGACCGAGCTGACCGTACGGGAACTGCGGCGCCGCGAGCTGGACCCGCTCGGCGTGGTGATCGGCAGCTGGCCCGCCGAACCCGACCTCGCCGCCCGCTGCAATGTGGCCGATCTGCCGCAGGTGGCCGGCGCTCCCCTGCTCGGCGCGCTGCCGGAGGGCGCGGGGTCGCTCGCGCCCGGCGGATTCCGCGCTGCGGCCCCGGACTGGCTGGCGCCCCGCCTCAACGGCAGGTGGGACGCGGAGGCGTTCACGGTGCGCGAGTGCCCGGCGCCGTTCGCTCCGGCGGGCGTGCGCTGAGGCCGGACGGGGGACACTCCCGGTAGGCCCGTCCGCCCGGGAGGTCGCCATGCCGATACGGTCCGAGGGCGCCGGCAAGGTCGCGCCGGACCCCGTCCACCATCCGCTGTTCGCGCGCTGCTACGCCCGCGCCGCGGTGGCCGCGGAGACCAGGCTGGGCATGGCGGGGGTGCGGGAGCGGCTGCTGACCGGGCTCTCCGGGCGGGTCCTGGAGATCGGCGCGGGCAACGGGCTGAACTTCGCCCGCTACCCGGGCACGGTCGCGGAGGTCGTCGCCATCGAGCCGGAGCGGCTGCTGCGGCAGCGGGCGGTGGAGGCGGCCCTGCGCGCCGAGGTCCCGGTGGACGTGGTGCCGGGGTGCGCGGAGGCGCTGCCGGTCAAGAGCGAGGCCTTCGACGCCGTGGTGCTCTGCCTGGTGCTGTGCAGCGTGCGCGATGTGCCCCGGGCGCTCGGCGAGGTCCGCCGGGTGCTGCGGCCGGGCGGCGAGGCGCGGTTCCTCGAGCACGGCAGGGGCGGCGGCCGGGCGATGGGGCTGACCCAGCGCGCCCTGGACCGCACGGTGTGGCCGCTGCTGAGCGGCGGCTGCCATCTGGCCCGCGATCCGGTGGCCGCGCTGCGGGAGGCCGGCTTCGCGCTCGGGCCCTACCGGCGGGTGCTCCTGCCGGAGAAGGGGCCGGCCCTGCCCAGCTCGTACTGCTCAGTGGGTACGGCGTGGCGGCCGGAGTCCGGTGACTCGATGACCCGGTGACCGAGGAGCCGGAGAGCCGGTGAGTGGCTGACCCGGTGACTTCACAGGCTCCACTGCCGGAGTTCCTCCGCGATGTCGTGCACCGAGGCCTCACCGCTCTTGACCAGCCGGGCCAGGTCGCGGACCTGCTCGGGCGAGGTGACCACCTTCAGGCCGCTGGCGACCAGGTAGGCGTAGGCGACCGCGGAGGCGAACAGGGCGTTGGAACGCTCCAGCGCGGGCACGTGGACGAGGAGTTGCAGCAGCGCGGCGGCGCGCGCGTGCGGGGTGTCGTAGACGGGGACGTCGAAGATCTCGGCCCGGTGCCGTGCCACCGCCGCGACCAGCGCGCCCCAGTCGGTGACCTGCGGGTCCCCGGGCGTCATCCGTTCGGCGAGCATGAGCAGCCAGGCGAGGTCGATCCTGAGATCGTTCAAGGGATCAGCGCCGGCCTTCGCCCCGGTGTCCGCGGCTACCCTCGCGGTGGGTGCCGAACTCCTCGGCGAAGACCGCCTCGTAGCTCTTCATGAAGTCGGCGGCGGCCTCCACGAAGGTGCGGCCCGCCTCGCCGGTGTCCTGGCGGACCAGCTCCTCGATGTAGCGGTTGACGCTCATGCCCCGGGCCAGGGCGCGTTCGCGGGCGGCGCGGGCGGTGCCCTCGTCGACTCTCACGTTCAGCTGGGTCTTCGCCATGCCTCGACGCTAGCGCGTGACCGCTAGCATGGGCAAGGGCTGTCCCGGCGTGCCGCCCCCCGGGTGGAGGGTGCCCCTTACACGGACCGCGAAGTGCCTGCCCGGGGGTGGAGACGCGGCTCGGCCCAACGGGGGATACCGGCTGTGGACCTGGTCACACTAGGCTCGGCCGGGGACAAGGCAGTCATGTGCCAGGACGTACAGGGACGCAGGACCATCGAGGAGGCCGTCGTGTCCACACCTGCTGCTGCGACGCCGGGCAGGCCGCTGGCCGAGGGCACCGCGGCCCGCGCCCGCGGGCTGACCAAGGCGTACGGGTCGGGCGAGACCACCGTGCTCGCACTGGACTCGGTGGACGTCGACATCGCGCGCGGCCGCTTCACGACGGTCATGGGCCCGTCCGGTTCCGGCAAGTCCACCCTGATGCACTGCCTGGCGGGGCTCGACACGGTCTCGGCCGGACAGGTGTGGATCGGCGACACGGAGATCACGGGGCTGAAGGACCGTGAGCTGACCCGGCTGCGCCGGGACCGGATCGGCTTCATGTTCCAGTCGTTCAACCTCATTCCGACGCTCAACGCGCTGGAGAACATCACCCTGCCGATGGACATCGCCGGCAGGAAGCCCGACGAGGAGTGGCTGGACCGGGTGATCGACACGCTCGGGCTGCGCGACCGGCTCAAGCACCGGCCGTCCCAGCTGTCCGGCGGCCAGCAGCAACGCGTGGCCTGCGCGCGGGCGCTCGCCTCCCGGCCCGAGCTGATCTTCGCCGACGAGCCGACCGGAAACCTCGACTCGCGGTCCGGTCTCGAGGTGCTCGGCTTCCTGCGCGAGGCCGTCGACTCCCTCGGCCAGACGGTCGTCATGGTCACCCACGACCCGGGCGCCGCCGCCCACTCCGACCTGGTGCTCTACCTCGCGGACGGCCGGATCGTGGACGAGATGGAACACCCGACGGCCGAGGCCGTACTGGAGCGGATGCGCCTGTTCGCGGGCGCGCAGACCCCGGCCGGCGGCGACGACGGCGGTCCGGGGAACGCCGGGGGGCCGGGGCACGCCGGGGGGCCGGCCGGTTCCGGCCGAACCGCCCCTGTCCGACGGGTCGACGGCGCTCCCCGCACCCCCCGCATCCCCGGCAGCACACGGCCCTCGCGTCCCGGCGCGGCCGGTGACCGGTTCGTGGAGGACGGGCCGCGCGGCACCGACGGCGACGGCGCCGCCGTAGAGGAGGCCTGAGCCGGTGCTCAGGGCGACGCTGCGCAGCTTCCTCGCCCACAAGGGGCGTCTGCTGCTCTCCGCCCTGGCGGTCGTGCTGTCCGTGGCGTTCGTCGCGGGCAGCCTGATCTTCTCGGACACCGTCGCCCGCACCTTCGACCGCCTCTTCGCCTCGACCGCCGCCGATGTCACCGTGGCGCCCCGGCAGGACCTCAAGTCCCCCATCCGCACGGGCGCGGTGCAGACCCTGCCGGCCTCGCTGGCCGCCCGCCTGGCCAAGGTGGACGGCGTCGCCGCGAGCCGGGTGAACGTCCTCGTGGAGAACGTCACGGTGGTCGACGACAGGAACCAGCCGGTCGGACCGACCACCGGGGCCCCGACCATCGCGTCCAACTGGCAGGCCACCGCCCGCAGCCCGGTCCGGCTGACCTCGGGCCACGCCCCGCACGGCGACGGCGAGGCGGTCCTGGACGCCGACACGGCCCGGCACAAGGGCGTGCGGATCGGCGACCGGCTGGCCGTGCAGGCGCCGACCGGGACGTTCCCGGTGCGCGTCAGCGGCATCGCGACCTTCACCACCACCAACCCGGGCTCGGCACGGATCTTCCTCGACACCCCGACCGCGCAGAGCCGCCTGCTCGGCTCCGCGGACCGCGCGACGAGCATCTCCCTCGACGCGGTGAAGGGCGTCAGCGACGCCGCACTCAAGCGCCGCGTGGGCGCGGCGATCGGCACCGGCGGCTACGACCTGAGGACGGCGGGCGAGCAGGCCAAGTCGGCCGCCGCCGACCTCGGCGGCTTCCTCAAGGTCATCAAGTACGTGATGCTCGGCTTCGCCGGGATCGCCGTCCTCGTCGGCGTCTTCCTCATCGTCAACACCTTCTCCATGCTGATCGCCCAGCGCACCCGTGAGCTGGGCCTGCTGCGCGCCCTGGGCGCGGACCGGCGTCAGGTGCGGCGGTCGGTGCTGACCGAGGCGGTCCTGCTCGGCCTGGTCGGGTCCACGCTGGGCCTGGCGGCGGGCATCGGCCTGGCGGCCGGGCTGATCAGGCTGCTGAGCGCCTTCGGCATGAATCTGACGGCCACCGAGATGGTCATCGGCTGGAGCACACCGGTCGCGGCGTACGTCGTCGGTGTCGGGGTCACCTTCGTGGCGGCCTATCTGCCGGCCCGCCGCGCCGCCGGTGTGTCGCCGATGGCGGCCCTCGCGGACGCGGAAGTCGCCGGTGCGGGGCGCCCGTTGCGGGTGCGCGCGGTGGCGGGCGCGGCCCTCGGGGCCGTGGGCCTGGCCGCGCTCGGGGGCTGCGCCGCGGCGACCAGGACCGCGACGGCCGCCTCCCTGCTGGGCGTCGGCGTGGTCCTCACCCTGGTCGCGACCGTCGTGGCCGGGCCGCTGCTGGTGCGCCCGCTGATCCGGGTGCTGGGCGGCGCCTTCCCCGCGCTGTTCGGCCCCATCGGGCGGATGAGCCAGCGCAACGCCCTGCGCAATCCCCGCCGGACCGGCGCCACCGCGGCCGCCCTGATGGTGGGGCTGGCCCTGGTGGGCGGCATGTCGGTGGCCAGCGCCTCGATGACCCGTTCCTTCGACCGGCAGATCGACAAGACGCTGGGCGCCGACTTCGTGGTGCAGAACCGCAACTTCGTGCCCTTCCCGGCGGAGGTCACCGGCAAGGTGCGCGGCACCCCGGGCGCGGGGCTCGTCGTACGGCAGCGGCTCGCCGCGATCGCCGTACGGCTGCCGGACGGCAAGCGCGTCGAGACGGCGGCCT
The DNA here is from genome assembly GCF_014650575.1 of Streptomyces naganishii JCM 4654. GTDB lineage: Bacteria > Actinomycetota > Actinomycetes > Streptomycetales > Streptomycetaceae > Streptomyces > Streptomyces naganishii. The sequence continues at coordinate 455,304 of NZ_BMVF01000003.1, forward strand.
CCGGATACGACCCGCGACTCGACTCGGTCGCGCACATCAAGTACGCGGCAGGGAACACGGCGGCGGCACTGGCCGACGGGCATCTCGCCATGGACGCCGGCTTCGCGCGCAAGCACGGGGTGCGCGTGGGCACCGTGGTGCCCGCCGAGTTCCAGGGCGGCCGCCGGGCCGCGCTGAGGGTCGGCGCCCTGACCGACCAGGAGGCGGCCGAGGGGTTCGGCGTGCAGGGCGGCCTCTTCTTCGGCATCGGCACGGTCGACAAGTACGTGCCCGGCACCGAGGACGCCGCGCTGTACGTCAACGCGGCCCCGGGCACGGGCGCCGGCGAGCTGCGCTCCCGCCTGGAGCGGTCCCTCGCCCCGTATCCGAACGTGCAGGTGCGCGACCAGGCCGACTACAAGAAGCTGGTGCACGATCAGATCGCGGTGCTGCTGTACCTCGTCTACGCCCTGCTGGGGCTGGCGATCGTCATCGCCGTCCTCGGCGTGGTGAACACCCTGGCCCTGTCGGTGGTGGAGCGCACCCGCGAGATCGGCCTGCTGCGGGCCATCGGGCTGGCCAGGCGGCAGCTGCGGCGGATGATCCGGCTGGAGTCGGTGGTGATCGCGGTCTTCGGCGCGGTCCTGGGCCTGGCGCTCGGCCTGGTCTGGGGCGTGAGCATGCAGCAGGTCCTGGCCCTCCAGGGCATGACGGCGCTGGCGATCCCGTGGGGCACGATCGTGGCGGTCGTCGTCGGCGCCGCGGTGGTCGGCATCGTCGCGGCCCTGCTGCCCGCCCTGAGAGCCTCCCGGATGAACGTCCTGGCGGCCATCGCCCACGAGTGACCGCCTGCCGCGCCCGGGCCGCGGCGCGCGGCCCGTTCCGGATGCCGGAATCCCGCCCGCCGGCCGCCGTTTCCTGGTGGGATCGCCGCATGATCGATCTGCGGATACGGGCTGCCACCTGCGAAGACGTCGACGGTGTACTGGCCTTCTGGAAGACGGCCGCCGAAGGCACGAGCATCAGTGACGACCGGGAGGGCGTGGAGCGGCTGGTCGCCCGCGACCCGGGGGCGCTGCTGCTGGCCGAGGAGGCCGGTGAGCCGGTCGGCACGGTGATCGCGGGCTTCGACGGCTGGCGGTGCCATCTGTACCGGCTGGCGGTGCGTCCGGACCGCCGGCGGCTGGGCATCGGCTCGGCGCTGCTCGCCGCGGCCGAGGAGCGTTTCGTGCGGCTGGGCGGACGGCGGGCGGACGCCATGGTGCTGACCCGCAACGAGCGCGCGCACCACGCCTGGCGGGCCGCGGGATACGGGTCCGAGGAGCACTGGAGGCGCTGGGTGAAGCCGCTGGCGCGGTGAGCCCGGGGGGCCGGCCGGTACCGGATCGGCCGGCATTTCCCAATTCCTTTGCCCATCCTTTACCATTGAAGGATCACTCGGTTCTGCATGAAAGGTTGTGAGCGTCCGCCCATGGGCGAGCCTCCCAGTGCGCGACATCGCGCGAACTCCCCCGTCCGGGCCAACCATGGGATGGGGGTGACCCGATGACCGAAGTGCTCCTGCTGCTGGTGGCCGTCCTGCTGTCCGTGACCTGCGGCGCGTTCGTCGCGGCCGAGTTCTCGCTGACCACCGTGGACCGCGGCTCCCTCGAGCGGGCGGCCGAGCGCGGCGAGCGGGGCGCGGCCGGCGCCCTGAAAGCCGCACGGAACCTGACGTTCCAGCTCTCCGGCGCCCAGCTCGGCATCACCGTCACCAACCTGGTGGTCGGCATGCTCGCCGAGCCCTCGATCGCCAAGCTGATCGCGGGGCCCCTCCAGGCGCTCGGACTGTCCGGGTCCACCGCGACCTCGGTGGCGCTCGTCCTCGGCACGGCGCTGTCCACGGTGTTCCTGATGGTGGTCGGCGAACTGGTCCCGAAGAACTGGGCGATCTCCTCGCCGCTCGCTGTGGCCCGGCGGGTCGCCACCCCGCAGCGGTGGTTCAGCGCGGCCTTCCGCCCCTTCATCACCCATCTCAACAACACGGCCAACCGCGTGGTGCGCCGGCTCGGTGTGGAGCCCGCCGAGGAGCTGGCCTCCGCCCGCGGCCCCCAGGAGCTGGCGGCGCTCGCCCGGCACTCGGCGAAGAAGGGCGCCCTGGAGGCGGACACCGCCGAGCTGTTCGTGCGGACGCTGAACCTCGCCGACCTGACCGCGGAGAACGTGATGACCCCGCGCGTCCAGGTGGTCGCCCTTGAGGCGCAGGCCACCTGCGAGGACGTGGCGAACGCGACCCGGGCGACGGGCCTGTCCCGGTTCCCCGTCTACCGCGGCAGCCTCGACGCGGTGGTCGGCACCGCCCACGTCAAGGACGTGCTGGCCCTGTCCGCCGAGCGGCGTCCACGGGTCCGGGTCTCCGAGATCATGCGCGAGCCGCTGCTCGTGCCGGAGTCGCTCACGGTCGACCGGCTGCTGGACCGGCTGTCCGGCCGCCGCACGATGGCCGTCGTGATCGACGAGTACGGCGGCACGGCGGGGGTCGCCACACTGGAGGACATCGTCGAGGAGGTCGTCGGCGAGGTGCGCGACGAGCACGACCCGCACGAGACACCCGACCTCGCCCCGGCCGGGGCCGACACCGAGGGCCGTGCCCTGTACTCGGCCGACGGCTCCGCGCGCATCGACCAGCTCGCGCGCGTCGGACTGCGGGTCCCGGAGGGTCCGTACGAGACGCTCGCGGGCCTGGTCGCCACCGAGCTGGGCCGGATACCCGCGGCCGGTGACGTGCTCCAGGTGGGCGGCTGGCGGCTGGACGTGGTGGACGCGGGCGGCCGCCGGGCCGCGCGCGTGCTGCTGCACGCGCCGCTCGACGACGAGCCGTCCCGAGCCGATCGGCGCGACGGACGACGCGGCAGGCATGCCGACGAGGAGAGGAAGGCCGGCCGGTGACCGCGGTACAGATCCTGATCGGCCTGGCGACCCTCGTCGTCAACGGCTTCTTCGTGGGCGCGGAGTTCGCCCTGATCTCCGTGCGCCGCAGCCAGATCGAACCCTACGCGGAGGCGGGCGACCGGCGTGCGAAAAGCGTGCTGTGGGGCCTGGAGCACGTCTCCGCGCTGCTCGCCGCCGCCCAGCTCGGCATCACCCTGTGCACGCTGGTGCTCGGCGTGGTCGCCGAACCCGCGATCGCGCACCTGCTGGAGCCGGTGTTCCACGCGGTCGGCATGCCGGCGAGCGCCGGGCACGCGGTGTCGTTCGTGATCGCGCTGGCGCTGGCGACGTATCTGCACATGCTGCTCGGCGAGATGGTGCCGAAGAACATCTCGCTGGCGGAACCGGTGCGCAGCGCGCTGCTGCTCGGCCCGCCGCTGGTCGGGCTGTCCCGCGCCCTGCGCCCGGTGATCTTCACGGTCAACGCGTTCGCGAACGGGCTGCTGAAGCTGTTGCGGGTGGAGGCCAAGAACGAGGTGTCCGCGACCTTCACCGACACGGAGCTGGCCGAGATCGTCAAGGACGCCAGCGAGGCCGGGCTCATCGACGACAGGGCGCAGGAGCGGCTGCACGACGCGCTGGAGCTCGGCAGCCGGCCCGTGCGCGACGTGGTGCTCCCGCTGGAGCGGGTCGTCTACGCACGTCTCGGGGTCACCCCGGAGCAGCTGGAGCGGCTGTCGGCCGACTCCGGCTTCTCCCGCTTCCCCGTGGTCGACGAGGGCCGCCGGATCATCGGCTACCTGCACGTGAAGGACGCGCTGGACGCCTCCCCGCGCAACGAGCCGTTCCGGCTGCGCGACATGCGGCCCATCGCGCGGGTCCGCGAAGGCACACCGCTGGACGACGTGCTCACCGCCATGCGCGGCAGCCGCACCCACCTCGCGGCCGTCCTCGGCGCGGACGGCCGGCTGTCGGGCCTGGTCACCATGGAGGACGTGCTGCGAGAGCTGTTCGGCCAGCCCGTCTGACCCGTCGCCCGGGAAGAACCGACCGCTTGGTATGCGAGCGGCCGGGCGGGATACCATCGCTCTCGCCATGCAGACGAATCCCGCATATTCCAGCCTGGTCGCGGTCGGCGACTCCTTCACCGAGGGCATGTCGGACCTGCTGCCCGACGGCTCCTACCGCGGCTGGGCCGACCTCCTCGCGGCGCGGATGGCCGCCCGTGAGCCCGGCTTCCGGTACGCCAACCTGGCCGTGCGCGGCAAGCTGATCGGGCAGATCGTCGACGAGCAGGTCGACGTGGCGGCGGCCATGCGGGCCGACGTGGTCACGCTGGTGGGCGGGCTCAACGACACCCTGCGGCCCAAGTGCGACATGGGCCGGGTCAGGGACCTGCTGACCGAGGCGGTGGAACGGCTGGCGCCGTCGTGCGAACGGCTCGTGCTCATGCGCAGCCCGGGCCGGCAGGGGCCCGTGCTGGAGCGCTTCCGGCCGCGTATGGAGCAGCTGTTCGCCTACGTCGACGAGCTGGCCGGGCGGCACGGGGCGACCGTCGTCGACCTGTACGGCGCCCCGTCGCTGGCCGACCCCCGCCTGTGGGACGTGGACCGCCTGCACCTGACGGCGGAGGGCCACCGCAGGGTCGCGGAGGCGGTGTGGCAGGCCCTCGGGTACGAGCCCGAGGACACCGAGTGGCGTACGCCCATGGCCGCGACCGCGCCGCCGAACTGGGTCAGCCGCCGTGTCGCGGACGCCCGCTTCGCCCGGCAGCACCTGCTGCCGTGGATAGGCAGGCGGCTGACCGGACGCTCCTCCGGCGACGGCCGCCCGGCCAAGCGGCCCGAACTGCTGCCGTACGGCGACGCCGGTGAGCTCTCCGGGCTCTCGTAGGTTCCGACGAACAACCCCGCGGCGCTGGCCTGCACGAATCGCCAGTAAACTCGGTGCACGTGACTGCTGCGCCCGCAAAGCCCCGTATCCCGAACGTCCTCGCCGGACGCTACGCCTCCGCCGAACTCGCCACGCTCTGGTCGCCCGAGCAGAAGGTGAGGCTGGAGCGGCAGCTCTGGCTCGCCGTGCTGCGCGCCCAGAAGGATCTCGGGATCGAGGTGCCGGACGCGGCGATCGCCGACTACGAGCGCGTCCTCGACACCGTCGACCTGGCCTCCATCGCCGAGCGCGAGAAGGTCACGCGGCACGACGTGAAGGCGCGGATCGAGGAGTTCAACGACCTCGCCGGGCACGAGCACGTGCACAAGGGCATGACCTCCCGCGACCTGACGGAGAACGTCGAGCAGCTGCAGATCCGGCTCTCGCTGGAGCTGGTGCGCGACCGCACGGTGGCCGTACTGGCCCGCCTGGGCAGGCTCGCCGCCGAGTACGGCGAGCTGGTCATGGCCGGCCGCTCGCACAACGTGGCCGCGCAGGCCACCACCCTCGGCAAGCGCTTCGCCACCGCGGCCGACGAACTGCTCGTCGCCCACGGCCGGGTGGAGGAGCTGCTGGGCCGCTACCCGCTGCGCGGCATCAAGGGCCCGGTCGGCACCGCGCAGGACATGCTGGACCTGCTGGGCGGCGACGCCGCGAAGCTCGCCGAGCTGGAGCGGCGCATCGCCGGTCACCTGGGCTTCTCGCAGGCGTTCACCTCGGTCGGCCAGGTCTACCCGCGCTCCCTGGACTACGAGGTCGTCACCGCGCTGGTGCAGCTGGCGGCCGCTCCCTCCTCGCTGGCGAAGACGATCCGCCTGATGGCCGGGCACGAGCTGGTCACCGAGGGCTTCAAGCCCGGCCAGGTCGGCTCCTCGGCCATGCCGCACAAGATGAACACCCGCTCCTGCGAGCGCGTCAACGGCCTGATGGTCATCCTGCGCGGCTACGCCTCCATGACCGGCGAGCTGGCGGGCGACCAGTGGAACGAGGGCGACGTGTCCTGCTCGGTGGTGCGCCGGGTCGCGCTGCCGGACGCGTTCTTCGCGCTGGACGGCCTGCTGGAGACGTTCCTGACCGTTCTCGACGAGTTCGGCGCCTTCCCGGCCGTCATCGCCCGTGAGCTGGACCGCTACCTTCCGTTCCTCGCCACCACCAAGGTGCTGATGGGCGCGGTGCGGGCAGGGGTCGGCCGCGAGGTCGCCCACGAGGCGATCAAGGAGAACGCCGTCGCCACCGCGCTGGCGATGCGGGAGCGGGGCGCCGAGCGCAACGACCTGCTCGACAAGCTCGCCGCCGACGATCGCCTCCCCCTCGACGGCGCGCAGCTCCAGGCGCTGATGGCGGACAAGCTGTCCTTCACCGGCGCGGCCGCCGACCAGGTCGGCGCGGTCGTCGCGCGCGTCGAGGAGATCGTGAAGCAGCACCCGGAGGCCGCCGCCTACGCTCCCGGGGCGATCCTCTGACCCGCTTCACCCGCGCGGAACTCGAGGCCGCCCGCGACCGCCCGATACCGGACGTGGTCGCGGCCGGCCTGCGCGTGCTGTTCTGCGGCATCAACCCCGGTCTGATGTCGGCCGCCACCGGCCACCACTTCGCCCGCCCCGGCAACCGCTTCTGGCCGGTGCTGCACCGGTCGGGGTTCACGCCCAGGCTGCTCAGGCCGGCGGAGCAGGACGAGCTCGTGTCGTACGGGCTCGGCATCACGAACGTCGTGGCGCGGCCCACCGCCCGGGCCGACGAGCTGACGCCCGAGGAGTACCGGGAGGGCGGCCGGGCGCTGGCCCTGAAGGTGGCGCACTGGCGGCCCCGGTGGCTGGCCGTGGTCGGAGTGACCGCGTACCGCGCGGCCTTCGACGACCGCAAGGCTCAGGTCGGGCCGCAGGAGCGGACGATCGGCGCCACGCGGGTGTGGGTGCTGCCCAACCCGAGCGGGCTGAACGCCCATTGGACGGCCGAGACGATGGCGGAGGAGTTCGCGCGGCTGCGGGCCGCGGCGGAGGCCGGCTGACACGGGCCGCCACTGGTCACGGCGGGTCCGGGTCACGGGGGGTCCGGGTCACGGCGGGTCCGGGTCACGGCGGGTCCGGGTCACGGCGGGTCCGGGTCACGGGGGGTCCGGGTCACGGGGGGCCGGGTCACGGGGGGTCCGGGTCACGGGGGGTCCGGGTCACGGCGGGTCCATGTCGGTGACGACCGCGAGGAGTTGTATCTCGTCGGCGCGGTCGCGGTCGGCCACGCCGACCGCCAGCCAGCGGCCCGTCTCGTCCGGCCCCCACAGGTTCAGCTCGTCCGTGCGCAGGCTGAGGTCCGACCAGGGCTCGGGTATCGCCTCGCCGCGCGCACGGCGGACTCTGAGCGTGAGCATGCCCCAGGGCTCCTGCCGCTCGCCCATGCGGGCGTCCAGCGCCTGGGAAAGGGCCTCCTTCAGGGCGTGGAAGTCGTCCGCGGCTCCCGCGCGCCGCTCCGCGCAGTCCAGCCGCAGACCGTGGCTCGCCTCCAACTCGGCCAGGAAATAGCGGGGTCCGCCCACCACGAGGTCCGACCGGCCGCGCTCCGCCGGGAACTCCCGGGCGCGCAGCCGGTCGATCACGGCGAGGTACTCGGCGATGTCCATGCGTTCCAGTAAACCGGCTGCCACTGACAATTGGCGGTGCGTCAGAACCGGCGCCCCCGGCTCGCGGTCCCGGCGCTCGCTGTGGTGGGCCGGGCCGAGTACGATCCGCCCAACACGCGCACGAGCTGGGAGGACGGACGGTGGGGCGGCTGACCGGCGGGGATCCCTCGCTGCTGCGAAGGATCAATTCCGCGGTGGTGCTGCACGCGCTGCGTGCCACGGACTGCGCGACGCTCACGGAGATCACCCGGGTCACCGGACTGTCCCGGCCGACCGTCGAGGGAGTCGTCGAGGACCTCATCGAAGCCGGCCTCGTCGTCGAACAGGCCGCCGAGGAGGGCGCCGCCCGCCGCCAGGGACGCCCGGCGCGGCGGTTCCGGTTCCGGGCCGAGGCGGGGCACCTGCTCGGGCTGGAGATCGGCGCGCACCGGGTCGCCGCGCTGCTGGCCGACCTCGACGGCAAGGTGCTCGGGGCGCAGGCCAGGGAGGTCGACGAGACGGCCGGCGCGGACGAGCGCCTGGAGCGGCTGCGCTCCGCGGTGGCCGAGCTGCTGCGCAGGGCCGGTGTCGCGCGCGGCTCACTGCGGGCCGTGGGCGTGGGTACGCCGGGGATCGTGCAGGCGGACGGCGTCGTACGGCTGGGCACCGCGCTGCCGGGGTGGACCGGGCTGCATCTGGGCGAGCGGCTGAGCCGTTCCTTCAAGTGCCCTGTGCTGGTGGAGAACGACGCCAACGCCGCCGCGGTCGCCGAGCACTGGAAGGGCGCCGCCACCGAGTCGGACGACGTGGTCTTCGTGCTGGCCGGGCTGAGTCCGGGCGCCGGTTCGCTGATCGGCGGGCGGCTGCACCGCGGGTTCGGCGGGGCCGCCGGAGAGATCGGGGCGCTGCACCTGCTGGGCCGGGAGGCGACGCCCGAGACACTGCTGTCGACCACGGACCAGCCGCTGCACCCGCTGGACGAGCAGGCGGTGGCCGAGGTCTTCGCGCTGGCCCGGAAGGGCGACCGGCGTGCCCGCGCGGCGGAGGACCGCTTCATCCAGCGGCTCGTGCACGACGTGGCGGCGCTGGCACTGGCGCTGGACCCGGAGCTGGTGGTGATCGGCGGCTGGGCGGCCGGTCTGGACGGCGTCCTCGAGCCGCTGCGGCGCGAACTGGCCCGCTACTGCCTGCGGCCTCCGCAGGTGACCCTCTCGATGCTCGGTGAGGCGGCCGTGGCGACGGGTGCGCTGCGGCTGGCTCTCGACCACGTCGAGGAGCAGTTGTTCGCGGTGGAGGGCACGGTGACGGCCCGGCGCTGAGCGCGCCGGGCCGGGGGCGTTGGGCCGCCGTCAGGACGCCTGACGCTCGGGCCGGGCCGGGCCGCCCTCAGGAGGCCTGGCGCTCGGGTCCGTGGTGGATTTCCACGCCGCCCGAGTCGCCGAAGGTGAGCCGGCAGGTGTCCGCGCGGTAGGTGGCGACGGACAGGGCGGCGATGCACGACCCGGCGGTGAAGCGGGTGGTGACGACCAGGACGGGGGCGCCGGGCAGCCGGTCCAGCTCCTTGGCGTCGTCCGCGCGGGCGGAGCCCAGTTCGACGGCGCGCTCCTGGCCGTCGAGTTCGAGTCGCTGGAGTTCGCGCAGCACGGCACGCGCGCGTGCCGGTCCGGAGGGGGCGTCGATCGCGCTGAGTTCGGGAACGGACGAGGCCGGGATGTAGAGCAGCTCCGCCGCGACCGGCTGGCCGTGGCTGACGCGGGAACGGCGCACGGTGTGCACGGGCTCGTCGCGGCCCGTACCCAGGGCGTCGGCGACGCTCGCGGGCGGTACGTCCAGCGCGCAGTCCACGGGCTGCCAGGCGTCGCCGGCGGCGCCCGGCCAGGCATGCTGCTCGGTGCCCACGGCCACACCCACGCGGGGCGGCGCGACGGTGGTGCCGACGCCGCGGCGGCGCTGGAGCCTGCCTTCCAGCTCCAGCTGCTCCAGGGCCTGGCGGAGCGTGGCGCGGGCCACGCCGAACCGGGCGGCCAGCTCCCGCTCGTTGGGCAGGATCTCGCCCACCGAGAACTCGGAGTCCAGTGCCTCACTGAGCACGGTCTTCAGATGCCAGTACTTGGGCTCCGGCACCGTTTCCAGCTGCGTGGTCCCCACCCTGTCCTCCGCGATCGCCCTGGTCCGGCGGCGTTTTAGCGCCCTTGTTTATTAAAGGTTGTTGTACTTATCAGCGACCATAGGGCGGCCCCCACCCTTGGTCAAGACCAATCCTCGAATGCCCGGTCACTCCACAGGCGCCTGCCACGCGGCGTTCACGAGGCGTTCGCACGAGGCGGGCCGCGCGGTGAGGCAGGCGGTCGGGCAGGCGGTGTGCGGAGGTTGTGCGGCGGGGCGTGGAGCGCGCGGCTCAGGACGCGGCGAGGGACGTCAGCTTGTCCGGGTTGCGGATGATGTAGACGGCCTGGACGCGCCCGTCGGCGACGTCGAGCTGGAAGACGCTGTCGGGCAGGCCCGCGGAGAGGACCAGCAGGGCGGGGCCGCCGTTGAGTTCCAGGATGCGGACGGAGGGGTCCGCGACGCCCTTGCGCACCGCGCCCACGAGGAAGCGGCCCACCTTGTCGGCGGTGCTCAGGATCCGCAGCGGCGCCTTGGCCTTGCCGCCGCTGTCGCCCACCAGGCGGACGTCGGGCGCCAGCAGTGCCATCAGGCCCTCCAGGTCGCCGTTCGCGGCGGCGGCGAGGAACCGCTCGGTCAGGTCGCGCCGCTGGGCGGGGTCGACCTCGTAGCGCGGCCGCCGCTCCTCGACGTGCCGGCGGGCGCGTCCGGCCAGCTGGCGCACCGCCGGTTCGCCCCGCTCCAGCATGGCGGCGATCTCGGCGTACGGGTAGCCGAAGGCCTCCCTGAGCACGAACACGGCGCGCTCCAGCGGGGAGAGCGACTCCAGGACGACGAGCACCGCCAGGGACACCGAGTCGGCGAGCACGGCCTGCTCCGCCGCGTCCGCGACGGTGCCGGCGACATCGGTGACCAGGGGTTCGGGCAGCCACGGGCCGACGTAGGACTCTCCGCGCGCCTTGATCTGGCGCAGCCTGTCGATGGCCAGCCGGGTGGTGATGCGCACCAGGTACGCCCGCGGCTCGCGGACGGCGTCGTGGTCGGCGCGCGACCAGCGCAGCCAGGCGTCCTGCACCACGTCCTCCGCGTCCGCCACCCGCCCCAGCATGCGGTAGGCGACGCCCATGAGGACGGGTCGGTGCTCCTCGAAGAGGTCGGTCTTCATCCCGGTGGTCACCGGTCCATCCCAGCCCACGGACCCGGGAGGTGTCCAGACGGAACGTCACACCGGGGGCTACCGGTGGGTAGTAATTGCTGACAAGCTGTCTACCCGGCGTCCGTCAGCGATCCCCCGACGAGGAGCACCATGTCCGCCACCGTCTCCTTCAAGGTCCCCACCCCGCACGGCCCGCGGACCGTGACCCTGTCCTACGCGCGCGTGGGCAGCGGTGAACCGCTGCTCCTGCTGCACGGCATCGGTCACCACCGCCAGGCCTGGGACCCGGTGGTCCATCTGCTGGCGGCCGAGCGGGACGTGATCGCCGTCGACCTGCCGGGCTTCGGCGACTCGCCCGCGCTGCCCGACGGGCTTCGCCACGACCTGCCCACGATGAACGCGGCGCTCGGCGCGCTGTGCGAGGCCGTGGGGATCGAGCGGCCGCACGTGGCGGGCAACTCCCTGGGCGGACTGCTGGCCCTGGAGCTGGGCCGGGAGAAGCTCGTACGGTCCGTCACGGCCCTGTCCCCCGCCGGGTTCTGGTCGCAGGCCGAGCGGCGGTACGCCTTCGGGGTGCTCCAGGCGATGCGGGCGATCGCCCGGCGCACGCCGCTGCCGCTGGTCGAGCGGCTGTCGCGCTCCGCGGCCGGCCGGACCGTGCTGACCAGCACCATCTACGCCCGCCCGGGCCGACGCCCACCCGAGGCCGTGGTCGCCGAGACGCTCGCCCTCGCGCAGGCCACCGGGTTCGAGGAGACGCTCCGCGCGGGCATCGACGTGCTGTTCACCGACGACGTCTCCGGCATCCCCGTCACGGTGGCCTGGGGCACCCAGGACCGGCTGCTGGTGCGCAGGCAGGGGGTCAGGGCCAAGCAGATCATCCCTCACGCGCGTCTCGTGCGGCTGCCCGGCTGCGGGCACGTCCCGATGAACGACGACCCGGCCCTCGTCGCACGCGTCATCCTCGACGGCAGCCGCTGACCACCCGCCGACCCACGCGGGTTGGGCGACTGCGGCCACCGACGACCGGATGGCCCGCGCGGGCCCGCTGACGGCAACCACTGATTGCCGTGCCCCCGCGCGGGCGCGCTCATGGCGGCCGCCGACCCCCCTTCGGCCCGCGCGGGCCCGCTGACGGCAGCCGCCGACGAACGGATGGCCCGCACGGGTGGGTCAAAGGGTGACCACAGGCCGCCACTCGCCCCGCGCGGGTGGTCGTAGGTGACCCGCCAGCCGCCGACTGCCGGATGGCCCGCTCGCATGCGTCGATGGCAGCCGCCGTGCCCTTCCGCCCCATGCGGGCGCGCTGATGGCGGCCCATGACCGCCCTTTGCCCCGCGCGGGCGCGTTGATGGGGGGCAGCCGCCTTCCCCTTCTCCCCGCGCGGGGAGGTCGAAGGTGGCCACCGGCCGCCGCTCGCCCCGCGCGGGCGCATTGACGGCGGCCGACGACCACCCGTCGTCCCGCGCGGGCGCGTCGACGGCAGCCACTGATCGCGATCCGCCCCGCGCGGGTGTGTCGATGGTGGCCGATGACCGCCCTTCGGCCCGCGCGGGTGCGTCAAAGGTGACCGGGTTGAGGGCAGCCGTCGGTCGGCGGCCGGGGCGGGTGAGGGTGCCGGAGCCTGTGGCGACTCCGGCGCAGACCAGGGCGCTGCCCAGGGCCTGGGCGGTGCCGTAGGAACCCGTGCCGGTCAGGGGGGCGGTGCAGGCGGCCGCGACCGGGATCAGTCCCGAGAACAAGGTGGCGCGCTCGGCGCCGATCCGCTGCATGCCCATGTACCAGCACACGAAGCCGATCACGGTGACGACGGCCGCCTGCCACAGCAGCGCGGCGGCCTCACCGGCGGCGGGCCACCGCAGCCAGCCGGCGCCGTCGAGGACCATGCCGGTGAGTGCCGCCTCCAGCGCCGCCGCCCCGCACACCACCGTCGCCAGCAGCCGCGGCCCCAGCGGGCGCAGTACGGGAACGGCGAGGACCGCGAAGCCGACCTCGCCGGCCAGCGCGCAGACGGAGAAGGCGAGTCCGGCGCCGTCGGTGCGGCCCCAGCCCTGCACGGCGCAGGCCCCCGCCGCCACCAGGAGCGCCCCGTACAGGACGGTCCGCTGCGGACGCCGGCCCTGAGCGAGGGGCACGAGGACCGCGACCACCACGGGGGCGCAGCCCACGAGGACCCCCGGCACGGCGGGCTCGGCGGTGCGCTCGGCGGCCAGGACCGCCAGGTTGAAGCCGACCATGCCGACCGCCGCGAGCAGCGCGACGCGGGCCCACAGGCGGGGCGTGAGCCGCCGCAGCCGGGCGGCGGCGTCCCGCCGGGCCGACGGGTTCCGCGCCACGAGCGGCAGGAGCAGCAGCCAGGCGAGGCCGTAGCGCAGGAACTGGCCGCCGGCGTACGGGTAGTGGCCGAGGACGCTGTTGGCGGTGAAGGATCCTCCGACGAGGACGCAGGCGAGCGCGGCGAGCAGGGCCCCGCGCGAGGTGGTCGCGTTCATGGTGGCGACGCTAGGGAGCGCGGCGGCCCGGTTTAAGGTCCACTTTCATGACGTCATCGGGGACCAATCGGGGCGAGCCGGCGGCCCGTCCGGCCGGAACGACCGGCGCCGCCGCCTGGGAACTGCTGCTGCCTGCCGCCTCGGCGCCGGCCCGCGCGCGCGGGCGCGCGCTGCAGGCGGCCCTGCGTGAGGCGGTCCGCTCGGGGCGGCTCGCGCCGGGCACACGGCTGCCCTCCAGCCGGGACCTCGCGGCGGACCTCGGCGTCTCGCGCGGGCTGGTCACCGAGGCCTACGAGCAGTTGACGGCGGAGGGCTATCTGCGCACCGGCCGGGGTGCGGGCACGTGGGTGGGCGGTGCGGTCCGGGCCGCACGCACGCGCGCGCGTGACCTCGCCCCGCGCTCCCTCGACTCCCGCGCGGACTTCGTGCCCGGCACGCCCGACCTGTCGCTGTTCCCGCGGGCCGCCTGGGGCGCGGCGCACCGGTCCGTCCTGGCGGACCTGGCACACCACGACCTCGGCTACCCCGACCCGCGCGGGCTGCCCCGGCTGCGCACCGCGCTCGCCGCACTGCTCGCACGGCGCCGGGGCGTGGTGGCCGACCCGGAGCGGATCGTCGTCGTCTCCGGGGTGGCCCAGGCCAGTACCCTGCTCGGCTCCGTGCTGCACGCGCGCGGGATACGCGCCGTGGGCGTCGAGGACCCCGGCAGCCCACAGCACGGCGAGTTGTACGGCGCGGCGGGCGTCGGCACCGTCCCGCTCCCCCTGGACGACGAGGGCCCGGCCATCGGCCCGCTGCGCCGCTCGGGCGTACGCGCCCTGGTGACGACCCCGGCCCACCAGTTCCCCACCGGCATGGCCTGTTCCGCGCGCCGCCGCGCCGAACTGCTCGACTGGGCGCGGCAGGTGGACGGCTTCGTCTTCGAGGACGACTACGACGGAGACTTCCGCTACGACCGTGCCCCGGTCGGCGCTCTCCAGGGGCTCGACCCGGAACGCGTCGTCTACGCCGGCTCCGTCAGCAAGTCGCTGGCCCCCGGACTGCGGCTGGGCTGGCTGCTCGTGCCGGACTCGCTGGCCGGCGAGGTGGTCGAGCGCAAGCGGACCATGGACCTCGGCCATCCCGCCCTCGACCAGGCGCTGTTCGCCCGCTTCGTCGAACGGGGCGACTACGACCGCCAGTTGCGCCGCTGCCAGCGTGCCTACCGGGAACGCCGTGACGTGCTCGCCGCCGCCCTGGAGGAGCACTTCCCCGGCGCCCGCCTCTCGGGCATCGCGGCCGGCCTGCACCTGATCGCGCACCTGCCCGCGCGGTACGGGCCCGAGGAGCGGTTCCTCGCCCGCATGACCGGCGCGGGAGTCGCGGTGCGCACCCTGAACGCGTACCGGCACGCGCGTACCGCCGACGGGGACGGCGGCGCGGCAGGCGGCGGCACTGCGGGCGGGGACGGCGGCGTACGGCTGGTGCTGGGGTACGCGCATCTGCCGCCCGCGCGGATCCGCGCGGGGGTGCGGCTGATGGCCGAGGCGGCGCGCGACTGAGCGCGCGACTGACGGTCCCCCTTTGAAAAAGCAACAAAAGGGATGGATCCACGCTTTACGATCGGTCACAAACCGTTCGTGATCACGCAACACGCTTCCTTCACAGTGGCTGCATGACTCCAGACATGTCTGATGTGACCCGTGCGAAGCACGGACGCCCGGTGCACCACTGGCGCCGGGACGCGGTGGAACTGGCCGCGCTGTTCACGGCCGTCGCGGTGGCGGACGGGGTGGCCAATCTGATCGGGCACGGGCCCGACGGTCCGGCCCTGCTGGTGATCTCGGCGCTGGCGCTGGTGGCCACGGCGGCGTTCCACACCTGGTGGGCACGGCGCCACGGTCACGCACCACCGCCCGCGGACGATACCGGCGCCCGGCCGGCCGGGACGGGCACGCTGTGGCGGATGCGGACGACGGTGCGCGACGAACCGGGCTCGCTGGCCTCGCTGTGCGCGGCGCTGGCCGGCCGGCACGTCGACATCCTGAGCCTCCAGACGCATCCGCTGGCCGAGGGGACGGTGGACGAGTTCCTGCTGCGGGCCCCCGCCGAGCTGGAGGCGTCCGCGATCACCCGGGCGGTGTCGCTGGCGGGCGGGGACGGCACCTGGATCGAGCGGGCGGACGCGCACGACCTGGTGGACGTGCCGACCCGGGTGCTGGGCCTGGCCGCGCGCACGGCGGTGGACGCGGCGGAACTGCCTCTGGCCCTGCGGCAGTTGCTGGGCCGGTGCACGATCCGTTCGCTGCCCGCCCGGCCGGCCGGCGGCGGCCCCGGTCCGCAGCCGGTGCCCTCCGACGGGGTGCTCGAGGACACGGTGATGCGGCTGCGGGCGCCCGAGGGCGGGGTGATCACGGTGGAGCGGCCGTATCTGCCGTTCACGCCCACCGAGTTCGCGCGGGCCCGCGCGCTGGTGGAACTGGACGCCCGGCTGGGCCCGCGCATCCCGCGCGGCCAGGACGTACTGACCCTGCCCGAGGGCAACGCGATCACCGTGCGCAGGGCCGACACCGGTGACCTCGCGGCGGCCCGGCGGATGCACGAGCGGTGCTCGGCGCGCACGCTGAGCATGCGCTACCACGGGCCGGTCGGTGACGCCGACCGCTATCTGAACCACCTGCTCAGCCCGCGGTTCGGCCGGACGCTGGCCGCGCAGTCCGCCTCGGGACGGATCATCGGCCTCGGCCACCTGCTGTGGGACGGCGACGAGACCGAGGTCGCCCTGCTCGTCGAGGACGAGTGGCAGCACCGGGGCATCGGCGGGGAGCTGCTGGGACGGCTGGTCGCGATGGCCGCGGAGGCGGGCTGCGCGAGCGTGTACGCGGTGACGCGGGCGTCGAACACCGGGATGGTCGCCGCGATGCGCGGCCTCGGCCTCCCGCTCGACTACCAGATCGAGGAGGGCACCCTGGTGATCACGGCCCGGCTGGACGCGGCCCCGGCGCCCGCGCGTGCGCCGTACGACGCCCGCCAGGAGGCGCACCACCGCGCGGCCGGCCTGCGGGACTGAACCGGACGCACGACCTGCGGCCCGGCGCGGTAGGCCGGGCCGCAGTCCGTGTGCGGCGTGTTGCCCGGGCCGTAGGCCGTGTGCGGCCTGTTGCCCGGGCCGGCGGTCAGATCATCGCCTCGTGCAGCCCCTTCACCTCGGCCGCCCGGGGCCGCCCCGCGAGCGCCTGGTCGAGGTCCGCCCACAGGTCCTCGACGTCCTCCAGGCCCACCGACATCCGCAGCAGCCGGTCGCTGACGCCGGCGCCGCGCCGGTCGTCCGCGTCGACGATGCGGTGGCTGATGGAGGCAGGGTGCTGTATCAGCGTGTCGACGCTGCCGAGGCTCACCGCCGGGGTGATCAGCCGCACTCCGCCGATGACCTCGTGCGGGTCGCCGTGCACCTCGAAGGCGACCATCGCCCCGCCGATGCGCGGGTAGTGCACGCGGGCGACGCGCGGGTCGGCCGCGAGCCGGGCGGCCAGTTCCGCGGCGGTGGCGGAGGCGGCCCGCACCCGCACCGGAAGCGTGGACAGGCCGCGCAGCAGCAGGTAGCCGGCCAGCGGGTGGAGCACGCCGCCGGTGGCGAACCGCACCTGCCGCAGCTTCCCGGCGAACTCCTCGTCGCAGGCGACCACGCCCGCCATCACGTCCCCGTGCCCGCCCAGGTACTTGGTGGCGCTGTGCAGCACCAGCCGCGCCCCCTGCTCGGCCGGGCGCTGGAGCACCGGGGTCGCGAAGGTGTTGTCCGCGAGCAGCGGCACGGAGCCGCAGGCGTGGGCGACGGCCCGCAGGTCGACCTCGGCGAGGGTCGGGTTGGCCGGGGACTCCACCATGACCAGTCCGGTGTCCGGGCGCAGCGCGTCCGCGATCCCGGCCGGGTCGGTCCAGGTCACCTCGGTGCCGAGCAGTCCCGCGGTCAGCAGGTGGTCGCTGCAGCCGTAGAGGGGGCGTACGGCGACGACGTGGCGCAGGCCGGTGGCGGCGCGGGCGAGGAGGACCGCGCTGAGCGCGGCCATGCCGCTGGCGAACGCGACCGCGGACTCGGTGCCCTCCAGCCGGGCCAGGGCGGTCTCGAAGCGGGCGACGGTGGGGTTGCCGAGCCGGGCGTAGACCGGGGTGCCCTCCAGTTCCGCGCCGTCGGCGGCGAAGGCGTCGATGCGGGCGGCCTCGGCGCGGCTGTCGTAGGAGGGGTAGGTGGTGGACAGGTCGATCGGCGGGGCGTGCAGTCCCTGCCGGGCGAGGTCGTCGCGGCCGGCGTGCACGGCCTCGGTGGCCAGTGCTCGGGGGGCGGTGCGTACGTCGTCGTACGCGGACGGGCTCACTGCGTCCAAGGGCGTGTCCATGGCGGAAGGGTGAACAGCGGCCGGGTCACCGGGGTGGAAGTCCGTGCTACGTTCGAGCCATGGCCGAATCCGTCGTACTGGATCCGGTCGATCTGCATCTGCTGCGGCTGCTGCAGAACGACGCCCGGACCACCTACCGCGACCTCGCCGCGCAGGTCGGGGTGGCGCCGTCGACCTGTCTGGACCGGGTGACGAGGCTGCGCCGCTCCGGCGTGATCCTCGGCCACCAGTTGCGCCTTGACCCCGCCAAGCTGGGCCGCGGTCTGGAGGCGCTGCTGTCGGTGCAGGTCAGGCCGCACCGCAGGGAGCTGGTGGGGCCGTTCGTGGAGCGGATCCGGGCGCTGCCGGAGTCTCGGACGGTGTTCCATCTGACCGGGCCGGACGACTACCTGGTGCATGTGGCGGTCGCGGACATGGCGGATCTGCAGCGGCTGGTGCTGGACGAGTTCACGTCACGCAAGGAGGTCGCGCGGGTCGAGACCCGGCTGATCTTCCAGCAGTGGGACTGCGGTCCGCTGCTGCCGCTGGGCGCCCCGGCGGGCACGCACCCGGCGAAGGCGGACGCGGCGCGGCACTGAGCGGCGTGAACGGGGCTGACGCGGGCCGTGTCCTCGTATGAGGATGGTGCGCATGTCTGAGACCAAGAGCCCGCTTCCCCGTCAGGTCGCCGACGCCTACGTCGACGAACTCATCGCCCTCGACCCGATCACCGGTACCTACCTCGGTGTGAAGGAGAGTTCGAGCAGGCTGCCCGACACCTCACCCGCGGGCCAGGAGGCGCTCGCGGAACTCGCCCGCACCACGCTGGCCCGGCTCGACGAGGCCGAGCGCCGGCCCGGCGCGGACAGTGACATCGAGCGCCGGTGCGCGCGCCTGCTGCGCGAGCGGCTCACCGCGGAGCTCGCCGTGCACGAGGCCGACGAGGGCCTGCGCGCGGTCAGCAACATCCACAGCCCCGTGCACTCCGTGCGCGACGTCTTCACCCTCACGCCCACGGACACCGACGAGGACTGGACCGCGGTCGCGGAGCGGCTGCGCGCGGTGCCGGCCGCGCTGCGCGGCTACCGCGAGTCCCTGGCCCTCGGCCTGGACCGCAAGCTGTACGGGGGCCCGCGCCCGACGGCCACCTTCGTCGAGCAGCTCACCGAGTGGTCGGACACCGACGGCCGGGGCCGCGGCTGGTTCGAGGACTTCGCCTCCGCCGGGCCCGAGGCGCTGCGCGCGGAGCTGGACGAGGCCGCCCGGGCGGCGACCGCGGCCGTGGTGGAGCTGCGGGACTGGATGCGCGACGTGTACGCGCCGACCGTCGAGGGCTCCCCGGACACCGTGGGCCGCGAGCGCTACGCCCGCTTCTCGCGGTACTTCAACGGTACGGACCTGGACCTGGACGAGGCGTACGCGTACGGCTGGTCGGAGTTCCACCGCCTGCTCGGCGAGATGAAGCAGGAGGCCGAGAAGGTGCTGCCCGGCGCGGCGACGCCGTGGGTGGCGCTCGCGCACCTCGACGAGCACGGCACGCACATCGAGGGCGTGGACGAGGTGCGCGACTGGCTCCAGGGGCTGATGGACGAGGCGATCGACGCGCTGGACGGGACGCACTTCGAACTCGCCGAGCGGGTGCGGAAGGTGGAGTCCCGGATCGCGCCGCCCGGGGGCGCCGCCGCGCCGTACTACACGGCGCCGTCCGCCGACTTCTCGCGCCCCGGCCGCACCTGGCTGCCCACCATGGGCCAGACCCGCTTCCCGGTGTACGACCTGGTGTCGACCTGGTACCACGAGGGCGTCCCGGGCCACCACCTCCAGCTCGCCCAGTGGGCGCACGTGGCGGAGAACCTCTCGCGCTACCAGGCGACGGTCGGCATCGTCAGCGCCAACGCGGAGGGCTGGGCCCTGTACGCGGAACGCCTGATGGACGAGCTGGGCTTCCTCACCGACCCGGAGCGGCGGCTGGGGTACCTGGACGCCCAGATGATGCGCGCGGTCCGCGTCATCATCGACATCGGCATGCACCTGGAGCTGGACATCCCGGCGGACTCGCCGTTCCACCCGGGTGAGCGGTGGACGCCGGAGCTGGCGCAGGAGTTCTTCGGCGCGCACAGCAGCCGTCCCCGGGACTTCGTTGCCAGCGAACTGATCCGCTACCTGTCGATGCCGGGCCAGGCGATCGGCTACAAGCTGGGCGAACGCGCCTGGCTCCTGGGCCGCGAGAAGGCCCGCGAGCGCCGCGGCGACGCCTTCGACGCGAAGTCCTGGCACATGGCCGCCCTCTCCCAGGGCTCCCTGGGCCTGGACGACCTGCTGGACGAGCTGTCGCAGCTGTGAGGCGCTGACCCCCGGGCGGGCGGCCCACCCGGACCGCCCGCCGAAGGGGCGTCTCAGCAGCCGCAGGGGGCGCCGGGCGCCGGCGCCGTCAGCGGATCGGCCGGGCGGGTCTCGGTGCCCTGCCAGGTCTCGTAGGCTAGGCCCTCGCGCACCCAGTACTCGAATCCGCCGAGCATCTCCTTGACCCGGTAGCCGAGTCCGGCGAGGGCGAGGGCTGCTCGGGTGGCGCCGTTGCAGCCGGGGCCCCAGCAGTAGGTGACGACCGGGATCGACTTGTCGACAAGGTTCTCGGCCTGCTCGCGGATCAGCGCGGTGGGCAGGTGGAGCGCGCCCGGGATGTGCCCCTGGTCCCACGCCTCGGTGGAGCGGGAGTCGAGCAGCACGAATCCGGGGTCGCCACCGGCGCCGAGCGCGGCGGCGACGTCGGAGACGTCCGCGTGGAAGGCGAGGCTCGCGCGGAAGTGGGCGGCGGCCTCGGCCGGGGGCGCGGGGGCGACGCGCAGCACGGGGTTGTCGTTTTCCATGACCCAGAACCTACGGTCGTGGAGCGCCGCGCTGAAGCGGTGATCCACGGCGCACCTCTTGATGGGCCGGGGAATCTGCTGCTATTCATCGCCCATGACCGCGTTTTCCCCGGACGCCACCGACTGGCGCATACTCGACGTCCTCCAGCGCGAGGGGCGGGCCAGCTTCGCCGAGCTGGCGCGCGCCGTCTCGATGTCCCCGAGCGCGGTCACCGAACGGGTGCGGCGGATGGAGGAGGCGGGCGTCATCGAGGGCTACGCGGCGGTGGTCGACCCGCAGCGGATCGGCCTGCCGATCCTGGCGTTCGTACGCCTGCGCTACCCCAACGGCAACTACAAGCCGTTCCACGACCTGGTCGCCGCCACGCCGGAGATCCTCGAGGCGCACCATGTGACGGGCGACGACTGCTTCGTCATCAAGGTCGCCGCCCGCTCGATGCGTCACCTGGAGGAGGTCTCCGGCCGGATCGGCGCCCTCGGCTCGGTGACGACGAGCGTGGTGTACTCCTCGCCCCTGCCCCGCCGCCCCCTGGGCCGCTGAGCCGCGCGGGCAGGGCGCCGCCGGGTCAGCGCACTCCCCGCTGCCGTACCGTCGAGCCCGTCCTGGTCTTGGTGACTTCCAGCTGGGCGTGGATGCGGCGGCGCAGGTCGGGGACGTGGCTGACGATGCCTACGCTCCGGTCGCGTTCGCGCAGGGAGTCGAGGACGTCGAGGACCTCGTCGAGGGTCTGGTCGTCGAGGCTGCCGAAGCCCTCGTCGATGAAGAGGGTGTCCAGGCGCACCCCGCCCGCCTCGTCGGTGACCACGTCGGCGAGCCCGAGGGCGAGGGCGAGCGAGGCGAAGAACGTCTCGCCGCCCGACAGGGTGGCCGTGTCGCGCTCCCGCCCGGTCCAGGCGTCGACGACGTGCAGCCCGAGCCCGCTGCGCCCGCGTCCGCTGCGGTCGTCGGAGTGGACCAGGGTGTACCGGCCGGACGACATGCGCAGCAGCCGTACG
Organism: Streptomyces naganishii JCM 4654; assembly: GCF_014650575.1. GTDB lineage: Bacteria > Actinomycetota > Actinomycetes > Streptomycetales > Streptomycetaceae > Streptomyces > Streptomyces naganishii. The sequence continues at coordinate 476,687 of NZ_BMVF01000003.1, forward strand.
GTCGCGGCGGCGGCCACCTGTTCCAGGCGGGCGGCGAGAACGTAGGACTCCAGGCGCATCTTGCGCTCGTTGTCCGCGGAGGTGCCCGCGGCGAGGGCGGCGAGGCGGGCCACGCGGTCGTACTCCTCGCGCAGGGGCGCCAGTTGCCGTATGCCTCTGGCCGCGCGGGCGGAGAGCCGGTCGAGCTCGGCGCAGCGGCGGGCGGCGGCGTCCCGCGCGGAGGCCGCCTCGCGCAGGCGCCGCTCCGCGGCGTCCGCCGCGGCCTGTGCGGCGGCGAGGTCGGCGGCCGGGCGCTCGGCGGCGGCCGTGGTCCCGGCCTCGGCGAGGACCGCGCGCACGGCGGCCTCCTCCGACTGCCAGGCGTCTAGGCGCCGTTGCAGCTCGCGGTGGGCGGCGTCGTCGAGCAGCGCGGCGGCCGCGGCCCGCGGGGTGTCGAAGCCCGCGCGGAAAGCGGCCTCGGCGAGCCGGCCGTCGGCGTCCTTGAGCCGTACGGCGCTCTCCTCGGCGGCGCGCACGGCGTCGGCGGCGCCGGTGAGCACCGCGGCCCGCCGCTCCAGTTCCGCGGCGCGCTCGCCCACCGTACGGGCGCTGCCCCGCGCTGTCGCCAACTCCGCCTCCAGGCCGGACTGTTCGCGGTCCAGGTGCTCCCGGCGGGTCTGGCGTGCCGCGGCCCTCACCTCAGCCCGGCGGCGGTCGGCCAGCCGGCGCTCGTACTCCTCCTCCGCGCCCCGCAGCTCCTCCCGCGCCGCGTGCAGCGCCGAGGCCTCCCGGTGCGCACGCGCCAGCCGGCGCTCCAGATCGGCGGCCTCCTCGGCGAGACGCGCCACCGGCGCGTCCCCGGCCTCGGCGGTGGCGGCGGCCAGGGCCGCGCGCAGGTCCGCGTGGCGGCGCTCGTCCTCGGCGCGCCGCTCCTCGGCGTCCTGGTGGGCGGCCAGGGCACGCTCCTCCGCGTCGCGGTCGACGTGGCCCGCGACCCGGCGGGCGGGCGCGGGGTGCTCGGTGGCGCCGCACACGGCGCAGGGCTCGCCGTCGGTGAGGTGCGCGGCGAGTTCCGCCGCGATGCCGTTCAGGCGCTGTTCCTTCAGCTCGAGCCAGTGGCCCTTGGCCCGGACCGCGTGTTCGGCGGAGGCGAGGGCCCTGCGCCGGGCCTCCTCGGTCTGTCCGGCCAGCCGGTCGCGGGTGCGGGCGGCCGTCAGCCGCGCCTCGGCGCTCTCCCGCAGCACGGCCAGCTGTTGCGCCTGTCCGGCCGTCTCCTGGGCGGTCTCGATACGGTCCTGGAGTCCCGCGCGGGCGCTCTCCCACCCGGCGAGCCAGTCCTCGGCCTCCTGGAGCGCCTCGGTGTCGGCGCGCTCCTCGCGGTCCACGTCCGCGCGCTCGGCGACGAGTTCGGCCAGGCGGCGCTCCGCGCGGCGGGCCGACTCCAGGGCGCCGAGCTCCTCGGCGGCCCGGCGGGCGGCCGCGGCGAGGCCGGCGGCGCCGGCACCGGCGAGGCCGTCCGGCAGCAGGGCACGCGCGCGTGCCTCGGCGGCGGCCGCGCGAGCGTGCTCTGCGTCGGCGGCCTCGCGCAGTTCGAGCGCGGGGGCCACGGACTCCGCCTTGCGGCCGCGCTCCATCCGCCGCTGGGCCTCGCGGTGCTCGTCGGCATGCTCCGCGAGGCGGGCGGCACGTTCCCGTGCCTGAGTGAACCGGCTTTGCAGCCGGGCCAGTTCGCGGGTGTCGTCCAGGGCGCGCTCGGCGGAGGTGTGGGCGGATTCGGCCGCGTTCAGGCGGCACTGGGCGACGGTCAGTTGCTCGCGTGCGGTCGCGCGGGCCACCGCGGCGGCGGTCAGGACGGCCTCGGCCAGGCCCGGTTCGCCGGGCGCGAGGGCGGGCGGTTCCATCGCGTCGCCCGCCGCCTGCTGCATACGGTGGGCGTCGGCGAGCAGCTCGGCATCGCCCTCGCGCACCCGCGCCTCGGTGGTGCGCCGGCGCTCGGCGAGGCGCTTCTCGACCTCGGCGAAGCGGCGGGTGTCGAACAGGCGGCCAAGGAGTCTGCCGCGGGCCTCGGCGTCGGCGCGCAGGAAGCGGGCGAAGTCGCCCTGCGGCAACAGCACGACCTGGCAGAACTGCTCGCGGCTCATGCCGAGCAGTTGGGTGATCTCCTCGCCGACCTCCTGGTGGGAGCGGCTGAGGTCCTTCCAGGCACCGGCCGCCGCGTCGTACTCGCGCAGCCAGGTCTGCGCCTTGTCGACGGTGGTGCCGGTGCCGCGGCGCTTGGGGCGCTCCCAGGGGGGCTGCCGGGTGATCTCCAGCCGGCGTCCGGCGACGGTGAGGTCGAGGGTGACCTCGGTGCGGGTGCCCGCGGCGGCGTGGTCGCTGCGCAGGGCGGTCCCCTGGCCCTGACGGGCGCCGGGCACCGCGCCGTACAGCGCGTAGCACACGGCGTCGAGCACGGAGGTCTTGCCGGCGCCGGTCGGGCCGTGCAGCAGGAAGAGTCCCGCGGCGGACAGCGCGTCGAAGTCGACGCGCTGCGAGCCGCCGAAGGGGCCGAAGGCGGTGATGTCGAGCCGGTGCAGCCTCACCGCGCCTCCCCGGGGTCGTACGGTGCCCGGTGCGCGGCCGGGCCGTGCGGCGCCGTCTCCTCGCGCGCGTGCCGCGTCACCGGGCCACCTCCCGGACCGTGTCGTCCGCCCGGACCGCGTCGAACGCCTCGCGCAGCACGGCCTGTTCGTACGCGTCCGGTCCCGCGCCGCGCACGTGCGCCACGAAGTCCTCGGCGATCCGCTGGTCGTCACGGCCGGCGAGACGGCGGGCGTAGGACACGTCCGGGCCGCCGGGGGCGCGGTCGGGGTCGAAGACGAGGCTGAGGGTGTGCGGGAAGCGCTCGCTGAGGCGGGCCATGGGGTCGGCGGGGCGGACGGGGTCGGTGAGCGTGGCCTCCACCCAGGCCTCCCGGTGGCGGTCCAGGCCGGGATCGGCGAGCAGTCCCTCGAGCGTGCCCCGGATCCGGGCCAGCGCGCGCGGGACGGGGCAGTCGACCCGCTCGGCGGTGACCGCGCCGGTGGCGTCCAGGTCGACGAGCCACATGCTCTTGCGGTGCTCGGCCTCGGAGAAGGAGTACGGCAGCGGGGAGCCGGAGTAGCGGACGCGCCCGGTGATGGTCTGGCAGCCGTGGAGGTGGCCGAGCGCCACGTAGTCGACGCCGTCGAAGACGGAGGCGGGCACGGCGGCGACACCGCCGACGGTGATGTCCCGTTCGCTGTCGCTGGCCTGGCCGCCGGTGACGAAGGCGTGCGCGAGGACGACGGAGCGGGTGCCCCGCGCGCGGGTGGCGAGGTCGGCGCGGACGCGGTCCATGGCGGCGGCGAGGACGGTCTCGTGGGCGGCCTTGTCGATGCCGAACTCATCCCTCACCAGGGCGGGTTCGAGGTACGGCAGGCCGTAGAACGCCACGTCTCCGTGGGCGTCGGCGAGCACCACCGGCGTACCGCAGGCGGACGGTTCGGTCCGCAGGTGGATGCCCGCGCGGTCGATCAGCCCGGCTCCGACGCCGAGCCGGCGGCCGGAGTCGTGGTTGCCGGAGATCATCACCGTGGGCACGCCCAGGGCGGCGAGGCGGTGCAGGGCGTCGTCGAACAGCTCGACGGCGGCGAGCGGGGGCACCGCGCGGTCGTACACGTCTCCCGAGACGACCACCGCGTCGACGGCGCGCTCGCGCGCGGTCGCCACCAGGTGGCCGATGAACTCGGCCTGGGCGTCCAGCATGTTCACGCGGTGGAACGCGCGGCCCAGATGCCAGTCGGAAGTGTGCAGCAGCCTCATGATCCCCGCAGACTATCGGGCGGGTCCGACATCACGGCCGGTTACTCCCGTTTCACCCGCGATCAAGGGTGCGGGAAGCGGCATTTGCCGCTTTTACCTGTTCCGTCCCGGGTGCCGTCACGCGTCCCCGTACGCCTCGCCGCCCAGTTCGAGTGCGGCTGTGCCCTGGGTGGCGTCCGCGAGCCAGGCGCGGAACGCGTCCACGTCGGCGTCGGGCAGGCCGACCTCGAGGGTCACCGCGTCCGCGTAACGCACGTCCCGGACGTCGCGTCCGGTCGCCCTGAGGTCGTTCTGCAGCTTGCCGGCCCGCTGGTGGTCGACGGTCACCGTGGCGAGCCTGAAACGCCGGCGCGTGCGGGCGCCGACCGCGTCCAGGGCCTCGCCCACCGCTCCGCCGTAGGCGCGGATGAGCCCGCCGGCGCCGAGCTTGACCCCGCCGTAGTAGCGGGTGACGACGGCGACGACGTAGCGCATGTCGCGGCGCAGCAGCATCTGGAGCATGGGGACGCCCGCGGTGCCGCCGGGTTCCCCGTCGTCGCTCGCCTTCTGCACGCCGGCGTCGGCGCCGATCACATAGGCCCAGCAGTTGTGGGTGGCGTCCGCGTGCTCCTTGCGCACGGCGGCGACGAACTCCTGCGCCTCCCTCTCGCTGCCCGCCGGCGCGAGGGAACACAGGAACCGCGACCGGTTGACCTCGGTCTCATGCACTCCCGCGCGGGCCACTGTCCGGTACTCGTCCTGCATGCGGCCAGCCTATGCGGACCGGGCGCAGCGGCTCGTCGCAGGCGGGCGGCGGGCGGATCAGGAGGCTTTGGCGCCCCTCGGGACGGTCAGGGCGGTGAGGAGGGCGGCGGCGGGGGCGAGGGTTCGCCAGGAGGCGCCGTACCAGGCCAGGACGGCGATCGCGGAGGTGGGGAACTTCGTCCGGAGCCGGTCCAGGGTGTCGTCCAGGCCGTCGCCGGCCAGGTCGAGGACCAGCTCCTCCAGGCCCGGGTTGTGCCCGAGGAGCAGCAGCGTCTCCACCTCGGGCGGTGTTTCGCGCACCACCGTCAGCAAAGTGGCGGCGTCGGCCGCGTACAGCCGCCGGTCGTAGCGCACCGGCGGCGGGGTGCCCCACTGGGCGGAGGCCAGGTCCCAGGTCTGGCGCGCCCGGCGCGCGGTGGAGCACAGCGCGAGGTCGGGCAGGCAGTCCGCCTCGGCGAGCGCCCGGCCGGCCGCGGGCGCGTCCCGCCGTCCCCGGTTCGCGAGCGGCCGCTCGTGGTCGGCGACCCCCTCGGGCCAGGCGGACTTGGCGTGCCGCAGCACCACCAGCCGCCGCAGGGGCCCCGACCGGGCACGGCGGGTCACCTCACGGCTCCCGTCCGGCCGGTCCGGCCCGTCCGGCCCGCTCGGGCGGTCCGCGCGGCTCTCACAGCGCGTGTCCGATGTCGCGGGTCAGGTCGAGGCCCAGCAGGCGGTCGGCGTAGGCGTACGTCTCGAAGCGGGCACCGTCCGCGAGGTCGGGCCGGGTGGCGACCCACTCCAGCACCCGGAGCACCGCCGGGACGTCCAGATCGTCCTCCCAGGCCCCGCGCAACCGGCCGCGTACGTCGTCGGGGATCGGCCGGGAGGGCTGCCGGGCCCAGCCCGCGACCGCGCGCCGCCAACCCACGAGGGTGCGACGGGCCTCCTCGAGCCCCCGCTCGTCCAGCCGCAGAGGCTGCCCGTACCGCCGGCCCAGCAACGCCAGCCGCCACACGGCGGGATCGCCGGTGGCGAGGGACGCGCCGGGGCGGGTGCCGCCGGGCGCAACAGAGGCGTGGGCGGCGTCGGCGGACCCGGCCGGGCCGTGGGCGGCGTCGGCGGACGCAGCAGGGACGCGGCCGGGGCCGCCGGACACAACCGGGCCGTCACCGGCATCCGCCCGCGCAGCCGCGCAGCCGCCGGCGTCCACGCGCCCGGCCGGGCCGTCACCGCCATCCGCCCGCGCCTCCGGGCCGCCGTCGTCCGCGTCGGCAGGCGACGGGGAGGGGGAGAAGGTCACCGTCGCTTCCACGGGGGCCACGGCGACCAGGGCACCACCGCCCGGGCCGCCCCGGGCCGCCTCACCGGCGCCCGCTCCCCCGCCACCGGCACCGCTGCCACCGCCACCGCCCGGCTCCGTGTCCGCCAGGCGGGCGGCCTCGCCCATGCCCGCCACTCGGACGACCTGCGCCTCACCCAGGGCCGCGCCGAGGTCTCGGCTGTCCTCGAAGGGGCGGATGCCGAGGGCCTCGGCGCCCGCCCGCAGTTCGGCCTGTTCGCGGTCGCCGGTCAGCAGGGACCACACGGGGGTGCCGCCCAGTTCCAGGGCGCGTACCAGCAGGTCGGCGACGAGGAGCACCCGCAGGCCCGATGCGTCGTAACCGGACGCGCGCGCCTCGACGCGGGTCAGCCCGCGGCGGGCGGGGGCGGCGTCGGCGGTCTCGCCGGTTCGGGCGTCGATGATGCGCAGCACGGCCCGAGCGTAGGCGGCCGGAGAGCCGCGCGCAGGTAGGTCGCACACATTCCGGACAGGATGGCGCACGCCACCGGCGGGATCGGCCCACCTCACCGCGGGGATCTCCGCACCCCGGCGGGGAATCGGCGTGCCCCGGCCGCTGTTGCGCTGTGCGGGACCCCTGGCCGGGTCCTTCCGTCAGTTCCCCGGACTCGAGGAGATCAGTGGTGTACGGCGACGCGGCGACGATCCGGAAGATCCTGACCGAGCTCGGTGACACCTGGGCAGTGGTGGGGCTGTCCTCCAACCGCGGCCGCGCCGCGTACGGCGTGGCGCAGGTGCTCCAGCGCTTCGGCAAGCGCGTCGTCCCCGTGCACCCGAAGGCGGAGACGGTGCACGGCGAGCGGGGCTACGCCTCCCTCGCGGACATCCCCTTCGACGTGGACGTGGTGGACGTCTTCGTCAACAGCGACCTGGCCGGCGCCGTGGCCGACGAGGCGGTGGCCAAGGGCGCGAAGGGCGTCTGGTTCCAGCTCGGCGTCGTCGACGAGTCGGCCTACGCCCGGACCCGCGCCGCGGGCCTGGAGATGGTCATGGACCGCTGCCCCGCCATCGAAATCCCCCGGCTTGTGTAACCTGTGTCACGCTCTTCTAACATTTCGCAACTGAATAGAGACATTCCGCGACCCGCCTTGACCTGTGCAAAGTCCACGCAAAGGTAGCCCCCCTGGAAGAGTCAAATTTCCGGGATCGGGCTTCTGTTCAAGGGGCCTCCATTCCTACTCTGAGCCGCCATTGGGCGTTAATCCCCTTGTTCAGAAACTGAGAGGCCCCTTGACATGGTGAAAGTCGACCATGCAGCCCCCGACGTCACACGGGACCGGACCGGTCTGCGGCGCGACGTCGGTCTGATCGGACTGATGTGGGCCTCGGTGGGTTCCATCATCGGCTCCGGCTGGCTCTACGGCGCCGAGAAGGCCGTCGTGATGGCAGGCCCCGCGGCGATCATCTCGTGGCTGATCGGCACGGTGGCCATCGTCCTGCTGGCCCTCGTGCACGCCGAACTCGGCGGCATGTTCCCGGTGGCCGGCGGTACGGCCCGGTACCCGCACTACGCCTTCGGCGGACTGGCGGGCATGTCGTTCGGCTGGTTCTCCTGGCTCCAGGCGGCGACCGTGGCCCCGATCGAGGTCGAGGCCATGATCGGCTACGCCGCGCACTGGAACTTCGCCAAGGGCTTCCAGCACACCGACGGCACCCTGACGACCAGCGGTTTCGTCGTCGCCGTGGTCCTGATGGCCGTATTCGTGGCCGTCAACTTCCTCGGTGTGCGCGTACTGGCCCACACCAACAGCGCGGCCACCTGGTGGAAGATCGCCGTGCCGCTGGCCACGATCTTCATCATCGCCATCGGCAACTTCCACCCGCACAACTTCACCGTGCACGGTTTCGCCCCGTTCGGCGCGAAGGGCGTGCTCGGCGCGATCAGCTCCAGCGGCATCATCTTCGCCCTGCTGGGCTTCGAGCAGGCGATCCAGCTGGCGGGCGAGAGCCGCGACCCCAAGCGCGACCTGCCGCGCGCCACGCTGGGCTCGGTCGCCATCGGCGCGACCATCTACGTCCTGCTCCAGGTGGTGTTCATCGGCGCCCTGCCGGTGAGCTCCTTCGCGCACGGCTGGGCCAAGCTCGACTTCCCCGGCATCAGCGGCCCGTGGGCGGGCGTGGCGACGCTGGTCGGCCTCGGCTGGCTGGGCGTGGTGCTCTACGTCGACGCCGTCATCTCCCCCGGCGGCACCGGCCTGATCTACACCACGGCCACCTCCCGCGTCTCCTACGGCCTGGCCAAGAACGGCTACGCGCCCAAGATCTTCGAGAAGATCGACTCCCGTGGCGTGCCGTGGTTCGGTCTGATCCTCTCCTTCGTGACCGGCATCGTCTGCTTCCTGCCGTTCCCGAGCTGGCAGGAACTGGTCGGCTTCATCACCTCGGCGAGCGTCCTGATGTACGCCGGCGCCCCGCTGGCCTACGGCGTCTTCTCCGACCGGCTGCCGCACCACGAGCGTCCGTACCGCCTGCCCGCCGGCAAGGTGATCGCGCCGCTGTCCTTCGTGGTCGCCAACCTGATCATCTACTGGGCCGGCTGGGACACCCTGTGGCGCCTCGGCATCGCCATCGTCCTCGGCTACGTGCTGCTCGGCGGCTACGCCCTGTACGCCAAGAGCAAGGGACTGCCGGACGCGCCCCGGCTGGACTGGAAGGCCGCGCAGTGGCTGCCCGGCTACCTGCTGGGCATGGGCCTGATCTCCTGGCAGGGCGGCTTCGGCGGCCAGGGCCACATCGCACTGTGGTGGGACATGCTGGTCGTCGCCGCCTTCTCGGTGGTCATCTACTACTGGGCGAAGGCCACCGCGTCGGCGCCCGAGGAGATCGAGCGGAGCATCGAGGAGGTCGTGGTCACCGACGCCCCCGCGCACTGACCCGGCTTCCCGTACGGTGTCCCGCCGGCCGCCACCCCCGTGGCGGCCGGCGGGACACCGTCGTTTCCGGCACCGGCCGCCGCCGGACGGCGGCCGGTGCTCAGTCGTGCGTCGGCCGGTCGGCAAGCCGGTGGTCCGCCACGTTCAGCGCCTCGTCGACGAGGCGGCGCAGATGGCCGTCGCGCAGGGAGTAGATCACCCGGCGGCCCTCCTTGCGGGTGCCGACCAGGCCGGCCAGCCGCAGCCGCGCCAGGTGCTGGCTCACGGCGGGACGGGCCGCGCCACAGGTCTCGGTGAGCGTGCCGACGTCCGCCTCGCCCCGCGTCAGCGCGTGCAGCAGGGCGAGCCGGGTGCGGTCGCCGAGCAGGGCGAGGAGTTCGGCGGCGAGCGCCAGTTGCTCCTCGCCCGCATCACGCGGGTGCGCATCGTGCGCAGATGACAGGTGCATGCGTGCGCTCATACGCACATAATGGCGACGTGGATGCCGAGCGTCCACTCCGGCGGCGGAAGGGGAACCACGTGAGCGACCGGCACCCGCACCACGACCACGGCCACGACCCCGCGCGGGACCATACCCCGCACCACCACCACGACCCCGCGCGGGACCACGCCCCGCACCACCACCACGACCACGGCCCCGCGCGGGACCACGTCCCGGCCTCCCCACGTCACCGGCTCGCGCACCTGCTCACCCCGCACTCCCACGACAGCGCCGACAGGACCGACCCCGCGCTGGAGTCCTCCGCGCGCGGAACGCGGGCCCTGTGGGTGTCGCTCGCCGCGCTGGGGGCGACCGCGCTGCTCCAGGCGCTGGTGGTGCTGGTCTCCGGCTCGGTCGCGCTGCTCGGCGACACGGTCCACAACGCGGCGGACGCGCTGACCGCCGTACCGCTCGGCATCGCCTTCGTCCTGGGCCGCCGCGCCGCGAACCGCCGCTTCACCTACGGCTACGGCCGCGCCGAGGATCTCGCGGGTCTGGCGATCGTGCTGACGATCGCCGCGTCGGCGGTGTTCACCGCGTGGGCGGCCGTGGAGCGGCTGCTCGAACCGCGGCCCGTGCAGCACCTGCCCGCGGTGGCGGTGGCGGCGCTCGCCGGGTTCGCGGGCAACGAGTGGGTGGCGCGGTACCGGATCCGCGTGGGCCGCGCGATCGGCTCGGCGGCCCTGGTCGCCGACGGACTGCACGCCCGTACGGACGCGTACGCCTCGCTCGCCGTACTCCTGGGGGCCGCCGGGTCGGCGCTCGGCTGGCAGGCGGCCGACCCGGTCGTCGGGCTGGCGATCACGGCGGCCGTCGTGCTGGTGCTGCGCGACGCCGCGCGCGAGGTGTTCCGGCGGATCATGGACGCGGTCGACCCCGCCCTGGTGGACCGGGCCGAGCGGGCGCTGCGCGAGGTGGCCGGGGTGCGGGCGGTGGGCGAGCTGCGGCTGCGCTGGATCGGGCACCGGCTGCGCGCCGAGGTGGCGGTGGTGGTCGACGGCGAGGCGACGGTACGCCAGGCGCACGCCGTGGCCGTGGACGCCGAGCACGCCCTCCTGCACGCCGTGCCCCGCCTCACCGCGGCCCTGGTCCACGCCGACCCGGCCCCCGCGCCCGGCGAGACCGATCCGCACCTGGCCCTGGCCCACCACACCCGCGCCTGAACCGGGCCCTTCCCGCCGCCGCCGGACTCCCGGACCGCCGGACTCCCGGACCGTCAGACCCCCAGGCCGTCCAGGACCACGGCTCCCGGCAGCCCCGCGAAGGCCTTGCCGGGGACGAGCAGCTTGCCGCGCCGCCGGCCACTGCCGACCAGGACGTAGGGCAGGTCGACGACGGCCCGGTCGACGAGGATCGGCCAGCTCTCCGGGAGGCCGATCGGCGTGATGCCGCCGTACTCCATGCCGGTCTCCCCCGTGGCCACGTCCATCGGCGCGAACGAGGCCTTGCGGGCGTCGAGTCGGCGGCGCACCACACCGTTGACGTCGACGCGGGTGGTGGACAGCACTACACACGCGGCCAGGCGGGTCTCGCCGCCGCGCCTGCCCGCCACCACCACGCAGTTCGCGGACTGCTCGAGCAGTTCGCGCCCATAGCGCTCGACGAAGACCGCCGTGTCGGCCCACTGCGGATCGGTCTCGACGTAGACGATCTGGTCGGCCGGGACGTCGCCGCGCCAGTCGCGCAGGGCGTCGGCGACCGGGCCGGTCAGCTCGTCCAGGCAGTCGGGTGCGGGAGTGGCCTGATCGAAGTTTCCGATGGGTGCGCGCATTCCCGCACGCTAACAGCCGTACCGCGCCCACCGGCCGGGCGTCTCAGGAGGCGGTCGCCCCCGCGCACGGGCCCCTCAGCGCACCGGCGGCACCGAGACCGCCATGACCATCTCCATCGGGACGGCGCCGTGATTGGCGTACGTGTGCGGTGTGTTGGCCTCGAAGGAGGCGCTCGCGCCCTCGGGCACGCGGTACTCGACGCCGTCGACGGTCAGCGAGAGCTCCCCCGCCGTGACGTGGACCAGTTCCACCGTGCCCGTCGGGTGCGGGTCGGACGGGCTGCCCTCATCCGGCATCAGGCGCCACTCCCACATCTCCAGCGGGCCGGGCGCCTCGGTGCCCGCGAGCAGCCGGTTGTAGCTGCCGGCGTCGGTGTGCCAGAGCCGTACGGCCTGCTCGGCCGGCACGATGCGGACCTTCGGTCCCTGCTCGTAGTCGAGCAGCGTCGTGATGCTGACGCCGAGCGCGTCACCGATCTTGACGACGGTGCCCAGACTGGGGTTCGTGCGGGCCTGCTCGATCTGGATGAGCATGCCGCGACTGACCCCGGCACGGCCGGCGAGCGTGTCGAGGGTGAAGCCGCGCTCGGTGCGCCAGCGCTTGACGTTGCGCGCCAGTGACTGGGTCAGGAGGTCGAGGTCCGACACATTCCGTCCAATATTCTGGATGACAGCGTTCATTTGCTTGAACTACGGTGGGTTGCACCTGATCGTTCACCGAACTGTACTGCGAGGCGCGCCGTGACAGCATTCTTCGCCCTGGCCACCAGCCTCCTGTGGGGCCTGGCCGACTTCGGCGGCGGGCTGCTCACACGGCGCAATCCGGCGCTGACCGTGGTCGTGGTCTCGCAGACCATCGCGGCGGCGGTGCTCGGCGCGATCGTGGTCGCCACCGGCGGCTGGAGCGAGGCGGGGCCCCGGCTGTGGTTCGCGTTCGCCGCGGGGCTGGTCGGTCCGGTGGCCATGCTGTCCTTCTACAAGGCGCTGGCGATGGGCCCGATGGGCGTGGTCTCGCCGCTGGCCACCCTCAGCGTGGCCGTCCCGGTCACCGTGGGGCTCTTCCTCGGGGAGCGGCCGGGACTGACACAGGTGGCGGGGATCGCGGTCGCCGTGGGCGGGGTGGTGCTCGCGGGCGGACCGCAGTTGAAGGGCGCCCCGGTGCAGCGGCGGACGATCTGGCTGACCCTGGTCGCCGCGGCGGGCTTCGGCACGGTGTTCGTGCTGATCGCCGAGGCGTCCACCGGCGTGAAGGGACTCTTCCTCGCCCTCTTCGTGCAGCGGGTGACCAACGTGGCCGCTGGTGGCGCGGCCCTGTACGCCTCGGCGCGGCGGGGCGGCGCCGTGCTGCCCGAGGGCGGCTTCCCCTGGGGCGCGCTGCCCGCCCTCGGCTTCGTCGGCCTCGCGGACGTCGCCGCCAACGGCACCTACGCCATCGCCGCCCAGCACGGTCCGGTCACGGTGGCCGCGGTGCTCGCATCGCTCTACCCGGTGGTGACCGCGCTGGCCGCCCGCGGCTTTCTCAGCGAACGGCTGCGCATCATCCAGGCGGCCGGCGCCGGCCTGGCACTGGTGGGCACCTTGCTGCTCGCCACGGGGTGACGGGGGCGGTGGCCGGTGGCCGGACCGCTCCTGGCGCCGGCCGACGTACCGGCCCGCTGAGCCGCCCGCGCCGGCTCAGCTCCCCGGCTCAAGCTCCGCGAGCCGCTGACCGGTCTTCCCGGAGGCCGCGGGGGTCCCGGCCGTCTCCGCCCCGCACCCCGGCCCGGCGGGGTCGCCCGCCGCGTCCAGTTCGGCGAGGCGGGCCACGGCTTCCTCGTCCAGGCCCGCCAGCGCGAGCAGCTGATCCGGTGTGACACCGTCCGGTATCGGCACCGGGGCCGGCGTCCGCAGCGGCGGCTGCCAGCCCTCCGCCGGCGTCCAGCGGCGCACCACGCGGGCGGGCGCGCCGGCGACCACCGAGTGGTCGGGCACCTCGCCCCGGACCACCGCACCGGCCGCGACCACGACGTTCCGCCCGATCCGGGCGCCCGGCAGGATCACCGCGCCGGTGCCGATCCAGCAGCCGGGGCCGATCTCCACCGGCTCCATCCGGGGCCACTGCCTGCCGATGGGCTCGTTGGGGTCGTCGTAGGAGTGGTTGGTGGAGGTGACGTAGACGTACGGCCCGAAGTAGCAGTCGCTGCCGATGGTGACCGTGGTGTCCGCGATCACGTGGCTGCCCCGCCCGAGGACGACTCCGTCACCGATGCGCAGGATCGGCTCGGGGCCGAGGTCGAGGTCGGGCATCAGGCCGGCGGTCAGCGTGACCTGCTCGCCGACGATGCAGTGGGAGCCCAGGTGGATCCACGGCTCGCCGAAGACCGTGCCCAGCGGGAAGGCGAGTCTGGTACCTGTTCCCATCGCGCCGAAGCGCAGCCGTCCGGGGTGCTCGGCCGTGACGGAGCCAGTGCGCTGCACCCAGGCCCAGCCCGCGTGGACGGCGCGCTGGGCGAGGCGGCGCCGCCATGATGAGAACGTGTTCTTGCGCTTGGGCACCCGCTCACGGTACTCAGCCGCGCCCGCGCCCACGGTGCGGGACGCCTGTGATCTTCGCCCCACCGGATGACGTACGGTGCCGTGAGCACCCACGCCGTCGAGGGCAGTGAAAGGCAGGACGAGGATGACGCGCAAGGCGCTGATCACGGGCATCGGCGGCCGGGAGCCGCGGGTGGACGAGCGGGCGTTCGTGGCGCCCACGGCCACGGTGGTCGGCGACGTCGCGCTGAGCGCGGGCGCGAGCGTCTGGTACGGCGCGGTGCTGCGCGGCGACGTCGAGTCGATCGCGGTGGGCGCGGACAGCAACGTTCAGGACAACTGCACGCTGCACGCCGACCCGGGTTTCCCGGTGAGTGTGGGCGAGCGGGTCTCGATCGGGCACAACGCGGTGGTGCACGGCTCCACGGTCGAGGACGACTGCCTGATCGGCATGGGCGCGACCGTGCTGAACGGCGCGGTGATCGGCGCCGGGTCGCTGGTGGCCGCGCAGGCGCTGGTGCCGCAGGGGATGCGGGTGCCGCCGGGGTCGCTGGTCGCGGGCGTGCCGGCCAAGGTGCGGCGCGAGCTGACGGAGGAGGAGCGGCAGGGCATCAGCCTCAACGGGACGATGTACGCCTCGCTGGCCGGGGCGCACCGCGAGGCGCACTCCTGAGACTCCGGCGGGGCGTTCCCCGGGCCGGCCGGCGGGTGAGCCTCAGGGCCGGCCCGCGCCGGGTGTGCCTCGGGCCGGTCGGCGGGGTGAGCCTCGGACCGGCCGGTGCCTGGGCGTTCCCCGGCCTCACTCCCCGGCCGGCACCGGCTCCGGCTCCTCGGCCTGTTCGGGGGCGGCGTTCGCCTTCTTGGCCTTGCGCTTGAGCACCAGCATGGAGCCGAGGCCGATCAGCACGGCCACCACCAGGCCCAGCCAGGAGAACTTCTTCAGCCAGGACTCGGCGACGACACCGACGTAGTAGATGACCGCGGTGGTGCCGCCGGCCCAGCAGATGCCGCCGAGGACGTTGGCGATCAGGAACTTCCAGTACGGCATCCGCAGTACGCCCGCGAGCGGGCCGGCGAAGATGCGCAGCAGGGCGACGAAGCGGCCGAAGAACACGGCCCACATGCCCCACTTCTGGAAGGAGCGCTCGGCGGTGGCGATGTGCCCTTCGCCGAAGTGCTTGGGGAACTTCTTCCCGAGCCAGGCCAGCAGCGGCCGTCCGCCCTTGCGGCCGATGGCGTAGCCGATGGAGTCGCCGACGACCGCGCCCACCGTGGCGCACGCGCCGAGCACCACCGGGTTGATTCCGGAGTGCTGGGAGGACAGCAGGGCCGCGGAGACGAGGACGATCTCGCCGGGCAGGGGGATGCCCAGGCTCTCCAGACCGATGACCAGCGCCACCGCGGCGTAGACGGCGGCCGCGGGTACCGTGTCGAGCCACTCCTGGACGTGCACCGACGGTTCCTCCCCGTTTCGCGTCCTGATGTTCCACGGGGCGCCCGCGAAAGGCGCCCCGTGAAAGCCTACCGGTACCCGCACGGGACGCCCCGGCACAATCCGGACGGCGTCCCGGCCTCTCAGGGCAACCCGAGCACGGCCCCCGCGGGCGCGCCGGCCCTGCTCGGGTGCGCGGCGCCGGTGGTGGGCGCTCCCCAGGGGACGCGCGGGCCGCGGACGGCGCCGTCGTCCGTCCAGCCCTTGGCCACCAGCACGGTGGCGAGCAGCACCAGCGAGGTGAGTCCGATGCCCAGGGCCACGGCCTTGCGGTGCCGGCGCGAGAGCGGCTCCCGGCCGGCGGAGCCGCCACGATGACGTCCGGCACCCACGGAGCCGATGACCCCGGACGCCCGGGACGGTCCGGGCACCCGGGACGGTCCGGAAACCCCGGAGGGCCCGGTTGGTCCGGACGCCCCGGACGGTCCGGGCAGCCCGGGTGATCCCGGCCGCCCGAGCGGCCCGGGCCGGCCGCCGGGCGCGGACGCCGTCACCGTGCCGCCGCGCATCGGGCGGGAGTCGAGATAGCGGCGGGCTCCCCATCCCAGCACGCTCTCCGCGAGGAGCACGTCCAGCGCGTCGTCGAAATGCGCGAGCTGTTCGGCCGCGGAGCGGCAGTGTCCGCACTCACGCAGATGACGTCGGACATCCGGCAGGAGTGCCCCGCCGCGCCGCATGGGAACGTCGAGCAGGCGGTTGTGGAAGCGGCATTCACTGGTCGGCGCGAGTTCCCGGTGGGCGCGTACGCAGCCCGCCCGGAATTGCTCGCGCGCCTGCCGCAGCGCGCCCTCCGCGGTCTCGGTGCCGAGGGCCAGCAGACCGGCCGGTATGGTTATGGGTTCGGCCTCCACCTCCGTGTGCCACAACAGGCATTGGAAGGCCGCGGGAAGTGCCTGGAAAGCCCGCTCGGCGAGTTGCCGCTTTTCGGGGGTGATGGACCTGACCGCGCGCAGCGCGCGGCCGCCGCCGGGCCTGCGCAGTTCCGGCAGCACCACGCAGGCCGCCTCGTCGGCGGCCCACTGCCGTACGGTTTCGCGGGCGGCGGCGAGCAGTTGGGGGCGCAGGGCGCCGCCGACCGCTCCCCCGGTAAGCCGCCGCAGCACCTGGCGGAACGCGGCGGTGGCCACCATGGCCGCCGAACTCCCGGGCCCGGCAAGGCAGATGACGGCGTAGTCGTACGTCGCCCGCCAGTGCCGGGCGAGCAGCAGCGCGACGGCGTGGTGGCCGCCGTCGGGGTCGCGCAGCCGGGCGACGAGGCTGCGGTCGGACTCCCCCGGGGGCGGTCCGGGGTGGGGCGGGTAGGGAGGACGAGGGGGGTGTGGGGGATGCGGGGGATGCGGGGGGTGGGGGGATTGCACGGAATCATTTCCTTCCGAGCCGCAGGACGGCATACGGAACGCACGTCCACGGGAACGCGTGCCTGGTGGGTGCGTGCGCCGGCCGGAAAAGCGTGACCGGTTCCGCCTTTCCCACAGGGAGGCTCACTTTCGCACACGCGACTGACAGGAAACAAGCAGTTCGAATAGACGATGTTTCAACTACCGGGAATTCCCAGGGGGTTACCGCTGGTATCGGTCTCGGTGTGCGAAGAACGCGTCGCAGGGTGGTCAACTTGTGTGCGAAAACGCCCGGATGGCACACGCAATCTCCAACCGCGTTCCCACAGCGCGCTCCTGTGCCGCTCCGGGTTCACCGGACGACACCGTGCGGCTCGACGCGACCCGCGATCCGGCCCGCTCCTGCAATGCCGTGCTGTGCTACGCCCTCGGCCCGGCGGTGTCCGGCGTGCCGGAGCGCATCCCACCCGGGCGCGGCGGCGAGGTCCGGCTCACCGACGCCCCCCGCGGGCCGGCGTCGGACGGCACGGTCCACGGGGCCGCCTTCGACGGCCCTCGCCACGACACCGGCGACAAGGCGCACCACTTGCGCACGGTCGTCCGGCCGGCCTGCGACCGCCCCGGTCCCCCGATCCGGGACCGCAGTTCCTGTCCTGGCCACGGGAGTTCGTGACGAGCGCCAAGAGAGCGAGCCGGATCCGAACCGCCGGCGCGGGCCGCCGTGGGCCGCGCGCGCCGGGGTCCGGTTCCGCTCAGCCGTTGGGACGCAGGGTCCACAGGACCGTCATCTCGCCGGTCACGGCCCCGTCCTCGCGGCGGATCTCGACCGACACCGGGAACTCGGGCCGCTGCCCCGCGTCCAGTTCGGCCACGACCTCCGCGGCCGGGCGGCCCAGGGTGGCGGTGGCGGTCACGCGGCCCATCGCGAGCTTCCGGTAGGCGATCTCGGCGCGCACGGCCAGCGGCACGGCGCGGGAGAGCTGGTCCCCGAACGCGGCCAGCACGATGGCGCCGCTGGCGGACTCCCCCAGCGTGAACATCGCGCCGGCGTGCGGGCCGCCCACGTGGTTGTGGTACTCGCCCTGGTCGGGCAGGGCGACCACGGCCTTGTCCCGGGCGGTCTCGAGGAACTCGAGGTTCAGGGTCCGGGCCATCGGCACGGTGGCGGCGAGCATCTCGCCGACGGACATCTGGTCTGCGCTCATGGCGGCATGTTACTCACGGGTAGCCGATACTGAACAGACGCGGCGGACCAGATGTGACGGCACCGCCCCGGCGCGGCCCCGCGTTTCTGGTACGTCCCTGACAAGGCCCGGTGACCGAATCGTGTCCCCGGCGCCACTAGGGTTACTGCCCATGTGGCCAGGACAGCAGCCGCCCGGGGGCGAGCAGAACCCGCAGAACAACCCCTACCAGCAGCCGGGGTACCAGCAGCCGAATCCGTACCAGCAGCCCGGCTACCAGCAGCCCGGCCCCTACGCGCAGCAGCAGCCGCAGTGGGGCGCCCCCACGCCCCCCGTGGGCACACCGCAGGCGCCCCAGGGCCCGGGCGGCGGTGGCGGCAACCGGACCAAGCTCATCGCGGTCATCGCGGCCACTGCGGTCGTGGTCGCCGCCGGCGTGACCGGTTTCCTGGTCCTCGGGGGGAAGAAGGACGACAAGGCGGGCGAGGACGGCAAGCCGAGCCCGGCCGTGTCCGCGTCGGCGAAACCGTCCGACTCCGCGTCCGCGACGGACGAGGACCCGCGCGGGACGCAGACGGAGAAGCCGACCATCGCAGGCTGGAAGGTCGTGGTGAACCCGAAGCGCGGCGTCGCCTTCGACGTGCCCGCGGACTGGGAGGTCCAGTCGCCGGGACTGTCCACCGGCTTCGAGGACGACAAGACGGGCAAGCCCGTGGCCATCATGTCGGGAGTCGCCGAGTACAAGTCCAAGTGGTGCACGTCCGACGACGACAAGGACGGGCGGACGGAGGACACGTCCCTGGCCCAGGTGGGCACGAAGGGCGCCGACGGGGCGAAGAACACCGACGAGGTGGCCGTCAACACCGTGGGCTGGTGGATCTACGGCGGGTACACACAGCCCGACAAGAAGAGCCTGAGTTACGACCACAAGGCCAAGCCATACAAGACCGCCTCCGGCATCGAGGGCAGCATCGCCTGGGCCAGGTCCACGAACACGCCGCAGAAGGGCAAGTGCGCGAGCGACGGCAAGGCGCTCAGCTTCGGCTTCAAGAACTCCGCCGGCGACTTCGTCTCCTGGAATTTCTTCGGCGCGAAGGGCGTGAAGGGCGAGGTCCCCGAGGCGACTGTCATGAAGATCCTCAGCACCGTCCGCCTGCACGGCACCCCCACGGCCGACTGAGACCGTACCGGCCGGCCTCAGCCGATGCCGAACGCCCCCTCGGGAGGCCGCGGGGACGGCACCGCGTCCTCGTCGCGCACCGGAGCGGCGGTCCCGGTGAACCGCCGTAGCCCCGCCCCGTGTTCCACGCGGGCGGGGAAGGCGTCGGACGCGGTCAGGCGTGCCAGCGTGGCCGTGTCGACGGGGTCGTGCGAGGCGACGAGGACCGCGTTGCCGAAGCGGCGCCCCCGCAGCACCGCCGGTTCCGCGATCAGCGCGAGTTCCTCGAAGAGTGCGGCGAAGGTCGCCAGTTGGGAGCGCAGGAAGGCGAACGGCGCGGCGTCGGCGAGGTTGGCGAGGTAGACGCCGCCGGGTCGCAGCACGCGCCGGGCCTCGCGGGCGTAGGCGAGGGACGTGAGGTGGGCGGGCACGCGCGAGCCGCCGAAGACGTCGGCGATGAGCACGTCGGCCGAGCCGGCGGGGGCGGCTTCCAGCCAGGAGCGCGCGTCGGCGGTGTGCAGCGCGATGCCCGCGTCCTTGGGCAGCGGCAGATGCGTGACCACCAGGTCCAGCAGGCCGCGGTCGGCCTCGACGACGTGCTGCCGGGAACCGGGCCGGGTGGCGGCCACGTAGCGGGGCAGGGTGAGCGCGCCGCCGCCGAGGTGCAGCACGTCCAGCGGGTTGCCCGGTTCGGCGACGGTGTCCAGCACGTGCCCGAGCCGGCGGGCGTACTCGAACTCCAGGTGGGTGGGCTCGTCCAGGTCGACGTACGACTGCGGCGCTCCGTCCACCGTCAGCAGCCAGGCCCGGGCGCGGTCGACGTCGGGCATCAGCTTGGCGGTCCCGTGATCGACGGCTCGGGTCACGGGTATCGGCTCGGTCACGGGTCCATTGTGCCGGGCAGGCCCACGCCGGGGTGACCGCGGGACCGGCCACGACCGGCCCCGCCGGGGTGACCGCGGGACCGGCCGCGACCGGCCCCGCCGACGTGACGGCGCGACCGGCCACGACCGGTCGCACCGTCCCTTCACCCCCGGCGCCCGCGCGCCCGGCTCGCGCGCCCGCGTGTCCCGGCGGCCTCGTGCGCTCTCACTCCACCGCGGTCACGGTCCCCGCGCCGACCGTCCGTCCGCCCTCGCGGACGGCGAAGCCCAGCCCGGTCTCCAGCGGCACCTCGCGCCCCAGCTCCACGGTCATGGTGACCGTGTCGCCGGGCCGCGCGACCGCCGTCTGCCCGAGGTCGACGTCGCCGACGACGTCCGCGGTGCGGATGTAGAACTGCGGCCGGTAACCGGTGGACACCGGCGTCGTACGACCGCCCTCCCGCGCCGAGAGGACGTACACCCGCGCGGTGAAGCGCCGGCGGGGCCGCACGCTGCCCGGCGCGGCGACGACGTGGCCGCGCCGGACCGCGTCGCGCGGGACGCCGCGCAGCAGCAGCGCCACGTTGTCCCCGGCCTGCGCCTCCTCCATGGGCTTGCCGAAGGTCTCCAGGCCGGTGACCACGGTCTCCACGTCCGCGCCGAGCACCTCCACGCGGTCGCCGACCCGGACGGTGCCGCGCTCGACCGCGCCCGTGACGACGGTCCCGCGCCCGGTGATGGTGAGCACGTTCTCCACCGGCAGCAGGAAGGGCGCGTCCAGGTACCGCTCGGGCATGGGCACATAGGTGTCCACCGCGTCGAGCAGCGCCTCGACCGACGCCGTCCAGCGCGGGTCGCCCTCCAGCGCCCTCAGTCCGGAGACCCGTACGACGGGCACGGAGTCGCCCGGGTAGCCCTGGCGGGTGAGCAGGTCGCGGACCTCGAGCTCGACGAGGTCGATGAGCTCCTCGTCGCCCGCGTCGGCCTTGTTGAGCGCGACCACGATGTGGTCGACGCCCACCTGCCGGGCGAGCAGCACGTGTTCGGCGGTCTGCGGCATGATCCCGTCGAGCGCGGAGACGACGAGGATCGCCCCGTCCAGCTGCGCGGCCCCGGTGACCATGTTCTTGACGTAGTCGGCGTGGCCCGGCATGTCCACGTGCGCGTAGTGCCGGGTGTCGGTCTCGTACTCGACGTGCGCGATGTTGATGGTGATGCCGCGCGCGGCCTCCTCGGGGGCCCGGTCGATGCGGTCGAAGGGCACGAAGGTGCCGGTGCCGCGCTCGGCGAGGACCTTGGTGATGGCGGCGGTCAGGGTGGTCTTGCCGTGGTCGACATGGCCCATCGTGCCGATGTTCAGATGCGGTTTGGTGCGTACGTACGCCGTCTTGGGCATGGCTGTACCTCGAAGCCTCGTGAAGTGTGCGCCGGACCCCGGGAAGTCACCGACCCTCCCCCTGCGGGGTCCGCCGGACGATCCGGGGAGGGTCAGCTTCGGGCGCCGTCGACTGCGGCCAGGAGGATCACGACGGCAGCCTTCGGCGCATCCGCGACGGCGGATGCTGCGAGGAGGAAGGCGTGCCGGAACATGACGCCGATCATCGCCGACGCCCCACCGGCCGTCCAACGGTTTTCCGGCAGGCGGGGCGGGTGGTGAGGGGCGGTCAGCGGGTCAGGGACCGATGTTCTTCAGCGCCTCGCGCACCGACAGGGGCGCGAGGCGTCCCCGCTCGCGCGCGACGAAGTCGCCTACCGCGTCGGGGTCCGTCCTGGCGTACTCGCGCAGGCACCAGCCGATGGCCTTGCGGACGAAGAAGTCGGGGTGCCCCGACTGGCGCACGCAGTAGGCGAACAGGCGCCCGGTGTCGGTGCGTTCCTTGTAGCGGAGCTGGTGCAGCAGGGCCGCGCGGGCGATCCACGGGTCGTCGTCGGCGATCCAGGCGTCCATCTCGGCGGTGAGCGCGGGATCGGCCGCGACCAGGGGACCGACGACGTGCGCGGCGAGCAGGTCCACGGTGTCCCACCAGGAGGTGGTGGAGATCAGGTGGCGGGTCACGGGGAGGAGGCCGGAGGAGCAGCGGCCCACGTGCCGGCGCAGGTAGTCGACGGCGAAGTAGTGGTACTCGCGCTCGGGCAGCTCCCAGCAGCGCAGGGCGACGGCCGTGCAGTCGGCCTCGCCGGGGCGGGGCAGCCCGGCGACGACCGTGCGGGACAGGGCGCGGCGCACGGGGGTGGTCAGCCCGAGGAAGGGGGCCACGTCCTTCATGTACGCCCGCATGGCAGCGGCCCGCTCGGGGTCGGCCGCGCCGGCGTAGGCGGTGGTGAGCCGCTCCAGCACGGTGTCGGCGAGACCGCCGGCCGGCGCTTCGGGGACAGCCGCACCTGTGACGCTCATGAGACGAACCATACGGCGATCACACATACCCGTCGGTTAGTGTCACCGAATGCTCGATGCCACCACCCGCTCTGGGGGCACCGCCACGGCCTCTCCCCGGGCCGCAGCCGCCGAGTTCGCCGTCGCCCGCCCCGGGTCCCCTGCGTCCGCCGCGCCGGCGGGCGTTCTCACCCGCTGCTCACGCGTGCTGCTCTCCCCCTGGTCCCGGCTGTCCCTGCTCCTCGTGCTGCTCGCCGGGGCCGGCTCGTCGGTGCTGCTGTTCCAGCCGCAGAGACTGCTGGCGCAGGGCTGGCCGCCCCAGCTCGGCGGCGCGGCCGCGGCCGCGGTGTTCGCGGTGGCGTACGGCCTGTGCACGGTGGCGTTCGTGCCGCGTCCGCTGCTGAACCTCGCCGCGGGCGCCCTGTTCGGCTCGCAGTTGGGGCTCGCGTCCGCGCTCGCCGGTACGGTGCTCGGCGCCGGGGTCTCCTTCGGCCTGGGCCGGGTGCTGGGCCAGGACGCGCTGCGGCCGCTGCTGCGCGGGCGGCTGCTGAGGGCGGCGGACGGGCAGCTGAGCCGGCACGGGTTCCGTTCGATGCTGCTGACCCGGCTCTTCCCCGGGGTGCCGTTCTGGGCCGCGAACTACTGCGCGGCGGTCTCCCGGATGGGCTGGCCGGCCTTCCTGACCGCGACGGCGCTCGGTTCCGTCCCGAACACCGCCGCCTACGTGGTCGCCGGCGCCCGCGCCTCCGCGCCGACCTCGCCGGCCTTCCTGATCGCCATGGCCGTCATCGCCGTGCCGGCCCTGGCGGCCGCGGCGGTGGCCTGGCGCAAACGCCACCACCTGCGCCCGCGTTGACCCTCCGCCAGGGTCCGTCCCCGGCGGACCTCGTGTGCCGGACCTCGTGTGCCGGACCTCTTGTCATACGGCTTCCGTCACACCGCTTCCAGGATCATCGCGTTGGCGAGGCCGCCCGCCTCGCACATCGTCTGGAGGCCGTAGCGGGCGCCGCGTTCGCGCATCGCGTGCACGAGGGTGGTCGTCAGCCGGGTGCCGCTCGCGCCGAGGGGGTGCCCGAGGGCGATCGCACCGCCGTGCACGTTGACCTTGGCGAGGTCGGCGCCCGTCTCCTGCTGCCAGGCCAGCACCACACTGGAGAACGCCTCGTTGACCTCGAACAGGTCGATGTCACCGAGGGCGAGACCGGCCCTGCGCAGCACCTTCTCGGTGGCCGGGATCACGCCGGTGAGCATCAGCAGCGGGTCGGAGCCGGTGACGGCGAAGCTGTGCAGCCGGGCCAGCGGACGCAGGCCGAGACGCGCGGCGGTCTCCCCGGAGGTGATCAGCACGGCGGAGGCGCCGTCGTTGACCGGACTCGCGTTGCCCGCCGTCACGTTCCACTCGATCTGCGGGAAGCGCTCGGCGAACACCGGGTCGTGGTAGGCGGGCTTGAGACCACCGAGGATCTCGGTGGTGCTGCCGGGCCGTACGCACTCGTCGCGGGTGACGCCCTCCAGGGGCGCGACCTCGGCGTCGAACAGGCCGCCCGCCCAGGCCCCGGCCGCCTTGTGGTGCGAGGAGACGGCGAAGGCGTCCATCCGCTCGCGCCCCAGCGACCACTTGGCGGCGATGAGTTCGGCACTGATGCCCTGCGGGACCAGGCCCTCGGGGAAGCGCGCGGCGACGCCCGGCCCGAAGGGGTCCGCCCCCTCGGGCACGTTGGACCACATCGGCACCCGGCTCATGGACTCCACACCGCAGGCGACGACGACGTCGTACGCCCCCGCCATCACACCCTGGGCCGCGAAGTGCACGGCCTGCTGCGAGGAGCCGCACTGGCGGTCCACGGTCGTCGCCGGGACCGTCTCGGGGAAGCCCGCCGACAGCACGGCGTAGCGGGTGGTGTTCATGGCCTGCTCGCCGACCTGGTCGACGGTGCCTCCGATCACGTCGTCGACGAGCGCGGGGTCGACGCCGGAGCGTTCGACGAGCGAGCGCAGGGTGTGGGCGAGGAGTTCGACGGGGTGCACGTGGGCCAGGGCGCCGTTCGGCTTGCCCTTGCCCATCGGGGTGCGTACGGCTTCGACGATGACTGCGTCGCGCATGGTGCGGGCCTCCTTGGCCGCTGGGCGGACGACCGGACCCGCCCAGGCGATTACCGGTCAGTAGGAAATCTGGACCCACCATAGCCGGGTGAGTTGGAAAAACAAACCCACTCGGCGGAGTGCTCGTAGACTGGCGTCATGGCCGCCTCGAAGGACCCGCGTCCCTGTTCCATCGCCGACGCCCTCGCGCTCGTCGGCGAGAAGTACTCCCTGCTCGTCCTGCGGGAGGTGTGCCTGGGCAACGGCCGCTTCGACCAGCTGGTGCGCAACACCGGCGCCCCGCGCGACGTCCTGGCCGCCCGGCTGCGGCGACTCGTCGACGCCGGGATCCTCACCAAGCGCGCCTACAGCGAACGCCCGCAGCGCTTCGAGTACCGGCCCACGCGGGCCGGCCTCGAGCTCGAGCCGGTGCTGATGACCCTCATGGCCTGGGGCGACCGCCATCTGCGCCGGGAGGGTGAGCGCCCCATGGTGATCGAGCACAGCTGCGGCGAGGCACTCGTCCCGGTCGTCACCTGCGCCGCCTGCGACCGCCCGGTCCGCCACGAGGACCTGACGGCCCATCCGCAGGCGCCGGGCTGGACGGTGACGGGACCGGCGGCGGCCTGAGGGCTCCGGCCGGTCCCCGGGGCGGCGTGAGGACTCCGGCCGGTCCCCGGCGCAGGCGCCGCCCGTGCGCCGGGCGTGTTCGCGTCGCCGTAGCCGTCCGGTAGCGCAGTGTCAGTGCTTGCCCCTAGGCTTGGGCCATGTCCCCCGATTCCGTGGCCCTTGGTTCCGTGCGCTCCGCCTCCGAGCTGAACGACCGGATCCGTGCCCTGTGGATGCGCGCGGGCGGCTCCCTGACCGCACAGGAGCGCGCGGAGTACGAGTTACTGGTGGTCGAGTGGGCCGCCGCCATCAGGGGCGAGGTCATCGAAGCCGCCTGAGCCCGCGCGGCCGGTCCGCCCACCGCCACCGCCGCCGCGTGAGCGGGCAGCCGGCGCTCAGCGCCCGCCCGACACCCGCAGCACCGCTCCCGTCGTGTACGACGCCTCCGGCGACATCAGCCACGCCACGGCTGCGGCGATCTCCTCGGCCGTGCCCGGGCGGCGCAGCGGGATCGTCTCGGCGGCGCGCCGCACCCGGTCCGGGTCGCCCATCTCCGCGTGCATGTCGGTGTCGATCATGCCGGGAGCGACCGCGTTGACGCGGATGCCGTCCGGGCCCAGTTCCTTGGCCAGCCCCAGGGTGAGGGTGTCGACGGCCGCCTTCGTCGCGGCGTAGTGCACGAAGTCTCCCGGGCTGCCCAGTGTGGCGGCCGCGGACGACACGTTGACGATCACACCGTTGCGCCGGGGCACCATGAGCTGGGCCGCGCGGCGCGAACACAGCAGCGTGCCAAGGAGGTTGACCTCCACGACCCGCCGCAGGTCGGCGGCGTCCGTGTCGGCGAGGCGCCCCAGCGGTCCGCTCACCCCGGCGTTGTTCACCAGGCCCGTGACCGGTCCGAGCCGCTCCTCGGCCGTGGCGAACAGCCGCTCCACGTCGGCCTCCACGGACGTGTCCAGCCGTACGGTGACGCCGCGCGCGCCGGCTTCCAGCACCTCGTCGGCCACCGCCTCGGCGGCCGCGGTGTCGTTGACGTAGCCCACGACCACGTCGTGCCCGTCGTGCGCGAGCCGCCGGCAGATCGCGGCGCCGATGCCCCGGCCGCCGCCGGTGACGACGGTGACGAGACGCTTCATGACGACCTCCGTTCCACCGACCGACCGTCCACCCGTGTGATCATCCTAGGCCCGCGGCGGTTCCCCGCACCTCGTCGGCGAGGCCCGGTGCGGGCCGGTCGGGCCGGGGAAGCGGGGCCCCCGCGACCCGCATCACCCGTCCGGCCCAGCGCACGCCTCTTGGCTCCGCACGCCGACTCGTCGACACTGTGCCGATGACACAGCGGACCGAGCTCGCGACCGTGCTGGACCGGCTGGCCCTGGACGACCTGATCACCGCGTACGCCGTGGCGGTGGACGACGGCGACTGGGCGGCGTACCGGGGGCTGTTCACGCCCGACGGGCGAGCCGACTACCGCTCGGCGGGCGGCATCGAGGGCGACGCCGGGCACGTCGCGGGATGGCTGGCCGGGACGATGCGGCTGTTCCCCGTGCGGCAGCATCTGATCGTCAACCGGCGGCTGACGTTCGGGGAGCTGCGGCAGGACACCGGCGACACCGCCCGGATGCGGGCCGACTACGTCAACCCCATGCGGCTGGCCCGCGAGGACGACGGCGGTGACGGGGCGGCCGCGCCCGACTTCGTGTGCGGCGGCCGCTACGCCTTCGCGCTGTCCCGCACGGACGAGGGCTGGCGCCTGCGCGAGGTGACCGTGACCGAGAAGTGGCGCTCCCTCCCCCGGGAGACCGCCCGGCCGGCGCCGCGTTGAGGCCGGAAGGCCCTCTGGGCATGATCCCCGGCGGCGCGCAGACTGGAGTGAGCCGCGGGTAGCCGGAGCCATCCACGGGTAGGAGGGCGGCCTATGAACACGTTCGGTCGGTGGCTCGCCTCTCCATGGCGCCGCTCGGTGCTCGCCGCGCTCGCCGGCGCCCTGCCGATGCTCGCCTTCCCCGCGCCCTCCCTGTGGTGGTTCGCCTACGTGGCGCTCGTGCCGTGGCTGCTGCTGGCCCGCTCCGCCCCGTCCGGGCGGCGGGCCGCGTACGACGGCTGGTACGGCGGACTGGGTTTCATGCTGGCCGTGCACCACTGGCTGCTGCCGAGCCTGCACGTGTTCACGGTCGTCATCGCCGCGCTGCTCGGCCTGCTGTGGGCGCCGTGGGGATGGCTGGTGCGGCGGTTCCTGGGCGAAGTGCCCTCGGCGGGCCGGGGCGTGGTCGCGCTCGTCGTGCTGCCCTCGGGCTGGCTGGCGGTGGAGCTGGTCCGCTCCTGGCAGGGGCTGGGCGGCCCCTGGGGCATGCTGGGCGCCAGCCAGTGGCAGGTGGCGCCGGCCCTGCGGCTGGCCTCGGTCGGCGGGGTGTGGCTGCTGAGCTTCCTGGTGGTGGCCGTCAACGTGGCGGTCGCCCTGCTGGTCGCGGTGCGCGGCTGCCGGATACCCGCGGTGGCCGGCCTGCTCGCGACGGCCGTGGCGACGTCCGCGGCCTGGGTCTGGGCGCCGCGTCCCGCCGTGGACGGACACGTCCGCATCGCCGTCGTGCAGCCGGGGATCGTCGCCGGGGCGGACAGCGGGCAGCGCCGCTTCGACCTCGAGGAGCGGCTGACCCGCCGCCTGGTGGGACAGCGCCTGGACTTGGTGGTCTGGGGCGAGTCCAGCGTGGGCTTCGACCTGAAGGACCGGCCGGACCTGGCGCGGAGGGTCGCGGCCCTCTCGCGTGCCCTGGGCGCCGACGTCCTGGTCAACGTGGACGCGCGCCGGTCCGACCGGCCCGGCATCTACAAGAGTTCGGTGCTCATCGGCCCCGGTGGCCCGACCGGCGACCGCTACGACAAGATGCGGCTGGTTCCCTTCGGCGAGTACATCCCGGCGCGCTCCCTGCTCGGCTGGGCGACCTCGGTGGGCAAGGCCGCGGGCGAGGACCGGCGGCGGGGCACGGAGCAGGTGGTGATGAACGTCGGGCACGGGCTGCGGATCGGCCCGATGGTCTGCTTCGAGACGGCGTTCCCGGACATGAGCCGGCACCTCGCGCAGGACGGCGCGGGCGTGCTGCTCGCCCAGTCCTCGACGTCGACCTTCCAGCAGAGCTGGGCCCCCGAGCAGCACGCCTCGCTGGCCGCGCTGCGCGCCGCCGAGACCGGGCGGCCCATGGTGCACGCCACGCTGACCGGCGTATCCGCCGTGTACGGGCCGGCCGGGCAGCGCATCGGCTCGTGGCTCGGCACGGACGCGAGCACCGCGCGGGTGTACGAGGTGCCGACCTCGCACGGCCTCACGCCGTACGTCCGCTTCGGCGACTGGCCGGCGAACGGCGCGCTGCTGGTCCTCGCGGTCCTGTGCGCGGTGGAGGGCGTGCGGGCGGTCAGGCTGCGCGGGCGTGCTCCAGAACCGAGCGCACCACCCGCTCGCACAGTTCATGGGTCTCCAGCGCGTCACGGGCACTGAGGACCTTCCCGGCGCGCACGGCGT
Organism: Streptomyces naganishii JCM 4654; assembly: GCF_014650575.1. Taxonomy (GTDB): domain Bacteria; phylum Actinomycetota; class Actinomycetes; order Streptomycetales; family Streptomycetaceae; genus Streptomyces; species Streptomyces naganishii. Next base: position 504,806 of record NZ_BMVF01000003.1, read on the forward strand.
CGAGGAAGGCCAGCACGGCCTGTTCGATGCCGCGCTGCCGGGCGACCGGCACCCAGTCGCCGCGCCGGCGCACGGTCGGCTGGCCCTTGTGGTCGATGGTCTCGGCGAGGTTGACGACCTGGCGCTTGGTGTCCTGCCCGGAGACCTCGAGGATCTCCTCGGCCGAGCCGCTGAGCCGGTTCATCACGCCGAGCGCGGTGAACCCGTCCCCGGCGAGCTGGAGCACGACGTGGTGCAGCAGCCCGTCCCGCACACGCGCGCGCACGGTGACGTCGTCGACCGGGCCGGGCACCAGGAACCGCAGTGTGTCCACGACGTGGATGAAGTCGTCGAGGATCATCGTGCGGGGTTCCTCGGGCAGCCCGGCGCGGTTCTTCTGCATGAGGATCAGCTCGCGCGGGTGGTCGGCGCACTGCACGTACCCGGGCGCGTGACGCCGGTTGAAGCCGACCATCAGCGTGACCCCGCGCTCCTCGGCGAGTTCCACCAGGCGGGCGGAGTCGGCGAGCCGGTAGGCGAGCGGCTTGTCCACGTACGTGGGCACGCCGGCCTCCAGCAGCCGGGTGACGATCTCCGGGTGGGCGGCGGTGGGTGCGTGCACGAAGGCGGCGTCGAGGTCCTGGGCGAGGAGTCCGTCCAGGGTGGTGTGGCGCCGGTCCTGCGGCAGGTGCAGGCTGTCGGCGACGCGTTCCAGGGTGGCGGGCGTGCGGGTCTGCAGATGCAGGTCGACGCCGGGCTGTGTGCCGAGCACCGGCAGGTACGCCTTCTGCGCGATGTCGCCCAGTCCGATGCAGCCGACCTTCACGTGCACTCCCTCACCGCTGTTCCGTGTCCCCCGCCCGCACGGCAGCATACGGCGGCTGCGGGGGCCGCCAGTCGGCGATGTCGTCGAAGCCGCGCAGGAGGAGCGCGGGGGCGGTCCTGGACAGCGCGGCGACGGCGAGATCCCGCACGGTGACGGCGGCCCGGTTGCCCGGCATGGCGACGCGCGCCGAGCGCACGGCCCGGCGGGCGATCGCGGTGGTGCGGGGCAGGCGGGCGGCGGTGTAGGCGGGCAGGTCGCCGGCGTGGTGGGCGAGGACGACGGCGTCCTCGACGGCCTGGTTGCCGCCCTGGCCCAGGGTGGGCGGCATGGCGTGGGCGGCGTCACCGAGGAGCGCGACCCGGCCGCGGTGGAGGGCGGGCAGCGGGCGGGCGAGGTGGTGGACGTCGTGGCGCAGCACGTCCTCGGGGCCGGTGGCGGCGAGGACGGCGGGGATCGGGTCGTGCCAGTGGCCGAAGCGGCGCAGGAGTTCGGCGTGTTCGTCGTCGGCCGCGTGTCCGCCGGCGGGCGTGAGGGCGGCGGCGTAGGCGTAGACCCGGCCTTCCTTGAGCGGGTGCGTGCCCCACAGGCGGTCCGCGCCCCACGTCTCGTGCGAGGCGAACCGCGTGCCGGGGACGGGGACGACCATCCGCCAGGTGGTGAATCCGGCGTAGACGGCGCCGGGGTGACCGGGGAACAGCGCCGTGCGTACGGCGGAGTGGATGCCGTCCGCCGCGACCACCAGGCCGGACTCCCACTCGCCGTCGTCCGTTCTCACGCGGGCCGGACGGTGGGCGTCGCCGGGGTCGGCGAGCGCGGCGGCCGCGCCGGTGCGGACGGTGCCGGGCGGGAGGAGCGCGGCCAGGCGGTCGATCAGGGTGGCGCGGTGCAGCAGGACGAGGGGCCCGCCGAAGCGTTCGGCGGCCGCGGCGGCACTGGTCCGGGTGAGCCAGCGGCCGCCGGGGGTGCGCAGTCCGCCGTCGCCCTGCCACGCGGCGAGGTCGCGGATCTCGTCGCCGATGCCGAGGACGTCCAGGGCCCTCAGGGCGTTCGGGGAGAGCGAGATGGCGGCGCCGACCGGTTCCAGGGAGGGGGCCCGCTCCAGCACGGTGACCTCGCGGCCGGATTGGTGCAGGGCCGCGGCGGCGGTGAGGCCTCCGATGCCGCCGCCGACGACGACGGCGCGTGACTGACGGGCCATGACTCCTCCTGGACTCCGACTTCGAGACTACACCTGTAGTGAGGTGCGCGCCCGACCATACTACGGCTGTAGTGCCAGACCCACCGGGACCTGGCCGTCCGGGTAGGTTGACCTCCATGCCCGCACCTCAGCCGAGCGCCTCGCGCGCCGAACTCGTGGCCGACACCGCGCTCACCCTGCTCGCCGAGCGCGGGATGCGGGGCCTGACGCACCGGGCGGTGGACGAGGCGGCGGGGCTCCCGCAGGGCTCGACGTCGAACGTGGTGCGCACCCGGCAGGCCCTGCTGGAGCTGGCCGTACGGCGCCTGGCGGACCGGGAGGCGCGGGTGCTGGCGCTGCACGAGATGCCCGACCCGCGCACCGGCGGCCCGGAATCACTGGTGGACGCGCTGGCCCTCGCCACGCACCGCGCGCTGACCCGCAACCGTGAACTCACCCTGGCGCGCTACGAGTTGGCTCTGGAGGCGACCCGGCGGCCGGAGCTGCGGGCCCACTTCGACGCGGCGGGCGCCCGCTTCCGTGAGCAACTCTCCGTGCTGGTCTCGGCGTTGGGCTCCACCGACCCCGACCGGCACGTGCTGTCCCTGGTGGCGTGGGCGGACGGGCTGATGTACTCCTGCGTGGCGGGCACGTACCACGCGCAGGTTCCCGACCTCGACCAAGTGCGGTCCGGGCTGGGCGAGTTGCTGTCGGGGATGCTGGGCGACGGAAAAGGCGTGGCGTGACGCCTCGGGGGTGGGACAGGATCGGGGAATGACGACCGAACGCAGAGAACCCGCGCAGAACGCCGACGAACGCACCATGCTGGAGGGCTGGCTCGACTACCACCGGCAGACGCTGGCCTGGAAGTGCGAGGGCCTGACCGACGAGCAGCTCCGGGCCACGGCCGCGGAGCCGTCCGAGCTGTCCCTGCTGGGGCTCGTACGGCACATGGCCGAGGTGGAGCGCAACTGGTTCCGCAAGGTCCTGGTCGGCGACGACCCCGGGCACATCTACGACAGCGAGCACGACGAGGACAGCGACTTCCACACCACCGAGGCGGACACCTGGGCCGAGGCCTACGCCACCTGGCAGGCCGAGATCGCCGTCGCGCGCCGCAACGCCGCGGACTTCGGCCTCGACGACCTGTCCAAGGGCAGGAGCAGGTTCTCCGAGGCTCCGTTCAACCTGCGGTGGATCTACACCCACATGATCGAGGAGTACGCCCGCCACAACGGCCACGCCGACCTGCTGCGGGAGCGGATCGACGGCGCGACCGGCGACTGAGGCGGCCGCCGGGGCGGGCGTCACCCGGGGACGGCGCGGGCACTCCCTACGGGCAACAAGATCACCCGTGCGGAGCATTGCGCGCCCTCACGCGGGTACGGCGCCCCGGCGGAACCAGCAGAGTTGCCCGGGTGCATCGAACGACGACCACCGCAACGCTCCTGATCACCGTGGCCGTCGCGGCCCTCACCGGCTGTGTCACGGTCCACCGCCCGCCCGCCCCGGCCCCGGCGGCACCCGCCCGCCCCCCGGGCCCGCGCCCGGACGGCAGTGTCGCGCCGCACGTCGTCCAGGCCCCCGCCCGCGAGGCCCTGGAACTGAGCGGCCCCTCCCGCACCCCGAGGCCCACCACGCGGTCCGCGCCGCCGCCCTCCTCGGCCGCACCCGAGGATCCCCGCCGCGTACCGCACCCTCTGCCGGGGCACCACCGCCGCCTCCCGGCCCCGCACGCCGAGGTCCCCGGCCCCGCCCGCACCATGCCGGGCAACCCCGACATCTGCGCCCTGGGCAGAACATACGGCGGCTGGCAGCCCAACAGCCCGGAGTCCGATATCTGCGACAAGGCGTACGGCCACTGACCCGCGCGAACCCCGGCAGCCACGGCACGGCCGGCGCGCCGGGCGCGCACCATCCGCCGCCCGGCCGCCCAGGACCGCGGTGAACGGGGCCTCCGGGCGACGCGAGCGGGAACGCACCGCCCGCACGCCACGCGCGTGGACCGGTGTCGGCGCTCCCGTGCCCCGCCCGGCACGTCATCGCGAGAGCCGCCGCCGGCCCCAACGCACGCCACGCACGTGTGCCGGCGCCGGTGAACGCGCGCGTTCGGCGGGCGACGGCCACGCGCGCTCCCCCAGCGGCCCACCCCGCCGGCCGCGCGGCGCCTCACCCGGCAGCGCGGCGCCTCACCCGGCAGCCCGGCCGAGCTGTCGGCCCCGGCCGGGCCCCCGCGGCCCGCGGCCGACGACAGGGCGCCGCCGGCCGCGGGCCGATCACGAGCGCTGGCGTGGCGGGCCGCCCCGCGGGTCGCCCGGGTCGCTCTCCCGCAGGCGGGTCTCCAGACGGTGGATCGCCGCGCGGACGCCCTCGCCGTAGGTGTCGCTGTCGAGGGCGGCGGCCGCGGTGCGGGCGCGTCCCAGGTGGGCGCGCGCCGCTTCCCGCTGACCGAGTTTCGCGTAGTCGGCGGCGAGGTTCAGGTGGAGCGACGGGTAAAGGGCCCGGGCCGCCGGCGCGTCCTCGTCGCCGACGGGCCGGCCCGCGGTGAGTTCCTCGGCGGCCGACAGCGCCCGCAGGTCCCAGGCCAGTTCGTCCGCGGGGTCGTCCTGGGTGTCGGCCATGTAGTGGGCGAGCGTGCAGCGGTGCAGCGGATCGCCGTCCTCGCCGATCTCGGCCCACAGGTCGAGCAGGCGCCCCCGGGCCTCCTCCCGGTCCCCGGCGTGATGCAGCATCACGCTCTGCCCGATCCGTGTCATCACGGCGTCCGACGCCGCCTGCTCCTGCCGCTCCACCAGCGCACCTCCAGAGCCCTGTGCCCGCCGGTCCCGGCCGGCGCCTTCGACGCTAACCGCAGCGGGCGGCGATCACCGGCAGGCGGGTCCTCAGCCGAGGTCGGGAATCCGCCAGTCGATCGGCTCGTGGCCCTGCCGGGCCACGGCCTCGTTGATCTGGGTGAACGGGCGGGAGCCGAAGAACTTCTTCGCCGACAGCGGGGAGGGGTGCGCGCCCTTGACCACCACGTGACGGCTCTCGTCGATCAGGGGCAGCTTCTTCTGGGCGTAGTTGCCCCACAGCACGAAGACCGCCGGGTCCGGGCGGCCGGCCACGGCACGGATCACCGCGTCGGTGAACCTCTCCCAGCCGCGCCCCTTGTGGGAGTTGGCCTCGCCGCCGCGGACGGTCAGCACCGCGTTCAGCAGCAGCACGCCCTGCTCGGCCCACGGCATCAGATAGCCGTTGTCCGGGACGGGCGTGCCCAGCTCCGCGTGCATCTCCTTGTAGATGTTGCGCAGCGACGGCGGGATCCGCACCCCGGGGCGGACCGAGAAGCACAGGCCGTGGCCCTGGCCCTCGCCGTGGTAGGGGTCCTGGCCCAGGATGAGGACCTTGACCTTGTCGTACGGCGTGGCATCCAGCGCCGCGAAGACCTCCTCGCGCGGCGGGTACACCGGGCCGTTCGCCCGCTCGCTCTCGACGAACTCCGTCAGCTCCTTGAAGTAGGGCTGCTGAAGCTCGTCACCCAGAACCCCGCGCCAGGACTCGGGCAGCATGGCGATGTCGGTCACGTCAACGTCCTCACGATGTGCGGTCACTTCCAGGCCCAGAACCTACAGGCGACCACTGACAACGCGTCCCCGCGGCCGTGAACGCACCGCCTACCAGCTGGTCTTGCGGTACAGCTCCCACATCATCATGATCGACGAGGGGTCCAGCGACTGCTCCGCGCCGGAGATGTCGTCACGCGATGCCAGGTACTGCTTGCTCTGCCACAGCGGCACCAGCCGCGCGTCGTCGGCCAGTATCCGCTGCGCCTGCCCGAACTCCTTCACCACGTTGGCGCGGTCGCTCTCGCGCCGGGACTGGGGCAGCAGCTTGTCCGTGATCTCGGGCGCCGGGTAGGGCGTGCCCAGGGCGTTCTGCTTGCCGACGAAGGGCGCGACGAAGTTGTCGGGGTCGGGGAAGTCGGGGGACCAGCCGCGCCCGAACACCGGGTACTCGCCCTTCTCGTAGCCCTCGACGTAGGTGTTCCAGGGGCGGCCGTGCAGCGTGATGGTGAACAGGCCGGAGGCCTCCAGCTGCCGCTTGATCTCCTGGAACTCCTTGGCCGTCGCCGAGCCGTAGCGGTCGGTGGTGTACCACAGGGCGAGCGGCACCTTCTGGGTGATGCCGGCGTCGGTGAGGAACCTGCGGGCCTTGGCGGCGCTGGGGTCGCCGAAGTCGTCGAAGTAGGCGGTGTTGTGCCCGGTCAGTCCGGCCGGGACCATGGAGTACAGCGGTTCGACGGTGTCCTTGTAGACGTCGTGGGCGATCGCGCTGCGGTTGATGAGCTGGGCGACGGCCTTGCGCACGGCGAGCTTGCCGGCCCAGGGATCCTTCGGGTTGAAGACGAGGTACTCGATCTCGTTGCTCGCGCCCTCGGTGACGTCCATGTCCTTGGAGTCGTTGCGCTGGAAGGAGATGACGTCGTCGGCGGCGAGGCCGCGGAAGGTGAGGTCCAGCTTCTTGTCCCGCAGGTCGGCGGCGAGCGCCTGCGAGTCCTGGAAGTACCGGATGGTCACCGCATCGTTTCTGCGGTCGGCGAAGCCCTTGTAGCGCTTGTTCGCCACCAGCACGGCCTGCTTGCCGGGCTGGTAGTTCTGCAGGTCGTACGGCCCGGACCCGGCGATGGTGTCGCCCTTGCGCACGGCCTTGTCGGAGTACTCCTCGGGGTCCACGATCGACATGCCGGGTGTGGCGAGGACGAACGGGAAGGTGGCGTCCGGCTTGTTGAGGTGGAAGACGACCTGCCGGTCGCCCACCGCCTGGACGCTGTCGAGGCTGTCGAGCAGTCCGGCCGGGCCGCCGTTGACGTCGATCTTCCTGATCCGGTCGATCGAGTACTTGACCGCCCGCGCGTCCAGCTTGTGCCCGTTGGAGAAGGTCAGGCCCGCGCGCAGCTCGCAGCTGTAGACGGTGTTCGAGCTGTCCGTGAAGCGGCAGCTCTTGGCCGCGTCGGGCTGCGGAGCCGTGGCACCCACGGGGTAGTTGAGCAGCGTCTGGTAAATGTTGCGGAAAAGTTCCCAGGACTGGTCCCAGGAGGCCGCCGGATCCAGTGTGCTCGGGGCGCTGGTCGTGCCCACGATGATCGGCCCCTTGTCCGCCGAGTTGCCGTCGGAAAGGACGCTGCACCCGGCGACCAGGGATATGGACGCCACGGCCACCACTGGCCGCAGGCACCGTTTCCGGTTGAACACGCGCACGCTCCTCGATCCGCCGTACCAAGGGTCGGCAGACCATACCGCAGCACTCCGCCAGGTGAACCCGCTCCGAACAGGGTCTTGATCAGCGCGTGATTGACTACGTTGTCATCGGCTCCCGGCAAGGGATCCGGGTCGACGCGGGGGCCGTTTCCGTCAAGAGCGCGCGGGAAATCGTGCGCGAACGGAAACAGCCCCCGGTCATCCGGTCGTCCCGTGCTCCGGATTCGTCAGCCCACCCCCGCGTTCAGGAAGATGCCGCCGTCGACGACGAGCGTCTGACCGGTGACCCAGTCGGACTGCTCGGAGGTGAGGAACGCCGCCGCGCCGCCGATGTCCGACGGAACGCCGAGCCGGCCGAGCGGGTAGGAGGAGGCGGCCTCCTCCTCTCGGCCCTCGTAGAGCGCCTGGGCGAACTTGGTCTTCACCACCGCGGGCGCGATCGCGTTGACCCGCACCCGGGGCGCGAACTCGTGCGCGAGCTGCTGGGTGAGGTTGATCATCGCGGCCTTGCTGACGCCGTACGCGCCGATGAACGGCGAGGGCGCGAGTCCCGCGATGGAGGCGATGTTGACGATCGCGCCGCCGTTGTCCTTCTGCCAGGCGTGCCAGGTGCGCTGGGCGAAGCCGAGCGCGGAGATGACGTTGGTCTCGAAGACCTTGCGCGCCACGTTCAGGTCGAGGTCGGCCATCGGGCCGAACACCGGGTTCGTACCGGCGTTGTTGACCAGGAAGTCGACGCGGCCGAAGGCGGCCATCACGCGCTCGACGGCCTCGGCCTGGTGGGCCTCGTCGTGGGCCTTGCCCGCGATGCCGATGACCCGGTCGGGGCCGAGCCTGTCGACGGCCTCCTTGAGCGCGTCCTCGTTGCGGCCGGTGATGCACACCCGGTCGCCGCGGGCGACCAGCGCCTCGGCGACGCCGTAGCCGATGCCCCGGCTCGCGCCGGTGACGAGGGCGACCCTGCCCGAGAGTTCGGAGTGTTCCACGGAAGTCATGTGCGTGATCCCTTAGTTGAGCGGTCCGCCGGCGACGTACAGCACCTGGCCGGAGACGAAGCCGGCCGCGTCGCCGGTGAAGAAGGCGACGGCGTTGGCGATGTCCTCCGGCTCGCCGACGCGCTGCACCGGGATCTGGGTGGCGGCGGCCGCCTTGAAGTCCTCGAAGTCCATGCCGACGCGGTCGGCGGTGGCCTTGGTCATCTCGGTGGCGATGAAGCCGGGCGCGACGGAGTTGGCGGTGATGCCGAACTTGCCGAGCTCCTTGGCCAGGGTCTTGGTGAAGCCCTGCAGACCCGCCTTCGCGGCCGAGTAGTTGACCTGGCCGCGGTTGCCGAGGGCGGAGGACGAGGAGAGGTTGACGACCCGGCCGAAGCCCGCGTCGACCATGTGCTTCTGGCAGGCCCGGGTCATCAGGAAGGAGCCGCGCAGGTGCACGTTCATGACGGTGTCCCAGTCGGAGACGCTCATCTTGAACAGCAGGTTGTCGCGCAGCACGCCCGCGTTGTTGACGAGGATGGTGGGCGCGCCGAGCTCCTCGGCGATGCGGGCGACGGCCGCCTCCACCTGGGCCTCGTCGGAGACGTCTGCGCCGACCGCGATGGCCCGGCCGCCCGCCGCGGTGATCTTCTCCACGGTGTCCTTGCAGGCGGCCTCGTCGAGGTCGATGACGGCGACCGCGCGGCCCTCGGCGGCCAGTCGTACGGCGGTGGCGGCGCCGATCCCGCGCGCGGCGCCGGTGACGACCGCTACCCGCTGCTCAGTGGTGGACATTGCTGCTTCTCCTCGCCCTAGAGAGAACCTGATCTGCGGTGAGCGACCGCTTAGTACCTTCGATGGGGGTGACGCTAGAAGCCCTGGCACCCGGTGTCAACGGCACACCGGCCGCGTGTGATCCATTACCTCACCAGGAGGCCGAGCAATCGCTCCGTCTCGGCGGCCGGATCGGCGGTCAGCCCGGTGTGCACGGGGCCGGGCTGCACGATGGTGGATCGGGGCGCGACCAGCCAGCGGAAGCGCCGCCCCGCGTCGTCGCCTGCCGCCTGCCCGGCCGCCTCCCCGCCGGTGCACACGCCCTCCACCGCGGCCAGCGCCGCCCGCACGCCCTCGACGTCCGCGTCCGGGTCGAGGGCCAGCAGCCGCGCCTCGTCGAGGTGGGTGCGGGCGCCGACGTAGGCGCGGGCGCGGCAGTAGACGAGGACGCCGGCGTTGACGCACTCCCCGCGCTCGATGCGCGGGACGACCCTGAGCAGGGCGTACTCGAAGACGTCCCGGTCGCCGCCCTGCCCCGCCCGGGTGATGTGGCGCTCGGCCACATGCCCGGCCATGTGGATGTGGTGCTCGCTCACTGCTCCCCCTCGATGCCGGTGATGCGTTCGTGGACGACGGCGGCCCGGGCGAGGAGCGGCCGCGCGTAGGCGCGCCGGAGGTCGTCGGGCGTGTCGAAGCCGGGCTCGCCGGTCAGCCAGGCGTCGGGGATCTCGGCCGTGACCTCGGCCAGGAGGTCCTCGGTCACCAGCGGGGCGAGTTCGGCGGCGGCCGCTGTCACGTCCGGCCGGAAACGGAGGAGGGCGTGGTCGCGGGCGTCGTAGGGGCGGCCGGCGGAGGTTTCGGCGCCGGGCCAGTTGTGGTGCCAGATCATGGTGGCGCCGTGGTCGACGAGCCACAGGTCGCCGCGCCAGCGCAGCAGGTTGGGGTTGCGCCAGGAGCGGTCGACGTTGTTGACCAGCGCGTCGAACCAGACGATCCGCCCGGCCTCGGCGGAATCCACCGGGAAGGCGAGCGGGTCGAAGCCGAGGGCGCCGGAGAGGAAGTCCATGCCGAGGTTGGTGCCGCCGCTGGACCTGAGCAGTTCCTGCACCTGCTGCTCGGGCTCGCCGAGGCCCAGCACCGGGTCGACGTCGACGGTCACCAGGCGGGGCACCCGGAAGCCGAGCCGGCGGGCGAGTTCCCCGCAGACCACCTCGGCGACGAGCGTCTTGCGGCCCTGCCCGGCCCCGGTGAACTTCAGCACGTACGTACCGAAGTCGTCGGCCTCGACGAGCCCCGGCAGTGACCCGCCCTCACGCAGCGGCGTGATGTAGCGAGTGGCGATGACTTCCTTGAGCATCGCCCCAGGTTACGGAACGCCCGCACTGAACGCTGGCTGCCCGGTGCCCGTACCCCTGTGCAGATCCACGAAGCCAGTCACGAGGCACTTCACGAAGCAAGTCACGAAGCAAGCCACGAAGTCCGCGCGGAAGGAACGTCAGCATGACCAGCGAATCGCTTCAGCCCCAGGAGGCACCGGCCCGGCGCACGGTGGTGGCGGCGGTGGGCGCGGCGGGGCTCGCCGTCGCGCTGACCGCGTGCGGGTCGGACGACAAGTCGTCGTCCGGGTCCTCGACCACGCAGAACGGCAGCAACGCGAGCAGCGGCGGGGGAGACGGCGCGGCCGCGGGCTCCGGCGGGACCGTGCTGGCGAAGACGGCAGACATCCCCGAGGGCGGCGGGAAGGTCTTCGGCAGTCAGGGCGTGGTGGTCACCCAGCCCACGAAGGGCGAGTTCAAGGCGTTCTCGTCCAAGTGCACGCACCAGGGCTGCGCGGTGAACGAGATCGCGGGCGGCGTGATCAAATGTCCTTGCCACCACAGCGAGTTCTCGGCCGCCGACGGCAGCGTCAAGAAGGGCCCGGCGACCCAGCCGCTGCCGGCCAAGAGCATCTCCGTCTCGGGGGACGAGATCAAGCTCGCCTGAGGCCCGCGCGCCGGTGCCGCTCCAGGCAGTTCAGCACCTCGCCGGTGGTGGCCAGGGTCGCCACGAGGGCGAGGGTGTGGCGGATCATCGCGGGGGTGTAGTCGGAGGGCACCCCGGCGATGGCGTCGGTGGGCACGAGCACGTCGTAGCCCAGGTTGACCGCGTCGAACACGGCGTTGGGGATCGCCACGTTGGCGGAGACCCCGGTGACGACCAGCGTGCGGCAGCCGAGATTGCGCAGCAGCGCGTCCACCTCGGTGCCCTGGACCGGCGAGAGGCCGTGCAACCGCCGTACGACGATGTCCTGTTCGGCGACCTCCACCGGGTCCGCGACGCGCACGGCGTCGGTGCCGGTGAGCTGCCGCACGGGCAGGCGCTCGGCGGCGCGGAACAGCCGGGCGTTGCGGCCGGCGCCCCGGCCGTCGGGGCGGCGTTCGGCGATCGCGTGGATCACCTGCACACCGCAGTCGTGCGCGGCGGCGACCAGCCGGGCCACGTTGCCGAGGGCGCCAGAGGAGCGGGCCTCGTGGGCGAGTTCGGGCAGCGCGGAGTGAGGTCCGACGACGCCCCGCTGGCACTCGGTGGTGAGCAGCACGGTGGTGGCGGGGTCGAGGAGTTCGCTCAGCGTTTCGTACGAAGGCATGGCGTCCGTCCCCTGTCGTCGGCGGCCCGGGCGGGCGAGCGTAACCACCATTGCGTGACGAGGGAAGACGCCTCATCCTTCTCTGACGTGATGTCAGAAGATCTGGGCGGGCCGGGAAGCGGCGCGCGGTCCTCTGGCACGACGTGGGAGAAGAGAAGAGGGGGCTGCATGACCGTCACACAGCGCCGGGGCCGGAAGATCATGATGACGCCGGGCGAGCTGGACGAGTTCCTGACCAGCCAGCGCACCTGCCGGGTCGCCACGGTGTCGGCCGGCGGCGCTCCGCACGTGAGCGCGCTGTGGTTCGCCTGGGACGGCACCTCGCTGTGGCTGTACTCGGTGGTGCGCAGCAAGCGGTGGGCGGACCTGCGCCGCGACCCCCGGGTGGCGATCGTCGTGGACACGGGTGAGGAGTACGACCAGCTGCGGGGCGTCGAGCTGTCCGGCACCGTGGAGTTCGTGGGCGAGGCACCTCGCGTCGGCGACCTGTGCGCCGAACTCGACGTGCCCGAGACGCTGTTCGCCCGCAAGAACTTCGGCCTGGAGGAGATGCCGCACGACGGCCGGCACGCGTGGGTGCGGCTGACCCCGGAGAAGATCGTCTCCTGGGACTTCCGCAAACTGGGCTCGGCCTAGCCGAGATCCGCCCCGCCGTCCCGGGAACCCGCCTGGCCCGCAGCCGCCTGGCGGGGCGCCGCCTCGCCCGAAGCCGCCTGGCCGGAATCCGCCTCGCGGGCGCTCTCCGGCCGAGAGCCGCCCCGAGGACACCCGCCCGGCCGAGAGCCGCCCCAAGGACACCCGCTCCGCCGAGGGCCGCCCGGCTGGGCTCGGCCTAGCCAAGATCCACCCCGCCGTCCCGGGAACCCGCCTGGCCCGCAGCCGCCTGGCGGGGCGCCATCTGGCCGGAATCCGCCCGGCGGGGCGCCGCCTCGCCCGAAGCCGCCTGGCCGGAATCCGCCTCGCGGGCGCTCTCCGGCCGAGAGCCGCCCCGAGGACACCCGCCCGGCCGAGAGCCGCCCCAAGGACACCCGCCCCGCCGAAGTCCGCCCCGCGGACACCCGCCCCGCCGAGGGCCGCCTGGCGGGGCGCCCCGGCTACCCGAGGTCCTCCCCCGTCGCCCGCAGGGCGTCCGCCGCCGCGCGGATCGAGGGGCGGCGGTCGGCGTCGGCGCGCCACACGGCGTAGACGTGCCGTCGCACGGCCTGGCGGACCGGCACGGTCCGCACCCCGTCGGGCAGCGGCCCCCGCCCGAGCCGGGGGGCCACGCACACGCCGAGGCCGGCGGCGACCAGGGCGAGCTGGGTGGCGTGCTCCTCGGCGCGGTGCGCGATGCGCGGCTCGACGCCCTTGGAGCGCAGCGTGTCGAGCAGCCACTCGTGGCAGAACTCGGCGTCGCCCCACGTGATCCAGTCGTCGTCCGCGAACTCCTCCAGGTCCACCTCGTCGCGCTCCGCGAGCGGGTGCCCGGCAGGCAGCGCGACATCGGCGGGGTCGTCGAGGAGCGCGGCGCGGCTGAGTCCCCCGGGCACGGGCAGCCGCTTGTTGTACCAGTCCAGGACCACCGCGACATCGACGTCCCCGCGCAGTACGGCCCGCAGGGCGGGCGCCGGTTCCAGCTCGGCGGTGGTGACCCGCAGGCCGGGGTGCCGGGAGCGCAGCCGGGACAGGGCCGCCGGGAACAACCCGCGCGCGGCGGTGGGGAACGCGCCGAGGCGCAGTTCGCCGACCACCTCCCCGCGCTGGGCCTCCAGGTCGGACTGGGCGAGGGCGACCTGGGAGAGGATGCGTGCCGCGTGCTCCGCCAGCAGCCGGCCCGCGTCCGTCAGCCGCACGCCCCGGCCGTTCTTGGCGAGGAGCTGCTGGCCGACCTCCCGCTCCAGCTTGGCCATCTGCTGCGAGACCGCCGAGGTCGTCACGTGCAGCCCGTCGGCCGCGCCGCTGACCGAGCCGTGGCGGGCGAGGGCGTCGAGGGTGCGCAGGCGCTCCAGGTTCAACATGTAAGCGATACTACGAGATATCGCGCGCGGATTCTCGATTGTGCTACGAGGAGCTTGTCGTGCATCGTACGGACCATGAGCACCGCTACCGCCTCCTCGCCGGCCTCGCCGGTCCCGCCGAACCCTTCGGCCCCCTCCACACGGCTCGGCCGCCCCCTGCCCTGGCGGGTCCGTTTCGCGTTCCTCTCGCTGATCTGGGGCTTCAGCTTCCTGTTCATGAAGGTCGGCAATGAGGGCTTCGCTCCGTTCCAGGTGACGTTCGGGCGGCTGCTGTTCGGCACGGCGGTGCTCGCGGTGGCGATGGCGGTGAAGCGGGAGCGGCTGCCGCACGGCGCGCGGACCTGGGGCCACCTGGCGGTGGCCGGCTTCTTCCTGAACGCACTGCCCTTCTCGCTCTTCGCCTACTCGGAGCTGACGATCCCGTCCACGCTCGCGGGCATCTGCAACGCGACCTCGCCGCTGTGGGGCATGGCGCTGTCCCTGGTCGCGCTGTCCGAGGACCGGCCGACCAGGGTGCGGGTCGCCGGTCTCGGGCTGGGCTTCCTCGGAGTGCTGACCGTGCTCGGCGCCTGGCAGGGCTTCCACGGGCTGGACGCCTCGGGCACCGCGATGGCCCTGCTGGCCTCGCTGAGCTACCCGGTCGGCTGGATCTACGTCCGCCGTACCCTGGCCGGCTCCGGCGAGTCCCACCTCTCGCTCACCGGCGGTCAGTTGCTGCTGGCCACGGTCCAACTGGCCGTGGTGACACCGCTGTTCACCAGCCCGCCCGGCCACTTGTCCGTGCTGCCCCTGCTCGCCGTCGCGGCGCTGGGAGCCCTGGGCACGGGCGTCGCCATGCTCGTGCAGTACGGCCTGGTCGCCGAGGTCGGCCCGACGACCGCCCAGATGGTCACCTACTTCGTCCCCATCATCGCCACCGCGGCGGGCGTCGCCGTGCTGGGCGAGCGCCTCACATGGTCGACACCGGTCGGCGCGGTGGTGGTGCTGGCCGGGGCGGCCCTCACCCAGGCGAGGCGACCGGCGCACCGGACGGTGCCGGAGCCGGCGGCCCCGGAAGCCACGGAGGCGCCGGCGGTCCCGGTAGCCACTGAGGCACCGGCAGTCCCGGTAGCCGCAGAGGCGCAGGCGGTCCAGGTAGCCACGGATGCGCTGGAGGTTCCGGAGACCACGGGCCCCGCGCCCCGGACCAGCCAGGTCGCCGGGGCGTAGACGCCCGTCGCCCGCCCGCCCCCGCCGGGCGGGGCAAGGCAGACTCGGGGCTCGGCCGGTCCGGGGCTCCCTAGGCGTAACTGCGCACAGGCACCGGTCCCAAGGCCGACGCCACCGCGTTCGCCAGCCGCTCCGTCTCCTCCTCGCCGAGCGTCGAGACGGTGATCCGGATGCCCGGCGGCGCGGTCACACGGAAGCGGGCGCCGGGGGCCACGGCCCAGCCGGCGTGCAGCAGCCGGGCGACGGCGCCGGTCTCGTCCGGCACGGGCACCCACACATTCATCCCGCTCGGCCCGTGGGCGGCGACGCCCCGCTCGGCCAGGGCGCCGATCAGCGCCTCGCGCCGCCTGCGGTACGCCGACGCCACCTCCCGTGCATCCGGCGTACCGGCCGCCCAGAGGTGGACCACCGCGCGCTGGAGCAGCAGGCTCACCCAGCCGGGACCCAGCCGCTGGCGGCCGCGCACGCGGTCGACGGTGACCGGGTCACCGGTGAGGACCGCGACCCGCAGGTCGGGCCCGTACGCCTTGGCGGCCGAGCGGACGAAGGCCCAGTGCCGGGTGACCCCGGCGAGCGGGTGCAGGGGCAGGTCGACGATGCCATGGCCGTGGTCGTCCTCGATCAGCAGCGTCCCGGGGTGCGCGCGCAGGACGGAACGCAGGGCACGCGCGCGCGGGGCGCTCAGCGCGGCGCCGGTCGGGTTCTGCGCCCGGTCGGTGACGATCAGCGCACGGGCGCCGGCCTCCAGGGCGCGGCGGACGTCGCCGGGGACGGGACCCTCGTCGTCGACGCCGACCGCGGCGGTGCGCAGCCCGAGCGCGGGGATCAGGTCGAGGACGCTGCCCCAGCCGGGGTCCTCGACGGCGACCGTGTCACCCGGCTTGAGGTGGGCGGCCAGCACGCGTTCGAGGCCGTCGAGCGCGCCGGACACGACGGCGACCGGGCCGTCCGGCACGCCGTCCGTGTCAAGCGCCGCCCGCGCGCGGCGGGCCAGTTCGGGATCCACGGGGGCGTGCCCGTACAGCACGGGCTCGCGGTCGCCGCGCTCGGCGGCCGCCGCGAACGCCGGGGCGAGGGGCGGCAGCAGGGCGGGGTCCGGGTTGCCGCTGGACACGTCCCGCACACCCTCGGGCACGTCCACCCGGATGTTCTCCCGCCCGGTGGTGGCGGGCGCGGGCCGCACACGGCTGCCCCGGCGCCCGGCGGTCTCGATGACCCCGCGCTCGCGCAGCACCCGGTACGCGGCCGCGACCGTGTTGGGATTCACCCCGAGATCCACGGCCAACTCCCTCATGGGAGGGAGGAGTTGGCCGGGTTCCAGGTCGCCCGTGCCGACCGCGCGCTCGATGCTCGCCGCGATCTCCGTCGCACGCCGGCCCTCGATCCGATATTCTCCTAGCACAAAGCAGATTATGCACTAGTGCAATGGAGACCGCAATGCAGGGGACCCAGCCGCCGACCGCGCAGCCCGCCGAGGCTTCCGTAGACCCGTCCGCCTACGCCCCCACCGACCGCACCGTGCCCACCCGCTCCGCGGACCGCGCGTCGTACGACAGGGAACTGGTGCACGCGATACTCGACGAGGGCTACGTCTGCCACCTCGGCTTCGTGCGGGACGGCGCGCCCGTGGTGCTGCCCACGCTGTACGGCAGGGTGGGCGAGCGGCTCTACGTGCACGGCTCGACGGGCTCCCGCCCGCTGCGCACGGCCGGCAAGACCGGCCCCGGGCTCCCGGTGTGCGTGACGGTCACCCATGTCGACGGCCTGGTCCTGGCCCGCTCGGCCTTCCACCACTCCGTCAACTACCGCTCGGTGGTCGTCCACGGCACCGCCCACCAGGTCACCGACCCCGAGGAGAAGCGGGCGGCGCTGGACGCGCTGGTCGACCACGTGGTCCCGGGCCGCGCGGCCGACTCCCGCCCCGCCAACACCAAGGAACTGGCCGCGACCGCCGTACTCCGCCTGGACCTCGCCGAAGTCTCCGCCAAGCTCCGCACCGGCGGCGTCAACGACGAACCCGAAGACCTGGCCCTCCCCCACTGGGCCGGCGTGGTCCCGGTCCGCCGCGAGTACGGCACCCCGGTGGCCGACGCCGACCTCGCGCCGCACACCGCCCTGCCCGGCTACCTCGCCGCCCTGTGACGCCGGTCCACCCCTGGTCCGCACCACGCGAGGACGCCGAGCGGCAACGCCGGCCCGCCGCCCACGACTCGGCCCGGCTCGCGGTGAACCTCCCGCCGGACGTCCCGCCGAACGAGCCGCCGCTCGTCCAGCCGCCGCGCTTCGCCTGGGACCGCTGACAAGCACCCGCCAACCGAGGTCCGGCCCGTCATGTGTCCCGCACTGTGGGAGGCGGGCCGAGGTCGGAGGCCCGCCGGCCATGCGCCCCAGGTGCGGGGAGCCGGCCCCGGCCGCCGGGCCGGCGGCCGGCCCCCGTCCTGGCTCCACGCGCCCCGGGGAGCGGCCCTCGTCCTGGATCCGCACGCCCCGGGGAGCGGCGGCTTCCAGTCGGCGATGTACCGCCGCATGGAGCCTGGATCCGCACGCCCCGGGGAGCGGCCCTCGCCTACGCCGGCAGCGCTCCGTCCGCCGGAGTCCTCGCCCCGCGGGCTTCCGCCACCGCAAGGCCCGCGACCGAGATGAGCATCAGGGCCGTGCCGGTGCAGGTGGCGGCGGTCAGGTGTTCGCCGAGCAGGGCTACGGCCAGCACCGCCGCGCTGACCGGCTCCAGCAGCATGATCACGGACACGGTTGCCGAGCGGACGACGGCCGCGCCCGCGAAGTACAACGCGTAGGCGAGGGCGGTGGGTACGCCGGCGATGTAGGCCAGGAGCCACACCAGACGGACCGGGTCCGCGGTGTGCGGCAGCAGTCCCGAGGCGAGCGCGAACGGCAGCAGGCACAGGGTGGTCACGACGAACGCCCCGAGCGTCGTCCCGGACTGGTCGGCGGCCCCGCCCTCGCGGCCCCAGTGGCGGGTGAGCAGCGTCATCGCCGAGTAGCCGGCCGCCGACACCAACGCCAGGAGCACGCCCCACGGCCGTACCGTCGCCCCGCCGCCGCCCAGCACCAGCACCCCCAGTCCGGCGAGCGCCCCGGCGACGGCCGCGAGCCCGGTCCGGCCGAGCCGCTCCCCGAGGGCGAGGCGCGCGCCGAGCGCGATGAGCACCGGCCCGGCGCCGAGCGTGACCACGGTGGCCACCGCGAGGCCGGTGGCCGCGACGGCGGCGAAGTAGGCGGTCTGGAACACGGCGAGGCCCGCACCCGTGGCACCGGCCCGCAGCAGCCTGCGGCCCAGCGGCACGGGGACGGCCGACGCCGGCCGGGCGCGCGGGCGCAGCAGACGCGCGGCGAGCAGCAGTACGGAACCGGCCGCGCAGCGCCAGAAGGACAGCGTGACCGCTCCCATGTCACTGGTGCGGTAGACGAGGGACGCGGCCGCGCCCGCGGTGCCCCATGCGGCACCGGCGACGATCAGGTACAGGAGGCCACGCCCGACGGGCAGGCCGAGGGAAGCTTGCGACACGAGTTCTCTCCGCGAAGGTGCAGAAGTTCTTCGGAGACCCCGCCGGTGTCGGCGGGGCCGGACGACTTCTTCCGCGGGCAGCACCGCCCGGCCCGGCGTCAGCGCCGGACCCGGTCACCGCACGGCCCGCCTCAGGCGGCCGGGGGCGGGAGAACCAGTGCGTGTTCGTGCATGCGCGGCACCTTAGGCCGCCGTTCCCCGCGCCGACAACTCCCTTTCCGCACCGCCGCCGCCCGCCACCGGCCCCGTCGACCCCTTGGAGGGTGCGGACGACTGCGCGATGAACGCGCCCAGCAGCACGACCGCGCCGCCGGCGATCTGCGGCACGGACAGGTGCTCCCCGAGCAGCACCCAGGCCAGCACGGTCGCGATGACCGCCTCCAGGCAGGCCACCACGCCCGCCACCGCGGGCGAGAGCCGCCGCACCGAGACCACCCCGGTGACGTACGCGAGCACCGTGGCGACCAGCACGATCCACATCAGCAGCGCGAAGGCCGGGACCGGGGTCCCGTTCATGTGCGCGGTGTGCGCCAGGACCGTCCAGCGCATGTTCCAGGGCCGGGCGACGACGGTCAGCACGAGCGAGCCGACGAGAAGCCCGTACGCGATGACCCCGAGCGGGTCCGGTGCCGCGTCGCCGGCGTCTCCGCCCTGGTCGGAGAGGACGAAGTAGCCGACCTGGCAGCAGGCCGCGCCGAGGGCCAGCAGCAGCCCGAGGGCGTCGAAACTGAGCCCGGACCACACCTCGACGACACAGGCGAGGCCCCCGGCCGCGAGGACCACGCCCAGCGCGGCGGCGCGGGTGACCGGCTGCCGCTGCACGAACCGGACCCAGCCGAGCACGAGGGCCGGCGCCAGGTACTCCACGAGCAGCGCGACGCCGACGGGTATGCGGGAGATCGCCGCGAAGTAGCAGGCCTGCACACCGGCCACGGCGAGCAGCCCGAACCCGGCGAGCAGCGCGGGGCGGTGGCGCGGCAGCGCGCGGTGCCGCACGGCGAGCGGCAGCATGACGAGGGCGGCTCCGGTGACCCGCAGCCACACCACGTGCAGGGGGGCGAGGCCCGCCTCGATCAGCGGCTTGGCCGCCACCCCCGACCCGCCGAAGGCGAGCGCGGAGACGAGCGCGAGACCGAGCCCGAGGCCCTTGCCTGAACGGCCCTGACTGATTCGAGACGTACGCACCGGCACATGATGACAGGCGACGACAGGAGCGTCATCCCCCATGGCACCTGTCTCACCGTCTGGACGGGGACAGCACGGAGGGCCGCCCGGCCGCGCACTCCCCGGTGCGGGCGCTCAGCGAGCGGCCCGACCCTCCCCCGCGTACTCCTCGCGGCCCTCCTCGGCATCGTTGTCGGAGCCCGGAGTCAGGTCCCGCGCGGCCAGCGCGAGGGCGTCGACCCCGGCGCGGCCGAGCACCTCGACGGCACGCGAGCCCGGGTGGGCCACGACCGCGGCGAGCAGGTCGACTCCGCGCGCCGGTTCCCCGCCGCGCCGGGCGGCGCGCTCGCAGGCGTACTCGAGGGCGGCCGAGGCCGCGGGCGAGAAGCCGTCGGCCCGTGTCACCACGGGAAGCGCGCCGGAGTCCTCCACCGCGCCCTGCCAGCGCAGGCCGTACCCGATGCTGCGCTGCACGAGGTAGCCGAGCAGCCGGGCGATCTGCGCACCGTCCCCGCAGGCGGCGCGCACCTCGGGGTCGGACTCCAGGAGCGTGTGCAGCAGATGGGCCGTGTCGATCTGACGGTCCCCGTCCCGCACCGCCCTCCTGCGCGCGGCGGAGACCACCGCCGCCAGCTCAGCGCTGAGCCGTGCGTCGTCTTCCGGTCGGCGATTGTCCGGCTCGTCGGCCGACTGCCGGGGGATGCGGTCTTGCACATCTCCCAGCCCATCAGCCTCTTCCTCCGCGGTCATCCCCGGAGGGAAGCATTTGCGCGTCCCACGGACAGTGGACTTCGCCGGCCGGAATCTCCTCCTTGGGGATGAGATCAGGCCGGGACGCACAGGCGCGGCCCCGGATCCGCACAGCTGTCGCACTTTCTGACTGTTCATCAGTCTTGAATGTTCCGGCCCCTGCGGCTACGTTCCGCGCCAGCCTCGCTGCGCCCGGCGCAGCACCCGACGAGAAGGGGTGGTCGCATGGCCGAAGTCAGCGCGGAGGCCCGCATCGCGGCGCCCGCGGAGAAGATCTGGGCGCGGCTGACCGACTGGTCCGCGTACGGGGAGTGGAACGCGACCCACACGAGCTTTCCCGAGGGCGGCCCCGCGGCACTCGAGCCCGGCGGGACCTTCCGGGAGAACATGAAGCTGATGGGCTTCCCGGCGGAGGTCGAGTGGACCGTCGAGCAGGTCGAGCCGGCCCGGCTGCTGGCGATCCGGGGCAAGGGCCCGATGGCCGTGGAACTGGCCACGCGCTACACCCTCACCCCGGACGGGGAGGCGACGACGGTGCGCATCGACGGCGAGTTCACGGGTGCGGCGGTGTCCCTGATGGCGGGCAGGCTCAGGGACTCGGCGACGGCGGCGCTCAACGAGTCACTGCGCAAACTGGCCGACCGCACGTCCTGACAACCGCAAGTCCTGAGGAAGCGCCCTCCGACGACGACGGCGGTCCCCACACCAAGAAGTCCTGACGACGATGTGGTCCCGACACCAAGAAGTCCTGACGGCGACGGGCGCCCCTCGGACCACGATCGGTCCGCGGGGCGCCCGGTTCGGCGTGGGCGCCCCTCAGTCCTCGTCGGCGAGGATCAGGTACAGCTTCTTGCGAGCCTCGTTGATCACGGCGAGCGCCTTGTCGCGCTGCTCCTTGCTGCCGGTCTTCCAGACCTGCCCGAAGGCCTCCATCAGGCCGAATCCGGCCTGGCGGATCTCACCGAGTGCCTCCCAGTCGACCCCGCGCGAGGCCTCCTCCCAGGGAGCGTCCGGCCCCTCGTCGGCCGCGGTGCGGCCCGGGTCGGTGAGCGAGAAGAGCTTCTTGCCGCCCTCGCTCTCGCTGACGATCAGCCCCTCGTCCTCCAGCAGTTGGAGGGTGGGGTAGACCGAGCCGGGGCTCGGCTTCCAGGCACCGCCGCTGCGCTCGGCGATCTCCTGGATCATCTCGTAACCGTGCATGGGGCGGTCCTTGAGCAGGGCCAGGATCGATGCCCGCACGTCCCCGCGCCGCGCCCTTCCCCGCGGTCCCCCGCGCCCTCGTCCACCCCAGGGACCGGGTCCGAAGCCCGGCCCGAAACCCGGGCCGCCGGGGCCGAAGCCGGGGCCACCCGGTCCGAACGGCCCGAAGGCCGCCCGCCCCCGCTCGGAGTCCGTCAGGCCGCGCCGGGGGCCGCCCCGCCAGTGTCCACGCTCGAATCCGTGGCCGCGCATCGCCATCACTCCATTCCATCGTTGATCAGTCGCGATGCTTCAACGATATATCGGAACCGATCGCCTGACAAGACCTCCCCCAACCACTCCGCTCGACGGGTCTGTAGTTTGCGGCAATGACAAGAAGCGAGCGGCTCGCGGAGCAGTTGGACTGGTACTGGCGCAAGAACCTGCGGCCACGGCTGGACGGTCTCACCGACGAGGAGTACTTCTGGGAGCCGGTGCGTGACTGCTGGAGCATCCGCCCACGTGGCACGTCGGCCGCACCGACGGCGGAAGGTTCGGGGGAATGGACGCTGGACCACGCGTCCCCTGACCTGGTGCCGACACCCGCGCCGGTGACCACGATCGCCTGGCGGCTGGCGCACATCATCGTCTCGTGCCTGGGCTACCGAGTGGGGTGGTACTTCGGCGGCCAGGACGTCGACTCCCGGACATTCCCCTACGCGGGGACCGCTGACGAGGCGCTGAAACAGCTCGATGAGATGTACGGGAGATGGAACGCGGGGGTCCGCAGGCTCTCGGACGCCGACCTGGACGATCCGCCCGCGGTGGGTCCCGAGCGGTTCCCCATGGAGAACAGGGTCCTGCACGTCAACAGGGAGCTGATCCATCACGGCGCCGAGATCTCCCTGCTGCGCGACCTCTACCGCCGGCAGGACGGAGCCGTACCGCACCGCATATGACGTTCGGTAACCGGCGATCGAGCTCCCCCTGACCTGGCGCTCGAACCGGACCCGCCGGCCGACCGCCGACCGCCGACCGTTCCGGATCGGCGGAGGGAATCCCGCGCGGCGCGATGAGTTCCGCGGCGTCCGGCGGTCGTAGTGTCGGAAATCCGTTGCCGAGGAGGGGCTGCTGATGCGCAGCGTGACCTATTCGATGAACGTCTCGCTCGACGGCTACATCGTCGGGCCGGACGGCAGCTTCGACTGGACGGCGCCCGACGAGGAGGTCTTCCGCTACTGGACCGACGACGTACGGGAACTCGGCGCCCATCTGCTGGGACGACGGCTGTACGAGTCGATGCTGTACTGGGAGACCGCCGACCAGGACCCCTCGCTCGGCGCCCCGGAGTTGGAGTTCGCAGCGCTGTGGAAGGCGCTCCCCAGGGTGGTGTTCTCCAGGACGCTGTCGGCGGTCCAGGG
The DNA here is from genome assembly GCF_014650575.1 of Streptomyces naganishii JCM 4654. GTDB lineage: Bacteria > Actinomycetota > Actinomycetes > Streptomycetales > Streptomycetaceae > Streptomyces > Streptomyces naganishii. The sequence continues at coordinate 527,648 of NZ_BMVF01000003.1, forward strand.
CAACGCCCGCCTGGCCTCGGGCGGACTCGCGCGGGAGATCGAGCGGTTGCGGGCCGAGCCGGGTGAGGGCGACATCGCGATCGGCGGCGCCTCCCTCGCCGCCGAGGCGGCCGCGCTGGGCCTGATCGACGAGTACCGGGTCATGGTCTACCCCGTGCTGGTCGGCGGCGGCAGTCCGTTCTTCCCCCGGGACGAGCGGCGGGTGGACCTGGAGCTCGTCGAGACCCGCACCTTCAGCTCCAAGTTCGTGCTCCTCCGCTACCGCGTACGGCCAGGAGAAGCGAATTGGCCTTGGCAGGGGCAGCCCGCGGGCGCCTAGCGTGTGCGCATGCGGATCCGAATCGTCGACGCCTTCACCGACCGTCCCTTCGCCGGCAATCCCGCCGGGGTCCTGCTCCTCGACACGGACGCCTTCCCCGAGGACGCCTGGCTCCAGAAGGTGGCCCTGGAGGTGAACCACGCGGAGACGGCGTTCGCGCACCCGCTGCCCGCGGGCGGCGAGGCCGACTGGGCGCTGCGCTGGTTCACCCCGGTCACCGAGGTCGCGATGTGCGGGCACGCCACCCTGGCCACCGCCCACGTACTGCGCACCACGGGCGCGCTCGGGGACCGGGAACCGGTGCGCTTCGCCACCCGCAGCGGCGTCCTCGTCGCGGCCCCCGCCGGTGACGGCGCCCTCACCCTCGACTTCCCCACCGCCCCGCTCACCGCCGTCGAGGTCGCCGGCTCGGTCGCCGAGGCCCTCGGCGCCGAGCCGCGCACGGCCTACGACACCGGTGCGAACGTCGGCGACCTGCTGGTGGAACTCGCCGACGAGGAGACCGTCCGCGGCCTCGCCCCCGACCACAAGGCCCTGTCCGCCCACTCGGCGCGCGGCATCATCGCCACCGCCCGCGCCGAGGATCCCGCGCGCGGCTACGACTTCGTCTCCCGCTGCTTCTTCCCCAACGTGGGCATCGACGAGGACCCGGTCACCGGAAGCGCGCACACCGCGCTCGCCCCCTACTGGTCCGAGCGCCTCGGCCGCCCCGACCTCACCGGTCTCCAGGCCTCGCCGCGCTCGGGGCTGGTGCGCACCGGACTGCGCGGCGAGCGCACCCTGCTCACCGGGCACGCGGTCACGGTGATCGACGGGGAGCTGCTGGCCCGGCCGTGAGGAGCGGCGGTGGGCGCCGGGCCGGGCGCGGCGCTCACGCCGTGGGCAGCCAGCCCACCTTGCCGGCCAGCAGGGCGTAGCCGACGAACGCCCCGATGTCGAGCAGCGAGTGCGCGACCACCAGAGGGCCGACCCGGCCCCACCGCCGGTAGAGCCACACGAAGACCACGCCCATGACCATGTTGCCGACGAATCCGCCGATGCCCTGGTAGAGGTGGTACGAGCCGCGCAGCACCGAGCTGGCGACCAGCGCGGTGCCCGGGGTCCAGCCGAGCCGGCCGAGCCGGCGCAGCAGATAGCCGACGACGATGACCTCTTCGAGGATCGCGTTCTGCAGCGCGGAGAGGACGAGCACCGGGTACTTCCACCACACGGCGGGCAGCGCCTCGGGCACCACGGTGAGGTTGAAGCCGAGGCCGCGGGCGGCGAGGTAGAAGGCGATTCCGGTGCTGCCGATCACCGCGGCGATCGCGGCGCCCCGGCCGAGGTCCGGCCAGGGGCGGGTGCGGTCGAAGCCGAGGGTGCGCAGGCTCTGGCCCTCGCGCAGCAGGAAGTGGGCGACGAGGGCCACGGGGATCAGGGCCGTGGCGATGCCGAACAGCTGCCAGGCGAGGTCGAGCCAGGGGCGGCCGGGTGCGGCGGAGGCGTTGAGGGTGGCGGCCTGGTCCTTCAGACCGCCGGGCTTGGTGACCGACCCGACGAAGCTGATGAGCGCGGAGACCCCGCTGGCCCCGAGCGAGAGCCCGAGCACGAGCAGCGTCTCGTCCCGGAAGACCCGCCGCGACAACCGCTCCCGCGGAAAGGACTCGTCGTCCCCCACTGCCGCTTCCGCCTGCACAAGCGCCTCCCGTGCCACCGTCCCGGAAGGTCACAGCTTGCCCCATCGCCCTCGCACCGGCGCACACGCCCCCGCCGACGGCACCGCTGCCGAGCGGACGGCGGTCACCGCTCGGGCCGCCGGGCCGGTTCCCGTCAGCCCAGCGGCACGGGCTCGGGCAGGCCTACGGGCCAGGTGTGCACCGGCTCGTTGAGGAGGGTCAGCTCGCGGTAGCGTCGGGTGGTGGCGGCGAGGGCGGCCTCACGGCTCATCCCCTTCTCCAGCGCCCGGTGGAACGTCGCAGCCTGCCACTCCGCGCCGTTGGTGCGCCGCCGGCACCGCTCCTCGATCACCCCGAGGTACAGGTCCCGGTCCGCCGGCTCCACCCCCCACGCGGTCAGCCCGGCCTCGGCGAGCGGCAGCAGCTCGTCCCGGACGAGGGCGACCCCGTCCACCTCCGCCGTGCCGGAGTGGCGGCCGCGCCGCGGCCAGGTGAGCCGCGCGTCGATGCCGTAGCGGCACGCGGCGTCGAAGTTGGCGGCGGCGGCCTCGAAGGGCAGCCGGGTCCACACCGGCCGCGGCTCCTCGGCGAGGGCGCGCACGAGCCCGTAGTAGAAGGCGGCGTTGGCGAGCACGTCGATGACGGTGGGTCCGGCGGGCAGGACCCTGTTCTCCACCCGCAGGTGCGGGACGCCGTCCGCGATGTCGTACACCGGGCGGTTCCAGCGGTACACGGTGCCGTTGTGCAGCACGAGTTCGGCGAGCTTCGGCACGCCGCCCGCGGCGAGCACGTCGAGCGGGTCCTCCTCGTCGCAGATCGGCAGCAGGGCCGGGAAGTAGCGCAGGTTCTCGTCGAAGAGGTCGTACGCCGACGAGATCCACCGCTCGCCGAACCAGGTGCGCGGCCTGACGCCCTGGGCCTGGAGTTCGGGCGGGCGGGTGTCGGTGGACTGCTGGAACAGCGGTGGCCGCGACTCCCGCCACAGCTCGCGGCCGAAGAGGAAGGGCGAGTTGGCGCCCACCACGATCTGCGCGGCGCAGGCCGCCTGGGCCGCGTTCCAGACGTCGGCGAAGCGGCCCGGTGTGACCTGGAGGTGCAGTTGCACCGAGGTGCAGGCGGCCTCCGGCGCGATGGACTTCGACGCGCAGGTCAGGCGCTCCACTCCGTCGATGTCGAGGCGAAAGTCCTCACCGCGGGCCGCGACGATCTGATCGTTGAGCAGGGTGTAGCGGTCGACGTCGGAGAGGTTGGAGGAGACCAGGTCGTCCCGCCCCAGGGTGGGCAGAATGCCGATCATCGCAATGGACGCGTCGACCTCGGCCGCTTTTCGGTCGGCATATGCCAGTGATGTCCTCAGTTCCTCCGAGAGCCGGTCGAAAACGCGGCCGCCCAATCGGTGTGGGGCGATGTTGACTTCCAAGTTGAACATGGCGAGCTCTGTCTGGAAGTCCCGGCTGGCGATGCGTTCCAGTACTTGCGCATTCAGCATTCTGGGCATGCCGTCGGAGCCGACGAGATTCAATTCGATCTCGAGCCCCATCAGGTTCTTCGGCCGGTCGAACCGCTTGTCGTCCAGCAGCCGCTCCAGCCCCTTCAGGCACCGCCGGAGCTTGTCGCGGTAGCGGTTGCGATCGGACAGGTCGAACTGGCCTGCCACGACCTTCTCCCCCATCGCAGCGTCCCTCCTCGCACGGGCGGGCCGAGTTTCCGGCCGCCGGGGTCCCGGTCAGGTGGGATGATGCCCCGCGAACGCGATCGATAACGTCCCACGGGGGCCTTGTAAGGGCTACTCTGGTTACTGTGACCAGAGGCACATTCACGGGGCATGAAGCACCCAGCAGATTCGGGTACCCCAGATAACTCGTGAAAAACGCCGACGAGAACGAGCCGTCCGCTCTGTGCGCCGAACCCCAGGTCATCGCGGCGCGGCCCGTTCGGAACCGGGATGATTCCCGCGAATCTCCGACCGAATAGACCCTTGCTGTCCGCGTCGGAGACAGCTAGGCGAAACACCGCCTGAACATTTTTCGTATAAACTCTGCCCCTAGGCGGAAGGTTGGCACCCGCGGCCCCTGAGTCTGCCGTCAAGGTCATGTACGGCAGACCGCACCTCCTCGCACACCCCTCGCACATCGCAGTTCCCTCCGCGCAGCCCCGCACCGCGCGCGCCCCGGCCCCACCTTTCCTGCCCCGAGAGCTGACAGCGCCGTCCGCCCCCGCACCCCGCCCTCGCGCCACCGTGCCTGTCGAATGAGAGGCGTCCCATCATGCCGCTGCTTGTCCCCCCGGCTCCCGCGCCCGCACTGCGCTCCGTCCTCACGGCACTCGGTTCCCCCACCGCGGTCCGCGAGGCCCGGACTCCCGCCCTGCGTGCCGCCCAGGGCCCCGTCACCCCCGAGCTGCCGCTGCCCGTGCACGTCCTGGACCGGATCAGCCCCGAAGGCGTGTCCGCGACCCGGCTGGCCGGGTGGCGCTTCCTGATCCGCAGCGGCGACCACGCGGTGGCCGCCGCCGAGACCATGCTGACCCCCGACGGCTGGGCCTTCTCGCACTTCTTCGAGGGCCCCTACGTCACCTCCACCGAGCGCGCGCTGCGCCAGGCCGAGAGCGTCACCCAGCCCTACCAGGCGAGGCTGCTGTCGATGCCCAGCCTGTACATGCTCACCCTCTGGTTGCACGGCGACATCTCCGACGACGGCGCCGCCGGCCACCCCGCCGCCGCCGACCTGCTGGTGCCCCTCGCACCGGCCCCGCCCGGGATCGCGGCCCACCGCCCGCACCGGGTCGCCGACCTGCTCCCGGTCCTCACCCACCGCGTGACGCCGGTACGGCTGCTGGGCTCACCCGCCTGACCAGCCGCATTCCCGACAACAGGCACGCCGCAGGCGCCCGAGCCGCAATTCGTACCCCGTCACCGGATTTCCCGGAGGCGGGGTACGACGCGTTCGGCGACACAATTCGCTCGTCGGAGCCATAAACCGCTCGCATGAGCTGAAAGGGCGAATGCCCCGGCCATGACCCGACCTGACTAGCCCCATCCGGCCACCCCGAACCACCCGAAGGGACAGTGCGGTTGAGGTGAACCGCTCACGCGGGTGACGCGTCTCCAACCTGTGAGAAGCGGTGCCGCGAAATCCCTGCGGAATGACGCCCGTAGGGCAACACTGGTTTCCGACCGAGACTTATCAAACGGGGGGCGGCCATGGAGAATGCCTCTAGCCGCGGGACACACACCACAGCCCATACGGACCACACGACACAGCGAGAGATCCCACCCATGTGCCAGCACCAGCCACCGTGCCCGACCGCCGACTCCGCCGACCGGGAATCCGCCCGCCTCGTGGCGCACCACCCGGAGCAGGGATGGAGCCTGCTGTGCAACGGGGTCCTGCTCTTCGAGGACACCGGTGAGCTTCTGCCGGACGGCCAGATCATCGCCCCGCACCGCCCGCTGGGCGCCGACCGGGTGATGACCGCCGCCTGAGCACGCCGGGCGGTCCCACCGACCGCCCGCGGATCACGAGGGGCCGGCCGCACGCACCACGTGCGCACCGGCCCCGACGCGTATCCGGCCCCGGCTACGCTCCGTGTCGGCCCGCGACTCACCGCGCCACCATCGCCGTTGCCGTTGCCGTTGCGTCAAGGCGCGGCGGCCCGCCGTCAGGAGCGCGTCAAGGGGGGTTGCCGCTGGTCCCGGGGCTCCTACCGTCGTAGGTATGGCACACCGCGACTATGTGCGGCCGGACACCGGCGCATCCGCGCGGGAGCCCGGCCGAGTGGTCCGCGACCGGGGCTGGGCGCGGCACCTGCACACCTCGGTCCGCTGCTCGGGAGCCCTGCTGGTCCTGCTGCTGGGGATCGACTGGGGCACGGGCGAGCTGACGTGGTGGCGCGGCGCCCTCTGGCTCACCCTCGCGGCACTGCTGTTCGTGGTGCTGTGCCCGCCCCGCGTGAGCGCCGGCGAGGGCTGGTTCGACACGCGTTCGCTGCTGTGCCGCCGGCGGGTGCGTACGGATCTGCTGGTGTCGGTGCGCGTTCCGGACGGCGTGTCCCGGCGGCTGGTGCTGCGGGACGCGCTCGGGGGCCGGGTGGAGATCGACCCGGCGGTCCTGGTGGACAACCCCGAGCTCTGGCACCGGCTGGACGAGGACGCGCGCAGGTCGGCCGCGGGCGGCCTGCTGCGGTACGGCACCCAGGAGCTGCGCGAGGTCTCGGAGCGCGTGGACCGCGAGACCGCGCTGGCGGTGTTCCGCGCCTCGGGCCTGGAGCCATGACGCTGTGTGTCCGGCGTCACGGTCCGAGCGGACTCGCGTCGACCGGGACATCAACGGATGAACCCGGCCGGACCTGTCCAGACCTCCTGCTCGCGCGCGCACTTCGGGCCACCGGTCGTATTCTTAACGGAAGATTGACGCCCACCGCCCCGGTAGTCGTGGGCCCCTGCGTCACTCTCCGCATACGCTGGTGCCCCGTCCGCGTGATGGCCCGTTCCACACGCCGAGCCGCACCTCAGGAGCAGGGCCGATGGTCACCACCGAACACCCTTCCAGTCGTCTGCGTTCGTGGATGCTGGAAGGCCTGTCCGACATGGGCAAGGGCATGCAGCAGGCGCCGCACGCCCAGCCCGAGCCGCCCCACGAGGGCCAGCGCTGGTGGCGGGTGATGTGCCTGACCGGTGTCGACTACTTCTCCACCCTCGGCTACCAGCCCGGCATCGCCGCCCTGGCCGCCGGCCTGCTGTCGCCGGTCGCCACCCTCGTCCTGGTCCTCGTCACCCTCGCCGGAGCCCTGCCCGTCTACCGCAGGGTGGCCGAGGAGAGTCCGCACGGCGAGGGCTCGATCGCCATGCTGGAACGGCTGCTGTCCTTCTGGCAGGGCAAGCTCTTCGTCCTGACCCTGCTCGGCTTCGCCGCCACCGACTTCCTGATCACCATCACCCTGTCGGCGGCCGACGCCTCCACCCACCTGGTGGAGAACCCGCACCTGACGGCCGCCCTGCACAGCCACCAGATGCTGATCACGCTCTTCCTGGTGGCGCTGCTCGGCGCGGTGTTCCTCAAGGGCTTCCTGGAGGCGATCGGCGTCGCGGTCGCCCTGGTCGGCATCTACCTCGGGCTCAACGTGATCGTCGTGGCCGTCGGCCTCTGGCACGTGATCACCGCCCAGCACCTCGTGACCGACTGGTCGGCCGCCCTCACCGCCCAGCACGGCAGCGTCTTCGCCATGATCGGCGTGGCCCTGCTGGTCTTCCCCAAACTCGCCCTCGGCCTGTCCGGCTTCGAGACCGGCGTCGCCGTGATGCCGCATGTGAAGGGCAACCCGGACGACACCGAGGAACGGCCCACCGGCCGGATCCGGGACACCAAGAAGCTGCTCACCACGGCCGCGCTGATCATGAGCGGCTTCCTGATCGCCACCAGCTTCATCACCACGCTGCTGATCCCGGCGCCGGAGTTCCAGCCGGGCGGCAAGGCCAACGGCCGGGCGCTGGCGTATCTCGCGCACCACTACATCGGCAACGCCTTCGGCACGGTGTACGACATCTCCACCATCGCGATCCTGTGGTTCGCGGGCGCCTCGGCGATGGCCGGACTGCTCAATCTGATGCCGCGCTACCTGCCCCGCTACGGCATGGCGCCGCACTGGGCGCGCGCGGTCCGCCCGATGGTCATCGTCTTCACCCTGATCGGCTTCCTGGTCACCTGGATCTTCGACGCCAACGTCGACAAGCAGGGCGGCGCGTACGCGACCGGTGTGCTGGTGCTGATCAGTTCCGCGGCGATCGCCGTGACCATCGCCTCCCGCAAGGCCGGCCAGCGCAAGTGGACCGTGGCGTTCGCGGTGATCTCGGCGGTGTTCCTCTACACGACCGTCGTGAACGTCATCGAGCGCCCGGACGGTGTGAAGATCGGCGCCTGCTTCATCGCCGGCATCATCCTGGTCTCCCTGCTCTCCCGGCTGGCCCGCGCCTTCGAGCTCCGCGTGACCAGCGTGACGCTCGACGACATGGCGGAACGTTTCGTCCGGGACATCGCCAGCCGCAAGATCCGGTTCATCGCCAACGAGCCCGACCGCCGGGACAAGGCCAAGTACCGCGACAAGATCGAGCAGATCCGCAAGGACAACGACGTACCGGAGTCCGAGGACTTCATCTTCGTCGAGGTCACCGTCACCGACCCCTCGGAGTTCGAGGGCGGTCTCAACGTCCGCGGCGAGGTCCTGCACGACCGCTACCGCGTCCTGGCGCTGGAGTCCTCCTCCGTCCCCAACGGCCTGGCCGCCCTGCTGCTGCACGTCCGGGAGATGACGGGCCACATCCCGCACATCTACTTCGAGTGGACCGAGGGCAGCCCGTTCGCCAACTTCCTGCGCTTCTTCCTCTTCGGGCAGGGCGAGGTCGCGCCGGTCACCCGAGAGGTGCTCCGGGAGGCCGAGCCCGACCCGGCCAAGCGGCCCCGGGTGCACACCGGCTGAACGGCCCCGGGTGCACACCGGCTGAACGGCCGCCCCACCGCGCGCACCCGCGGACACGGCTGCCGCGCCCCTGGCCCTATCGTGACCGCATGCAGTCCTACACGATCGGCCAGGCGGCGCGGCTGCTCGGCGTCAGCCCGGACACCGCCCGCCGCTGGGCGGACGCCGGCCGGATGGCCACCCACCGCGACGAGAGCGGGCGGCGGCTCATCGACGGGCGGGACCTGGCCGCGTTCTCGGTCGAGCTCGCCCGCACCGGCAGCGGCGAGGAGGAAGCCTCGTACACCTCGGTCCGCAACGCCTTCCCCGGCATCGTGACCGCCATCAAGCTCGGCGACATCGCCGCCCAGGTGGAGATCCAAGCCGGCCCGCACCGGCTCGTCTCCCTGCTCACCCGCGAAGCCGTGGAGGAACTGGGCCTGGAGGTCGGCATGGAGGCCACCGCCCGCGTGAAGTCGACGAACGTACACATCGACAGGGCGTAGGAGCGCCCACCGGGGCTCGGGGCTCGGGACGCGTCGCACATGCGAGCGTGTTTCCCGTGATCGCCAGCTCATGCGAACCGACAGGGTGATCCGGGCTCGCAACTGCGGCAGTATCATCTCGGCGTGGCGGTCGTTCGGCCGTGGCAGGGCGCGACAGTCTTCCGTGCTTTGGACCCGAGGAGTACATCCGTGATGACCCGTTCCACACGCCGCACCCGTGCGCTCCGAGCCGCCGGCGTGGGCGCCGCCGCGCTGCTGTCGCTGAGCGCCTGCTCGTCCTCCGGCTCGTCCAAGGACTCCTCGTCGTCCGGATCCGGCGCCACCGCGTCCTCGTCCGCGAAGCCGTCCGGCACGGTGACCGTGTTCGCCGCCGCCTCGCTCAAGGAGAGCTTCACCGCGCTCGGCAAGAAGTTCGAGCAGCGGTACCCGGGCACCAAGGTCACCTTCGACTTCGGCGGCAGCGACACGCTCGCCGCGAGCATCACCGGGGGCGCTCCCGCCGACGTGTTCGCCGCCGCCAGCGGCAAGACGATGAAGATCGTGACGGACAAGGGGGACACGGCCGGCGCCCCGGTCACCTTCGTCCGCAACCAGCTGGAGATCGCCACGCTGCCGGGCAACCCGCACAAGGTGTCCTCCCTGAAGGACCTCACCGCCTCCGGCCTGAAGGTCGTCCTGTGCGCCGGGACCGTGCCTTGTGGCGCCGCGGCGCAGAAGGCCCTGGCCGCGAGCGCCCTGAAGCTGACCCCGGTCTCCTACGAGCAGGACGTCAAGGGCGCTCTGACCAAGGTGGAGCTGAAGGAGGCGGACGCGGCGGTCGTCTACAGGACCGATGTGAAGGCCGCGGGTGACAAGGTGGCCGGCGTGGAGTTCCCCGAGTCGGCCAAGGCCGTCAACGACTATCCGATCGCCCTGCTCAACAACGCGCCGAACGCGACGGCGGCCAAGGCGTTCATCGAGCTGGTGCGGTCCTCCGAGGGCCAGAAGGTGCTGACCGCGGACGGGTTCCTCAAGCCGTGAGCGAGGCCGGCCGCGACGCCCGCGCCGTGACCCTGGAGAGCGGGGCACGGCGCGGGCGTGCCCTGCGGGGCGTGCCGCTGCCCCTGCTGGTGCCCGCGCTGGTGGGTCTGGCGTTCCTGCTGCTGCCGCTGCTGGCCCTGCTGGTCCGCGCCCCCTGGCGCAGCCTGCCGGACCAGCTGACCAGCCCCGAGGTGTGGCAGGCGCTCCAGCTGTCCCTGATCAGCGCCACCTGCGCGACCGCGCTGAGCCTGGTGCTCGGCGTCCCGCTGGCCTGGCTGCTGGCCCGCACGCGGTTCCCGGGGCGGGGCCTGGTGCGGGCCCTGGTGACCCTGCCGCTGGTGCTGCCGCCCGTGGTCGGCGGTGTGGCCCTGCTGCTGGCGCTCGGGCGCAACGGCGTGGTGGGGCAGTGGCTGGACTCCTGGTTCGGGATCACCCTGCCGTTCACCACCGCCGGGGTGGTCGTCGCGGAGGCGTTCGTCGCCATGCCGTTCCTGGTCATCAGCGTCGAGGGCACGCTGCGGGCCGCCGACCCGCGCTACGAGGAGGCGGCCACCACGCTGGGCGCGTCCCGCTTCACCGCGTTCCGCCGCGTGACCCTGCCGCTGATCGCGCCCGGTGTCGCGGCCGGGGCCGTGCTGGCCTGGGCGCGGGCGCTCGGCGAGTTCGGCGCGACCATCACGTTCGCGGGCAACTTCCCCGGCCGTACGCAGACCATGCCGCTCGCCGTCTACCTCGCCCTCCAGAACGACCCGGCGGCCGCCACCGCGCTGAGCCTGGTGCTGCTGGCCGTCTCGATCGCCGTACTGGCGGGTCTGCGGGACCGTTGGATGACGGCCTCCTCATGACCCCGAACCCGTACCGCGTGACCCGCGACCGCACCGCATCCTGGACCATCGCCTCATGACCGACATCGACGAGACCCCGGCCGGCGTACGCGCCGACGGCACCCGCGGCGACGGACTGGACGCCCGTCTCGTCGTCGACCGGGGCTCCTTCCGGCTCGACGTGACGCTCACCGCCGCCCCCGGCGACGTCGTCGCGCTGCTCGGCCCGAACGGCGCCGGCAAGACCACGGCCCTGCGCGCGCTCGCGGGACTGGTCCCGCTCACCGGTGGCCATCTGCGGCTGGACGGCGCCTCCCTGGAGCGCACACCGCCGGAGGCCCGCCCGGTCGGCGTCGTCTTCCAGGACTACCTGCTCTTCCCGCACCTGTCCGCGCTGGACAACGTGGCCTTCGGGCCGCGCTGCCAGGGCGCGGGCAAGGCCGAGGCCCGTGCGCAGGCGGCCGCGTGGCTGGACCGCATGGGTCTGGCGGAGCACGCCGGCGCCAAGCCCCGCCGGCTCTCCGGCGGCCAGGCCCAGCGCGTGGCGCTGGCCCGCGCGCTGGCCACCCGGCCCCGGCTGCTGCTCCTGGACGAGCCGCTCGCCGCGCTGGACGCCCGTACCCGTCTGGAGGTGCGCGCCCAGCTCAGGCGGCACCTCGCCGGGTTCGAGGCCGTCGCCGTGCTGGTCACCCACGATCCGCTGGACGCCATGGTGCTGGCCGACCGGCTGGTCGTCGTCGAGCACGGCCGCGTGGTCCAGGAGGGAGCGCCCTCCGACATCGCCCGCCACCCGCGCACGGACTACGTCGCGCAGCTGGTCGGCCTGAACCTGTACCGGGGGCGAGCCGAGGGACACACGGTACGGCTGGAGAGCGGGCCCGTCGTCGCCACCACCGAGGATCTGTCCGGGCCCGCCTTCGTGGCGTTCCCGCCGGGCGCGGTCACCCTCCACCGGGACCGGCCCACCGCCTCCAGTGCGCGCAACCTGTGGCGGTGCGAGGTGGCCGGACTGGAGACGCACGGCGACCAGATCCGCGCCGACCTCACCGGCGAGCTCGCCCTCACCGCCGACCTCACCACGGTCGCGGCGGCCGAACTCGGCCTGCACCCGGGTGTGGAGGTCTGGGCGGCCGTGAAGGCGGCCCAGACGCACGCGTACCCGGCTTGAGACCTCCGGGGGCATGGGGCCTTGCGGGTGACGCCACGGCCAGGGGGCCGCGCGTCACCTCACTGATTGCGGCTGGGCTCAGTCCTCGTAGGCGTCCAGCGGCGGGCAGGAGCAGACCAGGTTGCGGTCGCCGAAGGCCTGGTCGATGCGGCGCACCGGCGGCCAGTACTTCTCCTCGGCGGCGACGCCGGCCGGGAAGACGGCCTCCTCACGGCTGTAGGCGTGGTCCCACTCACCGCCGAGCGCGGCCGCGGTGTGCGGGGCGCCGCGCAGCGGGTTGTCCTCCGCCGGCCACTGGCCCGAGCCGACCTTCTCGATCTCTGCGCGGATGGCGATCATCGCCTCGCAGAACCGGTCGAGCTCGGCCAGGTCCTCGGACTCGGTGGGCTCGATCATCAGCGTGCCGGCCACCGGGAAGGACATCGTCGGCGCGTGGAAGCCGTAGTCGATCAGCCGCTTGGCCACGTCGTCCACGGTGACGCCGGTCGCCTTGGTGAGCGGGCGCAGGTCGATGATGCACTCGTGCGCGACGAGGCCGCCGGGGCCGGTGTAGAGCACCGGGTAGTGCGGCTCGAGGCGCTTGGCGACGTAGTTGGCGGAGAGCACGGCCACCTGCGTGGCGCGCTTGAGGCCCTCACCGCCCATGAGCCGGACGTAGGCCCAGGAGATCGGCAGGATGCCGGCCGAGCCCCAGGGCGCGGCCGACACCGGGCCGACCCCGGTCTTCGGACCGGCCTCGGGCTGCATCGGGTGGTTGGGCAGGTACGGCGCCAGGTGCGAGCGCACCGCCACCGGGCCGACACCAGGACCGCCGCCGCCGTGCGGGATGCAGAACGTCTTGTGCAGGTTCAGGTGGGAGACGTCGCCGCCGAAGTGGCCCGGCTTGGCGAGGCCCACCAGGGCGTTGAGGTTGGCGCCGTCGACGTACACCTGACCGCCGGCCTCGTGGACCTGGGCGCAGATGTCGGCGACGTGCTCCTCGAACACACCGTGCGTGGACGGATAGGTGATCATGAGCACGGCCAGCTGGTCGCGGTGCTGCTCGATCTTGGCGCGCAGGTCGGCCACGTCGATCTCGCCGTCCTCGGCGGTCTTCACGACCACGACCTTCATGCCGGCCATGACCGCGCTGGCGGCGTTGGTGCCGTGCGCGGAGGACGGGATGAGGCAGACGGTGCGCTGCTCGTCGCCGTTGGCGCGGTGGTAGCCGCGCACGGCCAGCAGACCGGCCAGCTCGCCCTGCGAACCGGCGTTGGGCTGAAGGGAGACCTTGTCGTAGCCGGTGACCTCGGCGAGGCGCTCCTCCAGCTCACGGATGAGGGTGAGGTAGCCCTGGGCCTGCTCGGCGGGCGCGAAGGGGTGCAGCTGCCCGAACTCGGGCCAGGTGACCGGCTCCATCTCCGTGGTGGCGTTGAGCTTCATGGTGCAGGAGCCCAGCGGGATCATGCCGCGGTCGAGCGCGTAGTCGCGGTCGGCCAGCTTGCGCAGGTAGCGCAGCATCGCGGTCTCGGAGCGGTGCTGGTGGAAGACTGGGTGGGTCAGGTAGGCGTCGGTGCGCAGCAGGGTCTCGGGCAGCGCCTCCGCGGCGGCGGCGTCCAGGGCGTCGATGTCACCGGCCACGCCGAACGCGGACCAGACGGCGCGCAGCTGGGCGCGGGTGGTGGTCTCGTCGCAGGCGATGGAGACGTGGTCGGCGTCGGCGAGGTGCAGGTTGACGCCGTTGTCCCGGGCGGCGGCGACGATCTGCGCGGCCCGGCCCTCGGCCCGGGCGGTGAGCGTGTCGAAGTAGGCGCCGTGGACGACCTCGACACCGCCGGCCTTCAGGCCCTCGGCGAGGACCGTGGCATAGCGGTGGGTGCGCCGGGCGATGGCCTTGAGGCCCTCGGGGCCGTGGTAGACGGCGTACATGCCGGCCATGACGGCCAGCAGCACCTGTGCGGTGCAGATGTTGCTGGTGGCCTTCTCGCGGCGGATGTGCTGCTCGCGGGTCTGCAGGGCGAGCCGGTAGGCCTTGTTGCCGTCCGCGTCGACGGAGACGCCGACGAGCCGGCCGGGCAGGCTGCGGGCGAACTTCTCGTGCACCGCCATGTAGCCGGCGTGCGGTCCGCCGAAGCCCATGGGGACGCCGAAGCGCTGGGTGGTGCCGACCGCGATGTCCGCGCCGAGCTCGCCGGGGGACTTCAGCAGGGTGAGGGCGAGCAGGTCGGCGGCGACGGTGACCAGGGCGCCCAGCTCGTGCGCCTGCTCGATGACGGGCTTCAGATCGCGCACGGCTCCGGACGCGCCCGGGTACTGCAGGAGTACGCCGTTGATCTCCCGCTCGGCGATCTGGGCCGGGATGCCCTCGCTCAGGTCGGCGACGACGACCTCGACGCCGCTCGGCTCGGCGCGGGTCTCGATGACGGCGATGGTCTGCGGCATCGCGTCCGCGTCGACCAGGAACAGGCCCTTCTTGTTCTTGCCCATGCGGCGGGACAGCGCCATGGCCTCGGCGGCGGCGGTGCCCTCGTCCAGCAGGGAGGCGCCCGAGGTGGGCAGGCCGGTGAGGTCGGCGACCACGGTCTGGAAGTTCAGCAGCGCCTCGAGGCGGCCCTGGGAGATCTCCGGCTGGTACGGGGTGTAGGCCGTGTACCAGGCAGGGTTCTCCATGACGTTGCGCAGGATGACCGGCGGGGTGAACGTGCCGTAGTAGCCGAGGCCGATCATCGAGCCGAGGACCTGGTTGCGGTCGGCGAGCGAGCGCAGCTCGGCCAGCACCTCGGCCTCGGTGCGGGCGCCGGGCAGGTCGAGGGCGTCGGCGTTCTTGATCACATCCGGCACGGCGGCGGCGGTGAGTTCGTCGAGCGAACCGTAACCGACCTGGGCGAGCATCTTGGCGCGCGCCTCGTGGTCGGGGCCGATGTGGCGCTGCTCGAAGGGGATGCCCTGTTCGAGCTCGGAGAGCGGAATGCGCTGGGCGGTCATTGCGGAGGCCTCCTGGTCTGACGCGACCTTCGAGGGACACCACGGCGCGGGTGCCCCGACGGCCTCCCCCTCTGTCATCTCAACCTGAGAGCTTCACCGGGCTGCCCGAGGGCTCCCGGTTTTCACCGTCGGTGAGAGCGGAAGCCGTCGACACCCGCTCTGCTTTCCAGAGTGACCTCGTCCGTGCGGTACGTGAGCCTGAGAGATTCCGGGGAGGATTTGCTCCTTCGGCGCCTCCGGTGATTTCCGGAGGACTCTCCCGCACGGGGTCAGCAGCCGTTTGCCAGCGTACCAGCGGGCGCCGGAGCACGGCTCGAGTGGCCGCCTTGCCGATTGTGCTCTTTCGTAGTGCTTACGGATGCGTTGCGACCAAGTGGAGGGACCGTGCAGACCGACATCGATCCGCGCAACCTGATCGGCCGCAAGGCGTTCGACCGCAGTGGCCACAGGATCGGCACGGTGGACGAGGTGTACCTCGACGACGCGACCGGTGTGCCCGAGTGGGCGGCCATACGCACGGGACTGTTCTCCCGGGACGCGTTCGTGCCCCTGGAGCCCAGCGAGCTGGTCGAGGGCGCGCTGCGCGTCCCCTTCGACCGGAGCCTGATCAAGGAGGCCCCCGACTTCGGCGTCGGCCGCCACCTCTCCCCCGAACAGGAGCTCCAGCTCTACCATCACTACGGCTTGGACCTCGCTCCTCCTCCCGCGCTCCCCGACCACGACTTCGGCAAACTCGCCGGCTCCGGCTCGGGCCCGGACGAACCCTGACGCCCTCCCCCCGGCCTACCCCTCCCCGTCTCCATCCGTCCGCCCCTCACCCCGGTCACCCGGCCCACCCGGGCACAGCACCGGCGGCCCGGGCGGCCGGGGGCTCGCCGGGCCGCCCGGGTCTTCGGGGGACGAGCGGGAGCGGATCCGCCGGCTCGAGGGCGGGGTCCTCGGTGCGGAAGGTCCGGATACGGCCCGGGCCCGAGTCGGGGGTCTCGAAGCGGACGGTGACCCGGCCCAGGCCGCTGCCCTGCACCCACCCGTGCCCGTATTCCGCGTGCCGTACGTCGTGTCCGGCCGGCCAGCGCCTTTCGGCGGCCGGGTCGGGCCGCTCCTCGGCCGGCTCGTCCGACGGCTCCTCGGCGGCGCCGTCCTCCCTCCCGCCCGCCGCCTGTGCGAACAGGTCCTCCTGGGTGTAGTCCGCGAGCCCGGTCACCCCGACCCCGAGCAGCCGTACGCCGCCCGTCGTGTCCACCGAGTCCAGGAGCCTGGCCGCGGCTTCCCTTACGACCGCCGGGTCGTCGGTGGGGCCGCGCAGCGTCTCGGACCGGGTGAGCGTGGAAAAGTCGTACCTGCGCACCTTCAGCACGATCGTCCGCCCCGACAGACCGGAGGCGCGCAGCCGCCGCACGCACCGGTCGGCGAGCCGCCGCACCTCCAGGCCAACCCGCAGGCGGTCGTGGATGTCCACGTCGTAGGTGTCCTCGACGGACACCGACTTGGCCTCCCGCTCCGCGACCACCGGCCGCTCGTCGTGCGCCAGCGCCATCGCGTACAGCGCGTGCCCGTGCGCCTTGCCCAGGAGCCGTACGAGCTCGTCCTCGCCGGCCTCGGCGAGCTCGGCCACGGTGTGGATCCCGGCCCTGCGCAGGTGGTCGCCCGTCGCCGGGCCGACCCCCGGCAGGGTCCGCACCGACAGCGGGCCGAGCAGGGCCCGCTCCGTGCCGGGCTCGATGAGCACGAGCCCGTCCGGCTTGGCCTGCTCGGAGGCGATCTTGGCGAGCATCTTGGAGGCGGCCAGCCCCACCGACCCCGTGAGCCCCGTGACGGCCCTGATGTCCGCGCGCAGCTGGATTCCCGTCCGCCGGGCGGAATCGGCGTCCCAGGCCGCTCCACGGGCCTCCAGGTCCACGAACGCCTCGTCGAGGCTGAGCGGCTCCACCAGCGGCGACAGCGTCCGCAGCAGCTCCATCACCTGCTCGCTGATGGACCGGTAGAAGGCGAAGCGCGGCACCAGGTACGCGGCGTTGGGCGCGAGCCGCCGCGCCTGGGCCATCGGCATGGCCGAGTGCACCCCGAACACCCTGGCCTCGTAGGACGCGGTCGCCACCACACCGCGCGGTCCGAGCCCGCCCACCACGACGGCCTTCCCGCGCAGGCTCGGCTTGGACGCCTGCTCCGCCGAGGCGAAGAAGGCATCCATGTCGAGATGCAGGATCGTGGGCGCGGTTCTCACACCTCCGATGCTGCACCACACCACTGACAATGCGCTCTCGCGGCCCCACCACCCCATCGCCCGGCCACCCGGCACAGCTACAGAGCCGGGACACCCGACCGGCCCCGGGCGGGCGTAACAGACCGCCTGCCCCCGAGCCCGGCCCGGCCGGGCCACCACCGGGAGCAGTCCCGGCCACCGCCGGGAGTGGGGTCGGCCCGCCCCGGGCCACGGGGAGCGGCTCCCGGCCGTCGCCGGAGGGCGTGCCCGGCCGACCTCCCGGATTCGGGGACGCGCGGCCACCGCCGCAAGCAGGATCCGGTACCGGCCGATGCTGGAAGTGGCGCCGGCCGCCGCCGGGGACCGGTCCCGCCGGCCCTAGGGACGAGCGCTCCCGGCCCTGCCGGGCGGGCTCAGACCGCCCTGTTGCGCCGTCGGGCGAGCTCGTCGCCCGGGTTGTGGCCCACCAGGGTCTCTCCCGTGTCGAGGCGTTCGCCGTGGAGCTGGGACAGGGCGCTCTCGACGTCCCGCCACACCACGCCGACGGCGATGCCGAAGATGCCCTGGCCGCCCTGGAGCAGCGCGTGGACCTCGTCGGGAGAGGTGCACTCGTAGACCGTGGCGCCGTCGCTCATCAGCGTCATGCGCTCCAGGTCGGTGAACCCCTGCTCCCGCAGGTGCCGCACCGCCGTACGGATGTTCTGCAGCGACACGCCGGTGTCCAGGAACCGCTTGACGATCTTCAGGACGACCACGTCGCGGAAGCTGTAGAGGCGCTGGGTGCCGGAACCGTGGGCGGGCCGCACGCTCGGCTCGACGAGGCCGGTACGGGCCCAGTAGTCCAGCTGCCGGTAGGTGATGCCGGCAGCCGCGCAGGCCGTGGGGCCGCGGTAGCCGATCTCCTCGGACGCCATGGGCGCCGTCCCTCCACCGCTGGGCACGGCCGTAGGTCGCTGCGGAGCGTGGTCGGGCGCGTCGCCATGGTGGGGATGGCCGCCGCTCGCGCGAAGGCGGGAGCCCGGAGTGACGTACGGACCGCCTCCCCCGATACCGCGTCCGGGGGCACCCCCAGCCGTACCGTCGCCGCTGCTTCTCACGCCGACCTCCGTCCTTGACCTGCCTCCTCGACGGTAGGCAGTCACCAGGGGTGCGTCAACGATCGCCACACTCGGCACGCCGAGTGATAATCACCCTAAGAGTGGTTTCCCGTGCCCCTTGGCGGGGAAAGGCTAGCCGAATGCCCTCGTGGCGGCGCGTCACTGGCTGCTGCTGCCGAAGTCCTCCGGCGAGATCTGGTCGAGGAACTCGCGGAACTTCTCCACCTCGTCCTCCTGCTCGTCCGGGATCGCGATGCCCGCGTCGTCGAGCACCGTGTCGCTGCCGTAGATCGGCGTCCCGGTGCGCAGCGCCAGCGCTATGGCGTCGGAGGGCCGCGCGCTGACCTCGACACCGCTGGCGAAGACCAGCTCGGCATAGAAGACGCCCTCACGCAGGTCCGTGATGCGTACTTCCGTGAGCTCCTGGCCGACCGCCTCCAGCACGTCCTTGAACAGGTCGTGGGTCAGCGGTCGCGCGGGAGCCATGCCCTGCTGGGCGAAGGCGATCGCCGTCGCCTCACCCGGCCCGATCCAGATCGGGAGGTAGCGGTCGCCCCCCACTTCACGCAGGAGCACGATCGGTTGGTTGGAGGGCATCTCGACCCGGACACCTACGACATCGAGCTCGTTCACACAGCAACCCTAGGCCGTGCCCGGGACGTTTGGGTAGTCGGGCCGGAATCGACGTCCCAATCCGGCCCCCGTCCCGGCCCCCACCGCGCCGACAGCGACCGGGCCCGGCCCACGGCCCTGGCCACCGGCTGCTGCCGGCTGTCGGCTCTCAGCTGTCGGCTCTCGGCTCAGGGCAGGCGCACACCGAGCGCCGTCTGCACCAGGGCCGCGTGCAGCCGCACCGTGAGCGCCGCCAGCTCCTTCGTGCGTTCCTCCGCGTGCGCTCTGGTCTGCGGGTTGCGGTGCCGCCTCAGCGGGGCGACGACCTGGTCGACGAGTCCGGCCTCGCGGTCGGCGGCCGCCTTCATCACCCGCAGATGCCGGGGCTCGATGCCGAAGCGGCCGAGCTCGGCGACGAGCGAGGCCACCGTGATCGCCTCGGCGTCGTAGGCGCCGTCGGCCAGTGGAGTGAGCAGCCCGTAGGACTCCCACTCCTGGAGGGTCCGCTCGTCCATGCCGGCCGCGGCCAGCAGATCGCCCCGCCCGATCCGGGCGGCCGTGGGCGCCTCGGCCGGCGCGGCCGCCGCCTCGCCGTCCCGCTGCCTGCCCAGCACCGGCAGTTGCACCGTCTCACCGCGCTCCACCGCGTCCAGGTGCTCACGGATCACCTTCAGCGGCAGATAGTGGTCACGCTGCATGCGCAGGATGCGGGCGAGGCGCTCGACGTCCTGCGGGCTGAACTTCCGGTACCCCGAGGGCGTCCGCCGCGGCTCGACGAGCCCCTCCGACTCCAGGAAACGGATCTTGGAGATGGTGACCTCGGGGAACTCGTCGCGCAGCGCGTTCAGCACCGTGCCGATGCTCATCAGCCCACTGTCCGCGGCGGCGGCGCCGCGCCCGGCACCGCCGCTCGGTGTATGAAGCATGGACCTTCCCTGGGTGTCTCCCGGTACGGAGTCTGGAAGGGGTCGGGACGGGTCAGATGCCCTGCCGGCTCGAGTAGAAGACCAGCCGGTACTTGCCGATCTGCACCTCGTCGCCGTTGGACAGCGCGACCTGGTCGATCCGCTCGCGGTTGACGTAGGTGCCGTTGAGGCTGCCGACGTCGGCCACCGTGAAGGAACCGTCCGGGCTGCGGCGGAACTCCACATGGCGCCGGGAGACCGTCACGTCGTCCAGGAAGATGTCGCTCTGCGGGTGGCGCCCGGCCGTGGTCAGCTCGCCGTCCAGCAGGAAGCGGCTGCCCGAGTTCGGTCCGCGGCGCACCACCAGCAGGGCGGAGCCCAGCGGCAGCGCGTCGACGGCGGCCTGCGCCTCCGGGGACAGCATCGGCGTCTGGCCAGTGGCCTCCGCGTCGTAGGCCTCCAGTCCGGAGATGGAGATCGTGGACGTCGTCTCCGAGGGGCGCTCCGGCACCGCGCCGGCGCGCAGCGGCGCACCGCAGTTGGAGCAGAAGCGGCTGTTCTCCGCGTTGCGGTTACCGCACCTCGTACACACCAGGGCCGACATGGACGGATCCTCCTGCCGCGGCTGCCCCGCCGGGGCATTGGACGCGTACGGGCCGGTGGCAAACCCTCCACCCGTACCTGAGGTTGACGGTTGGCCGAAACCTATGCCGCCCGACTGGGCAGGGTCAACAGACGGCGCGCCCTGACCACCGGAAAGGTCGCCCCCCTGACCGGCGACCTGGTCCCGGAACAGCGGGCGCTGACCTTCCGCGTCGGGCTGTGCGCGATGGCGGGCGGTCGCGTTGTCGCCACCCTCTCGCGCGCTCTTGCCGAACAACTTCGCAAACAACTTCACGGGCGATTCCCCTTGACCGAAACAGACCCGCCCGTGGGGCAGGACGAACCCTGACTGCATACACCGGTCGACCCGGACATCCTCACAACGTCCGTATCCACCAAACAGTTTCCATCACGCACCACCCAATCGGTGCGCCGACCCCCCGCAACCTCATGCCCCTGCCGGACTACCGCCATGCACCCCCGGTTCACTGGGAGGACGACCGAGCGTAGTCAGGCCGCTTCGCCGCCCGCAAGGCGTCGACAACGATCTTGTCCGACCGCTCCACGGTCACGGTGGCCTGCTCCTTCTCGAGGGTCTGCACCACGCCTCCCGGGATGTTGAGCGCCGGTTCGAGATCCTGCGGCTTGCCGATGACCCGGAAACGATAGGGCGCGCTGATCTTGTTCCCGTCGACTTCCACACTCTTGCCGGAGTCCGTCAGATACGTGCCGGCGACCACACGCACGCCGTTGACCTGGATCGCCTCCGCACCGGCCGCGCGCAGCTCCTGTATCGCGTCGAGCAGCATGTCCGACTGGACCGTCCCCTTCGTGTCCTCGATCGTCATCGTGATGCCGGGTCCCTGCGCGGCCACGGTGCCCGCCAGAATGCCGAGTTGCCGTTCCTTCTCGACGGTCTGCTTGCGGGCCTCCTCGGCCTGGTCCGAGCTGTTCTCCAGCTCCTGGCGCTGCTTCTCGAGACCCTGCTTCTCGTCCTCAAGACGCTGCGTACGGTTGTCGAGTTCATCGAGGATGCGAACAAGATCCTCCTGGCGGGCGCCGCGCAGCGCGCTGTCGTTGTCGCTGTTGGAGGCGACCTGCACCGCGAGGCCGAACCCGAGGCCGAACAGCAGCACGGCGACGATGAGTTGGGCCCGGGTTATCCGCGGCGGCCACAACCCCTCGGCGAGCCGCTGCCGCCCGGTGAGCACGGGCTCGCCGCCCTCCGGACCGCCCCCGGACTCCCCCACGGGAACGGGTACTTCCGCCGGCAACTCCTCCCGCAGCCGGTACTCACCCCGCCCCTCCCGGAGCTCCCCCTGCTCGACGCCGGGCCGCCCGGTCTCAGGACCCTGGCCACGGTACGCGCCCTGGGGACGGAAGGTGCCCTGCTCCGCCCCAGGTCGGAACTCGGGGCGGAACTCGGGGCGCTCGCCACTCGGCCGAGGCGCGGGCACGTCCGTCCCCTGCCGGAACTCGGGACGCCCCACCCCCGGTCGACCGCCCTCGCGGAACTCCGGACGCGCAGGCCGGGGCTCGGGCACGTCCGCACCCCGCCGGAACTCCGGGCGCCCGGCACCCGGCCCGGGCTCGGAACCGCCCCTGTCCTGCCGGAACTCGGGAGCTCCGGCCCCCGGCCGAGGCGCCGGACCGCCCCTGTCCTGCCGAAACTGGGGATGCTCGACACCCGGTCGGCGCTCGGACAAGCCCCCGCTGTCACGGAACTGCGGACGCCCGTCACCGGGACGCGGCCCGGGTACGTCACTGCCCTGCCGGAAGTCCGGGTGCCCGGCACCCGGCCGGGGCGGTGTCTGACGTTCGGCGTCGGGCCGTGGCACCGGCCGGTCGCCCTCCGGCCTGTAGCCGGGCCGCCGACCACCACCCGGGCGCGCCTGCGCCTCGGGCGCGTCGGCCCCCGGCCGCGACCCCGGGGCGCCCGGTCGAAGCCGGGACTCAGTGCCGCCCGCACCGGCCGCACGCTCCGGGGTCGCAGCGTGCGGCCCGGGCTCGGGAACATTGCTGCCCTGCCGGAACCCCGCGCGCGCAGCATCCGGTCGGAACTCGGAGCGCTCACCGTCGGTTCGGCGTCCGGGGCGCTCCCCGTCGGTCCGGGACCCGGGGCTGTCGCCGTCGGTCCGGGGCCCAGAGCGCTCACCGTCGCGCCGCAGCGTGGGCTGCTCGCCCTCCGGCCCGTAGTCGTCCCGCCGGTCACCTCCCGGCTGGGCCTTGGGCGCGTCGGCCCGCGGTCCCTGGGCAGGCTCCGGGGTGCTCGCCTCGGCGCCGCGCTCCGGAGTGGCGGAGTTCGGCCTGTTCTCGGGCTGGTCGTCCCGCTCGCTCATCGCACTCACGCCCGGAACACGTGCCGCCGGATCGCCGCGGCGTTGGAGAAGATGCGGATACCGAGGACGACCACCACCCCGGTGGACAGCTGCGCGCCCACGCCCAGCTTGTCGCCGAGGAACACGATCAGCGCGGCGACGACCACGTTGGACAGGAACGACACCACGAAGACCTTGTCGTCGAAGATGCCGTCGAGCATGGCCCGCAGGCCTCCGAAGACGGCGTCCAGCGCCGCCACGACGGCGATGGGCAGATATGGCTCGACGACCGCCGGAACCTCGGGCCGGACCAACAGGCCGGCCACGACTCCCACGACGAGGCCCAGTACGGCGATCACGATGTGCCCTTCTCAGTGCTCGGCTGTGCTGTACGTACGATCACACTCGGTGCGGCGGGCAGCCGGATGTCGCTCTCCACGGAGATGGCGGTCCGGATGCCGTAGTTGTCCTGGAGGGCATGCAGATACAGCCCGTCCGGGCTGTTCTGGAAGCCGGTGCTCAGCCGTTTCCCGTCCCCCACCGCGAGCACCGTGTACGGCGGCACCAGCGGTTTGTTGTCGACCAGTATCGCGTCACCGGCGGCCCTGATCGCGGACAGGGCGGTCAGCCGCTGCCCGTTGATGGAGACGGCCTCGGCCCCGGACTGCCACAGCCCGTTGACGACGCGCTGCATGTCCCGGTCGCGCACCCGCCCGGTGTCGGAGAAACCGGAGGTCTCGCGCGGGTTGCCGCTCCCGCCCGTGGTGGCTTCCTTGGCGTCGTCCACGACGAGCTTCACCCCGGGGCCGTGCACGTCAGTGGCGCCCGCCAGGATCCCCACGAGGTCGGCCTGTGCGTTGCCGCCACTGTGCCGGAGCGCCTCACGCTGCCGGGCACTCACATCGCCGCGCAGTTTGTCGACATTTCCTTCGAGCGTGTCCGCCGCGGCCGTCTCACGGTCGATGCGGTCGATCAGCTCCTGCCGCTCCTTGGCGACGACCGGCGCCGCCACGCGCGCCTGGGCGGCCCCCACGGTCACCACAAGGGCCGCCAGCACCAGCCCGACCGCCAGCCCCAGCCGGGCCTTGAGGGTCCTGGGCATGCCGCTCTCGCCCGCGGCCCTCTTGCGCGCCGCGGCCTCGGCGTAGCCGTCGTCGAGGCTGTGGTCCATGACGTTGGTGATCAGCGACATGGACGCGTCCGGACGGGAGGGCCGCGCGGGGATGCTCCGAATGGGGGGTTGCTGCGGCATGCCGCACATCGTCGCACGTCGCCGCCGAGACCTCCGAACGGCCCCACCGGCGTGCCGGACAGGCCCCCTTGGGGACACTTGTCCGGCACGCGTGCGTGCTGTCCGTTTTACGTTCGGACACCGCCGAATCCGGGTGAACCGTGCCTACCGGCCGGCGCTGTCCACCACCGCGGACCACTCGTCCAGCAGCGCCTGCGCGGAGGCGTCGTCGGGGCCCTCGGCCCACAGATGGGTGACGGCCTCGGCCGGGTCGGGCAGCACCATCACCCAGCGCCCGTCCGCCTCCACGACCCGTACGCCGTCCGTGGTGTCCACGAACCGGTCGCCGGCCTCCTCCACGACCCGGCGCATCACCAGGCCCTTGACGGCCCACGGAGTGGCCAGATCCCGCTTGAGGACGTGCGCTCGCGGAATACGGGCGTCGATCTGGCTCAGCGTGAGCTGGGTGCGCGCCACGAGACCGATGAGCCGTACGAACGCGGCCGTGCCGTCGTAGACACTGCTGAACTCCGGGACGATGAAGCCGCCCTTGCCGTCGCCACCGAAGATCGTGCCCTCCTCGCCCCCGACCCGCGTCAGGTCGTCGGGAGAGGTCGTCGTCCACTCGACCTGCGTGCCGTGGTACGCGGCCACCTGCTCGGCGATACGCGTGGTGGTCACCGGAAGCGCCACCCGGCCGCTGCGCCGCTCGGCGGCGACCAGGTCCAGCATGACCAGCAGCGCCCGGTCGTCCTCGATGATCCGGCCCTTCTCGTCGACGAGCGACAGCCGCTCGCCCACCGGGTCGAACCGCACACCGAAGGCGGCACCGGACGACGCCACGATCTCACCGAGGCGGACCAGGCCCGAACGCCTCATCTCGACGCTCTCCGTCGGCCGCGACTCGTCGAGACCGGGGTTGATCGTCAGCGAGTCGACACCGAGCTTGCCCAGCAGGCTGGGCAGGACCAGCCCCGCGCTGCCGTTGGAGGCGTCCACGACGACCTTCAGACCCGACTCGGCGATCCCGGTCGTGTCCACGTTCCGCAGCAGCGAACCGGTGTACGAGTCGAAGACACTGGAGGGGAAGTACAGGTCACCGATCTCGCCCGGGAACGCGCGCCGGTACTCCTGGCGGGCGAAGACGCGGTCCAGCTTGCGCTGGCTGCCCTGGGAGAGATCCGCGCCCTGGCTGTCGAAGAACATGATGTCGACCGAGTCCGGCACTCCGGGGGTGGTCCGGATCATGATGCCGCCGGCGCTGCCCCGCGCGGTCTGCTGGCGGGCCACCGGCAGCGGCACGTTCTCCAGATCGCGGACGTCGATGGCACTGGCCTGGAGCGCGGAGATCACCGCCCGCTTGAGCGCACGGGCGCCGCGGGAGTGGTCGCGCGCCGTGGTGACCGTGGAGCCCTTTTTCAGCGTGGTGGCGTACGCGCCGGCCAGCCGCACGGCGAGCTCCGGGGTGATCTCCACGTTCAGGATGCCCGAGACCCCGCGAGCGCCGAACAGGTGCGCCTGGCCGCGCGACTCCCAGATGACCGAGGTGTTGACGAAGGCGCCGGCCTCGATGGTCTTGAACGGGTAGACGCGGACGTTGCCCTGAACGATCGATTCCTCACCGATCAGGCACTCGTCGCCGATGACCGCGCCGTCCTCGATCCTGGCCGCGCGCATGATGTCGGTGTTCTTGCCGACCACGCAGCCCCGCAGGTTGCTGTGCTGCCCGATGTACACGTTGTCGTGCACGACGGCCTTGTGCAGGAAGGCGCCGCTCTTGACGACGACGTTGGAGCCCACGACGGTGTGCTCGCGGATTTCGGCGCCGGCCTCCACCTTGGCGTAGTCGCCGATGTAGAGAGGCCCGCGCAGCTCGGCCTCCGGGTGCACCTCGGCGCCTTCGGCGACCCAGACTCCCGGCGAGATCTCGAAGCCGTCGATGTCGACGTCGACCTTGCCCTCGAGGACGTCCGCCTGGGCCTTCACATAGCTTTCGTGAGTGCCGACGTCCTCCCAGTAGCCCTCGGCGACATAGCCGTAGATCGGCTTGCCGTCCTTCATCAGCTGCGGGAAGACGTCGCCGGACCAGTCGACCGGCACATCGGCCTCTACGTAGTCGAAGACCTCGGGCTCCATCACGTAAATGCCGGTGTTCACCGTGTCGGAGAAGACCTGACCCCAGGTCGGCTTCTCCAGGAAGCGCTCGACCTTGCCTTCCTCGTCGACGATGGTGATGCCGAATTCCAGCGGATTGGGCACGCGCGTGAGACACACGGTCACCAACGCGCCCTTTTCCTTGTGGAAGTTGATCAGCTCGGTGAGGTCGAAGTCGGTGAGGGCATCGCCGGAAATGACAAGGAAGGCATCGTCCTTCAACGCCTCCTCGGCGTTCTTGACGCTTCCGGCGGTACCCAGTGGCTTCTCCTCATTGGCATAGGTGAGCTCCATTCCGAGCTCCTCGCCGTCGCCGAAGTAGTTCTTGACCAGCGAGGCCAGGAACTGGACTGTGACGACGGTCTCATTCAGCCCATGCTTTTTGAGCAGCCGCAGAACGTGCTCCATGATCGGCCGGTTGGCCACCGGCAGGAGCGGCTTGGGCATGCTCGAGGTCATTGGACGAAGGCGCGTGCCCTCGCCTCCGGCCATCACGACGGCCTTCATGTCGGAAGCGTCCTCCTCCAAGAGATGACGATCTAGCCGACTTACCCGTCCAGATTCTCCCGCACTTTTCGGCAGCGGGCCATCGGAGCCCCCGCGGCTGCCCGAATCGGCGAGCTCAGTCGGCCATGGCGTCCGCACGGACCAGGCGGCGGACTTGTACCACGTAGAGGACTCCTGCCCACCAATACAGCGTTGTACCCCATCCGGCGAACGCCCATCCGAAAACAGCGGCGAGTGACGAGATCCAACCGCTGCCGTCACTGAGCAGGAGCAGCGGGAACGCGTACATCAGGTTGAACGTGGCCGCCTTGCCGAGGAAGTTCACCTGGGGTGGCGGGTAGCCGTGACGCCTGAGCACGCCCACCGCGAGCAGGAGCATCAATTCCCGCGCCAGCAGCAGCGCCGTCAGCCACACCGGCAGAATCTCCCGCCAGGTGAGGCCCACCAGAGTGGAAAGCACGTACAGGCGGTCGGCGGCGGGGTCGAGAAGCCGGCCGAGGCTGCTGATCTGGTTCCACCGCCGGGCGAGCTTGCCGTCCAGGTAGTCGCTGACGCCGCTCAGCGCCAGCACCAGCAGGGCCCAGCCGTCGCTCTTGGGGCCGCCGAACTCGGGCCTGAGGATCAGCCACAGGAACAGCGGCACGCCGACGAGCCGCGCCATGCTGAGGATGTTCGGGATGGTGAGCACCCGGTCCGTCTGAACGCGGGTCTCCTGGACCTCCACCCGGGGGCCTCCTGAGGAAACGTGCCTACGATGCCTCCCGACCTTACCTCAACGCAAAAAAGCTCTGGCTCTTGGGCTGCGTGCCCAAGAGCCAGAGCTCTAAAAGGAGTTCGGCGGTGTCCTACTCTCCCACAGGGTCCCCCCTGCAGTACCATCGGCGCTGTAAG
>NZ_BMVF01000004.1 GCF_014650575.1 Streptomyces naganishii JCM 4654
GGTCACCATCAGCTACACCCAGTCCTCCCGGACCGCCACCATTCTTAAGGGGTCACCATGCTGATCGTCACCCGTGAGGGCGACCGACGCGTCCCGGTGCAGATACGCCGCCGCCCGGTACACCGCCGCCGCCGGCAATGGCCCCCGGCTCCGCCGCCGAATCCAGCAGCCCGGCCACCTCCTGCGGATCACCGTTCACCAGCGGACCCGGATCCGCCCACCACACGTCGGCACCCGTACCCGCACTCACACCAGCCTCAAGTTCCTCTACTTCACCGGCAAGACAGTCCCGGCAGCGAACGGCCCCGAGCCGCTCGCCCTCGACCGCGTCCTGCCCGGCGCATGCGGTCCCTGGCCTCACAGGTTGGCCGGGGAAACGGGCCACGACCCCTACGGCTCGATCACCGCCCGGGTCTGGAGGCGGGTTCGCCCACCTGCCGCATCCCGGCGGGCATGGAAGTACGCCCGATGTCCCCGGTGCGGCCTGGTGAGTGTTCCGGCGCGGTTCGATAATCGGGTTGAACCAATAACCAGTAAGGCACGAGACTTGCGCGGTGTTCGTAGAGCTCTCGCCCCGCATCCTGACATGGGACGAGGTGGACCCCGCCCGTCATCCGTTCGACAGCGAGGCGGCGGCACGGGTGGTCAGATCGCTCGGGCCGGCCCGGCGGGTACCCCGACGCCCCGACCTACCGCCGGGTGACCGGGCCCTGTCCGACTGGGGCTGGGAGGAGGCCCGGCCCTGGGCCGATGCCATGACGCACGCTCTGGCCGAGCACTACGGCCGTTGGGTCGCCGGCTGGCGCTGGGCGCACGACGAGGGGGACTTTGACGGAGGGCCGGTCGGCAGCTGGTCCCGGCCCCAAGACTCGGTCACCACCCCGGACGAAACCCTCGACCGGGTCACCGCAGCACTGCGGGAGTGGCTGGAGGCCCTGGCCGCCCGGTTCGAGGCGTACCCGCTGGACCTGGCCGGCATCGACGACCAGCGGATCCTGTGGGACCGCACCGCCCGCAACCTCATCCTGCACGTCACCGACCGCACCGGCTGCGGCAGCGGCTGGTACGCGCACTGCCACCAGGTCCTGGTCTGGTTCCTCAGCCGCTGGGGCGTCCCTGCCGACGACGCCGAGTACCTAGTGGAGCAGGTGATCGGCGGCCGGTTCGAGAGCTGGACCGGCCCCGACCCGGTGCTGGTCGAGGACATCGCCGAACGCATCGCGGCCGGCGTACGGCGGGACGCGGCCGCCCGGGCCGGCGAGCCGACGTTGCCCGATCACCTGAAGCGCTGGCTCGCCGTGCGGGACGCGGTGCCATGGCATGAGGCCGCCGACAGCACCGGGGACACACCGGTGACACCCGTGCGCGACGGAATGGCGGAGGAGATCCGCACCTTCGACGCCATCCTGGACCCCGGCCGCGGACAGGGCCTGCTCGCCGCCCTGGAGCTGATGCGGGCCGACGCCGCGCGCGGTGCCCGGCTGGACTTCGCCCTCATCCAGCGCTGGCAACAGCATGTCCTTGCCACGCCCGGGCTGCCACCGCTGCGCAGCCTGCCCGCCTTCGCCAAGGGCGGCCGTGAACGCTACGGCATCGCCCCGGACACCCGCGCCCGTCTCGATTCCTGCCTCGCCGAAAGCGCAAAGGACACACTCCGGCCCCTGCCGCTGACTGCCCGGGCCGCACGCGCCTTCCTCGACGTGTGCTTCTTCCACCCCTTCGACGACGGCAACGCCCGCTCCGCCCTCCTCACCCTCCTCTTCGTCCTCGCCCGCGAAGACGTCGCACTCGACAGCGTGCAACTGCTACGCCGGGTCTCCTTCCACGCCGACGACCCACAAGACGCACTGACCCTCGCCCGGTACATCGACTTCCACCTGCGCGAAACCCGGCGACGAAGCTCCAACTCGGCCCCGTGAACGGACGGCAGCCTCGCTTTGGATCGCCTCGTCAGCGCGGCGGCGATCGGCAGCGCAGGACCGTGGAGATGTGGGTGATCCGGTCTTCCGGGTCCTTGCGCTCCTGCTCCTCGACGTGTTCGGCGAGCAGCTGGCGGACCGTCTCGTTCCGTGACGCCCCCCGCCGGGCCATGACGGCGGCCAGGCACCTACCTCCGCGACGCCCTCACCTGATGCCGGGGCCGTAGCGCGGCCGCCTCGACCACCCCGGCCCCGGCCGCTGACCCGGTACGGCGAGAGCCGGGCGCTTCCTCGTCGCGGACGTCGAAGCCGTCGGCGCGCGGCTGGGGGGACCGCGGCGTCCATGTAGCGGGTGTTGAACAGCGCGAGGGCCTTGAGGGCCAGGCTGAGCGCCCCCGATCCGGTCCTCCATGCCGTCCTGGTAGCGCGCTGGTACAGCTGCCAGGCCCGGCCGTATCGTAGGCGCGGACGGCCCCGGTGTGCATGGCGCCGCATCTTCTGGTCGGGCAGGCGCGAGCTGCGCGGCGTACGCGAACCCGCCCGGGGTGAGCAGGCCGAAGGCGATGTCGCTGTGCATGTGGACAATCCAAGTTGATCTTCCTTCGGCTTGCCGCTCGGGCCGTTGGCGGTGTTGATGCGGGCCGGAGAAGCCGCGCGCATAGAGTGAGATCTTCGATGGAGTGGCAGGGGTGCAGGCCGTGGAAATCACCGTCCAGTGGATATGGACGTCATGGACGAAAGAGGCCCGCGGAGGAGAGGCCGCCGCCCGTAGGAACGCGGCTCCGGCCGGCTTCACTGTCCCGTCCGTGCCGCCCTCGTTTGCCCACGTGGTCCGCATGCATGAACGCGACGGCTTCGAGCCCCGTGGCGTCGAGGAAGACCTGCGCAAGATCGACGTCCAGCTTCGCGAAGTCGACGGCCGGCTGCGCGTCCTTCCCCGACTGCAGCCCCTGTTCGCCATCCCGCCTCGGCCGCGACGGCCCCCAGCCGTGCGTCTTGCTCCCGGCCAGTGGCTCCGCTGGCAGCTCAACTACCGTTTCAGCAGCGCGGCGGGTGTGCGTGACTGGTCGTACTGGCTGGACACCTTCAACATCGCCTACGGCCCGGTGGATGCCGACGTGTTCCTGTCGGAGCCCACTGTCCACGTTGACGAGCAAGGACCGCTCCGGTAGCTGTGCCATGTGAAGGGGCCGTACGAGACCACCCGCGTACAGCTCGACCACCCCCTGCGCGCGTCTGCTCCCGGCGCCCGGAAGGTGGTGGTGGGCCTGCGGGCGTCAGGTGGCGGTGGGCCAGGTACGCAGCAGGGCTGCGATCTTCCCGGCGGTGCAGGCGGGGTCGAGGAGCAGGTCCTTGAGGGCGACGGCGTCCTCGCGGACTGGTTTGACGGTGATCCCGGCGGACTCGAGGTACATGACGCCGGACGCGGCGGCGACGGCCAGGTTGGAGCGCTCCAGCCAGCGGCACCGGCCCAGCGTGTGCACCAGAGCGGCGGCTTTGGCGTAGGGGCCGCCGTAGACGGGCTGCTCGAACAGCTCGGCCCGGTGGCGGGCGACCGCCGAGACGGGAACGCCGTAATCGTCAGGGGCCGGATCATTGGCCCCAGCGGCCTCGGCGACCTGCAGGATCCAGGGAACGTCGATGTGGAGATCCATCAGGCCCCGCGCGCTCCCCCAGGCGTCTGCTGGGCCTGTTCGGCCTCGTCGAAGACTGCCTGGTGTTCGGCCAGGAAGCGGGCGGCCGCGTCCACCGCACGGGCGCGCAGGCCGCTGGCATCGTCCTGTACGAGCCGGGCGAGGTAGTCCCCGATGCTCAGTCCCAGGTCGGCGGCGCGCTTCTTCGCGAGGTCCGCGACGTCCTCATCCACGCGCGCGCCCAACTGTGTCTTCGCCATACCGGCATGGTAACAGCCGTTACCGCGACGTGGGGCGGCGGCACCAGGAGCGGCGGTCTCCCCCGTCCGGTCACCATCTCCCGACATTCCGATGCCACCGTCTGGTGCCGGTCAGTGGACACCACCGCAACCGGTGTCGCCACCGGCAGCGCCGTACACACCGCCGCCCGTGCCGCCCACATCTCCGGCTGCGGGTGAAATGCCGGCGCCTCCGCATCCGGGGGTATGAGATGTCCTCGATCCGCCCGAACCAGGGCGGCCCGTACGGTGCCGACCAGTCCGTGGGTGAGCTGCTGTCTCAGGTGACCTCCGACGTCCAGACCCTCTTCCATCAGGAGGCCGAGCTGGCCAAGACCGAGATCAGGCAGGAAGCGACCAAGGCCGGCAAGGCGGCGGGCATGTACGGCGGCGCCGGTTTCGCCGGCTACATGACCCTGCTGTTCCTGTCTCTGGCCGCCGTCCTGGGACTGGCCAACGTGATGAACGCCGGTTGGGCCGCGCTGATCGTCACCGCCGTGTGGGCTGTGGTGGCAGCCGTGCTCTATGCGCAGGGCCGCGCCCGGATGCGCACCGTCTCCACCAGGCCCGAACAGACCGTCGAAACGATGAAGGAGAACACCCGATGGGCACGTCACCCGACCAGCTGAGGGCGGACATAGACGCCACCCGCGACCGCCTTTCCGCCGATGCGAACCGGCTCGCCGACCGGGCCAGGCCCCGCCAGATGGTCCGCCGCCGCACCGACCGGGTACGAGGCAAGGTCACCAGCCTCAGGGAGCGGGTCATGGGCTCCGCCTCCGACACCGCACAAAGCATCGCCGGCAACGCCCGGTCAGCGGCCGATTCCCTGCAGGAAGGCGCCGGACAAGCCACCGGCACCGCCCTTGACGCGGCCCAGCAGGCCGGTGAAGCCGTCAGGCAGGCACCCGAACAGGCCATACGACAGACCCAGGGGCATCCGCTGGCCGCCGGCCTGATCGCCTTCGGCACCGGCGTGCTGGCCTCCTCCCTCCTGCCGGCCTCGCAGAGCGAACAGCAGGCCGCCGCTGGCCTGATGGAACAGGGCCAAGAGGCCCTCGAGCCGGTGAAGCAGGCCGCGATCGAGTCCGCGCAGAGCCTGAAGGAAGGCGCCCGAGAGGCAGCACAGAGCGCGGCGGAGGAAGTGAAGGACACCGCTGGCCAGGCCGCCCGCGCCACTCAGAACGAAGCCCGCGATCAGGCCGGCACCGTCGCCGACCAGGCCCGCGACTCCGACCAGCACATCGCCGACCGAAGCCGGCAACAGTAATGCTCGTGTCACCGGCCCAAGCGGCTGCAGCTCCCTCACCAGGAGTGCCGACGGCCGGGCGACTGCGGGACCCATCGGGCCCAGGTTCCACAGCACAAGGCCGATCACGGCGAGTGCCAGGGCGCCCCCTCGCCAGGTAAGTCCACGACCAGGACATCGCGCGCCAGGCGGAGCTGCCGATTTCCGATGGCTTGCAAGGCCGCGGCCACCGCGGCACCGGCGGAACCAGACACGGGCGCCTGTGACTCCGTCGATCTGTTCGCTCGCTGGACGACTCCGCCGCCTGTCCGAACAGGAAGCGGGCCATCTCCGGCCGTATGAGGTCGGCGAACTCCTGGTCCTCCATGCCGGGTTGCTCCCCGCCGTACAGCGGGGCCGACGCCGTCACCCGCAGGCTCCCGGCCGCGGCAGCCGGGAGCGGGCCCCGGCGTTAAGAGGTCATCTCGATCTCACGCTGTCGGGCGTGCGGTGAGCGCGCCCTGAGCCGGTCCGGGGGCCCGAATCTGGTCCATCACCTACTCGAACTGGGTGTGGCCAGGCGGAAGGCCAGAGCACCCGCTGCTACCTGTTCGCCTTCCGGCTGGCCCACCCCGCCAAGGCTGTGCACCGCATCCCCCGCCCCTGCGGTCAGCAGGCATCTTCGAAGGATGCGTGCACTCGCTGACCACACTGGGCGGGGCGCGGCCGGGCAGATCCGCTACGGCAAACTCGCCTCCTCCCGCCGGGGGAAGCGGGTGGTCTTCCGCTCCGATCCGCGGAGGAGAACCGTGCGTCCCACCGCCCGAGAAGCCTTCTCAGAGGACGGAACCGGCTTTGATCACGTGCCGAAGGCGGCGCTCGGGGCGGGTGATGACGGTCAGGTCCGCGAGCGGGTCGCCGTCCACGACGAGGAGATCGGCGTGGGCTCCCGGTGCGAGGGTGCCGATCTCGCCCTCCATCCGCAGGAGGCGGGCCGCCGTGCTGGTGGCGGAGCGGATGACATCCGCGGCGGGCTGGACTTCGGCGCGCAGCGTGAACTCCTCAAGCTGCGCCGAGTGCAGCGGCCCGAGCAAGTCACTGCCGTACACCAGATTGACGCCCGCGCGGTGGGCTTTCTCCAGCGCGGCCAGCCCGTGGTCGCGGACCTCGGTGAGCTTGCGGTAGGACGACTCCGGCAGCCCGGACTGCCTGCTCAGTTTCGCCGTCTGCTCGTAAGCGACCAGGGTCGGCACCAGGAAGGCGTCCCGCTCCAAGAGCAGTTGGATGGTCGTCTCGTCGATCAGGTTGCCGTGTTCGATGCAGCGCACACCGGCCCGAAGGGCCCGGTCGATGGCGCGCGGGTGATAGGCGTGCGCGGTGACGTACCGGTTGTGGTTCTCCGCCTCCTGCACGGCGGCGCGTATCTCCTCCTCGCTGTACTGAACGGCCGCGATCTCGTCGTGCGGCGAGGCCACCCCGCCGGAGAGGAGCACCTTCAGATGGGCGGCGCCCTTGCGGAACTCGTCCCGGGCCGCTGCGCGGACGGCGTCGACGCCGTCCGCGATCCGGGCGAAGTGGGGACGGCTCTCGCAGCAGGGAACCGAGTCGTCCCCGAGGGGGCGCAGGTCGCCGTGGCCGCCGGTCTGGGAGAGCGCCTTTCCCCCGTGGACCAGTCGCGGGCCCAGAGCCAGGCCTTCGGCCAGGGCCTGGGCCATGCCGTGGTCGGCACCACCGACGTCCCGGACGGTGGTGAAGCCACGGCGCAGCATCCGTTCCGCCTCCGCGAGGGCCCGCACGGTCAGGTAGCCGGGCGTCCACGAGGCGACGGCGGTCATGTCGAGGGAGGTCACCAGCAGGTGGACGTGGGCGTCGATCAGGCCGGGCAGCACGGTGGCGCCGGCTGCACTGAGCACGCGCACATCCTGCCCCGCGCCGGGCGGGCGACCGGTGCCGGTGGCGGCGATCCGACCGTCGGCGACCTCGATCCAGGCGGGGTCCGTGCGGATACCGGTCTCGGGATGGAGCAGGTGGGCGTCGGTGATCAGCAGTCGGCTCATGGCGGTGGTCCTCTCCCCGTTTCAATACGACTCGTATTGAATACACTATGTATCGTGTTGTTGTGAACTCCTCCTCAGCCGGACCTTCCGCGCCCCGGCCCCCACGGCGCCGCGTCCACACCAGAGCCCGCATCCTCTCGGCGGCAGGCGAGTTGTTCCTGTCCGCGGGATACGCGCGGACGAGCATCGAAGACATCTGCACCGCCGCCGGCTACACCCGCGGAGCCTTCTACTCGAACTTCGCGACCAAGGAAGACCTGGTCCTGGCCCTGTTCGACGAGCAGGCGGCCGAGCGGATGAGCAAGCTGGAGCACCTGGCCGCCGCAGTCGGACCGTTGGGGCCTGAGGAACGGGCACGACGGCTGGTCGAGGCGCTGCTGCGCGTGGAGCCCGCGGAAACCGGGTGGATCCTCCTCTTCCTGGAGTTCCGCCTGCTGGCCGCCCGAACATCCGAACTCGCCCATCGGGTCGCCGCTCACGACCGCGCGGTGACGGCGGCGGTGGCGGTGCTACTGGAGCGGGTCCTGCCGGAGGTGCTACCGCGCGGGGCCTCCGCCGAGCAGGCCGCCGAGGTGATCCTGGCCGCCCGCGAGGGCCTGCTCGCCCGTACCGCCGCGGGCGGCCCCGCTGCTGAGGAGTTGCTGAGCGCGGCGACGGCGGTGCTGGCCGGGCTGCTGGGCTGACACGACGGAAGGGGCGGCCCCGTCACATGCCCGCCGTTCGCCGGTTCCGCATCCTCCTGGCTCTCACTGCGCGTCAGTGAAGGCCTGTCAGCTCCTGGGCCGCCAGGTTGCGCGGGATCCAAGGTTGTCGACCCAATACAACCTGCGCCCCGTCGGGGCGCGTGGAGGTCGGGTGCACGGGTGGCGAAGACGCCGGTGAGCGCTGGGCAGTTATTGAGCGGGGAGGCGGCCGCGCACGGCTGGTGCTGCGGGGCAACCCAGCGGTCACGGGTGCAGGCCGCGTTCGTACCTGCCCGGGCGCCCTACACCGTTGGATGCTGGGGCGCCGGGCGGTGGCTCAGGCCGGGAAACGGGCGGTGAAGGCTGACGCGTCCCAGTGGCCGCCCAGCGCCGGTGCAGCCAGCCGGGCGCAGCGGAGCGGAAGCCCTCGGGCGGCTGTGTGACCGCCCCGTCCGGTACTGCGCCCAGCAGGGGTGCGCCCACGTCTTTGGGGAGGTCGGTCAGACTGCAGCGGTCCGCGAGGTCCGGCGCTGTCGGCCAGCGCCCGATGACCACGCCGGGGCACGTGAGTCCGCGGGCCCGCAGTGCTTCGGCGGTCAGCTGGGTGATGTTGAGGGTGCCGAGCCCTGGCTGGGTGACCATCAGAGACCTGAGACCGCCACGTGGAGGAGGCGGCGGTGCAGGCCGTGGGCGAAGGGGGTGTAGAACCGAGCCCGCGTGCCCATCGCCGGCACCACGAGCGCCACCGGGGCATCCGGCCGCTCCGCACGCAGCAGCCCGACCCTGAACTCAGCGCCTCCGGACGACCGCACCCGCAGGGACTCCGCGGCAGCCGCCTCCTGCTTCCGGCCCACCGCTGGTCCCGCGCTGTCCGTCCGCGCCTGCTCCGAGGGCGCCCCGTCCTGTGACGTCTGCCGGTCATGATCCGTCATCTTCGTGCTCGTCCTCTCATCGATGTCGATTGGTCGCGGTCACCTGCTCGCGCTTCGCCGCCAGAAGGCGGCGTGACCCCAAGTGGCACAAGTGGCAAAGGAAGCGCCGCCGGCTGCCACCCATCCGGCCGGGTCGTTGAACGGTCCGGGATCACAGCACTCCCAGCCCCTTGGCCAGGGACGACACCCCGCCGGCCAGCGCGAGCAGCAGGACGAGCTGCCGGGCCCGCCTCTCCGGGACGCGCTGGGCGAGCGCCTTGCCCAAGACCGCGCCCACCAGCATGGCCACCACGGCTGTCGCCCACCCTGTCGAACCCAGCTGTGGCACGCCGTTGGCCCCTATGGAAAAGGCGTTCACGACGACGCCGTAGAACTGGGCGTTCGGCACGAACTCGTGGACGGTCCAGTCGGCGTTCATCGCGTAGATGGAGAGCGGAGGGCCGCCCAGTCCGGCCGAGGCATTCATGAACCCGCCCGCCGCCCCCGCGGCCACGGCCCCTTTGGAACCGGCCAAGGCGGACACACGCAGGCCGCGCATCACCAGCAGCACGGCCAGAGTCACCAGGAGACCCATGCCGACGAGCAGAACGGCCTGAGGCAGTTGGGCGGCCACCCATCTCCCGGCCGGGACGGTGCACGCGGAAGCGACGACCAGCGGCACCATGGCCGTGAGCCGTACCCGCCGCCAGCCGCCGACGAGCCCGGCGGCGCTGATCGCACCGGCCGCGCAGTTGGCCAGGGCGACGCCCTGGAGCGGACCGAGCAGCAGCACGAGCGCGGGCACGGCGGCGAGCGCGAAGCCCATCCCCGTCAACCACTGCACACAGGCCCCCACCGTGACGATGCTCGCGAGGAGCAGCTGCGCCGTCCCGCCGGTCATGCGCCGTCGCGGGTGCGCAGCAGGTTGACGACCGTCACCCGCAGCACCGGCTCGTCGTCCTGGTCGAGGAGCTCGGCGCGTGTGCGCACGACGCCCCGCCGCCGGTCCGAGCGAGAGAGGCGGGTGTCGAGGGTATGGAGACGCAGGCGGAGCCGGTCGCCGGGGCGCACGGGCTTGAGCCAGCGCAGTTCGTCCACTCCGGGGCTGCCGAGACTTGCGACCGTGGACAGGTAATGCTTGGCGAACAGCTGCATCATCAGGGCGGCGGTGTGCCATCCACTGGCGACCAGTCCGCCGAACGGCCCTTGCTTCGCCGCGACGGGATCGGCATGGAGGGACTGGGGGTCGTACTGAGACGCGAACCGGATGATCTCCTCCTCGGTGACCGTGACGCTGCCGTACTCGTAGGTCGCGCCCGCCCTGTAGTCCTCGAAGTACCGGTCCTCGATAGGAGCGGAGAATCCATCCGTGCACCGAGAGTCGTCCATATCTCCCTTACCCCTTTCTCTCTTTCCCGGTTGAAGCGGCGCGAGGAGCAGCGCGGCCGTTACTGGCACCGGTGACGGCCCGGTCCACGGCTTGAACGGAGGCGCCGCATGGCGCTCATCCATCGCCAACGAGTCCACCAGCCGGCCACCAGGTGGAGAAACGACGGCCCCACCCGGCACGGATGCACCCCCACCTCGCGCCGGACACCGTCGACCACGTACGGCTCCACGCGCAGCCATGCGTCCAGATCCTCGCGGGAGTCAGCGGCCACGACCAGCATCGAACCGATCACCACCGGGTGATCGTAGGCGATGACCAGGCAGTGCATTCCGTTCCTCCCCGGAGGGTGCCGCCACCCGACGTGCACAGCATGTGCCGCCGGGCTGGCGGTGACTTCCGAGCTGATCGGAGCCGTCCCGAACCCGCTGATGCGCCGTCAGCGACGCGCTTCCCGCCCCGCCGTACATGCCACAGCCCGATTCAAATCCGGCCTGGCCGACACCTGATCTCATACGAAGCAGCCTCTTGAGGGTGTCAGACGGCGCCGACGGCGAGGTCGCTCGCACGCAGGGCGGCGACGAGAGCGGCAGGGGCGGTGGCGACGGAACCTGCGTTGTACGGCGGCTGGGGGTCGTACTCGACGACGAGCTGAACAGCTCGAGCAATCTCGTCACCGGCCATGCGGCCGGTCAGGCTCAGGGCGAGATCGATTCCGGCCGAGACGCCGGCGGCGGTGGCGTACTTGCCGTCGACGACGACCCGTTCCCTTGCGGGAGAGGCGCCGAACGCCCAGAGGTGGTCGAGGCAGACCCAGTGCGAGGTCGCCCGGCGGCCGGTGAGCAGGCCGGCGGCCCCCAGTAACAGGGACCCGGAGCAGACCGAGGCGGTCCAGGTGCTGGTCTCATCGACACGACGGATCCAGTCAAGGGTGGGCTCGTCCGCAAGAAGGTCCGCGGTTCCGGGGCCGCCCGGCACGAGGAGGACATCGGGTGCGGTCACCTCCTGGAGTGCGGCATCGGCACTGAGGGCAAGACTCGTCATCTCCGTACGGACCGGGCCCGGCTGGGCTGCGGTGAAAACGACCTCCGCGCCGGGGATACGGGAGAGGATCTCGTACGGTCCGACGGCGTCCAGTGCTGTGAAGCGGTCGTACAGCAGAACGGCGATCTGCATCAGTCTTCTCCGGTTCGGTAAGTACGAAAGCGGCGTCGGTACTCGGTGGGCGCTACGGCGAGAGCGCGGACGAAGGCGCGCCGCATCGACTCCGGGGTGCCGAAGCCGCAGGC
This sequence comes from Streptomyces naganishii JCM 4654, assembly GCF_014650575.1. Classification (GTDB taxonomy): domain Bacteria; phylum Actinomycetota; class Actinomycetes; order Streptomycetales; family Streptomycetaceae; genus Streptomyces; species Streptomyces naganishii. Next base: position 11,387 of record NZ_BMVF01000004.1, read on the forward strand.
CCGGGCGATCTCCTCGATGCCGTCCTCGGTGTCTTCCAGCCGTCGGCGGGCCGCCTCCAACCGAACGCCGTCAACGTACCGGCCCGGTGTCACCCCCACCTCGGCGGCGAAGGTGCGCGCGAAGTGGCGAGGCGACAGGGCGCAACGCTCGGCGAGTGCGGTCACCGAGAGGTCGCCGTCGGGATGTTCGGCGATCCAGTACTGGACGTCGCGCAGCGGATGCCGTTCGGCAAGCTGGGCGGCGAGTTGGGTACTGAACTGTGCCTGACCGCCCGGCCTGCGCAGGAACACCACCAGGTGCCTGGCCACCTGCAGCGCGGCATCCCGGCCGAGATCCTCCTCGACCAGCGCCAAGGCGAGGTCGATGCCTGCTGTGACGCCGGCCGAGCTGGCGATGTTCCCGTCCTTGACGTAGATCGGTCCGGGATCGACGTCGATGTCCGGAAAACGCCGCGCGAGCGAGTCGCAGTACGCCCAGTGCGTGGTGGCACGCCGTCCGGCCAGCAGCCCGGCCTCCGCGAGCAGGAAGGCCCCGGTGCACACCGACACCACGCGCTCGGCCCCGGCCGCCAGTTGCCCGACCCGGCGTACCACCGCCGGATCGGGGGCGCTCGTGCCCGCACCGCCTGGCACCAGGAGCGTGTGAGCCGGTCCGACGTGGTCGAGGTCATCATCGGCCAGCAGCCGCAGCCCGCTGGACGTGCGCACCGGGCCGCCACCGGGGCTGGCCGTCGTGATCCGGTACAGATGCGGCTGACCCACGGCGGCACCCGCCCCGACGAAAGCCTCCAGGGGGCCGGTCACGTCAAGGCTCTGCACGCCCTCGTAGAGGACGATGACTATGCGGATGGACCTCATGCGGCTCAGCCTGACAGCGGGTCGGCACGGCAGCAATGACGCGTTTCCCACCTTTCCTGCCCTCATCGAGACGACTGACGCCCAGTGGGCCCGCTTCGAGCCGTTGCTGCCGGACCGGACTACTCGGCGGGGTGGGCGGTGGCTTGATCACCGGCAGGTGGTCGTCACGATCGCGTTCAAGTACCGCACTGGCAAGCGTGGATGGACTTGCCCGAGCATTTCGGTAAAGTCCCGTGCCCCCGTCAACCGGGCGTCCTGCTGCTACGGAGGGCGGCAGTCGGCGACCGCGCCGCCTGGATCGTCCAGCAGGGCGTTGCGGCCAGTGATGCGTTTACCGACCGGTTCCCGCCGTGCTTCGAAGGCCTGGCCGAGCGGCTGGGGCTCGGCGCAGTAAGGCACTGACGCATCTGCCGCATGCCGTTCGCCCATCACCGAGGCGGGTCAGGGCGCCCGGTGTCCCGGTCTGCTGCGAGGTGGTGCCCGTGTGTAGGGGCGGTCAGTCGGCGGGGGCCGGCAGCGGGACGGCCCACTCCAGAAGTGCGCCAGCGGGTTCGCAGGATGTGAGGGTGAGGGTGCCGCCGAGTTCCTCGGCTCGGGTACGGAAGTTGGCCGGTCCGTTGCGGCGGCAACTCGACGACATCCTCTCCCGCTGCCCGCAGATGGCCGCGCTCCGAGGACACGTCGAGTCCTTCGCCCGCATGATCTGCGACCGCACCGGCACCGCTCTGCTGACCGGATCCGCGCTGCATGTTGGTCGACCGTGGGGTGCACGAGCGGTGCGGCGCGCTGCTGAACGCGACACTGGGCGGTGCGGACAGCCCTGGCAGGTGACATCGATCGGCAGAGGCACGGCCGGCGAGGCGAGCATTCGTGGTCGGTCAGCTCGTAGACGGCCGTCTTTATCGCCGTCACCTTGAGCGCGTCGCGCAGGAGGTGGCCGGTGTCGCGGGGGACGCTGAAGGTCCAATGCGGAGGCAAGAAGGGGGGCGCGGTGCGGCGCAAGACGACACGGGATGCAGCCTGGGTGCTGCCCGTGCTCGGGGCGGTCAGCGTGCTGGTGGGAGCCGCGGTGCTGGGACTGCCAGGGCATGGGCATGGGCATGCGGGCGGCTCGACAGCAAGCCGATCGAACGGCCGGGGGCAGGCGACCGCCTCGTCTACGTCGTCGTTGCTCTACGACTCCGAGCGGCCGCCGGCGAATCAGAAGTCCGCACCCGATCCACACCTGCCCGCCCCGGTAGTGAGCATGGACATTGCCCACGCATCGGACAAGGGAACGCATGCCGTCAACATCACCATCGACGACGGCCCGGACCCGGTGTGGACGCCGCGCGTACTGCAGGTACTCAAGGACGACGGTGTCAAAGCGGTCTTCTGCATGATCGGGGAGGAAGCGGCCGGCTATCCCGCCGTGGTGCGGCAGGTCGTCGCCGACGGGCACCGGTTGTGCGACCACAGCCTTCATCACGACACGACGATGGGTCGTAAGCCACCTTCCTACCAGTACAGCGAAATCGTCAACGCGAAAGGGGAGATCGAGCGTGCCTCGGGAGGCGTGAAGCCGCTCTACTACCGCGCGCCGGGCGGCGCGTTCACCCCCTACAGTCGGCAGATCGCCGCGTCGATAGGCATGCGCCCGCTCGGCTGGAACATCGACGCCCGGGACTACAAGCGATCCGGTGCGCTGACGATCGTGACTACCGTGGAGCATGAGCTGCCCAACGGCCCCACGATCCTTTTCCATGACGGCGGCGGGGATCGATCGCAGACGGTCGCCGCGCTCGCCGCGCTCCTGCCCCGTCTGCGGCAGCAGGGCTATGCTTTCGGTTTTCCCGTGCGGTGAAATACGCAGCGCCCAGGAGTTGTGTTCCGTCGGGACCAGATCATCGGCGAGGCTGTGGAACGCCGGCTCTGAGCAGGCGGGCACATTCTGGAACAACACAATCGCGTCCCTGTGAGCCGAACTGCTCATGACCCCTGGGCTGGCGGAGCGGACGATGGAGAGTGTGCTGTCGTCAGCCGTGCTCAGGAATCGGTGATCCCTCTGGGCAAGTTGGCCTTCGGACGGATCGCCGTGGAAACGGACGACTCCCCCGGCAGGGCGCGGGGCGGGGACACGAGCGGCCGAGCGCGGCGCTCTGCGGTGGCACCAGTTCGCCCACCGGGGTCACCTTGCCGTCTGCTTGGAAACCCCGGTCGAGAAGCTTGGCGGTCTCCTTGTAGACCTCCTTGTGCTCGCGTTTCGCCGGGTGCATCACCGTGCCGATCAGCACCTTGCCGTTCCGCTGGGCGGCTCCGGTGAAGGTGGCGCCGGCGTTGGTGGTCTCGCCGTTCTTCACGCCTGCGATGCCCTGGTAGACGGGTACGTCGGTGTCGCCGCTCAGAAGCCGATTGGTGTAGGGGATCTGACGGGAGTCGAACGTGGCACTGACCGTCGAGCAGTAGTCGCGGAAGTCCTTCTTGTGCAGCCCGGAATAGCCGTCGGGCGTGACCACGTGCGTGTCCAGGGCATCCTGCGCGCCATCGCCCTGCTGGCCGCGGCGGCCGCACTCGGCCCGACGCCTGCGCCGCTGAATCAGGCGGCGCCATGTCCAACCGCCACCGCCACCGCTCGCGCGGAGGGGCATCGCCTTCTTCGATCCTTCCTCTCACTTTCTGCCGGGTTCGCAGCACGGGGCGGGGGAACCCCGCACAACACCACACCGACCAGGGCAGAAGGGACCGAATGCGGATGACGGTGAAGCGCGACAACCGCGGCGAGAGCAGGGACCTGGAAGTCAACCCCATCTTCAGCCGGGAGCCCATCCGGGTACCCCGGTATGCGCTGCCGGACGGGGAGATGGAGCCGGACACCGCCTACCAGGTGGTCCACGACGAGTTGATGCTCGACGGCAACGCCCGGCAGAACCTGGCGACGTTCGTCTCGACCTGGGCTGAACCCGAGGCCCGGCGGCTGATGGCCGAGTGCGCCGAGAAAAACATGATCGACAAGGACGAGTATCCGCAGACCGCGGAACTCGAGAACCGGTGCGTCCACATGCTCGCCCGGCTCTGGCACGCCGAGGACCCACGCCACGCGATGGGCTGCTCGACCACCGGATCGAGCGAGGCGGCGATGCTGGGAGGCCTGGCGCTGAAGCGGCGCTGGCAGCACAACCGCCGCGCCGAGGGCAAGCCGGCCGATAAGCCCAACCTCGTCATGGGCATCAACGTCCAGATCTGCTGGGAGAAGTTCGCCGACTACTTCGAGGTCGAGCCCCGCTACGTGCCCATGGAGGGCGACCGCTACCACCTCACCCCCGACAAGGCGGTGGAGCTGTGCGACGAGAACACCATCGGCGTGGTCGCCGTCCTCGGCTCAACCTTCGACGGCAGTTACGAGCCCGTCGCCGGCATCGCCGCGGCCCTGGACGACCTGCAGTCCCGTACAGGGCTGGACATCCCCATCCACGTCGACGGGGCTTCCGGGGGAATGATCGCGCCGTTCCTCGACCCGGACCTGAAGTGGGACTTCAGGCTGCCTCGGGTCGCCTCGATCAACACCTCCGGGCACAAGTTCGGGCTGGTCCTGCCCGGGGTGGGCTGGGCGCTGTGGCGGGACAGGGACGCCCTGCCCGACGACCTGGTCTTCCACGTCAACTACCTCGGCGGGGACATGCCGACGTTCGCGCTGAACTTCTCCCGGCCAGGCGCCCAGGTCGTCGCGCAGTACTACAACTTCCTGCGCCTGGGCTTCGACGGCTACCGGCGAGTCCAGCAGACCTGCCGTGACGTCGCCACCCGGCTCGCCGCCGAGATCGCCAAACTCGAGCCCTTCGAGCTGATCACCGACGGCAGCGACATCCCCGTGTTCGCCTTCCGGATCCGCGAGGACATCGACCACTTCAGCGTCTTCGACGTCTCCGCGGCACTGCGCGAACAGGGCTGGCTGGTGCCGGCCTACACCTTCCCCAAAGACCGCACCGACCTGGCCGTCCTGCGCATCGTGGTCCGCAACGGTTTCAGTCACGACCTCGCCGACCTGCTTCTTGAGGATCTGCGCCGCGTCCTGCCCCGGCTGGACAAGCAGCACGAGCCGCACCGCGACGACGAGCCCGGCGGCTTCGCCCACGGCGCCGAGACCAAGAACCCCCGGACGCCCGGCCGCCACTGACACCGACCCCCACCCACCGCCGGACACCGGCCCGTGCGCGCACCCCTGCAAGCGCCGGGCTGGCTGCCCGGCGACCAAGAAGAAGGAGAACCATGTGTCGCCTGTTCGGTCTCAGCAGCGCTCCGCAGCGCACCTCCGCGACGTTCTGGCTGCTGGACGCCCCCGACAGCCTCAGCCGGCAAAGCCACAAGGACCCCGACGGCACCGGTCTGGGCTACTTCTCCGCTGACGGCACCCCGCACGTCGACAAGGCCCCGATCGCCGCCTACCAGGACCGCGCCTTCGCCGAAGAAGCCCGGCAGGTCGAGTCGGCCACCTTCGTCGCCCACGTGCGTTACGCCTCCACCGGCAGCCTGGACACGCGCAACACCCACCCCTTCAAACAGGAGGAACGGCTGTTCGCGCACAACGGCGTCATCGAGGGCCTCGACAAGCTCGACGACCACCTGGGCGAGGACCGCTCCCTGGTCAAGGGCGACACCGACTCCGAACGGTTCTTCGCCCTGATCACCCGGGAGACGAGGCAGAACGGCGGCGACGTCGCCGCAGGCATTGAGCACGCCGCCCGGTGGATCGCGCAAAACCTGCCTGTATACGCCCTCAACCTCGTCCTCATCACCCCCGAGCATCTGTGGGCGCTGCGCTATCCGGACACCCACGAGCTATATGTCCTCGAGCGTCCGGCGGGCGGCCAGCACGGCAGCCGGCATCTCGATCACAGCGGCAGCCACGGGCGCATGCGCATCCACTCCGAGAACCTGACCGACCACCCGGCCGTCGTCGTCGCCAGCGAATGCCTGGACGACAATCCCCACTGGCGTCAGATGGAGCCTGGGGAACTCCTCCATGTCGGTCCCGACCTGCACACCACCCACCGCGTAGTCCTGCCGGGGCCCCCGGCACACCGGCTCAGCCTCCAGGACCTCAACCCCGACGCCGCCGCCTCACAGAAAGCCGCCTAGGTTCTGTCGTCAAACATCACGTCCACATCAGCAGGGCTGCGAGGGTGACGGCTGCTTGGTAGGACTCGGTGGTCTTGTCGTACCGGGTGGCGATGCCGCGCCACTGCTTCAACTTGTTGAAGCACCGTTCCACCACGTTGCGCCGCTTGTAGGTGTCGCGGTCGAAGGCCGGGGGCCGTCCGCCACGGCTGCCGCGGTTCAGCCGGTTATCGACGTCGCTGTCCCACGCGCAGAAACAGATCGCCATCGCCTGGCTCGCGGGCGAGAACCCCCGCCACTCCCCCGAGGTGCACGAGAGCCTCCACCAGTTGCCGAATGCTGCCTTCGACGCCGATTTAATCGGTACCTGGGAGAAGTGTCAGCGTCCCTACGAATTCGAAACCGTCGGCGGGCACTACCGGTTCGGCCTGCAGAGCTGAGCCATAGCGCCTGGTGAGGCCGCGGCACGCTCTGCGGCGCCTCCGCCCGGTCGCCCCCCGTAGGGATCGAAACGCTGTCCAGCTCACCACGCAACGCCCCGGCCGGTGCGGATACGTGGTTCCCCATCGCCCCGAGAGGAGGCCCATCGTGCCGACCGTCGTGTCACTGCTCCTTGCCGTGCTCGCGGCAGCAGCAACGCCCTGGGAACCGTGATGCAACGTCGGGCAGCCCTGATCGTGCCGCAGTCCAACGGTTTTCCGGATCGGCCTGATGTGGGACCTGTTGCATACGCCCGTCTGGCTGCTGGGCATCGGAGGCGTCGTCCTCGCGGTGCTGTGCCAAGGCGCCGCGCTGGCTACCGGTCCGCTGGCCGTAGTGCAGCCGACCTGCATACTGGAGCTGCCGTTCGCGCTGCTCGTCGCAGGCGTCGCCTTCCGCCGCCCGATGTCCCAGGCGGCCTGGCTTGGTGTCGGCGGCATCGTCGTCGGACTTGCTCTGGCGCTGTTCGCGGCCGCACCGGGCGGCGGCACCCTCCAGGCCCCCGCCTCCCGGTGGCTAGCGGTGATGACCTGCTGCCTGGGAGCCATGGCGGTGCTGTGCGCCGTCGCGGTCCAGCGCCCCATGGGCCGGAGCCGCGCCGCCTGCATGGGCCTGGCTGCCGCCGTCGGCTACGCACAGACCGCTGCCCTGATGAAGTCCTCCACCGACACCTTCAGCCGGCGAGGGCATCGCCGCCTGTTTCACCTCCTGGCAGACCTACGCCGTCGCCGCGCTGGGCGTGTGCGCTGTTCCTGCTGGAGAACGCCATGCAGCCCGGACCGCTGATCGCCTCCCAGCCGGCGCTGACCCCCGCAGGCGCGCTGGTGCTGCGGTGGCACAGGGACCTGGTTGCGCGCCGGGATGCCGCCCAGTCCCGGCCCAAGCGCCCGGGTCGGCTGCGGACCGTGCACTCCCTACGGGCCCTTGTACTCCGTCTCGCACGCGAGAATCCCCACCACCGGGGCCACTGGAGGATGAACGGCGAACTGCTTGTCCTGGGCATAAGGGTCGCCGCCTTTACGGTCGCGGTATTCATTCCTGAAGGGCCTGAACGAGGCCGGAATAGATCCAGCGCCCGAGCGTGGCTCCAGCACGTGGGCCGACTTCCTGCGCTGCCAGGCCGATGCCCTATGGGCCTGCGACTTCTTCGAGGCGGTCACCCTGACCGGCGCCCGTCTGCACGTGCCGGCCGAACATCGAACACGCCAGCCGTCGGCCGGCGGATCCGCGTCCTGGGCGCCGCCGCGCACCCGGCCGCGGCCTGGGAAGTGCAGGCGGCGAAGAACTTCGCAGGGGACCTTGAGGACCGCCACGCCCCGGTTTCTCATGCGGCGCTGGTGAAGGCCGAGGCGGAGCTGGATGTGACGGTGATGTCGCCGGAGCACCGGGAGATCATCGCCTTGTTCGCAGCCTCGGGGGCGGCGACGCGCTGCAAAGAGGTCTGCCAGCACCTGGGACTGAGGACCGAGCCGCGGCATGTCGAGGGGGTGCGCTCGAAGCTGGAGCGGCTGGTGGAGCGCGGGATCCTGGCCGAGCCTTTGTCCGGGACGGCAAGCCTCATCCTGCGGCGCAGCGTACGCAGGTGCGCGCCGCCGGGCGCACCTCCAGGCGTTGGGTCGGGATCGGCTCTCCACAGCCCTCGCACCGTCCGTAGTCGCCCTCCTCCAACCGCCCCAGCGCCCGATCCACATCGGCCAGATGGTCGCGCGCCTGCGCCAGCATGGCGGCGACATGGGCCCGCTCGAAAGCGGTGCTCGACCCCTCAGGATCGTGCTCGTCATCGGTTGCGACCAAGGCGTTCGCCTCGACCATTCCATCGAAGTCACGGCTCAAGGCCGCGATCTGCACCGTCGTGCCGGCGCGTTCGGCCGCCAGCAGCTTACGAAAGGACTCGTGCTGCAGCGAGGAAAATAGGGCATCTTTGGATGTTTCACTCATAGAGTGGCTAACGTCGGCACCAAGGGCCCATATTTCGGATGCCCGTGCACCCACCAAGCCGAATGCCGCGGTGTCCGGGAGACGGGTTCGCACGGTCCGAACAAGGCGGACCGCTTCGACCCCGCCACCCGCCGCACCTGCTGGAGCCTGGCGCTCTCCCAGCTCGACTACGCCGCCCGCCGCTGGACCCGTTACGGCTGGGACGCCGGCCACGAGAAGGCCCTTGTCCTGCTCACCGACAGCTGGATGCTGCTGCGACTCGTCTGCCTGACCATGTCGAACGGGTTCGCCCTGCTGTGCCTGCTGCCATTGAGGCGGGCCAGCAGGTAGCGGGCGGCGTTCTCCCGTCGCACGGAGCGGTAGGCCTGCTCGATGCGCTCCAGGTTCGCCCTAGACGGTGACCGTCTGCCATCCAGCCAAGCCTTCAGGGTGCGGTCGGTGACGGTCGGGCCGGCCTCGCGCGCCCGGTGGCGGGCGTGGTGGGTGCAGGTGAGGTAGTGCAGGCGGACGAGCAGGCTGCGCCGGGCGGTGGCGGGGTTGTGGTCTTGTCCAGGGCCTGGCGGACGTAGTCGAGGTTTCCGGGGTTCTCCAGCCACACCACCTCTTGCTCGTGGATAGAGGTCTTGCGATCAACAGCGAGCTCATGGCTGCAGCCCCTCCTTCGTCGGCCGGCTCCCTGTGGGCGGCGCGGCCCTCGTCTGGGCACGAACGTCTGTGGGCCACCGTCTGGGACTGGAACACCGCTTCTCGCAGAGTGCTGGTCAAGGTCGGGTTCACCGAGACCGATCGGAAGGAAGTGGACGCGGTACGCGGGACCACCTTGTTCACCACGAGACGGCTCTGACACATCCAACGTTTGGCCTTGCGGACGGATCCATGCAGTGGCGTCGGCGACAGGTGTCCCCCTTCGTGTCGGCAGGCAGAAGCGGATGCGGCACTCACTCCACGCCAGTGCGCTGGGGACAGAACATCACGGTGCCCGGCCGGGCCGTTCTCATGGGTTTCGCCGAGCGCGGTGACCGGATGGCGGTCGACTGAAGACGGGCGGCTCGGAGGGCGTGGCCCTGGCGTGAACTCGTTGATCGTGCTCTCGATGCCGGGATCTGACCGAGGAGATCCGTCAGGGCATCCGCGCGGCGAGTTCACGACAGTGGCTTCCTGTCACGCCGTGGTCCGCCGCACAGCGGACTGCGGCACGGCGGCCGCCGCGTCGGCCTGACGGGCGGCTCGTTCGGCCCGGGCCCGGCGCAGTACCAGGGCACGGGTGGCCTCGGACTCGCGACGGCGCGTAACACAGGTCGCCTCGATCGGGGTCGGCTGGTCGTCCGCAGGCACCTACGACTCCGGGCGGGGAGTTCCGGCCCCGGTGTCTTCACGATCACAGAGCGGACGCCGTCGGACGTCCCGCGCAGGAAGGCCGTGTGCGTAATCCTGGTGACCTACAAGCTCATCCGCTGCACTGCTCGGACCGCCGACCGTACTCGCCTCGGCGCAGCGGGAGTTACTTCCGCAGGCGGACGCCTCGGCCAGCCGGGCAGGAGAGCCTGGTCCGGTACCTGTGCCCGACGACCTGATGCCCCCCTCCGCCGGACAGCGGTGGCCGGTGACGACGCCCGTCGACGATGGCCGCGGCCGCTCTGGGTGTCACCGTTGGCCTCGGCCGTGCCCTCAGCCAGAAGGAGTGTCCTGGTGAACTCGATCACGCAACCGGACGGAGCAGAAGGCGAGCGGCTGGATCGAGTGGCCGCCGTACGCCGCGAGCTCGCCCAGCACGGGCCGCCTCGGAGTCCCGATGGGGGTCCGGACTTCGCCACCGTCACGCTTCCGGAGCGCGACTGTGATCAGGTACGTGACCTCCTGGTGGACGAGCGAGTCGGCACAGTCGTCGAGATCGGACTTGCCTATGCCAGTTCGGCGCTGGCGATCAGCGAGGCGCTGCTGCGCACCGGTTCACGGAACCCGCGGCATGTGGTGATCGACCCGTTCCAGTTCACGGCGTACGACGGTGTCGGATGGGAGCTGCTGCGCAGCGCCGGCCTGGACGACATCGTCGAGCTGGTGACCGAGCCATCGCAACGGTGCCTTGCCCGGTTGGCCGATGCGGGCTTCACCGCGGACGCGGCGTTCGTCGACGGCAGCCACCACTTCCACAACGTGTTCGTCGACCTTCACTTCCTGGGCGACATCGTCCGACCCGGCGGCGTCGTGCTGCTCGACGATGTCTGGTGGCCGTCGGTCGGCGCTGCCGTGGCGTACTTCGAGACCAACCTGGGGTGGCGTCCGATACCGGGCGCTCTGGCCGACGGGACCACCGACCCGGCCGGCGGTCGGCCGCGGACCAGCGCCTACCGGCTGCCCGATCCGCGCCCTACGCCGGACTTCAGGGAGTTCCGACCGTTCTGCTGATCCGGGTGGGGCTCGCGAGGCCCCCACCCTGATCGGCGACCGCGCGTCAGTCACAGCGATGGCGCCGCGTTGACCTCACCATCGTCGCCTTCGCCGCACACTGCACAGCCATCGTCTCGGCTGTCACATGACCGCTTCGGCGCAGGCCCAGACCCAACCCCCTCCTCGCGTGCTCAGCCACCCGAGGTTTGGGGGCAGGCATGATTCTTCGAGTTCCGGACCCGGCTACCCCGACGCGCTGCAACCCATCGTTGATCTGGCGAGAGCAATCGGCTCCGTTCCGACAGCGCCTCTTCACGTCTTCGACCGCGATGCGCGGGCCATGAGGACCAGGAGGAGTCCGCAGGCGGCGACCAGGATCCAGCCCGGGCGGGACGCGTGGGCCAGCCCTGCCGGGGTGCTGTTCGCCACCAGGCCGCCGGCGACGGCGATGCCGAGCGCGGAGCCGACCTGCCGCGCGGTGGAGGTGATCGCTCCGGCCACGCCGGCCCGGGCCGCGGGCAGCCCGCTGACCGCGGTGTTGGTGATCGGCGCATTGGCGAAGCCGAACCCGATGCCTGTGAGCAGGTAGGCGAGCAGGAGCTGCGGCAGGCTCGTGTGCCGGTCGAGCCCGACCAGGCAAAGGCCGCCTGCCATGGTGAAACCTCCGGCCAGCGTCAGTGGCAGCCGGGGTCCGAGGCGGCCGACAAGACGGCCGGACCAGGGGGCGCAGACGGTTGCGCCGACGGCCATGGGCAACGTCGCTGCTCCGGCGGCCGGTGGCGTGAGTCCCCGGGTCTGCTGCAGGTAGAGGGTGTTGAGCAGCAGTGTCACGTTCAGGGCGACGAAGACCGCTACGGCACCCAGGACCGCGCTGCTGAACACCGGGCTGCGGAAGAGCCGCAGATCCATCAGCGGTTGGCGTCGGCGGCTCTCGGCCCATATGAATCCGACGGTCGCCATGGAGGCGAAGGCGTAGGCGGCCAACGCGGCAGGCGCCGTCCAGCCGATGCGCGGCCCTTCGATGAGGACGCCGACCCAGACCCCGATGACCACGGTCAGCAGGACCTGGCCTGGAACGTCGAGCCGCTGCGCCCGAGGTCCCCGGGACTCCGGCACGAACACGGCGCTGAGCACCAGGGCGGCCACGATGACGGGAGCGTTGATCCAGAACAGGGCCCGCCAGCCGAGCGCCGCGACGAGGGCGCCGCCCGTGACCGGACCGACGGCCATGCTGAGCCCGAAGACCGAGGCCCAGATACCGATCGCCTGCGCTCGCTCCCGCGGGTCGGGCATCGCGTTGACCACGATCGCGAGAGCCACGGGACTGAGCATCGAGGCGCCGATGCCCTGAACGGCGCGGGCCGCGACAAGCGCGCCCACCGAAGGAGCCGTTGCACAGACCAGCGAAGCAACACCGAACACCATCAGGCCGGACTGGAACACCCTGCGGCGTCCGAAGCGGTCCGCCAGCGCACCGGAGGAGATCAGCAAACCGGCCAGGACGATGGTGTACGCGTCCACTGTCCACTCAAGACCGCGCGTCCCGACGCCCAGGCCGCGCCCGATGGCCGGCAGGCCCACGTTGACGATGGTGGTGTCCAGCCCCACCAGAAACATGCTCAGGCAGCAGACAGCCAGCACCGTCCAGCGTCTGCGCGCGCTCAGAGCGGGCGCAGCAGGATGAGTCGTCGTCGCAGTCACGGGTTGCCTCTCGCATCCGGGAGTACGTGCCCGGCAAGACTCAGTCAGGCTGACCAGCACCGACCAGCACTTTTGCGAGGACCGCAAAGAACCGCACACTGAGCCACATGGACGCGGAACTGGAGCAGATCCTCGACGGCATCGGACCACGGCTGCGCACGCTGCGCCGGGACCGAGGACTCACCCTGGAGGCACTGGCGGCCACGACCGGCATCTCGGTGAGCACACTGTCCCGTCTCGAATCCGGCAGACGGCGCCCAACGCTCGACCTGCTCATCCCGCTCGCGCGGGCGCACCGCGTTGCGCTCGACCAACTGGTGGCCGCACCGGCCACCGGTGATCCCCGGGTGCATCTCACGCCCGTGCGCAAAGGCAACGGCAGCATCCTCGTGCCCCTGACCCAGTACCCGGGCCGGGTGCAGGTGTTCAAACACGTACTGGCTCCCCGCGAGCCGAAGTTGGTGACGCACGACGGCTACGAATGGCTATACGTCCTCGCCGGCCAACTACGCCTCATCCTCGGAGAACACGAATGCACGCTCCACGCGGGAGAAGTTGCCGAGTTCGACACCCGAGAGCCGCACTGGTTCGGTCCGGCGGACACGAGTGCCGTAGAGATCCTGCACCTGTTCGGGCCACGAGGCGACCAAGCCGTCGTCCGCACGAGACCCCCGGCCACCCATCCCACATCGACGACCACACCCCCACCGCCGGAACTCTCCGGATACGTCGACACCGACGCCGGACGCTGAGCCCGCACCGAACGCCACCGCGTCCTCTCTCCCTCTACGGCATCGAATGATCGCCATCTTTGGCTTGATGTCAGTGAACCCGCGCATATGCCATTGAAGACGCCTCGTCGCATGACTAGCGTCACGCCGTGTTGCGGGCACTGAGCGGCCAACGGGGGCAGTCATGGACGGGCGCGGACAGCATCAGGACGACACAGGGCTTGGGGGCGGCAGCACCCTGATCCACGCCCTGGCCGACCATTCCCATGGCCGTGACGAGTGGGCGCTCGCCCCGATCATGCTGCTGCGCCACGCCGGATTTCCGTGCTCTCTCCTGCAACAAGTTGCCGATTCGTCGACTCCGAAAGCCGCTGATGCCGTACTGACCTGCTGCGACAAGGCGCTTCAGATCGGGCAACAGTTGAAAGCAGTGCTGCGCGAGGAGCGCGTGGGCACGAAGGGGGACATCGCCTCCGGGGTGGGCATGCTGCGATTATTCCCGCCGCGGGACCTCACGCGCTTGGAGGCGGACCTCAGCCCGGCGTCCATGGAGATTGTCAGGCGCTACCAGGACGCGGTTCTGGCCCTGGACAGCGTGTGGACTGCCTTCGAGAAGGATCACGCTGCCGCGCTGGCTCGCGGTCGCGAGACTGTCGTACGCCTCTTTCGCGACCCCGCACTCCAGCAGGTTCTGCTCCTGTCGAACGACGCACGCTTCGAGGAGTTCGCCGGCTGGATCGACGGTGGCGGAGGGGGATCGGACGGCCACGTCAAGCGCATGACCGACCTGCTCACCATGTACCTCCAGCGGGTCACGACGAAGAACGAGACACATTCGCACTTCGGTCCTCTCGCGGTGGCCCGGTTGGCACCCAACACCGCAGGGATCTCCTGGTCCACCGGTCCGCTCCGTCGCATCGCCTTCCTGAGCCACTGGGCAGGTGAGGCAATCGCCGAGGCGCTCAGCAGCCGCCCCGAGCACTTCGAGACCGTACGTCCGCGACGGCGGCCGCTCGCGTTCAGCCAGGACTCGCGTATCCGGTTGTACGCGTTCGAGACGCGGACTGGCATGCCGGACGACTGGCGCTTCGTCGAAGTGACGGCTGAGACGTTCGACGACGACCAGTCATGGCTGTGGGAACGGTGCGACGGCGAACGCACGGTGGCACAGTTGCGTGCCGCGTGGGCGCGACGCGACGGCACTCCACCCCGCCGTACCTTCGACGAGGTATTGCATGAACTGGTGCGCAAGGACTGGCTGACAGCCTGCTGGGAGATTCCCGTCGGGGCCGCCGATCCCCTCCATGCGCTGACCGCGTACCTGGAGGACGGGGCAGCCGATCTCGCGGTCGTGCGGTGGTTCGCCGACACGCTGCGGCAGTTCGCCGACGGCCCGATCCAGGACCGTGCAGCTCTGCTGGGCCGCCTCAAGGAGAACTTCGAGGAGATCAGCGGGACCGCGGCCAACCGGTCCCAGGGACTGCACTACTCCGACCGGAGCGTCCTCTACGAGGAGGCGTACAGCCCAGTCAGGAGCATGGCCCTCGGCCAAGACGTCGAGAACGTCATCAGTCGCGAACTGTCGGTGGTCTACGACCTGACGCTCCTCGCTCCCCGGCTCCGTGTCCGCCGCGAGCAGGAGATCCTGCACGGCTGGATGAAGGAACGTTTTGGCCTGGGGAACCCCGTCGCACTCCAGCACTTCTACGCCGGCTTCTTCGAGGACAAGCCGCGGCTCGCCCGAGAGTGCGAGGAAGTGGAACGGGACATCGCGGCGCTTGACCACGAGGTCACGAACGTACTGCTGACAGGGACCACCGGCGATCAGCACGAGACGGTCGTCGACCGGGACCGGCTGGAGGAACTGCTCGCACGCCATCCGGCCACACCACCCGCGCTGTGCAATCCGGACGTCATGCTTGCCGCGCGGGACACCGACGCGCTCGCCAACGGCGACTTCCTCGCCGTCGTGGGCGACTGCCATGCCGTCCGCGAGGCGCTCACCCACTCCAGCTTCGCCCCGATGATGCAGGCGGAGGCTCCGGACCTGCTGGACGAGGTCTACGCGCGGTACCAGAGCCTGCTGGACGAGGACGAGGTGCTGATCGACCTCTCCCGCGCGCATCCGGACAAAACTGCCGCCCAACTGACCTATCCCTGCCCGGACCTGGAGGTCCACGGACTGTCCCCGAAGAGCCGGGACGCCGTGCTTCACCCCCATCAGTTGTACGTCGTGGCAACCGCCGAACGCCTGGAGCTCCGCGCGCGGGGAGTGGAGGGCCGGCTGAAGCTGCTCGCCCCGCTGGCCGGCGGACCCAGCATCCGTCAGGACCCGTTGTCCCCGTTCGCCTTCCCCCGGCACTTCGGAGGCGTCGGAATACGCAGCATCGGCCACGACCATCTGCCCCGCATCCGCTGCGGCCGCGTCGTCCTCCACCGGGAGCGCTGGCGCATACCCGCGAACGCCCTTCGCGGATGGAGCCCCGGGACGCGCCCGGCAAAGGGGGATGCGGCCGAGTTCGCCGCCGCCCGCAAGCTCCGCCGTGGCCTGAGCCTGCCCCGCCACGGCTTCATGAAGATCCCCGGCGAGCCGAAACCGGTGTACGTCGACTGGGAGTCACCTCTCATCGTCAGACAGATCTTCCGTCTCGCCCGGAGGTCGGATTCCCCCTTGGAATTCAGCGAAATGCTCCCGTCACCGGAACAACTCTGGCTCGAGATCGACGGAGAACGCCACACGAGCGAACTGCGCTGTGCGGTCTTCTCCCGCGGTTCCAGCTGACCGCTCCACTTCGAGGATGCCCCATCATCATCGAGCAAAGGGACGACCATGCCCAAGAGCTGTATAGTCCAACTTCCTTTCCCCTCCAGTCATGACCCGGACCCCCACCTGTCGAGCTACTACGAGGACTACGACCGGAGGTTCCGGGCGTTACTCCCCGAATACTTCATCCCGACCGACGGCTTATGGGAAATGCCACTGTGGGTCGCTCATCTGACGGCCCTGCTGGACACCGCGGGCATCGACTCCGTCTTCCGTGACCTGTCGAGGACGCCGCCGGAGCCGGACGCCTGCTCCGAACCGCTGCTGGAGGCGACAGCCGTCGGCGATCTGGTCCTCATGTCACCTCTCGCCCAGAACTTCCGCCTCGCTCTGGACGTGGCCAAGCACCTGGAGCACGCCGGACGCCGCGTCGTCCTCGGCGGGAACATGGCCCCGCTCGCCCCGGACGGCGCCGTCCACGCCGTGCACCGCGGCCAGCTCGACGCCACCCTCGTGCGCAGGCTCGTGGGGCTCGCCTCAGGAGCGGGCGGGGACCTGGAGAAGCCTCTTCTGCCCGGGTTGGCGGCCGAGCGGATCAACTGGGCACCGGACTACCGCCATCTGGACGGCTACGGGGGCCGAGTTCCCCTGCTGCGGCTCAACGCCAGCCACGGATGCCTGTACCAGTGCTCGTTCTGCGGCGACGCCTGGAGCAAGCAGCTCACCCTTGTCGAGAAGAGTGCCCTCGAGCAGGAAGTGGACGAACTCACCGCCCGGTTCCCGGACACCCGGCTCTTCTACATCGGCGACAAGACGTTCGGCCAGTCACGCGAAGCAGTCGCCAACTTGCTGGACGTCTTCCGTGACCGGCCCGGATACCGGTTCATCGTGCAGACACATGTGATGCAGGTGAAGGACTGGATCGTCGATGCCATGCTGGAACTCGGCGTCGTCGCCGTGGAACTCGGCTTCGAGTCAGCCGACTCCCAGATGCTGAAACGGCTCAACAAGCTCTCGCGCGGCCTCGATGACTACACCACGAAAATCCACATGCTGAGCGACACCGGTCTGAAGGTCGTGCTCAACATGATGGGTGGCCTCGACGAGGAGACGGAAGCCGCACACGGCCAGACCGTCGACTGGATGCGGCAGAACAGTTCGGCGCTGTGGCTCTTCAACCTCTACAACTTCGTTCCCTATCCGCTCACCCCGGACTTCCCGAGGCTGCGTGAGCGCATATTCAACTGGGACTTCGCCGACTGGCGGGAGGACGTACCCGTCGTCTACCGGCCGCAGCACCTGTCCCCCGAAGCGAGCTGGGATCTGTTCCAGGACAAGATCGCCACCGCGCACGACATCATCCGCACCCCGGTGACCGTTCCCACGTCCTTGGCGCAGGTGAAGTGACATGACCGAGCTCCCCGACTTCGAAGCACTGCAGAACAGCGTCAAGGCCGAGGACTTCGAGGCGGACCCGCTGCCGGGGTGGGCCGGCGTCGCGACGCTCTTCGGTACCCCCACCACCAGCGCCGACCGGGTGGACGTGGGAGAGGACGGCTGGGTGGTGTCCGGTGTTCCCTTCGACGCCACCGCCAGCTCCCGGCCGGGAGCCGCGGAAGGGCCCCGGGCCATCCGCCAGGCAAGCCTGGTCTTCTCCAGCTATCTGACCAGTCTGGGCCAGTGGCGGATGCTGGACACCCGCACCGGCCAGGTCTTCCGCTACCGTGCCCCCCAAGTCGCGGACGCCGGTGACCTGCACGTCTACCCGACGGACACCGTGCGCACCTTCCAGGCCGTGGCGGCGGAGAGCCGCCGGCTGAGCCAGTCGGCGCCGCGCCTGATCTTCCTCAACGGTGACCATTCGTGCACCTTCCCCTCGTTCGCCGGCTTCCGTGCCGGGCGGCTCGACCGCGGCGCGGGGCGTGTGGGGTTCATCAACATCGACCACCACTTCGACTTCGGCAACTGGAGCACGCTGCACGGGCCCCTGTACCACGGCTCCAACTCCCGCAGGATCAGCGAGATCCCTCAGATGCGCCCGGAGGACATGGCCTTCGTCGGTGTCGGCGACGTGACCAAGTACGACCAGTACCGAGGGCTGATCGACAGTGGCTTCCACATCGTGCCGGGCTCCCAGATCGTCAGGGACGGCGCCGCCGCCGCGCTGCGCCCCCTCATCGAGGAACTCGGCTCGCGGTGCGACACGGTCTACGTCTCGCTCGACATCGATGTGCTCGACAGCGCCTCGGCGACCGGCACCGGCCATGTGACCATGGGGGGCATCAGCACCGGAGACCTCCTCGACGTCTACGAGGAACTCCGCGCGCTTCCCGTCGGCGCCGTCGACGTGGCGGAGGTGGCACCCCGCTACGACCCGTCCGGCGGCACCGCCCAGATCGCGGCACGCCTGCTCTTCGAGTTCCTGTTCCGCACCGAGTGCACACCGTCCACGTTCGCGCCCTGGTCCGACAGCGCCTCCGACGAACCCCTGGAGCAGCAGTGATATTCACGCCCACCGAGGCTCAGTTCGACTGCGCCGGTCTCGTCTCCGGGCCGCGGGACCGGCGCGAGCAGGCGATGGACGACCTGGCCGGCGCGTCCGTCGACGTCATCCACCGGGTCGGCTTCGCGGTGTTCCGCATCGGCCGCCTGCGGCTGGGCGTCGAGGAGAGCCGCCGGCTGTCGACGGCCCTGGCCGAACGGATCCGCGCGGCGCTGATCGCCCGTGGCGCCCCCGCGAAGATGCGGTTGGAGATCGACCGGCCGCAGCAGACCTACGTGCCTGAGGGGTTCTCCACCCGGACCCTGCTGCCCCACCACGACGGGCAGCACTGCTCGTACCTGACGCCCAGTCTTCAGGACGCGCCCGACTGGGATCCCGCCTGGCGGGAGTTCGGCAGCTCCGGCTACACCACCACTCCCGCGCACAAGATGTACCAGGGCATCTTCCTGCCCGACGTGGGAGAAGGACTGAGCGTCACCACGTACTACGACTGGCTCGGCGTCATCGACGACGTGCTCGACCGGCGCGGAATCGACGCGGGGGACGATCGGTCGGCCACGGCGGCACGCTGGATCGGTGACAACCTGCGCCGGGGGCTGGAGCGTCAGCCGGAGCACGGCTGCGCCTATCCGTCGTTCGGGGCCATGCTCGGGCTGGAGGAACCCCTGTGGCACGGCCTGTCCTTCCACCACAGCGAGGCCGTGCTGACGAAGGAGGAACGCATCCGCTACCCCGCCGCCGTACCGCTGGTCCAGCGCTGTGCCTGCGGGGAGTGCGAGGGCGAGGCGGCACGTCTCTTCTGCCACCAGGTGCTCATGGCCACCGGCCTGACCTGGACGCAGTTCCGGCGCCGTTGGGAAGTACTGGCACCGGGTGAGCAGTGCGACCTGCTGTTCGGCCACAACCTCACCATGCTCCACGGCGGCCTGGCCGGCGGCCCGGGGCGCGTCATCGAGCCACTGTGCCTGGTCATGGACACCCCGGCCGGCCCCGAGTACGAGCGATGGCTGGCCGCGTCCTGGCGGCGTTCCCTGCCCGGAGCGCAGTGATGCGGGGGGTGTCCGCCACTCTCGCCGGCCCAGTCGACCTGCACCTGCACACCCGGCACTCCGACGGGGACGACGCCCCGGCCGAGCTGGCACGGCGCTGTGTCGACGCGGCGCTGCGCGTGGCCGCCGTGACCGACCACAACACCGTGGCCGGCATCGCCGCGTTCGAGCAGGCCATCGGCGGACGCCTCACCGTGGTGCCGGCTTGCGAGGTCACCGCCACCTGGCGTGGCGAGGAAGCCCACTGCCTGGCCTACTTCGTCGACCCCCATGACCTGCGGTTCCAGAAACGGATCGGTGGCATCCACGACGCCGAACTGGCGTGGTGGCGCGCCTGGACCAACCGCGCGCAGGCCATAGAAGTGCCACTCACCTGGGACGATGTGGTGCGACGCCTCGGCGGCCACCGTGTGGCCTACGTCGGCGACTATCTCGCCCTGCTGCTGGAGGCGGCACACGGCGACCCGAGGTTCGCCGGCTACACGGCAGAGGCGTACGGCCCACTCGTGGCTGACTGGTGCCGTCCCGGCCGGCCGCTCCATGTGGAGCATCCTGAGAATCCCGACGTGGTCGACGTCCTGTCATGGATCGAGGAGGCGGGCGGGGTCGCCGTCCTGGCCCACCCGGGTCAGTTCGTGAGGGCCCTGGACGTTTCCGAGTGCGTGGCGCTGCTGGAGCCCTTGCGGGAAGCCGGACTGGCCGGGCTCGAAGTGTGGACGAGCTGGCACACGCCGGCTGACAGCCGCCACCTCGCCGATGTGTGCGACCGGCTCGGCCTCGTCGCGACCGCCGGGTCCGACTACCACGGGGTGCGGGTCAAACCCTGGGCGTCGCGGCCCGGCCTGCTACCCGAGCTCCCCGCGGATCCCCTGGCCGTCATCGACGCGCTGCACGACCGTCGTCCCGTCCGCACGAGCACCGAGGCAGGGCTGTGACCAGCGTCAACGACTCCCAGACCACCACGAGCACCGTCCCGGGCGGAGCGTGGAGACTTGTACCGATCGTCGTGCTCCGGCAGGCCGGCTTTCCGATGGAGGCGCTCGACCCCCTCGTGGACACCGCCGCCGTCGATGAGGCCCACGCTCTCCTGGAGAGCAGGAGCCGGCTGACTTCGCTGGCGAGGGACCTCAAGCCGGTGCTGCGGCAGCACCAGCTCCCCGGTTGCCCGCAGTCGGCGTCGCGGGTAGGCCAGCTACGGCCGCTACCCGGCCGTGAACTGCGGCGTGCCACCGCAGCACTGCCCGACGAGGCGGCGCGCACCCTGCACACCTACCAAGTGTCCGCACAGGAGTTCGCCAGGGAACAGGAGGCCTTCACCGCCCGGCACCGCACCCGGCTGGAGCACGCGAGAACCGCCGTGGCCGAGGCGTTCGGCGACGAGCGCCTGCGGCAAGTGCTGCTGCTGTCGAACGACGCCGCGTATCCGGAGTTCGCCGCATGGCTCGACACCTTCCAGGGGGACATGGGCCGGCACACCCGGAGGATGACCGACCTGCTCACGATGTACCTCCAGCGGGTGACGACGAAGAACGAGACCCACTCCCACTTCGGACCGTTCACCGTGGGCCGGGTCGGTGCCGTGCCGGGCATCACATGGACCTCGGAGCGGGAGATGGAGCGCCGGACGCTCTTCAGCCACTGGGCCGCGGAGAAGGTCGCCCAGAGCGCCGCGGCGGTCCCCGGCCTGTTCGACTTCGTACGTCCTCGCAGGCGCCCGCTGTCCTTCCTGCGCGACGGCCGTATCGACCTCTACGCGTTCACCACTCGGGACGGGCTGGACACCGACTGGAACTTCCAGCACCTCGGAGGCAAGGAGGTGGCAGCGCACGAGGAATGGCTGTGGCAGCGCTGCGACGGCGAGCGAACGCTGCGGGAGTTGCGCTCGGAGTGGGACACCGAGTTCGGTTCCCACTCCCCCGTCCCCTTCGACCAGGTGCTGAAGGAGCTGGTCGCGCGTGAATGGGTGGTCGCCGAGTTCGAGATCCCCGTGGGGGACCACGAGCCCCTGGCCGCCCTGCGCCGCCAACTGGACTCCGCTCCACCGGAGCAGGCCGGGCCGATTCTCTCGGCCATCGGTCACTTCGAGGAGGACCTGGCCCGCTTCGCGAAGCTGCCCCCTGCCGAGCGCCCGGCCGCGCTGGCCGCCACCAAGTCCAGGTTCGAGAAGCTGACGGGAACCGCCGCGAACCGCAACAGCGGCCTGCACTACGCCGACCGGAGCATCCTGTTCGAGGAGGCCCACGGCGAGCCGGCCGGCCTGACCATCGGCCCGGACATCGCCCGCTTCATCACGGACGAACTGTCGATCGTGTACGAGACCGTGCTCGCGCGTCCTCGGCTGCGCATGCGGCGTGAGCTCGCCATTCTCACGCGGTGGGTGGCGGAGCGCTTCGGCGCCGATGTCGAGGTCCCCCTGGACCGCCTCTACTCGGAGTTCTTCCGGGACCGGCACGCCCTCGAGGAGCAGTGCGCCGCCGTCGAGGCCGAGCTGGCGGCGCTCGACCGGGTGATCACCGACGCCCTGCTGGGAGAGGGGGATGTGGACCGGCCGGAGGTCGTCGTGGAGCGGAACCGGATGGAGGCGATCCTCGCCGCCCATCCCCGTACGCCTGCGGCTGTCGTCGATCCGGACGTGCTGTTCGCTGCCACGAGCCGTCAGGACCTGCGCGAGGGCCGGTTCACCGCGGTGATCGGAGACTGCCACGCCGTCCGGGAGGTCATCACCCACACCAGCTTCGGCCCCTTGGTCCAGGAACGCGTCCCGGAGCTGCTGCCGGAGGTCTACGAGGGCTACCTGTCCTTGCTGGACGACGGCGAGGTCCTCGCCGACCTGTCGCGGGGCCACCCGGACAAGTCGTCGACGCAGCTCGTCTACCCCTGCTACGACCTGGAGGTCTACGGCCGTTCCGGGCAGTCGCGCGACCGAGTGGTGCAGCCCTCCCGTCTGTACGTCGTGCTGCGTGACGGACGGCTGGAGCTGCGTGCCCACGGTGTCGTGGGAAGGCTGCGCCTCATGGCACCCCCGGCCGGCGGACCGAGCATCCGCCAGGACCCTCTCTCTCCGTTCGCCTTCCCGCGTCACTTCGGCGGGGCGGGGCTGGACGCCCCCGCCCTGGCGCACATTCCCCGTATCCGCTGCGGCCGTGTCGTCCTGCAACGGGAGACCTGGCGGGTCCCCGCCGCTCGCCTGCGTGGTGCGGCCGCCTTCGACGGCCCCACGGGACATACGGGCGGGGAGGAGGCCGCCGAGTTCGTCGCGGCCTGTCGGTTGCGCTCCGAGCTCGGCCTGCCCCGGCACGTCTTCGTCAAGGTTCCCAGCGAGCCGAAGCCGATCTACGTCGACTGGCACGCTCCGCTCCTGGTACGGCAGTTGTGCCGACTGACCGCACGAAAGGACGGCACCCTGGAGATCTCCGAAATGCTGCCCACGCCTGACCAACGCTGGTTGAGCGTGAACGGTCATCGCTACACCAGCGAGCTGCGGTGCGCCGTGTTCTCCTCGGGGGCCCCGAGGTGAGCGCACGCACCGCCTTTCGCTTCAGTTCCGGCTATCACCACGTGATCGGTGCCGCGAGCGCGTCGGCGGTCGGCGACGGCATGCGTTTCGCCGCCCTTCCGCTGCTGTCCGCCGCGCTGCTGCACGACGCGTTCCAGGTGTCCGCGGTCACCGCGGCCACGACCGTGCCCTGGCTGCTGTTCGGTCTGCCGGCGGGAGCGTACGCCGACCGGTTCGAGCGCGGTCGCCTGATGGTCATCGCCGACCTGCTGCGCGCCCTGACGCTGATCGTCACCGTGGTGCTGCTCGCCTGCGACCGGCTGACGTTCTGGCCCCTGCTGATCGCGGCGTTCCTGCTGGGTGTCGGGGAGGTGCTGTTCGACTGCGCCTCCTTCGCGCTGCTGCCGAGCATCGTTGCCAAGGAGAAGCTGGAGGCGGCGAACGGCCGGCTCTTCGCGGCCCAGACCGTGGGCCGCGATCTGCTGGGACATGTGCTCGGCGGTGTGCTCTTCGTGGCAGGCAGGGCGATTCCCCTCCTGCTCGACGCATTCTCCTTCCTGATGTCCGCAGCGTTGCTGACCGGCGTGCGCGGGCCGCAGCCCGAGCGGTCCACGGCCAGGCCGCGGCTCCTGACCGACATCCGCGAGGGCCTGGTCCACGTGCTGCGTGACCCTCTGCTGCGCGCGCTGACTCTCTCCGCGGGCGTCATCAACGCTGTCTACCTCGGACAGATCGCCGTCTTCGTCATCCTGGTGCGCGACGTGCTCGAGCTCCCGGACGCCGCATACGGGGCGCTTCTGGCCGCCGGAGCTGCTGGGGGCGTGGCCGGCAGCATGGCCGCAAGCCGTATGACCGGAGCGATGGGCCGGGTCCCTACCTTGATCGGAAACCTGGCCCTGATGGGTGTGGGAGGTCTGGCGGTAGCGGCGACCGACAGCGTGTACGTGGTCACCGTCGGCTACTGCGCCGCCGGGTTCGGCCTCATGGTCTGGAACGTCGTGGCCGTGTCCCTGCGGCAAGAGCTCATCCCGGATCGCCTTCTCGGCCGGGCGACCGGCGTGTACCGGTTGTTCGCCTGGGGGACGATGCCCCTCGGCGCGCTGATCTTCGGCTGGCTGAGCACGTCGGCGGGACCGCAGACGGCCTTCGCGGTCGGCGGCGCGGTCACACTGGTGATGTGCCTGCCCATCGCTTTCACCCTGCTGAAGGACAGCAGAATCACCGATGACCGCAAGACCCCCGAAGGTGTACATGATGAGTGAGCGATTCGCCGAATTGGACAGCCTGGCCGAACGGTGGGGCCTGAGCGACCTTGAACTGGTCGGTAAGGGCCTGGAGTTCTCCGTCTACAGGGCGCAGGGGCGCGACGGGCAGCCCGTCGCGGTACGGCTCGCCCATCGGCGGTTCGACTCGAACGCCAATGACCCCCATGTCGACACTCGGGCCCTGCTCCTGCAGGAGTACGAGATCGCGAGGCACCTGGCCGCCCATGGCCTGCCCGTCCCCGAGGCGAAGGAACTCGTCCTGGCGGACGAGCCGGCGTCCCCCGACGTACTGCTGTCCGCATATGTCCCCGACGACGGATCGCAACTCGACTCCTTCGCGCTCGGGCAGCTCCTCGCGCGGCTCCATCAGGTGCCGCCGCCGCGTCTGACGCCCGTCGCGTCGGAGGGAGTGCCCACGGCGAGTGCGATCGCCGCACGTATCGGGCGCCGTTGGGCCGAGATCGGCCACCTTGTCGAAGACTGGCCCGAACCGCCGGACGCGTCCCTCGTCACCGGACATCTCACCGGCCTTACCGAGGACAGCCTCCTGCACCTCGATGTCCGCAGCGACAACATCCGACGGCGGCGGGGGCAGACCGTCGCCCTGCTGGATTGGTCGAACGCCCTGCTCGGGTCCCCCTCGGCGGAGTTCGGGCGCTTGGTCGAGTACGCCCGGTATCCGGAGAACCAGCTCGACGTGGAAGCGATCCGCAGCGGATACGCGAGGACGGCAACGGTTCCGCCCGACAGCGATCCGTGCTTGTTGGTGTGCCGACTGGACGCCGCACTGATGCTGGCGCTCGTCTTCCTTTCCGAGGCGCCCGACCCGAGCCGCGGGCCGGCGACAGCCGACCACGCACGAGAACTCGCGCTCAGGGTGACCGCACGTCACGCGTAACCGTTCATTTCACTTCGGACCTCTTCGGAGTAGCCATGGTGAATCTCACCCGTATCTGCACGAAGACGGGAGACGACGGCACGACCGCCCTTGGTGACGTGAGCAGAACGAGCAAGCTGGGCACGAGGCTTGCGGTCTACGCCGACGTGGACGAAGCGAACTGGGCCGCTCCCTGGAACCGTTACGAGCGAGCGACCTCTCGACGATCCAGCGGCAGGGCCTAGCCATGAAGCCAGACCCGCAGCGGACCGATCGCCTCGAAGCCATGGCGGACGGCGGCATCCAGGTCCGCGCCGTGCTCATAGCCGACCACGGGCAGAGTCGGGAACAGGCGGTGCACTGCGTCCAGCACCACCGACCAGGCCCGGTCAGCGCCGCTCTCCACCGCGAAGACATTGGAGATTCCGACCACATGGTCGTTGCGGCTCGCCACCGCCCCAGCGGCCACCAGGCCGTCAGCGGAGTGTCCGACGAGCACGGACGTGGCTGGGTCATCGAGCAATTCAGGCCGGAAGAGGTCCGCGTTGCCGTCCCCGTCGTCCCAGGCAAGGGCCCAGGCCCGCAGCATGTCCGGGCTGCTGACCACATCCCAGGCGAGATCCGGTGAGCTGGTCGGCGCGCTCGCCGGGCGGTGGATCCACTGCGCGTCGAACAGCACCTTGAAGCCGGCCCCCGTCAGATCGAGGTCGGCGAAGCTGTCCTTGACGCAGGCGCCGGGAGCGGCGGTATCGATCCGGTCCACCAGCGCGGCGGCATCGGTCCCCGGCACCAGCGTCACCGCGTCGGGGTAGTACCGCGGCGGCCGGGACGGGAGGGCCCAAGCCTGCATCCCGAACTCGCCCGCCAAACCGTGCGATCGGCACATCGACGCGCACCACTCGGCGTTGTTGCGGGCCGCGGCCCGGATCATGAACTGCTTCTTCTCGGTCACGAGTGCGCATCATGGTCTGGACCGACCCGGTTCGTCGAACAGTTTCCGTCAGCCACAGGACGGAGGCCCCGGACACCCCGTCCAGCTCCTGGGCTATTACGTGACCGCAGCCCTGGGAATTACGTGACCGTCCACAGGCGGGGCGGACCCGGCGCAGGAGCTGGTCGGTGAAGTAGATCAGGGAGCGGTGAGCGAGGGCGGCCGCGTGCTGATGCAGCCGGTTCACCAGCGTCCCGTACCTGTGAAGGACGGACGCCGGGCCCACCGGTGTCCGTCACACGGCAGCGGTGGGCGCCGCGGCGGTCGCCTCGTTTCAAGGCCGGCAGCGGAGACCAAAGCGCGGGCCTGGCGTGCGGGACGGATGCGGTTCATGCCGACCGCGGCACGGACCCGGCCTTGCGCGCCGTACGGAGCGACTCGATACGGCTGACTGCCTCAGCGGGCGCGGCAGTGGGCCGGCGATTCGGTGCACTGGATCGGTCTTCGAGACCGAACTCACCAAACTGCCGATACCGGTTGACCCACTTGCTGGCACGTGTACGGGAGTTGCCATCTCGGCGGCGATGTGAACGATCGGGCGGTGTTGGCAGCGCTGGACGAGCCGTCGGCGTCCCTCCAAGGACAGTGGAGCGTTGCGATGGGTCACGGGAGTCTTTCTCGTGGGCGGGCGTGATGCGGTGTGGCGGTCATGACTGCTCAGTGGCGCGAGCCGGCTCGGTGGGATGCGAGCGCGTGCTCGGTCTCGCGGGCATGGCCCGCGGCGTGGGCCGAGCGACCATTGATCAGCTTCTCGTTGCCCGTAGCGCGTCCTGCTGCCCGGGCTCCTTACCCGACGGACTGCTCGGCCTTGGCCCTGGCCTTCTCGCTGGCGGACGTGCTGCTCGTTCTCCTCGGTCCGACTCGAGGTGCCGGCTGTGCGCATGACCCCTCATCGCGCCGACCCAAGCCATGACCAGACATTGAGTGATCGTCAGCGCGTGGCTGCGGCGCATCGGATGCCGGCGACGGGGAAGCATGAACGGCACACACCTACCCTCCACGCCCTCGAAGAAACTTCTCTTTTATGGGCTTGTAGGGAGAATGTAAGGGCATCCGGTGGTCAGGAGGTTGATAACGATGGTTCCCCTGCTTCTGGTTCTTCTTCTGGCTCTGATCCTCTTCGGTGCGGGCTTCGCGCTGAAGGCGCTGTGGTGGATCGCGGTGGTCGTGCTGATCGTGTGGCTACTGGGCTTCGTCGTCCGGTCCGCGGACGGCGCAGGTGGCAAGGGCCGCTGGTACCGCTGGTAGACACAGATCCTCAGCGTGAGGAACGCTACCTGTAGCGGAGATTGACGTGGGGCCCGGCCGGTAGGCCGGGCCCCACGTCGTGCAAGAGGCTCATCCCGCCCAGGCGGAGGGGAGAGATCAGGCATACCGGGCGTGTCAGGGGGTACGTGTACTGCGCATCGGCCCCGCAGAAGCAGCAGTGGAACTCTGCGCCTCCTGAATTCTGCGGGGCTGCTGCACGCTCCCGGCCTTTGAGCACCCGGCACGCGGCGCACACAAACCTATCCATCGCCATGAGCGCCCGACGCAGTCACCTGATGCAGTGCGAGGCCACCGCGGCCACCGCGGGCTTTTTGTGGTGCGTCCAGCCGCACACCCCGGTGGCGTGGTGTACACAGTAGCTCTTCGGTCCGCTGCCTGTCGTAGCCGGTGCTGACCCCGGCATCGCCAAGCTCCGTTCAAAGGTCAGCTCGAAGCGCGCTGCCGGTATTCACTGTCCGATTCAGGATGCGATGATGTCGTGAAGGTCAAGTACGGGGAATGCACGGGTTTCTAATGTGACATCAGTACTTGCGAGCTGGGGGGCGTCCGTTCATGGCAGATCGACTGGATCGCGTGTCGACGTGGGCGGGCGAGGGCGTGCACGCGCTCGTCGAAGGGCACGCCAGGACAAGGCCGGACGCGGCGGCCGTCATCTGCGGCCACCGCACCGTCACTTACCGGGCGTTGAACGAGGAGGCCGACAAGGTCGCGGCCCGGCTGACCCGCGTCGGCCTCCCGCCAGAGGCAGTTGTCGCCGTGCTCCTGGACCGGGGGACCTCCGTTCCCGCAGCCGTCCTCGGCGTACTGAAAGCGGGAGCCGCGTACCTGGCCCTGGAGCCGACCGCGCCCGCGGCCACGCTGCGCCGCCTTCTCGCGGACGCGGACCCCATCGCCGTGGTGACCTCCGAGCGCCACCTCGTCACGCTGGAGGGGGCGGGCGCCCACGCCAGGACGGTCCTGCTCGACGAGCCCGGCGAAGAGCGTCCCGAGCCCGGTGTCGGCGGCCCCGAGGACCTGGCCGCCACCGCACCACGCGCCGTCAGCGCCACCACCCCTGCCTGCCTCCTCTACACCGCGGCCAGCGGCGGCGACGCCGCCCCACGCCGCGGCGTGGTCGTCGACCACGCCGCACTCCTGGACGCCTACCACGACTGGCAGTGGCTGTACGAGCTGACCCCGCAGGACCGCCACCTGCAAAGCGCCGCCGTGGACTTCGCCGGGTTCACCGCCGACTGGATCCGGGCGCTGGGCTCCGGCGGCACGCTGGTCATGGCGGAGCACGCGGACGCCCAGGATCCCCGGAACGCGAGCCGGCTTCACCGGCTGATCACGCAGGAGCGGATCACCGTCCTGCAGTGCGACACCGGGACGGCCCGGGACCTGACCGAGCACCTGCGCGCCGAGGAAGTGGATCTAGCCGCTGTGCGCCTGATGTCCATCGCTGGCGACGTCTGGTACCTCGACGAGCAGTACGACCTGCGTCTGCTCGCCGGCCCGCACGTGCGGCTGCTCAACACCTACGGCCTCACCGAGGCGATCGGCGACGGCGCCAACCACGAGGTGCCCGCCCGGCCCACACCGGCGCGCGAGGCGTGGTTCACCGCGCCGATCGGCGCGCCCCTGCCGGGCGTCAGTCTCGCCGTCACCGGGGCCGGGGGCGCGTCGCTTCCGCCCGGGCTGGTGGGTGAGATCACCGTCGGCGGGCGGAACACCGCGTCCCGCCGCCTGCACGGCGAACCGCTCGGCTCCCGGCAGGGCACGGACGACCTGGGGATGCTCCGGGCGGACGGCTCACTGGTGTTCGTCGGTCGCCGGGGCGCATACAGCGAGGTCGAGGCGGTGCTGCGGGGCCACGCTCAGGTCCGGCACTGCCTGGTGAGCGAGGTGGCCGAGGACGACGGTCGGTGGGGGGAACTGGTCGCCTACGTGGTGCCCGTGGGCGACACGCAGGTCGAAACCACTGAGGTGCAGGCCTACCTGCAAGGACTCGTTGCGCCGGAGCAGATCCCGCACCGCGTGGTGTGCGTCCCGGCTCTGCCGCGTACCCGTTCGGGACGGACGGACCGCGGGGCGACGCCGCGCCCCGCCCGGCCCGGCACCGGCCGTCCCCGCAGCAGCAAGATCCCCCGCCCTCGCGCGGGGCAGGTGCGGCGCTTCCCGGCCACGCGCTCATCCGGTGGCTGGTTCCTGCTGGCCGCGTTTGTCGGGTCCCTGTTTGCGCTGACCACCACCCAGGCGCTGTGGCCGGGGTCGACCGACCTGTCCGGGGTGCCCGGTCCCTGGTCGCTGTTCTTCGCCGTGCTGTATCTCTTCGAGGACGTGGCCTTCGGCCTGGGCCTCGGCTTCCTCGTCATCGGACGCCGGGCGCTGCGACGACGAGGACTTGAGGGGCCGTCCGCGTGGATCCTTCAGCTGTCGGTCGTCTGGCTGCTGGCCTCCTGGTGGCCGCAGGACAACCTCTACCGGCTGGCGGCGAAGAACGACTGGCCCCGGCAGGCCGCGCTGGTGTACCTGTTCAACGTCCCGCTGATGATCGCGGGTGCCGTCGTGATCGTCTTCATCGCCTCACTGCCGGCCCGCACGCGCCGGGCGCGCGCTCAGCTCGCTCAACCCGAGAACGCGTCGGCCAGTGCCGAGCTGGAGCGCACCAGCAGCGCCTCGGCCGCGTCGAGCGCGTCGCCGGAGCGGGCGGCCAGGGCCACCCCGAGGTAGGGCCGGTCGTTTCCGGCGGCGGTGGGGATGGTCGGAAGCAGGGTCACGCCCAGGTCTTCGCAGGTTTGCTCCAGACGGTCCAGGTGCGTGCGCAGCGCCGCCTCGGGCAGCCGGGCTCCGAGCGGTACGCAGTCCAGTGTGCGGACCAGGTGACGACCGCCGTGCAGCCGGTCCATCCGGGCCTGCACCGTGAACGCCACCGCCGGGCCGGTCAGTCGGAGATTGATCTCGGTCGGGGCCACGCGGCCGTCCGGGCCGGCGACGAAGTCCACGTCGTACCAGCCCCGGTAACCCTCCGCCGCCAGAGCCCGGCCGACCGCCGCGCCGAACGCGGTAACCGGCTGCGCCAAGCCGTCCGGCACCGCGCCGGGGCCAACGGTGACGCCTTGATAGCCCGTCCCCACGATCTCCATCGCGCCCACGCCGACGGGGTGCACGCTGCCGTCGTCGGCCACGACGGCGTCAAAGGTGGGGGCGCGGAACGGCCCGCTGTTGGCCACGTGGTCCTCCAGCAGCCTCGCCTGCGGCGGCAGTCCGCGCACCATCCGGCGGGCCGCGCCCGGCCGCCGCAGCTGTCGAGGCGTCAGGATCCAGGTGGTGGAGCCCCCCACGCCGTGCTCCGCCTTGACCACGGATATCAAGCCCGCCGAGGCTCGCGCGGACAGCGCCCGCACAAGCTCGCGGCCGGAGCCGAAGCGTCGCTGCGCGGGCACCACCACGTCCGGGTGCCCGTCCGCGGCAAGCCGCAGGAACAACGCGTGCGCCGTCGCCTTCGACTCGTAGGCGCGGGCCACCCGCAGAGCCCGCCCTCCAGCGCCACCGCCCGCGCCTGGGCCTGGGCCTGGGCCTGGGCCTACGCCGGCCATTATCTGCTCGGCCTGCGCGGTGCGGCCCCAGGCGAGCACGGGGAGGCCGCTCGCGCGGATGCGCTCCAGCAGCGCCTCGCGGGCCGAGACGGCCTCGCACAGGCCGCCCGGGCCCGGCTCGACCGCGTGGACCTCGACCTGCCCCCAGGCGAGCCGCTCCGCCAGACCGCGCACCCACCAGTGCCCGACCCGCTGCGGCAGCACCACCATGGCCGGTCGCGGCCCAGCGAAGACCGCCATGCACGCGTAATGGTCGGCCTCTGCGCGGACAGGCGCCGCCACGGCGTCGAACTGCCTGTGGAACTCGGCCACATTGCCCAGGTGCACCGCGCGCCCGCCGTCCCTGCCGCCGGTCCATGCCGCCACCCAGCCCGGCTCCGGCCTGCGCGGAAACGCCATCATCGGCACCAGGCCCGGCTCGGATGACGCGCCGCCGCGCTGCGCCCCCATCCGCCGGTAGAAGCCCTCGGCGTGCGGGTCCGCGTCGATCAGCACCCGCTCGAAGCCCAACCGGGCTGCCTCCTCCAGCACATGGCGGTAGAGGCGGGTTCCGTGCCCGCGCCCGATCGCCGACGGTTCGACGAAGAGCAGTCCGAGGCGGCCGTGCGGACCGCTTCCCTCCAGGGTGGCGAACCCGAGCAGCCGTCCGTCCTGCTCGGCGACGGTCACGCGTCGCTGTCCCATCTCGTCGGCGGTGACCTCCAGTTGCGTGCGACCAGCGGCCAGAGCGGAATCGGGGTAGCCCCAGTGCGCCTTGGACCGCAGCGCAAGCGCGTTCAACTCGCCCGCCTCGTCCGGTCGTCCGGCCCGCAGCCGCGCTCCCGCCGTCATCATGCCCCCTCAGCCCACGATCACCGCCCGCTGTTCGACCCTACGGCCGGCCAGGTGACCACCACCAACGCGGCGACGCGGTGGCCAGCCCGTAGCCGCGCTTGCCGGGTACGGGGGTTGCGCGGGTTCTGGGGAGGGTTTGTAAAGTGCTCAACTGCCCCGAGGCGTGCGTCCGGGTGTCCGTCGTAGGGGATATCGCGTGAGCCAGTACCAGCCCGGGCCGTGGGCCGTCCGTCCGCCTGAGCCTGTCCGCATGCCTGATATCCGTCCGCTGCACAAGCGCAAGCGCGTGTGGGTCGGGGGTTTTGCGCTGCTCGCGGTCGGTGCCGCGTTCGGTGGTGGCAATTCCAGTGCGGCCAGTCCTGCTCCGCGCCCCGCTGTCACCGTCACCGCGACCGCCACGAAGACAGCCACGCCGGCCCCAACGGTCACCGTGACGAACTCGGCAGCTCCGGCACCGGCGGTCACCGTGACCAAGACGGCCAGGCCCGCGTCGGCGGCCACCCACGAGTCAAGTTCCGGTTCCTCGGGGAGCAGCGGCGGTGGTTCGTCGTCGGGCGGCTCGTCGAGCTCCGGCGGCACGTCTGACGCGGCCGGGGCCACCGCCTTGTGCAATGACGGCACCTACAGCTACGCCGCTCATCACCAGGGAGCCTGTTCCCATCACGGCGGTGTCGCCGTCTTCTACAGGTAGCAGGCTCCGCGGCCCGGCCGTCGAGCCGCAGCGCTGCGATTGCGGCTGCGGTTGCGGTCGGGGGAGATGGGGCAGCACCGGGGCAAGCGCGTCGGCTCGCCAGTTCTCACGGGTGGTTCGGACCAGAGCGCGGCCAGGTCGTGCTCTGCGGCCGGAGTGCGAGGTGGCCGCGGAGCAGTCGTCGTCGAGAACAACGGGCCTGCGTGTAGAGGGAGAACGGAGAGGAACCATGGCTTTCGGCTTTCGTGTGGGTGTGCCGGGGATGAGCGTGCGGGTCTCGACCCGGGGTGTGCGCACTTCCTTGGGGCCCCGCGCGGCGCGCATCAGCATGGGCAGCGGCGGCACGCGGATCTCTTCCGGAGTGGGTCCGTTGTACGCCTCCAGTTCCCTGGGCGGAGGACGCCGCCGTACCAGCACGAGCCGTGCGACCCGGTCGCGGGCCGTCGCCCCATCAGCAGCGCAGCTGGAGCGTGCTCGACGGCAGGCCGCGCGGGCCCAGCAAGAGGCGGAACGTGATGCGGCGATCGCCCAGTTGACGGAGCTGCGGCGGCAGACGACCAGTGTCCACCTGCAGTCCTTCACTCCGGCCCGGCCGCCGGTGGTGCCAGGACCCCAGCAGTTGAGCCTGGCCTGGGCCCTGGCGGAGGCCCAGGCCCACCACCTGGCGGGGCTGGGGGTCTTCGCCCGCGCCGCGCGGGCGGCGGCCAAGCGGAGGGCCGAGGAGGACGCTCCCGCCTACCTGACCGCCGAGCAGACCCGTCTGCAGGCCGTCCACAGCCGGCTGACCACCGAGGCCGGTCAGTGGTGGCAGGCGCTGCTCGCCAACGACGAGGAGGCTGTGTGCGAGGCGGTGAATTACGCCTTCTCCGACAACCCCGCCGCAGGCTGCGCGGTGGGAGTCGACGGGCCGGTGCTGTCCGTGGTGATGCGGCAGCAGGACATCGACTCGCTGCCCGATCAGACGCCTGGAGTCACCCCCAGCGGGCGCCCCACTCTCAAGACCCTGAGCAAGCGGGACCGCACCTTGTGGTGGTTCACGTCCATGGGGTCGAACGTCGTTGCCACGCTCAAAGAGGCGTTCGCCGTCGCGCCCGGGATCAGCGCCATCGACCTGGCAGTGCTCACGCGCCTGCCGGACACCCAGCGTCTGGGGTGCGTGGCCTACGGCCGCTGGACGCGCCAGGCCATCGAAGCGGGTCCGTGGCGGGAGACGACCGACGCGCTGCGGTTCCTCGACATCGGCCAGGATGTCGCCTGCTCGGTCACCACCACCGCTTCCGGGAACCTCTCCAGCGCCATCAAGCCCCTGGACATCAGCCGGCTGCCCGGCTTGCGAAGCCTCCTCGACCACGCCCAGGACGACACCGGATCCGGCGATGGGACCCTGGCCGGCCTCGACGGGGACCTGCGCGCCAACACCCCTGACGCCCCCTCCGCTCCCCTGCCGGATCCCTACCGGATCCGCCCCTTCGCTGAGTGGAAGACCCAGACCGCTCCTCCGACGCCGCCTGCTCCCGCGGCACCGGCCCCCACTCCCACGCTGCCGAGCCACTCCCCTGCGACCGCACTCATGCCGGGACAGAACCTGGTGCTGCCCGAGGCTGCCTGGCAAGAGCTGCGCATCGCCTTCAGCTTCGCCGGTGCCGACGCCGACCTGACCCTCTTCCTGACGGACACCAGCGGCCAGGTCACTTGCGACAAGGACTTCGTCTTCTACAACCAGCCCTTCGCCGCCCACGGCGCGGCCCGCCTGCTGGGCAAGCAGGCCGATGGCCCGCACACCGTCGAACGCGCAGCCCTCCACCTCGCCGCCCTGCCCGCCCACATCCAGCGCGTCACGATCGCCATCAACATGGACGTCGACACCGACCTGACTTGTGGCGCCCTCACGCACGCAGCCCTGTACATGGACTGCGTCACCGGAGCCGCCTGGACCTTCCAGCCACCCGCCGACCCCGACATCCGCGCCATGGTCATCGCCGAGTTGTACCGGCACGCCACCAACGGCCAGTTGGTCTGGAAACTCCGCGCCATCGGCCAAGGCTGGGCCGACGGCCTCGACGCACTCGCCCGCGCCCACGGCGTCAACATCACATAGCCAGACGACACGCTGGGCCGCCGCCCTGGCGACTCTGCCGCGCAATTCGGCTGGGTGAGCGTCGCGGTACGGCATGATCGCCTCGCGGTGTCCTCGTCCCGGGCTGCGGCAGGCGGCGGATCAGCCGCAGCAGCGTCGACCTGCTCACCGCGGTCGTCAGGGTGTGGGACAAGCGGGCGCCGACCCGGCCGGCTGGTTACTACAGGGTCGGCGACGGCGGGCGTTCGAAGAAGGTCTCCAGGGAAACGGTCGCCTGCGTGCCGCTCACGCCCTCGATCGCGTACAAGCGCTTCAGCACATCCTGTAGATGTTCGGTGGTGGCGGTGCGCACCTTCACCAGTACCGAGGCGTTCCCCGCGATGACATGGGCCTCCTCGATCTCCGGGATGGCGGCGAAGGCCGGAGCCGAATCCCCCATCCAGGCCGAGGACTCGACCATCACGAAAGCGAGGACGCCGAGCCCCAGCGCCCTGGGGTCCACCTCGACGGTCGTACGCCGGATGATGCCACGCTCACGTAGTTTCCGGACCCGTTCGTGCGTCGCTCCGGGTGACAGTCCGACCGCCCTGCCCAAGGCGGCGTACGGCTGTCCGGCGTCCTGCTGCAGCAGCGCGACCAGCGCGCGGTCGATCCCGTCGAGATGATCCAATGCCATGACACAACCATATCGCTTCCTGTCATACTTAGCCCATGCCGAATTGTATTCGGCATACGATCCGAACGGGAGATCGATGTCCATCGACAAGACAGTGAAGCTGTATGACATTCTGGACGAGCGCTTCCGCACAGGCAGGTGCGCCAATGGTGATCAGCGTCTGGAGAAGCTGCCCGCCGACTGCCGGTGGGCGGAGGGGCCGCTCTACCTGCCTGCCTGGCGTCAGTTGATCTGGAGTGACATACCCAACGACCGCATGCTGCGGTGGGACGAGGTCACCGGCACAGTGGGCGTCTTCCGCTCTCCAGCGGGCCACAGCAACGGCAACACACTGGACCGGGAGGGCCGCCTCATCAGCTGCGAGCAGGGCAATCGCCGGGTGATCCGCACCGAGCACGACGGCTCGATCACCGTTCTGGCCGACCGCTACCAGGGCAAGCGGCTCAACTCCCCCAACGACGCGGTGGTCCACTCCGACGGATCGGTATGGTTCTCCGACCCGGACTTCGGCATCACCAGCGACCACGAGGGCCTCCGCGCCGAGAGTGAGATCGGCGCCTGCGACGTCTACCGCGTCGACCAGAGCAGTGGCGAAGTACGACGTGTCGCGGACGGCTTCAGCGGCCCCAACGGAGTCGTGTTCTCACTCGACGAGCGGCAGCTCTTCGTATCGGACACCCGGGCCCGGCACATCCGCGTCTTCGATGTACGCGAAGGAGGCTTTCTCTCGGAAGGCAGGGTCTTCGCGGAGGCCCCGAGAAGCGGCTTCGACAACATCCGCTTCGATGACCAAGGGCGCCTGTGGGCAGCCGCCCTCGGCGACGGGGTGCATTGCTACGACCCGGACGGCACGCTGATCGGGCGACTACTCGTCCCCGAACCCGTCTCCAACCTCACCTTCGGCGGCCCGAAGAACAACCGCCTCTTCATCACGGCGACGACCACGGTGTACTCCCTGCTCATGTCCGTCACGGGAACTCACCGGGTGGGCCGGGCCCGCTCCTGAGTCACGAAGGGAATCGGGATCGCAGAGAGGGAGCGCCGGTCCGACGGCACCGCGCCCGAACAGGCCTCCACGTGGCTCGACTTCCGCTGCCCGGCGACTGACCTGCGCCGGCCCACGCGCCACAGAGGGCGTGTCGCCGGCGCAGCCGTCCCCGAGAGAGGTCTGGTGACCTCTGCTTGCGCTTTCCGCTGCGTCAACTTCTACGGTCAGCGGTGTGGCCGGAGAGACCGGCCCGGCGATGAAAGGCAGGGTCATGACCTGGCCCATCACGGACGTGGCCCGGATGTCCGGAGTGACGTCCCGGACGCTGCGGCACTATGACGACATAGGGTTGCTGCTTCCCTCCCACACCGGCAGCAACGGCCACCGCCACTACGACGAGGCCGGCCTGCTGCGGCTGCAGCAGATTCTGCTGATGCGGGAACTCGGCCTGGGACTACGTGAGATCGCAGCGGTCCTGGAGCGCCAGGTCGACCAGGTGGCCGCACTGCGAGAACACCACCGAAGACTGCTGGCGGAGCGGGACCGGCTCGACGTCCTGGCCGCCACAGTCGGCCGTACCATCGCCGAACTGGAGAAGAACGAGGACAGCGACATGACGGAGATCAGCAGGCCGGAGAACCTGTTCCAGGGCTTCGACACGGCCCGGTACGAGGCGGCCGCCCACGAGCGGTGGCCCCAGGAGGCAGAGCAGGCCAGGCAGTTCGCCGACACGCTCACCGAGGCCGACGTGACGCGACTGCGGCAGGAGGCCACTGCGGCGATGATACGCATGGCCGAGGCGATGGCAGCCGGCACACCGGTGACCGACCCGGCGGTGCAGAACGAGATCGACGCCCATTATCGCGCCATCTGCCGGATGTGGACCCCGACTG
The DNA here is from genome assembly GCF_014650575.1 of Streptomyces naganishii JCM 4654. GTDB lineage: Bacteria > Actinomycetota > Actinomycetes > Streptomycetales > Streptomycetaceae > Streptomyces > Streptomyces naganishii. Next base: position 48,528 of record NZ_BMVF01000004.1, read on the forward strand.
CGGCCGCTTACAAGGCGCTCGGGCAGACCTACGTGGATGATGCGCAGTGGCGCGAGACCTACGACCGGGTCGCCGTCGGGCTCGCCGCGTATCAGCGGGACGCTATGGCCGCTTACGCGGACGCCCGCCTGAGCTGACCGGCCGCCAGGGGTCGTCCGCGCCTACGATCAGCACCGATACTTTCCTCGTCGGGCCAGGTGTCCCAGAAGTCGCCCTGGCCGATGGTGGCGAGGCAGAGGGTGGGATCGTCGGCTCGCAGACTCAGCTCCTCCGCGGGTTCCCATCCGGTGCCGGCTTGTGGAGCCGGGGGGCTGTCGTGGACCTGGATGGTCATGTGCAGCGGGCCGGGCCGGCGCGGAGATGGGTGCCGCCTTCGCAGGTGGAGGCGAAGGGGTACTCGCTGCACGAGGTGCGGCCGGCGCGCTGCATGTCCGGCGGCGCGGTGCGCGGGCACACCGCCTTGCGGCTCGCGTCCGCCTGCTTCTCGTCGATCATCCAGTGCAGCGGCTCGCCGGCTCCAGACGGTGCACTGATGGATATCGGCGTGCCCGCACCCTTGTGCCTTGTTACCGAATGCGGACAGACCCGGGTGAACAACGCCCGCCCGGGCGTCATCTCACGGGGTGCAGTGAAACAGCCGATGCGGCCGGCCGCCCTGCGGGAGCAGGGCAAGGTGCCGCGTCCGACAGACCATGGGGGAACTTTCATCATGACCACGCATCGCGCCCGCCGTACCGCCCGTTCCGCCGCCCTGGCCGCCGTCACCGCCGCGCTGGCGCTGGGCCTGACCGCCTGCGGCACCGGCGAGAGCCCGAAGGCGGCGGGCGGCGACCACGCCGCCGGTACCGCGCAGAGCCGGTCCGGGTCCGACAAGAACGGCAAGGGCAGCGCGGAGCAGGCCGACAGCGGCGCCACGACCACGCAGGGGGCTCACCCGACGACCCTCTCCGGCGGGACGGACCAGGTCGCGAGCAAGGGCACAACGGCCGGCGTCCCGCAGTGCCGCGGAGACGAGATGCTGGTCACCGCGGTGCACCGGTTCGCCGGTCAACAGGGCGACCACCTGCTGATCACCGCAGTGAACGAGGGCACCAAGCCCTGCTGGGTCACCTCGTACCCGGCCGTGGTGCTCGACTGGAACGGCCACAACGTCGCACTGCCGCACTCCAAGAAGGACAACCCGGGCGGCGACAAGCACATCACGCTCCGGCCCGGCAACAAGGCATACAGCGCGGTGAACCTCTTCGACTACGGCTCGAAGAACCACACCGCGAACTCGCTCGCCATCGCACTGCGCGATGCCAACGGCCACCACGGCCCCTTCTACTCCGTCGTCATGAAGGGACAGAAGCCGCAGTTCAGCTGGAACGAGGCCGACGTGCTGAACTGGAACACCAAGAAGCCGTACGACTTCTGAGGACCCGTCGGCCAGGCCCATCGCCCGCTCGCACAAGAGCGGCGGACAGCGACTCGAGTCCGCACCACCTCAGCCTCCAGGAATGCCGGATCTTCGGTACGGATGGCACAAGGGCGCCGGTGTCAACCATCGTGCTTCGGCTCGTTGTTGAGCCGAAGCACGGTAGTCGTCACTAGCGACGGGACGGGTGGGGAAGCTGTTGTCGGCCTCGGGTGCCTTTCGGGTGGCTCCCCTGCAGGGTGGAATGACGCTGCCGTTCCTGCGGCGGATCGCGAATAGGTACGGCCTGACGGTGCGGAGTGTGCCGTCGTCGGATACCGACGTGGCCGGCCGGTAACGCGCCGCCGGCGCTCCCCAGGGCGACAGGGAGGTGTTCTTGCACGCCGCGACCCGGGACTGGGTCGCGGCGCTGTGCCGTGTGCCGCAGGCGGGCTCCCGCCGCGCGTTGCCGACCTGGATGCGCGAGGAGCCGCCTCAGGCCGTCGGGGTGGACGGCCTTTACGCACTTTCGGGTGACCGGCCCTGTCGCTGTAGGGGGGCGCAGTCTGGCGAGCGGGTGTCAGGGGCCGGTTCCTGCCCTTTCGGGCCCGCGTGCGCCCTCAGCCGGCGGCAGCGCCGAACCACTTGGGCAGCTGACTGAGCAGTTCCTGCTGGTCGTCACCGGCCCACGCCACGTGGCCGTCCGGCCGCAACAGCACAGCGGGCGAGTCCAGTTCCTCGCTGACGTCGACGACGTGGTCGATCCGGTCCGCCCAGCCTGCCACCGAAAGACGGCCGGTCTGGTCGAGCAGCAGTCCGCGGCCGCCGTGCATCAGCTCGTAGAGGCGCCCCCGCTTCAGCCCGACGTTCCGCAGCCGCTTGCCGAGCAGTTCATGTCCCTCGCCGAAGTCGTAGCGGACCCCGATCGCGGTGATCTTCTCGATCAGGTACCGGTTCGCCTCCTCGAAGTCCATCAGTTCCGACACCAGTCGGCGCACGGCCTGGGGGCCCGGCTCGGGCGACTGCAGCTCGACCTGCGCGCGGGTGGTGTCCAGCACGGCGGCGGCCACCGGGTGCCGTTCCGTCTGGTAGCTGTCCAGCAGCCCCTCCGGTGCCCAGCCGCCGACCTCGGCGGCCAGCTTCCAGCCGAGGTTGAACGCGTCCTGGATGCCGAGGTTGAGGCCCTGCCCGCCGTGCGGCGGGTGGATGTGCGCCGCGTCGCCGGCCAGCAGCACCCGGCCGACCCGGTAGCGCTCGGCCAGCCGGGTGGCGTCGCCGAAGCGGGAGAGCCAGCGCGGTGAGTGCACGCCGAAGTCGGTGCCGGCGAACACCCGCACCCGCTCCTTCAGTTCCTCCAGGGTCGGCGGGACCATGCGGTATTCGGCCACCTTCTCGGTGGGCGCGATGAAGCGGTACACCCGGTTCGCGAGGGGCATGGCGCCGAACCCCCGATGCGTCTTGCGGACTTCGGCCACCACGGCATCCAGTGTCTCCCGCGGCACGGCCACCTCCACCTCACCCAGCAGCCATTCGCGCCGGGCGGGCTCCCCGGGGAAGCCGACGCCGAGCACCTTGCGTACCGTGCTGCGGCCTCCGTCGCAGCCGACGAGGTAGCGCGAGCGTAGCCGGGTGCCGTCGGCCAGCTCGGCGCTCACACCGTGTTCGTCCTGGCTCAGCCCGACCAGTTCGCAGCCGCGCCGGATCTCGGCGCCGAGCTCGGTGGCGTGGTCGGTCAGCAGGCGCTCGGTGGTGGTCTGAGGGATGCCGAGGACGTACGGATGCGCGGTGTCCAGCCGGTCCGGCTGCAGCTTTCGGATGCCGGCGAAGAAACCGACGACCGGGTACTGCCGGCCGAGCGAGAGGAACCGATCCAGCAGGCCTCGCTGGTCCATCACCTCGATGCTGCGCGCATGCAGGCCGAGCGCGCGGACATGTCCGGCCGGCTCCGCCGACTTCTCCAGCACGAGCGTACGCACGCCGTGCAGCCGCAACTCACTGGCCAGCATCAAGCCGGTCGGCCCACCGCCGACCACGATCACGTCAATCATCAAACCCCCCACAACGAGACTGGATCTCGGCCAGCCAGTGCGCGCATTCCGGCGGCGCGCACGTCCGCATCGCCGCGCCGGGTGCCCGCGACCGCGCCACGGGTCCCACCGGCCTCGGCCGGAGATTCTGCGCCCCGACCCGGCCCTTGCCGCAAGGCCCCCCGTGCGCTATACGTTGAGAGTGGCAAGGATGTGGGTAACCTCCTTGCCTTCTTTTGTGTCGTCCGCTGTGGACGGACAAACCCCTCCCGCATCAGGGCCCGCGACGGACGGCCGGCAGCCGAGGCGTGGTCGCCGAAGGCGGCGATACCCGCCAGACCTCATCGCGTGCGAGGGCCGGCGTCCCGGCTGACTGGGTCGATCCCGGCGAAAGCGGCCGCACCGGGGCTGTCGGCCCCCCAATCACGCCCGTACGACAGGGGTGAGCTGCACAGACATGGGGACTTCGGCGAGGCGCGCGCAAGAGATGCCGCAGGAAAAGGCGCAAGGGTTGGCACAAGAGATGTCCGTGTAGCGGCTGCGGGCCTACCGCAAGGGTCGCCGCCGCCCACCGGATTCATCCATCAGCGTGATGCGTACTCGATGTACAGGGGCGTCGCCAGAATGCTGCGGGAGTCGTTCACGGCAAGGATCCGTGCGACTCCGGCAAGCCGTACTGGTGGTGTCCATCCTTCGGTATGCGGTGCCTCGAGTTCGCACAGCAGTGTCACGGCTGAGAGGGCGCGGTCAGTGGCGCCAAGCGCCGGGAGGTGTCCGACCCCTGCGTGTCCCGGGATCTCCTGCAGGGCACGAGCGTAGGCACGGATGGCTTCGACGTAGAAGTGACCGACCTGCTGGCCGTCCGGGGGCCCGTCGCCAGTCGGCCGTCGACGGTCCAGAAGGTGGGCCGACGATCCGACGAGAACGAACGGCGGCTGCTCCGGGTACTGTGCGGCAGCGAAATAGACGAGCCCCTCCACCACTGGATGGCCACGCGCTCCGTCACCGCCGGGCCACGCACTGCCGAATCTGAATTCCTCGTCGAACTCGATCCAGTGGCCGACCGCCAAGCCCGGTTCAGTCCGGCGTCGATGTCCGTACTTCCGCTCGATCATCTTCACTACGGCGTCCAGCGCACCGATGAGCGACGTCCGGCTGTCGCTGGCCATCGAAGCCTTCAGAGACAGCACGCCGGCATTGAGGCCCGCTTCGAGGCCGAGTCGGTCACGGACCCGCCCGGGAAGCTGAGGTACCAAGACCCCCATCTTCGACTCGGACAGGTACAGCAGATCCCGCATCGCAGGGCGTGCGCGGCGTAAGGGCATTCGTGCTTCCTCCTTCAAGGGACAGCGCCAGCAGCAGCTACACCTCAGGATGGCCAACGTACTCGGGCAGCAGGTGCCAACCTGGCACCTGCCCGGACTACAGCCGATCCTGTCCGGTGGATCATGTGACCGTCTGTCTCCCGAATCATTATTCTGTTCTGGCGAAGCCTGGCCGCCGGGTCGGACGGTGAGCGATCACCGGATGTGGCATGCGAGACCCTGCCGCCCCGGTGCGGGAGTCTTCGCCGTCGTCGCCGGGGACCGCGTTGGGCTGGATATCGATCCGTCCGTTGGTGCTGCCAACGCGACGCCGACGGGCGCCCAGCATGGCGATCCCTGGACTGGATCGAACCACGCAAGGTCAGCAGGTGAACTCCTCGGCGGTGACCTCCGCGACGGTCCAGGGCGCTGGCCCGGTGCCGTCGCTCCACGCCTGCAGGGCGGCCCGGTCCAGGCACAGGATGCCGCACTGGGCGGCGTACTCGACGGCCGGCGCGGTGAAGTCGCTGGTGGTGACAAGGGCCGCGACGTCGGCCTCGTGCACCGTGTAGCAGGTGCCGCCGAAGCGCTGCAGGTCCTGGGAGCCGACCCGGTGCCCCTCCGCGTAGCGCTTGCACTGGATGACGACGCGCCGTCCGTCCGGCGCCACCGCGAGCACGTCCGCACCGAGGTCACCGGCGCCGCCCACCACCTCGACGCCGGCGCACCCGTCCCGTTCGCACAGCACGGCCACGGCCTGCTCGAACTCGTCGGGGTCCAGTGCGTCGTAGTCGATGGGTGCGTCGTAGTCGACGGGCTGTACGAGCGTGGCCTCCTCGCCCGTGGCGGGGGACGCAGCGGCGTCACGCGGGCCGGGCTGGTGAGGGACGGGCGGGGACGCGACCGGCACACCGGGGGCCGTCAGTTCTTCCAGTGCCGTGCCGGTGCCCGCTTCCAGCGCCGCGGCGGCCCGTCGTGCGGCGCGCGCCGCCGAGACGTGCCGCCGTTCCCGCCGCAGCACCCGCACGCAGGCCGCGGCGAGCAGGCACAGGATCACCATCCAGACGGGGCGCCGCTCTGCCGCGGCGGCCGCGGTCCGCAGGGCGAACCCGAGAATGCACACGGCGAGGGCGATCAGGCCGCAGTCAAGTGCGGTGGCACGCAGGCTGAACCGCCGGCGGCCGCCCTCGGTGCGGCGTACGGGCATGGTCACGGTGACGTTCCCCTCCCTCTCCTGGCCGGTCTGCCGACCGGAACGAAGATCACGTTCGCCGTCTGCCCGCCATCCGGCGGTTCAGTGACGTCCGTCCCCGCCGACGCGGCGTCCGCCCTGGGCAGGACCAAGTGGCGCCGACCCTGCGGACTACCTGATCAACCACGACGCCGAGCGAGCAGTTGCCGTCGCAGCCCTGGTGGACGCATAGCACCCTGACGGCGAGCCCGCGTGCTGGCCGCACCGGACTCCAATGACCCGCAGAAGTTCCGGTAGTTCTCCACCACCGGCCAGTATCGGGCCCGGGTCAGGAGTACGCCGACGAGGCGGCCAAGTCCGCCAAGGACGCCCAGACCTCCGCCGGCCAGGCCGCCAGCGACGCGGCTACCTCCGCCGTCGGCGCAGCCCACTCCGCCCAGTGGACCCCCAGGCCTCCGCCGCTGCCGCCTACACCGCCGGCGAGCAGGCCCGCGTCTTCCACTGGCGTGCGGCTACGGCCGGTCACCAGGTCATCGCATCTGAACGCGGCTTCGTAGGTGAACACTGGGTTCTGGCAACAGACCCTGAGGACCGTCGCGGAGGGCAGACCGGCCCGTCAGCAAGCCCCGGAGGGCATGGACACGAGGCTGCCGGTCATGCCGGGTCCCCGGAGTCGACGGGCAGTTCGGCCAGGCGCCACTCCAGCATCCCGTCGTCGAGGCGGATCGCCCGCCGTCCGCGGTCGGTCAGCAGCCGCACCGCGTCGTAGGCGAGCACGCAGTACTCACCCCGGCAGTACACGACGATCTCCATCTCTTCGGGCAACTCGTTGATACGGTCGGCCAGTTCGTCGACCGGGATGGAGAGCGCACCGGGGATGTGTCCAGCCCGGTACTCGTCCGCCGGCCGCACGTCCAGCACCATCACCTCGCCTGCCGCCACCCGCACACGCAGTTCCTCGCGGCCGACCTCCGCGGCCCCGTCCTCACCGAGGTACGCGTCCCGTGCCACGGGCACGGCCGTCTGGTGGCGCTCGGCGACCTTGCGCAGCAGCGCCAGCAGCTGGGCGACGTCGTCACCGGCGAGCCGGTAGTGGATGCGCACGCCCTCACGGCGAGTGGCGACGAACCCGGCCTGCTTGAGCGTCTGCAGGTGCGCCGAGGCCGTCGTCAGGTTCAGGCCCGCCGCCTTGGCGAGGGCGTCCACCGTCCGCTCGCCCTGGGCCAGCAGATCGAGCAGTTCGAGGCGCTTTCCGCTGGCCAGCGCCTTGCCGCTGGACGCGAACGCGTCGTACAGCCGTGCCTTCGCACCGGCCGTGGTGCTTCCCGCCATGGCATCCTCCATAAATCCATGGAATATTGTAAGTGAAAGGGAGGGCCGTGACCACACGCCCTCTCGCACCCGATCCGTGGAGGACCCGATGGGTATCGCCGACGACCACCCGATACCGCTGGCCGACGCCGGGCTGGGCAACAGGGCCTCCCTCTCGGGCGCCGTCGTGCACCGCGGCCACGGCGGACGCGCGATGACCGCCGCCGACCTCCTCCAGCACGTCGGCCACCAGGACCTCGCCGTCCTCCAAGGCGGCCCTGCGAACAGGGCCGAAGCCGCCGGCCGCGCACTTCAGGAGGGCGAGTGACCACCACGATCTCCCCTGGCGGGATACGCCTCGGACTGCGCGCCAACCTCCCCCAGTTCCTCCTGCTCGTCCTCGTCAACGCCCTGGTCGGCGGCATGCTCGGCCAGGAACGCACCGTTCTGCCCCTGCTCGCCAACGACGTCTTCCACCTCTCCGCCTACACCGCCGCCCTCACCTACATCCTGGCCTTCGGCGCCACCAAGGCGGTCACCAACTTCTTCGCCGGCACCTGGTCGGACCGGTACGGCCGCAAGCCGGTATTGATCACCGGATGGCTGATCGCCATACCGGTGCCCGCGATGCTGGCCTGGGGTCCGTCCTGGGGCTGGATCATCGCCGCCAACGTCCTGCTCGGCGTCAACCAGGGCCTGACCTGGTCCACCACCGTCATCATGAAGATCGACCTGGTCGGCCCCGAACGCCGCGGACTGGCCATGGGCTTCAACGAGGCCGCCGGCTACGGGGCCCTCGCCCTCACCGCCATGGCCACCGGCGCCATCGCCGAACACGCCGGTCTGCGCCCCGAGCCCTTCCTGCTCGGCGCCGCCTACCTCGTGCTGGCCCTGGGCCTGTCGGCCTTCGCCGTCCGCGAGACCCGCGACCACGCCCGCGCGGAAGCCGCCCTCCACCCCGTACAGACCGGCACCGACCTGTCCACGGCGCAGATCGCGCGCCTCACCAGCCTCACCGACAAGGCCCTGTCCGCCGCGAGCCAGGCGGGCATGGTCAACAACCTCAACGACGCCCTGGCCTGGGGCATCTTCCCGTTGCTGTTCGCTGCGCACGGACTGTCCGTCGCCCGGATCGGCGTCCTGGCCGCCCTCTACCCGGCCGTGTGGGGTGCGGGCCAGATGCTCACCGGCTGGTGGTCCGACCACGTCGGCCGCAAGCACCTCGTCACCGCGGGCATGCTGCTCCAGGCCGGCGCCATCGCGCTCGTCGCCGCTTCGACCACCTTCCCCGCCTGGGCCGTCGCCCAAATCCTGCTCGGCATCGGCACCGCGCTCGTCTACCCGACCCTGCTCGCGGTAATCGGCGACGTCGCCCACCCCGCCTGGCGCGCCCGCGCCGTCGGCGTCTACCGCCTCTGGCGCGACGGCGGCTTCGCAGTCGGTGCCGTCTTCGCAGGAATCCTCGCCGACGCCTACGGCATCACCACCGCGATCTGGGCCGTCGCCGCCCTCACCGCCGCCTCCGGCCTGATCGTCGCGCTCCGCATGTACGAAACGCACCCCCGCTCATGACGGGCTGCCGTGTCCTTCCTGACGGCCACGGCATGAAACGGACAAGGGACAGGCGCCAACCCTGCCCATGCCTGCGGCTCGGCTGCGTGTCCTGCCGGGGCACACCAGGGCTGGAATCGGGCTCGGCAGGCTTCGGTTGTCTGCAGCGGACACACTAAAGGTCCCTCACCTGGGCATTGCACAACATCGAGTCCTGGCAGAGACCACCAAACGGCTCTTGCGGTTCAGTCGCCGAATACCGCAGGTGCCCCACCGTCCCGCCCGGACGGGAACGCAGGCACGCGCACCCCCGCCGCCCGCGCCACTCCCCACTGTCCACTTTGTTGCGCCATTCACTAATATGGGCGAATCCACCCCGGGTGTTATTCAATGAGGTGTGCGGTCAGGGGTCTCGGGGCCCGGGTCGCACGGGGCCGAGTACGCTCCCGGCGCCGCGTCGGTAATCGCTGAGAGAGCCGCATGCACTCCACACCCTCCTCTTCGTCCCCCTCGCCGTCGCCGTTCGAGATGGTCAGCGGCGCCCTGGAACGCCACATCCCGGGCGGCGGGGCGGCAGCCTCCGGCGATCCCGGCGACACGCAGGGCAACCACCTCACCAGCCGGCGTGTGCCCGACGACGCGGCAGCCGGCCGTCAGGACCAGATTCTCGGCGCGATCAACCTCGACCGGGAGCTGAGGGTCACCCGCTGCAATCTGCAGGCCCCCGTCTTCGCGGGGCTGGACGCCGTGGCGGGGAGCCCCTTCGTCGATCTCCTGCCTCCCGGGGACGTGCCGACGGTCACCCGGAGGCTGCGGCAGGTCCTGGAAACCGGTGAGGCGCACGTCGCCCGGATTCAGCGCCTGCGACGCGAGGACGGTTCGGAACTGGTGGTGTCGCTGAGCATCCTGCCCGCCGTGGCAACCCACGAGGGCCTGACGGTCTCCGTGATCGCCATGGCCACCAGACTTCACCTGTACGCCGCCGAGACCGCGATCGGCACCTCCCTCGACATCGGCCAGACCGCGCAGGCGCTGGCAGAATCCCTGCTGGCCTGGGGAGACGTGGCCGCCGTCGACCTCGACTACGCCGTATGGACGGGTGAGAAAACCGCCCGGCATGGGCAGGGGCGCATCCGGCTGCGGCGTGCGGCCCTGGTGCCCGACCGGGCGTGGCCCGAGGGCTACGCGACCCCGGGCGACGATCTTCCCGGTGACGCCAGCCGCCTGCTCGCCCAGGCTGTCCGGCCCGACGACGCCCCGCAGGCCATCGTCATACCCGACCGCGAGGCGATCGAACGGGTCCTCGGCAATCCCCGAGTCATACGTGCCCTGCTGCCCGTGGACCAGTCCGCGGGCGTGGCATGCATACCGCTGGTCCTGGACGGCACGCCGCCCCTCGTCCTGGGGGTGGCGGAGGTCTGGCGACGGGCGGATCAACCATTCCGCGACAGTGAGCTATTGGACCTGCAGGAACTGGTCGCCAGGACCGCCCACCACGTCGACCTGGCCCGTCAGCACCAGCGCGAGCACACACAGGTGCTGGCGCTGCAGCGCCGGCTGCTGCCCCGGACCGGCGGCGACACCATCGAGATCGCCAGCGTCTACCAGCCCGCGACCCCGGACAGCGCAGGCGTCGGCGGCGACTGGGTGAACAGCTTCCCGCTGCCGGACGGCCGTACCGCACTGGTGGTCGGTGACGTCGTCGGGCACGGCCTGGGGGCCGCGGCGACGATGGGCCAGCTCTGCATGGAGGCCCGCGCACTTCTCTGCGCCGGGCTGGCGCCCGACGAAGTGCTGGAGCACCTGGACGAGACGGTGTCCCTGCTCGACGAACCCGACTCCGGGCTCGCGGCCGGCTACAGCGCCCTCGGCTCGACCTGCTGCATCGCACTCTACGATCCGGTCAGCCACCACCTGGCGCTGTCCAGCGCCGGCCACCTCCCTCCGGTCCTGGTCCCCGCGAACGGGCACGCGGGTCCGCTCCCGGTCCGCCCCCATCCCGGGCTGGGCACCGAATTCGCCCTGCGCGAGCCCTTCCACGTCCACACCTTCGACACTCCCCCCGGCTCCCTCCTCGCTCTCTACACCGACGGCCTGCTGGAAGATCCGGCCGTGTCGATCGACGAAGGCATCAGCAGACTCACGGACACGATGTCCACCGTGCACCCCTGGGACCCGCTACAGCAGACCGCACGACACGTCGTCACCGCACTGGCGCCCGTGCCCCAGCGCGACGACGTCACCCTGCTGCTCGCCCGCATGATCGGCTACCGCAGAGAGGACACCGCCACCTGGCGGCTGGCCGCCCGCGACGACACGCCCGCGCGGGCCCGCGCGCACGCGTCCGCCGTGCTGCAGCGCTGGCAGACCCGGGACGACACCCGCGCCAACGTACTGCTGGTGATCAGCGAACTGGTCACCAACGCCGTCCGCTTCGCCACCGGACCCATCACCGTACGGCTGACCAGAAGGAGCCACAGCCTGCTGTGCGAGGTCGGCGACACCGGCAACGGCAGACCGCACCTGCACAGCGACCGCCTCCTCGCAAGCGGCGGGCGTGGCCTCAACGTCGTACACAAACTCACCACCCGATGGGGAGTGCGATGGACCGACACCGGCAAAGTGGTGTGGGCCGAAATCCCCAGATGACACGGACGCGTACACCGCACGGCCGACGAACACCGGCGAAGGGGCACACCTTTGGTCCGGCGACGCGGCAGACACGTGAGCCCGGACGTGGACCACGCCGGTGCCGGGGTCCCCTGCGTCCCTGGTGTGGACCCACACCGAGCCTGCGATCCCCCGCGCTCCGACCCCGCCGCCCAAACGCCTGCATGTTCGGCGTTTCGGCCACCAGCGCTCCATCCCCCGGCCCAGGGGCCGCAAGGGTCGATGCAATCCGCAAGCTCCGGCGCGCGCTCAATCCCAGGGTTACCAACACGACTGAAACACACGTGTTCGAAACTCCGGCGGGCTCGTTGAGCCAAGGGAGCAGCCACACATCCCATCAAGGGGGACCACGTTGGAGCGGATAGCCGCCAGCCGGTACCTGGCCACCGCCACTTCGGTCGAGCTGGAGGCCATCGAGGACCCGGAGTTCCGGCGGCTCATCGACCCCGCCAAGTACGGCGCCGGATCCGCCCGCCAGTCTCAAAGGAGCCGTATGGCGACAACCACAGCCACCGCCGATTACTGGGAGCCGCTCTGGGCCGGCGGACGCCGGTACCGGGAGGTCACCAGCACCGAGGCCACGCTGTTCATCGACCATGTCGGAGCGGGCCGCGGTCGCCCGGCTCTCGACATCGGTACCGGCGAGGGCTCCCTCGCCCGGCGCCTCCACCAGTTCGGCTACCGCACCACCGGCATCGACTTCGCCCCCAGTGCCATCACCGCAGCCCGGAGTGCCCAGCACGGCGAGGGGCCCACCTGGCACCTGATGGACTTCACCGCCGACGACCTCAGTGCCCTGCCGGACCCCGCGTATGCGGTCGTCACCTGCCGTCTGGTCTACCGCTGGACCGACGACAAGGCAGCCTTCCTCGGCCGCGTCCGGCAGGTCCTAGCACCCGGCGGGACCTTCTGGGTCGTCACCGAACTCGCCGGCCGTCGCGAGGCCGGTGATCCCTACTGCCACCTTGGGATGAGCCCCGCGGAAGCCGAGATCCTCACCGCGGGCTGGTCCGTCGCACGCACCGCCGATCTCGACGTACTGCGCTGCTACGCACTCCGCCCCTGAACTCGTCACGGGAGCCGACGTTTTGGACATCGAGCATCAGACGCGCCTCGCCTGGGACGCCTACGGAACACACCACCTGTGGCGCGGTACGCCCCTGACCGAGGTGGACCAGATCACCTGGGGCCCTGCCGCGAACGCGCCGGGGGACGCCATTCTCGGCGACATCAGGGGCCTGCGGGTCCTGGACATCGGCTGCGGCCCTGCCCGGCACGCCGCGCACCTGGCTCGTACCTACGGTGCACAGGTGGACGGAGTCGACGCTTCCCTCAGCCAGATCGAGAGAGCGCGCGGCCGCTACCCCGATGTACCGGGCCTGCGGCTGGTCCACGCCGACGCTGTCGAGTACCTGCGCAGGACAGCGCCGTACGACGTGATCTACTCCCTCAGTACCTTCCACTTCCTCAACCCGCACCGACTCCTGCCCGCGCTGGCCGTCGCCCTCAGACCGGGCGGACGGCTGTACTTCACCGTGTTGCACACCAACTCCGCCGGCCACGGCCCCACCTCCGCCGTCACCCCACGCCCGGAGATCCTGCGACTGGCCGACGGCGACGATCTCACCGTGCACATGTGGGTACTCACAGCCGAGCTGTGGGAAGACCTGCTCGTCCACTACGGCTTCCGCGTGCAGGGCATCACCGTCCTCGACACGCCGGAGGAGAACAACCGCGCCTCCTACCGGCTGTTCCAGGTCCACTGACCGGCCCGGATCACCACCGTGCTGCTCCCTGGCCTCCTCCTCGGTCGGAATCGGCCGGGCACGCGGGAGCTGCCCGGGGTGGCCGTGGAGCCGGGCGAGTCCTTGAAGGAGGCAGCGTGCGGAACTCGCCGACGAGACTGGCCATCGCAACAGCGCATGCTGTGAGGGCGTGATGGACCATGTCATCGACGGGTCCCGGGCGCCGACAAGACCTGCCTGCTGCGGGCGGTTGGAAGCACCGCCCGCAGCGGGCGATCGAGGCTCGCCCGCACATGCCGGTGCGTCGGTCAGGGGTCCACGTCTCCGGCGCTGGTCTCATGCGGTCCGGCTCGGGGCGGCGTTCATCGGCGCGGTCTCCGGGTGGACGTCCCGTGTGCCCCGGCACACGGGACGCCGTAGAGGTCAGGAGTTACGCAGGCGGGCGAGCGTGGCGTCCAGGTCGGCGGTGCGGGGCCGGTTGTGGGGAAGCTTGCCGAGCATGGCCGCCATGCCACAGGTGTTGGTCACGGCGGAGAACACCAGGCCGCCGGCCACACCGGCGGACAGCAGCCGGAAAGCCGGGTGCACGAACTCGCCGAGGGCCAGGCCCAGCAGGACCAGGGATCCGGCGGTGAGACGGACCTGGCGGTCCATGCTCCAGGCCGACTTGACGTCGCAGGCCGACGCGCGGTCCAGTTCGTGGCCGTGGGCGGCCCAGGCCCCGGTGCCGCCCGAGAGCGTCGCCGTGCGGATGCCCTCCGAGGCGAGTCGCACGCACGCCTTCTCGGAACGGGCGCCCGAGGCGCAGACCACGAGCACCTCACCGCGCTCGGCGGCGTCGCGGATGTCGGGCAGCGCGCGGTCGATCTGGTCCAGCGGGATGTTCAGGGCACCGGGGACGTGACCGCCCGCGTACTCGCCCGGGGTGCGGACGTCGATGACGACGAGTTCGTGCAGACGGGTCTTGGCCTGGCGAGGGTCGATGGCAGTGATGGTCATTGCAGTTGGATTCCTTGCGTGTTGATGTAGCCGCGGAGCGGAAGTGCCCACCTCCCCTATGGGACGGTGAGGGCGGTCCCGGGCCGCGGCGGGTCGGTCAGAAGATGGCGTCGAGGAGCATGAACGCGGCGACCGCGAGCAGGACGTACGCGAAGACACGCTGCAGCGTGCCGCCGTTGAGCTTCTTGGACAGGCGTTTGCCGTCCCAGGCGCCCAGAACGGCCGCGGCGGTGAACGGCGCGATGACGGCCCAGTCCAGGTGCATCCCGGTGCCGGCGCGGGCGCCGAGCGCGGCCAGCGAGTTGATCGTGATGACCAGCAGGCTGGTGCCGACCGCCCGGCGCATGGGCAGCCGGAGGACGTTCACCAGCGCCGGTACGGCGAGAAAGCCGCCACCCACGCCCAGGAAGCCGGTCACCGCGCCGAGGCCGGCCCCTGCGGCGCCGGCCTTGCCGGCGTTCACCTGGGCGCCGGACGAGGCGACGGCGGAGGCGGGTCGCAGCATCCGCACCGCGGCGAGTGCCGCGATGACCGAGAAGGCGACAGTCAGCAGAGCCTGGGACAGGTGGCCGGCGGCGGCCCCGGCGACCATCGCGGGCACGATGCCCGCCGCGGCGAACAGCAGTCCGGTGCGCCAGGTCACGTTGCCGTCCCGGGCATGCCCGGTGAGCGCGGTGACCGAGGTGATGGTGACGATGACCAGGCTGGCCGTCGTCGCCTCCGCCGGGGTGAAGCCCAGAAGGTAGATGAGGGCCGGCACGGCGAGGACGCTGCCGCCCCCGCCGAGACCGCCCAGGGCCAGGCCGACGAGGGCACCGGCGACGAGCGCGAGGATCAGAGCCGTCATGCTATCGAGCCGCTGTTCCCGGAGTCGTCCACGACCGGGTACCCGGCCTGGGCCCACGCCCTCATACCGCCCTCGACGTCCACCACCCGCGCACCCCGCGCGGCCAGCAGTTGGGCGGCCTGCTGGGAGCGCTGCCCGCTGCGGCAGATCACGACCAGCGGCCGGGCCCGAGCGGCTTCCGGCAGTTCCACCCCCGCCGTGAGTGCGGACAGCGGCGCGTACACGGCGCCGGGGGCGTGGCCGGCGTCCCATTCGCGCTGCTCACGCACATCCAGGAGAACGGCCGGAGCATCGCCGTCCCGGGTGCGCCGGACGGCCTCGTCGACGGTGACACGGTGCTCGCCGGTGGGGAAGAGGGACATCACACAACCTCTCGGAATGGGGAGGGGCGAAGCGGGAGGGGTGTTCAGCCGGTGGGGGCCGTCAGCGCCGCGGCAGAGGCAGCGGCCAGGCCGTCGTCCTCGGTCATCCCGTCCGGGCCGCGAGCGTGCGGCAGCCGGGCCTTGGCAGCGGCCCGTACACCGCGGTCGGCGAAGAGTGAGGAGACACCCCGCCCGAGTTACCCCCGGGGGTATATGTGCACGATAGCACAAGTACCCCTGGGGGTATTTTCCATCAGCACCACCACCTGGCGGACCCGATGACACCCGCCCTGCCTGCACCTTCGGCTCCGCGGCTTCAGCCCGGCCGGCCAAGAGGCCACCGAGGTCGGCAGGGCGACTTGCCACTGCATACCCCCCTGGGTATACGGTGGGCCCCATCGATACCCCCGTGGGTATCTGCCTGCATATCCCGTCGGGCGGCCCGGACTCCCGTCCCCGCATCACAGGCGCCAGGAGGCACCTCATGTACTTCGCGCAGCACTACCTCGACTGCCTGTCCCAGGCGGCTTACGTCATCGGTGACCCGACCAGCGGCAAGGCGGTCGTCGTCGATCCCCGCCGGGACGTGGACGAGTACGTCGCGGACGCCGAGGCGCATGGCTTCACCGTCGAAGCGGTGATCAACACCCACTTCCACGCCGACTTCCTCGCCGGCCACCTCGAACTGGCGCAGCGAACCGGCGCCTGGATCGGCTACGGCCGGCGTGCCGTCACGGAATACCCCATCCGCAAGCTCGCCGACGGTGAGCGGATCCCCCTGGGCGAGGTCACGCTCCAGATCCTGGAGACCCCCGGCCACACGCCCGAGTCGATCAGCATCCTGGTCTTCGAGAAGCCCGAGGACACCGTCCCCTACGGGGTGCTCACCGGCGACGCCCTGTTCATCGGCGACGTCGGACGCCCCGACCTGCTCGCCTCAGCGGGCGTCACGGCGCAGGAGCTGGGTGCGATGCTCTACGACAGCGTCCATCGCAAGCTGATGACCCTGCCGGACGAGGTCCGCGTCTTCCCCGCCCACGGCGCCGGCTCCGCCTGCGGCAAGAACCTCTCCACCGAACTGCAGTCGACCATCGGCATGCAGCGCCTGACCAACTACGCCTGCCAGCCCATGGACCAGGACACCTTCGTCCGCCTCGTCACCGCCGGCCAGTCCGCCGCCCCCGGCTACTTCTCGTACGACGCCGACCTCAACCGCCGCAACCGCGACCTGTTCCAGGCCCCGCAGGGCGCTCCCGCGCTGGACGCGACGGAGTTCGCCCGCCTGCGCGGTGCCGGAACCGTGGTCCTCGACGCGCGCGACCAGTTCGACTTCGCCGCCGGTCATCTGGCCGGCTCGGTCAACGTCCCGCTCGACGGCCGGTTCGCCGAGCAGGTCGGCAGCGTTCTCACGCCCGAGGACGAGCTCCTCATCGTCGCCCCCGAGGGCCGCGCCGAGGAGACCGTCACCCGCCTCGCGCGCATCGGTTTCGACCGGGTCCACGGCTACGCGGCCGAGCCCGAGCAGCTCTTCCTCGCCCTTCCCGAGCAGACGCGGCAGGCGGCGCGGCTGACCGCCGAGGCCCTGCGCGAGGAACTCGCCTCCGACCGGCCCCCGCTCGTTCTGGACGTGCGCAACTGCGGTGAGCGCGCGGACGGCCGTTCCATCGATGGCTCTATGCACATCCCCCTGACCGAACTGGCCAAGCGCCTCGACGAGCTCCCGGCCGAGGGCCCTGTGGTGGTCCACTGCGCCGGTGGTCACCGCTCGTCCATCGCCGCCAGCCTGATCCGGCGCAGCGGCCGCACCGAGGTCTACGACCTGCTCGGCGGCTACGGCGCCTGGGAAACGGCCGCCTGAGAAGACCCCGAGGACCGCGGGTTCGGGTGACGGTGCGGCCCCGAACTCGCGGTGATCGAACACGCACCCCCTTCCCGTCGCGAACGAGGCCACGGGTTCCCACCGGAGGAAAGGAAGTCCGCCATGTGCCGACGCGTCACCTGTTCCAAGTGCGGCAAGGCCACGTACGCAGGCTGCGGAAACCACGTGGAGCAAGTCCTCGCGGGCGTACCGAAGTCGCGGCGGTGCGACTGCCCGGCGGAGCCCAGGCGCTCCTGGTGGCCCTTCGGCCGCCGCTGAACACGCGGCACATCCCCTGCCGGGGCTGCCGGGACTGCCGGGAATCCACAGCGCCATACCGGACCGGAGTGGTAAGGTACCCCTGGGGGTATTGTAAGGAGTGATCGTGGAACTGGAGCTCGAGGGCGCGTCCCTGAAGTCCGTGCTGAACCGGCTGCGTCGCGCACAGGGCCAGATCTCCGGCGTGATCCGGATGATCGAGGAGGGCCGGGACTGCGAAGACGTCGTCCCGCAGCTCGCCGCCGCCTCGCGGGCGCTCGACCGTGCCGGTTTCGCGATCATCGCCACCGGACTGCAGCAGTGTGTGATCGACATCGAGTCGGGCCGCAAGGACGGCGAGAGCTCGGAAGCCATGCGCGCGCGCCTGGAGCGGCTCTTCCTGTCACTGGCCTGAGGGAGTCCCGGCAGGGGCGACAGGCCGTACGGTGGCGCCGTACGGTGACGGCGTCGCGGCTGGAGCCGGGGCCGACCCGGAACGCTGAGCGACGTATGCGGCGATGTCCCTGCGTGGCGGAATGAGGCGCTGCTCGTTCCGGCCGCCGCGGAGCGGTCGGGTGAAGACGCGCAGGGCCCCCTGAAGACGCGCAGGGCTCAGCCCTCGGGAAGCGCGACCTCCGCCCAGATGGTCTTGCCCTCGGCCCTGTGGCGGGTCCCCCAACGCCGGGCGAGCTGGGCTACGAGCAACAGGCCGCGCCCGCCTTCGTCGAAGGTGCGGGCCCGCCGCAGACGGGGTACGACGCTGCTGTTGTCGGACACCTCGCAGATGACCGCCGCGTCCCGGATCAGACGCAGTTGGACGGGCGGGTGGCCGTAGCGGATGGCGTTGGTGACCATCTCGCTGACGAGGAGCTCGACGGTGTAGGCGGTCTCTTCGAGCCCCCAGGCCGCGAGCTGCCGGGTGGCCTCGGCACGCGCGCCGGCCACGGCCGCGGGGTCATCGGCCACGTCCCAGCTGGCGACCTGGCGGGAGTCCAGTGCGCGCGTGCGCGCGATGAGCAGGGCGACGTCATCCGCGGGCGGGCCGGAGAGCAGGCTGTCCAGGACGGCCGCGCACACCTCCTCGAGCTGGTCCGCCGGTCCGGCCAGGGCCGCTCGCAGTCGCTTCAGGCCCGCCTCGATGTCGCGGCCGCAGGCTTCAACCAGGCCATCGGTGTACAGGGTGAGCAGACTTCCTTCGGGAAGCTCCCGCTCCACGCCCTCGAAGGGCAGCCCTCCTACGCCCAGTGGGGGGCCGGGCGGTACGTCGATGAAGTCCACCGTGCCGTCCGGGGTGACCACCGCGGGCGGGGGGTGACCGGCACTGGCGACGGTGCAGCGCCGCGAGATCGGGTCGTAGACCACGTACAGGCACGTGGCGATGAGATCGGTGGCGATCTCCAGGTCGTGGTCAATGGCCGCTTCCTCCTCGGCCGCGAGGTGGGGGACCAGATCGTCCAGGTGGACAAGGAGCTCGTCGGGCGGCAGGTCGACATCGGCCAGCGTGCGTACGGCGGTCCGCAGTCGTCCCATCGTGGCGGACGCGCGCAGTCCGTGGCCCACCACGTCACCGACGACCAACGCCACGCGGGCCCCGGACAGTGGAATCACGTCGAACCAGTCACCGCCCACTCCGGCACGGGAACGGGCGGGGAGGTAGCGGGTGGCCACCCGCACCGCTTCCTGCCCGGGCACGTGCTGTGGAAGCAGGCTCTGTTGCAGGGCCACTGCCGTGGTGCGCTCGCGGGTGTAGCGGCGGGCGTTGTCGACGGCGACGGCGGCACGTGCCGCGATCTCCTCGGCGAGGAACAGATCGTCCTCGGTGAAGGCCGCCCGGCTCCGATGGCGTACGAGTACTGCCACGCCCAGGGTGATACCGCGGGCACGCAACGGCACCACCATGACGGAGTGCACCCCGTGGGCGTGAACTGTCCGTGAGCGCTGCGGGTCGCCCGCCGCCCACCGCGCGATGTCCTCGTCCAGGGAGCGGTGGAGAGTGGACCGGCCGGTGACCAGGACGCGGGCGGGTGGCGAGGACGGGGGGTAGTGGTCCACCTCGCCGACCCTGATCACCGATTCGGGGACGCCCGGCAGGACCGACTGGTGCGCGGCACGGAGAAGGGCCACCCCCTCGGCGCCGGGCCTGGGCTCCACACCGCGGAAAAGCGAGTCCAGCAGGTCGACGGTGACGAAGTCGGCCAGCCGGCCCGTCACGACGTCCGCCATCTCCTGAGCGGTCTGCGCCACGTCCAGGGTGGTCCCCACCCGGGCACTGACCTCGTTCAGCAGGGCGAGGCGCTCCCGGGCCCCGTACTCCGCGGTGGTGTCCACCGCGGTGAACTGCACGTGATGGACCGTGCCGGCAGCGTTCCGCAGCGGGGAGAGCGTCACCGACCACACCCGCTCGCCGGGCTCCGACCGGGAGTCGGCGTACACCTCGAGGTGCTCGACCGCGCCGGTCTTGAACACCCGGCGCATCCCGCCTTCCACTTCCGCGTAGGCGGAGTCGGGCATGAACTGTGTGAACCGCCGACCGCGCATCTGGTCTTCGCTCAGGCCGGCCTCCTGGACCATGCCCCTGCTCGCCCGCAGGACCCTTAGCTCGGCGTCACATATCGCGACCGGTATGTGACACTGGGCGAACGCTTCCTCCACGGTGGCGTCCCGTGCGCGGTGATTCGGTTGCTCGATCGGCGTGGACACGCTCGGACCTCCGTGGACCGGTGGCGGACGCCCCCACCCATAGCCCTTTCTCTTGTGTACCGCCCTTTGCCCGCCCCCGCAGAGCGGGATCGGCCTCACCTTGAGGGCCGGACCACACCGGCGAGCGGCCCGCCTGACTCAAGGGCGCCGCTCCTGACTCACGGGCGTCGCTGCCGGCCCGACTGGACGCAGCCGCCACCCACCCGGCGTGTTCGTCGTCGGCGAAGGTGGCAGTGGGCCGTGACTGTCGCTGCCATGGTGTGCGGATGAAGACGACACCGGATGGACGGCCTGTCCCACCCCCGCATGCTGACGAGCGCACCATGCTGGAGGCATGGCTGGACTTTCACCGTGCAACTCTTGCCCTGAAATGTTCCGGCCTCGAAGATGCTCAATTACGGCTTGCTGCCGTGTCGCCCTCGTCGATGACCTTGCTCGGTCTCGTGCAGCACCTGGCCGAGGTGGAGCGCAACTGGTTCCAGCGTGTATTCGCAGGTCACGATGTGGCCCCGGTCTTCGGGGAAGACAACGTCGACGGGTATGCGCTGCGGCCGGACCGAGGGTTCGGCGAAGCGGTGGCTGCCTGGCAGGCCGAGGTGACCCGGGGGCGTGAGCTGATCGCTGACGCGTCGCTGGACGACTCCGGGCGCCTGTCCGAACAGGAAGCGGGTCTTGTCGGCGATCAGGGGGTCTCCCTGCGCTGGATCATGGTGCACATGATCGAGGAATACGCACGTCACAACGGTCATGCCGATCTCATCCGTGAGCAGATCGACGGAGTCACCGGCGCCTGAGGCTGGTTCCTGCCGGTGCCGCGGTGGCCGCGGTCTTGCGAAGCCTGCACGAGGCGGCGGCATGGGGCCGGTGGCCGGCGTGACCTGCCGGTGCCGGCTTCACTTTCCCGCGCGGCGGGCACAGTGGTGGTTGACCGTGTCGGCGAAGGCGCGGGCCAGCGGGGAGAGAGCGTCCCAGCGGCGGACGGCCCAGCCCGCGGTGAGCGCGGGGAGGGCGGGGATCGGAATCAGCCGCAGGTCGGGGTGGCGGGGGCCGGTCCACTCGGGCAGGGTCGGAACGACCGCATGACCGAGCCCGAGCTCGGCCAGCAGGATCGCGGTGTCCCAGTCGGTGACGCTGGTGTCGAAGACCGGCCGGATGCCCGATTCGGCGAGCCGTGAGCCGAGCTGGATACGCGCGGTGGAGTTCTCGGGCAGGCCGATGAGCCGGGCATCCTGCAGGTCGACGGGTTCGATGAAGGACTTGGCGGCGAGCGGATCGCCGGCCGCGACGGCGAGCGACCAGGGCAGGTGGACGACGGGGCGCTGCTCCACGCTGCTGCCCGCCGGCCGCAGTGTGATCCAGGCGAGGTCCACCGCGCCCATGGCGAGCGCGTCGAAACAGCCGCGGCTGGAGGTCTCGGTCTGGAATTCGAGGCTGGCTCGCGGAAAGCGCCGGCGGAAGTCGACCACGGCGGCGGCCATGAAGTGCCGTACGGTCGTGGCGCCGGTGGTGACCCGCACCGATCCGCCCTCCGCGCGGGCGAGTTCCTCGATCCGGCGCACGGCCTGGTCGATGCTGCCCAGGCCCTCGGTCACCGCCGTGTGCAACAGCCGCCCCGCCGGAGTGGGTGCGATCCCGCGCGGGTGGCGCTCGATCAGGCTGAGTCCCAACTCCCGCTCAAGACGCTTCACGTGCTGGCTGACGGCCGACTGCGTACAGCCCAGGTCACGGGCGGCACCGCTGAGCGAACCGGATCGGCAGACCGCGGCAAAGACACGGAGATCGTCAAGTGTCACGAGGCCCAAGCCTAAGCGGCAACCCCAAGGCAGAGCTTGGGTGTTCCCCAGCAAAGCCGTGGATTGACTTGGACCGCGCCAGGTTTGATCATCGTTCCGGGCCCAGGGCGGCAACCCGCCCACTGCGGCACCCGCGATCCGGACGCGGTGCCGCATGCGGGCGGGTGCCGACCCGTCACGGGCCCGACCGGCTTCCGGCCCCCGCCGCCCGGCCTCTGGATTCATCGGCTTCCCGGACAGGAGCACACATGAGCACACCCAGGATGACCGTGGCGGTTCTCGGCCCGGGCGGCGTCGGCGGCCTGGTCGGCGCGCTGCTCGCCCGTGCCGGACACCGCGTCGTCTGCGTGGCGGGGGAACAGACCGTCGCCGTGCTGCGCCAGGACGGGCTGCGTGTCGACAGCGATCGTTACGGGCAGTTCACCGCGGCCGTGGAGGCCGGCACCGAGTTGCGAGAGCCGGTGGACGCCGTCTTCGTGACGGTCAAGCAGACCACGCTCACCGAGGCGCTCGACCGCATCCCCGCCGAGGAGCTCGGCACGGCGCTCGTGGTCCCGCTGCTCAACGGCCTCGACCATCTCACCGTGCTCCGCGAGCGCTTCCCCTCCGCCCGGGTCGTCGCGGGCACCATCCGCGTCGAGGCCACCCGCACGGCACCCGGCCGCATCAGCCACACCAGCCCCTTCGCCGACCTCGAACTCGCGGCTCCCGTCGATGACTTCGCGGAGCTGCTGCGACAGGCCGGTCTCGGCGTGACCGTACGCGAGGACGAGAGCGCGATGCTCTGGGACAAGCTGGCCTTCCTCGCCCCGTTCGCCCTGCTGACCACCCGCCACCAGGCCGACGTCGGCGCCGTACGCGATCGGTACCGGCCCGAACTGCTCACCGTCCTCGACGAGATCGCGGCCGTGGCCCGCGCCGTCGGCGCGCAGGTGACCGCCGAGGGGCTGCTCTCCTTCTTCGACCGCGTCCCCGAGACGATGAGGTCCTCGATGCAGCGCGACGCCGAGGCCGGCCGGCCGCTCGAACTCGACGCCATCGGCGGAGCCGTCCTGCGCGCCGGAGCCGCCCACGGCATCGCCGTCCCGGCCACCGCCCGGCTGGTCACCGAGGTGGCACAGTCCGCACAGCGAGCGGCCTGATGGGACGGCTCACCCCGGCGCGGTGGGCCCGGGCAGAGGAGTTCCTGTCCGCCCGCGGCGCCGCCCGGACGGCCCATCCGGGCGGAACGCTCCTGGAACACCTGCGACGCGTCGCCCGCCTGCTCTCCGCCTGGGGCGCCGACCCCGACGTCCAGCTCGCGGGGCTGTGCCACGCGGCCTACGGAACGGACGGATTCGACGAGCCGCTCCTGGGCACTACCGAGCGCGCGGTGCTCGCCGGACTGATCGGCGATCGCGCGGAAGCCCTGGTGTACCTGTACGCGAGCTGCGACCGGGCGGCCGTGTATCCGCGCCTGGGCCACGGGCTTCCGGTGCTCTTCCAGGACCGCTTCACCGGCCGGGAACACACCGTGGCCGAGGCGGACGTGCGCGTCATCGTGGAGATCACGGCCGCCAACGAGCTCGACGTGCTGGCCCACGACGTCGGGCTGGCCGAACGTCACGGCCCGGCGCTGTACCGCCTGTTCGCCCGCTCACGCGATCTGCTGTCCGCGCCCGCGTGGAACGCCTGTGCCGAGCAGCTGGGCCGGTACGCCCCCGAGCCGGGGATCGTGATCAGCGGCCTGGACCACCTGGTGCTGACCGTCACCGACGTAGAGCGGACCTCCGCCTTCTACCAGCGGGTCCTCGGCATGCGTCCCGTCACCTTCGGGGAGGGGCGCCGCGCGCTGGGCTTCGGCAGCAGCAAGATCAACCTCCACCGGGCAGGCGGCGAACTCCTCCCCCACGCCGCACGGCCCACCCCCGGCAGCGCCGACCTCTGTCTGGTCACCCGGACCCCGCAGGAACAGGTGCTGGCGCATCTGGCCGCCTGCGGGGTGCCAGTGGAGGAAGGCCCGGTACCGCGCACCGGCGCCCTCGGCCCGATGCTCAGCACCTACCTCCGCGATCCGGACGGCAACCTCATCGAAATCTCCACCTACACCTGACCACTGGGCGGCGAGGCCGCTTCCCTCGGGGGACGACGCGGTGCCGCGGATCGGCGGCGGGGCTCGGGCGCGCCTGTAGGTTGGGGGCGCCCGGCGGGACCCCGTCCGGCGTGAGGCCGGGGAGGGAGCGGGCTGTGGGTGTCTTGCTGTTGGCTCTGGGGGGAACGATATCGGTGCCGGACGGCAAGCGGGCGGCGCGGTTGAGCGGGGCGGAGATCGCCGCGGCCGTGCCGGGACTGACGGAGACGGGGATCCCTCTGGACGTACGGGACGTGCGGGCCGTGCCGAGCGGGAGCCTCACCTTCGCGCAGGTCCTCGACGTCGTGGCCCTCGCCTCTCGGGCCGTGGCGGACGACGCGGACGGCGTCGTCGTCACCCAGGGCACCGACACGCTGGAGGAGACAGCCTTCCTGATCGACCTGGTGTGGCCGCACGATGCCCCGTTCGTGCTGACCGGCGCGATGCGGCAGCCGGCCATGGCCGGGGCGGACGGGCCCGCCAACGTGCTCGCCGCCGTGCGGGTGGCCGCGGCGCGGGAGGCACGCGGCGCGGGTGCGGTGGTGGTCCTCAACGACGAGGTGCACGCGGCGCGGTGGGTGCGCAAGACACACAGTACGAACCCGGCGGCCTTCGCCTCGCCGAGCACCGGCCCATTGGGGCATGTCGTCGAGGGCCGCGTACGGATGTTGCCGGCAGCGCCGCGGCACGCACCCCTGCCGGCGGGAGGGGACCCTGCGCGACTCGCAGCCGCCCGTGTGGCCCTGCACGTGGTCACCCTGGAGGACGACGGCGCACAGCTGGAGGGGCTCGAGGCCACGCACGCCGGTCTCGTGGTCGCCGGTTTCGGCGTCGGTCACGTACCGGGCGCGCTCGCTCCCCGGCTCGGCACCCTGGCCGAGCACATGCCGGTGGTGCTGACCTCGCGCACGGGCAGCGGTTCGGTGCTGCGGCACACCTATTACGCGCCCGGCTCGGAGGCGGACCTGCGCCGGCGCGGGCTGATCGACGGCGGCTTCCTCGACCCGTACAAGGCCCGGGTGCTGCTCAGACTGCTCCTGGCATCCGGAGCAGGACGCGACGACATCGCGGAAGCGTTTGCCGCGAGGGGCTGACCGGGCCCACGGCTGACTCGGCCGCCCGCCGGTCCGGCCGAGCCCTCGCGCCGGATCCGCCGACGCCCGCACCGGCGGGGACACGCCGGCACCGGAGTTCGATGCTCATCGTCGTGGCGGCTGTCGTCGGCCGGAGTCGGTGCCATACCGGCCCAGATGCGGCCGTCAGCCGCTGTCAGCGAAGGAGACCTGCGACCGATTTTCGCCGCATCTCAAGTTCGAAACCCCAGGTCAGCGGCATGACGTCGTGGATCCCTTCCGGATCTGTGCCGACGGCCACAGCGAAGGGGGTGCGCGTGGGCTCATACTGAGTCATGACAAAGTCCGCTGCGCCGAAGCGCCACTTGCCCACCAGCCCCTTCAAAGCCCCGGTCACACCGGCTCCCAAGCACTTCGCCGTGGGCGACCAGGTCACCCACGACGTGTACGGCCTCGGCCGGGTGATCGGCATCGAGGAGGGAGTCGCGGCGCTCGTGGACTTCGGCTCGACGCAGACGCGGATCCCGAGCCCGTACCCCAAGATGACCAAGCTGTAGAACGGCTGCGTCCGTTCGCGGCACACCAGGACTCCTTCAGGGGCCTGGAACGAAAGAGAGCCTCTCATCGATCTGACGTCGCTTTTCTCCGCGCCGGAAGGGCAACCTCGTTGCTCCACCGCGGCATCGCCGCCTCCGGCGACCAACCCGTTCCAGGCACCTGACTTCGGGGAGCAGGCACCTGACTTCGGGGAGGGCGAGCCCCTGCCGCTCGAGGGCCCCCAGGAGTCCGGCTCGGGCAGGCGTGCGGCGCGGCCCATGGCAACTCGGCGCCACGCATAACGGTCGGTACTCGTCGCGGAGATCACCGAGCCGCTCAAGCAGACCTTTTGAGGTGGACGAGGTCCTCCCCCGGTCTCCAGGTGCACCGGGGGGCGGCGGCCGGGCCGGGCCCGGGAGCTCCAGGAGTTACGCCTGAAGGCGGCCGACTCGACGGCAGGCGCAGCGTGCGGTTCTTCAGCGACGAGCCGGTCCCGCGCGCCTGCGTCGACATCGCTGTCGCGGCGGCCAACACCGCTCCCTCCGGGGCCCACTTCCAGCCATGGAAGTTCGCCGTGATCGGCGACGCCGAGACCAAGCACCGCATCCGGGTCGCGGCCGAGGAGGAGGAACGGGTCAACTACGAGGGCGGCCGCATCCCGCCCGAGTGGCGTGCCGCACTCGCGCGCCTGGAGACGAGTTCCGACAAGAGCTTCCTCGACGCCGTGCCGTGGATCGTCGTCGGCTTCGCCGAGAAGAGCACGGCGATGCCGGACGGTTCGCTGCGCAAGAACTACTACGTCAACGAGAGCGTGGGCATCGCGTGCGGCTTCTTCATCGCCGCCCTGCACGCGATGGGGCTCAGCACCCTGACGCACACCCCGAACCCGATGGGCTTCCTCACCGAGATCTGCGCACGGCCCGGCAACGAACGGCCCTACATCCTCTTCCCCGTCGGCTACGCCGCAGCCGACTGCGAGGTCCCGGACCTGGCCCGCAAGCCGCTGGCCGAAGCGATCGCCGAGAGCCCACGCCAAAGCGGCTGACCACTCGCCCGCCCGCACCGGCACGCCGTGGACGCGGGGCCTCGGGGATGAACCGCGTTTCGGGGAAACCCCCTGCAGGAGCGGACGGACGCTGCCCCGGGGGCGGTGTGCTGTCCGGTGCGGGCCTTTGACCACCGGCAACAGCTGGAACGTAGGGAGTGTCTTCCCCCTCCACAACGGCCACTACTCGGCGGTAATGTCACCGCCGCCGGAAGCACCGGACCGGCGGGCGAGTGCGAAGGGACCCTCATGGCGACGGACATGCCTGCGGACACAGCGGCCACCGACGAGCGTTGGCAGCGCATGTGGAGCCACCGCGAGCAGCTGCTCAAGGTGGCCCGGCGGCGATCCATGAGTCAGGAGGACGCCGAGGACGCCGTTCACGAGGCGATGCTGCGAGCCGCGGAACGCCCGGACCTCGACGACGAGCGGCTCGGCGCCTGGCTGACGACGGTGACGATGCGGCTGTGTGTCGACCGGTACCGGCAGGTCCACCGCGAGGCCGAGGTGGGCAGCCGCCCGACACTCGTGGCGCCGGGCCCGATACCCGTCGAGGAGGCGGTCTGCGACCGGGCCGAGGCGAAGTGGCTCGCCGTGCGCAGCGGAGAGCTGCCCGCCCGGCAGGCGGAGGCGCTGCGGCTGAGGTCCGAGGACCTGGACGTGAGTCAGGTCGCGATGCGGATGGGCCTCAGCTACCGGACCGTCGAGTCGCTGCTCGCCCGGGCCCGGCGGACGCTGCGCGCCTCGCTGGCCGGAACCCTCGGGCTGGTGCTGTTCCTGATCGGGCGCGGGCGGCTGCGCGGGGGCGGCAACGCCCAGGCGGTCGCGGTCACCTCGACGGCGGCGACCCTGGTCGTGGCGGGGTTCGTGCTGCCGTACGCGCTCGACGAGGGCGGAAGCGGGAACAGTCCGGCGCCGCGGCCGGCCGTGTCCAGCGACGCGCGGGCCGTGGGCGGCGAGGCCGCGGGCCGGGAGCCGGCCCCCGGGTCGCCCGCCCCCTCGCCCTCGGCGCCCGGGGCCCGGGGCCGGACGCCCATGCCCACGCCGACGCCGACCCCCACTGGGGGAACGGCCTTGCCGCTGCGAGTGGCGGTGCCGTCCCTGCCCGTTGTGTCCGCGTCGCCGCTCCCGAAGCTGCCGGTGCCGAAGGTGGCCGGGGTGCCGAAGGTCGCGGCCCTGCCGACAGCGGTGCCGGGCCTGCCGGCCACCGTGCCGGACCTCCCTACGACGTCGGCCGCCTCGTCGAGACCGTCACTTCCCCCGGCCCCGGCAGTACCGGCCGTTCCGCTCTCCGCCCCCGCCCCGACGACGCCGTCGCCGAGGCTGCCGTAGCGACCCGTTCGCGCGTCCGTGAAAAAGTCGCCGTTCGCCGCGACGGACGCCCTTCCCCTCCCCGTAGAGCAGATGTCGGAGCTGCTCCACGGGCGAAGGATGGAACCGGATGGGTGTCGAGATCTGTGTGGAAGGACTGACCAAGTCCTTCGGCCACCAGGTCATCTGGCAGGACGTCTCGCTGACCCTGCCCGCCGGGGAGGTCTCGGTGATGCTCGGCCCTTCGGGGACGGGCAAGTCGGTGTTCCTCAAGACGCTCGTGGGGCTGCTGAAGCCGGAGCAGGGCTCGGTGAAGGTCGCGGGCCGGGACATCACCCGCCTGCGCGAGCGCGACCTGTACGAGGTGCGGAAGCTGTTCGGCGTGCTGTTCCAGGACGGCGCGCTCTTCGGCTCGATGAGCCTTTACGACAACATCGCCTTCCCGCTGCGCGAGCACACCCGCAAGTCCGAGAGCGAGATCAGGCGGATCGTCCTCGAGAAGATGGACATGGTCGGGCTGATCGGCGCCGAGGGGAAGCTGCCCGGCGAGATCTCCGGCGGCATGCGCAAGCGGGCCGGGCTCGCCCGTGCCCTGGTCCTCGACCCGGAGATCATCCTGTTCGACGAACCGGACTCGGGCCTGGACCCGGTCCGCGTGGCCTACCTGAACCAGCTCATCGTCGACCTCAACGCACAGATCGACGCGACCTTCCTGATCGTCACCCATGACATCGCCTCCGCCCGCCAGGTCCCGGACAACATCGGGCTGCTGTTCCGGCGCGAGCTGGTGATGTTCGGGCCCCGTGAGGAGCTGCTGGCCAGTGACGAGCCCGTGGTGCGGCAGTTCCTGAACGGCCGGATGCAGGGGCCGATCGGCATGGCGGAGGAGAAGGACGCGGCCCAGGTCGAGCAGGAGCTGGCCCAGATCGACGAGGGAGGCCCGGCCGGTGCGCCGGCGCCCCGCCTGCTGCCCAGCCCCGGCATCACCCGCCCGCCCCGCTGGGAGGCGATCGCGAGACGCGAGGCAGAACTGCACGGGACGGGGGTGAGCGGCGCATGAGGCTCTCCCCGACAGGTGTGCTGCGGCACTCGGGCAGCCTCTTCACGATGGCGCTGGACGTCGTCCGGTCCCTGCCCCGCAGGCCCTTCCAGGCGAGGGAGTTCATCCAGCAGGCGTGGTTCGTCGCGAGCGTCACGATCCTGCCGACGGCCCTGGTCTCGATCCCCTTCGGGGCGGTCATCGCGTTGCAGATCGGCAGCCTCACCCGGCAGTTGGGCGCGCAGTCGTTCTCGGGTGCCGCGTCCGTGCTCGCCGTGCTGCGGGAGGCATCGCCGATCGTCACCGCGCTGCTGATCGCGGGCGCGGGGGGCACGGCGATCTGCGCGGACCTCGGGGCGCGCAAGATCCGCGACGAGATCGACGCGATGCAGGTGCTCGGCATCGACCCGGTCCACCGGCTCGTCGTTCCGCGGGTGCTGGCGTCGATGGTGGTGGCCGTGCTGCTCAACGGCCTCGTGTCGGTGGTCGGTGTCGCGGGCGGCTACTTCTTCAACGTCGTGCTCCAGCACGGGACTCCGGGTGCCTACCTGGCGTCCTTCACCACCCTCGCCCAGTTGTCGGACCTGTGGGCCGCGGAGATCAAGGCGCTGGTGTTCGGCGCCATCGCGGCGATCGTCGCCTCGTACAAGGGGCTGACGGCGCAGGGCGGTCCGAAGGGCGTGGGCGATGCCGTCAACCAGTCGGTGGTGATCACCTTCATGTTGCTGTTCGTGACGAACTTCGTGATGACTGCCGTGTACTTCCAGGTCGTCCCGCAGAGGGGTTAGCCGATGAGACCACGAGAACTCCTCGATCGCCCCTTGCGCTCGCTCGAAGAGCTGGGCTCCCAGCTGTTCTTCTACGGGCGCTCTTCGGCCTGGACGGGCCGCACCCTGCGCCGCTACAAGAAGGAGATCCTCCGGCTGCTCGCCGAGGTGAGTTTCGGACGCGGCGCGCTCGCTGTCGTCGGCGGCACGGTCGGCGTGATCGCGTTCCTGTCCTTCTTCACCGGCACCGAGGTCGGCCTCCAGGGCTACGCGGCCCTCAACCAGCTCGGCACCTCCAACTTCGTCGCCTTCCTGTCGGCGTACTTCAACACCCGGGAGATCGCCCCGCTGGTGGCCGGACTGGCCCTGTCCGCGACGGTCGGCGCCGGTTTCACCGCGCAGCTCGGTGCCATGCGCATCAGCGAGGAGACGGACGCGCTGGAGGTGATGGGCGTCCCGTCGCTGCCGTTCCTGGTGACGACGCGGATGATCGCCGGCTTCGTCGCGGTGATCCCGCTGTACGTGATCGGGCTGCTGTCGTCGTACCTGGCCTCCCGCACCATCACGACCAGCTATTACGGGCAGTCCACCGGCACGTACGACCACTACTTCCACCAGTACCTGCCGCCCGTCGACGTGTTGTGGTCCTTCGGCAAGGTGATCGTCTTCGCCCTGCTGATCATCCTGGTGCACTGCTACCACGGCTACCACGCCAGTGGCGGCCCGGCCGGTGTCGGTGTCGCGGTGGGCCGGGCGGTGCGGACCTCGATCGTCGCCGTCAACGTCCTGGACTTCTTCCTGAGTTTGGCGATCTGGGGCGCCAACACGACGGTGCGGATAGCGGGGTGAGTGCGGTGCGCATGCGCAGAATGAGACTCAGGCTGTACGGCATCGTGTTCCTCGCCGTGCTCGCGCTGCTGCTGTCGCTCGCGGTGGCCGTCTACCAGCAGGCGTTCACCTCCGTGGTGCCCATCACCTTGGAGGCCGACGCCCTCGGCAACCAGCTCGATCCACGCGCCGACGTCAAGCTGCGCGGGCTGCTGGTCGGCGAGGTTCGCCAGGTGCACGCCGACGGCACGAAGGCGACCCTCGACATCGCGCTCAAGCCGCAGTACGTGCCGTACATCCCTTCGGACGTACACGCACGGCTGCTGCCCAAGACGCTGTTCGGCGAGAAGTACGTCGACCTGGTCGCTCCCGCCGCCGCCCACGACCCGGCGCGGCCCATCCGCGCGGGCGACGTCATCACGCAGGACCGCACGAAGGCCGGCATCGAGGTGCAGCAGCTGATGAACGACCTGCTGCCGCTGCTCCGCACCGTCCAGCCGGGCCAACTCGACGCCACACTGTCGGCGTTCGCCACCGCGCTGGAGGGCCGCGGCGACCGGATCGGCGGCAACCTCGCCCGGGTCGAGGACTATCTGCGCCGCCTCGACCCGCACATGCCCTCCCTCAGGGAGGACATCACGCGGTTCGCGGACGTCGCCGAGGTGTACGGCGACGCCGCGCCCGACCTGATGCGGATCCTGCGCAACACGGTCACCACCAGCCGGACCATCGTTGAGAAGAGGAACCAGTTGGCGTCGGCTCTGCGCGCGACCGCCTCCGTGGCGGGCACGGCGAACGACTTCCTGTCCGAGAACGGCGACCGGCTGATCACCCTTGGCCGGGTCTCCCGCCCCACGCTGGAACTGTTCGCCCGCTACTCCCCCGAGTACCCGTGCCTGTTCCAGGGCCTGGTCCGGCAGGAGAAGGCCTCCGAGGAAGCGTTCCGGGGCGGCGAGATGCGGATCACCCTCGAGGCCGTCCGCCCGCAGGGGGCGTACCGGCCCGGTGAGGAGCCGGTGTACGGGGAGCGGTCCGGCCCCGACTGCCGCGGTCTGCCGCATCCCAGGGTGCCCGGGACGAAGCCCCACCTCGACGACGGTACGTCGGCCGGCGATTCCGGCGGCGCCCTCCCTGGAGGTGCCGGCGTGTCCGCCACCCGGGCCGAGCAGCGGGCCGTCGGCTCGCTCGTGGCCCCCGTCATGGGCGTCCCCGCGGACCAGGTGCCGCCCGTGGCGACCCTGCTGTTCGGGCCGCTCGCGCGCGGAACGGCGGTGAGTGTCGCATGAGCAGGCCGACAGTCCGGCAGACCGCCGCCCCGCTGGTCAAGTTCAGCCTCTTCGCGCTGGTCACGATCGCGGCGACGGCGCTGCTCGCCGCCACCATCGTGAACGTCTCCTTCACCCCCGAGGACACCTATCACGCGGTGTTCACCGACGTCACCGGGCTGGAGACCGGCGACGACATCCGGGTGGCCGGAGTGCGGGTCGGAGAGGTCGAGGGCATCCGGATCAAGGACCGGACACTGGCAGAGGTCACCTTCACCGTCAGCACCGACCGGCCGCTTTTCGCAGGGACCCGGGCGGTCGTGCGCTACCGCAACCTGGTCGGGCAGCGGTACATCGCGCTCACCGAGGGCACGGGCGACGTCACCGCCAGGCTGCGGCCCGGCGGCACCATCCCGCTGTCCCGGACCCAGCCGGCGCTGGACCTCAACGCCCTGCTGAACGGCTTCAAGCCCCTGTTCGCCGCGCTCAGCCCGAGCGACGTCAACCAGCTCGCCACCGAGATCATCCGGACTCTCCAGGGTGAAGGCGGCACGGTGAACAGCCTGCTCGCACACACGGCCTCGCTCACCAGCACTCTCGCCGACCGCGACAAGCTGATCGGATCAGTGATCGACAACCTCAGCACCGTCCTGGAGACGCTCGACAAGCGCGGTTCCCGCTTCTCCGGGCTGCTCACGCAACTGCGCCGGGTGGTTTCGGGGCTGTCCGCCGACCGCAAGCCCATCGGGCAGTCGCTGGTGAGCATCGGCGACCTCACGGACGTCACGTCGGGGCTGCTGGAGGACGCGCGTCCGCCGCTGAAGGACGACATCGCCGGGCTCGGTGATCTGACCGGAACGCTGAACAAGAACGAGAACTCCGTGGAGGGCGTCCTGAAGCGGCTGCCGAACAAGCTCGAGAAGCTGACGGGGGCCGCCTCGTACGGCTCGTGGTTCAACTTCTACCTCTGCGACTTCGACGGCCGGATCGTGCTGCCGAAGACCAAACAGGTGATCACCCCGGAGCTGCACGTGGCGCGTGCGAGGTGTGGCGGATGAGCATGCGCATCAGGCGGCGCGCTGTCCGCCGCCCCGAGCCGCTGGTGAAGGTCCGGGTCCTGCCGCCCAGACTGCCGAAGCTGCCCCGGCTGCTGCCCAAGCGCACGCCCCGCCCCGAACCCCTCGTGAAAGTGCGCGTCCTGCCGCCGAAGCTGCCCCGGATCCGGCTCGGGCGGCCCCGTCTGAAGCACTCCCGCGTCGGGGCACCTCCCACGCGTTTCAGGCAGCGCGGGAGCAACCCGGTCGTCGTCGGCGCCGTCGGCCTCACCCTCCTCGCGCTGCTCACCGTCGCCGCCTTCAACGCCGACAGCCTGCCGCTGATCGGCGGCGGCGACACCTACAGCGCGGCCTTCTCCGAGGCCGGCGGACTCAAGCCCGGCGACGAGGTACGGATCGCCGGGGTCAAGGTCGGCAAGGTCGAGGGCGTCGACCTGGACGGCGACCACGTCAAGGTGACCTTCAAGATCAAGGGCCACCCGGGGTTCGGTACCGACACGGGCGCCGCGATCCGAGTCAAGACGATCCTCGGCGCCAAGTACCTGGCCCTGTACCCGAAGGGGCCCGGCCAGTTGAAGCCGGGCAGCCGGATCCCGCTGCGGCGGACGGTGTCGGCGTACGACGTCGTCCAGGCCTTCAGCGACCTGACGACCACCACCGAGGAGGTCGACACCGACCGGCTCGCGAAGGCACTGGACACGATCTCCGTCACCTTCCAGGACTCCCCCGAGGAGGTGCGGGCGTCGGTCAAGGGGCTGTCGCGGATCTCCCGGACCGTAGCCGCCCGTGACAAGGCGCTGCGCGCACTCCTCGACCATGCGAACGGAGTCACCAAGGTGCTGGCCGGACACACGAAGGACTTCTCCGCACTGGTGAAGGACGGTGACGCCCTGTTCAAGGAGATCGCCAAACGGCGCACGGCGATCCACCAACTGCTCAAGAGCTCCGCGCTGCTGGGCATCGAACTGTCCGGCCTGGTCGACGACAACCGCAAGGAGATCGGGCCCGCGCTGAAGAACCTCGACACCTTCGTGACGATGCTCGAACGCAACCAGGCGAGCCTGGACCGCAGCGTCGGGCTGCTCGCCCCCTACGTACGTCTCTTCACCAACACCCTGGGCAACGGCCGCTGGTTCGACTCCTACGTCCAGAACCTGGTCGCCGCCCCGGTCGCGCCACGGACGGGAGGCACCCGATGACCCGCAGGCTCCTGGCCCTGTTCACCGTGCTCGCGCTCGTCGTCGGCCTCGCCGTCGTCCTCTGGCCGGGCCCCGGCCCGGTCCGTGTCACGGCGTACTTCCCGCGCACCGTCGGCATCTACCCCGGCTCCGACGTCCGCGTCCTCGGTGTCCGCATCGGCGAGGTCGGGAAAATCACCCCGGAGGGCGACCGGGTACGGGTGGAGCTGGAATACGACCGGGGCCGCGAGGTCCCGGCCGACGCGCGCGCCGCGATCATCAACTCCTCGGTGGTCAGCGACCGTTACGTGCAGCTGCTGCCGGTGTACCGCAAGGGCCCGGTGCTGCGGGACGGAGACGTCATCCCCGAGTCCCGTACGGCCGTCCCCGTCGAGCTGGACCGGATCTTCGAGAGCCTGCACACCACCGCCGAGGCGCTCGGCCCGAAGGGCGCCAACAAGAAGGGCTCGCTGTCCCGGCTGCTCGGGGTGAGCGCGGACAACCTGCGGGGACAGGGCGAGAACCTCAACCAGACGGTGGAGGACCTGTCCCAGGCGGTCACCACGCTGTCCGACGGGCGCGGCGACCTGTTCGGGACCGTGCGGAACCTCCAGGTGTTCACGGCCGCGCTGGCGGCGGACGACACCAGCGTGCGGTCGTTCGACACCGACCTCGCCGACGTGGCCGGGCAGCTCGCCGGGGAGCGCGAAGATCTCGCGGCCGCACTGAAGTACCTGGCCACCGCACTCGGTGACGTGGCCGGCTTCGTCAAGGGCAACAAGAAGGAGCTGGCCTCGGACGTGAAGGGCCTGGCCAAGGTCACCAAGGTTCTCGTCACCCAACGACAGGCTCTGGAGGAGCTGTTGACCGTCGCCCCCACGGGCTTGTCGAACCTGCAGAACGCCTACAACCCCGCCGCCGGCACCCTCGACACGCGCAACAACGCGCAAACCCCGCAGGATCCGTCATCCCTTCTCTGCTCGATCCTGAGGACGACCGGCGACGACCACGACAACTGTGCCGGGCTGAGGAAGCTCTTCGACTCCCTGCCCAGGGTCCCGTCGGCCCCGGCGTCGACGGGCACGGTCGACAGGACCCTCGGCGGGATTCTGGGGGCGCCGGCATGAGCGTGCGGCGCAAGGTGCGGTTGGCCGCCTGGACGGCGGTCGGCTCGCTGCTGCTGACCGGCTGTGAGTTCAACGGCTGGTACGACGTCCCGCTGCCCGGCGGCGCTGCCTCGGACGGTCACGCCTACCACGTCACCGTCGAGTTCCGGGACGTCCTGGACCTGGTGCCGCAGTCCTCCGTCAAGGTCAACAACGTCACGGTCGGCGCGGTCGAGAAGGTGGAGCTGGACGGCTGGCACGCCCGCGTGCGGCTCAGGATCGCCGACTCGGTGAAGCTGCCCGGCAACGCGATCGCCGAGGTGAGGCAGACCAGCATGCTCGGCGAGAAGTACGTCGCCCTGTCCGCGCCGGCCGGCGCGCGGCCCGTCGGACGGCTCCGCGACGGTGACCGCATCCCGCTGTCCCGCAGCGGACGCGACCCGGAGGTCGAGGAGGTGCTGTCGGCGCTGTCCGCGCTGCTCAACGGCGGTGGGGTGGCCCAGCTGAAGACGATCACCGTCGAGTTGAACAAGGCCCTCGGCGGCCGCGAGGACCGGGTCAGGTCCCTGCTGAAGCAGCTCGACACGTTCCTCGGGGGCCTCGACGGCCAACGGGCGGACATCGTGCGCGCGTTGAAGGGCGTCGACCGGCTCGCGAAGCGGCTGAGGAAGGAGAAGAAGACGATCGCTCTGGCCGTCGACACCATGCCGCCCGCCCTGAAGGTCCTCGCCGACCAGCGCAAGGACCTGACGAAGATGCTCACCGCCCTGTCCAGGCTCGGCGAGACCGGCACCAGGGTGGTGAAGGCCTCCCACGACGACACCGTCGCCGACCTGAAGGAACTCCAGCCCATCCTGGCGCAGCTGAACAAGGCGGGCGACGACCTGCCCGATTCCCTCGAAATCCTCACCACGTACCCGTTCCCGCGCAACGCCACGGACGCCGTCAAGGGCGACTACGTCAACCTCAAGATCACCGCGGACCTCGATCTGGCGGACCTCTACGGCAACGTCACCGGCAAGCCCGGCAAGGGCGGGAAGTCCCCGTCCCCCGGGACACCGCGTCTTCCCGGCGTCCCCACTCCCGCCCCGCTCCCGTCCCTTCCGTCCCTCCCGTCCCTGCCGGGCACCCCGTCCGTGCCTCCCGTGCCTCCCGTGCCCTCCCCGCCCACCGCGCCCTCGCCCCCCTCCGGCGGCGGCACCCTGCTGTGCCCGCCGGTGTGCGGCGCCGCCTACGGCACCGGGGGCAGTCCGCGCCGCCTTCCGCCGGGCGTCGATCCCGGCCTCGCCGAGCTGATGCTGAAGGGGATGCTGCCGTGATCACACGTACGGTCAGGGCCCAACTGCTCGCCTTCGCGACCGTCACCGCCCTCGGCGTGTCCTACGTGGGCGCCCGGTACACGGGTGTGGTGGACGGCCTCCTGCACCGCGGGTACACCGTGCGCGCCGACTTCGCCGAGTCCGGGGGCGTCTTCCCCGGCGCCGAGGTCACCTACCGGGGGGTGCCGGTGGGCCGCGTGGGCGATCTGCGGCTGACCGGCTCCGGGGTCTCGGTGGCGCTGAAGATCGAGGACGGCGCCCCGAGGATCCCGGCCGACACGCTCGCGGTGGTCGCCGACCGCTCGGCGGTGGGCGAGCAGTACGTCGACCTCCAGCCACGGCGGTCGGGCGGTCCGTACCTCAGGGACGGCAGCCCGATCCCGCGCAGCAGCACGCGGACCCCGCTGCCGGTCACCGACCTGGTCCTCAGCCTGGACCGGCTGGTCAACTCGGTCGGCAAGGACGATCTGCGCGTCACCGTCGACGAGCTGGGCAAGGCGTTCGCCGGCACCGGACCGAACCTGAGCCGGCTGGTGGACTCCGGCGACGCGCTGGTGGAGTCGGCATCCCAGTCGCTCCCCCAGACGGTCTCGCTGATCGAGGACTCGCGGACGGTGCTCAGGACACAAGCCGACCAGGGCTCGGCCATCAAGTCGTTCTCCCGCGATCTCGCCGCGCTCACCGAGCAGTTGAAGTCGAGCGACGGCGATCTGCGCCGGCTGATCGGCGCCGCTGCGCCCGCCGCGCTGGAGGTCGACTCGCTGCTGAAGTCGACGCGGCCGTACGTGCCCGTCCTGCTGACCAACCTCATCAGCGGCGGCCAGATCACCGTGGCCCGGCTGCCCGGCGTCGAACAGGCCCTGGTCACACTCCCGCTCAACGTCGCGGGCAGCTACACGGTCATCCCCGGTGACGGCACCACCCACTTCGGGCTGACCGTGAACGCCGACGACCCTCCCGCGTGCACCCGGGGCTACGGCACCCAGCGGCGCGACCCCGCCGACACCGGCACGCGCCCGGCGAACACCGACGCGCGCTGCACGATGCCGCGCGGCAGCAAGACCTCGGTGCGCGGAGCGCAGAACGCGCCCGGTGCGGCGACCGGCCGGCACAGCGCCGGCCAGGCCGCGTTCGTGGCCCCTTACGACCCGGAGACCGGCACCGTGACCGGCCCGGACGGAACGCCCGTCGAGATCGGCTCGACGGGCGGGGAACAGACCGTGTTCGGAAAGGACTCGTGGCAATGGCTGCTCGTGGGACCGATGGCATGAGAGGCCGGCGGATGAGACTGCTGTCGGCGGGGCTCGCCGCCGCGACCGTGCTGACGACCGTGCCGTGCGTCTGGGTGGGCCTGAAGCTGTCCGACCAGCGCGTGGCGGAGCAGCGCCGTCAGGACATCCTGGCGGCGGCCCGCCAGTCGGCGCTGAGCTTCACCTCGCTCGACTACCGGCACTACGGCCGGGACAGCGGCAACGTGCTGAAGGACGCCACCGGCGAGTTCAAGAAGGAGTTCGCCGCGCAGACCGCACAACTGACGAAGCTGGTCGCGCGGAACAAGTCGGTGTCCGAGGGGCAGGTCCTGGAAGCGGGCATCGTGCGGTCCGACGCGCGCTCGGCCCGGGTCCTGGTCGTGGCCGACAGCAAGGTGACCAACACCGCCGTGCCCGAGGGCCAGGCACGCACCTACCGGCTGCAGCTCGACCTCCAGCGCGTGGCCGGCCGCTGGCTGACCTCCGACGTCACGTTCGTGGGCTGACCCACCCGTGAGGCCATCGATGAGAAGAGACACCGTGGCGAACCCTCCCTCCCGCACCCGCGGCACCAGCTCCCCTGCCCGCGGCACCAGCTCCCCTGCCCGCCGCACGATGACCGCGGCCGCTCGAGCGGCAGCCAAGCGCGCCGGGCGGCCCGCGCACCCCGAACGCGGTTCCCGCCAGGAAGAGCAGGCTCCCGCCGGGCGCACCCTGCTCGTCGATCCGCCGGCGAACGGCTGGGAGGACCCGCCCGAGCCCGAAATACGCGAGCCGTTCGAGGAAGAGCCGGAGGACGGCGCGCCCCCGCGCAAGGCCGGGCGTGCCGTGCTCACCGCGGTGCTGGGCGTCCTCCTCGTCGCGGCCCTGGTCGCGGCCGCCGTACTCGGGTGGCAGTACCGGCAGGGACGGCAGGCCGAGCAGGCCCGCGGCGAGGCCGTCGCGGCCGCCCTGAAGGCGGCGCCGGTCGTGCTGTCGTACGACTACCGGCACCTGGACCGGGACTTCTCCCGCGCCCGCGCTCTGCTGACCGGGCACTTCCGCGACCAGTACGGCAAGACCACGAGCGCGGTGGTCGCACCGACCGCGGCCAAGTACCACGGCGTGGTGAAGGCGACCGTGGCCACACCCTCCGACGGCGGCGCCCCGGCGGTCTCCGTCGTGTCCACCACACCGGACCGGGCCGTCGTCCTGCTCTTCGTCAACCAGGTCACCCAGAGCACTCAGGTCCAGGCGCCCCGGCTGGACCTGAACCGGGTGCGCATGACGCTGACCCGGACCTCCGACGGCTGGAAGGTGAGCGGCGTCGACGCCCTCTGACCAGGCCCTCCGCAGGTGCCCTCGCGCGGTCGCGCGGGGGCACCTTCTCGTCCCGCTGCCCCCTCAGCAGCCGTCCGGCCCGTCTCGAAAAGAGTTCGGCCGCCCGCGACGGACGCCGCCTGGCTCGCCGTAGAGCAGACGAAGGCATCACCCGTACCGCCGCACATGACCACCCGTCGTCCGACTCGCGAACCCAAGAGGTGCCTGTGGCTCTCCTCTCCGCACCACGTCCTCACCACCATCCGCGCCGGCGGGGGCGTCTCGCCGTCGGGTTGCTGGCGCTCGTCGCCGGGACCCTGCCGACCGCGGCCGCCGACGCCGCCACCCCGCCCTCCGGCTCGGTCAGCGACACCGCACCCACGACCACGTGGAGCGCCGGTCCCTTCGCCGTCCCGAACGTCTCCGGCACCACCGGGACGGTGAGCTGCGGGAACGCCCAGCCCTGCGACGACTACGCCCTGAAGGTGTCGGTGCCCGCGGGCTACGACGCCGGTCACAGCCTGCGCATCGACGTCAAATGGCCCGACTCCGCCGCCGACTTCGACCTGTACGTCCTCGACGCGGGCGGCCGGGAGGTGGCCGCCTCGGTCTCTTCCAGCGACCCCGAGACCGTGCTGCTTCCGGCGGTGTCGGCGTCGTACACCGTGCGCGTGGTGCCCTACGCGCCCCTCGGTGACAGCTTCACCGGCACCGCGAGCCTGGTCACCGTCCCGGCCGATCCGCCGCCGAGCACGGCCACACCACCGACGTACGCGAACTCCTCGGCCCCCGACAACATCGCGGATGCGCACAACGCCGGTGAGCCCTCGATCGGCGTCGACCGTGGGAGCGGCGCGGCGATGTTCCAGGCGTACACCTCGACGCTCAAGGTCACCTACGACAGTGCCGGTGCCGCCACCTGGCAGGACAGGAGTGCGAGCGCGGCCAACGGCTGTCCCCAGGGAAGCACCACCAGCCTCGACCCGATCCTGTTCACCGACCCGGTCACCCACCGCACCTTCGAGTCGCAGCTCGCCGGGAAGACCGCCCTGACCTGCTACACCGACGACGACGGAGAGACGTGGACGCCGACGGGCGGCTCGGGCGTCAACTCCGGTGTGGACCACCAGACCATCGGTGGCGGCCCCTTCGCCGCAGGCGCTCCGGGTGCCGTCACGTCGTACCCGGACTCGGTCTACTACTGCTCCCAGGACATCGCCGACGCGTCCTGCGCGGTCAGCCGGGACGGCGGTCTGACGTACGGGCCCGCCGTGCCGATGTACTCGCTGCTGGACTGCGGCGGCCTGCACGGGCACGTGAAGGTCGCCCCGGACGGCACGGTGTACGTGCCCAACAAGGGCTGCGGTGGCAATCAGGCCGTGGCCGTCTCCGAGGACAACGGGCTCACGTGGACCGTCCGCAAGAACCCCTCCAGCACCCCCGGTGACTCGGACCCGAGCGTGGGGATCGGGTCGGGCGGAACCGTCTACATGGGCTACCAGAACAGCGACGGCACCGCGCGTATCGCCGTCAGCCACGACAAGGGCAGGACATGGCTGTACGACCAGAACGTCGGCGCGGCCCTCGGCATCAAGAACATCGTCTTCCCGGCCGTGACCGCGGGTGACGACAACCGCGCCGCCTTCGCCTTCCTCGGCACCACCACCGGCGGCGACTACCAGGACGCGGCCGGTTTCACGGGCGTCTGGCACCTGTACGTGGCCACCACCTACGACGGCGGCCAGTCCTGGGTCACCGCCGACGCCACCCCGACGGACCCGGTTCAGAAGGGGTCGATCTGCACGGGCGGCACCACATGCGGCAAGGACCGCAACCTCCTGGACTTCATCGACGTCACCACCGACGCCCAGGGCCGCGTGCTCGCCGCCTACGCCGACGGCTGCACCGGCACCTGCGCGGCCGGAGGCGCCCAGAACTACGACGCCCTGGCCTCCATCGCCCGCCAGACCTCGGGCAACACGCTCTACGGCGCGTACGACGCCGTGGTCCGCGGCAAGCACAAGAAGCCCTGAGGAAGCCACTGAATGAAGCCTTCGCCATGGGCTGCCGTACTGGCCGGGGCGGCCGTCGGCCTGGCCACGGTCACCGGATGCTCGGCGGCGCACAAGCGCCCCGAGCCGCCGGGGACGACGCCGTACGCGGCGACGCGGGCAACCGATTCGCCGGCCCAGAACGCAGCGGGTGCCACGCCCGGCGGATGTCCCACCACCGCCTCACTGCCGCTCCCCGAGGACTTCCCGGAGAACCTGCCGGTGCCCGACGGCGCGGTCGTGACCTCGGTGGAGCACCGCACCGGGGGCCGGCTCGTCGTCGCCACCGTCGTGCGGGGCGGCTTCGACACCACCCTGGCGTTGCTGCACAGGGAGCTCCCCAAGGCCGGCTACCTCCCTGAGGAGGGCGAAGTGGAGGAGGACGACGCCGAGTCGGACTTCTCCTCCACGACCGTCCGGGGCCGCTGGACCCTGCGGAAGATGCCCGACTGCGAGGGAGGCGTGTACCTGACGTACCTGACGTCCGCCGTCTCCTGAACCGGGCCCATGCCCATCCGCCGTCCGCTGGGCATGGGCCCCCACGACTGCCGGGCGCGGTGTTCCGCGCTGAACGGGTGCGTGATGGGCTCTTGCCGCGTCGCATGGCGTTTTGCGGGTATACGCGGCCGGTGGCGTCATGGCGGTGTGGAGAGCAGGGCGGGCCGTATGGATCAAGCGGCGGAGGATGGCGACTCGATGTCACCGGCCGGTGGGATCGTTTCCGTGTCCGCGGCGTTCGAGGGCAGCGGTGGGATCGCCGACGCCCGGGAACTGGCCCGCTCCTTCCTGACCGACGTGCAGGCCGGCCACGGGCTGCACGTGTCGGAGCGCGCGAAGGGCACGGTGCAGCTTGTGGTCAGCGAACTGGTGACCAACGCCCGTAAATACGCGCCCGGGCCGTGCCTGCTGGCGCTGGAGATCGAAGACGCCACCGTGCGGATCAGCGTGTGGGACAGCAGCACGACGTTGCCGGCGGTCTCGGCGCCCGACCCGTGCCGGGTGGGGCGGCACGGCCTGGAGATCGTGATGGCGGTCTGCGCCAGTTTCACCGTTCACCGCGAGCCGCCGGGCAAGCGGATCACCGCAGCGGTCGTACTGGCCGACTGATCGGGGCGGTGCCGTGTCCGGCTGGGCGGTGTCCCGGGTGGCGCGGCGGCGGTTGATTCCGAAAGATCGGACGGGGCCCGTACAGCACGGTCACCGAGCCGCGGTCGGTGCGGCCGGCGTCGTCCTGGCCGGGTGCGCCGATCGCGAGGTCGGCGTAACCGTCACCGTTGACGTCACCCCATGCGGTGGCGGCGCCGAAGTGGTTCCCGGGCGCGGAGGAGCCTGGCACACCGGGGCTGTCCTGGGTCAACGTCACGTGCTCGGCGGCCGCAGGTCCCCCGGGGCTGCCCGGGATGACGGTCACGCTGCCGGCGCCGCCCGATGCCTTCGGCGTGCCGGCGGCCAGGTCACTGGTGCCGAGCCTTGGCCTGCGAAGCCGTCTCAGCCTCGGCGTGCGGTGCCGTCGTCCGACGTCGCTCAGGCGGGTCGGGCCGGCGAGGACGTCTGCCGCTGCCGCAGTGGCAGGCCGGGGCGCGAACCGGAAGCGGGCACAGCGACGGCCGGGCGCGGCGGACCGGGCGCGGGCCCGGAGGGACGCGGCCCTGCGTCCCTCCGTGTGTCGGTGAGCGCCGAGCCGCGTTCCGGCGTGAAGTGGGCCACCTCGCTCGTGGGCAGGCCCAGCAGACGCGCGGCATCGCCTTGGCTGACGTGCAGCTTGCCCACGAGTTCGTGAACAGCGGCGGCGATCGCCTCGTCCTCGGCGGCGACCGCGGCCGCCCGACGCTGCCGCGCTTCGGCCACCGGACCGAGCACCGGCGCGAGTTCGGGCACCACCATCTTCGTGGCAATCACCTCCGCGGGAACCCCGAGGGCTTCGGCGACCATTCCGCGGGCCAGGTCCTCCGCACCTTCCAGCGTGCGGCACTGGGTGTGAAGGTCGAGGCTGGGAATGTCGACCGCCCACCACCGGCCGATGCGGCGCAGCAGGACGTGGAATTCGTCGCGCGGACTCATGCGCTCTGCCTCCTGTGCTTTCCGATCGGCCGGGATCGTGGCTCGCAGGCCGGCACGCGGCCCGCGAACTTCCGGGACTCGTTCTACCCCGAACGGCCGGGTGCAGGCATGGTCAGCTGAGACACCGCGCGGGCCTGCACTGACGAGGCCTTGGTCCTCGTCGGCGGCTTCGGCTGAGGCGGGCCGCGGAGGCCGCGGTGTCCCGGTGAGCCGTTGTGGCCGGTGCGGGGTTCGTCATCGTCGGGGCCGTCGGCCCGCTGCGGCACCCCTTACGGCTGCGACCCGCGCCACTCCGGCTGACCGGCCACGGCTGCTCGTGTGCCGTCGTCCCCATGACGGGCTTGCCGACCCGCATCCCGCCCCCTCAGCAATTCCGTCGCCTGATGCTGCGTGTGTTGTGCGGCACGCCGAGCTTCCGCGACGACGTCACCCCGTTCGCGTATCAGGTCCTCGTAGATCGGATTGTGGTCTTTTCCAGTAGAGCTGTGTGTCATGGTCGGCCTGCTTTCATGGCGATCAACAATCAGGTCGGTCCGCTGTCAGGCTCGGTTGAGCCGGGCAGCGATCCCGTGACCGATCAGCAAGTAGATGACGGCC
Source organism: Streptomyces naganishii JCM 4654 (assembly GCF_014650575.1). Taxonomy (GTDB): domain Bacteria; phylum Actinomycetota; class Actinomycetes; order Streptomycetales; family Streptomycetaceae; genus Streptomyces; species Streptomyces naganishii. The sequence goes on from NZ_BMVF01000004.1 coordinate 92,432, forward strand.
GGGAGACCGTAATTGAGGACGACGCGCAGCCCCTCCGTGTCCATCGTGAAAATGTCCTGTGCCCACCAGGACAGCCGGCCCGCCGCGCCCCGCACGAATTCGACGAACACATTCGCGCGGTTCGCGTCGAGCAGGAACAGCAGGATCCACAGACCCAGCAGACCCGCCGCGATGTCGGCGATCGTGCAGATGGCGATGGCCGTGCGCCGTGCGGTGGCCTGACGCTGACGCTGCGGAGAGCGGTCCGGGGTCCGCGGCTCTTCGTATGCCTGGTATCCGGGAACCGGGTCGATGTTTCTCACAGGGATATCCGATCTGACGTAGTGGCGTGTCTGCATGCTGACGCCAGGGCACCGGATTCGGCCGGCCGGTACCCCGCTTCTCACTACTCCTGCGTTCCGCATACGTCGCAGCGTTACACCGGCGTCCGCGATGTCCCGAATATGGCTGCCTATGCCGGCACTTACCCGCTTGTTCGCATGCCGTGGCAATTTTCCGGACGGAATGGAGTGGCGTGATCGCGTGCCGCCGCAGTTTACCGGCAGCGGAGTTCGCGTAATGCGTGACCGAATCATGAAGGAGATCAGGGTATTCCTTCACGCAGTTGTCGTTCTCGCAACCATTCCGGTCTCCCCGCGGCATCGCCGACTTGCGGTGCGCTGGTGGAAGCGACCGGGGCTGGGGGCGCCCTCACGGTTGCCGGGCCAGTCGCGCGACAGCGGATCGCGACCGGGCGCCAGGTGGCGCGGGGATCAGCGCGTCACGGAACGCGCGATGCGGAATCCCACGTCGTCGACCCGGAACGTGGGGTGACTGCGCCGCCTTACGGACGCCCGGCAGCTCCAGTGCTCGTCGAACCAGCCGCCGCCTCGCAGAACCCGGTAGGTGCCGTACACCTCGGCGTCGTAGAGGTCCCAGCACCACTCCCACACGTTGCCGAGCATGTCATGGAAGCCCCAGAGGTTGGGGCGCTTGCCTCCCACCTCGTGGGTGGTCTCCGCCGAGTTGCCGCGATGCCAGGCGATCTCGTCGAGTAAGCCGTAGCGCGGCCCCGCCGTGCCTGCCCTGCAGGCATGCTCCCACTCCGCTTCGGTCGGCAGCCGGTACCCGTCGGCCGCCATGTCGCGTTCGATGTCCTCGCCGCCGACCCGCCGATAGGCGGGTGTGAACCCCTCGCGCTGCGACAAGGCGTTGCAGAATCGGACCGCGTCCCACCAGGAGACGCCCTCGACGGGCAGACGGTCCCCGTGCGCGGTACTTGGACGCTCGCCGGTTACGTGCGCGTACAGCGTCTGGGTGATGGGGTGGGCCGCAAGCTGGTAGGGGTCCAGTTCGACCGCCCAACTCCGTTGCGTCCGCCGGTCCGACAGTGTGACCTGCCCGGCCGGAACCGCGATCATCTCGGGCTCTGCACTCGCGTCCATGAGCAGACGACCTTACCGGCGCTTTCGCAGAACCGCGGTCAGGGCCGGATTGGAAGAGCCCTGACAGTGCCGGCCGCCGGCGCCGGCGTGGCGCGCGGAAGGCGAGTGGCGCGGGTGAGGGCCGCCCTTCCGCCGCTGCGCCACTGACAGTCCCACGCGAGAAGTCACCAACGGCCGCCGTACCGCCCAGGTTTACGTTCCTTACGCTCCCAGGTTGACGACCTGGTGCCCTGGACGCTGGCACCGTCGACATTGAGCGCGACGGTCCTTGGACGACGCCCGATGCTCCTCAGCATCGGCGTTCCCGGGGCGCGCGCGTCTGGTGAATCCACGACGTAGGGGGAACGAATGCACCTCAAGAGCAAGGTTGTCTCCGTACTGGCCTTCGGGTCCGCGGTGCTTCTCGCGGCGCCCGTCACCGCGGACGCCGCTTCGGCCACCTCGCAGGCAGGAACCTCGGTTCACGCGGCCATCGCCTGTCCCCGAGGGTTCGTCTGCATCTACCCCGGCATCAACTTCCGTGGACAGCCGTACGTCAAGCGCGCCTCGGACGGGAGCGTGAAGCACCTCCCGGACTACATCCGCAGCGACGGCAGTTCGGTGATCAACAACTCGAGCAAGACCGCACGGGTCTACCAGAAGGACAACTACCACGGACGTCGCGTGTGTGTCGGACGCAACGGAGGATCCATCCACGACCTGCGTTCCTACCAACTCAACGACACCACGCACTCCCTCAGGAACAACAACACGTCCTGCGGCGGCTGAGCCGGCCGTCGGCTTGAACTCGGCCAGCGGGGCTTATTGTCCTCGCTGCCGTGTTCCTGCCGGACCAACTCCACACGGCCCGCAGGCCGGAGGAACGAGAGCACCGTGTGACGGCGGGGCAGAAGCGGGCGGTCACGCCGGCCGCCCGCTCGGGCTTCCGCTCCGGCGTCGGTCCGTGTCGTGGCGGATGAACGTCTTGCCGGCGATCCGCCACACCCCTGTCCTCCCGTAACACCACTTCGACGGTGCCGAACCAGGGAGAACGACGACCTCGACATGATGGGCCATTCGCACGCCGTCAGCGGTGCGCTGATCTTCGCGGCCGTCCCCGTCACCCCTTCCTCGCCACACTTGCGCAACCGCTAAACTGTTGCCATGGAGTGCGCTGATGGCTGACGCGATGGGCTGGGAGACGGCGGTGCTCGAAGGAGGGCCCGCGGACGGATGGCGGATGAAGGTGTCCGACCGGCCGCGAGTGATCCAGGTGTCCTGCCCCTGCCCGATCGAGGCCGCGCCCCCGGGTGCGCGCGCGGAAGGCGTCTACATCTACCGGCGGGACTACGGCGTTAACAGGGAGCCGCTGCGTTACGGCTTCGACATCGCCAGCCCCTGACCCTGACCCTGCAGCACCCGGTGCCGCGGCGTCAGCCAGGCGGCAGTACCACGACAACCGCGTGCGCCACGATTCCAGGCGCGGCTGCCCGCACCAGCCGACCCGAGCGGCCCTCGGCACCTCGGGGGTTCCTGACCCCCGCGCGTCGGCCGGTGCCGCCCGGTGTCAGGTCACCAGTCGCCGCCGAAACCGCCCCCGCCGTCGGCTCCGACGTCACCGAAGCCGCCCTCGAAGTCGGAGGGGCTGAAGTCCGCACCGGAGAATTCGCCGCCCTCCGGCCGGCCCCCGGCGTCCGGGACGACGTCACCGGCGTCGGCGAAAGCCGGCCCGCTGAGCAGGCCGCCCAGCAGAGTGCCCGCGAGCAGACCGCCCACCACACCTGCCGAGACGCCGAAGTAGCCGCCCGCCCAGGGTGCGTAGGCCGGGCCGGCGCTCCAGTACGGCTGGGCGCCCTGGTCGGTGTGCACCATACGAGTCATCGGCTGGCCGCCATGGCTCATGATGGCCGCGTCGTCGGCGCAGGCGGGCACCATGCGCGGCGCACCGCCCGGCGGAGACCAGTTCACATCGCTGACCGAGGGCCCGTGGCGGGGGTCGAAGAAGCACGGGACGCGCCGCTGCGGCAGAGGCGCACCGGTGCGCCGGGCGGCGAGGACCGCCAGCGCGAACCGGCCGTCGGCGAGCGTCTCGGTCACCGGCCGCACGTCCTGCGGGTGCGTCGCCGCGTCCATCTGCCGCTTGGCCCGGTCGTAGGCGTCCAGGGCCCGGGTGTAGTCCTCACGCATCTCGTCCGTGGCGCCCGGCTCGGTCGGTGAGAAGTCGAGGCGGTCGAGTTCCTCGCCGAAGGCCGTGATGTCCTCGTCCACCACCAGGCGCAGCGCGCGCAGTTCGGCCCGCTCTCGCGCCTCGCGCTGCTTGCGCACGCGCCGGTACAGCAGAAGGCCGCCGCCTGCCACCCCGGCCACGACCAGTCCCGCGACCAGCAGGCCCGCGGTCGAGCCGCCGCCCGAGGACGCCTCCCAGGATGCGGGGGCGTGACCCTTGGCCTGCTGGAGCGCCTGGTCGACGAACGCGTTCACCTCCGCCGTCGCGTCGGCCGCGTACGAACGCCTCACCGCGCCCTTGAGGTTGTCGACCGCGCTGTTCGACATGACCTGGTGATCGGCGCCCGCGTTGAACGCGGTGCCGAGACGGACCGCGTACACGCCCGCGACGCCGGTCAGGGAGCGCAGGTCCCGCAGCAGGGTGGCGCGCGGGTATTCGGCCGCGTCGGGCAGCACGGCGACGAAGACGGGCTTGTCCGCCTTCTTGATCTTCTCGGCGAGTCTGTCGGCCTCCGTCTTCGGCAGCTCGCCGCCGACCCGGGGGTCGACGTACACGGGTCCCTGGCGGAAGGCGGCCGCCACGGCGGCGGGCGTACCTCCCGCGGGCGTCGCATCCGCGGCCGAGGCGCGGGCGGTCGGCAGCGTGAGCGCCACCACCGCCGCCAGCAGTGGCGCGGCCGCCAGTCGGGCGAGAGGGCGGGTCCGCAGGGTGGGCGAGATCAAGGGAGACTCCTGGTTCTCCGGGACGGCGAGTGAAAACACTTTACCAAGTGCGCAACTGAGCAATCCCCCTGCGGGGGCGGTCGCGAGTTCGCCCTCCAGTCCTGGACGAGAAGACCGAGGGCCGCCTCGTCCACCAAAGCCACCAGAACTCGTCCACCAAAGTCACCAGGACGAACGACCCCCGGCTCGCAGCAGACCGTCCGGCCGCCGCTCGGGCAGGCACCTCACCTGCGGAAGCCGCCGAGCACGAACACGACGGTGAACGCGATGCCCGCCAGGGCGACGCACACGGCGATCCGGAGCCCCGCGCCCGCCAGGAGCGGAGCGGCCAGGTCGTGGAAAGGGGTGGTCATCACTTACACCCAAGGCCCTTCTGGTGCGGCGCCGCCGCGTCACGCCCGCGCGCTTGCGGGCGGCGAGCGACAGCGCGGGGACGGGACTGTTGCGCAACTGCTGAACAGTAGCGCCGGGGCCGCACGAATCGCCCGTGGCGCGCCCCGGGTCACCGGTACAAAGGAGGGCGCTGCCGCAACCGGCGCCGCGCTCGCGGCAGCGGGCACAACTGCCACGCGACATTTGCCTGATTGCGCAAATGTACGAGTATGATGAGACGCCCACACGACGGAACCACAGTGGATCGCCCGTCGTCTTCCGACGCACATCACCACCATCGGGTTCAGGCCCTTTCCCGGTTCGTGGTGCCCCGAGCTGGAGGTTTTTGTTGCGGAGCCTGAGACAGACCGCTCCGCCGGCGCCGGAGACAGGCGACTCGGACGCCGAGCGAACCATGTCCATGGCGGCTTTCGCGCTCTCGCCCGACCGACGGCGTACGGAGGCGTTGCTGCTGGCGCTCGTCGTGGGGATCACCGTGGGCGGTTACGCGTACGTCGGCCTGTCCATGCTGGACCGGCTGCCGCCCGGATTCACCGGCTTCAGCGTTGCCGTCCTCCTGCTGGCGATCGTCCCGCACCTCGCGGTACGCCGGTGGGCGCCACGCGCCGACCCCCTGATCCTGCCGATCGCCCTGCTCCTCACCGGCCTCGGCCTGGTCCTTCTGCACCGCCTCGACATCACCTACGCGGCCAAGCGCTATCTGCGCATCGCGCAGGCGGGCAGCGGCCAGCTGATGTGGACGGCGATCGGTCTCGCCGTGTGCGTCGGCGTCCTGGTCGCGCTGCCCGACTACCGGCTGCTGCAGCGTTACCTGTACGTCATGATGGCGGTCGCCCTCGTGTTGCTGATGGCTCCGGCCTTCTTCGGTTCCGACCAGTTCGGCGCCAAGCGCTGGATCCTGCTGGGCCCGCTGTCGGTGCAGCCCGGCGAGTTCGTGAAGATCATGATCACGGTGTTCTTCGCCGGCTATCTCACCGTCAACCGCGACGCGCTCGCGCTCGCCGGCCGCCGGATGCTCGGCGTTCGGCTGCCGCCCGGACGGCAGATGGGCCCGATCGTCACCATCTGGGCCGTCAGCCTGCTGGTGCTCATCTTCGAGCGGGATCTCGGCACCTCGCTGATCTTCTTCGGCCTCTTCGTGATCATGCTCTACCTGGCCACCGAACGGACCAGCTGGGTGATCTTCGGCGTCCTGATGTTCGCCGTCGGCGCGACGGTCGTCGGCTCGATGGAACCCCACGTCCACGGCCGTGTGGAGGCCTGGCTGCACCCGATGGAGGCGCTCACCCCCAAGGGGCAGGCCGCGGGCATGTCCGAGCAGTTGGCCCAGGCCCTGTTCAGCTTCGGCAGCGGCGGCATCACCGGAACCGGCCTCGGCCAGGGCCACCCCGAACTGGTCGGCTTCGCCGGCAACAGTGACTTCATCCTCACCACCGTCGGCGAGGAACTGGGCCTCACCGGTGTGACGGCGGTCCTGGTCCTCTACGGCCTGCTCGCCCAACGGGGCCTGCGCACCGCCCTGGTGACCCGTGACCCGTTCGGCAAGCTCCTGGCCGTCGGTCTCTCCAGCGCCCTCCTGCTGCAGGTGTTCGTCGTCTCGGGCGGTGTCCTGGGCCTCATCCCCCTCACCGGCAAGGCCCTGCCCTTCCTGGCCAAGGGCGGCTCCTCCATGGTCGCCAACTGGCTGATGGTGGCCCTGCTGCTGCGCGTCAGCGACAAGGCGCAGCAGCGCCGGGAGCCGGAACAGCCGACCGCGCCGCAAGGCGACCCCCGCACCCCGGCCGGATGACGATGCGGGGGTGCCGGTGCCCACGCATGCGCCTCGGCCGCGCCCGGGCGGGAGCCCTGCGGCGGAGGTACAACGGTAGATATGCGTGTGGACCGCGTGTCGGTGGACCGTCTCCTGGAAGAGCCGTACGGCCGCAGGCTGGTGGCGATCCCTCTGGCCCTGATCGTCGTGATCACGGTGTTGGACGTGCGAACCCCCCAGGACGTCCATCTGGGGCCCTTCCTGGTCATCGCGCCGGCGCTCACCTCCTCGCTGGCCGGGCCGTGGCTGACCGCGGGTGTGGGGGCCCTGGCCGTGGCCGCTCAGGTGCTGATCGCCGTGCTGCACGGCGGGCTGACCACAGCCAACCACCTCGCGCAGATCGCCGCGCTGATCGTCCTCTCCGGCCTGGTCGTCTACGTCTGCCGGCTACGGGAGCGGCGTCACCGGCAGCTGGTCCGGGCACGGTCCGTGGCCGAGACGGCACAGTTGGTCCTGCTGCGGCCGCCACCCCGCCGGATCGGGCCGCTGCGCGTGGCCTGGCTGTATCTGGCGGCCGAGGACGAGACGCGCATCGGAGGCGACCTCTTCGCGGTCGTGCGCACCGACCGCCCTGGCAGCCGTGTGATCATCGGGGACGTCCGGGGCAAGGGCCTGGCCGCCATCGGTGAGGCGTCGATGCTGCTGAGCTCCTTCCGGGAAGCCGCTCACCGCTGTGCCACGCTGCCCGAACTCGCCGCCGCACTGGAGGTGAGCGTCTGCCGCAACCTGCGGGAGATGGCCGACACCGAGCACGACCTGGGCGAGCACTTCATCACGGCCCTGCTGCTCGACATCCCCGACGAAGGCTCCCAGGTCGAAATGATCAACTGCGGCCATCCACCGCCTCTGCTGCTGCACGATCACCAGGTCACGCTCCTGCACGCACGGCGCCCCCGGCCCCCTCTGGGCATGCCCGACCTGACGACCGCCGGCCACGGCGACGACCCCTTCGTCTTCCAGGCCGGCGACACCTTGCTCCTCTACACCGACGGCCTCGTCGAAGCCCGCTCCCCCACCGGAGCCTTCTACCCGCTCACCGAGCGCGCCGCCCTGGTCCCCACCTCCGGACCCGAGGCCCTGCTGCGCCACCTCCACAGTGATCTGGTGGACCACGTCGGCCACGAGCCGCAGGACGACGCCGCCCTCCTCGTCATCGAACGCACCGCCGGGCACCACTGAGCGCACGACCGCGGTGCCGTGGACGGGCGCCCCGCGGCCTTCCGCGAGCCTTCGGCCTGTCCCACATCCGCGTACGCGAGATGGCTGGTCTCAGTCCAGCCGCACACCAGCCTCCCGCTCCTGTACGGCGGTCGCCTCCGCGGCCTTCGCGGGCGCACCGTCCCCGCCCGCCAGGGCCTCGTCCGTGGCCAGCACCACCTTCTCCGGCTGCGCACTGGACGTCAGTCCCGCCCGGCCGGCGGGAGTCCCGCGGTCACCACACCGCCCGCCAACTGGGCGGGGTCCTCTCTCCGAGGGTGAGCATCGCCTCCGCGACCTCGCCGGCCGCCGCGTCGGGGATCGCGGTGGCGGCCTCCTCGAGGACGAGCAGCCGTGCACCGGGGATCTCGCGTGCGATCGCCTCGCCGTTGCCGACGGGGAAGAACCGGTTCCGGCGGCCGTGGACGACCAGTGTGGGGATCCCGATCCCGGGCAGGCTCTCGCGCCAGCGGGGTGCGCAGTCGAGCCGGGAGAACACCGTGCCCAGCTGGTTGGCCGTCTGGACGGCGGCTGACGTGCCCGGCGTGCGGTCCCAGACGCGTGCGGCGGTCACGCGCGCGGCGGCGGGATCGTCTCCCAGGATCTCCGCACCGCGCGCGGCGAACGAAGCGACCGCCTCGCGGTCGGTCCAGTCGGGCATCGGGCGCGCGAACAGCCGACTCATCGTCGCCTGGTCGTGGTCGGGCAGGTCGTCGTCGGGCGGCCCGGGGGCGACCGCGCGGGTGCCGGCCAGGGTGAGCGCCGAGAACGCGCCCGGGTGGTCGAGCACGGCCACCTGGGCGACCATGCCGCCGACGCCGATCCCCGCGAGGTGCGCGGGCCCGCCGCCGAGGACGCCGGCGAGGGCCGCCGCGTCGGCGGCGAGGTCGCGCAGGGTGTAGGCGGGAGCCTGCGGATCCGCCGTCGTCGACGTCCCGCTGTCGCGCAGGTCGTAGCGCACCACACGGCGGCCGCCGGCGGCGAGGCGCTCGCACAGCGCGTCGGGCCAGGACAGCATCGTCGTCCCGCCCGCGAGCAGGACGAGTGGCGCCCCCTCCTCACCGAACGACTCGATGCCCAGCTCGACCTCGTTCACGTTGACAGTGGTCATCGGATCACCTCGCGGCGTCGCAGGTCAGGCCTTCCGGCCCGTCGGCCACGTCGAGCAGGTGGCGGCCGAGCGCGACGGCGCCCGAATCGAGAGGGACCGGGATGTCATCGATGGTTCGAGTCATGCCAGGGCAGACCCGAGTTCCCGCCCGAAGTCATCGCTCCCCGTCGCGATGGACCGACGGCCCGGCAGCGGCGGACCGTGGGCCGGCGTCAACCGGCCGCCGCCTTCGAGGAGTCGGCCATCTGTTGGGGAACTCCCTCGTCCCTCGCCGACGCGGGCTTCGTCGCCGGTGTCGCCCACGACGGCGTGGACGACCCGACCGGCGGCGTCGGGCCGGTGGAGGCCGGCACATCGCGTGCTGGGGCCGCCGCTCAGGCTGTGCCGAGCGGATTGAGCACGGAGAACCGCCAGCAGCCGTCCGCTCCTCGGCAGGCGACGTTGGCGGTGGTGCCGGTCGGGGCGACGCGCCGGCCGTCGGGGGCGGTGACTTCGAGGGTCCAGTCGGTGACCAGCAGCGCCGCCTCGGCGCCGACCAGGGTGTGCCGGGGGATGTTGGTGAGCCGTCCACGGGCGGCGACGGTCCCGCTGATCTCCCGGCGCAGCGCCTCGTGGCCGGCGATGACCTCGCCGGCCGTCGTGCGCATGGTGGCGCCGGGGGCGAACAGGGCCAGGACACCCTCGACGTCACCGCCGTTCAGGGCCTCCTCGAACGCGCCGGGCAGCAGTGCGGGGTCGGTGATCGCAGTCTTCACAGTGGTGGATCCTTACTTGGTAGTGCCCATCGGGGCAGGGATGTACGAGCGCGCCGCGGGTCTCGACAACGCAGGCCCGCGGCACGAAGTGACGCCTTCACGATCCCCGCCAGGGGGCTCCCGCGGCGAGGTAGAGTCGGGACCCGTCATGGTCAAAGTTGGACACCGCGACGTCATCGACATCGCCTACCGCAATCCCGACCGTCCGCGGCTGGGCATCGAGGTCCTGCCGTTCGACGTCCTGCGCCGCCGTCTGAAAAGGGAAGTCGCCCGCACCGCGAGCCGGACGGACTTCCACCAACTGCTTCTCGTACGAGGCGGTGAGGCGACCATGATGGTCGATTTCGTGCCCCAGCCCTGCGCACCGGGCAGGCTTCTGCATGTGCGGCCCGGGCAGGTCCAGCGGTTCCCGGCCGACGCGGAGGGCCACCTGGCCGAACTGGACGCCGTGCTCGTGCTGTTCACCGCCGCCTTCCCACCGCGTCTGCCTCAGCTCGCGTCCCTCCTCGACGGCTTCGGGCCGGCCGCCTGGACGTTGTCCCCGGGCGACCACCAGGTCCTCGACCGGGCCATGGCCGAGATCGCGGCCGAGTACCACACCCTGGAGGGCTACCGGGAGGACACCGAGGCCGGTCTCACCGTCCCCCTGCTGCGCCAGCTCCTCGGCGCGGTGCTGCTGCGCCTGGCCCGGCTGCCCCATCCGGACCGCTCCACCTCGGCGGAGGCCGGTGACGAGGTCTTCCGCGCCTTCCGGTACGAGCTGGAGCGCTCCTTCGCCGCCACCCGCTCCGTACAGAGGTACGCCGCCCAACTCGGTTACTCACCACGCACCCTGACCCGCGCCTGCCAGGCCGCCACCGGCCGCACCGCCAAAGAACTCATCGACGCCCGCGCCGCCCTGGAGGCGCAGCGCCTGCTCGTCCACACCGACCTGCCCGTGGCCGCGATCGGCCGGATGCTCGGATTCTCCGAACCCGCCAACTTCGGGAAGTTCTTCGCCCGCGAGACCGGCGACGCCCCCGGCGGCTTCCGCACCCGCTGGCGCTAGCCAGGGACCCGATCCATTGTCGGACTGCCTTCGGACTGCCTTCCTTCGGCAAGGGCCGATGCACATCACTCGATTCCGAGGGGTCCGACGCCGAGGTCCTCACGCATGAGGCGACGCATCCGCGCCATGGCCTCGCGCCGCCGCTCTATCAGGGGCGCGTCGGCGGCGGAGCCGACAGCCACCCCACGGGCATAGGCGTCGCGGAGCGCGCGCATGCTGTGGAACGCCTCGTTCCCCGCCTCCACGACCTGCGGCGGGCCCACGAGCCAGAGGCGTTCGCTCGCCGTGTAGATGCCGGTGCCGCGCACGGCCTCTCGCACCGCCGCGTCGCGGGCCGACTCGGACATGTGGTCGCCCAGGGCGACGGCCCGTATCTCCTCACCCGCGGCCTTGAGGGCGGAGACGTACTCCGTGTAGACCTCGCGCCGTGTCTCCAGAGCGTGCCTGGCTTCCTCCCGCCGCCACCGGTTGCGGTCGGCGATCAAAGTGGCTGCGATGCCGATGACGGCGCCGCTCAAGGTGGAGAGCAGGGGTGTCCAGTCCATGTGCCGCAGCTTGGCGCAACCGGTGCGCCGGCACCAGGGGCTCCCTCTGCCGCACAGCACCACCATGCGGCTGCCGCACGACCGACGCGGGATGCCGCCGGATCGGCATCCCGCGTCAGCGGCGAAGTCGAGGGCGAGGAGAGCGAAGGGACTCGTTACAGGTGGAGTTGAGAAGGAAGCCCCTTCATGGCCTCGCCGTCGGCAACGCTAGCACTCAGCCCGGGATCAAGTCGCGCAGATTTTCCGGGGTGATGATCCGCGAGTCCGGATGCAGTCCCTCGGGACGCTCGAGGCCGATGTACGTCACGGGCTCGTCCGGGACCGTCCCGCCGTCCCACAGGTCCACGCTCGTGGTGTCGCCGGCCATCAGGTCGATCAGGTACCGCACCGTCAACTGCTCACGTTCCACGACGGCGCGGACCACCTTCGAGACGGACACCTGGTTCTCCTCGACCCGGTTGGCCGACGAGATGCCCTTCAGGTAGACGTGCAGCCACTTCGCACGCCACCGGCCGTCGTCCTCGCGCCGGAACACCAGCGGCAGCGCCACCCGGCCCGTTCCGCGCAGCTCCGACTTCATCCGCACCGTGCGCGGTTCGAACGGCCGGCCCTTCTGCTCGCCGTCGCGGAGCATGAAGCCGAAGAACGACTCCTCGACCTCCTCGAAGCCTTCGCCGGCGTAGATGTTGACCTGCGGAACGATGAACGTGCCGCGCACCCGGTCGAGGGACAGGTCGATGAACTCCGAGGCCCCGTCGGGCGCCTCGGTGATGTCACCCGAGTGCTTCCCGCCCGCGGCCGTGAGGGAGGTGTAGGAGAGCCAGGAATCAGTGCTGTAGTCGCTGCGGAGAAGCAGCCCCGAAAGGTCGTAGTCGGTCCGGTCCTTGGCCTGCTTCCAGTACACGAAGAAGCGCAGCTGTTCGCCGTCGACCGCGGAGACCGACCCGCGCGGCAGTACGCCGAGCCCGGCCGCGGTCGCCCGGCCGCTGAGCGGAAGGGCGACGTCGAGGACCTCGGGGTCGAGCAGCAGGCGGGCCGGCGCCGGGAGCCGGCGGCGCACCTCGGCGTCGAGGGCGGCGATCAGACGATCGCGGTCGGCGGCCGGTACCGGCGCCCGGAAGTCGGGGGTCACCCAGGCCCGGCCCCGGCGGTTGACGAAGATCCGGGGTGCGTCGCTCCCACGTGCCCGGTTGTGGAGATGCTCGCGCACCGAGAGCACGACCCGGCCGGAGACATCGGGAGCGACCTCCACCGCGGCGGCGACCACCGCGTCCCGTTCCTCCTGTCCGGCGGCGACGCGCAGCAAAAGGTCCAGGGCGCGGAACAGCTTGCCCGGGGCGGACTTCAGCAGCTTCACCGCGCCGACGACGTCGGAGGCGTCGAGCAGCTTCTCGATCCGGCTCTCGAAGGACGGGGCCTCCTTCTCGCCCCGCGCGACGGCGAACACGTCGGCGGCGTGCGGCCGGCCCGGGTGCTCGTGCGGGTGCAGGCGCTCGCCGAGCCGCTTGAAGGGCTCCCGGTGCGCGTGCACGTCGGCGAGCTTCGCGGGGTTGGCCGCGACCACGGCGTCCAGACCCGCGAGCAGTCGCCGGCGCACCGGCCGCGACAGCGACCGGAACCGGGTCGGCTCCCGCAGCGTCACGTCGCCGCCCGACAGCGCGCAGGCCAGCCGCAGCACATCGGTGACGGTGTCGAGGAGGAGGTCCGCGCCGACGCCGAGCCGGGCCTCGTTGACGGCCGCCCGGTTCTCCCGGACCGGGATCGCCTCTGGCTGGGGGCCCAGTGCGCACCGCGCGGCGAGCGTCTTGAGGTCGCGCAGGTCGTCCTCGCCGAGCGGGGTCGTACTGCCGGCCAGGGCCAGGTACAGGCCGGTGAGTTCGTCCTCCAGGTCCCGGCCGAGATGCAGGACGGTGATCCGGTCGCCCGCGGACGCGATCAGTTCGTCCTGCGCCGCGAGCATTTCCTCGTACGTGTGCTGGTAGCGGCCGTAGGCGGGGAGGCTGAGCAGGTCCAGCGCGCCACTCCGCAGCTGCGTCAGCACTTTCCCGCGCGACTTCTCGTCGCCGAGCGCTTGTGCCACGCACCGCGTCCAGAACTCTTCGGTGTCCGGCACGCTCGCCGGGAAGTCGATGAAGTAGGAGTTGTGCCGGACGTGGTCGCCCACCATCTCGCTCACGGTGCGCAGCGTCCGCCTGGCTGTGTGCACGACCGCGGCCTCGCACAGCCCCGACAGCCGCTCCAGCAGCTCCGCCGAGAGCTTGAAGCCCACGGACGTCAGCGCCGCGTCGAACTGCCGCGCCGCGATCGTCCCGTCTCCGGCGGCTCCCTTGGGGGACGGAAGGCGGTGGGTGTGCCGGATGACCAGCGATTCGAAACTGTGCGCCATTCGGCGATGATCGCAGAGGTGCGCGGGCCGGCGCACAGGAGTTTTCGCGCGCCCCAACTCCCTTGGCACACCTGCCATGACGCGAACGCCCTTTCTGAGAGCGGCAGTTACGGGGCCCCCACCGGCTTGACGGTTCCGGCGATGACGTTGGTCTCCACCCGGGCGATCCCCAGGGGCCCGAGCACATGAGCGGTGAAGTCGTAAAGGGCGTGCAGGTCGGGGCAGTACAGCGAGGCCACGAGATTGGCCGGGCCGGTGGTGGCCACGACGGCATGCGTGTGGGGATGGGCGGCGAGCGCCTCGCCCGCCGCGTGCAGATGAGCGGGTGGGACCTCCAGCCACAGGTTGGCGTCGATGGCCGGCCCGAGCAGTCGCGGGTCGATGACGGCATGGGTGCGGAGCATGCCGCTGTCGGTGAGGTGGCGCAGGCGCCGCCGGACGGTGCTTTCCGAGGCGCCGGTGCGCTGGGCCAGCGCGGTGTGCGGCAGGCGGGCGTCTTCGGTGAGCAGCGTGAGCAGCCGCTCAGGGCGCCGACGACACGTCGGTCCAGATCGTCGAGCACGATGCCGGAATCGCTGTCTGGCCGGTCATGAAGTCCTGTTTCCGCCGCCCTGTGGCTCGTCGCGTCGCCTGTCGTCGCCGGAATGCTACCCCTGGTGCGGAAGACTCCACCGGAAGGGAACGCATGATGTACCAGGAACTGCTGCCCGAGGTCGTCCGGATCGCGCGGGAGGCCGGCGCCTTCGCGCAGCAGCACCGCCCCACTGACGTGGGTGCCGACATGGCGTCGCTCATGGGGGTCTTCGCCCGGGTCGACGAGCCCGCTGGCGCGCTGCTGCGGGACCGCCTCGCGAAGCTGCGCCGGCAGGCCGTGTGGAACGAGGACGAGATAGGCACCACCGTGGCGGAACACGGCGAGGCATGGGTCTGCGACGCGGTGGACGGCGCCGTGCAGTACCTACGGCACCTGCCCTACTGGGGAGTGACGATCGCCCTGGTCGCCGACGGGGAGCCCGTGCTGGCGGTGCTGTGGGCGCCCGAACTCGGCATGCTCTACACCGCGGTCAAGGGTCGCGGCGCCCACCTCAACGGGCGCCGGATCACGGTGCCGGCGAGGGAACTCCCCGCTGCGCTGGCGTGCACGAGCCGGCCCCCGTTCAACCCTGAGCCCGAGCGCGCGGGCTCCTCGCTCACGGCGATGCTGCGGCACGCGCTGGCCGTCCGCAATCTGGGCCCGACCGCTCTGCAGGGCGCTCAGGTCGGCTCAGGCCAGGTGGATGTGTTCTGGGAGTACGGCCGGGACGCCAACAACCTCCTGTCAGGCTCCCTGATCGCCCGCGAAGGAGGGGCACTGGTCACCGACGTCGAGGGAAACCCGTGGACCCCGGCTTCGGCCGGCTTCCTCGCCGCTGCTTCCCCGCTGCATGCCCGCGTCCGCGAAGTGCTCGCCGGCCAATCCGGCCCCGGCCCGGTCGCTGAGGGCTAGTGTGCGTGCCTCGGTCCGGGCTGTGTCCGGGGTGTGCTGTCCCAGCGCCATGTGGTGAGTTGAGGGTACCCGGGGAGTTCGGCGCGTCCCGTGGCCCACAAGAGGGTGAGCCAGGCGTCCGTGGACGATGGCGCGTCCGGAAACAGCCGGGCGAGCACCCGCGCGCACAGACCGGCGGGCGGGCTCCATACGAGCCCGAGTCCTTGTGCCAGGTCGTGCGTGTGCACCAGGGTCTCCACGATCCCCATCGCCGCGAATCCCTCGGGGTCCGAGACACCGAAGGCGTGGTACGCGCGGGCCTGCGGAGACGCCGTGCGCACCATGGCGACCAGCAGCGCGCCGCTCGCTTCCAGGACCTCCAACAGGCCCGCCGGCCCCGCCTCACGGTCGGCGTGGATGGCGTTCGCCGGGCCGCCGGGCCGCCGGCTCTCCCACACGAAGGGCACCTCGCGATCCAACGGCGGTGCTTTGGGGCCCAGTTGCGCGGCGTAGGCGAAGAGGTCGTCGCTGAGATGCTCCACGGTCTCCCAGCAGTCCCATTCCAGCGAACCGGCCTTGCTCTCCCAAGCGGCTGGGGGCGCCTCTCGAAGCACCGCCACAGCGAGCCGCACGGCAAGGTCGAGGTCATCGGCGGTGACGGGGGACGGGGAAAGGCCGGCATCGGCTGATCGGGACATGGCAGGACCGTACCGCGGCCGGAAGGGGCAGGCACCGGATCGTCCCGTGTCCGCGCCCACGCCGGATGGCCTCGCCCTGATCAGCGGTGCCCGCGTCCCCGGGCGGGTGGCCGGGGGGGATCAGCCGGTCTTGTCAGCGAGCCCGCGGGGGGTGAGGACGGTGCGGTCGAAGGGGCCGCCGTGCGAGGCGGCGTGGGCGACGGCGTCGTTGACGGCGTCCAGGCCGAAGGCGCGGACCCGTTCGGGGGCGAGGTCCAGGGTGCCCGAGGCGATCAGCCGGACGATGCCGACGTTCGCCGTACGCGGGTACATCCACTGGCCGCGTACGGTGATCGAGTTGCGCATGATCCACGGGTACGGGAGTGCGAGGTCCTCGCCACCGAGCATGCCGACACCGCCCATGAGAACCACGCGGCCGTGCTCGCGTACGGTCATGGCCGCCGTGCGCGCCACCGTGCTGGGTGCGCTCGGCGGCAGCAGGTCGATCACCAGGTCGACCGGGCCGTCGGCCGCGGCGGACACCGCCGCGCGGTCGCCCGCCTCGTCCCCGGTGAGCACGACCGGGCGCACCCGCGGACCGAACCGGCCGGCGAGGAGGCCGAGCGCGGCCCGGTTGCGGCCCGGGGCGACGACGCGGCCCGCTCCCATGGCGAGCGCGACCGCGACGGCACTGCTGCCGAGGTTTCCGGTGGCCCCGCTGACGAGCAGCGTCTCACCCGCGGCGAGCCCTCCGGCCAGCAGCCCGCCGTAGGGGATGACGTGCACGCCCAGCGCTGCCCAGCGTGCCGGGTCGTCCCCCGCTGCGGCGGGCAGCGGGAAGACGTTCTCCGTCGGGACCCGCATGAGTTCGGCGAACGATCCGTCGTGCAGGTACTCGGCGAGCCGCGCGCCGCCCTCGCCGCGGGAACTCCAGCCCTGCAGCGTGATGTCGGGCGTCAGGGCGTCGTCCCGCGAGCGCACCGTGCAGTCGCACCACACCAGGTCGCCGGGGCGCAGCCGGGTGGCGTCCGGGCCCGCGTGGACGACCCGTCCCACCCCGCCGATCCCGGGCACGACGGGCGGGACGAGGGGGTAGTTGCGCCGGCCGCCGAAGACCTCGGCGGCGTACGGGGCCACACAGGTGGCGAGCACCTCCACCACCACCTCCCCACCGCCTGCCTCCGGGTCGGGCACCTCCCGCACCATGAGCGGGTCACCGAATCGCGTCAGAACCGCTGCTCGCACGTGAGACCTCCATGTCCGTCCGTGTGCGTCGCGATCGACACTACGAGCACGCCGGGCATGCGGGAAGCGACGATCCCGCATGCGTGGTATGCCTGTACCGCATGGACATCTCCAGCACCGGCCTGCGGGTCCTGCGGCAGATCGCCGAGTCCGGCAGCTTCACCGCGGCAGCCGCGCGGCTCGGCTACACCCAGTCCGCCGTCTCGCGCCAGGCGGCCTCCCTCGAACGGAGCGCGGGCGCCGCCCTGTTCGAGCGCCGCCCCGACGGAGTGCGGCTCACCCCGGCGGGGCTGACCCTGCTGCGCCACGCCCGCACGATCCTCGACTGCCTCACCGCGGCCGAACGCGATCTCACCGGCACCGCCCCGCGTACCGAAGAGGTACGGCTCGGACTGTTCCTGAGCGCGGGGGCGGCCCTCCTGCCCCCTGCGCTCACCCGCCTCGCTGCCACCGACCCGCAGATCACGCTCACCACGACCGAGGGCACCACACCCACCCTCATCCGGGCACTGCGCGCGGGCTCGACCGACCTGGCCGTGCTGACCTCCCGCCCGCCCCACCGGCCCCTGGACGGCGAGTCGCCGCGCCTGCACACCGAGACCGTCACGGACACCGAACTGGTCGTCGCGGCGTCCTCGACGGGGCGGTTCGCCGGCCGCACCACGGTGCACGTCGACGAACTGGCCGACGCCCCGTGGATCGCCACCCCGGCGTCCGCCTCCGAGCCCCTGCTCGGCGTCTGGCCCGGCCTGCCCGCACGACCCCGCGTCGTCCACCGCGCACGCGACTGGCTGACCAAGCTCCACCTGGTCGCCGGAGGCTTCGGGGTGACGACCGTTCCCTTGCGGCTCTCACCCGTACTGCCGCCCGGAGTGGGCCTGCTCCACGTCCAGGGCGCACCGCCCGAAATCCGCCGGGTTCTCGTAGCCCGACTCGCAGGCCGCCCGACACCGGCGATCACAGCCGTCATCCGGGCCATCACCTCGGCCGCGTGACACAGGCACCCCGGTGAGGTCAGAACTCGTGCTCCGGTCCACTGCCCGTGGTGATCGTCCGGCGCTGCCGTCGTAGTAGACGAGCCGCTGCCCGAACCGCCCGTCCTCACCGGCGGTCACGCACTACGGTGGGACACATGTCCGAGCTCTCCGTGCGGGATTTCTACGACGAGTTGGCCCACGACTACCACCTGGTGTTCCGGGACTGGGACGCGAGCATGGCCTACCAGGCCGAGGTACTGGACGGGCTCGTCCGCCAATCCCTCGGCGCGGGACCGCACACCGTCCTGGACTGCTCGTGCGGGATCGGTACCCAGGCCGTCGGCATGGCCCTGGCCGGGCACCAGGTCGTCGGCAGCGACCTGAGCCCGGTGGCCGCCACGCGCGCCGCCGCCGAGGCGGCCGCCCGGGGCGGCCGGCTTCCGGCCGCCGCGGCCGACATGCGTCAACTGCCCTTCAAGGACGCGTCGTTCCATGTGGTCCTCTGCGCGGACAACTCCCTCCCGCACCTGCTCTCCGGACCAGATCTCCGGGCGGCCCTCCTCGGCATGCGACGGGTGCTCCGCGACGACGGACTACTGGTGATCACTGTCCGGGACTATGCCGAGGCACGCCGTACCAGACCCACGGCGACACCTCCTCAGGTCTCGGAGACACGCGACGGCCAAGTGATCACCTTCCAGCTGTGGCACTGGCATGAGGACGGTGAGCGCTACGACCTGGAGCACTTCCAGCTCATCCCCGCGCAGAACACCTGGGACGTCCGAGTCCGCCGGTGCGCCTGCTGGGCGCTGACGCCCCCGCAACTGGCCAAGTTCGTGGCCGAAGCCGGCTTCACCGACATCACCTGGCACAGTGCGGCCTCCAGCGGGTACTACCAGCCCGTACTTACCGCGAGTTCAGGAAAATCCGGTGAAGCCGGCGGTCACGGCGCCGGGCCGGCGCGGTGATGGACGAGGAGGAGCCGGTGCGGCCGTCCGGAGTGTGGGCCACCGCGGTGGGGGTGGCCAGGGTGCGGGCCCTGGAGAGCGCGCGGGACAACGCCTTGTTCCGCGACCCGCTGGCCCAGGCCTTCGCCGCCGCCGGCGGCCTGTGGCCCTCCTCGCCGCCGCTGCCCGACGACGAGGGCGCGCGGCGCCGCCGGCTGGCCGTGGCGTTCTCCATCGTCATCCGCACGAAGTTCCTCGACGACCTGCTGCGGCAGGCATCCGCCTCCGGGATCCGGCAGGTCGTGCTGCTCGGCGCCGGCATGGACAGCCGGGCCTTCAGGATCGACTGGCCCGAGGGCACCCGGCTGTTCGAGGTCGACACCACGGCGCCACTGGACTTCAAGGCTTCGGTGCTGCGTCAGGAGCGGGCCGTCGCACGCTGCGAGCGGATCACCGTAGCGGTGGATCTGCGGGAGGGCTGGCCGGCCGCGCTGGCCGCCGCAGGGCACGACCCGGCCCGGCCGACCGTGTGGATCGCCGAAGGACTGCTGATCTATCTGCCTCAGGACGCGGTGGAACTGCTGCTGGCCCGGATCAGCGCGCGGTCGGCACCCGGCAGCCGGATGGGGCTGACGCTGGGCTCGCGAGGCGTGATCGAGCGCTTCGGCGCGGACGCGGCGCCGGGATCGGCGGCGTCCCTGTGGGTCTCGGAGATGCCCGACGACCCGGTGGGCTGGCTGGCCGGGCACGGCTGGCAGGCCTCCTGCCACACCCTGCGCGAACGCGCCGCCGCCTACGGCCGCCCCATCACCACCCCGCCAGGGCACGAGGAAGGCCCCGGCGGACTGATCTCAGCGGTCCGCCGACCACCTGTTCCGCGTGCGTGAACCGATCCGCGGGGCCCACGGGATCACCGTACTCCGCTGATCCTTCGCAGCATCTCCAGGAACTGCTTCCGCTCCGCCGCGGACAGCGGGGCCAGGAGCTCGTCGTTGGCCCGCTTGCCCGCCGCCGTGCACTCCTCCAGGCGCTGTGCGCCCTCGGGGGTGAGACTCACCGCGTTCTTGCGGCGGTCGGCCGGGTCGGGGGTGCGTACGACGAGGCCCGCCGCCTGGAGGTCGTTGAGGACGCCCACCATGTCCTTCGGATCGAGCGAGACCGCCCTGCCCAGCTCGGCCTGCGCGACGGGGCCGAGATCCGCGACCGCCGCCAGGACCACGTGATGCCACATCCTCATGTCGTGCTGCGCGAGCGCCGCCGAGACCAGGCCGCGTCCACGGGCCGCGGCCCGGCCGAGGAGCCAGCTCGGGAGGTCGCGGATCCGGCTGGGCGCCGACGGGTTCTCTGTCATCCCCGACAGCCTATCGACAAAACGTTGGGACTCCCAACGAGCTTGCAGCTATCGTTGGGATCTCCAATGAACCTGACGAGTGCCGGGAGGCGGTCGGACATGCGGCGCATCCGCTACGAACACAGCGGTGGACCCGAGAAGCTGTTCCTCGAAGAGGTCCCCGTCCCGGAGCCCGAAGCCGGCGAACTCCTCGTCAGAGCCGAGGCGATCGGCGTCACGCTCCCCGTCGTGCGCAAAGTACGCGAAAGCGCGCGACCCATCCCGCTCGGCGGAGAACTGGCCGGTGAAGTGGTGCGCGTCGGCGACGGCGTGAGCGGCTACGCGCCCGGCGACCGGGTCACCGGCCTCTGCTTCGGGCACGGGTACGCGGAGTACGCCCTGCTGCACACCGCCATGGCCTCACCCGTCCCGGCGCGCGCCACCGCCAAGGACGCCGTGGCGCTCGTCCGCAGTGGTGTGGTGGCGCTCGGCGCCCTGGAGGCCGCGCGTCCGGGGAAGGGCGAGTCGGTCCTCGTCACCGCGGCGGCGAGCGGGGTCGGCCATCTCGCCCTCCAACTGGCCCGGTTGAGGGGCGCCTCGCGTGTCGTGGCCGCCGTGAGCGACCTCGCCAAGGAGGAGTTCGTACGTTCCCTCGGCGCCGACGCCGTGGTCACATACGGGCAGCAGGACTGGGGCGAGCCGGTCGGCATCGTGCTCGACGCGGTCGGCGGCGGACTGCTCACACCCGCCGTCAGGGCGCTCGCACCCGGCGGAAGACTGGTCGCGTACAGCTCGGGCGGCGGCACCATCGAGGCCCACGACCTCCTCGCGGGCGGCAAGTCCGCCATCGGTTTCCAGGTGGCGGTCGTGGCGAGGACCCAGCCACGGCGGTACGCCGGGTGGATCGAAGAACTGTGGAGGCTGTTCGGCGAGGGTGCGCTACGGCCCGCGGTCCACGCGGAGTTCGCCCTCGCGGACGCCGCACGAGCACACGCGGCGATCGAGGCCCGGGCCAACCAGGGAAAGGTCGTCCTGGTCCCTTGAGACCAAGCCGCTCCAAGACACCTGGGGCCGGAGTTGGCGGCGTGGCTGCCTCGCGCATTCGTGCAGGACAGGGCTTCCCCCCACCTTTGGTCCAGACCTATTGACGAGCCCAGCCGCCCATCCTACGATCCCGACGGTCACACGGCCGCATCTCTCCGCTTCACCCCGAGCCGGGCGTCACACCCTCCACCTTGCCATGCCCATGGCATGTGGCGAGAAGGGAGCACAGCATGTTCCGTCGGAGGTCGCGCCCCACAGGTCCGGCCGGCAGCGGTCAGCCCCGCACAGCCCCACGCTCAACCGTCGCGCGACGCGTCCTCGCGGGAGCCGGCGCGACCGCCCTGGCCGCCGCCGGCCTCGCGCTGGTGAACTCCGGTTCGGCAGGCGCCGCGACGACCAATTTGGTGGCCAACCCCGGTTTCGAGAGCGGCCTTTCGAACTGGACGTGCTCAGCCGGGTCCGGCGCGGCCGCGGTGACCAGCCCGGTCCACTCGGGCTCCGGCGCCCTGAAGGCCACGCCGTCCGGCCAGGACGACGCTCGGTGCACCCAGACCATCAGCGTGCAGCCCGGCTCCCAGTACACGCTGAGCGCCTACGTCCAGGGTTCCTACGTCTACCTCGGCGCCACCGGCACCGGCGCGGGCAGCGATCCCTCGACGTGGACACCGGGCAACTCCGCGTACGGCCGGCTCAGCGTCGACTTCACCACCGGCGCCAACACCACCTCGGTGACGATCTACCTGCATGGCTGGTTCGGCCAACCCGCCTACTACGCCGACGACGTGGTGCTCAGCGGTCCCGGAGGAACGCCCTCCACTCCCCCGACCACCCCGCCCACCACTCCGCCTTCGACGCCGCCGACCACTCCACCCACGACCCCACCGACCACTCCACCCACCACCCCGCCGGGCAGCACCTGCCCGACGAAGCCCAGGCCGTCCGGCAAGGTCCTCCAGGGCTACTGGGAGAACTGGGACGGCGCCTCCAACGGCGTCCACCCCGGCATGGGCTGGATCCCCATCACCGACAGCCGCATCGCCGCGCACGGCTACAACGTCATCAACGCCGCGTTCCCGGTGATCCTCTCCGACGGCACCGTCCAGTGGCAGGACGGCATGGACACCGGCGTCAAGGTGCCCACGCCCGCCGAGATGTGCCAGGCCAAGGCCGCGGGCGCCACGATCCTGATGTCGATCGGGGGCGCGGCCGCGGGCATCGACCTGTCATCGAGCGCGGTCGCCGACCGCTTCGTGGCGACGGTGGTGCCGATCCTCAAGCAGTACAACTTCGACGGGATCGACATCGACATCGAGACCGGCCTGTCCGGAAGCGGCGACATCAACACGCTGTCCACCTCCCAGGCCAACCTCGAGCGCATCATCGACGGCGTACTGTCGCAGATGCCGGCCGGTTTCGGCCTGACGATGGCTCCCGAGACCGCGTACGTCACCGGCGGCAGCGTCACGTACGGCTCGATCTGGGGCGCGTACCTGCCGATCGTGAAGAAGTACGTGGACAACGGCCGCCTGTGGTGGCTCAACATGCAGTACTACAACGGCAGCATGTACGGCTGCTCCGGCGACTCCTACGAGGCCGGCACGGTCGCGGGCTTCACCGCGCAGACCACGTGCCTGAACAACGGACTGGTCGTCCAGGGAACCACGATCAAGGTGCCCTACGACAAGCAGGTCCCGGGCCTGCCTGCCCAACCCGGCGCGGGCGGCGGCTACATGGCGCCCAGTCTGGTCAGCCAGTCGTGGAACGCCTACGGCGGCGGGCTGAAGGGCCTCATGACGTGGTCGCTCAACTGGGACGGCTCGAAGGGCTGGACGTTCGGTGACAACGTCAGGTCCCTCCAAGGCCGTTGACGCCTCCTCCGTGCAACTCCCCTCTCTTTTCGCGCGCATCTCCCCCACTCCCCCACCCCCATGCCGAGGGACTGTCATGCACTTTGCCAAATGGGCGGCTTCCGCCTCCGCACTCACCCTCGTGACCGCCGGTACGGTCCTCGCCCTGGCCCCCAGCGGAGCGGCCGCGTCGGCCGACGTCTACTCCGTCGCCCCCTACGTCGACATGTCGAACAGCCAGGAAGGCATGCTCGACACGGCCATCACCGGCCACAACCTCAAGGCGTACACGGCGGCCTTCGTGCTCGGCTCGGGCTGCAACCAGATCTGGGGCGACACCCTCCCGATCGGCAACGACTCCTACACCGACCCGCTGATCGCCAAGGCGAAGTCCGAGGGCGCGTCACTGATCATCTCCTCGGGCGGCGCGAGCGGCATGCCGCTGGCCTGGACGTGCACGACCCAGAGCTCGATCGACGCCGGGTACCAGGCCCTGATCAACGACTACGGCGTCACGCGGCTGGACTTCGACGTCGAGGGCGCGGCGGTGGCGGACACCGCCGCCGCGGCACGCCAGATGCAGGCGATGAAGGACCTCAAGGCGACCAACCCGAACCTCGAGTTCTCCATGACCCTGCCGGTCCTGGCGAGCGGGCTGACCGGCGACGGCGTCAACATCCTCAAGGCCGCGAAGAACGCCGGCATCAAGATCGACGTGGTCAACATCATGACCATGGACTACTACTCGGGCACCGGGACCGAGATGGGTCAGGGGTCGATCGCCGCGGCGCAGGCGACGCTGGCCCAGATGCAGTCCGTCGACCCGGGCTACACGTACGCGAACCTCGGGATCACCCCGATGATCGGCAAGAACGACGACGGTTCGACGTTCACTCTCGCGGACGCGGCGACCGTGGAGAGCTTCGCCGCGCAACACGGCGTCGGGCGGCTGGCGTTCTGGTCGGTCAACCGCGACCAGCCGTGCAGCGGAAGCGCCAACTCGCTGCCGACGTGCAGCGAGATCAGCCAGAGCAGCCTGGCCTTCACCGACGCGTTCACGGCGTACGCGGGGGGCTCGGGGACGTCGGGCGGCACCACATCGGGCGGCACGACGTCCGGGGGTTCGACGTCCGGCGGCACCACATCAGGTGGCACGACGACCGGGGGCACGACGAGCGGGGGCACCACCACGGGTGGCACGACGAGCGGGGGCACCACCACGGGTGGCACGACGAGCGGGGGCACCACCACGGGTGGCACGACGAGCGGCGGGACAGGTGGCGGCTCGACCTGCACGATCGCCGCGTGGAACTCCTCGCAGGTCTACACCGGCGGCAACACGGTCTCGTGGAAGGGCCACAACTGGAAGGCCAAGTGGTGGACGCAGGGCGAGGAGCCCGGAACCACCGGCGAGTGGGGCGTCTGGCAGGACCTCGGCGCCTGCTGAACCCCGGCAGGGTGAGACTCCCCTGACGGACGACCGGGCCCCCGGCCTGTTGCTCCACCTGGCCGCACGTGCGGTGCGGGTCACCGATCTGTGCGAACCGTCGTGCTTCCATCGCGCCAGGAGGCAAACGACATGGCTGACGAGCGACAGCAGGACACCCGTTCCCGATTCACCACATCCCGGCGGTGGGTGCTGGCCGCCGCGGCCACGGCACCCGTGGTCACGGCGGGCCGGGCCAACGCCGACGCCCGGCCCGTCGGGACACGCGAGGGCACGCTGGTCCAGCCGGTGCTGACCAAGCCGGCGGACTGGGCGGACGTGCGCCGGGCTCTCGGCCGGCCCGGTGACATGAAGCGGTACATGTACCACACACCGTTCCCGCGCCGGGACCTCACCGTCTTCTCCCACGGCGTCCGGATCAGTCCCGCGCTCGCCCTGGGCACGCACGTCTCCTTCGTGCGCTACGCCGACAAGAGCACCCTCCTGATGGGCGACGTCGTTGTCACCGAGCGGGAGCTGCAGCACTTCGTGGACGTCCTGCAGCGGCACGGAATCATGCTGACCGCCCTCCACAAGCACCTGCTGGCGCACTCGCCGGAGGTGTGGTGGATTCATGTGCACGCCCACGGCCACGACCCGGTCGCCGTCGCCCGCGGTCTGCGCGCCGCGTTCGACCGCACCGGCACCCCGCCCGCCGTGCCCGCCACGGCACCGCCACCCGTCGACCTGGACACCGCCGCCATCGATGCCGCGCTGGGGGTCAAGGGCTATCCGGACGACGATGTCTACAAGATCACCTTCGTCCGCCGGGAGACCATCGCCGACGGCCACGTGATCCTGCCTCCGGGCCTGGGCTCGACCACTTCCGTCAACTTCCAGCCGCTGGGCGGCCGCAGGGCCGCGCTCAGCGGTGACCTGGTGATGACCGCCGACGAGGTCCAGCCCGTGCTTCTCGCCCTGCGGCAGGGCGGCATCGAACTCGTCGAAGTGCACCACCACAACCTGACCGACCAGCCCCGCCTGTTCTTCGTCCACTACTGGGCCGTCGGCGACGCCGTGTCCCTCGCCCGGAGCCTGCGCCACGCCGTGGACACCACCAACGTCGTACCCATGCCCGGAGGAGCCGGCTGATGACCGCGGACAACGAGACCGTCGCCTGCCCGTTCGACTTCAGCGAAGCCCTGGAGTTCGACCCGGCGCTCGAGCACCTGATGCGCCGCGACTCCCCCACCCGGATCCGGCTCCCCTACGGCGACGCCGACGCGTGGCTGGTCACCGGGTTCGACGCCGTCAAACAGGTGACCACCGACCACCGGCTCAGCCGGGCCGGCATCATCGGCCACGACTACCCCCGGATGACGCCGGAGCCCATCGTCTCGCCCGAGTCGATCAACGTGATGGATCCGCCGCACAGCAGCCGCGTCCGCCATCTCGCCTCCCAGGCCTTCACCCAGCAGAACGTCGAAGGCATGCGACACCGCATCACGCGGCTCGCGGACCTCCTGCTGGACGAGATGGAGGAACACGGCCCACCGGCGGATCTGGTCTCCCACCTCTCCGACACGCTGCCCCAGCACACGGTCCTGGACCTCCTCGGCATCGAACGCCAGGAATGGCCGCGCATCCAGGAGTCCGTGCACCAACTCCTCGTCGTCGGCGCGGACAACAAGGAAACCGCCGCCACCGCCAAGGCCGACCTGACCGCGTACTTCGCGAAACTCGTCGAACAACGCCGGGACACCCCCGGCCCCGACCTCATCAGCGCGATGGCGGCGGCGCGGGACGGCGAGGAACAGCTCGACGACAGGGAACTCGCGGTCATGGCCCTGATGCTGGCGCTCAGCGGCCAGGACACGGCGACCTGCCAGATCAGCAACATCACGTACCTGCTCCTGACACGTCCCGAACTGATGCGCCACGTCAGGCAGCGGCCCGAAACGCTCACCGACGTCCTGCACGAGCTGCTGCGCCACATCCCGTTCCGCAAGGGCGTGGGCATCCCCCGGGTCGCGCTCGAGGACCTGGAACTGGACGGAGTCCGGATCCGGGCCGGCGAGTACGTCCACGTCTCCTACCTCACCGCCAACCGTGACGCCGAACGCTACCCCGATCCCCACACCATCGACCTGAACCGCCCCAGCAGCCCGCACATGACGTTCGGCTGGGGAGGACACCGGTGCATCGCCATGCCACTGGCCATGGCCGAACTCGAAGTGGCCGTCGGACGGCTCCTGGCGCGATTCCCCGGACTGCGGCTCGCCGTACCACCCGAAGAGGTCCGCTGGGACACGAAGACCATCAGACGCTTCCCGCTCGAGCTACCGGTGACCTGGTAGGAAGCCGGTGCTGCGTTCCTCCGTGCCGTCGGACGACGTCGCGGAGGATGGCGCGGGCGGTGTCGCGGGCGGCGGCGAGGCCGGCCACGGGGGTCAGCGCAGCCCGGCGAAGAGGTCGTTCTCGGGCACGGCAGCGCCGGTTGCGTCCTGGACCCGGACGAAGGTCTCCACACCCATCAGCTCGGTGAACTTCTCCTTGCCCATCCTCAGGAAGAAGATGTTCTCCCCCTGGCTCGCGTGCGCGGCCAGCGCGTCGAACTTCTGTCCGCCGAAGTCGGTGGTGTCCACCCAGGTGGTGATCTCCTCGTCCGGGAGACCGATCTCGGGCGGTACGGCGGCCGCCTCCTCCTGATCCGGCTCCTCCCACTCCGCGCCCAACTCGCGCAGGATTTCCCCGAACCGCCGCATCATGGAGCGCGGCGCGGTCGTCCAGTACACCTTGGGAGTCATCGCGGTCATCGCCAGCGCCGCCATCGTGACGCGGTGCGCCTGGATGTGGTCGGGGTGGCCGTAGAACCCGTTCTCGTCGTACGTCACGACCACGTCGGGCCGGTAGCGCCGCAGGAGTTCGGCGAGACGAACCGCGCCCTCCTCCACGGGCGTCTGCCAGAAGGCCCCGGGGGCCTCGTTGGTGGCCCAGCCCATCATTCCGGAGTCGGCGTACTCCAGCATCTCCAGGTGGCTGACCTTGAGGACTGCGCAGCTCGCTTCGAGTTCTCGACGCCGCATCGCGGCGACGGCCTGCGGATCGTGCCCGGGCTCGCCCGGCTTGACACCCCCCGGCCCGTCGCCGCAGCCGCCGTCCGTACACGTGACGAGCACCGTGCGAATGCCCTCCTCCGCATAGCGCGCGAGGACACCCCCGGTTCCCGTGGCCTCGTCGTCCGGATGGGCGTGCACCGCCATCAATGTCAGGGGCCGGTCAGCCATGAAAAAGTCCTCCGGTCAGAAGTGCTCGGTCGAAAACCGCGATGTCAGGGCCGGCGCTCACCCGCCCCACCGGGTGACACAGTACGCAGGGCAGCCCCTCGGAAGGTGCAACGGTTTCGATCCGACGGGCTGTTCCCGGCCGCCCAGGGGACGCTCCGCGTCCGAACCCCGCGTCGCCTCGCACGCGGTGCCGGCGCCCCGCGAGACCACGCGGACCGCACCCGACGGCTGCCTGCCGCGGCCCCCGAAGTCGCAGGCGCGGCTCGGCGGGTGGTCCCGAGCGGACCGGGCCCGCGGCACCGCCTCCGACCCCTTGACCGGCCGGCACCACGGCGCGGCCCTGCCCCATGGAACACCGGCCGGACCGGCCCGGGTGCGCGCCACCGCGCGCCCGGGCCGGATCCATCTGCCCACAGGCGCGGCGCATGAGGACCGGCGGCCGAGCGGGACGCCTGTCGCCGTTCATGCCACACCAGCCACGGGCGACGGGCCGGGGCGTCGGACGGCGACGCCAGGCGGCCGGACCCATTGACGCATTGGTCCAGACCTTCTACGTTGTGGGCGCCCGACCGATGGCGGTGCCCGCCGTGACCCGGCCCTCCCCGCTCCTTACCCGCCGCCATCGTCCGGTGCCCGCATGCGCACACGCACGGATCACCTCACCCCTGTACCACCCCACCACCACAGGGAGAGCCATGTTCCACAGGCGCAGACCAGACATGCGGCGGCGGACCGGCGCGCTGGGCGCCGCGCTGCTCCTGCCACTCGCGGCGCTCATCACCCTCGCCTCCCCCGCCCACGCGGCCGGAACCCTCACGGCGACGTTCACCACCCAGGACAACGGCTCCTGGTGGAAGGGCACATACGTCATCCACAACAGCGGCTCGGCCGCGGTCAACGGCTGGACCCTGGAGTTCGACCTGCCCGCCGGGGTCTCCGTCAGCGGGAACTACAACGGCGACGTCACCGTCTCCGGGCGCCACATGACCGTCAAGAACGCCTTCTACAACGCGAACGTCCCGGCCGGCGGCAGCACCGAGCCGTACAGCTACTGGTTCACGGCGACCGGGACGGCCGCAACCCCGACCGGCTGCACGGTCAACGGCGACAAGTGCGACGGCACCCCCGACGTCCCGCCGGCCGCCCCCGGCGCCCCGAAGGCGACCGCGGTCACCGCGCACTCGGTGGCGCTGGCCTGGGCAGCCGCTCAGCCGGGCGACCACGCGGTGGCCTCCTACGACGTGCTCAGCGGCGACTCCACCGTCGCCACCACGAGCGGCACCTCCGCGACGGTCACCGGCCTTACCCCGGCGACGAGTTACACCTTCACCGTGCGGGCCAAGGACACGCGCGGGAACACCGGACCGGCCAGTGCCCCGCTGACCGTCAAGACGGTGGACCCGTCGACCGACCCGACCCCGCCGACCGCGCCGGGCAACCTGCGCTCCACCGGCAAGACCTCCTCCAGCGTCAGCCTGGCCTGGGACAAGTCGACCGACAACGTCGGCGTGGCCGCGTACGACGTCTACCGCGACGGCACGATGGCGAAGTCGGTCGGCGCGGACACCACGACGGCCACCGTGGACGGGCTCTCCCCGGCCACGGCCTACACCTTCACCGTCAAGGCCCGCGACACCGCCGACAATCCCTCGGCCGCCTCCAACGCCGTGAGCGTCACCACGGACGACGTGGCCGGCGCGGGCAAGCAGCTGAAGGTGGGGTACTTCGTGCAGTGGGGCATCTACGGGCGCCAGTACTTCGTGAAGAACCTGGACACCTCCGGCGCCGCGGCCAAGCTGGACGTCGTCAACTACGCCTTCGAGAACCTGGATTCGAAGGACCTCACCTGCAAGGCGGGTGTCACCAAGGGCACTTCCACCGACCCGGAGGATCCCGACCAGGGCACTGACGCGGGCGACGCGGACGCCGACTACGCGCGGCCCATGTCCGCCGACCAGTCGGTCGACGGCGTCGCCGACGACGGCTGGGGCAAACTGCGCGGCAACTTCAACCAGTTGAAGAAGCTCAAGGCCAAGTACCCCAAACTCAAGGTCCTCGCGTCGATCGGGGGCTGGACCTACTCGAAGTTCTTCTCCGACGCCGCCGCCACGCAGGCCGCCCGGGAGAAGTTCGTCAAGTCCTGCATCGACGTGTGGATCAAGGGCAACCTGCCCGTCTACAACGGCGCGGGCGGGCCGGGCACCGCGGCCGGCATCTTCGACGGCATCGACCTCGACTGGGAGTGGCCGGGCTCGGAGGGCCATCCCGGCAACCACTACGGCACCCAGGACAAGGACAACCTGACGGCTCTGCTCGCCGAGTTCCGCAAGCAGCTCGACGCGCTCGGCGGCCCGCACCGCCTGCTCACCGCGTTCACCCCGGCCGACCCGGCGAAGAACTCCGCCGGCTGGGACCTGAGCCGCATCTTCGACTCCCTCGACTACGCCGACGTGCAGGGTTACGACTTCCACGGCTCGGGCAGCGACAACTCCTGGGAGCCCAAGCGCACCGGCGACGCGTCCAACCTCTACACCGACGCGCAGGACCCGTACCCGTTCCACTTCAGCATCGAGAACGCGGTCAAGGCGTATCTCGGCGCGGGAGTCAACCCCCGTAAGCTGGTGGTGGGTTTCCCCTTCTACGGGCGCGGGTGGCAGCAGGTCACCGACGGCGGTGCCGGCGGTGAGTGGCAGGACGCGAACGGGGCGGCGCCCGGCCAGTTCGACACCGAGGCCGGGGTGCGCGGCTACGCCAACCTGATCACCAGCTTCCCGAACATGACCGTGCACCACGACGACCAGTCGGTGTCGACGTTCGGCTACACCGGCCCGAACGGCCAGTGGTGGTCGTTCGACGACGCCTGGTCGATCGGGAAGAAGACGGCCTGGATCAAGTCCAAGGGCCTGCTGGGCGGCTTCGTGTGGGAGATGTCCGGCGACACCCCCGGCGGCCAGCTGATGACCGCGCTGGACAGCGGCCTGAAGTAGCGCACCAGGTCCCGCGGTCGGGCTTCGGGACCGCGCGAAAACCCCCGGGCGGGCGGTCGGCGGACCGTCCGCCCGGGCTCCGTTCCGGCATCGGATCCGGCCCGCTCCAGCCGGAGGACGGCGGCGGGGAGACGCGGGTCACATTCGGCCGTGTCACAGGGCGACGGGCCACCTCGTCTCAGGGGGTGCAGCCACTGACGAGCACGGAGGAGCACACCATGGACGCGCGACTGGACTACTTCGCCGACCGGACGGCCGGCGAAATCCTGAAGTACCTCATGTCGACGGGCAGGGCGCTGAAGGACTCGCCGCTGCCCGCCGCGACGCAGGAGCTGGTGGCGCTGCGCGTGAGCCAGATCAACGGCTGCGCCGTCTGCGTCGACATCCACACCAAGGAGGCCGCCGCCGTCGGCGAGAGCCCCGTGCGGCTGAACCTGGTAGCGGCGTGGCGGGAGGCCACGGTCTTCACCGAGGCCGAGCGTGCCGCGCTGGAACTGGCGGAGGAGGGAACCCGGGTCGCGGACGCGGCCACGGGCGTCAGCGACCGGGTGTGGGCGCACGCCTCCGAGCACTACGACCAGGAGCAGCTCACCGCCCTGGTGATCCTGGTCTCCTTCATGAACGCGGTGAACCGGCTGAACATCCTCACCCGGCAGCCGGCCGGCGACTACGAGCCCGGACAGTTCGGCTGAACATGACCGCGCCGGCGAGTGCGGCAGGGTGGAATGCCTGCGGGGAGAGGGGTTTCGTCGTGAACAAGGTCGAGGAGTTCGAGGAGCTGCGGCCGTTGCTGTTCTCGATCGCCTACCGGATTCTGGGCAGCGTGGGTGAGGCCGAGGACGCGGTGCAGGAGACGTGGCTGCGCTTCGACGGCTCCGCGGCCCAGGTCTCCTCGGCCAAGGCGTTCCTGTCGGCGACGGTGACGCGGATCTCGATCGACGTACTGCGCTCCGCGCGGGTGAGACGGGAGGAGTACGTGGGCCCGTGGTTCCCCGAGCCGCTGCTCAGCGATCCGTATCAGGATCCGGCGCGTTCGGCGGAGCTGGCCGACTCGGTGTCGATGGCCGCGCTGCTGCTCCTGGAGCGGCTCAGCCCGCTGGAGCGGTCGGTGTTCGTCCTGCGGGAGGTGTTCGGCTTCGGGTTCGACGAGGTCGCCTCGGCGGTCGGGCGGTCGGAGGCGGCCTGCCGGCAGTTGCTCGTACGGGCTCGGCGGCACATGCGGGCCGGACGGCCCCGCTTCGAAGCGGACCGTCAGGAGCAGCGGGAACTGGCGGCGCGGTTCTTCGACGCGCTCAGGGACGGCGACGTGAGCGGGCTGCGGAATCTGATGGCCGCTGACGTGCAGTTGGTCGGGGACGGCGGCGGCAAGGCTCCGCAGCTCGCCAGGGCCGTCAGCGGCGGCGACAACGTGGCCCGGCTGCTCGCGTCCGTGTTCGCCCGTCTGGCCCGGGTCGATGTGACGTGCGAGCCGCGGGAGATCAACGGGCAGCCCGGCGCGATCTTCCGCGACCGGGACGGCAAGGTGCTCAACATCCTGGCCCTGGATGTGCTCGAGGGGCAGATCCGGACCATCCGCTCAGTGATCAATCCCGACAAGCTCGGCCACCTCGGGCAGGTCGCCGACGCCTGGGCCGTCGACCGCGAGGTGAAGCAGGCCCGCCGGCGAAGGAAGTGACCCCAGGACCGGCGTGGGCCGGCTCGCCCGGCGGCAGCGCACGCAGGCTGCCGAAGCTCAGCTCGTGCTTCCTCCGTACCGTGCGGTTATCCACGCGACGCCGCGCTGGGCCAGGGCGCGCCTTCGGCCCCGCCGGGTCCGACGCACGGTGGCCGAGCGCGGCTGCGACGGCATCGCCGCCGTGGCCGCGAGACGGCGGGCGGCGCGCGCCAGTTCGGCCCGCAGTCGGCGGCGGTCGGACGAGCCGGCCCGCAACAACGCCGAGTAGAGCCCCTCGACCTCGGCCACGGCAGCAGCCAGCCGCAGGTTCTCCTCACGCTCTCGCCGCATGTCCCCGGGCGTCACGACCGCCCTTTCTTCCCGATGACGGGGCAGCCCCCCTTACGCCTCAATTATTGCGCAACTCTGCAATCCATGGCCCGGGGGTCCCAGGGGCACCGCCGAGGACGAGGTGGCGGCGACGTGGAAGCGCCGGGGTGGCCTGCCCGGGCCTCCGACCGCCGCGTCGTACGGCATGCGTGGACAGGGGCGCGCGACCAGGGCGCTCGTGCGCAGACCGGCCGCGGGGACGGCGCTCCTGCCGCTCGTCGCCGACGTGATGTCACCGACACCACAGGCTATTCATACCTGTCTATTGATCTTCTCGTCGCATCACCGGGCTATCTTCCTGGTGGATCACCGGCACAAGGCAGGCGGGAGACGCGGTGGAGCGGTGCAGCGGACGGGTGAAGGCGTGCCGGGTCGCGGGCGGGGTGATCACGATGGCGCTCACCGTCGCGAGCTGCGGCACCGGCGGGAGCGGTGAGGCAACGGCCCCTTCTCCGGCCTCCTCACCGAACGGCACCCGCACGGTGCCGAGGGCTCAGCCCGAAGTCTCGGCCTGGCACAAGTGGGGCCTGTCCCCTCTGCCGGCCACCCCGCAACCGCCCGCCGACAAGCCGGTGAAGCTCTCCGCCACCGGAACGGTCCCGGTCCTCACCCGTATTCCGACCTCCCAGAAGGTCGTCTTCATCACGATCGACGACGGGCAGGAGAAGGACCCTCGCTTCGTCCGCATGATGCGGGACCTGCGGATCCCGGTCACGATGTTCCTGATGAACGACGCGATCAAATCGGACTACGCGTACTTCAAGCCACTGCAGGCCCTGGGCAACCACATCCAGAACCACACGCTGCACCACCCCGTGATGAGCAGCCTGCCCCTCGCCCGCCAGCGGGAGGAGGTGTGCGGTGACCAGCGGATCCTCACCGAGAAGTACGGCACCGCACCACTGCTGTTCCGGCCGCCGTACGGCGCGTACAACCACAACACCAGGATCGCGGCGGGCGAGTGCGGACCACGCGCGATCGTCTGGTGGCGGGAGTCCATGCAGATCCGCAACATGCAGTACCAGGCGCCGGACAAGAAGCTGCGCAACGGCGACATCATCCTCGCCCACTTCCGCGGGCCCAGTGAACTCAAGGGCACAACGATGACGCAGATGTTCGCCAATCTGCTCAAGCGGATCCGGGAACAGGGATTCGCCGTCGCGCGCCTGGAGGACTACATCCAACCACCGACCCGCTGAACCGGCACACCACTCCCCAACACGCCACCCGGCTCCGCGTTTTGCCCGCGCAGGAGCACAACACCCGGCCGCAGGCTGCGGGTATTGAGTCCCGACTGCGCCGGCCGCTTCGCCTCGTTCGGCAGGTGGCGGTGACCCCGCCGCAGTCCCCTGCCGCCCGTCTGCAATATCATCTGGCGTTCTTCGACGGACCCACCCAGTAGAGGAGCGTTCATGCGCGCCCGGAGCATTGGCACGGCCGCCGCCGCAGCACTGGCGCTGGTGGCCGCCCGCGATCTCGTCCAGAAGAAGCACGCGCTGCTCCGGAACTTCCCGGTCATCGGGCACGCCCGGTATCTGCTGGAGACGATCGGGCCCGAGCTGCGCCAGTACATCGTGACCTCCAACGAGGAGGAACGCCCCTTCAGCCGGGACCAGCGCACGTGGATCTACGCGTCGGCGAAGGAGGAGAACAACTACTTCGGGTTCGGCACCGACGTGGACGTCGAGCATGTGCAGGGGCACGCGTACCTGAAGCAGCGCACGTTCGCCGACGCGCTGTCCGAGGCGCGGGGCGGGCACGACCCGCAGGCTTCCCTGCCCTCCGCCAAGGTGCTGGGCGGGCCGCGCGGGCGGGCCAAGGCGTTCAGGCCGGCTAGCGTGGTGAACATCTCGGCGATGAGTTTCGGGTCGCTCTCCGGCGCGGCGATCACCGCGCTCAACAAGGGCGCGGCGCTGGCGGGCACGCTGCACAACACGGGCGAGGGCGGCCTGTCGCCGTACCACCGCAACGGCGGCGACCTCACCCTGCAGATCGGCACCGCGTACTTCGGCTGCCGCAACGAAGACGGCACTTTCAACCTCGACAAGCTCAAGGACGTCGTCGCCGGCGCCCCCGTCAGGGCGATCGAGATCAAGCTCTCCCAGGGCGCCAAGCCCGGGCTGGGCGGGATGCTGCCGGGCGCGAAGGTGACCGAGGAGATCGCCGCCATCCGTGGCATACCGGTGGGCAAGGACTGCGCCTCCCCGTCGCGCCACACGGCCTTCCGCGACGTCGACTCGATGCTGGACTTCGTCGAACTGCTCGCCGCCGAGACCGGTCTGCCGGTCGGCATCAAGAGCGCGGTGGGCGAGATGGGCTTCTGGCAGGAGCTGGCCACGCTGATGGCGCGCGGTGACCGGGGCGTCGACTTCGTGACCATCGACGGCGGCGAGGGCGGCACCGGAGCCGCGCCGCTGACCTTCGCGGACTCGGTGTCGCTGCCGTTCCGGATGGGTTTCTCCCGGGTCTACGGCACCTTCGCCGAGCGGGGGCTGACCGACGACCTGACCTTCATCGGCTCCGGCAAGCTCGGCCTGCCCGAGAACGCCGCCGTCGCCTTCGCCCTGGGCGTCGACATGATCAACGTAGCGCGTGAGGCGATGCTGTCGATCGGCTGCATCCAGTCGCAGAAGTGCCACACCGACAAGTGCCCCACCGGCATCGCCACCCAGAGCGCATGGCTCGCCCGTGGCCTCGACCCGGCCTCCAAGGCCACGCGGGCCGCTGTCTACCTCCGCACCCTGCGCAAGGAGTTGACGAAGCTCTCGGCGGCCGTCGGCGTCGCGCACCCCTCGCTCATCACGGCCACCGACATCGAGATCCTCAACGGCGACTACGAAGCCCGCTCCCTGGCCGCCGTCTACGGCTACAAGGACGGCTGGGGACAGCTCTCCCCGCGTCTCGCCGACGAGATCACCGCGCTGCTCGCCGCCGGGCCGGGCACCGGCCCGCAGTCTGCCGTCTGACCGGCCTGTCCTCCGGTACCGATCGCCCGACGGGTCTGCTCGGCCGGGAGCCGGCTCGGTTCAACTGCCCCCGCCCGAAGGTGCTCTGACGGTGCGTGAAGTGACCAGGCCGTCGAAGGCCGGCGGCCCGCTGCCGACCGGGTGGTCGGCGGGGTGCGGACACAGGGGATGGCGTCCCCTGGTTCCGGCGGCCGGCACGGTTCACGGTGGAGGCATGAAGACAACGTCACCCACGCAACCGTCGCCGGCACCCCGGGTCGCCGTCGTCACCGGAGGATCACGCGGCATCGGGCGGGCGGTGAGCCGGCGGCTCGCCCAGGACGGCCTGAGGGTCGTGGTGAACTACGCCCAGGACGCCGCCGCGGCCGAGGAAACGGTGGCTGAGATCGCCGCCGAGGGCGGTCAGGCCATCGCGGTGCGTGCCGACGTCGCGGACGAGGAGGCGGTCGCCGCACTGTTCGACCGGGCGGAGAAGGAGTTCGGCGGGGTGGACGTCCTCGTCAACTCCGCCGGCCGGCTCGCCCTGTCCCCCATCGCCGATCTCGACCTCGACGTGCTGGACTCCCTGCACCGCACCAACATCCGGGGCACCTTCGTCACCGCGCAGCAGGCCGCGCGCAGGCTGCGGCCCGGCGGCTCGTACGTGGCCTTCTCGACCTCCGTCGTCGGCACGCAGTTCCCCGCCTACGGGGCGTACGCGGCGAGCAAGGGTGCCGTCGAGGCGATGACACTGATCCTCGCCCGCGAACTGCGCGGCCGGGACATCACCGTGAACGCCGTCGCGCCCGGGCCCACGGCCACGGATCTGTTCCTCGAAGGCAAGACGGACGAGGAGGTCGCCCGGCTCGCCAAGGTCCCGCCCTTGGAGAGGCTCGGCACGCCCGTGGACATCGCCCATGTGGTCGCCTTCCTCGCCAGTGCGCAGGGGCACTGGGTGAACGGGCAGGTGCTGCGGGCCAACGGCGGGATGGTCTGAGGGCACGGCCGGCAGCAGCTCCGGGACCGACACCAGACCCCGACACAGACCCCGACGCATACGCACACTCACACTCAGACTCAGAGACCAGGAGAAGCAGCCATGCCTTTCGCCAACTTCAAGGTTCCCGCGGGCACCATCACCGCCAAGGACAAGAAGAAGCTCGTCGAGCGCACCACCGACCTGTACGCGGAGATCTACGGTGAGCGGGCCCGTGCCACCACCGTCGTCGTCATCGACGAAGTCGCCGACGGCGGGTGGGGTGTGGCCGGCAACGTCCTGACCGCGGCGATGCTGAATGGCCCGGCCTCGTCGTAGGCCCTCCGCCGGCCGGCCATCGCTGTCCGCGAGCCGGGCCGCCGTTCCGGACGCGCTGAAACCCACCATTTCCGCAGCGTTCCGGAACCGCGCCCGGTCACGCCGTCCCCGAATTCATGGCGTCTTTAAATTCTTTCGATTCGCGGGTCGGTCAAGTCATTCGAAGCTTCATGTCGACGGCTATGTCGAGAGGGTATGCCTCCTTGCCGAAATGGCATGGAGTAATCACGCCCCATTCAATCTCGGGACCGTCCGCATCTGTTATCTTTCCGGTGTCCGGATGTCATCCGTGTTCGGTGGAGTGGCCGAGAGGCGAGGCGACGGCCCGCAGAGCCGTTCACACAGGTTCGAATCCTGTCTCCACCTCTGTCCGGCGCCCCGGTTCAGGGCATCCAAGTGCCCTGGTACGTCGCGTGCACCGTTTCCGCCAACCGGGGCGCCCAGGCGGCGGCGCGGCTGTGCGGTTGCCAGACCAGCAGCAGCCAGTAGCGGGTGGCGGCGTCGGACAGCGGGGTGTAGACCACGCCGGCCGCCGGTGCGGGGTAGGGGTAGACGGGCAGCACGCCGTGAACCGCGCAGGTCAGCGCCGCGGCTGCGGCCTCGTCCGGCACCCAGCGCAGCGTGACGCCCACATCGGTGCGGCGTACGGCGGCCGTGAAGTGCCTGCGAAGTTCGGCATGGCGGCGGCCTTCGACGAGCAGGCACGTCTCGCCGTCGAGTTCGATCAGCGCGACCGGGGGGGCGGCCGGCCAGCGGGTGACCGGCAGCGGTGCCGAGCA
The DNA here is from genome assembly GCF_014650575.1 of Streptomyces naganishii JCM 4654. Taxonomy (GTDB): domain Bacteria; phylum Actinomycetota; class Actinomycetes; order Streptomycetales; family Streptomycetaceae; genus Streptomyces; species Streptomyces naganishii. The sequence goes on from NZ_BMVF01000004.1 coordinate 130,344, forward strand.
GGAGGTTCTCCTCGGCGAGCACGGCGAAGCGGAGGCGTTCCGGCAGGGGGCCGTCCAGCAGGCAGGAGTGCCGGACCACCGCCAGATCGAGACGGTGCGCGTGGAAGAGGTCCAGCAGAGCGCTTTCGAAGTCCTCGCCCCGCGCGTCGCCGGCCGGCTCGTGCCAGACCTCAGGGACGACCTGCACCTCGATGGCCGCGGACGGCAGCAGGGCCCGGCCGTGGGTGGTGACCAGCGGGAGAGCGGGCGTGGGGACCGCGCCGATGCGCAGGCGCTCCGCCGACGGATCGGGACGGCTCCCGCGACCGCCGACGGCCAGGAGGTGGTCGATCCTGGGGAGCAGGTCGTCGGCGCAGCGCAGCAGCAGGCGGCCGGCGGCGGTGAGACGTGCCCCGTGGTGGTCACGACGCAGGACGACCAGCCCGGTGGTCCGCTCCAGGTGCTGGATGCGGCGCGTGACGCCGGCCTGGTTGACGCCGAGTGCGCGCGCGGCGCCCGCGAGGCTGCCGTGCTCCGCCACGGCCCGCAGCACCCGCAGGTCCTGGATTTCGATGTCCATGACAATTCAACAAACAGAGCCGGTCCGTGGCGCGTGGGCAGAGAGCAGCGACATCAGCTTCGGCATCAGCGGGGCCGTCCAACTGCGGTACGCCACCAGGTGGGTCACCCGCATGTCCAGGTCGGAGTGGTCGCGCACCAAGCCGGTGGTTCTCGACTTCTCCGCCGAGTGGTGTTACTGGTGCCAGAAGGAGAAGCCGTACCTCCAGCGGTACAACACGGCCGACAACGGCGCCTGGGTGTGGGCGAGGGTCGACGTCGACGAGAACCCCGACCTGACCCAGCAGTACCAGGTGGACGGCATTCCGGCACTGGTCGACATCAAGAACGGCACGGAGGCCGGCAGCCGCATGGTGGGCTTCGACGGCCCGAGCTCGCTGCGCGACTGGCTGAACAGGCTGTAACGCCCCGGTGCCGCCGCCGAGTGACGGCGGCGGCACCGTCGCCCGGGACGCGGCGGCACCCCACTTGCCGCCGCTCCCCGGGCGCTTCCCCCCTCTCCCGGCACCTCGCAGCGACAGGCGAAAGGCTCATCCCCACATGAACAAGCTCCAGTTGAGGGCCGTCACGGCCGCGTTCGTCGCGGCCGGCGTGGTCCTTCCCCTCCTGACCGCGGGCCCGGCCTCCTCGGCCACCCGGCTGGACAGGTCCCCGTCCACCGCGTCCTCCTCCGCCACCACCATCTACATCATCGGGGTCAACGGCACGCAAGCGACCGAGGAGGCGGTCACCCAGCGGGCCCATGAGCTGATCGCCGCGCACGGTGGCGAGTTGCGCAGGGTGTACTACGCCGCCTCCCAGGCGTTCTCCGTCTCGCTCACCGACGCGCAGGTGAACGGCTACTACTCGGACACCCATGTCAACTCGATCACCAGCGACCGCGTCTACCGGGTGGCCGGCCGGGTCACCGGAGGGCAACCGCGGGGCAGGGACACCGCGAAGCGGGCGGCCGCAGCCGAGGACGCGGGGCTGTCCGGCATCGAGTTGTCGCCGCCCTCGTGGGGGCTGGACCGCATCGACCAGCGCGACCTGCCTCTGGACGGCGTCTACGCCTTCCCCGGCACCGGTGCCGGGGTGGACACCTACATCGTCGACACCGGTGTGCGGGTGAGGCACTTGGAGTTCCGGGGCGGCCGCGCGCACGGCGCCTGGAACGCCATCGAGCAGGCCCCCGGCGGTGACACCGACTGCAACGGCCACGGCACCGCCTCCGCGGCCACCGCCGCCGGACTGTTCACCGGTGTCGCCAAGGGCGCCACCGTGCAGTCCGTGCGCGCCTTCGACTGCGACGGCACCGGCACGCTGGAGCACATCATGTCCGCCGTCGACTGGATCACCGCCCATGCCCACGGTCCCTCGGTCGTCAACCTGGGCTTCTCCGGCGAAGCGGGCTCGGTGCTCGACCTCCAGCTGTACCACATGACCAAGAAGGGCATCGCGTACACAGCCGCGGCGGGCAACGGCGACGACTCGGGCAACGGCAGGGAGTCCTGCGAGACGACCCCGGCCCGGCAGACCACCGCCATCACCGTCGCCGCCACCGGCCCCGACGACAAGCGCCCCGTCTGGTCCAACTACGGTTACTGCGTCCACCTGTTCGCGCCCGGTACCGACATCGTGACCGCCGGCGCGGGCGGCGACACCTCCTACGTCAAGCTCACCGGCACCTCGGCGGCCACGGCCGAAGTCACCGGCGCGGCGGCCATGTACCTCGCCGCCCACCCCACGACGACACCGGTCGAACTGGACCACGCGCCGGCCGCCGCCGCGACCAAGAACCATGTGGGCGACGCGGGCACGGACTCCCGGAACCTGCTGCTCCACACCGGTTTCTCCCCCGCCACGCAGGGCGGTGAACAGCGGTGAGCGACGGCGTACGGGACGTCGTCGTCATCGGCTCCGGCCCCGCCGCGTACACCGCCGCCCTCTACACCGCGCGGGCCGATCTGCACCCGCTGGTCCTGCGCGGCAGCGTTTTCGTCGGCGGCGCGCTGGCCACCACCACCGAGGTGGAGAACTATCCGGGCTTTCCCAAGGGCACGCAGGGCCCCTCCCTGATGGACGCCATGGCCCAGCAGGCCGAACGGTTCGGGGCCGAGTTCATCGACGAGGAGGCCGTCTCCGTCGCTCTCGCCGGGGAGGTCAAGACCGTCACGGACACCGTGGGCGGCGAACACCGCGCGCGGACGGCCGTCGTCGCGACCGGCACGGGGCATCGAAAGCTCGGCGTGCCGCAGGAGGACGAGCTCTCCGGGCGCGGCGTGTCCTGGTGCGCCACGTGCGACGGGTTCTTCTTCCGCGACCACGACATCGCCGTGGTCGGCGGCGGCGACACCGCCCTGGAGGAGGCCACCTTCCTGAGCCGGTACGCCCGTTCGGTCACGGTGATCCACCGGCGTGACGAGTTGCGGGCCTCCAAGGCGATGCAGCGGCGGGCGTTCGCCGACCCGAAGGTCTCCTTCGCCTACGACCGGAAGGTGGTCGCCCTGCACGGCGACACGGACACGGGCCTGACCGGTCTCACCCTGCGCGACACGGTCACCGGGGAGACCGAGGAACGGTCCGTGACGGGGCTGTTCATCGCGATCGGGCACCGTCCGCGCAGCGAACTGTTCGCAGGCCGGCTCGCCCTCGACGAGGCCGGGTACGTGCTGGTGGAACCGCCGTCGAGCCGCACCAGCGTGCCGGGGGTGTTCGCGGCGGGCGACGTCGTCGACCGCGTCTACCGCCAGGCCGTGACAGCGGCCGGATCCGGATGCGTGGCCGCGCTCGACGCCGAGCGGTACCTCGCGGGGCTGCACGACGGGCAACTCCAGGAGTCCGGCTCGTCGTGAGCCCACATGGCACGGGCATCGCGAGCCCGCACGGCACGGGCGTCGCGGGCGCCCGTGCCGTGTCAACCGGGTGACGCCGACCGTCCCGCGCCCCGGGTCGGCATCGGCATCGGCATCCGCATCCGCATCCGCATCCGCATCCGCATCCGCATCCGCATCCGCATCCGCATCCGCATCCGCATCCGAGGCTCGCCCCCTGCCGGACCCTTTGGGCCGTCCGTTGCGGCCCCAACGGCACCGTGTCACCCGTGGTTTGAGCCACGCCCCGCGTCGGCGTACCGCGCGGCGAGTCGGGTGAAGGCGTCGGACAGTTCCGGTGGTCCGACGACGTGGACGGCGGTGTCGAAGCGGCCGATGGCGGTGGCGAGGCCGGTCCACGACCAGGAGCCGAGGGTGAGACGGCAGCGCCCCGGTCCGAGTTCCTCGACGATTCCGTCCCTGGCGAGGGGAGCCACACTCCGGGCGGGCAGGTCGAGCACCACTTCGCCGCGGCAGGGCCAGTCGGTGGTGGAGCCGTCGGTTCCGCGGAACCGGCCGGTGACGAACCCCGCAACGTCCCCGATGGGCAGATCACGTGGGGTGAAGCGCGGGCCGGTGGGCGTGCGCGGGTGCACGCGGTCGGCGCGGAAGGTGCGCCAGTCGCCGCGGTCCAGGTCCCAGGCGACCACGTACCAGTGGCCGCGCCAGGTGACGAGGTGGTGGGGCTGCGCGCGGCGGGGTGGCCCCTCGCAGGCGGCGGCGTCCGGGCCGTAGTCGAAGCGCAGTTCCTCCCTGGCGTGGATGACGCGGCTCAGTTCCATGAGCCCTCGCGTGCCGGCCGGCGGGGCGCTGCCCTCCCGCACCGGCCGGACGGCGGTGACCCGGGCGGTGTCGATGCGGTGACGCAGACGCGGGGGCATGACCTGGCGCAGGGTGGCCAGGGCCCGTACGGCGTCCTCACCGATCGCCGGGTCGGTGGCGGCGGCCTGGAGCGCGAGGGCCAGGGCCACGGCCTGGCCGTCGTCGAACAGCAGGGGCGGCAGCCGCGAGCCGGCCTCCAGGCGGTAGCCGCCCGCCGGGCCCTTGAAGGCGCTGATGGGATAGCCCAGTTCACGCAGGCGGTCGATGTCACGGCGCACGGTGCGAGGGGTGACGTCGAGCCGCTCGGCGAGGTCGTCACCGGACCAGTCACGGTGCGTCTGCAACAGCGAGAGCAGTGCGAGCAGGCGCGAGGACGTTTTCCGCATGCCGCCACCCTGCCCGCAGTACAGGACACAACCTGTCCGCCACCCCTGCGAGCGTGGACACCGTCCGGCCCACGGACGCAGAAGCGCAAGCACGCAGCACAGGCACAAGCACAAGCGGCGAACCGTACGCGAGGAGAGAACCATGTCCGTCACGACCACCACACACCTGAACTTCCGCGGCCGGGCGCGGGCGGCGCTCGAGCACTACCAGTCCGTGTTCGGCGGACGCGTCACCATCGTCACGTACAAGGACATGGGCGACGTGCCGGACGAGAAGGAGGCCGACTGGGTGGTGTGGGGCGAGGTCGCGGGCGATGGCGGCTTCCACGTCATGGCCTACGACGTGCCCTCCCGGCTGCCCTGGGACCAGGGCAGCAACCCGTTCTTCGTCTCCGTGCGCGGTGACGACAGCGACGAGATCAGCGCCCTGTGGGAGAGGCTCGCCGAAGGCTCGACGGTGGTGCAGCCCCTCGCGCCGTCGCGGTGGGCCCCGCTGTACGGCATGCTCACCGACCGCTTCGGCGTGACCTGGGTCCTGGACGTGACGGCCCCCTACAACGGCTGACCCGCACCCCTCTTCCGCACGGCCGCCCCGGTCCGGCCTGCCCAGCGCTCGGGCCGGTGCGGCTAGAGGTCGATGACGACCTTGCCCCGGACATGCCGGCCGGCCTGGAGCTCGGCCGCGCGGCGGATGTGCTCGATCGGGAAGCTCGCCGCGACGGGCACCCGCAGTCGGCCCGCCGCGACCAGGCGGGCGATCTCCTCCAGGGCGCCGGGAGCGGCGTTCGCGCCGTTGGCCGCCGTCACGCCGTCGACCTGCGCGGCGACGGTGCAGATGCGGCTGTCCGGGACGCCGAGTTCTCTCGCGACGTGCACGGTGTCCACGCCGTGCAGGTCGACGGCGGCGGTGACGCCGCCGGGAGCGAGCGCTCGGACCCGGTCGGCCAGGCCGTCGCCGTAGGCGACCGGTTCGGCTCCGAGAGCGCGCAGGTGACCGGCCGATGCCGCCGATCCCGTCCCGATCACGCGCGCTCCGGAGATCCGGGCCAGTTGGACGGCGAACACCCCGACCCCGCCCCCGGCGCCGCCGATCAGCAGGGTGTCGTCCGGGCCGGGGCCGATGGCGGCGAGGGCGGCGGCTGCCGTGCGGCCCGCGATCGTGAGGGTGGCCGCGGTGCGGTCGTCGACGCCGTCAGGTGTGCGGTGGACCTCGTTCGCCGCGGTCTTTCCGGACGCGTCGACCACCACGAAGTCGGCGACCGCGCGGGACAGGGCGCCCCCGAACACCCGGTTGCCGGGCGCGAAGCCGCTCACCCGGTCACCGACCTGGTCGACCACACCCGCGTAGTCGGTCCCGAACCCGACCGGCAGGGTCAGGCCGAACCGGGCGGCGGTGTCCGCGTCGGCGGTCATGATCCAGTCCATCGGGTTCAGGCCGGCCGCGGTCACCCGTACCCGGACCTGTCCAGGACCGGCCTGCGGTGCGGGAACCTCGCGGACGTCCAGGACCTCGGGGCCGCCGAACGAATCCAGCTGGACCGCCCTGCTGCCGCCTGCGGGCTGTTGCTTGCTCTGTGCTGCCTGCATGTGCGCCTGTCTTCTCGAGGCGGGGGAACACGCCGAAACGGACTATGCTCCGTTTACATGAGCGACCGTAGCACAAACGGAGCGCGTTCCGTTTCCAGTCGGGCGGAGGTCCGCGCGCCACGGGCCGACGCCGCCCGCAACCGCGACCACTTGCTCGCTGTGGCGACCCGCGTCTTCATGTCGGCCGACGCCGAGCCGTCGATGCGTGCCATCGCCAGTGAGGCCGGGGTCGGCATCGCCACGCTCTACCGGCACTTCCCGACCCGTGAGTCACTGGTCGACGCGGTCTACCAGGACCAGGTCGTACGGCTGACGACCGGCGCCCGCGAGCTGCTCGGCCAACATCCGCCGGCCGCCGCGATGCGGCGCTGGATGGACTTGTTCGGGGACTGGATCGCCGCCAAGAACGGCATGCTCGACACCCTGCTCGCGATGATCGAGTCGGGCGAGATCACCCATGCGCGGACCCGGACCGAACTGCTGACGGCCATCACCACGATCCTCGACGCCGGCCGCGCGGCAGGCGACCTCCGTTCCGACGTCACCGCCGAGGACATCGCCGCCTCGCTCATCGGCATCTTCACCGTGGCCCCCCGGTCCGGGCGCGGAGACCAGGCGGGCCGCCTGCTGAACCTCCTGATGGACGGCCTGCGGCCCGCCCGATGACCTGCCTCGTAGGGCCGGACGTCAGTGGTAGACGCGCCGGACGCTGGAGCCGAGGCGTGTGATGTCGGCGCCGTAGATGTGCAGGGAGACCGCCTTGCCCGGGCCGGCGTTCCAGACCCGGTGGATGTCGCCGGGCGGCGCGAAACCGCAGACCTCACCCTGTTCGTTGACGAAGTCCCCGGTGCGGACCAGCCGGGCGGCGTCGCTGCCGGGAACCAGTTCGAAGCGGCGCTCGTGTTCGCGGCCCGCGTGGACTCCCGTGACGCACCAGGAGACGTGGTCGTGGATGGAGGTGCGCTGTCCGGGCAGCCACACCAGTGCGACGATCGAGAAGCTGCCGTCCTCCTCCGCGTGCAGGACGTGCTGGCGGTAGCGGTCCGGATCGCCCTCGCACTGCCGTTCCGTCAGCAGGTCGCCGGCGCCCAGGTGCGGGGCGAGGCGTTCGGCGACCAAGTGGGCCGTGCGGCTGGGGGGCAGGCCGCGCCGGACGACGTGTTCCACCTCGCGGACGAGAAGGCCGAGCCGGCTGGACACCTCGGTACTTGCGGGGGTCGTGGAAGTGGTCATGCCGGCAGCCTCCGGTGATCAACCCCCTTGTGTCCAACGACAGTTGCTTCGGCAAGCCCCAACGCGAGCTTATGGACGGGCACGGCCGGGGGGCGGCCGGCGGGTCAGCAGCCGACGCGGCGTTCGGCGGCCGCCTTGATCGTGTCGACGACGAGGGCGGTGGCCGGGACCCGCAGGTGTTCGCGCAGCACGTAGGCGGAGACGCGGCGGCGCGCGGCCGGCTGGAGGGCGCGGCCGGCGACCCGGTCGAGCCGCAGGAAGGACAGCACCAGGCCCGGCACCATGGCCACGCCCAGTCCCTCGGCGACCAGTGACTGCATCACCAGGCCGTCGTCGGTGCTGAAGACGATGTCGGGGGCGAAGCCCAACTCCGCGCACTCGTGCAGGAAGTGGGTACGGCAGCGGGTGCAGCCCGCTATCCAGCGTTCCCCGGTGAAGTCGGCGAGGCGTACCGCGCGCCGCCGGGCCTGCGGATGGCCGACGGGCATCAGCACGGTGAGCTGGTCCTCCAGGAGCGGGATCTCGACCACGTCGGCCGGCAGCTTCTCCGGGCGCCCGGGATAGGTGAAGGCCAGGGTGATGTCGCACTCGCCGCGCGCTAACCGCCGGAGCGAGTCGGGAGGCTCGTCGTCGAGCAGGCTCACCCGTATCCCGGGGTGGTCGGCGGCCAGTTGGGCCAGGGCCTCGGGTAAGAGGGTGGCGTTGGCGCTGGGGAAACCGCAGACCCTGACCCGGCCGGCGCGCAGCCTGGTGATCGCGGTGACCTGTTCCTCGGCCGCGGACAGGCTGTCGAGGATGGCCTCGGCATGCCGGGCGAGCGTCTCACCGGCCTCGGTGAGACGCATGCGCCGCCCGGTCCGGACGAACAGCGGGCTGCCCACCGCGCGTTCCAGGGCCTTCATCTGCTGGGTCACCGCCGGCTGCGTGTAGCCGAGGGCCGAGGCGGCCCCCGAGTAGGTGCCGGCGCTGACCACCGCGTGGAAGGTCTTGATGTGCCGTGAATCGAACACGCGTCGAATCATAAGCAGAAGTTGGGGTGCCGGCCGAGGGCGGCTCCGGCCGCACCCCCGGTCACGGCCGGACCCCGGTCACGGCCGGACCCCACCCGGTCACGGCCGGACCCCACCCGGTCACGGGCGGACCCCACCCGGTCACGGGCGGCTTTCCGCAGGGACCGGGGCGGCGCTCTCGCGCAGTTCGGCGACCACGCGCGCCATGTCGGCCCGGTAGCGCTCCACGGAGGCCAGTTTGACGTCCTCGTACCCGCGGACGGCATCGGGCAGTTCGGCCAGGCGGCGGACCACGGGCAGGTTCTCGGCCCTCAGCAGTGCGAGCGCGTCGCTGACCGACTGACGGTACTCGTCGACGAGTTCGCGTTCGAGGCGGCGTACGGGATGCAGGCCGAAGAGGTCCAGGCGGGTGCCTCGTACGCGCCGCAGGGCGTGCAGCAGTCCGAGGGCCGGACGGAACCAGGTCCCGAGAGTGATCTTCCGGTTCACGCCGGCGGCGCGCAGGACGGGCGGGTGAAGAAGGTACGAGCGCCGGCTGCCGCTGCCGAAGGCCGCGGTGATCTGTTCGTCGACGGCCGGGTCGAGGGCGAGGCGTGCCACTTCGTACTCGTCCTTGTACGCCATGAGCTTGTGCAGGTAGCGCGCGACCGCTTCGGTCAGCTCGGTCGAGTCCTCGCCTGCGGCGGCCCGCTCGGCCCGCGCGACCGCGGCGACGAACTCGGCGTACGTGCGGGCGTAGCGGATGTCCTGGTAGCCGATGAGGTCGGCCACGCGGATCGTGAGGAGGCGGTGCAGTTCGGAGTCGGTGGCGGTGGTGACGCGGGCGACGAGTTCGGCGGTGCCAGCGGGCAGGGTGGCCTTCGCGGTCCCCTGGGGCTCCGGGGCGGCCGTGGCCGCGCGCAGGGCGTCCGGGTCGGCGACGGCCTGACGGCCGCGGCGGAAGGCCTGGAGGTTGCGTTCGACGGCGACCCCGTTGAGGGTGATGGCCTCCTCGACGGCCGATGCCGACATGGGCAGCAGGCCGGTCTGGTAGGCGGCCCCGACCAGCAGCATGTTGGCGTACTGCTCGTCGTCGAAGAGCTCGGTGGCCAGTGCGCCGGTGTCCAGGGCGATGAGCTGGCGTACGGTGCCGTCGACGGCGTGGCGTACGGCGTCGGGAGCCGGGAAGCCGACCTGCGTGTCGACCACCATCTGCCCGGTGGGTATCTCGGTGGTGCTCATGACGGCGACGGTGTGGTCCGGGGAGGCGACGCGCAGGTACTTGGGGTCGGTGGCGACGAGCGGGTCGCAGGCGAGGTAGAGGTCGCACCCCTGGCCTGCGATCTTGGCTCCCTGTTCCACGGGACCGGCCGTGATCCGGAGGTCGGAGACGACGGCGCCGCCCTTCTGGGCCAGACCGGTCTGGTCGAGGCTGCGGACGTGGTGGCCGTCGATGACGGCGGCGGTCGCCAGCACCTGGGAGACGGTGACGATGCCCGTTCCGCCGATGCCGGTGATCCGCATGCCGAAGGAGTCGCCGCCCCCGGTGCTGCGGACCGGCTCGGGGACGTCGTCGGCGGCGAGCGGGGCGAGTTCGGGCAGTGCGGCGCGCTTTCGGCCGCCGGCGGCCGGGATGACGGTCATGAACGCCGGGCAGTCGCCGTCCAGGCACGAGTAGTCCACGTTGCAGGAGGACTGGTCGATGCGTGTCTTGCGGCCGAACTCGGTCGAAGTGGGGTGGACGGAAAGGCAGTTGGACTTGCGGCCGCAGTCGCCGCAGCCTTCGCAGACGCGCTCGTTGATCCAGACGCGCTTCGCCGGGGTCTCGGCCTTGCCGCGCCGGCGGGCCCGCCGCTTCTCGGCGGCGCACTCCTGGTCGTGGATGAGGACCGTGACACCCGGGGTGGCCTTCAGTTCGGCCAGCGCGTCCTCGATGCGGGCCCGGTCGAGCACGCGTACCGATCTGGGCAGGCGGGCCCGGGGGACGCGCTTCCGGTTCTCGGTGGTGATGATCACCTTGGCGACGCCCTCGTCGAGGAGCGTGGCGGCGAGCCGGTCGACCGGCAGGGCGCCGACGGCGTCCTGTCCGCCGGTCATGGCGACCGTGCCGTTGTAGAGGAGCTTGAAGGTGACGTTGACTCCGGCGGCGACCGCCGCCCGCACGGCCAGGCTGCCCGAGTGCATGAAGGTGCCGTCGCCGATGTTCTGCACGAAGTGGTCGTCGTCGACGAACGGTTCCATGCCGATCCACTGGGCGCCTTCGCCGCCCATCTGGGTCATGCCGACGACCGTGCCGACCTGTTCGGCGTCCATGAACAGGACCATCGCGTGGCAGCCGATGCCCGCGCCGACCAGCGAGCCGCCGCCCGCGGTGGTGGAGGTGTTGTGCGGGCAGCCCGAGCAGTAGTAGGGGCTGCGGTTGAGCAGCGGCAGGGACAGTGAGGCGCGGGGCCTGGGCCGGCGGCGCCAGGCGCGGGCGGCCTCGATGCCGAGCGGGGCGAGCACCTTGGACAGCCCGGCGGCCACGTCGTCCGCGTCGAGCTCTCCGGAACGGCTGAACAGGGGCCGCCCGTCCGGGCCTTCCTTGCCGTGGACCGCGGGGGCGCCGGAGCGGCCGTAGAGGATCTCCTTGACGGCGGCCTCGAGGAACGGCCTCTTCTCCTCCACGACCAGCAGGTGGTCAAGGCCCTCGGCGAACTCGGTGACGGCGTCGCGTTCGAGGGGGAAGATCATGCCGAGTTTGAGGATGCGGATGCCGTAGCGGGCGAGGTCGTCGTCGGTGAGTCCGATGAGGCGCAGGGCCTCGCGGACGTCGAGGTAGGTCTTGCCGGACGTCAGGATGCCGATGCGGTCCGAAGTGCCGTGCTGGACCACGCGGTTGAGGCCGTGCAGGCGGGCGTACTCCACGGCGCGCGGGAGCCGGACGTCGTGCAGGCTGCGTTCGAGGGCCATGAGGTTGGCGCCCAGGAGCATCGCGCTCGGCTTGTGCGGGTTGGGACCGGCGTCGCCGTCGGTGACCGTGATCCGGTCGGGGGCGACGAGCGCGGTGGACGCCGCGTCCGCCACGGCGGTCGTGATCTTCAGGCCGGCCCACAGGCCGCTGAAGCGGGAGAGGTACTGGGCGTGGATGCCGAAGTCCAGGACGTCCTGGGAGTCGGCCGGGTAGAGGGTCGGCATCGCGAGGTCGGCGAGGGTGGCCTCGCTGGCGCACGGCACGCTGGACGACTTCGCCCCCGGGTCGTCGCCCACCAGCGCGACGGCGCCGCCGGCGGGGCCGGTGCCGACGAGGTTCGCGTGACGCAGGGCGTCACAGGCGCGGTCCAGGCCCGGCGACTTGCCGTACCAGATGCCCGTGACACCGTCGTGGCGTGAGGTGCCCACCTGGCCAGCGAGTTGGCTGCCCATGACGGCGGTCGCGGCCAGCTCCTCGTTGAGGCCGGGCTTGTGCACGATGTCGTGCTCGCGCAACAGCGCCTGGCGGCAGGCCAGTTCGAGGTCGTAGCCGGCCAGGGGCGATCCCTCGTACCCGGAGACGAAGGTCGCGGTGCGCAGCCCGTTTCGGCGGTCGCGGGCGGCGCGGTCCAGCAGTACGCGGACGAGTGCCTGGACGCCGGTCAGGTGCACCAGGCCTTCCGCGCGGCGGTAACGGTCGTCCAGACGCAAGCGCCGGCCGGTCTGCTGCCCGACTTCGGTGACGGATGCCGTCATCGCCCTCTCCCTGCCCTCGCGGGGGCAAGGCCCCACCGCACAACTGGACTGATGGGCCAGGAGTATGCGGTTGACGGAGACCGGCTGACAATAATGCGCCGAAAAGTTGGGCCATTGGCCCAGTGAGGGCCGTACTCGGTGCCCGCCGGGCGAGCCGGATGCCCAGCGCCGGCGGGGCACCGCGGCGGGGCGTCGGTATCCACGCCCCAAGATCTCCTGGCGGAACCTGTTGATCATGTGACTGCCGGTTCGGCTGCCAGGCGGACAGAGGGCTCACTGTGCGCTCTGGCACGGGAGGGGTCGCCTCACTGTGCAACGGCGTCCTTCGCACCGCCTTCGTCCGCCGTAGTCTCTGCCGTGCCCGTCCGGCGCCGGACCCGGCAGCGCGCTGGGACGATCCCGCCGGGAGTACGAGGCGTGGCACCGCATGCGTGCAGAGGCGAACGACCACTCGCCGGCTTCTGTCCGAGTACAGGGGGAAACATGAGGAAGACCGTCAAACTCAGTGCCATCGCGGCGATGACCGCGCTGGTCATGGTCGACGTGAGCATGGGGACGGCCCACGCGAGCCCGGGGGACTGGCAGCTTCACACACCCTACGCGAGCAACATGTGTCTGGACGCCGCCTACGCGCCCGGCGACCCGCGCCAGGATCCCTCGAAGAACGGTGACAAGGTGCAGATGTGGGTCTGCAACGGCCAGGCGCAGCAGGGGTGGATCTTCCACCCCCGTCCGTACCCCCAGTGGCGTACCCGCGTTCACCATCACCAACCAGCGCAGCGGCCTGTGTCTGGACATGGACATCAGCGGTGGCACTTACCACAACATCTCCAACGACTACAAGGGACACGTGGTCCAGCTGTAAGCCTCCGCCAACCTGAAGCCGCTGGTCAAAAGGCTGGCGTGACGGGCCTGCGGGGTGCTCACGCTGGTCGTGGGCGGTGGTCTGCGGTGTAGACCGTTTGTCAGCATCTGACATGGCCGGATGACGCCGCGACGCCTTCTTTTTGCTTGAAGCCGCTGTTTGGCGATCTGTAGATTGCGCTGGTCTCTGCTGCCGCAGGCACCTCTGCCGGCCCTTTGACCACGGGCGCGGATGCGGAGATGCCCGGACAAGCCGGGCTGGCCCGGGCGTCCTGGACGCCGGTAAACGGGAGGGATCTATGCGTTCACGCTTCAAGAGGACGGCGTTCACAAGCGCCGCCACACTCTGCATCCTCGGCTCTGCGCTGGCTGGTGGGGCCCATGCACAGCCGGCGCCGGCTCCCCACAGCAGCGCCTCTCCAGCCAAGCTTCAGGTCATGTCGAACGACGAGTACGTCGCGCGCTTCGGTGTGAAGAAGGCGCTGGAACAGGGAGTTCCGCTGCCAGCTGGCACCACCGAGAACAGCCCAGCCCCGCCTCGGGATCCGGGCATTCCCTGGTACCACGTCTACTGGACGTCGCTCGACTGGGAACACCGCGACATACCGACGCGCCGCGGAAACAACGACTTCGGCCTGCATCATGCCTGCACGAAGCACAATATGTGTGGAAAGCACGCGATCACCGCTCCCTATAACGGCGAGCCCGACAGGGAGCACGGCACCCGGCTCGAGTACGACGGTGTCGTCACCGATGGCTCGAGCGTCAGGATGACTACTACCAGCGTGGCTGAGGAAGGCGAAAAGGGTCCCGGTGGGGTCCACACGCCCGACGGCCGCCCCATCGGCACGGTGACCGCCTTCTGCCGCGGACAGACCGTGTGCCCCGACTGGGTCAACAACCTCTGACCCAAGCCCGCAGCGCCAACGTCCGAGGGTAGGAGTTGCTGTGAAGGACATGCACACCACCGACGTTCTGCTGGCGCTGCGGCGCTTCATCGGCGTCCCTGTTCCGGACACCCGTCTACGCCTGCGTGGATTCGTCAGGTCAAACGACATTCTGCGATTGCGTCTGGCAGACCCAGAACGCTGCCAGCTGGTGCTCACCCTGCCCGTGCTCCAGCCCAATGAGGGAAACCCGATGCCTACTTGGTGGTATGTAGGCGCCCTCCGCCATGCCGCGCGATGGGCCGAGACCACCGGTCGGCTGTCCCCCGAAGGGCATGAGGCGCAGGTATTCGACGGCGAAACTCTGATCGCAGAAGGAGTGATTCCCGCTGCAACCGAAACGACCGCGGACGACAGTCTGGACTACGTGATCGGCGATCTCCTCGCTGACCCTGCCTGGCACAGTCAGCACAGTCCCGCTCCCGAGCTGTACCAGCTCATCGGGTTCGACCTTATGGCGGAAGACCGCATCCGGGTATACCTGGAAATTTTCTACTCTCGGCGTACGATCGGCGTGGACTTGGCTGTTGTCGATGACGAAACGGGCGAGCCGCGTTCGACAGGGTGGTGGGCCTCGGCCAAGCTCAACGCCATCCTCACCCCTGACGAGCCAACCACTCTCGCCGTGCACCAGGTGCCGAACGCATACGACCCGAATTGTGACACGGTCTACGACCTAACCCGTTGGGCGTAGCACGCTGCCCGCCTTGCGTGCAGGTCGGTTCCCCATTCCCGTCCACTGCGGCCGGGTCGGCTTCTACGATCCCGTGCATGCTGGATCCCGAGCTGCTGGAACGGGTTACCGCGCGGCGCGCGGAGCTGGAGGAAGCCGAAGAACGGCTAGCCAAGGAGTTGGCGGAGGTGCGGGCCGAGCGGGACGAGCTCGCCGTCGCCGAGCGGGTCCTTGAGCGGGTGAGCGGGCAGCTCGCGGACGAACGTGCCTCGGCCGCGCCGGCGCCCGGGCAGGTGGGCGGGCGTGCGGTGATGCTGATCCCGCCGCGTACGCAGGACGTGAACGACGCCATGCTCCCGCCGGACTACCAGCGCATTCTCGCCGCCGTGCGGCAGGCAGCGGGGCCTGTCATGGCCCGGCAGGTCGGTGACTCGCTGGGAATCGATGTCAGCGTTCGGTCGAAGCTGGAACCGCTGCGCGGCAAGCTGGTCAGACTCGCTGATCGCGGCTGGCTGCGCAAACTGCCCGACGGCCGGTTCACCACCCGCCTGTGACTTGCGCCGCCGCCTGCGGACAGCGCGAAGGAGACGTAACCACGGTGCCCCGGCGGCCGTTGGAATTGTGTGACGAAAACCAAAAAGCACGCCGAGGGCACCTGCCCGCTTGTCTACCAGTGCCGCCTGCCACTGTCTACGCGGACCGTCAACCACCTCGCCGACCTGCTACAGCGTCACCTGAAGGCGATCCAGTCCAGGTGGCGAATCCTGCCGCCCGGGAAGATCGCGGTGATCGTCCTGGCCGTTCTGCGCCACGACCAGCGCCTGGCCGACATGGCCGGCGGCAACAACGTGTCCGAGTCCACCGTCCGCCGCTGGCGCGACGAGCTGATCACCCTGCTCGCCGCGCAGGCACCGCGCCTGGACCGCGCCCTGAAGAAGATCGCCAAGCAGGGCAAGGAGGTGGTCCTGCTCGACGGCACCCTCATCGCCACCCAGCGCCGCACCGGAAAAGCCGACCGGCGCAACTACTCCGGCAAACACCACCATCACGGCCTACACTTCCTCGCCCTGACCGAGGAGGGAGGCCGCCTGATCTGGATATCCGCCGCACGGCCCGGCCGCACCCACGACAACACGGCCGCCCGCCACGACCGCATCCTGGCCCACCTGCGCGCCACCCGCCTCGGGGCACTGGCGGAGCTCGGCTTCCGCGGCCTGGACAACGACGTACTCGACCCCGTGATCGTCACCGGCTTCCACGCCAGCCGCACCCACAAGCTCACCCCCGGCGAGAAGACCGCCAACCGTGTCCTCGCCGTCGGACGCGCACCGGTTGAACACGGCTTTGCCCACCTCAAGAACTGGCGGACCCTGACCAAGCTCCGCACCGATCCCGCTCACGCCACCCGCCTCCTGCGCGCCCTGCTCGTCCTGACGAACCTCGCCCACCGGATCAGCACACCCAGGGCCGGGACCCGTGGCAAGGTAGAGGTCCTGGCGGCCATCGTGTTCGGCGCCACGTCAGGCTGCGCGTGCAACCAGCTCCCGCCCGGCTTCGGCCCGTCGGGCGTCACCGCGTTCCGCCGGTTCACCGATCCGTCGGACGCCTAAAGGTCTGCGCGTCCCAGCATGTCGGCGAGGGGAATGCCGGTTCGTGCCGCTGCGATTCGACGGGCGCGCAGCTGAGCTCGGGTGCGGGGACGGGACTTGGGTGCCTTGCCGCAGCCGCACGGTTCGCGGCCGTCGTAACGCAGTCCGGCGTCGAGAACGGCGGCCACGACAGTCCACGCCCGGGTGTCGCGGCGTCGCGGTGCCGCGAAGTCGTGGCCGGCACAAGCCATTGGCTCCGAGCATCGAGGGCATCGGTGCTCGCCGGGCCCGGGGTGCCGCTTGAACGCGACACGGCAACGGACGCACGCGTAGTGCAGCTTGTAGGGCTTCTCGGCGTAATAGCACACGAGATCAACCTATCTGGCAGTGCGGCGGCTTGCGAGACGGTTTTCGTGGCCGGGGCATGGCTGGGTGAGGATCCGGGCCCGGAGAAGTCCGAACGCGGCTGCCCGGCGGGATGAGCGGCGGGCTCGGACCCCGCACCGCCCCGGGAACCGCAATCCGCCGGTCGGCGTCGAAAGGCCGATGAGACCGATGGGGGACATTCGATTGACCACAATGGCCAGAATCACCGGACCGGTCACGATGCTCGTTCTCGTGGCGGCTGCCGGGTGCACGAGCACCGCCCGGCACCCGGACGAAACGGACAACCCGGTTCCGGCGGCTGAACGGGGCGCGGCGGGAGTGGGCGACCGGCTCTTTCCGACGCTGGGAAACGGTGGCTACGACGTCACGCACTACGATCTGAAACTGGAGTACGCCCCTTCGACCAACCATCTCAAGGGAACCGCGGTCATCACCGCGCGTGCGACGTCGAACCTGCGGAGCTTCAACCTGGATTTCGCCGGGATGAAGGTACGGAACACCAAGGTGGACAATTCCGGCGCCGCCTTCAGCCGCGCCAAGAACGAGTTGACGGTCACGCCGGCGAAAACTCTCAGGAAGGGCGATTCCTTCCGGGCGGAGGTCGCCTACGACGGCACGCCCCGCACGATCGACGGGGACGAGGGCTGGATCGAGACCGACGACGGCTCGACCGCCCTGGGCCAGCCCGTGGGCTCCATGGTCTGGTTCCCGGGCAACCACCACCCCTGCGACAAGGCGTCCTACGACATCACGGTCAGCGTTCCGAAGGACGAGTCCGGTGATCCCTACGATGTCGTCGCCAACGGGGAGCTGGTCGGCCGGAAGGACGAGGGCGACCGGACCACCAGCCACTGGCGCAGCAAGGAGCCCGCGGCGAGCTATCTCGCCAACGTCTCTGTCGGCTATTTCCAGGTGACCAAGGGAAAGAGCGCCGGGGGCGTGCCCCTCTACATCGCCATGGACCCGCGTGAGGCGAAGCACACGAAACAGCTCACGCGACTGGTCCCGCGGGTCACCGACTGGGCGGCCCAAAATTTCGGCCCGTACCCCTTCTCCACCACGGGCGCCGTCCTGGACCACCATCCCGGTCTCGGCTATGCCCTGGAGACGCAGACCAAGCCGTACTTCGACTCGGCGCCCGACGAGAAACTGCTGGTGCATGAACTGGCGCACCAGTGGTTCGGCAATTCGGTCACCCCGAAGAAGTGGAAGGACGTCTGGCTGAACGAAGGTCTCGCCACCTACGCCGAATGGCTCTGGGACGAACAGCAGGGAAACAAGCCGGCGCGGGACACCTTCATGTCGTACTACCGGGGCACCCATCCCGAGAGCGACGGCATATGGGACTTTCCCCCGGCGGACCCGCCCAGTGCGGAGGAGGTGCTGGATCCGCCCGTCTACGGCCGCGGTGCCATGGTGATCCACAAGCTCCGCGAGGCGGTCGGCGACGAGGTCTTCTTCCGGATCCTCAGGACCTGGACGAAGCAGCATCGCCACGGCAACGCCGACACCGGTCAGTTCATCGCCCTGTGCAGGCAGATGGCGGGGAAGGACCTGTCCAAGGTCTTCGACGTCTGGCTGTTCGGCAAGAACAAACCGTCACGCCCGTGAGTGCTCGCCCCCGGCGCTCCCGCCGCGGGCGCGGCACGGGTGCTCATGCCGGGGACGACGGGCGCGGTCTTGTCGCCCGACATGACGCTGATCTGCAAATGAGGCTCGCTTCGTACTCGTACCTTCCCAAGAGCGGCACGCTCATCCTCCGCTCCCCCCCGTGAAGGGACCGCCCCGTGTTGGCCGCCGTGGATACATGCCCCCGGGCAGGGATTCATTCCGCACGACGAAGTGTGCCGCGCGATTCCGTGGATCCGCACGGAGCCCGGCGACCGGCGCCGCCGGTCGCCGCCGTCACAGGGCGGCCAGCCAGCCGGTCAGGATCCGGTTGACCTCGTCGGGGCCTTCCTGCTGGATCCAGTGGCCGCAGCCGTCCAGGACGTGGGAGGAAATCAGGCCCGGGAGGGTGACCGGGTACGCCTTGATCGCGTCGGCCATCCAGGTGGTGGAGGCGTCCGCGCCGCCGCCGATGAACAGGGACGGCTGGGTGATGGGGGCGCCGTCGTAAGCGGCGAGGTCCTCCCAGTCGCGGTCCATGTTCCGGTAGCGGTTCAGCGCTCCGGTCAGCCCGGTGCGCTCGAACTCGCCCGCGAAGACGTCGAGTTCGTCCTCGCTCAGCCAGCCGGGCAGCCGGTTCGCCGGGAACCGGTCCCGCAGCTTGCCGTCCCTGCCGACGAAGTGCGGGTCGGGTGCGCCCGGTGCGGGCATGGTGTCGGCGGACAGGGCCGCGTAGATGCCGGCGAGCCAGCCGCGTACGTCGGGCTCGATCTCGGCCTCGGCACGGCCCGGCTCCTGGAAGTAGGAGACGTAGAACTCCTCGTCGCCGCCCATCCGGGAGAAGACGTCGCTGGGGCGGGGTCCACCGCGCGGTGCGTAGGGGACGCTCAGCAGCCCCACGGCCCGGAAGACGTCGGGCCTGAGCAGGGCGGAGTTGGCGGCGATGGCCGAGCCCCAGTCGTGGCCGACGACCACCGCCGACTCCTCGCCCAGGGCGTGCACCACCGCCACGTTGTCCTCGACCAGTTCGAGCATGCGGTACGCCTCCGTCGCGGCGGGCCTGGAGGAGCGGCCGTAGCCTCGCACGTCGACGGCGACCGCGCGGTAGCCCGCGGCCGCGAGGACCGGCAACTGGTGGCGCCAGGAGTACCAGGACTCGGGGAAGCCGTGCACGAGCAGCACCAGCGGTCCGCTGCCCTGCTCGGCGAGGTGGACACGACCCGCGGGCGAGGGCACCAGCCGGTGCGTGATCCGCCCGGGCTCGCCGGCTGCTCCGCGTTCCGCGATGTGCTGCGACATGTGTCTCCTCCGCAAGGGGCGGTCGTTCATGGCTCCCTACCGATCCTGCGCACAACCCCTGCCCCGGCCGAGCACATTTGCCGGTTCGGCAAACCGCGTCGGGACGGCCGGCACCCGGAAGGCTCATGTGGCACGCCCCGTAGGCCCGTTCTGCACCCGTGCGGCGCGGGCGTACGGCACCCGTGCGGGACCGGGGACGGTGACACCCCCGCCCGCTCCGTAAGGCGTGCCGCGCCCTCACGGTGCGCGCAGGGCGTCGGCCGGTGGGACGCTCAGCGCCCTGCGGGTGGGCAACTCGATGGTGAGGAAGGCCGTCGCCGCGAGGACGGCGGCGGTGACCGGCAGCAGCCACGCGGGGCCCGCCGGCCAGGGACGGCCGAGGAAGCCCTGCCCCAGCAGGGCCAGCGGCACGGCCGACAACACCAGTCCCGCACCCAGCGCCGCGGCCGTGATGACCGTCGCCTCGCGGCGCATCATGGCGCGGATCTGGGCGGGCGTGGTGCCCACCAGGCGCAGGGCGGCGATCTCCATGCGCCGCTGGGCCGTCGCGGCGACCAGTTTGTTGGCGATGCTGAGCAGCAGGTAGGCCAGCAGGACCACGACGACGGCCAGGTTGATCCACACCTCGGGCGGGGTGCCCTGCCCGCCGGCCGACTCGCGCGCGGTGTCCGTCAGGACCAGGCCGGGGCGGGCCGCGGCCAGCGCGGCGAGCCGGCGGGCGGCGGCCGGGCTGCCGTCGGTGCGCACCAGCAGGCTCCGCGCCGCCCCGCTGGTGTGACCGGCGGCGAGTTCCTGGGAGAGGACCAACGGACCGAAACCCAGTCCGCGGTCGTAGACGGCGACCACCCGGGCCGTCACGTGCGCGCCGTCTCCGAGGACCAGCCGGACCCGGCTGCCCACGCCGGCGTGGCGTTCGCCGGCCGCCTCACCGCTGACGGCGACCGTGGCGCCCTTCAGGCGTGCCGTGTCCCCCTGTCCTACGCCGAGGTCGAGCACGCCCGCCGCGCCGGGACCGAGGATCGTCGCGGACGCCGACTCGCTCGTCGTGTCGCCGTACACGCGGTACCGCCACACCACCGTGGTGCTGCCGACCGGTTCCGCGGCCCGGACGCCCGGCAGCCTTCGTACGGCCGAGAGAGCGTCATCGGGCATGCCGCCCAACAGCGGTGCGCTGAGCCGGTATTGGGCGAGGGTGCCCGTGCGGGTGTCCTGCCGGGTCGCGGCGAGGACGGTGGTCTGCGTCATCGTGTAGGTCAGTACGAAGACGACGCCCATGGTGAGCGGCGTGACGACGCCGGAGAAGCGCAGGGCGTGGGCGCGGATGTTGTTCACCGCCAGCCAGGTCGGCGCCGTCACTCCGGGGCGCAGTCGCCTCGCCGCCGGCCCGCCCGCGCCCTTGAGCAGGGCCGGGCCGCAGAGCGCGAGCCCGATGGCGGCGGCGATGCCCGCGATGGACGTGGAGGAGGCGCTCAGCACGGTCCGGGACAGCAGCGGCGAGACCGACAGCGCGAGCGCCGCCACGATGAGCAGCAGGCCGGTGCGAGTGCGGACGCGGGAGGGCTCGCGGGGTTCGCTGCGGGACTCGGCGACCGCCTCGGTGGCCGGCAGCCGGGACGTGCGCCGGGCCGCGGACCGGGCGGAGACCTGCACCGCCGACAGCATCAGTGCGGCGGTGGCGAGCGCGGGCAACGGGCCTATGGTCAGGGGCAGTTCAGAGGGCACAACGCCACGCGTGGCGAGCACGTGGTGGAAGCGGCCGGCCAGCAGGTAGCCGAGGGCGATCCCCGGGACCATGGCGAGGGCCGCGACGGCGGTGGCCTGGTGGGCGGCCAGGCGGCGGATCTGCCTCGGTGTCGCGCCGACCGCACGCATCAACGCCAGGTCGCGGCGCTGCCCGGCGACTGTCACACCGAGCGCGCCCGCCGTGACGAAGCCGATGACCAGCAGCAGGATCCCGGCAAGGGAGCCCGCGAGCAGCACCAGCAGGGAGCGCGCCGCGCTCACGCCGGGCGCCACGGCCATACCCCGGTCCACGCCGGTGAGCACCTTCAGGCCGGTGCCCGCGATGCGGTCGCGCACGGCGGCGGTCACCCGGTCGTGGGCGGTGGGGGCGGTGCGGAGCCCGATGAGGTCGACGGTGCCGGAACGGGGGCCGCCGCTGCCAACGGCCCGCCACGACAGGCGTATCGCGGTGTCGTCGGAGAAATACACCTGCGCTCCGGGGGCGTCCACCACCGCCGACACGCGGTAGGAGGACGGGGTGCGGGCGGCGGCCGGGGCAGCGCTGGTGACGACCTGGATACGGTCGCCCACCCGGACCCCGGCCGAGGCGGGCACCGCGACCTCGTCGGGACCGGCGGGCGGGCGCCCCTTGATGTGCGGGCCGGCCAGCAGCGCGGTGGACGACCAGCCGTGGCCGGCGGCCTGCGGGCCGGCGGCGGACGGCATCACCTGACCGCGGGCATCGACGAGCGCGGCCGGGAAGCCGATGTCGCCGACCGCCTCGGTGACTCCCGGCAGCGTGGCCAGGCGTGCGACGAGGCCGGCCGGGACCGTGGCGCGTTCGGGCAGCGCGATCGGCAGGTCGCCGCCCGGACGGAACTCCTGGCCGGCCGCTACGACGATGTCGGCGCCGGCGAGCCTGCCGGGCGGCAGGTGGGAGCGCAGGCCGGTCTCGGCGAGCACACCGGTGCCGGTGATCAGGGCGGATCCGCCGAGGACCGCGCAGGCCACGGCGAGCAGCGCGCTGATCCGGTGGGCGGCCATCCGCAGGGCGAGGTGCAGCATGGGTCAGCGCCCACCCAGTGCCACGAGACGGTCGGCGAGCCGGGGCGCGGTCGGGGCGTCCAGGACGTCGACCACGCGGCCGTCGGCCATCACCAGCGCGCGGTGGGCGCGGGCCGCGGCGGCCGGGTCGTGGGTGACCATCACCACCGTCTGCCCGAACTCGTCGACCAGGGCCCGCAGCAGGCTCAGTACCTGGTGGGCGCTGTGGAGATCGAGCGCGCCGGTCGGCTCGTCGGCGAAGACGACCGTCGGCCTGGCCGCCAACGCCCGTACGACGGCAACCCGTTGCTGCTGGCCACCGGACAACTCGGCCGGCCGGTGACGGAGCCGTCTCGCCAGTCCCACCCGTTCGACCAGCGCGTCCAGCCACTCCCGGTCGGGCCTGCGGCCCGCCAGACGCAGCGGCAGCGTGATGTTGTCCTCGATGCTCAGGGACGGAATGAGGTTGTACGCCTGGAACACGAACCCGACGCGGTCGCGCCGCAGTTCGGTGCGGCGGGCCTCGTCCAGGCCGACGATCTCTTGGCCGTCGATGCGGACACCGCCGGACGTGGGCGAGTCCAGTCCGGCCGCGCAGTGCATGAGGGTGCTCTTGCCGGAGCCGGAGGGGCCCATCACCGCCAGGAACGTGCCGCGCGGCACCGTCAGCGACACCTCGTCCAGGGCGCGCACCCCGCCGCCGTACACCTTGGTGACCTGTGTGAGTACGACGGCCGGGTGCGGGCCGGGGATGCCGGGTTCGGCGTGGGCCGCGCCGGGCCGGCGAAAGCCCAGGGCGCTCAGGGCGCTCATCGGCCGCTCCGCAGGCGGCGCACGACGAGCGCGGTGACGGTCAGCGCGGTGACCGCGCCGAACGCGAGGTGTGCGCCGAGGCCGGCGCCGGTCCAGGAGACGACGGTGTTGCCGATCACGCTGATCACCAGGGCCGGCCAGAGCAGGAACCGGACGACTCCCGGGTCACCGGCCCCTCCCCGCGCTTCGTCGGCGCCACCGGACGCGCCACCGGACGGTGTGAGACGGTAGGGATCGGTGTGCGCCATGCGAACTCCTTGGGGGTTCCGGCCTGTCCTGTTGGGAGCACCGACGCTACGGATCGGCGGCCTGCGGGCCGATCCCCTGGGCCGCCGAATCGGTGGTACAGCAGGCTGTACCGGTCCTCACCCGCCGCGGTCCCCGGCTTAAGGTGGCCGGCAGAGTCAGCGGATCGGCTCGGCAAGGAGTGGCGAGGAGGACCATGGCCACCCGGGAGAGGACCACCACCGGCGGACGCACCGGGCGGGGCGGCGAGAAGCGCTCGGACTCCCTCAAGCACACCGTCGTCACCGCCGTCCTGGCGGCGCTCCGCGCGCTCGGACGGCTCGTGGGCGGATTCGGCACCGCCCTGCCGGCCCTGGCTCTGCTCGGCTGGCTCGTCCTGACGGCCGTGACCTCCGTGGTCGGTGTCGGCCTGCTCATGACCCCGGCCGCGCTGCGCGCCCTGCACGCGCTCGCAGGGCGGGAGCGCGGCCGGCTCGCCCGGCACGGCTTCGAGATCGTCGCGCCGGATCCGCCGCCCACCAAGCTGCGGCTCGCCGTCGCGGACGCCACCACCCGCCGTGAGGCGGCCTGGGTGGCGGTGCACGCCACGTTCGGTCTGCTCCTCGGTCTGCTCGGAGTGCTGCTGCCGATCGCCGCCGTGCGCGACACCGTCTTCCCGCTGGTGTGGCCGCTGGCACCGCCGGACGCCACCAGCACCTCCGTGGGCATCGGGGTCGCGCACTCCTGGGCGGAGGCCGCCTCGGTGTCCCTGCTCGGGCTGGGCTGGACCGCCGTCGTCGTCGGCCTCGGCCCCGGCATGGCCCGCCTCCAGGCCCGGCCCGCCGTGCGCCTGCTCGCGGCCGGTCCGGACACCGATCTCTCCCTGCGCATCGCCGAGTTGACCGCGACGCGGGCCGCCGCGCTGGACGCCCACGCCACCGAACTGCGCCGTATCGAACGCTCCTTGCACGACGGCACCCAGAACCGCATCGTCACCGTCACCGTGTTGCTCGGCGCCGCCCGCCGCATGGTGGCCCGCGACCCGGCGGCAGCCGGCGAACTCCTCGAACGCGCCCAGACCGCCGCCGAGGAGGCCCTGGCCGAGTTGCGGACCGTAGCCCGCGGCATCCTGCCGCCCGTGCTGGACGACCGCGGACTGGCGGGAGCGCTGTCCGGCCTGGCCGCGCAGTGCGCGGTGCCCTGCCGCACCGACGTCGACCTGCCGCAGCGGTGCGCCGCCTCCGTGGAGGCGACCGCGTACTTCGTCGTCGCCGAGGCCCTGACCAACATCGCCAAGCACAGCGGCGCCGCCCACACCACGGTCACCGCTCGCGCCCGCGGCGACCGGCTCTGGCTGCGGGTCGAGGACGACGGCCGGGGCGGCGCCGACGAAGCCGGCGGCTCCGGGCTCACCGGCGTCCGCCGCCGAGTCGCAGCCCACGACGGTAGCCTTCGCCTGAGCAGTCCGCACGGCGGGCCGACCGTTCTCGAGGTGGATCTCCCATGCGGATCGTGATCGCGGAGGACGACCCGTTGCTGCGCGAGGGGCTCGCCCTGCTGCTGCGCGCGGAGTCCCTGGACGTGGTCGCCACGGCGGGCACGGCCGAGGAGGTGCTCGAGGCCATCGACACCCACCGGCCCGACGTCGCCGTCCTCGACGTACGGATGCCGCCCACGCACACCGACGAGGGCATCCGCGCCGCCATCGAGGCCCGGCGCCGCCGTCCCGGGCTCGCCGTCCTCGTGCTGTCCGCCTACGTGGAACAGACCTTCGCCACGGAGTTGCTCACCGGGGGCGTCGGCGGTCTCGGCTATCTGCTGAAGGAACGGGTCGGCAGGGTCGAGGAGTTCCTCGACGCGCTGCACCGGGTGGCGGACGGCGGCACGGCCATCGACCCGGAGGTCGTCGCGCAGTTGTTCACCCGCTCGCGCCAGGACACCCGGCTGGAGCGCCTCAGCCCCCGCGAGCGCGACGTACTGGCCCTGATGGCCGAGGGGTTGGGCAACAGCGCCATCGCCGAGCGGCTCGTCGTCACCGACGGCGCCGTGCACAAGCACATCCGCAGCATCTTCGCCAAGCTGGACCTGGCGCCGACCCAGCAGGTCGACCGGCGCGTCGCCGCCGTACTGCACTATCTGGAGGACGCACGCGGCCGCTGACGGGCCCTCCCAGTCCTCTGGGACGCGGGCGGTTGCGGGCGGTTCCCGGCCGCCGGTGACGTCGGCGGGCTTGGCCGCGCGGTGGCACCCGCCCGCGCCCGGTGTTGCCGTTCGGGTCAGATCTGCGCGGAGAGGTACTGCAGGCACAGGCTCGTGACCGACACCACGATCCACAGGCAGCCGCCCAGCAGCAGTGGGCGGTGGCCGGCGCGTCGGAGGCGAGCCATGTCGGTCGACAGGCCGATCGCGGAGAGTGCGACGGTGATGAGGAAGACGGAGAGCGTGCTCAGACCGGAGTGCGCGCGGTCCGGAATGAGCCCGGCGGTGTTGGCCCCGGCGGTGAGCAGGAAGCCGATGAGGAACCAGGGCACCAGCTTGAGCACGTTCACCCGGCCGGTGGGGGCGGGCTCGGCCGGGGCGCCCGGGTGTGCGGCGGCGCGGCGGCGGTTGGCGAGAGCGGCCAGGCCCAGGCAGATGGGGATGATCAGGAGGGTGCGGGTGAGTTTGACGACGACCGCGTACTGGCCCGCCTCGTCCCCGTAGGTGGTGGCCGAGGCGACGACCGAGGACATGTCGTTGACGGCGGTGCCGGCGAACAGCCCGAAGGCGTGCTGGCCCAGCCCCAGCAGATGCCCGAGGAAGGGGAAGAGGAGCACGGCGGCGATGTTGAACAGGAAGATCGTCGACACGGCGTAGGCGACCTCGGCGCTCGCCGCTCCGATGACGGGGGTGACCGCGGCGATCGCGGAGGCGCCGCAGATGCCGGTGCCCACTCCGATGAGGGTGCGCAGGTCACGTGTGATGCCCAGCTTGCGGCCCAGGAAGTAGGCGGCGGTCAGGCAGGCCACCAGCGAGCCCACCATCACCGGCAGCGAACTGCCGCCGACCTCGACGACCTGGGCCAGCGACAGCTGGCATCCGAGCAGGACCACCGCCAGTTGCAGGACGAACTTGCCGGCGGTGACGATGCCCGGCTGGAGCCGCTCGCCGGGGCGGCGCACCGCGGCGATCAGCACACCGGTCACGATGCCCGCGACCGGGCCTCCGACGATGGGGAGCCAGGTGCCCGCGACGGTCGCCACCGCGGCGACGGCCACACAGAGCGCCAGTCCGGGCAGCCGCCGGGTCAGGCGGCCGGGCCGGGTCAGGCCGGCCGTCGTGGCGTCCTGGCCGGAGGGTCGCCCCGGGGGCACGTCACGCCGGCCTGAGGCCTTCTTGCCGATGTCATCGCTCATGCACCAACTCTCGGCAACGTCATGATCAGTCCGGTAGCCCCGCGATCACGAGGAGGTCATTCCCTGCGGGCATGACCTCGCGCACGCGCCCTCGTTAGACTCCGGCCGTGGACATCGGCTGGCTGGAGAGCTTCCTGGCGTTGGTCGAGCACGGGAGCTTCACACGTGCCGCCGAGGCGCAGCACATGAGTCAGCCCGCCTTCAGCCGCCGGATCCGCGCGCTGGAGGGCTGGTTCGGTGAGCCTCTGGTCGACCGGTCGACCTATCCGGTCGGTCTGACCGAGGCGGGGGTGAAGGTCCGTGCCGGGGCGATCGAGACCATGGCGACGCTCAACGCGGTCCGCGACGAGGTCCGAGGCCGGCAGCGGACCCCGAGGAACGCCGTACGGGTGGCGGTGACACACACGCTGGCGACGACGTTCTTCGCCCAGTGGTGGGTGCGCTGCGGCGGGGCGGGGCCCGCGCCCTGCGTCCTGCTGCCGTCCAACACGCTGGAGGCCTACGACGCCCTGGTGCACGGCGGCTGCGATCTGCTCCTCGCCTACGCCGATCCCGCTCTTCCCCTGAACATTCCGGTCGCCGAGGCGGAGTGGATGGTGCTGGCGGACGACGTCCTCGCGCCGTACACCACGGTGACCGAGGGCCGGCCCGCCTTCCGCCTGCCCGGTACCGCCGCCGCACCCGTGCCCGTGGTCACACACAGCCAGGGCGCGTTCCTCGGACATGTGACCGAGCGCGTCCTGTCGGAGCGGGACGAGCGGGACCTGCACGTGCTGCCCCTGGCGCAGAGCGACCTCACCTCCGCGCTGGCCGCCCTGGTCCGCGCGGGCGTGGGCGTCGGCTGGCTGCCGGAACGGCTGGTGGCCTCCGAGCTCGCCGCCGGCACACTTCAGCGGGCGGGCGACCCGTCGCTGACGGCGAGGCTGGAGATCCGGCTGTACCGGGCACCGAACGACAAGGCGCCCGGCCGCGCTGCCGCCGTCTGGCACCGCGCGGCCGAACTCGCGCCGCACGGCCCACCCGAGCACGCCAACGGCCCGCTCCCGCCCGCGCCGGTGAGCGGCCCGTCGGCCCGCTGATCGCGGTACCGGAGCCGCGTAGCCGTGGTGCGTCCCGGCCGATCCCCTGGAACCGTCCCAGGCCGGCACACAACCATGGCCGCGAACAGCCGGTAGCGCCGGCCCGTCCACGCCCCCGCCGCTACCGGTTCACACCGGTGAGGGCAGGCGCACCGCGGGCAGGAGCCCGAGTTCGACCTCCCGGCGCGGCAGCGACAGCCCGAGATGCTCGCCCACCGCCGCGAACAGCCGCTTCGCCAGCTCCTCGTCCTCGTCCCCGGGGTCGTCGCAGCCGGGGAAGGCGTCCCGCACCGCCCCGGCCCGGCGCATGTGCAGGTCCAGCGCGGCGAACGCGCCGCGCCGGTCCTCCGGCGGGACCACGGTCGCCAGCAGGCTGTCGCCGGGCTCGCCGGAACTCAACTCCCCGGCGGCGTCGACGTAGCACACCCACGGGTGCTCGTGCAGGAAGCGGTCCAGGCAGACGAGTTCCTCGCCCGGCCCCACCAGAGCGTCCTGGCCCAGCCGGTCGAGAAGGATCAGGTGCCAGGTGGACCGCTCGACCTCCAGGACGTACGTCCACTCGCCGCCGCGGCCGAACATGGCCACACTGTCACCCGGATCCACGCTCAGCCTGTCGAAGTCCTTGAAGAGCGGCGGCCGTTCGGCCATGGCGCGGTCGGCGCCGAGGCGCACCACGAAGTCCACCGGGTCCACGCCCCGTACCGCCGTGAGGCTGATGTCGGCCCGCATCCCGTCCTTGGCGATCGCACTGCTGTACCAGTGCTCGCCGATCCACGCCAAGCCGTTGTCCGTCACCGTGGCACCGCCGAGCCCTCTCGCCTCGCCTTCGCACACACTAGTCCCAGCACTCCTGGACGACCCGGTCGGCGAGCACCTCCGTGGGGTCGAGGAGAGTCGCCGTTCCGCCTTCGGGCAAGTACCTGGCGGCCAGGGGGAGTTCGGTGCAGGCGAGGACGATGGGCGAAGGGTTTCTCTCGGTCATCGCGTCGATGGCCTTGCCGAGGTGCAGGCCCGCGGCCACCGGATCGCCCTGCTTGACCTTCTTGATCGCGAGGTCCACCTGCACCTGAGCCGGCTCCTCGGGCAGTACGACGGCGAACCGCGCGTCGTGCAGACGACGTTGGTAGAGACCGGTGGCCAGAGTGGCGCGCGTGCCGAGCAGCCCCACGCCACCGCCACCGCCACCGCCACCGCCACCGCCACCGAACGATGTGCCCGTCCGCTCGAGTTGACCGACCGTCTCGGCCACCATGTCGAGGAACCGTAGCCCCGAGTCCCGCACGAGGTCCGGCAGGAAGGCGTGCGCGGTGTGGCACGGCATGACGGCCAGGGTCGTACCGAGCGCACGCAGGTGCCGCGCGCCGGCCAGCATCGCGGGATAGGGGTCGGCGCCCCCGGTGCCGAGCACCGCACCGACCCGGTCCGGGACGGTGGGGTCGGCCCAGATCGCCACGCGCAGGTGGTCCTGGTCGCGGGTCGCCGGCGTGCGCTCGACCAGCTTGGCGTAGAAGGCGGCGGTGGCCGCCGGGCCCATTCCGCCCAGGATGCCCACCAGGTGGTCGCCGCGGGGCGCGCTCACGGCGTCTGGAAGGCCGAGCGGTAGCCGAACAGGGCCGCGCTCCCGCCGGTGTGCAGGAAGACGACATTGTCGTCCTCGCGGAATCGTCCCTCCGCGATGTTGCCGAGCAGGCCCGCGAACCCCTTCCCCGAGTACACGGGGTCGAGCAGGATGCCCTCCAGGGAGGCGACGAGCCGTACCGCCTCGATCATGGTGTCGGTCGGCACGCCGTACCCGCCGCCGACCCAGCGGTCGTCGACCAGGACGTCCTCGCGGGTGACCGTGCCCTCGGCCCCGATGAGGGCCGCCGTGCGCCGGGCCAGCCCGAACACGGCGTCGATCTGCACCTGTTCGGGCTGCCGGACGCTGACGCCGAGCACCTTGGCCGGGCTGTTCATCGCGCGCAGCCCCGCGACCAGGCCCGCCTGCGTCCCCGTGCTGCCGGTGCCGTGCACCACCCAGTCGACGGGGACAGGGGCCGCCTCGAGTTCCTGTGCGCACAGGACGTACCCGACCGCGCCCAGCGGGTTGGACCCGCCGCCGGGGATCACGTACGGCCGCCGCCCCTCGGCGCGCAGCTCGTCGGCCAGCAGCTCCATGGCCTCCTGCATGTCGGTGCCGGCCGGGACCCGGTCGACGACCTCCGCCCCGAGCAGCTCGTCGAGGAGCACGTTCCCGGAGAGCTCGTACTCCTCGTCGCGGGTCTGGCGCTTCTCCAGGAACAGCTTGCACTCCATGCCGGCGCGGGCCGCGGCCGCGGCGGTCTGCCGGGCGTGGTTGGACTGTGTGGCGCCCTGGGTGATCAGTACGTCGGCGCCCTGCTGGACCGCCTCCCCCACCAGGAACTCCAGCTTGCGGGTCTTGTTGCCGCCTGTGGCCAGTCCGGTGCAGTCGTCGCGCTTGATCCAGAGGTTGGGTGCCGAGGGACGGCTTCGGCGCAGATGGGCGGTCAGCCGTTCCATCGGTTCCAGGGCGGTCGGAAAGTGCCCCAGCGGAAAACGCGCGAAACGGGCCGTCTGAACCATGGAAGCTCCCCCTTCGGGCACATCAGGTGAATCCGTCAACAGTCAATCCGGTGAAGGATCAGACGTCCAATGTCGGTTTCGGCAGGGGTCATGCGCAGCGCGCATGGAGGGCGCGTCCTGCTCGCGAAGACACCGGCGCCGACCCGGCCGGCCGGTAGCCTCGGTGCCGTGGTGTCACGAACCGAGCTGCCGGATCTCGTGCCCGGGCTGCCGCCGGGATACCGATCACGGTCGGTGACCGCTGAGGACACCGCTGACGTCCATCGTCTGGTCGCCGCTTGCGAGCGCGAGCTGTTCGGACGGGCGCAGACCGATGCCGGTCGCATCGCCGCCGACTTCGCACGGCCTGGCCTCGTCCCCGAACTGGACACACGGCTCGTCACCGACCGGGCGGGGCGAGTGGCCGCACGCGCCTGGGTGCATCGGCGCTGCGAAGTGGACGTCCATCCCGATCACCGGGGCCGTGGCCTGGGCAGTGCGCTCCTGACCTGGGCCGAGACCCGGGCCCGGCAGACGGGCAGCCCGCGTGTCGTCCAGACGGTCCCGGACGGCGACACGAACGCTGTCGCGCTGCTGCGCTCGCGCGCATACGAGTCGATGGTGACCGAGTGGCTGCTGGAGTTCCGCATGCCGGCGCGGCCGGCCGTGCCCGATCCGCCTGCCGGCATCACGGTCCGGCCGTTCCGGCCCGGCGACGAGCACGACGCACATCAACTCGTCCAGGACGCCTTCGACGAATGGCAGGAACGACGTCAGAGCTACCAGGAGTGGGCCCGGCACACCGTCGATCGTCCCGCCTTCGCCCCCGCGATGTCGATGGTGGCGACGTCCGCCGGCGGCCGACTGGTGGGCGTCGCGCTCTCGCTCGCCCTGCCGGAAACCGGTGAGGGTTACGTCGAGCAGGTCGCCGTGCGCCATGACCAGCGCGGCCAGGGCATCGCACGTCTGCTGCTCCGCAGCACGTTCCGCGCGTTCCACCAGCGGGGGCGGCGGACCTGCACCCTGGCGACGCACTCGGAAACGGGGGCTTTGAACCTGTACCTGCGCGTGGGGATGACAGTCCGCCACAGCTCGACGGTCTTCCGCAAAGACCTGTGAGACGACGGCCGTCGCCGCTGTCTCACGTGCTCAGTCACGGCGGACGAAGACTGCCGTACGGGTCCGCTGGGCCGCGGTGAGCGTGCGTACCACCAGTATCGCTGCCACCGCCGCGGCCACCACCATCGCGTCGGCCGCCACCAGTTGCCACACGTCGGTGTACGCGCGCTCGATGACGGAGTCGGTGGTGCCCGTGTACATCAGCCCGGCTCCGCTCAGTGATCCGGCCAGCCACAGGCCCCACCACCAGTTCACGCAGCGCGGGAGCCGCTGTCCGGGTGCGATGGCCCGGTGGACGTCGACGACGACGGCGCGCGGCAGCCACAGGTTGGCGACGGGTGTCACCCAGCCCGCGTAGACCCAGGGCCAGGCGTGGCGGAGCGGCCGTCCCGAGAGAGCGGCCGCGTTGTCCCGGATGCGCAGCAGCCAGGCCAGGAAGGCGGCCGCGCACAGCAGGACGGCCGCGTCGCCCAGCGCGCTGACGAGGTGGTAGCTGTTCTCGAGCGAGGTCAGCGGCCGGTGGCGGCCGTCGCCCCGGTCGGGCGGGCCGGACGCGGGCGCCCCCGCCGCGGCGAGCCGTATCTGCCATGCCGCACGGGCCGCCCAGGCGGCGCCGACGGCCACGAGAGCGACGGTGGCCGAGCGGGCGGAGCGCCCAACAGGGCCCGCGAGAAAGGCGGGTTGAGGTTTCCGGTCGTCCATCCGCTCGTCCTCGCAGGCTGGTTAGACGGCTCCGCCACCCGATCCGGTGCGGTCAGCCCGTGTGGTCGTCGCGTGTTCCGGCCGTGCCGGGGGGCTCCTCGCCGGCCTTGTCCACGACCGCCGTCCGGATCTGGGCCGTACTGGACAGCAGCGTGCCGGCCCTGCCGTAGGGCGCGTCCTTGATGAGGTAGCTGCGGTAGCCGAGGAAGGAGAGGTCCTTCCTGTCGAAGACCCACTCGGTGTGGACGCCGTTGCGCTCGTCGTCGCGGGCGATGCCGATGCCCGGCCTGCCGGTCGCGTCCCAGGCCTGCGGGGTCCGGGTGACGCCGGGGATCCTGGCCGCGGCTTCGTAGAGGGCGGCGGCCGTGCGCGGTGGCATGACGCCGCCGAGCAGTTCACCGATCTGCTCGAACACCGCCTGGTCCCGCTCGCGGCGGTCGACCCGCGGCGTCCTGGCGTACAGGTAGTCCAGCAGCTTGGCCGGGTCGGTCGGCAGGGAGCTGAGCCACTGGTAGGTGGGGCGGCTGAACCCGGCCGGTGTGCCGTTCGTGTCACCGAGTTCGGCGTTGAGGGGGAAAGTCTCGCCGTCGCTGCGGATGAGGCCGAGCCTCTTGAGCGGCCCGGGCTCCTGCGCGATCCACTTCTCGTAGTCCTTCAGTGGGGACACCACGGCCTTGCCGCTGGTCAGGTCCACCTCGCGGACCTTCTCCCGGGTGTAGACGAACTGGTCGTCCCGGACGACCGGCGCGGCCTTCCTTCCGGCGGCGCCGGAGATCTCCCGAAGGAGCGCGGCCACGGGCCGCATGTCGGTGGCCGTACCCGGCGCCGTACCGGCGGCTGCCTCGCGGTCGCCGCCCTCGAGGGCGAAGCCGCCGGCCAGCACTCCGGCCAGGGCGAGGGCGGTCACCGGGACGAGGAGTGCGGGCCGCAGCAGGCGTCGGGACGGGCGCGCGGAGGCGGCCCGGTCGCGGTCGATCTGGCGCATCAGGAGTTCCTTGTGACGAAGGTGCCCCTCACGCGGAAGGTCCCTCTCGGCCGGGGCCGGCAGCAGGCGGGCGATCTCTTCGCGATCGTCGCGCCGCTCGGGAGAGGCGGAGGCCGTGGTGTCGTTCATGCGAGCTCCTTCCGCGCGGGCACGGCCGCGAGTGCGGCCGCACTTGTCATCTCTCCGCGGGTCGTGCGCGGTTCCGTGTCCTGCCCGGCGAGGTTCCGCTCCGCGAGGTGTCGGTTCGCGAGAGTTCGTTTCGCGCCGTTTCGGTCCGCGAGGTCCTGCTCCCCGAGCTTCTCCCCGGCGAGGTTCTCCTCGGCGAGCCGGGCCAGCTTCGTGCGGGCGCGCGAGAGGCGGGAGCGTACGGTTCCGACCGAGACGCCCAGGGCCTCGGCGGTCTGCTGGTAGTCCAGGCCGGACCACACGCACAGGGCGAGCACCTCGCGCTCGTGCTGGCGCAGCCGGCTCAGGGACGCCTGGACGGCACGCAGGCGCCGTGCGTCGTCGATGCGTCCGGCCGCCTGCGGCGCGAAGTCCTCGACCGTGTCCGGCCCGGGCTGACGGGCCAGGAACAGCTGCCGTCGCCGGGTGCTGCGGCGGGCGTTCTCCGCCTTGTGGGTGGCGATGCCCAGCAGCCACGGCAGCAGTGTGCCGCCGTCCTCCCGCACGCGGGCGCGGTTGCGCCACGCGGCGAGGAACGTCTCCGACATGACGTCCTCGGCCGTCTGCCAGTTTCCGGTCAGCCGCAGCGCGTGGTTGAGAACGGCGCGGGCGAACTCCTCGTACAGCTCGCCGAACGTCTCGCGGTCCCCTTCGCGCACGCGGCGGCGTACTTCGATGTCTGAGTCCCTCACATCTCGTTCTCTCCGCGGTGCCGCGGCCGTTGCGGTGATCTACCTCACTCGGCCCCGTCCCGACGCCGGCGGCGCGCGCTCACGACGGTGCCCCACCGCTCGGCCAGGCCGCCCCACAGGGTACGCAGTCGCTGCTCCTCGCGTGCCACGTGCCCGACGACCGCGTCCGGGTCCAGACCGAGGGCCTGGAGGGGGCCTGTGTCGGAGGTGCCCCAGGTGGCGATGTCGCCGGCCAGTACCTCGGGGTGGAACTGCACACCCCACACCGATGTGCCGATGCGGTAGGCCTGGTGGGTGCAGCGGGCGCTCGTGAGGAGAGGGACGGCGCCCTCGGGCGGGACGGACGTCTCCTCCCAGTGCCACTGCACGGCGCACGGCGGGGTGTCCGACTCGGTCAGGAAGGCGAAGAGTTCGTCCCTCGACGCGGGCAGCAGCGGGGTCAGTTCGCACAGGCCGACTTCCGGGTGCTCGGCGTGGCGGACCTTGCCGCCGCAGGCGACGGTGAGCAGTTCCATGCCTAGGCAGATGCCGAGGGTGGGCAGGTCGCGTGCGGCCGCCGCGCGCAGCAGGCGGCAGACCGCCGGCAGCCAGGGTGCGCGGTCCACGTCGTACGGTCCCATGGATCCGCCGAGGACCAGGAGCCCGTCGTAGCGGCCGGGTTCCCGCGGGACCCGGTCGCCGTCCCACGGGCGGCACAGGTCGAGGTCCAGCCCTTGCGCGGCGAGCCGTTCGCCGAACTGGCCGGGGCCGGTGCCCTTTTCGTGCTCCACGACGAGCACGCGCGGCGCGCTCACAGCCGCCCCGCCTCGACGATGCGGCGCAGGAAGGCGCGGGTGCGTTCCTGTCGGGGGTCGCCGAAGATCTGCTCGGGCGGGCCCTCCTCCAGCAGGACGCCTTGATGCAGGAAGCACACTTTGTGGGACACCTCCCGGGCGAAGCCCATTTCGTGGGTGGCCAGCAGCATGGTCATGCCGTCGGCGGCGAGTTCGCGGACGATGGCGAGTACCTCGGCGACGAGTTCGGGATCGAGGGCGGAGGTGATCTCGTCCAGGAGCAGGGCGCGCGGCTGGGTGGCCAGGGCGCGCACGATGGCCACGCGCTGCTGCTGTCCGCCGGAGAGCTGGTCGGGCATGCGGTCGGCCTTGTCGGCGAGCCCGACCCGGGCGAGGAGGGTGCGGGCTCGTTCCTCGGCCTCGGCGCGGGGAACGCCGGCCACCCGCATCGGCGCGAGGGCGACGTTGCGTACGACGTTCATGTGCGGGAAGAGGTTGAAGTGCTGGAAGACCATGCCGACGTCGCGGCGCAGCCGGTTGACGTCGGTACCGCGGCCGGAGGCGACCTCGCCGCCGACGCGGATCTCGCCGGCGCTGATGTCCTCCAGGCCGTTGACGCAGCGCAGTAGTGTCGACTTGCCGCTGCCGGAGGCGCCGATGAGGGTCACGACCTGGTGCTGTTCGACGCTGAGGTCGATGCCGCGCAGCACCTCGGTGTCGCCGTAGCTCTTGTGTACGGCGTCGATCTCGATGAACGGCATGTCAGGCTCCCTTGCCACGCCGCTGCTCGCGGGCGACCAGCCGGTCCACCAGCCGTGCCTGCGGGATGGTGATGAGGATGAACAGGCCCGCGACCACGGTGACCGCGGAGAGGTTGAAGTGGTTGGAGGCGAAGATCTTCGACTGGTTGAAGGCGTCGATGGTGCCGATGACGTTCACCAGGGCGGTGTCCTTCTGGAGGCTGATGAAGTCGTTGAGCAGAGGCGGGACGACGCGGCGGGTCGCCTGGGGCAGGACCACGTGGCGCAGGGTGGCGCTCTGGGACAGGCCCAGGGAGCGGGCCGCGGCAGTCTGACCGGGGGGTACGGACTCGATGCCGGCCCGGAACACCTCGGCGACGTACGCGCCGTAGGTGAGGGTCAGGGCGAGGATGGCGAACCAGACGGGGCTGAGCGAGCTGAGGAAGGGCACCTCGGCGAGCGGCAGTCCGAAGCCGATCAGGTAGATGATGATGATCGCGGGGACGGCGCGGAAGCCGTCGATGTAGGTGGTGGCCAGCAGGCGCAGCGGGCGTCCGGCCCGGCCGGGCGCCATCCGGGCGAGGGCCAGCGCCAAGCCCCAGGCGAGGATGAGGACTTGGGCGACGACGGCGATGAACAGGTTGGTGCCGAAGGCGGAGGCGGTCTCCTTGAGGCTGATGCCGATGACCTGGCCGTCGAAGAAGGTGCGCTGCACGGCTCGGTCGTTGGTGCACAGGAACCAGACCGCGCCGAGCAGGACGAGCGCGGCAAGACACCAGCCCAGCGCGGTCCAGGCGTCCTCGCGGGCCTCGGACGCGGCGCGGCGTGCGTCGGTGCGCCGCTGCTCGCTCCAAGCGGTGGCGGCTCGACGTGCCGAACGCACCGCGCGCAGCGCGGGCCTGAGCAGGGTGAGTACGGCGGCGGCCACCACGACCGCGCCGGCCGCGACCGTCGGGCCGGAGCCGGGCAGGACCCGGCTGACGGACGCGGCGGCGGTGGCGGTCAGCGCCACGGTGGCCAGGACGGCCGCCACCGAGGCGGCGGCCGTCGGCAGGGCGGCCGGTGGCGCGGCGCTCTTCGCGGGCCCGGCGCCAAGGGTCGTCAAGGTGCTGTGGCCGGCGCTCACTTGGCGCTCCACAGCGGGATCGCCGCCGGGTCGCCGCCGAACGCCTTGGCGAGGTACGTGGAGGAGAGCTTGGTGAGCGTGCCGTCCTTCTTCATGGCCTCGATGGCCCCGTCGAGGGCGGCGGCGTTCGCACTGCCCTTGGGGTAGAGGGCGCCGTAGGACTCACCGGTGTCGTACTGGCCGATCACCTTCAGCATGCCCTTGGACTCGTGGGCCTTGCCGAGCACGATCGCCACGTCCTGGAGCGCGGCGTCGACCTGGCCGGCCTGGAGGGCGGCCTGGAGTTCCACGTCCCCGGCGAAGACCTTGGGGGCCTTCCTGGGGTGCAGGTGCCTGGTGACGAAGTCGGCCCCGGTGGTGCCCTGCTTCACGCCGAGCTGGAGGCCGGCGATGTTGTCCTGGGTGGCCTTGGAGCCCGACTTGACCAGGACGCCGATGTTGGAGGCGAAGTAGGGCGCGGAGAAGTCGACGACCTTGCGGCGGGCGTCGGTGATGGAGATCTCCGCGAGCGCGAGGTCGAAGTTGTTCGTCTTGCCGGCGACGAGGGCGTCGAAGGACACGTTGCGCACGGTCAGCTTGGGCAGGCCGGCCCGGTAGGCGAGGTTGGCGGCCATGCAGTACTCGTAGCCGCTGTCGATCCGGCGGACGGTGTCGCCGTTCCACCAGCCGGGGCTCGGCAGGTCGCCGACGACGGTGAGGGTGTCCTTCTCGACGGTCTTGAGGTGGATCGAGCCGCGGACGCCGGTCACCTGGCACTGACCGTAGGTGCGCGAGCCCTTGGAGTCGGTGGTGTGGGTGGTGGAGTCACCGCCGGCGGACGCGGAGCCGCCGCACGCGGTGAGGGCTGCGAGCAGGGCGGCACTGAGTACGGGCACGGCGAGGGTGCGGGTGGCGCGCATGGAGCTCCTAGGGAAAGTGCCGGGAACCGGTGGTGCGCTACAGTGCCCAAAGCGTTTTGGGTACGTCAATAGTCAGAGCTCAGCGAGACCAAAACGTTTTGGGCCCCCGGGGTGGGGAAGCATGTCCCGCAGAGGGACGGGGATCCCGGCCGCCGGGCTGGGACCGAGGACGACGAGAGAGGGCGGCCAGGCCCATGACCAGCCGCAAGACGACACGCGCCAAGTCAGCCGCGGGCCGGCGCGTCGGCATCCGCGACGTGGCCGAGGCGACGGGCCTGTCCATCACCACCGTCTCCCACGCCCTGAGCGACAAGGGACAGATCGCGCCCGCCACCCGGGAACGGGTCCGCCGCGCCGCCGAGGAACTCGGCTACCGCCCCGACCCCGTCGCCCGCGGCCTGGTCTCCGGCCGCACCGGCATCCTCGGGCTCGTCGTCGGCCACATGTCGGACGTCCCCTGGGCCAGCACCTACCGCCCGTACTACGCCGCTTTCTCGGCCGGCGCCACCATGACCGCCGTCGAGCGCGACTACGCCCTCGTCGCCGTCCCCGGCGACCCGGCCTCGGGCCTGTGGACCCGCGTCCCCATGGACGGGCTCATCATCATCGACCCCGTACGGGAGGACCCGCTCCTCGCCGACTGCGCGCGCCGCGGCATGCCCGTGGTCACCGACGGCCGCCCCATCGACCCCGGCTACGACGCCGTGCCCACCGTGGAGAGCGACCTCGACCACGGCATGGCCGAGATCCTCGGCCATCTGCGCGAGGCCGGCGCGGCGCGCGTGGGCCTGCTGTCCGGCCCCGAACCCGACGCGTACACCCAGGACTGCGAGCGCCTCTACCGCCAGTGGTGCGCCGAGACCGGGCAGACACCCGTCGTCGAGACACCGACGGCCTCGGAGGACCCGGTGGACGCGGCCCTGCGCCTGCTGTCCGCCCCCGGCCGCCCCGACGCCGTGCACGGCCTCAACGAGACCTACGGGCAGGCGCTCATCGTCGCCGCCCGGCGGCTCGGTCTCGCCATCCCCGGCGACCTGATGATCAGCGTGATGCGGGAGAGCGACCACTCCGCCGGCGCCGCCGACTGGGAGATCCCCCTGACCGCCCTCAGCCTCGACGCCCGCCGCCTGGGCGCGGAATGCGTGACGACCCTGATCGACGTGCTCGACGGCAAGGAGCCGGGCGATGTGGTCGTCCCGTGCACGGTGGTCGTACGGGAGTCCACGCGCCGGGGGTGAGGGGCGGGGCGGGTGGGTTCGTCAACGCCTGGGCGGTGTAAGGCGGTTGTTCCTGAAGACGGCCGGCCCGCACGCCACAGTCCGCACGGGCCGCGATGAGTTGCCCCGCCGTGGTGACGGAGGCGGTCGCCAGGCTCGCCGCACCCAGCGGCACAAGTCCGGCCGGCATGCCCCAGCGGCGTCCGACCCGGTCGGCGAGCGCGCCGAGGGCCGGCGTCAGCCCGCCGAACACGACGGTGTCAGTCGGCGAGCGCGGCGTTCACGATCGCCTTGATGTACGGAAGGTCATCGCCGTTCCCCGTGGGGTTCAGGGAGTACACCACGTGGTGTCGGAGGTCCCGGGTGGCGAAGACTCCGTTGTCCCAGCCGGGGCGGGAACCGGTCTTGCCCCAGACGTACTCGCCGTTCGCCGTCTGGTAGCGCAGGAGTCCGCCGACGCTGTAACAGGCCGCGGGGCCGACGCAGTTCGTGTTGCCGGCGGCACTCGGCACGTTCGGCACCTCGAACACCAGCTTCTGCTGGGCGGGTGGGAGCAGGCGGCCCCGGAACAGCGCGGTGATGAAGCGGTCCAGGTCGGCGGCGGTGGAGACCATGCCTCCCTCGGCCCACGGGTATGGGCTCTGCTCGGTCACGTCCTGCCCGTCGAGGTACACCTCCGCGTGGGGTGAGGGGAGCACCGGCTCGTCGGCGGCGGGCAGGCTGGTCTGGCTCAGACGCAGCGGCCGGATGATCCTGCGCCGCAGTTCGCTGGTGAAGGAGTGGCCGGTGACCTTTTCGACGATCAGGCCGAGGACGATGGAGTTGAGACCGTTGTACTGCTGCTCGGAGCCGGGTGCGGGCGGCGCCTCGGTGGCTGCGGCGAACGAGTCGCGCAGGAAGTCTTCGGGGGTCACGGACTTGAGCTGCCATCCGGGTCCGTCGGCCGGGCCGGGGGTCGGGGCGGGCTTGGGCAGGCCGCTCGTGTGGTCGAGGAGCTGGCGCACGGTGACCCGGCCGTACGCCGCGGGCAGCTCCCGGGGGACGTACCTCCGCGCGGGTACGTCCAGGCCGATCCGGTGCTCGGCCACGAGTTGGAGCACCACCGTGTTGGTGAACACTTTGGTGACACTGCCGATCCGGAAGTGGGCGTCAGCGGTGACCGGGCCGGCAGTGGCGCCCACGCCGTCCCGTCTGATCAGCGCGCCCGCGACGACGTCATCGGGCAGGTGGTCGAGGATGTCCTGCACCGTGGGCTTTGCGGACGCCGGGGCGCCGGCAGCAGGCATGGCGGCGGCCGTGGGCAGGGCGGCGCCCGCGGTAAGAGCGGTGGCCAGGGCGAGGGTGGTGACGGCGAGGCGGATGCGCATCGAAGTTTCTTCCTCCACGGCGCTGATGGGAGTCGCTGACCACGCCAACTCTGGTGCGTGCGGCCGCCATTGCCCATCAGTGATCACCCTGATCACAACCCTGGACCGCCCCTGACAGATGCGTCCTGGTGTCGCCACCCCATCAGTTCGCCGGACGGGTCAGGCTGCGAGGGTCGGCGCAGTCCGGTCAGCTCTTCCCACGCGCGGGTGACGCGCTGGACGTCGGCGAGGCGGATCACTGCTGGGACAGCTGGACTTCCTCCGCATGATCACGGCCAACGGGAACGAAGGGGTCCGCTGACCGCGCCGCCGCGCTGCTCATACCCTTGGGCTATGAGTGGTCTGCCGGATGTCGAAGGGCTGCGGCTGCTGGTGCTCGTCGGGGAGCTCGGCAGCCTCGGCAAAGCCGCGATGGAACTCGGCATCGCCCAGCCCTCGGCCAGCAAACGGGTGGCGACCCTGGAGCGCAGGCTCGGTCTTGCGCTCATCGACCGCACCCGGCGCGGTTCCAGCCTGACGGCGGACGGGCAGGTGGTGGCCGCCCGCGCGCAGCGCGTCCTGGACGAACTCGCGGCGCTCATGACGAGCGTGGAGGCCCAGCGCGGCAAGCTCCGGGCCACGCTGAGGATCGCGGCGAGCATGACGGTGGCCGAGTACCTGGCCCCGCCGTGGATCAGCGAGCTGTGCCGCTCCCATCCCGACCTGCACGTCGGCCTGCACGTGACGAACAGCGAGCACGTCCGGGAGCTTCTGCGCGGCGACGAGGCGG
Source organism: Streptomyces naganishii JCM 4654 (assembly GCF_014650575.1). Taxonomy (GTDB): domain Bacteria; phylum Actinomycetota; class Actinomycetes; order Streptomycetales; family Streptomycetaceae; genus Streptomyces; species Streptomyces naganishii. The sequence goes on from NZ_BMVF01000004.1 coordinate 171,240, forward strand.
AGATCGGCTTCATCGAATCGCCGCACGTGCCTCGCGGTCTGACCAGCAGGACGGTGTCCACCGACACGCTGGTCGTCGTCGTGGCGCCCACCCACCCCTGGGCCCGGCGCCGCACACCGCTGACGGCTCAGGAACTGGCGGCCACTCCCCTGGTCGTGCGCGAGCGGGGCTCGGGGACCCGGGTCGCCCTGGAGTGCGCCCTGCGACGCGCGGCCGCCGTGGAACCGCGTCCGCTGCTGGAACTGGGCTCCGCGACCGCCGTGCGCGGCGCGGTGATCGCCGGAACCGGTCCGGCCGTGATCAGCGAGCTCGCCGTACGGACCGACATCGCCGACGGCCGGCTCGTCCAGGTGAGCGTCGAGGGCATGGAGCTGCGCCGGTCACTGCGCGCGGTGTGGCCCGCCGGACGGTCACTGGTCGGCCCGGCCTCGGACCTGCTCCTGATCGCCGCACGCCAGCACTGAACGCGGCCCCTGGGCGCGGGGTGTGGTGAGGATGCCGTTGATGAGCATGTCGATGGTCCAGCGGGAGCGTTCCCCTGGTGTGCCGGAGACCAGGTCGGCGGCCAGGGCGTGGATGTGGGGGTGGGTGTCGGGGGATGCGGTGGCCAGGGCCCGGTCGAGGCGGCGCCATTCCTCCTCCGTGCGGGCGCTCTCGTCACGCGAGGAGTGCTCGGCGGCCGCCGCCGTGGCCGACTGGAGCAGGATGTCCACGCCCCAGGCGGCCTGGTCAGCGGGTACGCCGCCCTCGTCGAGCAGGCGCAGCAGGGTCTCCACCAGGTCGAGGTAGTGCGGGCCGCTGGGGCGGGCGACGAGGGCGGACTGGGCCAGGCTGGGGTGGGCGAACAGCAGCCGGGTGTAGCTGACCAGGACGGTGTGCAGCCGTTCGCGCCAGCCCTCTTCGTCCCCGGCCGCCGCGAGGTCGACCTGCCCGAGGAGGCGGTCCAGGATCGCCGCGTGCAACTCGGCGGTGTTGGCCACGTAGACGTACAGCGAGGCCGGACCGGTGTCGAGCGCCTGGGCCAGACGGCGCATGGTGACGCGCTGGAGGCCTTCCTCGTCCATGAGGCGCAGGGCCGTGTCGATGATGCCCTCGCGAGTGAGGGCTGGCTTGGCGGGTCGCTCGCGGCGGCTGATCGGCATGCGCCCAGCCTACGTGCGCCTAACGCGTTCGTGGCGAACGCGTTCTGACCCTGGGCAGGGTGGTCGTCAGGCGGGCGTTTCCGCTGTGGCGCTCAGGAGGGAAGGCTCCCTGTGTCGGTCCCGAGCCGGTCTCGTCGCCGGCCCCCCTCGGGGAGCATGTGACGCCGGCGGCGATGTCGGAGTGCCCCGCCCGGGGACGCCGGCGGCGCCGAGGTGGAATCCCACGGCGGCACCGCGACCCCGCATCGCCTCCCACATGTCGGGTGTGAGGAGTACGTCCAGGCAGGCATGCCCGGTCGCCCGGCCCGGTCGGGCTCGGGCTGACCGCCCGGGTGACCGTACCGCCCGTGCCGCCGGGCTGACTCAACGGGCTCGGACGGCGCGGGCCAGGAAGTGGTGGGAGGCGTCCTCGCAGCAGTCCATGGACCAGCCGGCCGCGTGCAGCGCCGGGCGCAGGTTCTCCTCGGCCAGCGGGTCGTCCGGGTCGAGGGGGCGGCCGTGGCGGGCGGCCCGCTCGGCGCGGCCGGAGGGGTGGTAGAGCAGCAGTACGCCTCCCGGTGCGGTGACCCTGGCCCACTCGCGCAGGGCTGCCGCCGGGTCGGGCACGTGATTGATCAGGCCCGCGCTGAAAATGCCGTCGACCGCCCCGGCCGCCAGGGGCAGCCGGCAGGCGTCGGCCAGGAGCAGCCGGGCGAGGCCCGCACGGCCCTCCCTGACGGTGGCGGCGAGCATCGCCGGGGTGAGCTCCACGCCGAGGACCATGCCCTCGTCGCCGACCTCGGCGCGCAGGGCCGGCAGCGCGCGTCCGCTGCCGCAGCCCACGTCCAGGGCCCGCCGGCCCGGGCCCAGGCCCATCCGCGCCACCGCCGCGGCGTACCGGGGGCCGTCGGCGGCGAACCGCTCCTCCCAGGTGGCGGCCCTCGGCGTGAAGAACGTCCGGGTCGCGCTGTGCTGGACGCGTGCCGCGACGAGTTCCGCGAAGCGGGAGTACACGGCGTCTCGATGGAACCGCGTCCCCCCACGCCGAGCCGCCGATGCGGAACGCCTGAACCGGGTCGTGGTCGCAGGAGGCCAGCAGTGTCGCTCCGGCGGGCAGGTCCAGGGTGTCGCCGTGCCAGTGCGCGACGGGCAGCCGTCCGGGGGTGCCGGCGAAGAGCGGATCGGTGTCCGCGTCCGGGGCGGCTCGTACCTCACCCGAGCCGACCCGCGGTCCCCGGCCGGGGCGGGCCTCGCCTCCGGCCGCCTCGGCGAGGAGCCGGGCGCCGAGCCGGACTCCGAGCACGGGAACCTGGGCGTCCAACGCCGCCCGCAGCAGCGCCAGTTCCGCGCTACGGCCGGGGCAGGCCTCGTAAGGCGACGCGGAGAAGTCCTCGCAAGCCGACGCCGGGAAGTCCTCGTAAGACGGCGCGGGGCCGCCCGTCACCACCAGCGCCACGGCGTGGCCCAGTGTCTCGGGCACGGGATCACCCGCCCAGGTCCGGCACGTCCGCACCGGCAGCCCGGCCGCCTCCAGCGCCGTACCGATGCCGCAGGGGCCTTCCGGCGGTGCGTGTTCGAGGACCAGGACGTCCGCGGTGGGAGGCGGGATCACTCGGTTCCCCTCATCGTGTCCACGAGCCGTAGCCTCCGTCCACGCGGAGGGAGTTGATCCCGCTGACGTACCGGGCGCCGCAGCGGTCCCGGGGCAGCACGAGCTGGGGACCGGCCCGGTCGAGCGGGGTGTCGTCGATCGTGGCGGCGAGCAGCACGCGTGCGCACCCGAAGTCGGGGTCGATCTCGGCCCAGGAAAGCAGCGCGTGGTGGCCGTCCGCTCCGGTGACGGCGATCAGGAAGCGCAGGCGGTCCTTGCGCCGGGCGGGATCGAAGCCGGGCCCGGCCGCCGACAGCACGTCGTGCAGGAGCGGTCCGGTGAAACGGTGGTGCTGGACGCCGCTGGTGGAGCAGTCGAAACTGACCGCCGCCGCGTGCTGGGGCCAGGCCAGCAGGTCGGCCACGGTCAGGCGGGACGGCCGGGCGAGGTCGCCTGCGACCACGACTTCCGCGCGCGGGACGACGGCCCTGCCGGCGGCTGCGAGGGACTGACTCACGGGCTACCACCTCCCGCATGACGGTACCCGAGCGCGCCACCCACGCAAACGCATATACCAACTCCAGGGACCGTTGTCCCTACTGATGCGGGACCAAACAGGCCTTTCGGCCTCGCATCTGCGGTGCGCGTCACAAGCGAGGCGTTTCGCGTGGGCGTGCGCGAACGCGACGACCCCTGCTGGACACAGCTCGATAAAGAGAGCGCACGGGACTTGTTCAGTGCAATTTCACATTACTATGTTACGGGTCACACCGCACCGGGGCGGCGGACGCCCTCCCGGCTCATGAAGGAGTGGCTGATGACCCGTCATACTCGTGCCATGTCCGCGTCGTTGGGCGCCTCACTCGCCCTCGCCCTGCTGGGCGCCTGCACGGGCAACGCCGATGACGACGGCGCGGGAAGGCACCAGCGCCCCGGTGTCTCCACCGGAACCGTCATCGGCGGCACCCCCGTGAAGGGCGGCACCCTCACCGTGCTGTCCGACCAGGACTTCGCCCACCTGGATCCCGCCCGCAACTGGGTCATGCCGACCATGGACTTCGGCTCCCGGCTGCTCTACCGCACCCTGACCACGTTCAAGTCCTCCCCGGGCAAGGTCGGCAGCGAGATCGTCCCCGACCTCGCCACCGACCTCGGAAGACCCTCCGACGGCGGCCGCACCTGGACGTTCACGCTGAAGCCGGGGCTGAAGTACGAGGACGGCACCCCGATCAAGGCCCAGGACGTCAAGTACAACGTCGAGCGCTCCTTCGCCCCGGACCTGGCCGGAGGCCCCGACTACGCCCAGCGCTACCTGGCCGGCGCCAAGGACTACACCGGTCCGCTGCAGGGCAGGCACCTGGACTCGGTCAAGACCCCGGACGACCGCACCATCGTCTTCCAACTGCGCAGGCCCGTCGCCGAGTTCTCCTACACGGTCACCCTGCCCACGTTCTCCCCCGTGCCCGCCTCACGGGAGAAGGGCGTCCAGTACGACCTGCGCCCCTTCTCCTCCGGGCCCTACCGGATCGACACCTACGAGCGGGGCAAGAAGCTGGTGCTGGTGCGCAACACGCACTGGGACCCGGCGACCGACCAGGTGCGCAAGGCCTACCCGGACCGGATCGTCGTACAGCAGGGCCTGAAGCGCGGCCAGATCGACGACCGGATCATCGCGAGCTCCGGACCGGACGCCTCCGCCGTCGAATGGTCCGACATGGACCCCGCCAGCATCGCGAAGGTGCTCCCCCGTCCGGAGGTCAGGAAGCGGCTGGCCGCCGAGCAGACCGGCTGTACGGACATGCTCGCGCTGAACACCTCCCGCGCCCCCTTCGACAACCTGGAACTGCGTCAGGCGATGCAGTACGCCGTGGACAAGTCGGCGCAGGTGACGGCGAACGGCGGCCCCGCCCTCAACGACATCGCCACCGGCTACCTCCCGCCGTCCCTGACCGGCGTCCGCCGGGCCGACTTCATCTACGGACGGTCGACCACCGGCGACGTGGAGAAGGCCAAGAAGCTTCTCGCCGAGGGCGGCAAGCCCGATGGCTTCCCCGCCACGATCACCGTGTCCACCGGCGACAAGACCCGCGCGGAAGCCCTCCAGCAGAGCCTGTCCCGGGTCGGCGTACGGCTCCAGATCCAGACCGTCGACCCGTCGGTCTACTACGACACCATCGGCGACACCAAGCACGCGCCCGACATGGCCATCAGCGGCTGGTGCCCCGACTACCCCTCCGGCTCCACCTTCCTGCCCTTCGTGTTCGACGGCCGGACCATCCGGGAGAAGGGCAACCAGGGCAACGTCTCCCAGTTCCGCGACAAGGCGGTGGAGAAGCGCATGGACGAGATCGCCGCGATGTCCGACGCCACCAGGGCCAACCAGGCGTGGATCGACCTCGACCCCTCCATCCAGCGCAAGTCCCCCGCCGTACCCCTGCTGTGGGAGCGCAAGCCGCTGCTGGCCGGTGACAACATCGCCGGGGCCTTCGGGCACCCGGTGTGGACCGGGCAGTTCGACTTCGCCGTGATCGGTCTGAAGGACCCCGCGAAGAGCCAGGGCTGAGGGCGGACCGCCGGACCAGGACGGAACCGATGACGACCATCCCGACGCAGAGCGGGGCGACTTCACCGTCCCCGCGGACGTCCGCACAGGCCGGCGGCCCCTCGCCGCTGCCCGAGAACCTCTGGCGGGCCACCTGGCGCAGGCTGTGGCGCGACCGGGGCAGCAGGCTCGCCCTGGCCGCCGCCGCGCTGCTGGTCCTGACGGCCCTCGCCGCACCGCTGCTCAGCCGCCTCGGCGGCTGGCCGCCCACCGAATTCGACAGCCACGCCATCGACCCCTACCTGGGCGGCATGCCCCGCGGCCCGCTCGGCGGCATCAGCGCCGAGCACTGGCTGGGCGTGGAACCGGCCACCGGCCGCGACCTGTTCGCACGCGTGGTGCACGGAGCACAGGTCTCCCTGCTGATCGCGTTCGCCGCCACCGCGATCGTGGTCGTGGTGGGCACCGCCACGGGCCTCGCGGCCGGCTACTTCGGCGGGCGCGTCGACACCGTGCTGAGCCGGGTGATGGACCTGACCATGTCCTTCCCCTCGCTGATCTTCATGATCGCCATGATGTCCGTGGCCCAGGACGTCAACCGGGTCCTGCTGATGACCGTGGTCATCGGGGTGTTCGGCTGGCCCGGCATCGCCCGCGTGGTGCGCGGCGAGGCCCTCTCGCTGCGTCACCGCGAGTACGTCGAGGCGGCCCGCGTCGGCGGCTCGGGCCCCTGGCGCATCCTCACCCGAGAGGTCCTGCCCAACATCTCCGGGCCGATCATCGCGTACACCACGCTCCTGGTGCCCGGCATGATCAGCACGGAGGCGGCCCTCAGCTTCCTCGGCGTGGGCGTGCGCCCGCCCACCTCCTCCTGGGGCCAGATGATCGCCGAGGCCGTCAGCTACTACGACACGGACCCCATGTTCTTCCTCATCCCCAGCGCCTTCCTCTTCGTCGCCGTGCTGGCTTTCACCGTGCTCGGCGACGCCCTGCGCGACATCCTCGATCCCCACGGAGGCCGTCCGTGATCGCCTACCTGGTGCGCAGATGCCTCGGCGTGGCCGGCGTGCTGCTCGCGATCTGCGCCGTCACCTTCGTCATCTTCTACCTGCTGCCCTCCGACCCGGCCTCGGCCGCCTGCGGCAAGACGTGCAGCCCGCAGCGGCTGGCCGAGGTGCGCCACTACATGGGCCTGGACCAGCCGGTGTGGCGGCAGTTCGGCGACTACCTCGTGGGCATCTTCGCCGGCCGCGACCTCGGCAGCGGACCGCACGCCCTGCACTGCGGCTTCCCCTGCCTGGGCTACTCCTACGACAACGCCCTGCCGGTGTGGGACCTGCTCATGGACCGGCTGCCGGTCTCCGCCTCCCTCGCCGTCGGCGCGGCCTGCATGTGGCTGGTGCTGGGGCTGGGCGCCGGGGTGACCGCCGCCCTGAAGAAGGGCGGGCTGCTCGACCGGACCCTCATGGTCGGCGCCGTGGCCACGGCCTCGCTGCCGGTCTACTTCACCGCCGTGATGCTCCTCTACGGGGTCGTCCGCGTCGGCGGGCTCCTGCCCTACCCCACCTACACCCCGCTCACCGGCGACCCGCTGGGCTGGGCGGCCAACCTGCTGCTGCCGTGGACGGCGCTGGCCCTGCTGTACGCGGCCATGTACGCACGCCAGAGCCGCAGTTCGATGATCGAGGCCATGGCGCAGCCCTTCATCCGCACCGCCCGGGCCAAGGGAATGCCCCGGCACGTGGTCGTGGTCAAGCACGGGCTGCGCTCCGCCCTCATGCCGGTGCTCACGATCTTCGGCATGGATCTCGGCGCCCTGCTCGCCGGAGCCGTCATCACCGAGTCCATCTTCGGCATCCCCGGGGTGGGCCGGCTCTTCTACGACGCGCTGCAACGCTCCGACCAGCCCGTCGTGCTCGGGGTCACGCTGCTGGCCGCCTTCTTCATCGTGCTGGCCAACGTCGCCATCGACCTGCTCTACGCGGTCGTCGACCCGAGGGTGAGGAACTGACCGTGCCGCCCACCACCACCGCCTCCGACACCCCTCTGCTGAGCGTGCGGGACCTGCGCGTCCAGTTCGACACCCCCGCCGGAACCGTCCGGGCGGTCGACGGGATCTCCTTCACCGTCGAGGCGGGCCGCACCCTGGGGCTGGTCGGCGAGTCCGGCTCCGGCAAGTCGGTCACCTCCCTGGCCGTCATGGGCCTGCACCGGCGGGCCCGCGTCAGCGGCTCGATCACCCTGGCCGGGCGGGAACTGACCGGCCTGACCGACCAGCAGCTCAGCAGGGTGCGCGGCCGGCGCGTCGCCATGGTCTTCCAGGACCCGCTGTCCGCGCTGCACCCCGCCTACACGGTCGGCGAGCAGATAGCCGAGGCGCACCGCCGCCACTTCGGCAGCGGCCGCCGGGCCGCCCACCGGCAGGCCGTCGACATGCTCGGCGAGGTCGGTATCCCCGAACCCGCCCGCAGGGCCAGGGAGTACCCGCACCAGTTCTCCGGCGGCATGCGCCAAAGGGCCGTCATCGCGATGGCGCTGTCGTGCGAGCCGGACCTGCTCATCGCCGACGAGCCCACCACCGCCCTCGACGTCACCGTCCAGGCCCAGATCCTCGAACTCCTCGCCCGGCTGCAGGAACAGCGGCGACTTGGCGTGCTGATGATCACCCACGACCTGGGCGTGGTCGCCCGTGTCGCCCACGAGGTGCTCGTCATGTACGGCGGGCGGGCCGCCGAACAGGCCCCGGTCGACGACCTGTTCCGGCAGCCCGCCCACCCCTACACCCGCGGCCTGCTCGACTCGTTGCCCCGGCTGGACGACCCCGACGACGCGCCCCTGCGCGCCATCGCGGGCAGCCCGCCCTCGCTCGCCGCCCCGATCCCCGGCTGCCCCTTCGCCCCCCGCTGCTCCCGGGCGGCCGGCGCCGACGCCGTAGTCCGCGCCCGCTGCGCCGGCGAACGGCCCGAGCCGGCCGGCCACGGCACCGGCCGGCTCGTCGCCTGCCACCTGCCCCTGCTGCCCACCGGCGCGGCCGGAAGCGGCGCCCCGCTCACGGCCGAGGAGACCCGATGACCCCGCCGAACGCCCCGGCCGCGACCGCGCGCCCGACCACCGCCCTGCTCTCCGTGCGCGACCTGGCGAAGACCTTCCCCGGCCGGCGGCGCCTGGGCCGGCCCGCCGCCCCGGTACGGGCCGTGGACGGCGTCGGATTCGACCTCGAGGCGGGCCGGACGCTGGGCCTGGTCGGCGAGTCCGGATGCGGCAAGTCCACCACCGGCCGGATGCTGGTCAGGCTGCTGGAGCCGACCGCCGGCACCATCGCCTTCGACGGCCAGGACATCACCCACACGCCCCAGCGCCGGCTGAGACCGACGCGGCGGCACCTGCAGATGATCTTCCAGGACCCGTACTCCTCCCTCAACCCCCGGCAGACCGTCGCCCGCATCATCGCCGAACCCCTGCTGGTCCAGGGCGGCTCCGCCCGGGACGCACGGGTGAAGGCCGCCGAGCTGCTGGACCTCGTGGGACTGGGCCACGAACACCTGGACCGGCATCCGCACGAGTTCTCCGGCGGCCAGGCCCAGCGCATCGGCATCGCCCGCGCGCTGGCCACCGGACCGCGGCTGATCGTCGCCGACGAACCCGTCTCCGCGCTCGACGTCTCCGTACAGGCCCAGATCGTCAACCTCCTGGAGCGGCTCCAGGACGAACTCGGCCTGGCCCTGCTGTTCATCGCCCACGACCTGTCGGTCGTCCGGCGCATCTGCGACCGGGTGGCGGTCATGTACCTCGGCCGCATCGTCGAGATCGGCACCAAGCGCGAGGTCTACGAGACGCCGGCCCACCCTTACACCCGGGCGCTGCTGTCCGCCGTGCCGTTGCCCGATCCCGTCGCCGAGCGCCGCCGCGAGCGCATCCTCCTCCTGGGCGACCCGCCCAGCCCGGCCTCCCCGCCCAGCGGCTGCGCCTTCCACCCCCGGTGCGCGAAGGCCCAGGACGTCTGCCGCACCCGGCGGCCCGTACTGGAAGCCGTGGGCTCCCCCACCCGGCAGGCGGCCTGCCACTTCCCCGACAGCCCCTGAGTGGCTCCCCCTACTCGGGGCGAGGCCCGGGGCGGCGGCACGGTGCTCGCGTCCGCCGCCCCGGGCCGGCACACACGGTCCGGCGGCACCCGGACCTCCGGCACCCCCACACAAGGAGGTTCAGCATGACGGCATTACCGGCACGCACGCGACGACGTCTCCTCTGGCCGGTCCTCGCCTCGCTCACCGTCACCTGCGCACTCGCCTCGCCCGCCGCGGGCAGCGGCGACCCGGACGCACCGCGGCTCAGCGCCTCGCAACAGGCCGCCGTGACCCAACTGGCCGCGGACCAGCACGTCTCCGCTCAGGAAGCGCGGCGGCGTGTGCTCCGGCAGGATCAACTCACCCATCTCGCCACCTCGTTGCGCAAGCGCCTCGGCTCCCGCTTCGGCGGGGCCTGGATCGACCAGAAGCACGGCGGCAGACTCGCCGTCGCCGTCACCGGGCCGGCGGCCTCGGCGCTCGTGAAGGACAGCGCGGCGCGCGAGCAGGCGCCCGACACGACGACGGTCGTCGTCGGCCGCAGCCTCGGGCAACTCGACCGCATGTCGGCCAGGCTGGCCCAGCGCATCACCGCGGCGAACAGAAAGGCCGCCCACGGCCTTCAGTCCGCGGTCGTGGTGCGGGACAACAAGCTGCGCCTGGACCTGCCCGAGGGCAAGGCGCTGACCGGCGCCCAGCGCTCGGTGGTGCGGTGGGCGAAGCGGACCTTCGGTGACGCCCTCGCCGTCAGCACCTACGCGCACGCGTCCAAGCCCTTCTACTGCGGCGGCCAGTACTCCTGCGACCCGCCGCTGCGTTCGGGGCTGGCCATCTACGGCGGCAACATCCGCTGCTCCAGCGCGTTCATGGCCTACGACTCGTACGGCTACTACATGATGACCGCCGGCCACTGCGCGGAGGCCGGCGCGTACTGGGAGGTCCCGACCTACAGCTACGGCTACCAGCAGGTGGGCGCCGTCACCGACTACGCCTTCGGCTACTACGGCGACTCCGCGATCGTACGGATCGACGACTCCGGCTGGTGGCAGCCGCGCGGCTGGGTCTACCCCTCGGCCCGCATCACCGGCTGGGACTACGACTACGCCGGACAGTACGTCTGCAAGCAGGGCTCCACGACCGGCTACACCTGCGGGCAGATCACCGAGACCGACGCCACCGTGTCCTACCCCGACCGCACCCTCTCCGGCATGACCTGGAGCACCGCCTGCGACGGGCCCGGTGACAGCGGGAGCGGGGTCTACGACGGCTCCACCGCGCACGGCATCCTCAGCGGCGGCCCGGACACCGGCTGCGGCATGATCCACGAGCCGATCAGCCGGGCGCTGCCGGACCGAGGGGTCACGCTGCTGTCCGGCTGAGCGCGTCGCCCGTCCGCGAGACCGGCCCGGGACCCGCACCGCGAGCAGGCCCCGGGCCGCACGGCGGCCGTGCGCCGGGACTCACGCCTTCCTGCCGCCCTGCCGGTACGCGGCGGCGGCGACCACCAGGTCCTCCCAGGCCATCCCGGTCGTCTTCACGACGAGGGGGCGGCCGGCGGGAACGACGGCACCCGACGTCAGCAGTTCGGCCATCGTCACCAGCGAGTCCGGATCGAGCCCCTCCTCCTTCACCGCGAGGACGACGTCACCGGCCTCGCGGAGTGCGGCGACACGGCTCTCGACGACGACCGTCGCCCGTGCCATGAGCGCACCGTCGAGTTCGCGGACGGAGGGCTCGTGCGAACCGACGGCGAGCACGACCGCCGAGTCGCGGACCAGACGCCCCTGCACGACCGGTTCACGGGCCGAGGTCGCCGTGACGAGGACGTCCGCGCCGCGGACACGGCCGGCGACCTCCGGGTCGCCGGCCGCCAGGTGACGGTCCGCCCAGGCCGGGGCCGCACCGCCGCGCCGGGTGACGACCACGGCCTCGGCGACCGGTACGTGCGCCCGGATCGTGGTGACGTGCCCCTCGCCCTGCGGGCCCGCGCCGAACACCACGAGCCGCAGCCCGCCGGGCGAGAAGCCGGCGAGAGTTCGCAGCCGGTCCAGGCAGGCGGCGACCGCGACCGCGGGCGTGCGCAGGGTCGTCAGGGCGACCCCGTCGAGGATCGCGGAGCAGGTGAGCGTCTCGCTGTCGTGCAGGAGGTAGGTCGCGTTGATCCGCGGCAGGCCGCGCCCGGCATTGCCGGGCGCGACCGTCGCGACCTTCACCCCGAACCAGCCGCCGTACTCCGACGGCATCAGCAGCCCTTGGCCGGCGGCCAGCGGAAGGACGGCGCGCGGCACGTCGGCGTCGGGATCGAGCCCGGCCGCCAGCGCGTCACGGATCGCGGCGACCGCTGCGACGGGGCCGAGCGCGAGGACGTCTCCGGCGTCGAGAAGCACGCTCATCGCAGCACGAACCCGGGAAGCAGCGCGTCGCGGGGATCGACGGTGAACCGGCAGGTCCCCACCGCGTGGGCCGTGCCCGTCACCGCCGTGATCACCGCGGGCCTGCCGTGGACCGTGGTCTCCCGCGTGATCCGTGCACGGAAGACCGAGCCCACCACGGACTCGTGCCGCAACTCGTCGCCGGGGCGCAGCTCCCCGCTGCCGGCGAGCAGCGCGACCCTGGCCGACGTGCCCGAACCGCACGGGGAGCGGTCGACCGCGCCGTCGGCGAACACCGTGACATTGCGCTGGTGCAGCAGCCGTCCGGTGCCGGCGTGCGGCCCCGGCGGGCTCACCTCCTCGGTGAACATCGTGCCGTAGATCCCGGACAGCCGGGCGTCGCCCGGGTGTCCGGCGGCGCGCGAGGCATTGAGCGCGTCGCGGATCTCCCGTGCCGCGCCGACGAGTCGGGCGACGTCCCGCGGCCGGACCCGCGCACCGACCGTCGCGGCCGGCAGCACCGCGTACATGGCGCCACCGAAGGCGATGTCGACGGTGACCGTCCCACGTGAGGTCGCGACCTCGACGGCGCGGGCATGGACGTAGGCGGCGACGTTGGTGAAGGTGACGTCCTCGACCAGGCCGCCGCGGGTGCGGACACTCGCCGTGACCCGGCCCGAGGGCACGTCGACCACGACGTCCGTCACCCCGTCCGCGGGGGCGGGGACACGGCCCGAGGCGACGGCCCAGGCCCCGAGGGCGATGGTGCCGTGGCCGCAGGCCGTGGAGAAGCCGTCCCTGTGCCAGAACAGGACGCCCAGGTGGGCGCCGGGGTCGTCCGGCGGCACGAGGAAGCCGCCGTACATGTCCGCGTGACCACGCGGTTCGCCGCACAACAGCGCCCGCGTCCACTGGACTTCGTCGCTGCGCATCGCGGCGAGACGCCGTTCGGCGACGGTGAGCCCTGGTCCGGTCAGCGCGGCCGGGCTGTCCGGGACGATCCGGAACGGCTCGCCGCCGGTGTGCCAGTCGACCGTCTCGATCGGTTCGCTGCGCGTCATCGCCTCACGCTCCCAGGTATGCCTCGACGACGTGCGGGTCGGCGCGCAGTTCGGCGGCCGAACCGGTCACCGTCACGCGGCCCGAGTCGATGACGTACCCGCGGTGGGCGATCTTCAGTGCGGCCCGCGCGTTCTGCTCGATGAGCAGGACCGACGTGCCGGCGCGGTTGATGGCCACGATGGCGTCCATGACTTGGGCGACGACCAGCGGCGCCAGGCCCATCGACGGTTCGTCGAGCATGATCAGGCGGGGTCCGGCGACCATCGCCCGGCCGATCGCGAGCATCTGCTGCTCACCGCCGGAGAGGGTGCCGCCCTGCTGGGCGCGGCGCTCGGCCATGCGCGGGAACAGGTCGTAGACCTGCTCGATCCGCCGGTCGATCGAGCGGGTGTCGGGGACGGTGTAGCCGCCGAGCTGGAGGTTCTCGTGGACGGTCAGCCGGGAGAAGATCCGTCTGCCCTCGGGCACGTGCACGATCCCGCGTTCGACGATGGACCAGGGGGGCGCGGCCGTGATGTTCTCCCCGAACGCGGTGACGGACCCGGCCCGGGACCGCACCACACCGGAGATCGCCGACACGGTCGTGGACTTGCCGGCGCCGTTGTTGCCCAGCAGGGCGACGATCTCCCCCTCGCCGACGGTGAGGCCGAGACCGCGCAGGGCCTCCACCTTGCCGTAGGCGACTTCGAGGCCGTGGATGTCGAGGACCGTGTTCACCGCTGCACCTCCGTCGTGCCGCCCGGGCCGGTTTCGGCCGCGATCCGTTCCGCCTCCACGTGAGCCTCCTCGTCCTCGGCGCCGAGGTAGGCCTCGATGACCGCCGGGTCGGACCGGACGGCGGCCGGTGTGCCCTCGGCGATCTCCTTGCCGTGACTGAGGACGACGATCCGCTCGGACACCTCCATCACCAGGCCCATGTCGTGCTCGATCAGCACCACCGCGATGCCGAGACCGGCGATGCGCCGCATGAGGTCGAGCAGTCGCGCCTTCTCCCCGTGGTTGAGTCCGGCCGCCGGTTCGTCGAGCAGCAGCATCCGGGGCTCCCGGGCCAGCGCCCGGGCGATCTCCACGCGCCGCTGCTCGCCGTAGGGGAGGTTGCGGATCGGCGCGGTGCGGTCGTGCTCCATGCCGACGAAGTCGAGCCACCGGTGCGCCTCGGCGGTGGCCGCGTCCTCGCCGCGCCAGTAGCGGGGGGTGTGCAGCATCGCGTCGAGGAAGTTCTGCCGGATGCGTACGTGCATTCCGGCCCGGACGTTGTCCAGCACCGTCAGGTCGCCGAACAGGCGCAGGTTCTGGAACGTCCGGGCGATCCCACTGGCCGCGATGACGGCGGGGCGCCTGCCGGTGACGCGGACACCGCCGAACGTGACCGAGCCCGCGGACGGCTTGTAGAAGCCGGTGATGCAGTTGAAGGCGCTGGTCTTGCCGGCGCCGTTCGGGCCGATGACCGACAGCACCTCGCCCTCGTGGACCCGGAAGGTCAGGCCGTCGACGGCGCGTACGCCGCCGAACTGGACGGCCATGTCCCGTACGTCGAGGAGCACCTTGCTCATGACGCACCTCCTCGCACTCGGCGCCCGCGCCGCCTCGCCTCGCCCGTGCGGGCCGGCAGCAGTCCCTGCGGGCGGAAGATCATGACGGCGATCAGCAGCAGCCCGAAGATGAGGTAGCGCCAGTTCTCCGCGCCGCGCAGCAGTTCGGGAAGGAGCGAGATCGCCAGAGCCCCGGTGACAACACCGGGGGTCGAGCCCATGCCGCCGAGGACGACGGCCATCAGGATGAGCGCCGACCACAGGAAGTTGAAGCTCGGCGGGGAGATCGCCGTCTGGTGCGCGGCGAACAGCACGCCCGCGATGCCTCCGAAGACCGCGCCGGCGATGTACGCGGCGAACTTCACCTTGTAGGTGTGGATGCCCATGGCCTCGGCGGCGTCCTCGTCCTCGCGGACGAAGCGCCACGCCCGGCCGAGCCTGCCGCGTCCGAGCCGGCCGGCGAACAGCACCGCGAGGCAGACGACGACCGCGGTGACCCAGTACAGCGCGATGTCGGAGCGCAGGCCGAAGTCGCCGAAGCCGGGGATGCCGTACAGGCCGTTGGGTCCGCCGGTGACGTCGAGGTTGTTCGCCGTGATGCGGATGATCTCCCCGAAGCCGAGGGTGACGATCGCCAGGTAGTCGCTGCGCAGCCGGAGGGTGGGACCCCCGATGAGGAGTCCGCCGAGGACCGCGGCCGCCACGACCACCGGGATCGTCGCGAGCAGCGGCCAGCCGAACCTCGTCGACAGCAGGCCCGAGGTGTACGCGCCGATCGCGAAGAAGGCGGCGTAGCCGAGGTCGAGCAGCCCGCAGTAGCCGACCACGATGTTCAGGCCGACCGCGAGCATCACGAAGATGAGCGCGTCCACCGCGATCTGGATGACGTACGTGCTGGAGTTCAGGTACGGCAGCGCCAGCGCGGCGAGGGCCACGCAGGGACCGAGCCACCTGCTCGCCAGGACGCCCGACAGCGCCCGGCCCGCGGTCGTACGGCCGCTGGCTGCCGGGGTGGCGACGCCCCGGCCGCCGAGCGCGACGTTCGCCGGTCCGCGTTCCTCCACGGCGCCGGCGTAGGCCAAGGGCTCCTCGCCGGCGCGCAGGGTCGACTCGTCGTTCATCACACACGCTCCGTGACACGCTCGCCGAGCAGCCCGGTGGGGCGCACGGTCAGGAAGAGGATGAGGAAGCCGAACGCGAAGACGTCTCGCCACTCGCTGCCGATGTAGGCGACCGAGAAGGACTCCAGCAGGCCGAGGACGACCGCGCCGAGGACGGCTCCGCGCAGGTTCCCGATGCCGCCGATGACGGCCGCGGTGAACGCCTTGAGCCCGATGACGAAGCCCATCAGGAAGTCGATCTTCCCGTAGTACACGCCGGCCATGACGCCGGCCGCGCCGGCCAGCGCCGAGCCGAGGAAGAAGGTCCGCGAGATGACCCGGTCGACGTTGACGCCCATGAGCAGGCACGCCTTGGGGTCCTGCGAGATGGCCCGCATCGCGCGGCCCGTGCGGGTCCTGCGGACGAGGGTGTCCAGGGTGATCATGAGGACGACCGCGATCGCCGTCATCGCCAGCTGCGCGTACGTCAGCCGTGCGCCGAGGACGTTCAGCGTGCCGTCGCTGACGCCCATCTGGTAGACCTCCGGGTTGGGGCCGAAGGCGACCGCGATGCCGTACTCGAGCGCGAAGCTCGCGCCGACGGCGGTGATGAGGACGGACAGGCGGGGCGCGCTGCGCAGCGGACGGTAGGCCACCCGCTCCAGGAGCACGCCGAGGCCGCCGGTCGCCGCCATGGCCACGAGCATGACGGCCAGGAGCGCGAGCAGTCCGCCGCCGAGCACGCCGGCGCCGGCGCTGAGCACGGTGAAGCCCGCGAACGCGCCGACCATGTAGAGGTCGCCGTGGGCGAAGTTGAGGAGTTTGATGATGCCGTAGACCATCGAGTAGCCGAGTGCGACCAGGGCGTAGAAGGAGCCGACGAACAGGCCGCTGAACACGAGTTGGATGAAGTGGTCCATGCGAGGTTCCCGGTGCATGAGGGGCGTGGCGGCGGGGTTCGGGGCCGGCCGGCGCGGGCCGGCCCCGGCCCGCGTCACTTGTTCAGGACGAAGGCGTCGTCCTTGACGACGAGGATGTCGAAGCCGCCCACGGTCAGCGTGTGCTGGATGGTGAACTTCAGCGGGCCCGAGAAGATCTTGAAGCCGTCGATCTGCTCGAGCGCCTTGGTGACGGCCCGGCCGTCGGTGGAGCCGGCCTTCCGGACGGCTTCGGCGGCGACGCGTACGGCGTCGTAGGCCTGGGTGGAGTACGGTCCGGGCTCGGAGCCGAACTTGGCCTTGTACTTGGCGACCCAGCCCTGGCCGCCGGGGATGGTCTGCGGGGTCTGGGTCATCGTCGCGAAGACGCCCTGGGCGTTCTTCTGTCCGGCGATCTTGATCAGCTTGCCGTCGACGGAGCCGTCCGCGACCATGACGCGGCCCTTGTAACCGGCGGCCCGCAGCTGCTTGATGAGCAGTCCGCCCTCCTGGTAGTAGCCGGTCCAGTAGACGAAGTCCGCCTTGGAGTCCATGACGGCGTTGACGGCGCCGGAGTAGTCCGACTCCCCCGCGGTGACCGACTGGTGGCCGGCGACCTTGACGCCGAGCAGCCCCAGCTGGTCCCCGGTGCGCTTGGTGATGTCGGTCGAGTACGAGGTGTTGTCGTCGATGAGGGCGACGCCCTTGCTGCCCTCGGCCTTGATGAACTTCGAGGCGGTCTCGGCCTGTTGGATGCCCGTGCCGTTGATGAGGAAGACGTTGTGGCGCTGCTGGGTCAGCAGGTCGGCGGAGTTGGCCGCCGGGATGATCATGGGGATGTGCGCCTTGTCGAAGATGCTCAGCGTCGGCAGGGTCGCCGAGGAGCAGTAGCCGCCGACGGAGACGTCGATGCCGGCGCTGACGAGCTTGGCGGCGCCCGCGGCGGCGGTCTTCGGGTCGCAGGCCTCGTCCTCGACGGTGAGGGAGAGCTTGCGGCCGTCGACGCCGCCCTTGGCGTTGATCTCGTCGACGGCGAGCTGGGCGCCGTCCTTCATGTACGGGCCGATGGCGGCCGAGCTTCCGGTCAGCGGGGTGAGCATGCCGAGTTTGAGGGTCGCGGAGCTCTTGCCGCCGCCGGAAGCGTCGCCGGTGAGGTCGCCACCGCACGCGGTGAGGGTGAGTCCCAGTGCCATGGCGGCCACCGCCGTGGTGCCGCGCCGAATGTGGGTCATGCCTTACTCCATCTCGCGTCTTGCAAGGTGTGACATTGCACTGTTGGTTGAGCACCAGGGAGGGTTGTTCTGGTGGAGGGATCCGGCCGGCGCCGGCAGCGGGTCATCGTGTGACACGGGCCGCCGCCTGCAGGCGGCGACGTCATCGGATACCGAGGTCACCCACCTGCAATGTGTGACATTGCACAGACCATAGCTCCCGCTGCCGCGGGGCGGGAGCCCTGTCGCCACTTGTGATGGAGGCGTGACTTTTCGGCCATCCCCGTGCGCCGCGCGAGCGGCCCGCGGGGGCCGCCGCGGCGCTAGAGGCTGAAACCCGCCGGGTAGGGGTCCGACGGATCGAGCAGGTACTGCGCGGTCCCGGTGATCCAGGCCCGGCCGGTGACGGACGGGAGGATGCCCGGCCGGTCCCCCACCGTGGTCTCGCCGAGGACGCGCCCGGTGAACCGGGAGCCGATGAACGACTCGTTGACGAACGGCTGCTGGACCGGCAGCAGCCCGCGCGCGTGGAGCTGGGCCATCCGGGCGCTGGTGCCCGTGCCGCAGGGTGAGCGGTCGAACCAGCCCGGGTGGATCGCCATCGCGTGCCGGGAGTGCTCCGCCGTCGATCCGGGGGCTTCCAGATAGACGTGGTGACAGACGTTGATCGCGGGGTTCTCCGGGTGGACGACCGGGTTCTTCGTGTTGATGGCGTCCATGACAGCGAGGCCCGCGTCCAGCATCCGCTGCTTCTCCGCCCGGGCGAAGGGGATGCCGAGATCCTCCAGGCGCACGAAGGCGTAGAAGTTGCCGCCGTAGGCGATGTCGTAGCGCACCTGCCCGTACCCCGGCACGTCCACGACCTGGTCCAGGGCGTGGCAGTACGAGGCGACGTTCTCCAGGGTCACCGACTCGGCGTGCCCGTCGCGCACCTGGACGCGGGCCGTGACGAGCCCGGCGGGTGTGTCGAGCCGGACCAGGGTCTCCGGCTCGGTGACCTCGACCATGCCGGTCTCCACGAGCACCGTCGCGACGCCGATGGTTCCGTGCCCGCACATCGGCAGGCAGCCCGAGACCTCGATGAACAGCACTCCGAAGTCGGCGTCCGGCCGGGTCGGGGGCTGAAGGATCGCCCCGGACATCGACGCGTGCCCGCGCGGCTCGCACACCAGCAGGGTGCGCAGGTCGTCGCGTTCGGCGACGAACCGCTGCCGCCGCTCGAACATCGTCGAGCCGGGCAGCACCCCGACGCCTCCGGTGATCACCCGGGTCGGCATGCCCTCCGTGTGCGAGTCGACGGCGTGGTAACAGACCTTCGAACGCATCGTCAGCGCACCCCGCTGTCGATCAGGGCCTGGGTGGCGGCGCGCACGACGGCCTCCGTCTCGGGGGTGAGCGGCTGCCGGGGCGGGCGGCACACGCCACCGCGCCGGCCGGTCATCTCCTGGCCGAGCTTGATGGCCTGGACGAACTCCGTCCTGCTGTCCCACCGCAGCACCGGGTGGAGTTGACGGTAGAGCGGCAGGGCCGTCTCCAGATCACCCGCGACCGACGCCTCGTACAGCGCGAGGCAGGCCTCGGGGAAGACCTGCGGATAGCCGGCGACCCAGCCCTTGGCGCCGGCGATGGCGACCTCCAGCACGGTGTCGTCGGTGCCGATCATGAGGTCCAGGCCGGGGGCGAGTTCGGCGATCTCGTAGCAGCGCCGGACGTCGCCGGAGAACTCCTTGACGCCCACGATGAACCCTTCGGCGTGCAGCTTGGCCAGCAGCTCCGGACGCAGGTCGACCTTGGTGTCGATGGGGTTGTTGTACGCGGTGACGGGCAGGCCGACGGAGGCCACCATCTCGAAGTGCTCCAGGAGCGCGCGGTCGTCGGCGCGGTAGGCGTTGGGCGGCAGGCACATGACGGCCTGGCAGCCCGCGTCCTTGGCGAACTGTGCGTGGCGCCTGGCCTCGACCGCGCCGTAGGCGCCGACGCCCGGCATGACGGTGAAGCCCTCGGGGGCGTTCGCGACGGCCGTCTCGACGACGCGGTCGCGCTCCTCGGTGGTCAGGGTCTGGTACTCGCCCAGCGAGCCGCTCGGCGCGACGCCGTGCAGCCCCCGCTCGGCGAGCCAGGCGACGCTCTCGCCGTACGCGCCGAAGTCGACCGCGAGGTCGGCGTCGAACGGCAGGCTCGTGGCGACGATGACGCCGTGCCAGGGCTTGCGGGTCCCGGTCATGATTGCTCCTTGTCGATTGCTGCTGCTTCGCAGTGCTTTTTCGTTTCGCCAGGTCGGCGAGTCCGTTTCACCGGGGCCGGTGAGTTCATTCGGTGCGGGCCGGCGAGTTCCTCCGGTCGAGGTCGGCGAGCGCACCGAGCGTGACGGGCGTCGCGACCAGCCGTTCGGCGGGCGTGTAGGGACGGCCCCGACCGGCGAGGCAGTGGACCGTCGGTCCGCACATCCGCCCCTGGCACCAGCCCATCCCGGCCCGGGTGAGCTGCTTGACCTGCCGGTGGTCGGGCGCCCCGCCGTCGGCGCAGGCGGCCCTCACGGCACCCGCGGTCACCTCCTCGCAGCGGCAGACGACGGTCTCGTCGGTCAGCCACTCGGACCAGGCCTCAGGGAGGGGATGGGCGAGGGCCATCGCCCGGGCGAAGGCGCGTTGCCTGGCCACGGTGGCCCGTACGGCGGCCAGGCGCTTCGCCCGCGCCGCGGGATCGCCCGGTACGGGAGCCGTCCCCGCGTCGGCGAGCACCGACTCGGCGGCGAGCCGGCCCTCGGCCACCGCGAGCGGGGCTCCGCCCACACCGCACACCTCGCCCGCGGCGTAGAGTCCGGGGACGGTGGTGCGCTGGCCGTCGTCGACGGCGACGACCGCGTTTCCGTCGTCGGAGGCGGTGAGGTCGCAGCCGAGGGCGACGAGCAGGTCGAGCTGGGGCGCGAACCCCCAGCCGATGCCGACGGCGTCGACCTCGATCCGGCGTTCGGTGCCCGGGCGC
This sequence comes from Streptomyces naganishii JCM 4654, assembly GCF_014650575.1. GTDB lineage: Bacteria > Actinomycetota > Actinomycetes > Streptomycetales > Streptomycetaceae > Streptomyces > Streptomyces naganishii. The sequence goes on from NZ_BMVF01000004.1 coordinate 191,737, forward strand.
GGGCTGCCGTCGGCCGCCAGTGAGGCGATCCGGACCGCTGTCACACGCTCGTCTCCCTCCGCGCGGACGATCGCCGTACGGGGGCGGACCCGGACCCGGTGGCGGGCGAGCGCGACGGCGTACCCGGCGCCTTCGCCCCACTTGCCCGGGTTGCGCAGCAGCGGACCGGGGTGGCGCAGCCATGCGAGCGGGTTCGCCGCCTCGCACACCGCGACCACCTCGGCTCCGCGCGCCGCCAGCCCGGCGGCGACCGGAAGCAGGAACGGGCCGGTGCCGCCCAGCGCCACCCGGCTGCCGGCCGTGACACCGCCGCCCTTGAGGAGCGCCTGCAGGCCGCCGATGGTGAGCACGCCGGGCAAGTCCCAGCCGGGGAAGGGCAGTTGGCGGTCGTAGGCGCCGGTCGCCACGAGCAGTCTCGGCGCGCGCAGCACCACCGCCGTCTCGGCGGGCGCCTCGCGCCGGTCGGCCGCGTGGACCGCGAACCCGTCGTCCTCTCGGACGGCGGACCACACGTGGTGCGCGGTACGCAGGTCGAGCCGTCCCGCGGCGCGGGCCGCCGGCAGGGCGTCGGCCAGGGCGCGGTACTCGCGCAGGCCGTGGTGCAGGTCCTCGGTCGGGATGGCCGCTCGCGCGTGCTCCGGGGGGTGCCTCCAGTACTGGCCGCCGACGACCGTGCCGGAGTCCACGAGCGCGACGCGCAGCCCGCCGGCCAGGGCCGCGGCCGTCGCGGCCAGGCCGGCCGGGCCCGCGCCCACCACGATGAGGTCGCTCTGTTCAGTCATCGTCGCCTTCCTCGGTCGTCGCGGTCGTCGCGGTCGCGGCGGTCGTCGCGGTGGCGGCGGTCGTCATGGTCTCGCCGGTCGTGACGTTCATTCCCGGGCGGGCCGGCACCACGCAGGCGCGTTGGCCGCCGGCTCCGTCGATCGTCACGAGGCAGTCGAAGCAGACGCCGATCCCGCAGAAGACACCCCGCGGGCGATGCCCGACGCGGGTGGTGCGCCAGGCGACCCGGCCGGCGGCCACGAGGGCCGCGGCCACGGTCTGCCCTTCGGTGAAGGGCACAGGGCGGCCGTCGATGCTGAACTCGCTCACCGCGAGGCACCTCCCAAGGTGAGGAAGCGGTCCGGCAGGAGGCCGGTGTGGGCGGCCGGGTCGGCGCCGCGCCAGGGGCGGCCCAGGAGGTGGGCCGTCACCAGCGCGCCGGTCCCCGGTGCGAGGCCGATGCCCGCGCCCTCGTGGCCGCACGCGTGCACGACGCCCGGGACCCGGGGGTCGGGGCCGACGACCGGCAGATGGTCGGGGCAGTACGGCCGGAAGCCGCGGTAGGCGCGGATCATGTGGACCTCGCGCAGGAAGGGGAACAGCCGGCACGCCTGCGCGGCGAGCCGGGTGACCACCGCGGGGTTCATCGTCGTGTCGAAGCCCACGCGCTCCCGGCTGGCGCCGATGAGGACGGTGCCGCCGCGGGTGCCCTCGACCACGCAGGAGGTCTCCAGGCCGGCGTCGGACGAGGCGACGTTGGCGACGTAGTCGGCCGAGTAGACCTTGTGCCGGACCAGCGGCGGCAGGGGTTCGGTCACGAGGACGAAGCCCCGGCGCGGCAGCACCTCGACGGGGGCGCCGAGGCGGCGGCCGACCTCGCCGCCCCACGTCCCGGCCGCGTTGACGACGGCGTCGGCGGGCAGGAGGTCCCCGGCCGCCGTGCGGACGCCGGTGATCCCGCCGTCCTCGCCGGTCACGGCGGCGGCGACCTCGCCCGTGTGGAAGCGGGCGCCGTGCCGCACGGCGGCGCGCAGGAGTGCGGCGGCCGCGAGGACCGGCTGCACCTGGGCGTCCTGCGGGTAGTGGACGCCGCCGGGGATGCCGGGGGCCAGGTGGGGTTCGAGGTCGTGGACGCGGTCGACCGGTTCGGCGCGGACACCGGCCGCCTCCTGCCGGACGGCGAGGGCGCGCAGCGCCGCGAGGCCTTCGGCCGTGCTCGCCACGACCAGGCCGCCCTTGGGCTCGAACTCCAGGGTGTCCGGCCCGAGTTCGCCGGCGGCCTCGTCCCACAGGGCGCGGCTCAGCCGGGCCAGGTCGAGTTCGGGGCCCGGCTGCTTGTCGGAGAGCAGGACGTTGCCCTCCCCGCGGCTTGTCGTCCCGCCGCCCACGGGACCCCGGTCGACGACCGTGACGTCCATGCCGGCCAAGGCGGCGTGGAAGGCGCACGCGGCGCCGACGACGCCCGCGCCCACGACGACGACCTTCTGGGTCACCAGCCCCTCCTCCTCTGTGCAATGTCACATGCCATTGCCTAGGCTATACACCTGATCGCCCCGAAGACAACGACGTCGTCGGCGTGACTTCCGCGAGACATTCCGTCCCGCGTGCGCCGCGCGGCCTGCGCGGACTGCCGAAAGGAGCCGGAAACGATGAGAGGGCCGAGAACGATGGACCACACGCAGCTGACCGGGAACTCGATCGTGGCCGGCCGTGACGTTCCCGGGGAAGGCCCGGGCTGGCGCGGCGCCGTGGCCGCGACGGGGGAACCCCGGGGCCCGTGGCTGCGGGACGCCTCGCCGGAGCACGTCGCGGACGCCGCCCGGCTGGCCGCCGCGGCCGCGCGGGACTTCCGCACCCTGCCCGCGCCCCGGCGGGCCGCGTTCCTCGACGCCTGCGCCGAGGAGATCGAGGCGCTCGGCGACGGCCTGCTGGAGCTCGCGTCGGCCGAGTCCGGGCTGCCGAGGGCCCGCCTGACCGGTGAACGCGCGCGCACCTGCGGGCAGTTGCGCATGTTCGCCGCCCTGGTGCGCGGCGGGGAAGCGCTCGGTGTCCGCGTCGACCCGGCGCTGCCTGAACGCCTTCCGCTCCCCCGCCCCGACCTGCGCCTGCGCAGAATCCCCCTCGGCCCGGTCGCCGTGTTCGGCGCGAGCAACTTCCCGCTGGCCTTCTCCGTCGCCGGCGGGGACACCGCGTCCGCTCTCGCCGCGGGCTGTCCCGTCGTCGCCAAGGCGCACCCGGCCCACCCGAGCACCTGCGAGCTGGTGGCCCGTGCCGTCACCGCGGCCGCGGAGCGCACCGGCATCCCCGCCGGGGTCTTCTCGCTGCTGGTCGGGCGCGGCATCGACGTCGGCCAGGCGCTGGTGCGCGATCCGCGGATCACGGCCGTGGGATTCACCGGTTCCAGGGCGGGCGGACTCGCGCTGTTCGAGGCCGCGAACGCCCGGCCGGTGCCCATCCCGGTCCATGCGGAGATGTCGTCGGTCAACCCCGTGATCGTCCTTGAGGGCGCGCTGACCGACCCCGCGGCGCTCGCCGCCGCGTACGTGACGTCGCTGACCAGCGGCGCGGGCCAGTTCTGCACGAACCCGGGCCTCCTGCTGCTCCCCGCGGGGGACGCGGGGGACGCCTTCCGCGCGGCCGTGGCCGAGTCGGTGTCCGGTACTGCGGGACAGGTCATGCTCACCCCGGGCATCGCCGAGGCCTACACCAAGGGGTGGGGCCGGTGGGCGGCCGTCGACGGTGTCTCCGTCGTGGCACGGGGCGTGCCCGCCGAAGGCCCGTACGCGCCGGGCCCCGTCGTCCTCGAGTGCGACGCGGCGGCCTACGCGGCCCACGAGGACCTCGCCGGTGAGGTCTTCGGCGCCGCCGGACTCCTCGTACGGTGGTCCGGAACCGACGAACTGCTCGCCCTGCTGGACGGACTCGAGGGCCAGTTGACGGCCAGCCTGCACGGAGGCGACGCCGACCTGGCGACCGCCGGGCGTCTCCTTCCGGTCCTGGAGGAGCGGGCGGGGCGCATCCTGTGGGGCGGCTGGCCGACCGGGGTCGAGGTCTGCCACGCGATGGTGCACGGCGGACCGTGGCCCGCGACCTCCGCTCCCGCCACGACCAGCGTCGGCACCCTGGCCATCGACCGCTGGCTCCGCCCGGTCTGCTACCAGTCCTTCCCGGACACCCTCCTCCCCGAGGAACTGCGCGCCGCCAACCCCCTGGGCATCGCCCGCCTCGTCGACGGCACACCCGAGCCGGGCGCCGCCATGGACGATCACCGCGACGGTGTGCCGCCGCGGTCGGCCTCCGGCCCGGGCGGCGCGTAGTGTGACAGGGCAGGACGACGTGCCGAGGGCGTCCGGTGGTGCCGGGAGGAAGCACCGTGGTGCACAACCCGTGGCAGAGGCGGGGGCGGGACCAGGTGCGGGACGGCCTGGCCGTACGGCCGCCGCGGCGTGCGCTGGACCGGCACGGGCTGCGGCACCTGCTGGACGCGGTCTGGGTGGTCGGCGCCGACATGGACACCCGGACCGTGCTGCGCCGCATCGTGGAGGCGGCCACCGACCTGGTCGCCGCCCGGTACGGGGCGCTGGGGGTGCTCTCGGAGACCGGTGAGGTCACCGACCTGATCACCGTGGGCATCGACGACCCGCGGCTGTGCGCCGCCATGGGCCTGCCGCAGGGCCACGGCCTGCTGCACACGATGGTCGACGACCGGGAGCCCCTGCGGGTGGCGGACGTGGCCGGGCATCCGCGTTCCGCCGGCTTCCCGCCCGGGCATCCGGTCATGAAGACGCTGATGGGGGTGCCGCTCATGGTGCGCGGCACCGTCTACGGCGACCTCTACGTCGCCGACAAGTTCGACGGCACGCCTTTCGACGACGATGACGAGGGCCTGCTGACGGCTCTGGCGAGTGCGGCGGGCGTCAGCCTGGAGAACGCCCGTCTGTACGAGCAGCTCAAGCGCGCCGCCGAGCACTTCCAGCGCCGTATGCTGCCCGTCCTGCCCGACCTCTCACCGCTCGAGGCCGCGGCCCGCTACGAACCCGCCTCCGAGCTGCCCAGGCTGGGCGGGGACTGGTACGACGCCGTGATCCTGCCCGACGGCTCCACCTGCGTGGTGGTGGGAGACGTGACCGGGCACGACGTCGAGGCCGCCCCGCTCATGGGCCAGCTCCGCAACATGCTGCGGGCGCTCGCCTTCGACCGCGACGAGCCGCCCGGCCAGGTCGTGTCCAGGCTGGACCGCGCCCTGACGATGTTCGACGACCCGCCCACGGCCACCCTGGTGCTCGGCCGGATCGAGCACGGCCACGAAGAAGGCGGGCGGTACGGGTTCAGGTGGAGCAATGCCGGGCATCTGCCGCCGCTGCTGGTCGGCGCGGACGGCGGCACGCGCTACCTCGCGCCCGCCCGTCACGGAATCCCGGTGGGCATCGATGCGTCCGTCTCCCGGTTCAGCCACGAACACCCCCTGCCGCCCGGCAGCACCCTGCTGATGTTCACCGACGGACTGGTCGAGCGCCGCGGCCAGGACATCGACACCGGCCTCGACGACCTGGCCGGACAGGCGGCCCCCCTGGCCACGGCCCCACTGGACGAACTGTGCGACACGCTGATCAGCCGGAGCCGGCAGGTCTTCGACGACGACGTCGCCGTACTCGCCCTGCGCGTCCCCCGGTGAGGACCGGCCACCTGTGAGGGTAGGCACCCCAGGGGAAGCAGTGGCCCCGTACAGTGTGTCCCCGGCGTGGGAGTGAGGCGGCAGGCGTGGTCGATGCTCAGGGGCCGGTACGGCCGGGGTCGCCCCCGGTGAGGCCGGGGTTGCCGGAGTCGGCGGGCTACGCCCTCAAGCGGGTCCTGCTGGGCCGCCCGCTGGTCACCGAGCAACTGCGGCGCGAGCGGCTGTCGAAGAAGGTCGCCCTCGGAGTGCTCTCACCCGACGCGATCTCCTCCTCGGCGTACGGCCCGGAGGAGGTGCTGCTGGCGCTGCTGCCCTACGCCGGTGCCGCGGCGTTCACCCTGGTGCTCCCGATCACCGGGGCGATCCTGGTGATCCTGGTCCTGGTCGCCGCCTCCTACCGGCAGGTGGTGACCGTCTACACCCGGGCCGGCGGCTCGTACGTGGTGGCGCGGGAGAACTTCGGCCCGAAGACCGCCCAGGTGGCCGCGGCCGCGCTGCTCATCGACTACGTGGTGACCGTGGCCGTGCAGTCCTCGGCGGGCACGGTCGCGGTGGTCTCCGCGCTCCCCGCGTTCGGACCGTACAGCCTGGAGATCACCATCGGGGTGGTCGTCGCGCTGTGCCTGGCGAACCTGCGCGGGATCAGGGAGGCGGGAGGCCCGTTCGCGCTGCCCACCTACCTGTTCTCCGTCCTGGTCGGCCTGGTGATCATCGTGGGGATCGTCAAGTGGGCCACCGTCGGGCTGCCCGTCTACGACCCGGCCCACCTGCCCGGCACCGTGCCCGTGCACCAGGGGTCGGGCCTGGTGGAGGGCGCCACGGTGCTGGTGCTGCTGCGGGCCTTCGCCAACGGCGGATCCTCGCTGACCGGCGTGGAGGCCATCTCCAACACCGTCTCCGCGCTGCGCAAACCCGAGGGGCGCAACGCCCGCACCGTCCTGACCGTCATGGCCTGCATCCTGGGGTTCCTGATCGCCGGGGTGTCGCTGCTGGCGCACTTCACCCACGCCACCCCCTACACCGCCGGATACCCCTCGGTGCTCTCCCAGGAGGTCCGCGCGGTCTTCGGGTACGGCGCGACGGGGCACGTCCTGTACGCGCTGGTGCAGGCCGCCACGGCGCTGATCCTCTTCACCGGCGCCAACACCAGCTTCAACGGCTTCCCCTTCCTCGCCAGCTTCGTCGCCGAGGACCGCTTCCTGCCCCGCCAGCTGACCAAACGCGGTCACCGCCTGGTGTTCTCCAACGGCATCATCACGCTCACCGTGCTGGCCGTGGCCCTGCTCGCGGTCACCGGCGGCACGGTCAACGCCCTGATCCCCTTCTACGCCATCGGCGTGTTCACCGGCTTCGCCATGGCCGGGTACGGCATGACCAAGCACCACCTCTCCCACCGTGAACCCGGCTGGCGGCGCAAACTGGCCGTCAACTGCGCGGCGGGCGTCCTGTCCACCCTCGTCGTCGCCATCTTCGCCGTCGCCAAGTTCACCGAGGGCGCCTGGCTGGTCGTCGTCGTCTTCCCGCTCCTGGTCGCGGTGCTGATCCGCGTCAACCACGAGTACCGGGCCGAGGCCGCCATCCTCGAGGAGGTGCGCGGCAACCCGGTGAAGCAGACCAACTACTCCCGCCACCACGTCTACGTCTTCGTCAACAGCGTGGACCTGGCCGTCCTCGAAGCCCTGCGCTACGCGCGCAGCCTGCGCCTGACGGACGCCGAGGCGGTGCACTTCATGCTGGACGCCGCCCACGCCCAGCATCTGCGCGCCCGCTGGGACGAGCTCGGCATCACGGCCCCGCTGAAGATCGTGGACTGCCCCGACCGGCGCCTGGTCCACGCCGCCGCGCAGTTCATCCTCGAGGCCGCGGGAGAGGGCGAGAACACCGGTGTCACCGTGCTGCTGCCGCGGCGCGGCTACTCGCCCCTGTCCGGGCGGCTGCTGCACGACCGCACCGCCGACCGCATCGCGCACGCCATCAATCATCTCCCCCAGGCCGTCGCCACCATCGTCCCCTACGACGTCCAGGCCCGGATCCGGCAACGGTTCCCCCGGCCGGCCGAGGAACGCCTCGCCCGCCGCGTCGAACGTCTCCGCGACCGCCTCGCCGGTACGCCCCCCGAGCCCCTGACCGAGCACAACGCGCCGCACTCCCGGCCGGACACCACTCCCATCGCCTCCGTGGAGCCGGGGCGCCCGGTCACCGTGGACGGCAGACTGCACAGCCTCACCGACGAGGAGCGCGGCGACCGGCGAGTCCTCCTCGCCACCCTCACCGACAGCACCGGCAGCCTCAGCCTCGAATTCCACGCCGCCCACCCCGACCTCGCGGCCGGGCAACTACTGCGCCTGACCGGCCGGGCGCACACCCGCGCCGGCGACGGGGCACTGGTGATCAGCGACCCCGGCTACAGCATCGTGAAGACCACCGGCGAGGAGCCGGACACGCCCGGCGGTGACGACCGGGGCTGAGGACGCCTCACGCGGGCGGTCAGTCCTTGTCCGCCAGCCATTCGGCCAGTACGGCGGCCTGGCTGTGGTCCACGTCCCGGGTGGCGGTCAGCAGCGTCAGCCTGTCGTGCGCCGCGATGTCCCGCAGGTGCTGCGCCGCCTGCCGGTGCCCCGCGTCGCGCAGTTCGGCCAGGTAGCGGCGGCGGAACTCGGTGAAACGGCTGGGCTCGTGGCCGTACCACTTGCGCAGATCGGTGGACGGGGCGACCTCGCGCAGCCATTCGTCCAGGTGCGCCTCCTCCTTGCGCATGCCGCGCGGCCAGACCCGGTCGACCAGGACCCGCCTGCCGTCGGCGGGAGTGGTCTCCTCGTAGATCCGCCGGTAGGTGATCTGCTTGGCCATGACGGCACCCTCCGCACCAGATCGGCCGCCCCGGCCCGGAGCCGGCGGACGGCTCGTAGCACACCGCGTACGAGTGGTTCTGCCGCACCCAGTCTATCGGCGGACCGCACCCGCTCACCGGGCGACCAGAGTGCCCGTCGCGCCGCGTTCGGCGTCGGCGATGCGGCGGGTGGTGAAGGTGTAGGTGCCGGGCCCGGGCAGGGTGAACTCCACGAAGCCGCCCTCGCCCGGCTGGAGGTCCAGCGTCTGGGCCGCGCCGTGGGCGGCGTCGCCGGGCTTCGACTGGTACGCGCACGACGGCCCCGGCGCCGACGTCGACGCCGTAGACCAAGCCCAGGTTGACGACGTCGACGCCCAGTTCGGGGTCGATCACGTCGCCCAGCAGGTCGAGCACCAGATGACAAGGGCTCTTGCGAGCGAGGGAAGGACCATGACCACAGCCAGTACCGAGCTGGACGTCCGCCAGGAGATTCCCGCACGCCGGCACGAACTGATCTTCACCACCTACGGCTCGCTCGCCGCCGGTGAGCACTTCGTCCTGGTCAACGACCACGACCCGAAGCCGCTGTACTACCAGTTCGCCGCCGAGCACGCCGACCAGTTCACGTGGGAGTACCTGGAGCAGGGCCCGGAGGTGTGGAAGGTCCGTATCGGCCGCACCGCCGGCTGACCGGCCGCCGCTTCAGCAGCCGGAGTCCGCGAGGACGAAGTAGCCCGGGGAGGTCTCCTTCAGGGTGTGGACCACGGCGACGTTGTAGAGGCCCAGGTTCTGGTCGGAGCCGTTGGCGTAGGCGTAGCCGGCGCTCTGGTGGGCTCGGCCGGCGCGGACCTGGTCGTAGTTGTTGTCGGTGTAGCACCTGGGCGCGGCTCCGGTCGTCGTCGCCGTGACCTCCGCGGAGGGCGTTCCCTCGGCGCCCGAGGAGTCGACGGCCGCGACGGTGTAGCCGTAGGAGGTCGCGGCGGTGAGGCCGGTGTCGGTGTACGTGGTGCCCGTGGCGGAGCCGGCCTTGGTGCCGTCGCGGTAGACGGTGTAAGAGGCGGCGCCGCTCACGGGGTTCCACGACAGGGAGACGCCGGTGTCGGTGGTGCCGGTCACCGTGAGGCCGGACGGGGCGGGCAGTGAACCCGTGCCGCCCTGGCCGCCACCGGTGTCCAGGCCCCAGAACTTCGCCGTGTAGTAGCTGGAGCAGATGTAGTCCAGGTAGTAGGGGCCCGTGCCGCCGCACTGGTCGGCGCCCGAGCCGGGGTGCACGGCCAGGCCGTGCGCCATCCCGGAGACCGAGAACAGCGCGACCGCCGGCCTGCCGCCGCTGTCGCCGTAGTCGCTCTCCGTGGTGCCGCCGGTCAGGCCGCGGGTGCCGGACGGCGTCTGGCCGATGCCCCACACATCGGTCCACTGGTCGCGCAGCTCACCGCCGTTGACCGGGGCCACGGTGGTGTCGGCGGAACCCTGCCAGATGGCGACCCGGGGCCACGGGCCGGCGTACCCCGGATAGGAGCCGCGCACCTTGTCGCCCCACTGCTTGGGGGTCAGTCCCTGGTCGCTGTACTGGCAGCCGGAAGCGGCGGCCTGGGTGGTGGCGCACTGGGCGGGGAGGCCGGAGTCGACGGAGCCGCCGGCGAACACGTCGGGGTAGTCGGCGAGCAGGTCCGCGGCCATGCCGCCGCCCGCGGACAGTCCGGTGACGTAGACCCGGCCGCGGTCGGAGCCGTACCGGGCGACGGCGCTGTCCACCATCTGCTTGACCGAGGCCGCCTCGCCCTTGCCCCGGGCGTCCTTGGCCGAGTCGAACCAGCTGAAGCAGGACAGGCTGTTGTTGGCCGTGCCGGTCTGCGGGTAGACCACGGCGAACTTCCACTGGTCGGCGAACTTCTGCCACCCGGAGTGGGCGTGGTAGTCGCTCGCCGACTGGGTGCACCCGTGCAGGGCCACGACCAGCGGGGCGTTCGCCGGGAGGCCCACGGGGGCGTACTCGTACATCGTCAGGTTCCCGGGATTCGAGCCGAAGCCGGTCACCTGCTCGAGGGTGCCGGCCGCCGACGCGGGCGGGGCGAGCGGGGTGACGGCGGTCAGGGCCGCGGCGAAGGCGCCGAGGGCGGCGGCCGGCGCGGTGCGCCGGAAGAAACCGTGCCGGACGGAGTGAGACATGGGTGCGACTCCGGGGAGAGGTGGGGAGAGGGGAGGCGGGAGGACGCGGCACGGCCCCGCCGCCCCGTTCCGCCTCACCGGCCCCTGTTGCCCACCGGTCCCTCGCGGCCGACGCGGCACCGGGCCGCGCCCCGGCCCGCTGTCGTACGGCTTGCTCGAAACGGACCGTACGACCGGTCGGTCCACCCCCGACATGTGACCGGCACCCAGCAACCGAGCGCCCGCCATGGCCGCCGCACCCATGGTGCCGGGCGGGCGGCGGCCGGGATCAGGCGAGGGTCAGTGGCCTTCCCTGGGTTCAGGGGGACGGTGGCGGGCCTGCTGCCACGCGAGTCCGTGCGGGTCAGGGCTTGAGCAGCGTCTTGATGGCGCGGCGCTCGTCCATGGCCCGGTAGCCCTCGGCGACCTCCTCGAGGGGCAGGGTGAGGTCGAAGACCTTGCCCGGGTCGATCGCGCCGGTCAGGACGCGGTCGATCAGGTCCGGCAGGTAGCGGCGCACGGGCGCGGGGCCGCCGCGCAGGCCGACGTGGGAGAAGAACAGTTCCTGTCCGTCGACGGCCACGTCGTGGGGTACGCCGACGAAGCCGACGCTGCCGCCGGGCCTGGCCGAGTGCAGCGCCTGCCGCATGGCCTGGGCGGTGCCGACGCACTCCAGGACCGAGTCGGCGCCGATGCCGCCGGTGAGGTCCCTGATCCGGGCGACGCCCTCCTCGCCGCGCTCGGTGACGATGTCGGTCGCGCCGAACTCGCGGGCGAGCTTCTGCCGGGGCTCGTGGCGGCTCATCGCGATGATCCGCTCGGCACCCATCTCCTTGGCCGCGATGACCGCGCACAGCCCGACCGCGCCGTCGCCGACCACCACGGCGGTGGAGCCGGGCCGTACCTCGGCGGCGTCGGCCGCCCACCAGCCGGTGCCCATGACGTCGGACACGGCCAGCAGGCCCGGCCAGAACTGCTCGCCGGGCACCTCCTCGGTGGCGACCAGGGTGCCCTGCGCGTTGGGGATGCGCACGTACTCGGCCTGGCACGTGCTCATGAACTCGCGGTTGAGGCAGTTGGACTGGAAGCCGTTGCGGCAGTTGGGGCAGGTGTTGTCCGAGGTGGCGAACGAGCCGACGACGAACTGGCCCGGCCGGACCGCGGTGACCTCGCTGCCGGTTTCCTCCACGAAGCCGACGTACTCGTGCCCCATCGGGTGCGCGCCCTCGGTGGCGTCCAGACCGCGCCAGGGCCACAGGTCGGAGCCGCACACGCAGGTGACCGCCGTGCGGATGACCGCGTCCGTCGGCTTGAGGATCCTGGGGTCGTCGAGGTTCTCGAAGCGCACGTCGCCAGGGGCGTGGATCACTGCTCCGCGCATGGGAAGTCCTTACGTGTTCGGGGCGGGCCGCCGGTCCGGCGCCCGGTGCGGCCGTGTGCGGCCGCGTTCGCGGGCGCGCGCGGGCGGTCTCGCCGGACAGGACGCGCGTCCCGGGCGGCACTCCCGGTGCGGCGACGTGGCGCGGGCCGCGGCCGGGAAGGGCCACGTCCTCCAGGTAACCGGTTTCGCGCGCGGGGAACGAGTTACGGGCGAGAGGTGTACCGCCAGTACATCCCTGCGGCGGCGCGCAGGCCGCTGGACGCCATCACGGCCGGGCCCGCGTTCGTGCGCAACGCCCGCATGGACGTCCTGGCCTCCAACCAGCTGGCCCGCGCCTTCTACAGCGACCTCCACACCTCGCCCGCCAACCAGGCCAATCTCGCCCGGTTCAACTTCCTCGACCCCGCTTCCCGGCGCTTCGCCGAGCCCGGCTCCGCCTCGGAGGAAGGCCGGCCGGCCGGTTCGCCGGCGCGGCAGACCAGCGGCTGAGGCGTCGCGGCGGCCTCCCTGGGCGGGCCCGAGCGCCCCGGACGATCCGGAACTCGGCACGGCGTTCCAGGACCGCCTCCCGCACGCACTGGCCGAACCATTGCGGCTGTGTTCTCCCGCCCCATTGTGTTGTATCTTGCGCGGCTCTACTGTTCGACTTTGCCTGACCCTGTTGGAAGTTGATTGTTCAGCCGGTATGGAGGCCGCAGTGCGGAGTGCTCGGATCGGTTCAGAAGCTGCGAGACCCGGCCGCCGCCGGTGGTGGAGGACGGTGCTCTCGGCCGCCGCGACCGTCGCCCTGACCGCGGGGATGACGACGGGCGCGGCCGCCGGCGTCGCCGCGCCCGCCGCCGCGCGGGGCGCCGGAGGCACGGCGCCGCCCGCCACGGCTCCCGCCGCCGGCCCGCGGGCGCACACGGTGAGCCTCGACGGCTACTCGTTCCTCGTCGACGGCAGGCGCACCTACCTGTGGTCCGGCGAGTTCCACTACTTCCGGCTGCCGAGCCCGGACCTGTGGCGCGACATCTTCCAGAAGATGAAGGCCGCCGGCTTCAACTCCACGTCCCTGTACTTCGACTGGGGATACCACTCGCCGAAGCCGGGTGTGTACGACTTCACCGGGGTGCGTGACGTCGACAGGCTGCTCGACATGGCCGAGGAGGCCGGGCTCTACGTCATCGCGCGCCCGGCGCCGTACATCAACGCGGAGGTCGACAGCGGCGGCCTGCCCGGCTGGATGACCACCAAGGCAGGGCGCAACCGCAGTGACGACCCGCGGTTCCTGAAGTACGCGGACGAGTGGCTGACGCGGATCGACCGGATCATCGCCCGCCACCAACTGACCAACGGCACCGGCTCGGTGATCGCCTACCAGGTCGAGAACGAGTACTACAACGGCTCGGACGCCGGCCGCTCGTACATGAAGCACCTGGAGGACAAGGCCCGCGCCGACGGCATCACCGTACCCCTGACCGGTAACAACAACGGCACCTTCAACTCCGGTACGGGGGCCCTGGACGTCGACGGCCCCGACTCCTACCCGCAGGGCTTCAACTGCTCGACGCCCTCGAAGTGGAGCGGCGTCCCCGACATCAGCTACGACCACCCGGCCGGCAAGCCGCTGTACTCGCCCGAGTTCCAGGGCGGCGCCTTCGACCCGTGGGGCGGACCGGGCTACGACAAGTGCGCCCAGCTCATCAACGACCGGTTCGCCGACGTGTTCTACAAGCAGAACATCGCCGTCGGCGCGACCGCGCAGAGCTTCTACATGACCTACGGCGGCACCAACTGGGGCTGGCTGGGTATGCCGCAGAACTACACGTCGTACGACTACGGGGCCGCGATCCGCGAGGACCGCCAACTCGATCCCAAGTACTACGAGGACAAGCTGATCGGGTACTTCACCCAGTCCGTGGCCCCGCTGACCAAGACCGAGGCGATCAGGGCCACGCCGCCGGACGACTCCGCGGTCGTCGACACCGCCCGGATGAACCCGGACACCAAGACGCAGTTCCATGTGCTGCGCCACGGCGACTCCACCTCCACGTCGGCCGACAGCACCCACATCTCGCTGGACTTCGACGCCCAGCCTTCCGCCGACACCACCTACACCTGGGACGACCCCGACTCCGCGCTGCGGTACGCCGGTTCGTGGTCGCACGTGGCCGACCAGAGCTACACCGGCGGCGACTACAAGCACACCGAGTCCTTCTCCAACAAGGCCGGCGACTCGCTCACCGTCCCCTTCGACGGCACCGCGATCCGCTGGATCGGCTCGAAGACCGACAACCACGGTTTCGCCGACGTCTACCTCGACGGCGCCAAGGTCGCCACGGTCGACGACTCCGGCGGCGAGAACCAGGCGGTGATCTTCCAGAAGACCGGCCTGCCGGCCGGCGCGCACACCCTGAAGATCGTCGTGGCCGGACGCCACGGCTCCTCGTCCACGGACGACTTCGTGGCCGTCGACGCCATCGACGTCCCGACCGGTGACGCCGCCAAGGAAGCGACCTACCCGGTCGTGCCCCAGCAGCCGGGCACCGCGATCACGCTCGACGGACGCGACTCGCACGTCATCGTGGCCAACTACCGGCTCGGGGACACGCAGTTGCAGTACTCGACGTCGGAGATCATGACCCACGCGGCGATCGGCGACCGGGACGTCGCCGTGCTCTACGGCGATCCGGGCAGCGACGGCGAGACCGTCCTGCGCTACGCCGCCAGGCCCACGGTGACTTCCAGCGGCGGCCCGGTCATGACCACCTGGGACCCGGCCACCGGCGACCTGCGGCTCGACTACACCCACAAGGGCCTGATCCGCGTCAGCGTCAGCGGCGACGGCAAGCGCCCGCTGCTGCTGCTCGTCGGCGACAAGGCCACGGCCAGGACGTTCTGGCGCCAGGACACGGCGACCGGCCCGGTGCTCGTGCGCGGCACCCACCTGCTGCGCACGGCAGCGAGCGGGGACGGCGGCCGCACCGTGGCGCTCACCGGCGACAACGCCGACGACAAGGACATCGAGGTGTTCACCTCCGCCCGCCATGTCAGCTGGAACGGACGGGCGTTGACCACCAGGACCACCGCAACGGGCAGCCTCACCGGGCAGATACCCGTCGCGGCCCCGGTGCGCCTGCCGGCCCTGACGAACTGGAAGCACGCCGAGGAGTCCCCCGAGGCGGCCCCCGCCTTCGACGACTCCGGCTGGCAGGTCGCCGACAAGATGGCCACCAACAGCGTCTCCGGCGTCAACTCGCTGCCGGTGCTCTACACCGACGACTACGGCTTCCACACCGGCAACACGTGGTACCGCGGCCGCTTCCACGCCAGCGGCAAGGAGACCGGCGTCCACCTGGTCTCGGACTCCGGCGGCAAGGCGCAGGCGTTCTCCGCCTGGCTGAACGGCACCTTCCTCGGCAGCTCCACCACGGGCGGCGCCGACCTCACCTTCCCGGCCGGCTCGCTGAAGTCCGGGTCGGACAACGTCATCTCCGTACTCACCGTGAACATGGGCCACGAGGAGGACTACAACTCGGCCAACGGCAACAAGGCCGCGCGCGGCCTGACCAGCGCCTCCCTCACCGGCGCGCCGCTGACCACCGTCACCTGGCGGCTGCAGGGCGTGCGGGGCGGCGAGGACCCGCAGGACCCCGTGCGCGGGCCGCTGTCGACGGGCGGCCTGTACGGCGAGCGGGCCGGCTGGTCCCTGCCGGGCTACCCGGACGGCGACTGGAAGCGGGTGTCCCTGCCGGCGAACGACCCCCGTCCCGGGGTCTCCTGGTACCGCACCGACGTGACCCTGGACCTCCCGCGCGGCCAGGACACCTCGCTCGGGCTGACGTTCACGGACGACCCGTCGCGCAAGTACCGGGCCACGATCTTCGTCAACGGCTGGCAGGTCGGCAACTACGTCAACTACCTCGGCCCGCAGCACACGTTCCCCGTCCCCAACGGCATCCTGAACCCCAACGGCCGCAACAGCGTCGCCATCGCCGTGTGGAACCTGGACGGCGGCACCGGCGGACTGGGCCGGGTCTCGCTCACGGATTACGGCAGCTACGCCTCGTCCCTGCGCGTCGCGCAGAACCGCAGCCCCGGCTACGACCGCGAGAAGTACGCGATGCCGAAGCGCCCCGGAGCGGACGTCACCCTGAACGCGCCGGGCACCGCCCAGTCGGCGCGGGCCTTCACGGCCGAGACGACGGTACGGCTGCCGGAGAACGGACCGTCCGCCTCCCGGCTGACGGCCTCACTGTCCGCGCCCGAGGGCTGGACCACGACCGCCACGAGCCCCACGTCGGTCGAGCACCTGCGAGCGGGCGCCTCGGCCACCTTCACCTGGAAGGTGCGGCCGCCGGACGGCACACTGCCCTCCGCTTCCGCCCTCACCACCACGGTGCACTACACGCAGAAGGGACGGCAGGGCGTCGCCGGCGACGAGCGCATCGTCGGCGGGATCCCGCCGGCTCCCCCGGCCGGGCAGAGCGCCGTGAGCGACCTGCCGTTCCTGTCCTCCACCAACGGTTGGGGTCCGGTGGAGCGCGACACCAGTGTCGGCGAGCAGGCGTCCGGGGACGGCCGTCCCCTCCGCATCGCCGGCGTCGCCCACGCCAAGGGCCTCGGCACCAACTCCGTCAGCGACGTCCAGCTCTACCTCGCGGGCAAGTGCTCCCGCCTGACGGCGGACGTCGGCGTCGACGACGAGACGGGCGGCGCCGGCACGGTGACCTTCTCCGTGATCGCCGACGGCAAGACCCTGGTCACCACGCCGACGATCCGCGGCAGACAGGCCGCGGTGCCGATCGACGTCGACCTGCGCGGAGCCGAGGTCGTCGACCTCAGGGTCGGCGACGCGGGCGACGGCAACGGAAGCGACCACGGAGACTGGGGGACACCGACACTGACGTGCGGCTAGGCCGCCGGGTGGGGCCCGGTGACGGATCGCGCCAGGAGGCGTGGCTCCGTCACCGGGCCCCACCGCTCTGCGCCAGCGAGGCCGCCGCCGAGATCGCCGCCAGGTGGGTCAGCGCCTGCGGGAAGTTCCCGAGGAGTTCGCCGCCGGCCGGGTCGATCTCTTCCGTGAACAGGCCCAGGTCGTTGGCCCTGCCCGCGAAGTCGTCGCACAGCCGGGCGGCCTCCTCCGTGTGTCCGGTGCGGCACAGTGCTTCGACGAGCCATCCCGAGCAGGCCAGGAACGCGCCCTCCTTGTCCTGCTGCCCGGTGTAGCGGTACAGCAGGCATCCCCCGGCGCCGAGTTCGGCGCGGACCGCCTGGACGGTGCTGTGGAGACGCGGATCGTCACCTGCGCAGAACCCGGTGCGCGCGGCGAGCAGGGCCGCGGCGTCCAGGTCGTCCGTGCCGGCGTAGAAGGTGTAGGACTGCTTGGCGTCCGACCAGCAGTGCTGGTCGATCCACGCCCGCACGGCGTCACGCTCCAGCCGCCAGCGCTCCGCGTGGGAACTGGGCAGCCGCCCCTCGGCGGCCATCCGGACGGCTCTGTCCAGCGCGGTCCAGCAGCCGAGTTTCGAGCTGGTGTAGTGGCGTCGCTCGCCGAGCTCCCAGAAGCCGGAATCGGGAGTGTTCCACCGGTCGCAGACGTGGTCGGCCATGGCGCTCAGCATCGTGCCCGACGCCTGGTCCAGGTGGCCACGCCGTTGGCAGTACTGCCACACCGCGTCGAACAGATCGCCGTAGGAGCCCAGTTGTGTCTGGCCGGCGGCCGCGTTGCCCACGTGGACGGGGGCGGAGTGCCGGTATCCGGGGGCCGCTTCGACCTCTTCCATCGCGGCGGAGACCGGCTCGCCGCTGAGGGCGTACAGCGGGCGCAGGGCCGGTGCTTCCCGGCTGACCGTGTCCAGGAGCCAGGAGACTCCGGCGTGCAGCTCCTCCGACATGCCGATGCGGGACATGGCGTCCAGGGCGTACGAGGCGTCGCGGATCCAGGCGAAGCGGTAGTCGTAGTTGCGGGAGCTGCCGATCTTCTCGGGCAGCGAGGTGGTGGCCGCTCCGGCGATGGCGCCCGTGACGCTGGAGGTGAGGGCCTTGAGTGTCAGGGCGCCGCGTACGACCAACTGCCGCCAGGGCCCCTCGTGAACCACGCCGCCGGACCACTGCTGCCACGCGGCGATCGTGCGTTCGAGGCGGAGGACGATCTCGTCGGGCCGTGGCACGTGCAGCGGTTCCGCGTCCACCGCGACCAGGGCCAGCAGTGCCGTGCCGCCCGCTTCCAGCACCGCCGTGCCGTGGACGGCCCGGTCCTCGAGTTCCGGTCCGCCCAGCCCTTCGGCCACGACGGCGAGCCGCTGGTCACCGACTGTCAGCAGGGGCAGACCGTGGTCGAGGCGCGCCCAGGGCCGGTTGCCCGCGGCCAGCCGATGCCCCGGGCGCACGCTCCAGGCCATCGGCACCCGGCCGGAGACGGAGGTGACGACCCGGGCCAGCTCGGTCCACGGCAGCCGCCCCAGCGCCCCGAAGTTGAGCGAGTCGGTGACCCGGACGGCTCCCTCCCGCGTGGTGAAGGTGGTCTCCAGCACCATGGTGCCTTCGACGTAGCGCCGGCTGACCTCGTACGGCACCGTGGGCGCCAGTGTGATCCGGCCTCCTTCCGCGGGGTCCAGCAGCGCGGCGCAGACGGGCGGTGCGTCCAGCGCCGGTACGGCCAGCCAGTCGACGGCTCCGTCGGCGGCGACCAGTGCGGTGGTGCGCAGGTCGCCGAGAAGGGCGTAGTCACGCAGAGGGGCGAAACCCTCCGTTCTCGTTGGCGTCACGCATCCGTCCATACCCGATCCACGGCGCTCGGCGCGGCAGCCGCCCGGTTTCACACCTTCGCCTCGCCGACTGCCGCGGCCGGGTGGTCGCGGCCGCTCCGGTGACGGCGCACGTGACGCGGGAGGTGAGGGCCTCGACGCCCGGAAGGCCGGCGGCGGTGACGTTAGGCTCGATGGGGGTTGCACACCGCTACGGGGGCGAAAGGGGCGATCAGATGACGGAACCCGATACGCGCACACGTGCCGGGCTGCCCGAACCTTCCGGGCTGTCCGGGCCTGTCGAGCCTTCCGGGCTGCTCGAGCCCGTCGAGCCTTCCGGGCTGTCCGTGCCTTCCGGGCTGCCCGGGCACGGCACCGGCGTCCGCCCGGACGGCCCGCACGCCGGGCAGGAAGCCGGGTTGGCGCCGCGCAATCGGATGCTGGCCCGCGCCGCGGTCTCCTCCGCGCAGGACATCCTCCGACAGCGCTACGGCCTGCCCTCCGCGCAGGCGGGGTTCGAGCTGCTGCGCGAGGCCTCCCAGCGGCACAACGTCAAGCTGCACACCCTCGCCGACGCGGTCATCCGCGTCCCCTGCCCGGATCACGAGCGTGGCGTCTGGTTCCCCGGCCGCGCACGCACCAGCGCTCCCCCACTCCCCCGGATACCCCTGGCCGGTCACAGCGGCGACGCGGCCACCCAGGGCTCGGTCCTCAGCGGGGCACTGACCCGCGTGCTGGAGATCACGCAGACCGGCATGGGCAACGTCCAGCTCGCCGAGCACGGCCTGCTGCGGCTGGAGAAGCACACGGGACTGAGCCGTCAGTTCACCGACTTCTTCGCCTTCGTCGACCATCCGTCCACCTCCTGCGCCCAGGCGGCCCAGGACAGGGAACAGGTCACCGTCCGGGACGTGGCCACCGAACCCTTCTTCGACGAAGGCTCCCGGCGCGTGATCCTCCATGCCGGCAGCCGCGCCTGCCACAGCGTCCCCCTGCTGAACGAGCGCGGCGCTGTGCTCGGCGTCATCTCCTCGCACCACCCCCAGCCGCTCACCGGCTACTCCCGCACCCGCCTCGAAGCCCTGAGGACCACCGCGGCCACTGTCGGCCGCTGGCTGTCCTGGCACCGCCGCACCGTCGTCCTCGACGCCCTGGAAGACCTCCACTTCTCGGCCCGCCGGAAGAGGGGCGACCGCGACGCGGCACGCACCGCCCGCCCCGACGGCGGCGCGGTCCACAGCCCGTAGCGTCGCCGCCGTGCAGGGGCCGGCCCCGGCCTCAACCCACCGCGGGCCGTCCGTGCTGAACCGCCCGGCGGAGGGCGTCCCGGCAGGCCAGGATCGCGGGATGCCGGCTGCGGCCCTGGCGTACGACGGTGAAGACCCGGCGTGTGCGCCACCCGCGCGGCAGTTGCCGCAACGGCACGGCCGGCGGCCGCCCGCTCCAGACCAGGTCGGGCAGGAACGCGGCGGCGAGCCCCTGCTCGACCAGGCGGAGGTGGAACAGCAGGTCGGTGGTCTCGAACGGCACGTCGGGTTCGAAGCCGGCGTCACGGCACAGCGACACGGCCCAGCGACGCGCGGGCGTGCCCTCGGGCTCCATGACCCACGGGTGATCGGCGAGCGAGCGCAGCGCCGCCATCGGGCCGCCGGTGTCCGGGCCCCCGGCACGTCCGGGCAGGGCGAGACGCAGGGCGTCGTCGAACAGGTCCTCCTGCTCGAGTTCCGTGGCGCGCGGGCCGGGATCGCCGGCGTACTCCTCGGCGAGGACCAGGTCGAAGTCGCGGGCCTGTAGGGCCGGCAGGGACCTCTCCGGCTCCGACTGGGTTACGTGGAACCGCAGATGAGGATGCCGGTCGCGCAACAGGCCGAGCGCCGCCGGGATCAGGGCCAGGGCGGCGGTCTGTAACGAGGCGATGCGCAGGGTGCCGGTCAGGTCGGTCAGGGATGCGGCGATGTCCGCCTCGGCGCGCTCGAGGCGTTCGAGCACCGCTTGGGTGTGGGCGACGAGGATCTCGGCCTGCGCGGTCAGCCGCACCCGCCCCCCGGCCGGCTCCAGGAGCGGCACGCCGACCTCGGCCTCCAGTTGCGAGAGCTGCTGGGAGACGGGGGACGGCGCGTACGACAGCGCCGCCGCGACGGCGGCCAGGGTGCCGCGGTGCTTGAGCTCGCGCAGGAGGCGGAGTCGGTGCAGGTCGTACCGTCGTGCCCGGCCCCGACATGGCCGTGGTGACCCGCCGTGCCCTGGTGGCCGGGCGCGGGGACGCCCTGCGTACCGTGGGCGGGATCGCCACCGGGCTGCTGCTGTGGGCGCGTTGACCGTCGCCGGACTAGCGGCGGTGCCGGCCGCTTCGCCGGCGGCGTGCCTGGTCGTCAGGCTTCTGGGCGCCGGGTATCTGGTGTACCTGGGTGCGCAGACGCTGTGGCAGCACCGGCGTGCTGGGAACGTCGGCACGGCGGAGGCGCCTGCCGCCGTGCCCGCGGGGAGCCCTTGGCGGACCGGCCTGGTCAGCAACCTCCAGGCTGACCACCACCCCGCGAGCCGACACCCGAGCCCACCGATTGACTACCGATTGGTCCCCGAACCCGCAGACCCGCTGACCCAGTTGATCCGGACCGAGTCCGTCAACCCGATCTCCGATCTCATACCCGGCGGCGGGGGTGAGAGGGCCGTCACCGGCTTCTGCGGCTCCCACGCATCCGGGGCGGCGAATCAGTGGACCGTTCGTTCGGGGATTGCGGGGAGGACCTTTTCGGCGATGTGGAGGAGGACGTCGTCGTCCGGGAGGGCGCCGGATTCACTCCACACGGTGAAGTCGTAGGAGCCGCCCCGGTCCTTCGGGTCCAACGCCACCGACAGGGTCCTGGCCAAGGGGCCCTGTTGGACCGGTCCGCCGGTTCCGCCGCTGCCGAGGTTGATCTCGAACTTCATGGTGTGATCCGAGGAGAAGACCGCGGGCCGGCCGAGCACGGTGAGCGTCTTGACGTACTGCTCGCCACCGAGCTGCTTGAGTCTGATGTACTGAGCGGTCGTCAGCTTGTTGTAGGTGGCCGAGACGTTCACCGTGTACGTGTCGAACCTGACCTCCGCCTCCGGCTCGGCGACCTTCCCGTCCGTCAGGGCGGCGGTGTTGTTGCTGCTCGAGGCCGAGGTGGCGGTCTCTTGGGGGGTACCGAGGAGCCGGGCCAGGTCGGGCCGGTTCAGCGCCTTGCACAGCTCCTCACCGGTCACGGCCCGGGGTGTCTCCTTGTATGCCTTGGGCAGCTTCTCGTCCTCCCCGTCCGAGCACGAGGCCGGCTTCGGCGTGGTGTGGTCGCCCGGCATCACGTACGGGGCCACCCACAGCGCGCCCCCGAGCGCCCCGAACAGGGCAACGGCCGCGATCGCCTGCCCCCACACGTTGGGCTCCTTCTGCGGAGCACCTGGGCCAGGACGCGGCCCCACCGCGGCCTGAGCCTCCTGCGCATGCGCCTGCGCCTGCGCCTGCGCATGGGCCTGTGCCTGGGTTTCTGCAGGGACACCGACCGCCACGCCCTCCGCGGTCGCCGCCGGACTTCCGTTACGGCGTGCGCGAACGGCCCGTACCACCACGTACACGCGTATCGCGGTGAACACCAGGAACACCACGCCGAGCAGGGCCGCGACCTGGTCGTGATCGCGGACCGCGAGATACGTGATGCGTACGCCGAGAACGGACCCGATCAGGATGAGCAGGGGCTCACGGACCCAGAAGGGCAGAAAACGGAGAAGGAAACCGAGCACCCGGTGATCCCACCAGATCATGAACATGTTCGCCAGTCCGCCGTAGCCGCCGCGGTCGTAACAGGCCGGTTCGGGCAGCGACTTCCGGCTTCGGCGGGCGACCGGGTTGATCGCTTGGACATGTGCTGACAGGCTGCCGAGGTGGATCTGGGACTCGCGGGAAAGACGGCCTTCATCACCGGAGGGAGCAGCGGCATCGGGCTGGCCATCGGCCGGGCGCTGCGCGAGGAGGGGGCGGAGGTCACCGTCTGCGGACGGGATCCGGAAAGGCTGAGGGAGTCGGGGCTGCCCGGCATCCCGGCGGACGTCACCGATCCGGAGGCGCTGGCCCGGGCCGTCGACGAGGCGGCCGAGCGGATGAGCGGGCTGGACCTGCTGGTCGCCAACGCGGGCGGGGTGTCCGGGGGCGGGCTGCTGGACTCGACGCCACAGGACTGGCTGCGGACGTACGAGTTGAACGTGCTGCACGCCGCCCACGCCATCCGCTGCGCCGTGCCGCACTTCGAGCAGCGCGGGGGCGGGAGCGCGCTCGTCGTGGCGTCGATCACGGGATGGAAGCCGGGCCCGAAGTCGTCGTATGCCCCGGCGAAGGCGGCGGAGATCCATCTCGCCGCCACGCTCGGCCAGGAACTGGGCCCGCGCGGCATCCGTGTGAACGCGCTCAGTCCAGGCTCGGTGATGTTCGAGGGCGGGGGCTGGGCGTGGTTCCGGGACCACCGGCCGGAGCAGTACGAGGCCTTCGCCCGCGACGACTTCCCCGGTGGGCGGCTGGTCGAACCGCGGGAGGTCGCGGACGTGGCGTGCTTCCTGCTGTCACCCCGGGCCGGCGGGGTCAACGGGGCCAACATCTGCGTGGACGGCGCCCAGGACCATCCGAGCGCGGGCCGCTTCTTCCCGTGAAAGGGCTCAGGAAAGCTCAGAAGGGCTGAGAAAGGCTGTGACCTCAGTGGTGGAGAACGACTACGACAGCTTCGCCGAGGCGTACGTCGCTCATACCGAGAACAACCTCGTGAACGCCTACTACGCGCGGCCCGCGATGCTGGCCCTCGCGGGAGAGGTGGCCGGCCGCAGGATCCTGGACGCAGGCTGCGGGGCGGGCGCGCTGTCCGCCGCGCTGGTTCAGCGCGGGGCCGCCGTCACCGGTGTCGACGCCAGCGCCGGGATGCTGACACTGGCCAGGCGGCGCCTGGGCGCCGACGCGGAACTGCGCCTGGCCGACCTGAGCGGCCCCCTGCCGTTCGACGACGGCGCGTTCGACGACGTGGTCGCCTCGCTGGTCCTGCACTACCTGGAGGACTGGGGGCCGGCCCTTGCGGAGATACGGCGCGTGCTCAGGCCGGGCGGCCGGCTGATCGCGTCGGTGGACCACCCCTTCGTGGCCTACACGTTCGGGGATCGCCGGCCCGACTACTTCGCGACCACCAGCTACACCTTCCACTGGACCTTCGACGGGCAGTCGTTCCCGATGAGGTTCTGGCGCAAGCCCCTGCACGCGATGACCGATGCCTTCACCGCCGCCGGCTTCCGCATCACCGCCATCAGCGAGCCGCAACCCGACCCGGCCGCACACGAGTTGTTTCCCGAGGAATCCCGCGAACTTTCGAGCAGGACCTGCTTTCTGTTCTTCGTCGTCGAGGTGCCGCCGACGGCCGACGGCCCGGACGCCTAGTCAGGGCAGACGGCGGCACAGCAGGGCGGCCGGGCCGCGAGCGCTGCCCACGCGGGTGGTGAAGGCGATCCCGGCGGCGTACTCGTCGTCGGCGCACTGGCCCTTGTAGTCGCCGTAGGCGAAGTCGCCGCCGTCCGCGCCGGCGGGGCGGTTGTCGGAGCGGTCGAACCAGACGGTGCGCCCCGTACCGGCCAGGGGCGTGCGCGCCGGGGCGCACAGGGCGGCGGACAGCCGGCCGCCGCGGCGGCTGTAGCCGATGAGGTACTGCCCGGAGGGGCACTGGAGTTTGGTGTAGCCCGAGGCCCAGTCGCCCCCGGCGGGGACGTAGCGCTCGTCGGTGACGACGGTCTGGGCGTTGCCCTCGGCGCGCAGGTCGCCGGCGGTGACGTCGGTGCACAGCCCGCGTCCCGACGTGTGCCCGATGCCCGCCAGCCGCAGGCCGTCGGGACAGGCGGCCTTGTAGGCGCCCGTGTCCCAGTCGCCGCCCGCTCTCACCCGCAGCGACTGCACGTGGTCGCCGTGGTCGGTGGTGAGCATCCGCCAGACCGGGACCGGGGCGAGTGGTCCGTTGCGGGTCGGCGCGGTCACGAGGTGGTTCCACGCGGTACCGCGCCAGTCGCCGCCGTCGAGGATGCCGTACCGGTGCCCGCCCGTGTCGTAGCGCAGCAGGGCCCAGTCGTCGTGGCCTTCCCAGCCCACCAGCGGCCAGTACGCGAAGTCGGCGTCGTGGTCGGCGAAGTAGTCGGTGACGTTGCCGAACCACGCCCGCGCGGCGGCCCCCGTCTCACCCGCCCCGATGCCGAACTCGCTGATCCACACGGGTACGGTGAAGTGATTGCCGCTCTCCTGCTCGACGAAGAACGCCTCGTCGGTGAGGGCTTGGAAGAGCTGGTCACGGGTGAGGTCCTGGTAGCGGGCGTCGTGGGTCTCTCCGATGCCGGTCGCGCCGCTGTGACGGGGGCCGGTGTATCCGTAGAAGTGGGCGGAGTAGACCAGTTTATGGGTGGCGACGAGTGTGTGGGAGAGGGTGCGCGCGGGTGTGAGCAGGGGGCGGCCGTGCGGAAGCCCGTCGACGGGCAGGCCGGTCCAGTTGATGCCTTCCACGACGATGAGCAGGTCGGGGTTGGCCTCGGTGAGGATGCGGTCGGCGGCGAGCTGGGCCGCGGCGTACCAGTCATGGTCGTCGCCCAGCCCCCAGTTGGGGTCGTCGAAGACGTCACGGCGTACCTCGTTGTAGAGGTCGGCTCCGACCACGCGAGGGTCGGAGGCGTAACGGCGGCCCATGAACACCCAGTCGTCCGCCCACCGTGCGGTGGACTGGCTGCTGTTCCAGCGCTCGTTGCCGTCGATGCCGCAGCACCAGCGGGAGGTGTTGGTGTGGTTGTTGAGGATCACGGCGAAGCCGCTGCCCGTGAGGGCGGCCACGACCGCGTCGTAGACCTGCAGGGGTGTCCTGCCGCGTAGTTGGGGGTTGGCGGCGACGGCGGCGTCGGGCACCGGCGACGTCTCGTGGATCATCTCGTTGGAGAACGGCAGCCGGATGCTGTTGATGCCAAGGGCGTGGAAGTCGTCGAGGAGCCTGGACAGGGGCACCCGGTCCAGGCCGAGGGGTATGCCGTAGGAGTTCTGTCCGGCGTGCTGGTTGGCGGGGTCGGTGCTGCTGCCGCTGCCTGTCCATGATCCTTGTGCGCCGTCCCAGTTGGCCGCCTTCAGCCGGAAGCGGTTGCCCTCGGCGTCGACGATGTACCGGCCGCGAGTGGAGAGGGGCGGCTGCCAGGCGGTGGCCGCCGGGGCGGCGGGCTGTGCGGCGACCGCCGGGGCGCTGGACTGTGCGGCGACCGCTCCTGGTGCGGTTGTCAGGAGGAGGACGGCCGAGGCCAGCCCTGTCAGGTACCGGACAACTGCGCTCGTGATCGACATACGCGCGAGTGTAGGGAACAACCGCCCCTGCGCACAGGGCAGTTGACCGACAAGGGCGACCATGACGAGACCGACGAGACCGACGAGAAGGCGGAACGAGGACTGACGACCGGCGTGACACGTCCGGCCGTCAGCCCAGCGGCCACTGGCCAGTGGCGCCGGCCAGCGGCACCGGCCAATGGCGCCGGCCAGTGGTTCAGCGTTCCCCGCCGCCCAGTGCCGCGACCTCGCGCACGGCCCCGGCGATGGCCGGGAAGTCCTTGCGCAGGAGCGCACCGTGGTTGCTCGCGACCTTCGCGGCGATCTCGATGTGCGGGTTCTTCGCGGTAGCGGCGTCCAGGCCGGCGCGTATCTGCTCCTGCTCGTCGCCCCGGCTCCCGAAGGATGTTCCCGAGGCGACGACGTACCGGGTCGGGACGGTGATGCCGTCCAGTACGGGACCCAACTCGCCGCGTCGGGAGAGCCTGCCGAGCTCGATGTTGCTCTCGGCCTGCTGTGCGGCGGTCATCCGCGGGGTCAGGCCGGTGGGGCGCAGCAGCGGGGTGAACCAGCCCAGGCGCCGGAACAGCTTGCGGATGCGCTCCTCCATGGCGTCATCCAGCCAGTCGTACGGGAACGCGCCGTCGACCAGCACCGCGCCCACGGCACGCTCCGGGTTCCGGCACGCCCAATGCGCGGCGACGACCGCTCCGTAGGACCAGCCCACCACCAGCGCCCGGTCCACGTTCCTGGCGGCGAGGACCGCGTCGACGTCGCGGACGGCCGCCTCGAAGGAGTAGTCCGCCGAGCGCCCGGACTTGCCCCGGGCCCGCTCGTCGTAGGTGATGTGCCGCCACCGCGGCCCGAGTTCGGCGACGACCCGGCGCCAGTAGCCCTGCGTGGCGAACTGGCCGTTGAGGTAGACCACCGGGAGGCCGGCGCCGCCGGTGTCGGTGACGGCCAGGGCCGTGTCGTCGACCGGCACCATGCCGGTCCACTTCGAACCGGTCGCCGCCGATGTGCTGTTGTTCGTCATGCGTTCCCCCTGATCGCGTCGAGTCGCATTGCGTTGCGTCGGTGTGCGTGCGGACGTGCGGCCTGTCGCGCGGTTCCGCGCCGTCAGAGGCCGCGGGCGGTGATGTCGCCGTGGGAGGTGGTGGCGCGGATGTCGAGCTTGGCGGTGCCGT
Organism: Streptomyces naganishii JCM 4654; assembly: GCF_014650575.1. Lineage (GTDB taxonomy): Bacteria > Actinomycetota > Actinomycetes > Streptomycetales > Streptomycetaceae > Streptomyces > Streptomyces naganishii. The sequence goes on from NZ_BMVF01000004.1 coordinate 218,781, forward strand.
CGTTCTTGAGGGTGTTGCTGATACGGCCGTAGCCGGTGTCGGCGTCGAGGGTGGCCGGGACGCCGGCGGCGGCGCCGACCGAGATGTCGCCGGACTGGGTGCGAAGGGTGACGGTGCCGCACACTGCCTCGGCGATGCGGATGTCACCCCGCGTGGTGCTGATCCGCGCCGGACCGCCCAGCCGGCCGACCTCGACGTCGCCGTCGAGCGCGACCAGCCGGACGCTCGCGGCCTCGTCGATCTTGACGCGGTGGTACGCGCCCTCGAAGTCGACGTCGCCGAGGCGGCCGACCGCACGGAACTCACAGCCCTCGGTCTGGGCCTCGACGCGGGAGCCGGCGGGCAGCTGGACGGTGACCTCCACGGAACCGGACGGGCCGAGGAGCCGGTTCCCCTGCTCGGGGGCGTGGATGTGCAGGACTCCGTCGGCGTAGGCGACGGTGGTCTGCTCGGCGGCCTTGACGTCGCGCCCCTTGGCGGGGTTGGCGGGCCGGACCTCGACGGTGGTGTCCCCGCGGTCGGCGGCGATGAGCTGGACACGCCCGGCGGGGATGGCCAGGACGGCGGAGACCGGGGCGGAGGTGTCGAACTTCTGCATCATGCTCTCCTGTGCTCGCATCTTCGTTTCGTGTTTCTGATATTGGAAAAGCTACGTTGCTTTCCAAAGTGAGGCAACAAAATTGTTGCACTATCTCAGCATTTACGCAGTTCAGAGGTCAGAAACTGTTGCAATGTATGGATAGGCAACGCAACGTCTGTCCGCACCATCATTGCAATGAGTGATCAGTGAACGCTATGCTCCGAGCACAGGAACCGCCGCGAGACACATCAGGGAGAAGCGCGATGCCGGGAGGCAGACTCACCCAGCAGGAACGCCGGCAGATCGCGCTGGGGCTGGCCGACAGCCTCCCCTACGCCGAGATCGCCCGCCGCCTGGGCCGGCCGACCTCGACCGTCACACGCGAGGTGATGCGCAACGGGGGCCCCACCGCGTACCGCGCCGACCTCGCCCATCGCGCCACCGAACGCCGCGCCCACCGGCGCGGGGCCGCATCCGCCCGCGAGACGCAGCCGGTCGCCCAGCCGCACGGACGTGACGCCGAGGCCGTGGCCGAGTACGAGGAGACACTCACCACCGTCCTCATGGCCTCCGGCCTGCCCAAGATGCCTGCCCGAGTGCTGACCTGCCTGTTCACCAGCGACGCGGGCAGCCTCACCGCCTCCCGGCTCGCCCAGCGCCTCCAGGTCAGCCCGGCGTCCATCTCCAAGGCGATCGCCTATCTGGAGAGCCAGAGCCTGGTCCGCAGGGAGCGCGACGAACGCCGCCGCGACCGCTACATCGTCGACGACGAACTCTTCTACCAGGCGACCATCGCCAGCGCCCGGGCCAACGACCAGCTCGTCGAGACCGCACGCCAAGGCGTCGCCGTGCTGGGCGCCCACACACCCGCCGCGCACCGCCTGGAGAACATCGCCCGCTTCCTCGACTTCATCAGCGAAAGCATCACCCGCGCCGCCGAACAGGCCCGCGAAGTCCTCCACACGGCACGGAACACAGGACGGGACAGGTCACGGGACGCGGCGACAGCCCCGCACGACACCGCGTGACCCGCCTACTTGCCCGCGGCGCAGCCACAGCCCGGGGCCGGGTACGAGCAGGGCGGCGGCGCAGGCGAGGGCGACCGCGCGGCCGAGCCGGTGTCGCCGCCGGCTCGTCGCCCGCCCGGCCGACCCGACACGCGGTCCGACCTGCCGCGTAGTCCGTGTTCGGCATGGTTCACGACATTTGTGCCACGCTCGGGAATCTCGGCCACCGCCGCGGCCGACTCGTCCCGCAGGGCGCCCGTCCCACCTGTCTCCGGGGCGGCCGCCGTCGCGTCCGAACCGGACAGGAGAAGGTGACTTGGAGAAGTCGGAGGTCCTCACCGGTGTCGACGTGACGGGCACGTCGGGCACGGCCCGGTCCGTCGTGAAGAAGCTGCCCGAGGTCACACTCGCGTTCTGGATCATGAAGATCGCCGCGACGACCCTGGGCGAGACGGCGGGCGACCTCTTCGCGCAGACCCTGAGGCTGGGCTACTTCCTCACCACGATCGCGCTGTTCCTGGTCTTCGTGGTGACGCTGGCCGTGCAGCTGCGCTCCCGCCGCTACAACCCGTTCTTCTACTGGACCGTGATCCTGTCGACCAGCATGGCCGGCACCACGATGTCCGACTTCATGAACCGCGACGCCAGCGCGAAGTACCTGTCGGGCGGCGCGACTTCGCTGGGCTTCGGCCCTCAGGGCCTGGGGCTCGGCTATCCGGCCGGGGCAGCCGTCCTGGTCTCACTCCTCCTGGCGATCTTCCTCGTGTGGAAGGTGAGCGGGATGACGTTCCGGATCCGCGACATCGTGACGTTCCGGGGCGAGGCGCTGTTCTGGTCGGCGATCCTCGTGTCGAACACCCTGGGCACGTCCATGGGCGACTTCCTGTCCGACAGTTCCGGTCTCGGTTACGGCGGCGGCGCACTGCTCGTGACCGGCCTGCTGGCGGTCCTCGCCGCGCTGATGAAGGTGCCCGCGGTGCCGAACGTGCTGCTCTTCTGGATCGCGTTCGTGCTCACCCGCCCGCTCGGCGCCACCGCCGGGGACTTTCTGACCAAGCCGGTCGCCAAGGGCGGCCTGGATCTCGGCACCGCGGGCTCGTCCGCGGTCCTGCTCGCCGTGCTGTTCGGCCTGATGGCGTACGCGCAGGTGCGGGAGCGCCGGGCCGCCGGCCGTCCGGTGCGGGGTGAGCCGGCCCCGGTCACCCGGCGGGCAGGCCGGCCGTGAACCCGGCCCCCGGCGCGTGTCCGATGCCGTAGAACACCTCACCGCCGACGGCGCCGGCCAGGCGGCAGCAGGGGCCGTCCTCGTCGGACAGGCCGCGCCGCGGTACGTCGCGCAGGCGTGGTCGTCCTCGGCGATCCGGATTCTGGGCCGCATGCCACTGGTCCTCCGTCGGCCTTCCGCCGGGGTCGTCGGCGTCTACAGAACTGTGGACGAACGGCGCCCCGAACGCGTGCCCCGTCGACGGGCGTCGGGGCCGGCCCAGCCGTGGTCGCACAGCCGGCCGACCTCGAAGCCGCGCTCCGCGCAGGTGTCGAGGATGCGGGGCAGGGCGCCCAGGGCCGAGCGCCAGGCGCCCGGCGCCGAGGTGCAGTCGGAGTCGTGCAGGAGGACGGTACCCCCGCCGTCGAGGTCGCGGACGACGGTGCGGTGCACGGACTCGGGCGTGGCACGGGCCGTCCAGTCCTCGCCCCAGCACGTCCACAGGACGGGGGTGAGACCGAGGCGGCGGACGGCCAGGTGAGCGGCGGTCGACATGACGCCGTACGGCGGCCGGAACAGCGTGGGCTCCCGTCCGGTGATCGCGGCGACCGTGTCGCGGGCGCGGGAGAAGTCGTCGTAGGTGGCGCGGGGGCCGCGCAGGAGGAGCGGGCGGTGGAGCCGGCCGTGGATGCCGATCTCATGGCCTGCGGCGGCGATCTCGCGGACCAGGCCGGGTGAGCGGTGCGCCTGCCGGCCGAGCAGGAAGAAGGTGGCGCGCACCTCGCGCTCGGCGAGCAGGCGCAGGAAGTGCGGGGTGGAGCGGGGGTCGGGGCCGTCGTCGAAGGTCAGGGCGACGTGGTCCGGGCGGCCCCGGCCGGACAGGCGGGGCATGACGCGGTTGCGCAGCGGCCCGAAGGTGGACACGGCTGGGGCGGCGTGGGCGGCGGCGAGCACGGGCAGGGCGGCCAAGGCGGCGGTGCGCAGTGCGCGGGTGGTGTTCACGAGTGGTGGCCTTCCGGTCGGTGGCCGTGGTGTGGGGCGACGTCGTCCAGGTCGAGCCCGTGGCCTATGGCGTGCGCCAGGCCCAAGCCGTCGTACGTGGTCGCGATGCCCGTGCCGACGGCGCACGCCCAGGCGGCGCACGCCACCGCGACGGTGGCGGCCAGGCGAGGTGCGGGGCGCCGGCGGGCAGCGGGCCACCGGCCCGGCAGCCGCCCCGGCTGCGGGCTTGGCTGCCGGCCGGGTTGCGGGCTCGGCTGCCGGCCGGGCTGCGGGAGTCCGGCGCGGTGCACGCGTCCTATCTCGGCGGCCGGGCCCTCGTCCGGTGTCCCGGCGAACAGGCCGAGGCCGGTCTCGCGCAGGCGCGGCCCGAGCGGTCCCTCGATCAGATCGCGCAGGACGGTCTTGAGGTCGCCCGGATCGCGGATCCACACGGCCGCGCCGGCCTCGTCGAGGGCTGCGGCGTTGGTCAGCCCGTGGCCGGGTATGCAGCGGTAGCCGGCGACGGGCAGGCCGGACGCGAACGCCTCGAGGGAGGTGAGCCCGCCGGCGTTCTGGACGAGGACGTCGGCCGCGTGCATCAGGCCGGGCATGTCGTCCACCCAGCCGTACACGTGCTCGATGCCGTCGGCGCGCAGCCGCTCCGCCAGGGCCTCGTTGCGCCCGCAGACGACGACCGGCACGGCGGCGCCGCAGTCGCGCACCTCCCGGGCCACCTTGCGGACCGGCCCGACGCCCCAGGACCCGGCGACCAGCAGGGCGAGCGGACTGCGCGGCGGCAGCCCGAACCGGGCCCGCGCGCGGTCGCGTTCCGCCGCGTCGCAGGGCCGGAAACGCGGATCGGTGACCGGCCCGCGCACCCGTACGTCCCGCGCGCCGGCGGCGCGCGCCTGGGCGGCGGGCACGGCGTGGGCCGCGAGGTGGACGTCCACGCCGTCCGCCACCCACAGCGGGTGCACGGAGAAGTCCGTCAGATAGGTGAGGACCGGGGCGGCCAGCCGCCCGGAGCGGCGCAGATCGCCCAGGACGCGACTGGCCCCGGGGTAGGTGGAGACGACCGCGCCGGTGCCCGGGGCGAGGGCGCGCAGCACTCGGTCCTCGGCCGTGCGCAACAGCGCGCGTGCCGCGGGGCCGCCGCCCCCGGCGCGCTCGGTGCCGGCGTAGATGCGCTGGTAGGCCCAGGGCGCGCGGACGAGCATGCGGTGGTAGCCCTCCTGGACGGCGTGACCGAGGCCGGCGGGCAGCAGGTCCAGCAGGTCGTACCGGTCGACGGTGAAGCCGTCCGCGGTCAGCCGGCGGGCGAGTTCGGCGGCGGCGCCGTCGTGCCCGGCGCCGACGCTCGCGGAGACGATGGCGATCCGGCGGCCCGCGGCGGCCTCGCCCCGGGGGCGCGGTACGCCGTCCGCGAGGGCGGGCGCGGGCAGGGTGCGTCCGGCGTGGGGCATGGCTGGTCCTCCGGCCGTCGGGAGAGCTGGCGGCTCTACGACATGTAGTAGTTCACCTGTCGAAGCCCGGAGCATACCTCCTACAACTCGTAGGAGGTCACCGGGTAGCCTGTCGGCATCACAGGCGAGGAAGGGCGGACGGTGAGCGACCCGAACAACCCGGAGAATCCGGGCCGGCGTGCGCGCGGTGAACTGGAGAGCGACGTACTGGCGACGCTGTGGGCGGCCGACGGCCCGCTGACCGCCCGCCAGGTCATGGAGCGGCTGCCTGGCGATCTGGCGTACACCACCGTGCTGACGATCCTGTCCCGCCTGTACGACAAGGGCATGCTCGTCCGGCACCGGGAGGGCCGCGGGTTCGCCTACGCCCCCGTCCGTGACGAGGCCTCGCACACGGCCCGGCGGATGCGCTCGCTGCTGGAGGAGGGGTCCGACCGCGAGGCGGTGCTGACCCGTTTCGTGTCCGAACTCTCCGCGCAGGACGAGCAGTTGCTGCACCAGCTCCTGGCCGCGCACGAGGCGCGGGGCGAGGGCCCGGACGGGAAGCGGTGAGCCGGTGCTGATCAGCGTCTACGTCCCGTTCGCCGTCACGGCCCTCCTCACCCTGCTCGCCCCGCGCCTGGCCCGAGGCCTCAGTCCGCGCCCCGCCGCCTGGGCCCTGGCCTGCGCCGCGCTCGTCACGGCGGTCGGCTGGACCGGCTCCCTCGCCCTGCTGGCCTTCACAGGCGTCGCGCAGATCCCCCAAGTCGCCGCCGAGGGCCACTGGTCGGCGAGCGCGCTGCGCGCCGAGGACCCGGTGTACCTCGTCGTCGCCGCCGTCAGCGCCCTCGTCCTGACGGCGAGCGTCGCGTCCCTGGGCGTGGCCGCCGTCCGCCAGGTCCGCCTGGTCGTGCGAGCCCGGCGGGAGTGCGCCGCGCTGCCCGGCGACACGGAACTGGCCGTGCTCGACGACGACACCCCGGTGGCCTTCGCCCTGCCCGGCTCACCCGGCCGGATCGTGGTGTCCCAGGGGATGCTGCGCCGCCTGACCGACGAGGAACGCGCGGCCCTGCTGGCCCACGAACGGGCCCACCTGCGCGGCAGGCACCACCTCTTCCTCGCCCTGTGGCGGCTCGCGGCCGCCGCCAACCCGCTGCTGCGGCCCCTGGCCGGCACCGGCGCCTTCGTCCTGGAGCGCTGGGCCGACGAGGAGGCCGCCACGAGGGTCGGCGACCGGCCGGTGGTCGCCCACGCGGTCGGCCGGGCCGCCCTCGCCTCCACCGGCGCCGCCCGCCCCGCGCTCGCCGCGACCGGCGGCGAGGTCCCCCAGCGGGTACGGGCGCTGCTCGCGCCGCCGCCCGCCCGCAGGAGGATGCCCTTCCTGGTCGGCGCCCTGCTGCTGACCATGTGCTGCACCAGCCTGGCCAACGCGGCCTCCGACAGCGACCGCATGGTCGACACCGCGGAGCGCGCGCGGTGCGCCGAGCTGTTGATCAGCGCGAGCACGCCTCCTGTCGGCGATCACCGGCACGGCCCCGGCTTCTGCCGCTGTCCGCACCACAGGGGTGAGCGCGAGAGCGTGGCATACCGCTAGAGCCGCGCTCGGCCGCCGGCCGGCGCCCGGGCCTCGCAGCCGGCCTCCCGGACCGGGACCAGCGGGGTGAAGGTGGCCGGAGCCCTGCTGCTCACGGAGAGCCTTCCGCCCGGCGACAGGGCCGGCTCGTAGGCGAGGGCGAGTCCGATGCCCGTGCCGTCGCCGGTGCCGCAGCGCCCTCGGTCGAACAGCACGGGCCGCCCGCCCTCCATGGTTCGCCTGTCGGTCAACGTCCCTCCCGGCCCGGCGCGTTCGCGGTGTGCGCCCGGTCGTCGTTAGCCTGCGGTGTCATGAAGCGTGTCTGGGTGCTGCCGATCCTGTTCGTGCTGTGCGGCGTGGGCGCCGCCACCGCACTGGCCCTGCGGGGAGACGCGGGCACGGCCGCCGTGCTGCTGCCGCTGTTCGTGCTGTTCGCGGCGGTCAACTCGCCTGTGATCTTCCCGAGGTCGGTCAGCACCCAGGAGGCGGAGCGCCGCAGCGCGTTCGACGGCCGGCCGGTGGTCTTCTGGCGGCCGGGCTGCGCCTACTGTCTGCGGCTGCGCCTGCGGCTGGGCGTCAACGCCCGTCGGCTGCACTGGGTCGACATCTGGCGCGACGCGGCCGGAGCGGCACTGGTGAGGGAGGCCAACGACGGCAACGAGACCGTGCCGACCGTCTTCGTGGCGGGGCGACCGCACACCAACCCCGACCCCGCGTGGGTGCGCGAGCAGTTGTCCCGCTCGGAGTGAACGGCGGCCGGGGCAGGTTCAGATGACGTTCAGCCGGTGACCTGGACCGCCGACCGGCGCCACCGCGATCACTGCCGCTCCGACGCCTGGGACCCCTACCGGCACGCCCGACTCGGAGGCAGGGTCGTCCGGTAGCCGGTGTCTCAGTCGCGCTCGCGGAGGTACGCCTCCAACTCGGCGGCCCCGTGCAGCATGGCGCGGCCGCGGCCGGACAGCCGGGCGTGCCAGTCGCCCAGCGCGGCCTGCAGCGGCTCGAGCCCGCCGGCCGACCGCACCTGGGTGATCAGCGGGGCGATCCGGGCCAGGGGGTAGCCGCCCCGCCTGAGCTGGTGAACCAGCCGGGCGTCCCGTACGTCGGCCGCGTCGTAGACGCGGTATCCGGTCAGCCGGTCGCGACGCGGGCGTACCAGACCCGCGCGTTCCCACTTGCGCAGCGTCGCCGGCCGGATGCCGAGCCTCTCGGCCAGCGGACCGATGAACGTGCCGCCGGGACCGGCGGCCACGGGCGGTGCCGGCTCCACGCCGGATTCGGGTGCCGCGGTGGATTCCAGGTCACGCAGGGCGTTCTTCACGGCCGTCAGGGTCGCCCGGTCCTCCAGAAGCTGGGCGTGGCCCTCGTCGATGAGGCGGAACGCGTCATCGACGGCTCCCTGGTTCACGGCCCGCATGATCGACGCCGCCCGCCGGTGGCCATGGCCGGGCACCAGGGCGAGGAACGCACGCAGGGCGGCCGCGTGGAGCGAGGTGTAGGTGCGGTAGCCGTGGGGTGTGCGGCCGGCGGGCGGGAGGATGCCGTCCTCCTCGTAGTTCCTGACCGCCTGCGTCGACAGACCGTGCCCGCGTGCCAGGTCGACGGGCCTGAGCCGAGCGGAGCTTTGAGGGTTTCGCCGCATGACGGGCACCCTATCGCGGAGGATTCTCGGGAAAGTTTCAACCGAGGGTTCAACGATAGCGTTGAAGGCATGGCTACTGGCATCAAGGACATCGCCCGGCCCTTCGAGGCGGCCGCCGTCATGGAGCTGTTCCCGGCCCGGCCGCGGGTGCTGGCGCTGGGTGAGCCCACCCACGGCGAGGAAGCACTCCTCGGCCTGCGCAACGAGCTGTTCCGTCAGCTCGCCGAGCAGGAGGGACCCCGGACGATCGCGATCGAGAGCGACTGCGTGAAAGGCCTCGTCGTCGACGAGTACGTCACGTCGGGCACGGGCACCCTCGACGAGGTCATGGAGCGCGGATTCAGCCACGGCTGGGGTGCCTGCGCGGGCAACCGCGAGCTCGTGCGCTGGATGCGCGCCCACAACGAAGGCCGGCCCTCAGCGGATCAGCTCCGCTTCGCCGGTGTCGACGGCCCGCTGGAGATCACCGGCGCCGCCGCTCCCCGGCAGGCCCTCACCGCGCTCCACGGATACCTCACGGCGCGGGTGGACGCGGACCTTCTGCCGTGCACCGCCGAAACGCTCGATCATCTGCTCGGCGCCGACGACCGGTGGACCAGTCCGGCCGCGATGACGGACCCGGCCCGGTCCGTGGGGCAGTCGGCCGAGGCCGCCCGGTTGCGGTTGCTGGCGGACGATCTGGTGGCGCTGCTCGAGGCGCAGACGCCGCATCTCCTGGCGCAGACCTCGCGGGGGGAGGTGGAGCGGGCGCGCCTGTACGGGCGTACCGCGATCGGTCTGCTGCGCTACCACCACTGCATGGCCGACACCTCACCCGCCCGCATGACCCGGCTGTGCCAGCTTCGGGACCTGATGATGGCGCGCAACCTGCTCGCCCTGGCCGAACGCGGACCCGTACTCGTCCACGCCCACAACTCCCACCTCCAGCGCACCCGGAGCACGATGCGGACGTGGCAGGGACCGGTCCACTGGTGGAGCGCAGGCGCGATCGCCGACGCCCGGCTCGGCCGCGATTACGCGTTCCTGGCCACCGCCCTCGGCACGCTCCCCCACCGCGCAGTGGACACCCCGCCCCCGGACACCCTCGAAGGACTCCTGTACGCCCTGCCCGGATCCCCCTGCCTCATCGACGCGCGGCGACTGGCCACGACCCTCGGCGCCTCCCTGCCCGCCCCCCGCGCCACCCCCTGGTTCGGCTACGCCCCACTCGACCCCGCCCAACTCGTCGACACGGACGGGATCGTGTTCGTGAGGGACGTCCTGGAGACCTGAAGCCCTCTTCGGACCCAACCGCGCCTGTGAGTAGGCTCGGTTCGTGATCGACAACTGGAGGACGGATCGGGTCGGTGCTGCTCTGCGGAGGGAGAATCCGACCGTGCTGCGGCGGCTGGAGTCCGGATTCGCGGTGATCGGGGATGTGCAGTTCCTGCCCGGCTATTCGGTGCTGCTCGTGGACGAACCCGGTGTGCAGCGGCTGTCCGAGCTGCCGAGGGCCAAGCGGCTGGCGTTCCTCGCCGACATGGACCGGCTCGGAGAGGCGGTGGAGCGGGCCTGCCGGAAGCTGGACCCGGGGTTCCGGCGGGTCAACCTGGAGATCCTGGGCAACACCGACCCGATCCTGCACGCCCATGTGTGGCCGCGGTTCGCGTGGGAGCCCGCCGAACTGGTGGGCAGGCCCGTCTGGTTGTACCCGTCCGACCGGTGGAGTGACGAGCGGTACGGGCTCGGGCCGCACCACGGTGAGGTGCGGGAAGCCATCGGCGAGGAGCTGGATCGGTTGTGCTGAGGGCTTTCAGGGGGTCGGGCGGGAACGCAGCAGGTTCGTGACCTGGGTGTGGACCACGTGCCAGGCCTCGGCCGGCAGTTGGGCGAAGGCCGTGGCTCGCAGGGTGGCCAGGGTCTGCTCGGGGCCGTTGGTGTACGCGGTGTCGGCGCTGAGGGTCTCGTAGCCGTCGCGGACCGCGACGCGCAGACGGTCGTCGTCGTGGACAGCCGAGGTGACGACCAGCGGCGGTGGACCGCCCGCCACCGCGTCCAGTTTCCGGTACGCGCAGGCGATGGGCTCGCGCCAGCTCAGGCTCAGCAGGACGGGGCGTTTGGCCACCACCTCGGCCAGGTCGGTCTCGCGGACGCCCTCGGGTTCCAGCACGGTCGCCCGGGCGTCCAGGACGAGCGCCGGGGGCAGCAGACAGCGCAGCGCGCTGCCCACCAGGTTGCCGCCGACCGTCGCCGTCCGCCGCACGGCGCCGGTGCCCACCGTGCCTGCCGCCAGGCGCAGCACGTCCGGGACCCGGTCGTCCATCCGCCGCAGGACCACGGCGCCGCCCACCGTCCGCCGCCCCACCGCATTGGCCTCCGGTACGTCCCGCAGGGACATGGCCAGTTCCGGGAAGCCGTCCCGCTGCCAGGTGGCCCACACGAGGGTCGCGCCGCCGACCGGCACCGCCCCCTCGGCCAGACACTCGCGCGCTTCGGACACCGATGTGGGCAGACGCAACAGCACGGCCACCGACCTGCCTTCCCTCAGGGACCGGGTGGAGCGGCGGACGATGGTCTCGGGCCACCGGCCGCCGGTGAGGCAGTCTTCTCGTCCGGCCGGGGGCGCGTACAGGGCTCACACGAGCACCGCCCGCGCCTCGGTCGACGGCCCTGCGCGGGCTACGACCGGCTCAGGGCGCGCAGCAGCACCCGCGCGGCGGCCTCCTCGTCCAGCCCGACCAGGTTCACGGCACTCCGCAACGGCAGCGGCGCCGGCGTGCCGAGTCACCGACCACCACCGGCAGCACGGGTGCCCGCGAAGTCCCCCCGGCGTCACGGGACGCGGCGGACGTCCATGCCTCCCACCGCGCGCGTCCCGCCGTGGAGCCGACGTAGGAGGGGGACAGCAGCACGACGGTGCGGTGGTACCCGCCGTCACCCGCCCCGTCGGACACCTCCCCGGCCACCTCGTCCGCCGTCTCGCCGGCCTCCGCCTCCCCCGGCTGCCGCAGCAGCACCTGGTACCCCTCCGAGGTGAGCAGGACGAGCGCCCACTGCGCCCATGACTCGTCCTGCGGCGCGTGGTCGACGTACACCACCGGCCGTGGCACGCGGGGCCGGCGGCGCGTGAAGGCGTCCCGGTAGCGCAGCCGGATCTCCTCCTCGATCGGCGGCAGCGCCGTGACCTCCCCCTCGGTGATCAGCGCGGTGAGGCGTTCGAAGGCGCTCAGCAGGGAGGCGGGCGTCCCGGCCTGGTCGCCGAAGACCGCGAGGGTCTCCTCGTAGGCGTAGTACGGCCGGTAGGGGATCTCCACGGAGGCCCAGTAGGCGTCCGCGCAGGACGCCGGGACGTCCGGCAGGCCGTCGAACCTCATCCGTGCCAGCGCGCGCCCCGCGTCCGCCCGCTCCCTCTCGCCCTCGTCGATGCGCATGGGGACGGGCAGGATACGGATGCCGCGGTCGCCGTAGCGCTCCCTGATCTCGCGGGCGACGGCCGCGGCGCCGTCGATGCTCTGGTCGCTGAAGGTGAAGCAGTCCACCAGCACGTCGGGCAGGTGGGCGGTGCAGATGTCGGCGGTGTCGCTGAGGCCGGTGCGGCTGTCGAGGAGAACGTAGTCGTAGTGCCGTCTCATGTCGGCGCGCATGGCGTCCAGGAACTGGCCGCCGCCCAGGCGCTCGTAGAAGTTGTCCCAGTCGAAGGCGGTGACCTGGGCGGAATAGCTGCTGCTGCGCCGGCCGGCCGAGACGAGGTCGAGACTGCCGCCGTCCGGGAAGTCCCACTCGACGGAGACGGCGTGGGGCCGGATCCGCGCGTAGGGCAGGTGCCAGGGGCCCGTGTGGGGCCGTCCGTCGGTGACCGCCCAGACGTAGTCGCCCATCATGTCGATGACACCGGTGGTGGCGTCGAGCACGGCCCGGTCGAAGAAGGGGTGGAAGAAGCGGTGCAGTCCGGGGGCCTCGAGGTCCCAGTCCATGGCCAGGACCCGCTTGCCGTTGGCGGCGAGGATCCAGCAGACGTTGGCCAGGGCCATCGTGCGGCCCGTACCGCCCTTGTACGAGTAGAACGTGACGATGCGTCCGTCACGGCCTTCGGTCATCGCCGCTCCCCACCACGCCTTGCCGTCACTCGTGTCGCCGCGCGAGAGCCGCGGGCCCCCAAGGGCGTCCAGGGTAGCCGCCGGGGCGGGTGATTGCCCCGTTCCAGGGGCAGTTGATCCCTGTGGGGACTATCCTCACGGCGGATCACGGACCTTGGGGGCGCATCGTGAAGATTTTCCTGAGCTGGTCCGGGCCCGCGTCCCAGAAGTGCGCCGAGTTGCTCGCCTCGTGGCTGCCCTACTTCAGCGACGAGATCGAGCCGTTCGTGTCCTCGGAGAGCATCAGGAAGGGCGCGCGCGGCCTGACCGAACTCAAGGAGCAGCTCGACCAGAGCTCTTTCGGGATCGCCTGCATCACGCGGGCGAACATCGACGCGCCGTGGATCACCTTCGAGTCGGGCGCGCTGTCGAAGGAGGTGGACGAACACCGCGGCCTGGTCGTGCCGTTCCTGCTGGAGGGGACCCACAAGGACCTGGAGCTGGCGAACAGTCCGCTGCGCCAGTTCTCGTCGACACAGGCCGACGACCCGGCGGACGTGCTGAAGATGGTCAAGGCCATCAGCGCGGTCCTGCGCGAGTCCGCCAACCGCCCGCCCGACGACATCCGGGTGAAGAACCTGTTCGACATGGTGTGGCCCATGCTCCGCGACGGGCTGGCCGCCATCGACCTCACCGCGGACCGCGCCGAACAGGACCCGCCGCGGCGGTCGCCGGAGGAGATGCTGGAGGAGCTCACCCTGCTGGTGCACGAGCAGATCAGCCGGATCACCGACCTGGAGCGGGCGGTGACCTCGCTGCGCGGCGACCACACCGAACAGCCGAGGAAGCGCCCCCGCTTCACCAATGTGTACGACGACTCGATGCGTCTGAACCCGCTCCCCGGCGAGGGGAGCGCGAGCGACCCGGGGTGAGCCCGGCGCACGTGACGGCTTCAAGGAGCTGACGATCACGGCCCATCCGGAGGATGATGAGCGCGTCGACATGCCGGCGCCGGCCGCGTTCGCGCGGAGGCGGTGACGGCGGGGGCCGTGGGGAGGACTGCGCGTGAGCCGGGATGCGGACGTGACGGACGCGCGCGGACGGCCGTACTTCTTCCTGAGCTACGCCCACACACCGTCGTACAGCCCCGGCATGGACCCCGACTTGTGGGTGCACCGGCTGTTCCAGGACCTCAGCGACCACGTCATGGCGATGACGGACCATCCGGCGGGCCACCCGGTGGGTTTCATGGCCCGTCAGATGCGCCTGGGCGAGAGCTGGAGCGAACGCCTCGCGGTGGCGCTCGCCAACTGCCGTGTCTTCGTGCCGCTCTACTCGCCGCGCTACTTCCGCAGCGACATGTGCGGCAAGGAGTGGTACGCCTTCTCCCGGCGCGTCACCCGGCCGCTGATGCGTCAGGCCACCGCCGCGGCGATCGTGCCGGCCCTCTGGGTGCCGGTGCGCCACGAGGACCTTCCCCCCGCCGCGCGGGACGTGTACGCCGACCACCGCGCCTTCGGCGAGGACTACGCCACCGAGGGCCTGTACGGCCTGATGAAGCTGAGATATCTGCGCGACGAGTACGAGCGGGCCGTCTACCAGCTGGCCAAGGCCATCGTGACCACGGCGGAGCGGCGCCCCTCCCCCGCCGGCCGCCCGCTGGACATCGACGAGGTGCCCAGCGCCTTCGAACCGCGGACCGGCTCACGCCGGCTGCGCATCGTCGTCGCCGCCCTGAGCACCCGGCACCGGCTGCCGCCCGGCCGCTCGGCGGACTGCTACGGGCCGTCGTCCGTGGACTGGAACCCGTACCGGGCCGGCGTCTGGGGCGGTGACCACCGGCCGCTCGCCGAGGTCGCCGCCGAGGAGGTGCGGCGGCTCGACTACCTGCCGACGATCGAGCCGCTCGGCGAGGCCGCCGCCGAGCCGCTGACCGGCGAACAGCCGGACGGCCCCGCGGTGGTGCTGCTCGACCGCTGGGCCCTGGCCGACGCGGAACAGCGGCAGCTGCTGGCCCGCATGGACCTCGCCGCCCGGCCCTGGGTCAGTGTGATCGTGCCGTGGGACCGCTCCGACCCGGACGACCCGGCCTCGGGCGACGAGCTTCAGCAGACACTGGAGAAGACCCTCGCCCGCACCCTTCAGCGCGGCCGCAGCGTGTCCCGCGTGGCCACCAGCGGGGTGCCCTCGCCGGACGCGTTCGCGGACGTGCTGCCGACGCTGATCCAGTGGGCGGCGGCGCAGTTCGTGCGGTACGCGCCCGTGCATCCGCCGGAGGGCCCGGCCGTGGCCCGGCCGAGGCTGCGCGGGCCCCTGCCGGGCATGCCGGGGCCAGTGGAGGAGGCGGCCGATGACCGCCGGCCGTGACGGGCAGATCATCACCTTCTACTCCCAGAAGGGCGGCACCGGGCGGACCATGGCGGTGGCGAACATCGCCTGGATCCTGGCCTCCAACGGCTACCGCGTCCTGGCCTCGGACTGGGACTTCGAGGCGCCCGGACTGCACCGCTACTTCCACCCCTTTCTCGGCGCGGCGACCTCCGGCGCCACCACCGGCGTGCTGAACCTGTTCGCCGACTACGTGGCGGACTGGCGCACCAGCACCGACTCACCGGCCGACCTGCGACAGCGGCACGCCCGGGTGCGCCGGCACGCCGTCTCGGTCGAGTGGACCTTCCCCGGCGGCGGCACCCTGGACTACATGCCGGCCGGGCGGCAGGACCAGGAGTACGCGACCCATCTGATGGACTTCAGCTGGCGGGAGTTCACCACCGACCTGATGGACGGGGCCCGCTTCCTGGACGCGCTGCGCCACGACATGAAGAACCGCTACGACTACACCCTCATCGACAGCCGCTGCGGGGTGAGCCATCTGGTCGGGCTGTGCACCATCGACCTGCCGGACGTGCTGGTCAACTGCTTCACCCTGAGCTCGCAGAGCATCGAGGGCGCCGCGGCGGTGGCCCGCTCCATCGCGCAGGACGTCCAGCCGCGCACCCTGCGCATGCTGCCGGTGGCGATGCGGGTCGCCGCCGGCCAGGACGCCCGGCTCGCCGCCGCGCGGGAACTCGTGCGCGCCTCCTTCCCGGACCTGCCCGACGGCTACTGGGCGGGCATGGAGGTGCCCCACCAGCCCGCGTACGCCTACGAGGAGACGCTGGCCACGTTCGGCGACCGGCCGGAGCGGCCCGGCAGTCTGCTGGCCGCGTTCGAGCGGCTGGCGGACCGGATCACCGAAGGGCGCGTACGGCGTTTCCCGTCCCTGGACGAGGACTTGCGCCGGCGGCATCTCGCCTCCTACGCCCGGCCGATGTCGCCCGCCGCGATCCCGCTGCGGCTGTGGTACGCGCCCCAGGACCGGATGTGGGCCGAGTGGACCACCTCGCTGCTCACCCGCTCCGGCTTCGAGGTGCTGGCGCCCGGCGCCGGGGCGGAGCCGGCCGCGGCGGGCCGTGTCCCGCGCACGGTGGCCCTGCTGTCCTCGTCCTTCCTGCGCTCGCCGCAGTCGCGCACGCTGTGGGAGAGCGTCGGTGAGACCGCGCCCGGCGCGCCGCGCGCGCTGATCGTCCTGAGAGTCGAACCGGTCAATCCCACCGCGCGGTTCAGCGAGCACGACCCGGTCGACCTGACGGGGCTCGACGAGCCGCGGAGCGCCACGGCCGTCCTGCGTGCCGTCGGACTGACCGGCGAGGCGACCACGCGGGCGCTGGAGGCGGCGCGGCCCCGGTTCCCGGGACGGACGCCGGCCGTCTGGGACGCCCCTCCGCGCAACCCGTTCTTCGTGGGCCGCGACCGGCTGCTCGACCAGGTGCACGCCACCCTCGACGTCAGCCGCCACCGCGCCGCGGTCCTGCCCGCCGGCGGCCAGGGCGCCGTGGGCCGCACCCAGCTCGCGGTGGAGTACGCCCACCGCTTCCAGGCCGCCTACGACCTGGTGTGGTGGGTCCGCGCCGAGAGCCGGGAGTCGGTGCTGCTGTCACTGGCGCGGCTGGCGCGGCGGCTCGGGCTGCGCGACTCCGGCGGCGTGCCGGACGCGGCGCGCCGCGCCCTCGACGCCCTCGAACCGCCGGACGACGGCGAGGGGTTCGGCCGCTGGCTGCTGGTCTACGACAACGCGGGCCGCCCCGGCGAACTGACCGGGCTGCTGCCCTCCGGCAGGCGCGGGCATCTGCTGGTGTCGTCACGGGACCGGGCCTGGCGCGCGGTGATGGACGCCGTGGAGGTCGACGCCTTCCCACGTGAGCAGAGCATCGAGCTGCTGCGCAGACGGGTGCCGGCCCTGGCCGTCGGCGACGCCGACCGGATCGCGGCGGCGGCCCGCGACAACCCGCTGGCGGTCGCGCAGGCCGCCTGTTGGCTCACGCAGAATGCCTCGCCGGACCAGTTCTTACGGCAACTCAGCGAGCAGGCACAGGACTTGACGGATCAGGACGACCCGGTCGGCGCCTGCACCGCGACGGCGCTGGCCGCGCTCGGCAAACGCGCCCCGGCGGCCCTGCGGTTGCTGGCGGTGTGCAGCCATCTCGCGCCCGCGCCGGTGCCGTTGGAACTGGTGCAGTCCGACACCGCGCTGCACGTCCTGCGCCCCTTCGACGGCACGCTGCACGAGCCCATGCTGCTGGGTCCCGTGGTGCAGGAGCTGAGCCGGCTGGGTCTCGCGGAGGTCGACCAGGTGGGGCAGACGCTGCGGATCCACCGCGTGGTGCAGCGACTGGTCCTGACCCTGCTGCCCGCCGCCGTCACGGAGGCGGCCCGCCACGAGGCGCACAGGCTGCTGAGCGCGGCGGCACCGCGCCGCGACGGCTCCGGCGCGGACGGCCACGCCTTCGAGATGCTGTGGCCGCATCTCGATCACGCCGGGGCCGACGGGTGCGAGGACGCCGGGACCCGGGCCGTGCTCCTGGAGCGGCTGCGCCGCACCGCGCAGTGCGGAATGCCGGAGCAGGCCCTCGAACTGGGGCGACGCCTCGACGAACGCTGGTGCCGGACGGACGGCGCGTCCCCCTCCCACCAGGTGTTCCTGCTGCGCGGTCACCAGGCGGCGGCGCTGCGGGCGCTGGGCCGCCATGCCGAGGCCCGCGCACTCGACGCGGACACCCTGCGGCAGCAGCGGGAACTCCTGCCGCCGGGGCACGCGCACACCCTGATGACCGCCGCCGGCCTGGCGGAGGACCTGCGGGCGCTGGGCAGGTTCGACGAGGCCCTGGGACTCGCGCGGGAGGTGTCGGCCGGGCTGCGGGAGGCGTTCGGTGAGGAGCACCCGCGGACGCTGGCCGCCGCGCAGGAACTGGCCCATTGCCTGCGCCTGACGGGCGACTACGAGGCCGCCGGGGAACGCAGCCTCGCGGCCTGGCAGCGGCGGCGCGACGTGCTCGGGCCGGGCCACCCCTCGACCCTGGCGTCGGCGCTCGGCCACGCCCGTGACCTGCGCGAGGCGGGCGACTACGCCGGCTCGGTGCCGGTACTGCGCTCCGCCCTCGACGAACTGCGCACCCAGGGCGCGCCCGCCGCGCTGCACGCGGCCGTCAGCCTGTCGGTCTCCTTGCGCCGGCTGGGCGAGCGGGAGGACGCCGGCGCGCTGGCCTCGGCCGCCGAGGGGGACTACGGCGGCGCGGTGCCCGAGGACGACCCCGGCCGCCTGGCCGGAGCCGTCAACCTCGCCATGCTGAGGGCCGTCGAGGGCGCATCGCAGGACGCGAGCACCGCCCTGACGGCTCTGCGGGAGCGCTTCGGACGGGAGCGCGGCGCCGACCACCCGGACACGGCCGTCTGCGACCACGACATCGCGGTCTGCCTGCGCATGGCGAACGAGCGGGAGGCGGCGCTGGAGGCGTCCGTCCGCGCGGTACACGCGCTGGGCAAGCGCCTGGGCGACGCGCACCCGTACACGCTGTGCGGCACCGTCACCCTGGCCAACGTCCTGAGCGACCTCGAGCGCTTCGAGGAGGCCGAGCGGACGGCCCGGGCCTGCGCCTCCGCGCTGCGCGGCCGCCTGGGCGCGGCCCACCCCGACACCGCGATCGCGGAGCTCGGCCTGGCCGTCACGCTGCGCGCACTGGGGCGTACGGCGGAGGCCGCACGGCTGCGGGAGAGCGCGGCGGCGGTGCTCGGCCGGCGCCTGGGCGGCGGCCACGTCTGGACGACGGCGGCCAGGGACTGGCGGCGCGTGGACCGGGATCTCGAACCGCTGCTGCCCGTGTGACCTCGCGGGTTGTGCGGCTCCGCCTCGCGGGTTCTGCGGCTCCGCCTCGCGAATCGCGCGACTCCGCCTTGCCGGTTCTCGGACTCCGCCTCGCGGGTCCTACGACTCCGGCTTCCGGCAGCGCAGGAAGAGGTGTTCCTCGGGCGGTACGTCCGGGCCGGCCGGGACACACGTCCACGCGGACTCGCCGACGACTTCGAAGTGCGCCGCCTCGACCACGGCCCGCAACTCCTCCCGCCGGTACCCGGACACCCGGATGCGCCCGCCCAGGAACGGGATCGGGAAGTCGTCCAGGTCCGCCTCCACCATGGACAGCGCGAACAGGCCGCCGGGGACGAGGAGATGACGGATCGTCCGCAGCGCCAGGGGGATCTCCGCGCGGGGCAGCATGAGCAGCGAGAAGAAGGCCGCCACCGCCTGGAAGCGGCCCAGGTCGCGGGGGCCTCCGGGGCGCAGGTCGGCGATGTCCGCGCGGTGGAACTCCCCCGCCGGTACGTGGTCGCGGGCCAGCGCGACCATCACCTCCGACAGGTCGACGCCGACGACCTCAAGCCCGGCCTCGGACAGCCGGCGGGCGGTCGGCACCCCGGTGCCGCATCCCAGGTCGAGGACGCGGGATCCGGCGGGCAGTGAGCCGACGAGCCACTCGGTGGCCGCGAGCTGCCCTTCCTTGTCCGGGAAGGCCTCGTCGTAGCGGCTGCTGATCCGGTCGAACGCCTCGGCCTGCCCTGTGCGGTCGGGGCGCAAGTGCCGGTAGCCGTGCCCATCGTCGTGCTCGTCCTCGTGGTCGTGCTCCTGGTCGTGCTCCTGCTCCGGATCGCCGCTGGGGCCGCTCATGCGAAGTCTCCCGTCCGGTTGATCACGTCGAGCCGGCGAGGCGCCGCCGGTCAGCCCAGCGAGGCGGTCGCCGCGCGCAGGTCCGCCAGCGCTGTCAGCACGTACGGTGCGAGCCCCTCCGCGTCGTCACGATCACTCTCGCACCACTGGGCATACCCCCGCTTGAACGCGAGGACTCCCAGCTCGCCCGCGAGACGCGCGGTCGGGTCGGGGACACCGCGGCGGGCGAGGGCTGCCGTCATGGCGGCGGCGAGACCCCCGCTCTTGAGGGCGTCGCGATCCTGGAGTTCGGTGCCGGCCGCCACGGCCGCCTCCAGGCGCGGGCCGAGCTCGCGGTTGGCCGGGCCCATGGCGCTCGACGCGCACTCGTGACGGGCCGCCACCGCCTCGAGGGGGCCGGCACCCGCCGGCGCCTCGGTGATGCAGTCGGCGAGCAGGAAGAAGGTTGGGAGACCTCATGCACGCGCGACTACAGCACCCCGGAGGCGCTCGTGCGGAGCGTGGCCGAGGAGGGCGCGGCCCTCGCCGCGCTGGGCGAGGAACTCATCGGCAGCGGCGCGAGGTCGTCGCCGACGTCGGCGCAGGACCGCGTACCCCACTCGCCACGCCCGGCGGGGCACGAGGGGCGGGAGTAGGGTCGGTGGCATGAGGCGTGCGCGGGTCGGCGAGGCGCGGCGCCGCCCGAGCACGGCGGCGAGCCGTCACCCTGAAGGCATCCGGTTCCGGTCATGAGCAACCTTCCGCAACACCCAGAAGACCCGCGGGGCGTGCCGGCCGCCACGGAAGGGCTGCGTGAGGCGCTGGTGGCGCCGCTGTCGGAGTGCACGGCCATGCCCGGGGTGCTCGCCGCCGTCGTCTACCTGGCCGAGCCTGGGCGGTCACGGCTGAAGGCGGCAATGATCCAGGGCTCGGTACCCTTTCTGTTCGGCATGCCCGACACCATGCCCGCCGACGCCGGCCACGCCTCGGCCACCGCGTGGCGGACCGGCCGGTTCACGGTCGTCGGCGTCCCCGTGCCCGAACCCGGCACCGTGGCACCGCCCCGGCTGATCCCCTTCCCCTACGCCGCCGTTTCAGCGCCGCTGGTGTCCGGCGGCGGCGCGCGGTACGGAGCACTGACGCTCATCCGCCTCCTGGCCCCCGGCGGGAACTGGGCGGCCGATCCCGCCCAGGAGGCCGCGCTCACAGGCGTCGCGCGGCGGCTCACCGAGCGGCTGGACGCGCTGGCGGCGAGCGGGGCGGCCATCACGCCCGGCCCGAACGTCGTCCTGGTGGCGGGTCCCGACGGCGAGCAGCACGCCGGGGCGGCCGGCTGGGGAGCGCCGGGCGTGCCCGGCTCCGCGGGTCTGTCACTCATGTACCAGGTGCACAACCTCAGTACGCGGCTGACCCAGTTGACGAGTCTGGACGAGATCATCCCCGCGGTGATGACCCGTGTCATGGCCCCCTTCGGCGCGCGCGGAATCGTCGTGGGCCAGGTGACGGGCGAGCGGCTGTGGATCGTGGGCAGCAGCGGCGTGAGCACGTCCCTGGTCCGGGAGTTGCACGGAGCGGACGTGGCGGTGGGCAGTCCGTGGGCCGACTCGCTCCTCACCCACTTTCCCCGCTTCTTCGACAGCCCGGCGGCGCTGCGCCGGGACTACCCCGGCGCGTACGACGGCGACGACTCGGTGCGCGGCTGGGCGTTCCTGCCGCTGTGCGTGGGCTGCCGTCCGGTGGGCGTGTGCTGCCTCACCTTCGGCGAGGAGCGCTCCCTCACCACCGAGGAGCGGGCCGCGTTGATGATGCTCGCGGACCTTCTCGCCTCGGCCGTGGAGCGGGCCAGGCTGGAGGCCTACGAGCACACCCTGGCGGAGAGTCTGCAGCGCACCCTGCTGCCGCGGTCGCTGACCGCGCTGCCGGGTGTGATCACCACCGCGCGCTATGTCCCGGCCCGCACGGAGGCCGGTCTGGGGGGCGACTGGTACGACGTGCTGCCGCTGCCCGACGGGCGCCTCGCGCTGATCGTCGGTGACGTGGAGGGGCACAGCACCGACAGCGCCATCGTCATGGGCCAGTTGCGCAGCGCGGTGATGGCGTACGTCAAGGAGGGGCACGATCCCGCGGCGGTGCTCAGCAGGGCGGGGCGGCTGCTGTCCGACTTGGACACCGGGCTGGTCGCCACGTGCTGCCTGGCGTTCCTCAACCTCGAGGACGGCGTGGTCGAAGCGGCGCGCGCGGGCCATCCCGCGCCCCTGCTGCGCCGTCCCGACGGGCGGCTGGAGCACCTGGACCTCGTGGCGGGCAGGCCGCTGGGACTCGCCGACGCGGCGGGCACGAACTCCTCCGCGGTCGTCCCGCCGGGCAGCACCCTGATGCTCTACACCGACGGCATGTACCAGGCGCGCACCGGGGACTTCTTCCCCCGCACGCTGGACCTCCTGGCCCGCGACGACGCCGACCTGGAGGAACTGGCGGACCGGCTGGTGGAGACCGCGGCGGACGGCCACGACGACGACCTGATCCTGCTCCTGGCCCGCTTCGAGGGCGGGGTCGCGGGGGCCAGTCGGCGCATCGAGCAGCTGGAACTGCCGCGGCACGACCTCGCGGGTGTGGCGGCCGCACGCCGGTTCGTCCACGACTGCCTGCGGCGCTGGGACGCCACAGAGATCTCCGACGCCCTGGAGCTGATCACGTCGGAGGCGGTGACCAACGCCCTCATCCACGCCGACAGCGCCGTCGACGTCCGTGTCCGCGAGTACGACGACCGGGTCCGGCTCGAGGTCCGCGACTCCGACGCCCATCCCCCGCTGCCGTCGGCGATTTCCGTCTGCGACGAGGCCGCGCAGAGCACGGCCGAACACGGCCGGGGCCTGATGATCGTGGACAGTCTGGCCACCGCCTGGGGCAGTTCGCCGCACGGGCGCGGCAAGACGGTGTGGATGGAGCTACGACTCGGTCCCCGGGGCTCCCGGCAACCCGGAACGGCGTCCGCCTCCGTCGGCTGACCGTCCTTTCACGCGCCGCGTCCCGTGCGCGGGGCCACGTACAGGCTCTGCGTGCTGCGGCCGAGCGGGCCCTTCTCGTCGTGCAGGGCGGACTCGGCCAGGCCGATGCCCGCGCCGTCGACCATCGTCCGCGCGTCGAGGCAGACCCACTCGCCCTCGGGATGGCGGTGCAGGCTGACACTGAGGTCGGTGTTGACGAAGACGTAGCGGTGGTAGTCGAGTTCGGCGCTGACACCGTTGCCCGAGTCGGCGGCCGTGAGCACCCGGCTGAGCGGCGCGGTCTCCTCGCCCGCGACCAGGGGGACCCGCATGCGCATCCACGCCGTGGCCGGGCCGGACTCGAGGAACGAACCGGCGGCGAAGCGGACTTCCATGGCCGTGTGGTAGCCCTGGTCCCAGGGGACGGGGAAGAACTCCTTCGCGGGCACCGCCGACGGCCCGGGCACCCGCGGGCCCGGCGACACCTGCGGCACCGAGTCCGGCGCGGTCTTCATCAGCAGGGCCGTCACCTTCATCACCTCACGGCCGTCGTCCGGCGTGAGCACGGCCTCCACGAGTTCCACACTGCGCCCGGACCGCAGCACGCGCGTCGCCACGGTCAACGGCCGGATCGGGACCGGGCGGACGATCTCGTACGTCAGCCGGACGATCCGCGCGTCCGGGCGCGCGCCCCGGCGCCGCTCCACGGCCAGCGCGAGCAGCGCCGCCGGCGGACCGGCGTGCTGGGAGCCGGCGTCCCAGGGGCCCCGGGTGTACTCGGTCGGCAGGAACCGGTCGTCGGCCTCCCGCACGTAGAAGGCCTCCGCTTGCGACGTCATGGCTCTGCCGTCCTTCCTCCACCCGGGATACAACTAAGCGCTTGCTCATTCTGCAACGCACCCACTCCACCCGTCGACACCCGCATCGGCGCGCTTCCCCCTTCACCTCCAGCGGGAGGCGAGCCCGCGCATCAGAAGGGTCGAGGAGGCCGGTGCCGCCTTGACGAACCCGAAGAAGGGGCCGAAGTCCTGCGTGGCCGCGAAGCCGGTCAGGAACAGCCCGGGCACCGTCGTCCCGAAGCTCTCGTCGAGGACGGGGAAACCGTTCCGGGTGGCGATACGGTCCCGGAGCCCGGCCAAGTAGGGCACCCGGGAGAGATCCGGCGCGTACCCGGTGGCGAACACGATCCGGTCCTCTTCCAGTGTTTCGCCGTTAGACAGGCCGATCTCCAGGCGGCCCTCGGCACCCGCGTCCCCGCCCACGGCCACACCCACCACCTCGCACCGCGGCCGGACCCGCACGACCGAGGAGTCCAGACGCGGCGGCAGCCACGGCTCCAGCGTGGCCCGGCCGGCCTCCCGACAGCGGGCGACGACGGCGGCCCGCTCCGCGGCGGTCAGCCTGCGCCACCAGCCTTCCACCCTCAGCGTGCTCTCCACGTAGTCGTCGAAGAAGTCCCAGCTCACGGCCGCGAAGCGGGGCGCGGGGTGGCGGTGCACGATGTCGACGCGCTCCGCGCCGTGCTCGCTCATCAGCGCCGCCCACTCGTACGCGCTCTGCCGCCCTCCCACGATCAGGACGCGCCGCCCCGACAGGGCGTCGAAGGAGACCAGGTCACTGCTGTGGGCCATGCGGCCGGGGGGCACCTCGCGCGCCCAGCCGGGGAGCGAGGCGAAGTAGCCGACGCCGGGGGCGGCGACCACCACGTCGCTGCGCACGCGTCCGCCGCCGGACAGTTCGGCCTCGAATGCGCCGTCGCGCCGTGCGATGGCGGTGACGAGTTCCTCCCTGACCTCGATCCCTTTGGCGGCGCGGAACCAGTCGGCGTAGTCGAGGAAGACACCGACGGGGATCGGCTCGAAGCCGTCCGGGGTGAGACGCCGGTCGTGCAGGTAGGCCCGCAGGGTGTGCTCCTCGCTCGCGTCCAGGTGCCAGCCGGGGCCCGAGCGCAGGAGCATCCCGTCCGGCATGCGCTCGCGCCAGAAGCCCATCGGCCGGCCGACCGTCACCACGTCGACGCCCTGCTCGCGGGCGAGCGCGGCCGCGGACAGGCCGAACGGGCCCGCGCCGACGACGAGCATGTCCGTGGAGGTGGTGTGGTTCATGATCCGGCTTCCTGTCCCCCGGCCCGCTCGCGCGCCCGGGTGACCGCCCCGCTCCTGCCCAGGATCGGCCGGGCGCGGACCACACGGCAACCCGGCCCCGGTGCCCGGGTCCGGCGTAGGGTTGGCGCATGGCCGCGTACGAGCACCTCACCGTGGAGGCTCGGGGAGAGCACACCTGGGTCACCCTCGATCGTCCCGAACGCAGGAACGCCCTCAGCTGGGGCATGCTCCGGGACCTGCGCAAGGCTCTCACGGAGGTGGCGGGCTCCCCGGCGACGGGCATCGTGCTGGCCGCCAACGGCCCGGTCTTCAGCACCGGGCACGACTTCGCCGACGTCCTCGCCGCGGACACCGACGAAGTCCGCGAGCTGCTGGAGCTGTGCACCGAGGTGATGCGGCTGGTGCAGACCGTGCCGCAGGTCGTGGTCGCCCGGGTGCACGCCCTGGCCGTGGCCGCGGGGTGCCAGCTCGTGGCGAGCTGCGATCTGGCGGTGGCGGCGGAGTCCGCCGGATTCGCGCTCCCCGGCGGCAAGGGCGGCTGGTTCTGCCACACGCCGGCCGTCGCGGTCGCCCGCTCGATCGGGCGCAAGAGGCTCATGGAGATGGCCCTGACCGGCGACGTGACCGACGCCCGTACCGCCGCGGACTGGGGGCTGGTCAACCG
Organism: Streptomyces naganishii JCM 4654; assembly: GCF_014650575.1. Lineage (GTDB taxonomy): Bacteria > Actinomycetota > Actinomycetes > Streptomycetales > Streptomycetaceae > Streptomyces > Streptomyces naganishii. Next base: position 244,039 of record NZ_BMVF01000004.1, read on the forward strand.
GGCGGTGCCCGACGCGGAGCTCGACGCGGCCGTCGGGGACCTGCTCACCCGCGCGACCCGGGGCAGCCGGGCCAGCAAGGCGCTGGGCAAGCAGGCCCTCTACGCCCAGCTGGACCGCCCGGAGGCCGACGCCTACGAGATCGCCTGCGAGGTCATGGCCGACTCGTCCCAGTCCCCGGCGGCCCGCGAGGGCATCGCCTCCTTCCTGGAGAAACGCAAGCCGCGATGGCCCGAGTAGGGCCCTTGTCGAAGCCTCACCCGGGCAGCCAGGGCGTAGCAGCCCGTCGAGACGGGGACGCGGTTCCGGCCGGGACCTTCGCGGCGAGGCCACCGTTCGGGATTTCCGGCACCACGCGGTCCCCAGTCGGCGCTGAATCGCGAAAGTGATGGTCAACGGGGCGTATCAGGGGGGAAGATGGCGACCATGACGGTAGAAGGTTCCTCCATCGACCCCAGCAGGCCCAGCATCGCCCGCGTGTACGACTACCTGCTCGGCGGCAAGGACAACTACGCCGTCGACCGGGAGATCGGCGATGTGTTCAAACGCGACCTGCCGGGTTCGGTGGCCATCGCCTTCGCCAACCGCGCGGCCCTGACCCGGGCGGTCCGGGAGATCGCCACGACCACCGGCGTACGGCAGTTCATCGACCTCGGCAGCGGCCTGCCGACCGCCGACAACGTCCACCAGGTCGCGCAGCGGCACGCCCCGGAGTCCCGGGTGGTGTACGTCGACATCGACCCCCAGGTGCTGATCCACGGCCGTGCGCTGCTGGAGGAGAACGACCGGACGCGCGTCCTGGCGGCCGACGTGCGTGACCCCGAGGCGATCCGCACCCACCCGGACACCGCCGAGCTGATCGACTTCGACCAGCCCGTCGCCGTCATGTTCAGCGCCATCCTCCACCACGTGAACGACGAGGAGGACCCGGCCGCCATCGTCCGCTACTGGCGCCAACACGTGCCCTCCGGAAGCTACTTCTTCGTCAGCCACTTCCGTTCCGGCAGCAACCCCGAGACGGCGGAGGCGGAGAAGGTCCTCCAGGAGACGTTCGGCCGCGGCCGGTGGCGTACGGACGAGGAGATCGCGTCCCTGCTGGACGGCCTGGAGATCGTCGAACCCGGGATCGTCCCGGCGTCCCTGTGGCATCCGGACGAGGCCGAGGTCGAAGACCCGTGGAAGAGCGGGGGCGAGCGGGAACTGACCGTCTGGGAGCGGCTCATCGCGGCCGGTCTGGCCCGCAAGCCCTGAGTTCGCGGACCTGTGCGGCCGCGTCCCCGGCCCGGCGCCGGGCCTGACGCACCTCACGGCCCAGGTCCCGTGCGCGCTCCTGTGCCTGCCGGGCGGCCTCACGTGATCGCTGCTGCTCGCGCTCGGCCTCCCGGAGGCGGCGGGAGAGATCGGTGACACGCTCCTCGGCCTGCCGCTGTTCCGTCTCCGCCCGCGTCCGCTCCTCCTCGGCGGCGGCCAACTCGCCTTCCCGGTACTGAAGTTCCTGTTCGGCCTGCGCCGCCTGCCGCCGGGCCTGCTCCAGGCGCTCACGCTGTTCGCGGCGGCGGGCCCGCGCGGCCTCCAGATCGGCCACCTCTCCTGCGGACCGGGCGGCACGGCGCCGCGCGGGGCCGGGGCCGCTCGCCGTGCGGATGCGGCCGAGTCCGCGGCGGCGGCGGGGAAGCCGACGGGTGCGCTCAGGGGCCTGTCCAGACGGCCCTTCGCCCACTCCTCGGCCGCCTCCGGGTCGGCCAGCACCGCGTGCAGGGTGTCCTGTACCTCCTGGCGGGCGGCCTCGCTGATCCGCCGGCCTTCCCGTGCCGCAAGCTGCCCGGCCTGCCGGGCCAGGGCCAAGGTGAGCTGGTGCTGCCGCGCCGACAGCTCCCGCAGCTGATCTCCGTCCAGGTCCTGGTGGGCCTGACGCAGCGCCTCCCCGAGTTGGAGCAGGCCGTCCACCTCGTCCGGGCTCTCGCGCACCAGCAGGTTGCTCGCCCACGCGGCCAGCGTCGGCCGGCGCAGGCGGCGGATCCGCCCGGCCAGCTCCCGGTCACCGGCGGCCCGGGCCTCCTCGGCCCGCGCGTCCCGTACGGCCGTGAAGTCACCCGGCGCGAGGGCGTACAGCTCGTCGACGACAGCGTCCAGCTCCACTCGCGCCTCCCAGCCGCATCGCCCCCAGTGCCACGATTCTGGCACTGTTCGCCCCGAATGCCCTGAACGCCGAAGGTGCGGCCCGGGACCTGCTCGCAGTCCAGGTCCCGGGCCGCACCGGCATGCTCCGCCGGTCAGTACTGGGTGGAGACGGTCACCCCGGAGAAGCTCTGCGCTCCGTAGAGGGTGATGTAGTTGTAGCCGGCCGGGGGGTTGGTGAGGGTCAGGGTGTGGCTGTTGCCCGCACCGGTCGCGCGGCTGGTGTAGCTGGTGCTGGTGGCCCAGCCGCTGCCGCTGTAGTACAGGTCGGCGTCACCGCTGCCGCCGGACGTGGTGATCTTGAGCTGGCCCACGCCGGACGGCAGGTAGATGTAGAGGTAGTCGTTGCCGCCGGCGGCGGCGGAGCGGTTGCTGCGCTTGCAGTTCTGGTCGAGCATCCGCGTGTCGGCGCCGGTGCACTCGGTGCCGGTGCCGCCGCCGGAGCCCACCGTGACCGTCTTGGTGACCGTGCCGATCGCGCCCTTGTCGTCCTTGACGGTGAGCTTGACGCTGTAGGCGCCCGCCGCGCTGTACGTCTTGCTGGGGTTGGCGGCGGTGGAGGTGGTGCCGTCACCGAAGTCCCAGGACCGGGAGGCGATGGTGCCGTCGGAGTCCGTGGACTGGTCGGTGAAGGTGGCGGTCAGGTTGCTGACGGTGGCGCTGAACGCGGCGGTGGGGGCGTTGTTGCCGGGCGGGTTGGTGCTCCCGCCGCAACTGCCGGCCGCGCAGCCCGCCAGCCAGGTGTACCAGTCGCTGTCGTAGCGGCTGCCGATGGTGCCGGTGAGGTAGGAACGGGCGGCGTTCCAGTTGCCGGAGCGGTAGTAGCCGAGGACGGTGTTCATGTCGGAGGGGTGGTTCTCCAGCATGTACCGGACGGCGAGGTAGCCCCAGCGGTAGATGCGCGTGGTGTCGTTGCTGTAGGTGGTGTCGAACAGGGTGCTCAGGGCGTACGTGCCGCGTCCGGCCTCGGTCATCGCCTCGTTGTAGGTGACGCCCCGGTAGGAGTAGGAGACGTACTCGGCGAAGCCCTCGATCCACCACACGGTCGGGGTAGTGATGCCGGCGTTGAAGTCGCCGTACATGTCGAAGCGGCCGTCGAGGTAGTGCGTGTACTCGTGGTTGAGGTTCCAGATCTGGAAGTCCGGGCGCAGCCACTCGGCCTCGTAGGCGATGAAGCGGGGCTGGTTGCCGGCGGCGGCCGGGTCGCCCTCGAGGTACATGCCGCCGTTGTTGGTGTCGATGCCGTACATGGCGCCGGCGTAGGTCTGGTAGTCGGTGCTGGAGTCGAAGACGACGACTTCGATGGTGGTGTTGTTGTCGTTCGCGACGGGGCCGTTGTCGTGGACGACGCTGTGGAAGTACGCGTCCTGGTTGCGCAGGCTGGCACAGGTGGACGACAGCTCGCCCGAGGTCATCTGCTGCGCCTTGATGGTGATGCTGGAGCTGCACGGGTAGGTCACCGTGAGCACCGAACTGGTCAGCTGCTGCTGGAGGTTGCAGGTGCCGTAGTAGGAGCAGTTGCTCTTGTCGTAGGAGTCGGTCATCTCGGCCACACCGACCCACAGCGGGGCGGTGTTGCCCTTGATGGAGCTGGAGTTGAGCAGGCCGGCGGCCAGCGGACGGACCTTGCCCAACATGGCTGAGTGCTGCAGGAACCGGCCCAGTTCACGCCCGGCGTTGGACGTCAGGTAGGACTGGTCCGTGCCCAGCAGGGAGGTGTGGGTGGCGGCGAAGCCGTAGAGCGCGTCGATCAGGCTGGGGTCCGACTGGACGGCCGTGACGAACTCGGGCACCTGGTGGCCGCGGAACGTCACCGTGTAGACGTTGTTGACCGCGCTGAGCATCCACCAGGACGTGTTCCAGGAGGAGTTGTAGTCCGCCAGCAGCCGCTTGACGACGTAGATGTAGCGGGCGTTCTCCTCGGAGCTGTCGATGAGGGTGACCGCCTCGGCCAGCGTCTCGCCGTTGGCGTCGGTGACGTCACGGGAGTGGGCGCTGGCGAAGAACGCGTCGAGACCGGCACGGATGGCCGTCTTCAGGCCGGAGCCGTAGGCGCCCACCGTGCTCGCGTTGTAGTACTGGACGTAGTAGCCGGCGCGCAGATAGAGCACCAGCTGCGGCATGCCCGTGGTGGAGTTGCCCGGGTAGGACGCCGAGCCGTCGCGCAGGGCGTAGGCGACGGAGGTCATCTGGGACTCGCGGAAGGCGTTGTAGGCGTCGCTTCCGGTGAGGTTGAACAGCGTGTTGACGCAGTCGGTCGTGGACGACTTGATCTGCTGCACCAGGGCGCTGCCGGTACGGCTGGTGAAGTCCGCGACGTTGCAGGCGGCGACCGCGGCCGCCTTCTTGCCGGAGCGCGCCTGGTCGCGTCCGGCCGAGTCCATCGACTTGGAGGGCCGCGGCGGGAGCGTCTCCGGGCGGCCGTAGGGCTGCTTGAGCGAGTTCTTGCTCGCCGCCAGCGGCGGTATCTGTGACGCCTTCAGGCGCCCCTTGCCGACGTGGTCGGTGTCGGTGGCGGCGGTCTGCGCCATGGGCGCGGGGTCGTGCTGCTTCTGGGCGCCGGCCGCCGAGTGCGCGGTGTGCGCCGGGGCGCCGGTCCACGCGGCGGCCGGCTGGGCGAGCATCCCCGCACCCATGGCCCACGCCAGGGTCAGGGGGAGCACCGCGCCCAGACTTCGCCGGACGAGTGTGGTTCTCACTTACGCCTCCCATGAGGGGTTGGGCCACGCCGTACGTGGCCGATGGGATCCGCTGATGTGCAGGTCGTGCGTCTGGGGAGAAGGGCCGCGCTCTCGCTGGGGAGCGGTTCCGCCCTGCCTGCGCTTCGCGATCAGACTTGGCATGGCCACGACCTGTGCCATGTACCATTGCACAGGTGACATGGTTCCGGAAGCCGTCCGTGCCAATTCGAGGCCGCGAGTTGCCGCGGGGGGGCCGCCGGGGCGGCGAAGGGCCTGATCGGAACGGCCTTGCGGGACAAGAGAGTTGGTGGGGACCGGGCCACCGGGACGTGCGGGCGGGCGTCGGCGTCACACGGAGGCGGAACGGGTTCGACCCGCCGACCGCCGAAACTACCGGCCGGCCGCCAGAGCTATCGACCGCCGCGACTGTCAGCCGCCGGAACTACCGGCTGTCGGAACCACCGGTCGCCGGACCACCGACCGCTGGAACCACCGGCCGCCGCGGCTGTCAGCCGCCGGAACTGCCGGTCGCCGAGCCGCCGCTCACCAGACCTACCGGCTGCCGGAACGGCCGGCCGCCGGACCACCGACCGCTGGAACCACCGGCCGCCGCGGCCGTCAGCCGCCGGAACTGCCGGTCGCCGAGCCGCCGCTCACCAGACCTACCGGCTGCCGGAACCACCGGTCGCCGGACCTACCGGTCGCCGAGGCGGAGCGCGGGCTCGGCGGCCTTCGCGTCGGCCCGGCCGTCAGCCCACAGGGTGCGCACGTGCGCGAGGTGGCTGCGCATGCACTTCTCCGCCTCACGCGCCTTGCCGGCGACGATCAGGTCGAGCAGCTCGATGTGCTCCTGCGCGGAGGCGACCAGCCGCCCGGACTCGTCGAGGTTGGCCAGCCCGTACAGACGGGACCGCTTGCGCAGGTCGGCCACCACCTCGACGAGGTGCTGGTTCCCGGCGAGCGACAGCAGTTCGAGGTGGAATTGGTGATCGGCTTCCAGGTACGCCAGTACGTCGTGCCGCTCGGCCGCCGTCACGATCTGCCGCGCCAGCGGACGCAGCGCCTCGAGCTGCTCCGGACGTGCCGACCTCGCGACCCGCCCCACGGTGGGCACCTCGATGAGGGTACGGATCTCGGTGAACTCGTCGAGGTCCCGGTCGGTCATCTCGGTGATGCGGAAACCCTTGTTGCGGACCGCTTCGACCAGGCCCTCCCTGGCCAGGTCGAGCATGGCCTCGCGCACCGGGGTCGCCGAGACACCGAGTTCCGCGGCCAGGCTGGGGGCGGAGTACACGACGCCGGGGCGCAGCTCGCCGGCGATGAGCGCGGCGCGCAGCGCGTTGGCCACCTGGTCCCGCAGATGCGTCTGGACCGAGATCACCTGCGGTTTGAGATGAGGCATCGCCGCTCCCTGAGCCCTCGGTCCGATCGCCTCCCACTATACAATGTCACGTTTCCCGGTTACGCCCGTGCTCACAGGGACGCCATCCACACCTCCACCTCGTCGGAACCGCGCGGCAGGGCCGAGGACAGGCAGAGGGCCCCGTCCGCGGTGATCAGGAAGTCGTCCTCGATCCGGACGCCGATGCCGCGCAGTTCCTCGGGGACCGTCAGGTCGTCGGGCTGGAAGTACAGGCCCGGTTCGACGGTCAGGACGTGCCCGGCCTGGAGCACACCGCCCAGGTAGGCCGCGTCGCGGGCGCCGGCGCAGTCGTGGCAGTCCAGGCCCAGCATGTGCCCCGTTCCGCACACGGTGTACCGGCGGTACGGACCGGAGTCCGGAGGGGAACCGGGGCCCGGCGCCGTGCGGCCCGCCGGTCGCAGGCCCCAGGAGTCCAGCCCCTCGGCGATGACCCGCGTCGCGGCGGCGTGGAAGTCGCCGTAGCGCGCGCCGGGCCGCAGCGCGGCGATGCCCGCCGACTGCGCGGCGAACACCAGGTCGTAGACCCGCCGTTGGACGTCGGTGAAGCGTCCGCCGGCCGGCAGCGTCCTGGTGACGTCCCCGGTGTAGAAGGAGTCGGCCTCGACGCCCGCGTCCAGCAGGAGCAGATCGCCCTCGCGCACCGGTCCGTCGTTGCGCATCCAGTGCAGCACACAGGCGTGCGCCCCGGCCGCCGCGATGGTCTCGAAGCCGAGGCCGTGACCCTCCAGCCGGGCACGCCGGTTGAAGGTGCCCTCGATCCAGCGCTCGCCGCGCTCGAGCCGCATGGCGTGGCGCAGCTCGCCGGCCACGTCGTGGAATCCGGCGACGGTGGCGCCCACGGCCGTGCGCAGCTGGTCGATCTCCCACTCGTCCTTGACCAGCCGCAGCTCCGCCAGGAACGTCACCAGTTCGGCCTCGGCGCGGGGTGACGGCGGGACCAGCGCGTCGACGAGCGGGTCCTCGCCGCGCACCACGCGGGTGGGCACGTCTGCCGTCAGGGCCCGCTCCAGGCCGTCGCGTGCGGCGGCCTCGACGCCGAGGGCCTGCTCGGTCTCGGCGAGGGTCCGCCGCCGCCCGGTCCAGAACTCGCCGTAGCGGCGGTCGCTGTGGAACTCCGTGCCGTCCGGCCCGCCGTCGCGCGGCGAGCGCGGCCGGGTGAAGAGGGTGGCCGAGTGGCCGCTCCCGGTGGGCTGCAGGACGAGGACGCTGTCCGGGACGGCCTGCGTTCCCTGTTCGGCGGTGAGGTGGACGAACGCGGAGTGCGGCCGGAAGGTGTAGTCGAAGTCGTTGCTCCTGACCTTCAGTCCGCCCGAGGGGACGACGATCCGTTCGCCGGGGAACCGTTCGGACAGCGCCGAGCGCCGCTTGGCCGCGCACGCCGCCCCGGACACCGGCGGAAGACGCGCACGGGTGTCCGCCCAGCCTCCTCGGAAGGGGTCGGCCGCCGCGGCCGGAACCTCGCCTCCGTCGTCGTGCGGGCCTTGCCCGTCCGTGTGTGACATGTGTCTTCCCCCAATACCGATGGAAGCCGATGTAAGCCGCTGGATGCCTCTGGAACCGATGTGTGCCGCTGGATGCCTCTGGAAGCCGGTGGGTGCCCTGGAGCCGTTGGAAGCCCGGGGGGCGTCAGCCGCGCAGCCGCGCCATCCAGTCCTCCACCTCGTCGGCGCGGCGCGGCAGCCCGGCCGACAGGTTCTCGTTGCCGTCCGCGGTGACCAGGATGTCGTCCTCGATGCGGACGCCGATGCCGCGCAGTTCCTCGGGGACCGTGAGGTCGTCGGGCTGGAAGTACAGGCCCGGTTCGACGGTGAGCACCATGCCCGCTTCGAGGGTGCCGTCGACGTAGGTCTTGGTGCGGGCCCTGGCGCAGTCGTGCACGTCCAGGCCGAGCATGTGTCCGGTCCCGGCCAGGGTCCAGCGCCGGTGGAGTCCGAGTCCGAAGGCCTCCGCCGCCGGCCGGCGTCCGAACAGCCCCCAGGCGGCGAGGCGTTCGGCCAGTACCCGCTGGGCGGCGTCGTGGAAGTCGCGGTATCCGGCGCCGGGCCGCACGGCGGCGATGCCGGCCTCCTGCGCCGCGAACACCGCGTCGTACACCTCGCGTTGTAGCGGGGTGAAGCGGCCGTCGACGGGCAGGGTGCGGGTCACGTCGGCGGTGTAGAGGTTGCGGGTCTCCACCCCGGCGTCCAGCAGCAGGAGGTCGCCGGGGCGGGCCTCGCCGTCGTTGCGGACCCAGTGCAGGGTGGTGGCGTGCGGTCCGGCCGCGCAGATGGAGGTGTAGCCGACGTCGTTGCCCTCGACGCGGGCGCGCGTCCAGAAGGTGCCCTCGATGAGGCGTTCCGGAGTGGGTGCGGTGCTGCCGAGGGCGCGTACGACGTCCTCGAAGCCGCGGACGGTGGCCTCGCAGGCGAAGCGCAGGTCGGCGATCTCGAACTCGTCCTTGACCAGGCGCATTTCGGCGAGCGCGGTACGGAGGTCGTCGTCGGCGGCGGCCATCACCAGGCCGGCCAGGGCGGCGTCGACGGCCGGGTCGTGGCCGCGCAGCAGCCTCACCGGGCCGGTGGCCGCCTCCAGCAGTGCGGGCAGGGCGCGGACGTCGCGGCAGGGCAGGCCGAGGAGGCGCTCGTTCTCGGTGAGACTGTTGCGGCGGCCGTCCCATAGTTCGCCGTGCGGGTCGAGCCAGAACTCCCCGTCGGCCCGGTCGGAGCGCGGGAGCGTGTGCAGGACGGCCCGGTGCCCGCCGTACTGGCCCGGTTCCAGGACGAGTACGGCGTGAGGGGACTGGTCGCCGGTGAGGTGGACGTAGTCCGAGGTGGGCCGGAACGGATACGCCGTGTCGTTGGCGCGGACCTTCGGGACGCCGGCCGGGATCACCAGCAGCTCGCCCGGAAAGCGGGCGGAGAGCTCTGCCCGGCGGCGCGCGGTGTAGGCGGCCTGCGTGATGGGGGTCAGGTCGTGGCGCTCGGTGCCGGCCCAGCCCTTTTTCATGTTCTCGGCGAGTTCCGGGCTCACTCCCCGATTCAGGCCGTTCTTCCGCCGTCTGTTCTCGTCCGTGTCCTCGGTCACCCATGTCTCCTGTGTCGAGAGAATAGAAGCGGTGGTCATGTCGCCGGAAAGAGGAGCCGGAGCACATTCGCTCCCGCGGAAGTGACCGTCCAGCGCGCGGAGTCGTCGTCCCGGCGGCTTTCCATTACGGCATTCACCGGCATTTCGTCATCGTTCCGGACGGGCCGCTCGGACAGCGGGAGGACCGCCCAGCAGCGCTTGCCGGAGTCGGTGTATTCCGTGCCGTGGAAAAGACTCAAGGCGTCGATCAGCACGATGCCGCGCCCGCTCTCGTGGTCGCAGCCGGCCACGCAGGGCCGCGGCCGCACCCGGCTGCCGTCGAGGACCGCGAGAACGAGGAGGCCACCGCCGCGCTCCACGCGCAATTCGACCGTCAGGGGGCCACCGGCGTGCTGAAGACCGTTGGTCAGCATTTCCGAGGCGATCAATTCGAGGCGGAAGAGCTGATCGCCGTCGACCGGTACGTCCCAGGACGAGACGGCCGACGAAATACGGCGGCGCGCGTCGCGGACCGCTGCCGCCGTTCCTTCGACGGTGAAGCGGAGTTCGGTGTGGGGCATGGTGGCTCTCCTTCGCGGATCGTCCCGGCGGGAGGACGGCGCGAGTGGAGGTTTCCACGGCGGTGCCGGTCGGGACAACGGGCCGGGCCATAAGAAAACGAACGGCCGGGGCATAACGTCGCCGTGCGGGCGGTGACCGTGCCCGGTGCGGTTCTCGCCGCCGGTCGCATAATGGTGCCGCTTCTTCGAACAATGAGGTGTGCCGTGGAACTTGAGCTGCGTCATCTGCGGGTGCTGTGCGCGATCGCGGACTGCGGCAGCGTCGGCAGGGCGGCGGCCGCGCTGGGCCTGACCCAGCCGGCCATGAGCACGCAGTTGCGGCGCATCGAGCGGCTGCTCGGCGAGGGACTGTTCGTCCGCAGCAACACGGGCGTGGAGCTGACCGCCTACGGGACGGAGGTCGTCAGCCAGGCCCGGGACGTGCTGGCCCGCGCCGACGCCCTCGGACGGGGGCGCGCCGGCTCCGCGTCCGCGGCGGGCGCCAGGACGGTCCGGCTGGGGGTCACCAACACCCCCGTGGTCCCGGACCTGTTGGGCAATCTGCGGGACGCGTGTCCGGACCTCACCGTCACCGTGTCGAGCGTGTACGCCACCGGGGAGCTGGTGCGGCTCGTGGAGGCCGGTGAACTAGACGCGGCGCTGGGCGTCGACTATCCCGGGCTGCCGGTGCGGCACTCCCCCGCGCTGGCGCACCGTGCCATCAACACCGTGCCGATCTTCGTGGCCATGCACGCCGGCCACCCCCTGGCGCACCGGGTGGAGGTGCCGCTGGAGGAGCTGTCGCGGGACACCTGGTTCGTCACCGCCGACGACGGGGTGGGGTGGCCCGGTGCCTTCTACGACGCGTGCGAGGCCGCCGGTTTCGCGCCCGGGAACACCCACGAGTTCCACGTGCTCGAACAGTTGCAGTCGATGATCGCGATGGGCCTCGGGGTGACCGCCGTGCAGCCGACCCTGCGCCCCATCGACGGGGTGCTGGTCAAGCCGCTGGCCGGTGATCCGCTGTGGCAGCGCCTGCTGCTGGTCTGGCGCCGGGACGCCGTCGAGGCGCCGGTGGCCGAGGCCCTGCACCACCACGCCGTCCGGGTCTACCGGAACCTGCTGGCCCACGCCCCTCACCTGCAGAGCTGGCTGGCACGCGCCTACACGGCCACCCGCGCCGGCGACGCGCTCCGCTGACCCGGGGCGGGCGGCGTCAGGAACCGGCCGTGAAGGGCGGCACCAGCCGGGACGGACGCGCAGGGTCGCGGTAGGTCTCGCGTAACCCGCGGCGCCGTCATCCGGATCGGCCGCGACGCGGCGACGTGGATCCTGAGCCGACCGAGCTGGTCGCGCGGTGGCTGGAGGAGGCGGTCGGGGACATCGAGGCCGGGCTCACCCAGGCCGGGCGCCCCGAGCCGTACCAGCGGCGCCTGCGTGGTGTGCTCGCCATGGCGCGGCCCGACCACGTCGCCCAGAGCCGGGAGCGGGCCGGCCGGCGGCTCAGCCGGGACCACGTGCTCGACGAGCTCACCAGGAGCCGGGCACGGCTGCCGGGCACGGCTCCCGGGCCGGCGGGCCGCGCAGCAGCCGCCGGGATGCGGCCCGCCGGTCCGCGCGACGCCGCCCGCGGGGGCATGCTGGTCATACGTGCCGGTCCCTGCGGGCCCATCGCGCCGTGCGCGCGTCTCGCGGCGCGTCCTCGCGGCCGGCGCGGGACCGTACCGCCTCGTGGACGGGGCGGCCGGCCTGCCCGGCCCGCCGCCCGCTCCGGGCACCGCGGCGGGTGCGCGACGAGGCCGGCAGGGGAAGGAGCGACCGCGATGAGTCCGACGCACAGGCCCCCGGGCCTGGACCAGGCGGCTCAGCCGACCGGCCTGATGGATCTGCTGGGCGTCGCCGCGGTCCTCCTGGATGCCTCCGGCCGGGTCGACATGTGGAGCCCGCAGGCCGAGGAGCTGTTCGGCTACAGCGGGGCCGAGGCGGTCGGGCAGTACGCGGCGCCGCTGCTGCTGCACCCGGAGAACCAGGACGCGGCCATCACGCTGTTCGCCGAGGTGATGGAGACCGGCCGGGACTGGGCCGGGGCCTTCCCCGTGCGGCACAAGGACGGCCGCACCCGCATGGTCGAGTTCCGCAACATGCGGCTGACGGACAGCCTCGGCGACCACTACGCCCTGGGGCTGGCCGCCGACCGCACCATACTGCGGCAGGTGGAACGCGACCTCGCCCTGTCCACCCGGCTGGTCACCCAGGCTCCGATCGGCCTGGCCGTCCTCGACACGGAGCTGCGCTACCTGGTCGTCAACCCCGCCCTGGCCTCGATGCACGGCGTGTCCGAGAGCGAGCACGTCGGCCGCGCCTTCCGCGAGGTGCTCACCGGCCCGCGCTTCGTGGCCGCGGAGGCCGCGATGCGGCAGGTCCTTCGCACCGGGTCGCCCGTCATCGACCAGCACGTGGTGGGCCGTACGCTCGCCGACCCGGAGAACGACCACGCCTGGGCCGTGTCGTTCTACCGGCTGGAGGACCACCACGGGCAGACGCTCGGCATCGCCAACGTGGTCGTGGACGTCACCGACCGCTACCGGGCCGCGATGCAGGCCGACCGCGCCCAGCAGCGGCTGCGCCTCATCGCCGACGGCTCGGCCGGCATCGGCACCACGCTGGAGGTGGAGCGCACCGCCCAGGAACTGGCCGACGTGCTGGTGCCGGGCCTGGCCGACATGGCCGCCGTGGACGTCCTGGACTCCGTCCTGCGGACGGGCCGTACGGACACCGGTCAGGGCCCCGCCCTCCTGCGCGCCCTCGCGGTGAAGACCGCCTACCCCACCAGCGCCAGCCGGGCGCTCATCCAGCCCGGGCACCTCACCACCTACCACGCCGACCACCCGGCGGCCCGCGTCCTGCGCACCCGCCGCCCGCTCCTGATCAGCCACCTCGACGGCCAGGAGCTCACCCTGGTCGCCTCCGACTCCGCCGCGGCCCGCCTGCTCGCCGAGGCCGGCGTGCACACCGACATGGCCGTCCCCCTGATCGCCCGCGGCCAGGTCATCGGCGTCCTCGGCCTGGCCCGCGCCCGCAACCCCGTGGCGTTCGACGAGGACGATCTCGCGCTGGCCTGCGAACTGGCCGCCGTGGCCGCCCTGAGTATCGACAACGCCGTGCTGCACCAGCACATCCGGCGCGCCGCCGAGACCCTCCAGCGCAGCCTGCTGCCGCGGCTCTCGCCCCGGCATCCCGGTCTCGAGGTCTGCGCCCGGTACCGTCCCGCGCAGGCCTTCAGCGAGGTGGGCGGCGACTGGTACGACGTCATCCCCCTGGACGACGACCGCACCGTCCTCACCGTCGGCGACGTCATGGGCAGCGGCATCCCGGCCGCCACCACCATGGGCCGCCTGCGCACGGCCACCTCCACCCTCGCCGGCCTCGACCTCGACCCCGCGCAGGTCCTCACCCACCTGGACCGCATCACCCAGGGCCTGGACCCCTACATCGCCACCTGCGTGTACGCGGTCTACGACCCCAAGCGCGCCCGGCTCGAGGCCGCCTCCGCCGGCCATCTGCCCCCGGTGCTGCTCCGGCCCGGGCGGGCGCCCGAACTGCTCGACCTGCCCACGGCCACTCCCCTGGGGGTCGGCGGCGTGCCCTTCGAGGCGGCCACCGTCACGCTGAGACCCGGTGATCAGCTGGTCCTCTACACCGACGGGCTGGTCGAGACCCGCGAGGACCCCATCGACGCGCGCCTCGCACGCCTGGTGGAGCTGCTGGGACAACAGCAGGACTCCACCGAGGAGATGTGCGACCTGCTCCTGGAACAGCTGCGCCACCCCGCCGCCTACGACGACGTGGCGCTCCTCATCGCCCGCGCGCAGCCCCTCGCCTGAGGGGACGTCCACACGAGCAGGCCGGCGTCCGGCCGTTCGCGCAGCCCGGCGACCTCGGTGCGTGCGCCGCGCCCGCGCCGCTGACGGGCGCCGGCTTCGTCCGCGGCCCCGTCGTCGGCGCGGCCGCGCTCACAGGCGCCGCAGTGGGCGATCTTGCGTCGGGGCGTCCGCCCCGGGGAACTGTGAGTCGCGAGTGTCCGCGATGAAGGGGCGAGCCGGTGGAGGGTGTGGAGTCGTTCGCGAGGGCCGTGCTGGTGGTGGCGCTGGCGGCGACCGTGGCGGTGCTGTCCAACCGGCTCAGTGAGCGCACCCGCGTCCCGGCGCCGGCGTTCTTCCTGCTGGCGGCCGCGGTGGCCTCGGACCTGGTGCCCCGGCTGGAGAGCTTCCCGATCACCTCCGTGCAGAACGTGGTGACCGTCGCCCTGGTCGTGCTCCTCTTCCACGGCGGGATGGACCTGGGCTGGCGGCGACTGCGGCCCAACGCGGGCGCGGTGGTGTGGATCGGCGTGGCCGGTACGTTCGCCACGGCCGCCCTGCTGGCGCTCGCCGCCCTTCTGCTCGGGTTCGGCCGGCACGCGGCCCTGCTGCTGGGCACGGCCCTGGCGCCGACCGATCCGGCGGTGGTCTTCTCCGTCCTCGGCCGGCGCGAGATCACCGGCCGGACCGGAGTGCTGCTGGAGGGCGAGTCGGGGGCCAACGACCCGGTCGGCATCGCGCTCATGGCGGCGCTGCTGACGACGACCGGCGGTTCGGTGGCCGGGACGGCCGGGCAGGTGGCGCTGACCTTCGCCGAGCAGATGGCGGTCGGGGCGGCGATCGGGCTGGGCGGCGGCTGGGCGCTGAAGTGGTTCATCCAGAAGGTTCCGCTGCCCAGCGAGGGCCTGTACCCGCTGCGCGCGCTCGCCGGGGCGTTCGCCGTCTACGGGGCCGCCACGGTGGCGCACGGTTCCGGCTTCCTCGCGGTGTTCACCGCCGGGATCCTGCTGGGCGACGCGCGGGCGCCGTACAAACGGGAGATCGAACGGTTCCACGCGGCGCTGTCGAGCCTGGCGGAGATCGTCGCCTTCACGCTGCTGGGGCTGAGTGTCCCGCTGGCGACCTTCGCCGCCGAGGGCGCGTGGGCCGACGGCCTCATCCTGGCCGTGCTGCTCGTACTGGTGGCGCGCCCGCTGGCGATGGCGGCGCTGCTGTGGCCGCTGCGCCTGCGGGGCGGGGAGCGGGTGTTCCTGGCGTTCGCCGGGCTCAAGGGAGCGGTGCCCATCCTGCTGGGCAGCTTCGCGGTCAGCGCCCGTCTGGCGCACTCGCAGCAGATCTACGACGTGGTGTTCGTCGTCGTGGCGTTCTCCGTCGTCGTGCAGGGCGCCCTGGTGCCCACCGTCGCCCGGTGGTGCCGCATTCCCATGCGGGCCGGGGAACTGGAGCCCTGGGCGCTGGGGGTCCGGCTGCGCGACCGCCCCGAGGGGGTGTGCCGGATCGTGGTCGAGTCCGGCTCGGCGGCCGACGGCTGCGCCGTCGCCGACCTGGACCTCGGGGAGCACGTGTGGGTCAGCCTCGCCATCCGCGAGGGGGCCCTGCTGCCGGTGAGCGGGGCGACCCGGCTGGCGGCGGGGGACGAGATCCTGCTGCTCACCGACCCGGAACAGGCCGCTGATCCCAGCGGCCTGTTCCGGAAGTGAGTCGTGCGGACCTTCCCGCGGTCAGGTTCCCGCGGTCAGGTACGCCGGCTCCGGGCGGCCATCGCCGTGGTCACCACCCCCAGCAGGAGCGCGACGGCTCCCGTGATCGTATTGCTCACGATCGTGCCCGTGGTGGCCGAGGCGTGCTGCACGACCCAGGGGGCGATGATCGCCCAGGCGCCGATGCCGGCGGCCGCCCAGCCCATGCCGAACGTCCGCTCGTAGGCCGATCCGAAACCGAGGCCGAGGACCGCGAGGGCGATGCCGGTGACCAGGTTGCTGATCGCCAGCGGGTTGCCGTTGAACCCCACGACCCAGGGGGAGATCGCCAGGTAGAGACCGGTCAGCAGCGTCAGTCCCTCGACGGCCTGAAGGGCAGGCTTCGCCGAGACCTCGGCGGCATGAGCACGCAGGGCCAGAAGGTCGGGATGTTCTTCGATGCGGGAATGCATGGCCACGTCGGCCACCTTCTTCCTTTCCGTTTTTCCGTTCTTGCGTTCCACATGACGCGTATCCGAGGAGGGGAGGGCCAATCATGGCACAGTGCAATTATTTAGATTTGTTGTCTGCCGGGGAGGCCGGCGGCCACGAGTGCGCCGCCGCCGAGACGGTGGTCTGCCCAGACGGTGGCCTCACACCCGCGCACCGGTTTCGCTCCTTCGCCGGGCGGTCCGTTTGCGCCCGTGGCGATCGCGGGTACTCCGGTGTCTTCGACAGCGCAGGTGCCATCGGCTTCGCGCAGGAGGGAGACGGATCACCCATGCCGAGCAGAACAGGGCGCAAGCTCGCCGTGGTGACCGGGGGAACCGCCGGGGTCGGCCGCGCCACCGTGCGCGAGTTCGCCGCCCACGGCTACGACGTGGCCGTGCTCGCCCGCGGGCAGGCCGGGCTGGACGGCGCGGTCGCCGACGTCGAGGCCGCCGGGGGCACCGCGCTCGGCATCCCCACCGACGTGGCCGACCACAACGCCGTACGCGAGGCCGCCGAGCGGATCGAGGACGAACTCGGGGAGATCGACGTGTGGGTCAACGTGGCCTTCGCCGGTTCGCTGGCCTTCTTCTGGGACACCTCACCGGAGGAGTACGAGCGCATGACCCAGGTCACCTACCTGGGCCAGGTCAACGGCACCCGGGCCGCCCTGGAACACATGCGGCCCCGCGACCGGGGCGTCGTCGTCAACGTCGGCTCGGCCATGGCCTACCGCTCGATCCCCCTGCAGTCCGCCTACTGCGGGGCCAAGCACGCGGTGAAGGGGTTCAGCGAGTCGGTGATGACGGAACTGCTCCACGAGCACAGCAACGTCAAGGTCTGCATGATCCAGCTGCCCGGCCTGAACACCCCGCAGTTCAACTGGAACCTCAGCCGGATGCCGAAGCACCCCATGCCCGTGCCGCCCGTCTTCCAGCCCGAACTGCCCGCCAAGGGCATCGTCTTCCTCGCCGAGCACCCCCGGCGCAACATGTGGGTGGGCGTGTCGACCGCGTACACCATCCTGGGCGAACGCCTCGCGCCCAAGTTCCTGGACTTCTACCTCGGCCGCAAGGGCGTGGGCAGCCAGCAGACCGGCAGGGACCTCCCCCGGTGGGAGCCCAACCTCCACGAGCCCTCCGACGCGCGCACCGACCGCGGCGCCCACGGCGTCTTCGACGACCAGGCGCACGCCCGCGACCCGCTGCTGTGGCTGTCCCGGCACCGCCGCGCCCTCGCGTGCGCGCTGACCGCGACCACGGCGGCACTCGGCCTGGCCACCACCCGCACCCGCTCACACCGGTGACAGGAGAGGATCTCGTGTGAGGTGGTCGCCACGCCGGTCCCCGCGCCGGTTCCTGCTGGTCCTCGCGGGAACCGCGGGCTTCGCCGCGGCCGCGCTGGGGGCGGTGTGGCTGGCCGTGCGCATCACGCCGCTCCAGACCGTGTCGGTGGCGGGCCAGACCGTGCAGGTGGGCGCGGCGCCACCGGCGCTGAGTCCGTCCGGTCCCGGCGAACTCGACCTGTTCGGCCAGAAGATACCGACGAAGGTGGACTTCGACGGACCGCTCCGGCCGCGCCTGAAGCTCACCCACATCGCCACCAACGACCAGGTGGCGCAGCTCCTTCACTCCGGCGACCACGGACAGCTCACCATGACGGTGAGCGGGAAACTGGCGTCGGGCTGGCTCCACTACGGACTGTGGGAGACGGGGGTCGCCGCCGGGCTGATCCTTCTGGCCCTGACGGCGTGGACCGGCGTCCGCCGCATGTCGCCGCGCCGCACCCTGATCCTGCTGGTGACCGGGGTCGCGGTGGTGTGCGCGCTCAACGCCGTCGGCTTCTATCTGCTGGCCTCGTCCACTCCCCGCGCCCTCCAGCACGTGCGGTCGCTGCAGGACCTGGTGGGCAGCAGCCCGACCACCCCGGTCCCGCGCGCGGAGGGCCCGGTGCTGGGGGACGTACGGGCCGTGGTCGTCGGGGACTCCACCGCCGCGGGCACGGGCAACCGCCCGCTGCCGAACCCCAGTGACCTGGACAAGGCGTGCAAGCGCAGCGCCGACGCGTACGCGCGGGTGCTGGCCGCCACCAACCGGGTCAAGGTGGAGAACCTCGCCTGCTCGGGCGCCACGATCCGCGACGGCCTGCTCGGCGTGCAGATCCTCGGCTCGCAAGTGGCGCCACCGCAGATGTCCGAGGCGCAGCGGGCCGCGAACGCCTCGGTGATCATCGTCAGCGTCGGCGCCAACGACGTGCGCTGGGCGGATCTGGTCCGCCTGTGCGCGGCGTCGCCCAGCTGTGACGACAAGGCGTCGACGGCGTTCTTCCAGCACCGGCTGACCCGGTTCACGCTGGACTACCAGAAGCTGCTGCGCCAGCTGGCCGCGCTCAGACAGCACCCGAAGGTGCTGGTCAACGAGTACTACGACCCGTTCGGGCCGGACACCACGTGTCTGAAGGACGAGGGGCTCACCCCGGTGAAGGCGAAGGCGCTCGAGTCCCGGCTCGCCGCGCTCAACACGGTGCTGCGCCAGGGCGCCGAGCGGGCCGGCTTCACCGCCGTACGGCCCCTGTTCACCGGGCACGGCCTGTGCACCGGGCAGCCGTACGTGCAGGGCCCGACCGACCGGGCGCCCCTGCATCCGACCGCCGCCGGGCAGCTCGCCATCGCGGTGGCCGACCAGCGGGCCCTGCCCCCGCTCCACGGGTGAGACGCGGACGCGCCGGAAAGGAGTCACCGTGGACTTCGAACGTGAACTCGCTGAGATGGAACGCCATCTGGTGGCGCGGGATCCCCGCCTGGCGGAGAAGTTCGAGACGTTCGAGAGGATCACCGCGCCCCCGCCGGCCCACGGCGGCGGCAAACGGCGCGCGCTCCTCCTGGCGGCGCTGGTGTGCCTGGTCATCGCCGTGGGCTCCGCGCTCGCCGCCGGCGCGGCCACCGCCGCCTCCGGCCGGCCGGCCCAGCGCTCACAGGTCGTACGGCAGCTCTCCGGACGGCCGGGCTGACACCGCCCGGCGACAGGGAAGGATCACACATGCCCGCATCCATCGTCCGCGTCGCATGGGGCGCGGTACTCGTCGCCTTTCCGGGAAGCGTCCTGCGCCGCTGCCCCCGTACGCCGCAGACCCGGGCCGCGTCGAGCGTCGTACGGCTGCTGGGCGCGCGCCAGCTCGTGCAGGGGCTCGTGGCCAACCCCCGTAGCAGGCACGCCGCTTGGCAGGGTGTGCCCGACGCGCTGCACGCGGCGAGCATGGCCGGTCTCGCGCTGCGCAGCGACCGCTGGCGGACGGCGGCACTGGCCGACGCCGTCATAGCCTCCCTGTTCGCCGTCTCGGCGCTGCGCGGACGCGACCGGCGCGGCGGCAGGGCCGACGCCGGAGGGTGAGCTCCACCGCCGCTACCTTACTGACGGTCTGTCAGGATGTGGGCAGCGTACCGAGGGTGGCGTGGGCGGTGGCCGTGCGTCCGTCGCGGGAGTAGCCGATCGTCACCTGGTCGCCGGGGGACTTGGCGGCCAGCGCCTCGGTGAGGGTCTGCACGTCGGTGATCCGGGTGCCGTCCAGCTCGGTGATGATGTCCCCCGGCTTCAGCCCGGCCCTGTCCGCCGCGCCGCCCCTGGTCACGGCGACGATGCCCGCCCCGGCCGGGGCGGAGTCGGCGCCCAGCACCGTGCGTACGGTGATCCCGAGGGCGGCGCGGCCGCTGTTGGTGACCTTGCCGCTCTTGATCAGCTGGTCGGCGATACGGGTGACGGTGGAGCTGGGGATGGCGAAGCCGATGCCCGGCGCGGCGCCGCCGAGTTCCTGGTCGACGGCGGCGAGGGTGTTGATGCCGATCACCTGACTGGAGAGGTTGGCCAGTGCTCCGCCGCTGTTGCCGGGGTTGATGGCGGCGGAGGTCTGCACCATGTTCGGGATGGTGGCGCCGCCAGAGCCCTGGCCGGCCGGCTCGGACACGGTGCGGCCGACGGCGGAGACGATGCCCTGGGTGACGCTGCTGGACAGGCCCAGCGGGTTGCCCATGGCGAGGACGATCTGGCCGACCTGGACGTTCTTGCTGTCGGCGAAGGCGGCCGGGTGCAGCCCGGAGGGCGGGTCGTCGAGGCGGATCACGGCCAGGTCGTCGGCCGGGTCCACGCCGACCAGGCCGGCGTGCAGGAGCTGCTGCCGGTTGGCGAAGGTCACGCTGAAGCTGTGGTCCTTGCCGACCACGTGGGCGTTGGTGACGATGTCGCCCTTGTCGTCGTAGACGATCCCGGAGCCGAGGCCCGCCGAGGTGGTGATCTGGACCACCGAGGGCAGGACGTTGTGCACCACACGCAGGTAGTCGCTCTGGAGTTCGGCACTCACCGAGGGGGTCCCGCCGGAGTCCGGGCCGCTGCTCTTGGTCTGGGAGGAGCCGGAGGAGCCGGAGGAGCCGCTGGTGCAGCCCGCTGCCAGCGCCGCCAGGACGGCGGCGGCCGCACCTCGGGACACGATCAGGCGCAGGCGGCGCGCGGGCCCGGCGGGCGGTGGGCCGGCGGCACGCTCGGGGGCGGGGACAGGGCGCTCTCTTACGATCATGGTGGCACTCCCATGGCTACGACGCGGCCGGAGCGGGGAAGGCTCCCCTCGCACGTGGGTTCCCTGCCGCGGACCGCGCACGCCTGTGACCGGGGTGCCCTGCCCCGGCGCCCCGGAGCGGTGCCCAACTCCTTGGCAGGCGACGCCGGGCGGGCTGGAGGGCGAGCAGGCGCGATTCGCGTCGCCGACCGGGGCTTTCCGTGTCAGCGGTGGGAGACGGCCTGTTCGACGAGGGCCACCGTGGCGCGGGGGTCGTCGACCTCGATGACGAGGCGGTCGTAGGTCTCGGCGTCGGCGAGTTCTATGACGACGGCCTTGTCCGGGTTCTTCACGTCCCAGAAGAGGCGCTCGCCGTCATGGCGGAAGCGGCCGGCGGTGATCACACCGGGGAAGTGCGTGCCGCCGACGCGGATTCCCTTGGGTTCACGGGCCATTCCGGGATCGTGGGTGGCGCCGCGGACATGGGCGAGGGGGATCTCCAGGCGGCTCTTGAACGTCCAGAGTTTGTCGAGGCCCTGGAACTCGACGGTCAGCAGGCCGCGTTCACGGTCGATGTCGATCAGGGCCATGTCAGTTCTCCTTGGAGCGGTGAGGCTGGGCGCGCAGGCGCAGTCGGGTGCCGAGGACGGTGGAGGCGAGCTGGGGGGCGGCATCGCCGTGCGAGGGACGCAGGGCGTCCTCCAGGGCGGTGACACCCTCCGCCACCAGCGCGGCGACCTCCGGGTCGTGGGGCGCGCGCTCGGCGGCGGCGAGCAGGAGCAGTCCGGCGGCGGGACCGCTGTCGTACGAGGCGATGGCCGCCGCCAGGGCCTGCGCCGGGTCGGTGAGGCCGGCGATGGCGGCGGTGGCCGGGCGGATCTCGTGGTCGAGGTGGTTGCGCAGGACGGTCAGATGCAGGCTCCGTTTCGAGCCGAACACCTTGTAGAGACTGCCCCGGTGGACACCGGTGGCGGTGACCAGGTCGTCCACCGAGGTGCCCTCGTAGCCGTGCGCGGCGAAGAGGGCGGCGGCTGCGGTGATCGCCTGGTCGGCGTCGAAGGCACGTGGTCGTCCCATGGCCAGGACCGTACACGGTAGAAGAACGATCGGTCAAGAACGAACGTTCTTTTACGAGTACGGCCCCGGCCGCCCCTCACCCGCACCGGCGAACCGGCCCTCACTCCCGCCGGAATCCGGCCCTCACTTGCGCCAGAACACGTGGTGGGTCACGCCGCTGCGACTGGGCACGACGTCGAGGTGGTAGCGGTCGAGCAGTTCGTCGGGGGACTCCCACAGCCGCTCACCGGATCCGAGCTTCACCGGCGACACCGCCACGTGCAGGGTGTCCACGAGGCCGGCGTCGAGGAACTGCCTGAGGGTGGCGACTCCCCCGCCGAGCCGGACGTCCTTGCCCTCCGCCGCCTTGCGCGCCTGTTCGAGCACCGAGGCCGGGTCACCCTCGACGAAGTGGAAGGTGGTGTCGGAGAGGGTGAACGAGGGGCGCGGGTGGTGGGTCATGACGAACACCGGGGTGTGGAACGGGGGCTCCTCGCCCCACCAGCCGCGCCACTCGGAGTCCTGCCAGGGTCCGCGCTGCGGGCCGAACTTGTTGCGGCCCATGATCTCGGCGCCGATGTTGTGCGAGAAGTCGCGGGTGAAGTAGTCGTCGATGCCCCGGCTTCCCCCCGGTTCGGTGCGGTTGGGCCAGCTCGCGGTGGCGCCGGCCCACGACATCAGGGTCGCCGGATCGGCGTGCCCGAACGGCCGCTCCAGGCTCTGGTTCTCCCCGGAGCCGTATCCGTCGCTCGAGACGCAGAAGTTCTGGACCCTCAGCAACTGGTTCACGTCGTGCCTCCTGTGTGGTCGATGAGATGTGGACTGCCGGCGTGGGAGAAACTCATCGCCGGCCTCGACGCCCACCACGCGCCCCTCCCCGGCCAGGAGCACGCCCGGTCACGCCGTGGCGTGCTCCATCGGGTCGGCTGCCTCCTCGTCGGTCTGCAGGCACTCCGCGAGGCAGCGCGTGCGGGACAGCGCGAAGACGCCGTAGGTGAGCAGGCCGAAGCCGAGCACGGCCGCGACGATCCACGGTCCGGTGCGCGGCTGCTCCTCGTAGATCAGCACGCCGAGCACGACACCGGTCACCGCGTCCGTGAGGGTCAGGGCGGGCTGGGAGGCGATGAGCGGGCCGGCCTGCATCGCCGTGCTCAGCAGGAAGAGGGACAGGGCGCCGATCGCCGCGAAGGCGTAGGTCTGCCACGACAGGAAGAACGCGCGGACGCCCCAGGCGCCCAGGATGCCCATGGCCGACTTCATCAGGGCCGCGGTGAGGGCGTTGCCCAGCGCCGCCCCCGCGGCCAGGCAGGCCGCCCGCGTCAGACCCAGCGGCCTGCGCAGGGCGGCGAGCACGAGCGCCGCCTCGATGCCGCCGACGACCACGAGTGTCGGCACCCACCACAGCCCCGGCACCCACGTACGGCCCCCGGAGGGCGCGAGGGAGAACAGGAACACGGCGAGCCCCACGGCGATGCAGGCCACCGACGCCCACGATCGGCGCGACCGGTGCACGTGGAAGACGGCGCCACCGATCACCAGGGCCAGCGGCAGCTCCAGGATGAAGACCGGCTGGACCACGGCGAGCGAGCCGAAGGCCAGGGCGAGGGCCTGGAGGACGGCCGACAGGATGACCCCCACGATGCCCGCCAGCCAGACGGGGGTGCGCAGCAGATCGGTGATCAGCCCCAGGCGCAGCGACGTCGACGCCGGCACCGTCAGCGCCGCCCGCCGCTGCAGCACCGTGCCCAGCGCGTTGCTGCACGCTGCGAGGGCCGCGAGTATGACGGCAAGAGCCATGTCGGGACCACTCCTCGGTCGTCTGCTGCCACCGTCCGCCCGCAGGGGCCCCCGCCGCAACCGCGGCGACCGGCGTTCTGTTCCCGCCGACTGTGTGCGCCGTCCAGCCGTGGCCGCGCCGTCACCGCGCGGGACCGGCGGCGGACTGCGCGCGGTCCGTCCTCGGGAACTACCAGGTCGGGATGAACCCGCCGTCGATGATCATGTCGCTGCCGGTGATGTTGGCGGCCTGGTCGCCCGCGAGGAACAGGACCAGGCCGGCGACCTCCTCGGGCGTGGAGAAGCGGCCGGTGGCGGTGGATCCGGCGGCCTGCGCGACCACGTCGTCGGGGGTGACGTCCGCTGCCGCCGACACGGTGTCCGCGACCCCGCCCTCGGCCAGCCACAGGTCGGTGCGCACCGGACCGGGGCTGACGGTGTTGACGCGGACGCCCTTCGGGCCGACCTCCTTCGACAGCGCCTTGGAGAAGGCGACGAGGGCGGCCTTGCCGGCGCTGTAGTCGATCACCAAGGGGTCGGGCAGGGTGGCGTTGACGGAGGCGACCGTCACGATGGAGCCCCGGCCGGCCCCGAGCATGAGGGGCAGGGCGGCCCGGGTGACCCTTACGGCGCTCAGCAGGTTCAGGTCCAGAACGTGCCGCCAGTCGGCGTCGGTCACCGACAGGAAGCCTCCTGTCCGGGCGGGCGCGGCACCCACGTTGTTGACCAGGATGTCGACGCGTCCCCGCGCCTCCTGGACCAGCCGTTCGGCGTCCTGGGGCTCGCCGAGGTCGACGGGGACCCAGGTGACCCGGCCCTCCTTGCCCAGGGCGTCCAGTTCGGGTGTGGAGGTGCGGGATCCGGCGACGACCGTGGCGCCGGCGTGTGCCAGGGCGGTGACGACGGCCAGCCCGATGCCCTTGCTGGCACCGGTCACCACGGCGGTGCGGCCCTGAAGCGGGGTGGTCATTGCTGCTCCTCTTGACGCGGGGGTCGGGGGGCGGATCGATGCGGCAGTCGGGGGCGGATCGGCGCGGAGGTCGAGGGTCGGGAGGTCGGGGGATCGGGCGGCGGACGCGGTGCGTCAGGCGTACGAGGTGTCCTCACCATTGATGCCCCGGCGGGCCGGCCACCGCATGACTGGCCGGCGACATGGGCCGGCCGTGGTCGATCGCCGGCCGGTGGCCCCGGTCGGGGAACCGCCTGAGCTCGGTCACGGCCCGGCAGTCGCCGTGCGGCTTGCGGGCCGAGCGGGTCACGGCGCCGGGGGCGGATGACGCGTGCGGCCACAGGCCGTGGACTCGCCCCCAACTCTCCTGACAACGATGTCTGTTACGGGTGTGGACACGCGTCAGGCGCCGTGGTCTCATGCCTGAGGACCGCGTCTACAACGTTGTAGGCGCCCGGCCGGTACGCGTGTGAAGCCGTCGCCGCATGTCCGTCGTGCTCGTCAGAGTGCCCGCCGCCGTAGGGAGCGTTCCGTGAGACCTCCGTGCCCGAGATCCCCCCGCCGCAAGCCGCGCACCTCCGTCGCCCGCCGCCTACTGGCCGTCTCGGCCGTGACGCTCGGTCTCCTGTCCCCGGACGCCGCCTCGGCCGCCGCGCGCGATTCGCCGGGCGCCCCCACCGCGCGGGCCGCCTCCGTGGTGACGCTGCCCGACGCCAGGTTCGAAGTGCTGTCGCCGACGCTGATCCGTACCGAGTACGCCGGGGACGGGAAGTTCGAGAACCGGTCCACGTTCAACGCGATCGGCCGTGGCTCCTTCACGCCCACGCACTACGACTCGTCCGTGCGCGACGGCGTCCTGACCATCACCACCAGCGCGCTGACCCTGCGCTACCGCGTCGGTTCCGGACCCTTCACCGCCGACAACCTGACGGTGGCGCTCAAGGCGGGGCAGCAGCCGGTGCTCGCGGCGCCCTGGCGGCACGACGTGTGCGCCGTGGGCGCGCTGTGCGAGGCCGAGGACCAGGCGTACGACGGCCCCGGCATCGCCGCGGACCACGACGGGTTCACCGGCAAGGGGTTCCTCGCCGGCTTCGCGGTCGACAACGGCTCCTTCGCCACGGACGTGCGCACCACGGCGGCCGGCACCTACGAGTTCGCCGTGCGGTACGCCAACGCGGTGGGTGGGGACGGCCGCCACGAGACCCGGACCCTGAGCCTGGCCGTGGACGGCGGCGCCGACCGGACGTTCTCCCTTCCCCCGACGGACAGCTGGAACACCTGGGGCGTGGCCCGCCTGTCCCTGTCACTGGGCGCGGGCCCGCACACCCTGCGGCTGCACCGCACCGCCGCCGACTCCGGGAACGTCAACATCGACAGCGCCGCCCTGCTCACGCCCGGGGCCGCGTACCCCGGGCGGGGCGCGAGCACGGTGCCGGGCTGCCGGTTCGGCACGAGCTGCGAGGCCGAGGACGCCCTCCTGTCGGGCTCGGCGGCTGTGGCCGCCGACCACAGGGGATACGCCGGCGCGGGTTTCGTCGCCGAGGTCAACCAGGGGTCCTCGATCTCCGACCGCGTCACGGGCGTGCCCGCGGACGGCACCTATCTGCTGCGGCTGCGCTACGCCAACGGCACCGGGGGCGACGGCCTGC
Source organism: Streptomyces naganishii JCM 4654 (assembly GCF_014650575.1). Classification (GTDB taxonomy): domain Bacteria; phylum Actinomycetota; class Actinomycetes; order Streptomycetales; family Streptomycetaceae; genus Streptomyces; species Streptomyces naganishii. Next base: position 269,924 of record NZ_BMVF01000004.1, read on the forward strand.
ACCGGACGCGCACCATGACGGTCACCACCAAGGGCGGCACGGACACCACCCTGTCCCTGCCGCCGACGGACGACTGGAACACCTGGGCGTCGGCGTCGGTCCCGGTCACGCTGAAGGCGGGCACCGACGAGGTCGCCCTGGCCTGTCCGGACGCGGCGAGTTGCCACGTCAACGCCGACACCCTCGCGCTCGGCCCCCAGGGGGAGGCGGCCCCCGCGCCGCATCTGGCCCTCGGCGGCTACCGGCGCAGCCTCGACGGACTCGACGGCGACAGCGATCCGGCGCCCTGGACCACCCCGGGACTGCTGCACCGCGACGGCTGGTACCTGCTCGACGACACGCCCTCCGCGGTCTACGACCCCGCCACCGGGAAGGCCTCCGCGCGCCCCGGCCACGCCGGCCGGCCCTACCAGGACGGCTACCTCTTCGGCTTCGGCCACGACTACCGGCAGGGCCTGTCCGACCTCGCCACCCTCACCGGACCACCGCAGCTGCTGCCCCGCTGGGCCTACGGCGTCTGGTACTCCGAGTACATCGACCGCACGGCGAGCGACTACGAGAACACCGTCCTGCCCGCCTTCCGCACCGCGAACGTGCCCCTGGACGTGCTCGTCACCGACACCGACTTCAAGTCCCCCAACACATGGAGCGGCTGGAACTTCGACCCGGCCAAGTTCCCCGATCCCAAGGGGTTCTTCGACTGGTCGGCCGGCCAGGGCCTGCACAACACCCTGAACGTGCACCCGAGCATCCTCGGCTCCGACCCGCGGTTCGCCGAGGCCCAGGCGACGGCCAAGGGCAAGCTGCGCAAGGGCGGTTGCGCGTCCGGCGCCGGATCCGACTGCTACACCTTCGACTTCGGCGACCCCGACCAGCTCAGGGCGTACCTCGATCTGCACCGGCCGATGGACCGGGCCGGCAACGACTTCTGGTGGCTGGACTGGTGCTGCGACGCCTCGCGGTCCTCGCAGGCCGGCGTCACGCCGGACGCGTGGATCAACCAGAAGTACGCCGGCCTCACCGCGGAGACCTCCGAGCGCGGCTTCGTCCTCTCCCGCGCCTACGGATCGCTCCAGGCCGGCGGCTACAGCGGCGGGGTCGGTCTGCCCACCGGTCCCTGGGCCGACAAGCGGTCCACGCTGCACTTCACCGGTGACACCACGTCGAACTGGGGCACCCTGCGCGCCGAAGTCGGCTACACACCGGGCGAGTCCGCCGCCACCGGCCTCGCCGCCATCAGCCACGACATCGGCGGTCACAACGACGGATACGGCATCCCCGGCGCCGAGACCTACGTCTCGGGCGGTCAGACGCACCGCACCACCAAGCTGCCCGACGACCTGTACGCCCGGTGGGTGCAGTTCGGCACCTTCCAGCCGGTCGACCGCCTGCACAGCAACCACAGCGACCGCCTGCCCTGGCAGTACGGGCCCGAAGGACGCGACTCCGCCGAGAAGTTCCTGCGGCTGCGCGAGGCGCTGGTGCCGTACACGTACACCCTCGCCCGCGAGGCAAGCACCACCGGGACACCGATCGTCCGGCCGCTGTACCTGCAGTACCCGGAGGAGGAGAGCGCCTACGCCAAGGCGGACAGCGAGTACCTCTACGGTCCCGACATGCTGGTCGCGCCGGTCACCGCGCCCGGCAGCCGGACCACCACCTCCGTGTGGTTCCCGCCGGGCCGGTGGACGGACTACTTCACCGGCCAGACCTACACCGCACCCGCCGGAGGCGCCACGCACGACGTGACGACCACGCTGGACACCATGCCGGTCTTCGTCCGCGCGGGCGGCATCGTCACCACACGGTCGGGCGACGTCGCGGGCGACGCGCACAGCCCGCTGGACCGGGTCACGGTCACCGTCGCACCGGGAGCGTCCGGCAGCTTCTCCCTCTACGAGGACGACGGCACCGGCCCGGTCTCGCGGCGGGCGGCGACCACCCGAATCCGCTACGAAGAGCGCGCCGGCACGCACGAGTTGAGGATCGGTCCGGCCAAGGGCTCCTTCACGGGTCAGGTGAGCGGGCGCACCTGGACGGTGTCCTTCCTCGGCGTGGAGCGGGCGCCGAGCCGGGTGACGGCGCAGGGCGCGCGTCTGGCGGCCTCGGCCTGGCACTGGGACGCGGACACGCACGTGCTGCGGGTCAGCGTGCCCGCGCGCGGCATCCGGTCGGCCGTGACCGTCGGCTACCGGTAGCGGCCACGCCACGCTCCCACGGGGGCTGTCCCCCGTGGGAGCTACGCGAAGTGTCCACCGCGCGGTGACGACTCGCGGCGGCCCGGTCCCTAGCGTTTGGTCCGGCCGCGGCGCCCGTGCCGCGCAGTGGATGAGGGAGTCTTCGTGAGACTGGTGTGGCAGTTCCTGGCCGTCATGGCCGTCGCGCTGATCGGCAGTCAGGGCGTGAACGCGCTGGACGGAAAGCCGTGGCCGACGCTCGTCCTCGGCCTGCTGACCGCCGTGGCCGCCGTGTTCGTCTACGGCTGGGTGGTGCGGCGCACCGAGCGCCGGCCGGTCACGGAGGTGGGCCGGCCGGGGGCCGTGGCCGCGACGGTCCGCGGTGCGCTGATCGGCGTGACCCTGTTCGCGGCCGTGATCGCCAACCTCGCCCTCCTCGACCACTACGACGTGCGCGGCATGGGTTCGGTGACCGGCGCGGTGGGGCTGGTCGGCTTCATGGCCGCGGCCGCGGTGACCGAGGAACTCCTGTTCCGCGGCGTGCTGTTCAGGATCGTCGAGGAGCGCGCGGGCACGTGGTTCGCGCTGCCGCTGACCGCCGTGCTGTTCGGGCTGTCCCACCTGGCCAACCCGGACGCGAGCCTGTGGGGCGCGATCGCGATCGCCGTCGAGGCCGGCGGGATGCTCGCCGCGGCGTACGCCGCCACCCGCACCCTGTGGGTGCCGATCGGCCTGCACTTCGGCTGGAACTTCGCCGCGGCCGGCGTCTTCAGCACCGAGGTCTCCGGCAACGGCGCCACCCACGGACTGCTGGACGCCTCGACGTCCGGCCCGGCGCTGTTGACCGGTGGCGCGTTCGGCCCCGAGGCGAGCGTGTACTCGGTGCTGTTCTGCGTGCTGGCGACGGTGGTGTTCCTGTCGCTGGCCCGGCGGCGCGGCCGGCTGGTGCCCGGCCGCCGGCGGGCCGCGCGGGTCCCGGCCGCCTCTACACTTTCCCAGTGATCAGTCCTCGGCACCTTCCGGAGCGGTGGGGCCGGCTCGACGTCACGGTCCGCGATCTCCCGCCGGCCCTGCTGCTCCTGGCCCTGGCGCTCCTGCCGTCGTTCCGGGGCCACGGCACACAGCTCGGCGGCCTTCCGTCCCGGCCCTTCGACGCGGTGGCCGTCGTGGCGGTCGCACTCCAGTGCGCGCCGCTCGCCGTCCGCCGCAAGTGGCCCGTCGTCTGTCTCGCCCTGGTGTCCGCGGGCTTCGCGCTCGACCAGTTGCGCGGCTACCACTCGCCCGCGGGCACCGCGCTGCCCCTCGCCCTGGTCAGCGCCGGCTCTTACCTGGACCGTCACCGGCGGACAGCGACGTTCCTGTTCTCCCTGGCCTACGTGGCCCTCGCGGTCGCGCTGGTCCGGCTCGGGGCCGACGAACCGCCGTCCGAGTTCGTGACGTTCTACCTGGTGCTCGTCCTGGCTTGGGGGTTCGGCGCGTGGCTGCGTTCGTCGCGGGCGGCGGAGGCCGAACGCCGGCGCCGGGTCGCCGAGGACAGCCGCGTCGCCGAAGGCACGCGTATCGCACGGGAGTTGCACGACGTCGTGACCCATCATGTGACGGCGATGGTGGTGCAGGCCGAGGCGGCGCGCTGTCTGACGGCCTCGCCCGACCGGCTCGACCGGACCCTCACCGCCGTCAGCGACACCGGCCGCCGGGCGATCAGCGACCTGCGCCACCTCCTGGACCTGCTCAACCCCGACTACGGGCGGCCCGGCAACGGCGATCCGGGCCTGGACAGCCCCGATCCCGTCCCTCCCGTCGGCAGCCTCCTCGCCCTGGTGGAGCGGACCCGCGAGGCGGGGCAGCCGGTCGCGTTCACCGAGACGGGCACCCCGGCCGAGCCCGCCGGGAGCGCCGACTTCGTGGCCTACCGGGTCGTCCAGGAGGCGCTGACCAACGCCCTCAAGTACGCCCACGGCAGCCCCACGTCCGTCCACGTGCGACACGGCACGGGGGAGATCACCGTCGAGGTCGGCACGGACGGCCCCGGCTCCCGGGACCTGTCCCCCGGCGGGAACGGGCGGGGCCTGGCCGGGCTCCGGGCGCGGGTCCACGTCCTGGGCGGGGAGTTCAGCGCGGGCGACCGGACCGGCGGCGGCTTCGTCGTGCGGGCGCGCATACCGGCGGGGACCGCGTCGTGACCGCGCCGATCAGGGTCCTCGTCTGCGACGACCAGATGATGATCCGCACCGGTCTGGCCACGATCATCGACGCCCAGCCCGACCTGGAGGTGGCGGGCGAGTGCGGGGACGGGCGCACCGCGGTCGACCTCGCCGGCCGGCTGCGCCCGGACGTCGTGGTGATGGACGTGCGCATGCCGGTGCTCGACGGCATCCAGGCCACCCGCCTGCTCGCCGGCGCCGGGGTGGAGCAGCCGGTGAAGGTGCTCGTGGTGACGACGTTCAACCTCGACGAGTACGTGTACGAGGCGCTGCGCGCCGGGGCGAGCGGATTCCTGCTGAAGGACGCGCCGCCAGCCCAGTTGCTGCACGGCATACGGACGGTGGCCACCGGCGCGGCCCTGCTGGACCCGCAGGTGACGCGCCGCCTGGTGGGCACGTACGCCACCCGGATCAGGCCGGCCGAGAACGCCCCCGGCGACATCCCGCTGACGCCCCGCGAACTGGAGGTGCTGCGCCTGATCGCGGAGGGCCTGTCCAACGGGGAGATCGCCGCGGCCCTGCTGATCAGCCAGGAGACCGTGAAGACCTTCGTGTCCCGCATCCTCGCCAAGCTCCAGCTGCGCGACCGTGTCCAGGCGGTCGTCTACGCCTACCGCCGCGGGCTGGTGAACTGACCGGCGCCCCGGCTGTCACCGCGGATACCGGTCACGGCCAAAGGCCGCTTCGCCGATGCGGTCGCCCGTCCTCAGGGCGGGGTCTAGCACCTCGTGCGCGGTGGGGCCGTGCGGCGCCGAGAGGTGCGGGCGGCAGGGCGCCCGGTCGGAGGTGATCCTGACCTTGTCGCCGGTGAAGAACAGCTTCCCCCGGGCACCGACCTGGCGGGCAGCCGGCCCTCAGGTCTTCCTGAAGCAGCGGACCATGAGCACCACCGCCCGCCCCCACAGCATCACCACGAGGGCGGCCAGGACGAGCGGGGCGCACTTGAGCGCGCATCCCACCGCGAGCGTCACCGCCCACAGCACGAACACCAGCGGCCGCGCCAGCGACGCGGCGAGGCGCCGGCTCCCCGGGCGCCCCCGCATCGGGCGTCCCGGAGCCGGCCGTTCCCGGACCGGTTGTTCCTGGGCGGGCGGGCTCGGTTGTTCCGCATCCGGCCGGGCCGGTCGATCCCGGTCCGAGAACTGGGCCGCCCACCGCGGATCGTCCGCCACCAGGTGGGACTCGATCTCCTTGAGCTGTCGCTGCTCCCATGACGTGAACACCATGGCACCGCTCCTGAGCTGCGGCCGTGGGCCTGCGGGCCCGCACGGCGGCACGCGGACTTGACTGACGACAACCGGCTTCCCATCCCCAGGACGCCTAACCGGCGAATCGCCGCAGACCGTCCCCCAGGAGCGCGAACGCGTGTTCGTCATGGCGTGGCGGCGGACATCGGGCCGAGTCACTGGCCGGCCTTGGCTCCAGGCATGCCCGCGGCGTACTCGATGGGCCGGCCCTGCCGGTGGCCGGGCAGGTTGCCGCGCAGGCTCCAGCGGCCGAGGGGCAGGATGATCCGCCCGCCGTAGGACTGCTCCAGCATCATCGCGCCGGCCGTGTACCACGCGGCGGCCGAGGAGGCGATGAGCACCCAGCCGGCGGTCACGACCAGGCCGTGGACGGCGCCGAGGATCCCGGCCGCGAGGAGCGCCGAACCGGCGGCGAGCAGACCGAGCGTGAGGAACAGGCCGAGGTTCTTCCCCAGCGAGGCGAGCGCTCCGAAGATGGTCGTCACGGCGAGCACGATCCACCAGAAGCCGAACGCCTTGCTGACCGAGGTGGTCAGCGGCAGCAGGCCGTTGGCGATCATGAGCTGCATCATGCCCCAGGCGAGCCAGAACGCCCCCCAGGTGCCGTGCATGGCCGTGGCCACCGCGTCGCGCGCCCGGTAGGCCCACATGCCGGCGGCCAGCTGGGCCAGGCCGCCGAAGAAGATGACCAGGGGCGCGAGGATGACCGGCGACACGAGCGGGTCGCCCCACCACTCGGCCAGGTTGGAGGCCACCATGAAGGTCGACGAGGCGAAGCCGAACAGGCCCAGGATGGACGGGGCGGCTATGGGGGTGAGCACCATGCGACTGCGGCCGAGCCACGCCTCGTAGCCCTCCGGTCCGCCGGACTCCGGTTCGGACGGCGGCCGGGACGCGGGCCCCTGCCCGGCCGAGGCCGTTGAACCGTACGGCGGCTGCTGTCCCCGGTGTCCGGACGGCGGCTGCTGTCCCGGGTATTCGGTCATGGCACATGACTCCTTCGCGATGGCCTGGCGGGTTCGCCGGCGCCCGCGAAGCGATCACGGGCCCGGCGGAACCCTCCCAGGAGACATCGCGTGAACGACCCGCGCACCTCGGGCCACTGTGCGTGACGCCCGGCGGCCCCGCGGGCGGCCGGTCGGGCCGCGGTGGCCACCGGTGCCGGGTGCCCGGCCTCGGACAGCCACGCCACCAGGGACTTACGGGCGCGCGCCACCCACTAACGCGCCGTGCCATCGGACAGCCGCCGACACGGGCCGCCTCCGCAGGGGGCCGATCCGCCATCCGGGTGAGGCGAACGCCTCGCGGCGGTCGCCGGGGAGCGCGTCCAGCGGCTCCGTGAGGGTGTCTCAGATGCGCGCCGCGGTTCCCGACACGCGCACGCGCGCATCGCCGCCGCGGAGTTCGACCGTGAGGACGCCGGGGCGCCCCATGTCCACGCCCTGGTGCAGGGTGAGGACCGCGTCCTCCGGCACCAGGCCCAACTCCCGCGCGTACGCGCCGAACGCGGCGGCCGCCGCGCCGGTGGCGGGGTCCTCGACCACGCCGCCCACGGGGAAGGGGTCCCGCACGTGGAAGACGTCCGCCGACTCCCGCCACACGAGTTGGAGGGTCGTCAGGTCTTCCTGACGCATGAGCTTTTCGAGGCGGCCGAAGTCGTAGGCGAGGTCGGCCAGCCGCTCGCGCGTGGCGGCGGCGAGGACGAGGTGGCGCGCGCCCGCGTAGGCGATCCTCGGCGGCAGGGCGGCGTCCAGTTCGGCCGGTTCCCAGCCGAGCGCGGCGAGCGCCTCCTTGACGACGCTTCCCGGGGCGTCCTCGACGTGCGGTTCGACGCTGGTGAGGGTGGCGCGCGGGCGTCCGTCCGGCCCGGAGGTCACCGTGACGGGGACGGTGCCCGCCCGGGTGTGGAGGACGAGTTCGCCTGGGCCGGCGCGTTCGGCGAGGGCGACGGCGGTGGCGATCGTGGCGTGTCCGCAGAAGGTGACCTCGGCCTTGGGGCTGAAGTAGCGGACGTCGAAGGTGCGGCCGGTCTCCCGCTGCGTCCCGGCGTCCGCGACCGGGAACAGGAAGGCGGTCTCGCTGTATCCGACGTCGGCCGCGATCGCCTGCATGTCGCCGTCCGCGAGCCCGGTGGCGTCGAGTACGACCCCGGCCGGATTCCCGCCGTCGGGATCGTCGGAGAAAGCGGTGTAGCGCAGGACTTCGGTGGCGTGATCACGGCTCATGCCGGTAGTAACGAGGCCGCCGGGAAGGTGATTCCCCGCCCGTACTCCCTACGGCGACTTCGGCATCCGGACGGAGCGACTCGACGCCCCTCGCCGTCAGGACAGCAGCGGGAAGCGGGCGGCGTCCGCCCCGAGGGTCCGCCGTTCGAAGTCCGTCAGGGGCCGGCGTCCGGTGGCGGCGCGCGCGTACTCGGTGTCGTCCCAGCCGAGCGGCACGGGGTGGCCGAGCAGGCCGTCGAGTGTGGTGCGGACGGCGGCCAGCCCTCGCGGTGCGGGCGGGGGCGCGTCCGGCATGCGTGCCGTCATGTCCAGGTGGTGGATCGTCGCCTCGACCGCCAGGGTCGTCATCAGGTCGCCCGCGCTCAGCACGTGTCCCTGCGTGCCGACCAGCAGCCCCGGGTCGGTGGCCGCGGCCGCGTCGGCCGCGGCCGCCACGGTCTCCAGGAACAGCCCCTTCAACTGGTCGAAGTACAGGAACATGCTGCCGCCGACCCGGCAGTAGCGCCGCCCGTTGGCCGCGCCGACGGGGTCGGATCCCCAGTCCTGCCAGTAGGTGACCGCGTCGCGGTCGGCCGCCGCCCCGGCCGGGGTGTGCAGCGCCACCAGGGCGCGCTGGGCGTCGGTGACGACGTGGAAGACCAGGTCGCGTACCGCCCAGCCGGTGCAGTCGGTCGGCAGCCAGGACTGCTCGTCGTCGAGGGCCGCGACGACCCCGGCGAACGCCTCGTACGAGGCCCGCACGGCGCCCGCCGGACCACCTGTGCCGGTTCGCTCCCCTGCCACGCCGCCACCCTAACGGCGCAGCGCCGCGGGCCGCGATGACATTACGGTGGGTGACGGGCGTGCGACCCGCCGCGCAGGTCAGCGGCGGCGCGGTTTCCCGGCCGCCCGGCGGGGCTACTCGGCTGCTGCCGGGCCGCCCTTTTCCGCGTGTGCTGGAGGAACGATGAGCGACAACGGCCGTGGGACGGTCCTCGTGGGCATCGACGACTCGTCGCACTCCTGGCTCGCCGTCGAGTGGGCGGCGGAAGAAGCGGCGCTGCGCGGCATGGAGTTGAGGATCGTGCACTCCGTGGGTCCGGGCCCGGAGATCGGCTACGACCAGACCGGGGCCGGGCTGACGGAGCAGGTCTTCGAGGCGGCGACCGGCATGCTCCAGGAGGCCCGGGGCAAGGTCGCCTCCGCCCGGCCCGGTCTGGCGACGGACACCCTCCTCGTCCACGGCCGGCCGGAGGAGGCCCTCCTGGAGGCGGCCGGGGACGCCGACGTGGTCGTGCTCGGCACCCGCGGCCGGGGCGGTTTCGCCGAACTGCTGCTGGGCTCGGTGAGCCTGAAGGTGGCCGCGCACGCCGACCGCCCCGTGGTCGTGGTGCGCGGTGAGACACGGCGGCCCCCGGACGACGACGTCGTGGTGGGGATACGGGACGACCACGACGAGGAGGCCGTACGGTTCGGTCTGGCCGAGGCGGAGCCGCGCAGGGCCACACTGCGGCTGGTGCACGCCTGGACGCCGCTGCGCCACGCCGGCCTGGTGGTGCCCGAGGTCGACGACGTGGACGAGGAACGCGACGAACACGCGGCCCTGCTGCACCGCGCCGCCCGCCCCGCCCGCGAATCCCAGCGGGTGCGGGTGACGACCGAACTGGCCACGGGCTCGCCCGCCTCCGCACTCGTCGAGGCCTCCAAGCGGGCGGGTCTGGTGGTGCTGCCGCGTCATCCGGCCGAGGGCGGTCTCGGGCTGCCGCTGGGAAGCGTGACGCACGCGGTGCTGCACCACGCGAGCTGCCCCGTCGCGATCGTGCCCGTGGGCGGCGGCCGCTGATGGGCCGTGCGTTCGCGCCGCGCGGGACCACCGGCCGCCGCGGGTGAGGCGGCGGGATGACCAACCGCATCTGCACGGTGGGGCATTCGACGCGGGAGTTCGGCGAGGTGCTGCAGATGCTGCGCGCCAACGACATCACCTGCCTGGTGGACGTGCGTTCCTTCCCGTCGTCGAGGAAGTACCCGCAGTGGAACCGGAGTTCGATCACCGAGGCGCTGCCCGACGACATCGGCTACCGGTGGATCCGCGAACTGGGCGGCCGGCGGCACACCCCCGCGGGCGTGCCGAGCGAGAACGGCGCCTGGCGGGTGAAGGCCTTCCGCGACTACGCCGACCACATGGCCACCGACGAGTTCAGGAAGGGCCTGGACGAACTCCTCGAACTGGCCGATCACGAACGCCCGGCGATCATGTGCAGCGAGGCGGTGCCGTGGCGGTGCCACCGCAGGCTGATCACCGACGCGCTGATCGTCGCGGGCGCCCAGGTCGCCCACATCATGTCGGCCACGTCGACCAGGCCGGCCGAGCTGGACGAGAAGGCGCAGGTGCGGGACGGGCGTCTGACCTACCCGCCCGCCACCTGAGGCAACCGCCCGGGCCGGACGGCGGGTTCAGGACGTGAGCGCGACGACGGCCTCGCCGGTGCGGACCGGCGGCGTCAGCGTCCGGGGGCGGCGGCCCGCCACCGCTCACGCGCCGAGCCAGGCGAGGGCGGCCACGGTCATGGCGCTGACGCCGGTGTCCAGGGTGGGCTGGAGCACGGGGGCGAAGGTGGGGCTGTGGTTGACCGGGACGTCCTGGGCCACGGTGCCGTTGCGGGCGGCCTCGGCGTAGCGGTCGGGGTCGATGCCGCCGATGCCCCAGTAGGTGAACGGCACGCCGAACGCCTTGGGGATCTCGCTCATGTCCTCGCTGGCGGTCTGGAGGTCGATGGTGTGCGCGTCGTCGCCGAAGTGGGCGGCGAAGGCGTCGGCGACGCGGCGGGTGGGCGCCTCGTCGTTGACGGTGGGCGGGAAGGAGCTGGTGCGCTGGATCTCGGGCGCCTTGGGCGCGCGGGACGCCTCGCACTCCGCGGTGACGATGCGTTCGATCGCGTCCAGGACCTGACTGCGGGAGGCGTCGTCGTAGGTGCGCACGTTGAGCTGGATGACGGCCTTGTCGGGGATGACGTTGGGGCCGGAGCCGGCGTGGACGCTGCCCACGGTGAGCACGGCGGGAGTGGTGGCGGCCAGTTCGCGGGAGACGACGGTCTGCAGCCGCACGACGATCATCGCGGCCATCACCACCGGGTCGACCGCCGCCTGCGGCATGGAGCCGTGCGCCCCGCGTCCGTGCACGGTGATGCGCAGGCTGTCCGCGGCGGAGAGGAACGAGCCGGGGCGGGTGCCGACGTAGCCGGCCGGAAGGGGCAGCACGTGCTGGGCGAGCACGACGTCAGGGGTGGGAGACCGTGAGGTCAGGCCGTCGTCGACCATGGCCTCGGCTCCGTCGCCGTTCTCCTCCGAGGGCTGGAAGAGGGCCACGAAGGTGCCCCGCCAGGCGTCCTTGGCCTCGGCCATCAGGCGTGCGCAGCCGGTCAGGCAGGTCACGTGCACATCGTGCCCGCAGGCGTGCATGACAGGCTGTTCGGCGCCGTCCCGGTCGGTGACGGTCACCTCGGAGGCGTAGGGCAGGCCGGTCTGCTCGCGCACCGGGAGGGCGTCCATGTCGGCGCGGGCCATCACGACCGGGCCGTCGCCGTTGGCCAGGACGCCGAGGACTCCGGTGCCGCCGATGCCCTCGGTGACGTCGTATCCGCACGCGCGCAGGGCGTCCGCGGCCTTCTTCGCGGTGCGGTGCTCGCCGAATCCGAGTTCGGGATGGCTGTGCAGGTCCTTGTAGAGGTCCTCCAGGCCGGAGCGGATGGCGTCGAGACCGGACAACACGGTGGTGGCACGGTCGGTCATGATGACTCCTCGGGCGGGTGGGACTGCTCTTGTTCCCCGTCTGACCCCTCGCCGGTGGCGGGGGCGATGTGGCGGCGCACCGCGGACGCCACCTTGGACTGCGGCTCCCAGTCCAGGCTGTTGGGCAGGTTCCAGCCGTAGTGGACGGACACCAGGCGGAAGACCAGCGCGACGGTGATGCCGAGGCCGACGCCGAGCCCGGCGAGGCCGGCGTAGGAGCAGACCACCGTGACCCCGGCGACCACGGCGGCGACGGTGGCGTACAGGCCGTTGCCGCCGAACACCGCCGGGACCCGGCCGAGGATGATGTCGCGCAGGGCGCCGCCGCCGACCGCGGTCATCGTGCCCAGCAGGACGGCGGGCAGCCAGCCGAGGCCGACCCCGAGGGTCTTGTTGGCGCCGGTGACCGCCCAGAACCCGATCACCGCGGCGTCGAGCGCGGTGAAGAGTCTGGTCCACGACTCCTCACTGATCTTGATGAGGAACACCACCACCGAACCGGCCACCGCGGTCGTGACGTACGCGTAGTCGGTGAGCGCGACCGGTGTGCCGTGCTGGAGCAGTACGTCCCTGATCATGCCGCCGCCCAAACCGGAGATGATGCCGACGACCAGGAACCCGAACAGGTCCAGGCCGGCCGTCCGGGCCACGGCACCGCCCAGCAACGCGCAGGAGAAGACCCCGGCGAGGTCGAGGTACCGCGTCGCGGCGGCCACGTCGGCGGGGATCAGGGAGTCCGCCATCACGGATGCGGTGGACATATCGGGTGCATAAACACGATCTACCCCGGGGCGGCCGGACCGAACACCCCGGCCCGGCACGGCGGGCCGCGCCGGCACCGCGGACCGTGCCGGGCCGGGCCGGTGGACCGTGCCAGGCCGGTACACCGTGCCGGGCCGGTGACGGCCGCCGGTGGACACCCTGCCGGCGGAATCACCGGCGGCAGTCGGCCCCGCGCTCTGGCGGGGCGGGCCGGACGGGCAGAGAATCGAGCACGGGTTCACGCTGGATGAGGAAGCCGGATGACTTCGATGCCGCCACCCGCCGACGACGGCGATCCCCCGGGCGGCGGCCTGCCCGCGCCCGACCCGGAGGAGGGCCGGGCGCCGCGGGGGGCCGACGCGCACGCCCGCCGCGGGCCGGGAGGGCGCGGCGGGGGCTGGTTCGGCGTCGGCTTCTGGCTCGGGCTCGGCGCCACGGTGGGCTGGATGCTGGTGCAGACCGTGCTCCAGCTCAGCCAGCTGCTGACGCTCGTCCTCCTGTCGCTGTTCGTCGCCATCGGCCTGGAGCCGGTGGTGGCCTGGCTGACCCGGCACCGGCTGCGGCGTGGCTGGGCCGTGGCCGCGGTCGTCCTGGCGACCCTGCTGCTGCTCGCCGGGTTCGTCGCGCTCATCGAGCCCCCGGTCGCCAAGGAGGTGGACGCCCTGATCAAGGCGGTCCCCGGCTGGCTCCAGCAGCTGCACGACCGCCATTCCGCGCTGGGCAGGCTGGAGGACCGCTACCACGTGGTGGCCAAGGTCAAACAGGCGGTCGCGTCCAGGGGCACGGGGATCGTGGGCGGGCTGCTCGGCGCGGGCAAGACCGTGCTGGACACGCTGACCTCGCTGATCATCGTGGTGATCGTGACGCTCTACCTGATGGCCGGGCTCCCGGTGATCAAGAAGTTCTGCTTCCGCTTCGTCGCGGCCAGCAGGCGCGGGCGGGTCGAGGGGATCACCGACGAGATCCTCAGCAAGACCGGGCGGTATCTCCTCGGGAACATCGCCACGTCCGTGATCGCCGGTCTCGCCACGTTCGGGTGGTGCCTGGGCCTCGGCGTGCCCTACCCGGCGGCGCTCGGCATCTTCGTCGCCCTGATGGACCTCGTGCCCATCGTGGGTTCCACCATCGCGGGCGTCGTCGTCAGCCTGGTCGCGCTGGTCGTCTCGCTGCCCGTCGCTATCGCGACCGCGGGCTTCTACATCGGCTTCCGCCTGGCGGAGGACTACCTGATCCTGCCCAAGGCGATGAGGTTCGCCGTGGACGTCCATCCGATCGTGACCGTCGTCGGCGTGCTGGCCGGCGGCGCGCTGCTGGGGATCATCGGCGCGCTGGTGGCCATTCCCGTGGCGGTGGCGATCGGCATCGTCCTCGACGAGTACGTGTTCACCCGCACCGACGCGTCGTGATGGAAGGCCGTCCGCCGGTTCTCACAGGTGCCGGCCCGCCGGCCCCCGCGCGCGGCGGTACCGCTCGCGCGCCCCGGCCGCGAGGTGGGCGCCGAGCACGGCCGGGACGAGCACGGCGGCGATCCACGCCGCACGCAGGACGAAGTCCCCGGCGGCCGTGGCCGTCCCCGAGGGCTCGGGTATGCCGAACAGCACCATGGAGGCCAGGGCGGACAGGAGCACCGACCAGAGCACGGCGGCCACCGACCGGGTCAGCCACCCGGGGACGCGGACACCGGCACGCGTCAGCCACCGGGCGAGCCCGTGCACGGGCAGCACTCCGGCGAAGCCGGTGGCGCCGGCGAGCAGCACCGTGCCCACCAGTCCGCCCGCGTACGCGGTCACCTGCCCCAGCACACCGAGCACCACGGCGGCCGCGGCGGCTCCGGCCCAGAACGCCGTCCCGAAGTTCCCGTCCACCGCTCCCCCTCCCGGCCCCGGGGTGCAGTGTGGCCCACGAACCGGCAACCCGCCACAAACGCGCCCCGGTTGTGCGCCTCCGGGACCGTCCGCGCTTCCACCGCCGCCTTCCTGACCGCTGACCACGGCGGCGCCGTGACTTAACGTCCCTGCCATGACTGGTCCCGAACCAGACCATCCGACAGGCACCGAGGACGCGTCACGGGGCTCCACCGCGAAGCTGGTGGCGTGGCTGGGCTGCCAGATCGTCGACGGCGGCAAGCCTCGCGGCCGGCACCTGACGGTGGAGGCCGTCATGCAGGAGTTCGGCACCACCCGCCCCATGGCCCGCGAGGCGCTTCAGACCCTGCACCACAAGGGCCTGGTCGATCTGCAGCCGCGGATCGGCGCCACCGTGCAGCCGCTGGAGCGGTGGGACCTGCTCGACCCCGACGTGATCACGTGGCGTCTTGAGGTGGCGCCCGACAGCCAGATGCGGTCGCTGACGGAGCTGCGCGAGGTGATCGAGCCGCGGGCGGCGAGGCTGGCCGCGCTGAGCCGGTCCGCGCAGATCTGCCACGACCTGACTAGCCACGCCCGCACCCTGTTCGCCATCAGCCAGGACCCGGCCTTCGCGCTCCCGCGTGAGGGAGCGCCGGTCCGCCAGCACTTCCGGGACGTCGACGCGGCCTTCCACCGCACCCTCCTCGCCGGCTCACGCAACGAGCTGTTCCTGCGCCTGTCCCACCCTGTCGTCATGGCGCTGAACCACCGCATCGACCGCGACTGGGCCGGCGCCCATCATGAGGCCGCGGTGCTGCCGGTGCCCGCGATCGCCGGCGCGGGTGCCGTGCAGAGCTATCCCACGCGGCCCGAACCGGTCCCCATGTGGCTCCACTTGGGGCTCGCCTACGCCGTCGACCAGGGTCTGGCCACCGCCGCGGAGGCCTTCGCGGAGGCCGTGCTCGCCGAGATCCGCAGCGGGCGGCTGGAAGACCCCTCGGTACGCGAACGGCTGCGCGCGGGGCTGGACCAGTTCAACATCAGCTCCCTGCCCACCACTTACCGGGACGGCTTCCAGGACGCCATGTCGGAGCTCGTCGACACCGCGCACGTCCCCGTGGTCGTCATGGGCGTCTGCGGCTGCGGCAAGAGCACCGTGGGCAAGCACCTGGCTCGGTCGCTCCGGGTTCCCTTCGAGGAAGGGGACCTGTTCCATCCCCGGCGCAACGTCGAGTCGATGGAGAGCGGCAAGCCCCTCGACGACCGCACCCGCGGTCCGTGGCTGAGCGCCGTCGCACGCCGGCTGGAGGCGGCGGGCTCGGAGGACGGGCTGGTGATCACCTGCTCCGCGCTGCGCCGCATCTACCGCGAGGTGCTGCGCGCGGCCCGCCCCGACACGTTCTTCGTCCACCTGACGGTCGATCAGGACACCGCTGTGACACGGGTTTCGGGCAGGCAGTGGCACTTCATGCCCGCCTCCCTGGTGTCCTCGCAGTTCGCGGACCTCGAGCCGCTGGAAGAGGACGAGAACGGCATGACCGTCGACGCGAACGCGCCGGTCGAGCGGATCGTCGCCGAGATACAGACCGGACTGGCCGGCCGCTCCCGGCCGGACGAGAGGACGAAAGGCCCGGCGGCGCCGCTCAGTGGACGGTGATCCAGTGGTCGACCCGTTGCCACTGGGCGAGCAGCCACTGTTCGCGGGCCTCGTCGCCGTCGGGCACCTCGGCGGCCGGGACGCGCCACCAGTGCGCGCGGACCGGCTCGCCGAGCGGGATGCCGGCCCAGGCCGAGCGCACCGAGCGGATGCCGTCGAGCCCGGTGTGCGCGACGAAGACCACGTCGGCGTCCGGCGCCGCCGCCAGCGCGGCGAGCGTGCCGGACGGGCGCGGCGGCAGGACGTTGCGCAGCCTGGCGGCCCGCACGGCGGTACGCCTCCTGCCGTGCCGCCACAGCGACGCCAGGGCCCTGCGCCGCCGCCGCTCGGTGTAGTTGCCTCCCTCGGGGAAGAGCACGAGCGCGTCCGCGCCGGTCAGCCCGGCCGCCAGCCGGCCCACGGCCCGGGCCGGGCTCGTGCCCCGGCGCGGGGGCAGGAAGCAGTGCGGCAGCCGTCCGACGACCACGTCCAGGCAGGGGTCGAGGCGCAGGGTGCGCTTGAGCACGGTGCAGGGCAGCAGGCCCGCCTCGGTGAGCAGCAGGTGCAGCAGCAGGAAGGAGTCGCCGGGACCGGCGTGCCGGGCCAGCACGACGAGGGGCGGTGTACCGGTCCCGGCGCGTGGCACGGCCGGGGTCACCCTCACTCGTAGCCCGAACACCGATTCCGCCGCCCGCCGCAGCGCGCCCAGCAGCCGGGCGAGCAGTGCGTAGGTGGCCGCGGTGCGGCGGGCGGCGGCGTCGCGGGTGCCGGGCGCGTACCGCAGCCACAGGGCGCCTGCGGCGGCGAGTCCGTACAGGTCGACGGCGAGGTAGACCAACGCGAACCCGAGGATTCTGACCGGGCGTTGGCGGCCCCGGCGCAGGGCCGCGAAGGGGGCCGCGAGTACGCAGGCCACGATCAGCAGGGCGGCGGTCACGGGCACCAGGCAGAGCGCCGTGGTGGTGGTGGCGACGCGCCGTACGCCGGTCAGCAGGGCGAGGGCGGCGGTCACGGCGGGGCCGCCGTCACCGGTCCGGGCGCCCGCGCTCACCGCACGCCGCCACCGGGGAGTCCGCCGCCGGGGAGTCCGCCGCCGCGGGACGGCCCGTCGCCGTGCACCTCGTCGCCGTGCACCTCGCCACCGCGCGCCTCGTCACCACGCGCCTCGTCACCACGCGGCCCGTCGCCGGGCGGCTGGTCACCGTCGTGCAGGCCGTCGAGGTAGCGGCAGGACGCCGTGTACGCGCGCTCGATGCGTTCCGCGGTGCGGCCGAAGGTCTTGTAGCGCAACTGCCGCAGTGCGCCGCCCGGTTCCCCGGCCGGTGCGCCGCTGGGCAGGACGTGGACGGTCACCTCGGGCGGGAGGCCGGCCATGTCGCGGGCGAAACGGTGACGGCGGGCGATCTCGAACGCGACCGTCGCCACCTGCCAGGGCAGCCGCGGCGGGCTGAGCGGCGACTCCACCCGACCGACCTGGAGCACGTAGATCTCGCGCGCCCCGAGGTCGACCGCACGGCCGACGGGGATGCTGTTGACCAGGCCGCCGTCGAGGAAGTGCTCCTCGCCCACCCGCACCGGCGGCAGCAGCCCGGGCACCGCGCAGGAGGCGAGGACGGCGTCGGCGAGCGGTCCCTCGGTGAACCAGTGCTCGGCGGCGCGCTCGATGCTCGACGCCACGCACTGGAACGGCACTGTGAGGTCCTCCAGCCGTCCGGCGGGCACGTGTGTCTCCAGCAGGGCGCGCAGCGGTCCGGCCGTGTGCAGGTGGGTGCCGCTGCGCACCGCGGTGCCGAGCCGCTCCAGCAGCGAGCCGGAGAAGACGCCGGCGCGGCCGAGGCCCGACCACAGGTCGGCCAGGCGTTCGATGGCAGCGGCCCTGGGGTCGGCGGCGACCATCACGCCGTTGATCGCGCCGACGGACGTGCCCACCACCAGGTCCGGGCGCAGCCCCGCCTCCAGCAGGGCCTTGAGCATGCCGACCTCGTGCGCGCCGAGCGCTCCCCCACCGCCGAGCACGAAGGCACGGACGGGACGGCCGGGCGTGCGGACGGGGCGGCCGGGTGCGGGGGCCGGGCGGCCGGCCGGGCGCTCGGGCGGGTCCTGGCCGTCGTTCATGCGGTCACGAGGCGTTGTCGATGCCGGTGACGCTGGTGGGCCCGAGCGGGGCGTCGCCCTCGCCGAAGCCCGCCTCGCGCAGCGCCGACGCGGCCGTCCGCTTGGCCTCGCGCTCGGCGGTGCGGCGGTCTCCGGCGGTGACCTCCAGGCGGATGCTGAAGGTCTTGTCGTCGTTCACGGTCAGCAGGTCGAGATCCTCCTCGCGGCCGAGCGAGGTGTGGTGGGGATCGGCCGGCCGCAGCCGCCGCGCGAGGTCGTCCCGCCTGTCGTCGTCCAGCCCGTGCAGGAACGTACCGGGGATGGTGATGACGTAGGTGCTCACGTGAGTGTTCCTCCTCCTGGGATCGGACGAGTCCCTTCCTCTGCGCGTGCCCCGGCTCGGGATCACCGAACCGGCCTCGCGGCCACCTCGTACGGACTCGCCCCGACCAACTATCGTCTAGTTGACGATAAGCGGGGAGCCGTGACAGGCTGTCGCGCCGTCAGCATCCAGGATCGACGCCGCAGCACCGGGAGGCCGCATGGCCGGCACGCACGTACCCAACCCCCGCCTGGACGCGCGGGCCACCGACCGGGCGGCGGGCGTGCTGCTCGGCGCGGCCGCCGGGGACGCGCTCGGCGTGCCGTACGAGTTCGGGACGGCGTTGCGCGACGACCAGCGGCCCCGCATGATCGGCGGCGGCCTCGGGCCCTACGAACCCGGCGAGTACTCCGACGACACGCAGATGCAGGTCTGCGTCGCCGAGGTCGCGGCGACGGGGGCCGATCTGCGCACGCCCGAGGCCCTCGACGCCGTCGCGGCCAACTTCCGGCGCTGGCTGGCCGGGGGCGCCAGCGACGTCGGCGCCCAGACCCGTACGGTGCTCGGCGCCGCCGAGCGTGCGCCCGGGTCGCCCGGCGCCGCCCTGCTGGCGGCCGCCCGCGACTTCAGCGACGGCAACGACCGCGCGGCGGGGAACGGCTCGCTGATGCGCACCGGCGTCGTGGCCCTGGCCCACCTCGGGGACGCCGTCGAGATGGCGGAGGCGGCGCGTGCCGTCAGCGCGCTCACCCACCCGGATCCCGACTGCGCCGACGCGTGCGTGCTGTGGTGCGCGGGCGTCCGCACCGCGGTGCTCGAGGGCACCTTCGACGGCGTACGCGCCGGCCTCGACCTGCTGCCGGCCGGGCGCCGGGCGCTGTGGGCCGGGCGGCTGGACGAGGCGGAGGCCCATCCGCCGCGCCATTTCACCCACAACGGCTGGGTCGTGCACGCCCTCCAGGCCGCCTGGTCGGCGATCACCCGCACGCCCGTCCCCGAACCGGATCCGTCCGGGGGCGGCTTCCCGGCGCAGCACCTGGAACTGGCGCTGGAAGCGGCGGTGCGCGCCGGGACGGACACCGACACCGTCGCGGCGATCGCCGGGGCCCTGCTGGGCGCACGCTGGGGCCGCTCCGCCGTCCCCGCGCACTGGCAGGAGGCCGTGCACGGCTGGCCCGGCCTCAAGGCCCCCGACCTCGTGCGCCTCGCCGTGCGCACGGCGAGGGGCGGCCAGGACGACACCGAGGGCTAGCCTTCGCTCGCGCGCGTGCCGCTGCCCGCCGCCTCGCCCTGCGCGGACCCGCCGCCGGTCGGCCACGGACGCGCACGACCGCCCGGTCACGGGCGGGAACGTGCTCGCCGCCACCGGCGTGCCGGGCCGGTCAGGCCCGGTCCCGGTCCCGGATCAGCGACATGAGCTGCTGATGGGTCTCCGCATCGGCGGCCGCGACGAGCCCGCGGCCGCCCCGGCCGGGCGGCGCTCCGTCGATGCCGGTGACCACGCAGCCGGCGGCCCGGCAGAGCGCGATGCCGGCGGCGAAGTGCACGCTGTGCGACAGGTCGCCCCCGTCGGTGACGTACGCGGCCCGCCGGCCGGCGGCGACCCAGGTCAGCGCCAGCGTCGTGGACACCACGCGCGGCCGGAACCGCTCGGCGAACCCGGGGTGCGCGAGCGGGTCGACGGCCCGGAATCCGGGGGCGTTCGGGAAGGGCGGGTCCAGGTTGACGTCGACCAGCCCGGTGGTGGAGGTGGCTCCAGGCGGGTGTCGGGGCCGTCCTTCGGCCGTACCCACGCCGTCGTGCCGTCGGTGAGGAAGACCTCGCCGGCGAACGGGTCGGCGACGGCTGCCGCGCCGTCGCGCAGGGCCACGTTGACGGCCACCAGCATGTTGCCCACGGCGTAGTTGAGCGTGCCGCACAGGGGATCCACCAGCCACTGGCGGGCCGCCTCGGCCGAGCCCTGCCGCCCGCTCTCCTCGCCCAGCACCGCGTCCCCGGGGCGGGCGGCGCGGACGATGCCGAGGATGGCCTTCTCCGCCTCCACGTCGGCGGTGGTGGCGAAGTCCCCGCCGCCCTTGTCGACACGGTCGAGGCGGCGGCCGTACAGCTCGCGCACGACGTCCGCGCCGGCCCGGGCGGCGGCTACCGCGACGGCGGTGTCGTCGAGGTCGGCGTATGAATTGATCATGCCAAGCAGACTATCCACGGCACGCCGTTCGGCGGGGACTCAGGCGGCGCGTTCGCGCAGGCGGTGGGGGTGGGCCGGGTAGACGCCGAGGATGCGGACCTCGGAGGAGAAGAAGTGGAGTTCCTGGAGGGCGAGGGCCACGTTGGGGTCGTCGGGGTGGCCCTCGATCTCGACGTAGAAGCGGGTGGGGTTCAGGCCCGCGCCCATCTGGTAGCTCTCGATCTTGGTGAGGTTCACGGAGCTGCTGGCGAATCCGCCGAGGGCCTTGTAGAGCGCGCTGGGGATGTTCCGCACGCAGAAGAACAGGCTGGTCATCGTGGGCTCGCCCGTGCTGGGCGGGACGGCGGCGGCGCGGGAGAGCACGACGAAGCGGGTGGTGTTGTCCGGGTCGTCCTCGACCTCGGACCGCAGGACGTCCAGGCCGTAGCGCCGCGCCGCGGCCGGCGGGGCGAGGGCCGCGTGCCGCGGGTCGCCCAGCTCCGCCACCTCGCGCGCGGCGCCCGCCGTGTCGTCGCTGACGAGCGTGCGCCAGCCGCCCTCGCGCAGGATCTTGCGGCACTGCCCGAGCGCGTGCACATGACTGCGGACGCACTCCAGCCCGTCGAGGGTCGCGCCCGGGACGCCCATCAGGTCGAAGCGGATGGCGAGGAAGTACTCGGCGACGATGAACAGGCCCGACTCGGGCAGCAGGTGGTGCACGTCCGCGACGCGCCCCGCCGCCGAGTTGTCCACCGGGATCACGGCGACGTCGGCGTTGCCGAGCGTCACGGCGTCCAGAGCCTGTTCGAAACCGGTGCAGGGCAGTTCCCCGCAGCCCGGGTACAGATCGGCGGCGGCGGTCGCCGAGTTGGAGCCGGGTTCACCCTGATATGCGACGGTCGTCACCGTGTCTTGCCTTCCACTGTGGACATCGTGTCGCCGCGCCGGACGACAGGACGTCCACCGTAGACCTCACGCACCGTGTCGCGGTGGCGCCGCCCGCGATGAGAGACGTCAGGACGCCGCGCGCCTGGGCAGCCGCCAGTTCGGGCGCGGGAAGTGACAGGTGTAGCCGTCCGGGTAGCGCTGGAGGTAGTCCTGGTGCTCCGGCTCCGCCTCCCAGAAGGGACCGGCGGGCACGACCTCGGTCACCACCGGCCCCGGCCACAGCCCCGAGGCCTCGACGTCGGCGATCGTGTCCTCGGCGACGCGCCGCTGCTCCTCGTCCAGGTAGAAGATCGCGGACCGGTAGCTGGACCCGATGTCGTTGCCCTGGCGGTTCTTCGTGGTCGGGTCGTGGATCTGGAAGAAGAACTCCAGGAGGGTGCGGTAGTCGGTCACCGCGGGATCGAAGGTGATCTCGATCGACTCGGCGTGGCCGTCGTGACGCCGGTACGTCGGGTGGGACATCTCGCCGCCGCTGTAACCGACCCGGGTGTCCCTGACGCCCGGGAGCTTGCGGATCAGTTCCTGCATGCCCCAGAAGCAGCCGCCGGCCAGCAGGGCCCTGTTCTCGTCGCCGCTCATCGCGCGTCCCTTCCTCACGGGCCTGCTCCGCACAGGCCCGCGAACCATTTTCACACGCCCGCCCCCGCCGACGCGGGCCGCCGTGATCCAGCGCGGGTCACACCAGTCACACTCGTCACCCCCGTGACAGGCGATGTGCCGAAGCAGCCCGCCACCGGGCACACCGGCGGCCCCGCCGCCGAGACCTCCGGCGACCACGTGTGAGGTGGCGGGGCGCGGTGGCCGAGGCCGCTCCCACGCCCCGCGCACCCCGGGTCAGCTGAGCGCGAACTTCTGCGCGGCGGAGCCGTTGCAGTCCCAGATCTGCAGCCGCGTGCCGTTGGCCGTCGCGCCGCTCGGCGAGTCAAGACACCGGCCCGACTGCGGATTCAGCAGCGAACCGTCGGCCTGCTGCACCCACTTCTGACCACCGACACCGTTGCAGTCCCACAACTCCACCTTGGTGCCGTTCGCCGTTCCGTTGCCGTTGATGTCCAGGCACCGACCGAGCGTGGCGAGGGAGTTGTCGGCACGGTGGTACCAGTGCTGGTCCACCGCCCAGGACTGGCAGTCCCACAGCTGTACGGCGGCGCCGTCGCCGCCCGTGTCGTCGGCGGCCACGTCCACACACTTGCCGCCGGGTCCGGCCACGGAGGCGCCCCCGTTTACGGAGAACCTCTGTGCGGCGGAGCCGTTGCAGTCCCAGATCTGCAGCCGCGTGCCGTTGGCCGTCGCGCCGCTCGGCGAGTCAAGACACCGGCCCGACTGCGGATTCAGCAGCGAACCGTCGGCCCGCTGCACCCACTTCTGACCGCCGAC
The DNA here is from genome assembly GCF_014650575.1 of Streptomyces naganishii JCM 4654. Classification (GTDB taxonomy): domain Bacteria; phylum Actinomycetota; class Actinomycetes; order Streptomycetales; family Streptomycetaceae; genus Streptomyces; species Streptomyces naganishii. The sequence continues at coordinate 292,698 of NZ_BMVF01000004.1, forward strand.
ACCGTTGCAGTCCCACAACTCCACCTTCGTGCCGTTCGCCGTGCCGTTGCCATTAATGTCCAGGCAACGGCCCAGTGTCCCGAGGGAGTTGTCGGGGTTGTGGGTCCAGTGCTGGTCCTCGGCGTACGACTGGCAGTCCCACAGCTGAACGGCCGCGCCGTTGCCACCCGTGTCGTCGGCGGCCACGTCCACGCACTTGCCGCCGGGTCCGGTGACCGTGCCCTGCGGTCCGTTCGGCACGTCGGTCTCGCCGGAGTAGCCCACGGACACGATGTCGGCCTGGACGGCGTTCTCGGCGGCGTCGGTGGGATAGCCGGAGACCATCACGCCCTCGAAGAACGTGCCCATGTTCCAGTTGCTGTTGTCCCCGCCCGTGCCGAGGATGATGCCGCCCTCCTGGTGCATGGGCCGGTATCCGCCGCGGGTGGGCAGGCCTCCGTCCCACCAGGTCGTCAGCCCGCCGGCCTGCGCGTCACCGCCCTTGAGCGCGTACGTGGTCTGCCCGTCGTTCTTCAGCACCGCCGTCACGAACGCGCTGCCGTTGCCGCGGTTGGCGGGGTTGGAGCCGTTGTCGCCCTGGAACATGCCGTTCTCCAGGTCCGCCTCGACCCACGGTCCCGAACCGGTGCACGGCGCGAAGTAGCAGGTGGTCGCGATGCTCACGGCGTCCATGTGGCCGTTGCCGGTGTCGGCGGGCGTGCTCTCGGCGTTGCCGTAGTCGAAGCAGCAGGCCGAGCCGACGTGGGTACCGCTGGCCACCATGTAGGCGCCCTCGGCCTGCCCGTTCACCGCCACGCCGGAGGCCGCTCCCGTGGAGCGGTAGCCGACGCCGGGCGAGATCCACACGCCGTAGACCTTGTGGCCGCCGGCGGTGACGGCGATCTCGGAGGCGTCCGCGCCGCGGTCCGCGCCCATGCCGGAGGTTCCCGCCGGCCCGGGGGTCAGGTCGTTGTGGCGCGAGGTCTGGTCGTAGATCTTCGTGATGCGGCAGGTGGTGCCGCCGCAGAAGGTGTCCTGGCGCCCGGCGTCCGCGTAGCCGCCCGCGGACAGCGGGCCGATGTCCGCGCCCGCGCCGTCCGAGGCCCGGGTGACCCGGTACAGGGGGCCGCCGTAGGAGGAGAAGAGGGCGCGCACCGTGCTGTGCGCGGCGACGCAGGGGGTGCCGGCGTCGCCGTAGATGTCGCACGGCAGTGATCCGGCGGCCTGGGACGGTGCGGGCAGACCGACCAGGACGCCCAGGGCGAGACCGAGTACGGCCAGGACCGAGAGCAGGAGACGTCTTCCACCGCTTCTTGTTCTACCGCTTCTTGCGCGCATCGTGTGCTCCTCGACAGATGGAGAGGGGGTTCCAACTGACGGACACAGCGGCCGGGTTCGAGCGCCGGGTGACCGCTGCGGAACCTACGCACGGCCGTGATGTGCGTCAAGATTTGTTGCTTAACGCTTATTCAAAGGCTTGGATCTGTCCTAACTTGTTGCTTCTCCCCCGCCGTTGTGGCGTTCGCGGCGTGCCGGATCGGCGTCCTCGAAGTCCCGCCAGGCCTGCCGCCGGCCCTCCTCGGCGTCGGCGAGCAGGGCCTCCAGTGGCTGTGCGGGCCCGGGGGGCGCGGGCGGGACGCGCGTGATCCTGGCGTGGAGGTCGGCGCAGGCCTCGTCCTCGGTGGGGAACCGGCGCAGGTCCCGGTCCTGGGCGCGTTCGCGCAGGCCGACGGCCCAGTGGCCGCCGGGCTCCCGGCGCAGGAAGTAGTGGGCGTCGGGGGCCGCGGTGAGGTCGTGGACGCCCGGGATCTCGTACCACGCGTCGGGTACGCCGGCGCCCCGCAGCCGCTCCACGAGTTCCGCGCGGTCCATCCCGTCCGCCTCCGCCTTCCGCCGTGCCCGGCCGGTGCCGCCTCCGCGGCCGTCCCCCACGAAAGGTGGCCGCCGCCCGTGCCGGGCGGCGGCCACCCACTGCATCCCGTCGTGCCGTCAGACCACCGGCAGTTCCTCCAGGAACTTCGAGGAGACGAGCTCCGGGATCGACGGGGTCGTCACGTACTGGAGCCCCAGGCCGGGCTGGCCGAACCAGGGCCGGATCGGCCCCGCCTCGACGGTGAACGGCTTGAGGACCCGGTACAGGTGGTAGCTGAACGGGTGGCTCTTGTCGAACGTGTCGAGGTTGCTCGGCGGGAGCGCCCGCTTGGCGTACGCGGTGCCGGCGGGGGCGAGGAAGTGGCCGAGCCCGCTGCCGAAGAGGTCGACGAGCCGGCCCTGGGGGAGCGACAGCGCACGCTCCACGGGCTTGCCGTTCCTCAGGACGAAGCCGTTGTTGTCGGGGTACCACCAGCCGGACTTGGTCGTGACCGGGTCCATCTGCCAGTAGCAGCCCAGGAACCAGTAGGCGGAAGTGCCGTCCGTGCGGTGGTAGCCGCGCAGCATCTCGCCGATGGCGCCGGTCCGGGGCAGCTGTGCCGGCCCCAGCCGCCAGTCGTCCATGTAGTACCGCTGGAGTGCCGGCGGTACGGTGCTGGTCCCCCGGTCGCGGTGCTCGGTCGGACAGTGGACGGCGTGGGCCGCGCGGGGCTCGGCCGCCTGGACCGTGGCCGGCGAGACGCCGACCACGAGGAGGAGCGACGCCAGGGCGCTCCCCATGAGGGCGCGCAGTACGCGCATCCGGTATCCCTTCTCTGCCTGGCGCCGGCGCCTGCCGGGCGCCCGATTGCGGGAACCGTCCGGCCCCTGAGGGCGGCGGACGGCCTCGGGGCCCAGTTCATGCGCCGTGGGCGAGGAGGAAGGGGGCAACGCGCGGCCGGTCACCCGGACCGGTGACCGCGACGACCCGGACGGGTCACAGCCGTGGGCCGCGAGAGGGGTTCAGTCGGCGAGGCCGGCGGCGAGCGCCGCGCCCAGTTCCCAGCAGGCCTGGACGTCGGCCTTGTCCGGCTCCCCGGTCACCGTGACCGGCGGGGCGGCGCGCCGCCAGCCCAGGCCGGTGGTGATCGACTCGATGGCCCGCACGGCGCCGGTGACGTCGTTCCCGCCGTGCACGTAGAAGCCGAACGGGCGGCCGCGCGTGGCGTCCAGGCACGGGTAGTAGACCTGGTCGAAGAAGTGCTTGAGCGCGCCGGACATGTAGCCGAGGTTGGCCGGGGTGCCCAGCAGGAGGCCGTCCGCCTCCAGCACGTCGGAGGCCGTCGCCGACAGGGCCGCGCGCCGCACCACGCGTACGCCCTCGATCTCGGGCGCGGTGGCGCCGGCGAGGACGGACTCGAACAGCGCCTGGCAGTTCGGTGACGGCGTATGGTGCACGATCAGCAAGGTGGCCACGTCCCGAACCCTGCCGTGATCTTGGCCGGGCCGCAAGGCCGCACGGAGCGAGGTCAGTCGGTGGCCGTGCCGGTGAGGCGGACGACGAGGAGGGCGATGTCGTCGTCGGCCGCGGCGGGCACGAGCCGGGTGAGGAGGCCGTCGCACAGCGCGTCCAGGGAGGAGACGGGCTGGGCGAGGACCTGGGTGAGCTCGGCGAGGCGGTCGTCGATGTCGCTGCCGCGGGCCTCGACGAGTCCGTCGGTGTAGAGCACGAGGAGGCTGCCCGGCTCCAGGACGAGGTCGGTGGTGGTGAAGATCTCGCCGCCCACGCCCAGGGGGAGGCCGGGCGGCACGGTGAGCAACCGCACGGTGCCGTCGGGCCGTACGGCCGCTGGGGGCGGGTGGCCGGCCCGGGTGACGCGGCAGTGGCCGGTGGCGGGGTCGACGACGAGGTAGAGAAAGGTGGCGAGCATCGGCTCGGTCAGGTCGTCGAGGGCGGCCTCCAACTGGGCCAGGACTTCCTGGGGTTGGAGGTCGAGCCGGGCCAGCGCCCGTACGCTCGCCGAGAGCCTGCCCATGATGGCCGCCGCCCTGGTGCCGTGTCCCATGACGTCGCCCATCACCAGGGCGGCCTTGCCGTCGGGGAGGGTGATGACGTCGTACCAGTCGCCGCCCACCTCGGCGGCGTCGCTCGCGGGCAGGTAGCGGTGGGCGACCTCGACGCCGGGGGGCGCGCTGATGTGCTGCGGGAGCATGCTGCGCTGCAGGACGAGCGCGGTGTCGTGTTCGCGGTGGTATAGCCGGGCGTTGTCCACGCACACGGCGGCCCGGGCGGCGAGTTCGCACGCGAGGGCGACGTCGTCGTCCGTGAAGGGTCCCAGTGCCCGGATGCGGTAGAAGGTGGCCAGCCCCAGGACGACGCCCCGGGCGTGCAGGGGCACCATCATGAACGAGTGGACGCCCGCGGCCAGGACCCGGGCCGGCGCGGTGGAGTGGCGGGCCGCCGGGGCGATGGACACGGCGTCCAGCTCCGGGACGACGAAGGGCCGGCTGGCGGCGAGCGCCTGGGTGTAGGGGGCGGTGGCCGGGAACCTCATGGTGCGGCCGAGCGGCGCGAGGATGTCGGCGACGGGGGATCCGGTGAGCGGCGCCCTGCCCAGCCGGCGTGTCTCCGCGCCGCCGATCAGGCCCGGGCCGAGGGCGTCGCCCGCGGCGAGCGTCTCCAGTACGTCCACGGTGACCACGTCGGCGAGGTCGGGCACGGCCGTGTTCGCCAGTTCCTGGGCGGTGCGCTCCAGGTCGAGGGTGGTGCCGATCTTCACGCTGGCCTCGTTGACCAGGGCGAGGCGGCGGCGGACGGCCTCGGTCTCGAGCTGGGCGCGCTGCTGGGCGGTGATGTCGATGAGGGAGGCGGCCAGGCCGATGGGCCGGCCGTCGGGGTCCTCCAGCCGGACGTAGGAGCAGGACCACACCCGGTCGTGGGCGGGGTCGGCGGGAGTGCGGCCGATGCGCCGGAAGTCGAGGACGGGCTCCCCGGTGGAGAGCACCCGGCGCATCGCGGACTCCATGTCGGCCGCGTTCACGCCGGGCAGGAGTTCCACCAGGCGGTGCCCGATGTGCGCGGCCTCGGGCAGCCCGTTCATCGCCTGGAGGGCGGGGTTGACGCGCAGGAAGCGCAGGCGGGTGTCGAGGACGGCGATGCCGACGGGCGACCGGGCGAAGAGCCCGTCCCACACGGCGGAGGAGCCGCGGATGGAGCGGGCCGCGTGGGCCTCGGCGGCGAACACGAGCACGGTGCTCCCGCCGCGCCGCCGGGTCGGCACGGGCGCCGCCCAGATCTCCAGCTCCAGGGGGTGTCCGTCGCGGTGCCAGGCGGTGACGGCGCCGGTCACCCCGCTGCCGGTGACCGCGAGGTCCCACAGCGAGCGGCCGAGGCTCCGGTCCGCGCCGGGATGGAGCAGATCGGCGATGTGGCGCCCCAGCACCTCACGGGAGGGGTAGCCGAGGAGTTCCTGGGCGGTGTCGTCCCAGCGGACGACCTTGCCGTCGGCGCTGGTGGCCACGACGGCGACGGACAGCGTTCCCAGCCAGCCGCCCGCGTCCCGGGCGGCGCCGCCGGTGACCTGATCGAAGTGGTCCTGCCGCATCGCCGCATTTCCGCCGTTGGCACAGGGTCGTCCCCTTCAGTATGCGGGGGCGCACGGCGGCCCGCCCGTCCGGTTTCCGGCTCCGGAGGCTGGTCCCGGGGCCGGGGTCCGGCGGGGCGGGCCGGAAGAGGGCGTGCGTCGGGCGGGGCGAGGGCCGCGGCCGGGGCCGGGTTCCGGTCAGCGTCCCGGCATGCGGTCGGACAGCGCACCCCCGCCCAGTTGCTCGAAGCGCTGCTGGACGTTGGCGGCGAAGGCCTGCGACTCGGCGCCGCCGTAGCCCTGGCCGGTGGTGTTCATGGCGACCGTGAGGACGCCCTTGAAGGGGGCGCTGGGCGAGGTGCGCACCGGGGTGCACAGGAAGCTGAAGTCCTGGGGCGCCGGGGAGTCGTACGTCCTGAGCGACACCTGGGGCAGCGTGGTGGTGCGCCCCATGCGCAGGGCGTCGTCCATCGCGTTGAAGACGCCGATCTTGTCGAGCCCGGGCAGCACGTGCCGGGCCGGGCTGAACTGCGGGACCATGCCGAAGGCCTGGCCCTGCTTGCCGTTGGCGTAGCGCAGCAGGTGGTCGGGGCCCTCGGTGAGCATGATGGGGAAGGGCGCCCCGTCGAACACCGCGAACAGCTCCTGCTGCTGGGCCAGCAGGCTGTCGCGCAGCTTGAATTCGGACAGCAGGGTCTCGGTGAGTTCCTGCATGCCCTGCCTGATCTTGGCGTCCCAGTTGCGGGGCTGGAAGTCGGCGACGCACACGGTGCCGAGGATCAGACCGGTGTTGTCGCGCAGCGGGGTGCCAAGGTAGGACCGCACGCCCAGGTCGTTGACGAGGGGGTTTCCCTTGAAGCGCGGGTAGTCGAAGACGTCGTCGAGGGCGAGCTGGGACTGCTGGGCGACCACGTGGGGGCAGAAGCCGTAGTCGCCGGGGGCCTCGCGGGCCAGGTTGCTCAAATCGAACGGTATGCCGCCGCCCTCGGTGTCCACCGGGTCCTCGGGCGAGGAGGTGGGCACGTACATGCCACGGAACATCTGCCGCTCGTCGTTGATGAAGTTGACCATGGCCAACGGGGACTGGGTGAAACTGGCCGCGAGCCGGGCGACCCGGTCGAAGGTGGCTTCCGCCTCGGCCGCATCAAGGCCGAGAATCCTCAGCCGTCGCGTCCGCTGCTCGCCGGCGAGACGGTGTTGTTCGGATGACAGGGATTCCATGAGGTCAGATCAAAGCAGAGATTCCGGGCCGCGGGGATCACCCCTCCAGGTCATTCCGGTCTCAGTCGCCTCACCGCCAACGCCTTTGACTACAGAGGGTATTGGGCGGACGGAAGGGCCGCCTCGGCGGTCACCGCGCGTCCACGGGGCGGTCTGCACCCGGCCATTCGGGGAGTCTGTCCAAAATCTTCGATGTTTCAACCAGCAGCGATCACTTCCCGTCATTCTCCCGGCGGCCGTCGAACCGAAACGATTTTCCACCCGACAATCGTCCGGTGGACTTGTTGTCGACACTGACGGAATCGCCCGACGTGACAGTAGGTGTTCGAAATTGCGTTCGGATTTGGGGTGGTGAGGCGGGTGCGCGGTCCCCGGTCGGGATCCGGTGAGCGGGATCGTCAAGACCTCCGGCGCCCCTCCCGCAGGTGGGTTTTAGGCCAAGCCTCCCGCCCTTTCGCCGTGTCCGTGTGACACCGGCCGGCCGGCCCCGCCCGTGGCCTGATGGCGACGATGCCGCGCGGGACGGTGCGGCCCCCCGGACCGGCCGCAGGGCGCTCCCGACACCCGGTACAGCGCAAGCCCGGACAGCCGTTCCCGCCCCACGTGCCGTGACCACCTGTGCCCGGTCCCAGCGCGCGCCGGAGCAGGACGGGACGGGCTCGAACCGCTCCATGACGCAGGGACAGTGGCGACATATGAAACGGAGTTCTCCCATGAACAGGCCCGACGACAGGCCCGGTGGCGTGCGGTCCGCTGCGGACGACCGGTCGGTGGCGGTGATCGGCATGGCCTGCCGGCTGCCCGGCGCGACGGACCCCGAGGAGCTGTGGGCACTGCTGCGCGACGGCGAGGACGTCACCGCCGAGACCCCCGGCGAACGCTACGACGTCGACTCCCTGCACTCCCCCGAGGCCGAGCCCGGGCAGGGCCGAATAGCCGGCCGCCGGGCCGGTTACATCGGTGACATCGCCGGCTTCGACGCGGAGTTCTTCGGCATGTCGGCCACCGAGGCCGCCGAACTCGACCCCCAGCAGCGGCTGTTGCTCATGACGGCCTGGGAGGCGCTGGAGGACGCCGGGCAGCGCCCCGACCGACTGGCGGGCACCCGCACCGCCGTGTACGTCGGCAACGCGCGCGCCGACTTCCTCGAACTCGCCCTGCGCCAGGGCCCCGAGGCGGTCACCGCCGCCCAGCTGAACAACTTCCGCTCGCTGCTGCCCGCCCGGCTGTCCCACTTCTTCGACTTCCGCGGCCCCAGCGTCGTCGTCGACACCGCCTGCTCCTCCTCGCTCGTGGCCGTGCACCAGGCCGTGCGGAGCCTGCGCTCCGGCGAGAGCCCGCTGGCGCTCGCGGCCGGGGTCAGCATCGCGTTGCGCCCCGACGAGAGCCTGGTGCTCACCCACGCCGGCGGCATGGCCCGCGACGGGCGCAGCAAGTTCGGCGACGCGAGGGCCGACGGCTACGCCCCGAGCGACGCCGTCGGGGTCGTCGTACTGAAGCGGCTGGCGGACGCGCTGGCCGACGGCGACCGGGTGCGCGCCGTCATCCGGGGCAGCGCGGTCGGCAACGACGGCCGCACCAGCGAGGCGGTGCTCAACCCGTCCCTGGAGGGCCAGTTGGACGTGCTGCGCTGGGCGTACGAGGACGCCGGGGTGGACCCGGCCGACGTCGACTTCGTCGAGGCGCACGGTTCCGGCTCGCCCCTGCTCGACCCGCTGGAGCTGACCGCGCTCGGCGAGGTGCTCGGCGCGGGGCGCCCCGCGGACCGGCCGCTGCTGGTCGGCTCGGTGAAGACCAACATCGGTCACGCCGAGGCCGCCGGCGGCATGGCGGGGCTGATCAAGACGGTGCTGTGCCTGGAGCACGGCGAGGTGCCGGCCAGCCTGCACCTGGACACCCCGCACCCGGACGTCGACTGGGACGGGCTGCCGCTGACCGTACCGTCCAAGCCCCAGCCGCTGCCCGGACCCGGGCGGCCCGTAGTCGCCGGGGTCTGCGGGCAGGGCGCCTCGGCCCTCAACGCCCATGTGGTGCTCGGCCGGGCCGACTTGGGCTCCGACGCGGCCGGCCCGGCGCCGGACGGTGCGCCGTACGTCCTGGCGATCTCCGCGCACACCCCGCAGGCGCTGGCGGAGCTGACCCGCTCCTACGCCGGCTATCTGCGCCCCGGCGGGGCGGGAGCGTCGTACGCCCTGCGGGACATCTGCTTCACCGCGGCCACCCGGCGCCACCACCACGAGCACCGCACGGCCGTGATCGGGTGCAGCCACGAGGAGTTGGCGGCCGCCCTCACCGGCACACCGGCGGTGGGCGGACGGCCGCTGACCGCCGTCGCCGAACGCTACCTGCGCGGTGAGGACGTTCAGTGGGAGACCGTGTTCGGCGACGAGCCAGGCCGTCATGTGCCGCTGCCCCGATACCCCTGGCAGACCCGGCGCTACTGGCCCGGTGAGGAGCACCCGCACGAGGACGACGGCGACCTCGCGGCCTGGGTCCTCCGGGAGCACGCGCGCACCGGATTCGACGACGCCTCCACGCTGACGGACATCGGCATCGACTCGCTGGCCAAGCTGCGGATCGTGGTGGAACTGGTCAAGCGCTGCGAGGCGGAGGTCGACCCGGAGGAGTTCGGCCGGCTGCGCACGGTCGGCGAGCTGCGGCAGTGGACGCGGGCACTGGAGGCGGTGGCCCGGTGAGCGGACCGACCTCGCTCTACGACTGGTTCGCCCGCTCGGCCGCCGAGCACCCCGGCGTCACCGCGCTGGAGGTCGGCGGGGAGAGCCTGACCTACGGCGAACTTCGCGACCTCGCCGAGCGGCTCGCCGCCCGCCTGCTCGTGGCCGGCGGTGGCAGCGCGCCGCGCCGGGTCGGGCTGCTGGCGGCCCGCTCGGTGACCGCGTACGCCGGTTATCTCGCGGTGCTGCGGGCGGGCGCGGCCGTGGTGCCGCTCAACCCCGAGCACCCCGCCTCGCGGACCGCCGGGATCGCCGAGGCGGCCGGCCTGGACCTGGTCCTGGGCGGCACCGCCGGCGCCGGGGAGGGCCTGGGCGTGCCCGTCCTCGCGGCCGGTCCCGGGGAACTCGCGGCCCTCGGGGACGGGCCGGTGCCCGACGTGTCCTGGCCGCGGCCCGGCCCGGACGACCTCGCGTACCTCATCTTCACGTCGGGCTCGACGGGCGTCCCCAAGGGCGTGCCGATCCGGCACCGCAACATCTGCGCGTATCTGGAGCAGGTCGCCGGCCGGTACGGCATCGGGCCGGGCGCCCGGCTGTCGCAGACATTCGAGCTGACCTTCGACGGGTCGGTGCACGACCTGTTCGTCGCCTGGGCCGGCGGCGGCACGCTGGTCGTGCCCGAGCGCGGCCAGTTGCTGTCCCCGGTGCGGACGGTCAACAAGCTGCGGCTCACGCACTGGTTCTCGGTGCCGTCGCTGATCTCCTTCGCCTCCCGGCTCGGCACCCTGACCCCCGGCAGCATGCCGACGCTGCGCTGGAGCGTCTTCGGCGGCGAGCCGCTCACCCTCGACGCCGCCCGCGAGTGGCGCGCGGCCGCCGCGGACAGCCGCCTCGAAGTCCTCTACGGCCCCACCGAACTGACCATCTCCTGCACCGCCTACCGCTTCCCCGACGACCCCGCCGACTGGCCGCGCACCCCGAACGGCACCGCGCCCATCGGCGCCGGCTACCCGGTCCTGGACGTGGTGCTGCTGGACGACACCGGCCGGCCCGCCGACAGCGGCGAGCTGTGCGTCAGGGGGCCGCTGCGCTTCGCCGGCTACGCGAACGCGGCGGACAACGCGGGCCGCTTCCTCACCGACGAGCTGCTGCCCGCCGGGGAGGGTCCGCCCGCCGAGGGCCACTGGTACCGGACGGGCGACCGGGTGGCGGTGCAGGGCGGCCACCTGGTCCACCTGGGGCGGACCGACCACCAAGTGAAGATCCGCGGACACCGGATCGAACTCGGGGAGATCGAGGCGGCGTTGCGGCGCCAGCCGGGGGTGCGCGACGCCATCGTCGTCACGGTGCCGGCCGCCGACGGGGAACCGGAACTGCAGGCCGCGGTGAGCGGATCGGGCTGCGGCGCCGACGGGTTGTACGCGGCCCTGGGCGAGCGGCTGCCGCCGTACATGATGCCGCGTCGGATCACCGTGCTGGAGCAGTTGCCGCTGAACACCAACGGCAAGATCGACCGGCGCGCGGTGCTGGCGGAACTCGGCAGCGTCCGCTGACCGTTGACGCCACCGCCACGCCCCGGCACCGCCACGCCCCGGCACCGCCACCGCCACGCACCGGCACCGGTGCCCCCACCGGAGACCCCGCTGTTCCCCCACGCTTCCCCCCACCGCTTCCTGTCCCCGACGTTCCCTGTGAGGCTTTCGCATGTACGACGTCATCGTGGTGGGGGCGCGCTGCGCCGGCGCTTCCACCGCCCTGCTCCTGGCCCGCGCCGGGCACCGGGTGCTGATGCTGGACAAGTCGGCGTACGGCTCCGACGTCCTGTCCACCCATCTCGTCCACCAGCCCGGCGTCGCCGCGCTCGCGCGGTGGGGCCTGCTGGAGCGGGTGCGCGCCTCGGGCTGCCCGCCGCTGAAGCGCACGGTCTACGAGGTGGCCGACATCCGCATCGAGGGGTGCGCGCGAGGGGTGGAGGGCCAGCGGACCGGGTTCGCCCCGCGCCGCCGGGTGCTGGACCCCGTCCTCGTCGACGCGGCGGTCGAGGCGGGCGTGGAGTTCCGCGACCGCTGCCGGGTGACCGGGCTGCTGCGGGACGACACGGGCCGGGTGGTCGGCGTGGAGGGGCGCCGGGGAAACGGAACCTTCACCGAACGCGCACACCTGGTGATCGGCGCGGACGGCATGCGCTCCACCGTCGCCCGGCTCACGGCGGCACCGTACACCGTGCACGATCGCCGGCTGACCTGCGCGTACTACACGTACTGGCCGGACGTGCCGGCCGACCTCGAACTGTACGAGCGGCCCGCCGGCTGGGTGGCCGCCGTGCCCACCAACGACGGTACGACGCTGGTCCTGGCGTATTTCCCGCAGTCGCGCTTCGAGGAGGTCCGCGCCGGCGCCCACCGTGCCTACGAGGAGCAGATACGCACCACCGCGCCCGCCCTGTACGAGCGGCTGCGCGGCCGGGAGCCCGCGGAACGCCTGCACGGCACGGGCGACCAGCAGAACTTCTTCCGGCAGGCGACCGGCCCCGGATGGGTGCTCGTGGGCGACGCGGGGCACCACAAGGACTCCATCACGGCGCGTGGCATCAGTGACGCCTTCCAGCAGGTCGAGAGCCTGGTGGCGAAGGTGACGGGCCTCCTGGACGGCGATCCGGCCCGGCTCGACGCGGCCCTCGCGGACTTCGCCCGGCAGCGGGACCAGGACCTCGCCCCCGGCTACGAGGCCACGCTCGGCGTCGCCCGGCTGGACCCGCACGAACAGCGGCTCTCCCTGCTGCGGGCCGTGCAGTCCGACCCCGAACTCACCGCGATCTACCTCGACATGGTCGCCGGGATCGTCTCCGCCGAGGCCCTCTACACCCCCCGGCTGCTCGCCCTTCTCTGATCGAGGACACCGCCGCGGCAGTCAAGTGCCCTGCGCCGGACAGCAGTTGACCATTGGCTGTCCGGTACCCCAACTACTGTGAAGAAAGGCACCAGTTGCCCGGAGGCCGGAGTGACGCTGCGCGATGATCCTGATACGGTGCAGCTCGCACCGGCCTTCGATCACGGTGAGCCACCAGGTCACTGCGCGGGGACGGGCGTTGAGCATCCCCATCACTCCGGTGTATCGCTGCTGTACGAGGAATCAGATGCCAGGCACCCGCGACCGGCGGACACGTCACCGCGCCGCCCCTCGCAGATCGCTGCGGTCCTCGTTCGTCGTCCCCTTCGTCGTCCCCGCCGTCTGCCTGAGCGCGCTGTGGGGATACACGGCGGCCGGGCTCGTCGACGAGCAGGTCCAGTCGCACACCGACGCCGACCACGTCTCGTCGGTCGCCGGCCCCCTCCAGGAGGTGCTGACCCGGCTGCAGACCGAGCGCGGCCTCACCGCGGCCTGGCAGGCGGGCCGCGCGAGTTCGGTCCGCTCGGACCTCGAGGCGGCCCGCACGAAGACCGACGCGGCCGTCGCCGGGTTCCGTCGCGCGTCCGGGCTCGACACGGCCGAGCTGCGGCGCAGGGCCAAGACGCTCGGCGGCACGCTGGACGCGCTGGCACAGCGCCGCAGCGCGATCGACGCGCGTACCCTGACCGCCGGCGACGCCTTCGGATACTTCACCGACGCCGTCTCCCAGGGCATCGACCTGCTCACCGAGGCCGTGCGCAGCGACGACGGCGAGCAGCAGCGCGCGGGCACGGCCACGGTCGCCCTGGCGCGCAGCACGGAGATGCTCGCGCGGGAGGACGCCCTGATGGCCGGCGCCCTGTCCGCGCACCGCCTCTCGGCGGCGGACCGCGCGCGGTTCGGCCAGTACCTCGCCGCGCAGCAGGCGGCCCGGGCCGATCTGACCGTCCAGGACCTGCCGGGCGACGCGGCCGGACGGTACCCGCAGATCGCCGGCGGCGCGCAGTGGGACACCGTCGGCTCGCTCGAACAGGCCGTGAGCGGCGGACAGGGCAACGCCCTTCCCTCGGACGCCGACGCGTGGCCGGCCGCCGCGGGCGGTGCGGTCGGCGACTTCCAGAGGCTCGGCGGCGACTCCCTTGACGCGCTGGCCGCCAGGGCCTCGGACCACGGCGACAATCTGCTGCTGGCGGCGCTGCTGGGCACGGCGGCCACGCTCGCCGCCCTCGCCGGAGCCGCCCTGCTGGCCCTGCGCGCCCGCCGGTCGGCTCTCGGCCGGTTCGCCGAACTCCAGTCGGAGATCGACCAGCTGGCGTCCCATCAGGTGCCCGCGATCCTCGCCCGAATAGAGCGCGGCGAACACGTGGACCCGTCCGTGCTGCTGCCCCACCGGGCGCACGCGGCGGACGACGAGTTCGGGCGGCTGTCGGCGGCCGTCGACCAGCTGGTGCGCATCGCGGCGGACTCCACCCTGCGCCAGTCGAAGGGCCGGCAAGGCACCGAGAAGGTCGTCGCCCAGCTCATCCGCCGCGCGCAGAGCCTGATCCACCGGCTCATCTCCCTGCTGGACGACCTCGAGCGCAAGCACGAGGACTCGGACCTGCTCAAGGACATCTTCCGGGTCGACCACCTGGCCACCCGTGTGCGGCGGCACGCGGAGAACCTGATGATCCTCAGCGGCGCCCCGCCGAGCCGCCGTATGACACCGCCCGTGCCCATCACCGACGTGATGCGCAGCGCGGTGGCCGAGACCGAGCAGTACACGCGCGTCAGGGTGAGGAACACCCCGTCGGACCGGAGGGTGGCCGTCTCGGGGCGGGCCGTCGCCGACGTCACGCACCTGCTCGCCGAACTCATCGAGAACGGCACCGCGTTCTCGCCCCCGCACACGCAGGTGACGGTCAGCGCGACCCGGGTCGCCAAGGGCCTGGCCGTGCACGTGGAGGACCAGGGCCTCGGCATGCAGCCCGAGCACCTGCACCGCGCCAACGAACTGCTCGCCCACCCGCCGCGGATCGACATGACGGCGCTGGGCGAGGACCCGCGCCTCGGCCACTTCGTGGTGGCCCGGCTCGCCGAACGCCACGGCATCCGCGTGGTCCTGCGCGAGTCCGACTACGGCGGCACGCTCGCGCTGGTGGTACTGCCCGCCGAGCTGCTGGAGGGCGTCTCGTCCCCCGTGGTCGACCAGCTCCAGTCGGCCGCCGTCGCCGCGGGCCGTGCGGTGGCGGCCCCGGACGAGCCCGCCGACCGCGCCCTGGGCAGCCGTACGGGCACCCCGGCGGGGGCGGGCGGCCGAACGGGCGGTCCTGCCGGGACAGCCGGCGCTCCGGGAGCCGGGGCGAGGGCTGGAACCGGCGTTCCCGCGGGGGCGGCCGGCGCTCCGGCGGGCGCGACGGACCCACCTCCCGGGGCGGCCGGCAGGGCCGCCGGTGCCGTCGGCGGCAGGGGCGCCACCCCCGGGGCGGGCGCGGACGCGCCGGTCGTCGTGGGGCATGCCGTGCCCGCCCGGCCGAGCGCGCCGGCCGTCGCGCCCGACGAGGTCGTCACGCACGCGCCTCTGCCCGACCCCAGCGGTTTCCCCGAGTACGGAGGTGCAGGCCTGTTGCCCCCCGCTTCGGAACATCCGGTGTCCCCGCCGGCCGAACCGCCCGGATGGGCGCCACCCGGGCAGGACACGGACCCGGTCCGGTCCCACCCGCCGGCGGCGCCGCCCGCCCCGCCCGCCGGTCCCACGGCATCGGGCGCCGGGCAGCCCGGCCTGCCCAGGCGCCGGCAGCAGGCGGCCCCGCCGCCCGCGGCACCCGCCCCCGGCGCGGCCGTGCCCCCACCGGGGCTCACCGCACCGGAGACCGCCGCACCCGGCGCCGGACGCCCCCTGTCCACGCCCGAGGTGCTGCCCCAGCGCGTCCGGGGAGCGAGCCTGGCGCAGCAGTTGCGCAGGGAGGCGGCGCAGGCACAGGCGGAGGGCGGCCACGGCGACGAGGGTGACGACGACGTCTTCTCCCCCGAGGCGTCCGCCCGGGCGATGAGCGCCATACACCTGGGGCTCAAACGGGCCGGGATGTTCCAGGGCGACGAACCGCACGGCGCGCACGGGCGGCAGGACGAATCGGCGGACCGTAGTGCCGACGAACTGTGAGGACAGTTACGCAATGACTGAGCAGGTACACACAGGACCTCAACTGGACTGGCTCCTCGACGCCCTGGTGGACAGGATCCCGGAGATCCGCTGCGCCATCGTGCTGTCCGGGGACGGTCTCCTCATCGGCAAGTCAAAGGCCATGCTCCGCGACGACGCCGAGCACCTGTCCGCGGTGGCGTCGGGCGTGCACAGCCTGGCGCGCGGCGCCTCACGGCACTTCCACGGCGGACAGGTGCAGCAGTCGGTCATCCAGATGGAGAAGGCGTTCCTCTTCGTCACGGCCGCGGGCAAGGGCGCGCGGCTGGCCGCGATCGCCTCGGAGGGAGTGGACGTCGGGATGATGGCGTACGAGATGGGCACGCTCGTCAAACAGGTGGGCCAGTACCTGACCGCGGCTCCCCGCGTGCAGTCCCCGTCCGGCGGCCCCTTCCGGGATGCCTGAACAGCGGTGGCGCACCGGTCCGGAGACCGGGCGCTACTTACGGCCGTACGCCATCACCGGCGGGCGCACCCGGCACAGCCAGCACGCGTTCGCCCTGATCACACTGGTCGTCGCGCGCACCGCGCACCTCGCCGACGCCGGTCACCTGGAGCCGGAGGCGGCGCACATCCTGCACCTGTGCAGGGACCGCGCGCTGGCGGTCGCCGAGATCGCCGCGCTGCTGGACCTGCCGGTGAGCGTGGTGAAGGTGCTGTGCGGAGATCTGCTCGACGCCTCGCTGATCCTGGTCCAGTCGCCGCCCGGGCGGGAGGACCAGCCGAGCGTGGAACTCATCGAAAGGGTGATGGATGGTATCCGTCAGCTCTGAGCCGCTCATGAACTCCGAGCCGGTCATGCCGACCGCGCTGAAGATCCTCATCGCGGGCGGCTTCGGCGTGGGCAAGACCACCATGGTGGGCTCGGTGAGCGAGGTCCCCCCGCTGGAGACCGAGGAGCGCATGACCGAGGCGAGCCTCGGCGTCGACGACCTGGCCGGTGTGGAGGGCAAGGCATCGACGACCGTCGCCATGGACTTCGGCCGTATCACCATCGCGCCGGAGCTGGTGCTGTACCTGTTCGGCACGCCGGGGCAGGACCGCTTCTGGTTCATGTGGGACGACCTGGCCATGGGCGCCCTCGGCGCGGTCGTCCTCGCCGACACCCGGCGCCTGCAGGCCTCGTTCGCCTCGATCGACTTCTTCGAGGAGCGGGGCATCCCGTTCGCCGTCGGCATCAACTGCTTCCACGGGCGGCGCGACTGCACGCCCGAGCAGGTGAGCGCGGCGATGGACCTGGATCCGGCGACTCCTGTGGTGCTGTGCGACGTGCGTGACCGCGCCTCCAGCAAGCACGTCCTGCTGAGCGTCCTGGAGGCGGCCCGCGCCCGCGCCTCGGCCCGGCTGGCCTCGGCGGGCGGCGGCCACTGACCTCCTGGCGGGGCGGCGGGACGGCAGGCGCGCGGGCCACGGTGGCGGTGCGGGCCGCCCGGTGATTTGCTCGGTGTGTCCGCTCTGGGAAGACGCACCGGCAAGGACCCCGTCGTGACTGAACCACCTCGCGCATCCGGATGGAGCGGGTCCGGGCTGGACGAGGCGGTGGCCGGGGTGCTGTTCGGGCAGTCGCCCGGCGGGCTGCACGTGTACGACACCGGGCTGCTGCTGGTGCGGGTCAACACCGCCGCGCGGCACATCCGGGAGTTCCCCGTCGACCGTATGATCGGCCGCTCGCTGCTGGACGTCCTGGAGGCCTTCCACGCCGAGGACCCGGCGGCCGTGGTGGACGCGGCGCGCGGGGTCCTGGAGACGGGGAACCCCGAGCTCGACCTGCGCTTCCGGGTGCGCAACGAGCAGGACCCGCCGCGGGAGCGGGTGGCCTCGGTGTCCCTCTTCCGCCTCCAGGACTCCGACGGGACCGCCCAGGGCGTGGCCGTCACCGTCGCGGACACGGCGCCGGACGACGGGCCCGGGATCGCCCGCCTGCTGGGGCTGCGGACGGAGGGCCTGCCCCGGTTCGGCAGGACGGACGAGCCGGTCCGGGCCGACTTCCTCGGCGACAGGATCGGCATCGTCGTACCGGTGGTCGAGGGCGCCAGCGTCGCCCACGTCCACGTGTTCGCCACCGAAGGGCATCTCGTCACCGTCCGGCGGGGCCCGCTGCAGGCGCTGGACGGCTTCGCCGCGCGGCTGGCGCGGGAAGGGGCCTCGGACACGGCGGCCGTGCTGTTCCGGCTGCTCCAGGAGTCCCTGGAGACCTTCCGCCGGGCCGCCGTACGGGCCCTGCTCACCACGGAGGACCTCGAGGACCGGATGTTCGAGCGGCGTCGGCCCGACCAGGTCTACCGCCTGGCCCGGCTGCGCCGGCGGGCCGGCCTCCTGCACCGGGCGCTCCTGCCCTACCTCCAGGTGACGGACGACGTCCTCACCCGCCGGATCATGAGCGGGGCCTTCCCCGAGGAGCACCGGCGGCTCGCCCGCGAGTTCCAGGGCGCCGGCCGGCTGGTGCTCGCGGACATCACGTCCCTCCAGGAGGCGACCCGCCGTGCCTTCGCCAGCTACTCCTCACTCGTCTCCGGCGAGCAGAACGGTGTGATCAACCGGCTCGCCATCGTCTCGACGATCTTCCTTCCGCTGACCTTCCTGACCGGGTACTTCGGAATGAACTTCACCTTCCTGACGGACGAGTTGGAGAGCCGGGCCGTCTTCTGGCTCCTCGCCGTCGGGCTCCAGGCGGGGGTGCTGGCCCTCGCCATGTACGTGCTGCACCGCACGCAGCTGTGGCGCAGACTGCGCGACGACGACCGTCCCGAGGACCACTGACGAGGAGACACGTTGACCGGCATGGCCCGTGACACGCGGATCGTGGTCGTGATGGGCGTTTCGGCGAGTGGCAAGTCCACCGTGGGAGCGCACCTCGCGGAGCGGCTCGGCGTGCCGTTCCAGGAGGGCGACGACCTGCACCCGGCGGCCAACCGCGCCAAGATGGCCTCCGGGCATCCCCTGGACGACGCCGACCGCGCGCCCTGGCTCGCCGCGCTCGCGGACTGGATCCGGGCCACGGCCGCCCGCGGCCGGGGCGGTGTCCTGTCGTGTTCCGCGCTGCGGCGCGCCTACCGGGACGAGTTGCGGCGCGCGGGAGCGGACGTGTGGTTCGTGTACCTGGCGCTGGACCGTGCGGTGGCCGCGCGGCGGATCGCGCACCGCTCGGGGCACTTCATGCCGCCCGCGCTGCTCGACTCGCAGTACGCCGTCCTGGACCCGCTGGAGGCCGACGAGCCGGGCGTCACCATCGACGCCTCCGGCAGCGCGGCGGAGGTGGACGCTGCGGTGCTGCGGGCCTGCACCGCATCCTCGTAGCCGCGTCGCCGCCACGGCTGCCGCGCACTGGCCAAAGCCGCTCGCCGCGGCCCGACGCGCCGGGCGCGGGAGTGCGGCCTACTCTGGTCCGGGGGGCGGCGTTCGGGTGAATCGCACACCGAGAGGGGCGCCCCGATGGTGGACTACCCGCTGATCGAGAACCACGGCCTGCTCGGCGATCTGCAGACGGCGGCCCTGGTGACCACGGACGGAACGGTCGACTGGCTGTGCATGCCCCGGTTCGACTCGCCCAGTGTGTTCGGGTCGCTCCTCGACAAGGACAAGGGCGGGCACTGCACGGTGCGGCCGCTCCATCCGACCTATGCCACCAAGCAGTTGTACCTTCCCGACACGGCGATCCTGGTGACCCGCTTCATGACCGAGGCGGGCGCGGGCGAGGTGCTGGACTTCATGCCGGTGACCGGGACGACGGTCACGGAGCGGCACCGGCTGGTGCGCATGGTCCGCTGTGTGCGCGGCAGCATGACGTTCGAGATCGTCGTGGCCCCGAGGTTCGACTACGGGCGCCAGGGACACCGGCTGCACATCACCGAGCACGGAGCGGTGTTCGCCGCGCAGGACGGCTCGGAACTGACCGTCCACTCCGTGCGGGAACCGGGCGACGACCGTCTCCTGGACGTCCTCACGGACCTCCAGAACGACCTCCACCTCAAGCTGACCCTCCAGGCGGGTGAGCAGCGCGGGCTGGTGCTCGAGTGGGCGGCCGACGGCCCGCCCCGGGAGATGCGCCTGGCCGAGTACGAGCAGATCTTCGACGACAGCGTCCACTACTGGCGTTCGTGGCTCGGCCAGTCGCGCTACACCGGCCGCTGGCGCGAGGCGGTGGAACGGTCCGCGATCACCCTGAAGCTCATGACCTACGCCCCGAGCGGCGCCCTGGTGGCCGCCCCGACGGCGGCCCTGCCGGAGCAGCTGGGCGGCGAGCGCAACTGGGACTACCGGTTCACCTGGATACGGGACGCCTCCTTCTCCGTGTACGCGCTGCTCGGACTGGGTTTCACCGAGGAGGCCACGGCGTTCATCCAGTGGCTCGGCGACCGGGTCAAGGAACGGGCGGGCAGCGAGGGGGACTCGGGGCCGCTGAACATCATGTACAAGGTCGACGGCTCCTCGGACCTGACCGAGGAGATCCTGCCGCACTGGGAGGGCTACGCCGGTTCCGCGCCGGTGCGGATCGGCAACGGGGCCGCCACGCAACTGCAGTTGGACATCTACGGCGAGGCGCTGGACAGCATCTGCTGCGCGCACCGGCACGGGCTCCAGCTGGGCCACCGGGGCTGGAACGCGCTGCTGACCAACCTGGACTGGCTGACCGACCACTGGGACCAGCCCGAGGAGGGCCTGTGGGAGACCCGCGGCGGCCGCGAACACTTCACCTACGGACGGGTGATGTCGTGGGTGGCCTTCGACCGGGCGCTGCGGCTCGCGCGGTCCAACGGCCGGCCCTCGGACGCCGCCCGCTGGGAGTCGGCGCGCGACGCGCTGTACGAGCAGGTCATGACGAAGGGCTGGAGCGAGAACCGTCAGGCATTCGTCCAGCACTACGGCAGTGACGTGCTCGACTCCTCGCTGCTGCGGATGGCGACGGTCGGGTTCATCACCCCGCAGGACACGATGTGGGCCTCCTCGCTCGACGCGATGGAGCAGGAACTGGTCAGCGACAGCCTGGTCTACCGCTACAACCCCGAGGCCTCGCCCGACGGACTGCGCGGCTCGGAGGGCACCTTCTCACTGTGCACGTTCATGTACGTCGACGCCCTGGCCCGCGCGGGCCGCGCCGAGCGGGCGCGGCTGGCGTTCGAGAAGATGTTGGGCTACGCCAACCATCTTGGCCTGTACTCGGAGGAGATCGACCCGACGGGCCGCCAACTGGGCAACTTCCCCCAGGCATTCACCCACCTCGCCCTGATCGACGCAGCGATCACCCTGAACGAGTCCCTCAACAGCCACTAGGGGCCGTCCGGTTCGTGCCCCAGGGGTACGAGGGTGCCGTCGTCCCGCGCGGTGGGCGGGCCGTTTCCGCTGGCGGACTGGAGGCGGCCGTCGCGCCGCACGACGAAGACGGTCTCGTGGCCCGGTGGGCGAGGGCCGGACGCGGGCTGCGGGCGGAAGCGGGCGCCCGCTCGCGGCGGGCCGCCGGCCGCCACGGTGTGCGGGGGCAGGCCGGGCCGAACAGGTCGTCCCCGGCGGGGCAGGGGACGACGACACCCTCTATGCCGGGCGGCGGGCAGATTCCGGCGGAGCGATCCAGTGGACCGACCCGGCGGAGCGATCCAGTGGACCGACCCGGCGGACCGACCCGGCGGACCGACCCGGCGGGCCGTCCCGGTGGGCCCGTCCGTCGACGGCGGTCGGCGAGGACGACCCGGGCGAGCACGCGCAAGTCGTCGGCGTCCGTGACCAGGAGGACCGTGGTGGCTCCTTCGAGCCGGGCGCTCGGGCCGGTGCGGGCGGCCATGAGTCCGCCCGTGCCCAGCTCGATGCCGGCCCGCTCGATCCACCGCCGCTGCGACTCGAGGGGCGCCCACATCAGCACGTCGAGGCCGGCGGCGCGCGCAGGCAGCCGGGGGGCTGAGGGGGTCAGCCGCCGGTGGCGAAGCCTGGGAAGAGGGTCATCCCGCCGTCGACGTAGAGGGTGGCGCCGACGACGTAGTCCATGAGGTCGGAGGCGAGGGCGACGGCCGCGTGGGCGATGTCGTCGGGGTCGCCGACACGGTCGTAGGGGATCAGCCGCAGGAGGTCCTTCTCGGCCTCGGGCGTCTGCCAGGCGTCGCGGTTGATGGGGGTCTTGATGGCGCCGGGGGCGATCGCGTTGACCCGGATCTTCTTCGGGGCGAGCTCCTGGGCCAGCGTCTCCATCATCATCTGCACGCCGCCCTTGGACGCCGCGTAGTTGACGTGGCCGCTCCAGGGGATGATCTGGTGCACCGAGCTCATGCAGATGATCTTGCCGGCGGCGCGGGAGACCTCGGGGACGACTCCCCGGCGCAGGAACACCTTGGCCGCCTCACGGGCACAGAGGAACTGTCCGGTGAGGTTGACGTCCAGGACCTTCTGCCACTGGGCGAGGGTCATCTCCGTGAAGGGGGCGTCCCGTTGCAGGCCGGCGTTGGCGACCAGGATGTCGAGGGTGCCGAACTCCTGGACGGTGTGCTCCATCATCGCGGCGACCTGGCCCTCGTCGGACACGTCCGCCTCGTGGGCCAGCGCCCGTACGCCGTGGGAAGTGATCTCCTCGACCACGGCCTCGGCGTCCTCGCGGCCGGTCACGTAGTTGACGACCACGTCGGCCCCGGCCTTGCCCAGGGCGATGGCGGTGGCCTTGCCGATACCCGAATTCGCGCCGGTGACCAGCGCTTTCTGCCCCTTCAGCAGGTGCTCGGGGACCACTGCCCGAGGTGCGTCCTGGCTGGAACCCACGATGTCCGTCTCCTCCGCTGTTCGACCCGGCCGGCCGGGCTCCGGCCGGAGGCTTCACGCGCCACCCCATCACCCCGCCGGTGCGGCGGCATTTCCGGAGCGGCCCCGGTTCGGCTGCCCGGCTGACGCCTTCGCCCGGCCGGGCCCACGGCAGGCGCCGGGCAGCCGCGTTCGACGCCGGGTGCCCGCGACCTGGGATGCCATGCCACGCCGGGCGCGCGAACCGCCGCTGCTCCAGGGCGCCCCGGCCGGCCCGAGTATCGGGCGCGGCGGCACCGGCACGGCGACCCCGTGCCGCGGCCACCGGCTCTCGCACACGGACTCTTGACGCGTACACGTATAGGCCGAAGAATGAGCGCGCTGTTCTTGACAACGTTGTCCAAGCTTCGGGGAGGGGCTGGCGCCCATGAGATGGACCCAACGGATACGTGGTGGCGTGGGCGTGGTGGTGACAGCGGGCGCGCTTCTCGCCGGCGCCCTGGCCGCCCCTTCGGCGCAGGCGGCCGCCGGCGACGCGGACACTCGCGGCGGCCGACTCACCGATCTGGTCAACCCGTTCATCGGCACCGAGAACGAGGGCAACACCTATCCCGGTGCGGCCGTGCCCTTCGGCATGGTGCAGTTCTCGCCCGACACCGGCCACAACACCGGCTACGACCACTCCCAGGACCACATCCGGGGCTTCTCGCTCGTCCACCTCTCCGGCGTCGGCTGCGGCCTCGGCGGCGACCTGCCCGTCCTGCCGACCACGGGTGACGTCACGGAGACGGACTACGCCAAGTACGCGGCCGAGTTCGGCCACGACACCGAGCAGGCGAGCCCCGGTTACTACAAGGCCGACCTCAAGAGCGGCATCGAGGCCGAGCTGACCGCGACGGCCCGCACCGGTGTGCAGCGCTACACCTTCCCCGCCACCGCCAAGGCCAACGTCCTGCTCAACGCGGGCCAGTCACTGCACCGGACGGTCTCGACCAAGGTGGAGATCCTGGACAGCCGCACGGTGCGCACCGCCATCACCGGCAGCGGCTTCTGCCAGGACACCAAGCCCTACACCGTCTACACGATCACCCGCTTCGACCGCCCGTTCACCGCCTACGGCACCTGGGACGGCTCCACGGTCACCGGCGGCGCCAGGACCGGACGCGACGGCGCCTACGTCCGCTTCGACACCACCAAGGACCGTACGGTCGAGGCCACCACGGCCCTGTCGTACGTCGACGCGCGCGGCGCTGCCCTCAACCTCCGTGCGGAGGGCGGGCGTTCCTTCGACAAGGTGCGCGCCGCGGCCCGGCGCGCCTGGGAGGACCGGCTCGACGACGTCCGGGTGCGGGGCGGCGACGACACCCTGCGCCGCACCTTCTACTCGTCCCTGTACCGGTCGTTCCTCGCGCCGAACATCGGCAGCGACGTGGACGGCCGCTACACCGGCTGGGACCAGAAGGTGCACCGGGCGCGGGGTTTCACGTACTACCAGAACTGGTCCTTGTGGGACACCTACCGCACCCAGACCCAGCTGCTGTCGCTGCTCGCGCCGCGCGAGGCGCGGGACATGGCGATCTCCGTCATCAGGATCGACGAGGAGAGCGGCTGGCTGCCCAAGTGGGGCTACGGCACGGTCGAGACGAACATCATGACCGGCGACCCGGTCACCCCCTTCCTGACCAACGCCTACCAGCAGGGGCTGCTCAAGGGCTGGGAGGAGCGCGCCTACCGCGCCCTGAGGAAGAACGCCGACGGAGTGCCGCCGGCCGACTCGCCCGCCGTGGGCCGCGAGGCCAACAAGGAGTACATCGCGGGCGGTTTCGCCCCGTACGTCAAGGGCCGCCCGCACGCCAAACCCGGCGACTCGGACTACGACCACGGCGCCTCAGCGACGCTCGAGTACGCCCTGTCCGACGCGATGCTCGCCGAGATGGCGCGCGGGCTCGGCCACGACGCCGACGCCGCGCGCTACGCCGCCCGGGCCCAGAACTACCGCAGGATCTTCGACCCCACGACGGGCTTCTTCCGCGCACGCGACGCCTCCGGCGCCTTCACCGGCCCCGCCGACCCGGCGCGCGGCGAGGGGTTCCACGAGGGCACGTCCTGGCAGTACCAGTGGCTGGTGCCGCAGGACCTGCCGGGCATGATCGGCCTGATCGGCGGCAAGCCCGCGGCCAACGACCGGCTCGACTCCTTCTTCGCCTACGACCGGCTCCTGAAGGACCCGGCGAAGACGGCCCGCGAGGTGTGGGTGAACGGCCCGTACGACTACTACAACGCGGACAAGTACAACCCGCAGAACGAGCCCGACCTCATCGCCCCGTACACCTACCTGTCCACCGGACAGCCGTGGAAGACCACCGACGTGGTGCACGCCGCGCTCACCCTGTTCACCGACACGCCGACCGGCATGACGGGCAACGACGACCTCGGCACCATGTCCGCCTGGAACGTGCTGTCGTCCATCGGCGTCTTCCCGGTCCAGCCCGGCTACGCCACCTGGGGCCTGTCCACGCCCGTCTTCGACCGGGTCGACCTCACCCTCGACCGGCGCTACTACCCGCACGGCTCGCTCGTCATCGAGGCGCCCGGCACCTCGGACACCCGCCGCTACATCCAGTCGGCCCGGGTCGACGGCTCCCCCTACGGCCGTACGTACCTGACCACCGCCGACCTGCGCCGGGCACGCTCGCTGTCCTTCACCCTCGGCGCGCAGCCCTCCGCCTGGGGCACGGGCGCCGAAGCGGGGCCGCCGGCCCTGAACTGACCCGGCGGGTCGGGCATCCGGAGCCCACCCCATGTTGCAAAGGGTTCTTCGCGAAGACATCTTTGCGAAGAACCCTTTGCGAACGCCCCTTCGCGGTCTACGCTGCCGGTATGACAGATCCCGAGGAGCGGACCGCGGACCCGGTGGCGGGGCCGGACGCGGTCGTGCTGGACGCCAAGGGCCTGCGCGCCCTGGCCCACCCCGTCCGCGTGCAACTGGTCGGACTGCTGCGCAAGTACGGCCCCTCGACGGCCACCCGCCTCGCGGAACGCCTCGGCGTCAACTCCGGCACCGCCAGCTACCATCTGCGCCAGCTCGGCGCGGCCGGCTTCGTCGAGGAGGACACCGGGCGCGGCAACGCGCGCGAGCGCTGGTGGCGTTCGGTGCACCAGTACACGGAGTTCGACGACCCGCAACTGGCCGACCGGGAGCCCGAGGCCACGCTGGCCTACCTGCAGTCCGTGGCCGCCGCCTACACCCTGCGCACGCAGCGGGCGCTGAACGAGCTGCAGACCATGCCCCGGGAGTGGCGCGACACCTTCGACATGAGCGACTGGGCGCTGCGCCTGACTCCCGAGGAAGCCGCCTCGCTGCGGCGGGAGTTGAGAGAGGTGATCGCCCGCTACCGCAGGGACGCGCCGGAGCAGGCGGCGACGGCCCCCGCGGGCGCGGCACGGGTCGCCGTGATCAGCCATCTGCTGCCCGAACTGGACGCCCCCGCCCCGGAAGCCGCTCCGGACGCCGCGACGGGTACGCCGTGACCGGGCCTGCCCCGGCGAGCGGGCAACGGGAGGGCGGCGGCCGGGACGGGCGGTCGATGCGGCCGCTGTGCGGCGTACTGGCGGCGATGGCCGTGTCCCTGACGGGCACCAGGGTCTCCGCCGTCGCGCTGCCGTGGTTCGTGCTCGTGACCACCGGCAGCGCCACGCGGACCGGCCTGGTGGCCTTCTGCGAGATGACGCCGTACGTGCTGGTCAAGGCGTTCACCGGGCCGGTGGTGGACCGGATCGGGCCGCGGTCCGTGTCCTGGACGACCGATCTGGCCAGCGCGGCCGCGGCCGCGGCGGTGCCGCTGTGCCACGCCCTGCACGTGCTGTCCCTGCCGCTGCTGCTGGTGCTGGTGGCACTGATCGGCGCGGCGCGCGGCCCGGGCGATCTGGCCAAGGAGGTCATGGTCCCGGAGGCGGCCGAGCGCGGCCGGGTGCCGCTGGAGCGGGCCACCGGGCTGTCGGGCGTGACCGAGCGGCTCGCCTCCACGGTCGGTCCGGCGGCCGGCGGCTCCCTGGTGGCGCTGCTCGGCCCGCTGCCGGGACTCGTCGTCAACGCGTGCTGTTTCGCGCTCGGTTCACTGATCATCGGGGTGACGCTGCCGCGCGGGATGGGGCTCGCGGCGGAGGAACACGGAGTACGGGAGGACGCGGGCGGCGGAGGGAGCGGGGGCTACTGGCGGCGGTTCGGGGAGGGGTTCACGTTTCTGCGCGGCGAGCCGCTGCTGCTCTCGGTGATCGTCATGGTGGGCGTCACCAATCTGCTGGACGCCGCCTTCACGACGGTGCTCATGCCCGTGTGGGCCAAGGAGTCCGGCAACGGGCCGGCCGCGCTGGGCCTGATGGGCAGTGCGGCGGGGGCCGCGGCGGTGTGCGGCAGCCTGGTCGCCGCGCTGACCGGGCACCGGCTGCCGCGCCGGCTGGTGGTCGTCACGGGCTTCCTGCTGGCCGGGGCGCCGAGGTTCCTGGTGCTGGCGGCGGGCGCGCCGATGTGGGCCGTGCTGGCGGTGTTCGCCGTCGGCGGGTTCGGCGGGGGCTTCCTCAACCCGGTGCTGGGCGCGGTCCTGTTCGAACGGGTGCCGCGCCGGATGCTGGGCCGGGTCAACGCGCTCGGCGACTCGCTGGCCTGGGCCGGCATCCCGCTCGGCGGGCTGATGGCCGGGGCGGCGGTGGCCGCGACGGGGCTCGTGCCGGTGCTGCTGGCGGGCGGGGCGGCGTACTTCCTCACCACCAACCTGACCGGGCTGCGCCCGGAGTGGCGCGAGATGGACGCCGCGCGCGGGCGCACGGTCACCGGCCCGCGCGCGCAGCGTGAGCCGGACGCCGGGGCGGCCGCGGCCGCGCGGCCCGGCGCCGCCAGTTCCTGACCACCCCGGGTCAGGCGCACCACACCGCGTCACGGCTGCCCGGGCGGAACCGGGGTGGCCTGGTGGTAGTACAAACGCCACTCCCCCGTGTCGCCGCTTCTGCGCCACAGCGAACTGCGGCGGGCACGCCTGCCGCCGAGCGACGTCTCGTAGGTGAGGTGCACCAGCCCGGGCGCCGGCACCGCTCCGGTCATGTGCGAAGGCTCGTAGCGCGGCCCGTCACCGGCGGCGCCGTCCAGTTCGGGGAGGGCGGCGAGCATCTCGTCGTACGTCCACCGCCGTCCCGAGGCGCCGACCTCCACGAACTCCGGGTCCAGCAGGCTCATCGCCTGCTCCCGCGAGGCCCGCACGGCGGAATCCATGAGCCGCAACTCCGCCGCGACGGCCGCGTCCACCTGCTCCGCTTCGTCATGCATCCCCCATCCTGGCGCAGCGCGCGGGGAGTTCAGGACTCGGTCTCCTGCCGGGCGAGGGCCAGCACGCCCACGACGATCAGGGCGATGCCGCCAAGCGCCGGCAGCAGCCACCAGCCGGCGCGTACGTGCTCCTCGTAGACCAGCACGCCGAGCAGGAAGCTCACCACGGCGTCGCCCAGGGTGAGCGCGGGCTGCGAGGCGATCAACGGGCCGCCCTGGAGGGCGTGTTCGAGGAGCAGCATGGCGCCCACGCCGCTGGCCCCGAAGGCGTAGGTCTGCCAGGAGGTGAGGAACGCGGCGAGGCCGGCGTCGGTGAGGATGTGCACGGCCGTCTTCATCAGGCCGGCCGTCAGCGCGAAGCAGATCGCGGTCGCGGCGCCGATGGCGGCGGCGCGGAAGCGGCCGGGCGGCCGGCGCAGCCCCGTCGCGGTCAGCACGACCACGGCGCCCGCGCAGGCGGCCAGGACCGGGAGCCACCGGTCGATGGACACATGGGTGCGGTTGCCGGAGGGGGCGGCGGACAGCAGGGCCAGCGCGAGTCCCGTGACGACGACGAGCAGCCGCAGCACCAGCGCGCCCGAGGGCCGGTGGCGCCGCAGCAGCGCGGCGAGCACCAGGGCGAGGGGCAGTTCGAGGACGAACAGGGGCTGCACGAGGGAGAGCGGCCCGGTCGCCAGGGCCACCGCCTGCCAGACACCGGCGGCGATGACGGTCAGGATCCCGGCCAGCCACACGGGCCGGCGCATCAGGTCGAGGATCAGCCCCGGACGGAAGCCGCGGGACTGCGGCACGGTGAGCGCGGCCCGGCGCTGCAGGACGGTGGCGAGGGCGTTGCTGAACGCGGCCAGGAGCGCGAACAGCACCGGCAGGACGTTCCCCATGCCCTCATCCTTCGCGGAACCGGCCGCTCCGGCGTGCCGCGACGCGCCCACTCCCCCACTGTTGATGGCAGGAAAGGAGCGCCCATGCCGAGCAGCGCAGGCGACGCGCCGCGGTGGCGCGCGCGGTACTCCCGGCTGGTGTCCTCCGCGCGGGCCGCCCATGCGCGGGCCGAGACGCGGTTCCCGGTGGTCACCCATCTCGCGGACCGCATGGTGTCGGTGAACATCTTCGACTCCGCGACCCGGCTGGCGGCCCAGTGCTTCCTGACGGCGGTTCCGCTGCTCTTCGTCGTCACCGCCTACGCGCCCCCGGCCGTCCGGCGTCAGCTCGCGAACTCGTTGCGGTCGGTGTTCGGGCTGACCGGGGCGGCCGCCCAGCAGCTCCAGCAGGTCCTCCAGCCGGCGACCGACGATCTGCGGCAGGCCACCGGAGTGGTCGGCGCGCTGATGGCGCTGCTGTCGGCGACCGCGGTCAGCCGGGCCATGCAGCGCCTGTGCAGGCGTGTCTGGGAGATCCCGCGCGGGGGCGCCAGGATCGCACCCTGGCGGTGGGTGGCGTGGCTGGTGCTGTGGCTGGCCGCCCTGATCGTGCAGGGACCGCTGCGCAACGGGTTCGGGGCGGGAGTCTGGCTGGGCGTGCCGCTGCTGCTGGTGACGCAGACGCTGCTGTGGTGGTGGACGCAGCACCTGCTGCTGGGCGGCCTGCTGGGCTGGAAGCCCCTGCTGCCCGGCGCCGTGCTCACCGCTCTCGTGCTCACCGTGCTGTCGGTGACGGCCCGGCTCTACATGCCGCGGGCGCTCAACCGCACCCTCGCCGAGTACGGCTCCGTGGGGTCGGTGTTCGTGCTGCTGTCCTGGCTGATCGTGGTGTGCGTGGCGGCCACGGTGGCGCTCAGCGCGGGCGCGGTCGCCGCCCAGGAGCCGCTCCTGGCCGGCCGCCTGGGCAGCCCCGCTCCCCTGCGCGAGCGCGGCCAGGGGTGAGCCGCGCCCGCGGGGACGGGTCAGCCGTGGGAGACGTTCAGCCGGTAGAACGCGACCCGGGCTCCCTTGGTGGTGCTGTCCGAGGAGGACTGGTTGTAGGAGCCGGCCTTGAAGTACTGCTTGTACTGCTTGAAGGACGAGGGGATGGAGTAGTGGGTGGTGCTGCCGTCGACGGTCAGGTCGACGGTGTCGCCGCCGGAGACCGCGATGGTGTAGCTCCACGTCCTGCCGACCGGCACATGGCCGACCGCGTGCGGGGTCTGGCCGCCGGAGGGCGAGTTCTCGGTGCCGAGGACGATGTCGCCGTTCGCGTGGTAGTACAGCTCCAGCAGCGGCTTGGTCGAGGAACCGCCCGTGCCGAGGTGGATCTGGCCCACGCAGACGTTGGACGTCACGGACACCACGCGCAGGGTGGCGCTCAGTCGATGGGCGCCGCTGAGCGGCCAGTTGGCGGGGCTGCCGTCGCGGTTGGTCTCGCGGAGCTCGGAGCGGGCGTAGTGCGAGTTGGGGGTGGTGACGCCCTTCTCCGGCGCCCAGAAGGTCATCGCCCCGTCGCGGGTGTCGGTGTAGAAGTAGGCGTCCTGGTAGCCGTGGGCTCCCTGGAGCCTGGACGAGGGGATGGTGGTCGGGGCGCCCGGGGAGCCGACCGGCTCCTGGAGCTGCCAGGTCGACAGGTCGAAGTTGCCGCCGGGCGCGACGTCAGGATCGGCGGCGCCGGCGCTGCCGGTGCCGAGGACCGCGAGGGTGCCGGCGAGGCCCGCGACGGTCGCCGCCGCGAGCAGCTGGGAACGGGTCATGTGGGGGGCCACCCTTCGATGGGGCATTCGTGGACATTCACGTGAGTGAACACAGTACGCATGCGTGGATGACTGGCTGACCCGTGAACCTAAAGGTCTGAACCAAAGGCGTCAAGGGGTGCGGAAGGAAGGCGCGGACGGATTCCGCCCAGGCGCTGTCCGGCGCATTTGGGTGCACAGTGGAAGGAGCACTACCGCAACGGGAGGCGGCCATGATCGTCCTCGGTGTCATCCTTCTCATCGTCGGTTTCGTCACCGGCATATCCATCCTGTGGACCATCGGCATCATCCTCGCCGTGGTCGGCGCCGCCCTGTGGATCCTCGGCTCCCTGGGGCACGCGGTGGCCGGACACCGCCACTACTGGTGATCCACGGGGCCGCCCTCGGCCGGCCGTGACCGTGGCCCGCGCCCCGTACACCGCTCGCACCCAACTGCCGTACGGCCACGGCCGTACGGCGACTGCCGGCGGTGCACGGGGGTACCCGGACCGACACAGGCTGACCTTCGGCCGAAGGGATACTGGTCATGACTGAGGACAAGAGCAGCCCCGTACCCGGTGAGGCGCGGGCGGCGGACGTGCGTCCGGCGCCCCAGGCCGACCCGGCGCCCCTGGGCCTGGCGGGCTTCGCGCTGACCACCCTGCTGCTGTCCATCATCAACACCAACCTGCTCAAGGAGACCGGCGCGATCGTTCCGGTGCTCGGCCTGGCGGCGTTCTACGGCGGGATCGCCCAGTTCGTCGCGGGGCTCTTCGAGTTCCGGCGCGGCAACACCTTCGGCGCGACCGCGTTCGCCTCCTACGGCGCCTTCTGGATGAGCTACTGGTGGATCGTGACGCACGTGGCCATGGCCGGCGACGTGCACAACGCCATCGGGCTGTACCTGCTGGGCTGGGGCATCTTCACCGCCTACATGGCCGTGGCCGCGCTGCGCACCACCCTCGCCGTGCTCGGCGTGTTCGTCCTGCTGACGATCACCTACATCCTCCTGGCCATCGGCGAGTTCCAGACCGGGGCGCCGCCGCACGTCTGGACCCAGGTCGGCGGCTGGTTCGGCATCGCCACCGGGCTCGTCGCCTGGTACGCCTCCGCGGCCGCCGTGATCAACGACTCCCACGCGCGGACCGTACTGCCCACGGGCCCCTGCGGCCCGAAGCAGACACCGGCCGTCCGCGGCTGAGGTGGCACCGCTCGTGTTGCCGGACGTGCGGGGCCGGCTGGGCCGGAGCCTGTTCCGCCGGGTCGCGGGGCCGGAGGGACCAGCCCAACGCGCCCGCATCCACGGCACCCCCGGCCCGCGCTGGTTCGGCCCCGAGCGCCCCATCCGCACCGTGCACGCGGACGCGTCCATGTTCACCGGCGGCCTCGCCGCCCTGCTGCTGCAGTCCCTGCACCCGCTCGCCATGGCGGCCGTCGCGGCCCACTCCGGCTACCGGGGCGACCCCTGGGGGCGCCTGCAACGCACCAGCACGTTCCTGGCCGTCACCACCTACGGCACCGCCCGGGACGCGCAGCGGGCGGTGGACCGCGTCCGTGGCATCCACCGGAGCATCAGCGGGACCACTCCGGACGGCGAGGCCTACCGCGCCTCCGATCCGCACCTGCTCGCCTGGGTGCACCTGTGCGAGACCGACTGCTTCCTGCGCGCCCACGAGCGCTACGGCGTCCACCGACTGGAGGCCGCCGGCTACGACGCCTACGTCGCCGACACCGCGCGCGTCGCCGAGGCGCTGGGCGTGGCCGACCCGCCGCGCGACCGCCAGGCCCTCGCCGAGCGGCTGGACGCCTACCGGCCCGAGCTGCGCGCCACCCCGGAGGCCCGGGCCACCACGCGCTTCCTGCTGCTCCAGCCGCCGGTGCCGCCGCCCGTGCTGCCCTTCTACGCCGTGCTCGCCGCCAACGCCGTCTCGCTCCTTCCGCCCTGGGCGCGCGGCCTGATGTGGCTGCCCCGGCTGCCGCTGCTGGAGGAGGCCGCCGTGCGGCCCGCCGGGCACGCGCTGACGTGGGCCATCCGCTGGGCCATGAACCCGCCGCCGCCGTGACCGCCGGACGGCTGGGCGATCAGGGCAGGTAGCGCACGGCGACAGGGGCGGTGTTGTCGCTCTGGTCCGGGTCCACGGCCCGGTCGGAGGGCGCGGTGACGCTGCCGCGCGCTCCCTGCACGCGCCGGTCGATGCGTACGCGGAGCAGGGTGCCGCCGGCCTCCGGACCGGGGCAGGCGACCGGGCCGCCCCTCCTCGGCCCCGGGCGGCAGTAGAGGAAGTCGCCGGAGTGGCTCTCCGGGTCCACCTCGACCAGGCTGACCCCCTCGGGGAGGGTCACCCACAGGTCGTCGTAGCCGCCGCCTGCGCCCCAGCCGTAGCCGCGCGGATACGGCACCTGGGTGTCGACCACCTGGCCCACGCCGCCCTCGATCGTGAAGCCCACGGCCTCCACGTCGTACTTGCCGGTGGTGTCGAACTCCACGCGCGCACCGGCCGATTCGCTGCGCCGCGCGAGGATGCCGGTGAACGCGCCGCCGTCCACGGGCCGCAGCCGCAGCGGCTCGCCGGTGCCGCGCGGCGCCGAGGCGGGCAGCCGGGAGAGGGGGTCGAGGTCCGCGGTGCGCCAGACGCCGTAGTCGACGGTGCCGGACTTCGCCGTGCGGTCGGCCACGGCGGTGACCGGGCCGGCGGTCTCGAAGGCCGCGCCCGCCGGCAGCGGGCCGGGCAGGTCGCACTGCGCCCGGGTGGCCCCGACCGCCTTGTCGTAGCGGCAGTTGCGGTACCGGAGCGGGAGAGTGGCCTCGTCGGTGCTCAGCATCAGGGTGATGCCGCCCGTGACGCCGGTGTCGCCCTTGTTGCCGAAGGCCGGCGTGATGCTCACCGGGCCGCCGGGTCGTACTCCGGTGATCCTCCGGAAGTCCTGACGGGACGTCAGGTAGGGCGAGCCGACGATCACTTGGGTGGTGTGGCGGATCGTGGGCGCGTTGGCGCTGCGCACGGTCACCGTGACCGCTCCGGCCGGCCCGGGAGCGGTGTCCGGCTTCGGCTTGACGTGGAACGGCAGGAAGTCGGGGCTCTCCCCGGTCCTGACGTCGCCCAGCGCGCAGTTCACGTGGAAGCCCGAGCGGACGCAGCCGTAGCCCTTCGGCACACCGTAGACGTCCGCCTTCCCCTTGAAGACGGACAGGTCGAAGGAGACGGCGACCTTTCGGACGGCCTGCTCCGGGGCGTGCAGCACGATGCGGTACTCGGGGGCGAAGGGCGCCCCGGCGGGCGCGCTGTAGCGCGGCAGATAGAAGAAGTGGAGCGCGGAGCGGAGCTGGAGCACGGCCCGCGCGGAGCCGGACGCGCTCGTCGTCCGGCCTCCGGTACCCGGCGCGGCGGGGGCTGCCTTCGGCGGGGTGTGGCCGGTACGCGGCGCGGTGTCGCCCGCGCCGGCCACCGCCAGGGCCACCCCGCACGCCACGGCCGCGTACGTCAGCCTCCTGTCCGCCCGCTGTCCGCTCATGTCACATCAGACCACGGGAAGCGCACGATGGTTGCACGGCGCCCGTCCGGGCCGGCACCCCAGCGGGAGCCGGCCCGGACGGCGTGGTGCGGACGCGCCGGTCAGACGAGGTCGAACCGGTCGAGGTCCATGACCTTGGTCCACGCGGCGACGAAGTCGTGCACGAACTTCTCCTTCGCGTCGTCGCTCGCGTAGACCTCCGCGAGCGCGCGCAGCTCGGAGTTGGAGCCGAAGACCAGGTCGGCGCGGCTGCCGGCCCACTTGACCTCGCCGGTGGCGGCGTCACGGCCCTCGAAGGTGCCGGCGTCCCCGGAGGTCGGCTTCCACTCCGTGCCCAGGTCGAGCAGGTTGACGAAGAAGTCGTTCGTCAGGGAGCCGGGGGTCGTGGTGAACACGCCGAGCTGCGACTGCTGGTGGTTGGCGCCCAGCACGCGCAGGCCGCCGACCAGGACGGTCATCTCGGGGGCGCTCAGGGTGAGCAGGTTGGCCCGGTCGAGCAGCAGGTACTCGGCCGGCAGGCGGTTGCCCTTGCCCTGGTAGTTGCGGAAGCCGTCGGCGGTCGGCTCGAGCGCGGCGAACGACTCCGTGTCCGTCTGCTCCTGCGAGGCGTCCACGCGGCCCGGAGTGAAGGGCACCTCGACCTCGTAGCCGGCCTCCTTGGCGGCCCGCTCCACGCCGACGCCGCCCGCGAGCACGATCAGGTCGGCCAGCGAGACCTGCTTGCCGTCGGTGCGGCCGGAGTTGAAGGACTGCTGGATGCCCTCCAGGGTGCGCAGCACCGTCGCGAGCCGGTCGGGGTCGTTGACCTCCCAGCCGCGCTGCGGCTCCAGGCGGATGCGGGCGCCGTTGGCGCCGCCGCGCTTGTCGCTGCCGCGGAAGGAGGAGGCCGACGCCCACGCGGTGGACACCAGCTGGGACACCGACAGGTCCGAGTTGAGGATGCGGCTCTTGAGATCGCTGACGTCGCCGGCGTCGATGAGTTCGTACGTCCGCTCGGGCAGCGGGTCCTGCCACAGCAGCGTCTCGGTGGGGACCTCCGGGCCGAGGTAGCGGGAGACGGGGCCCATGTCGCGGTGGGTCAGCTTGAACCAGGCGCGGGCGAAGGCGTCCGCGAACTCCTCCGGGTTCTCCAGGAAGCGGCGCGAGATCGGCTCGTAGACCGGGTCGAAGCGCAGCGCCAGGTCCGTCGTGAGCATCGACGGCGCGTGGCTCTTGGAGGGGTCGTGGGCGTCGGGTACGGTACCCGCGCCCGCGCCGTCCTTCGGCCGCCACTGGTGGGCGCCGGCGGGGCTCTTGAACAGCTCCCACTCGTAGCCGAAGAGGATCTCGAAGAAGCTGTTGTCCCAGGTGGTCGGGGTGTTGGTCCAGGTCACCTCGAGACCGCTGGTGATGGTGTCGCCGCCCTTGCCGGTGCCGTAGCTGCTCTTCCAGCCCAGGCCCATCTCCTCCAGGCCGGCGGCCTCGGGGTCGGGACCGACGTTGTCGGCGGGGCCTGCGCCGTGGGTCTTGCCGAAGGTGTGGCCGCCCGCGATCAGCGCGACGGTCTCCTCGTCGTTCATCGCCATGCGGCGGAAGGTCTCGCGGATGTCGCGGGCCGCGGCGATCGGGTCCGGGTTGCCGTTCGGGCCCTCGGGGTTGACGTAGATGAGGCCCATCTGGACCGCGCCGAGCGGGTTCTCCAGCTCGCGGTCGCCGGTGTAGCGCTCGTCGCCGAGCCAGGTGGTCTCGGGACCCCAGTAGACGTCCTCCTCCGCCTCCCACACGTCCTCGCGGCCGCCGGCGAAGCCGAAGGTCTTGAAGCCCATCGACTCCAGGGCGACGTTGCCGGCGAGGACGAGGAGGTCGGCCCACGACAGGTTGCGGCCGTACTTCTTCTTGACCGGCCACAGCAGGCGGCGGGCCTTGTCGAGGTTGGCGTTGTCCGGCCAGCTGTTGAGCGGGGCGAAGCGCTGCTGGCCGGCGCCGGCGCCGCCGCGGCCGTCGCTGATGCGGTAGGTGCCCGCGCTGTGCCAGGCCATGCGGACGATGAGGGGGCCGTAGTGGCCGAAGTCGGCGGGCCACCAGTCCTGGGAGGTGGTCAGCACCTCGGCGATGTCGCGTTTGACGGCCGGCAGGTCGAGGCTTTCGAAGGCCTCGGCGTAGTCGAACTCCTCGCCGAAGGGGTTGGCCACGGCGGGGTTCTTGGCGAGGATCTTCAGGTTGAGACGCTCCGGCCACCACTGCCGGTTTCCGCCGCCCTGCGTCGGGTGGGGGGCACGCCCGTGCGCGACCGGGCAGCCGCCTGCCTCCTCCGTCTTGGGATCGGTGACGATTGCATCGTGGTTCTCAGACATGGAATTCCTTCCGAACTGCGCGGATCACGGTGCTGTGCTGGGAGCGGTGGAGCAGTCGGGGCACAGGCCCCAGTAGATGACCTCGGCCTCGTCGATGGAGAACCCGTGGTCGTCGGAGGCCGTCAGGCAGGGCGCCTCGCCGACCTCGCAGTCGACGTCGGCGACGGCGCCGCAGGAGCGGCACACGACGTGGTGGTGGTTGTCCCCCACCCGTCCCTCGAACCGGGCCGGGCTGCCGGCCGGTTCGATACGGCGCACGAGTCCCGCCGCGGTGAGCGCGTGCAGCGCCTCGTAGACGGCCTGGAGGGATATGTGGCCGACGCGGTCGCGCACGCCGGCGGCGATCGCCTCGACACCGAGGTGGTCACCGCCGCGGACGGTCTCCAGCAGCGCGACACGGGCGGCCGTCACCCGCAGGCCGGCACCACGCAGCTCCTCGGCGGGGTTCGGTCTCTGGGACGCGGTCATGGCGCCGAACCTATCCCCGTAAACACGAGGGATTCAAGAAAGCGAGCGGTCAAAGTTTGGCCGCGTCGGCTTCCCGCACCGAGCGGCCGTGGGCGAAGGGCACCCGGCGCGGATCGAAGGTGGCGAGGCGGATCCCGCCAAGGCAGGCAGGAGGGGTGCGGCGGCTCGACGTCCCCCTGGCGGGCCGCCTCGCGGGTCAGGTGGCCGGAGCCGAACGCGGGGCCGAAGCCGGAGCCGAGGTCGTGCGCCTGTCCGGGGCCCTCACGGCACCACGCCACGCCGAGCCCACACGGCAGCCGCCCCCGCACCGCGCAGCCGGCCCGGGCATGGCACGGCCCCTCGCCGCCGGACCCCCACCGGCAGGTGCACGGCGACCGCCCGGCCGGACCCCTCACGACGCCACGCCCCGCCCCATGGCCGCCGTCCCCGCCACCGCGCAGGCGGCCAGGGTCCCTATCGGCGCGCCCCCGGTGCCGGGCGGACAGCTCCGCGTCGGCCTCCCGCACCGGGCGGTCGTGGGACCCCACCGGCAGGTGACCCGGCGCCCACTCGGCCGGGCCCCGCCCGTCACGGTGTGTCGCCTCGCCAGTCCCAGTGGTGGGGGTTCCCGGGGCGGGGGGCGTAGCAGGCTCGGCCGCCCGGGCCGTAGCGGCCCAGTTCCGTCGGGAGGGCCACCTGGTCGGGCGAGGGGGTGCCGGCGCGGTCGGTCACGTCCAGGAGCAGGCCGTCCAGTGGGCCGCCGACCAGTTGGGCGTAGGTGCGGCCGGGGCGGGGGCCGGCCTCCTCGTGGTCGGCGCCGTAGACCCGGCCCCGCATGAACTCCAGCTCATCCATGCGGCCCAGGGTCGCAGGCGCCACTGACAACGGGGTCCTCAGACGACCTCGACGAGGAGGTCGCCGCCCTCCACCTGCTGGATGCGGTTGATGGCGAGCCGGCCGACCCGGCCGGCCTTCGGCGCGGTGATGGCGGCCTCCATCTTCATCGCCTCGATGGTGGCGACGGTCGCTCCGGCGTCCACCTCGTCGCCCTCGGCGACCGCGAGGGTGACCACGCCGGCGAACGGGGCCGCCACGTGGCCGGGGTTGGTCCGGTCGGCCTTCTCGGTGACGGGGATGTCCGAGGCGGCCGCCACGTCGCGCACCTGGATGGGCCGCAGCTGGCCGTTCAGCGTGGCCATCACGGTGCGCAGCCCGCGCTCGTCGGCCTCGCCGACGGCCTGGAGCTCGATGAGCAGGCGCACACCGGGCTCGAGGTCGACGGCGTACTCCTTGGCGGGGCGCAGACCGTAGAAGAAGTCCTTGCTGTCCAGCACGCTGGTGTCGCCGAAGGACTGGCGGTGCGTCTCGAAGTCGCGCGTCGGGCCGGGGAACAGCAGCCGGTTGAGGGTGGCCCGCCGGGACTTCTCCAGCCCGTCGCGGTCCTCGGCGGTGAGCTCCTGGACGGGCTTGGCCTCCGTGCGGCCCCTGAGGGCCTTGGTGCGGAACGGCTCGGGCCAGCCGCCGGGCGGGGTGCCCAGCTCGCCGCGCAGGAAGCCGATGACGGAGTCGGGGATGTCGAAGCGGTCCGGGGTGGCCTCGAAGTCCTCGGGTGCGACGCCGGCGCCCACCAGGTGCAGGGCGAGGTCGCCGACCACCTTCGAGGACGGGGTGACCTTGACCAGCCGGCCCAGGATGCGGTCGGCGGCGGCGTACATCGCCTCGATCTCCTCGAACCGGTCGCCGAGGCCGAGCGCGACGGCCTGGGTGCGCAGGTTGGAGAGCTGCCCGCCGGGGATCTCGTGGTCGTAGACGCGCCCGGTGGGCGAGGCGAGGCCCGCCTCGAAGGGGGCGTAGATCTTGCGGACGCTCTCCCAGTACGGCTCCAGGTCGCCGACCGCCCGGAGGTCCAGGCCAGTGGGGCGCTCGGAGTGGTCGGTGGCGGCGACGATCGCCGACAGCGACGGCTGGGAGGTGGTGCCGGCCATGGAGGCGACGGCGCCGTCCACCGCGTCGGCGCCGGCCTGGACCGCGGCGAGGTAGGTGGCGAGCTGGCCGCCGGCGGTGTCGTGGGTGTGGAGGTGGACGGGCAGGTCGAACTCGCGGCGCAGCGCCGAGACCAGCTTGGCCGCGGCCGGGGCGCGCAGCAGTCCGGCCATGTCCTTGACGGCGAGCACGTGGGCGCCCGCTTCGACGATCCGCTCGGCCAGGCGCAGGTAGTAGTCGAGGGTGTAGAGGCGCTCGGAGGGGTCGCTGAGGTCGGCGGTGTAGCACAGGGCCACCTCGGCGACCGCCGTGCCGGTCTCGCGTACGGCCTCGATGGCGGGGCGCATCTGGCCGACGTCGTTGAGCGCGTCGAAGATGCGGAAGATGTCGATGCCGGTGGCCGCGGCCTCCTGCACGAAGGCGTCGGTGACCTCGGTCGGGTAGGGCGTGTAGCCCACGGTGTTGCGGCCGCGCAGCAGCATCTGGAGGCAGATGTTCGGCACCGCCTCGCGCAGCGCGGCCAGCCGCTCCCAGGGATCCTCGGCGAGGAAGCGCAGCGCGACGTCGTAGGTGGCGCCGCCCCAGCACTCCAGGGACAGCAGCTGCGGCAGGGTCCGCGCCACCGTGGGGGCCACGGCCAGCAGGTCCTTGGTGCGCACCCGGGTGGCGAGGAGGGACTGGTGGGCGTCGCGGAAGGTGGTGTCGGTGACGCCGATGGTGGGCGACTCGCGCAGCAGGCGGGCGAAGCCCTCCGGGCCGAGCTCGACCAGCTTCTGCCGGGATCCGGCGGGCGGCTCGCCGGCGGGCAGCGGCGGCAGCTTGGTGACCGGGTCGATGAGGTCCGGGCGCTCGCCGTGGGGCTTGTTGACGGTGACGTCGGCGAGGTAGGTGAGCAGCTTGGTGCCGCGGTCGGCGGAGGAGCGCGCGGTCAGCAGGTGGGGCCGCTGCTCGATGAACGAGGTGGTGACCCGCCCGGCCTGGAAGTCGGGGTCGTCGAGCACGGCCTGGAGGAAGGGGATGTTGGTGGCGACGCCGCGGATGCGGAACTCGGCCACCGCGCGCCGGGCCCGGCCGATCGCGGCCTTGAAGTCCCGTCCCCGGCAGGTCAGTTTGACCAGCATGGAGTCGAAGTGGGCGCTGATCTCCGTGCCGGCGTGGGTGGTTCCGCCGTCGAGGCGGATGCCCGAGCCGCCCGGCGAGCGGTAGGCGCTGATGCGGCCGGTGTCGGGGCGGAAGCCGTTGGCGGGGTCCTCGGTGGTGATACGGCACTGCAGCGCGGCCCCGCGCAGGCGGACCGTGTCCTGGGAGAGCCCGAGGTCGGCGAGGGTCTCGCCGGCCGCGATGCGCAGCTGGGACTGCACGAGGTCGACGTCGGTGACCTCCTCGGTGACCGTGTGCTCGACCTGGATGCGCGGGTTCATCTCGATGAAGACGTGGTTGCCGTCGCGGTCGAGCAGGAACTCCACGGTGCCGGCGTTGCGGTAGCCGATCTCGCGGGCGAAGCGCACGGCGTCGGCGCAGATCCGCTCGCGCAGCGCGGGGTCGAGGTTGGGCGCGGGGGCGAGCTCGATCACCTTCTGGTGGCGGCGCTGGAGCGAGCAGTCCCGCTCGAAGAGGTGAATGACGTCGCCCTGCCCGTCGGCGAGGATCTGCACCTCGATGTGGCGGGGGTCGACGACGGCCTTCTCCAGGAAGACGGTGGGGTCGCCGAAGGCGGAGGCGGCCTCGCGCGAGGCCGCCTCGATGGACTCGCGCAGCGCGGCGGGGTCCTCGACCCGGCGCATGCCGCGCCCGCCGCCGCCGGCGACGGCCTTGACGAACACGGGGAAGCCGACGTCCTCGGCGGCCCGGACGAGTTCGTCGACGTCGGTGGAGGGGGCGGAGGAGCCGAGCACGGGCACGCCGGCGGCCCGGGCGGCCGCCACCGCGCGGGCCTTGTTGCCGGTCAGTTCGAGCGTGTCCGCGTCGGGGCCGACGAAGGTGATGCCCGCCTCGGCGCAGGCGCGCGCCAGTTCCGGGTTCTCCGACAGGAAGCCGTAACCCGGGTAGACGGCGTCCGCGCCCGCGCGGCGGGCGGCGCGGACGATCTCCTCCACGGACAGGTAGGCGCGCACGGGATGCCCCGGCCGGCCGATCTCGTAAGCCTCGTCGGCCTTGAGCCGGTGCAGCGAGTTGCGGTCCTCGTGGGGGAACACGGCCACGGTGCGCGCACCGAGTTCGTACCCCGCGCGGAACGCTCGGATCGCGATCTCGCCGCGGTTGGCGACCAGTACCTTGCGGAACATCCTGGATCCCTTCGGCCTGCCGGTGACGAGGACCATGGTGTCGGCGTCACCCGCGTCACGCCATGTGAGCCGGGCCACTCGCGCCGGTGTGCGCCGCGCGTGCGCCGGGCGCCGCGACGCGCCCTCCGGCGCCGTCGCCGGGCCGCGCTGTCGTCAACTCCCGCTGGAATTGTCCGTGATCTGTAACGGAGGGATCCGGCGCAGGCTTTTCCCCGTCCTGACGAGTGCACGGACCCAGGAAGAGCGCAGGAAACGGGGCGGACATGGTGCGGCACGGCGGACGAGGGTGGCACGGGCGGGTGCTCGCGGCGGCGGTCGGGGTGACGGCGGTGGCGGCCGCCACCTCGGTGTGGACCGCGCAGGCCGATCCGTCCGCCGGGCGCGAGGCGCGGGGCAGCGTCTCCGCGTCCCCGTCGGCGGCAGCGGGCGACGCCGGGGGCGGCGAGCGGGCGGCCACGGTTCCCGTGACGATCGCGCACGCCTCCGACCGCGGCCCGCACGGGGTGAACATCACCATCGACGACGGCCCGGACCCCGTCTGGACTCCGCAGGTGCTGCGGGTGCTCGCGGACAACGGGGTGAAGGCCACGTTCTGCATGGTGGGCACGCAGGCCCAGGAGCACCCGGACCTCGTGAAGGCGGTCGTGGCGGCCGGGCACCGGCTGTGCGACCACACGGTGTCCCACGACACCACGATGGACAAGAAGTCCGAGGCCTACCAGTCGCAGCAGATCCTGGACGCCGAGCGCATGATCATCCGGGCGTCGGGCGGGGTGAAGCCGCAGTACTACCGGGCGCCGGGCGGCGCCTTCACGCCGTACAGCCGCGAGCTCGCCGCCTCGCACGGGATGCGGCCGCTGGGCTGGAACGTGGACTCCAAGGACTTCGAGCGTCCCGGCACCGCGGCGATCGTGGCGACGGTCCACCGCGAGGTCGCGAACGGGCCGACGATCCTCTTCCACGACGCGGGCGGCGACCGCTCCCAGACCGTGGCCGCGCTGCGCGAGGTCCTGCCCTGGCTGAAGCAGCAGGGCTACTCCTTCGGCTTCCCGGTCCGCTGAACGCCGCACGCCCGCACTGTGAGTGACGTCCCGTCAGGGACAAGCCGTCGCGGCCGCGGCCCGGGTCAGCCGGTCGAGGCCCGCGTCGATGTCCTCG
This sequence comes from Streptomyces naganishii JCM 4654, assembly GCF_014650575.1. Lineage (GTDB taxonomy): Bacteria > Actinomycetota > Actinomycetes > Streptomycetales > Streptomycetaceae > Streptomyces > Streptomyces naganishii. The sequence goes on from NZ_BMVF01000004.1 coordinate 334,472, forward strand.
CCGCGGCGGAGGCCGTCCGGGGGCCGTGGCACGTGCTGCGGGCGTGTCCTTGGCGAGGGAGGAGCGGCGGGAGCCGGTCACCACGTCCGCGGCGCTGTACCACGCGGGCGCCCGCTCCCGACTCCCCCGTGCACCGACGGCAGGCCGCGCTGCCGTGCGACTTGGACGACCGCCCCGACCGCCGCCGCGACGGCGGGGGTTGGGGCGGTCGCCCGATCGGTGGGTCAGATACGGCCGCCGGTGAGGCGGGTCAGCGGTCCCTGGGCACCGCGGCCGGCCCGGCGGCCCGCCGTGTACGAGGCGGCGCCGATCGCGGCGATGCCGCCGCCGAGGCCGGCCGCGACGAGCTTGCGCCGCGCCAGGGCCGCCCAGGCCGTCTTCGCCGTGGCCGCCGCCGTCCTGGCGGTGGCCGCGACCTGACCGGAGGCGGTCACGACCGCCTGGCGGCCGGCCTCCACGCCCTTGGCCGCGCCGTGGGCGAGGTCACTGGCCGTACCGGCGGCGCGCTGGGCGCCCGAGGCGGTCGCCGAGGCCGCGTCGTCCACCTTGGCGGCGGCGCCCGTGGCGGCCCGTGAGGCCGGCGCGGTCGCCTTGCCGGCGGTACGCCGGGCCTTGGCCGCGGCCGTCCGCCCGGACTCGGTGTTCTGATGGGTGCTGCCGTTCGGTTCACTCATGCAGTCCGCCTTGCCCCTCGCGCCCGCGGCAAACCCGGCCGACCGCACGGAGAGTAATGCTGCGTCAACTGGTGCTCGACGGGCCGATGTTACTGTCCTCGTCTGAGTCGCCGGTGAAGTCGGCGTACATGGGCGCACATGGTGCCCCGGCCATGGCCGGCGACCGCGGCCGACCGGCCCAGGTCGGGCCACAGGAGGTCGCGGAGCCGCGCGGCTCATCCGGCTGCCGGGCACCGGGCGCCGGGCACAGCAGTGTCATCGGGCCGCGCGCCTTGCGCGGCTGCCGCGCCCGGCGGCGACGGGGCGGTCTCCGACCGCCGCGTGCAAAGCGCCGAGGAGCCGGATGCGCACGCCGTCGGCCATGGCGGCCTCCTGAGCAGGCTGCCGCCGCACCGGGGGCCGGGTCCGGGGATCGGGCTACCGCTGCCGCACCGGGCTCGGTGCGGGAATCGGGCTACCGGCGCGCGCCGCAATCCATCGGCGGCCCGAAGCCGTATCCGTGGGTGGGAAATCCACGGCGGAACGCCCCGGCACATCCGGGCGCGTCGGCGGTGAGGAGGCGCGGCCATGGCGGGACGACGGGTCAGCCGGAGCGGTTGGGCGGCGGCAGCGGGCACGGCGGGCGCGGTGATGCTGGCCGCCCTGCTCGCGGCCTGCGGGAGTTCGGGGTCGTACGGCTCGGGCGGGTCGCACGGGTCGGGCGGTTCGGGGAGCCAGGGCGGCGCGGGGGCTGCCACGTCGTCCGCGTCCGCCGGCGGCGGGGCGAAGGGCACGACGGTGACGGTGCGGATGACCGAGTACCGGCTGAACCTGTCCGCGAAGACGTTCAAGCCCGGCGACTACACGTTCGTGGCCGTCAACGACGGACACACCCTGCACTCGCTGGAGATCCAGGGCCGGGGCAGCGACGTACGGCTGCCGCAGGGCCTGCGGCCCGGGCAGTCGGGTCAGGTCCGGGTGGTGCTCAAGGACGGCACGTACCACCTGTTCTGCCCGGTGGACCAGCACAGGGAGCTCGGCATGAGGACCGACATCACGGTCGGCGGCGCGGGCGGGACCTCGTCGGTGGCCCCCTCCGCCACGCACTCCTCGGGCGGCGGCTACTAGCCCGCGCCCCCGGGCTCACGAGGTGCCTGACCACAGGTCCCCCGGGGCGCACAGCAACAAGGGCGGGTCGACGACCACCGCGTGCGGGCGATGGTCGCCGCGGTGATGAGCGGCATCCGCGTCCATGGGCGGCGGGCCGGGCCGGCATTTGCCTAAGGGGTTTAGGCATCCACATAATCGATGCTCCCGGAACGGACGGAAGGGAGCGGCATGCCGCGCGCAGGGCTGACGGTGGAGCGTCTGACACGGGCGGGCGCGGAGCTCGCCGACGAGGTCGGCTTCGACCAGGTGACCGTCTCCGCGCTCGCCCGCCGCTTCGACGTGAAGGTCGCCAGCCTGTACTCGCACCTCAAGAGCTCCCAGGACCTCAGGACCAGGATCGCCCTGCTCGCCCTGGAGGAGCTCGCCGGCCGGGCCGCGGACGCGCTGGCCGGTCGGGCCGGCAAGGACGCCCTGGCCGCCTTCGCGAACGTCTACCGCGACTACGCCCGTGAGCACCCCGGCCGCTACGACGCCGCGCGGTTCAGGCTCGACCCGGAAACCGCGGCGGCCAGCGCGGGCGTGCGGCTGGCCCGGATGACCCGGGCGGTCCTGCGCGGCTACGACCTCTCCGAGCCGGACCAGACGCACGCGGTCCGGCTGCTGGGCAGCGTCTTCCACGGTTACGTCAGCCTCGAGATGGCGGGCGGCTTCAGCCACAGCGCCCCCGACTCCACGACGAGCTGGGTCCGGATCGTCGACGCCCTCGACACCCTCCTGCGCGACTGGCCCGCGCCCGTGCCCGCGCCGTGACCTCCGCTCCGCCGACCCGCCGCTGCGGATGCAGCCCGCAGGGGGGTCGGTGATCCTGAGAGGAGGACAACGCGCGAAGGAGCACGCCGTGAGCATGATGGACAAGATCAAGGGGTTGCTGAAGGGCCACGAGGATCAGGCCGGCAAGGGCATCGACAAGGGCGGCGACTACGTCGACCAGCGCACCCAGGGCAAGTACAGCGGTCAGGTCGACACCGCTCAGCAGCGGATGAAGGACGAGCTGGACGCCATGGAGCGCGGCCAGGACGAGCCGCCCCGGTGACACCGCCCGGACCCACGCCTCCGCCGGCGCGGGGTCACAACTGCCGGCGGACGCCCGGTTCCCGGGGAATCACGTCGCCCCGCCCGCCGATGTCGTCCTCGACGGCCTGCCTGGCGTCACCGCGCCGCAGCAGGGGCAGCACGGTGCGACGGCGCAGGTCCTCCACGAGGAAGGCCGTACCGGCGTAGAGGGCCAGCGCGACCAGCAGCAGGGCGGCCGCCGCGCCGGCGGTCTCCAGCGCGCCCGGCGCGCCGAGCTGGTAGGCCGCCGCGAACGCGGCGCGCACGATGGACACCGTCAGGACGAGCCCGAGCAGGCGCTTGCCCAGGAACGCCGTGGCCGCGACGGGGACGAGCATCAGGGCGAACGCGGCGAGGTAGATGCCCACGGCGACGCTGGTCCGCTGCGCGGGGCTGACGATGTGCAGGGCCCCGAGGGCGGCCCAGGACGTGGCGAACAGGCCGAGCGCGGCCGCCGCGCCGGTGTCGCGGGTCAGAAAGGCCATGACCGCGGCCAGGAACTCCAGCGGGAAGACGAACACCGCCAGCAGGACGCCCGCCGCGCGCACCTGCTCCCCGTCGACCGCTCCGAACCCGATGCCGGCGAGCAGCGCCATGCCGATGCCGAAGGAGAAGAAGCCCAGAGGCAGGGGGTTGGCGTACGGCCGCACCACGACCGTCGCGGTGTCCCTGCCGGCTTGGTCACCGGTCCTGTCCGCGCCGGCGGCAGGTGTGCCCGACATGCGTGCCGCGTACCCGACGGCGGATGCCGGAAACGGAGGGCGGCGCCCCGGGCGGGCGCCGGTGATTCGGGCGGGCGCCCGCGGGACCCGTCCGGGCATGATCCAGACCCTCGTACGCGGTGGCGCGGCGGGCGCCGTGGGGACCACCGTCCTGAACGCCGTCACCTACGCCGACATGGCGCTGCGCGGCAGGCCGTCGAGCGGGACTCCGGCCGAGGCCGTGGACAAGATGACCAAGGAGGCCGGGCATCCGGTGCCCGGTTCCGGCGAGAGCCGCGAGAACCGGCTGTCCGGGCTGGGGGCGCTGTCGGGGATCGCGGTCGGCTGCGGCATCGGCGTGGCGGTGTCCGCGCTGCACCGCGCGGGCTTCCGGATGCCGTGGTGGCTGGGCGGTGTGTGCACCGGCGCCCTGGCCATGGCGGCGACCGACCTGCCCATGGCCCGGATGGGCGTCAGCGATCCCCGGCAGTGGTCGGCGCAGGACTGGGCGTCGGACGCGGTGCCGCATCTGCTGTACGGCCTGGCGACCTACTCGATGGTCCAGGCGGGCGCCCGCCGGACCTGACCGCCCGGCCACCCCCCGCCCCCTTGCGTGTCACAGCCCCAGGGCGATGGCGACCCGCGTCAGCTCCGCCGTGCTGGTGATGTCGAACTTGGCGCGGATGCGGCGCAGGTACTCGTCGACCGTGTGCCGGGACAGGCCCATGTGCCGGGCCGTCTGCACGTAGGTACGGCCGGCGGCGATGTGCCGCAGCGTCTCGCGCTCGCGCGGGGCCAGCGCGGGGGCCTCGGCGTCGGTGGACGGCGTGGTGAGGGTGAGAGTCGGGCTCATGGGGGTTTCTCCTGCGGCGAGATTCGAGATATCGGCCCGGTCGCGTCTGCTCGCACCCTCGGAAGCAGCGAAACGAATGACCGAAAAGTTCGGTATGTCCGTTTCCAATTAGCCTGGACCCGCCGCTTCACAGCGATGTCCCGCGAATGTCACAGGACCGTCCCAGCGACCGCCGGCAATCGACGACCCGACGGTCAGAGCCGGGCGGAGGCCACGGCCAGGGTCACGACGGCGGCCCCGGCCAGGACGGCCAGCGCGGCCAGTACGGACGCCATGCACCGCGCCCGCAGCCTGCGGTACCGCTCCTCGTACTCGCCGCGCAGCGCCCGGCACCGGTCGGCGACCCGCTGCAGGTCCGACCGCGCGCGCAGCAGGCAGTCGCGCGTGTAGTGCTCCTCGATCTCCTCGCGCTGCGCGCTGGTCAGCCACGTCATGGGCTCGGTGAAGGACCGGGCCCGCTCCTCGGCCTCGGCGACGCGGGCCTGCCACAGCAGATAGCCCTCGACCTGGTTGACCACGTCCGCGGCCCCGGCGGGCCGGCCGTCGCGGCGCCCCGCCTCGCCCGTCATCCCGGCAGGCCCAGGTTCTCCCGCTTGTCCGTGAGCGACACCTCGGGATGGTGCACGTCGAACGCCGGGGACTCGCTGCGGATCATGGGCATGGTCACGTAGTTGTGCCGCGGCGGCGGGCAGGAGGTCGCCCACTCCAGCGAGCGGCCGTAGCCCCACGGGTCGTCGACCTCCACCTTCGGGCCGTACTTGGCGGTCTTCCAGACGTTGTAGAGGAAAGGCAGCATGGACGCGCCCAGCAGGAAGGATCCGATGGTGGAGACCATGTTGAGGGTCGTGAAACCGTCGGCGGCGAGATAGTCGGCGTACCGCCGCGGCATGCCCTCGGCGCCCAGCCAGTGCTGGACCAGGAACGTGGTGTGGAAGCCCACGAAGAGGGTCCAGAACGTGATCTTGCCCAGCCGCTCGTCCAGCATCTTCCCGGTCCACTTGGGCCACCAGAAGTGGAAGCCCGCGAACATCGCGAAGACGACGGTGCCGAAGACGACGTAGTGGAAGTGGGCCACCACGAAGTAGCTGTCGGAGACATGGAAGTCCAGCGGCGGCGAGGCCAGGATGACGCCGGTCAGGCCGCCGAAGAGGAAGGTGACGAGGAAGCCGGCCGCCCAGAGCATCGGCGTCTCGAAGGACAGCGAGCCCTTCCACATCGTGCCGATCCAGTTGAAGAACTTCACCCCGGTCGGCACCGCGATCAGGAACGTCATGAAGGAGAAGAACGGCAGCAGCACCCCGCCGGTGACGAACATGTGGTGCGCCCACACCGTGGCGGAGAGCCCCGCGATGGAGATGGTCGCGCCGACCAGGCCCATGTAGCCGAAGACCGGCTTGCGCGCGAAGACCGGGATGATCTCCGTGATGATCCCGAAGAACGGCAGCGCGATGATGTAGACCTCGGGGTGGCCGAAGAACCAGAACAGATGCTGCCACAGCAGCGGACCGCCGTTCGCGGCGCTGTAGATGTGGGCGCCCCACATGCGGTCCACCTCCAGCGCGAACAGCGCGGCGGCCAGCACCGGGAACACCATGATCGCCAGGACGCTGGTGAGCAGCACGTTCCAGGTGAAGATCGGCATGCGGAACATGGTCATGCCCGGCGCGCGCATGGTGATGATCGTGGTGATGAAGTTGACCGAGCCGAGGATCGTGCCGAAGCCGGAGAAGGCCAGGCCCATGATCCACAGGTTGGGGCCGAGCCCCGGCGAGTGCTCCGCGTCGGACAGCGGGGTGTAGGCGAACCAGCCGAAGTCCGCCGCGCCCTGCGGGGTCAGAAAGCCGGCCACCGCGATCAGCGAGCCGAACAGGTACAACCAGTAGGCCAGCATGTTCAGCCGCGGGAAGGCCACGTCCGGAGCGCCGATCTGCAACGGCATGATCCAGTTGGTGAAACCGGCGAACAGCGGGGTGGCGAACATCAGCAGCATGACCGTGCCGTGCATCGTGAACGCCTGGTTGTACTGCTCGGTGGAGAGGATCTGCAGGCCGGGACGGGCCAGCTCCGCGCGAATCACCAGTGCCAGGATGCCGCCGAAGAGGAAGAAGGCGAACGAGGTGGTCAGGTAGAGCGAACCGATCTTCTTGTGGTCGGTGGTCGTCACCCAGTTCACCACCACGGCGCCGGGCCGCAGGGGGCGCCGGGGTGCGGCGGTCTCCCGAGTGATGTGCTGAACGTCTGTCATGCGGCCCGTCACACGCTTTCTCTCAAGAGATGGGTACGTGAGTTCCACGCGGTTTTCCGCAGGGCTCGGCACCATCCTTGCGCCTGACGCACCCGGAGCGGCGGCTCGCTTAGCCGGTATGGAGCAACGGCGCGCTCAATGCACCCGGTCGGCGTAAGGCGGGAGTCGGGCGGGGCTCACGCGCTCGCCCAGGACCCCGGCCATGAACCGCACCGGCCGGCGCGGGTCCCCGCCCCCGTGCGCGGCACCGCGCTCGGATCGGCCTCGGGCATCGGCCGGATCGGGCTCCATCGCCGGCCCGTCCGTCACCGGCGCCCTGGTCACCCTCGAGATCGGCCGCCCCTGGGGCTTCTCCTTCTTCGCCGCGGCCGAGGTCCTCGGCTTCCTGGCCGTGCCGACCCCGCCGCGCGCCGCGGAGAGCGTACCGGCGGCGGCCGATCAGCGCCTCCGGGACGGACCCTGACACGGCGTCAGGGCCCGTTCGGGGTCGAGCCGGGGACGTCACCGATGGTGACGTCCCCGTGGCGTTCGGCAGTCTGGTCCCATGCCGAACACCAGGACCAGCCCGTACCGTTCGTCCCTCGCCCGCCTCGCCCGCCGCACGGCCCTCGCCCTCGTCGGCGGCGCCGTCCTGGCGGGCCTGGTCGGAGTCCCGGCCGCCTCGGCGCGGGACGCCCCCGCGAAAGCCCCGTCCGCCGGAGGCCTCCCGGCCGGTTTCGAGGACTGCCCGGCCCTGCCCGCCGGCGCCGACCCGGCCCGTTGGAGATGCGAGGTGCACACCGCCGCCCCGAGGTTGATCATGGGGACCGTCACGGTCACGCTCGCGCCGATCACCATGACCCACGCCGAGGGCCCGCTCCCCGACGGCACGCCGGGGCAGGTGTGGGGCGCGATGCACACCACGCCGACCGCCGTTCCCGGCGGCCTCACCGGCCGGGCGCCGGCCGGGAGGGGGCCGCTCGCACTGACGCTGCTGCCGGAGTACGGTGGCCGGTCCGACTTCTACACCGGGCGATTCACCCTGCGCTTCCGGCTGCTGAGCCCCTTGCTGCCGCGCACCTGCGCGGTCGGGGCGGATACCCCGGTCGACTTCGAGATGAAGCGCTCGGGTCCCTCCCGCTGGATCTCCACCGACCCGCCCGTCATCGAGTTCTCCGCCTACGACGACGCCTTCACGGCGCCCGCCGCCGAGGACTGCGGCCCGCTGACGAGCCCGCTGAACCGGCGGCTCGGCCTGCCCGCACCGGCCGGGAACCTGCTGAGCTACGACGCCTCGTACACCTTCCGGACCTACGACCAGTTGTCCATACGCTGACCGCCCGCGCCGGGGCCGAGCCGGACCGGCAGCCACCCGCAACCCGCCGCGCCCATACGCAGTTGCTCCTCTGTACCCCGTCGGCAACGGAGGCTTCCCATGCGTATGACCGACATCCAGCGCTGCGAGGTCCGGCCCGGCCGGCTCGTCGAGTGGACGCTCGATCCGGCGGCCGTCCGGACGGCGACCGGACTGCCGGACGACTCGCGGCCGCCGGCGTACATCCAGGAGTCGCACATCAGGACGGCCCGCTCGGTGCGCGAGGGCGGCCTGTTCGTGCCGACCTGGCTGGGCACGGCGTTCGACATCCCGGGCCGGGTCGACCTCGACGTCCTCCAGGAGGCGCTGCGCGGCTGGATGCTCCGGCACGAGACGCTGCGCAGCGGCTTCCGCTGGACGGGCGAGGAGATGCGCCGGTTCACCCTCGACGCCGGGGACGTGTCGCTGCGGCGCCAGACGGTCGGCGAGTTCCACGACGCCGGCGCCCTGGTGCAGCACCTACAGGACCGCTTCGACGTCACGGCGGACGCGCTGCGCTGGCCCAACTTCCTCTTCTCGGCGGTCCCGCGCGACCACGGCGCGAGCGTGTACATGGCCTTCGACCACAGCAACGTCGACTCCTGTTCCGTCCAGCGCATCCCGGCCGAGATCCACGAGTTGTACCGCGCGGGCCTCGCGGGGAGCCGCACCGCGCGGAGGGAGGTGAGCAGTTACGTCGACTTCTGCCGCACCGAGCGCGCCAGTGCGGATGGGCTCGGCGAGGCGGACGCGATCGTCGCGCGCCGCGCCAGAAGCTGATGCGCAAGATGCTGGTGGGCGCCGAGGACGCGGCCGCGTTCGAGGAGTACTGCCGGCCCTTCGGCGGCAGCCTGGTCGGTGTGCTGGCCGCGACCAGTCTCATCGTGCACGAGATCGGGGACCGGCCCGTCTACCGCACGGTGGTGCCGTTCCACACCCGGCGCACGTCGCAGTGGATGGACTCGGTGGGCTGGTACGTCGGCGGCGCCCCGCTGGAGATCCCCGCGGCCCAGGCTCCCGACTTCCCGAGCCTGCTGCGGATGGTCAGCACCGCGCTGCGCGCCGGCCGGCCGCTGTCCCGCATGCCGATCGCGCGGGTCCTGCGGCTGCTCGGCTCGGACTTCCGCCCGACCTCGCCGGACCTGTACTCGATCGTGTCGTTCGTGGACGCCCGCGGCATCCCGGGTTCCGAGCGCCGGGCCGAGCTGAAGGCGTACGGCCTGGTCCGGGTCTCCTACGGCGACCAGGTGTGCGCGTGGATCAACAGGCTGCACGAGGGGCTGCAGTTCGCGAGCCGCTACCCGGGCACCGACATCGCGTACAAGAACATGCGGCTGTACGTGGAGCGGCTGCGGGAGCTGATCGTGGGGGTGCCCCGGCGCTGAGGTGCTCCGGGCGCTACAGGTCGAGGCCGAGATCGAGACCCGCGTCGGCGAGGGCCAGACTCAGGGCCTTCTCGCCGGAGCACTCCGACAGGGGCAGCTCCGCCCAGATGACCTTGCCGGTGGGCGTGTAGCGGGTGCCCCAGCGTTCGGTCATCTGCGACACGAGGAACAGTCCGCGGCCGCCCTCCTCGGTGGTGGCGGCGTAGCGCAGGTGGGGGGAGGTGCTGCTGGCGTCGGCCACCTCGCAGATCAGGGTGCGGTCGAGGATCAGGCGGACGTGGATCGGCTCGCAGCCGTAGCGGATGGCGTTGGTGACGAGTTCGCTGAGCACCAGTTCCAGGCTGAAGGACAGCTCGGACAGGTCCCACTCGTCGAGCTGGCGGCACGCGGCGTCGCGCATCCTGGCGACGGCGGCCGGGTCGGACGGCACGTCCCAGTCGGCGATGCGGTCGGGCGGCAGCGGCCGGGTGCGGGCGACGAGCAGGGCCACGTCGTCCTTGGGGCGCGCGGGCAGCAGCGTGTCCAGCACCGCCTGGCAGCTTTCCTCGGGCGGACGGCCGGGGTGGCCGGCGAGCGACTGGCGCAGCAGTTCCATGCCGACGTCGAGGTCGCGGTTCCGGTCCTCGATGAGCCCGTCGGTGTAGAGCACGAGCTGGGTGCCCTCGGGGATGTCCAGCTCGGCCGAGCGGAAGGGCATGCCCCCTAGGCCGAGGGGCGGCCCGAAGGGCAGGTCGGGGAAGGTGACGTCGCCGTCCGGGCTGACCAGGGCGGGGGCGAGGTGCCCGGCGCGCGCCATGACGCAGCGGCGCGTCACGGGGTCGTAGATCGCGTACAGGCAGGTGGCGCCGACGACGGCGGCGGCGACCTCGGTGCAGGCCTCGTCCTGGTCGATGCGGCCGACCAGGTCGTCGAGGTGGCTGAGCAGTTCGTCGGGCGGCAGGTCGAGGGTGGAGAAGTTGTGCACCGCGGTGCGCAGCCGGCCCATGGTGGCGGCGGCGTGCAGACCGTGGCCGACGACGTCCCCGACGACCAGGGCGACCCGGCCGCCGGGCAGCGGGATCACGTCGAACCAGTCGCCGCTGACGCCGGACTGGGCGGGCAGGTAGCGGTAGCCGACCTCCAGGGCGCTCTGCTCGGGCAGGGCGCGCGGGAGCAGGCTGCGCTGGAGGGTGACGGCCATGGCGTGCTCGCGGGCGTACCGGCGGCCGTTGTCGATGCTCACCGCGGCCCGGGCGACCAGTTCCTCGGCCAGCGACAGCTCCTCCTCGTCGAAGGGGCCGTGCTCCTTGGAGCGCCAGAAGTTGGCGACGCCGAGGACCGCTCCGCGGGCCTTGATCGGGGCCGAGATGAGGGAGTGGATGCCGTAGTCCACGATCCGTCCGGCGCGTTCGGGGTCCTGGGCGTGCCAGCCGGTGGCGCTGGAGAGGTCGTTGACGAGCTCGGAGCGTCCGGTGCCGTAGCCGCGGGCCTGGGGGGTGGAGGGCAGGAAGTCGATCAGCCGGCCCTTCTCGTAGAGCGGGTGGTCCTCGCGCACCGCGCGCACGGCGACGCGGCGCACCCCGGTGGCGGTGGCCGCGGGTTCCTCGCCGTGCAGCACGGCGTCGGCGAGGTCGACGGTGACGAAGTCGGCGAAGCGGGGGACGGCGACCTGGGCGAGCTCATCGGCGGTGCGGGTGACGTCGAGGGTGGTGCCGATGCCGAGGCCGGCGTCGTAGAGCAGTTTGAGGCGTTCGCGGGCGGTCTCGGCGCGGCCGGAGACGGCCTGGAGTTCGGTGGAGTCGCGCAGGGTGACGACGGTGCCCTTGGGTCCGCCGTCGCGGTCGGTGGGCCGCTGGTTGACGGCGAGGAGGCGGGGGCCGGCGAGGTGGACCTCGTCGGTGGCCTCGCGTCCCGAGCTGAGCAGGGCGACGGTCTCGGGTTCGAGGACGGGCAGCTGGGTCACGTGCCGTCCCTCGGCGTCGGGCGGCAGGTCCAGGAGCCTTCGGGCCTCGTCGTTGGCGAGCAGCAGCCGGCCGTCGCCGGCGACGATGAGGACGCCCTCGCGCACGGAGTGCAGCACCGCGTCGTGGTGGTCGTACATCTTGGTCATCTCGTCCGGGGCGAGACTGTGGGTCTGGCGGCGCAGGCGCCTGCCGACGAGCGCGGTGACGGCGGTGGCCCCGCCGAGCGCGGCGGCCCCGGCGGTCAGGATGATGGGGATCTGGCGGTCCACCTGGTTGGTGACGTTCTTGACCTTGAGCCCGGCGGAGACCAGGGCCACCACATGGCCGCCCGGGTTCTCGATGGGGACGGTGGCCTGCACTTCCTGGCCGAGCGGTCCGTGCACGCTCTCGGTGTAGACCCCGCCGGCCAGGGACGGCCCGATGGTGCCGACGAAGCGCTTGCCGATCCGGTCGGGCATCGGGTGGGTGTAGCGGATGCCGTGGGTGTCCATGACGACGATGAAGTCGACCCCCGCCGACCTGCGCCCGGCCTCGGTCAGCGGCTGGAGCACCTTGGTCGGGTGGGGGGTGCGGAGGGCGGCGAGGATCCCCGGGGAGTGCGCGAAGGTCTGCGCGACGGCCACGGAGCGGCGCTTCGCCTCGGCGTCGGTGTCGCGCTGGGACTGCAGCAGGAGGGCGAGTACGGCGAAGGCCACCAGCAGCACCACCAGCGCAACCTGCAGCACGAACACCTGTCCGGCGACGCTCCGCAGGCTCTTTCCCGCCGACGCGCGCCAAGATATCCGGCGAAGGCGGGCAAAAAGGTCTGCCATCCGGCCTTTCTAGCATCGCTGGTCCCCCGCCGTCACGACTGTGGACCGTATTCCTTCACGACCGGGCCGGCCGCCAAGGCTCCGGCGACCGGCGTCGGCCCGAGGCCGCACGGGCCTGACAATGTTGTCGCGGAGCACTCCGAAGCGATCATAGTCGCCCCGGATTGTGACACCCGTTCCACCGCCACCGGCAGCGTCGACCCGGCTCAGGACGGCCGTTTCCGCGAGGCGCGCGACTTCCCCCGGCGAGAAATGCGCGCCATTGGCATGGACCTGAAAACATCGTCTCGCTAAGCTCTCGGCAACCCGATGAGAGCGCTCTCAGGCTGCGGTTGTTCCACCCCCACCTTGCTGGAACGACGAAGGGCACCTTCCGTGAGACGCAATGTCGTGACGCGCGGGCGACTGCACCGCGCACTCGTGGCCGCACTCGTACTGTTCGGCACCGGCACCGGCACCGCGGCCGGGACCGCGCCGGCCTGGGCGTCGGCCTCCGCCCCGGCCCGCACTCCCGCCGCCTCCGCTCCCCACGCCGAGGCCGCTTCCCTGTCCCCGGGCCTCTTGCAGGCGATGCGGCGCGACCTGGGACTCAGCGCGCCGCAGGCGCGGGCCCGGCTGGCGGCCGAGCGCACCGCCACCGCGCAGGAGCCGAAGGCCCGGGAGGCCGCCGGGGCCGCCTACGGCGGCTCGTGGTTCGACGCGCGGACGGGCCGGCTCACCGTGGCCGTCACCCGTGACGCCTCCGCCTCGGCCGTACGCGCCGTCCGGTCCACCGGCGCGGTGGTGCGCACCGTGGCGCACAGCGCCCGGCAGCTCGACGCGGCCAAGCGCCGCCTGGACCGCCTGCCCGCGCCCTCGGGCGTGAGCGGCTGGCACGTCGACCCGGCGGCGGGCGCGGTGGTCGTCGACGTGGTCCGCGACCGGCGTTCCGACAACGATGTCGAACGCTTCCTGACCCGCGCCCGCGCGGCCGGCCCCGTCACCGTCCACCAGGTGGCCGCGGCGGCACGCACCTACGCGGCCGGCACGGTCGGCGGCGACCCCTACTACACCGGCAACGTCCGCTGCTCCATCGGCTTCTCGGTGTACGGCGGCTTCGTCACCGCCGGGCACTGCGGGCAGCCCGGAGCGGGCGTGAGCGGCTGGGACGGCTCCTACATCGGCACGTTCCAGGGTTCGTCGTTCCCCGACAACGACTACGCCTGGGTCAGTGTGGGCAGCGGCTGGTGGACGGTGCCGGTGGTCCTCGGCTGGGGCACCGTCCCGGACCAGCTCGTACGCGGTTCGGCCGAGGCACCCGTGGGCGCCTCGGTCTGCCGCTCGGGCTCGACGACCCACTGGCACTGCGGCACGGTGCTCGCGCGCGACGAGACCGTCAACTACAGCCAGGGCGCCGTGCACCAGCTGACCAGGACCAGCGTGTGCGCCGAGCCCGGCGACTCCGGCGGCTCGTTCATCAGCGGCGACCAGGCCCAGGGCGTCACCTCGGGAGGCTGGGGCAACTGCTCCAGCGGCGGCGAGACGTGGTTCCAGCCGGTCAACGAGATCCTCGGCCGCTACGGCCTGACGCTGCACACGGCCTGACAGCCGCCTGACAGCCCCGTGCGCACGGCCGGGGCGGCCCGGGCAGACGACCAGGCCGCCCCGGCCCTTCGCGCATCAGCCGCCCCGGCCCTTCGCGCAGGAGCCGCCCGGCACACGGGCCGCCCTTCCCTGCTCAGCGCGGTGTCGTCCGGCGGACGGTGTCGTGGGCGATGCGGGTCGCGGCGTACTCCGTGCCCGCCACGAAGCGCATCATCGGGCCGAACATGGGGGCCGCCAGCGAACCGGTGAAGTACAGGCCCGGTACCGACGACTCAAGGGACCCGTTCAGATGGGGCGCCCCGGAGCCGGGGACGTACCTCAGGGCGCGGCGGACCGAGGGCGAGAGGAAGGGGAGGACGTCGAGGTCGAGGCGGTAGCCGGTGGCGGCGAGGACGTGATCGACGTCCAGGGTCCCCACCGCTGCGCCCGGCCCGGCGACCTCCAGCCGGACGGCGGTCCCGCCGCGCGTCGCCTCGGCCCGGACGACCCGGCGCGAGGTGTCGACCTGGACCACGCCCTCCACCCGGTCCCGCAGCCACCAGCCGCCCGAGGGCCCGAGGGCGCGCCGGAACAGCAGCAGCCGGGCCGCGGCGGGCAGGCGCCGCACCCCGCCCGGGGCCCGGCAGACGGCGGCCAGGATCCAGCCGGTGCCCAGCGGCGAGGCCGGCCGGGCGACCCTGGACGCCCAGGGCCTGCTGAGGACCGGCCTGGTACCCCACAGCACCTTCCGCTCACGGACCAGCACCAGCGCCTCGGCGCCGGCCTCGTGCAGCAGCGCCGCGCTCTCCAGCGCCGACTGGCCGCCGCCGACCACGGCGACCCGCCGCCCGGCATAGCGGGACAGGTCGGTGTGGTGGCTGGTGTGGGACACCAGCGCGCCGGCACCCGGGCCCTCGGGGGCCAGGGCACGCAGCACCCCGGGTATGTGGGCGAGCCCGTTCAGGCCGGTGGCCACGACGACGGATCCGGCGGCGAACTCCTGCCCGTCGTCCAGCCGCACGGTGAACCCGGGCCCGGTGCCCCCCGCCCGGTCGACGGCGGCCACCCGCGCGGCCTCCACCTCGCCGACGTAGCGCTTCTGGAACCACTGCCCGTAACGGACGAACACGTCGCACGGGATCGGGGTCAGCTCGGTCAGCTCCGGCTCGCCGTGCACCCGGAGGAAGTCCGCCAACCGGCCGCCCGGCTCCGGCGCGGACAGGTCGGTGGCGTCCGGGGTCGACTTGAGGAACATCCCGGTCGCCATGGCGTGCCGCCAACTGCCCAGCACCTCACCGAAGATCCGTACGGGCACCCCCCGGGCCCGCAGGTGCGCGGCCACCGACAGCCCGTAGGGCCCGGCGCCGACCACCACGACCGGTAACCCGTCGCGACCACCCAACTCCCTTTCGCGGGCAGGGTGTTGCCCCGGAAGCGACTGCGTCATGCATCCCCCCGCTGGTCCCCGCGCGCCGCCTTCCCCAAGGCCCGCGCGACACTTCGGGACGGCACGCCGGCACCGGGCCGCCGCACTCCTCCCCCCTCCGCCGCTCAGTGTTACCCAGCAACCCGCACCGGAATGCGAAATGGGGGCACGTTGCCAAAACATGGTCAAACCGTTGACCTGCGGCGGCCCCACCCTGCCCGGCGGCCACACCGGCCCCGCGGCACCTGCCCCAAGGAGGTCGCGCGGGGTTGAGAAGTCCCGTACGGCCGCGGGAAGCCGGCGTCGAGGGCAGCGGCCTCGCCTTCCCCGACGGAGGGCGGCGAACCGGCATGGGGACCCGGGCCGGCACCGGCACGCCCGAAGGCCTGCCCGTCGTGGTCGCCGTCATGCCCGACGACCGGACGCGCAGGCCTTCTTGATGAGCCGGCCCTACCGCCGGGACCTCAGTGGTCCGTGGCGGCCGGGGCGCCGGCGACCGGTGGTGCCGTCATCAGCTTCCCGAACAGGGCCATGCAGGTGGAACAGTGACCAGCCCGCTGGGCGTTCACCCCGTCGACCTGACGGTCGAGCCGTGTGCCGCACAACGTGGTGGCCGTGTTCTTGGCCATCACGTGCCACACCAGGGCTCCACCGTGCCTTTCGACTCCTGCACACATCTCATACATGATCGGCTCCCTTGATGGACGCCTCTCTCACTCCAGGAGACACCGACCGGGCCCGCGCCACGCACCACGGGCCGCCATTCGGGTGACAAAGGCGACAACGGCGCGCCAGGGGGCGGGGCCTGGGACGCGCGGCCGCGATGCAATCATGGAAGCCATGCGGAAGAGCGGTGCGATACGGGCGGCGGCCATGGCTGCGGCGTGCGGGGCGGTGGTGATGTCCCTGACGTCCTGCGGGAATTCGGGCCACTCCGGCGCGGCCGGCAGCGGCGGCAGCCGTACGGACGACGCGCCGCAGCCGTCCACGGACCTCAAGCGCGTCCCGGGCATCGGCGACCGGCTGTGGCAGCGCCTGCCGGCCGGCACCCGCCAGGTCGTCGCCGTCTACGGGGACGGACCCCACTCCCCCGACTCGACCGTGGAGTTCTTCACCAAGCACGGCTCCACCTGGGACCGCGCGCGCTCGTGGCCGGCGCACAACGGCCGCAAGGGCTGGACCACGGACCACCACGAGGGCGACCAGCGCAGCCCCGTGGGGATGTTCACCCTCAGCGACGCGGGCGGCGTGCTCGACGACCCGGGGGCGAAGCTGCCGTACACCAAGTCGGCGGCGTTCCAGGCGCCGCACTACTGGAACAAGGCGTCCTGGCACGACTTCGACTACGTCATCGCGATCGACTACAACCGCGTGAAGGGCACCGCGCCCAACGACCCCACGCGGCCCCAGGGCCAGTCCAAGGGCGGCAGCATCTGGCTGCACATGGACCACGGCAGCGGCACCTCGGCCTGCGTCGGCATGTCGGAGGCGGCGATGCGCTATCTGCTGCGCAACCTGGACCCGAAGCAGCACCCGGTGGTGATCATGGGGGACAAGGCGGAACTCGGCGCCTGACGGGCGGCCGTGGGGCGGCCCGCCCCGGGGACGTCACCTCTCCTGTCGGGGCATGCCGCCGTCCGGGGCGTCGAGCAGGGCGAGACGGGCGATGACGCGCTTGCCCACCGGCTCCCTGCGCACCTCGAACCCCTGCACCACGGCCATCACGATCTCCAGCCCGTGCTGGCCCACCCGGCCGGGATCGGCGGCCCGCGCCACCGGCAGCACCGGGTCGCTGTCCCAGACCGCGACCTCGACCGCGTCGCCGACGATGCTCAGGTCCATGAGGATGGGACCCGCGGCGTACTTGCGGGCGTTCGTGACCAGTTCGCTGACCACCAGCTGGGTCAGGTCCGTCGCCCGGTCCGAGACGGGCAGCCCGTGCTCGGCCCGCGCCCGCATCAGAAAGGCGGCCGCGAGACGGCGGGCCTCGGCGATGCAGGCGCCGTCCCCGTCCAGGGCCGCCGCCGCCCGCATCACCTCGTCATCCGAGGAACGTCCGGCACCGCCGAGAAGGACACCGTCCATCGCAACCGTCTTCACCACCTCGTTCACAGGCTGCCCATACCCCCGTTCACGCCGGGCACGCCCCCCGACTTCGTGTCAGCTGCGTCACACGAGCACCGCCCCGCACCGGGACGCGTCACCGCCCCGCTCGCGGGTATCCGCCTTCCGGACATCGGGAGAAACAGGACCAGAAGGGGCGCACGTGGACGAGACATCGCTGAGGGCGGTGGGCTGGGCACGCTCACTGCCGTTGAACACCGAGGTGAAGGCGGCACGCGACTGGGCGCGCGAGCACCTGCGGACGCTGGGCTGGACCACCGGCGCCCCGCAGACGGTGGACGCCGTGCTGCTGACCGTCTCCGAACTGGTCACCAACGCCCACACCCACGCGCGAAGCTCCGCACAGCTGGTGATGACGTGGGACAACCGCTGTCTCCACATCTCCGTGCACGACTCCTCCCCCGAGATCCCGGCACCCCGGGAGTCGAGCCCCGAAAGCGTCGGCGGCCGGGGCATGTTCCTCGTGGACGCCCTGGCCGACGCGTGGGAGGCCCGCCCCTGCCCGCGCGGCAAGACCGTCACCGCCTGCTTCCGCCCTTCCTCGCAGGCCTGAACTTCCGCCCTTCCTCGCAGGCCTGAGGCGGGGCGGGACCCGCCCCCTGTCCACGAACCGGACGGCCCGGCAACCGCATGCCGGATGCATCTAACGTCGGACCGACCACCGCTGGGGCGATGGGGGACACGCGGCGAGGGGAGCCCGGCGATGACCGAGGAGACGGCGGACACGGCGGAGACGGCCGGGACCGCGGAGACGGCCGAGAGGGTCCAGAGGGCGGAGCCGTCGGCCGGGGAGCTGGACACCGGCCGGGCCGTCGTGATGCTGCGGGACGTCGGCGTCCGGCGCTGCACCACCGGGCAGGTCATCCTCGACGGCATCGACTGGACGGTCCGGGCGGGCGAGCACTGGGCGCTGCTCGGTGCCAACGGCGCGGGCAAGACGACGCTGCTGCGGCTGCTCGGCGCCCTCATGCATCCGACGACCGGCACCGTCGAGGTACTGGGCAGCCGCCTCGGCCGGGTCGACGTAAGGGAGTTGCGCGCCCGTATCGGACACGTCACCTCGGCACAGCGGGTGCCGCAGGACCTGGACGGCCGCACGGTCGTACTGACCGGCCACACAGGCACCGTGCAGCCGCTGTGGCGGTCGTACGACGACGAGGTGCGCGGACGGGCCGAGGCGCTGCTGGCGGAACTGGAGATCAAGGAGCTGGCGGAGCGGCCGTACGGCGTCTGCTCGGGCGGGCAACGGGCGCGGATCCTGATCGCCAGGGCGCTGATGGCCGAGCCCGCCCTGCTGCTCCTGGACGAGCCGTTCAACGCGCTGGACCTGCCCTCCCGCGAGGACCTGGTCGAGGCCCTGCACCACCTCGCCGAGGGCCGCCCGCGGCTGGCCACGGTGACGGTCACCCACCATCTCGAGGAGCTGTCCCCGGCGGTGGGTCACGCGCTGCTGCTGCGCGAGGGCCGGACACTGGCGCGGGGTCCGGTCGAGGAGGTGCTGACCGGTCCGTGGCTGACCGGGTGCTTCGGCCGGCCCATCGCGGTGAACCGGCACGAGGGCCGCTGGTGGGCCTACGCCGACCGGCCCAACCGCCGGGAGGCGTGAGGGGGTTCGGCGCCCGGGCCGGTGGTCCGGGCGCGCGGCGCGGGCCGTGCACCGATGTCGCCCTGTGTGGTCGGATCGGAACTTTCCACTACCGCCAGTAACATGATCAACTGCGGCTCTGGACGCTCCCCGCGGTGACGTGGGGCGGCTCCCCGTGGCTTCCATCATCTCCGTGCGAGGTTCCCCATGTCGTCCCAGGACGATGCCCTGCGCCAGGCGCAGACCGACTACCAGCACCACATGCAGACGTGCCGCCAGTGTCACGCGGACACCGTTCCCTGCCCCGTGGCCAAGCACCTGCTGCGCGTCTACAACAACGCGCGAAGGGGGCTCGCTCACCCCAAGTGACGGGAAAGCGGCGGCGGAACCGGCCATGGGTGCCGGTTGCGCCGCCGCTTCGCGTACTGCCGCCCGCTGCCGCCCCCTACGGACGGCCCGGGATCACATCGCGCCGCGCCGGATCCTGCGCAGCAGCAGGAAGCCCGCGATCACGAGCACCGCTCCCGCGGCAGCCGGCCACAGCTGGGCGCCGGTCTCGGCGAGGCTGCCTCCCGCGGTCTGCGGCTCGGTGTGCGAGCCGGCGGACGGGCCGTTCCCTGCGGGCGCCGGCGTCTGCGTGGCAGTGCCGACCTCGCCGCCGCTCGCCGCGGCCGTGGCGGTCGGAACCGTCGCGGCGGTCGGGGTGGCGCTCGCTCCCGAACCCTTGTGGGAGGAGTGGGAGCTGTAGGACTTCGGCTCGAGGGTCGGGGCGGTGGCGTCGCCGCCGCCGTTCACGGGCGGCTGGGTCGCCGGGGTGTCGGTCGTGCCCGCGCTCGGCTCCTGCGTCCGCTGCGGGGGCTGCTGCTGCCCGCCGGAGGCGGAGCCGCCCTGGCCGTCACCGGAGCCACCGCCCTGGTTGCCGCCGGAGCCACCGCCCTGGTTGCCCCCGGATCCGCCCTGACCGCCATTGCCACCCTGGTCGCCACCCGAGCCGCCCTGACCGCCGTTGCCACCCTGGCCGCCGCCCGCGCCGCAGGTGCGGCCGCTGTTGATGCAGTCCACCATCTGGCGCATCAGGCCGTCGTCGAACACGTTGATGAAGTCACCGTGGTCCGTGACCGGCTTGTGCAGCTGCTCGGGGAAGGAGTCGACGGCGAACAGCGGGGTCGTCCGGCCGCCGTCGTTCAGGCTCGGCGCGGCGACGTCGTAGACGATGCGCTGCACCAGCTGCGGGATCGCCTGGAAGCCGGCCGGGCACGCGCCCTGCGCGTCGGCGAACGCCACGTGGGTGCGGTGGTTGGCGCTGTCGATGTTCCGGCCGTCCCAGCAGCTCTGGAAGCGGAAGGTGCGCACCACGTCGCTGCCCTTGGGGCACAGCGGGTACTTGTCCTTCAGCTGCCGGTCCTCGAAGCCGGTGCAGCTCCAGGAGGCGTTGGCGTTGGCCGGGCCGTTGACGAACGCCTTGGCGTCACCGGTGATGATCCGCAGGAAGCGCGGCATGGCGGTGACCTTGCCCTGGGGGCTGCCCTCGAAGGTGATGGTCACCTGCTTGGGCGTCACGATGCGGCCCGCGTTGCCCTCGGTGCCGCCGCCCGGCGAGTCGGCGTCCCGCTCCCGGCTGCCGTCCTGAAGCCGCACCACGGGCCAGTAGTACGTGGACTTGTCACCCTTGTCCGCGCAGCTGGTGTCGCCGGCGGCCAGGTCGCCGTCGCTCGCGAAGGCGGTGTTGGACTGGTTGCCGACGTAGTCGTGGAAGTGGTGGGCGCCGTTGGTGACGCCGGGCGCGACGATGACGTTGTCCGAGTTGCGCAGGCCGTTGGCGTTGACCCCGCAGCTGGAGGTGAAGCTGCCGCGTGAGGCGTTCGCCTGCGGCTGGGGCGTGCCGGCGTTCGGCTGGACGGTGGTGATGTCCACGTAGTCCGCGGCCACGGGGCCGTTGCCCGCCTGGCCGCCGTTGCCCTGCTGCTGTCCCCCGCCCTGCTGGCCCTGGCCGCCCTGGCCGTTCTGACCCTGGCCGCCGCCCTGGTCCCCCTGACTCCCCTGGCTCTGCCCGTTCTGGTCCTGCCCCTGGCCGTTCTGGCCGTTCTGGCCGTTCTGGCCTTGGTCTTGCGCCGGGTGCAGGCTGCACTCGGCGAGGGCGTCGAGCCCCTCGGGGCGGTTCCCGGCGCGGTCGATGGCGTCCGCGATGCGCCCGATCGTCTCCGCGCGCTGCTCCTTCAGCGGCTTCATGATCGTGTCGTCGACGGAGCCGTCACCGCCGGATCGCCCGGCCTGGGCCGAGTTCTGCAGCTGCTGGTAGGCCTTGGCGATCTGCTGGTCGAGGACGGCGAGTTGCTCGTCGACGGACGCCTTGGCCGCCTCCGGCACGGCCGTGAGCCGCGTACCGACGTCGGGGCAGTCGATCGTCCCCGCCGCGCCCGAGCCCGGAGCCGACTTCTCCACCGCCTGCCCGTTCCAGGTCCCTTCGGTGGCCGAGGCGTAGACGTTGGCCACCATCAGGCCGCCGCCCCCCAGCATCAGCGCGACCGCGGCGAACGTGGCGCGCCGCGGGCCTGTGGGTCGTCTGCGCGTGTTGCGTCTCACGGAACTACTCCTAGACGGTCTGGTCGGTCCGGCCGGGCATGGCAATCCCCCGGTCCCATACGGAACGGGACGCACGGATGTTCAAAGGCCCCGGCAATTCACAGCGACTTCATGGCTTCTGGCAGGCCATCAGGCGTCCGGGCGCACGTGACGGCGGGGCCGGTGCACCGGGGGGCCGGGAAAATTGGTCGCCCGTATCACCGGACGCGCCGCTCCGGTTCTCCCACATATCGTCGGAAAACGTGTGTTATTCAGTCATGCACACATATACGCGGCGAACCTTGCTCAGTGCCTCGATCATGGCGGCCGGCTCGGGACTCCTCGGCGCCTGCTCCGGGTCCGTCTCTCCCGCAGGCTCCGGGCCGCACGCCGGGGCGTCCCGGAGCTCGGGGTCCGCGCCGGGCTCCACAGACTCCGGTCTCCGCCGCTTCGTCCCCGAAGGGCCCAAGGGGTATGTGAACCCGTCCGACCCCGAGGTGCTGGCCGCCGAGCGCGCACGCGGGGCGGGGCCGGTGCGCAAGTACAGGTTCACCGCCGCCGAGACCTCGCTCGACCTGGGCGGACGGACCATCAGGTCGTGGGCGTACGACGACCGTGTGCCGGGCAGCGCCGTCCGGGTGACCACGGGCGACATCCTCGACCTCACCCTCGTCAACCGTCTGCCGGTGGCGACGACCCTGCACTCGCACGGTGTGCGCCTGCGCTGCGACATGGACGGCGTGCCGGACCTGACGCAGGAGGGCGTCAAGCCCGGCGAGGACTTCACCTACCGCTTCGCGGTGGCCCACCCGGGCACCTACCTGCTGCACTCGCACTCGGGCCTGCAGCTCGACCGGGGTCTGTACGCGCCCTTGATCGTCGACGACCCCAAGGAGCGCCTGTCGTACGACAAGGAGTGGCTGGTCGTCCTGGACGACTGGGTTGACGGGGTGGACGGCTCCACCCCGGACGGCGTGCTCGGCCAGCTGCACCACGGCAAGGCTCCGATGGGCATGGACATGGGCAAGGCGTCCGGGCACGACATGTCCGGGCACCGGGAGCGCGAGGGCGGCGGGCACGGACACGGGAGGTCCGGCGGCCATGACGCGTCCGAGGGCCGGGAGGGGCCGCAGGGTCAGAAGGGGAGCGGTCCGTCCCGCGTCCTGCACGGCTCCCACAGCCGCATGCTGGACGGCATGGGCGGCAATGTGGCGTACCCGTACTACCTCGTCAACGGCCGTCTGCCCAAGGCGGCCCAGGTGTTCCGGGCGCGCCCCGGGGACCGTATCCGGATCCGCTTCGTCAACGCGGGCGCCGACACCGCCTTCCGGGTGGCGCTGGGCGGCCACGAGATGACAGTGACGCACACGGACGGCTATCCGGTCGAGCACAAGCGCACGGACGCGCTGCTGATCGGCATGGCCGAGCGCTACGACGTCGTCGTCACCGCCAAGGACGGGACGTTCCCGCTGGTCGCGCTGGCCGAGGGGAAGAAGGCCCAGGCGCTCGCGGTGCTGCGCACCGACAAGGGCAAGGGGCTGCCCTCGCCGTCGGTCCACCCCGACGAGCTCGACGGGCGGGTGGTCCCGGCGCGGCGCCTGGTGCCGGACGAGTCGGTGGCCTACTCCGACCGCGACCCCGACCGGGAGATCCGGATCCGGCTGACCGGCAACATGAAGAAGTACGACTGGATGTTCGACCACCAGCCCTACTCCCCCGCGCACCGCCACCCCGTCCGCCAGGACGAGCGGGTGCGGCTCACCCTCATCAACGCCACCGACATGTGGCACCCGCTGCACCTGCACGGCCACACGTTCGCGCTGACCGGCATCAACGACGTCGGAACCCGCAAGGACACCGCCATCGTGCTGCCGCACCGCAAACTGGTGGTGGACTTCTACGCCGACAACCCGGGCCTGTGGATGCTGCACTGCCACAACCAGTACCACTCGGAGTCCGGCATGATGACCGTCATCGGTTACCGTAAGTAACTGTTCCGGAGAAGGCGGTCGCGCGATGGCGGACGTGAGGAGCGGGCCGGCGCAGCGGGCGCTGGAGACCCCGCGGGCGGCCGGGCTCGCGGGGGTCCTGTTCGCGCTGCTGCTCGCGGCGGCGATCGTCCTGATCCGGCTCGGCGTCCCGCAGGGCGCGGACACGGTCACCCCCGGAGGCTTCACCGACTCCACGCGGCGTGGCGCGGTGGGGGCGGCGCTGGCGCTGGTGCCGTTCGCCGGGATCTTCTTCCTGTGGTTCGTCGGTGTCGTGCGCGCCCATGTGGGGGCGGCCGAGGACAAGTTCCTGGCGACCGTGCTCCTGGGCAGCGGGCTGGTGTTCGTGGCCACGATGTTCGGCGCGGCCGCGGCGGTCGGCGCGGTGCTGGCCACCGCGCACCCGGCCGGCGCCGCGCCGCCCCTGGAGACCTGGGACTTCGGCCGGCACTTCGCGTACCTGCTGATGATCGGGTACGGCATGCGGATGGCGGCGGTCTTCGTCTGCTCCCTGTCGGTGATCGGGCACCGCCTGGGCATCATGCCGCGGTGGCTGACCCTGTTCGGCTTCCTGTGCGCGCTCACGCTGCTGTTCGTGGCGTCGAACGTGCCCTGGGCCGAGTTGGTGTTCCCGGGGTGGTCGCTGGTCCTCAGCGTGTACATCCTCGTGGTGAGCGGCCGCCGCGGGGCGGGCACGGCGACGGCCACCTGACCCGCGCGCGGGGGCCCGGCCGCAGGCCGCTCGGCACAGGCGGGCGCGGGCGCGGTTCGCTCCGCTCAGTCGGGCGCGGGCCGCTCCACGCGGCCGCGGGTCACTCGATCGGAGGGTCCCGGCGAGCGGGGGGCCGCCCGCGCTGACGATCCTGGCGTGGGGCAGGTGACCGCCGTCCGAGGCGGCCCGCCGAGCGGGTTGCCGCCTGGGACCTGACCGCCGGAAAGGGCGGGACGCCGATGAGGCTTGTCGTCGATCTCAACAAGTGCCAGGGGTACGCGCAGTGCGCGTTCCTCGCGCCGGACGTGTTCACCATGCACGGCGAGGAGTCGCTCGTCTACGACCCTCGGCCGGAGAAGGAGCATCGGGAGCGGGTGGCGCGTGCCGTCGCGGCCTGCCCGGTGCGGGCGATCACGGCGGACGGCCTGCGGGAGACGCCCGCGGGGGCCGGGCAGGAGGCGTCCGATGCCCGCTGAGGAGTTCCACGAGTGGCTCAGGCGCGAGGGCCGCATCGTGATCGTGGGCGCCTCGCTCGCGGGCCTGAGGGCCGCCGAGACGCTGCGCGCCGAGGGCTTCACCGGCTCCCTCACCCTGATCGGCGACGAGCCCTACGAGCCCTACGACCGTCCGCCGCTGTCCAAGGCGGTGCTGCTCGGCAAGGCGTCCCCGGAGCGCACGGACCTGCCCCGGCGCAGGGAGATCGACGCGACCTGGCGCCTGGGGGTGGCCGCGAGCGGCCTCGACCTCGCGGGCAAGCGGGTGCGGCTCGCCGACGGCGACGAGGTGCCATACGACCGGCTGCTGATCGCGACCGGGGTGCGCGCCCGGCCCTGGCCGAAGGAGGACGAGGCCCAGCTGGACGGGGTGTTCACGCTGCGCACCCGGGACGACGGGGTGCGTCTGCACCGGCGGCTCAACGCCTCGCCACGCCGGGTGTTCGTCATCGGCGCGGGGTTCACCGGTTCGGAGATCGCCTCGGCCTGCCGGGACCGGGGCATCGCGGTCACCGTGGCCGAGCGCGCGGACGCGCCGCTGGTGGGCGCGCTCGGCGGGGTGGTCGGCTCGGTGGCGGCCGACCTGCACCGCGAGAACGGGGTCGACCTGCGCACGGGTGTGATGGTCACCGGGCTGGAGGGGGACTCGTCGGGCCGGGTGCGGGCCGCGCACCTGTCCGACGGCAGCGTGGTCGAGACGGACCTCGTGATCGTCTCACTGGGCGCGACCCGCAACACCGACTGGCTGGAGGGCTCGGGGCTGGGCGCCGGGCCGCGCGGCATCGCCTGCGACGCCGGCTGCCGCGCCTTCGACTTCCGCGGCATCGTCACGGACGACGTCTACGTCGCCGGGGACGTGGCCCGCTCCCCGCACGCCCTGTTCGGCTACCAGTTCCTCTCCCTGGAGCACTGGGGCAACGCCGTGGCGCAGGCCGAGGTGGCGGCGCACAACATGATCAGCGCGGGCGCGGACCGGCGGCCGCACCTGTGGGTCCCCGCCTTCTGGTCCTCGCAGTTCGGGGTGAACATCAAGTCGGTCGGGGTGCCGTCCATGGGCGACGAGATCATGATCACCCAGGGCTCGCTCGCCGAGCGCCGGTTCGTCGGCGTGTACGGCTGCCAGGGCCGGGTGATCGCCGCGGTCAGCTTCGACAACACACGGTGGCTGGAGTTCTACCAGCGGCAGATCGAACTCGGCGCGCCGTTCCCGCTCGAGTACCCGACGGTGGACCGCAGGCCCGAGGGCCGCAAGCCGGTCCCGGCCGACTTCCCCGACCCGTCGCTGCCGACGCACGGCCCCACCGTGATCCTCAGCGGCTACTCCCCCGCCGACCGGCGCCTGGTGTTCACCCCGGGCCGGCGCTGACCGGCCGCGCCCCGCCACGGACCTCCCCGCCGCACGCCCCCAAGGACCCCTCATGACGCAACCCTCGCTCCTGAGCCGGATCACCGACTACGCCAACCGCGCCGACCCGTATCCGCTGTACGCGGAACTCCGCAGGACGCCGGTGCTGCACGAGGAGGAGGGCGGCCCGTACGTCGTCGGCTCCTACTACGACATCCTGGGCCTGCTCCACGACCCCCGGGTCAGCTCCGACGCCTCCAATCTGACCGCGGCGGGCGACGACGACCTGTCGGGCCCGGAGGCCACGGGGCTGCCGCCGAGCTTCATCCGGCTCGACCCGCCCGAGCACGACCGGCTGCGGCGGATCGCCAACAGCTCCTTCGGCCCCCCGCACCGGCCGCACCGGATCGACTCCATGCGCGAGGAGCTCGCCGGGATCGTCCGCGAGCTCATCGACGGCCTCGGCGAGACGCGGCAGATCGACATCGTCGACGAGTTCGCCTATCCGTTCCCGGTGACCGTCATCTGCCGGCTGCTCGGCGTGCCGCGCGAGGACGAGCCGAAGTTCCGCGGCTGGGTCGACCCGCTGGTGGCGAGCCTCGACCCGGACACGCGCAAGAACGCCGACGACGAGTTCCAGCAGGCCGCGCAGGAGGCGCGCATGCAGCTGGGCATGTACCTGGCCGGGCTGGTCGAGCAGCGCACCAAGGAACCCCGCGACGACATGCTGTCCGACCTGGCCACCAGTCACGGCGCCGACGGCACCATGTCCATGATGGAGGTGCTCAGCACGGCGGTGCTGCTGCTGATCGCCGGCCACGAGACGACGGTCAACCTCATCACCAACGGCATGCTCACCCTGCTGCGCCACCCCGAGGTGCTCCAGCGGCTGCGCGAGGACCCCGGACTGAGCGTCAACATCGTGGAGGAGCTGCTGCGTTACGAGCCGCCGGTGCAGCTGGTGCCGCAGCGCACCTGCATCGCGGACATCGAGCTGCGGGG
Organism: Streptomyces naganishii JCM 4654; assembly: GCF_014650575.1. Taxonomy (GTDB): domain Bacteria; phylum Actinomycetota; class Actinomycetes; order Streptomycetales; family Streptomycetaceae; genus Streptomyces; species Streptomyces naganishii. Next base: position 361,421 of record NZ_BMVF01000004.1, read on the forward strand.
CGTGACGATCCCGAAGGGCTCACGCATCTGGCTCGTCCTGGGCGCGGGCAACCGGGACCCGGAGCGCTTCAAGGACCCCGACCGGTTCGACCCGGACCGCGAGGACATCCAGCACCTCGGCTTCGGCAGCGGCATCCACAGCTGCTTCGGCGCGCCGCTGGCCCGGCTGGAGGCGCAGCTCGCGCTGGCCGAGCTGGCCCGTCGGCTGGAGAACCCCCGGCTGGTCGAGGACCCGCCGCCGTACCGCCGGAACGCGGTGCTGCGCGGGCCGCGCCACCTCCAGGTGACCGTGGACGGGATCCGGCCCTAGGTCGTGTCCGCAAGGGCCTTTCTTCCGGATCAGGCCGGCTCCGAGCCACCTCGCCTCCCGGCAGACCCGAGCGGTGGCCGGTGCGTGCAGCTGCAAGGCGGAGGAGAGAGTCGACGCGATGGGGGTCCCCCCTTGCTCGTCAAGAGCTTGGGGGAGTCGGCGGCCGACGACAACGCCGCAGATGTGCGTGCCAGCCACCGCGACCGGCGGGAAGATCCGGAAGAGAGGCCCTAGCGGCGCGAGTCCCGCATGTCGCGCTGCGTGTGGCTACCGGCACGTCCAGAAGTTTCTGGACATCTTGGAAAAATACGACACTATGGATGCATTCCCTTCGCGACTTCGAGGAGCCGCTCCCGCATGGCGTACGGAGCCCACCCGAGCCCCACCCCGCCTCCCCACCCCGACATGGGCCTTGCCCGCGACTGCGAGCACTGCCTGGGCTGGGGCACCGTCATCACCCGCGACGGCGACCATGAGCTGTGCGACACCTGCCAGCCCGTGACGGAGGGCGACGAACCTCCGCGCACGGCCCCCGCCGCGTTCCCCCGACCGGCCGACGCCCCCTGGCGTCGCCCCGGCTGAGTGCGTCCTGCTCCGTTCGAGTGGTGCATCACCCGGCTCGGTCGTAGCGTCGTTACGTCGATACCAAGTGCAGGCGTCGTCGACCGGGAGCGGACATGCGCAAGAACACCGTGGGAACGGCGGTCACGCTCTGTGCCGCAGCACTGCTCACCGCGGGTCTGGGAACGGCCTCCGCGGCACCGGCGACCTCACCGGCGGCCGCGCACGGGGCACAGGCCCAGCGGCAGCCCCGGCAGCCGGTGCTCGTCGACTGCGCGTTCCAGCCGCAGGCGCGGCCCGACGCGTTCATCCTCGCCTGCGGCGACGGCAACAGCCGCCTGGCCTCGCTGCACTGGCAGCACTGGGACGGCCGCACGGCCGTGGCCAGGGGCGTGAACCTCGTCAACGACTGCAAGCCCTACTGCGCGGCCGGCAAGTTCCACTCCTATCCGGTCGTCGTGCGGCTCGCGCACCCGGAGCCCTGGAAGAAGCGGCCCCAGGTGCGGCAGTTCACACAGCTCTCCCTGACCTTCACCGGCGCCCGCCCGGCCGGCTACGACCGCGTGGTGACGCTGCCCCTGTGGAGCTGATCGCCACCGGCCGGCCCGGACCGGTCAGCCCCGCAGGATGTCCGTGAACCGCTCGGTGTCGATGTTGCCGCCGGACAGGATGACGCCGACCCTCGGTGGCACCCGGTCCACGCGGTGGGCCAGGAGCGCGGCCAGGGCGCTCGCGCCGCTGGGCTCCACGACGATCTTCAGGCGCTCGAAGGCGAAGCGCATCGCCTCGCGGATCTGATCGTCGTCCACCAGGGCGATGCCGTTGACCAGGCGCCGGTTGACCGAGAACGTGAGCTCTCCCGGTATGTCGGCGGCCTGGCCGTCCGCGATGGTGCGCGGCACGGGCACCGCGACGCGCCGCCCCGCCTCGAGGGACCGCTTGGTGTCGTCACCGTGCTCGGGCTCCACGCCGATCACCCGGAGCCCGGGCAGCAGGCCCTTGCCCGCGGTGGCGCTGCCCGCGACCAGGCCGCCGCCCCCGACCGGGACGACCAGGGCGTCCAGGTGGCCGGCCTCCTCGATCAGTTCGAGCGCGGCCGTGCCCTGCCCGGCGATCACGTGCGGGTGCTCGTAGGGCGGTATGAGCGCCAGGCCGCGTTCGGCGGCGAGTGCCTCGCCGAGGGCGACGCGGTCGCCGGTGTAGCGGTCGTAGGTGACGACCTCCGCTCCGTATCCCGCCGTCGCCTCGCGCTTGGAGCGCGGGGTGTCCTCCGGCATGAGGATGACCGCGGTGGTGCCGAGCTCACGGGCGGCGAGCGCGACGGCCTGGGCGTGGTTGCCGGAGGAGTAGGCGGCGATGCCCTTGGCGAGCTGCTCGAGGGACAGCCGGGAGGCCGCGTTGTACGCGCCGCGGAACTTGAAGGCGCCGACCCGCTGGAAGTTCTCGCACTTGACGAGGACCTCCGCCCCGACCAGGGCGTCCAGGGTCCGCGAGCGCAGTACGGGCGTGCGGTGCGCGACGCCCTTGATGCGTTCCGCGGCGTCGCGGACGTCGTCCAGAGTGACGGGCGGGGTGTCGGTCATGCCGGTGCTCCATCCTGGTGGGTGGTGTCGGGTGCCGGTGGCGGGGCGGCGCTCGCCGTGCGGGCGCCGGCCAGGTAGTTGTAGGCGGAGGCCCGGGAGATGCCGAGCCGGCGTGCGATCTGCTGGGCGGCGCCGCGCACCGCGAACACCCCGCGCTCGTCGAGGCTGCGGAACAGTTCCAGGCGTTCCGGCCGGGTGAGTCCGGACCACTGCTTGTGCGAGCGCAGCTGGTGGGTGTCGACGATGGCGTCGACCACCGAGCCGATGTCGTCGCCGAACGTGGTCGTCGGCACCTCCGTGGTGCCGGTGGCGCCCGTGATCTCACCGAGCAGTGCGCGCGCCTGGTCGACGGCGGTGATGTCGAGGTTGATGCACAGGGCGCCGAAGACCGAGCCCCTGGAGTCGCGCAGCAGCATGGTCGAGGACTTCACGAGCGTCCCGTCCCGGGTGCGGGTGATGTAGTTCAGCTCGTCCGTCGCCTCGTCGCCGCGGGCCAGCAGGCCCATGCCGATCTCGCTCATCGCCCCCCCGACACCGCGCCCGGTGACCGTGCCCGCGAGGGCCACGACGGAGTTCTCCGGGCGGCGGAAGTCGTGCAGGACCACCTCGCAGAGCGAGCCCAGCGTCGCGGCGATGCCGTCGACGACCGGCGTCAGCGCAGCCAGCACGGCATCGGCCTCGGCTACAGCATTGGTCTTGCTCGTGGCCACCTCACCCTCCCGCGAATCGGCCGATCTGTACGATCAGTCTAAGCCATTGGACGAAAAATCCAAGCCCCTGTGGAAAAACGGGAAGAGCGCAAACGGCGAGCGGTGGGAGCGCCGCGACGGCGTGCTGAAGGGCCGCGTACTGACGCAGCGCCTCCCCCCACGAACGTGCGTCCGCACGCCCGGAGTCGAGGACGTCCCGGAACAACTCCCCGCCGTCGGGCAGCAGCGGCCAGCCGCGCACGGCGTCGACGGCGAGCGCGTCCTCCAGCCATGCCGGGGCCTCGCTCCGCCACGTCCCGTCCTCCCAAGGAGTGATGAGAGCGCGGTACTTACCCCGGTCAACGGTCACCCGCGTCTCCTGACTGCGGAACAAGAGGCAGCGCTCGTCCGTACTATCGGTGGACCACGGCACCCACGAAAGGTCGCCCCATGTCCGAGAACACGAACACGACGCCCTCCTCCGAACTCACCTCCCAGTACATCGCCCAGGTCACCGGTGACCTCGAGGCCAACGTCAAGGAACAGGAACGTATCGGCGTCGAAATCGCCGCGCTGCAGGAGCAGTTGACGTCGCTGCGACGCGACCACGCGCTGCTGGTGAGCATGCAGCAGGCGCTGGGCATCGCCACGCCGTCCACCGCGCCCGCGACGACCGCCCCTCCGGCTCCCGCCCTTCCGGAGTCCGCGCCGGCGCCGGTGCCCGCGCCGCGCGGTAAGGCCTCCGCGAAGAAGTCCGCCGCCGCGCCCAAGGCCGTCCGGGCCACGAAGCGGGCCGCGAGCGGAGGAACGGCGACTGCCAAGCCGGCCGAACCCGCGGCCGACGCGGTCACCAAGCTCACCGGGAAGAGCACGGGCAGGAGCGCGGACAAGAACACGGGCAAGAGCGCGGACAAGACCACAGCCACGAGCACAGCCAGGACCGCGGCGAAGCCCACCACCAAGGCCCCCGCGAAGACCACCGCGAAGACCGCCGCCAAGACCACCGCCAAGACCACGGCCAAGGCGGGCAAGGCCGCTGGGGCGGGCGGGAGCCGGGCCGGGCAGCCCACGCTCGTGGAGCTGGTGCGCGCGCACCTGTCCGCGCAGACCGAGCCGCGCTCGGCCGCGGAGGTGACGACCGCGCTCGGGCAGGCGCACCCCGACCGCAGGATCCAGAACACGGTCGTGCGCACCACCCTCGAAGGACTGGTCGCCCGGAACCAGGCCCAGCGCAGCAAGCAGGGCACCTCCGTCTTCTACACCGTCGCCGGGGGCGGCCAGGCGGCGGCCCAGCCGGCGCCCTCGGACGCCGCCGGGTCTCCCGCCTCGACGCCGGCCGGGGCCACTGCCGCCACCGAGGAGACCGCCGGCTGACACCGGGGGGGCCGGCACCCCGCGCCCCCTTCCGCTCCCTCTCCGCACCCAAGCCGCACACACCCGTCGGCCGCACACACCCGCCGCAGGACACACGCGTCGCCGGACACACCCCGCGACCGGCCGGGGACGCTGTGCCGTCGGAGGCCTGCGTGATGCTTGCGCACTCGCCGAACGGGAACCCGGACGTCCCCGGAGCTGCGCGGTTTCCCCGCGGAGGCCCGAACGCGGCGGCCGGGTGACCGAGACGGCAAGGGGAAGACGTGACGTTGCGCATCGGGGCAGAGGAAGAGTTCCACGTGCTGGACGTGGAGAGCGGCCGGCTGGTGCCACGCGCCCGCGCCGTGCTCGACCGGCTCGGCAGACCCGGCTTCACGACCGAGCTCCAGCAGTCGGTCGTGGAGAGCAACAGCGGGGTGCACGACACCCTCGAGGGCCTCTGCGCGGACCTGACCGGGGCGCGGCGGCGGCTGGACGCGGCCGCCTCCTCGCTGGGCCTGGCCGTGGTCGCCGCGGGCACCGTGCCGCTGGCACGGGTGAGTTCCCGCGACGTCACCGCCGGGCGCCGCTACCGGCACATGGTCGACGAGTACCGCAGGGTCGCCGACGAACAGCTCATCTGCAGCGCGCAGGTGCACGTCGACGTGCCCGACCGGGACACCGCCGTACGGGCCATGTGCCTGGTGTCGCCCTGGCTGCCGCCGCTGCTCGCGCTGTCCGCCAGTTCGCCGTTCTGGCTCGGCGCGGACACCGGGTACGCGAGCTGGCGGACCATGCTGTGGCAGCGCTGGCCCACCGCGGGCCCGGCCGGCTGCTACTCCGGGGCCGCCGCCTACGACGCGGCCATCGGGGAGCTGATCCGCTCCGGGGTCATCAGCGACACCGGGATGGTCTACTACGACGTACGGCCCAGCGGGCACCAGCGGACGCTCGAGCTGCGGATCTGCGACGCCTGTCCCCGGGTGGAGACGGTCGTGCTGGTCGCCGGGCTGTTCCGGGCCCTGGTCCGCGACGCGTGCGCCCGGCTGGCGCGCGGGGAGGGCCCGTCCTGCGGCGGCCACCACGAGTGGCTGCGGGCCGCGTCCTGGCGGGCCGCCCGCTCCGGACTCGAAGGTCCCCTGGTCGATCCGGTCACCCGCCGTGCCGTCCCGGCGCGGGTGGCGCTGCTCGGCATGGCGGCCCGGCTGCGGCCGGCGCTGGAGGCGTCCGGCGACTGGGAGACCGTCCACGAACTGCTGGACCAGGCGCTGGCCGAGGGCAGCGCGGCGCACCGCCTGCGCCGGGCTGCCGAGAGCGAGGACCTGCTCAGCAGCATCGCCCTGATGGCCGCCGAGACACGCGGCGCGCCCGCCCCGCGCGCCACGGGACGCGCACGGGCCGCGCAGGCCCGCCACCGCACCCGTTCCCTAGTCGAGGGCACCGGCGCCTGAGCCGCGCCGGGCGATCCGGCCGCCAAGGGCCGGGCATCCGATCCCAACCCCAGGAGCCGACACCACATGTGCCACGCGACCAACACGTTCACCACCGCCGTCACCGCGAACGCCGACCCCGCCGTCCCCACGACCGCCGACCCCGCCGTCGCCCCGGACATGGGTGCTCCCGTGTCCGTGTGCGCGAAGGGCGCCCCGGACCGCGGGCTGCCGCCCGGTGCGCCGGTCCCCGGGGAAGGGAGGTCCGCCTGATGTGCGGGCTGAGCGGCGAGGTCCGCTTCGACGGCCGGCTGCCGGACCTGGCCGCGGTGGAGCGCATGACCGACCGGCTGGCGCCCCGGGGGCCGGACGGCCGCGGGCTGTGGTCGCAGGGGTGTGTCGCCCTCGGCCACCGCCGGCTGAAGATCATCGACCTGTCGGAGAGCGGCGCGCAGCCGATGGCCGACCCCCGGGCCCGGCTCGCCGGCGTCTTCAACGGGTGTGTCTACAACTACCGTGAGCTGCGACGGGAGTTGACCAACCTCGGTCATCGTTTCTTCTCCCACTCCGACACCGAGGTGGTGCTCGCCGCGTACCGGGAGTGGGGCACCGCCTGCGTCGAGCGCTTCCACGGCATGTTCGCCTTCGTGATCGCCGAGCAGGACACCGGGCGGGTGGTCCTGGCCCGCGACCGGCTCGGCATCAAGCCGCTCTACCTCGCCGAGACCCCCGGCCGGCTCCGGTTCGCCTCCTCGCTGCCCGCGCTGCTGGCGGCCGGCGGTGTGGACACCTCCATCGACCCGGTCGCGCTGCACCACTACCTCAGCTGGCACGCCACCGTGCCGGCGCCGCGCACGGTCCTCAACGGCGTGCGCAAGCTCCCGCCGGCCACCGTGAGGGTGGTCGAGCCGGACGGCACGCACCACGACCACCGCTACTGGCAGCCGGAGTACACCCGGCGCCCCGAGCACGCGGGTCTCTCGGCGGAGGACTGGACGGACGCCGTGCTCGACGCGCTGCGTACGGCGGTGCGGCGGCGGATGGTGGCCGACGTGCCGGTGGGCGTACTGCTGTCGGGCGGCCTGGACTCCAGCCTGATCGTGGCGCTGCTGGCCGACGAGGGGCAGAGCGACCTCGCCACCTTCAGCGTGGGCTTCGAGTCGGAGGGTGGCGAGGAGGGCGACGAGTTCCACTACTCGGACCTGGTGGCACGGCACTTCGGCACCGAACACCATCAGCTGCTCGTGCCCTCCGACCGGGTCTCGCGGGCGCTGGACGGGGCCGTGGAGGCCATGAGCGAGCCGATGATCAGCCACGACGTGGTCGCCTTCCACCTGCTGTCGGAGCAGGTGGCCAAGGAGGTCAAGGTCGTGCAGAGCGGCCAGGGCGCGGACGAGGTGTTCGCGGGCTACCACTGGTACCCGGACATGGCCCGCGTGCCCCGGGCGCAGGCCGCCGGCGCGTACGCCGAGACGTACTTCGACCGTCCGCACGCCGACCTCGCGCACATGCTGGAACCGGACGTGCTGCCCGCGCACGACGTCTCCGGCGACTTCGTGCGGGCGCACATGGCGGTGCCGGGCGCGCAGACCGCGCTGGACGCGGATCTGCGGCTCGACACGCACGTGATGATGATCGACGACCCGGTCAAGCGGGTCGACAACATGACGATGGACTGGGGTCTGGAGGCGCGGGTGCCCTTCCTCGACCACCAGTTGGTCGAGCTGGCGGCCGCGTGCCCTCCGGAGCTCAAGCTCGCGGACGGCGGCAAGGGCGTGCTGAAGGCGGCGGGCCGCAAGGTGCTGCCGCGCGAGGTCGTGGACCGGCCCAAGGGCTACTTCCCCGTGCCCGCGATCAAGCACATGGCCGGGCCGGTGCTGCAACGGGTCCGCGAGGCCCTGTCCGCCCCGGAGGCCCGGGCCCGCGGCATCTTCCGCCGCACCTACGTCGACGAGCTGCTGGCGGCGCCCGACGCGCATCGCACCAAGCGCGGGGCGAACGCCTTGTGGCAGGTTGCATTGCTGGAGATATGGCTGCAGACCCACGAGATCACCTGACCCCCGCCCACACGCCCACGGACGCCACGGCCCCGGCCCACGCCCCCCGGCCCGCCCCCGGAGCCGCGTCCGGCGCGGACCGGGCCCGGCGGGCCGGCGCCGCGGACGGCACCACGCCCGCCCGGGCGGAACCGCCCGAGGCCGGAACAGGTGCGGCCGCGACGGACACGCGCGCGGACCGGGACGGCACCGACGCGCCCCCCGGCACGCCCCTCCGGGCGGAACCGCCCGAGGCCGGTTCGAGGGTGGCCTCGGCGGCCGGTGCGAAGGTGGCCGCAACGGACACGCGCGCGGTCCAGGGCGACACCGAGCAGCCCCCGGGCACGGCCGCCCGTGCGGAACCGCCCGCGGCCGATCCCAGCACGGGTGCGACGGACGCGCCGGCGGAGGATCTCGCAGGCACGGCGGCAGCCGCACCGGGCACGGCGGCCCGGGCGGAAGGCCCCGTGGTCGCGGCCGCAGCGGCACCGGTCCGGGCGGGCGCGGCTGCCGCACCGGCCCGGGCGGACGCGCCGGACGCGGCGGGCCGGGCGGACGAGTCGGCCGGCACCGTGGCCGCGCCGGGTACCGCCGAGGGGCTGGCGGACCGGGCTCGGCCGTTGCCCGGGCGGGACGTCGTGGACCGGGTGCGTGGCGTACGGGCCACCGAGCTTCCCGGCGGCGAGGGGCCGGTGACCGCGCAGCCGGCGCCCGAGCCGGTGTGGCTGCCGGACAACGCCGTGCCCCTGGACGCCGTGCCCCGGCTGCTCACCTCGCACGGCTGCTGGTACCCCTCGGCGGACCCCGGCGGCCGCAACGCCGCCTTCATCTGCGACCGGGCCGGCGTGCCGCAGCTCTGGACGGGACCGGTCGACGGCGACGGCGTGCACCTGCTCGACGCCGAGCCGCATCCGGTGACCGAGGTCGCCTGGTCACCGGACGGCCGCTGGATCGCGTACACCACCGCTCCCGGCGGCGGGGAGCACACACGCGTGCTGTGCGTACGGCCCGACGGCACCGGCCGCCGGATCCTGGCGGGTGGCGAGCCCGGCAGCTCGGCCCACCTCGGCTGCTGGACGCGCGACGGTACGGCCCTCGCCGTGACCGTCGCCGAGGCTCCCGTGCCGGCCGCCCCTCAGCCGCCGGCCGCCGCGGAGCCCGGACCCGTCAGCGGCCGTACGGATGACGGCGGCTCGCCGTACGCCGGCTCCCCCGCCCCGCCCGCCGGGTCCCCCGCGCCCCACCCCGAGGGGTGGACGCACCGGGACGGACGCGCGACCCTGCTGGGCGTACCGCCCCGGGCGGCCCCGCCCGCCCCCGGTCCGGGCACCGGCGGCTCCCGTACCGCGGGCGGCGCCGAGCCCTCGCCCAGGACGCTGTCGGCGTACCTCGTCGACCCGGACGGCTCGGCCGCCCCGGTGCTCCTGGCGAGCGAACGGGAGGCCGCCACCCTGCGCGTGTGCGACCTGAGCCGGGACGGGCGGCTCGCCCTCCTGCGCCGGGGACCGCGAGGACGCCGTGAGGCGCTCGTGGTCCGGATGGCCGACCAGCGGGTGACCTGCTCGATGCCGGTCGCGGACGGAGACCCGTGGATCGGCGGTTTCTCCCACGACGGCCGTACGGTGTGGCTGCGCAGCGACCACGGGCGGGAGTTCGCCGCCCTGTACGCGGTCGGCCTCGGTCCGCGCGGGGCGCGGTACGGGCAGACGGTGGCCTCCCAACGCACCGGGGCCGGGCTGGAGTTGCTGGCCCTGGACCACAACGGCCGCGGCGCGGTGCTGTCCTGGAACATGCGCGGGGTCAGCGAGTTGGAGGTGGCGACCCTCCTCCCGGCCAGGCGCCCCGCGAGGATCCCCACCGCCGCCCCGGCCCCCGCCGGTCCCGGCCCCGCCGCCCCCGCGGTCATCGCCTCCCGTACCGTCCCGCTGCCGCACGAGGTGGTGACGAGGGTGGCCGCCTCGGCGGACCCCGACGCACCGGTGGTGGCCCTGTCCGGGTCGCAGCGCCGTCCCGGCGTGTGGTGGCTCCCCCAGGGCGCCGCGCTGCGCACACCGTGGTCCTCGCGGGACGAGGACGTGGCCCCCGGCAGCCACCCGCCGGTGCGCCCGGTCCCCCTGCGTCCCACCGCCCGCGACGGACTCGCACTCGGCGGCTGGTACTACCGTGCGCCGGGCCGCTCCCCGGGGGCGCCCGCGCCCTGCGTCGTCCATCTGCACGGCGGCCCGGAGGAGCAGGAGCGGCCGGTGTTCGAGCCGCTGTTCCACGAGCTGCTCGGCCGGGGCCTGGACGTGTTCGCCCCGGACGTGCGCGGCTCCTCCGGGTACGGCCGTTCCTTCGTCGACGCCGACCTGGGCCGGGGCAGGTTCGCCGCCATCGACGACGTGGCCGACTGCGTGGCCCACGCGGTCCTCCAGGGCCTGGCCGATCCCCGCCGGCTGGCCGTGATGGGCCACTCCTACGGCGGCTACCTGACCCTGGCGAGCCTCGTCTGGCACCCGGACCTGTTCCGCACCGGCGTCGCGGTGTGCGGCATGTCGGACTTCGCGACGTTCTTCGCGGGCACCGAACCCTGGATCGCGCAGTCGGCGGCACACAAGTACGGGCACCCGGAGCGCGACCGGGAACTGCTGCGGGAGCTGTCGCCGATGAGCCGGATCGACGAGCTGCGCGTCCCCGTACTGGCGGTGCACGGCGAGCACGACACCAACGTGCCGCCAGGCGAGTCGGAGCAGTTCGTGCGGGCCGCCCGGGAGCGCGGGGTGGAGGCGGCCATGCTGGTGCTGCGGGACGAGGGCCACTACTTCCGCCGCGCGGACAACCGCCGCACCTTCCGCAGGGCCGCCGCCGACTGGATCCAGCGTCACCTGGGCGGTTGAGCGCCGGGGGGCGTTTCGGCGGGGCCCCGCCCGGCAACTCCTAAGTCCCGACCGCAGCACGCCCCGGGAGGTCACCATGTGGAGGCGCGGCAAGCGCGACGACAACCCCAAGCGCGTGCGGCACCTCAGGCGCATCACCCGCACCAGGCGCGCGCGGCCCGTCGAGCCGCTGCCCCTGGAGCTGTGCGACCTGTGCGCGGTGACCTTCCCCCGGGAAGAGGCGGTGCGCGGCTACGTCCCCGACTCCTCCGCCGTCCACCGCACCAACGGCTGGTTCGACGGGCTGCGGCTGATCACCGCCTGCTGCGAGGAGCACTTCGCCGTCGTACGGGACCGCTACCGCGGCCGCCCCTTCGTGCAGGAGGAGCTCTGGGCCGCGAAGATCGACCGCGCCCTGACCTCGGGCACCCCGGTGCTCACCCTCACCCAGCTCGGCTGCCGCACCGGACTGCACGAGCCGGAGATCCGGCGCGCCATCGCCTGGCACAACGAGCATCTGCACCAGGACCTGTGGCCCTGAGCCGGGCGTTCAGCCCAGGGCCGTGAGCAGGTCCCGGCAGGCGCGCTCGCAGCGGCGGCATGCCTCCGCGCACACCGCGCAGTGCTCGTGCGTCCCGGCGTGCCCCTCGCACTCGGCGGCACACGCGGCGCAGGCCGCCGCGCAGGCCGCCAGCACGTCGCGGGTCACGTCGGCACCGTAACCGGTGTGCCGGGACAGGACGCGGGCCGTGGCGTCGCAGATGTCGGCGCAGTCGAGATCCGTACGGACGCATCTGCGCAGCTCGGTCACCCTGTCCTCGGCCAGGCAGGCGTCGGCGCAGGCCGTGCAGGCCTGGACGCAGTCCAGGCACCGGTCGATGCACTCGGCCAGCGCCCGGCGCTCCGCCGCGCCGAGATCTCCGGGGTGGGCGTCGAGCATTTCCGCGGTCACGGTCATCGGCTGCTCCTGGTCCTCGGTCCTTCATGGTCGTTCGGGGCGTCTGCGGGAGTTTCCTGCCGTACGGTCCCGAAACCGCGCCCTTCGCCGGACCACCCGCATGGCCGCCCCGCCGGATGCCCCGGCCACCGGGCCGATCATCACTCTTTCGGCGCCGACGGCGAGCGATCCCCGGGACGTCACGGCGCGACTGGTTGGCTGGACGGCGGACAACCGGACCGCCCCATCCAGTGACGAGGAGCGCCCCTGCCATGACCGCGTCCACCGAAGTCCCGCCGTCCGCGGCGGGCGAGCGTCTCGAAGCGGTGCTGCGCGAGACCGTCGGACCGCTCGCCGACGAGGTCGACCGCACCGGCCGGTTCCCCCGGGACGGCGTGCGGGCCCTGGCCGGAGCCGGCGTGCTCGGGCTGCTCGGCGCACCGGAGCACGGCGGACAGGGCGGCGGTCTGCGCCAGGCGGCCGGTGTCATCGAACGGCTGGCCGGGGTGTGCGGTTCCACGGCCATGGTGCTGCTGATGCACTACGCGGCCACGACGGTGATCGACCGTCACGGGCCCGGGGAGGTGCGCCGGGCGATCGCCGGGGGCCGCCATCTGAGCACCCTCGCCTTCTCCGAGAAGGGCTCCCGCAGCCACTTCTGGGCGCCCGCCGGCACGGCCGTCCGGGAGCAGGACGGCACGGTGCGCCTGAACGCGGAGAAGTCGTGGATCACCTCGGCCGGCGAGGCCGACAGCTATGTGTGGTCCAGCAGGCCGGTTGCGGCGGACGGCGTGATGACGCTGTGGCTGGTGCCCGGGGACAGCGCGGGCCTCCATGTGCACGGCGACTACGACGGCTTCGGGCTGCGCGGCAACGCCTCGAGCCCCGTCACCGGCAAGGCCGTCGCGGTCGCCGGGACGGCGATGCTGGGCGCCGACGGAGAGGGCCTGGACACGGCTCTCGCGGTGGTGCTGCCCTGCTTCCTCGTGCTGAGCGCGGCCTTCTCCCTCGGGGTGACCGAGGCCCTGCTGGACCTGACCGCCTCCCACCTGCGCGGCTCGCGCCTGGAGCACCTCGACCGCACGCTGGCTCAACAGCCGCTATCCCGGCAGGAGTTCGCCCGGCTGCGGCTGCGCGCGGACGCCGTACGGTCGTTCCTGCGGGACACGCTGACCGCGCTCGAGGCGTCGCGTCCCGAGGCCCGGTTGCGGGTGCTCCAGGTCAAGGCGCTCGCGGCGGAGACGGCCGCCGAGGTGGCGGACGGCGCGATGCGGCTGTGCGGCGGGTCGGCCTTCCGCCGGGACCTCGGGGTGGAGCGGCGGTTCCGGGACGCGCTCGCGGCCCGGGTGATGGCCCCGACGACGGAGGCGCTGCACGACTTCTGCGGGCGTGCCGAGCTCGGCCTGCCGCTGTTCGAGGAGGCCTGATGAGCGGCGTCGTCCTGGGCGCGGTCGCCTACGACCCGAAGGTCGTCACCATCTGGTCCGGGTTCCGGTCCTGGCTGCGGCGCCACGATCTGCCGCTCGACTTCGTGCTCTACGCCCACTACGAGCGGCAGGCCGAGGATCTCGTGGCCGGGCGGATCGACACGGCCTGGCACTCCCCGCTGGCCTGGCTGCGCACCCGCTCGCTCGCGCGGGCGGCGGGGGTGCGGGTGCGGCCGCTGGTCATGCGGGACACCGACCGGGACCTGAGTTCGGTGGTGGCCGTCCGGCAGGACGCGGCGATCCGCGCCGCGGCCGACCTCAAGGGCGAGGCGGTCGCCGTGGGCGCGGTGGACTCCCCGCAGGCCACCCTGCTGCCCCTGCACCATCTGCGCGGGCTCGGGCTCGAGCCCGGCGCCGACTTCGAGGTGCGGCGCCACGACACCGGGGTGGGGCTCCACGGCGACCACATCGGCGGCGAACGGGACGCTGCCCGCGCCCTGATGGCCGGCGAGGTGGCGGCGGCCTGCATGACCGACAGCAACCACCTGCTGTTCGGCCAGGAGGGCACCCTCCCCCCGGGCACCACCCGCCTGCTGACCCGCACCGCCCCCTACGACCACTGCGTGCTCGCCGCCGGCCCGTCGCTCGACCCGGAACCCGGCGAACGCCTCACGGCCCTGCTGCTGTCGATGTCCGCCGCCGATCCGGAGGTGCGCCACCTCATGGACCTGGAGGGCCTCACCCGGTGGCTCCCGGGCCGGGACACCGGCTACGAGGCCCTGGCGGCGGCCGTCGAGGAGACGGGGTTCTACGACGCCGACGGGCGCGTCACGGCCGCCGGCTACCACCCGTGACCGGCGCCGTTTCGTCCACCGGCCCGAGCCCGGCACGGCTCGTGGACCTGGCGGCCCTCGGCTTCGACCAGGGCGCGCACCTGCTGCTGCGGCGGACGCTGCGCCAGGTGCCGGCCGGGGGACGGGTGGCCGTCGCGGGCACCGATCCGGCGCTGGTCGCGCACCTCACCGCCTGGTGCCGGCGCGCGGGGCACACCGTGTCCCCCGCGCCGCCCGCCGACGCGCCCGTACGGGCGTACGTCGTGCGCGGGGCCGGGGAGGAGGACAGGCAGCGGGGTTCCGAGCGGGCCGGGAGCGCGCGGGCGGGGCAGGTGGCCGAGCGGGCGCCGCTGCACTGGGGGCTCGCGGCGCGCGGCGCGCTGGTGGAGGCGGGCGGTCCCGAGCTGCCGTTCCCGGTGGCCGACCGGGACACGGCGTGGACGGACCTCGCGCCGCGGCTGTACCGGCAGGCGGCCGCCTCCCAGTGGGACCCGGCGAGCGCCATCGAGTGGGACACGCCGTTCGAGCTGCCCGGCGAGGTCGAGTCGGCCGTCGTGCAGGTCATGACGTACCTGGTGGAGAACGAGCAGGCGGCCCTGGTGGTGCCGGGCCGGCTGCTGGTCCAGGTGCACCCGCACTTCCGCGAGGTGCTCCAGCTGCTCGCCGTGCAGGCCGCCGACGAGGCGCGGCACGTGGAGGTCTTCACGCGGCGGGCGCTGCTGCGGGGCGGCGCGATGGGCACGTCGTCGGCGGGCGGCCGGGCGTCGCTGGCGACCCTGCTGACCGAGCCGGACTTCTCGATCGCCTCCTTCCTGCTGTCCGTGCTCGGCGAGGGCAGCTTCCTGAATCTGCTCACCTTCCTCGACCGGCACGCGCCGGACCCGGTGACGCGCAGGATCAGCCGTCTGGTGCGGCAGGACGAGGCCCGGCACGTCGCCTTCGGCGTGGGTCACCTGGAGCACCGCGCCGGGGTCGACCCCCGGCTGCGCGGCCGGCTGCGGGCGGCCGTGGAACGGCGGCACGACGTACTCGCCCGCACGGCTGGTCTGAACCGGGACGTGTTCGACGCGCTGGTCCTGCTGGCCGCCGGTTCCTGGGAGCCGGCCGCGATCGCCCGCGGCTGGCGGGCGGTGCGGCGCCTCCAGGCGGAGATGGACGAGGGCCGCCGGCACCGGCTGTCCCGGCTGGGCTTCCCCGACGACGAGGCCGCCGCCCTCTCGGCGCTGCACACCCGCAACTTCATGTGACCGCGAGGCCCGGCCGCGGTCCCCGCGCGACGGTTTCGGGCGAGCGCGGTCCGGGCACCCGTGCCAGGCTCGAAGAGGAGCACCGGGGGTGCGGCGTCCGACGGCGGCGGAAGAAGGGCGGTACGGCGTGGCGGCATCTCGCAGGCGCGCTCCGCAGGACCCGCCGTCCCGGGGTGAGCGGGTGGCGAGCGCGCTCGACAAGCGGCTTCCGCTGGGCCTGGCGGGCAAGAAGTTCCTGCGTAAGGCGTTCCCGGACCACTGGTCTTTCCTGCTCGGCGAGCTCGCCCTCTACAGCCTGCTCATCCTGGTGCTCACCGGCACCTTCCTGAGCTTCTTCTTCCACCCGGACATGACCGAACGGCCGTACACCGGCTCGTACGCGCCGCTGCGCGGGGTGCAGGCGTCGGAGGCGTACGCCTCGGTGCTGCACATCTCCTTCGACATCCGCGGCGGCCTGCTGCTGCGTCAGATCCACCACTGGGCCGCGCTGGTGTTCGTCGCGTCGATCGGCGTGCACCTGATGCGGATCTTCCTCACCGGCGCCTTCCGGCGGCCGCGCGAGGTCAACTGGACCATCGGCGTGACGCTGTTCGGGCTGGCCCTGCTGGAGGGTTTCTGCGGCTACTCGCTCCCCGACGACCTGCTCTCCGGGACCGGGCTGCGCACGGCACAGGGCATCATGCTGTCGATCCCGGTGGTCGGCACGTACTTCCAGTTCTTCGTCTTCGGCGGCCAGTTCCCCGGGCACGAGATCATCCCGCGGCTGTACGTCTTCCACATCCTGATCCTGCCGGGGCTGCTGCTCGCCCTGGTCGGCGTGCACCTGGCCTTCGTCGTGTACCACAAGCACACGCAGTGGGCGAAGCCCGGACACAGCAACCAGAACGTGATCGGCAAGCCGCTCGTCCCCCCAGTACACGACCAAGTCGGTCGGCCTGTTCTTCACCCTGACGGGCGTACTGGCGCTGATGAGCGCGCTGATGCAGATCAACCCGGTCTGGGACTTCGGCCCCTACCGCGCCGACCACGTGTCCATCGACGCGCAGCCCGACTGGTACGTGGGGTTCCTGGAGGGCGCGCTGCGGCTGATGCCGGCGGCCGAGACGAACGTGGCGGGGCACACCTTCGTGTGGGACGTGTTCCTGCCGGGGGTGGTCCTGCCCACGGCCCTCTTCATGCTTCTGTACGCCTATCCGTTCTTCGAGCGCTGGGTCACCGGTCCCGCGCCCGAGCAGCACCTGTGCGACCGGCCGCGCAACCAGCCCACGCGCACCGCGCTCGGTGTCGCGGCCCTCTCGGCCTACGCCGTGCTGCTGCTGGCGGGCGGCCAGGACGTGCTGTCGTACGTGTTCCACGTGCCGTTCGAACTGATGACGTACACCCTGCGGGCGGCGTTGTTCGTGGTGCCGTTCGTGGCCTACCACGCGGCCAAGCGGGCCTGCCTGGGGCTGCAGGCGGCCGACCGCAGACGGCTGCTGGAGGGCCGCGACACCGCGAAGGTACGGCGCGTCGACGGGGGCGGATACGTGCGGGAGCGCACGCTGCTGTCCGCGGAGGACGCCTACCGCATCCTCGTCCGCGACGAGCCGCGCCCCCGTGTGCACGGCACGGAGGCCTGGCGGCTGTGGCACCGGCACCGCGTCCGCAACGCGCTGAGCCGCTGGTACTTCGCCAAGCGCGTGGAAATGCCGACGACCGAGTGGCAGCGGGAGCGGATCGAGGTGGCCCGCGCCGGTCCGGCACAGGCGGAGGACAGCGGTGAGAGCTAGACGAGGCTTGAGCGAGGAGGACCGAGCATGACCGAGGCCAACACCACGGCGGCGCGCGGAAGCGGCGGCGACCCGCCACCCCCGTCCGAGAACCTGCTGTACGGGCCGCAGCCCAATGTCGCGCAGGCCGCCGGCTACACCGATGTACCGCCCCGCATGGGCTTCTTCACCGACACCTCGGTGTGCATCGGCTGCAAGGCCTGCGAGGTGGCGTGCAAGGAGTGGAACTCGGTGCCGGAGGACGGCCTGGAGTTCACCGGCATGTCGTACGACAACACGCAGGGGCTCGGCGCGGACACCTGGCGGCACGTGGCCTTCATCGAGCAGCGCAAGCCGCTGGGCGGCCAGGAACCGGGGGTCGGCCACGAGGGCTTCGACGTGTTCGAGGCCGCCCGCTCCCTCGGCACCTCGCCCGCCTCCCCCGGTCCCGGCGCCACCGCGCCCTCCCCCCAGGCGGCGCCCGCCGGGGCGCCGGCCGGGGAGATCTCGCCGGTGTCGCCCGACGGGCGCACCGAGCTGCGCTGGCTGATGGCCTCCGACGTGTGCAAGCACTGCACGCACGCCGCCTGCCTGGACGTGTGCCCCACGGGGGCGCTGTTCCGCACCGAGTTCGGCACGGTGGTGGTCCAGGAGGACGTGTGCAACGGGTGCGGCTACTGCGTGCCCGCCTGCCCGTACGGGGTGATCGACCAGCGCAAGGAGGACGGCCGGGTCTGGAAGTGCACGCTGTGCTACGACCGTCTGGGCGTCGGCATGGAGCCCGCCTGCGCCAAGGCCTGCCCGACCGACTCCATCCAGTTCGGCCCGCTGGAGGAGCTGCGGGAGCGGGCCGCCGCCCGGGTGGCCCAGCTGCACGCGGCGGGCGTCACCGACGCCCGGCTCTACGGCGAGAGCCCCGAGGACGGGGTCGGCGGCGACGGCGCGTTCTTCCTGCTGCTGGACGAGCCGGAGGTGTACGGGCTGCCGCCGGACCCGCAGGTCACCACCCGCGACCTGCCCGCGATGTGGAAGCACGCGGCGATGGCCGCCGTGTCGCTCGCCGCGCTCGGCGTGGCCAGTTTCGTCAGGAGGCCGCGATGAGCGGATCGGACGTCACCCGCGAGGGTGTGCAGGGGGCGCGGCCGGGGCGGGACGCGCCGACCGGGGCGCGGGCCGGGCGGCGCAGGCGGCGGCGCGGCCGCGGCGAGCAGCCGATGGTCCCGGACGCGCAGTTCTCGTCGTACTACGGCAAACCGGTGCTCAACAAGCCGACCTGGAAGCCCCTCGACATCGCGGGCTACCTCTACCTCGGCGGGCTGGCCGGGGCCGCCTCGCTGCTGGCCGCCGGCGCGCACGCGACCGGGCGGCCCGACCTGGCGCGGGTGGCGAAGCTGGGCGCGGCGGGCGCCATCACCGTGTCGCTGGGCGCGCTCGTGCACGACCTCGGGCGGCCGGCCCGCTTCGTCAACATGCTGCGGGTGTTCAAGCCGACCTCGCCGATGAACATGGGCTCCTGGCTGCTGTCCGGGTACGCCCCGCTGACGATGGCCGCGGCGGCCGCGGACGTGGCGGGCCGCTACCGGCTCGTGGGCGCGGGCGCCACCGCGGGTGCGGCCGTGCTCGGTCCGGCGGTCGCCACCTACACCGCCGTGCTGCTCTCCGACACAGCGGTGCCGTCCTGGCACGAGGGCTACCGGGAACTGCCGTTCGTCTTCGCCGGGTCCGGGGCCAGCGCGGCGGCCGGGCTCGCCCTCGCGAGCGTACCGGCCGCGCAGGCGGGTCCGGCCCGGCGCATGGCGGTCCTGGGCGCGGCCCTGGAGATGGGTCTGTTCCAGCTGATGAAGCGCCGGATGGGCATGCTCGCGGAGCCGTTCGAGCGGGGCAGGCCGCACACGTTGCTGCGGGCCGCCGAGGTGCTCACGGCGGGCGGTGCCGCGCTGGCGGCGCTGAGCGGACGCCGCCGCGAACGGGGCCTGGCCGTGGCCGCCGGAGTGGCGCTGATGTCCGGTTCCGCCGCGCTCAGGTTCGGCGTCTTCCACGCCGGGGTGGACTCGGCCGAGGACCCCAAGTACACGGTCGTGCCCCAGCGCGAACGCCTCGAGGCGCGCGCCGGCTGAACCGGGGTCAGCTCCCTGGCCGGCCTCTCCGTGCGGTGAGGCGGTGGGCGAGGTCCGTCAGGGCCTCCGCCTCGGCGTCGGGCGGGTGGAGGGCCGAGGGGTACGGGACCGGCTCGCGGCGCAGCCACGCGGTTCGCAGGCCCGCGCGGGCGGCGCCGTCGACGTCCCACGGGTGCACGGCGACGAGCATCGCGGAACCGGCGGGCACACCGGCCGTCCGCAGGGCGTGGGCGTAGGCGGCCGGGTGCGGTTTCCAGCGGCCGCCCGCGCCCTCGACGTCGAGGTGCGCCTCGAACAGGTCCGCGAGCCCCGCGCGCCCCAGGACCGCGCGGGTGGTGCCGGCCGAGCCGTTGGTCAGGGTCAGCATGCGCACTCCGGCCGCGTGCAGTTCCCGTACGCCGTCGGGCACGTCCGGGTGGACGGGCAGGTCCGGCAGGGCGTCCAGGACGTGCCGCACCGCGGGCTCGGCCTCCTGCCCGGGCCGCTCGCGGGCGAGCAGGGCGCGCAGTCCGTCGGCGGCCACCTCCGCGAAGGACGCGCGGCCGCCCGCCAGGGTCAGGGCGATGCCGTCGCGCAGCACGCCAGCGAACCACGCCGGCAGCAGCCCCGCGTCCAGGCCCACGTCCGTCAGGCGGGCGCCGAGCGCGCTCATGTCGGTGATCGTCTCGTTGACGTCGAAGACGAGGACGTCCGGACGGGGGTCAGGGGACTCAGGGGACACGGGGTTCACCGCCTGTCGTCATGGCGAGGTCGTCGAGGGCCTGCCGCTCCTCGCGGTTCACCCAGGTCCAGGTGACGGCGGCCGCAGCGAGGCCGACCGGGAGCATTCCCACGATCATGGCGATGCCCTCGGCCGGGCGCCCGGCGGCGACGACGCCGACGGCGGGCAGGTCGAGCAGGGGCGCGGCCAGGAACAGGTACAGGCAGCGGCCGGGATCGCTCAGCCGGTGCCGGGTGCGGGCGGCGGCAGGGAGCCAGAAGAGCACGGCGGCGGCCAGCAGGACGGGTTCGGTCAGCAGCGCGCCGCCCGGCGTCCCGTGCCGCAGCGGTTCGCCGAGCACGGCCCAGCCGTGCGCCAGCACCAGCAGGGGCAGCGCGGCACCGGCGGGCACGCTGACCCGCTGCCACAGCGGCGAGCTCCGGGTCAGCCGCACCACGGCGGGGACCACCGCGGCAAGGACGAATCCCGACAGCCCCATCGTCAGGACGGAGGACAGCGTCGAGGACATGTGCGCCGAGTGGTCCATCCCCACGCCCCCTTCAGTCTTCCTCGGCGGCGGTGCCGTGCAGCGCCATGGCGATCGCGACGGCGAGCAGCGGCACGGCGAGGGCCAGCAGCCACAGGCCGTAGACGAAGGCCAGCGCGACGAGTGCGCAGCCGAAGGCGGCCGGCGGCACGGCGGCCGCGCCCCGGTAGGGCAGCCGGTAGCGGACCTGCTGGTCGGGGCCGGAGCGCGAGGACGCCAGGACGGCGAGCGCGGCCAGTTCGAGCAGGACGACGACTCCGCCCCACAGCCAGAACACCAGGGAGCTCTCCCCGTAGATGCCGAGCACCGCGAGCAGTACGCCGTTGAGCACTCCCCAGCCCGCGACGACGAGGTACGGCAGCCGGCCCTTGAGTCCGTCCCGGTTCACGAGCCGCTCGCCTCCTTCGCGGCCGGCGTCCCGCCCTCGCGCTGTCTGAGGTCCAGCAGCGGGGCGAAGCTGGTGACGGGCGGGACGGGCCGGCCGGGGGCGAAGTTGAGGCGCGGCGGCGGCGAGGTCGTGGCCCACTCCAGGGTGTACGCGTCCCACGGGTTGTCGCCCGCCGGCCGGCACCGGCCGAGCGCGGCCTTGCGCAGCGTCCACAGCACATTGACGGTGAACGCGGTCATGGCGAGGGCGAGGACGCCCGCGCCGATACTGGCGAGCAGGTTGAGCCAGGCGAAGCCGTCGAACGTGGCGTACGTCGCCACCCTGCGCGGCATGCCCAGGTAGCCGAGGGCGAACATGGGCAGGAAGGTCAGGTTGGTGCCGATCACCAGCAGCCAGAAGTGCAGCCGGCCCAGCCGTTCGCCGAGCATCACGCCGGTCACCTTCGGGAACCAGTAGTAGACGGCGGCGAAGAGGCCGAAGGCGCTGCCCGCGAACAGCACGTAGTGCAGGTGGGCGACGATGAAGTAGCTGTCGGTGACGTGGTAGTCGATCACCGGGGTGCCGATCATGATGCCGGTGAGCCCGCCGATCAGGAACTGCGGGATGAAGGCCAGCGCGAACAGCATCGGCACGGGGAAGCGCAGCCGGCCGCCGAGGACGGTGCCCACCATGCCGAAGTACTCCACACCCGCGGGTACCAGCAGGGCGATCGAGGTCAGCGAGTAGTAGTCGTTGGTGGCCTGCCCGGTGGCGAACATGTGGTGGCCCCACACGCTCATCGAGATGGCGGCGAACACCAGCAGCGACAGCGCGGTGCCCTTGTAGCCGAAGAAGCGGCGGCCGGAGAAGACGGCGAGCACCTCGGCCACCGCGGCCAGGAACGGGAAGAACATCACGTACACCACGGGGTGGCCGTAGAACCAGAACAGGTGCTGGTAGCCGATGTTCCACACGTTGGAGGCGAAGACGGACGCGTCGGCGCGGCCCACGGCGAGCAGGGTGAGCGCGGCGAGCAGGGCGGGGAAGGCGCCGATCACCATCAGGCAGGTGGCGATCATCGACCAGCAGAAGACGGGCAGGCGCAGCATGGTCATGCCGCGGGCGCGCCGGCGCAGCACCGTCCACAGCACGGCCCAGCCCATGATGATGACCCCGGTGGTGGCGAGCATGACGCCGCCGATCCACAGGTCCGAGCCGATGCTGGGCGAGTGCTCCTTGTCGGCCATCGGCGGGTAGGAGAACCAGCCGTCGGCGTGGGCGCCGTTGGGGGTGGCGAAGCCGGAGAGCATCATCACCGCGCCGAGCACGTAGAGCCAGTAGCCCAGCAGGGTCAGGCGGGGGGCGGCGATGCCGGGGGCGCCGATCTGGAGGGGCACCAGGTAGACGCCCATGCCGATGGCGAACGGGGTCATGACCATGTAGATCATGCCGGAGCCGTGGATGGTGAAGACCTGGTTGTAGGTGAGGGGGTCGAGGAAGTGCTCGTCGGGCTGGGCGAGCTGACCGCGCATCAGCAGCGCGAGGACGCCCATGAGCAGGAGCAGCACCAGCGAGGTGGCGACGGTGAGCAGTCCGATGCGCTTGTGGTCGGTGGAGGTGGCCCAGCCCAGCCAGCCGCTCGGCGCGACGGGCCGGCCGCCGGTGGCCTCCTTGTCCTCGGGGGGTGCGACCGTCATGCCGCCGCCCCGGCGAGCGGCTGCCCGTGCAGGAACCGGTCGTACTCGTCGGGCGGGACCGCCTTGATCCAGAAGTCCATCGCGTAGTGCCGCTCGCCGCAGAACTCCGCGCACCGGCCGCGCCAGCGGCCCTCGTGGTCGAGGGTGAGGGTGAAGGTGTTCACGTGGTCGGGGAAGGCGTCCATCTTGTAGCGCAGGTCCGGGATCCACAGCGAGTGGATCACGTCCTTGGCGGTCAGCCGCAGGCGCACCGGGCGGCCGGCCGGCACGACCAGCGTGGGCAGGTCCCTGCCCCGGCAGGTGCCGGTGACGCTGCGCTTGACCGGTGACTGCGGGTAGGAGAACTTCCAGCACCACTGGAAGCCGGTGACGTCGACCGTCACGGGTGTGCTGCGGGGCGGCCGGTGCTCCCGGTGGTTCTGCCAGGCGGTCCAGGCGACGAGGAAGACCGCGAACGCGGTCAGGACGCCGACGTAGTACTTCTCCAGCGTGGGCCGTTCCGGCTGCCCCGTGACCGGCGTGCCGCGCGCGGCACGGCGGCGCAGGAGGGCGTGGCCGAGCAGGGCGAGGACGACGAGGAAGACGAAGCCCGCGATCGCGGACTCCAGGGCGAAGACGCTGCCGAAGACGTGGCGCTGGACCACCCTGTCACCCCTCGCCGGCCCTGCGGCTGCCCCGGACACACATACGACCACTCCCATCGCGCCCCGCCGCACCGCGGCCACCCGGACATTACGGTCATGCCGGACAGTGTGCGAGCGGACACACCGCCGTACCGCAGCCGGGAGTCCCCCCGCGTCCCGCGCTCACACCTCCCGGCGCGGGAGGCGTCTGTTTCGCGCGGGACGACAGGGGTACTTCGCAGCAGCCGGACCGGAAGGAGGCGACGCGTATGCCCAGCCGCACGCAGGTGCAGCGTCTGCTCGCGGACGGCCTCGACTACGAGGAGGCCGGACGCCGGCTGGGGGTGCCCGCGGGACAGGCCTTCCTGATCGCCACGGGACTGCCCGCCGACGGCGGGGACACCCTCACCACCGCGGAGCAGCACCGCCCCGGCATGCCCCAGGAGTCCACCCAGCACCTGGCGAACCCGCCGGCCGGCAATCCCACCGGCAAGGACGTGGTGCCGCGCTGGCTCGAGCGGCGCGCCGGCGGCGACGGGCCGATGCGGCGGGCCGCCGAGGCCCGCGACGCCTGTCCCGAGGGCGACCGGGCGCCCGGTGACGTGCACGAACTCACCGCCGTGCTGACCCGCGACCACGACCGCGTCAACGCGCTGCTCAAGCAGCTCAAGGCGCTGCCGGGGCTGAAGAAGGGCGGTTCACCCGCCCAGCGGTCACGGCGCGAGTCCATCGTCGACCTGATCGCCGAGGCGCTGGCCAGTCACGAACCCTCCGAGCAGCAGTACCTGTGGCCCACCGTGCGTGAGGCGCTCGACGAGGGCGACCGGCTGGCCGACGAGGCGCTGGAGCAGGAGCGCGAGGGCGCGGGCACCCTGGCCGCGCTCCAGGGCGCCTCGCCCGACAGCGAGGAGTTCGACGAGCTCGTGGAGCGGCTGGAGTCGCAGTTGCGCAAGCACGTGGCGTTCGAGGATGCCGTGTTCGCCCGGCTGCGGAAGAATCTCCCACGCGAGGACCGCGAGCGGCTGGGCTCCGAGGTTGTCCGGTCCTGGAGGACCGGACCGACCCGGCCCCACCCGCACGCGCCGCAGCAGCCGCCCGCCGCGGTGGCCGCGGCCGGCGCCGCGGCCGCGGCGACGGACCGGGCGCGGGACAAGGCCGGCGGACGGCCCGCTGACCGCAAGGGCACCGAGGACGAGAGCAGGAGCGACGTACCGCAGGAGCAGGGGCCGGCGGCCTCGAAGGAACCGCGGGAGCGGACGGGCCGGAAGAACGAAGGCTTCGGACAGAGCAAAGGGCTGTGAGACATGGGCGTACGCACGTGGATCGACTCCTGGCCGGTCTACCGCCAGCTCAAGGGGACCGATCCCCTGGGCCGCGGGGCCGCCGCCAAGAGCGGGCCGACCGCAC
Organism: Streptomyces naganishii JCM 4654; assembly: GCF_014650575.1. GTDB lineage: Bacteria > Actinomycetota > Actinomycetes > Streptomycetales > Streptomycetaceae > Streptomyces > Streptomyces naganishii. The sequence goes on from NZ_BMVF01000004.1 coordinate 385,888, forward strand.
GGCTCACCCCCCGGGTCGCCTCCGCCGACCGGGTGGTGAAGTCCGTCTGCCCGTACTGCGCCGTGGGCTGCGGCCAGAACGTCTACGTCAAGGACGAGCAGGTCACCCAGATCGAGGGTGACCCCGACTCCCCCATCTCCCGTGGCCGGCTGTGCCCCAAGGGCGCCGCCAGCCTCCAGCTGACCACCGGAAGCGCCCGCGGACACCATGTGCTGTACCGCAGGCCGCACGGCACCGAGTGGGAGCGCCTGGACCTCGACACGGCGATGGACATGATCGCCGACCGGGTGATCAAGTCCCGCCGCGACGGCTGGCAGTGGGAGGCGGACGGCGTCCGCACCCGGCGCACCCTCGGCATCGCCAGCCTCGGCGGGGCGACGCTGGACAACGAGGAGAACTATCTGATCAAGAAGCTCTTCACCGCCATGGGCGCCATCCAGATCGAGAACCAGGCGCGTGTTTGACACTCCTCCACCGTTCCCAGTCTGGGAACCTCGTTCGGCCGCGGCGGCGCGACCACCTTCCAGCAGGACCTGCAGAACTCCGACTGCATCGTCATCCAGGGCTCGAACATGGCCGAGTGCCATCCGGTCGGGTTCCAGTGGGTGATGGAGGCCAAGGCCCGCGGCGCGAAGGTGATCCACGTCGATCCGCGGTTCACCCGGACCAGCGCCCTGGCCGACGTGCACGTGCCGCTGCGCGCGGGTTCGGACATCGCCTTCCTCGGCGGGATCATCAACTACGTCCTGAGCAACGACAAGTACTTCCGTGACTACGTGGTGGCGTACACCAACGGGCCGATCGTGCTCGGCGAGGACTTCCGGGACACCGAGGACCTCGACGGCGTGTTCTCCGGGCTCGACCCGGACAGCCGCAGCTACGACAACACCAGCTGGCAGTACGAGGGCATGGAGGTGCAGGCGGCCTCCGGGCAGCGCGACCAGGAGTACGACAAGCGCACCGGCGACAGCAGCGCGGTGACCGCGGCGGCGCGCGGCGAGGCCCACGGCTCGGGCGGCGCCGACATAGGAGAGGGCAGGCCCGAGCGCGACGAGAGCATGACCCACCCGCGGTGCGTGTTCCAGGTGCTCAAGCGGCACTACGCCCGCTACACGCCCGAGATGGTCGAGCGGATCTGCGGGGTGCCGCAGGAGCAGTTCCGGCAGGTGTGCGAGCTGGTCACGGAGAATTCCGGGCGCGAGCGGACCACCGCGTTCGCCTACGCGGTCGGCTGGACCCAGCACACGGTGGGCGTGCAGTACATCCGCGGGGCCGCGGTGCTGCAGCTCCTGCTGGGCAACATCGGCCGGCCGGGCGGCGGCATCCTCGCGCTGCGCGGGCACGCCTCCATCCAGGGGTCGACGGACATCCCCACCCTGTTCAACCTGCTGCCCGGGTACATCCCGATGCCGCACGCGCACAAGCAGGAGGACCTGGACGCCTTCGTGCACGCCGAGGCGGCGAGCAAGGGCTTCTGGGGCGGCATGCGCTCGTACCTGGTGAGCCTGCTCAAGGCCTACTGGGGCGAGGCGGCCACCCCGGACAACGACTTCTGCTTCGACTACCTGCCGCGGCTGACCGGCTCGCACTCCACCTACGAGACGGTGATGGCCCAGCTGGAGGGCACCTGCAAGGGCTACTTCCTGTACGGCGAGAATCCCGCCGTGGGCTCGGCCAACGCCAAGCTGCAGCGGCTCGGCATGGCCAACCTGGACTGGCTGGTCGTACGGGACTTCTCGCTGATCGAGTCGGCCACCTGGTGGAAGGACGGCCCGGAGATCGAGACCGGGGAGCTGCGCACCGAGGACATCGGCACCGAGGTGTTCTTCCTGCCGGCCGCCGCGCACACCGAGAAGGACGGCAGCTTCACCAACACCCAGCGGCTGCTCCAGTGGCACCACCAGGCCGTCGAGCCGCCCGGCGAGGCGCGCAGCGACCTGTGGTTCACCTTCCACCTGGGGCGGATCATCCGGCAGAAGCTCGCCGGTTCGACCGACCCGATGGACCGGCCGCTGCTGGATCTGACGTGGGACTACCCGACGAAGGGCGAGATCGCCGAGCCCGAGGCGGAGGCGGTGCTGGCGGAGATCAACGGCTATGACGCCGAGGGCCGTCCGCTGACCTCCTACGAGCAGCTCAACCCCGACGGTTCCACCGCGTGCGGCTGCTGGATCTACTGCGGCGTCTACACCGACGGCGTCAACCAGGCGGCCCGCCGCAAGCCGGGCAAGGAGCAGAACTGGGTGGCGAACGAGTGGGGCTGGGCCTGGCCGGCCAACCGCCGCATCCTCTACAACCGCGCCTCGGCCGACCCGGACGGCAAGCCGTGGAGCGAGCGCAAGGCACTGGTGTGGTGGGACGAGGACGAGGCCGAGTGGACGGGCCACGACATCGCCGACTTCTCCAAGGACAAGTCGCCCCACCACCAGCCGCCGCCGGACGCGAGGGGCGCCGAGGCGCTGTCGGGCACCGACGCGTTCGTGATGCAGGCCGACGGCAAAGCATGGCTGTACGCGCCCGCGGGTCTCACGGACGGGCCGCTGCCGGCCCACTACGAGCCGCAGGACTCGCCCTTCCCCAACCTGCTCTACAAGCAACAGCGCAATCCGGTACGGCAGTTGATGCCGCCGCATCCGGACAACCGCTACCAGCCCAGCCCCGATGACCCGGGCGCCGAGGTGTTCCCGTACGTGGCCACCACCTACCGGCTCACCGAGCACCACACGGCCGGCGGCATGACGCGCTGGCAGCCGTATCTGGCCGAGCTGCAACCGGAGTTCTTCTGCGAGGTCTCTCCGGAACTGGCCGCGGAGCGGGGCCTGGAGCACACCGGGTGGGCGACGATCGTCAGCGCCCGGGGCGTGATCGAGGCGAGGGTGCTGGTCACCGACCGGATGGCGCCGCTGAGGGTGCACGGGCGCGCCCTGCACCAGGTGGGCCTGCCCTACCACTGGGGGCCCAACGGCTACACCACGGGCGACGCGGCGAACGAGTTGCTGCACCTCTCGCTCGACCCGAACACCCACATCCAGGAGGCCAAGGCGTTCGCCGTGGACATCCGCCCGGGCCGCCGGCCGCGGGGTCCGGCCTCGGTGGAGCTGGTCCGCTCCTACCGGGCGCGTGCGGGCATCGACGAGCACACGGGGACCGAGCTCTGACGGGACGGAGACCGGGGTTCCTTCCCCGGTCTCCGTCGCGGGGGCCTCACCGCAGGACGACCGAGTGCTGCCCGCGCGGGAGGAGTTCGCCGATCACCGGGGCGCCCGGGATCTCGCCCGCGACCAGCAGGCCGCCGGAGGTCTGGGCGTCGGCGAGCAGCAGGCGCGTGTCGGTGTCGGCGCCGCCGAAGTCCGTGTGCGGCGCGACCCATTCGAGGTTGCGCCGGGTGCCGCCGCTGACGTAACCGTCGCGGACGGCCTCGCGGGCGCCGTCCAGATACGGCACGGCGGCGGTGTCGACGACCGCGGTCACGCCCGACGCCCGTGCCAGTTTGTGCAGATGGCCGAGGAGGCCGAAGCCCGTGACGTCGGTCGCGCAGGACGCGCCGGCGGCGAGGGCGGCGGCGGACGCGTCGCGGTTGAGGGCCACCATGGTGGCCACCGCCTGCTCGAACCGCTCGCCGGTCGCCTTGTGACGGTTGTTCAGCACGCCGAGGCCCAGGGGTTTCGTCAGCGACAGCGGCAGCCCGGGCCGGCCCGCGTCGTTGCGCAGCAGCCGCGCCGGGTCCGCGAGTCCGGTGACGGCCATCCCGTACTTGGGTTCGGGGTCGTCCACGCTGTGTCCGCCGCCCACGTGGCAGCCCGCCTCGGCGGCGACCTCGAGGCCGCCGCGCAGCACCTCGCGGGCCAGCTCGAACGGCAGCACGTCACGCGGCCAGGCCAGCAGGTTGACGGCGAGGAGCGGGCGGCCGCCCATGGCGTAGACGTCGGACAGTGCGTTGGCCGCGGCGATGCGCCCCCAGTCGTAGGGGTCGTCGACGACGGGGGTGAAGAAGTCGGCGGTGGAGACCATCGCCTGCGCGGGGGTGCCGTCCGGCGCGGGCAGCGCGACGACGGCCGCGTCGTCGCCGGTGGCGAGCCCGACCAGGAGCGGCGCCCCGCCGGGGGCCGGCAGCGCCGCCGACAGGCCGCCCAGCACGTCCTCCAGTTCGCCGGGCGGGATCTTGCAGGCGCAGCCGCCGCCGTGGGCGAACTGCGTGAGCCGTACGGGGGTTTCGTGGGTGGCGGTCATGACGGTCTCCGGGGTCGGTGACGGTGGAGCGGCGGTTCGGCCTGGGGGGTCGCCGGTTCGGGCGGGGCCGTCCGGTAGCCTGACGGCGGTGGAGGCGTGTGGGTGCCTGGTGGCCCTCCCGGTCTTCAAAACCGAGGTGTCCGAGGATCTCGGGCAGGCGGGTTCGATTCCCGTCCGCCTCCGTCGTCCGCCGTGCCGGGCCGGCAGCGTCTGCGCTGGTCGTCCACGCGCTCGGTGCGGCCGCGCCCGTCGAGGAACTCCAGCAGCGGCACGGCGACCCGGCGGGTGGTGTCGAGGGCCTTGCGCGCCTCGCTGAGCGTGAACGGCTGCGGCAGCTCGCCCAGCAGCGCGGCGGCCCGCTCCTCCGCTCCCGGAAGCAGCACGATGCCGTCGGCGATCCGCAGCAGCGCGCCCGCCGCGACGGCCGCGGCCAACGCCTTGCGGTCCAGGCCGAGCCGGGCCAGACGGTCGGCGTCCGGGGCGCGGAACGGCGCCCGTTCGAGGTCGCCGCGCACGGCGTCGACGGCCGCCCGCAGGCGCGGCGGGAGGGTGGGCCCCCCGCTCCCGGGGCCGTGCAGGCGGCCGTTGCGGTGCGCGAGGCGGGGCTCGCCCGGGCTCGCGGCGAGCGCGTCGACCAGTGCGCGGTCGGGCAGGCGCAGCAGACGCCGGGCCGCCTCGGTGGGCAGGCCCGGTTCCATGGGGTGCTCCTCCGCGTACCGCTCGACCTCGTCGGTCAGGCGTTCGCGCAGCCGCGCCCAGTGGTGGCCGTCGGCGAGCCAGTCCCCGGCGACGGGCTCGGCGGGCGGGGCCACACCCATGGCGAGCAGGTCGGCGCGGCGGATCAGGCCGCGCTGCCGCAGCTCGGCCGCGCCGTCGGGCCTGCCGCTCATGCCGGTCAGCTCCGCGGCCCTCGCGCGTGCCGCGCCGCGCCGCGCCAGCCTGGGCGGGCGCACGTCCAGGACGGTCACCGCGCAGGGCCTGCGGCCGCCGCCCGGTTCGCGCAGGACCGCCCGGTCCCCGATGCGCAGGGGCAGGGCGCGGCGCAGGGTCAGCCGGGCGGTGTCCTCGCCCAGTGGCCGTACGGTCACGGGCACGGCGGCGGTGCCGATGTGCAGGGTGACCGTACGGGGCAGGTCGGCGGCCGGCTCCCCGGCGATGCGGGCGTCCACGAGGTCGGTGAGCAGCCAGCGGCCGGGGGTGAGCAGTACCTGGCCGCGGCCGAGGGCGCCGTCCTGGTGGCCGTGGACGTTGACCGCGACCCGGGCCACCCCGCTGACGGCGCTCCGCTCCCGGTTCAGGGACTGCAGTCCCCGTACCCGCAGCGCGGTCCGCCCGTCCCCGGTCACCAGCCGGTCGCCGGTGCGCAGGGTGCCGGAGCCGAGCGTGCCGGTCACCACCGTGCCGTGGCCGCGCACGGTGAACGCTCGGTCCAGCCACAGCCGTACGTCCGCGTCGGCGGGCGGCTCGGGCAGCGCGCCGGCCATCCGGGCCAGCTCGGCGCGCAGCTCGGCGAGGCCCGCGCCGGTCACCGAGCTCACCGCGACGGACGGCACGGCGCCGAGCGAGGTGCGGGCCAGGCGCTCGGCGGCCTCGGCGCGCACCGGCTCCGGGTCGGCGAGGTCGCTGCGGGTCACCGCGAGCACGGCGTGCCGTACGCCGAGGGCGTCGAGGATCTCCAGGTGCTCCTGGGACTGGGGCTGCCAGCCCTGGTCGGCGGCCACCACGAAGAGCACGGCGGGCACGGGTCCCACGCCGGCCAGCATGGTGGACACGAACCGCTCGTGCCCGGGCACGTCGACGAAGGCGAGCGGTTCGCCGCCGGCGCCGTCGGGAGCGGTCCACACGAAGCCGAGGTCCAGGGTCAGTCCGCGGCGGCGCTCCTCCTCGTAGCGGTCGGGTTCCATCCCGGTCAGGGCCCGTACCAGGGCGGACTTACCGTGGTCGACGTGGCCCGCGGTGGCCAGCACCCGCATCGCGCCCACCTATCCTTCCGCGGCCGACCGCACGGCCCGGGCCAGCGGTTCGTCGTCGTGGGGCGGCACGGATCGCAGGTCCAGCAGGCACCGCCCCGCCTCCAGGCGTCCCACCACGGGCACGGGGCCGGTGCGCAGCCGGGCGGCGTAGTGCTCGGGCAGGGACAGCGCGGCGCTGGGCAGGGTCACGCCGGGCGCCCCGCCGCCGCCCACCGTGGCCGCCGAGGGCACGGCCCGTACGTCGACTCCGGCGTCGCTCAGGTCGGCGGCGAGCCGGCCGGCCCGGCGGGTGAGTTCGTCCGGGTCGGCGGCGAGGGCCTCGGCGGTCGGCGTATCCGGTCCGGTGAGGGTGGCCTCCAGGGCGGCCAGGGTCAGCTTGTCCACGCGCAGGGCGCGGGCCAGCGGGTGCCGGGCCAGTGTCCGTACGAGGCCCTCCTCACCAAGGAGGAGTCCGCACTGGGGGCCGCCGAGCAGCTTGTCCCCACTCGCCGTCACCAGCGCCGCTCCGGACCTCAACTGGGTCTCGGCGTCGGGCTCTTCGGGCAGCAGCGGGTGCGGGGCGAGCAGCCCGGAGCCGATGTCGACGACCACGGGCACGCCCAGCCGGGACAGCTCCCCGGCCTCGGCGGTCCGGGTGAAGCCGGTGATGCGGAAGTTGGAGGGGTGCACCTTGAGCACGAACGCCGTCTCGGGGCCGATCGCGTCGGCGTAGTCGGCGGTGCTCGTACGGTTGGTCGTCCCGACCTCGCGGAGCCGGGCGCCGGTGGAGACCAGCAGGTCCGGCAGCCGGAAGCCGTCGCCGATCTCGACCATCTCGCCCCGGCTGATGACGATCTCCCGGCCGGCGGCCAGCGCGGTGGCGGCGAGCACGAGGGCGGCGGCGCCGTTGTTGACGACGTGCGCGGCGCCGGCCGAGGGCACCCGGTCGCGCAGCGCCGCGAGCGCGGAACGGCCACGGCGGGCCCGTACCCCCGTCTCGAGGTCCAGTTCCACGTCCGTGGGCCCCGCGGCCTCCTGCACGGCCTGCCGGGCCGCCGCCGACAGGGGCGCCCGGCCGAGGTTGGTGTGCAGCAGCACCCCGGTGGCGTTGATCACCGGGCGCAGCCCGCCGGCGGTGCGCGGCAGCAGCGCGACGGCGGTGTCGGGGACCTCCTCCGGCGCGACGGCGCCTTCGCGCGCCCGCTGCTGCGCCTGGCGTACGGCGTCCCTGACCGGTCCGGGTCCGAGCCGCGCCGACGCGTCGACCAGGCGGGGGTCGCGCAGTACGGCGTCGGTGCGGGGGATGAGCCGCCGCCGGTCGGTCTCCTCCCCCGTCCACTGCCCCGTGACCCGCTGGTCCACCGCAGCCCCTCCGTCCCGAGCCCGGCCCCGCGGCCCCTTCGCCGTCGAGGCACGCCCCATCGTCTCTCAGCACCCTCGGCCCCGCGCACGACACGCCGGGCGCCGCACCGTCTACCCGTGCGGCGCCCGGCGATACGTGCCGGATGCGGATGCGCTCAGGTGCTGAGCAGCCGGTTGAAGAACGAGCGGTAGCGGCGCAGCGCCCTGCGCAGGTCCTCGGTGTCCACGCGCTCACCCTGGCTCCACTGGCCCTCGAGGTCCTGCTTGTGCCGGGCGAAGGTCGCGGCCAGCGTCTGCATGACGTCGGCGACCAGGCCGTCGGCGGTGTGCACGGCCTCGCGCGGGTCGTCCACGAAGCGGCTCTGCACCTCGTGCCAGCGGTCGCGGAAGCTTCGCTCCTCCTCGGCGGTGAGCAACTCGGGGGCGGCTTCTTCTCCGCTTCCCTCCGCGGTTCCTCCTTCGGTGGCGCCCTGGGCGCGGGTGTCTCCCGGGACGCTGGTGGTGGTGTCCGCCGGGCCGGCGGGGCTGTCCGGGGTGGGCTGCGGGGGCGCCCCCTCCCCCGTGCTCTCGCCCGGGTAGACGGGTGCCGCGGGCCCGGTGTCCTGCGGCTGCGCGCCGCCGGGTGCCGGGGCGCCGGGTGGCTGGGCCAGGTCCTCGGTGGACAGGGCGCCGCCCGCGCGGGTCGGTTCCTCGTTGCTGTGCATGGCTTCCTCCCTGCCGGCCCGACCCTCGGGCGGCCGGCGGCCGGGATGACGGATGGCGGGCTGGTCAGGAGGGGGCGTGCTGGGCGCGGCCTCCGTCGGAGAGCAGTTCGTCGAAGAGCGCGCGGTAGTGCACCATCGCGCCCCTGAGCTGCTCGGTCGTGGCCCTGCTGCGGGTGCTGAGCGTCTCGACCTCGTGGGCGGCCCGGTAGTGCTCGAGGGTCCGGCCGTGCTGGACCGAGAGGTCCTCGGCCTGCTGCTCGAAGCCCTCGGTCGGGTAGCCGCGCTCGTGCATCAGCGAGGTCACCAGCCGGTCGGCGTCGTGCACCGCGTCCTCGGGCCGGTCGACGAACTCCTGCTGGACGTTGCTCCACTCGTGCGTGTAGCGCTCGCGCGCCGCGGCGGGCAGCGGCTTGATGTCCAGGGCGTCGTGCCGCTTCTCGCGGGCCCTGAGCTCGCGCTCCGCGTCCCGGCGGCTGTCGGCGCCCTCCACCGTCCGTTCGTACTCCGGGCCGAAGCGGTCACGGAGGCGGCGGCGCCGCGTCAGCAGCGAGGCCGCCACGGCGATCAGGGCGAGTACGACGACGATGGGGATGATGATCGCTAGAAGTGTTCCCGTGGACATGTGACGCACCCCCTTGTGCGTCTGTGCTTATGCCCGGCAACCCGTCCGTTATGCCCGCTTATAACCCACTGTTGCGCGGGCGCCCGCTCGAGATGCCGACCCGCGAAGCGGCGACTAGCGTCTACCAGTGAGAGCCGCAACCGGGGCACGCCCCGCCCGGCGAGGTCTCCACAACGGGGGCCCGTTGCCGCAGAACTCGTCCGCTGAACGCGACGCGGGCGGGCGGCGGGGGCTGAGACGTGCTTCTCACATTCAGCGGCGACACCGGAAGACCGCGCCGCACTTCTCACCTGGCGGCCGCGGCCATCATTCTCGCGCCGTCCTTCGCGCGAGACGATGGGAAAGAAAGGTATACCCATGCGAGCACAGCGCGTTAAGCGCCTTTTCGCGGTGTCGGCAAGCGGCGTTCTGCTGGCCGGCGGCGCGGCGATCGGCGCAGCGGGGACCGCTTCGGCTCACGACTCGAGCCATTACACCCACGACCACTACAGCTTCAGCCGCGACTGCTCCGACCACAACCGCCACAACGGCGACTGGTGGGACAACTGCGGTGACAACAGCGACCACCGCGGCGACCACGGTGACCACGGCGACTTCGGCCGCGGCGACCACGGCGACCACGGTGACCACGGCGACTTCGGCCGCGGCGGTGACCACGGCGGCGGCGACCACGGTGGCGATCACGGTGGCGGCGACCACGGCGGCGGCGACCACGGCGGCGGCGACCACGGCGGCCGCTGACACTGATCCAGTTCACTGAAGTCACGATGTGCGGTTCCGTCAGCGGGCCGCACACCGTGGCGTGTTCACGGCCGGACGGGACCCGCGGTCAGCCGGCCACGTGTCAGCCGGCCGCGTTGTCGACACGCAGCCGCACCTGCTCCTCCAGGCGCCGCAGGCTCCCGTCGAGGGCGTCGCGGGCGGCCCGCTCGCCGGGGTCGTGGCTGTCCTCGAAGAAGGAGAGGTGAACGGTCACCTCGCTGGCGCCGCTGCCGATTCCGGCGACCTGGAGCCAGCCCGCGTAGCCGCCCTGCTCGCGGGTGCCCCACTCGATGCGCATCTGGTCGCGTTCGGCGCGCATCAGGGCCGAGGTGTCCTCGTCGGTGCGGTCCTCGTGGACCGTGACGGCGGGCGGTTCCTGCGCCCGTACGTGCAGGGCGTCCGGCAGCCAGGCGTCGAACTGGGAGACGTTGGCGGCCTGGTCGAAGACCTGCTCGGGCTGGGCCGGCATGGTGCGTGAACGTTCGTACTCGGCCATCGCTGACACCGTTCCTCGGCTCGGGGGTCGTACCCCCACCGCGTGCCCCTTCCGGCCCGGCCCAAAAGTTCGGCCGCCGGGTCAGGTCGCCGTGCGGGCGGTCGGGCCGGTGGCGGACCGAGGCGCCGCACCGGCCGTCGTGCGGCGCAGATGGGCGTCGATCAGAGCGAACGTGGCGTCGGGCCGCTCGATGTGCGGCAGGTGCCCCGCCTCGGCGACGACCTCCATGCGGCCGTCGCCGAAGGCGGCGGCGTAGGCCGCGCCGTAGGCGGGCGTGACGATGCGGTCGCTCGCGCCCCACACCAGCAGGGCAGGTGTGCGGACGCGCCCGAGGCGGCGCAGGAGCCCGGGGTCGTGCATGTAGGGGTCGCCGGCCAGGACGCGCATGGTGGCCATGTTGGCCCGGAGGCTCGCGAGTCGGGCGCCGGAGAGGCCGGCCGGGTCGACGAAGTGGGCGTCCGGGTCGTGCCAGGAGCGCTCGGCCAGACCGCGCGGGTCGAGGGCGAAGACGTCGGCCGGGGTCTCTCCCGGCACGTGCACGCCGACCGCGTCGATCAGCACCAGTCCGGTGATGAGCCCGGCGGTGTCGCGCAGGGCCATCTCGGCAGCGATCCAGCCGCCGAGCGAGGAGCCGACGACCAGGACGTCGTCCAGGCCCCGGTCGGCCAGCAGGCGCAGGTAGGCCACGGCGAGGTCGTCGACGCCGGTGAGCCGGCCGGGGCGGGGCGTGCCGTCCCAGCCGGGGTGCACGGGGGTGAGGGTGTGCGCGGTGCGGGACAGGTGCGCGGCGAGGCCGGCGACCGTGGCCGGACCTCCGCCGCCGTGCAGGATCAGCACCGGGCGGCCGGTGCCGGACTCGGAGAGGGTGAGGGGCAGGTCGGGGTACACGTTCGCCGTGTGTTCGGTGGTCATGACGGACACAGTAACTAAACATCTTTATTTAAGCTAGCTTAGTCACGCGTTACACTGCGGTCATGCACGCTGACCCGCAGACTCTCGGACGGGCGGTCAAGTCCGCCCAGTACCGGCAGCACCGGGCGCTGGACAGCGCCCTGTCCGGCGTCGGGACGACGCTCGCCCAGTGGGACGCGCTGCGCGCCGTCGCGCGGACGCCGGGGGCCTCGGCCCGGGAACTCGCGGCGGCCACGTTCCAGAGCGAGCAGGCCTTCGGCACGCTGGTGGGCCGGCTGACGGCCCAGCACCTGGTCGAGCGCCGGCCGGGGCGCGGCCGGCGCATCGAGCACCACCTCACGGCGGAGGGCGAGCGGGTGCTGGCCGCCGGGCACAAGGTGGCCGACCAGGTGCTCGCCGACTGCTTCGCCCCGCTGTCCGGCGAGGACCGCGCACAACTCCTCGCGCTGCTGCTGCGGCTCGTCCCGGAAGGCGGCGCGAACGCGAACGGGGGCTCGCGTCCGTAGCCGGTCGCGTGGCCGGGGACGCCGGCGCGGTTGCGTGACCGGGGACGGCGGCGCCGGTTACGTGGCCGGCGACGCGGGTGTCAGCAGTTCCGGGCCGTTGTTGCGGACGTCGTTGACGGCCGGGGAGACGGGGCGGGCGTCGAGTTGGCCGTCCGCCGGCGTGGTCAGCAGTTCCCGCAGCCCCTCGGCGTCCCGCCGGGCCGGGTCGAGCCAGTCGCCGTAGTGTTCGGGGCCGATCGCGAGTGGCATCCGCGGGTGCACGCGCCCGGCCGCGTCGGTGGCCTCGGTGGTGATGACGGTGCAGGTCATGAGCCAGGCGGCCGGGTCGTCGTCGCGCTCGACGGCGGGGTCGCGCCAGTACTCGTAGAGCCCGGCGAGCGCCATGACCCCGCCGTCCTCGGGGTGGATGAAGTACGGCTGCTTGCGCGTCCTGCCGGTGTCCCCGGCCTTGACCTGCTCCCACTCGTAGAAGCCGTCGGCGGGCAGCAGGCAGCGGCGGCGGACGAAGGCGGTGCGGAAGGCGGGCTTCTCGTGCACGGTCTCCACCCGGGCGTTGATCATCCGGGCGCCGGTCCGCACGTCCTTGGCCCAGGACGGGACCAGTCCCCAGCGCAGCGGCAGCAGTTCCCTGCGCACCGGGGCCGGCCCGCCGCCCTTCTGGCCGCGCGGGGCGCGTTCGAGCACCGCCCAGACCTCGTCGGTCGGGGCGACGTTCCAGCTGGGGGCCGGTCCGTCCGTCGCGTGCCACTCGGTCACCTCGAACCGCCGGGCCAGATCCTCGGGGCCGCGGGTGGAGACATAGCGTCCGCACATGGGGCCAGGGTGCCACGCCCGCGCCGCGCCCACCGCGCGCGGTCTTACCAAGTGGTGACATGGCGGCGCCGGGCGTGGGGCGGGCGGCGCGGCGGGCCTAGCGTGGCGGCATGCGCGTACTGGTCACCGGCGGTGCCGGTTTCATCGGGTCCCATGTCGTCGAGGCGCTGGCGGGGGGCGGGCACGAACCCGTGGTCCTCGACGTGCGGGGGCCGGCGGGCGAGGACGTACGGAATCCCGAGGCGGTCGGCCGGGCGCTGCGCGGGGTGGACGCCGTGTGCCACCAGGCGGCGATGGTCGGCCTGGGGAACGGGGTGGCCGACGCGGCCGAGTACGTCTCCCACAACGACCTGGGTACGGCCGTGCTGCTCACCGCCATGGCGCGAGCGGGCGTGCGCCGCCTGGTGCTGGCCGGGTCGATGGTCGTGTACGGGGAGGGGCGCTACGAGTGCGCGGCGCACGGGGTGGTGAGGCCGGGGCCGCGGGCCGTGCCCGACCTGGACGCCGGACGGTTCGAGCCGGTGTGCCCCGAGTGTGGCCGGGAGCTGCTGCCCGGGCTGGTCGGCGAGGACGCGCCGGCCGACCCCCGCAACGTGTACGCCACGACCAAGCTGGCCCAGGAGCACCTGGCGGCCGCGTGGGCCAGGTCGACGGGCGGTTCGGCGGTGTCGCTGCGCTACCACAACGTGTACGGGCCCCGCATGCCCCGCGACACCCCTTACGCGGGCGTGGCCTCGTTCTTCCGTTCGGCCCTGGCCCGGGGCGAGGCGCCGCGCGTGTTCGAGGACGGCGGCCAGCGGCGGGACTTCGTCCACGTCCGGGACGTGGCCGCGGCCAACGTGGCAGCGCTGGAGGCGGACACGGCGCGAGGGGTGCTCACCGCCTACAACACGGGCAGCGGCGAGCCGCACACCGTCGGCGAGATGGCGCGGTCCCTGGCCGCCGCCCACGGAGGCCCCGACCCCGTCGTCACCGGCGAGTACCGCCTGGGCGACGTCCGCCACATCACAGCCGACTCGGCCCGCCTCCGCGCGGACCTGGGCTGGACCCCCCGGGTCGCTTTCGAGGCGGGCGTCCGGGAGTTCGCCCGCGCGTGACCGCGAGCGCGGGCCGGCGCCCCCGCCGGCAGGTGAGCAGAGCGCCGGCCGGGCAGGACGCGGCGCGTTCAGCCGCCGGCTGCCGGGAGGCGGACCTCGAAGCGGCAGCCGCCGGGGATGTTGCGTACGAAGGTCTGGCCCTCGTGGGCCTCGACGATGCCCCGGACGATGGCGAGGCCAAGGCCGGCGCCGGCCGGGGGTGTGCGGGCGTGGGTGCCGCGCCAGCCGGTGTCGAAGACGCGCGGCAGGTCCTCCTCGGGGATGCCGCCGCACCCGTCGCTGACGGAGAGCACGACGCCCTCGGGCGAGCGCTGTGCGGCGACGGCGACCGTGCCGTCGGCGGGCGTGCGGCGGATCGCGTTGACCAGGAGGTTGCCGAGCACCCGGCTCATCTCCTTGCCGTCCACCTCGACCGGCACCGGCTCCACCCGGTCCCCCACCAGACGCACGCCCAGTTCCCTGGCCAGCGGGTCCGCGCCCGCGAGGGCGTCGCCGACCAGGTCGTACAGCGAGATGCGGGAGCGGGTGAGGGCGAGGCTGCCCGCGTGGATGCGGGAGAGTTCGAACAGGTCGCCCACCATGTCGTTCAGGCGCTCCACCTCGGTGCGGATCTGCTTGAGGTAGCGGTCCGGGTCGGCGGCCACACCGTCCTCCAGGGCCTCCGACATGGCGCGCAGTCCGGCCAGCGGCGTGCGCAGGTCGTGCGAGATCCAGGCCACGAGCTCCCGGCGGGAGGACTCCAGCGCCCGCTCGCGTTCCCGTGACCGGGCGAGCCGGGCGCTGGTCGCGGCCAGTTCCCGGCTGAGGGACTCCAGTTCGGCGGTGGCCGGGCCGTCGGGCGCGGCGAAGTCCCCGCCGTCGCCGAACGAGCGCGCGGCGCGGGCCAGTTCCCTGCTGCGCGCCACTACCCAGCGGCCCAGCAGCAGCGCGGTGGCCAGCGAGACCACGGCGGCCATGGCCACCACCGTGGTCACCACGGACAGGTCGTGCGCGGACAGGAACATCGCCTGGGCCACGGCCAGCGTGCCCGCGAGCATCGCGCACACCGCCACCGCCGCGACCACGGTGAGCGAGGCGGTGAGCGAGCGCCGCCGGATCAGCCGCAGCACCCCGGCTCCGGCCAGGCCGGTCGCGGCGGCGCCGAGGAAGGCGTACAGGGCGATGAGCAAGGTGTCGCGCACGCTCAACTCCCTCCTTGGTCCGAGGGGTCGAAGCGGTACCCGACGCCCCAGACGGTCTGGATCAGACGCGGGCGGGCGGGGTCGTCCTCGACCTTTCCGCGCAGCCGCCGGACGTGGACGGTGATCGTGGACAGGTCGCCGAAGTCCCAGCCCCACACCTCGCGCATCAGGTCCTCGCGGCTGAACGCGCGGCCGGGGTGGCGCAGGAAGAAGGCGAGAAGGTCGAACTCGCGCAGGGTCAGCGCGAGCGGGGCGCCGTGCTTGGTGGCGCGGCGGGCGGCCGGGTCGACGACGAGGCCGGCCGCGCCGAGCGCCTGCGCGGCCGCGTCACCGGCGCCCCCGCCGATCCCCGCACCGGCACCGGCACCGGCACCGGCGGCAGCGGCGGGCCGGGTGCGACGCAGCACCGACTCGACGCGCAGGACGAGTTCCCGGGGGCTGAACGGTTTGGTGACGTAGTCGTCGGCGCCGACCTCCAGGCCCAGGATGCGGTCGTCCTCGTCCCCGCGTGCGGTCAGCATGATGACCGGCACCGGCCCCCGGCCGCGGATCCGGCGGCACACCTCCAGGCCGTCCATGCCCGGCAGCATCAGGTCGAGGACCACCAGGTCCGGCCGGTGCTCGGCGGCCCGCGCGAGCGCGGTGGGCCCGTCGCCGGCCCGGTCGACGATGTGGCCGGCGCGGTCGAGGTAGCCGGAGACGACTTCGGCGACGGTCGGGTCGTCGTCCACGACCAGGACGCGGGCGGCCCCGGCCGGCTTCCGCTCGGCGGGATGCGCCCCGGGGGGCTCGTACGGCTGCTGCATGCGTCCAGCCTGGCACCGCGCCCGCGTCCGTGCCGCCCCTGTCCGGCGGCCCGCGCCGGACGTCCGCGTTTCGTAAGGAGCCGAGGTCCGGTACGCACCTTTTGCGTTCGTAGGGTGAGAGCCGTGACGACCTCTCCCACACCACCCGACGTCGACGTGGTGCTCCCCTGCCTGAACGAGGCCGGCGCCCTGCCCTGGGTGCTCTCCCGCATCCCGGAGGGCTGGCGGGCCCTGGTGGTGGACAACGGCTCCACCGACGGCTCCGCCCGGATCGCGCGTGCGCTCGGGGCCACCGTCGTGCACGAGCCGCGCCGCGGCTTCGGCGCCGCCTGCCACGCCGGTCTCGCCGCCGCGACCGCCGACGTCGTCTGCTTCTGCGACTGCGACGGCTCCCTGGACCCGGCGCTGCTGGTGCCCTTCGTCTCTGAGGTGCGCTCGGGCGCCGCCGACCTGGTGCTCGGCCGGCGCCGGCCCGCGCGCCGGGGCGTCTGGCCCGCGCACGCCCGGGCCGGCAACCTCGTGCTGGCCCGGCTGCTGCGCCGCCGCACCGGGCTGCGCCTGCGCGACCTCGGCCCGCTGCGCGCGGCCCGGCGCGCCCCGCTGCTCGCCCTCGGGCTCACCGACCGGCGCAGCGGCTACCCGCTCCAGATGGTGGTGCGGGCCGCCGATGCGGGCTGGCGCGTCACCGAGCACGACGTGCCGTACCTGCCGCGCACCGGCGCCTCCAAGGTCACGGGCACCTGGCGCGGCACCTGGCAGGCCGTGCGGGACATGAGCCGCGTCCTCGCCGAACCGGCGCCCCCGAAGCCGCCTACCGCCGCCGTCGCGTCACCCGGCACGGAGCCCGCCCCCGCGGGACCCCTTGCGACCACCCAGGGCGCGGAACCGCGTCTGCCGGCGTCCCCCGCCCTGCCGAGAGGAACCCTCCGTTGAACACGCTGCTCGTCATCGCCAAGGAGCCCCGGCCGGGCCGGGTGAAGACGCGGCTCACCCCGCCGTTCACCCCGCCGGAGGCGGCCGCGCTCGCCGAGGCCGCCCTCGCGGACACCCTCCGCGCCGTCGCCGCCGCCCCGGCCGCACGCCGCGTGCTGGTCCTGGACGGCTCGCCCGGCCCCTGGCTGCCGCCCGGCTTCGACGTCGTACCGCAGTGCTCGGGCGGCCTGGACGAGCGGCTTGCCGCGGCCTTCGCGGGCTGCCGGGGCCCGGCGCTGCTCATCGGGATGGACACCCCGCAGGTGACACCCGAACTGCTGACCACCGAATTCGACGGCTGCGACGCCCTGTTGGGACCCGCCGAGGACGGCGGCTTCTGGGCCTTGGGCCTGGCCGCGCCCGATCCCGCCCTGCTGCGCGGGGTGCCGATGTCGACGGCCGGCACGGGAGCGGCGCAGCGCGCGCGGCTGGTGGCCGCCGGGCTGCGGGTGCGCGACCTGCCGCCGCTGCGCGACGTCGACACCGCCGAGGACGCCGAGGCGGTGGCCGCCCGCGCCCCGCACGGCCGCTTCGCGGCGTGCCTCGCCCGCACCCGGGCGGTCGCCGGGCGATGAGCACCGCACACGAGATCGCGCCCGGCCCGCCGCGCCGGGCGGCCCCGCCGGCGCCCCCCGCGCCCACCGCGCCCGCCTGGGCCGCCGACGAGCCCTACGCCGCCGCCCTGCGCGCCGGCCGCGGCCCGCTCTTCCTGCGCCGCGCCGACGGATGGCTGCTGCCGCTGGAGGTCGAGCGCTGGTGCGCGCAACCCGACCCGGTGGACCTGGAGGTGCTCGACCGCTGCGAGGGCGCCGTGCTCGACGTGGGGTGCGGGCCGGGCCGGCTGGTCGCGGCGCTCGCCGCGCGGGGCCGGCCCGTCCTCGGCATCGACGTCAGCGAGGCCGCGGTCGGGCACACCCTCGGCCTCGGCGGCCCGGCGCTGCGCCGCTCGGTCTTCGAACCGCTGCCCGACGAGGGCCGTTGGGACACGGCCCTGCTCATGGACGGCAACGTGGGCATCGGCGGCGACCCGCGCGCCCTGCTGCGCCGGCTCGGCCGCCTGCTGCGCCCCGGCGGTCTGCTGATCGCCGAGACCGCGCCGGTGGACGTGGACGAGCGCGTCCACGTCCAGGTCGTGCACGGGACCGGCGGCGGGTCGGGCAGCCCGTTCCCGTGGGCGCGGGTCGGCACCGGGGCGCTGCTGCGCCACGCCGGCCGGGCGGGCTGGCGCGGCGCCGGTCAGTGGTCGGCGGGCGGCCGCTGCTTCGTCGCCCTGCGCAGCCGCAGGACGAACAGCAGCGCCGAACCGCCGAAGAGCACGGCCGTGATCAGCAGCCAGCGGGTGAGGAAGCCGTCCGCCGGCAGCGCGGTGGCCGACCGGTAACGCCCGCCCGCGCTCCCGCTGATCAGCGGGAACCACACCAGGAGCAGCAGCCCCGACAGGGCCGCCGGGACCCGGACGTACATCACCCACTCCCGGCGGCCGGCCGCGGTGAAGGCCCGTACGAGAGCGCGGTCGGCCGCCGCGTACAGCGGGAGCAGCACCAGGTCGTGCAGCAGCGCGGCCCCCGCCACCCACAGCGCCACCGCGAACCAGTCGCCCGCGAGGAGCCGCAGGCCCGCGTAGCCGGCGAGCGCGAACGAGCAGGCGAGCAGCAGCAGTCGCAGCGGGCTGCCGACCGGGACACGAGGGGCGCGGGGCAGGCGCGGCGCCCTGGGCCGGAACGTCATCGCAGGTCTCCGAAGGTCAGCCGGGCCACCCACTTGGTGTTGAGCACGCCGGGCGCCGCGGGCACGATCACGCGGGCCGGGTAGCCGTGGTCCGGGGTCAGCTCCTCGCCGTTGACGTACAGGGCGAGCAGGGACAGCGGGTCGCGCACCTGGTTGGCCCGCAGCGCGGCACGCCGGAAGGCGCCGTGCCGCTGGAGCGACTCCACGAGGACGTCGGGCGGATCGTCGTACCCGACGAGCGCGGCGAGGTCGCGCAGCCGGACCCCGCGCCACCACTGGTCGGACGTCGACCAGCCCTCCACGCACGCGATGGGCAGCGACGAGCTGTGCAGGGGCCCGCGCAGCAGGTCGGCGCGGGAGAGCCGGACGGTGCCGGTGCGGCCGGTGACGACCAGCCGCCATGCCTCGTCGCCGGTCTCGGCCGGGTCGATGCCCGCGTACGCGGCGGTCTTGTTGATCTGGAACCCGCCGGGTCCGCCGCCCGGTTCGGCCCCGCCGTGCGGGGCGAGCAGGGCGGTGCGCCGCAGGGGCCCGTCGAAGCTGCGGCCGGCCGTGGTGGCGAGCAGCAGCAGCGATCCGCCGCCGACCAGCCAGAGCGCCCCGCGCCGCGAGACGGTGGGCGGATCGGGCCGGGGCGAGCGCAAGTCGCTTTCCGGGCGCGGCCGTTGGCGTATCCGGCGCACGTTGCGCAGCGCCGCCGGTGTCTTCAGGGCGGCGTGGACGAGGAAGGCGGCGAAGAAGACCCAGGCGCCGTAGAAGTGCAGCGGGTAGAACGAACCGGGGAAGACGTAGTCGAGCTGGACGTTGAGCACGCCGGTGGTGAACTCGAACAGGCCGCCGCCGACCAGCAGGAGCAGCGAGATCCGCTCCAGCGCGTGGGCGAGCGAGCGCGCCGGCGGCAGCGTGAAGAGTCTGGGCACGACCGACCACAGCTTGGCGAGCAGCACGGGGATCAGGGCGATCCCGAGCGTGACGTGGACGCCCTGGGTGAGCCGGTACAGCCAGTACGGCCGGGTGGGCCAGGTGAAAAGGTAGAACCCGAGGAGGCCCTTGCCGGGGGTCTGGTCGTTGACCGGGGACAGGCCCGGGTTGTAAGCGGCGTACGACACCAGGCCGGTCACGAACAACACCGTGATCCCGGCGAGCAGGACCAGCCCCAGCACCGAGGTGAACCAGGGGCCGCGCAGGGGGCTGCGCCAGAAGCCGGGGGAGGTGGGGAGCCGTTGATCGCTCATGTCCCGACGGTAGGCCGGGGCAGGCCCATGAAAGGGCCCGCAACCGATGACGAAACGCTGACGTCCGGGCCGCGCGGGCCCTCGGCGGCCGCACTCCGACCTAGGTTCTCCGGTGTGACCCGCCCTCTCCTGCGCGAGCTGTCCGCCGCCGCGGCCGCCGCCCTGCTCGTCCTGACCGCCGTCCTCGTGGGCCGCCACATCCAGGACGCCCACCACATCCTGTTCGTCGCCTGGCCCCCGCTGTTCGCCGCCTGGAACCCCCACGTCGGGCCGGGCACTCCGGCCGCCGTGCTGGTGGCGGCCGGAGTGGTGGCGTACGGGCCGGCGCTGGCCGCCCGGCTGCCGTGGCGGGGGCTGCTCGCCGGCGCGTGGGCCGCTTCCCTTGCGTGGACGTGGTCGCTGGCGCTGGTCGACGGCTGGCGGCGGGGCGTGGCCACCCGCCTCACCACCGGCAACGAGTACCTCAGCGTGATCGGCCGCTTCCACGACATCCCGGCCACGCTGCGGGACTTCACCCACCACATCGTGGAGGGCTCCCCCGCGCCCTGGCCCGCCCACATCGCCGGCCACCCTCCGGCGGCGACGCTCACCTTCGTCCTGCTGGACCGCGTGGGGCTGGGCGGCGGGGGCTGGGCCGGAGCGTGGTGCGTGACGTCCGGTACGACGGCGTGCGTGGCGGTACTGGTGGCGCTGCGCGCACTGGCCGGGGAGTCCCTGGCGCGCCGGGCGGCGCCGTTCCTGGTGGCCGCGCCGGCGGCGGTGTGGGTGGGGGCGTCCGCGGACGGCTGGTTCGCGGCCGCGGCCGCCTGGTCGGTGGCGCTCCTCGCGGTGGCGGTGGCGGGCCGGGGCCGTACCGCCACGCGGGCGGCCGCCGCGTCCGGGTCGGGGTTGCTGTTCGGGCTGACCTGCTACCTCTCCTACGGGCTCACCCTGTTCGCGGTGATCGCAGCCGGTGTGGTGCTCCTGGCGCGCGTGGGGCCGGGCTCGCTGCTGCGCGGGCTGCCGCTCTTCCTCGGCGGGCTGGCCGTCGTCCCGGTGCTGTTCACCCTCGCCGGGTTCGACTGGTGGGAGGCGTACCGGCTGCTGGTACGGCGCTACTACCAGGGTGTGGGCGGCATCCGGCCGTACGGCTACTGGGTGTGGGCCAACCTGGCCTGCACGGTGCTGATCACGGGCCCCGCCACGGCGGCCGCGCTGCCCCGGGCCGTCACGGCACTGGCCGGCCGCCGCACCGAGGTGCTCGACCGCGGGCCGGTCCAGAGCCGGGATCCGGTGACCGCACAGGCACGCCTCGGTCTGCTCGTGCTGTGCACCCTGCTCGCGCTGCTCGTCGCCGACCTGTCCGGCATGAGCAAGGCGGAGACCGAACGCATCTGGCTGCCCTTCGCCATGTGGCTGCTCCCGGCGGACGCCCTGCTGGACCGGCCCCGGGGGTGGCTGGCCGGCCAGGCCCTCCTCGGGCTGCTGATCAACCACCTGCTCCTGACGGGCTGGTGACGGACGCGCGACCCGGTCCGGCCACGGAAAGGTCACAAAAACGTATCGGACATTCCGCCCTTCAATCTTCACACGAGGCACACACGTTCGCTAAGTTGACGCCCAGGCCGCACGATTGCCTCCGGCGAGTCGCGTCGGATCGCGCTGCCTCCGCCGAGTCCGGCGCGCCGCACGGCGATCCGGGGCCGGGGACCCAACCGACATTGGGGTGAATCGGCCGACCGCCCGTGAGGGCAAGGCCGTAGGGCACACCTTCCGTAGCACCTCCGCCCGAACCCGACAGCTGACTCGGTAGGCGGGTTACGGAAGGAGTGCGTCTTCATTGACGCGGGAACGACCCTCGCCCGAGGTCGAACGACGGATCAACAGCCTCTACGACCGGGCCGAGACCGACTCGGGCACCTACAACGCCACCCGCGCGATGAGCAGGCGCGGCCGCTCCCGCTACGACTCGGCCTCCGGCCGCGCGCCGAGGCGGTCCGACCCGGTCCTGGACAGCGTGGCCAAGGAGTGGTTCGACGTGGCCCGCGGGCAGTTCGGGCCCTCGGTGCCGGCCGCACTGCCGCCGGACCGGCAGCCGCGTCCGGGCAACTCACGCGGGGTCACGCTGCGAAGGAGTCCCGAACCGGGGTTCGATGCAGGTGAACTGGCCGGACCTGGCGGTCCGGGCGGCCCGGGTGGCCCGGGTGGCCCGGGCGGGCGGCAACTCGCCGCGGCCTCCCGGCTGGAGCTCACCGCCGGGCCCTCGGCCCCGGCCGGCGCGAGGCCCGTACCGGAGTTGACCTCGGGAACGTCCAACACCGGCGGTTCTATCGGGGAGTTGACGGCGGGTCCCGCCGCCACCGCGGTGGCCACCGGCCCGCTTCAGGCACTTCCCGCCGCCGCATCCGAGGCGGTACCGCCCGTCGGCCCGGCACTGACGGCGGGGCAGGAGCAGTCGTTCACCGGGCAGTTCCCGACTAGCGCGGGGCAGTTCATGACAGCCACCGGGCAGTTCACGGTGCCCGCCGAGCAGTTCCCGGTGGCCGCCGAGCGGCCTCTCGCATCCACCGGGCAGTTCGCGGTGCCCGTCGAGCAGTTCGCCCCGGCCACCGAGCAGTACCTCACGGCCACCGGGCAGTTCGCGGTGCCCGTCGAGCAGCCCCTCGCATCCACCGGCCAGTTCGCGGTGCCCGTCGAGCAGTTCGCCCCGGCCGCCGAGCAGTTCCTCACGTCCACCGGGCAGTTCGCGGTGCCCGCCGAGCAGCCCCTCGCATCCACCGGGCAGTTCACGGTGCCCACCGAACAGGTCGCCATCGACCAGTTCGCGGCGCCCATCGGCCAGTTCGCGGTCCCCGCCGCTTCCGCGGCGGAAGCGTGGCAGGGGTTTGCAGGCGTCCCCGCGTCGGCCGCCGGGCGCGGGCAGGGCGCGTCACGGGCGTCCAAGGAGCGGCTGCGCGGCCAGCTGAACCAGGCCCGTGAGCTGCTGGCCGGCGCGCAACAGGCCTCCGCCGCCCAGGCCCAGTCCGCGTTCCCCGTGCCCCAGGCTCAGTCCCCCGGGCAGGAGTCCTGGCCGGCGTCTGTGCGTCAGTCACATGGTGCCGTCGAGGCGGCCTGGTCCACTCCCCCGTACGACCCGGTGGCGCCCAGCGGGTTCACCGGCCTCGCCCCGGTACCCGAGACGGCCGTCGCGGCCTACGAGCGCAAGGCCGCCAAGGCACTGCAGTTCGCCCGCGCGCAGCTGGGCAAACCCTGCGTGTGGGGAGCCACCGGGCCGGACTCCTACGACTGCTCCAGTCTGGCCCAGGCCGCCTGGCGGGTCGCCGGGGTGGAGCTGCCGCGCACCGCGTCGCAGCAGACGGCCTCCGGCACCCCGGTAGAGCTCTCCGAACTCCGGCCCGGCGACCTGATCTTCTTCTACGCCGACGCGAGCCACGTGGGGATCTACGGCGGGAACAGCGCCATGGTCCACGCCCCGGGCCCCGGCGCGCCGATCCGCGAGGAATCGGTCTTCTTCGCCGGTCCGCGCGCGATCCACAGCGCGGTGCGGCCCGCCTGACAACCGCCGGCGTCCGCCGCGCCCGTGTCCGTCTCCACCCGGACACGGGCGCGGCGCGCGTCAGCCGCTCTTGCGGCCGACCCCGGCGTACACCCAGTACTGGGAGGGGTTGTCGGGAACGTCCTCGGGGCGGTCGGGGCGCCACAACGGCACGTAGGCCAGGCCGGGTTCGACGAGTTCGAAGCCGTCGAAGAGGGACTTGATCTCGTCGCGGGAACGGGGCGTGACGGGGGAGGTGGCCCGGTCGCGGTACAACTGGCCCACGGCGGCGGCCGTGTCCGGGCGGTCCTCGTCGGTGGCGTGGGTCAGCGCCAGCCAGCTTCCCGCGGGCAGCGCGTCCCGGAAGGCCGCGACGATGCCGGCCGGATCCTCCTGCGGCGAGACGAAGTGCAGGATGGTGATCATCAGCACCGCGACCGGCTGCTCGAAGTCGATCAGGGCGCGCACCTGCGGCGAGGACAGTATCTCGGCGGGCTTGCGGATGTCGGCGGCCACGATCAGCGCGTCCGGGTTGTCGGCGAGCAGCGCCTCGCTGTGCGCGACGGCCACGGGGTCGTTGTCGACGTACACCACCCTGGCGCCGGGGCTGGCGGCCTGGGCCACCTCGTGCACGTTGCCCTGGGTGGGGATGCCGGAGCCGAGGTCGATGAACTGCCGTACGCCCGCGTCCACGAGGAAGCGCACCGCGCGGCCGAGGAAGGCGCGGTTGGCGCGGGCCAGGGTGCGCACCTGGGGGTCGATCGCGGTGAAGGCGGCCACCGCCTCCCGGTCGATGGCGAAGTTGTGCTCGCCGCCCAGCATGGCGTCGTACATCCGGGCCACACTGGCCTTGCCCGGATCCACGCCCCGCGGCAGACCGTCCCCGTCAGGCATGTCCAACTCCCCTACTGTCCGATGACCTTGACTGGGCATCATATAGTTGCCTGTGGCATACGACCACGTCCGCCCGACCGGCCGGGCCCGGCCCGCCGGCCTCGCCCGCCGACCCGGACGGCCCCGCCCCAGCCCGCCGCTGCCGGCCCCACCCGGAAGGCCACGACCCTGCGGAACACAGATCGCAGTCAGCCCGGCGACCCCGCCCCCACAGCACCCTGCCGCCGCCGGTCGCACTTCTCCCCCGCCGCGGACGCCATCGGCTCCGAACTCGACCTGCACGTGACGGGCCGGCACGTCGTGCACGCGCTGGCCCCGGGGTTCTGCGACGCCGCCTCGGTGTACCTGCTGCAGCGGTGGCTGGTCCAGGAGCAGCCGGTCACGGCGGCCGATCCGCCGCAGATCGAGGCGCGCCGGCTGGCGCTGCGCATAGGGTCGGATTCGGCCGAGGACTGGGACCGGCTGCTGCCGGTCGGCGAGGTCCTGGTGTTCCCGCGCGGGACGCCGTACGCGCGTGCCGTGGCCACCGGGCAGACGCAGTTGCTCGACGGCGTGGACGGGCACACCTTCGAACGGCTGCGCAGGACCGGGCCCGCCGACGCGGGCGTGACCGCGCTGCTGCACAGCGCCTCCTTCCTCATCGTGCCGCTGCGGCTGCGCGGCGCGGCGGTCGGGTTCATCGCCTGCACGCGCGGCGCGGGCAAGGAGCCGTTCACGCACGGCGAGGCGGTGGCCGTGGAGTCGCTCGGCGCGCGGGCCTGCGTGGCGCTGGACAACGCCCGCCGCTACGAGCGGGAGCGGCGCACCGCGCTGGCCATCCGCCGCAGCCTGCTGCCCGTCACCGGGCAGACCTTCGAGAGCTGCCGGGTCGCGCACGGCTACCGGCCGGCCGGACAGGACAACGTCATCGGCGGGGACTGGTACGACGTGCTGCCCCGGCCCGGCCGCCGGCTGGCGATGATCGTCGGTGACGCCATGGGGCACGGCCCGGAGTCCGCCGTCGCCATGATCCAGCTGCGTACGGCGGTCCGTACGCTGGCGGCGCTCGACCTCGGCCCGGCCGAGCTGATGGACCGGCTGGACGCGGTGGCCGGCGACACCCCGGGCGCCTCCTTCGCCACCTGCATGTACGCGGAGTGGGACGCGGACCTGCGCACCTGCACGTTCGTGGGCGCGGGGCACCCGCCGCCGCTGGTGCGCGGCCCGGGCGGACCGGCGGTGCGGATCGACCTCGCCTCGGCCGGGCTGCCCCTCGGGCTCGGCACGGGCCGCTACGAGCCGACCGTGCTGCACCTGTCCGAGCCCACCCTGCTGCTGCTCTACAGCGACGGGCTGGTCGAGTCCCGCACCAGTGACATCGACGAGGGCATCACCCGGCTCGCGGGCGCGCTCGACGCCGGCGCCGAGTCGGGGCCGGACCTGGCCCGCCCGGACGCCCTGCCGGAGCTGTGCCGGCGGCTGCTGGAGGACTCCACCGCCGCGCACGGCGCCGAC
This sequence comes from Streptomyces naganishii JCM 4654, assembly GCF_014650575.1. Taxonomy (GTDB): domain Bacteria; phylum Actinomycetota; class Actinomycetes; order Streptomycetales; family Streptomycetaceae; genus Streptomyces; species Streptomyces naganishii. Next base: position 411,168 of record NZ_BMVF01000004.1, read on the forward strand.
GACCGGACGCTGCTGCTGGCCGAGCTGACGCCGGGGAAGAACTGAAGGATCGCGGGGCCGTGCGGGCTGCTTGTCGCATGAGCGGACACCCCCGTTCGAGGGGTGTCCTCACCTGATGCGGTGAGCGGGCCGGGCCGGACGCGTACGGACGGGGCGCGAACGCCGTTTGGACCGGCATGGACAGCACTTCTCGGGCCCTGCCGCACGGGGCCGGCCACCTCCCGGCGGAGCGGCCCCGCACCCAGCCCGCTGCGCGACCCTCCGGGATGCGGTGGGTGCCCGTCGCGGACGCCGCCGCGTCCCCGCCTCCGCCCGGGCCCGCGGGCCTTGACCCGGGCGTCCTCCTGCTGCGGCCGTGGGGCTCCGGGTCCGCCCCGGACCGCTGGGCCGCGGTGGCGCCCGGCTCGGTGCCCGCCGTGCCCGTGCCCCGCGGGATCCCGGTCCCGTGAGGCCGGCCGAGGAGGTCGCCGCAGCGGTCCAGAGGCGCGTGTCCCCGCCGCGCGGACCGTCCCGGGTGCCGCTCCCGCACGGCCCGGTGACGGCGGGTACGCGGTGGTGGGCCTGGGCGCAGCCGGCGCAGGGGTGGGCCGTCGCGCACGGCCCGGCGGACTGGGAGGACGACGACTGTCCCTGGTGCCGTTCCCTGCTCGACCCCGGTCAGGGCCCGCGCGGGCGGGGCACCGGGCGGGGAGCGGGGCTTTTCCGCTTCCTGGCCGCGGGCCTGCCGGCCCGGGCGTGGCGCGCGCGGCTGGTCATGGTGCCGGTGGCGGCCCTCACCGTGGTGGCGGCGCTCGTCGTGGCGCTGGCCTGAGCGGCGCGGGGGTCTTCAGGTGTCGAAGCCGATGTGCACGTGGTCGTGGTGGGTGGCGTCGCTGAAGAACTGGTTCGCGCTCCCGCCGCCCGACAGCAGCACCGGGCCGCCCACGTTGTACGAGCCGGCCGCCGCCGCGTCCCGCATGAAGCCCTCGACGAGTGGGCGGGGCGTGGCGGGGTCGACGACCGCGTGGCCGTCGATCCGCCACACGTCGAAGGCCCGCCCTGCGGGGTGGTCGCTGGGCCTGCTCGTGCCGAACACGTCCAGGGGATGCCCCGAGCGGACGACGCTGACGTACATGCGGTGGGCGCCGGCCAGGTCCAGCATCGCCGTGAGCACGCTGTCGTGGATCCGGCCGCTGCGCACGTCGGCCTCCGCCGCCGGGGGCAGTTCGACGCGGGAGTCCGCCAGTACCCGGTGCGCGAGCGACGGCAGCGTGGCCGCCGGGGCGCCGGGCCGGGCGGGGTGCAGGGCGGTCACCGTCCACCCGCCCGCGGTGCGGGCCAGGCGTACGTCGACGGTCGTACCGCCGGCCCGGACCGTACCGCCGACGCGGGTCCACTGCCGGCACACCACGAGCACGCTCGCCGAGTCGGCGAGGATCCCGCCGTACTGGGCGTCCACCACCTGGAGCACCGCCTCGTCGGCGGACGGCAGCAGCGGACCGGCCTGCGCGACGAGCGCGGGCGGCAGCCCGAGGGCGGCCACCTCGGCGCGGGCGGCAAAGGAGCCGCCCCGCCCGCTCGGCCAGGCGCCGATAGCCTCGACCAGCGCGACGGCCCGCCGCTTGACCTCGGGCCGGACCTCAGCCGGGGAGGGCCGCCAGGGCGTGGTGCGCGGCAGGGCCGCGGCCGGGGAGGACGGGCCGGAGGTCGTACGGGCGGGCGCGGAACCGGCACGGCTCGCGGTGGCGCGCGGCCCCGCGGAGGGACCGCCGCCGCATCCGCCCGCCACGCCGACCAGCACCCCGGCCGCGCCCAGCAGCACGGCCCGCCGCTCAACCGCCTTCGCCGCACGCCTCACGCCCACCAGTCTCCGCCCGGCCCCGCCCCGGCGCCCACCCGGCAGCGACCGCCGGTCCCTGGACGGTGGCCCTCGACCGGCAGGCCATCGACCGGCGCGCCCTTGCTATGACGGGCGTCATGATCCATGCTGCTCCTGGCCACCGCCGCACTGGGGCGAGCGATGGCCGGTGACGGTGGAGGGGACTCGTGGCTGACGGTCTGGCAAGGGTGCTCTGGGAGCGGTACGAACCGGTCCACGACCTGGTCTACTTCGCGCCCGAGGCGCACCGGGCCGCGGACGAACTCGGGCTGCGCGGCTTCTGGATGGGCTACTTCGCCCTGCGCGCCGCCCCGCTCGGCCCGGTCGCCGCGCCGGTCGTCACCAGCTCCTTCTACGTCTTCCACCCGGACCGGGTCGCGCGCGCCCTGCCCGACGCCTGGTCGTACGCGGGTCCGCAAGACGTCCTCGAGGCGCGGTGGCGGGCGATGGACGAAGCCATGACCCGCCTGTTCGGACCCGAGGCGGTGACCGGGGCGCACATGGGGGAGGCCGCCGACCTCGCCTGGGAGGCGGCCGCGTCGGCCGACACGGCGGGCCGGGTCCTCGGTGCCGCGAACCAGGCCCTGGAACGCCCCGCCCGGCCGCATGTACGGCTCTGGCAGGCCCTGACGACCCTGCGTGAACTGCGCGGCGACGGACATGTGGCGGCCCTGGTCGCCCACGGCATCGGACCGGTCGCCGCGATGGCGCTGAAGGCCGCCGCAGGCGAGACGGACGCGACGGTCCAGCGGGAGACCCGCAAGTGGGACCTGGCCGCCTGGCGGGCCGCCGAGGCGGACCTGCGCGAGCGCGGCTGGCTCGGCGAGGACGGCGTCCCGACCCCGGCCGGAGCCGCCGTACGGGCCGAGGTGGAGGCGCGTACCGACGCGGCCGCCGAGCAGCCCTGGCGCGCTCTCGGCGCCGACCGCGCCGCCCGCCTCGCCGGTCTCCTCGAGCCGCTGGCCCGGCGGGTGCTGGACACCGGGCTGATCCCGTCCGCCAACCCGGTCGGACTCACCGGCGACCCGTGGTCCGACCCACGCGAAGCGGCCATGCCCCCGGCGGCCGGAGCGGGGCCACGCGAGAGCTGAGCACGGGCGTCGGGGCCGCCCTCCCCCGGGCCGCCGAACCACTACGGTCCCCACCGACACCGGGCGCCCGGCATCCCGACACTCCCAACGGGCCCGGAATGTCCCGGCGCTCCCCGCGAGCCCAGGCCCAGGACGCACCCCATCTGCCCCCGAATCCTCTGGCGCGGTCCTGCGGGGCTCGCGAGCCCCGCGGAATCGCGCCGGTCACAAGCGGCCCATCAGGGCTTCACCAACCCTTAGCATCATGCCCATCAACCCACTGGCCCTGGCCAGACCTTCACATGAAGCGAGGGAAGTGTGGCAGAGACCGAGGGAGCGGCGGTGCCCGAACGGCTGCTGATCACCCGTACCACGGCCGACGACGGCACCTGCGTCGTGTCGCTCACCGGAGAGGTCGACCTCGACGGCAGCGCGCGGCTGCGCGAGGCGCTGCTGTCCTGCCCGGAGACCGCGCCGGGCCTGGTGGTGGACCTCGGCGGCCTGACCTTCATGGACTCCAGCGGCATCAACGCCCTCATCACCGCGCACCAGTGCGAGGAGGCGGGCGGCCCGCGACTGCGTCTGGCCGCTCCCCGGCACGCGGTGCTCAGGGTGCTCCAACTGGTCGGCGTGGACACCCTCATACCCTGCTACCCGACCCTCGAGGAGGCCCTGGCGGCCTGAACGGTGCTCACACCGACCGGTAGACCTCCTGGGTGTTGGGGCGGGGAGCCGGCCGGTGGCGGGCGGCGGGCCCCGCGGAGAAGGCGCACAGCAGGTTCTCGGTGGTGCGGGCGGTGAAGGCGCGGGTGCGGGCGTCCATGGAGTGGTCACGGCCGAGTTCACCGGTCCCGGCCAGCAGCGCCTCCACCCACCGCATCGTCCCGGTGGCGAAGACGCCCGCCCCGCTGGGCACGGTGTAGTACGCCGAGTCGCTGTGGCTGCGGCTGCCCGCGCACACCAGCGGCGAGTGCGCGATGATCTCCAGCGCGCCGGGCGCGGGCGCGCCCGGGGTGACGCGGTCGTACTCGACGCCCACGAGGTGGTCGAAGCTCTCGCCCGGGCGGACCCCGGTGCCCTCGTAGAGCCAGTGGTCGGCCGCGTGGACGACGTAGGGGGCGTCGACCGGGTAGCCCTCGTAGAGCACGCCGGTGAGCGAGGACTCGGGGTCGGCGGCCGGTTCCTGCCGGAAGTCGGTGGTGACCAGGGCGGGGCGCGAGGGGTAGCAGGGGTCGCTGCGGTAGGCGGACTTGTAGCAGACCACCGTGCGGTCGGCGCCGGCCTCGCCCGCCTCCAGACGGACCCGGCGGAAGCAGGTGTTGGCCCCGAGGAAGGCCACGTTCGTGCCCGCGTCACGGGCCTCGGTGACGCTCCGGCGCCGCTCCGGCGTCCAGTACTCGTCGTGCCCGAGGCAGATGACCGCGGTCGCGCCGTGCAGGATGCTGGGATCGCGGTGCACGTCGATGCCGGTGGTGTAGGCGAGCGGTATGCCGAGCCGTTCGGCCAGGACCACGGCGGCCCACTCGTACACCAGGAACTTCTCGGCGCCGTTGCCGTCGTAGGGCCGGTCGAAGCTGACCGCGAGGGAACGGTCCGCGTACGCGCCCGAGGGACCTTCGTACAGGCTGTGGCCGCCCCACTTGTTGTACGCCTGCCAGGTGGCCGGGGCGTGCATCAGCACGGTGCGGCCCGTACCGCGCGTGGAGCGCACGATGAGCGGGACGTAACGGCGGTGGCCGCTGTCCGCGTCGAGGCGTATCAGGTACGCGCCCTCGGGCCAGCCCTCCGTGCCGAAGGACAGGGTGCGCGGCCAGTCCGCGCGCACGGTCCGGGTGGCCGACACGGTACGGCCGGCCGGGCGGGCGCGCCCCGGCACCCGCTCCGAGCGCCACACCAGCCGGGCGTACGTCCCGCCGTACCAGCCGACGCGGAAGGCGGAGACGCGGAAGGCGGACGCCGTGGTCGACACGTGCAGGCCGCACTCCTCGCCCGGGGTGAGGCTCACCCGGTCGGTGTACCCGGCCACCGCGTCCGCGGGGCCGGGCGCGCCGAGCCGCCAGTCGCGGGTGCCGGGACGGCCCCGTTCGGCCTCGGGCAGCCGGCTGTCGGTGCTGCCCGGCGGGTGGACCGCGGTGGTGCGTTCGCAGGCCGCCGCCCCCAGCCCGGCCGCCCCGGCGCACAGGCCGAGGAACCGCCTGCGGCCGAGACCGTCCTGGCCCTGGCCGCGACCGTCCTGCGCCGCGGTGTGCTGCTGTGCCCGGTGTGGGTTCACTCGGTCTCCCTGGACGTGGCCCGGTCCCTCCCCACGGCCATGCGCGCGCCACCCGACTCCTGTGAGACGCCACGGGCGCGGGAACGCGCGCTACGGGACGCCGCCGACGCCGGTACGCGCGCTTCGGGGGCGCCACCGACGAAAGTAACGGCTGGGCGGGCGTACCGCACGGCCGCCGGTGACCCTCCGTGATCTGCCGAGCCCGGACACGGGCGCGGACACGGGCGCGGACACGGGCGCGGACACGGGCGCGGGGCCGTCGGACCACAATGGTCACGACGGCCCCGCGGACGGCCCCGCCGGCGCGCTGCCGGTACCGGTTTACGGGCCTCAGCCGGTCTTCCCGCGGCCGGACAGGGCGTCCCGGATCCGGTCGACCATGCCCGCGCCGGGCGCGAGGAGCTTGTTCGCGGGCGGGGTGTCCGGGGCGGAGGGGTGCGGGCGCGTCGGCGCCGTCTTCTTCGCCGAGCGGACCTTCTCGCCGAGCTTCTCCAGGTCCTCCGGGCTCGCGGCCTGCCGCAACCGGGGGAACAGGTTCTGCTCCTCGTCGGTGACGTGCTCACGGATCTCCCGCATCAGACGGCTCATCAGCTGGTCGAACTGCGGGTCGTCGGCCTCGCAGCCCTCCAGGTCCTTCATCGTCTGCTCGGCCTCCGAGTGGTCCTGGATCTCCCGGTCGGCGATCGCGTCGCCGTCGGGCAGGTGGCGCCGCACCGCCGGGTAGAGGTGCATCTCCTCGGCGACGGAGTGGCGCACCAGCTCGATGGTCGCCTGGTCCGCGAGGTCCTTGCGCCTCTTGTCTCCGATGGGGAGGGCCTCGATCTGCGCGAAGATCTCCTCCACCTCGCGGTGGTCGGTGGTGAGTTCGTGGATGACGTCTCCGCCGTGTCCCATGGCAGCACTCCTTGTTGTTCGATCGTGGTCGTAGCGGTGGACCGCGCGCCGGGTTCCCAGCGCGCGCCGTGGCACACCGCCGAGCACGCGGAAGCGCCCGAACGGCCCATTCGCGGGGGTGCCCGCCGGGCCGGTTCCCGTCTCAGTGACCCGGGTCGGCCCCGGCCCGCGCCGCGGCCACCGCCGGCCGCCGCCCCGTCTCGTGCACGTCCGTGACCACGAAGCCGCTGCGCACCCGCGCCGGGATCCTGCGCAGGGAGATCCGCAGATCCTGGTCGGGGACCTCGTACTCCAGCCGGGCCAGGCGCACCGCCAGCGACTCCAGCAGGCCGACCGTGACTCCCTCGCCGGGGCACCGGTGGCCGGTCCGCGGGTCCGAGCCGCCCTGCGGGATCAGCTCGTCGCGCTCAGGCGGCCGTTCCAGGAAGCGCTGCGGCCGGAACGCGTACGGGTCGCCCCACAGGTCCTCGTCGTGGTTCTGCCCGAACACGTCGAGGAGCACGGTGCCGCCGGCCGGGACCTCGTGCCCGCGCCAGGTCAGGTCACGGGCGGCCCGGCCGCCGAGGAACGGCGCGAAGGGGTAGAACCTGCGCACCTCGTGGGCGAAGGCGGTCGCGTACGCCGGATCGCCGTCGCGCAGCCGCTCGCGGTGGCCGGGCCACCGGTGCAGCGCGTGCGCGGCGAAGGCGACGAACCAGCTGACCGCGACCGTGGGGCGGACGACGTTGAGCAGTTCCACGGCGGCCGTGTGCGGGGTCAGCAGGCCACCGTCCGCGTCCCGGTGCGCGGCGGCCCGCGCGGGCAGGGAGCCGGGCGCGGCGGCTGGGCCACGGCCGGAGCGCACGTCGTCGATCAGGCGGGCCATGCGCGCCTCCTGGCGTGCCCGCGCGCGGCGCGCACGCCAGTGGCGGGGGCCGAGGGTGGCGAAGCCGTCGATCATGGCGAGGAGGTCGGCGGCGACGCTTCCGGCCTCCCCGTCCTCCAGGGGGACACCGGCCCAGCGGCAGACCCCGCGGGTGAGCACCGTGGCGGCCTCGTCGAAGAGCACCACGCGGGAGCGCGCCGCCCAGCCGGGCACGGCCTCGTCCCACGCGGCGGTGACCTGTTCGGCGACGCCGGTGATCCGGTCGGCCTCCAGCAGCGGCAGGAACAGTTCCTTGCGTCGGCGGTGGGCCGCGCCGTCGAGGGTGTGCACGGCGCCGTGTCCGAAAAGGGTGCCCGTGACGGGCTCGGGGATCGCGCCGTGCCGGTGGATGTTGTGCTCGTCGTAGAAGAACTTCACGGCGTCGGGTCCGCGCAGGGCGAGGGCCGGGCGGCCCATGACGCGCAGCGGGACCGTGCGGTCGGGGCTCTGCCGCAGGCGCTGCGGGAGCCAGGCGTAGCCGCCGGCGATCAGCGGCAGTGTGTGGTCGGTGAGCGGGCGTCGATGGGCGTCCATGACGGCCCGAGTGCCCCGGGCGGCCCGAGGGAACCGGGCCGCCCGGGGGCCGGGGGCAGGAACCGGGGCCCGCGTGCCGCGGACCGGGGCCGGGGACCGGGGCCAGAGCCGGGGGCCAGGGGCGCGGGGCCGGGGCCGGATACGGCAGACCGGAAGCCGTCGGCCCCAGGTCTGGCGTACGTCAGTCGGCCGGGCGCAGCTCGGTGATCCTACGGGTGCGCAGGTCGGACAGTACGTCGATGCTCGTCACCTGGGCGTGGGAGCCGTCGCCCCAGGTGAGCGTGACCCTGCTGGTGGCGTGGCCGGCGCCCGACCCGGTGTAGACGACCTTCCACTTCACCGGCACGTTCTGGGCGAACAGGATGCCGTCCGCGTGCTCCCTGGCCTCGTAGGCGGCCACCTTCTTGCGTGCCGCGGCCGAGAGGTAGAAGCCCCGCAGCGCCTTGAGCTGGGCGGCTGCCGCCGGGCCCTCGCCGTCCCAGACGGCGTCGATGTAGGCCCCGTAGAAGTCGGCGACCCGCTGGGTGACGTCGCGCGGGTCGCCCTGCGAAGCGGTGACCGCTGTGGCGGCGGTGGCGGTGCGGGCGGTACCGGCGGAGCTTCCGGTGCCGGCCAGCGCCGGGGTCACCGCGGCCAGTGAGAGCAGCGCGGTGACGGCCGAGGCGGTGATCAGGCCGCGGCGGCCGCGAAGACGTATGGACATGTGACGTTCCCCCTGTCGACGGCGGCCGGGCCCTTCGTCCGGCCGTTGACGGGAGGTAAGAGAGTGGCCCGCCGGGCGCGGGTTCCGGAATGTCCCGGAAGAATTGTCACTGTCCCGAAACGGGCAAAAGGTTGCGCCGGGTTCCGGCCGATCCGGCGCCCCGCATGTCCGGGCCCCGCCGGGGGAACCCGGGGCGGGCCGCAACCCCGACACCTCTGGAGAGGACCATGAGTCTGCTGCGCCTGGTAGGCCGCCCCCTGCTCGCCTCCATGTTCGTGGCCGGAGGCATGTCCTCCGTCCGCAGCCCCAAGGACGTCACCCCGCTGGCCGAACCGGTCGTGAACCCGATCAGGGAGCGCGTGCCGGTGCTGCCCGAGCGCACCGAACAGGTCGTCCGGCTGAGCGGCGGTGTGCAGGTCGCCGCCGGGGTGCTGCTGGGTCTGGGGCGGATGCCCCGGCTGTCGGCGCTGGCCCTGGCCGCGACCCTGGTGCCGACCACGCTGGCCGGCCACCGCTACTGGGACGCCGAGGACGACTCCACCCGCGCCCAGCAGCGCATCCACTTCCTGAAGAACCTCTCCATGCTGGGCGGTCTGCTGATCGCCGCGGACGACACCGGCGGGGCGCCGTCGATGCTGTGGCGGAGCCGGCACACGGCCCGCGGCCTCCAGCGGAACGCCGGGCTGGTACGGCGCACGGTGCGCGCCACCGCCGGTCCCGCGGCCGCGGTGGGCGGCATCAAGGCCAGGCTGCCCCACTGACGTACGACCGCCCGGGTGCCGGCCGGGCACGGCGGCGGGCCCCCACTCGATCTCCTCGAGTGGGGGCCCGCTTCGAAAAGCCGCTCTCAGCGCTTCTCAGGGCTCTTCTCAGGGCTTGAGGGTGTCCTTCGCCTTCTCCTTGGCCTGGCGGGCGTCGCCCTTGGACTTCTCGGCCTGTCCCTCGGCCGTCATCCTCTCGTTGCCCACCGTGCGCCCGACCGTCTCCTTGGCCTTGCCCTTCATCTGTTCCTTCTTGGCCTTGGCCTTCTGGTCACCAGCCACTGTCACTCACTCCAAGCCGTGCTTGACGTCTGTGTCTGCACTTCGGGTGTCCGGCCGCGGGGCCGCCAAACCCACCACGGGCCGATCGCTGTTCCGGCCGCCCGCTGGGTACCCGGGGCGGGCGGCCGCGGACCGGGCGGCCGGAAGGAGCCACGCCATGACTGTCCCCCTGACCGCCGACGCCCGCGAGCACGGCATGACCGGTGACGGGGTCGCCAACGACCAGCCGGCCCTTCAGCGCCTGGTCGACGCGATGGGTGCGGCCCGCGCCGCGGACGGGCGCCCGCGTGTCATCCGCGTGCCCGCCGGGCGGTACGTGATCGAGGACGTGCCCACCCTGTGGCGCAGCGGGGTGTCGCTGATCGGCGCCGGCCGCGGCGCCACCTGCTTCGTGCTGCGCAACCCGGGCGCGCGGACCACGCCGGTGCCGCTGGCCTGGTTCACCGCGGCCCAGCACGACGCCGGGCCGGACAACCACCTGGCGGACGTCACCTTCGCGCACTTCGAGATCGACGGCGCGGGGGTGACGACCGAGGAGTACGACCCGCTGGCGAAGGGGCTGGGGCTTCAGTACGTGCTGCGCGGGCGGTTCAGCGACCTGTACGTCCACGACACGGCGGCGACCGGCTTCGGCTGCGACTTCCTCCAGGACACGGTGGTGGAGGGGGTGCTGGCCGAGCGGTGCGGGCGGCAGGACAGCGGTGAGCAGATGGGCGGCGCGGGCCTCGGGATCGGCGTCGGCGGCTGGGGGCGGGTCGAGCGGCTGACGGTCACCGCGTGCACCGCCACCGGCAACGGGACCAACGGCGTCTTCGTCGAGCTGCAGAACAAGGACTGGCCGCGGCCGCGCGGCATCCGGATCACCGCCTGCCACGCCGAGGACAACCGCTTCGGCATCTCCGACTGGGGCGCGGACGGGCTGCTGGTCAGCTCCTGCACGATGCTGGGCAACCACGAGGCCGGGTTCGACGTGTCCTCCCAGGGCACCTCGGGCATCGGCGGCCGGGGCGGCATCGTCACCGGGTGCGTGATCGACGGCAATCTGCGGGACGGGATCGGGCTGGGCAACACCCCGGGGCCGTACGCCTTCCGCGGCAACCGGATCAGCGGCAACGGGCGGTACGGGTACTGGGAGCACAACCTCGCCGGCGGGGACGAGGGGCCGGCCGCGGACATCGTGCTGGAGGCCAACGACATCCGGGACAACGCCCTGGACGGGGTCCGGGTGGACGCGGCCATGCGGGACGCGGCGGTGCTGGACAACCGGATCCGCGACAACGGGCGCCGGATCGCGGGGGCGGTCGCGGGCGGTGGCGAGGGGGTGCGGTACTCGGCGTTCGCGGTGGTGGACGAGAAGGCCGACTGGCCGGCGGACGGCCACCGGGGCAAGGAGGTGTCGGTCGGCGGGCGGACGGCCATGGTGGCCTTCAACACCGCCACCGAGCTCGCGCTGGCCCCGGCACGGCCGGGTGCGGACTCCGCCTGGGCGGACGGGGTGCCCCGGGCGGGTTCCGCCTACCGGCTGCCCGGGGCGCCGGACCTGCGCGCGGGTATGACCGTGGCCGCCGCGGTGAGCCGCCCGCAGATGCACGGCAACCGCATCGGCGACGACCAGCGCGTCCGCACCCAGACCCACGCCCTGCGCATCACCGACGAGGGCCGCTGGACGAGCGGCCGAGTCTCCGACAACGACCTCACCGACAACGCCACATCCGCCACCCGCTTCGACACGACGCCTTCGGGTGGCCGCTGGCGCGACAACGACGAGTGACCCCACACCCCGGTCCCCGGAGCACCACCGACGAACCACGTGAGCCCACGCCCCGGCCGACGTGAGCCCACGGTTCGGCAGCGGGGGTTCCGGCCCGGCGCGGCCACGCATGCACCCACGGCCACGGCCGCATCCGGCCCCGGCCGGCTCGGCCCGCGCGCGCCCACGGCCCCGGCCGCGGGCGAACCCTGGCCCGCCTCCGGCGCAGACGACGCACGCCGCCGGCCGCGGCACCCCGTGGCAGGCATGCGGCACGGTCCGGCACCGCCCACGGCCACGGGCCCGGCCGCATCCGGCCCCAGCCGGCTCGGCCCGCGCACGCCCACGGCCCCGGCCGCAGACGAGCCCTGACCCGCCCCCGGCACAGAAGCCCCACGCCGCCAGACCCGGCACCCCGTGGCTGGCATGCAGCATGGTCCGGCACCGCCCACGGCCACGGCCGTCCCGGCCCAGGTGCGCATGCGCCGTCGGCTTCGACCGGGCGACCCCGGCCCACCTCGGGCACGGACGCCTTACCCCGCACGACCAGATGCGCGGCGTGGCCTGGCCCCGCCGCCCGGGACTCCAGCCAGCGGCGGAGCCGGCCCGGCCCACCCCGTGCGTGGACGCCGTACGCCGCCGGGCCCGGTGTCCCGCGGCCGACGCCACGCCAACCCGCCCCACCGCTCCGAGCGCCTGCGCCACGCGCACCGCCCGCACCGCCCTTACCGCCCGCGAAAGCCCCGTTCACCCTCGAGGTGCCGAAGGCTGTTCCCGGGGGGAGTGGCTCGTGGGGTGGTCCGAGTCGGTGGGGCGGTTGTGGTGCCAGTCGTGGAGGGCCACCGCCAGGGAGGCCAGGAGCGCCACCAGGGCGCTCGCGACCGCGAGGGCGACGGCTGTGCGGTAGTCCTTGCCGGTCGCGGCGAGCACCATGTAGAAGAAGCCGGGCAGAGCCGCCGTGCCCACCGCGCCGCCGAGCCGCTGCCCGGTCTGCAGGGCGCCGCCCGCGGCCCCGGCCATCCGCACCGGCACGTCGCGCAGCGTCATCGTGACGTTCGGCGAGATCACGCACCCGCTGCCCAGCCCGCCGACGAACAGCGCGGGCGCCGCCAGCCAGGCCATGACGTCCGGGGGCGCCGTCCACAGGATCAGCGCCGTGGCGCCGAGGCCGGCCACGACGGTCACCAGCCCGCACACCGTCAGCAGCCGCCCCAGCCGCTCCACCAGCCGCCCCGCGACCACCGCGGCGGCCGCCGAGCCGATCGCGAAGGGCGTCACCGCGAGCCCCGACCGCAGCGGCGTGTACCCGAGGCCGTTCTGGAAGAAGAGCGCGAACACCAGCCACACGCCGCTGAAGCCCACGAAGTACAGCGCGCCGAGCGAGGCCCCGGCGGCGTACCCGCGTGTGCAGGTCAGCAGCCGCGGGTCGAGCAGCGGCTGACGGTCGCGGTCGGCGACGCGCCTCTCCCAGCGGGCGAAGCAGAGGAGCAGGGCCGCACCGACAGGGAACAGCCACCACATCCGGCGTACGCCCCCGGTGTCCGCGAACACCAGCGGCAGCATCAGGCTCAGGACGCCGGCGCCGAGCAGGGCCACGCCCGGCAGGTCGAGCGGTTCCCGGCGGCCGGGCGCCAGGCGCGGCAGCAGCCGTATGCCGAGCAGCAGCGCGACCGCGCCCACGGGCACGTTGACGTAGAAGATCCAGCGCCAGCCCTGGTTGCCCTGGGCCAGGGCCAGGATCAGACCGCCGGTGACCGGGCCCACCGCGCTGGAGACGCCCACCGTGGCGCCGAACAGGCCGAACGCGCGGCCCCGTTCGGCCCCGCGGAACATCTGCTGGATCAGCGCGGAGTTCTGCGGCGCCAGGCAGCCCGCGCAGGCTCCCTGCGCGAGCCGGGCCACCACGAGCCAGGTCACCGTGGGCGCGGCCCCGGCCCCGGCGCTGCACAGCACGAACGCGGCCAGCGCGCACAGGAAGATCCGCCGCCGGCCCATCGCGTCGCCCAGCCGGCCGGCGGGCACGAGGACGAGCGCGAACGTCAGCGCGTAGCCGGAGACCACCCACTGGACGGCGGACGGCGACGCGCCGAGATCCCGCTGCATCGACGGCAGCGCCACCGCGACGATGGTCACGTCGAGCAGGCTCATGAATCCGGTCGCCAGGGTGACCCACAGGGCCTTCCAGCGCCGTGGGTCGGGCGTCCGGCCCTGACCGTCGGCGCCCGCGTCCGTCCGCGCACGGGTGTCCCTGACCACGAAGGCTCCTCCCGGGTGTCCGCCGGGGCACGCACCCGCCGGTCACATCCCGGCACGCGCGTCCCGCGCCGTCTGCCGTCCTCTGACGCGCGGCGCGCCCACCCACTCCGTTTCCCGCGCCCGCGCAGATCTGCCGCGTTCCCCGCGGTCCGGCGCGCAACCCCGGCTCTCACGTCCTCGGAAGCATCCGGACAGGCTCGGCGAGAAAGGGGGCGAAGGTCGCGAAGTCTCATGAATCCCACCGGCTTCATACCGCGAACGCCGGGTAGCCGTAGCCACGGCAGAAGCACGATCCGTGACCAGCAGCAGCACACGACGGACTCCTATGATCATCCAGCTTGGGCAGCAGGCACCGGGTGAGCGAGAGCGGAGCCGCCCGGCGGCCGCGCTGCGCTACGGCGCCACCTGGGTCACAGGTGCCGCTCGTACCGCCGACGCGCGACGGGCGGTGCACGCCTTCCTCAAACGCGCGGCCAGAACCGCCCACACCCACATCACCAGGCGCGCCGAACAGGACGCCCTGCTCGTCGTCAGCGAGCTGGTCACCAACGCCCTTCGGCACGCGCCGGGCCCGTGCGGCCTGGTCCTGGAACTGTCCGCCGACAACGCGCGGCTGGGCATCTCCGTCTGGGACACCTCGCCCGCGCTCCCCCGGCTGTACGAACGGGACGGGGCGCGCGTGGGCGGCCACGGCCTGTACCTGGTGCACGCCTGCAGCCGCGCCCTGACCGCCACCGCCCGGCCCGGCGGCAAGCAGATCAGCGCCGAGGTGGCCCTGGGGTCCGCGTGAGGCGTATGCGTGGCCGCGCCACGGGTACTCCGGGGAGGTCCGGGCCCGCCGGACGACCCACCTCCCCCCAGTCGACAGACGGGCCGCGTCCCGTCGGGCAAGGACGGCCATGGCTGCCTTCGACGACGACACCCTCGACCTGCACTTCATCGGCACCGCGACGGTCCTGCTGCGGTACGGCGACCTGGCGCTGCTCACCGACCCCAACTTCCTGCACCGGGGCGAGCGCGCCCACCTGGGCTACGGGCTGACCAGCCGCCGGCTCACCGAGCCCGCTCTCGACGTGATGGACCTGCCGCCGCTGGACGTCGTGGTCCTCTCCCATCTGCACGGTGACCACTGGGACCACCGGGCCTCCCGGCACCTGGACCGCTCGGTGCCGGTGGTCACCACCACGCACGCCGCGCGCCGCCTGCGCACCTTGCGGGGCTTCGGCCGGGCCGGCGGGCTGCACACCTGGGAGAGCTGCACGTTCCGGCAGGGCGCCTCGCAGGTGCGTATCACCGCGCTGCCCGGACGGCACTCCCTCAATCCCGTGCTGGGCCGGCTGCTGCCGCCGGTGATGGGCAGCATGCTGGAGTTCGGCCCCCGCGACGGGGAGGTACGGCTGCGCCTCTACATCTCGGGCGACACGCTCGTGTACGACGGGCTGGAGGAGATCGCCCGCCGCTTCCCGCGCGCCGACCTGGCCGTGCTGCACCTGGGCGGCACCGAACTGCCCGGCGGGTTCGTCGTCACGATGGACGGCGCGCAGGGCGCCGATCTCGCCCGCCGCCTGGACTGTCCCCGGGTGCTGCCCGTGCACTACGACGACTACACGGTCTTCCGCTCCCCGCTGGAGGACTTCGTCACCGCGGCGGACGACCTCGGTCTGCGGGACCGGCTGGTCCACTGCCCGCGCGGCGAGCACGCGCGGCTGGTACCGCACGCCGGCCGGGCCACCGTCGGCTGACCCGCTCACCCGGCCCGGCGGGCCGGACGGCGGGAGAGGTGTTTTCCTCGTGGGGTGGAGGCAACTCGGCCCGCACGTCTCGCGGAACCGCTTCCGCAGCCACCCCCCACTCCACGGAACGGGAGTTCCGGAT
The DNA here is from genome assembly GCF_014650575.1 of Streptomyces naganishii JCM 4654. GTDB lineage: Bacteria > Actinomycetota > Actinomycetes > Streptomycetales > Streptomycetaceae > Streptomyces > Streptomyces naganishii. Next base: position 426,327 of record NZ_BMVF01000004.1, read on the forward strand.
GACCACCTCAGAGCCTCGGCCGTCCCGTTCCGGGCGGCCGCGCATCGGCCTGCTGGGCTCCTACGGCGGCTTCAACATCGGTGACGAAGCCATCCTCCAGTGCGTCCTGGGCTGTCTGCGCTCCCACCGGCCGGACGCCGCCCTGGTCGTCTTCAGCCGCGACGCCGAGCACACCCGCGCCCACCAGCCGATGGCGGACGAGGTGGTCGGCTGGGAGGGCGTACCGCGAAAGCCGGTCACCGACGTGCTGTCCGGCCTGGACCTGCTGGTGCTCGGCGGGGGCGGCATCCTCTACGACGGCGAGGCGCGCCGCTATCTGAAACTGGTCCGCGCGGCCCAGTCCAGGGGCGTGCGCACGTTCGCCTACGCGGTCGGGGCCGGCCCGCTGCACGAGAACGACGACCGGGAGGCCGTGCGCACCGTCCTGGCGGACATGGACGAGGTGGTGGTGCGCGACGAGGAGTCGCGGCTGGTGCTCGAGGAGGTGGGGGTCGAGCGGGACCTGGTGGTGACCGCCGATCCGGCGCTGCTGCTGCCGCCGGAGCCGTTCACGGCCGAGATGATGCGGCAGGAGGGCGTGCCGGCCGACGCGCGGCTGGTGGGGATGTCGGTGCGCGAGCCCGGCCGGGCGGCGGAGAAGCTGGACGAGGGCGACTACCACGCGCTGCTCGCCGACGTCGCCGACTTCCTGGTGCGCCGCCTGGACGCGCACGTGGTGTTCATGCCGATGGAACGGCACGACGTCCGTCACGCGCACGCCGTGCTGTCCCGGATGACCGCGCCGGACCGCGGCCGGATCCTGCACAGCGCCTACACGCCCGGGCAGGTGCTGGGCCTGATGAGCCACCTGGACCTGGTGGTCGGCATGCGGCTGCACTTCCTCATCTTCGCGGCCGTCTCCGGGCTGCCGGTGCTGCCGCTGCCGTACGCCGGCAAGGTCTTCGACTTCGCCCGCCGGCTGGGGGCGCCCGCGCTGGTCGGCGTGGCCCGCGAGCAAGTGGGACTGCTGCTGGCCGAGGTGGACCGGCTCTGGGACGAGTTCCCGCAACGCCGCGTGGACCTGAACACCCGCGTCCGGGCACTGCGCGAACTGGCCGCGGAGACCTGCGCCCGCTGCGGCGCCCTCCTCGACGACATGGACCACGCGAACGGCCCGGCCACCGACACGGCCGCGTTGCCTGCCGAGACCGGGGGTTCCGCCACGGCCGGACTGCCTGCCGAGGCCGGGGGTTCCGCCACGGCCGGACTGCCCGCCGACGCAGCCGGGGGTTCGGCCCCGTCCGGCCTGACCACCGGTCCGGCCAGGGACTCCGACCCGGCCGTGCGCACTCGCGGCACGGCCGGGAACTCCAACTCGGACGGGCTGCCGGCCGGTACTGCCGGGGACTCCGCCCCGGCCGACCCGGCTGCGGACATGGCCAGGAACTCCACCCCGGCCGGTGGCGCCCCGGGCGCGGCCGAGGGTTCCGACCCGGACGGGCTCCCTGCCGGCACGGCCGGCGGTCCCGACGCGGACAGCCTTGCTGCCGGCACGGTCCGAGGCTGCGACCCGGCCGGGCGCACCCCCGGCGCGGCCGGGGACTCCGGCCCCGACTGGCTGGCGGCCGGTCCGGCCGAGGGTTGCGACCCCGCCGGGCGCGCTCCGGGCGCGACCCAGGGTTCCGCCCCGGACGGGCCCGGTCCCGGCGCCGCCGGTGGTTCCGGCCAGGGTCGGCCCGCTGACGGCGGGGACCGTGGTTCCGGCGTGGAGGGGGCCGGTGCCGGTGTGGTCGGGGGTTCCGGTGGAGCCGGGGTCGGTGGGCTGCGGGGGCATCTGCTGGGCCGGCGGTCCGAGGGGGACGGTGCTGTGGCGGGCCGGGGCGCCGGGCAGGAGGCGTGATGGCCGTCCTGCGCCCTCCCGAGCAGCCGCGCACCGTCACGCTGCCCCCGCGCACCGCCCGCCACGCCGGGCACACGGACGTCCTGGTGATCGGGGGCGGCCCGGCCGGGACCGCGGCCGCCCACTCCGCCGCCGACGCCGGGGCCGACGTGATCCTCGTGGAGCGGTACGCCTTCCTCGGCGGCAACGCCACCGTGGCGCTGGTGATGCCGCTGATGTCGTTCCACAACGAGCACAAGCAGGCGGTGTTCGACTCCGGCGGCACCGGGGACCGCCTGCTGCCCACCGACCACGGCGAGGGCGAGCCGGTCGTCGCCGGCTTCCTGTGGCGGCTGCTGGAGCGGCTCACCGAGCGCGGCGGCTGCATACCGCCGTCCTTGGAGACCGGGTACACCGTGCCCTTCGACCCGGAGATCTTCAAGCTCGTCCTGCTGGACATGATGGACGAGGCCGGGGTGCGCATGCTGTTCCACTCCTTCGCCTCGGCCGCGCTGCCCCTGGAGGACGGCTGGCGAGTGGTCCTGGAGACCAAGTCGGGCCCCGTGGTGATCGACGCGGACGTGGTGGTGGACGGCACCGGCGACGGCGACGTGGCCGCCGCGTGCGGGGCCCCGTTCGAGGTGGGCCGCCCCGAGGACGGGCTGGTGCAGCCGATGACGCTGATGTTCCGGGTGGCCGACTTCGCCCGCCCGCGCTTCTCCGAGTACGTACGGGCCCACCCCGACCAGTGGCGCGGCGTGCACGGGCTGTGGGACCTGGTCCAGGAGGCCACCGCCGCGGGCGAGCTGCGGCTGCCGCGCGAGGACATCCTGTTCTTCGCCACCCCGCATCCCCGTGAGCTGTCCGTCAACAGCACCCGCGTCACCGGCGCGCTCGGCATCGACGTGTGGGACCTCAGCCGGGCCGAGTGGACGGCCCGCCGCCAGCTGGCGCAGATCGACCGGTTCCTGCGCTCGCGGGTGCCGGGCTTCGCGGAGGCGTACGCGGTGCAGAGCGGCACCCAGATCGGGGTGCGCGAGACCCGCAGGGTGATGGGCGACTACCGGCTGACCGGCTACGACATCCTCGACGCGCGCCCCTTCCCGGACGTGGTCGCGCACGGCGCCTACCCGATCGACATCCACAACCCGGAGGGCAGCGGTACCGTCATCCGGCGCGTCCCCCGGGGCCGTTTCTACGACATCCCGCTGCGCTGCCTGCTGCCGCGCGGCACCGAGCGGCTGCTGGTGTCCGGCCGCTGCATCTCCGGTTCCCACGTGGCGCACTCCTCGTACCGGGTCATGCCCATCGCGATGGCGACCGGCCAGGCCGCGGGCGTGTGCGCGGCGCTCGCCACCCGCACCGGCCGCGTGCCGCGGGAGGTACCGTACGCGCTGGTCCAGCAGGAGCTGCTGCGCCAGGGCGCCCGGCTGCGCGTGCCGGCGCACGGCGGGGCGGCCCCCACGGTTTAGGGGGCGCCGGGCACCCCGGCGGGCGGATGTGCGCCGGACGAGAAACAATGGGTGTGAGGTTTGAAAGCCGGGGTACACGCTCGGGCACCGCCCTTGATCAAGGCGCGGCACCGTACGCAATGGCATGACACCGGCCGTGAGGCGAGAGGGAGGTCCCCACGATGGCGGCGACCACGCAGGCGCAGGCGACTCGGGCCCGGACGGAGCTTCCGGAGGTGGCCGAGCCCTCCCAGGTCGCGCCGACCGACGCGCGGGCCCTGTCCCGGCTGTTCTTCGACCGGCTGGCGAAGCTGGAAGAGGGCACATCCGAATACAGCTACGCCCGTAACACGCTGATCGAGATGAACATGTCCCTCGTCCGCTACGCGGCCGGCCGTTTCCGCAGCCGGGGCCCGCAGGAGATGGAGGACATCGTCCAGGTCGGCATGATCGGGCTGATCAAGGCGATCGACCGGTTCGAGCTTGCCCGCGAGGTGGAGTTCACCTCGTTCGCCGTGCCGTACATCGTCGGCGAGATCAAGCGCTTCTTCCGCGACACGTCCTGGGCGGTGCACGTGCCGCGCCGGCTCCAGGAGGCCCGGGTCGAGCTGGCCAAGGCCACCGAGGAGCTCGGCAGCCGGCTGGGCCGCAAGCCCACGACCAAGGAGCTCGCGGAGCTGATGAACCTCCCCGAGCGGGAGGTCGTCGACGCGATGGTGGCCTCCAACGGCTACACCTCCGCCTCCCTGGACGCGGCCGTGAGCGGCAGCGAGGACGGCGAGAGCGTGCTGGCCGACTTCATCGGCGCCGAGGACATGAGCATGGAGCTCGTGGAGGACATGCACAGCCTCGCGCCGCTGCTGGCCGCACTCGACGAGCGGGACCGGCAGATCATCCACATGCGGTTCGTCGAGGAGCTCACCCAGGCGCAGATCGGCGAGCGCCTGGGCATCTCCCAGATGCATGTCTCCCGGCTGCTCAACCGGCTGCTGGCCCGGCTGCGCCAGGGGCTGCTGACCACGCACTGAGCGCCGCACGCGGGCAAGGGCGGGTGCACAGACTGGGGCCGGACGCCGCCGTCCTGGGGAGGTGGGCGGCGTCCGGCCCCATCCTTTTGCTGCTCGTGCCCGCACTCCCCAGGTTTGCTTTGACTTGTCATAAGCGAGCCTTATGACCTCATAGACCGGACCCCCGTACCGACTTAGGCTTGCCTTAGCTTAGGGTTTCCGTCGAGTCGTTCATCGCCGCTCGAAGGGAACCTGACCATGCCCCGCCCCCTGCGGGTAGCCATCGTGGGAGCCGGCCCCGCCGGGATCTACGCCGCCGACGCCCTGCTCAAGTCCTACGCGGCCGCCGAGCCGGGCGTGTCCGTCGACCTCTTCGAGCGGATGCCGGCCCCGTTCGGCCTGATCCGCTACGGCGTCGCCCCCGACCACCCCCGGATCAAGGGCATCGTGACGGCCCTGCACCAGGTGCTCGACAAGCCGCAGATCCGGCTGTTCGGCAACGTCGACTACCCCCGTGACATCAGCCTGGACGACCTGCGCGCGTTCTACGACGCCGTGATCTTCTCCACCGGTGCCACCGCCGACCGCGCGCTGCCCATCCCCGGCATCGGCCTCGACGGGTCCTACGGCGCCGCCGACTTCGTCTCCTGGTACGACGGCCACCCGGACGTGCCGCGCACCTGGCCGCTGGAGGCCGAGAAGGTCGCCGTGCTCGGCGTCGGCAACGTCGCCCTCGACGTGGCCCGCATCCTGGCCAAGACGGCCGACGAACTGCTGCCCACGGAGATCCCGCCGAACGTCCACGAGGGCCTGAAGGCCAACCGGGCGCGGGAGATCCACGTCTTCGGGCGGCGCGGCCCGGCGCAGGCGAAGTTCAGCCCGATGGAGCTGCGCGAGCTGGACCACTCGCCGAACATCGAAGTGATCGTCGACCCCGAGGACATCGACTACGACGAGGGCTCGATCGAGACCCGGCGCGGCAACAAGCAGGCCGACATGGTCGCCAAGACCCTGGAGAACTGGGCGATCCGCGACGTCGGCGGCCGGCCGCACAAGCTGTTCCTGCACTTCTTCGAGTCGCCCACCGAGATCCTCGGCGAGGACGGCAGGGTCGTCGGCCTGCGCACCGAGCGCACCGCGCTCGACGGCACGGGCAACGTCAAGGGCACCGGCGAGTTCAAGGACTGGGACGTCACGGCCGTCTACCGCGCGGTGGGCTACCTCTCCGACGCCCTGCCCAAGCTGCCCTGGGACCTGGAGTCGGGCACGGTCCCGGACGAGGGCGGCCGCGTCATCGCCGAGACCGGGGAGCACGTGCGGTCCACGTACGTCACCGGCTGGATCCGGCGCGGCCCGGTCGGCCTGATCGGCCACACCAAGGGCGACGCCAACGAGACGGTCGCCAGCCTGCTGGACGACCACGCGAACGGGCGCCTGCACACCCCGGCCGCGCCCGAGCCGGAGGCCGTCGACGCCTTCCTCGCCGAGCACGGCGTCCGCTGGACCACCTGGGAGGGCTGGTACCGACTGGACGCCGCAGAGCGGGCCCTGGGCGAGCCGCAGGGCCGCGAACGCGTGAAGATCGTCGAACGCGAGGACATGCTCCGCGAGAGCGGCGTCCGGCCCTGACCTCGCTCCGGGCCCGAGGCCGGGCCCGGCGGTGCGGGCACCTGCCCGGCCCGGCGGGAGCGGGCGGTCCGCTCCCGCCAGGTCATCTGGAGGACGCCCCTGGCCAGGTGGCCGACGGTACCGGCCCGCGGGAGGCCGCCTACGGCGGACCGGGGGGTCCGCACCCGGGGAATTACGAGGCGGCGCCGGTCAGGGCGAGGAACTCGCTGCGGGAGCGGGCGTCGGAGCGGAGCAGGCCGAGCAGGGTCGAGGTCATGGTGGTGGAGCCGGTGGCCTGGACGCCGCGCAGGGTCATGCACGAGTGCTCGGCTTCGATGACCACGCCCACGCCCTTCGGTTCGAGGTGGGTCTGGAGCCAGTCGGCGACCTGCTTGGTCAGGCGTTCCTGGACCTGCGGACGGCAGGCGAAGTGCTCGACGACGCGGGCGAGTTTGGACAGGCCCAGGATGCGGGCGCCCGGCAGGTAGCCGACGTGGGCGGTGCCGACGAAGGGCAGCAGGTGGTGCTCGCACACCGACCGGACGGGTATGCGGCGGGCCAGGACGAGTTCGTCGTAGCCCTCGTCGTTGGGGAAGGTGGTCAGGTCGAACGGGCGGGGGCTGAACAGTTCGGCGTAGGCGCGGACCATGCGGCCCGGCGTGCCGCGCAGGCTCTCGGAGGCGGTGGAGATCCCGAGGGCGTTGAGGAACCGGCCGGCCGCTTCTTCCGCGGCGGCCAGGTCGATGCCGGCAGGCTCGTGCACGACCCGCAGGGCGGGCCGGGCGGGAGCCGCGTCGTCGGGGCGTATTCGGGCGGTGGCGTGCTGCGGGCGCTCGGTCATCTCAGCTTCCTCCGATGCCGAGGGCGGTGAGCAGGACCAGGACGAGGGTCGCCACGGCGAACAGGCCGTGGGCCAGGACGACCGGTACAGGGAAGTGACGTTCGGCGGGGACGGTCCCGCCGGCCCCCGGGACCGCTGCGGCGGCCGGTCCCGCAGCGGCGGCCGGTCCCGCAGCGGCGGCGGCACGGTCACGGTAGACGGGGATCCAGCGGGCCAGCATCACGAATCCCAGCAGGGCGACGGGCAGCAACAGGCCGAAGGAGGTCCAGGCCAGAGAGCTCTTGTCGGCGACCAGGTAGATGATCCACACCACCAGTCCGATCGCCGCCAGGGCGAAGTGGCCGAAGATCACGGGGGCGGGAAGGCGGCTGGTGCCGGTCTGCTGCTGGCGGACTCCGCCGCGTTGGATCCAGGTGCCGAGCATGTAGAAGCCGCCGAGGGCGGTGATCACCCAGGTGATCAGTGCGGCGATGTCCATGAGGAACTCCCCATCGATGTGATGTAGCGGCCGGAGCACGCCGGCCCTTGGTGCGGGACCTGCGGCCTCAGGCGGCAGGGCGGGCGCTCCGCGCGCCGGCTCCGGGCGTGTAGCCCTCGGCCTGGGTGTTCTCGTCGGCGACGCGGACGCCGTAGCGGTACGCCAGCTTGCCGCCGAGGAATCCCGAGACCCCCAGCGCGACGATGCTCACGGCGGACAGGACGAGCCTGCCCCAGCCGACGCTCCCCCCGCCGGTGTAGGTGCTGTAGCGCCACAGGAAGTTGACCGCGTAGGCGATGGTCACCAGCAGGTTCAGCGTCATGTGGACCAGGGCGGTGCGAAAGGCCGGGGTGCCGGTCGGGATGGCGAACAGGTCGAGGAAGCCGACCATGGCCGCCAGCAGGGCGCCGATCACCCCTACCGCGATCAGCCACTGCGAGCCCTGGGTCAGGAAACCCGGCCGGCCGACCACGTGGGAAGCGATGTCGAACACCAGGCTGGTCACCCAGGCGCCGATCGGCACGGTGACCAGGATCGGGTGGAACGGGTGGCCGTACGGGCCGGCCAGCGAGGCACTGACAGGACGCTTCGCCTGGAGCCGTGATGCGTCAGTCATCGCGACCTCCTCTTCTGGTTTCACTAATAAATCTTGGCCTTATTGCGGATGGCCGTCAAGATGTGCAGGAAAAAAGGAGGACAGGAACTCTTGTGCCCACAGGCATGGGAGTAACGGCGGTCTTACGGCTTCCGATCGGCCGACTCTGGCCGACGCGGTCGGCAGCGCCACCGCCTCCGCCGGCCCGTCCCGGTGCAGCGGGCCGGACCGCGCGGGCCGACGCGGCGCGGTCCGGTGCCGTCTTCGGCTCCGGTGCCGTTTGGAAGCGGGGCCGCGCGGAAACCCCGGCCTTGTTGTCCGTGATGACCGCCGTGCACCTTTCTCGACCGCTGTGCACTTCCCGGCGGACGGATGCGCCCCTGACGACTTCACGCGGGAGCAGGCGATGACGACAGACACCAGTGCCCCCACGGCCCTGCGCCACGATCCGCTGGTCCGCGGCCTCGGCCTGGCGAGCGCCCTGCTGGGCGTGCCCCAGGTGGCCACGCCCGGCGGGTTCGTCCGGCAACTCGGGCTCGCGGACGGGCCCCGGCAGCGCATGGCCACCGTCGCGGTCGGCGTCCGCGAGCTGACGGCCGCGGCCGGCCTGCTGGGACGGCCGCACCCGGCCTGGCTGTGGAGCAGGGTGGGCGGCGACCTCGTCGACCTCACCCTGCTGGCCACCGCCCTGCGCCGGCACGACGGCCGGGGCGTCGCCCGGACCGCCGCCGCCACCGCGGGCACCGCCGCCGTCACCGCGGCGGACGTCTACGCGGCCGTGACCCGGACCCGCTGGCGCACGCCCGTCGAACTGACCGCCGCCACGACCGTCGCCAAGCATCCGGACGAGACCTACGAGCTGTGGAGCGGCCTGGAGCGGCTCCCGGAGTTCATGGCCCATCTGGCGGAGGTGCGCATCACCGGCCCCCGCACCAGCCACTGGACGGCGAGCGCGCCCTTCGGCAGGACGGTCGAGTGGGACGCCGAGACCACCCAGGACGTGCCCGGCCAGCTCATCGCCTGGCGCTCGGCGCAGGGCGCCGTCGTGGGCAACTCGGGCGAGGTCCGCTTCCACCCCGCGCCCGGAGGGCACGGCACCGAGGTGCAGGTGACCCTGCGCTACTCGCTGCCGGCCGGCCCGCTCGGCAGGGCGGTCGCGCGCTACTTCGGCGAGGAGCCGCACCAGCAGTTGGACGACGACCTCAGGCGCTTCAAGCAGATCGCCGAGGCCGGCGAGGTGATCCGCTCCGAGGGCGCCCCGGGCGGCAAGCGGGCCCGGGCGGAGTTCCCGCAGCACCCCGCGCAGCCCCTGACCGAGGACGAACTGAGGGAGGTCCGCTCGTGAAGGCCAACTGCTGGGCCGGACCCGACTCGGTCGAGGTGCGGGACGTACCCGAGCCCGCGCTCCTCAACAGCCGCGACGCGATCGTGCGGGTCACCTCCACCGCGATCTGCGGCTCCGACCTGCACCTGCTCGACGGCTACGTCCCCACCATGCAGGACGGCGACGTCCTCGGCCACGAGTTCATGGGCGAGGTCGTGGAGACCGGCCCCGGCATGACCGACGGCAAGCTGCGCCCCGGCGACCGGGTCGTCGTGCCCTTCCCGATCGCCTGCGGAGCCTGCGCGTCCTGCCGGGCCGAGCTGTACTCCTGCTGCGAGAACACCAACCCCAACGCCGGGCTGGCGGAGAAGTTCTTCGGCCACCCCACGGCCGGCATCTACGGCTACTCCCACCTCACCGGCGGTTTCGCCGGCGGGCAGGCGCAGTACGCGCGCGTGGTGCTCGCCGACGTCAACGCCCTGAAGATCGAGTCGGACCTCACCGACGAGCAGGTGCTGTTCCTGTCCGACATCCTGCCCACCGGCTACATGGGCGCCGAGATGTGCGACATCCAGGAGGGCGACGTGGTCGCCGTGTGGGGCGCGGGGCCGGTGGGCCAGTTCGCGATGGACAGCGCCCGGGTGCTCGGCGCCGAACGCGTCATCGCCATCGACAAGGAGACGTACCGGCTCGAGATGGCGGCCGCCGAGGGGTACACGACGATCGACTTCGAGGACGTCGACGTGCGCTCGGCGCTGCTGGAGCTGACCGGCGGCCGGGGCCCGGACAAGTGCGTCGACGCGGTCGGCCTCGAGGCCACCCACGGCGCCACCCACGTCCGGCTGTACGACAGGGCCAAGCAGGCGGTGCGCTCCGAGACCGGCCGGCCGCACGCGCTGCGCCAGGCGATCACGTCCTGCCGCAGCGGCGGCATCGTGTCGGTCGTCGGCGTCTACGGCGGGCTGCTCGACAAGTTCCCGGCGGGCGCGTGGATGAACAGGTCGCTGACGCTGCGGGCCGGGCAGTGCCATGTGCACCGGTACATGAAGCAGCTGCTCCGGCTGATCGAGCAGCGCAGGATCGATCCCACGCGGGTGATCACCCACCGTCTGCCCCTGTCCGAGGCGCCGCGCGGCTACGAGCTGTTCAAGAACAAGGAGGACGGCTGCGAGAAGGTCGTCCTCACGCCCTGAGGCCACGAACTGGCCGGGCCGGACGGGGCACGCCCCTATGCGGATGGAGGGCGTGCCCCGTCCGGCGACCCATTGTGGAAGCGGTCACCGGGGCGGGGACACGGGTGCGCGGCGGCGGGTACGAGTGCGCGCCGCACACACCGTGTGCGCCGGGCGCGTCCCGTGCGTGACGCGCGCCGGGCGCTCCGTACGACCCGCGCGTCGCGCCCGTCCGACCCGCCCATCGCGCCCGTGCGGCCCCTCGTCGGCCCGCGGGACGGCACGCGTCAGGCGTGTTTGCCGCCGCTCGGGACACCCGGACAGCATGAACCGTCTGCACCTTCCCGGTCACCGGGATCATTCCAGCGGCAAGGACGCCCCCGCCCGCGCCGGGGACGAGGGGCGAGCACCCGCGCGCGGCGCGGAGCGGGAGCCGGAACGGGAGCCGGAACGGGCCACGGAGCCCGAGGCCGTCGGCCCTGACCCGTCGGCCGAGGCGGAGGCCCCGGACTCCCCCACCGACCTGCCCGGACGGTCCTGGCTGGCGGTGTTCCGCAGGGTCCTCAAGGAGTTCCAGGACGACGAACTGACCGACCGCGCCGCCGCGCTGACGTACTACGGTGTGCTGTCGCTGTTCCCGGCACTGCTGGTCCTGGTCTCCCTGCTCGGCGTCGCCGGCCAGTCGGCCACCCAGCAGGTGCTGAACAACCTGCGCAAGCTCGCCCCCGGCTCCGCGCGCGACATCATCACCAACGCGGTGCACCAGTTGCAGAACCACGCGGGCGTCGGTTCCCTGCTGGCCGTCGTGGGCCTGCTGGGCGCGGTGTGGTCGGCGTCGGGCTACGTCGCCGCGTTCATCCGTGCCGCCAACGCGGTCTACGACGTGCCCGAGGGGCGCCCGGTGTGGAAGGTGCTGCCGCTGCGGCTGGCGCTGACCGTGAGCCTGATGCTGCTGGCCGTCGCCAGTTCGCTGATCGTCGTCTTCACCGGCACCCTGGCCCGGCAGGCCGGCACGGCGCTCGGCCTGGGCGACGCGGGCCTGACCGCGTGGTCCATCGCGAAGTGGCCGGTGCTGGTCGTTCTGGTCACGATGATGATCGCGCTGCTGTACTGGGCCACGCCCAACGCCAAGGTGCGGGGCGTCCGGTGGATCACCCCGGGCAGCCTGCTGGCCCTGCTGATCTGGCTGGCCGCCTCCGCGGGCTTCGCCTTCTACGTGGCGAACTTCGGCTCGTACAACAAGACGTACGGCACCCTGGCCGGCGTCATCGTCTTCCTCGTGTGGCTGTGGGTCACGAACCTGGCCATCCTGCTCGGCCTGGAGTTCGACGCCGAGATGGCCCGGCAGAGGGTGATCGACGGCGGCCACCCGGCGGACAGCGAGCCCTATGTGGAACCGCGGGACACCCGCACCTGGGACGAGCAGGACCAGCGGCGTATGGAGGACGGCTGCTGAGCGGCCGCGCGGTCGCCCGGCCGGCAGGCGTACGGTCACATGGCCGCCGAGCCCCTGGGGTACCCGGCGGCCATGACCCCTCACCGCGACACCCCCGATTCCCCCGACGACCGGCGCGGCACCCAGCGGAGCGCGCCGGACCAGCAGAGCGAAATGGAGCGGAGGGAGGAGGAGCGCGCCGCTTCCCGTCCCTTCGACTACCCGTATCCGGAGCGGCACGCCAATGTGCGCGCCACCCGGCACATCAGCCGTGAGCAGGCCGACGCGGACAGCACGCCCGGCGTCCGCGGCGGCTACGGCACGACCAGCGGAGGCCAGCCCGGCGCCCGCAGCGGCGTCCGGCCGGGCGCCGACGACGGCAGCGAGGAGGCGGGCTACCCGGACACCATCGCGGGCGCCGAACCCCACCCCGGCGAGGGCGAGGAGAGCCCGTAGCCTGCCACCCCGGCCGCCCGGGCCCTTGACGCGAACGAGCCGCGCCCCTTGGCAGGGGGCGCGGCTCGTTCCGCCGGGCGGCCGGTGCGGTGCCCGCACCGGCCGGGGCCGTCCTTGCGCGTGACTCGTCGTGCGTCGCTCGCTACTTGCTCATGCACACGTTGCCGACGGCCGGGTTGAGCGCGCCGAGCACGTTGACCGTGTTGCCGCACAGGTTCAGGCCGAGGTCGACGGGGATCTGGATGACGTTGCCGGAGAGGACACCGGGGTTCCCGGCGGAAACGGCGTTCGCGCCGGTGTCGGCGGCCGCCGTTCCCGCGCACGTCATCAGGGCCGCACCGGCCAGAACCGCGGCGGCGGTCATACGGATCCGCATGGAAAGCTCCTGTCGTTCGTCGGAACATGTGGTTCCACCGTGAGGTCCCGTCGAGCCTTAGGACAGCGACCAGAGGCCGAACGGAGTAGGACTGTCAGCCTCCCAGGGCGGGAATGGACCGAACGGGGAAGCCGGAAGGCCTCCCGCGCCGCCCGCGAAGCGCCGTCAACGCGACTCCCGCGCCGCGCCCACCGCCCGGGCCCGCGGCCGGACGGACGGACCCTGCGGCGCGCAGCGCCGCGCAACCGGGCCGGCCCCGCGCTGACCTCCACGGACACCCGCCCCCCGCCGCCGCCCGGGGCACTTCGGGCGGGCCGCGCCACAGCCGCCGGACCTGGCCGGCACGGGCCCCCGCGCCACCGATCATGATCCGCGTTGGCGATACTGGGAGCCGACCTCCGACCTCGCCCGCAGATTGGCCCATGTCGAACTCTCCCGCCTCCCGCACCACGATCCCGCCCACGGTGTGGCCGGCCCGCGGCCGCCATGCCGGGCCGGCCGCCGAGGACGCCGTACGGCGCCGCCTCGCCGGACTCCAGGCCGCCGGGGTGCTCCACAGTCATGTGGAGCCCGACGACGTCGACCCGGCGCAGGGCCATGTCTTCGAGGCCCGCTGGGTGGTGCCGGACGAGGTGACGGTGCGCGCCCGGCTCGCCCTGTTCCCTCCCGCCGGCCCGGGCGAGGACCGGGAGTGGGTGCTGGTCGCGGAGGCGGAACGGCCCTGGGAGCCGCACTGGCCCTCCCCCGCCACGATGTTCTGGCCGCCGGAACCCGACGCGGGCTGGGACCGCGAGGCGGTCACCGGGCTGCCCCTGGGCGATGTCAGCCACCTGCCGGACGACGACAAGGACCTGCGGCGCGTGCTGCGGCACGCGCTCCGGGACACCTGGGCCGTCCACGTCGTCGTCCACGAGGCCATGACCCCCGACGAGCGCGGCCGCCCGGCCCTGGTGCGGCTGCTGCCCGAGGGGCTGCGGCACCGGGTCGTGGAGCACCGCGCGGCGCCGCACCGCCTGCGGGCCGTCAACTGGGTGCTGGACGACTTCGGCACCCGGGTGCCGCGCGGCGGCGCGGTGGTCCTGCCGGGCAGCCCGCCGCCGGCCGGCCACGACGCGCGGGAGTTCTCCGTGCGCAGCGTGTTCCTGGACGGCAGCGAGCCCACCGAACTCCTCGACGCCGTCACGCGTTTCGCCGCGCTGCCGCGGCCGCTGCCGCCCGGGGCCGGCGACGCCCTGAACGCGCTGCGGGAGCAGTGGCACCTGCGGACGCTGGAGGAGGAACTGGCGCGGGCGCGCGAGTTCGTGACCATGTACTCCGAGGCCCTCGACGCCATGACGAAGTCCCGCGACCTCTACCGCGACGCGGCCGAGCGCGCCCACGAGGCCCTGGCCGCGTACCAGGAAGCGGGGGCCGGCAGGATCCCGCCCGCGAGGAGGCGGGCGCGCGCGGCCACGGGATCGCCTTTCCAGCAGCTGGCCCGCGGCCTGGAGCGGCTCAGGGGCACGGCACTGTCCCTGCGGCCGGGAGCCGGGCCCCTGACCGCGGACACCGAGGGCACGGCCGCCGCCGGCGGGAAGGGCCCCGGCAGCGCGGAACCGGCGGCGGCCGGCGGGCCGGCGCCCGAGGCGCCTGAGGCCCCCGCCGCCGGTGACCCCGCCGCCCGCTCGTCGGGCGACGGCTGAACCGCCGCCCCACGCCGTCCGGCCGGCCCCGGACGTGTCAGCCGCCGCAGCCTGGATACGCGGGTCGCACGGCACCACGGCGCGTCCGGAAGGTCATCCACGTCATGGGCAGCGACATGCACGACAGCACGAGCGGCGGACCGAGCGGCGGAGGCGGCGGCGCCCCGCGCGGAGCGGGTGCCGGGCCGCCGCCCGAGCACCGGTCCGCGACGACCCTGCGGGTCAACGGCAAGCCCCACACCCTCCTCGTCGACCACCGGCGCGTCCTGCTGGACGTCCTGCGCGAGGACCTGGATCTCACCGGCTCGAAGAAGGGCTGCGACCACGGGCAGTGCGGGGCCTGCACCGTGCTCGTGGACGGGCGCCGGATGAACAGCTGTCTGCTGCTCGCGGTGTCCCTGGACGGCAGCGAGATCACCACCATCGAGGGCCTGGCCGGCGACGGCGAGGAGCTGCACCCGCTCCAGCGGGCCTTCCTCGACCGCGACGCCTTCCAGTGCGGCTACTGCACACCCGGCCAGATCTGCTCCGCGGCCGGCGCCATGAGCGAGGCCGCGGCCGGCCACCCCTCCCACGTCACCGACCCGGCGCTGCCGTCCGGCCGGCCGGTCCCCCTTGACCGTGCGGAGATCCGGGAACGCCTCAGCGGCAACCTGTGCCGGTGCGGCGCCTACCCGCGCATCGTCGAGGCGGTACGGGACGCGGCCGGACAGGACGCGGCCGGGCGGACCGAGGGCGTGATCCGGTGAGGTCGTTCGGATACGTACGGGCCACGAGCGTCGAGGAGGCGGCGCGGGCGTTCGCGGCGCGGCCCGGCGCACGCTACCTGGGCGGCGGCACCAACCTCGTGGACCTGATGAAGCTGGGCGTGGAGCGGCCGGACGTGCTCGTGGACGTCTCCCGGCTGCCCCTGGACCGGGTGGAGGAGCTGCCCGACGGCTCGCTGCGGGTGGGCGCCACGGTCCGCAACAGCGACCTGGCCGCGCACCCCCTGGTCCGCGACCGCTACCCCGCGCTGTCCCAGGCGCTGCTGGCGGGCGCCTCCGGCCAGTTGCGCAACGCGGCGACCACCGGCGGCAACCTGCTGCAACGCACCCGCTGCCCCTACTTCCAGGACCTGTCCAAGCCGTGCAACAAGCGCGAGCCCGGCACCGGCTGCGGCGCCCGCGAGGGGGTGCACCGCGACCACGCGGTGCTGGGCTGGTCCGAGCAGTGCATCGCCACGCACCCCTCCGACATGGCCGTGGCCCTGGCCGCCCTGGACGCGCGCGTGGAACTCTACGGCGACGAGGGGGGCCGCGAGGTGCCGGCGGCGGAGTTCCACCGGCTGCCCGGGGACCACCCGGAACGGGACACGGTGATCCGGCCGGGCGAGCTGATCACCGGCGTGGTGCTGCCGACGGCCACCGGCCGGGTGCCCTCGGCCTACCGCAAGGCCCGCGACCGGGCCTCGTACGCGTTCGCGCTGGCGTCGGTGGCGGCGGTGCTGCGGGTGTCGGACGGCGCCGTCGCGCAGGCGGGGCTCGCCTTCGGTGGCCTGGCCCACCGGCCCTGGCGCGCGGCGCGGGCCGAGGAGGCGCTGGTGGGCGGCCCCGCCACGGCCCAGGCGTTCGAACGCGCCGTCGACGCCGAGCTCGCCGCGGCCCGGCCCCTGCGGGACAACGCCTACAAGGTGCCGCTCGCCCGCGCCCTCGCCGTGGACGTGCTGACCCGGCTGGCACGGGCCGGCGCCGCGTGACCGGGCCGCAAGCCGGACCTGCGTGCGCCGGCCGGGAGCCGGACCGAACCGAGCCGGCCGCAGGCCGGAGCGAACCGAGCCGGCCGCAAGCCGGACCGAACCGAGCCGAAGCGGCACGCCGACCGTCACAGGAGGACCCCATGGCCCCCACCGGTACCTCGCCGGGAACCTCGCTGGGCACTCCCGCCGAGCGCCGTGAAGGCCGCCTGAAGGTGACCGGCGCGGCCCGTTACGCCGCCGAGCACCCGCTGCCCGGCCGCGCCCACGCCCGGCCCGTGCCCGCCGCGATCGCCCGGGGCCGGGTGACTGCCGTGGACGCGTCGGCCGCCCTCGCGGTGCCCGGCGTGCTCGCGGTGCTCACCCACGACAACGCCCCCCGGCTCGCGGATCCCGAGGACGCGACGCTCGCCGTGCTCCAGGATCCGCACGTGCCGCACCGGGGCTGGTTCGTCGCGCTGGTGGTGGCCGAGACGCTGGAGGCGGCCCGGGCGGGGGCGGCGGCCGTCCGCGTCGAGTACGCCGAGGAGGCCCACGACGTCACGCTCACGGCGGACCACCCGGAGGCCTACGAGCCCGAGGACGCCAACGCGGGCCAGCCGGGCGTGCGCGAACACGGCCACCCGGCGAGCGCCTTCGACTCGGCCGAGGTCCGTGTCGACGTGGCGTACGAGGTGCCGCCCCTGCACAACCACCCCATGGAACCGCACACCAGCACGGCGCACTGGGACCGGGAGCGCGACCGGCTCACCGTCCACACCTCCAGCCAGGGCGGCACCACCGTGCGCGACACGCTCGCCGCACTGTTCGGGCTGCCCGAGGACCGGATCACCGTGGTGGCCGACCACGTCGGCGGGGGCTTCGGCTCCAAGGGCACCCCGCGCCCCGACGTCGTACTGGCCACGATGGCCTCGCGGCACACCGGCCGTCCGGTGACCGTGGCCCTGCCCCGGCGGTTCATGCCGGCCGTCGTCGGGCACCGGGCGCCCACGCTGCACCGCGTCCGGATGGGCGCGACGGCCGACGGCCGCCTGACCTCGCTGACCCACGAGGTCGCCACGTACACCTCGCGCGTCAAGGAGTTCGTCGAGCAGGCCGCGGTCCCCGCGCGCGTCATGTACGCCGCGCCGCACAGCCGTACCGCCCACCGTGTCGTACCGCTCGACGTGCCCACCCCGTCGTGGATGCGCGCGCCCGGCGAGGCGCCCGGGATGTACGTGCTGGAGTCCGCCGTGGACGAGCTGGCGACCGAGCTCGGCATGGACCCGGTGGAGCTGCGGATCCGCAACGAGCCCGACCGCGAGCCGGACACCGGCAAGCCGTTCAGCAGCCGCCATCTCGTGGAGTGCCTGCGGGAGGGCGCCCGACGCTTCGGGTGGGCGCGGCGCGATCCGCGGCCCGGGTCCCGCGCCGAGGGCCCGCTGCTGATCGGCACGGGCGTGGCCGCGGCCACCTATCCCGTGCAGGTCGCCGCGTCCACCGCCGAGGCGCGGGCGCTGCCCGACGGCTCCTTCGTGGTGCGGATCAACGCCACCGACATCGGCACCGGGGCCCGTACCGTGCTGGCCCAGGTCGCGGCGGACTCCCTCGGGGTGTCGCTGGAGCGGGTGCGGACCGAGGTGGGCAGCAGCGACCTGCCCTCGGCACCGCTGGCGGGCGGCTCCTCGGGCACCGCCTCCTGGGGCTGGGCCGTGCACGAGGCGTGCGTACGGCTGGCGGCACGGCTCGCCGACCACGCCGGGCCGCCGCCGGGGACCGGGCTGAGCGCCCGCGCGGACACCGCGGGCCAGGCCGACGCGGAGAGCTCCTACGCGCGCCACGCCTTCGGGGCGCACTTCGCCGAGGCCGCCGTGGACACGGTCACCGGGGAGGTCCGGGTGCGCAGGATGCTCGGCGTCTTCGCGGCCGGGCGCATCCTCAACGCCCGTACCGCGCGCTCCCAGTTCATCGGCGGCATGATCATGGGGCTCGGCATGGCGCTGACCGAGGGCAGCACGATGGACGCGGCCTTCGGCGACTTCGCGGAGTCGGACCTGGCGTCGTACCACGTGCCGGTGAACGCCGACGTGCCCGAGATCGAGGCCCACTGGATCGAGGAGGCCGACACCCACCTCAACCCCATGGGCAGCAAGGGAATCGGGGAGATCGGCATCGTCGGCAGCGCGGCCGCCGTCGGCAACGCCGTCCACCACGCCACGGGCGTCCGCTTCCGCCGGCCGCCCCTGACGCCGGACAAGGTGCTGAGCGGGCTGGCGGGTTGAGCACGCCTCGGCACGCGGGCACGCGGGCGCACGCGTCCGCCGGCACGCGGGTGCGGGACGGCGGATGCGTGCGTCGTGTTCAGTCCGTGGGGCCGGTGGGTTCCATCGGCCGCGGCGGCGGGTGCCGTTCGGCGACGTGGACCATGAGCAGCAGGGAGAGGGCGGCCAGACAGGCCAGGCTGGCGCAGGCGGCGGTGAGGCCCGCGCTCCACGGCGGGGCCACCGTGATCGCCAGGGAGCGGTTCAGCTCCGCGGAGGCGAACCTGCCCTCGAAGTAGCCGATCCCCGCCAGCAGGGCGGGCAGCACCGCGCCCGCGACCAGGACCACGACGCCGGCGCGCAGCACCAGCAGCAGGGCCAGGGCGCCGCACAGCGCGGAGACGGCGAGGGTGAGCACGTAGACGACGAGGGAGGCGCCGTCCCGGCGCACGGGGAAGTAGGCGGCGCCGCAGACCACGAGGGCCGCGGCGGCGAGCCATCCCGGCCAGAAGAGCGGCCGTGCCGCCGGTCCCGTCGTCTGCCCGGTCGGTACGACCGGTTCGGCGTCCGGCAGGAGGGCTGTGGCCGTCAGGCCGGCCAGCCGCTCCGGTGCCGCCGGCGCCG
This sequence comes from Streptomyces naganishii JCM 4654, assembly GCF_014650575.1. Lineage (GTDB taxonomy): Bacteria > Actinomycetota > Actinomycetes > Streptomycetales > Streptomycetaceae > Streptomyces > Streptomyces naganishii. The sequence goes on from NZ_BMVF01000004.1 coordinate 445,209, forward strand.
GTGTCATGGCCGGCGGTCCGTCCGCGGCGCCCTGGTGCGGGGGGCGGTGGTACACGTCCCGGGTCAGCCGGCCGATCAGCTCGACGAGTTCCTCGACGGGCCGGCCGGCCGCGGCGGCGCGGACCGCCTCACGGCCGCAGTGCGGCTGCTGCGGCGCCCGGTGCAGCAGCGCCACCAGCCGGGAGACGTCCTCCACGCAGCGGCTGGCCACCGCGGTGCGGATCGTGTCGTCGGCGCTGTCGGCGGCGCGCGGCGGCCGGGTCAGCTCGGCGACCAGGCGGGCCACGTCCTCCACGGGGCGGTCGACGGCCACCGCGCGCAGCACGTGGCCGGCGGCGTCCGGGTAGTCCGCGGAGTCCTGGAGCAGGGTGACGAGCCGGACGACCTCCTCGAGGGAGCGGTCGCCGACGGCGGCCCGTACCAGGCCGCGCACCGCGTCACCGTCGCCGAGGTCGCCCTCGCCGCCGCCCACGAGCCCGCCGGGCGGACCCGCCCAGTGGATCTCCTCGGTGAAGGCGATGACGGACTGGTCCGACTGGGGTGGTGAAGAGCGGGTGGTCATCTGGGCTCCATGGCAGGGGTGCGGCCGCTTCTGCGCCCCCGAAGCGCGACACGCCTTTTACCCTGACCATTACTAAGGTCCCGGCCATCGCGGCGCCACCGGGGTGAGGCAGCGGGGTGACGGGGAATCCGACAGAGGCGGGCGTTCCCGCACGCAGCGCCTCCGTCACACAGAGGTACATTTTTCGAACATCTGTCGCTCCAAGCACATCTGTTACGCATGTCACACATGTCACCGGGAAAGGACGGCATCCGTGGACTGGGGCACCAAGGCGCTCATCGTCGCAGCGGTCGTCGCGGCCGTGCTGCTCGCGGTGGCAGCGAGCGTGTTCGTACGGCTGGTGCGCACCCGGCGCGACCTTCGCCGGGCGGGGCTGCCGACCGGTCCACGCTGGGTTTTCTGGGGCGCCGTCGCCTATTTCCTGCTGCCCGTGGACCTGCTGCCGGACCCGGTGTACCTGGACGACATCGGCGTTCTGCTGCTCGCCCTGCGCGTACTCCACGGGGCGGCGGGCGAGCGGCGGTTGACGCTCACCCGCCGACCGGGAGGATCCGGGCATGGCGGGCAGACGGACGCGGGCGACTACGCTCCGTAAGGAAACCATTCACCCGTTCGATTCGTATAAGTGTCGGGAACCCGAAACAAAGTCAGCGGGCCAAGCGACACCGCAAGGATGACCACCGCTTGATCGCGGCTGCACCGAATGGGGAGAGACGATGCAACCGTTCGCGCTCAACTACGCACGGCCGGCAGTGGAGACAGAGGCCGTGACTCCGTATGTCTACGACTCCGGGCTGCAGTTGAACGTGCTCTTCGACGGCCGGATCGCCGCGTCCGACCAGGCGCTGCTGAGGGAACTGGGCACCACCACCTCCACCGCGGGCTCCAAGACCCACTTCGACGACTGATCACGGCCCGCGACGATGACCGTACTGATCCTCACCGGCGAGGAGGACGTGACGGCGGACATGGTGGTGGTGCACCTGAACGCCTCCTCGGTGCCGGTGGTCCGGCTCGATCCGGCCGATCTGACCGCGGGGGTGGCGCTCTCGGGGGAGTACGTGCACGGCTCCTTCCGCGGCCACCTGTCCGCCGGGGGGCGGCTGGTGAGCGTGAACGGGCTGCGCTCGGTGTGGGTGCGCCGGCCGGGGGCGCCGGCGGCCCGGGCCGCGCAGCCCTCGGCATGGCTGACCGAGGAGGCCGGGCAGGCCCTCTACGGCATGCTGCGCGGCAGCGGCGCGCGCTGGATGAACCATCCCGACGCGGCGCAGCGGGCGCGGCACAAGCCCTGGCAGCTCCGGCTCGCCCAGCGCAGCGGCCTGCCGGTGCCCGCCACCCTCATCACCACCTTCCCGCAGGCCGCACGGGAGTTCGCCGAGCGGTTCCCGGACCTGGTGGTCAAGCCGGTCTCGGGCGCGCACCCGCAGGAGCCGCCGCGGGCGGTGCCGACCAGCCGGGTGGCGCCCGACACGGACTTCGGCGCGGTCGCCTACGGTCCGACGCTGCTGCAGCGCCGGGTCGCCAAGCGCGCGGACATCCGGCTGACCGTCGTCGGCGAGACGATGCTGGCCGCGCGCAAGGAGACACCCGCGGACGCGGATCCCGAGGAGGTGGACGTCCGTTTCGCCTCGTCGGCGACTCCTTGGCTGCCCGCCGAGATTCCGCGGCGTACCGCACAGGCCGTGCGCGCCTATCTGCGCGAGGCCCAACTGTCCTACGGTGCCCTCGACTTCGCCGAGGACGCGGACGGGACGTGGTGGTTCCTGGAGTGCAACCAGTCGGGCCAGTTCGGGTTCGTGGAGGTCGAGACGGGCCAGCCGATCGCCCGGACCATCGCCGAGTGGCTCGCCCACCCCTCGGCACCGGAGGAGGAGTCCGTCAACGGCAGGCGTACGGTGGCTCCTTGAGCGGGCGGCGGGCGCGGCACCCGGTGCCACTACGGGGCCCGCTTCCCGCCCCGCCGCCGGACGGGCCGTGAGTCATGCCCGGTTCAGACGGCCAGCGACAGACCGCTCTCCCCGTCGGTGTCCGTCGTGACGTCCGCCGCGCGCCCGGAGGCGAGCAGCAGGGCGTCGGCCCTGGCGATCGCTTCGTGGATGCCCGCGGTCCCCATCATGACGCACAGGGTGTAACTGACGTCCTCCAGCTCCCGAGCCGTCTCGGCCCGCTCCCTCTCCGCCTGAGCGATCTTCAGCGATGCGTACCGAGTCAGCAACGTCCTGACGACCTTCGGGTCCGGAACCAGCACGGAGCGCCCCTCTCTCGATTTGTTGCCCGTATGCCCCAGGCACGCCGTGCCATGCGTGCAGGCCGCCTCGGGGCACACGATTGACGAAATTCAGTCGTTTCACGGGCGGATCAGCCGCTGATCCGCTTCGGGGCCCCGCCGGCTCTCACCGGTGGCGGTCCTCGGATCTCCCGCGCGCCACGGCACGGCGCTCCCCCGCGGTCATGCCGCCCCAGACACCGTCGTACTCGCTGTTGCGCAGGGCGAAGGCCCTGCACTCCGGCAGCACGGGGCACCGGCGGCACACCGCGCGGGCCTCTTCTATCTGGCGCAGCGACAGGCCGCTCTCCCCGAGGGGGAAGAACAGCTCGGGGTCCTCTGCACGGCACGCCCCGTGCTCACGCCAGTTCACTGCCGCGCCCGCTCGGTCGGATCTCTGTCACCGGGTCCTCCGCTGCATACTCGGCCCGCACGTCCGGGCGGCTCCCGTCCGCGGCGACTGGGCGCCGCACGACCCGGCAGAGGTATCCGCAATATAGGTGCTTTGGGGCCCTTCGGCCAAGATTGGGGACCCGGCACGCAGGATGGGCACAGGAGAACGAAGCGTCCCCGGGGATCGTGAACGGACAGTCTCCGGCCGTCCCCGGGTCACGACGAGAAGTCCTCCGCCGGGCGGGTCCGGTGCGGCCCGGGCGGAAGAATGGTTTCGGCTGTGAGGGCCGGTCAGGCGCCGAGGGCGGCGGCGAGTTCCGTGGTGGCGCGGGCGATGTCACGGTCCTGGTCGGCCAGCAGGACGCGCAGGGCGCCGCGCCGGGCGCGCACGGCCTGCCGGGCCCGCCGCTCCCAGACCACCGGGTTCTCACGGTGGTTGAGGACCTTGGGGTAGACGGCGGCCACGTCCTCCCACTGCCGGGCGTCGGCGATGCTCTTGAGCAGCTGGATGATCTGCGGCCGGCACGTCACGTGCGGCAGCTGGGCCAGCTCCCACAGGAAGGGGACCGTGGCGGCGGTCGCCTGCTCGACCACGAAGCCGTACTGGCAGATACGGGTGCGCAGCTCGTCCAGCGCGGCCCGCGCGCTCTCGGCATCGCCCCGGGCCACCCGGTCCAGCAGCCGGGGGATGCCGGCCGCGGAGCCGGTGGAGTCCCTGATGTCGTCCCAGGGCACCTGCCCCAGTGCCGCCAGGGGCGCGGCCGTGCCGGTCGAGGGGGTCGCGCGGTCGGTGCGCTGGGTGCTCGGCTGCTCCGTCTGTGCGGTGCGCATGGCATCGGGCCTTTCCGCGGCGGTCTTGTGGGGGGACGGCGGTTCAGTGGGGAGGGCGGGCGGACAGCTTCGCCCAGACGGTCTTGCCCGCCGGAGGTCTCGGGGTCCAGCCCCACTCCTCCGCCAGGGCGTCGACGATGGCCAGGCCGCGCCCGTGCTCCAGCAGTCCCATGCCGCAGGCGGGCGCGGATACGGGACCGCTGTCGCAGGGGTCGGAGACGGTGAGCACCAGGTGCCCCGCGTCGAGGGCGATGCCGAGCCACACCTCCGCCCGGTCCGCCGGGGCGAACGGCACCGCGTGCGTCGCGGCGTTGGCCGCGAGCTCGGTGACGACCAGCGCGGCGTCGTCGCCGCGGTGGCCGAGCGCCCAGGCGCGCAGCGTGCGGTGGGTGAACTCGCGGGCCCGGCCGAAGCCCTCCCGGTCGCACTCGATGCGCAGCATCACGGCGGGGAGCGCCCCGGTGACCACGTCCGGCTCCCGGCAGGACGTGGTCGCGGCCGCGGGCAGCCGGACCTCCCACGCCGAGCCGTAGGGCACTGGGGCCCGGTCCGGCCACGGCGCGACCGCGGTGACCGCGGCGGCCAAGTGCGCCGGTCCGGGCTCTGGGCTGGCAGGTGAGGGCACGGCATCTCCCTGATGCAACGTCACCGGACGGCGCCCACCGAGGGGTTGACGCCGCGGCTATTATCCACGCTGACAGCGTCCTCATGCAATTGCACGCGAAATTTCTCGTGAAAGTGCGCGGGAGCTGCGAGGGTTCCGACCCTGCGCGGTCGGCCCCCACCCGAGGGCCCGGCCCTCGTACGTACGGAACGTGAACAGCAAGGAGACTGCGGTGCCACCAGTGCAGAACGGAGTGCGGGCGAGCTCTCTCGACGCCCGCTGGATCAAGAGCCGGCACAGCAACGCCGAGGGCAATTGCGTGGAGGTCGCCGCCCTCACCGGTGGAGGCATCGCGGTGCGCAACTCCCGGGACCCCGACGGGCCCGCCCTCGTCTACACCCCGGCGGAGGTGGCCGCGTTCGTGGCCGGCGCGAAGGACGGCGAGTTCGACCATCTGCTGTGACGCCGGCCCCGCGCCGGTGAAGCGGAAGGAAGCCGCCGACTTCCCGGCGGATGCGCTCCGCAGCCGGACGGTGCGATAGTGTAACCCTCAAGTCTGCCCGTCCACTGGGAGCCAGGATGTCCGCCGAGTCGCATCGCACCTCCCGCCTCGAACCCTATCTGGATCGCTCCGAACCGGCCCCGACGCTGCTGAAGATGCTGGTCGGAGTGCAACTGGCGGGTTTCCGCGAGGACGCCGGGATGTCCCAGGAGCAGGCGGCACGCGAACTGGGTTTCAGTGCCGCCAAGCTCTCGCGCATGGAGTCCGGCAAGGGCCGCCGGCCCCCGGCCGAGGGCGACGTCCGCGCCCTGCTCCAGCTGTACGACACCGACGAGTACGAGGCCTCGGTGCTGCTCAGGCTGCTGCGGCGGGCCGGCGAGCCCGGCTGGTGGCAGCGCTACGACAAGCGGCTGATGCCCGAGTGGTTCGACCGGCTCGTGGGCCTCCAGGAGGCGGCCGCCGCGATCCGCACCTTCGAGATCCAGTACGTCCCCGGACTGCTCCAGACCTCCGCCTACACCCGCGCGGTGGTCGAGCGGGGCCTGCCCACCGCGTCCGCGGGCGAGGTGCAGCGGCGCGTGGAACTGCGCATGCGGCGCGCCGAGTTGCTGCGGCGCCAGGACGCGCCGCAGCTGTGGGCGGTCATCGACGAGTCGGTGCTGCTGCGCGTGCTGGGCAGCCGCGAGGTGATGCGCGAGCAGCTCGCCCACCTCGTGCAGATGGCCCAGCGGCCCAACGTGACCGTGCAGATCATCCCGCTGGACGTCACCAACGCCTCGGCGCCCGCCATCCCGATCACGTATCTGCGCTTCGGCGGCCTCGACCTGCCCGACGTCGTCTACCTCGAGCACATCAAGAGCGCCAACTTCCTCGAGGACCGCGACGAGACCGAGGAGTACCGGATCGCGCTGGACCGGCTGGCCGACGAGGCGCTGACGCCCCAGGAGTCCCTGGCGCTGCTGGGCAAGACGATGAAGGACCGGTACTCCGCGCCCTGAGCCGGCCGGAGAGCAGTCCAGGCGCCCGCGCCCCGCACACGAACGCCCCTCCGTGGACCACCGTCGGTGATCCGGAGGGGCGCTGTTCGTGGAACGGCCGGGACCCAAGTCCTGCGCCGGGCTAGCGGATCAGGCCCAGACCGCCGAACTCCACCCACTCGTGGGTGAGCTGACGGGGCGCCACGTCGGTGTCGGGACGCCAGGTGGACACCTCCACCAGACCCGGTTCGAGGATTTCCAGTCCCTCGAACCACTGGGCCACGTCCTTCTCCTCGCGCACCCGGCCCCAGTGGCCCTGCGTGGCCTGGGCCATGAAGTCGGTGACGAAGTCGCGGACTTCGGCGTCCTCGCTGACCAGCTGGCACATGAGCATGATGCTGCCGGGCGCGAGCCGCTCGCGCACCCGCCGGACCACCGCCATCGGACCGTCGGTCTCGCTGTCCGGGATGCAGTGGAAGACCGAGTTGAACAGCACGGCGACCGGCTGCGAGAAGTCGATCAGGCGCTGCGTCTCGGGGTGGGAGAAGATCTCGTCGGTGTTGCGCATGTCGGCGTGGATCACGGTGGTGCGGTCGTCCTGCTGGAGCAGGGCGCGGCCGTGGACGAGCACCATGGGGTCGTTGTCCACGTAGACCACGTGCGTCTTGGGGTCGATGCGCTGGGCGACCTGGTGGACGTTGTCCTGGGTGGGCAGGCCTGAGCCGTGGTCGAGGAACTGCCGGATGCCGTACTGCTCGGCGAGCGTCCTGACCGCGCGCTGGAGGAAGCGGCGGTTGTTCAGGGCGAGCCGGCGGGTGCTGGGGACGACCTTGTCGAGCTCCTCGCAGGCGGAGCGGTCCGCCGCGTAGTTGTCCTTGCCGCCGAGGTAGTGGTCGTACATCCGGGCGGCCGTCGGCACGTTTTCGTCGATCTTCGTGGACAGGTGGTTCTCCGTAGGCATCGTTCCCCCAGATTCGCCGATTCCACCGCGCCAACTGGGCCGGTTTCACTGAGAGTACATCCTAGGGAACCCGCGTTCGCCGGAACCAGTCCACGGGCGGACGACAGCACGCGACCACGGCATTCACCGCTCGATCGTCACAGTTTCTTCACCGGACGCGACCTATCGGAGCGGCGGTTCGGAGCACTCGTCCCCCATGTCGGCCGAGGGGGCGTCGTGCTCTTTGTCGCTGTTTCACTGTTGCCACTGGTCTCCGTGCTGCTGCTGGTCATGGACCGGATAGAGGACCGGATGCTCGATCCCGCCCCGCTGCGGGGCCGCCATGCGGGGCAGCGCAGGCATCTGCGCCTGATCCCGGGCGGCCGCCGCGGCACGGGGGACGACGAGGACTCCGGGGACTTCGAGGACGCCGGGGACGCCGGGGAGGTGCGCCGGGCCGCCTGAGGTGCGGGCCCCGTCGGCCTTCCCGCCCGCTGCCACGGTTTCTGTGACACGCTCGGTCACGGCCCGGTCCCCGCGGACCGGGCCGTGACCGTGTGTTGAGCACAGCGGAGAGGCGGCGGCATGCGCATCGGACTGCTCGGAACCGGCCCCTGGGCACAGATGGTTCACGCTCCCGCGCTGAGCGGGCACGCCGAGACGGACTTCGCCGGCGTCTGGGGACGCCGTACGGCCGCCGCCAAGGAACTGGCCGAGCGCCACGGCTGCCTCGCCTACGACGACGTGGACGCGCTGCTGGCGGACGTGGACGCGGTCGCCGTCGCGCTCCCGCCGCACGTCCAGGCGGATCTCGCGGTACGGGCGGCGCGGGCCGGCCGCCATCTGCTGCTCGACAAGCCGCTGGCGGCGACCGTGGCCGAGGGCCGTGCCGTGGCGGAGGCCGCCCGGGAGGCCCAGGTGGCCTCGGTGGTCTTCTTCACCACCCGCTTCCAGCGCGAGCCGGCGGCCTGGATCACCGAACAGGCGGACCGCGACGACTGGTTCACCGCGCGGGCGCAGTGGCTCGGCGCGGTCTTCACGGGCGACAGCCCGTTCGCGGCCTCGCCGTGGAGGCGCGAGAAGGGCGCCCTGTGGGACGTCGGTCCGCACGCGCTGTCGGTGCTGCTGCCGGTCCTCGGGGACGTACGGCGGGTGACGGCCGCCGCGCACGGACCCGGCGACACCGTGCACGTGGTCCTCGACCACGTCGGCGGCGCGTCGAGCACCCTGACCCTGAGCCTGACGGCGCCGCCCGCGGCGGCCGGCGCCACGGTGGAACTGCGCGGCGAGGCGGGGGTCAGCGTCCTTCCGGAGGCGGCCGAGGACGCGGTGACCGCGTTCGGGCGGGCGGTGGACGCGCTGATCTCCGCCGCGCGCGGCGGGCGCCCGCACCCGTGCGACGCAGGGTTCGGCCTGCGGGTCACGGAGATACTCGCCGCGGCCGAGGCTCTGCTGACGCGCGAGGCCGGCTGAGCACGCCGCGGCGGCTCCACCGCGTCCCTGCGGCACTCCCCCGGCGCCGGACGCGCGGTGCGCACGCCCCGGACATGCTCGTGGCCGGGCCGGCGAATGCGGCCCGGCCACGAGCGGTCGGCCTTCCGCGGCCCGGTGCGGCACCGGGGCCGCCAGGGCACGCTCACCGCGCTCAGGCGTGGCGGTGGGAGCTCCGGCCGCCCGTGACGGCCCGGTACAGCACGAGCAGGATCAGCGAGCCGACGATGGCGGCGATCCAGGTGGACAGGTGGAAGAAGCCGTTGATCGAGTGGACGCCGAAGATGACCTTGCCGAGCCAGCCGCCGAGCAGTCCGCCCGCGATGCCGATCAGCATGGTGATGATGATGCCGCCCGGGTCCTTGCCCGGGAGGAGCAGCTTGGCGATGGCGCCGGCCAGCAGACCGATCAGGATCCAGGCGATGATGCCCACGTTTCCTCCATGGTTCGACTGATGTCACGTTCAGCGAATGTCACTGTCCTTATCGGATGCACACATCGGGCGAACGCAAACCTGACGGGACGAGCGGGCTTTGCCGTCCCCTTAAACGGCCCTTAAGAAGGGGTTAAGCGTCGGCGCCGCTCCCCTGGTTTCCCAAGTAACCCCAGGTCAAAGGGCTTTGGGTCGGCCGCGCACTGGTTGGCCGGTGTCGTTGAGCTGCGTACGATCGGGCCCGGCCCCGGCGGTGAGAGCGCTCTCTCCCCTGCTCGACCGCCGCCTGCCGCCAGCACGTCCCGCGTGCCCCGCACGCCCGAGCACCAAGGAGACTCCCCCCACATGACACCCCGTCACCAGCGCGCCCTCGGCCGCAGGAAGTTCCTCGTCGCTCTCGGCGGCGCGGCGGTCGCCGCACCGGCCGTCGCCGCCATCGCCCCCCACGCCCTCGCCGGCACCACCGGGCAGACCAAGGCGGCCGCGGGCGCTCTGCCGCTGACGATCGTCAACAACAGCGGCTCCTTCGGCAACACCTCGGTCCACGTGTACATCGTGGGCAACCAGGACGGCCGCCAGGTGCGGGTCACCCCGGACGGCACCCTCGCCCCGATCGCCCTGTCGGACAACGGCGCCGACGGCTTCACCGACTACGCGATATCCCTCGCCGGGAGCGGCGAGACCCGCCTGTCCCTGCCGCAGATGTCGGGCCGCATCTACGTGTCCCTCGGCCAGAAGCTGAAGTTCAAGGCCGTCACCGACGGCAACGGCAACGCCGCCCTCCAGTACCCGGCGGGCTGGGTGTCCTCCGACCCGAGCTTCGCGGTGCTGCACGACTGCGCGGAGTTCACGTACAACTCCTCGGGCATGTTCTGCAACACGACCATGGTCGACATGTTCAGCGTGCCGCTGAGCATCCGGCTGACCGGCGCCAAGGACCAGACGACCGGCACGGTGCGCGCCGGCGGGCGGGCCGCCGCGTTCGCCGCGGTCCGGCAGGTGGAGGAGTTCTCGAAGCTGGTCGTCGGCGACACACGGGTGATCGCGCCCGGCCACGGGCTGGACGCGGGGCTGTTCGCCAAGGACTACTTCGCCCCGTACATCGACGAGGTGTGGAGCACGTACACCGGCAAGGATCTGAAGATCACCACCAACGCGGGCACCTTCACCGGCCGGGTGCGCGGTGAACGGCTCACCTTCGACGGGCCGGCCCAGGTCTCCTTCGGCAAACCCTCCACCCGGGACGTGCTGTTCTGCGACGGCGCGCTGGCGGCGCCGAACGACGGCAGGACGGGCCCGGTCGCCGCGGTGCTCGGCGCCGGTTTCAACCGCTCGACGCTGCTGTCCCCGGCCGCCCAGCCGGTGACCGACGCCGCGTCCTTCTACCGCACCGCGATCACCAACCACTACGCCAAGGCCATGCACGCGGCGACCGAGGACGGGCGGGCGTACGGCTTCGCCTTCGACGACGTGGCGGACTTCGCCTCCTACATCCAGGACACCGCCCCGACCGGGATCCGGCTGACCCTCACGCCGTTCTAGCGGCTCGGGCCGCCGTGGCCGCTTCGGCCGCTCGGCGACGGCTCCGGCGTGCGGGAAGGGGTGCGGCGTAGCAGCGTGGTGGTGTGCCGAAGCTTCCTGCCCCGCGCTCGCGCCGGGACCCCTCCCGGCGGGGCTGGCTGCGGGGCGCGCCGCCGCCGCGCTGGGTGCGGGTGCTGCCGCTCGTGCTGGTGGCCGCGGTCGGCGTGGCCACGCTGCTCAGCCCCAGCCCGCTCGACATCGGGTTCCTGCTGGGCGCCATCCCGCCGCTGGCCGTGCTGTCGTACGGACCGCTGGCCACCGCGCTGCTGGGCTGCGCGGTGGTCGCCCTGCTGAGCGTGCCGGTCTTCCAACTGAACCACCCGGGCAACACCGATCTGGAGACGATCGTCTTCGTCTCCGTCCTGAGCGTGTTCCTGTCCTACGTGCGCAGCCGGCGCGACCGTCAGCTGGACCTCGAGCGCACGGTCGCGGAGGCCGCGCAGCGGGCCGTCGTGCCGCCGGTCCCCGAGCGGGTGGGCCCGGTGCGGTGCGCCGGTCTGTACCGGGCCGCTCAGCGCGGGACCCTGGTCGGCGGGGACTTCTTCGACGTGCGCCGCGGCCCGCACGGGGTCCGGGCGGTGATGGGCGATGTGCAGGGGCACGGACTGGCGGCGGTGTCCACGGTCGCCGCGCTGCTGGGCAGCTTCCGCGAGGCGGTGCTCGACCGGACGGACCTGACGGCCGTCGCGGGAGCGCTGGACCGCCGGCTGGTGGTGGACTCGGCGGAGGTGCGGCACGCGGAGCTGTTCGCCACCGCGGTGCTGCTGGAGTTCGCCGACGACGGGCGGTCGGTGCGGGTGGTGACCTGCGGTCATCCGGCGCCGGTGCTGCTGCGGGACGGCAAGGCCACCGAGGTGGGGGTGGTGCCGTGGACGCCGCTCGGCCTGGGGCTCGCGGAGTCCGTACCGCAGCAGGAGGGGCACAGCGTGCCGCTGCGCCCGGGTGACGTGCTGTTCCTGGCCTCCGACGGCGTCACCGAGGCCAGGAACGAGCAGGGCGCCTTCTACCCGCTGCTGGACCGCCTGCCCCGGCTCGCCGAACTCGACCCGGGAGTCCTCGCGGACCACGTCCTGGCCGATCTCCTCGCGCACTGCGGCACGTTCCGGGACGACGTGACCATGCTGGTCCTCGCGCCCGCCGGGCCGGACGGCGCCGCGCCCGGTCCCTGACGGCGATCCGCGGGGGCGGCCGCGAGGGCGTCAGCCGACGTCCCAGAGGAATCGGTGGGTGTGGATGCCGAAGTACGGGAACGACTGGACCCGCCGCACGCCCTCGATCGGGCGCACCACGTCGTTGACGAAGTCCAGCAGGTCCCGCGGGCCCGGCGTGACGACCTCGGCGAACAGGTCGAAGCCGCCGGAGGTGAGGACCGAGTAGACGACCTCGGCCCGCCCGGCCAGCTCGTCGGCGACCGCGCGGGCGTCGCCGTCCACGGCGATGCCGAGCAGCGCCATGGCCTGTCCGCCCATCGCCATCGGGTCGGTGACGCCGACCACCTGGACCGCCTTGGAGTCCAGCAGCCGCTGGAGCCGCTGCCGGGCGGCCGACGCCGACAGGCCCACCCGGGGCCCGAGATCGGCGTACGCGATCCGCCCGTCGGTCTGGAGCTCGCGCAGGATGGCCCGGTCGATGTCGTCCACGTGCGTCGCTTCCCCTCTCCGGCCGGATCGCCCCAGGGTAGTGGTGCGGTGGGGCGATCCGTGCGGGCGGTGCCTGGTGGTGCCGGGTCCTCGTCGTGCCCCGGGTGCCGGTGCGAACGGGGCCGGGGCCTGTTGTGCCGGTGCGGACGGTGCCCGGTGCGGGGCCCGGTGGTGCCGGTCGGCCCGTGTCAGCCGGTCAGCTCGGACAGGGCGGCGGCGAAGACCTCGGTGTGGGTGTCGACGTCGGCCTCGGTGGTGTCGGGGCACATCAGGGCCATGTTGTGGAACGGGGTGAGCAGGATGCCCCGGTTGGCCAGGTAGAGGTGGAGGAAGTCCTCGAGCTCGGCGTCCGCGGCGGCCGCCGACTCGGTGCCGTTGCGCGGGGCGGGGTCGGTGAAGCGGTACTCGGTGCGCGCGCCGAGCCGGGCGACCGACCAGGGCAGCCCATGGGCCTCGATGCCCGCGCGCACCCCGGCCTCGAACCGCTCGGACAGCTTCGCCATACCGGCGAACGCGTCGTCGGTGAGCACGTGCTCCAGGGTGGCGCGCGTCGCGGCGACGGAGAGCGCGTTGCCCGCCAGGGTGCCGCCGACGCCGCCCATGTCCACCAGATCCAGGTCGGCGCGGCCGAGCAGCCGGTCGGCGAGTTCCGCGGACAGGCCGTAGGCACCGGCCGGGATGCCGCCGCCGATCGCCTTGCCGATGGTGAGCAGGTCGGGCTCCAGGTCCCAGGCCGCGGTGCAGCCGCCGGGGCCGGCCGAGAAGGTGTGGGTCTCGTCGTTGATGAGCAGCGTGCCGTACCGACGGGTCAGCTCGCGCACGCCGTCGAGGTAGCCGGCCTCGGGCAGGACGATGCCGATGTTGGTGAGCGCCGGTTCCATGAGGACGGCGGCGACGTCGCCGTGGGCGAGTTCGCGCTCCAGCCGGTCCAGGTCGTTGAACTCCGCGACGCGGCTGGTCAGAGTGACGTCGCAGGGCGCGCCCACGTTGCCCTCGCGGGCGGTGCCGCGGCCGTCCGGGCCGACGACGATGAGCGACTCGTCGACGCTGCCGTGGTAGCAGTAGCTGTTCACGAGGATCTTCGGGCGGCCGGTGACCGCGCGGGCGAGCCGGATCGCCCAGCGGTTGGCGTCGGTCGCGGTCAGCGAGAAGCTCCAGCGCGCCAGTCCGAAGCGGCGGGTGAGCTCGGCGCCGACCCACTCGGCGTCCTCGGTGGGCAGCATCGCGGTCGCGCCGCCGAGTTCGGCGTACCGGCGCCCCACCGCGTCGGCGACGACCGCCGGGGAGTGGCCCGCCATGGCACCGGTGTCGCCCAGGCAGAAGTCGATGTACTCGTGCCCGTCGACGTCGGTGACACGGGCGCCCCGGGCGGAGTCCAGATAGCGGGGGAAGGCGCCGGCGGTCTTGTTCATCCACGTCATCGGCACCCGCCCGAACAGGTGCTCGGCACGGTCGTACGCGGCCTTCGAACGTGGGTTGCGCCGCTCGGCCTCGGCGCTCTCGCGGGCGAGCAGGTGGTGCAGGCGGGTGCGGTCCATGAGGGGTCCCGGTGGTCGGCGGCGATGGAATACCGGGATCGTACGAGCGGAAAAGTCAGCCTGACAAGCTTTTGGCACCAGAATCGATTGTTACGACGATCGATTCGAGTGTGGAGGCGGCTACGCCGGGTCGTCGAACGCACTACCGGAGATCGAACATCCGGGACCGAAACGCCAGGTCGCGCCACCCCTTCCGTCCCATAGAAATATCTACGAGCATGCGTGGCCGTGGCGGGCGGACGACTTCGGGAGCGGAACATGACCAGCACGAGGGGCGTGTACGGCGTGGAGTGGCTCGCCGCGGCCGCGCCCGATCCGCGGGCGTGCAAGCGGACGTGGGACGAGGGCGACGGCGTCGCGCTGCTGGCGGCCGGCCGGTTCTGGGACGTGCTCAGCGTGCCCGACCGGCTGGGCCTGCTGGCGCTGGAGATGCTGTGGCAGCCGGCGCTGCCGGTTCCCGGGCCGACGCTGGTGGACACGGCCGCGCACCGGGTCGGCTTCTTCCTGCCGCCCGATCCCGGGAGCGGCTGGATCGGGGCGGGGGTGCGGCACGCGAGCCGGGGCTCCTGGGTGGCCGTGCCGCCGCCCTACCGGCCCGCGCGCTCGCTGGAGTGGCTGGTCCCGCCCGACGGCACCGGCTCCCTGCACCGCCCCGCGGCGCTGGAGTCGGCCCTGCGCCTGGCCAACGGAACGCTCACGGTGCTGCCGGCGCTCCCGTGACGCGCCGGCTCCGCGCGGGCGGCCCGGGGGCGGCTCAGGCCGCCGGGGTGCAGCCCGCCGCGCAGAGTTCGCCGGGGTGGGGGGTGGTGCAGGCGACGACCGTGCGGGGCGGCGCGGGCGTGGCGCCGACTGGCGTGGGTGCGGACGGCAGGGGCACGTAGGTGACCCGGCTCGGGGCGGGGCGGTCGCCGGGCTGTGTGCGGCGGCCCCGGAGCAGGGCGCCCGCGCCGATGACTCCGGCGATGACGACGCCGCCGATCACCAGGGCGCCCCTGGCTCCCGCGGTCTGCATCAGCAGGCCCAGCAGCGGCGGGCCGACCAGGCTCCAGCCGGTACTCGCGCTGCGCCAGACCCCGAGGACCCGGCCGCGCATGTGCGGCGGCGGGTCGGTCTGCAGGACGGTCGTGCCCGCGGTGTCGGAGACCGACTCCACCACCGCCATGGGGGCGACGAGCACCATCAGGACCCACAGGCTCGGGGAGAGCCCGGCACCGATCTGGAGCAGCGCGCCGGCCGCGGCCATGGCGCCGACGAGCCGTACGGAGGGGCTGCGCAGGCGTCCGGCCAGGACCGCGCCGGCCACGCCGCCCACCGCGAGCACGGTCGACACCGTGCCGAAGGCGCCGGCCGCGCCGCCCAGCGGGCCGGTGACCAGGACGGCGAGGGTGAGGGCGTAGTTCCGGCCGAAGATACCGCTGATCGCGGTGATGCCGGCCAGCGCGACGAGGCGGGGGCGGCGCAGGAAGAAGGCGAGGCCCTCACGGGCGCCGGTGCCGCGCCTGGACGGGGGCGCCGCTGCCGGACGCGGCCCGGCGGCGGACTTGGTCCTTGGCCCGGCGGCAAGTTTGTTCCGCGGCCCGGCGGCAGGCCTCGTCTGCGGTTCGGCTGCGGGGTGGGGGCGCAGGAAGGGGATGACCGCGGCGACGGCGAGGAAGGACAGCCCGTTCGCCGCGTACGCCGCTCCCGGGCCCCAGCAGCCGATCACCACGCCCGCCAGCGCGGTGCCGCCCACGCGGCCCGCCCCGCTGACCACCGAGCCCAGCGCGATGGACGAGGGCACGTCCTTCGGCGGTACGAGGTCGTTGCCGAGCAGGGCGCAGGCGGGCGCGTCTACGGTGGCGATCAGGCCGGTGACGGCGGCGAGCACCATCAGGACCGGGACGGACAGCCGGTCGGTGACCACCAGGGCCGCGGTCACGAAGCCGACCAGCGCGAGCAGCGCCTGGCTGACCGAGGCGGTGAGCCGGCGCGGCCAGGCGTCGACGGCGGCGCCGCCGGCCAGCCCCAGCAGCAGCCCGGGCGCGGCCTGCGCGGACAGCGACAGGCCGGTCGCCGCGGCGGAGCCGGTGAGGTGGAGCACCAGGAGGTTCTGCGCGGTCAGCTGCATCCAGGTGCCCGCGTTGGACACCAGGTTGGCCGCCGACCACCAGCGCATTCCGGGGTGGCGCAGGGCGCGCCACGGGGCGCGGTCCCCGGCGGCGGCCCCGGCGGGGCGCGGTCGCCGGGGCGAGGGAAGGATCACGCGGCGCGGCGCGGCGGCGGGCGGGCGCGCGGGCGCGGCGGGGGAGGTGGAGTGAGAAGGCACGGAGGAACGCTCGTGTGGGAGGACCGGACGGCTTGCCGTGCTGTGCCGCCAGGGGCGGCTCGGCGTTGAGACGTGGTCCGGCACAGCGGCTGCCCATCCTCACAGACGCCACGGGACAGTGGTTCCGCCGGGCCGGTCCGGTAATCGCGTGGCACCCCAACTGACGTTCGGTGCGCGGGAGTTGCGGGCGCGGTGGCGTTCCTCACAGGAAGTCGGGTACGTCCGTCCGTCACGTGACGCGGGTCTCGGCGGCCGCGGAAGCCGCGTACGTCCGTGCTTCACCTGCCGCGGGTCTCCGCGGGCGGCGGACGGAGGCTGGACCGGTCCCCCGTTCCGGTCCCGCCTCCGCAGCCGCGGCGCACCGACGGCCCGCGGCCCGTCGAACGTACGCGCCGCGACCACGCGGCGGGTACCGCGCCGGTGCTCTTTCGGCCGTGCGAAGGACTCATCCGTGCACAGGTGCGTCCGGAACGTCCTCGTTCATCCCGGCCGGGATTCGCCGCCGAGGTCCGGCGGCTCCAGGTCGCCCACGGCCAGGTGGGCGAGGACGACCTCGTACTGGTCGCTGCCCGTGGCCAGGAGCCGGCGTTCGAGGACGGGCTCCGCGGCGCGCACGTGCTCGCGCACGGTCTGGGCGTGCACTCCGAGCAGGTCCGCGGCGCGCTCGGCGTTGCCCCCGGCGGCGATCCAGGCACGCAGGGTGCCCCGCAGGTCCCGCGCGTCGGCCGTCAGCCGCCCGAGCAGTTCCTGGGCCCAGGCGCGCAGCGCGGGTCCGGCGAGCAGGTCGGGGAACCGTACGGCGCGATCGCCCCTGGACCGTTCGGGGGCGCGGTCCTGGGATGCCTGGGTGTTCAGGGCGAGGTGGACCGCGGCTCGTACGGTGAGGCGGGACAGGTCGGCGCCCAGGAGTTGCTCGGCGCGCTCCATGCGGGCGCGCACCGTGTTGCGGCTCACGCCGAGGATGCGCGCGGCCGCGACCGCGGTGAACTCCAGGCCCAGCCGGGTGGTGGCGAGGAGTTCGGCGCGCGTGTGGTGCGGCAGCGCGTCCAGCGGCCGCAGCAGCCGGGTGGACCAGGCGTGCAGCGCCTCGGGGTCCATCAGCCGCTCGGGGTGGGTGCGTTCGGCGTACATCGCCGCGCCGTCCGGGCTGAACCGGGCCACCGCCAGCGCGCTCACGGCCTGGGCGTACCCCGTCGCCGTACGGGCGAGGCCGTGCCGGGCGCTGCCGCCGAGGTAGGTTCCGGGGCACGCGGCGACGAGGGCGCGCAGCGCGTCGCCGGCGCCGTGGCCGCCGCCCCGGCCGGGGGCGACCACGATCACGTGCTCGTCGTCCGCCGGGCACAGCACCACCAGCGCCCGCCCGCCGGTGGCGTCCAGGCAGTCGGCGGCCAGCCGGTCACGCTCGTCGCGGTGCCCCTGCACGACGTACACACGCGCGGTGTCCGCGTCCAGGAGGCCGGGCCACAGCCCCGCGGCCACCCGGCGGGCCGAGACGGTGTCCTCCACCATGAGCAGTTGCAGGATCGCCAGCCGCAGCGCCGCGGTCGCCCGTTCGAGCCGGCGCCCGGCACTGGCCGTCTCGTGGGCCCGCAGCAGCAGTTCGACCACCGCTGCCGTACGGGTGACCAGCTCGGCGCCGTGCCGGTCGAAGGGGGTGGGCCGGGCGACGGCCAGCACTCCGGCGGCGGTCGGGTGCGGGGCGCCGACGCGCACGAGGCGCAGATGCCGTTCGCCCTCCTGCAACGCCGCCGACGCCAGGCGGCCGGCGAGGACGTCCGCCACCAGCTCGTCGTCGAGGCCGACCGGCTCGCCGGCGAGGAGGGCGCCGCCGCCGTCGAGGAGGCAGGCCGTTCCTCCCACGGACCCGGCGAGCCACGCCACGACCTTGCGCACATCGCGCCCCGCGGGCCTCAACTGGTCGAGGAGTTCCTCCGCCCAGGCGGCTTCGCGGCTTCCGCTCCGCCGCGCCCCTGCCTCCCCGTCCTCCCGGCCGGCCATGTCGGCCCTCTCCCAGTCCGTCGCGTTGACCTCGCTGTTCTCCGTCCGGGACGTTACCAGGGGGTGCCGGCGGCCCGGGGCCGGGCGGCGGCGCGGGTGCCGCACCCGGCGGCGAGAAGGCGGCTTCGCCGACGGTTCACGGGGGGAGGTGACCGGCCGGCGAAGCCGCGACGCCCGGAGCCGGGGGGACAGCACCCGAGCGGTACACAGCTCTGCTTCCCCGGGATGCGCGGAGTACGCCACAAAGTTCGCGGGCCGCCCCGCCGGTGTCCGGGGACCGGCGCCGCACGGCATAAGCTCGGTGAATGGCGAAGTACTTCGACGTGCACCCCGACAACCCCCAGCCGCGTGCGGTCCGGCAGATCGCGGACAGCGTGCGCGAGGGGGCGCTGATCGCGTATCCGACCGACTCCTGCTACGCCCTCGGCTGCGGGCTCGGCAACCGGGAGGGCGTGGAGCGGATCCGCGCGATCCGGCACCTGGACGACCGGCACCATTTCACCCTGGTGTGCCAGGACTTCGCACAGCTCGGCCAGTTCGTCCGGATCGACAACGACGTCTTCCGCGCCATCAAGGCGTCGACGCCCGGCAGTTACACCTTCATCCTCCCGGCGACCCGGGAGGTGCCGCGCATGCTGCAGCATCCCAAGAAGAAGACGGTGGGGGTGCGCATCCCGGACCACGTCGTCACCCAGGCCCTGCTCACGGAGCTCGGCGAGCCCCTGTTGTCGAGCACGCTGCTGCTGCCCGACGAGGAGGAGCCGATGACACAGGGCTGGGAGATCAAGGACCGGCTCGACCACGTGGTGGACGCGGTGGTCGACTCCGGCGACTGCGGCACCGAGCCGACGACGGTGATCGACTTCTCCGGCGGAGAGGCCGAGATCGTACGAAGGGGAGCGGGCGACACCTCCCGCTTCGAGTAAGCCCGGCGGCCTGGCAGTACGGGCGGGGTCTCGACGGCCACGCAGCACGAGCGAGGTCCGGGCGGTGGTCCCGCAGTACGGGCGGGGCGCGGGCGGCGGCCCCGCAGCACGGACGAGGCTCGGGCGGCGGCCCGGCAGTACGGGCGAGGAACGGGGCGGCGGCCCCGCCGTACGGGCGATGCCCGAGCGACCACGCAGCGCGGGTGACACCCCGCCGGCCCGGCAGTTGCGGCGAGGCGCGAACCGCCCCACGGCACGAGTAAGGCCCCGGGGGCCCCACATGGCACCATGACCATGATCCGCCCACCCGGCCGGCAGGTCCGCCCCAGTGGCCCCGACCCCGCCGGGCCGACCGCATCGCACCCGCACCCGCACGCCGGTGAGGCTCTCACCGGTGACCGAGCAGGAAGGCAGCCCGCCGTGACCGCCGTACAGGGAGAGTCCGTCGAGATCCCGACCGGGGACGGCACCGCCGACGCGTATCTGTCCCGTCCCTCGGACGGCGCCGCCCACCCGGGCGTGCTGCTCTACCAGGACGCCTTCGGCCTGCGCCCGCACCTGAGGTCGATGGCCGACCGGATCGCGGCGGCCGGCCACACCGTGCTGGTGCCCAACGTCTTCTACCGGCACGGGCGCGCGCCCGTCGTGGAACTCCCCGAGTTCATCGACCTGTCCGAGCGGCCGGACGTCTTCGCGCGCGTCGCCCCGCTCGTCCAGTCCCTCACGCCCGACCTCGCGCGGCGCGACGCGGGCGCGTACCTGGACTTCCTGGCCGGCCATCCGCTGGTCGCCGAGGGGCCGGTGGCGGTCACCGGGTACTGCATGGGCGCCCGGCTGTCGTTGCTGACCGCCGGTGCGTACCCGGACCGGGTCGCGGCTGCCGCCGGGTTCCACGGCGGGCGGCTGGCCACCGACGCCCCGGACAGCCCCCACCTGGTCGCCGGGCAGGTCGAGGCCGAGCTGTACTTCGGGCACGCGGACCAGGACCCGTCACTCCCGCCCGAGCAGATCGAGCGCCTGGAGAACGCTCTCTCGGCGGCGGGCGTGCGTCACCGCTGCGAGGTCTACCCCGGCGCGCGGCACGGGTTCACCCAGGCCGACACGGACGCGTACGACCGCGAGGCCGACGAGTGCCACTGGTCGGCGCTGCTCGACCTGCTCCGCCGCACCTTCTGACCTCGGTCGCCTTCATTGACATGGACGCGCCCCGGCGCGACTCTGAGAGCGCTCTCACTTCAGGTACGGACCAACCCCGACCCGTACCCCGACCCCACCGGAGGTGGAGCGTGCTCGCAAGACTCAAGGTTCTGGCGACGACGGGAGCCGCGGCCCTCGTCGGTGCGCTGCTCGGACTCGGCGCCCCCGCGCCGGCCGAGGCCGCGACGCCCGACACGATCCCACTGAAGATCACCAACAACTCGGGCCTCGGCCGGCCCGTCTACCTCTACGACCTCGGCACGTCGCTGACGACCGGTCAGCAGGGCTGGGCGGACGCCGGCGGCGCCTTCCACCCCTGGCCCGCCGGCGGCAACCCGCCCACGCCCGCCCCGGACGCCTCGATCCCCGGCCCGGCCGCCGGGCAGTCCACGACCATCCGGATCCCGAAGTTCTCCGGCCGGATCTACTTCTCCTACGGCCAGAAGCTCGTGTTCAAGCTGACCACCGGCGGCCTGGTGCAGCCCGCGGTGCAGAACCCGAGCGACCCCAACCGCGACATCCAGTTCAACTGGTCGGAGTTCACGTACGACAACTCCGGTCTGTGGCTCAACAGCACCCAAGTGGACATGTTCTCCGTGCCCTACGCGGTGGGCGTGCAGCGCGCCGACGGGAGCACGGTGAGCACCGGCCATCTCAAGTCCGGCGGCTACAACGGCGTGTTCAGTGCGCTGCGGGCCCAGTCCGGCGGCTGGGGCGGCCTGATCCAGACCCGGTCCGACGGCACCGTGCTGCGCGCGCTGTCCCCCGGGCACGGCCTGGAGACCGGCGCGCTGCCGGCCGGCGTCCTCGACGACTACGTCAACCGGGTCTGGCAGAAGTACGCCACGGCCACCCTCACGGTCACGCCCTTCGCCGACCAGCCGGGCACCAGGTACTACGGGCGGGTCTCGGGCAACGTCATGAACTTCACCAACGCCTCCGGCGCCGTGGTCACCAGCTTCCAGAAACCTGACGCGGACAGCATCCTCGGCTGCCACAAACTGCTGGACGCCCCCAACGACCAGGTGCGCGGGCCGATTTCGCGCACCCTGTGCGCCGGCTTCAACCGCTCGACCCTGCTGGTAAACCCCAACCAGCCGGACACCTCCACCGCCGGCTTCTACCAGGACCCGGTGACCAACCACTACGCGCGGATCATCCACGAGCGGATGGCCGACTCCAAGGCCTATGCGTTCCCCTTCGACGACGTGGGCGACCACGAGTCCCTGGTCCACGACAGCGCACCCCAGCAGGGCTACCTCACCCTCGACCCCCTGAGCTAGCGGCGCAGTCCCCTGACGGGTCCGGTGGCGGCGTGCGTCACCGGACCCCCAACTCGTCGGCGGGCGAAGATCGTTGTTACGGTGCACGGCGTGTCTGACTCCTCGCGCGATACCGTCGAAGGCGCCGGCTGGACCGCCGCCGAACCCGGCACGTACCGCAAGCTGCTGCCCGGCCGGGTCAGGAAGCTGTCCTGGCTGGACCCCCGGACCCTGTGGGCGGCCCGCAACGGCGTGGTCGCGTCCTGGTTCGGCGATCCGACGGGCCGCACCCGTGCCCGCTGGGTGGCCGAGCGCGCGGCCGCCGGGGCGCCCGCCGACAAGGTGATCCGGCGCGAGGAGGCGGACCGGTTCTCCTTCATGGTGATCGGGGACACCGGCGAGGGCGACGAGTCCCAGTACGCCGTCGTGCCCGGGTTCCTGAAGGTGAGTCAGGGCACGTCGTTCGGAGTGATCACCAGTGACGTGATCTACCCGGTCGGCAGCACCGACGACTACGGCACCAAGTTCTTCCGCCCGTACCGCGACTACCCGGCGCCGCTGTACGCGATACCCGGCAACCACGACTGGTACGAGGATCTGGGCGGCTTCATGCGGGTCTTCTGCGGGGACGCCCCGGCGCTGCCGCCCGAGCCGAGGCCCCGGCCGCTCGGCCGCGACTGGTGGCGGGCCCTGCTGTGGCACCGGCCGCGCCCCGCCGACGAGCAACGTCTGGCCGAGGCGCGGGAGTTGCGCTCGGCACCCGGCCAGCGGGCCGTCCAGCCGGGGCCGTACTGGGCGATCGACGCCGGACCCGTGCGGATCGTCGGGATCGACACCGGTCTGCTGGGCACGATCGACGCCGAACAGGGCGCCTGGCTGCGGGAGGTGTCGCGGGGCCCCCGGCCCAAGATCCTCCTCACCGGCTCCCCCCTGTACGTGGACGGCGAGCACCACCCCTGCCCGGTCGAGGGCGGCGGCACCGTCGACGAGATCGTCCGCGACCCGGCGCACCACTACGTGGCCGCGATCGGCGGCGACATCCACAACTACCAGCGCTACCCGGTGAAGGTGGGCGGGCGCACGATCCAGTACGTCGTCTCCGGGGGCGGCGGCGCGTTCATGCACGCCACGCACACCATCCCGCGCGTGTCCGTGGGCGGCGTCGGCGAGACCGACTTCCGCTGCTACCCACTGCGCGGCGACTCCCTCGCCTTCTACAGCCGCCTGTACGGGCGCCGGCTGCGGCTGCCCCGCCTCTTCACGCTCACCGAGGCGGAGGCGATGGCCGTCGTCGCCGAGCGGATCGGCGTGCCGCCGGTGCGCAGCCCGGGCAAACCGGTGCGGGTCACCCGGCGAATCCGGCTGGTGGCGAGCCTGCTCGGGGCGGGCCGGCGCCCGGACCGCCGGGCCCGCCTCCGCCTGCCCGTGCGGAAGGTCTACACCCAGTTGTTCTCACCGGGTTCGGCCACCTACAGCCCGCCCTTCTTCAAGTCCTTCCTGCGGCTGGACGTCACCCCGGAGGCGATCCGGCTGCGCTGCTTCGCGGCCACCGGCAACCTCGCCCAGGAACTCGACCCGCCCGTCGAGGACGAGGTGACCGTCCCGCTGGTGTGACCGGCGCGGGCGGGACCAGGGCCGCGAGGCCCCTCGCGAGGCCCTTCGGGGACGGGCGGCCGGTGTCACCAGCGGCCCGGCTCGCTGCCCGTGACGGCCTGCGAGGGCCGGCCGTCCACCCCCACCGGGACCTCCCCGGCGAGCATCACCCGGTGCATGATCCGCGGGTGGCCGAGGTGGGCGTTGTCACTGGGCGCGAGGTGGATGACGGCCCGGTTGTCCCAGAAGGCCACGCTGCCCGGCTCCCAGCGGAAGCGGACGGTGTACTCCGGCCGGACCGCCTGCTCCAGCAGCATGTCCAGGACGGCCGCGCTCTCCGGGCGTGAGAGACCCTCGATCTGCTCGACGTAGTAGCCGTTGACGAACAGCAGCCGCTCCCCCGTCTCCGGATGTACGCGCACCAGCGGGTGCACGGTGGCGATCTGATGCCCCATCAGGTGACGGACGTAGGCGTCCTCGCCCGGGCGCATCCGGTAGCCCACGCCGAGCCGGTGCTCGGCGCGCAGCCCGTCGGCGAAGGCGCGCACCGGGGCGGAGAGGCCGGCGTACGCGGCGGCCAGGTTGGACCAGGTGGTGTCGCCGCCGTAGGGCGGGACGGTCTCGGCGCGCAGGATCGTCGCGGCGGGCGGGTCGACGCGCGCTCCGTGGTCGCAGTGCCAGCCGCGCAGCAGCGTGTGCCGGCGCCGGCTCAGCCACTCCTCGTGGTCCATCCCGAACCGCCCGCCGAGCTCCAGGCGGTCCGCGGTGGTCTCGATCTCGGGCACGTCCGCCGGCGAGGCGCCGCCGCGCCGCCGCAGCACCACCGGTTCGCCGAAGCGGCGGGCGAACGCCACATGGCCCGCGTGGTCCAGCCGCTGTCCGCGGAAGAAGACCACCTTCCAGCGCAGCACCGCCGCGCGGATCGCGGCGACCTGCGCCTCGTCCGGGCCGTCGGCGAGGTCCACCCCGGTGATCTCGGCGCCGATGTGCCCGGCGACCGGGTGCACCCCGATCCCTCCGGTCCGGCCGGCGTCCGCCGCGTCCGTGCCCGCCGCGTCCGTACCCGCGTCCGCGTCCATGCCCGTGCCCGTGTCCGCCGTCATGCGCGCCTCCCGCACCTGCCTCGGTGACCGTTCCGCCTCCAGAAGATCGTGACAGCGTTCGGCGCCCGGGGCGAGGCGTCGGGATACTGGCCGTACGGCACAGTCAACGGGAAGGCACACCGTGATCGGCATCCCGGCGCACACCCTGAACGACGGCACCCACCTCCCCGCGATCGGCCTGGGCACCTGGCCGATGGACGACGCCGAGGCGGAACGCGCCGTGCGCGACGCCCTCGGCATCGGCTACCGCCTGATCGACACGGCGGTCAACTACCGCAACGAGACGGGGGTGGGCCGCGCGATCGCCGGCTCCGGCGTCCCGCGCGAGGAGATCGTCGTGACGACGAAGCTCCCCGGCCGGCACCACGGGTACGCGGAGACCCTCGCGTCCTTCGAGGAGTCCCGGCGGCGGCTCGGCCTGGACCGGGTGGACCTGTACCTGATCCACTGGCCGCTGCCCCGGGTCGGCAGGTACGTGGAGTCCTGGAAGGCCATGATCAGGCTCCGCGAGGACGGGCTGGTGCGCTCGATCGGCGTCTCCAACTTCACCCGCGAGCACATCGAGCGGCTGGAGAAGGAGACCGGGGTGCTGCCCGCCGTGAACCAGGTCGAGATGCACCCCCTGCTCCCGCAGCGGGAGCTGCGCGCCTTCCACGAGGACAAGGGCGTACGCACCGAGAGCTGGAGCCCGCTGGGCCGCGGCTCGCGCCTGCTGGAGGATCCCGCGGTCCTGGAGGTGGCCGGGGCCCTCGGGGTGACCCCCGCCCAGGCGGTCCTGCGCTGGCACACCCAACTCGGCGCGGTCCCGGTCCCGAAGTCCTCCGACCCCGTCAGGCAGCGCGAGAACCTGGACGTCCTCGGCTTCGAGCTCACCCCGGCCCAGCTCCAGGCCCTCGTTCTCGATCCGCCGCAGCGCCTCGGCGGCGACCCGGACACCCACGAGGAGTTCTGACCGGGCCGGGTACCCGGAGGGCCGGGGGCGTGAGGGAGGTGGTTCGCGTGGCCGGGGACGAGCGGTTGCGGGAGTACCGGCGCAAGCGGGACTTCGGGCGGACGCGGGAGCCGTCGGGACGGCGGGACACGCCCGGGCCGGAGCCCCGGTTCGTGGTGCAGATCCACGACGCGCGGCGGATGCACTTCGACTTCCGGCTCCAGGTGGGCGACGTGCTGAGGTCCTGGTCGGTGCCGAAGGGGCCCTCCGGCGACCCGCACGACAAACGGCTCGCCGTGCCCACGGAGGACCATCCGCTGGAGTACGAGGACTTCGAGGGCGTGATCCCCGCGGGCGAGTACGGCGGCGGCACGGTGATCGTGTGGGACCGGGGCACGTACGAGCCCCTGAGCCACGACCGCCGGGGGCGGCCCGTCGACTTCGCCGAGTCGCTGGAGCACGGGCACGCCACCTTCCGGCTGCGCGGCTCCAAGCTGCACGGCGAGTACGCGCTCACCCGTTTCAAGGGCGGCCGGGACGACGGGGAGGAGGAGGCGTGGCTGCTCGTGCGCAAGGCCGGCGGCGGCCCGGTCGGCGGGCACGGCACGCCCGATCCGCGCCGGGCACGCTCCGTCCGCACCGGCCGCACCCTCGCCCAGGTGGCGGCCGAGGGCGGCGAGGAGTGAGGTGACCGGGGCGTGTCAGCCGCGGTGGGCCCCGCGGGCGCGCAGCGCGGCGAGGGCCCGGTCGGCGTGGCTGTTCATGCGCAGTTCGCTGCGGACGCATTCCAGTACCGTGCGGTCCTCGGCGATCACGAAGGTGGCCCGCCTGGTGGGCGCCGGCGAGAAGCCGCGCAGCACCCCGAACCGCTCCCGTACGGCGCCGTCCGCGTCGGACAGCAGCGGCATGCCGAGTCCGTGCCGGCCGGTGAACTCCCGCTGGCGCTCCACCGGGTCGCCGCTGATGCCGACGGGCCGGGCGCCCACGGCCGCGAACTCGGCGGCCAGGTCCCGGAAGTGGCAGGCCTCGGCGGTGCAGCCGCGGGTGAGGGCGGCCGGGTAGAAGAACAGCACCACCGGCCCGTCGGCGAGCAGTCCGCTCAGGGTGCGCACGGCGCCCGTCTCGTCGGGCAGCGCGAAGTCCTCGACGGTGTCGCCCGCCTTGACCGGGGCGCTCACGCCCGGCTCTCCGCGCTCTTGGCGACGCCCCGGGCCCACAGCACCAGGGGGACCTGGAGGGGCAGCCGTCCGAAGGCGACCGCGCGCTGCGGTGCGGGGCGGCGGCGCCAGTCCACGGCCATCTTGACGTTCGCGGGGAAGACGCCGACGAAGAAGGCCGCCGTCGCGAGGGCGGCCGCCTTGCGGGTCCGGGGCAGGGCGACGCCCGCGGCCAGGGCGAGTTCGGCGGCGCCGCTGGCGTAGGTCCAGGCGCGGGCGCTGCCCGGCAGGGCGCGCGGGACGATCCCGTCGAACTGGCGGGGCGCGGCGAAGTGGGCGGCTCCCGCGGTGGCCAGCAGGCCGGCGAGCAGCAGGGACGAGCGTTCGGACCGCGGCACGGTTCCTCCTCGTGGGTGATCTGCCGCGCGATCCTACTGGACGGTAAGTACGCGGTCGCCGCCGAGTGGGCACCCGTTCCGGGGAAACCGGCCGCGAGGAGGCTTGCCGAGAAGTCGTCACGTCGACATTCCAGCCGTGACCCTCCCCCTCATCGCGCCCATGCTCGCCACGCCCGGCACGCTGCCGCCCGCCGCGCAGGACGCGCGCTGGGCGTACGAGACCAAGCAGGACGGCCAGCGTGTGGTCGCCTACCTGGACGGCGCCGGCGGTCTGCTGTTGCGGGCGCGCTCCGGGGAGGACATCACCGCCGCCTACCCCGAGCTGCGCCCCCTCGGCCGGATCCTGGGCGCCACGCCCGCGATCCTGGACGGCGAGGTGCTCGCCCTGGACGAGGAGGGCCGCGCCGACTTCCAGCTGCTCCAGAGCCGCATGGGCCTGGCCCACGCCCCCGCGCGTGCGGCGCGCCGGGCGGCCCAGGTGCCCGTCCACCTGGTGCTGTTCGACCTGATGTACCTCGGGGGACGCCGGCTGGTCCGGCTGCCCTACGCCGGGCGCCGCGAGCGGCTGGCGGGGCTGGAGCTCTCGGGGCCGTACTGGTCGACGCCCGGGGCGATCGTCGGGCACGGCGCCGAGGCGCTGGCGGCCACCCGTGAGCACGGCCTGGAGGGGCTGGTCTGCAAGCGGCTGGACTCGGTCTACGAACCCGGGGTGCGCTCCCGGGCCTGGATCAAGATCCGCAACATGGCGAGCGAGGACGTCCTGGTGGGCGGCTGGCTGCCGGGCAAGGGCCGGCTGACCGGACTGCCGGGCGCGGTGCTGGTGGGCCAGCGGGCGGGCGGCCGGCTGCGTTACGTCGGCAGCGTGGGCACCGGCTGGAGCGAGGCGGAGCGGGAGGAGCTGGCGGGGCTGCTGGCGGCCCTGGCGAGCGACGCGTGCCCCTTCGACCCCGTACCGGCGGCGCGCGGGGCGCGCTGGGTGCTGCCCCGGCTGGTCGGCGAGGTCCGCTACAGCGTCCGTACCCGGGCCGGGATGCTGCGCCAGCCCTCCTGGCTCCGCCTCCGCCCCGACCTCGCCCCCGAGGACGCGGCGGCGGACCTGCCGGAGGACCTGCCCGACCGCGACGCGAGCGGCTGAGTCCGCGGGACGCCCGGGCGCGGGGCCCGTGCGCGGTGCGTGTCGGGACCGGTCACGCCAGGGGGTGGCCAAGGTCTATCGTGTCCCGCATGTCCGTGCCCGAGCTGATCCGTGTCGTCTCCCGTGACTCGCCCATGGCGCTGGCTCAAGTGGCGCGCGTCCGTGCCGAGTTGGCCGCAGCGCACCCGGGGGTGCGCACCGAGGTCGTACCGGTGCGGACCACCGGCGACAAGTGGCTGGGCGATCTGTCGAAGGTCGAGGGCAAGGGGGCGTTCACCAAGGAGGTGGACGCCGCGCTGCTGGCCGGCGAGGCGGATCTCGCGGTGCACTGCCTGAAGGACGTGCCCGCCGACCGGCCGCTGCCGGCCGGGACGACGTTCGCCGCGTTCCTGAAGCGCGACGACGTCCGCGACGCCCTCGTTCACCCGGACGGGCTCACCCTCGACCGGCTTCCGGCCGGCACCAGGATCGGCACGTCGGCGGTACGCCGGGTCGCCCAGCTGGCCGCGACCCATCCGCACCTGCGGTGCGTGCCGTTCCGCGGGAACGCCAACCGGCGGCTGGAGAAGCTCGCCGCCGGGGACGCCGACGCGCTGCTGCTCGCGGTCTCCGGCCTGGAGCGCATCGGACGCCAGGACATGATCAGCGAGGTGCTGTCCCCGGAGACGATGATGCCGCCGATCGGCGCGGGCATCCTCGCGCTCCAGTGCCGCGAGGGCGACACCGAGCTGATCGAGGCGGTCTCCGCGCTCGGCGACCGCGACACCTACCGCGAGGCCACCGCCGAGCGGATGTTCCTGCACGTGCTCCAGGGCCACTGCAACAGCCCCATCGCGGGGTACGCGCGCGTGGACCGCGGCGGCGAACTCTCCCTGCGGGCCTGCGTGTTCACCCCCGACGGCAAGACCCGGCTGAACGCCCACGAGTGGGCCGGCCGGCTGGACGCGGCCACGCTCGGCACCTCGGTCGCCGTGGCCCTGCTGCGGCAGGGCGCCCGCGAGATCATCGACGGCATCCCGCACTGAGGCGGGGCCGCCGGGCGGAAGCCGGCGGCGCGCCGTGGTGCGGGCGGTCAGCCGGTGGCGCCCGGCTCGGCCTGGTCGCGCAGGAAGTTGCTGACCTGGTGCGCGAGGCCGCCCGGGCCGCCCGGGCAGTGCGCACCCGCCCCGATGGCCTCCTCGTGCACACCGATGCCGCCGGTCCACAGCCGGCGGTCGCACCACTCGTCGTCGACGCGCAGCTGCACCTGGACGTCGATCTGCGACAGGGCGGCCTCGGGGCCGGCGGCGTAGAGCACGGCGGTGGCCCGGCGCAGCGGGTGGACGTCGAAGCCCTCGACGAACTGCGAGTTGCGCCAGTCGACGAACGCGCCCTCCCCGTCGGGGCCGATCCGCACGTCGATCTGCCCGTCCTCGAGGTGGATGCCGAAGTGCCGGGTGCCGCGGTTCTCGACGGTGACCCGGAGCCGGAAGTACGTCAGCCCCTCGGCCGCGTCGTCGCGTCCGCGCGGCGGCTCGGCCTGTTCCAGACGGTGGACGCGGACCCGCAGACCGGCATGCTCGTCGTACTCCTGCCAGTCCCCGACCACGTTGGGCTCGTACACGCTGCACCTCTCGACTTCCAAGAGCTGCTTCCTATCTGTGCGCCGAGCGCACTGTCAAATGCGCGTAATGCACCGTGGCCAGGGAATTCACCCTCTTTGATCGGTGATCAAGCCGTGCGCTGGAGAAATCCGGCGACGGGCCGTCACGGCGATCGCGGCGGGCGTGCCGCACATCACGTCCGTACGGGTCCGGCGGCGGGACGGGTGGCCGGTTTTTGCCGGGGCGGCCCCGGCGGCCGCCGTCAGCGGGCCAGCCGGCCGAGCAGCCCGGAAGCGGCGGTGATCCCGAGGGCGGCGGCCACCACGAGGACGGCGAAGTCGGCGGCCAG
Organism: Streptomyces naganishii JCM 4654; assembly: GCF_014650575.1. Taxonomy (GTDB): domain Bacteria; phylum Actinomycetota; class Actinomycetes; order Streptomycetales; family Streptomycetaceae; genus Streptomyces; species Streptomyces naganishii. The sequence goes on from NZ_BMVF01000004.1 coordinate 474,904, forward strand.
GTGCGCGGGGGTGCCCAGGAGCAGGCCGCGCAGGGCGTCGACCTGGTAGCTGAGCGGGTTGGCCCGGCTGACGGCCTGGAGCCAGCCGGGCATGACGGCGACCGGGTACAGGGCGTTGGAGCCGAAGAACAGCGGCATGGTGATGGCCTGTCCGATGCCCATGAGGCGGTCGCGGCTGAGGACGATGCCGGCGATGGTCATCGACAGGCAGGAGAAGAACGCCGAGCCGAGGACCACGGCCGCGGCGACGCCGAGCAGCCGCAGCGGGTTCCAGGTCAGCGCGACGCCGAGCAGGGCGGCGATCACGATGACGACGAGCGCCTGGATCAGCGACTTCACCCCGGCCGCGAACGCCTTGCCGGTGACCAGGGCCGAGCGCGGGGTCGGCGTGACCAGCAGCTTGTTGAGCACGCCGGCGTCGCGCTCCCAGATGATCTGGATGCCGTAGAAGATGGCGATGAACATCGCGGACTGGGCGATGATGCCGGGCGCCATGAAGTCGATGTAGGGGATGCCGCCGGTGGGGATCGCCCGGATGCGGGTGAAGGTCTGGCCGAAGATCAGCAGCCAGAGGGCGGGCTGGATCGCGCGGGTGTAGAGCTCGGTGCGGTCGTGGCGGAGCTTTTGCAGTTCCACCGCGCACATGGCGACGACCCGCGCGGGCAGCAGCCGCCATCCCGCGCGGGGCTGCGGCGGGCGCAGCAGGAGGCCGATGCCGACGGCCCCGCCGGGGTCAGCCGACGCGGTGGGCGGTGCGGCGGGTGCTTCGGACATCGCGGAAGTCTCCTGAGGTGTCGTCGAGGCCGCTGCCCGCCACGTCGCGGAAGACGTCCTCCAGCGTGGGCAGCGCGTCGGTGGCCGCCCCGCCCTGTGCGCGGCGGCGCTCGCCAAGCCCGCGCCGCAGCTCGGCCGGGGTGCCGAGGGCGCGGATACGGCCGCGGTGCATGAGCCCGACGCGGTCGCAGTACTGGTCGGCCTCGTCCATGTAGTGCGTGGTGACCAGTACGGTCATCCCGGTGGCCGCGCGGACCGCGTTGATGTGCTCCCACACGCCGGTACGGGCGATCGGGTCCAGGCCGATGGTCGGCTCGTCGAGGATCAGCAGGCGGGGAGCGCTGACCAGCGCCTGGGCCAGCTCCAGCCGGCGCACCATGCCGCCGGAGTACGTGTTCGCCAGCCGGTCGGCGGCGTCGGCGAGGTCGACGGCGGCCAGGGCCTGGGCCACCCGGGCGGCGCGTTCGCGGCGGGGCACGTCGAAGACGCGGGCGAACAGGGCCACGTTCTCCCGGCCGGTGAGCGCGGCGTCGGCGGACAGCTGCTGGGGGACGTAGCCCAGCAGGCGGCGCACCGCCATGCGGTCGACGGCGGCGTCGTGGCCGAAGACGCGGACCATGCCGGCGGGGACCGGCAGGAGCGTGGTGATGCACCGGATCGCGGTGGTCTTGCCGGCGCCGTTCGGCCCGAGCAGCCCGAACACCTCACCGGCCCCGACGGACAGATCCAGCCCGTCGACGGCCCGCATCCCGCCGAAGGAGTAGGCGAGGCCGGCGCAGGTGACGGCGTCGGTGACGGCTCCGGGGGCCTGGCCGTCAGGGCGGTCGGCGGTGGTGTTCCGGGTCATGGGCGGTCCGCCTCCTCGCGCAGGTTCTCGGCCAGGCGGCGCAGGGCGGGCAGGGCCGCGCGCAGCGCTTCGCGGTCGGCCTCGCCGAGGCGGTCCACCTGGTGGCGGACGAGGGCGGCGCGCCGCTCCCGCCAGTCCCGCAGGCGGCTCTCGGCCGCGCCGGTCAGCAGCAGGCGGGCGGCCCGGCGGTCGGCGGGGTCGGTCTCGCGGACGAGCTGTCCGTCCCGGACCAGCCGGTTGACCAGCGTCGACACGGAGTTGCCCGCCAGGTGCAGCTCCTTGGCCGCCTCCGAGACGCCGATGCCGGGTCGGGTCTCGACCAGGCGCAGCAGCTCGACCTCGGCGCCGCGCAGCCGTGCCACGGTCAGCCCGGCGCGCAGCCGGCGCCGGATCAGCCGCTGCACGCCGACGAGCGCGTCGGCCAGCTCCTCGGGAAAGCCCTCCCGGCGGCCCGCCTCCGAGTCCAGGTCCGTGCCAGTGTCCGTGCGATCCGTGTCCACGCGCCGAGATTACCTCTGTAGCAGAGGTAATGCCCCCCAAGGGACGGTCAAGCCTTCGCACCCGGGCGGCATTCGAGCGCCGACCGGCCCGGAATCAAGGGCATTCGGCGAGTCATTGAAATGCGCAGCATTTACTGCGGTGGCAGCTCTTCCGAGTTCGGTCGACAATTGAGATTCATGCGGTCGCATACCGCCTCCGCATTGCTCACCGCGTTATCGAAAATCTCTTGGAATCGCCGACTTCGGGAATCCGTTTTCCAGTGCTTCGGACCGGGGCAGGTCCTGGGGAGCCGCCGCGCCGGACCCGTCTTCCTCATCGCGGGCCTCGCCGCGCGCCTCCCGTGATGTCCGTCCATCCAGCACCTGCTGAGGGAGGCGCAGCGCATGCGTACCACCGGCAGAACCAAGTCCCACCCGCACGACGACGCACCCGACACCGCCGAGGCGTTCGAACGGCTCGCGGGCCTGCCCGACGGGCCCGAGCGCAAGGCGCTGCGCGACGAGCTCGTCCAGGTCTGGCTGCCCATGGCGGAGCGGATCGCGGTCCGGTTCCGCGGGCGCGGCGAGGCGCTGGAGGACCTGTACCAGGTGGCCGCGCTCGGCCTGGTCAAGGCCGTCGACCACTACGATCCGGCGCGCGGCTACGCGTTCGAGGCGTACGCCGTGCCGACGGTCACCGGCGAGATCAAGCGGCACTTCCGCGACCACATGTGGACGCTGCACGTGCCGCGCCGGGTCCAGGACCTGCGCAACCGGGTGCGGCGCGCGGCGAAGGAGCTGGCGCAGACCACGCCCGGGCGGGCGCCGACCGTGGCGGAGATCGCGGAGTACGCCGACCTGAGCCTGAGCGACGTACGCACCGGCATGGAGGCCCTGGACTGCTTCGCGGCGCTGTCGCTGGAGGCGGAGGTGCCGGGGACGGAGGGGTACGCGCTCGGCGACGGGCTGGGCGAGGCGGACCCGCGCTACGACCTGGTGGTGGACCGGGTGGCCGTACGGCCGTGCCTGGAGGCGCTGCCCGAGCGTGAGCGGACGATCCTCTACCTGAGGTTCTTCCGCGGCATGACGCAGAGCCGTATCGCGCAGCAGCTGGGGATCTCCCAGATGCACGTCTCCCGCCTGCTCAGCGGCTGCTTCGCGCAACTGCGCGAGGAGCTGCTGGCGGAGACCGGCTGAGGCGGGGCCGGGGCTTCCTGGAGTTCCGTGCGGATCGCGGCGGGCAGTTCGCCAGTGCTGCGGCCCCGGACGAGGGCCGGCGCGACCTCCTCCGCGAGCCGCTCGCGCACCCGCCCGGCGGTCACGTCGCCGGGGACGGCGGCGGGGCCGGGCTCGGGCGCGGGGTCGTGCCGTGCGCGCCCCACGGGGGACCGTCGTCGTCACCCGGGCGGCCCTGTGCCGGCTCGGCCCCGCGTTGCCGGGGCGGGTGCGGCGGCGCGGGCGGGCGGCGGTGCCGTTTCGGCGGCGCCCGCAGGGTACTCGGCAGGCGCCCCGGGGGTTCCGGCCCGACACTGGTCCGAGACCGGTTCCCGGCCGGCCGACTAGACCAGGACGTGCCATGAACGACGACTCGACGCCCTCCCGCCGTACGACCGACGTCGTCTCGACGCACTCGGTGTGCGGCGCGCCCTGCTGGGTGAGCCTGACCAGCCGCGACCTCGAGGCGACAGAGGAGTTCTACCAGGCCGTGCTGGGCTGGGAGTGGCGTTCGGCCAAGCTCGGCGACCGCTTCCGCATCGCGCTGGCGGACGGGGCGCCGGTGGCGGGGATCGCGGCGGTGGCGTCCATGTGGCAGATGGCGGTCGCCTGGACGCCGTACTTCGCGGTGCCCAGCGCCGACGAGGCGGTCTCGCGGGTGCAGGAACGCGGCGGTACGGCCGCGGTCGGGCCGATCTCGTTCCCGCCCGGGCGGGCCGCCCTGCTGGCCGACCGGGACGGTGCGACCTTCGGCATCTGGGAGGGCGAGCTCTTCACCGACTGGGAGACCTGGCGCAAGGCCGCACCGGCGTTCATCCGGCTGCACACGCGCGACGCCTTCGACGCCGCGATCTTCTACGGCGAGGTCCTGGACTGGGCCTCGGAGCTGCCGGGGTGCTGCGAGGTGCGCTACGAGGCCAACGAGGTCGTGCTCCGCAGCCACGGCGAGGTCGTGGCCCGCATCGAGTCCGGCGCTCTGGAGGCGGCGCCCGACCCGACGATCCGGCCGCACTGGCAGATCCACTTCCGCGTCGCCGACGTGGCCGCCTGCGCCCGGGCCGCCGAGGCCCACGGCGGCAGCGTCCTGCGCGAGTCCCCCGCGGAAGCGATCCTCCGCGACGCGGACGGCGCCCAGTTCACGGTCACGTCCCGACAGGAACGCTGACGTCACGGGGGTACCCCCGCAGCCGGCCCTCGGCCCCGCCGGTCCCACGGCGGCCCGAGGGGCTGCGCGCCGCGCGCATCGGCCCGGCTGGGCGCAGCGCGCGCGGGCTCGCAGGCGAGCCGGGCACCCGCAGACGTCCGGCGCCGGCGCCCGCACACGGTTACCGTCCGGCGGCTGCCCACCGTGCGCGTGGCCCCGAAGGCAGTGCCGCGCGCCGGCAGGCGACTGGGCCCGGCGCCCGAACGCGGCCGCCCTTCCATCCACGCACCTCGGAACATCGGCCGCCCCGCATGACGGCACCGGGCGGAGGCCGACGCCGAGGCCCGCGGCCGGACACGCGGTGCCGGTGGCCCCGCGGGCGCCGCCGTGCGGCCGAACGCTCCGCACTGCGGCGGAGCGGCGGACAGCCGACGCCCGCGCACGGCTGCCGCCCGCGCGCGGGCGCCCCGGGGCGGTGCCACGCACCGGCAGGCACCCGGTGCCTGGCGCCTCCGGCCTCGGTGTCGCCCGAAGACCGCGACCCACGTATGCCGGTCCCCTCGGCGCACCGAGCGCCAGTGGTCCGCCGTACCGCCAGGCCCGGTGCGTGATCGCGGCCCCCTGCCGCCGGGCCCGGTGTGATCACGGCCCCCGTCGCCGGGCCCCCGCGCGGCAGCCGCTCACCCCCACGGGGGCCGCGGGAGCCGCCCGTCCCGCGACGGGCAGCGTCGTGCGGTCAGGTGTGCGGGGGGCGGGAGAGAAGGACCAGGCTTCGGGGTTCGGTCTTCAGCCGGCTGGTGGGTTTGTGCTCGCGCTCGTCCGGGGGGCCCTGGGGTTCGGCGGTGTCGATCAGGGTGGTCCAGCGGTCGCCGTAGGCGGGGCCGGGGAGGCGGAAGTCGACCGGCTCCCAGTAGCCGTTGAGGAGGAGCAGGAACGAGTCGTCCGTCACGGGGCGGCCCTGCGGGTCGGGTTCGGCGATGGCGTCCCCGTTGAGGAAGACCATCACGGAGTGCGCGTCCGAGCGCTGCCAGTCGTCGTCGGTCATCTCGCGGCCGTCCGGCCGCAGCCACACCAGGTCGGGCAGCGGCTGGTCGTCACGGGTCGCGGTCTCGCCCTGGAAGAAGCGGCGGCGGCGCAGCACGGGGTGGGCGGCGCGCAGGCCGATGACGTGTCGCGTGAAGTCGGCCAGCTCCCGCTGCTCGTCGCTCAGCCGCCAGTCGACCCAGGAGACCTCGTTGTCCTGGCAGTAGGCGTTGTTGTTGCCGCCCTGGGTGCGGCCCAGCTCGTCGCCGTGGGAGAGCATCGGGATGCCCTGCGACAGCAGCAGCGTGGCGAGGAAGTTGCGCTGCTGGCGGGCCCGCAGTTCGAGGACCCCGGGGTCGCGGGTCTCGCCCTCCGCACCGCAGTTCCAGGAGCGGTTGACGCTCTCGCCGTCCTGATTGTCCTCCCCGTTGGCCTCGTTGTGCTTGTCGTTGTACGACACGAGGTCGCGCAGCGTGAAACCGTCGTGCGCGGTCACGAAGTTGACGCTGGCGCGCGGACGGCGCCGGTTGTGGGCGTACAGGTCGGAGGACCCGGTCAGCCGGGAGGCGAACTCGCCGAGCGTGTGCTCCTCGCCGCGCCAGAAGTCCCGTACGGCGTCCCGGTACATGCCGTTCCACTCCGACCACAGCGGCGGGAAGTTGCCCACCTGGTAGCCGCCCTCGCCGACGTCCCACGGCTCGGCGATGAGCTTCACACGGCTGATCACCGGGTCCTGCTGGATCAGGTCGAAGAACGCCGAGAGCCGGTCCACCTCGTGGAACTGCCGTGCCAGCGTGGCCGCGAGGTCGAAGCGGAACCCGTCGACGTGCATCTCGGTGACCCAGTACCGCAGCGAGTCCATGATCAGCTGGAGCACGTAGGGGTGGCGCATCAGCAGGCTGTTGCCGGTGCCGGTGGTGTCGTAGTAGTGCGCCCAGTCGCCGTCGACCAGGCGGTAGTACGAGGCGTTGTCGATGCCCCGGAAGGACAGGGTGGGGCCCTTCTGGTTGCCCTCGGCGGTGTGGTTGTAGACCACGTCGAGGATCACCTCGAGCCCGGCCGCGTGCAGCGCCTTGACCATCGACTTGAACTCGGCGACCTGCTCGCCCCGCGTGCCGTGGGCGGCGTAGCCGTTGTGCGGCGCGAAGAAGCCGATGGTGTTGTAGCCCCAGTAGTTGGACAGGCCCCGCCCCTGGAGCACCCCGTCGTGCACGAACTGGTGCACGGGCATCAGTTCGACCGCCGTCACGCCCAGCGAGGTCAGGTGCTCGAGGACCGCGGGGTGCGCCAGCCCGGCGTAGGTGCCGCGCAGTTCGGGCGGCACGTCGGGGTGGGTGCGGGTCAGCCCGCGCACGTGGGCCTCGTAGATGACGGTGTCGGAGTAGGTACGGCGGGGCGGGCGGTCGTCGCCCCAGTCGAAGAACGGGTCGGTGACCACGCCGAGCATGGTGTGCCCGGCGCTGTCGGCCGGGTCGGGACCGTGCGGGGCGCGTTCGTAGAGCGAGGGGTGGTCGTCCAGCCGCCCGTCCACGGCGGTGGCGTACGGGTCCAGGAGCAGTTTCCTCGGGTTGCAGCGATGGCCGGCGGCCGGGTGCCAGGGTCCGTGCACCCGGTAGCCGTAGCGCTGGCCCGGACCGACACCGGGCAGGCGGCCGTGCCACACGAAGCCGTCGGCCTCGGTCAGCGGCACGGTGCGGTGGGCGCCGCCGTCGTCCACGAGGACGAGTTCGACGTGTTCGGCGACCTCGCTGAACAGGGCGAAGTTGGTGCCCTGCCCGTCGTAGGCGGCGCCCAGCGGATAGGGGTACCCGCTCCACACCGGCGGGGTGGGGGCGGGTACCCCTTTGCGGTGTCTGCGCGCCGTCACCGGGCGTCCTCCAGGACGGCCTCGGGGGCGCACAGCGGTGAGGCGAGCGCGGTCACCGGCACGGCGCGGGGCGTCTTCAGGCCCTCGCGCAGGGTCGGGGAGGGCGCCTTCGGCACCAGCGGGACGCGCACCCCGGCGCGGGCCCGCTGCGAGAACCAGATGACCTTGCTGCCGGTCTCGGAGGCGCAGCAGCCCCAGCCGTCGCTCGTCGCCGCGATGCGCGCCAGGCAGCTGCGCAGGTCCTGGTCGGGGCGCAGGTCGTGGTTGTTCTCCCCGACGGCGGTGATGAGGTGCTGCCCGGTCCACCACATCTCGATGGAGGTGTGCTTGTCCCGGGCGTGCTCGTCGATGGCCTTCAGCAGCATCTCGGCACCGCCGCACACGGGTTCGACGAGGTCCTCGAGATCCCAGAACCGTAGGTGAGCGGCCAGGATGCGCCTGACCTGACCGACCCGTTCCGGGCTGACTTCCACGTCGAGGTGGTAGTAGCAGGGCACTGCGGTCTTCATTGTCGTTGGCTCCTCACCGGCGTGGCTCGCGCTGCGGCTGCCATGGGCCCTTGTGGGCTCAGCCCCCGAGTACGAAGCGTGAGCACCTGTTGCCTCTGAGTCAGATCCCACACTGAGCGCACTACGCCATTCGTGCAACACGAGCAGGTGGCGGGCGGGAACCGGCGCCGGGACGCGAGTGCGTACGGCCTTCCGGCTGGTTGAAGATCCAACAGGACGGTGAGTCGTTGAACGTGCACCATGAGTGAAGGTCTCGAGCGCCGTGAACGGGACCCGTGCCACGCGTGCGCGGTGACCGCCCCGACTGTCGGGAGACGTGCCCTTCGAGCGCTCATCGAAAGGTGAACGGCGCCATGCTGCTACCCGCCAAAACCGAAGTCGCACGGCACTTGCGGCGCTACCGGGCCTGGGAACGCGCGATGCTCGCGTCGCCCGACGACCGCCGGGTGCGGGCCACCTTCGAGGACTCGGGCTACACGCTGTGCGTGCTGATGGGCAAGCGGTGCGCGCGGGAGGCCGCGGACGCCGCCGAGCGCTATCTGCGGACCACGCTGGTGACCTACCTGCGGGAGCAGAACGCCGCCCGGCCGCATGTGGCCGCCATGGCCCGCAGGGGCCGGCCGAAGTCTCCGGGCCGCGGGGCGGAGCGGCGCTCCCCCGCCGGGCGGTAGCCGCGCTCGCCGAGCAGGAGCGAGCAGGACCGGGCTGGACCGAGCAGAACCCCTTCCCGGCCGGGCGCGAGCCCGGCCTCGAGCACACTGGAGGTGACACCCATGAGTCCGACCCCGCGTCCGGCCCTGAGTCCGACCCGTCCCACCGGCCGCATCCCGGTCCGGGACGTGCGCCCGGCGGTGGAGTGCGGCCGGCGCCCGGCCAAGGCGGTCGTGGGCGAGACGTTCGAGGTCACCGCCACCGTCTTCCGGGAGGGCCACGACGCCGTGGCCGCGGGCGTCGTCCTGTGCGATCCGGAGGGCCGGCCGGGTCCCCGGACGCCGATGCGGGAGCTGGCCCCCGGCACCGACCGCTGGGGCGCGGAGGTCACGCCGGACGCGCCCGGGCACTGGACGTTCCACGTGGAGGCCTGGAGCGATCCGGTCGCCACCTGGCGGCACACGGCCGGCATCAAGGTGCCGGCCGGCATCGACGCGGGGCTGGTGCTGGAGGAGGGCGCGGAGCTGCTGGCCAGGGCGGCCGCCGGGGTGCCCGAGGGGCCGGGGCGGCGGACGGTGCTCGACGCGGTGCGCTCGGTGCAGGACGACACGCTGCCGGTGATGACCCGTCTTGCGGCGGCGCTGACGCCGGAGGTGGGCGCGGTGCTGGCCCGCCATCCGCTGCGCGAGCTGGTCACCGCCTCCGAGCCGCTGCCCCTGCTGGTCGAGCGCGAACGCGCCCTGTTCGGCTCCTGGTACGAATTCTTCCCCCGCTCCGAGGGCACCCCCGAGCAGCCGCACGGCACCTTCACCACCGCCGCC
>NZ_BMVF01000005.1 GCF_014650575.1 Streptomyces naganishii JCM 4654
CAAGACCGTCCCGGAGTCGAAGATCGTGGAGACCCTGATCGAGGAGGCCATGAAGCTCGCCGGGGAGATGGAGCAGGACGGTGCCGCGGCCGGCGCCCCCGACGTCACGGGGACACCGACGGTGACAGTGGGTTGATGCAGAGCACGGACCGAGAGGGGGCTCAGCGTGACCATTCTGGAGAGCATCCGTGGACCACGCGACCTGAAGGCGCTGTCCGAGGCGGAACTCGGTGAACTGTCCGACGAGATACGTGACTTCCTGGTGCACGCCGTCGCCAGGACCGGCGGTCACCTCGGGCCCAACCTGGGCGTGGTGGAACTGACCATCGCGCTGCACCGGGTCTTCGAGTCGCCGGTCGACCGGATCCTGTGGGACACCGGTCACCAGAGCTACGTGCACAAGATGCTGACGGGACGTCAGGACTTCTCCAAGCTGCGCGGCAAGGGTGGTCTGTCCGGCTATCCCTCGCGCGAGGAGTCCGAGCACGACGTCATCGAGAACAGCCACGCCTCGACCGCGCTGGGCTGGGCCGACGGGCTCGCCAAGGCGCGCCAGGTGCAGGGGGAGAAGGGCCATGTCGTCGCCGTCATCGGGGACGGGGCGCTCACCGGCGGCATGGCCTGGGAGGCGCTGAACAACATCGCGGCCGCCCGCGACCGGCCACTGATCATCGTCGTGAACGACAACGAGCGCTCCTACGCGCCGACGATCGGCGGCCTCGCCAACCACCTGGCCACCCTGCGCACCACCGACGGCTACGAGAAGTTCCTGGCCTGGGGCAAGGACGTGCTCCAGCGCACCCCGGTGGTCGGCAACACGCTCTACGAGTCGCTGCACGGCGCCAAGAAGGGCTTCAAGGACGCCTTCGCGCCGCAGGGCATGTTCGAGGACCTGGGGCTGAAGTACCTCGGCCCGATCGACGGGCACGACATGCGCGCCGTCGAGTCCGCGCTGCGCCGCGCGAAACGCTTCCACGGGCCCGTCCTCGTGCACTGCCTCACCGAGAAGGGCCGCGGCTACGAGCCCGCCCTCGCCCACGAGGAGGACCACTTCCACACCGTGGGCGTGATGGACCCGCTCACCTGCGCCCCGCTGACTCCCTCCAGCGGCCCGTCGTGGACCTCGGTGTTCGGCGACGAGATCGTGCGGATCGGCGAGGAGCGCGAGGACGTCGTGGCGATCACGGCCGCCATGCTGCACCCGGTGGGGCTCGGCAAGTTCGCCGAACGCTTCCCGGACCGGGTGTGGGACGTGGGCATCGCCGAGCAGCACGCCGCCGTGTCCGCGGCGGGCCTGGCCACCGGCGGACTCCACCCGGTCGTCGCCGTCTACGCCACCTTCCTCAACCGCGCCTTCGACCAGCTGCTCATGGACGTGGCGCTGCACCGCTGCGGGGTCACCTTCGTACTGGACCGGGCCGGCGTCACGGGCGTCGACGGGCCCTCCCACAACGGCATGTGGGACATGTCCGTGCTCCAGGTGGTGCCGGGCCTGAGGATCGCCGCCCCGCGCGACGCCGAACAGCTGCGGGCGCAGCTGCGCGAGGCCGTCGCCGTCGACGACGCGCCGACCCTGGTCCGCTTCCCCAAGGAGTCGGTCGGTCCCGAGATCCCGGCGGTCGGCCGGGTGGGCGGCATGGACGTGCTGCACCGGGCGGAGCGGCCCGAGGTGCTGCTGGTCGCCGTCGGCGTGATGGCGCCGGTGTGCCTCCAGGCCGCCGAGCTGCTCCAGGCGCGCGGCATCGGCTGCACGGTCGTGGACCCGCGCTGGGTCAAGCCCGTCGACCCGGCGCTGCCCGAACTGGCCGCCGCGCACCGGCTGGTCGCCGTCGTGGAGGACAACAGCCGCGCGGCCGGGGTCGGTTCGGCCGTCGCACTGGCGCTCGGCGACGCCGAAGTGGACGTACCGGTGCGGCGGTTCGGCATCCCGGAACAGTTCCTCGCGCACGCCAAGCGCAATGAGGTGCTCGCCGACATCGGGCTCACCCCGGTCGAGGTGGCGGGCCGCATCGGCGCGAGCCTCGCCGTCCGGGAGCAGGCGGCGGGCGCGGTACGGGCAGCGGCGGACGCGGCGCGCGGAAGCGCCGGGGCGGCGGGAGCCGTCATGGCAGTCAAGGAGAAGACCGAATGACCACCCAGTTCGACCTCGGCGCTCTCCTGGCCGAGCGCGGAGCCGAGCGCTACCAGCTGCACGCCAGGCACCTCAACCACCAGCTGCCGCGCATGCTGCACACCATCGGCTTCGACAAGGTCTACGAGCGCGCCGAGGGCGCGTACTTCTGGGACGCGGAGGGCAACGACTACCTGGACATGCTCGCCGGATTCGGGGTGATGGGCCTCGGCCGCCACCACCCCGTCGTCCGCAAGGCGCTGCACGACGTCCTGGACGCCTCGCTCGCCGACCTGACCCGCTTCGACTGCCCGCCGCTGCCCGGCCTGCTCGCGGAGCGGCTGCTCACCCACAGCCCGCACCTGGACCGGGTGTTCTTCGGCAACAGCGGCACCGAGGCCGTCGAGACCGCCCTGAAGTTCGCCCGCCGCGCCACCGGGAAGCCGCGGATCCTGTACTGCGAGCACTCCTTCCACGGGCTGACCACCGGCTCGCTGTCGGTGAACGGCGAGGAGGGATTCCGGGACGGTTTCGCCCCGCTGCTGCCCGACACCGCGATCCCGCTCGGCGACCTCGACGCACTCGCCCGCGAGCTGAGGAAGGGCGACGTGGCCGCCCTGATCGTCGAGCCGATCCAGGGCAAGGGCGTGCACGAGGCCCCGCCCGGCTTTCTGCGCGCCGCCCAGGAGCTGCTGCACAAGCACAAGGCCCTGCTCATCGCCGACGAGGTGCAGACCGGCCTCGGCCGCACCGGCGACTTCTACGCCTACCAGCACGAGGACGGCGTCGAGCCGGACCTGGTCTGCGTCGCCAAGGCGCTCTCGGGCGGCTATGTGCCGGTGGGCGCGACCCTCGGCAAGGACTGGATCTTCAAGAAGGTCTACTCCTCGATCGACCGTGTGCTGGTCCACTCGGCGAGCTTCGGCTCCAACGCCCAGGCCATGGCGGCGGGCCTCGCCGTGCTGTCGGTCATGGAGAACGAGCAGATCGTCGCGAACGCGCGGGCCACCGGCGAGCTGCTGAAGTCCCGGCTGGCGGCCCTCGTGGACACGTACGAACTGCTCGCCGACGTGCGCGGCCGGGGCCTGATGATCGGCATCGAGTTCGGCCGGCCCAGGTCGCTGAAGCTGCGCGGCCGCTGGACCATGCTCCAGGCCGCGCGCAAGGGCCTGTTCGCGCAGATGGTGGTCGTGCCGCTGCTCCAGCGGCACCGGATCCTCACCCAGGTCTCCGGCGACCACCTGGAGGTGATCAAGCTGATCCCGCCGCTGGTGATCGGGGAGGCGGAGGTCGACCGGTTCGTGGAGGCCTTCACCGCCGTGATGGACGACGCGCACGGCGGCGGGCTGATGTGGGACTTCGGCAAGACACTGGTGAAGCAGGCCGTGGCGAACCGGTGAGAGGCCGGGCCGTGGGAGCGTAGGGCCGGGCCAAGGGTTCTGCGGTCGGTGCTTTGCCTCTCAGGCAAGAAATTTGCCCCGGAGGCAAGCCTGCGGTTCAATGGAGCCATGAGCTCTCCCGAGTCCGAGCCCTCGGCGGGCCCGGCCGAGGCCCTGCCCGCCGTCGCGCCGCAGCTGCGCGCCCTGCGCCGCCGCGCCTCCCTCACCCTGGAGGCCGCGGCCCGCTCCGCAGGGCTGTCGCCCGCCCACCTCTCCCGTCTGGAGACGGGGCAGCGCCAGCCGTCGCTGCCGATGCTGCTCTCGCTCGCCCGTGTCTACGGTACGACGGTCTCCGAACTCCTCGGCGAGTCGGTGGCCGGCCGGGACGCGGTCGTGCGCTCCTCCGGCATGGAACCCACCTACGCCGGGGGCTGGACGTACTGGCAGGCGGGCGCGTCCGGACGCGGCATGCAGGCCCTGCGGGTCCGCGTCCCGTACGGCTCCCAGGGCGACATCGTACGGGTGCACCCCGGCGAGGAGTGGCTGTACGTCCTCAAGGGGCGGCTGCGGCTGCGCCTCGGGGACACCGTGCACCTGCTCGCCCCGGGGGACAGCGCGCACTTCGACTCGCTGACCCCGCACCGCATCGCCGCCGAGGATCCGGACGGGCTCGAGCTGCTCTTCGTCCACACCCTGCTGCAGAGCCCGACGGCCACGCTGTGCCTGGGCCCCCACATCGGAGAAACACCATGACCGACATGGAAGAGAAGTTTCCGCGCGCCCTGTGGATCCGGCTCATCATCTACATCGCCGTCGGGCACCTCTTCGCCGGGTTCATATGGCTGCTGTTCTCGGTGGGCGCGAAGTAGGAGGCCCCGGCTCCGGGCCGGTGCGGTTCAGTCCAGCAGCCGGTCGCGCAGCCGCTCCCGGGTCTCGGGCGCGAGCCGCAGCCCCCGCTCCAGGTAGGCGTCGACGCCGCCCCAGGTGTCCTCGATGGTCTCCAGGGCCGCCGCCAGATACTCGGCGCGCGCGTCGAACAGGGGACTGAGCAGCTCCATGACCTCGGGGGAGTAGGCCGAGGCGGAACTGCCGCTGCGCCGCACCTTGTAGCGGCGGTGCCGGGCGTTGGACTCCAGGTAGTCGGCGGTGATCGCCTCGCGCTCCACGCCGACCGCGAGCAGCGTGACCGCGATCGACAGGCCGGCGCGGTCCTTGCCCGCGGCGCAGTGCATCAGGGCCGGGACGCTGTCCTCGGCGATCGCGTGGAGCACCCGCGAGTGCTCGGCGGTGCGCTCCTTGATGATCATGCGGTAGGAGGCGATCATCCGGTCCGCGCCCTTGCCGTCGGCGAGGATCGCGCGCAGCTGGTCCAGGTCGCCGTCGCGGACCATCTTCCAGAACTCGGCGCCGTCCGCCGGGTCGCTCAAAGGCAGGTTCACGTTCCGCACGCCCGGCAGTTCGACGTCCGGGCCCTCCAGCTTGCGGTCGGCCGCGTTGCGGAAGTCGAAGATCGTGTGCAGGCCGAGAGAGGCGAGGAAGGCGGAGTCCTCGGCGGTCGCGTGCGCGAGGTGGCCGCTGCGGAAGAGCACGCCGTGCCGCACCCGCCGTCCGTCCACGGTCGGCAGCCCGCCCACATCACGGAAGTTGCGCACTCCGGCCAGCTCCGGCTCGGTCGACGGGACCTGCTGCGTCACGGGAACTCCTCCCTGTCTGCCCCGCCTTCGCGGCTCGTCGGCGGGGGTCGCTCCGACGATACGGCATGGGTTGCTGAGGCAACGAGTTGTATGGGTCTTCTGCCCGTATTGCAGCTTTACCGGTAACTCGCCAGCAAATGCGGAGCAATGAAAGGTAATGAAGCGTATTCAAGCATTCCGGTGAGCGGAGCGTGAGCAGTGTCATACCGGTGACCGTCCGTCGCCCGTCATGCCCACGTAATCACGGCCGTTGTCCAGGGAATTGACGGGTGGAAGCCCGGCCCAATTCACCGACGGTAACCGTGAATTCCGGGAACGGATCAAGGAAGGGCGGCCCCCGCCGGAACCGTCTGCTTGTCCGCGCGCGTCCTCGTCGCCTACGTTCCCAACCGATCCGGGCGGACGCCTAATCCTGCCGCCGCCCGGTGCCCGCACACTCACCCGCTCACGGCAGGAGCGGGGGACCCACAGGCAACACCGCCTGTTCCGGCCCCCGGAACAGGCCAGGGGTGAAGCCGCGGCGAACGCGGCCGGGCAGCTCCAGCCCGAACCCGACAGCTCACCTCGCAGGCGCCGGAGAGGAATCCGCCATGCCCGCGAAGGGTAAGCACCGCCGTCCCAAGGCCCAGCGCCTGACCCGCACGATCGCCGCCGCCGGAACCGGCGGCGCCGCCCTCGCCCTGCCGCTCGTGTCGGCCGCCGGCGCCCACGCCGCCCCGGCGAAGCCGGCCCCGCAGAGCGCCGTCCGGGCCACGCCGGCGTCCGGGAAGGGCGCGGCCGCCGGCGAGGGCGTACGCACCTACACCGTCCGCCCCGGCGACTGCCTCTCGAAGATCGCCGGCGCGCAGCACGTCCGCGGCGGCTGGCACCGGCTGTACGCCGACAACCGGCAGGCGGTCGGCGACGACCCCTCGCTGATCCACCCGGGCCTCAAGCTGCGGCTCGACGGCGCGGCCGCCGCGACCGGCGCCACGACGGCCCCCAAGTCCTCCGCCGCGCCCGGGCACACGGACGCCGCACGCCCCGCCGCCGCGGGTTCCGCCGCGAAGCCGGCCGAGGCACCCCGCTCCGCCGCGAGCACCTCCACCGGCTTCACCCTCCCGGTCAGCGGCGCCGCCATCGGCACCGGCTACCACGTGGCCGGCTCCATGTGGTCCAGCGGCTACCACACGGGTGTCGACTTCGTCGTGCCCACCGGCACCCCGGTCAAGGCCGTCGGCGCCGGCACCGTCGTCTCCGCGGGCTGGGGCGGCGCCTACGGCAACCAGGTCGTCATCCGGCTCGCCGACGGCCACTACGCCCAGTACGGCCACCTCTCCGCCCTCTCCGTCTCGGCCGGGCAGAGCGTGACGGAGGGTCAGCGAGTCGGCCTCTCCGGCGCGACCGGCAACGTGACCGGACCGCACCTGCACTTCGAGATCCGCACCTCGCCCGACTACGGCTCGGACGTGGACCCGGTCGCCTACCTCCGCTCGCACGGCGTCGCCGTCTGAGCCCCCGCCCCACCTGGCGTACCGGCGTATTCCCAGGTCGGGGCGGGAATTGAAGTGGCTTATCTCACCGCCCGTCAAGCCCTTCCTACGGTCGCGTAAGCCACATTGAAAGGTGAATCATGGGCCGACGTGGCAGACGATTCGAAGAGTGACAGCAGATCAGTGATCGGGTCGTACGTGGCGGTGGGGGACAGCTTCACCGAGGGCGTGGGCGACCCCGGGCCCGACGGGGCGTTCGTCGGCTGGGCCGACCGGTTCGCCGTCCTGCTCGCCGACCGGCGGCCCGAGGGCGACTTCCGGTACACCAACCTCGCCGTACGCGGAAAGCTCCTCGACCAGATCGTGGCGGACCAGGTCCCGCGGGCCGTCGAACTCGCCCCGGACCTGGTCTCCTTCTGTGCGGGCGGCAACGACATCATCCGGCCGGGCACCGACCCGGACGACGTGGCCGAGCGTTTCGAGAAGGCGGTGGCCCGCCTCGCCGCCGTCGCGGGCACCGTCATGGTGACGACCGGCTTCGACACCCGGGGCGTGCCCGTGCTCAAGCACCTGCGCGGCAAGATCGCCACCTACAACGGGCATGTGCGGGCCATCGCCGACCGCTACGGCTGCCCGGTGCTCGACCTGTGGTCGCTCAGGACGGTGCAGGACCGCCGCGCCTGGGACCACGACCGGCTGCACCTGTCACCCGAGGGCCACACGCGCGTGGCGCTGCGCGCCGGGCAGATCCTCGGGCTGGAGGTCCCGGCCGACCCGGAGCAGCCCTGGCCGCCGCTGCCGCCCCGCGGCACCCTGGAGATCCGCCGCGACGACGTCCACTGGGCGCGGGAGTTCCTGGTCCTCTGGATCGGCCGCAGGCTCCGCGGCGAGTCCTCGGGCGACCACGTGACAGCCAAGGGCACCCTGTCCCCGGACGACATCCGCACACGCATCGGGTCAGTGGCCTGACCCGCCGCTCCGCGGGGCGCGGTGCGCGTTCCCACGCGGGACCGGGGACGCACCCCGCGCGGGATGCCGGCCGCGCTGCCGCGCGGGGACGAAGCACGTTTCCGTGCGGGGGCGCGAACTGTGTTCTCGTGCGAGGCGTGAGGCGCGCCCGCGCCGACCGTGCCGGGGGTGCGGTCCGGGTCCCGGGTGCGCCGGGGGTGCGGTCCGGGTCCCGTGCGGGCCGTGGAGTACGCCCGCGCGGGCCCTACGAGGCGTCCCGTGCGGGCCGTTGAGGGTGCCCGCCCGGCCTTCGGGCGCGTCCCGCGCTGAGCGCTGGAGTGTCCCGCGCGGGACGAAGCGCGTACTCGCGCGGTGCCGCGCTCGTAGTGCGTCGTGCCCCGCAAGGGTGCGGGCGTGAGGACCGTCGGGCGCTCTTGGGCGGCCCCTGGCGAGCGTCCACGCCGGACGGCGGGTGCGTTCCCGCGTGGGGGCGCGAGCCGTGAGGCGCGTCCGCGCTGCCCGCGCGAGATGCGGGGGCGCGAGGTGCGGCTCCGTGGGTGTGGGACGCGTCCCGCGCGGGCCCGGCCCTCGGCCGTGGGGCTCAGTGGGCGTTTGCCGGTGTCAGTTGTGCCGGATGCACGTTCAGTTCGCGGGCCAGGGCCTCGTCGACCCATTGCTGGGCGCGGGCGCGGGAGACCGCGCCCTCGTAGGCGGTCATCTGGACGGCGAGGCCGTCCAGGAGTGCCGTCAGGCGCAGGGCCGTGCCGGCCGGGTCCGCGCAGCGGAACTCGCCCGCGGCCACGCCCTCCGCGAGCACCTCGGTGATGGCGGCCTTCCACTGCCGGTCGAGCCCCCGCGCGACCTCCCGCAGCGCGGGCTCGCGCAGCGCAGCCGCCCAGCCCTCGATCCACAGCCGCCAGCCCTTGGCCGTACCGGTCGGCGCGTACCAGCGCACCGCCGACCGCAGCCGGCGCAGGGCCGTCGTACGGCGACCGAGCAGCTTGCGCAGCCGGGCGAGGTCGCCCTCGGCGGCATGGGTGAACGCGGCCGCGACCAGCTTCTCCTTGGTGGAGAAGTGGTAGAGCACCAGCGCGTTGCTCACCCCGAGCGCCGAGGCCACATCGGCGATCCGCACGGCTGCCACACCCCGCGCCTCGATCTGCTCGATGGCCGCCCGCAGCAACTCCTCCCGCCGCTCCGCCACGCTCAACCGCACTCTCGCCACGCGATCACCCTAATCGCTCCCGGCGCGGGGACAAGGCGGGAGTCGGCCGCGGGCGGCACCCCGCGCGGGCGGGCCGCTCAGGCGACCGGGGCCGGCCGCTCCCCGTCGCGGTACCAGCCGAAGCGTTCCGCGATCACCGGCAGCCGGTCGGCGGCCAGGGCGTGCGCGGCGGCCCGGGGACTCCTGCCGTCGGCCTCCGCGCGGGCCAGCACCTGCTCGACCAGGGCCCGCATCGAGCGCCGTATGTGCGCGAACGCCTCCCGCGCGTCGGGCCCCACGTCCCCGAACAGCGTCCACCACCACCAGGCGTTGGTCGCGGAGTTGACGACGACGTCCGGCAGCACGGTCACCCCGCGCGCGGCCAGCAGTCCCTCCGCCCCGGGCAGTACGGGCATGTTGGCCGCCTCCACGATCCAGCGGGCGGTGATCCGCCGCTGGTTGGCGGTGTCGATCGCGTACGACACGGCGGCCGGCACCAGCACCTCCGCGTCCGCGGACAGCCAGGCATCGCCAGGCAGTTCGCGGTCCCCGGAGCGCAGCACCGCGCGGTCGACGGTGCCGTGGGAGTCGCGGGCCGCGAGCAGCGCGTCCACGTCCAGCCCGGCCGGGTTCACGATCGTGCCCTTGATGTCGGCGACGGCCACGACCACCAGGCCCGCGCGCGCGAGGAACCGGGCCGTCGCCCCGCCCATGGTGCCCAGCCCCTGCACGGCGACCCGGGTGCCCGCGCGGGGCACCCCGGCCCGGTCCAGGACCGTCAGCACCGACTCGGCCACCCCGCACCCACCCGCCAGTTCGTCCAGTCCGATCCCGTCCACCTCGACGGCGAACGCGTCCGCGAGCCGTCGCCGGGCGGCGGCCTCGTCGTCGAGGAGCGGGTAGACGGCCTGGATGGACGACACGAGCCCCGCCTCGGCGGCGGCCCGGTCCACCAGGTCCTGGCTGAGCCCCAGGTCCTCCCCGGTGGTCCAGCAGCTCTCGACGTACGGCCGCATCGCCCGCAGGTAGCGCACCAGCACCCCGTACGCCCCCGGGTCGCGCGGATCGCAGTCGATGCCGCCCTTGGCCCCGCCCAGCGGGACGTAGCGCAGGCGCGGGTCGTAGTGCAGGGCCTCCTTCACGGTCATGCCGCGGGCGAGCCCGGCGACCTCCTGAAGCGTGCAGCCGGGCCGCATGCGCAGACCGCCGCTGGCCACCCCGCGCACCAGCCGGTCCACGACGAGGAAGCCCTGACGCCCGGTGACGTGGTCGGTCCAGGTGAGGGACATCAGGGGGGCGGGCACGCGGGGCTCCTCGAGCGGGGCGGATACTGAACGGACAGTCAGTGAAGCAGGCAGTCAGTGTCCGGACGGGTCCGCCCCGCTGTCAACGCCGGCCGGTCACTCCCGCACGGAAGCCGCGTCCGGCGCCGGCGCGGCGCCCGGCACCTCGCACCGGTCCTTGAACCCCTGACTGGTCAGCCCCAGCGCGGAGTTGATGCGCGAGCGCAGGTTCTCCACCGCCACCATCGCCGTCAGCTCCACCAGCGCCGGCTCGCCGAGCCGGTCCCGCAGCCCGGCGACGAGTCCGTCGTCCACGGCCGGCGGCGTCGCCGTCATGGCCTCGGCGTACGCCATCACGTCCCGCTCCAGCGGCGTGTACGCGTCGCTGTCCCGCCACACGGGCACGTCCTGCACCTTGCGCGGCTCCATGCCCCGCTCCCGGCTCACCCAGTAGCCGAAGTCCATGCACCACGAGCAGCCGATCGCGGCCGCCGTCGCCATCTCGGCGAGCGCCTTCAGGTCGGGGTCGAGCCGGTTCCACTTCGCCACCGACTGCTCGAAGCGCAGGTCGCTCCAGAGCACGCGCGGCTGGTGGGCGAGCGCCCTGGCCGGGTCGAGGACCTTGCCGTAGGTGCGCTTGCTGTACCACTCCACCAGGCGGAGGAAACGGGTACGGGGCGGGGTGAGAGAGACGCGGGCCATGGTGGCCACCTCCTGCTCGTACGTCGGACACACGGATCTCACCGGTACGACGGACGCGACCGCGCCCTTGTGACATCGGACTGTCACAGGGGCCCTCCATAATGGAAAGCCTGACCGACTTCCCCTGGAGGTACCGTGGCCGGCTCCCGTCTCCCGATCCCCGGGCTCCGCGCGCTGCGGCCCGCGGCCTTCGGCGCGGACCCCTCCGGGGAGCGGATGGCGCGCATCCGCCGTTCGCCCCACTTCAAGGACGGTGTCTTCCAGAACCCCGGGGGCGTCGCACGGACCCGGCCCTCCGGCTCGATACGGGACTTCGCCAAGCTCTACTTCGACAAGGAGCAGCGCCCCCGCCGCGCCCCGCGCGACCCCGTGCCGGTGCACGCGACCACGTTCGCGGACCTGGCCAGGCCCCCGGCCACCGGTCTGCGGCTGACCTGGATGGGCCACTCCAGCGTCCTCGCGGAGATCGACGGGCGACGGGTCCTGTTCGACCCCGTGTGGGGCGAGCGCTGCTCGCCCTTCCCCTTCGCCGGCCCACGGCGGCTGCACCCGGTCCCGCTGCCGCTGGCCGCGCTCGGCCCGGTCGACGTCGTCGTCATCTCCCACGACCACTACGACCACCTGGACATGCCCAGCATCAAGGCGCTGGCCGGCACCGACACCGTGTTCGCCGTCCCCCTGGGCGTCGGCGCCCACCTGGAGCACTGGGGCGTGTCCGCCGGCCGCCTGCGCGAACTGGACTGGCACGAGTCGACCGAGGTCGGCGGCCTCACCCTCACCGCGACCCCGGCCCGCCACTTCTGCGGCCGGGGCCTGCGCAACACCCAGCACACACTGTGGGCCTCCTGGGTCGTCGAGGGTGAGCGGCACCGCGTCTACCACAGCGGCGACACGGGCTACTTCGACGGCTTCGAGGACATCGGCGCCGGCCACGGCCCCTTCGACGCGACGATGATCCAGCTCGGCGCCTATTCCGAGTACTGGCCGGACATCCACATGACCCCCGAGGAGGGTGTGCGCGCCCACCTCGACCTCCAGGGCGGTGGACCGGGCGGGGTGCTGCTCCCGATCCACTGGGGGACGTTCAACCTCGCCTTCCACCCCTGGGCCGAGCCGGGGGAGTGGACGCTGGCCTCGGCCGAGGCGGTCGGCCAGGCGGTTGCCCTGCCCGTCCCGGGCCTGCCCTTCGAGCCCGCGGGCGAGCTGCCCGCCCACCCGTGGTGGCGGGACGTCTCCCCGCCCCTCACGCGCGCGTGGCCGGTCCCGGAGCTCGGCCTGAAGACGACGCGCGGCCTCGACCTGGTCGGGGAGGACTGACCGCCGGGCTCACCGCCGCCGGGCTCACCGTCGGTACTCGCGGTGGTCGTCGCCCTTGCCGAGGTAGTGGCGCTCCTCGACCACCTCCCGCTCATTGGGCCGCAGGACCGCGCCCGGCGTCGCCATGAAGGCGATCAGACCGAGCACGCCCGCCCCCATGAGGACGAAGCCGACGACGAACGAGCTGTAGCCGAACACCAGGCAGGCGCCCAGCACGGTCGCACCGATCAGCAACAGGGGAATCATGGCTGCCTTCTCTCACGAGCCCCGCCAGGTGAACCGGGACGCGTGAACGCGTCCCCTCGGCCGACGTCCGGCGCCGGCCGATGTCGGCGCCGCAGGGTCAGCGGCACCGTGTCGGCGGTCACGGGCCTGCCGTCCTTGGGCGCCGCCGCGCGAACCGGCGTGCGACCGAAGTCGTGGTCTTCATGGCAACCTCCTCCGACACCTCCAGCGAACGCCCGTATGCCGCGGTCCGCCAGGGACCGGTCGGCACCCCCGCCAGGGCCGAACGGCTGCGCCCGGCCCCCGCCGGCCGCGTCAAAGCGGGGCCGGCGGAGGGAAGTTGGAGGAACCGGAAGGGCACGGTCGGGGCCCTTGCGGCCCTGTACGGGCGCTACGGGGCGGCGCACGCTGGCGATGACAGCGCGACGGACGTGACGGACAGTGGAAGGGCCGGCACGGCCCCGGCGGCTCGCACACCGAAAGGCGTACGCCATGCAGACACACCCCACGCGGACAGATGTCGTCGCGGGAGTGGACGGCTCCCCCGAGAGCCTCGCGGCCGCGCACTGGGCGGCCCAGGAGGCACTGCGCCGGGGTGCCGGGCTGGCGCTCGTGCACGCCTGGCACTTCCGCCCCCGTCCGGAACCGGACGTGCCGCTGGGCACCACCGAACGGGACTGGGCCGAGGAGATCCTGCGGGAGGCGGTGGACAGCGTCCGCGCCGCCCATCCCGCGCTCACCGTCGACGCGGACCTGGTGTCCGGCTCCGCCGTCTCCGCGCTGCTCGGCGCGGCGCCCGACGCGCGGCTGCTGGTGCTGGGCTCACTCGGTCTGGGGGGCGTGGCCGGCTTCGTGACGGGCTCCGTGTCCCAGCGCGTCGTGTCCCGCTCCCTGCGACCGGTGGTGCTGGTGCGGGCCGGGCAGAGCGCCGCCGCCGAACACCTGCCCGCGGTGGACGGCGTGTCCCCGGACGAGATTCCCGAGATCCCCTTCCGGTCCGTCGTCGTCGGTCTCGACCTCGGCCGTCCCTGCGACGAACTGATCGAGTTCGCGTTCGACGCGGCCCGACGGCGCCTCACCGACCTGCGGGCCGTGCACGTGGCCGACGGCCAGGACGCGGCCGAGGGCGGGGCACAGGCCCTGGCGGAACTCCTGCTGCCCTGGCGCGGCAAGTACCCGCAGGTGCCCGTGTCCGAGGCGGTGCTCTCCGGGCGGCCCGCCGCGGAACTGGTCCGCGCCGCCGAGGGGGCCGGCCTGGCCGTGGTGGGCCGCCGCACCGGGGGCCCGGCCGGTGACCACACCGGCCCCGTCACCCGTGCGGTCCTGCACCACGTCTCCTGCCCGGTCGCCGTGGTCCCGCACGCTTAGCCCGGGTGGCCTGTGCGGTGTGTGCGGCGTGTACGGCGGGTGACGCCGGCGGTGGGCGCAGGGAAGGCCGGCGGACGCCTCGCGGCGGCCACGTGAGGGCACCGGGGCCGCGGTGCGGCGCGGCCCCACCCCACTCCGCGGCTTCCGCTTCCGACCGCTTCCGAGCGGCTGTGACCGGTCCCTTTCGGTTCTACTTGCATCGTCGTCGGCGACACTCGGTCTGCCGTACGAACCCTCATACCAGAGCGGGACGCCGAGCGGGTGAATTTGTCAACTGCCCGCCGCACATGATGCGTTGGTGACTACTGTGAGTGGCCGCCGGGCGACATGGAGCCGCAGTCCCGAACCGCCCCCGTCGGCCGGCACAGCGATGACCCATGCCCGTTCACGCCCCGCGTGAGCACACAGGCCCGACGGACCAGTACGAGGACAGTACGAGGAACAGATGTCTCACCTCCGTGCACCGGCCGCCCGCACCGACCGCCGAGAGGGCGGCCGGCACGGGCGGCCGGTCGCCCGCACCGTCCCCTCGCTGCCCGAGACCCACTTACGGCCTCAGCTCATGCGCCTGGCGGTGCTCCCGCCGACCGCCGTCGCCCTCAGCGCCGGCGCCGCCGTGCTCTTCACCGTGCGCTCCACCGGCGCCCGCACCGGCGTCGTCCTGTGGGCCGTGCTGGCCGGCGCGTCCTGCGTGGCGCTGGCCGGCATCGTGATCGCCGCCGTCGCCGCCGGCCGCGCCGCGCGGTCCGTGCACGAGCGGATCGGCGCGCTGCGCCGCAGCACCGCCCGCCGCGAGGCCGACCTGCGCGCGCTCCTCGACGCCCTGCGCCACGGCGAGCCCCCGGCCCCGCGCAAGCCGCGCGGCGGCCCCGCGCGGGACGCCGACGACTTCGAGCTGCTCGCCGCCGACCTGGCACGCGCCCACGACGGCGCGGTCGCCTCGGTCGTGCAGGCCTCCCAGCTCTCCAGCCACGCCGGCAGCGAACAGAAGCTCGAGGTCTTCGTCAACCTCGCCCGGCGCCTGCAGTCCCTGGTGCACCGCGAGATCTCCATCCTCGACGAGCTGGAGAACGAGATCGAGGACCCCGACCTGCTCAAGGGCCTCTTCCACGTCGACCACCTCGCCACCCGGATCCGCCGCCACGCCGAGAACCTCGCCGTCCTCGGCGGCGCCGTCTCCCGCCGGCAGTGGAGCAACCCCGTCTCGATGACCGAGGTGCTGCGCTCGGCCATCGCCGAGGTCGAGCAGTACTCGCGGGTCAAGCTCGTACCGCCGATCGACGGCCGGCTGCGCGGGCACGCCGTCGCCGACGTCATCCACCTGCTGGCCGAACTCGTGGAGAACGCCACCGTGTTCTCCGCCCCGCACACCCAAGTCCTGCTGCGGGCGGGCCTGGTCACCTCCGGGCTCGCCGTGGAGGTCGAGGACCGGGGCCTCGGCATGCCGGTCGGCGAACAGGCCAGGATGAACGCCCTGCTGGCCGACCCCGACCAGGTCAACGTGGCCAGCCTGCTCGCGGACGGCCGCATCGGCCTGTTCGTCGTCTCCCAACTGGCCAAGCGCCACGGCATCACCGTCCGCCTCCAGACCAACATCTACGGCGGCGTCCAGGCCGTACTCGTCGTGCCCCAGGCCCTGCTGGGCTCGACGCCGGGCGCCCTGAACGGGCAAGCCGCGACCGCTGCTCAGGCCACTCCCGCCGCGGGAGCGGGAGTTCAGGCCGGCGAGCCGGGGGCCGACGGCGGCGTCCCGCGTGCGCCGCACCCCCCACTCCTCCCGCGGCTCCCGGCCGACCGGCAGGACGCCGACGCCCACCTCAGAGCCGCCGCGCCCGGCACGGACGTACGCCCGGGACCGCCCGGGCGGGACACCGACGCACACCTCGCACCGGCCGTGCGGGACACCGACGTACACCTCCCACCGGCCGCACCGGACATCGGCGTACGCCCCGGTCCCGCCGGTCAGGACACGGGCGTACGCCCCGGTCCTGCCGGTCAGGAGGGTGCCGGGGTGTCTCCGGGGGCGCCCCCGGCCGGGGCGCCGCTGCCCCGGCGCGGGGACCGGGAGCGGCGGGCGAATCCCGCCGACGCGGTGCCCGGGATCCGGCCCGAGGACCGTTCCGCGGTGGAGGCGAACAACGGCGCCCCGCCGGCCCCGCGCTCCGCGGCGGTCCGCGGCACCATGGGCAGGCCCCAACTGCCCCGCCGCCGCGCCCAGCAGCACATCGTGCCGCAACTGCGCGGCGGACCGGCGCCGCGCCAGGACGGCGAGCACGCCGCCGGCCACGACCCCGGCCTGATGGCCGCCTTCCAGCGCGGCGTCGGGCTCGCCGAGGGCCGGCCCGCGCCCGACGGGCCCGCCGCCCCGGACGCGCCGCCCGGCCCCCCGGACGAACCCGCGCACGCCCCGGTGCCACCCGGGGCTCCCGGTCCGCACGACTCGGGCGCGCCGGCCGGATGACCGGACCGCCGCCCGCCCCCGCCCCCTGACCGCCCCGCCCCCAGGGCCCCGCAGACCTTCGTACGTACTCCAAGGAGTCGATCCACCATGGCGAGCGATGCGCCGACCGGCCAAGTGTCCGACCTCGACTGGCTGATGAGCGGCCTCGTGCAGCGTGTCCCGCACACCACCAGCGCGGTCCTGCTGTCGTGCGACGGCCTGGTGAAGTCCGTCCACGGCCTCGACCACGACAGCGCCGACCACATGGCAGCCCTGGCCTCCGGCCTGTACTCCCTCGGCCGCAGCGCCGGGATCCGCTTCGGCGACGGCGGCGACGTGCGCCAGGTCGTCGTCGAACTCGACTCGACGCTGCTGTTCGTCACCACCGCCGGTTCCGGCACCTGCCTCGCCGTGCTCGCCGGCCGCGAGGCCGACGCGGCGGTCCTGGGCTACGAGATGGCGATGCTGGTCAAGAGCGTGCGGCCCTACCTCACGACCGCGCCCCGCCAGCACACCGCCGAACCCCCGGCGCTGCGGCCTTGAGCGCGGCGGCGGCCGGCGACGGGCCCTGGCTGGACGACGCGGCCGGACGGCTGGTGCGCCCCTTCACGGTCAGTAACGGCCGCACCCGGCCCAGCGTCGCCCTCGACCTCATGTCACAGGTGATGGCCACCGGAGTGACACCGCTCGGCTACCTCGGCCCCGAGCACGGCCAGGCCCTCGACCTGTGCCTCGCCCCCGTCCCGGTCGCCGAGGTCGCCGCCCAGCTGAGACTGCCGGCCGCGGTGACCAAGGTGCTGCTCTCCGACCTCGTCGACTGCGGCGCACTGACCACCAAGCCCCCCGCGTACCACCACCAACCCACCGACCGGGCCCTTCTGGAGGCAGTGCTCGATGGACTACGACGACAGCTCTGACCGGGACGGCGGCCCGGGACCGGACCCCTTCCCCACCGCCCTGAAGATCCTGGTCGCGGGAGGGTTCGGCGTGGGCAAGACCACCTTCGTCGGCGCGGTGAGCGAGATCGCGCCGCTCAGCACGGAGGAACTGCTCACCACGGTCAGCGAGGCCACGGACAAACTCGACGGCATCGAGAACAAGGCCGAGACGACCGTGGCGATGGACTTCGGCCGCATCACCCTCGACCCCCGGCACGTGCTCTACCTGTTCGGCACGCCCGGCCAGGAGCGGTTCTGGTTCATGTGGGACGAACTGTCCGAGGGCGCCCTCGGGGCCGTGATCCTCGCCGACACCCGCCGCCTGGAGGAGTGCTTCGCGGCCGTCGACTTCTTCGAGCAGCGCGGCCTCACCTTCGTCATCGCCGTCAACGAGTTCGACGGCGCCTACCGCTACGAGCCCGACGAGGTGCGCGCCGCCCTGGACCTCGACGCGGCCGTCCCCGTGGTCAACTGCGACGCCCGCATCTCCAGTTCGGGCGTCCAGACCCTGCTGACCCTCGTACGCCATCTGCTCGCCCAGGCGCCCGCCGCCGCCTCCGCGCCCGGCCACGGCGCACCCTGGTGACCGCGGCCCCCACCGCCACCCTGTCCCCGACCCCGCACTCCCCACGGAGCCCCGCCATGACACACGCGCACAGCGCCGGAGCCCGGCCATGAGCTACGACCCGCCGCGCCCGGCCGGTCGCCTGCTGCTCACCCCCGAGGACAACGACGCCCCCGCCCGCACTCTGCGGCTGCGCAGACTGGGCCTGGGGGAGCGCCCCGACCCCGACCTGGACGCCTTCGCCGACCACCTCGCGCACCTGACCTCGGCGCCGTACGCGATGGTCAACTTCCTCGACGAGCAGGGGCAGTTCTTCGCCGGTCTGCACCGGCCCCGGCGCGATGTGCTGAGCGTCGACACCGCCGGGCCTGCCGACGGCGACGACCCGGACGGGACGCGGCGCGAGGTCGGCCGCCGTCTCGCGCGCGACCACGGCTTCTGTCCCCACGTGGTGGTCAGGCGCAAGGCGCTGGTCCTGGAGGACGTCTGCGACTATCCGCGGTTCGCGGGCAATCCGGTGGTCGACGAGTTCGGCATCCGCTCCTACCTCGGCGCGCCGCTCATCGACAGTACGCAGACGGTGCTGGGCACGGTGTGCGTGGTCGACGTCGAGCCGCGGCCGTGGGGCCGGGAGGGGCTGACCACCATCAAGGCGGCCGCCGCCGAGCTCGTACCCCGCCTGGAGCGGCGGGGGTGAGCCGCCGGAGCCCGGCGCGAGGGCGTGAAGGGAAGGCGTAGGGGGAGGCAAACGCCATGGCCGGAGGGACACGCGAGGGCGTGAAGGAAAGCTGTGGCCGCGCTTAAGAAATCCTCGATGGACCAGCGGGCCGCCGTACGGCAGATTTCTGTGCGATTCCACTCCTCTCCCCGGACGCGGGCCCCTTCGGCGTGCCCGGAACCGGGGCCGAAAGCACAGGAGCCGTAGCGTTGAAGGCGCTGGTCAAGGAGAAGGCGGAGCCGGGGCTGTGGCTCGCGGACGTGCCCGAGCCCGCCGTCGGACCCGGTGACGTACTGATCAAGGTCCTGCGGACCGGCATCTGCGGCACCGACCTGCACATCCGGGCCTGGGACGGCTGGGCGCGGCAGGCCATCCGCACCCCGCTCGTGGTGGGCCACGAGTTCGTCGGCGAGGTCGTCGCCACCGGCCGCGACGTCACCGAGATCAAGCAGGGCGACCGGGTCAGCGGCGAGGGCCACCTGGTCTGCGGCAAGTGCCGCAACTGCCTGGCCGGGCGGCGGCACCTGTGCCGGGCCACGGTCGGTCTCGGTGTGGGCCGCGACGGCGCCTTCGCCGAGTACGTGGCGCTGCCCGCCTCGAACGTCTGGGTGCACCGCGTCCCCGTCGACCTCGACGTCGCCGCGATCTTCGACCCGTTCGGCAACGCCGTGCACACCGCGCTGTCCTTCCCGCTCGTCGGCGAGGACGTGCTGATCACCGGCGCCGGGCCGATCGGCCTGATGGCGGCGGCCGTCGCCCGGCACGCCGGCGCGCGCAACGTCGTCGTCACCGACGTCAGCGAGGAGCGCCTGGAACTGGCCCGCAAGATCGGCGTGAGCCTCGCGCTCAACGTCTCCGGCACCGGCATCGCCGAAGGCCAGCGGGCGCTCGGACTGCGCGAGGGCTTCGACATCGGCCTGGAGATGTCCGGCCGCCCCGAGGCCATGCGCGACATGATCGCCAACATGACGCACGGTGGCCGCATCGCCATGCTCGGGCTGCCCTCCGAGGAGTTCCCGGTCGACTGGGCCCGGATCGTCACCTCGATGATCACCATCAAGGGCATCTACGGCCGGGAGATGTTCGAGACGTGGTACGCCATGTCGGTGCTCCTGGAGGGCGGCCTCGACCTCTCCCCGGTGATCACCGGCCGGTACGGCTACGCGGACTTCGAGGCGGCCTTCGCCGACGCCGCGAGCGGCAGGGGCGGCAAGGTCATCCTCGACTGGACCGCCTGACGACCCCGCCCTCCTCCTGAGCCAGCACCTTCAAGGAGCCCCTCATGTTCGACTCCGTGCGCGACGACCTGCGCGCCACCCTCGACGAGATCCGCGCCGCCGGCCTGCACAAGCCCGAGCGGGTCATCGGCACCCCGCAGTCCGCGACCGTGAAGGTCACCGCGGGCGGCCGCCCCGGCGAGGTCCTCAACTTCTGCGCCAACAACTACCTCGGCCTCGCCGACCACCCCGAGGTGATCGCCGCCGCCCACGAGGCCCTGGACCGCTGGGGCTACGGCATGGCCTCCGTGCGCTTCATCTGCGGCACCCAGGAGGTGCACAAGGAGCTGGAGGCCCGCCTGGCGGCCTTCCTCGGCCAGGAGGACACGATCCTGTACTCCTCCTGCTTCGACGCCAACGGCGGTGTCTTCGAGACCCTGCTCGGCCCCGAGGACGCCGTCATCTCCGACGCCCTCAACCACGCCTCCATCATCGACGGCATCCGCCTGTCCAAGGCCCGCCGCCTGCGCTACGCCAACCGCGACATGGCCGACCTGGAGGCACAGCTCAAGGCCGCCGGCGACGCCCGCCGCAAGCTGGTCGTCACCGACGGCGTCTTCTCCATGGACGGCTACGTCGCCCCGCTCGACGAGATCTGCGACCTCGCCGACCGGTACGGCGCCATGGTCATGGTCGACGACTCGCACGCCGTCGGCTTCGTCGGCCCCGGCGGCCGTGGCACCCCCGAGCTGCACGGCGTCATGGACCGCGTCGACATCATCACCGGCACCCTCGGCAAGGCGCTCGGCGGCGCCTCCGGCGGCTACGTCGCGGCCCGCGCCGAGATCGTCGCGCTGCTGCGCCAGCGCTCCCGGCCGTACCTGTTCTCCAACACCCTCGCGCCCGTGATCGCCGCGGCCTCCCTGAAGGTGCTCGACCTGCTGGAGTCGGCCGACGACCTGCGGGTCCGGCTCGCCGAGAACACGGCGCTGTTCCGCTCCCGGATGACCGCGGAGGGCTTCGACGTCCTGCCCGGCGATCACGCGATCGCCCCGGTGATGATCGGCGACGCGGCGAAGGCCGGCCGGATGGCCGAACTGCTGCTGGAGCGCGGCGTGTACGTGATCGGCTTCTCCTACCCGGTCGTCCCGCAGGGCCAGGCCCGCATCCGCGTCCAGCTGTCCGCCGCCCACTCCACCGACGACGTGAACCGGGCCGTGGACGCCTTCGTCGCGGCCCGCGCCGAACTGGGGGACTGAGCGGGCCGCGTGGTCAGTGCGGTCCGCGTGTTCCGCGGGCCGCGGGGCTTGCGATAATCGTTCGCATGATCGAGGCGCGGCGGCTGCACATCCTCCGGGCGGTGGCCGACCACCGTACGGTGACGGCGGCTGCCGCCGCGCTCTACCTCACGCCCTCGGCCGTCTCGCAGCAGCTCGCCGCACTGGAGCAGGAGACCGGCCACCGGCTGGTCGAGCGCGGCGCCAAGGGCGTACGGCTGACCCCGGCCGGCGAGATCCTGCTGAGCCACACCCACGTCGTGCTCGCCCAGCTGGAGCGGGCCGAGGCCGAGCTCGCCGCGTACGGCTCCGGCGAGGCCGGCACGGTGACGGTGGCCGCCTTCGCCACCGGCATCGCCGAGGTCGTCGCGCCCGCGGTCGCCCGCCTCGCCGCGTACGCGCCCGGCATCCGCATCCGCGTGCAGGACGCCGAGGGCGACGCCAGCCTGCCGATGGTGCTGGACCGGCAGGTCGACGTGGCCGTCGCCGTCGAGTACCGCGGGGCGCCCCCGGCCGACGACCCGCGCCTGACCCACGTACCGCTCTACGCCGAGCCCTTCGACGCGGTGGTGCCGGTCGCCCACCGCCTGGCCGGCGCTCCCGAGGTCCCGCTCGCCGAACTCGCCAAGGATCCCTGGATCGGCCCCTACCCCGGCAACCCCTGCCACGAGGTGGTCGTCCTGGCTTGCGAGGGCGCCGGGTTCCAGCCCCGTCTGGAGCACTCCTCCGACGACTTCCGCGCCGTCGTGGCCCTGGCCTCCGCCGACGTCGGCGTGGCGCTCGTACCGCGCTCCGCGCTGCGCGGCATGGACCTCACCGGCGTGGTCGTGCGCCCCGTCGACGGGGAGGCCCCCACGCGCCGGGTCTTCGCCGCCGTGCGCCGGGGCGCCGAGGATCACCCGCTGATCCGCCCGGTCCTGGAGGCGCTGGGCGAGGCGGCGCGATCGTAGGCGTGGGCCGTGGGCTGTGAGACATGGGTCGATGGGCCACGGGCCCTGGGCGCTGAGACGTGGCCCGTGGGCCGTGAACCGTGGCGGCCGTTGTGAGCGGCTGGTAACACGCGTGTTCCGGGGCTGAGGTACCTTCCCGGGCATGAGATCAGGGCAGTCGGCCGCCGGCGGTGGCGCGGCCGTGACGGCGTACGTGACCCGGCTCGACGCGCCACGACTGGCCGCCCGCGTCGAGGAGTTGGCCCGGCTGCTCACCGACACCGTGGCCGACGGCGCCTCCGTGGGCTTCCTCGCACCCCTCGGCCACGCCGAGGCCGCGCGCTGGTGGAGGGAGAGGGTGACCGGCGTGGCCGAGGGACGGCTCGCCGTGTGGACGGCACACGACGGCGACGGCCGCACGGTCGGCACGGTGAGCCTCGCCTTCCCCGACAAGCCCAACAGCCGCCACCGCGCCGAACTGGTCAAGTTGATGGTGCACCGCACCGCCCGCGGCGCGGGCCTCGGCCGGCGTCTGCTGACCACCGCCGAGCGCGCGGCGGCCGAGGCCGGAGTCACCCTGCTGCACCTGGACACGGAGACCGGGAGCCCGGCCGAGCGCCTGTACGACTCGGCGGGCTGGACCCGCGTCGGCGCGATCCCCGACTATGCGGCCGACCCGGGCGGAGTCCTGCGGCCGACCACCCTGTACTACAAGCAGATCGGGGCGGACGTCCGCGGCGGCTGACTGTCAGTGGCACGCACTAGCGTGCGTGACATGCCGGATGCCGAAGACGTACGCCGTATCGCCCTGTCCCTGCCGGACACGGCGGAGAAGATCGCCTGGAGCATGCCCACGTTCCGGGTCGGGGGGAAGATGTTCGCCACCCTGCCGGAGGACGAGTCCTCCGTCGCCGTGCGCTGCCCCAAGGAGGAGCGCGACGAACTGGTCCTCGCCGAGCCGGAGAAGTTCTGGATCGCGGGCCACGAGGCCCAGTTCGCGTGGATCCGGGTGCGCCTGGACGCGCTGGAGGACGAGGGCGAGCTGCGCGACATCCTCGCCGACTCCTGGCGGCAGGCGGCTCCGTCCCGGCTGCTGGAGGCCCATCCCGGGCTGGGTCTGTCCACAGGGCGCTGAAAGGCCGGTGGCGTTGTCGGTGCGCCGTGGCATGATCCGAAGGCGGGTCGGGGCAGGCGTGGGCCGGGGAGGGCCAGACAGGGGGTGCCGGGGATGAGCGGCGGGACGTCGTCGCAGTCGTCGCCAGAGGAGGCGGCGGGGGAGCAGGACAGGGTCGCGCGGGCGGCCGTGGACCGCGCCGGCCGGCGGACGGTGTGGTCGCGGGACTTCGCGCTCTTCTTCGTGGCCCGGGCCGTCGCCCGGCTCGGCGACACCATGCTGCCCGTCGCCCTCGCCGCGGGCCTGCTCGAGCACGGGTACGGCGCGGGCGCGGTCGGCCTCGCCATGGCCTCCACGGCCGCCGCCTTCGCGGGACTGGTGGTCTTCGGCGGGGTGATCGCCGACCGGTTCAGCACCCGCAGGCTGATGATCGGCGCCGACCTGGTGCGGCTGGGCACCCAGTCCCTCGCGGCCGCCCTCTTCTACTCCGGGCATGTGGTGCTCTGGGAGATCTGCGCCATCGGCTTCGTCAACGGCGTGGCCGGTGCGGTGTTCCAGCCGGGCGTGGCCAGTACGGTGCCCCGGCTCGCCTCCGACATCCAGGCGGCCAACGGCGCCATACGCATCGCCGAGTCCGCCGCCCAGCTCGCCGGGCCCGCCGTGGCCGGCCTGCTGGTCGGCTTCGCCTCGCCCGGCTCGGTGTTCGCCGCCCACGCGGCCACGTACGCGGTCAGCGCCCTGTGCCTGCTGCTGCTCCGCCTGCCCGGGCTCGCACCGGGCGGACGCGGCAGACCCGACGCGCTGGGCGTGCCGGGCACGTTCGGCACAGGTCCGCACGAGCACCGTACGGGCACCTTCAAGGCGGATCTGGTCGAGGGCTGGCGGGAGTTCAGGGCGAGGATATGGCTGTGGGGCGTCATAGCCGTCTGGTGCCTCTACATGATCGCGGTCTGGGGACCGACCGTCCCGCTGGTGGCCACCGAGGTGGTCCAGCAGCACGGCCCGCGCGCCTACGGCCTGGTCAACTCCGCGCTCGGCGCCGGCACCGTCGTCGGCGGCTTCCTCGCGCTGCGGCTGCGCCCCCGCCGGATGCTGCGCGCCGGCGCGGTGGCCCTGTTCGCCTTCGCCGGATTCCCTGCGGCGGTCGGCGCCGGCCTCGGCGTGCCCGTCATGGCGGCGGTCGCCGCGGTCGCCGGGGCCGGGATGTCGTTCTGGGGCGTGATGTGGGCGACCAGCGTCCAGACGCAGGTCCCGCCGGACGTCCTCAACCGCATACACGCCTACGACGTGGCGGGCTCCCTCGCCATGATGCCCGTGGGGCAGGCCCTCGCCGGGCCCGCCGCCGCGTTCCTCGGCGCCGGGCACGTCCTGCTGGTGGCCGGGGCGATGAGCCTGGTCGTCCCGGCCGCGCTGCTCGCCGTCCCCGCGATACGCGACCTGATACGCGCCGACGCGCACACCCTCGCCCCCGGCGACGGTGCCGGTACCGGTGCGGCGCGCGGGCGGGTGCGCCCGGCGGGACGCTGACGCCACGGTCTCGTGGAGCGAAAGGCGTGCGCGAGGACCGATCCGAGTGCGGTATGGTTTTCCTGCGCGTTCGGCCAGGGGAAAGCCCAGGTCAGACGGGCAACGGGACGTGGCGCAGCTTGGTAGCGCACTTGACTGGGGGTCAAGGGGTCGCAGGTTCAAATCCTGTCGTCCCGACTTGCGAGGACGCGGGTCAGCGTGTCAGAGGTCGTATCAGGGCAACCTGTACGGCCTTTGTTCGTTTTCCGGCAACCGGCGAAACGTTCACATCAGACGTCTGATGTCTCATCTTGGTAGCCTGGGCAGGCCGCACGAGGAACGAGGAGAGGGAGGCATCAGGTGAACGTGTCGCGTCCGCCGCGTCCGCAGGAGTTCCGGACGGCGGCCCGGCCGTCGCTGCGCCAGGAGGTCGCCGAGGCGATCAAGAGCTACATCCTCGACAACCGCCTCAAGCCCGGCGACCCGCTGCCGTCCGAGGCCGAGCTGTGCACGGCCCTGGGCGCCAGCCGGTCCAGCATCCGCGAGGCGGTCAAGACCCTCGCCGTACTCGACATCGTGGAAGTGCGGCGCGGCCACGGGACGTACGTGGGCCGGCTCAGCCTCTCCGCGCTCGTCGAGGGACTGGCGTTCCGGGGGCTCCTCGAACCCAAGGACGACTTCCGGATCCTTTCCGAACTGGTCGAGGTCCGCGAGCTGATCGAACGCGGCCTCGCCGAGCGCATCCTGGCCACGCTGGCCCCCGAGGACCTCGACGCGCTCGACACCCTCGTCGACGAGATGGACCAGCGCGGCGCCCACGACGGCGACGGTTTCGCCGCCTGCGACCGCTCCTTCCACGAGCGGCTGGTGCGACGGCTGGACAACAAGCTCGTCGCCCAGCTCTCCCTGGCCTTCTGGGACGTCTACGCCATCGTCGCGCCGCACCTCGAGGGCATCTCCGCGGAGGACGAGGCGGGCACGATCGCCGACCACCGCGCCATCGTGCGGGCGGCCAGAGCGGGCGACACCGAGGGCTTCGTGCGCGCCCTCCGCGACCACTACGCCCCCGTACGCCGCAGGCTGACCGAAGCCCGGGCCACGATGGAGACGGCGCAGCCCGCCGGCACGGACACACCGAGCACCTGACCGGGACGCCGGCTCGGCACCCCGGCACCCCGGCACTCCGGCGCCCCCGGCACCCCGACGCTCCCGTCAGCCCAACCGGCGGCGAGCCACGAGTCACGGCCCGGAGTCCCGCCTCACACACCAGCAGCAAGGTGGCGGTCGGGCTTTCGTGGCTCTGATCTTCTTCGGCTGCCGGGGAGCGGTCCTGGTGAGGTGGCCGTACACCGTCGACCGGGACTCCCGAAGGAGAAAGCGGAGCGCGGCGTTGAGGTCCCTGCGTGCTCCATGTCCGGGCCGGTGAGGTGCTCGTCGGTCTGCTGGTGTGTGACTCAGCCCACTCTTGACCACCCCCCGTCGGCCATGCGTAAGGTTCGGACGTCAGACGTCTTACGTGTCAGTGTCACGGAGTAGAACCCCATGCCCTTGCCCACGCCCCTGCGCGGCGTCGTACCGCCCGTCTGCACCCCCCTCGACGAAGCCGGCGAAGTCGACACGGCCTCCCTGTCCCGGCTGGTCGAGCACCTGATCGCCGGGGGCGTCCACGGGCTATTCGCCCTCGGATCGACCAGCGAGGTCGCCTACCTCAGCGACGAGCAGCGGGGCGTCGCCCTGGAGACGGTGGTGAACACGGCCGACGGACGCGTGCCGGTCCTCGCGGGCGTCATCGACACCACCACGGCCCGCGTCCTGGACCACGCCCGCGAGGCGGCGCAGCTCGGCGCGGACGCCCTGGTGGTCACCGCGCCCTTCTACACCCGCACCCACCCCCGGGAGATCGCCGGGCACTTCCGCCGGATCCGCGAGCGGGTGGACCTGCCCCTGTTCGCCTACGACCTGCCGGTGTCCGTGCACAGCAAGCTGTCGCCCGAACTCGTGCTGGACCTCGCGGCCGACGGCACCCTGGCCGGGGTCAAGGACAGCAGCGGGGACGAGGGTTCCCTGCGCCGGCTGCTCCTCGCGCTGGGCGGCCGCGAGGGCCGCGCCTCGGGACCGGTTCCGGGCTTCTCCGTCCTCACCGGCTCCGAACTGACCGTCGACGCGGCCCTGCTCGCCGGCGCGGACGGTGTGGTCCCCGGCCTCGGCAACGTCGACCCCGCGGGCTACGTCCGCCTCTACGACGCCGCCCGCTCCGGCGACTGGCCGCTGGCCGCCAAGGAGCAGGAACGGCTCGCCGCCCTGTTCGACCTGGTGGACGCGGGCCCCGAGACCGACATGGGGCGGAGTTCGTCCGCGCTCGGCGCGTTCAAGGCGGCGCTGCGCCTGCTGGGCGTCATCGCCTGCGGCGACACCGCGTTCCCGCAGATCCAGCTGGGCGCGGCGGCCGTGGCCGAGGTGGACGCCCGCCTGCGCGCGGCCGGACTCACCCCCGTGCGATGACCGCCGCCCCGGATCCCGGCGCCGGGCCGGTCATCGGGCTCGACCTCGGCGGCACCAAGATCGCTGCCGCCCTGGTCGGGCCGGACGGCACCGTGCTGCGCCGGCACACCCGCCCGACACCCGCGCGGGCGGGGGCGCGGGCCGTGCTCGACGCGCTGGCCGGCGCGGCCCGCGAGGTGGACGACGGCGCCCGGGCGATCGGCGTCGCCGCCGCGGGCGTGGTCGACCCGCGCGGCGGTGTCGTCACCAGCGCCACCGACGCGATCACCGGCTGGGCCGGCACCGCCCTGGCGGCCGGGCTGCACGAGCGCACCGGTCTCCCGGTCGCCTGCGACAACGACGTACGCGCCACCGCCGCGACCGAACTCGCCGCCCTCCCGCACCCGGACGCCTCCCTCCTCTACGTCGCCGTGGGCACCGGAGTCGGCGGGGCGGTCGCGGTGGACGGCCGGATGCTGCACGGCAGCGCGGGCATCGCCGGTCACCTCGGCCACGTGCCGAGCCCCGAGGCCGCGGACCTGCCCTGCACCTGCGGCCGCCGCGGCCACCTGGAGGCGATCGCCTCGGGCCCCGCGATCACCGCGCTGTACGAGCGGCTGAGCGGACGGCCGGCCGCACGGCTCCAGGAGGTCGCCGAACGCGCCGGCGCGGGCGACGCCGACGCCCGCCGGGCGATCACCACCGGGGCCCGCGCCACCGGACGCGCGACGGGCGGCCTGGCCAACGCGCTCGGCCCGCACCGCGTCGTCGTGGGCGGCGGCGTGCCCCACATCGGCGACCTGTACTGGTCGGCGCTGACCGACGCCTTCACCGCCGAGCTGATGGCCCCCCTGCGGCACCTGCGCCCGGTACCGCCGCGCCTGGGCGCCGACGCCGCCGTACGAGGAGCCGCCCTGCTCACCCGCACCGAGCCCCTGCACGGCACGCCCGCCCGGCACACGGGCCGAGCCGTCCCACCGCACACTCCCGGAGGACCCGCATGAACCCGTCCGCAGTCGACGCCGTACGAGGGCGGCTGATCGTCTCCTGCCAGGCACCGCCCGGGGACCCGATGCGGGACACCGCGACCCTGGTCCGGCTCGCCCGGTCGGCCGCCGCCGGCGGGGCCGCGGGCGTCCGCGTCAACGAGCCCGAGGTGGTGGCCGCCGTCGCCGCCGCCGTCGACCTGCCCGTGATCGGGCTGTGGAAGGACGGCGACACCGGCGTCTACATCACCCCGACCGTGCCCCACGCCCTCGCCGTGGCCGAGGCCGGCGCGCACGTCGTCGCCGCCGACGCGACGGCGCGGCCCCGCCCCGACGGCAGCTCCTTCGCCGACCTCGTGGCGGCCGTGCACGCCGCCGGCGCCCTGGTCATGGCCGACGTCTCCACCCTCGACGAGGGCCTCACGGCCGCCCGGCAGGGCGCCGACCTCGTCTCCTCCACCCTGTCGGGATACGTGCCCGGCTCCCCGCGGCAGAGCGGCCCCGACCTGGACCTGGTGGCCGCCCTCGCCCGCGAGAGCGGCACCCCGGTCGTGGCCGAGGGCCGTATCAGCACCCCCGAGGAGGCCGCCGCCGCGCTCGCCCTCGGCGCCCACAGCGTGGTCGTCGGCACCGCGATCACCGCCCCCACCGCGCTCACCCACCGCTTCGTGACACACCTCGCCCGCCCGTAGGCGCGGCACCCCCACCCGAGAGCACTCGACGGCGAGTGCGTCCGGCATCCTGGAGTCACCGTGCACCACACCACCGCGCCACCGCAGACGCCCTGGTACCGCCAGGTCGGCCGAAGCCAGTGGAAGTCCTTCTTCGCCGCCTGGATCGGTTACCTCCTGGACGGCTTCGACTTCGTGCTGATCACGCTGGTGCTGACCGAGATCAGCGCCGACTTCCACCTCGACACGGTCCAGGCGGCCAGTCTCGTCTCGGCCGCCTTCATCACCCGGTGGCTCGGGGGCGCCCTGCTCGGCGCCCTCGGCGACCGCTTCGGCCGGAAACTGTCGATGGTGGTCAGCATCCTGCTGTACTCCCTGGGCAGCTTCGCCTGCGGATTCGCCTGGGACTACACCAGCCTGTTCGCCGCCCGGCTCGCCATCGGCATGGGCATGGCCGGGGAGTACTCGGCCAGCGCCACCTACGTCATGGAGAGCTGGCCCGTGCACATGCGCAACCGGGCCAGCGGCTTCCTGATCTCCGGCTACTCCGCGGGCACGGTCCTGGCCGCCGAGGTCTACAAGTGGGTCGTGCCGGCCCTCGGCTGGCGGTGGATGTTCTACCTCGGGCTGATCCCGGTGGCCGTCGCGCTGTGGATGCGCCGCGCGCTGCCCGAGGCCGCCGACTGGCAGGCCTCGGTCGCGGCAGGGGACCGGCGGCCCAACCCGTTCCGCCCGCTGTTCGCCACCCCGGCCGCGGCGGCCCTCAACCTGGTGCTGGCGGTCGCGGCCACCGTCTCGCTCTTCGCGGTCTTCACCCCGCTCGGCGACGGACTCGTGCCGGTGCTGTCGGTCGTGGCCGGAGCCTGCCTGATCGCCTTCGCCGTGCAGCTCGGCGGCCGCCGCGGCTGGCCGCTGTACGTGTCGATGATCGTGACGATCTTCTTCGCGTTCCTGTACTCCTGGCCCATCCAGGCCCTGCTCCCCACCTACCTGAAGACCGACCTGGGCTACGACCCCGGACAGGTCACCGACGCCCTGTTCTACGCGGGCTTCGGCACGATGGCCGGGTGCTGGCTCGCCGGGTTCGCGGGCGACCGGTTCGGCACCAGGAAGGCGTACGCCGGAACGCTGCTGGCCTCACTGCTCTTCGTCTTCCCGGTCTTCGCGGTCCGCGACAGCCTGCCGCTGCTCGGCGTGCTGCTGTTCGTGCTCCAGGCCACCAGCTTCGGCATCTCCGGCCTGCTGCCCCGCTACATCGGCGGCCACTTCCCGACCCACACCCGCGCCGCCGCCCTGGGCTTCACCTACAACGTGGGCGCCCTGGGCGGCGCGGTGGCCCCGGTCCTCGGCGCCCACCTCGCCTCCGGCATGGACCTGGGGCGGGCGCTGGCCGTCCTGACCTTCGCCGGGACGATGATCGTGGTGCTCCTCGTCGGACTCGACGTGCCCGCCCGGCTGGGCCGGCTCCTCGACCCGGACGCGGCGGCCGATCACCTCGTGACGGAGCCCGGGCGCGGCGTCACGTCCGCGCGGGAGACCGCCAGATAGCCGACGAGGGCGAGGATGGCGGCCGTCCAGGCGAGGGTGACCGGGCCGAGGCCCAGGTCGAGCCCGCCCCGGGCGGCCGGCAGCGCCATCCAGTCGGCGATCGAGGCGCCGAGCGGCCGCGTGATGACGTACGCCGTCCAGAAGGCGGCCACGGCGCCCAGCATGCCGCCGCGGTGGGCGAGGGCGGGCACGCAGATGGCCACACCGAACAGGACGACCGAGCCGAGGTAGCCGAACCCCGCCGTCGCGGTCAGGTCGCCCGCCGCGGTGCCGAGCGCGAAGGTGGCCAGCACGGCCGCCCAGTAGAACGCCTCCCGGCGGCGGGTGTGCACGCTGTGGATGGACAGGGTGCGCTCGACGGCGTACCAGAGGGCGAAGACGAGGCCCAGGGCGATCATGAAGGCGGGCGTGGAGACGGTGTAGGGGACGCCGAGGCCCACGTGCAGGACGTCGGCGGCCATGGTGCCGAACACGCTCACCATGACGATGGCCGTCCAGTAGATCCAGGCCACGTACCGGCGCACGGCGAGCTGCACGACCAGCGCGGCGACAAGGGCGAGGCCACCGAGGGCCACCGCCGGGACCGGGCCGAGCAGACGGGCCAGGTAGTCCGAGGCGGTCTCGCCCATGCCGGTGGTCAGCACCTTGATCACCCAGAACCAGACGGTCACCTCCGGCACCTTGTTCGCCATCGCGCGGACCCGGGCACGGGTGGCGGTCCGGTGCGGCGGCAGGCCTTGGGGGTGATCGTCGCGGCGGTCGTCGAGGACGTGCTCTGGGCTCATGCAGCGCACGATCGCATGATCGGACGATCTTCTCCCAGCCCCTTTTAACAGGGTTTTGGGAGCTCTGGTGCAGGTGTTGCCCTAGAGGCTCCCGTGGCCCCTGTCAGCTCACGAGACCCACGTGGGCGAGCGCCTGCCTGAGCAGGACCCCGTGTCCGCCGGGCATCTCGCTCCGCACCGCCTCGGAGGCCGCCTCCTGGGGGCTGAACCACACCAGGTCCAGGGCGTCCTGCCGGGGCCGGCAGTCGCCGGTCACCGGGACGACGTAGGCGAGGGACACGGCGTGCTGCCGCGGGTCGTGGTACGGCGTGATGCCGGCCGTCGGGAAGTACTCGGCGACGGTGAACGGCTGGAGGGAGGCCGGCACACGGGGCAGCGCCACCGGGCCGAGGTCCTTCTCCAGGTGGCGCAGCAGGGCGTCGCGCACCCGCTCGTGGTGGAGCACGCGGCCGGAGACCAGGGTCCGGCTGACCGTTCCGTCCGGTCCGATGCGCAGGAGCAGGCCGATGCTGGTCACTTCGCCGCTGTCGTCGACGCGCACGGGCACCGCCTCGACGTACAGGATCGGCATGCGGGCGCGCGCCGACTCCAGTTCGTCGCTGCTCAGCCAGCCGGGCATGGTTTCGGTCATGTCAGACATTGCTTGATCATACTTTCAGTGGCGTTCAGTGGGGGAGATCGGGAGAGTCTGTCGGGTCCGGCGGGCCGGGGAGGCCGGGCGGGTCCGTGGGGCCGTCGAGACCGTAGACCCGCCGCGCATTGTCGCGTGCCGTCCAGTGGGCGATCCGCAGGGCGTCGTCGGCGCTCAGCTCGTCGGCGTCGACCCGTTCCCCGAGCAGAGCG
The DNA here is from genome assembly GCF_014650575.1 of Streptomyces naganishii JCM 4654. GTDB lineage: Bacteria > Actinomycetota > Actinomycetes > Streptomycetales > Streptomycetaceae > Streptomyces > Streptomyces naganishii. The sequence continues at coordinate 31,721 of NZ_BMVF01000005.1, forward strand.
GCCAGGCCCTGGCGGAAGGCCACCGCGCCCAGGTGGTGGAACTCGGCCACCCCGTAGGCGTCGGAGCTGTGCAGCAGTTTGCGGAACGGGGTGATCTCCAGGGCCTCGGCGAGCACCGCGCCGGCTCGTGCGGGGCCCACGTGGTGCAGGGCGAGGCCCACGTCGAGGTACACCCGCTCGAACACGGCCGCCAGATAGGCCGCCTGGCGCTGGTAGGGCCAGCAGTGCAGCAGCATGACCGGGATCGTGCCCGCCGTCAGCCGCAGCCAGTCGGTCAGGAGCGCGGGGTCCGCCCGGTGCAGGCGCAGGTCGGCGTCGCCGAACCCGGTGTGCAGTTGCAGCGGCAGCCCGAGGTCGACGGCCGTCCACAGCAGGTGCCGTACGAGTACGGGGTCGTCCAGGCGCGAGCCCCCGCGCCCCAGCCAGGCGGCCGCCGCCCGGGTCACCTCCGCCGCGGACGGGCGTGCGGGGTCGAGGGCGAAGCCGGTGCGGTAGGCGGCCACCGACTTCACCGCCACGACGCCCGGCCGCCGTACGGCTGCCAGCGCCGCCTCGGTGATCACCGCGCCGTACTCGCCGGGCTCCACACCGCGCGCCGCGACGGCCTCCGCGACGCCCTCCAGCCGTACGACCTCGTACGCCACCGCGTCACCGCCCGCCGCGGCCGCCAGCTCCGCCGGGGAGGTCAGGGGCTGGGGCGCGTAGCCGGTGTCGACACAGAACACGTGTGTGCCGGAGGCGGCCAGGAACCGCCGGTTGACCTCCGCGGCGCCCAGCTCGGCGCGCCTGGCCACGTAGGCGTCGGCGGGAGCGTGGCGGGGCAGGTCCAGCACGGGCGCGCAGTGGCGGCGGACGGCCACGCCCACGGGGCTGTCGAAGGCGGACACGCCGCTGCCGGGCCAGGCCTCGCCCTCGGTGAGCAGCGACTCCAGACCCGGCCGGTCCAGCTCGGCGGTGACCACCCCGTGGCAGTGGTGGTCCACCAGCGGCAGCGCGGCGAGCGCCTCCCGGACCGGCCCGGCGCCGGATGCGCGGGCCATCAGTACGTCCAGCGGTAGGCCGCCGCGACCCGCTCGTCGTCCAGGCCCTCCACGGCGGCGATCTCGCCCTCGCGCACCGCCGTCACCGCGTCGGCGAGCACCGGCCCCAGCGCGCCGCGCAGCACCTCGTCCGCGCGGAACGCGGCGACGGACTCCGCGAGTGACGTGGGCAGCCGCCGCACCCCCCGCGCCGCCGCCTCGTTCTCACCGAGCCGGGCCGGGTCCCCGGTGGTCTCCTCGGGCAGGACCGCCGAGCCGTCCATGCCGTCCAGGCCCGCGGCGATCAGGCAGCCGAGCGCCAGATACGGGTTCGCGGCGAGGTCGACCGGCTTGACCTCCAGGTTGGCGGCCCGGTCGCCGATGCCGTGGGTGCCGGTGACGATCCGTACGGCCGCCTCGCGGGTCTCGCGGCCCCAGGCGGTGAACACGCCCGCCCACTGTGACGGTCTGAGCCGCAGATGGCTGGCCGGGCTGGGCGCGGTGACCGCGGTCAGGGCGGGCAGCCGCGCGAGCAGTCCCGCGGCGAACGACTCGGCCTCGGCCGTCATGCCGTAGCGGCGGTCGCCGCCGGAGTGCAGGTTGGTCCCGTCGCGCCAGACGGACAGGTGCACGTGGCCGCCGTTGCCCACGCCCCGCGCCCGCACGGCGGGGGAGAAGGAGACCCGCAGCCCGTGCCGGCGCGCCACCGCCCGCACGGTCTGCCGCACCAGGACGTTCCGGTCGGCCGCCGCCACCGGGTCCAGGGCGCCGACCGACACCTCGAACTGCCCGGCCGCGTACTCGGGATGGAGCTGTTCCACGTCCACGCCCTGCGCGGCGAGCGCCGCCAGCAGGTCGGCCGTGCAGTCGCTCAGCTCCACCTGCCGTACGGCCCCGTAGGCCGGCCCGGACAGCGCGGGCACGAACTCGCCCTCCGGGGCGCTCCCCAGGCCGAAGACCCACTCGGTCTCGATGGCCGCCCGGAACGTCAGCCCGCGTCGCCCGGCGTCCGCGACGATCCGGCGCAGGAAGGTGCGGGAGCACCCCGGGTGCGGCTCGCCCTCCTGCGTGATGCGGTCCACCGGCGCCCAGGCCCAGCCGGGCTGGGCGGAGAGGACGGCCAGCTGGTCGAGGTCCGGGTAGAGCCGCAGGTCGCCGTCGGGGGAGCCGAGGACGTCGGTGGTGACGATCGAGTCGTCGGCCAGGAAGGTGTCGAAGACCGGGGACATGCCCACGCCCCAGGCCGCGGCCGCCGGCAGCTTCGCGGCCGGGACCGTCTTGACCCGGCCCACGCCCGCGGTGTCCACGTAGGCCAGGACGACGCCGTGCACACCGCGCTCGGCGAGCTCCGCGGCGAGCGCGGTGGCCCGCTCCACGTCTCCGGGACGCCCGCCGGGCACGGGGTCGGCGAGGGTGGTCATACGGCCTCCTCGGAACTCGGGCGGGCGCGCGCTCGGGCGCCCGGCGCGCGGGCCTGGCGTCAGGGTTTCACGGCGACCGCGCCGAACTGCGGTACGGCGGCGGGCAGGTCGCCCCCGGCGCGCCACTGCGAGCACGGCACCAGACCCGGCTCCACCAGTTCCAGACCGTCGAGGAACGCGGCGACCTCGGCGCGGCTGCGGGCGGTGATCGGCGGGGTGGCGTTGGCGTTCCAGAACTCCATGGCCGCGACGTTGCCCTCGCCGCCGAGGTCGGCGTCGAAGGTGGGGTGCGTCAGGACCAGGAAGCTGCCCGAGGGCACCGCGGCCATGACGCGCCGCACGATGTCGCGGGCCTCGCCGGTGTCCAGCACGAAGTTCAGGATGCCCAGCATCATCACCGCGATCGGACGGGTGAAGTCCAGCGTGGCCGCCGCGCGTTCGACGATGGCGTCCGGGTCGTGCACGTCGGCGTCGATGTAGTCGGTGACGCCCTCGCGGGTGCTGGTGAGCAGGGTGCGGGCGTGGACGAGGACGATCGGGTCGTTGTCGACGTAGACGATGCGCGACTCGGGGGCGATGCGCTGCGCTATCTCGTGGGTGTTGTCGACCGTGGGCAGCCCGGTGCCGACGTCGAGGAACTGGCGCACGCCCCGCTCGGCCGTCAGGTGGCGCACGGCCCGGCCGAGGAACTCGCGGTCCGCGCGGGCGACGTCCCGGATCACCGGGAACATGCCGGCGACGTGCTCGCCGACCTGCTGGTCGACCTCGTAGTTGTCCTTGCCGCCGACCCAGTAGTTCCACACCCGCGCGTTGTGCGCCACACCGGTGTTCAGCCTCGGCGACCCGCCAGGCGGGGTGCGGCTCTCGCTCACGTCTGCGCTCCACGTTCGTCTCGTTCGCCTGCCGCCCGTTCTCCGTGCTCCGTGCGGCCGTCGACGCCATTGTGCCGCCCGGTGATCACGTTGTCTCCGGAATCGGCCGAGCCGCCGGCTGCGGACCCGCGCTTTTCGGCCAGGGCGTGTTTGCCCGTGAGGAGCCGGGCGTGTTTCCCTGGGGCCGCTCCCAGCACGGAAAAAGGACATGCCCAGCACTGCCTCGACCTCGCCCCTGCCCACCGCCGCCGCGCTCCCGGACGGCCCTGCCGACATACGGCTGATCGTCACCGACATGGACGGCACGCTCCTCGACGACGCCAAGCGGATCCCGGACGGGCTGTGGGCCGCCCTGGCCGAAATGCGCCGTCGGGGGATCCTTTTCAGCCCGGCCAGCGGCCGCCAGTACGCCACGCTGGCCGAGCAGTTCGCCGGCGCCGACGACGGCATGGTCTTCATCGCGGAGAACGGCACCTACGTCGTACGGGACGGTGTGGAGCTGAGCTCCGACCCGCTGGGTGCGGGCGTCGCCGCCCGCATCGTGCACGCGGTGCGCGACCTCGTGGCGCGGGGCGTGGACGTGGGCGCCGTGGTGTGCGGGAAGCGGTCGGCGTACGTCGAGCGGACCGACGAGGCCTTCCTGGCCGAGGTGCGCAAGTACTACGTGCGGCACCGGAGCGTCACGGACCTCACGGCCGTCGAGGACGAGGTCGTCAAGGTCGCCCTCTTCGACTTCGGCTCCGCCGAGCGGACCACGGCCCCGGCGCTGTCCGGCTTTGCCGCGGACCACCAGGTCGTCGTGTCCGGCGAGCACTGGGTCGACGTGATGAACCGCACCGCCAACAAGGGCGCCGCGCTGCGCGGCCTCCAGCGCGAGCTCGGGATCACCCCGGCCCAGACGATGGTGTTCGGCGACTACCTCAACGACCTGGAGATGCTGGACGCGGCCGAGTGGTCGTTCGCCATGGCCAACGCCCACCCCGAGGTCGTCCGCCGGGCCCGTCATCTGGCGCCGTCCAACAACGACAACGGCGTCCTGCGCACGGTCGCCCGGCTGCTGCGTCTGCCGGTGGCCGGCATCGCGGACTGAGCGCCGTCCGCAGGCGGTCCGGACGTCACTCCTGGCGGTCGCGCCGTGCGCGCAGGGCCGTGCGGAACCCGGTGAGCCGCCGCGCGGCGTGCTCCCGCAACCGGCGCCGGGCCCGGCCGCAGCGGTCGGCGAACTCGACATGGCGCGCCCCGCTCCCGGGGGGCGGGAATCCGAGGCGGGCCCGGACGCGGCCGAGGACGCGGGCGACGTCCGGCAGCGGTGACGGCAGCGGGCCGGCGGCCGCCTTTGGGGCGTCGTCGCTCAGCGTCATGCGCAGGCCGCCCGCGTGGGCCGAGGTCAGGTTGTAGAGCACGGCGACCAGCGTCGCGAGCGCCGTGCCCAGGACCACTTCGACCGCCACCACGGCCACGGCGACGAGCAGGGCCCAGCCGGCCGGGACCCAGGGTTCCTGGCCCGTCACCTTCAGGACGATCCAGACCACTCCCAGGGTCGCGCCCACGCACACCCCGAACCCGAGCAGGGCCAGCGAGCACGCTCTGGGCACCGACCAGGGGTCGGCGCCGGATATGTGCACCCGCACAGGGCCTCGCGGCGGCGGTGGTTCCCCGGGGAGTTCCGGTCCGCGGTCCGGGCCGGGCGGGTCGGCGACGGCCGTGAACTCGCCGGCGTCGGTGCCGCCGGGGAGTTCCGCGGCAGGGGCGGGGCGGGGACGCCGGGCTGGGCTCATGCCTGTCTCCTCGTGGTGCGGGGGCGACTCGGGGCGGCGGGGAGTCAGGCGGCGGGGCGGGCGTCGTGGCCGGCCGAGGCGAGGACATGGCGCCGGGTGATGCGGCCGATCTCGTGCCAGAACGGCTTCGCCGTCAGGTACGCGCCGAGCACCGAGAGCACGCCGAGGCTGACGTCGACGCTCAGCCGGCCCTCCTTGGCCCAGTACACGTCCTGGAGGTCAAGCAGCAGCGCGAACTCGTCGCAGATCAGCGCGGTGCCGCAGCCGTACGCGGCCGCCACGGCCGGGTGCCCGACGGCCTTCTCGTCACCGCGGACCGCGACCAGGCCGAGGCCGGCGAGCAGGGCGATGCCGAAGTCGTAGTGGTGCAGGTGCTCGCCGCCCGCGGACACGTTGCCCCAGGGCAGCCAGCCGCCCCGGATGCCGTGCGTGATCACCCGTACGGTGCCGAAGGTCACGCCGAAGGAGGCCCAGGTGATCAGCAGCGAGCGCTGCACCGGGGCCAGGCGGGTCTGTGCCGCCTCCCGCCAGCGGTCGGTGAGCCGCGGCCCCCCGCGATGGCGGCCGTGGCCGCGCCGACGTGCGGTGAGTCTCATGGCTGACCGGCCTCCCACGCCGAAGGGGCACCCGGGGACGGCGTACGGCCGCCCGGCGGTACCGCAACTGGTGTGCGATTCCGACGCTAAGCGTGCCCCTGTTCCCCCGCACGCCTGCCGGGTGACCCGTACGGCCGTCCGGGTGACGGCCGTACGGCGGCCCAAGCGCGACGGCAGGGCGGGGCGGCGTCCGTGGCGTGGTGGCTCAAGCCGCGTGGGCCAGGCACTCCTGAGCCACGTGCTTGTCCAGGGCCGCGCGCACCAGCGCGGCCGCCAGGGCGGCGGGGTCGGTGTCGCCGGCCAGGCCCGCGAGCCGGCCGGCGTCCTCGGGCAGACCGAGGCGCCCGGCGCCGGAGAGGGTCTTGGCGTCCAGGTACGGCGCCACCTCGGGCCACACGGCCTGGACCTCGCGCAGGAAGATGTCCGCGCCGGCCGGGCCGAGCCCCGGCACCTCCTGGAGCAGCGCCCGCAGCGCGGGGACGCTCCCGTCGCCCTCCGCGCGCAGCCGGCGCAGATCGCCGCCCCAGCGCTCGAGGACCAGCTCGGCGCCGTCCCCGAGCTGGGTCGCCGTGCGCTCGTCGTAGCGCCGGTAGCCGCCGCGCCCCAGCGCGTCCACGCGGGCCCGCCAGTCCGCGCCTGCCATGCGGCGCGGATCGCGCAGGCCCGCCTCGGACAGCGCGCGGGCGGACGCGACGGCCACCGAACCGCGGATGCGGGCGCTGAGCAGCACGGCGAGCACCAGCAGCCGGTACAGCGGCTGCGGGGTGTTCCGCAGGGTGATGCCGGCCTCGTGCGCGAACGTCTCCCCGTGCGCCCGGACCAGCTCGTTCAGGACCTTCGCGTCCCGGTCACGGCTCACGGGGCCGGTTTGAGGGGATCGTGGCCGAGGGTCATGAGCCGGTGACGCCTGCGGGTGTCCTCGGCGTCGCCCGACTCGGTCTCGGGCTCGTTCTCCAGATCCGCCTGGGAGTCGACCGTCTCGACGACCCTGCGCATCACGCGCAGGTCGTCGTCGGTCAGGTCGGTGCGGCGCTTCTGCAGGATGGCGAGCACGTGCTGCCCGGTGGGCGTGCCGGCCTCCTGGGGGAGCGGCTCGGCGTTCTCGTCGGCGTCCCGGACCCTCAGCCAGGCCGCCAGCTCGGCCGAGGTCATGTTCACGACGCGGTGGAAGTCCTCCCACAGGGCGTCGAGTTCGAGGGCGTCGGTCATCGGGTGCCCCTTTCGTTCGTCATGCGGGAAGCGGGCGGCGCCGCGCCGGTCAGTCGTCGTGGGAGACGTTCTCGGCGGCGAACATCCAGCGCTGCTTCTCCAGTTCCGCGGTGATGGCGATGAGCAGGTCCTGGGTCACCGGGTCGGCCTTCTCGGTGGCGTCGATGCGCTCGCGCAGCCGGGCCACGGCGGACTCCAGGGCCTCGACCAGCACCTCGACGGCCTCCGTGTCACGCACCCAGCCGTCCTTGGGGCCGGGCAGCGTGAAGGCCGAGGCGATGGTCTCCGGGCGGCCGTCCGGCGGCAGGCCGAGCGCCGAGGACCGCTCGGCGACCGTGTCGGCGAACGTGCGGGCCGCCGCCACGACCTCGTCCAGCTGGAGGTGGATGGAACGGAACCGGGGTCCCACGATGTTCCAGTGGGCCTGCTTCCCGATGAGGGAGAGCCCGAGGAGATCCACGAGGGTGTTCTGCAGCGCCTCCCCGGCGACCTGACGGGCGGAGTCGGGGATCGTGCTCTTGACGACAGTCATACGGTGCTTCTCCTTGCAACATCGTCTCTGGCGGTCCGGAGCAGTGCGAGGCGCTCCTCCTCGCCGGTCCCGCCCCACACACCCGAGGTCTGTCCGCTGCTGAGCGCGAAGGACAGGCACTGGGTGATCACCGGGCACCGGGCACAGACGCGTTTGGCGGCCGCGGTGTCCCGCAGCGCCGGTCCGCGTGTGCCCACGGGAAAGAACAGTTCGGGGTCCTCACCCACGCAGGCAGCACTGCGCAACCACTCCATGGGGGCGCGGGTGCCCTGCGCGGACCACGGCAAACGCCCCGCCGGGGCACGCCGCCGGGGCGGGACGGGGCTCAGGCCCCCCCTGGGGACGCCGGTCGTCCGGGCGGGCGGGGGTCGGTGCCACGGGCCGCCGGTCGCCGGGGCGGGCGGGGCGCGGTGTCCCGGGACGGTCGCCGGGGCGGGCGGGGGAGTGCCGGGGGCCGCGGGTCGTCCGGGCGGTCAGGGCTCAGGGCCCGGGACGCCCGGTTGTCCGGGCGGTCGGGGGTGGTGCCCCGGGAGGCCGGTCGCCGGGGCGGGCGGGGCGCTGCCCGGGCCGCGGGTCGTCTGGGCGGTCGGGGCTCAGGGCCCGGGACGCCGGTCGCCGGGGCGGGCGGCGGTTCAGCGTCCCAGCGCGCCGTCCAGGAAGGCGGTGAGCTGCGCGAGTGTCTCCGCCCTGTCCGTCTCGTGGAACACCTCGTGCCGGGCGCCCGCGTGGACCCGCTCGGTGAGGGCGCCGCCGAGCCGCTCCACGCCGACGCGGCTGCCGGGGAGCGGGACCAGCCGGTCGTCGTCGCCGTGCAGCCACAGCACGGGCAGCGAGCCGACGTCGCCGCCCTCGTCGACGGTCCGGAGCATCCGGGCGAACGCCTCCACCGTTGGCCGCTTCATCGGGCCGTGCCACACCAGCGGGTCGGCCGCGTACGCCGCGCCGACCGCCGGGTCCCGGGACAGCGCGGCCGGGCTGATCGGCGTGTCGGGAATCTCGTCGAGCGCCAGCAGCCGGCCGGGCAGCTCCCACGCGCCGATGACCGGACCGGACAGGGCGAGCGCGGACAGCTCCTCGCGGTGCCGCTGGGCGTAGCGGGCGGCGATCAGGCCGCCCATGGAGTGGCCGATCAGGACCAGGGGCAGGCCGGGGTGCGCGGCGCGGGCCAGGCCGGCCACGAGGTGCACGTCGGCGACCACGTCCTCGAAGTCCTCGACCACCACGCGCTCGCCCGCCGACCTGCCGTGCCCCGCGTGGTCGGGCGCGAAGACGGAGGCCCCGTGCGCCACGAGCGCGCCGGCCACCCCGGCGTAGCGGCCGGAGTGCTCGCCGTAGCCGTGCGCCACGAGGGCGGTGTACCGGGGCCGGGGATGCGGCCACTCCCGGACGAAGAGGGCGCCCCGCGCTCCGGTCAGGGTGTGCTCGCGGGACTCGGCCGGAACGGCGTCCGGGTGCTCGCGGGACTCGGGCATGGCTCCTCCAGCTCGTCGGCGCGGCCTCGACGGCCTCCTGGGGGATCTTCCCAGGGGGCCGCGCGGAGGTCTATAGTCAAAAACTAGCAGTGCTAATTAATGGATGCTGAGGAGTCCTCCGTGCGCCCCGTCCACTTCGCGGCCGCCCGCCGCACCCCGATCGGCAAGCTGCGCGGCGCCCTGTCCGGCGTACGTCCCGACGACCTCGCCGCGGCCGTGATCCGCGCCCTGGTCGCCGAGGTGCCCGGACTCGACCCGGCCCGCATCGACGACGTCTACTGGGGCGCGGCCAACCAGGCCGGCGAGGACAACCGCAACGTCGCCCGGATGGCGGCCCTGCTCGCCGGGCTCCCCGAGTCGGTCCCGGGCGCCACGGTCAACCGGCTGTGCGCCTCCGGCCTCGAGGCCGTCACCACCGCCGCGCGCACCATCGCCGCCGGAGAGGCGGACATCGTCCTCGCGGGCGGCTCGGAGTCGATGAGCCGCGCGCCCTTCGTCCTGCCCCGTCCCGACGAGGCGCTGCCGCACCGCATCGAGACCCACGACACCCGGCTCGGCTGGCGCCTGGTCAACCCGGCCATGAAGGACCTGCACGGCCTGCTGTCCATGGGGGAGACGGCCGAGGAGGTCGCCGCCCGGTACGGCGTCCCGCGCGAGCGCCAGGACGAGTTCGCGCTGCGCAGCCACCAACGGGCCGCCGAGGCGCGCAAGCTGGGCCACTTCCACCACGAACTGCTGCCCGTGGAGCGTCCCGACGGCGTGGTCGTCGACCGCGACGAGTGCGTCCGCGAGGACACCTCCTACGACAAACTCGCCCGGCTCAAGCCGGTGTTCCGCGCCGGTGGCACGGTCACGGCGGGCAACGCCTCCCCGATGAACGACGGCGCCGCCGGTCTCCTCCTGGTCAGCGAGGAGGCCCTGAACGAGCTGGGCCTCGAATCCCTCGGCCGGTATGTCGCCGGCGCCTCCGCGGGCGTCCATCCCGACGTCATGGGCATCGGTCCGGTCCCCGCGACCCGCAAGGCGCTGGCCCGCGCCGGCTGGAGCATCGGGGACGTGGAGGAGGCCGAGTTCAACGAGGCGTTCGCCGCCCAGGCCCTCGCCTGCGTCGACCAGCTCGGCATCGACGAGGACCTGGTCAACCCGAGCGGCGGCGCCATCGCCCTCGGTCACCCGCTGGGCTGCTCCGGCGCCCGCATCCTGACCACCCTGCTGCACCGCATGCGCCGTACGGGCGCCGCCCGGGGCCTCGCCACCATGTGCGTCGGCGTCGGACAGGGCAGCGCGGTGCTGGTGGAGCGGCCCTAGCCGCGAGCCGCGCGCGTGTGCCGCGCGCACCGACGGGGGCCTCCCGCGAGGGAGTCAGCAACAGCGGCTTCCCGCGAGGAGGCCGGCAAGCAAGAGCCGCAACGAAACGGAGCACCCCCTCCATGGCAACCCTCTCCGTCGCCGCGATCCTCGCCGAGAACGCCCGGCGCCGCCCCGACCGGACCGCGCTGGTCGAGGGCGACCTCAGGCTGACCTTCGCGCAGGTGTGGCAGCGCGCCCGCGCGCAGGCCGGGGCGCTGGCCGCCCTCGGCGTGCGGCCGGGGGACCGGGTCGCGCTGATGGCGCCCAACACCGCGGAGTTCCCGCAGGCGTACTACGCCGTCGCGGCGGCCGGGGGAGTCGTGGTCCCCGTCCACCTGTTGCTGTCCGCGCGGGAGGTCGAGCACGTCCTGCGGGACAGCGGCGCCACGCTGCTGCTGTGCCACCCGGCGCAGGCGGAGACGGGCGGGGCGGCCGCCCGCGCGGTGGGCGTCGAACTGGTCACGCTGGGCGCCGAGCTGGAGAGGCTGGCGGCGGACGCCGAGCCCCTGCGCTCCTACGTCACCCGGGCCGCCGACGACCCCGCCGTCGTCTTCTACACCAGCGGCACCACCGGCGTGCCCAAGGGCGCGGTGCTCAGCCACTTCAACCTGGTGATGAACGCGACGGTCAACGCCTTCGACGCCAACGACATCCGCCCCGACGACGTGGCCCTCGGCGCGCTGCCCCTCTTCCACGCGTTCGGGCAGACGGTCTCGATGAACTCCACCTGGCGGGCCGGCGCCACCCTCGTGCTGCTGCCCCGCTTCGACGCGGCACGGGCGATCGAGCTGATGGTGAAGGAGGGCGTGAACACCTTCCACGGCGTGCCGACCATGTTCGTCGCCCTCGCGGCCGCGGCGGCCGGAGCGGACGCACTGCCCCGGCTGCGGCTGTGCGTCTCCGGCGGCGCCTCGCTGCCCGTCGCCGTACTGGAGCGGTTCGAGGCCGCGTTCGGGGCGCGGGTCTTCGAGGGGTACGGGCTGTCGGAGACCTCGCCCACGGCGACCGTGAACCAGCCCTGGTTCGGCACGAAGCCCGGCACCATCGGCCACCCGCTGTGGGGCGTCGACGTGGAGATCGCCCGCGCGGAGGCCGAGGACCGCGTCGAACTCCTGCCGCCCGGCGAACTGGGCGAGGTCGTCGTGCGCGGCCACAACGTGTTCTCCGGCTACCTCGGCCGGCCCGAGGCCACCGCCGAGGCGCTCGTCGACGGCTGGTTCCGCACCGGCGACCTCGGCACCAAGGACGACGAGGGCTTCCTCAGGATCGTCGACCGCAAGAAGGACGTCGTCATCCGCGGCGGCTACAACGTCTACCCGCGCGAGGTCGAGGAGGTGCTGCTGCGCCACCCGTCCGTCGCCCAGGCCGCCGTCATCGGCCTGCCCGACGAACTGCACGGCGAGGAGGTGTGCGCCGTCGTCGTCCCCGCGCCCGGCGCCACCCCCGACGCGGCCGCCCTGACCGAGTGGTCCAAGGAACACCTGGGCCGGTACAAGTACCCGCGCCGGGTGGAGTTCACCGACGCGCTGCCCCTGGGACCGAGCATGAAGGTCCTCAAGCGCGAACTGCGGGCGCGGTACGGGAAGACGAGCCCGGAGACGGAGACGAGCCAGGAGACGGAGACGAGCTAGCGGGGGCGCCCCGGCCGGGGGGCGCGCGGGCAGGGGTCACCAGGCGAGACGGTCCTTACGGCACGCGGTTGTCCGGACATAGGATCGGTGGCCGCATGAACACGATGACGCTCTGGCACATATCCGGCTGGGGGTTCGCGGCTCTCGCCTGCGCGGCCCTGCTCGTCGGCTTCTCCAAGACCGCGGTCAGCGGCGCCAACACGGTCAGCCTCGCCGTCTTCGCGGCCGTGCTGCCCGCCCGCGCCTCCACCGGGGTGCTGCTGCCGGTCCTGATCGCCGGGGACGTCCTGGCCGTCCTCACCTACCGGCGGCACGCCCACTGGCCCACCCTGTGGCGGCTGTTCCCCGCCGTCGCCGCGGGAGTCGTCGTCGGCACCCTCTTCCTGGTGTGGGCCGACGACACGGTCGTACGGATCTCGATCGGCGCGATCCTGCTGCTGATGGCGGGGGTGACGATGTGGCGGCGCCGCACCGCCGACCGCGGCGGCGGGGAGCCGGGACCGGACGCCGTCACCACCCGCTCCGGCCGCCTCAAGGCCCGCTCCTACGGCGTGCTCGGCGGCTTCACCACGATGGTCGCCAACGCGGGCGGACCGGTGATGTCCCTGTACCTGCTCTCGGCGGGCTTCCGCAAACTCGGCTTCCTCGGCACGTCCGCCTTCTTCTTCCTCGTCGTCAACGTCTCCAAGGTGCCCTTCAGCGCGGGCCTCGGCCTCATCGACGGGCGCTCCCTGCTGCTGGACGCGGCGCTCGTGGTGTTCGTCGTGCCCGGGGCGCTGATCGGGAAGTGGGCCGTGCACCGGATCAACCAGCGGCTCTTCGAGCGGCTGGTGATCGCGGCGACGGTCGTGGGCGGTGTCCAGCTCCTCCTGCGGTAGACCCTCGGGGTGCGGGGGCCCAGGAGGTGGTGGCGCGGGCCAGGGCGGCCCGCTGACGGTCGTAGCGCTGCACGTGCGCCCAGTCGTCGGCGCGTCGCCGGCGTCCCGTGCAGCAGCTCCAGGCGCTCGCCATGAATACCGCCGCCAACGGGATGAGCAGCCACGTCAGAGGGTCCACGGTCGTCCTCCCTTTCCGGAGTGGATCAGCAGGTAGGCCGACGATGACATACATGATCAGTTCTACATATTTGTACGAAGACCGACTCGTCGCATTTCACCCGGAGGGATTCAGCATGCGGGCCACCCTCCTCGACCACCTCCCGCCCACCCTCCGGACCGTCGCCCACGCCGGCTCCCGCTACCCGGGATCGCCCGCCGTCGCCGCCCGGCCGGACCTCGCCGCCGGCGCCAACTGCCAGCTGTACGCCTACGCGGTGCTGCGCCACTTCGGCCTGGCCGCGCCGCCGCTGCGCTCCAGCGACCTGTGGGCCGACACCCGCGCCACGGTCCCGGTGGCGCGGCCCCGGTCGCTGGACCTGCTCCTGTTCGGGCCCACGAAAGACCCCTACGGCGCCCATGTCGGCGTCTGGGCCGGTGCGGACCAGGTGCTGCACCTGTGCGCGGAGGTGGGCCGGCCCGCCGTGTGGGGCCTCGCGGAGTTCGCCGCGCGGGAGCGCTACCGGGTGCTGATCGGCTTCAAACGGGTGATCCGTACGGAATCGGTGGAGGTCTTCGGCGGGTCAAGTGATCGTTAAGATGGGCCGGTTGCCGCAACCCGAACGCGCTGCCCGGCCCCTGCCGTGCCCCGCTCCGGGCGGCGGACGTGAGGGTGGGACTTTCCGGGGAGCGAGGGCGGGCTACAGGTGCTGGTGGCGGATCGGTACCGGCTGCACGCGGTCATCGGGCGGGGCGGGATGGGCGAGGTCTGGCGGGGCCTCGACGAGGTGCTCGGCCGGCCGGTCGCGGTCAAACTGCTGCTGAACGACGGGGCGGACGCCTCCGCCGAGGCACGCTTCAGGCTGGAGGCGCAGACCTCGGCGCGGCTGCACCACCCGCACGTGGTGGGCACCCTGGACTTCGGCACCTGGCAGGACCGCTGGTTCCTCGTCATGGAACTGGTGGAGGGCGACAGCCTCGCCGGGGAACTGTCCACCGGCGGCCCGCTCACGCCCGAGCGCCTGGCCCAGGTCGCCCAGCAGGCCGCGGAGGGCCTCGCCGCCGCGCACGCGCAGGGCATCGTGCACCGCGACATCAAGCCCGGCAACCTGCTCGGCGACCGCGACGGCACCGTCCGCATCGGCGACTTCGGCATCGCGCGCTTCGTGGACGACCCCTCCGCCGGGCTGACCACGACCGGGCAGATCGTGGGCACCGGCCTGTACCTGGCGCCCGAGCGCGCCATCGGCACCCCCGCGTCCTCGGCCTCCGACCTGTACTCGCTGGGCTGCGTACTGTACGAACTCGCCGTCGGACGCCCGCCGTTCGAGGCCGACACCGCGACCGCGCTGCTGTACCAGCACGTCGACGCGCCGCCCGTGCCGCCGAGCAGGCGGGGCGCCACGCTGCCGCCCGCCTTCGAGGCGTACCTGCTGAGCATGCTCGCCAAACAGCCCGGGGAGCGGCCCACCGCCCGCCAGGTGGCCGACTGGTTCGGGAGCGGCGCCTGGCGCGGCGCCCCCGAACCGCTGCCCCTGGAGCAGCCGGCCGCGGCCCGCCACCGCGGCCCGCAGCAGCCGGCGCCCGGCGGCACCCGCCGCCGCCCCGCCCAACCCACGGGCACCCGCCGCCGTGCCACCGGGCCCGCCCCCGCGCGCCGGAGCGCGCCGGACACCGCGACCGGCACCCGCCGCCGCGGCCCCGAGCAGCCCGGCACCGGGAACCAGCCGCCCGCCACGGTGCGGCCGGCCCCCGGGCTGCCCGGCTCGGCACCAGCGCACCCCGCCCCGACGGGCGGCGCCCCGGCGTCCGGCCTGGGCACCGGCTGGAACACCACCGTGCACCGCGTCCCCGCCCGCCGTCCCGGCCTGCGCAGCTCCCTGCGCCGCCACTCCCGCACCACCGCCGTGGTCGCCGGCACCGTCCTGTTCCTCTCGGCCCTGCTCCTGGGCATGGCGCTGTTCTAGGCGTACTGGCCAGACAGGTCGGCCGAGTCCGGGCTCCGACGCTCCGGCACCCTCTGCACCGGGTGACGGTCTGATCGCCGATGACGGCCGCCCGGCCGCCCCGAGGCCGCCCGGACCGGGCCCGCGCCCAGGGCGTCCCCCGGTCCCGTCGCGTACTACGCTGCCGGCATGCGGATTTCCGTCTCGTCCGACATGGATGAACCCGTGGCCCGGGCACTCGTCGGGGAGTTGCGGGAGCGGGGACATGAGGTGGTGCTCCACGGGGCGTTGCGGGCCGGGGCCGACCCACAGTGGGCGGTGTGCTCCGAGGCCGCGGCGCGGGATGTCGCCGAGGGGCGGGCCGAGCAGGCCGTCGTCTGCTGCTGGACCGGAACGGGCGCGTCGATCGCCGCCAACAAGGTGCCGGGCGTCCGCGCGGCCCTGTGCGCCGACGCCGGCACGGCGGACGGCGCCCGCCGCTGGAACGACGCCAACGTGCTCGCCCTCAGTCTGCGCCTGACCTCCCAGCCGCTGCTGAGGGAGATCCTCGACGCCTGGTTCGCCGCCGAGCCCAGCGAGGACCCCGAGGACCGGGACAACGTGGCCCACGTCGAACGGCTCGACCGCGACGGACGAGGCTAGCCCGGGACGGACGAGGCTAGCCCGCGCCCGCGCCCACGATCCTGGTCAGGGCGTCCTCCCGGAACAGTGCGCGGCCGGCCGCGACGCGCCGCTCGCGGGCCTCGCCCGGCGCGGTGAGGCGGATCAGCGACCGCAGCAGCGCCGCCTCGCCTGAGGCCTGTTCACAGACGCCGAGCGCCGCCATGCGGCCCACGCCCTCCGCCCCGTGCCCGGGCAGCGGCCTGTACCCCACGACCGGAACCCCCGCGGCCAGCGCCTGGACGGCGGTCTGCCCGGCCGCGTTGTCCACCAGCGCGTCGCAGGCGTGCAGCAGCCCGGGCATGTCGGTCACCCAGCCAGGGGTGAGGACCCCCGGGAGCCCGGACAGCGCCCGCCGCAGCCGCTCGTTGCGCCCGCACAGCACGACCGGCGCGAAGCCGTTGCCGGCCAGGAGCCGCGCCGTGGCGGCCAGTCCGGCCCCCGCCCCCCAGGCGCCCGCCGACAGCAGCACGGCCGGGCGGCCGCCGCCGTGCCGTTCGATCCGGCGCCGCCACTCCCCGGCCCCAGGTCCGCCGGTGAAGAAGCCCGGCGCCACCACGGGGCCCGTGGCCTCCGCCGGACGGCCCGTGCCCCGGCGCACCTCGGCGGCCACCTGGTCCGTGACGCACAGGTGAAGGTCGTTGCCCGGATGCAGCCACTGCCGGTGCGCGGCGAAGTCCACGACGACCACCACACTGGGCACCCGGAGCACCCCGCGCTCCCGCAGATGCCCGGTGAGCTGGGCCGCCAGATGGAACACCGGCACCACCACGTCGGCGCGCGCGCGGCGCACCACGTCCAGCAGGCGGCCGCTCGCCAGCCGCGCGAGCGGGGTCCCACTGGGCCGCGGGCTGGCTCCGGGACGCAGGAAGAAGTCGTAGATGCCGGCGTAGATCCAGGGCGCCTCGCGGACGGCGGTCCGGTAGAAGCCGCGCAGTGCCGCGCCCAGACCGTACGGCAGCAGGGCGAGCACGTCGACGGCGTCGGCCCGCCTGCCCTGGGCGCGGGCCCGGCGGACCAGCTCGTCGGCCACGGTGTCGTGACCCGACCCCATGCTCGCGCTCACGACGAGCAGCCGCTCGGCCCCCCGCGCGCGGGCCTCACCCGGACGGGCGTCCGCGGACTCCGGCACGGGGCCCCGGGCGGCGGGCAGCGGTGGCGGTACGAGGTTTTCGGACGACACTGGAAGTGAGTAACCCTCACCCAGCGCAGTCAAACGGGCGGACACCTCGCACCGCCCGCCCACGTTTCGGGGACGGCCCCCGGGATACTTTAGCAGCCTCGAGGCCGTCCCCGACCGCCGGGGCCGCAGCGGCGGTCCCCGGTCCCTCCGACACAGAGGTGCGCCCGATGTCCCATGCCCCCTCCCGCGTACGGTCCGGCTCCGGCACGCCCACGGAGGCGGCCACGCCGGGTGTCCTGCACCGGCCCGCGGGCGGCCCGGCGGGCGCGGCGGGCGGAGGAGCGCTGGTGACCGGCGCCTCGTCCGGCATCGGCGCCGCCGTGGCGCGGCGGCTGGCGGCGGAGGGCGGCTGGCGGATGGTCCTCAACGGCCGCGACCGCACCCGGCTGGAGGAGGTCGCCCGCGGCACCTCCGCGGTCGCCTACCCGGCGGACCTGTGCGGGCCGGGCGCCGAGCGGCGGCTGGCCGAGTTCGCGCTGGAGAGCGTGGGCCGGGTGGACCTGCTGGTGGCGGGCGCGGGCATCGGCTGGGCCGGGGCGTTCAGCTCCATGCCGGGCTCCGCGATCGACGAGGTGTTCGACGTGAACGTGCTCGCCACCGTGCACCTGGTGCGGCAGCTGCTGCCGCACATGGTCCGGCAGGGCGGGGGCCGGGTGGTCATCATCGGCTCCCTGGCCGGCACGGTGGGCGTGCGGGACGAGGCGGTGTACTCCGCCGCGAAGGCGGCGCTGGGCGCCTTCGCGGACGCGGTGCGCTACGAACTGAGGGGGACGGGGGTCGGGATCAGCCATGTGGTGCCCGGTGTGGTGGACACGCCCTTCTTCGACCGGCGCGGAGTGCCCTACCGGCGCTCGCGGCCGAAGCCCGTACCGGCCGGACGGGTCGCCGACGCCGTGTGGGAGGCGGTGGCCAAGGGCCGCGACGAGGTGTACGTCCCCGGCTGGACCCGCGTGCCCGGCCGGGTCCGGGGCGCCGCCCCCGGCCTCTACCGCCGTCTGGCCGCACGCTTCGGCTGAGGCGGCGCGGTGAACGCGGCCACCGTCGTACTGGCCCTGCTCGCCGCCGCCTCCAACGCCGCCGCCTCGGTCCTGATGCGCCGCGCGGCCACCGAGCCCGCCGGGGTGCCACGGGCCGGGCGGCGGGTGTTCTGGTTCGGCGGGGCGGGACTGCTGGCGTGTTCCGCCGTGCTCCAGGCGGCGGCGCTGGCCGTCGGAGGGCTCTCGGTCGTCCAGCCGGTGCTGGCGAGCGAACTGCTGTTCATGCCGGCGATCGGATGCGCGGTCTTCCACCGGCGCCCCGACCGCGCCACCTGGCTCTCCTTCCTGGCCCTGGCCGCCGGACTCGCCCTGTTCCTCGGCGCCGCGGCGCCCTCGGCCGGACGCGCCACGGCCGACGGGTCCCGCTGGATCCCGGCCGGCACGGCCGTCCTGTGCCTGGTGCTCCTCCTCACCGGCCTCTCCCGGCTGGTGCGCGGGGCGCCCCGCGCGGCCGTGCTCGGTCTGGCCTCCGCCGTGCTCTTCGCGGCCACGGCCGCCCTCGTCAAGGAGGTCACCGGCCGCCTCCCCAGGGGCGGCGCCGCCGCACTGGCCGGCGACTGGACGCCCTACGCCACCGCCGTCACGGGCCTGACCGCCTTCGCGCTGCTCCAGTGCGCCTTCCGCGCGGGCACCCTCGTCGCCTCCCAGCCCGCGCTCACCCTCGGTGACGCCCTGACCGGCGTGGCGCTCGGCTGGGCGCTCTTCGGGGAACACATCGCGCTGGGCGTGCGGATGCTGCCCGAGGCGGCCGGCGTGGCGCTGATCGCCGCGGGCACCTTCGGGCTCGCCCGCGCGCCCGCGGTGTCGGGCCAGTGGGACGCCGAACCGGCGCCTGCGGTGGTGACGTACCGGACGACGGCGCATGCGGAGGCGGAGACCACATGAGGTTGGCGACGATCGGGACGAGGAGCGGGGAGACGACGGGCCGGGGTCCGGGCGGCCGGGCGGGCATCGGGACGAGGAGTGCGGAGACGCCCGGCCGCGGCTCGCGCGGCCGGGCGGGCCGCGGATCCGGCCGGACACCGCTCACCGGCGCCGCACGGCCCGCGGCGGCGGCCCTCGTGCCGGCCGCCGCGCTCGCCGCCGTCGCGGCCGCGCACATCGTCCCGGCCGCCACCTGGCTGCCGCGCCTGCGCACCGCCTTCCTGCCGGGCCTGGCCGGCATCGGCCGCCCGGACCACATCGCGCTCACCTTCGACGACGGCCCCGACCCCGACAGCACCCCGCACTTCCTGACCGCGCTCGACGAACTCGCCGTACGGGCCACCTTCTTCGTCCTCGGCGAGAACGTCGCCCGCCACCCCGCGCTCGCCCGGCACATCGCCGAGCGCGGCCACGAACTCGCCGTGCACGGCTGGACCCACAGCCGCCCCTGGCTGCCCGCGCCGGGCCGGGACCTGGCGGAGACCGCGCGGGCGGCCCGCGTCCTGCACGACACCACGGGCCGGCGGCCCCAGTGGTACCGGCCGCCCTACGGCATCCTCACCGGGGGCCGCTGGGCCGCCGCCCGGCGCACCGGACTGCGCCCCGTGCTGTGGACCGCGTGGGGCAGGGACTGGACGGCGCGGGCCACGCCCGGCTCCGTGCGGGCCACCGTCGGCGCGAACCTGCGCGGCGGCGGCACCGTCCTCCTGCACGACACCGACCACGCCGCGTCCCCGGGCTGCTGGCAGGCGGCCCTCGGCGCGCTGCCCGGCCTGGTCACCGCCTGCCGGGACGCCGGCTGGGAGGTGGGCCCGCTCGCGGAGCACGGCACGCTCCCCACGTGACGCGGTCCGCGCGGGCGTACGGCGCCGTCCGGCCCGGCGGGCGCGCCCCGTACGCTCGGGCCATGCCCACGCACGTCCTGGTCCTCGGCGGCACCACCGAGGCACGCGAACTGGCCGCCCTGCTCGCCGCGCGCCCCGGCCTGCGGGTGACGACCTCGCTCGCGGGACGCGTGTCCCGGCCCGGCCCGCAGGCCGGGGAGGTGCGCACCGGCGGCTTCGGCGGCGCGCAGGGGCTCGCCGCGTGGCTGCGCGAGCACCGCGTGGACGCGGTCGTCGACGCCACCCACCCCTTCGCCGAGGCGATCACACGCAACGCGGCCGAGGCCGCCGCTGAGACGGGCGTTCCCGTCGTGGTCCTGCGCCGGCCCGGCTGGCGTCCGGGCCCCGCCGACCGCTGGCACCCGGCCGGTTCCCTGGACGAGGCCGCGCGGCTGCTGCCGGGCCTGGGCAGCCGGGTGTTCCTGACCACCGGACGGCTGGGCCTGGCCGCCTTCGCCCCGCTGACCGGCCTGCACTTCCTCGTACGCTCGGTGGAGCCGCCCGAGCCGCCCATGCCGCCCGACACGCGGATACTGCTGGCCCGCGGCCCGTTCACCGTGCCCGGCGAGACGGAGCTGCTGCGCGCCCACCGCATCGACGTCCTGGTCACCAAGGACAGCGGCGGCGAGGCGACCGCGGCCAAACTCACGGCCGCCAGGGAACTCGGCCTGCCCGTCGTCGTCGTACGGCGCCCCCCGCTGCCGGACGGGGTGACGACCGCCCCGGACGCGCCGGCCGCGCTGGAACGCCTCCGCCTGCCGCCCGCCTGACGGCGCCCTCCCCCCCCCGGCGGCCCGCGCCTACTGCTCCCTGGGCCTGCGGCGCAGCAGGTACGTGTCCATGATCCAGCCCTTGCGTTCGCGGGCCTCGGCGCGCAGGCGCTCGATGCGGGGGGCGGTCTCGGCGAGGGGGCCCGAGGCGAGGATCTCGTCCGGGGTACCTATGTAGGCGCCCCAGTAGATGTCGATGTCCTCGCCGGCGTACCGCCGGAAGGTCTGGTGGGCGTCCAGCATGACCACCACGTCGTCGACCCCCTCGGGGAAGCCCTCGGCGAGCCGCCGGCCCGTGGTGATCTGCACGGGGCGGCCGACCCGGTTGAGTCCCGTACGGTGCCTGGCCACCAGGGCGGAGACACTGCTGATGCCGGGCACGACGTCGTACGTGAAGTCCACCGCACCCCGCGCCAGCACCTCCTCCAGGATGCCCAGCGTGCTGTCGTACAGCGCCGGGTCGCCCCACACCAGGAACGCGCCGCTCTCGTCCTCGCCGAGCTCCTCGGCTATCAGCCGCTCGTAGACGTCCGCGCGGGCGCTGCGCCAGTCGCCGACGGCGGGGGAGTAGGCCGCGCCGCCCGCGGACCGGTCCCGCTCCGGGTCGCGCGCCTCCACCACGCGGTACGTCCCCTCCGGCACGTGGGCGTCCAGGATGTCCCGGCGCAACCGGACGAGGTCCGACTTCACCTCGCCCTTGTCCAGGACGAAGAACACGTCCGTGCCGCGCAGCGCCCCGACCGCCTGGAGGGTGAGCTGCTCGGGGTCGCCCGCCCCGATACCGATGACATGAATCTTTCGCACGCCTCCGAGTCTGCCGTACGGCACTGACACCGCGTGCACCGGTGCCGCACCCACCGCCACCACCCGCAGGTCACCCGTGGGCCGAAAGCCCCTCGCCCCGCAACCGGGGCGCCCGCCCGGCCGCGTCCACGATCCCGGCCGAGCCGTCCTCCACCGCGTCCGCGAGCTCCCGCGCCCACGCGACGACCCGGGCGAGATCCAGACCGTGGGGACCGCCCTGCCCGGTCAGCGCCGACCACTCCTCCACCGCGCCGGCGCCCCGCCGCAGCAGCCGGGCGCCGCCGGTGACGTTGCCGCGGGCGGCGTGGGTGAGCCCCACCGCCAGCTGGGCCAGCCCCCGCCACAGACCGCGCTCCGCCCGCGGGCCCGACTTCCAGGCGTCCTCGAAGACCTCGTGCGCGTGGAACGGCCGTCCCGCGTCCAGCAGGGCCTGCGCCTCCTCGACCGTCTCGGCAGGTGTGCGCACCACCCCCTCGGGCTGCCGGGGCACGCCCTGGGCCCCGTGGGGCAGGGGCCGCCCGAGCCCGTCCCGCGGCCGGGCGTTGCGCGCCCGGCCCTCGCCGTCCCGGTCCCGCGAGCGGTCCGGGCGCTGTGACGATGTGCTGCTCATACGCCGATTGTCCCCCCGCCCACGTGCCCACTTCGGCACGGCCCCGGCGTGCGGTAAAGTGGCGTTCGCGCGATCACGCGGGTCACCGCACGTGAGCGCACCGGGACGTGGCGCAGCTTGGTAGCGCACTTGACTGGGGGTCAAGGGGTCGCAGGTTCAAATCCTGTCGTCCCGACGGTGCGAAGGGTCCCCGCGGGCGAGAGCCCGCGGGGACCCTTTCGCGTGTGCTCAGGGGCGCACCAGCAGACGGAAGTCGAAGGCGTAGCGCGAGGCGCGGTAGACGTGGGTGCCGTACTCGACGGCGCGGCCGGTGTCGTCGTAGGCCGTGCGCTGCATGGTGAGCAGGGCGGCGCCCTCCTCCTCGTCGAGGCGGGCGGCCTCCTCGGCGGTGGCGCGGCGGGCGCCGATGGTCTGCCGGGCGCTGTGCAGGGTGATGCCGGCCGCGCGCATCATCCGGTACAGCCCCGTCGTCTCCAGCCGGGCGGTCCCGGTCTCGACGAGCCCCGCCGGCAGGTAGTTGCACAGGAACGCCACCGGCCGGCCGTGGGTGAACCGCAGCCGTTCCAGCAGTACGACCTCGGCGCCCTCCGCGACCGAGAGCGCGGCCGCGACGTCGGCGGGGGCGGGGACGTGTTCGTTGCGCAGCACCCGGGTGCCCGGTCCCTGGCCCGCCGCCTCCAGGTCGTCGTAGAGGCTGCTCAGTTCCAGGGGGCGCTTGACCTGGCTGTGCACCACCTGGGTGCCCACCCCGCGCCGTCTGACCAGGAGCCCCTTGTCGACGAGGGCCTGGATGGCCTGACGGACCGTGGGGCGGGACAGGCCCAGGCGCACCGACAGGTCGATCTCGTTGCCCAGCAGGTCGCCCGGGGCCAGGCGCCCGCGTTCGATCGCCGCCTCCAGTTGCTGGGACAGCTGGTGGTAGAGCGGCACCGGACTGCTGCGGTCCAGCATGAAGTCCAGGGTGTCGAGCGCACAGCCTGTCCCGGCACGGGATCGGTCACCGGTCACCGTCACGGGTCACCCCCTTCGGTCACGTGCGTGATGGTCGGTCAGAAAGCATGAGCTGCGGGGGACTTCACAGGTGACGGCGGCGGGTCGTGACCCGGCGGTCGTACTCGGCGCGTGCGTTCACCGCGGCCTCGCGGGAGGCCGTCCCCGCGACCGGCACGTCCCACCATGCCTCGGCCGGGGGAGCGGTGGACGCCGGGTCCGTTTCGACGTAGACGCAGGTCGGGCGGGTGGAGGCGCGGGCCGCGGCGAGCGCCTCGCGCAATTCGCCCACTGTCTTGGCACGCAGCACCTCCATGCCGAGGCTGCCCGCGTTCGCGGCGAGGTCGACGGGGAGCGGGGCGCCGGTGAAGGTGCCGTCGGCGGCGCGGTGGCGGTAGGCGGTGCCGAACCGCTCGGCGCCGACCGACTCCGACAGCCCGCCGATGGAGGCGTACCCGTGGTTCTGGACCAGGACCAGGTTGACCGGCAGGCCCTCCTGGACGGCCGTGACGATCTCCGTCGGCATCATCAGGTACGTGCCGTCGCCGACCAGGGACCACACCACCGTCCCGGGCGCCGCCTGCTGCACGCCGATGGCGGCCGGGATCTCGTAGCCCATGCACGAGTAGCCGTACTCCAGGTGGTACTGGCGCCGGGAGCGGGCCCGCCACAGCTTGTGCAGGTCCCCGGGGAGCGAGCCGGCCGCGTTGATCACCACGTCCTCCTCGCCGGCCACCGCGTCCAGCGCGCCCAGCACCTGCGTCTGGGTCGGCACGGCGCTGTCGTCGCCGGCCCGGTAGGCGTCCGCGACCACCCGCTCCCAGCGCTCCTTGCCGGCCCGGTACGCGGCCTCGTACGCGGCCGGGACGCGGTGCCCCGAGAGCGCCTCGGCGAGCGCGGTGAGACCGGCGCGGGCGTCGCAGACGAGGGTCGACGCCGCGAGCTTGTGGGCGTCGAAGGCGGTGATGTTGAGGTTGAGGAAGCGGACGTCCGGGTTCTGGAAGAGGGTGCCGGAGGCCGTGGTGAAGTCGGTGTGGCGGGTGCCCACGCCGATCACCAGGTCGGCGGTGCGCGCGAGGTCGTCGGCGACCGCGGTGCCGGTGTGCCCGATGCCGCCGAGGTCGGCCGGGTGGTCGTGGCGCAGGGAGCCCTTGCCCGCCTGGGTCGAGGCGACCGGGATGCCGGTGGCGTCCACCAGCGCCTTCAGGGCGTCCTCGGCCGCACTGTGGTGGACACCGCCGCCGGCGACGATCAGCGGGCGGGCGGCGGCGCGGATCGCCCTTACCGCGTCGGCGAGTTCGGCCGGATCGGCGGCGGGACGCCGTACCCGCCAGACACGGTCGGCGAAGAACTCCCGCGGCCAGTCGAGGACTTCGGCCTGCACGTCCTGCGGCAGCGCGAGGGTGACCGCGCCGGTCTCGGCGGGGTCGGTGAGGACGCGCATCGCGTTCAGCGCGGATGGGATCAGCGCCTCCGGGCGGGTGACGCGGTCGAAGTACCGCGAGACGGGGCGCAGGGTGTCGTTGACCGAGACGTCCGCCTCGCTCGGGTGCTCCAGCTGCTGGAGCAGCGGGTCGGCGGGGCGCGCGGCGAAGTAGTCGCCGGGCAGCAGCAGTACGGGCAGGCGGTTGATCGTGGCCAGCGCGGCCCCGGTGACGAGGTTGGTGGCGCCGGGGCCGATGGACGTGGTCACCGCCTGCGTGGACAGGCGATCGCGCTGGCGGGCGTACCCCACGGCCGCGTGCACCATCGCCTGTTCGTTGCGGCCCTGGTGATACGGCATCAGCTCCTCGCCCGCCTCGACCAGTGCCTGGCCGACGCCGGCCACGTTGCCGTGGCCGAAGATGCCCCACATGCCGGCGATCAGCCGCTGCCGGACGCCGTCCCGCTCGGTGTACTGGGCGGCCAGGAACCGCACCAGGGCCTGGGCGACGGTGAGTCGGGTGGTGGACTGGCTCATGGGGACCTCACTCGGAGACGGGGGAGGAGCCGGGGACGGGCGTGTCGGAGACATAGGAGCCGGTGTCGGCGGGGGCGGCGGGCGGGGACGTGTAGAGGGGCAGGCGGGGGTCCACGGGCTGGCCGGGCCAGGTGCCGCGGATCCAGGCGTGGTCGGGGTGGTCGCTGATCAGCCAGGCGCGTTCGGCGTCCGGGCCCGCCATGACGTTGAGGTAGTACATGTGGTGGCCGGGCACCGCCATCGACGGCCCGTGCCAGCCGTCCGGGATCAGCACCACGTCGCCGTCGCGCACCTCGGCCAGCACGTCCGTGTCCCGGCCGGCCCCGGAGGGCGAGACCCGCTGGTAGCCGAGCCCGGGGATGCCGTCGTGGCCCGCGAACTCGAAGTAGTAGATCTCCTCCAGGACCGACTCCTCGCCCGGCCGGTGCTCGTCGTGCTTGTGCGGAGGGAAGGAGGACCAGTTGCCGCCGGGGGTGATCACCTCCACGGCGATCAGCCGGTCGCACTCGAACACCCCGGCCGCGCCGAAGTTGTTGACCTGGCGCGAGCAGGTGCCGGTGCCGCGCAGTTCCACCGGTACGGCCCCGGCCGGCCCGTACCGGGCGGGCAGGCGGCGGGTGCAGCGGGCGCCGGTGAGCGCGAACCGCCCGCCGCCGGCCGACGTGAGGGTCGTACGGGCGTCGCGCGGCACGTACGCGAAGTCGCTCACCCCGCTGAACACGCTCTCCCGGCCGGTGAGTTCGAAGGTGTCGTGGCCGAAGTCGTCCGCCGCCGCCACGGTGCACGCGCCGGACAGCGGCAGCACGATCCACTCGCTGTCGCCGGTGTCGAAGGTGTGCGTGCCGCCGGGCGGCAGTTCGAGGACGCGCAGGCTGGAGTGGGCCCAGCCCGCGGACTCGGGGCCGACGTCGACGGCGTAGGGGCCGCCTGAGGAGCTGCCCGCGGGCAGGTGGTGGCGCACGGCGCCCGGCGCCGGCGCGTCCTTCGACGAGGGTGACGTCGGGTGTGTCATCGGTGCTCGCCTCCTTCCGATCCTTCCGATCCTTCCGAGAGCGGGCTCACGGCCGCGTCGACTCCTTCCGAGAGCAGGCTCACGGCCGTGTCGACGGCCGTCTCGACGGTGCCGGTGGCCGGGTAGAGCAGGGAGCGGCCCACCACCATGCCCCGCACGGTGGGCAGCCGCAGCGCCTTGCGCCAGCGTTCGTACGCGCCCTCCTGGTCGTCGCCGACCTCGCCGCCGAGGAGGACGACGGGCAGCGTGGAGGTCTGGAGCACCTCGGCCATGTCGTCCGGGTCCTCGGTCACCGGCAGCTTCAGCCAGGTGTACGCGGAGGTCCCGCCGAGCCCGGACGCTATGGCGATGGAACGGGTGACGGCCCCGGCGGACAGGTCGTTGACGACCCTGCCGCCGCGGCGCCGGGAGATGAACGGCTCGACGAAGAGGGGCAGCCGCAGCTCGGCCATCTCGTCGACCGCGCGGGCGGTCGCCTCCAGGGTGGTCAGCGAGCCCGGGTCGTCGTAGTCGATGCGCAGCAGCAGCTTGCCCGCGTCGAAGCGGAGCCGGGCGATGTCCCGGGCGCGGTGGCCGGTGAAGCGGTCGTCCATCTCGAAGGAGGCGCCCGCGAGGCCGCCGCGGTTCATGGAACCCATGACCACCTTGCCCTCGAGCGCCCCGAGGAGCAGCAGGTCCTCCAGGACGTCGGCGGTGGCGAGCACCCCGTCCACGCCGGGCCGCGCCAGCGCTGTGCACAAGCGCTCCAGCAGGTCGGCGCGATTGGCCATGGCCAGGGACCGGTCGCCGACACCGAGGGCGCCGCGCGCGGGATGGTCGGCGGCCACGATCATCAGCCGGCCGCTGTCGCCGAGCAGCGGGCGGCGCACCCGGCGCGCGGCCGCCTCGGCGACGGCCTCGGGGTGCCGGGCGCGGACCGAGGTGAGGTCGGGGATGCTGAGGGTCAAGGCGGGGCTCCGTTCGGGGAGTGGCCGGTCGGCACTCCTGGCAGGCGGTGGTCAGGCGGGGTCCCGTACGAGGAGGCCGTCGACCTCCGCCGTGGTGGGCATCGCGGAGGAGCAGGCGAGGCGGGAGGCGACGAGGGCGCCGGCGGCGTTGGCGTACCGCATGGTGCGGGTCAGGTCCCAGCCGGAGAGCAGTCCGTGGCACAGCGCGCCGCCGAAGGCGTCGCCGGCGCCGAGCCCGTTGACGACCTCCACGGGCACCGGCGGGACCTCGGCGCGGGAGCCGTCGCGGTGCACGGCCAGCACGCCCTTGGGGCCCTGCTTGACGACGGCCAGCTCGACCCCGCCCGCCAGCAGCGCCTGCGCGCAGGCCTCCGGTTCGCGCGCCCCGGTGGCGATCTCGCACTCGTCGACGTTGCCGACCGCCACGGTGGCGTGCCGCAGCGCCTCGGCGTAGTGGGGGCGGGCCTCGTCGGGGTCCCGCCAGAACATGGGGCGCCAGTCCAGGTCGAAGACTGTGATGCCGGACTTCGCGCGGTGGGCGAGCGCGGCGAGGGTGGCCGAACGGCTCGGCTCCTCGCTCAGCCCGGTGCCGGTGATCCAGAAGATCCGGGCCGCGCGGACGGCGGCGAGGTCCAGCTCCGCGGTGTGGATCTCCAAGTCGGGCGCCTTGGGCCGGCGGTAGAAGTAGAGCGGGAAGTCGTCCGGCGGGAAGATCTCGCAGAAGGTGACCGGGGTCGGGTACGCGGCCACGGGCGTCACCCAGCGGTCGTCCACCCCGAACTCCTTCAGCGCCTCGTGCAGATAGGCGCCGAAGGGGTCGTCGCCGGTGCGGGTGATCACCGCGGAGGCCCGGCCCAGGCGGGCCGCGGCCACGGCCACGTTGGCGGCCGAGCCGCCGAGGAACTTGCCGAAGGTCTCCACCCGCGCCAGGGGTACGCCCGACTGGAGCGGGTAGAGATCGACTCCGATGCGGCCCATCGTGATCAGGTCGAACGACGGTACGGAGTCGGAGTCGGTGCCGGACGGTACGGACTCAACGGGCTCTGCCATGCGCGACGCTCCTCGAGCTGTGCCGGGGGTGGGCCCCGGGGGCCTGCCGCCTCCCAGGTGTAGGACTCCCGGGCCCACGCTGTCAATAGTTTGTACTTACATTCGGACTAGCTCGTGAAATGATGTCTTAACAAAGTATTGACAGCGGGCGCGCCAGGGGATTGGATCCCGTCCCAACGCACCAGCCGCCCAGGCGGCACAACGCACCAGCCGCCCCGGCGGCACACGGACCGGCGCCAGCAGGGCGCCGGCTCCAGGATCCCTCCGATCTCTCCCTTTCCCCCGTCGCACAGCACAGTGAGGTGCAGGAAAGATGGACCGCTCTTCTCGCTCCCGCAGACTCGCCCCCGTCGTGGCCGTGGCCGCGGCGGCGGCCCTGACCCTCGCCGGCTGCTCCAGCAGCTCGGGCGGAAAGAAGTCCGAGGAGGGCGGTGGCGCCGCATCCGCGGGCAAGGCCTCCACACCGCGGATGACGGTCGCGCTGGTCACGCACCAGGCGCCCGGCGACACCTTCTGGGACATCGTCCGCAAGGGCGCCGAGGCGGCGGCCGCCAAGGACAACATCAAGCTCGTCTACTCCGCCGACCCCAACGCCGGCAACCAGGCCAACCTGGTGCAGAACGCGATCGACCAGAAGGTCGACGGCATCGCGGTCACCCTCGCCAAGCCCGACGCCATGAAGGGCGTCATCGGCAAGGCCACCAGCGCCGGCATACCCGTGGTCGGCCTCAACTCCGGCGTCAGCGACTGGAAGAAGCTCGGCCTCACCGAGTTCTTCGGCCAGGACGAGAGCGTGGCCGGCGAGGCCTTCGGCGACAAGCTCAACGAGGTCGGCGCCAAGAAGGCCGTCTGCGTGATCCAGGAGCAGGGCAACGTCGGCCTGACCCAGCGCTGCGACGGCGTGAAGAAGACCTTCAAGGGCACCACCGAGACGCTGTACGTGAACGGCACCGACATGCCGTCCGTGAAGTCGACGATCACCGCCAAGCTCAAGCAGGACAGCGGAATCGACTACGTCGTCACCCTGGGCGCGCCCTTCGCCCTGACCGCCGTGCAGTCGGTCAGCGACGCCGGCAGCAAGGCGAAGATCGCCACCTTCGACCTCAACAAGGACCTCACCGGGGCGATCCAGAAGGGCACCATCCAGTTCGCCGTCGACCAGCAGCCCTACCTCCAGGGCTACCTCGCGGTCGACTCCCTGTGGCTCTACAAGAACAACGGCAACTACAGCGGCGGCGGCGTGCAGCCGGTGCTCACCGGCCCGGCCTTCGTCGACAAGTCCAACGTCGACAAGGTCGCGGAGTTCGCCGCGAAGGGCACTCGGTGATCGACATGTCCCAGCAGGCCGCGCCGGCGGTGGGCACACCGCCGGCTCCCGGCTCCGGGCAGCGCGACGGGCGGACCGCGCGCCGCCCGCCGGCGCTCAGGCTGCTCGCCCGCCCGGAGGTCGGCGTCTTCCTCGGCGCCGTCGCCGTGCTCGTGTTCTTCCTGGTCGCCGCGCCCTCGGTCCGCCAGGGCAGCTCGATGGCGACGATCCTCTACCAGTCGTCGACCATCGGCATCATGGCCCTGCCCGTGGCGCTGCTCATGATCGGCGGCGAGTTCGACCTCTCGGCCGGCGTCGCCGTCATCACCTCGGCGCTGACCGCGAGCATGCTCAGCTACCAGCTCACCCTCAACGTCTGGGCCGGCGTGATCGTCGCCCTGGTGGTCTCCCTGGGCGTCGGCGCCTTCAACGGCTGGATGCTGGTGAAGACGGGGCTGCCGAGCTTCCTCGTCACCCTCGGCACCTTCCTGATCCTCCAGGGCGTCAACCTCGCCGTCACCAAGCTCGTCACCGGCAACGTCGCCACCGACGACATCAGCAACATGGACGGATTCGACCAGGCCAAGGCCCTGTTCGCCTCGTCCTTCGACGTCGGCGGGGTCCAGGTGAAGATCACCGTGGTGTGGTGGCTGGTCTTCGCGGCGATCGCCACCTGGGTGCTGCTGCGCACCAAGTACGGCAACTGGGTCTTCGCCGTCGGCGGCAACAAGGACAGCGCCCGCGCGGTCGGCGTCCCCGTCGCCTTCACCAAGATCACGCTGTTCATGCTGGTCGGCTTCGGCGCCTGGTTCGTCGGCATGCACCAGCTGTTCTCGTTCAACACCGTCCAGTCCGGCGAGGGCGTCGGCCAGGAGCTCATCTACATCGCGGCGGCGGTCATCGGCGGCTGCCTGCTCACCGGCGGCTACGGCTCCGCCGTCGGCCCGGTCTTCGGCGCCTTCATGTTCGGCATGGTGAACCAGGGCATCGTCTACGCGGGCTGGAACCCCGACTGGTTCAAGGCGTTCCTCGGCGTGATGCTGCTCGGAGCCGTACTCATCAATCTGTGGGTCCAGCGCACGGCGACCCGGAGGTGACCGACATGACGACCAACGCGGCCGGCAGGCCCGGGACCCACGGCGCGATCCTCGAGGACACCCCGCCCGACGGCGAGGGCCCGGTCGTCGAACTGCGCGGCGCCGGCAAGTCCTACGGCAACATCCGCGCCCTGCACGGCGTCGACCTCGCCGTCCACTCCGGCAGGGTCACCTGCGTGCTCGGCGACAACGGCGCCGGCAAGTCCACCCTCATCAAGATCATCTCGGGGCTGCACCAGCACTCCGAGGGCGAGTTCCTCGTGGACGGCGCCCCCGTGCGGTTCAGCACCCCGCGCGAGGCCCTCGACAAGGGCATCGCCGCCGTCTACCAGGACCTCGCCACCGTGCCCCTCATGCCGGTGTGGCGCAACTTCTTCCTCGGCTCCGAGATGACCAAGGGTCCCTGGCCCGTACGCCGTCTCGACATCGCCCGCATGAAGCGGACCGCGGACGAGGAGCTGCGCAACATGGGCATCGTCCTGGACGACCTGGAGCAGCCCATCGGCACTCTCTCGGGCGGCCAGCGGCAGTGCGTGGCGATCGCCCGCGCCGTCCACTTCGGCGCCCGCGTCCTCATCCTCGACGAGCCCACCGCCGCCCTCGGCGTCAAGCAGTCCGGCGTGGTCCTCAAGTACATCGCCGCCGCCCGCGACCGCGGCCTCGGCGTCATCTTCATCACCCACAACCCCCACCACGCCTACATGGTCGGCGACCACTTCAGCGTGCTGCGCCTGGGCACCCTCGAACTGTCCGCCGACCGCAGCGAGGTGAGCCTCGAGGAGCTGACCAACCACATGGCGGGCGGCGCCGAACTGGCCGCCCTCAAGCACGAACTGGCCCAGGTACGGGGCGTCGACGTGGACGGGCTCCCCGAGGAGCGGGACCTCACCGCGACCACGACCACGGCGCCCACCGCGCCCGCCGCGCCCGCCGAGAGCGCGACGTCCGCGGCCCCCGTACTACCGGCCCCGGAAGGGAAATGACGACATGACCCCTGTGCTGGACCGCATCCGGGTCGGCTCCGCCCCCGACTCCTGGGGCGTGTGGTTCCCCGACGACCCCCGGCAGGTCCCCTGGGAACGCTTCCTCGACGAGGTCGCCGAGGCCGGCTACTCCTGGATCGAGCTCGGCCCCTACGGCTACCTGCCCACCGACCCCGCCCGCCTCACCGACGAGGTGGACCGGCGCGGCCTGAAGGTCTCCGCGGGCACGGTCTTCACCGGCCTGCACCGCGGCCCCGCCGTATGGGAGTCCACCTGGGCCCACGTCAGCCAGGTCGCCGCGCTCACTCAGGCCATGGGCGCCCGGCACCTCGTCGTCATCCCCTCCTTCTGGCGCGACGACAAGACCGCCGAGATCCTCGAACCGCCGGAGCTGACCGCCGAGCAGTGGGCCCACCTGACCAAGGGCATGGAACGGCTCGGCCACGAGGTCAAGGAGACGTACGGCCTCGACATCGTCGTCCACCCGCACGCCGACACCCACGTCGACACCGAGGCGCACGTCGAGCGCTTCCTGGACTCCACCGACTCCGAGCTGGTCAACCTGTGCCTGGACACCGGGCACTACGCCTACTGCGGCGGCGACAGCGTCAAGCTGATCGAGACCTACGGCGAGCGCATCGGCTACCTGCACCTCAAGCAGGTCGACCCGGCGATCCTCGCCGACGTGGTCGCCGGCCAGGTCCCGTTCGGGCCGGCCGTCGCGCGCGGCGTGATGTGCGAGCCGCCGGCGGGCGTACCCGAGCTCGGGCCGGTCCTCACGGCCGCGCAGAAACTGGGCGTGGACCTGTTCGCGATCGTCGAGCAGGACATGTACCCGTGCGACCCGGACAAGCCGCTGCCGATCGCGGTGCGCACCCGCAGGTTCCTGCGCTCCTGCGGCGCCTGACGCGACCCCCGCCTTCCTGGGCGGCGCCCGGCGGGCACCGGCCCGTGTCCGCGCCGGTGGACACCTGCCCGGGCCGCGCCGCTGGGTGGCCGCCCGGTGCCGGGCGGCACAGGCGTCGCGCCCGCGGTGCCCGGTCGTGACCTTGCCGCGCTACAGTCGGCCTGGTACGGGATCCGAGCGCCACCTCCCGCGCCCGTCGCCAGGGGCGCCGCGTCCGCCACGTCCTCGACGGGGAGCCGCATGAGCACACCGCGTGACCTGATGATCACCGCCCTGGACGTGGCGCCGAGCCGGCCGCTGGAGCGCGGCGACCTGTCGCTCGCGCTGGCCGGGGCGGAGGCGTACGACATGCTGCGCGCCGAGGTGATCGGGCTGGACGGCGAGCGGATCGTGCCCCGGCCGGGGACCGGGCTCGGCGACCGGCTGCTGGACGAGGCCGCGGCCTCGCTGGTCGGCCAGGTGCCCTACGAGTCCCTGGAGGACTGGCTGTGGCGGCGCGGCCAGGGCCTGGCGCCGGCGTACATGGCCGAGCTGGAGCAGGAGGGCGGCGTCACCTGGGAGCGCAGCCGCTGGCTGCCGTTCCGCGGCGGGCGGGCGGTCCTGGCCGACACGCAGGAGCGACGGCGGGCGGCCTACCGGTGGGCCGCCGACGAGCCCGTGCTGCTGACCCTGGCGGCGGCCGTCGGCATCCGTGACGAGCCCACGGCGTGGGACCCGCCGATCACCGACGAAGCCGTGCTGACGGTACTGGCCGCCGTCCACGACGCCGTCATGGAACTGGAGGCGGTGCGCCAGCGGCGCGCCATCGAAGACGCCGCCTTCGCCAACGTCTGGCGCGGCGCCTAGCCCCAAGGGGCCGGCCCGCCTTCCCACTCGTACGTCTTCGTACGTCGCCGCTGCCGTCGTGGTCGGCAGGCGGTGGGGGAGGGGGCCTCCTATCCTGAGGAGGCGGGAGCTGGGGTTCGCGGTACGCGGGCGCCGCCCGCTTCGTGGCCGACCGGTCGTCCGGCGTCCCCCTCGGCGGGGCGCTGTGTGGTGCCGTCGTCGCCGGTGGCGGGTCACGGCTCCGTACTCGGGCGTTGGGAGTCGGCACATGACGCACGCGTGCTCAAGGCTGTGCCGTTCGGCCGTCACCGCGACCGCCGCGGGGATGCTCATGGTGCCGGTCGCGGCGACCGGCGCCGCCGCCGGCACCGGTGCCCCCGGCGGTCTCGTCACCGCGGGGCCGGTGACGGCACCGCCCGGCGCGTCCCGGTCGTCCGGCTCGCCGCCCTCGCCCTCCCCCGACGTCCGCACCCTCGACGCGGCGGTCACCCGGCAGCTCGACGAGGCCGTGCGGCGTGTCATGCGGCAGGCCGGCGTGCCCGGAGTCACGGTCGGGCTGTGGGCACCCGGCCGGGGCCAGTACGTGAAGTCCTTCGGCGTCGCCGACATGAGCAGCGGGCGCAAGATGTCCCCGGACCTGTTCATGCGGATCGGCAGCGAGACCAAGACCTTCACCGTGACCGCGCTGCTGCAACTGGCCGACCAGCACAAGGTGGGCCTCGACGACCCCATCGGCAAGTACGTCGACGGCGTACCGAACGGCGAGAGGATCACCCTGCGCGACCTGGCCGGCATGCGCAGCGGGCTGTTCAACTACTCGGCCGACGACGGCTTCTACAAGGCCCTGACCTCCGACCCGCGACGAAGATTCACCCCGCGGCAGCTCCTCGGCTACGCCTTCCGGCACCCCGTACTCTTCCCGCCGGGTGCGAAGTTCTACTACTGCAACACCAACCTCATCCTGCTCGGCCTGGTCGTCGAGAAGACGAGCGGCCAGTCGCTCGCCGACTACATCCACGCCCACGTCCTCGCCCCCGCCGGCATGGAGCACACCTCCTTCCCCGCCGGCACCGAGTTCCCCCGGCCGCACGCGCAGGGCTACACCAACCAGACCGCGAACGGCAGGGTCGCCGCCACCGCCGGCTGGAGCAGCTCCTGGGCCTGGGCCGCCGGCGCGATGGTCTCCACCCTGGACGACCTGCGCACCTGGGCCCGCACCGTCGCCACCGGCGTCTTCCCCGACGGCAGGAGGATGGTCGGCCCGGCCATGCAGAAGCAGCGCCTCACCACCCCGCCCACCGCGGTCCCCGGCGCCGGCTACGG
The DNA here is from genome assembly GCF_014650575.1 of Streptomyces naganishii JCM 4654. Taxonomy (GTDB): domain Bacteria; phylum Actinomycetota; class Actinomycetes; order Streptomycetales; family Streptomycetaceae; genus Streptomyces; species Streptomyces naganishii. The sequence continues at coordinate 65,853 of NZ_BMVF01000005.1, forward strand.
CCTCGGCATCTTCGACGTCCAGGGCTGGATCGGCCACAACGGCTCCATCCCGGGCTACGAGTCGCTCACCGTCCACCTGCCCTCCGCCCGCACCACCCTCGTCGTCCTGCTGAACACCGACATCGACCACAAGGGCAGCGAACCCAGCACCCTCTTCGGCGAGGCCATCACGAAGATCGTCACACCGCGCCACGTGTTCGACCTGCCCGCCGAGCCGACCGCGAGATGATCCCCGGCCCCTCCGCCACGGGTCCCTAGACTGAACCTCGTGTCCCAGGCCCACACCCCCGTGCCGGCCGACGACCGGCCCATGACCGGCACGACCGCCTGCACGGCCGCCGCGCGCAGCCCGCTGCGCACCTTCCTGCGGACCGAGACGGGCAGCGCCGCCGTCCTGCTCGCGGCCGCGGCCGCCGCACTGGTGTGGGCCAACGTCTCACCCGGCGGCTACGAGTCCTTCTGGCACACCCACGTGAGCCTCAGCGCCGGGCGCACCGGCGTCTCCCTGACCTTGCGCGAGTGGGTCAACAGCGGGCTGATGACGCTGTTCTTCTTCGTCGTCGGACTCGAGGCCCGCCGCGAGTTCGACATCGGCGAACTGCGCGAGCGCCGGCGCCTCGCGCTCTCCGCGATCGCCGGGGTCAGCGGCATGGCCGTACCCGTGGCGATCTACCTCGCCCTCAACGCCGGGCACGCCTCCGCGCAGGGCTGGGGCGCCGCCATGTCCACCGACACCGCCTTCGCGCTCGGCTTCCTCGCCGTCTTCGGCTCCCGGCTGCCCGGCGGGCTGCGCGTGTTCGTCCTCGGCGTCGCCGTCGCCGACGACTTCCTCGCCCTGGCTGTCATCGCCTTCGCCTACAGCAGCACCCTCTACGTCCCCGCCCTGCTCACCGCGCTCGGCGTCCTCGCCGTCCTCCTCGCCATGCGCGCGGCCGGCGTGCGCATCTCCGCCGTCTACCTGCTGCCCGCCGTCGCCCTGTGGGGAGCCCTGCTGCGCTCCGGCGTGGACCCGGTGGTCAGCGGCCTCGTCATGGGCCTGCTCACCTACGCCCACCCCGCCCAGCGGCACGCCCTGGAACGCGCGAGCCGGCTCTTCCGCCGCTACCGCGAGCAGCCCACCCCCGAACTGGAACGCACCCTGCGCCGGGGCCTGGCCTCCACGCTCTCGCCCAACGAGCGGCTCCAGCGCATGTTCCACCCCTGGACCAGCCATGTGATCGTGCCGCTGTTCGCCCTCGCCAACGCCGGACTCACGGTGAGCGCGGCCCGGCTCGCCGACGCCTTCACCTCGCCCGTCACCCTCGGGATCCTGCTCGGCCTCGTCCTCGGCAAGCCCATCGGCATCGTCGGCTCCACGTGGCTCGCCTCCCGGCTCAGCCGGGGCCGGCTGCGCCCGCCGATCGGCTGGGGCGCCATCGTCGCGGGCGGCGGCCTGGCCGGGGTGGGCTTCACCGTGTCCCTGCTGATCGCCACGCTCGCCTTCCGCGGGGCCCGGCTGGAGGAGGCGAAGATCGGCATCCTCTCCGCCGTGCTGTGCTCCTTCCTCGTGACCTGGCTGGTGACGCGGGTGCTCGCGCTGCTGCCGCCGCGCCGCCGCGCCCGCGCCCTGCTGGGCACCGGCGACGTCATCGTCGACCTCAGCGAGCCCGTCGACGTGGCCCGCGACCACATCCGCGGCCCGCTCGACGCACCGGTCACCCTCGTCGAGTACGGCGACTACGAGTGCCCGTACTGCGGACTGGCCGAGCCCGTCGTACGCGAACTGCTCGCCGAGTTCGGCGACGACGTGCGCTACGTCTGGCGGCACCTGCCGCTGACCGACGTCCACCCCAGCGCGCAGCTCGCCGCCGAGGCCGCGGAGGCCGCCGCACGCCAGGGCCGCTACTGGGAGATGCACGACATCCTCATCAGCCACCAGGGCGACCTGCGCGCCAAGGACCTGCTGCGCTACGCCGCACAGGTGGGCCTCGACATGGAACGCTTCCGCCGGGACCTGCGCGACCGCGCGGGCGCGGAGCGGGTCGCCGAGGACGTCGAGTCGGCCGACCTGAGCGACGTCTCGGGCACCCCCACCTTCTTCGTCAACGGCCGCCGCCACCACGGCGCGTACGACATCGGCACCCTCTCGGCAGCGGTCCGCACCGCTCGCGAGCGGGCCGCCCTCGCCGGCGCGTCCCCGCGCGGCTGACGACGGGCCCGGCTCACGGCTGAGGACGGCTGACGACGGGCGGCGCCCGCGCCTGCCCCGACCCGGCCGGTCCGTGTCACCGCTTCGACCGGCCGGGTCGGTCTCTGTCACCGCCCCGACCAACCCGTCAGTTCGTGCGGACCTCCGCCACGCGCACCGGGCGGTGCTCGTGCAGCGACAGCGTGCACGCCTCCGCGATCCACCCGGCCTCCAGCGCGTCCGCGACCGTGCACGGCGAGGGCAGCCTGCCCGCCACCACCTCGGTGAACGCGCTCAGTTCGGCGCGGTAGGCGGCGGTGAACCGGTCCATGAAGAAGTCGTGCGGGGTCCCGCCCGGGAAGGTCACCCCCGGTTCGACCGAGCGCAGAGGCAGCTTGTCGTCCAGGCCGACCGCGATCGAGTCGGCGAAGCCGTGCAGCTCCATGCGCACGTCGTAACCCCGGGCGTTGTGGCGGCTGTTGGACACCACCGCGATCGTGCCGTCATCCAGGGTGAGGACCGCGCCGGTGGTGTCGGCGTCACCCGCCTCCCGGATGTAGTCGGCGCCCCGGTTGCCGCCGACGGCGTACACCTCGGTCACCTCATGTCCGGTCACCCAGCGGATGACGTCGAAGTCGTGCACCGAGCAGTCCCGGAAGATGCCTCCCGAGGCGGCGACGTACGCGGCCGGCGGCGGGGCCGGGTCCAGTGTGGTGCACCGTACGGTGTGCAGCCGGCCGAGCTCACCGGCGCGCACGGCGGCACGGGCGGCCGCGAAACCGGCGTCGAAGCGGCGGTTGAACCCGATCTGCACGGGCACCTCGTGCTCCCGTACCGCCTTGAGCACCTCGACGCCCTCCGCCATGGTGCGCGCCACCGGCTTCTCGCAGAAGACCGGGACGCCCGCCTCGACGGCGGCGAGGATCAGTGCGGGGTGGGCGTCGGTCGCGGCGGCCACGACGACGCCGTCGACGCCGGCGGCCAGCGCGGCCTCGGGCGAGTCGGCGACCTCGGCCCCGAACCGCTCGGCGGCCGCCTTGGCGGCGTCCGCGAACGGGTCGGCGACGACGAGCGAGGTGACCGCGTCGAGTCCGGACAGGGTCTCGGCGTGGAAGGCGCCGATACGGCCGAGGCCGAGGATTGCGATGCGCATGGGCGTTACTGCTCCTGAGTGTGGTGCGGTGCGTGCGGTGCGGTGCCTGCGGTGCGTGCGGTGCGGTGTACGGGGGCGCGTTGGGGCGGGTGCCGGGTCAGTCGAGGCCGCCGAGGACGTTCTGGTCCCAGTCGATCACCGAGCCGGTGACCACCCCGGACCGCTCGGACAGCAGCAGCACCACGAAGTCGGCGATCTCGTCCGGTTGGCCGAGCCGGCCCATCGGCAGCCGCGCGGCGGCCTGTTCGCGCCAGTCGTCCCCGGCGCCGTGGAAGGCGCGCTGGGTGGCGTCCTCGCCCTCGGTGGCGGTCCAGCCGATGTTGAGGCCGTTGATCCGGATGCGGTCGAAGCGGTGCGCGTGCGCGGCGTTGCGGGTCAGGCCGGCGAGCCCGGCCTTGGCGGCGACGTACGGCGCGAGGAAGGGCTGTCCGCCGTGCGCGGAGGAGGTGATGATGTTGACGATCGTGCCGGGCGCCTTCCGGGCCAGCATGTCCGCCACCGCCGCCTGCATCGCGAAGAACGGCCCCTTGAGGTTCACAGCGACATGCGCGTCGAACAGCTCGGGCGTGGTGTCCAGCAGGGTGCCGCGCGAGGTCAGGCCCGCCGAGTTCACCAGGCAGTCGATCCGCCCGTACGCCGAGACCACCTCGGCCACCGCACCCTTGGCCTGTCCGGCGTCGGCGAGGTCGGCGCGTACGAACACCGCCTTGCCCCCGGCGGCCGTCAGCTCGGCCACCAGCGCCTCGCCGGCCTCCGGCCGCCGTCCCGTCACGGCGACCACGGCGGCGCCCGCGCCGGCGGCGGCCCGCGCGATCGCCGCCCCGACGCCTTGCGTGCCGCCGTTGACGAGGACCACCTTGTCCTCGAGAAGTCCCCTCGGTCCCATGGAGTCCCCTGTCCTGTCGTGCCTGCCGTGTGCCGTCATCAGGGCCGTGCCCTCAGCTCTCGCGCCGCGCCGCGCCCGCCCGCAGCTCGGCGCGGAGCCGGTCCGGCGCCCACTCCTCGCGCAGCGCCCGGCGCACGAGGTCCGCCTGCGAGGGCGGGGCCATGCCGTCGACCGGCGGGTCCCGGTCGAGGTTGGTGGGAAAGGGGTAGCCCTCCGCGCAGACGGCGACGACGTTCTCCAGCCGTGCGGCGCCGGCGCCCTCGGCCCGCCGCTCGAGCAGCACCGGGTAGACGGCGTTCACCACGGCCTCGCGGTCCACGGTCTCCATCGCGCGCCCGAAGGCGGAGGAGATCTGGAGCAGATTGGCCATGCGCCGCACGTCCGCCGACCGGTTCGTCCCGGCCGCGTGGAACAGCGCCGGGTTGAAGAAGGCGGCGTCGCCCTTGGCCAGCGGCAGCTGCACGTGGTGCGCGTCGAAGTACGCCTGGAACGCGGGCAGTCGCCAGGCGAGGTAACCCGGCTCGTAGGTCTGCGAGTAGGGCAGGTACATGGTCGGCCCGGACTCCACCGGCATGTCGCAGTGGGCGACCGCGCCCTGGAGGGTGAGCACCGGGGAGAGGCGGTGCACGTGCGCCGGGTAGGCGGCGGCGGCCTCGGCACTGAGGAAGCCGAGGTGGTAGTCGCGGTGCGCGGTCTGGGCGGCGCCGCCGGGGTTGACGACGTTGACCTGGGAGGTGACCTGGTAGCCGGGGCCCAGCCAGGCCTCGGCTACCAGCGCGAGCACGTCGTTGGCGTAGTACGCGGCGAAGGCGTCCGGGTCGTGCAGGGCGGCCTTCTCCAGCGCGTTCCACACCCGGTCGTTGGCGCCCGGCGGGGCGAAGTGGTCGCCGGCGCCCGCTCCCGAAACGCGCTGCGCGGCGATCAGCGCCTCGAACACGGCCGTGGCCCGGTCGACGACCTCCGGGTCGGGGAAGGCGCCCCGGACGACCACGATGCCGGGGCCGGCGGTGAGGGCGTGGACCAGTTCCTCCCGCACGCCGTCGCGGTCGGCCGCCGTGAGCCGTCCGGCGTCGTAGACCAGGACGTTCCGCTCGACCGCCGAGGCGTGCGGGTAGCCGGCCGGGTCCGTGGTCCGCTCGACGAGGGCGCGGAAGTCGTCGAGGTCGCAGTCCCGCTCGGACAGGCGGACGCGGGGGAGCGCTGAGGTGAAGGCGGGGGTGGAGGACATCCTCGTCCTTTCGGTCGCGTAGGGCCCTCGCATCGGGCCCTTTCCGTCGCACGGGGCGACGCGGCTCTGTCATTCTTGTCCTGACAAACACCTCGAACAACCAGCAGTCACCCATCAAAAACCCCTCAAGGAGCCCGCATGGGGCACCCCTTCCCGATCCGTGAGATCGCCCGTCAGGCCGGGCTGAGCGAGGCCACCGTCGACCGTGTGCTCAACGGCCGGGGCGGGGTGCGGGAGAGCACCGCGCGGGAGGTGCACCGGGCCATCGCCGACCTGGACCGGCAGCGCACCCAGGTGCGGCTGGTCGGGCGCACCTTCATGCTCGACATCGTGGTCCGGGCGCCCGAGCGGTTCACCACCGCCGTGCGGGCCGCCCTGGAAGCCGAACTGCCGTCCCTGCACCCGGCGGTGGTGCGCTCCCGCTTCCACTTCCGCGAGACCGGCCCGGTCCGCGAGCAGGTGGCGACGCTCGACCGGATCGCGCGGCGCGGCTCCCAGGGCGTCGTCCTCAAGGCGCCGGACGTCCCCGAGGTCACCGCGGCCGTCGGCCGGCTGGTGGCGGCCGGCATCCCGGTCGTCACCCTGGTCACCGACCTGCCCGCGAGCCCCCGCCTCGCCTACGTCGGCAGCGACAACCGGGCGGCGGGGGCGACGGCCGCGTATCTGATGGGCCAGTGGCTCGGCGACCGGCCCGGCAATGTGCTCACCAGCCTCAGCAGCGGCTTCTTCCGCAACGAGGAGGAGCGCGAGATGGGCTTCCGCGGCGCCATGCGGGCCCGCCACCCGCGGCGCGCGCTGGTGGAGATCGCCGAGGGCCAGGGCCTGGACGCCACCCAGTACGACCTCGTGCGGGCCGCGCTGGAGCGCGATCCGGAGATCAACGCGGTCTACTCGATCGGCGGCGGCAACATCGCCACGCTGAGGGCCTTCGCGGAACTCGGCCGCGAGTGCGCGGTGTTCATCGCCCACGACCTGGACCACGACAACACCCGGCTGCTGCGCGAGCACCGCCTGTCCGCCGTGCTCCACCACGACCTGCGCCAGGACATGCGGGAGGCCTGCCACCTGGTGATGCGCGCCCACGGCGCCCTGCCGCCCGCCGGACCGACGCTGCCGTCCGCGATCCAGGTCGTGACGCCGTACAACATGCCCCCGCAGAGCCCGGACCTCAGAGGCTGACGGACCCCAGGGGCTGGGCCTCATGGGCTGACGGCCTCAGAGGTTGACGGCGTACACCTTGCGCAGCGTCTCGTGGACCGTCCACGTGGTGCGGTCGCCCTCGCGCAGCACCGCCATGTCGCCCGGACCGACGCGCAGGGTGGGGCCGCCCTCGATCTCGACGGTGGCCGAACCGCTGAGGACGACGAACACCTCGTCGGCCTCGGTGTCGGTGACGACCCCGGGCGTGATCTGCCAGATCCCGCGCGCCTGCCGCCCGTCCGCCGACTCCCACACCACCTTGCCGGTCACCTCCGGCGTCCCGGAGACGATCTGCCGCGGGTCGAGCGGGTCGGGCACGAGTTCGGCGTCGGGCACGTGCAGGGCGAAGCTCTCGTTCATGCGGGGACCCTAGCCGGACCGGGGCGGGTGCCGGTGTGGACAGAGTGTCAGGGATCGGCGGGGGCGCCAGGACACTTCGCCGGGTCCGGGGCGGGCGGGCCTGAGTGGCGGGGACGCGGGGGCCGGGTGATCGTTGAGGGACCCGGCCCACGTACGTCCGTGAAGGAAGCGGCCCATGGCGGACACCCCGGCGGGCGCCCCGCGACGGCCCGCGCACGACACCCGGTCGATGGTGCTCTTCGGCGGTGTCTACGGGGCCGTGGTCGCCAGCGCCATGGTCGCCGCGCTCACCGAGTACGGGCACACCTCCCGCGCCAGCCGCCGCTACGACGCCGCCTGGCTGGTGGTGACCGCCATCGCCTCCGCCCTCGCGCACGGCTACGCCCACTACATCGCCGAGCGCGGCCCCCGCCGGCGCGGGCAGGCGCTGCGCGCCCTGGCCGCCGAGTGGCCTCTGGTGGTGGCCATGCTGCCGAGCGCGCTTATCCTCGCGGGCGGCGGCTGGGGTTGGTGGCCGGCGGACAGCGTCGAACCCCCGGCCTTCGTCTTCAACATCGCGCTCCTGTTCGGCCTCGGCCTCTACACGGCGCGGGCCGCCGGCCGCCGGTGGGCCGCGGCCCTGGCGACCGGCCTGGGGGACGCGCTCCTCGGGATGCTCGTCGTCGTGGCCAACGCGGTCATCAAGTAACGCGGGACGTCGGGAGGAACGGACGCCCCGGAAGAGACGGCGGGCAGCTCCTCGCCGCCGACCACGGCGACCGGCGCTTCACCGCCTTCACGCCGGCCGGGGTCCCCACCGGATCAGGGCCCCCCGTCCGGCCCGTCGCCCAGACCCGTGCACGCCACCTCCCCGTTCACCTCGGCGCAGGCTTCCACGCCCCGGGGGGAGCGGACGGCGAGCATGGGGCTGGTGTCGTCGCGCATGTCGTCGGCGGAGTAGGTGGCCGACAGGGTGTCCTCGTCCGTGCGCACCGAGACCTCCCGGGCCACCGCGCCCCGCACCCGCACCTGCGACCAGGCGGTTCCGCAGGACGGCGACCAGCGCAGCCGCACGGTGTACGAGGCCTCGCTCACCACGCTCTTGGTCTGGGCGTCCCCGGCGCAGGCGGAGGCGCCCGGCAGCCCGCCCTGGCAGGACGACCCCGGGCGGCAACGCCGGGCGGCAGCCGCGGTGGGCGTGGCGGTCGCGGCGGTCGCGGCCGGCGCGGTGCCCTTGGTGCCGGGCGTGGCGCCCCGGAGGGCCTCGGTCGGCAGGGCGGCCACCGCAGCCACAGCGGCCACCGTGGTGAGCAGGGTGACCACCGGCAGCAGCGGCAGCCGTGGCAGCCGTGGGCCGTCCTTCGCGGGCGGCCCGGCGGGCGCGGGCCGCGGTTCGGCAGCCGTCGCCCACAAGGCCAGCGCAGGGGCGGGATCGGCCCCGGCCAGCCGGGCGAGCGCCTCCACGGCCGAGCGGGGCGGGTGCTTGGCGCCGGTCAGATAGCGGTGCCAGGCGGACTTGCTGTACGGGGTGCGCGCGGCGAGGGCGGCCAGGCTGAGCCCGGTACGGTCCCGCAGCTCACCCAGCGCGGCGACCAGCGGCGCGGGCGGTGTCGACGGCGACGACGACGCCGGTGGGGAGGGTGGGAAGGGAGGGGACAGGGGCGGGGACCCGGCATCCGGCCCGGCCGCCGGACCGCCCCCCGACCCGGCCCCCGGTCCGGACTCTGCTTCTGCTCCTGGTTCGGCTTCCTGGGGCTGCCGCATGCTGCCGCTCCCGACTCCATTCCCGCTTTGGGCGTTTCGCCCCGGTTGCCGCAATGGCTTCCCCGGGCCGGCGGGGCGCCACACATCCGCTCCGGCGAAAACCGACGGCCCGTCAGGGACCGCGCGGGTTCCCCGACGGGCCGGCCGGGCCGTCATGCCGTAGGGCGGTGAAGGGGGCGCGTCAGCACCACGGCACGGTGCGGCGCACCCGCACGTAGTGCGCGGAGACATAGCCCCGCAGGTGGCCCTGGATGTGCGCGAGCCGGTACCACTGGCGGTCGCCGTGCACCCAGGAGCCGTAGGTCCGGCACTGCACGGCGATCAGGCGGCCCGCACGGCGGACGCCGATCACGCGGTGGGCGGTGCCGGGACCGGAGCGGACGTTCAGCGGGACTCGGTGGGTGGTCACCCGCCCGAGTAGGGGGGTCGAACGGCGGTGCGTCATGTGCTGGTTGACGTGGTGGGCGTACCGTACGTGGGCGGGCGCCGGGAGCAGCGCGGGCAGCAGGTGGGGCGCGAGCGCCGACGTGGCGGGGTGCGGAGCGGGGACGGCCGGGGCGGCGTCGGCCGCCGGCACGAGAGCGAGCACCGCGACCGTGGCCAGCAGTCCGCTGGTGAGGGTCCGTCGGATCATGGCAACCTCCGGGCTTTCGTTGGCGGCGACCACGTGCCGTGATCACCTGCCGCCCAGCGTTTCCGCGCCGGCCGCGCCGGATGCCGTCCCCGCGTCCCGGGGACGGCGGGGACGTTCCCGGGGACGCCGGGGACGTTCCCGGGGGCGGGGAGCGTGTCGCAGGCGCCCCAAGGGCAAAATGCTTGAGTAACGCAACGATATGGTAAACTCGGGTGTATGCCCACGTCATCCCCGCCCGCCGGACCGGTCTCCCCCGAAGTGGCCGACATCGAGCGCGCTCTCACGCGCATCACCTATCTGAGCACCCGGGCCCGGCAGCACGAGCGACTGATGGGCCTGGCCGGGGTCCCGCTGGACCGTGCGGCGGTGGCCCTGCTGCGACAGATCGCCGACTGCGAGCCGCAGCGGCCGGGCGAGCTGGCCCACCGCCTGGGCGTGGAACCCTCGCACGTCACGCGCACGGTCCAGCAGCTGCAGAAGTCCGGCCATGTCACCCGGGTCCCCGACCCCGACGACCGCCGCGCCCAGCGCATCCAGCTCACCGAGCTGGGCCGGGACGCGATCGCCCGCATCCGCGAGGCCGGCGCCCGCGGCATGCAGCTCGCCCTGGCGGACTGGTCCCCGGAGGAGCTGGGCCGGCTCGCGACCCTCTTCCACCGCATGGTCGACGACTTCCTCGCCTACTCCAAGCACATCGACGACGACCGCGAGCAGGAGCACGAGCCAACGGAGGCGCCCCCGCGCGGCCACTGAGCCCGCCGAGCCCACCCGGTCCACCAGGCCCACTGGGCCCACCGCGCCCACTGGGCCCACCGCGCCCACTGGGCCCACCGCGCCCACGCGAAGCCACCCGCCCGCGTGCGGTAGGGTTTACCTGCGCGTTCACGCGGACCACCACCGCGCGGGCGCACCGGGACGTGGCGCAGCTTGGTAGCGCACTTGACTGGGGGTCAAGGGGTCGCAGGTTCAAATCCTGTCGTCCCGACGTGAACGGAAGGGCCTTCGCGGACGGAAGTCCGCGGGGGCCCTTCGGTTTTCCGTCCCCTTGACCGCCGGTCCGCGCCGATCGACCCCAGCACGGTCCGCCCTCCCCGCTTCCACCCGGCAGCGTCGTGGCCGGGCGCGTCTCCCTCCCCCGAAGGAGGCGCGCCCGGCCGTCCCCCGGCGCTGGTCCATGGTGTGGCCCGGGCTCACCAGCACATGACGGCGGTCTCGCCCGAACCCCAGGCCGAGTACAGGCGTACCCGGACGAAGTACCGACGGCCCTTGACGAGGCGGACCGTCAGCGTGGCGTTGTCCGCGGAGCCCTCGTCGTCCCGCCCGCACAGGAACCGCGGTTCGCCCTCGCGCTCCTCGAAGACCACCACGACCGCGTCGCACTCCCCGAAGGTGCGCACGGTGTACGTGCGGGTCTCCGGCGGCTCCACCGTGAAGTCCGCCTGTTCGCCCGGGCCGAGCCGCAGCGGCGCCGAGCGGAAGGGCACCAGCGCGGGCGGCGCGGCCGGATCCGCCGGCGGGTACCAGCGCAGTACGAACTCCTTGTCGGCCGGGGAGAGGGTGCCGGGCGGCTCCATGCCCCGCCGGTACTGCTCGGGCTCCAGGATCAGCCCCGGGGCGAACGGCGCCTCCATGATGGACAGCGGGTCCCACACGGAGCCGTTGGCCTCGCTCGCGTCCAGCTTGCGCAGGACGTTGACGTACGTCGTGTCCCGGCTGAAGTGGTTCGGCGGGCCGGCGAGGTCCGCGTACACCGCCTCGTCGTCGAAGTGCAGCCCGGCCAGCGGGCTCTGGTGCTCGTGCCGCATGCCGAGGGCGTGCCCGATCTCGTGCAGGGCTATGGCACGCGCGCCCGGCGCGGTCAGGTCCCAGCCGAGGTTCATCGTGCGCTCGTTGAGGCCCGCGCGCAGCGCGTCGCGCCCGATCGCCGACCAGGAGCCGTCACCGGCCTGGAACCCGATCCGCAGCTCCGCCTCCGAACGGTCCCCGACCTCGGCGAAGGTGACGCCGAGTCCCAGGTCCTGCCACTCCCGGAAGCAGCCGCGCACCACCTCCCGCTGCTCCGGCGCACCGGCCCACGGCACCCGGCGGGTCTGCCCGGTCGACGGGACGGTGATGACCGAGCCGTCGGCCGCGTCGTCGAAGAAGTAGTAGTGCAGGACCGTCCCGTTGACCCACATCCGCCGGCCGCCGAGGAGCGCGGCGAGCCGCTCGGCGGCGAGCCCCGGCGCGTACGACGGGGCCGGCTGCCGGGGCAGCGAGCAGTAGCGGGCGGTCATGGGGGCAAGCCTGCCCCGGCGCGCGCCCGGGCGCCTGAGTCGGGGGCTACTCAAGTCGCCCTGTATCAAGGATGAGTACGCGGGCTCCAGTTGTCGTGACGACTTTCGAACGCGACGCGAACACCCTTGAGCTGCCCTGGCCGTTCACCGGCCGGGAGGACGAACTCGAACTGATCAGGGGCTCGGTGGCCACCGGCCGCCCCGGCCTGGTGGTGACCGGACCGGCGGGCTGCGGTAAGACCCGGCTCGCGCTCCAGGCCGTCCGCGGCACCGACTGGGCCCGGGTGACCGGCACGCCCGCGGCCCGCCGGATACCCTTCGCCGCGTTCGCGCACCTGCTCCCCGGCACCGTCTCCCTGCACCGCGCGGTCCGGCTCCTGTCGGGCGTACGGCTGCTGCTGGTCGACGACGCCCACCTCCTGGACGACGCCTCGGCCGCCCTCGTCCACCAGCTCGCCGTGCAGGGCCGTACGCGGCTGCTCGTCGTCGCGTCCGACGAGGCGTCCGGCGACCAGGCCGGCGGTCCGGGTGTGCCCGATGCCGTCTCCCGGCTGTGGACCGGCGAACTGCTGCCCCGGCTCGCCCTCGCCCCGCTGCCCCGGGAGGAGACCACCCGGCTGATGGCGGCCGGTACGGCCGGCGCCCCGGACGCGCTCACCGCGGACCGGCTGCACCGCCTGTGCGGCGGCGACCTGCGCCTCCTGCGCGACCTGCTCGGCGCGCTGCGCGACCAGGGGCTGACCGCCCCGGACACGGACACGGGCGAGTGGGCCTGGCGGGGCCCGCTTCCGCTCACGGCGACCGTGCGGGAGCGGGCCGCGCGCGTCCTCGACACCGCCGGCGCCGAGGACCGGCGGCTCCTGGAGCACCTCGCCTTCGCCGAACCCCTCCCGCCCCACACGGACGCCTTCGACCTGCGCCTGCTCGAACAGCTCGAGGCCGAGGGCCTGATCACCGTGGACGAGCACGGAGCCGTACGCCTGGCGCACCCCCTGCACGGCGCGGCCCTGCGCGCCGCCGCCGGGCGGCTGCGCGCCCTGCGCCTGGCCCGCACCCCGCAGCAGTGCCAGGCCGCCCTGAGCGCCGAACAGCGGGCGCTGGCCGCGCTGGTCGCACGGGCCGACGTACGGTCCGTGCCCGCGCCGGTGGGGGACTGGCTGGTGGACCAGGGTGCCCGGATACCCGCCGGGTACGCGGCCGTACGGGCCTCTCTCGCTCGGCTGCGGGGCGAGTTGCGGGACGCGGCGGCATGGGCCCGGCAGGGGCTGCGGTCGACCCCGGGCGACCAGGACTGCCGGGCCGAACTCGCCCTGGCCACCGCCCAGTCGGCCGACACCGCGCCCACGGAGGCGGACGGCGCCCGCGTGGCCACCTGGCAGGCGGTCGCGCGCGGAGACGTCGAGGGCGCCGTGCGGCACATCGACGAGGACGACCCGTACTCCCTCCACGACGCCGTACGCCTCGACGCCGTACGCGCCGACGAGACCCCCGCGCGGATCGCCGGCCGGTTGCGCGACCTCGGGCACGGCCTGTTCGCCCGGCACGCGGACGCCCTCGCCCACGGCGACGGGGCCGCCCTCGACCGCGCGGCCGAGGCCCTCGCCGAGCGCGGTTTCCTGCTGTTCGCGGCGGAGGCGCACGCCCAGGCCGTCCGCGCCCACCGCGACCCGCGCGCCGCCCGCACCTCCCGCATCCGCGCGCTCGCGCTGGCCCGCCGCTGCCAGGGCCCCCGCACGCCCGCGCTGGCGGGCCTGGTGCTGGGCGAACTGACCGCCAGGCAACGGCAGATCGTCACCCTGGCCGCCGCGGGCCTCAGCAACCGTCAGATCGCCGAGCGCCTCACCCTGTCGGTGCGGACCGTGGGCAACCACCTGCACAGCGCCTACACCCGCCTGGGCGCCGGCGACCGGGGCGCACTGCCGTGCCTGGTGGAACAGCCCGCCTGAGCCGCCCAGTCCTCCTGGGCCGCCGAGCTCACCCGAACCGGCGGCCGCCCGCGATCAGCGGGCCCGGGCCGCCCCGAACGTCAGGCCGCCCCGAACGCCGAGAACGCCCACCCGGTGGCCTGGTGCGTGGCGTCCCCCGGCAGGGCGGCGCGGGCGTCGCGCAGCGCCTCGGCCAGCGACAGCCCGGCCCCCAGCCCCTTGTGCAGGGCGAGCATCAGCGGCACCACGGCCTCGTCGTTGACCGGCGCGCTGCAGGCCACCACCCCGGCCGTGCCCAGCGGCAGCAGCGCGGTGACCAGACCGAGGAGTTCGTCCGCGCCGACCGACGCGAACCGCGCCGTCTCGCAGCAGGACAGGATGATCCGGTACGGGCTGCGGTCCAGGCGCTCGAAGTCGTGCACGACGATCGGCCCGTCCGCCATGGTCAGCGACGAGAACAGGGGACTGTCCGCGCGGAAGGCGCCGTGCGCGGCGATGTGCGCGAGCGCGGCCCCGTCCAGCTCCCGCAGCACCCGCGACACGTGCGCGTCCGGCCCCTCAAGAACGGTCGGCGCCTCGTAGCGGTCCGCGAGCTGGGGCACCTCCGCGCCGCCGGTGGCCAGCCCAGGCCCGCGCACCAGCACCTGCCGCCCGCCCGGCGGCGGCTCGGTCTCCCGCGCCCGCAGCCAGCTGCCCGCCGACGGCGACACGCTCAGCACCCGCTCCCGCAGCGACGGCAGCAGCGCCCACGGCACTTGGTGCAGCGAGCCCGGCGGCACCACCACGACCGGCCCGGAGCCCAGGTGCCGGGCGGCCGGCCCGAGCAGCAGTTCCTCCAGCCGGCGGCCCGCCGCCTCCACCAGCGGCAGCCGGGCCGCCGCGCCCGGATGCGCCAGCCGCCGCAGCCCCGCCTGCACGTGCTCGGCCTCGGCCACCGCGTCCGCGAGCCGCCCGGCCTCGAAGCGCCGTACCCGGCCCTGACCGCACAGCAGCACGTGCACCCGCCCGTCCAGCACGGCCAGTTCCACCAGCCGGGCCTCGCCGAGCCGCGCGAGCAGCCGGCCCGGCTCGAAGCGGTCGCCGCCGCCGGGGGACCGGCCGCGCAGCCGCAGGGTGCGGGCGCGGATCTCCCGCTCCAGGCGCCGCTGTTCGCGCTCCAGCGCGGGCACCGGGTGCCCCTCCTGCCGGGCCTCCTCGGCGCGGGCCGCGATCTCGCGGAACGCGGTCAGACCGCTGAGCAGCGCCGGATCGGCGGGCGGCTTCGTCGGCGGCGCGGACAGCACGGTGGCCCGCCAGCGCTCGCTCCACACCAGCAGCCGGCGCGGCTCACCCGAGGCCAGCCCGGCCTCCTGGGCCAGCGCGGCCAGTTCGGCGCCCTGTGCGGTGGCCCGCGCCCGCAACTCCGAGGCCCCCAGCGTCGTACGGTGGTCGTCCAGCACGTCCAGGCCGCGCCGGCACGCCTCCAGCACGCCCCGCCCCGACCCGGCCGCCCGCGACCGCAGGGCCTGCGCCGCCCAGCCGGTCATCCGGGCCAGCGGCGGCCCGCTGTGCCGGCTGCGCGCGGCCACCGCCAGATGCCGTTCGGCGTCCGCCGTCCAGCCCAGGGCGAGCGCGATCCGGCCCGCCAGCAGGGACGCCTCCGGCGCGGCCGGCGAACCGAAGGCGGCCAGCCGTCCGGCCACCGCCGCCGCGTCCGCGACCAGCCGCCCCGAGCGGCGCCCGGCGGCGACCCGCGCCTCGATCAGCACCAGCCGGGCGTGCGTCTCCCACCAGGTGCGCCGCTGCCCCGCGAACAGCCGCACCGCCACGTCCGCGCGCGCGATCGCCGTGTGCGCCTCGCCCGCCAGCCGCGCCGCTCGGGCCGCGACCAGCAGCAGCTCCGCCTTCCGCGTGGACTGCCCGCCCAGACCGTCGAGTTCGGCGATCGCCGCATCCGCCTCCGCCAGCGCCTCCGGGGCCAGCCCGGCCGCCATCAGCACCTCGCACCGCCGGATGTTCAGCATGAACGTCGGCGTGTCCAGCTTGGCGTACCGCTCCTCCGCCTCGGCGAGCAGCCGCAGCGCCGCCGGGATGTCGCCCCGGCGGAACGCGGCCAGGCCCCGGCTCTCCACCGCGTCCGCCTTGTCGTGCTCCTGACCCGTGGTGTCCCACAGCGCCTCGGCCGCGGTGAAGTCGGCGTCGGCGCGCTCCACCGCGCCCAGCGCCAGGTGCACGGTGGCCCGCAGGGTCAGCGCCCGCGCCGTCCAGATGACGTCCTCGGCCTGCCGCAGCACCGGAATGGCCCGGCGCACGTCCTCCAGCGCCTCGCGGTGCCGCCCCAGCACCCACCACACGTACGCCCGCCGGTACAGCACGCGCGCCCGCGTGTGCCCGCTCCCGCGCGCGACCCCGCGCTCGAACGCCACCAGCCCCTGCCGAGTGCGCCCCGCGTGCACCAACGCGACCCCGAGCGTGGCCAGTACGTCGGCCTCCCGCTCGGCGGAGTCCGCCCGCGCCGCCAGGTCGCGGGCCCGCCGCAGATGCCGCAGAGCCAGCCGCAGATCACCGAAGTCCCGCTGCCAGATGCCGATCACCTGGTGCGCCACCGAGGCGTGGAGCGGCGGCGCACCGGCCTCCAGCAGCCCGCGGGCCCGGGTCACGGCCTCGCCCGGGGCGGCGAACACCATCGGAAGCAGTTCGAGCACCGAGTCGTCTCCCGCTGTCACTTGTCGGATGGTAGTGGCCCACCGGTGACCGAGGAACCGCGGGAGAGTCGTTCGGCGCTGTACCGAACGGGCCGTTCGGCGCTGTATCAAGTGACGGCCCCACGGCTCTGACTGACGACCACCACCCCAACGGGAGGACACCCCATGGCCCCACAGCGATTCCACGAGCAGTTCGACCAGATCCAGCGCTCGATGCCCGACGTCCCGCTGGCCATGGGCCCGGACGACTCCGCCGAGTTCTTCTACGAGAAGGGAGTCGTCCTCGCCCGCGACGGCGAGGAGGCCCGCCTGGTGGAGGACACCGTGCGCACCCACTTCACCCAGGCCACCGGCCTGACCCCCGACCGGGTGCGCCGGGCGAGCCCGGAGACCAACCGCACCGGCGTCACCCGTATCCAGGTCGGCGACCCCGGCCACGGCGACCGCAGCGGCGACCGCGCCGTCGCGCACGCCCTGCGCGCGCTGCGCGAGCACGAGGGCCGGGCCGGCCGGCGCCTGGTCAGCCGCAACCACGTGGTGTCCATCGCGGTCAACGCCTGCCCCGGCGACGAACCCGTGCCCGCCCCGCTCACGCAGGGGACCAACCCCGCTCCCGCCGGCACCGCCTACGACGCCGACACCGCCGTCGGCGTCCTCGTCATCGACACCGGCCTCATGCACGACTACCGCTCGGAGCCGCTGCTGGTCCACACCGAGGGCGACGCCCAGGTGCAGGAGACCGACGGCCAGGGCGTCCTGCGCCAGTACGTCGGCCACGGCACGTTCATCGCCGGCCTCGTCGCCGCCGTCGCCCCCAACACCGACATCAGCGTCAAGGGCACCCTCAACGACGCCGGCGCCATCCTCGAATCCGACTTCGGGCACAAGCTCTTCGAGGCCGTCGACGCACACGGCTGGCCCGACATCATCAGCCTGTCCGCCGGCACCTCCAACGGCCGCACCGACGGCCTGCTCGGCGCCGACGCCTTCATGCGGGAACTGCGCGAACAGGGCACCCTGCTGGTCGCCGCCGCCGGCAACAACGCGAGCGCCACCCCGTTCTGGCCCGCCGCCTACGCCGACCAGCCCGAGTACGCCGGCTCCGTGCTGTCCGTCGGCGCGCTGCGCGGCGACGGCGAGTTCGGCGCCTGCTTCAGCAACCACGGCCCCTGGGTCAAGGCGTACGCCCCCGGCGAGCGCCTCACCAGCGCCCTCACCGGCTTCACCGCGCCCGTGCCCTACGTCTACCAGCACTCCACCTACGACGCCTGCCGGTTCGGCTTCACCTACGCCTGCACCTGCCAGTACCCGCGCCACACCGGCCTGTTGAGCGAGGGCCAGGAGAGCACCGGGGCCAAGGCGGACCAGGTGATGTTCGAGGGGTACGCCCACTGGAGCGGGACCTCCTTCGCCACCCCCGTGGCCGCCGGCATGGTCGCCGCCCACATGACCGCCCACAAGGAGCGCGACCCGCGCGCCGCCCGGCGCCAACTCCTCGAGTCCAACACGCAGTACGCCGAAGTGCGCGGGGCGCACGTGCCGGCGCTGCGCCCGTCCACCTGGAGCCCCGTACCGGTCCTGCGGCTCGCTCCGCCGGCATGAGGGCCGGAGTCATCCCCTCCACGGCGTACCATGACATGCCGTACACGAGGGGTGAGGTCGTGGATCGTGCAGATGTCGGCGTGCTCGTCCAGTCCGCCGTCGACGGCGACGCGGCGGCATGGAAGGCACTGGTGGAGGGACTCAGTCCGCTGGTGTGGTCCGTCGTGCGCGCGCACCGGCTCTCCGACGCCGACGGGCACGAGGTGTACCAGACCGTCTGGTTCCGCTTCGCCCAGCACCTCGGCCGGATCAGGGAACCGGAGAAAGCGGGCTCCTGGCTCGCCAGCACCGCGCGCAACGAGTGCCTGAAGACGCTGCGCGGCCTGAGCCGGCTCACGGTGACGGACGACCCGCAACTCCTGGACCGGGTGAGCGAGGACCGTACGCCGGAGCAGTCGCTGCTCGACTCCGAGGAGGCCGCCGCGCAGAGCGAGCGGATCCGGCGGCTGTGGCAGGAGTTCGAGGAACTGGGCGAGCGCTGCCGCCAGTTGCTGCGCGTCCTCATGTCCTCGCCGCCGCCCAGCTACCAGGAGGTGTCCGCCGCGCTGGGGGTCGCCGTGGGCAGCATCGGACCACTGCGCCAGCGCTGTCTGCGGCGACTGCGCGCCCGACTCGACGCACGGGGGACCACGTGAACGACCACATCACACACGACGACCCGGGCAGCGCCGACGACGCGCTGCTGGAGGAGGAACTGCGGCAGGCGGCCGCCATCCTCGACGCGGTGCCCGCCGGCCTGCTCCAACTCGCCGTCGAGGCCTACGCGCTGCACGACCTGGACGCCCGCATCGCCGAGCTGACCTTCGACTCGCTGGTCGACGCCATCCCGGTCAGGGGCGCCGTGGACGTGCCGCGGATGCTGACCTTCCAGGCGGGCGGGCTGACCGTCGACGTCGAGGTCACCAAGGACGGCCTGATGGGGCAGGTGCTGCCCCCGCAGCCGGCCGGCATCGAGGTGCTGAACGGGCCGCGGCAGACCGCCGCGCTCACCGCCGACGAGCTCGGCCGCTTCACCGGCCAGGCCCCGACCAGCGGCCCGTTCGCGCTGCGGCTGAGCACGGGCGGCGAGACGGTGGTCACCGAGTGGCTGCGCGCCTGACCGGCCCGGCCGGCCCGCGCACGCTCACCAGGTGACCGGCAGGGTCTGCGGACCGCGGATCATCGTCTGGCGCCGCCAGGCGACCCGCTCGGCGGGAACCGCGAGCCGCAGCCCCGGCAGCCGGTCGAGCAGCGTGCCGACCAGCAGCTCGGTCTGGAGCCGGGCGAGGACGGCGCCCGTGCAGTAGTGCGGCCCGTTGCCGAACGACAGGTGCGGGTTGGGATCGCGGTCGGGCTCGATGCGGTCCGGGTCCTCGAAGACGTCCGGGTCGCGGTTGGCTGCCAGGTAGGAGACGTAGACCGGATCACCGGCGGCGATGCGCACCCCGTGCAGCTCGACGTCCTCCAGCGCGATCCGGGCCAGGCCCACGGTGCTGCGGTGCGGCACGTACCGCAGCAGTTCGTCCAGCACCGGGCCGCGCTGCTCGGGCCGCTCCCGCATCCGGGCCATCAGCGCCGGCCGGGTCAGCAGCAGGTACAGCATCTGCCCGCAGTTGTGGGTGACGGCCTCCCCGCCTATCTGCAGCGGGCCAGCCAGGCCCACCGCCTCGTCCTCGCTGATCTCGCCCCGGCCGACCGCGGCGCCCAGCAGCGACAGCACGTCCTCGCCGCCGCCGTCCCGGCGGGCCCGGACGGTCGCGGCGATCCAGCCGTACATGGCCTCCTTGGCCCGGTCGGCCGCCTCCGCACCGCCGCACATGGAGATGATCTGCCGGGTCCAGGTGTGCACCCGCTCCCGCTCCCCGGCCGGCACCCCCATCACCTCGCTGACCACCGCGATCGGGAACGGCTCGAGCACCCGCTCCACCAGGTCGGCGGGCGGCCCCTGCCGCAGCAGCCCGTCGACCAGCTCGTCCAGCATCTCCTGCGCGCGCGGTCGCAGCCGCTTCATCGCGCCCACGGTGAACGCGCCCGACACCGGCTTGCGCAGCCGGTTGTGGTCCGGCTGGTCCGCCCAGGCCAGCGAACCCGGGCGCGGCTTGAAGTGCGGCGCCAGCCGGGTCACCTGACGGCGGGTGACCTCGGCGCGGCTGAACCGCGGATCGTTGGTGATCAGCTTCACGTCGTCGTAGCGGGTCGCCAGCCACGCCCACCCCTCGCCGTACGGCAGCCGGATACGGGTCAGGGGACCCTCGCGCATGAGGTCGGCGAGCACCGGGTCGAACGCGGTGCCGTCGAGGTCGAGCGCGGGCCACTCCCGGACCGGGGGCGGCGCCGTCCCCTCGCCCGGGGGCTGCGCCGCGCCAAGGGGCGGCGGGGACGTGACCCGGTTGGGCGGGGGCGTGGTGATCTCCTGCGTCATACACCCACCCTCGGCGCGGCCCGGCCGGTTGTCGCGCCGGAGTGCTCCAGGCGGCGGAGGGTCACCCGTGAGTGTCACGGCGGCCGCCGGGGCCGCCCTCGCCACCGGGTCGGCGGACGCCGTGGAGTTCGTGGAGGCCGTCGACCAGGCGGGCCAGCGCCGACGCCGTCCGGGTGAGACCCGGCCCGGCGGGACCGCCCGGCTCGCTCATGTACGTGTCCCGTCTGATCTCCACCATCAGCGCACTGACCCGCGCATCCCTCCCGTAGTACTCCAGCGGTACGTACGCCCCGCCGAAGGGGCTGTCGAGCCCCGTCTCGCCGCACCCGGCGAACGCCTCGCGGGCGAGCGCGGCCAGCCGGGGCGGGGTGTGGAAGGCGTCGGTGCCCAGGCACACGGGCGGGCGGGGACCGGCGCCGTGCAGTTCGTAGGGGAGAGCGGCGGTGGGGTAGGAGTGCACGTCGACTATTACGGCCCGCCCGGTCGCGGCGAGCCGGCCGGCGACGGCCTCGGTCATGGCCCGCGCGTACGGGCGGAAGAAGCGCTCGACGAGCGGCGCCGGATCGGTGTCCGGCGCCCGCAGCACGCCCCGGTGCGTGGTCGCCGTGTAGACGGCGCCCATGCCCACGGCGAGCATCTCCTCCCGCTCGTCCGGGAACCGCTCCGGGTCTACGACCAGCCGCGACAGCCGGTTGACGAACCGCCACGGAGCGAGCGAGGCCAGCCCGGCGGCCGCCTCGGCGAGCTCGGCGGTGTGCGCGTCGGTGATGTGGTCCAGCTCCCGCTCGAGGGCCGCGTCGTCGAGCAGGATCCCGGCCCGTACGTCCTCCGGTATCCGCCGTGCCGAGTGCGGCACATGCAGGATCACCGGCGAACCGGCGTCCCCGGGCAGCAGTGCGAAGGACGGCACGTCGTCGGACACGGAGCGGCTCCCGTCTCTCCCGGCCCCGCCGGAAGGCCTCACGGACATCACGGGGCGATCATGCCGCACCCCACTGACAACGCCGTCCCGTCCCCGGGGACGGCTCCGCCCCGGCTGGCGCGGTGCCGGGCGGGGCGGAGGGCGGGGGCCGTGGGACGGCCCCCGGAGCCGGGACGCGAGCCGGGTCAGCTCAGGGAGGCCAGGGCCTCGTTCCAGGTGGCGGACGGGCGCATGACCTCGGCGGCCTTGGCCGGGTCGGGCTGGTAGTAGCCGCCGATCTCGGCCGGCTTGCCCTGGACGGCGATCAGCTCGTCGACGATCTTCTGCTCGTTCGCGGCGAGCGTCTCCGCGAGCGGCGCGAAGGCCTTGGCCAGGTCGGTGTCCTCGGTCTGGCCGGCCAGCTCCCGCGCCCAGTACAGGGACAGGTAGAAGTGGCTGCCGCGGTTGTCGATGCCGCCGACGCGGCGGGTCGGGGACTTGTCCTCGTCGAGGAAGGTCGCCGTCGCCCTGTCGAGGGTGTCGGCGAGCACCTTGGCGCGGGCGTTGCCGGTGACCTCGGCGTACTGCTCCAGGGACGGCACCAGGGCGAAGAACTCGCCGAGCGAGTCCCAGCGCAGGTAGTTCTCCTTGACCAGCTGCTGGACGTGCTTGGGCGCGGAGCCGCCGGCGCCCGTCTCGAACAGGCCGCCGCCCGCCATCAGCGGGACCACCGACAGCATCTTGGCGCTGGTGCCCAGCTCCAGGATCGGGAACAGGTCGGTCAGGTAGTCGCGCAGCACGTTGCCGGTGACGGAGATGGTGTTCTCGCCGCGGCGGATGCGCTCCACCGACAGCTTGGTGGCCTCGACCGGGGACAGGATCCGGATGTCCAGGCCCTCGGTGTCGTGCTCCGGCAGGTACTGCTCGACCTTGGCGATCAGGTTGGCGTCGTGCGCGCGGCCGGCGTCCAGCCAGAACACCGCCGGGTCGCCGGTGGCGCGGGCGCGGGTGACGGCCAGCTTGACCCAGTCCCGGATCGGGGCGTCCTTGGTCTGGCAGGCGCGGAAGACGTCACCGGCCGAGACGGCCTGCTCGATCACGGCGTTGCCGGCCTGGTCCACCAGGCGGACCGTGCCGGTGACCGGGATCTCGAAGGTCTTGTCGTGGCTGCCGTACTCCTCGGCCTTCTGCGCCATCAGACCGACGTTGGGGACCGAGCCCATGGTGGCGGGGTCGTAGGCGCCGTTGGCCCGGCAGTCCTCGATGACGGCCTGGTAGACGCCCGCGTACGAGGAGTCCGGCAGGACCGCGAGGGTGTCGTGCTCCTGGCCGTCCGGGCCCCACATGTGGCCCGAGGTGCGGATCATGGCCGGCATGGAGGCGTCGACGATCACGTCGGAGGGGACGTGCAGGTTGGTGATGCCCTTGTCGGAGTCGACCATCGCCAGCGTGGGGCCCTCGGCGAGCTCGGCGTCGAAGGAGGCCTTGATCTCGGCGCCCTCGGGGAGGTTCTCCAGGCCCTTGAAGATGCCGCCCAGACCGTCGTTCGGGGTCAGGCCGGCCGCGGCGAACGTCTCGCCGTACTTGGCGAACGTCTTCGGGAAGAAGGCGCGTACGACGTGACCGAAGATGATCGGGTCGGAGACCTTCATCATCGTGGCCTTCAGGTGCACGGAGAACAGGACGCCCTCCTGCTTGGCGCGGGCGACCTGCGCGGCGAGGAACTCGCGCAGCGCGGCGACGCGCATCACCGAGGCGTCGACGACCTCGCCCTTGAGGACGGGGACCGACTCGCGCAGCACGGTGGTGGAGCCGTCGTCGCCCTTGAGCTCGATGCGCAGGGCGCCGTCCTCGGCGATGACGACGGACTTCTCGGTGGAGCGGAAGTCGTCGGCGGCCATCGTGGCCACGTTGGTCTTGGACTCGGAGGTCCAGGCGCCCATGCGGTGCGGGTGGGTCTTGGCGTAGTTCTTCACGGAGGCCGGGGCGCGGCGGTCGGAGTTGCCCTCACGCAGGACCGGGTTCACGGCGGAGCCCTTGATCTTGTCGTAGCGGGCGCGGATCTCGCGCTCCTCGTCGGTCTTCGGGTCGTCCGGGTACTCCGGCAGCGCGTAGCCCTTGCCCTGAAGCTCGGCGATGGCGGCCTTGAGCTGGGGGATGGACGCCGAGATGTTCGGCAGCTTGATGATGTTCGCGGCCGGCGTCTTGGCCAGCTCGCCCAGCTCCGACAGGGCGTCCGGGATCCGCTGGTCCTCGGTGAGGTACTCCGGGAACACGGCGATGATGCGGCCGGCCAGGGAGATGTCACGGGTCTCCACAGCCACACCCGCCTGCGAGGCGTACGCCTGGACCACCGGCAGGAAGGAATACGTCGCCAGGGCCGGGGCCTCGTCAGTGTGTGTGTAGATGATGGTCGAGTCAGTCACCGGGTGCTCCGCTCCACGTCTGCAACATTGCTCGATATCAAGATATCTCTTGGAGAGGCGGGGTTCGACAGGGGCCCGGGGCCACGCCCCGTCTTCGCCGGCCCACCCGCCCGGCTCGGTGGGCGCAGGGGCACCACGGGACACCGCCCTCGGCCGCGCCCCGGCCCCCCGGCCGGAGCCGCACGGCGTGCCGACCAGGCCGCGGGG
Source organism: Streptomyces naganishii JCM 4654 (assembly GCF_014650575.1). Lineage (GTDB taxonomy): Bacteria > Actinomycetota > Actinomycetes > Streptomycetales > Streptomycetaceae > Streptomyces > Streptomyces naganishii. Next base: position 89,646 of record NZ_BMVF01000005.1, read on the forward strand.
GTGAGAATGGTGCGGTCGGACAGGCAGGGGAGGGGTATGGGCAGGGGCAGCGAGGGCGGGCCCGTCACGTTGCGGGGGATCGCGGAGCGGCTGGGGCTCGACGTCTCCACCGTCTCCCGGGTACTGAACGGGCCCCCGGCCGAGCGGGAGCGGGCGGCGTCCCAGGAGACCGCCCGGCGCATCCGCCGCCTCGCCGACGAGCTGGGCTACCGGCCCAACCCGCACGCCGCGAGCCTGCGCACCCGGCGCAGCAACCTCATCGGCGTCCTCTTCCCGCAGCTGTCCGAGATCGTGGTGGCCACCATCTACGAGGGCATCGAGGCGGAGGCGACCGAGCGGGGCCTGTCGACCTTCGTCACCAACACCCACGACGACCCCGCGCTCCAGCGTGACCGGATCGGCATGGTGCTCGCCCGCCGCGTGGACGGACTGATCATCGGCGACGCCCATCTCGACGGCGCGGCCCTGAAGGGGCCCGAGCTGCGGGACGTGCCCTTCGTCCTCGTGAACCGCCGCTCCGACCTCGGGGGAGTCTCGGTGACGTGCGACGACAGACTCGGCGGACGCCTGGTCGCGGAGCACTTCCTGGCGCTCGGGCACCGGCACGTGGCCGTCGTCGCGGGCAAGCCCTTCGCGAGCACCGGCGCTGACCGCACCGCCGGATTCACCGAGCGCTACCGGGAGGCGGGACTGCCGATCCCCGCCGAGCGCGTCAGCGACTCCTCCTTCGACATCGCCGGAGGCCGCCGCGCCGCCCTGGAGCTCCTGGACCGTCCGGACCGGCCCAGCGCCCTGTTCGCGGTCAACGACTTCGCCGCGATCGGTGTCGCCGGGGCCGCCCGCGACCTGGGCCTGACCCTGGGCGCCGACCTGGCGCTGGCCGGTTTCAACGACACCCCGCTCGCGGCCGAGCTGCCCGTCGCCCTCACGAGCGTGCGCTCCCCGATGACCGAGCAGGGCAGGTGCGCGGTGCGGCTGCTGCTGCGCCGGATCGCCGGCGAGACCCCTGAGTCCCGGGTGCTCGCACCACGGCTGATGGTCCGCACCTCCAGCGGCGACCCGGTCGGGCCGCCCCTGACATCGGCGTGATCCGCACCGACCCGACGCGACACCGACACCAGCCGTTCTCCGCCTCGCACCACGTTTGCCCAAACGATTGCGCCAAACGTTTGGGTTCCCCATACTGAGCCCCGGACGGCGGGATCGACGTGTACAAGTCGGGGAGGGACCGGCCTATGACCGAGCCACGTGTCGCATGGACCTGGACTCCGTCCGCGCCCCTGGACCGGGTCGTCTCGGCCGAGTTCCGGGGCGGGGTCCTGGCTGTCCTGAGCCGCGGGCCGAGCCGGGCGGACTCCGCCGCCCTCGCCCTCGATCCGGCCACCGGCCGCACCCTGTGGAGCCACCGCGTTCCCGGGCTGGTGGCCGGACTCGGCGGCACCGAGGAGGTTATCGCGGTCCTCGACGACGAGCGCGGCCTGCACGGCTTACGCCCGGGCGACGGCGCCCGGCTGTGGCGGCGGCAGGGCGTGATCGGTCCCGGCCGGCCGGTCGAGGGCCCCCGGCATCGGGCGGTCCTGACGGTCGGCAAGGCCGCCCCCGGCAGGGAACTGTTCACCGTGACCCGCGAGTGGACCCGTACGTTCGACTCCATCGACGGCCAGTCGGAGGAGGTGTCGAACGAGATCGCCGTACTCGACGCCCGCGGCCGCACCCGCGACCAGCGGTCCGCGGTCGCGTACTACGACGACTCCTGGACCCGCCCGGTCCCGGAGTTCTCCGTTCCCTCGCGCCGGATCGTCGCACGTGACGCGACCGACGGCTCCGTGCGCTGGCGCTCGCGCAGATGGCCGGGCTCCGAGCAGGTCCACATCTGCGTCGACCGGCAGGCGGCCCTCGTGATCGGCGTCAACGAGCGCGGCATCCGCGCCTACGACATCGCCACTGGCCTCCTGCGGTGGAGACGCCCCGGAGTGAAGTCACGGCCGGGCACCGGCTTCTCCTTCCTGTACGACGCGGTGGTGACGGACGGGATCCTGTGCGTGCAGGCGGACGGTTTACTCGCCGCGTTCCGGGCCGCGACGGGCGTGCGGGTGTGGCGGCGGGAGACGGCGCGGTGGCGCCACGAGATCGTGGCCGGCGGCGACGTCCTGTACGTGCTGCACCCCTCGGGCACAAACCTGCGGGCGATCGCCGCGAGTGACGGTTCCGAACTCTGGTGCCACACACCCGCCCCGCGGGACGTGCGCGACGGCGAGCGGGCCCGGCGGGAAGTCCACCGCGTCCTCGCCGTCCGCGACGGCCTGGTGTACGTGACGTACGGGGACGAGATCCGTGCCCTGGAGGCGCCCGACGGGGCGGTGCGCGCGCCCCGGGACACGACGGGGGCCGAGGTCTTCGACGAAACCCCCCAGGAGGCCGGAGAACTGGCCGCGCCCGTCCCGCGCTTCGGCCGCCGCTTCCTGCTGGGCCTGGAGCGGGAGCACCGTGTGCACGACTTCGGCGACGGCTCCTTCCGCGTGGTCCGTGTGCGGGGCCGTGAGATCGCGGTGGCGGAGTACGGCTCCCGCTTCTACGACGAGGGCGTCCCCGTCCGCCTGGCAGTCGACCTCCGCACGGGCGCCTTCCAGCACTGGCACGACAACGGCGTGGAGAGCCGGAGCCGCCCCCCGCTCGCCCTGGGCGGCCTGGTCCCCCCATGGGACCCCGTACGGCGATGGCTGAGCGCCGCCCCCACGACCGCACCGGTCGAGGTCACGATCCGGACCCGCGCCCAACTGGCCCGTTTCAGCGCGGCGATGATCGCCCGCACCGATCTGCCCGGCCCGGCCCCAGCGCCGGCGCTCAAGGCCTCCCCGCTCCTCGCCCTCACCAGCCCACGAGCCCGCCGCCTGATCCGCGCCCACCCGCCCGAAACGCTCCCCTACGAGACCCTCTTCGCCCACCAGACCCACGCCCCGGCCCACATCGGCGCCGACCCGCACGCAGAGCGCGGTGAGGGATGAGCCCCACCCTGCGACGGGGCCGGGGCCCAGGGACGAAGTCCCCGCCGGGCCGGGGGGGCACCTCAGTTGCCCCCCGGCACCTTCTCCCCTCGCGGCGCCGGAATCACCGGCTGGGCCGCCTGGATCGCCACGCTCCGCACAGGCGCCGGGATCCGGATCCCCTCCTCCCCGTACCGCCGGTGCAGCCGCTTGATGAACTCGTGCTTGATCCGGTACTGGTCGCTGAACTCCCCGACCCCCAGAATCACGGTGAACCCGATCCGCGAGTCACCGAAGGTGTGGAACCGGATCGCGGGCTCGTGCTCGGGCAGCGCCCCGGTGATCTCGGTCATCACCTCGGCCACGACCTCGAGGGTCACCCGCTCCACGTGCTCCAGATCGCTGTCGTAGCCGACCCCCACCTGCACCAGCACCGTCAACCGCTGCTCGGGACGGGTGAAGTTGGTCATGTTGGTCTTGGCGAGCTGCCCGTTGGGGATGACCACCAGGTTGTTGGAGAGCTGACGCACGGTCGTCTGCCGCCAGTTGATGTCCTCGACATACCCCTCCTCGCCGCTGCTCAGCCGGATGTAGTCCCCCGGCTGAACGGTCTTGGAGGCGAGGATGTGCACCCCCGCGAACAGGTTGGCGAGCGTGTCCTGGAGCGCCAGCGCGACCGCGAGCCCGCCCACGCCGAGGGCGGTCAGCAGCGGCGCTATGGAGATGCCCAGCGTCTGAAGGACCACCAGGAACCCGATCGCCAGCACCAGGATCCGCGTGATGTTGACGAAGATCGTGGCCGATCCGGCGACCCCGGACCGCGACTGCGTCACCGTCCGCACCAGCCCGGCGATGACCCGCGCCGCCGACACCGTCACCACGAAGATGAGCAGCACGGTCAGGATCTGGTTCACATGGTGCTGCACCGTCCGGGTCAGCGGCAGCACCGCCGCCCCCGACGCCGCACCGCCCGCGATCGCCGCCCACGGCACCACCGTCCGCAGCGCGTCCACGATGACGTCGTCCCCGCTCCACCGCGTGCGCTTGGCGTGCTTGGCCAGCCACCGCAGCACCGTACGGGAGAGGAACGCGGCCGCCAGGCCGGCGGCCAGCGCGATGCCGGCCAGGACGAGGTCGTCCAGCGTCACGGCGCGGTTCACCGGCTGCCACCCCCCGCTCCCGAAGGGCACGCCACGGCGAACGGGGCGGCGGCCGCCGACGGCCGGATGTGATGTCGCGTCACGTAGTGCTCACCTGCTCGGTTCCGAAATGTGCGAACGCGCCGGCGAGTTCCCGGAATCGGATCCCCACGGAAACCGTTCCGCGCCCGGCGCGGTCGTTCATCCTGCCGTATCCGGCACGGCGGTTCGCACCGAGGCCGAGGTGACAAGGGCCGTATCGGACGACCTGCTCGGCCAGTTCGGCCTGGCCCCGCCCGGGTCCGCACGCGACGGGCCCGGGGCCGTACGCGACCGGACCGGACGTACCGCCGCCCGGACGGCGGACGACGTACCACCGCACACCGGCCGGAACCAGTACGGCGGCCGGCGCCACCGGCGCGCAGTTCACCGGTACGCGGACGCCGAGTACGGCGACGGCCGAGCGGGCCCGCCGCGGCGCTCATCCGTCCGTGAACGAGCCGTGCCGTCCCGCCCCCGAGGCGAACCGCGCCGCGCCCTCCAGGCTCTCGGCCAGCACGCCCATGCCGTGCCGGATCTCGCGCCGCATCGCCGCCTCCTCCTCCAGCCCCTCCTGGTCCAGCACCGACGCCCTGTCCGAGCGCAGGCACGCCTGCGGGAACCGGGCGATCCCGGCGGCCAGTTCCTCGGCCTCGGCGCGGGCCCGCCCCCGGGGCACGACACGATTGACCAGCCCCATCCCGTACGCCTCCTCGGCGGGGACCGGGCGTCCGGTGAGGATCATGTCCAGGGCGCGGCCGGTGCCGATCAGCCGGGGCAGGCGGACCGTGCCGCCGTCGATCAGCGGCACGCCCCAGCGGCGGCAGAACACCCCGAACACGGCGTCCTCCTCGGCCACCCGCAGATCGCACCACAGCGCCAGTTCGAGCCCGCCGGCCACGGCGTGCCCGGCGACGGCCGCGATCACCGGCTTGGACAGCCGCAGCCGCGTCGGCCCCATCGGGCCGTCGCCGTCGTGCGCCACCCGGTTGCCCCGGTCGCCGCCGATCGCCTTGAGGTCCGCACCCGCGCAGAACGTGCCGCCCTCGCCCCACAGCACCGCCACGCGCGCGCCGTCGTCCGCCTCGAACGCGCGGAAGGCGTCCGCGAGTTCGGCGGCGGTCGGACCGTCCACCGCGTTGCGGGCCTCCGGCCGGGAGAGGACCACCGTGGTCACGTGTCCCTGGCGTTCGATCCTGACCGGCATGCTGGGTCTCCTTCGACGTGACGGGACCGGCAGGCTACTCCCGGACCACCCCGGCCACCTGGGCCACCCCGGCCGGACGGCCCGGTGCCCGTCGCGGGCACCGGACCGCCGTCGTCCCGCGCGGGCGGCTCACTCACGGGCGGCTCACGCGAGGGCCGCGCCGAGCACGTCGAAGGCCGTCCTCGGATCGGCGAGCGCGTGATGGATGCCGGGGATCTCCAGATCGAGGCCGAGCAGCCCGTACACGGCGTGCATGGCGCCGCGCACCGAGTACTCGACGGTGAACACCACGTCCTCCGGGATCTCGGTGAACTGCCCGAGGAACGCGAAGTTGGCCGCGCCGCGCGGCAGTACCCGTGGCCGGTCGTGGGCGGTGCGCGGGGCGAACTGGCTGGTGATGTACGGCATCATCACCGGGATCACGGTCGTCGTAGCCGCGACCTGCTCCTCGATGTCGGACATGCCCAGGTGGCCGAGGAGTTCGGTGAGGATCTCCCGGCCGGTGGCCCGGGCCATCGGCTTGCGGACGAAGTCGCCGTCGGCGTCGACGAAGAGCCCGTAGCCCCACAGCGTGTAGACGTCCTCCGGCTGGCCCTCGAAGTGCGGGGCGTGCGGGACCACCACGGACATCAGCCAGCCGGAGTCCCTGAACGTCATCAGCGCGCCGGTGCCGGGCAGGTTGCCGGACAACTCCTCGATGCGGTGCAGCAGAAGCGGGCTGCGCATGGTGAGGGTGAAGGACTCCCACTTCGCCTCGTCGACGTTGCCGTAGAAGGCCGCCGGGCGCCCGAAGTCCTCGGCCTTGCCCGCGATCGCCTCCCAGAGCCGCCACCCGCCGTCCCGCCGGTCGCGGATCAGCTCCGGCGCGGTGTCGTCGCTGCCGTAGGCCGCGTCGGCGGTCATCGAACCCACGGTGAGGAACGCGAGGTCGGTGGCGGCCAGCACACAGGTCTCCGGCCTCCCGTCCCGCTCCAGGTGCAGGCGTCGCACCCGCCGGGTGCCGTCCCGGTCGGTCTCGAAGTCCACGTCGGTGACCCGCACTCCGTGCTCGAAGAGCACCCCCTGGGCCTCCAGCCAGGCGCGCAGCGGCCGGATGACCGAGTCGTACTGGTTGAGGCGGGTGCGGCGCACCCCGGAGAGGGTGTGCATCCGCGGGAACTCCTGCATGAAGCGCAGCAGGTAGCGCCTCAGCTCGACCGCGCTGTGCCAGTTCTGGAAGGCGAACGTGGTGCGCCACATCGTCCAGAAGTTCGTGGCGAAGAAGTGCGGGGAGAAGAAGTCCTCGATCCGGCGCGCCCCGATCGCCGCCTCGGGCAGTACGAGCAGGCGCACCAGCTCCATGCGGTCGCGGAGGTCGAGCCCGTAGTCGGAGGCGTCCAGCACGGTGGCGTCCCGGCCGATCAGCCGGGCCTTCGCCGAGGTGGGCCACTTCGCGTTGAACTCGCGGATCTCCTCGCGCACCGAGACCGTCTCGTCGGTGAGGGTGGGGATCGTCTCCAGCAGGTTCCACAGGCACGTGTACGCCTCTTCCTCCAGCATCCGCCCGCCCCGCGTGACGTAGCCGGCGGACTCGGCGGGTCCGCCGCGGCCGTCCATGGAGCCGCCGGCCACCGGGAGTTCCTCCAGCACGCGGATGTGCTCGCCGGGGAAGTGCCCGTCCCGGATCAGGAAGGCGGCGGCCGCGAGCGAGGCGATGCCGCCGCCGACGAGGTGGGCACGTGGCTGGCGCGGAGCGTCGGACATGACGTTCCTCCGTTCTGCCGCCCGATGCCGTGGGCGGCGGATGATGCGAGTGATCCGCGTGCAAGCCAACCCGCGCGGCGGCCCGCCCGGCAGGGGCCGGCCGTCCCCGCCCACGGGCTGAAGGGCCCACCCACGGGGCGGCTCTTCGGCCGGGTCGCGCAAGCGCCCCTCCGCTGAGCACGAGCTGCGAGTCGGGCGCCGGGCGTTCACGCTGGGAGGACAGTCCCGCGATCCGCGAAGGAGAGTCCGTATGGCGAAGGGCCAGGGTGGGGGCAAGAAGCTGAAGAAGGGCGACGAGGTCACCTGGAGGAGCCACGGCAGCGAGGCCGAGGGCACGGTGGAGAAGAAGATCACCGAGCGCACGGAGGCGGCCGGCCGCACGGTGGACGCGTCGCCGGACGACCCGCAGTACCAGGTCCGCAGCGACAAGTCCGGCAGGTCCGCGGTGCACAAGCCGTCGGCGCTGAGAAAGAAGGAATGAGGCGGCGTGGACGACGAGGAACGCAAGGAGACCTGGGACGACTTCCGTGAACTGGTGAACATGACACCGGCCGAGCTGGACAAGTGGCTGGAGTCCGACGAGTCGCGCGCTGCCGGACAGCACAAGGACGGGGGAGAGTCCACCGGACACGCCTCCGGCCGCCGCATCACGGAGATCCTGCGGACGAAGAAGAGCGACCTCTCCGACGACGACTACCAGCACATGCGCAAGGTCGTCGGCTACGTCCGCCGTCATCTGGCCCAGCGTCCCTCGGGAGACTTGAGCGACACCCGGTGGCGGCACTCCCTGATGAACTGGGGGCACGACCCGCTGGCCTGACGCGAGCGCGGACAAGGAGACCCGCTCGAACCGGGCCGGCCCCGCCGACGACGGACCCGGGCCGCAGGCATGACAGCGTGCCCGTCACCGGGCACGGGCATAACCTTGCCCTACGGGCGGGGAGGCATGCGGGGGTCGCCGGCGATGCTGGAGGTGCCTGGTGACCAGTACGGGCGCGGGCGGTCCGGTCACTGACAGTGCGGAGCTGGATGCCGTCATCGCGGAGACGGTACGCCGGACCGGCGCGTCCGTCGGCGCCTTGTACCTGCTCGCCCCGCAGGGGCAACTGCTGCACTTGGACGTGCTGTGCGGGGCGGGCGCCCAGATGGCCGAGCCGTGGACGACGGTTCCGCTGGCCGCTCCGGCACCCGTGGCGGACGCGGTCCGGGAGGGCCGTCCGGTGTGGGTGGGCAGCCAGGAGGAGATGGTCCGCTCGTATCCGCGTACCGCGATGGTGCTTCCCTACCCGATGGCGCTGGCGGCCGCGCCCGTCGAAGGCGCACAGCGGTGGGGCGCCCTGCTGCTGATGTGGCCGGCCACCCGTCCCCAGCACATGACCGCGCGGGAGCGCGCCAACATCGTGTCCAGCTGCCGACGGGTGGCCCGGGCGCTGGAGGAGGCCGCCGAGCACGGCCGGCCCCCGGTCACGCCCGGCCGCGGTACACGTGTCGTCCCCGCGGGAACCGGCCGCCCCTCCGCGACCCCGGAGGCGGCCCTCGCCGACTTCGTCGAGCGACTGCCCGGCGGCAGTTGCGCCCTGGACCTGGAGGGACGCTTCACCTACCTGAGCGCCGGGGCCTGCGAGCTGCTCGGGGTCGGCGCCGGCCGGCTGCTGGGCACGCTGCCGTGGCAGTCCCTGCGCTGGATGGACGACCCCGCCTACGAGGACCGCTACCGTGCCGCGGTGATCAGCCGTGCGCCGGTGGCCTTCACCGCGTGCCGCCCACCGGACCAGTGGCTCGAGTTCCACCTGTACCCGGACGCCAGCGGCATCAGCGTCCGCATCATCCGCGCCGGCGACGAGTCTCCGCCCGCGCTGGTCCACCGGTCCCCGGACAGTGCCGCGCCCGCTCGCGCCGGGCAGCTCTACCAGCTCACCCACCTGGCCGCCGCGCTCACCGAGGTCGTCGGCGTGCAGGACGTGATCGACATGGTCGCCGACCAGATCGTGCCGGCCTTCGGCGCCCAGGGGCTGGTGCTGTCGGCCGCCGAGGGCGGCCGGCTGAGGATCACCGGGCACAGCGGTTACTCCGCCGAGACCGTGGAGCGCCTCGACGGTCTGCCGATCGACACCCGTCTCACCCCGGCGGGACGCGCCCTCGCCACCGGCATCCCGGAATTCTTCGCCGACCGGGAGGAGATGCGGCGCACCTATCCGGGGGCCCTGGAGGTGAGCGGCGCCCACGCCTGGGCCTTCCTGCCGCTGATCACCTCCGGCCGGCCGGTCGGGTGCTGCGTCCTGTCCTACGACCGCCCGCACGCGTTCCGGGCCGAGGAGCGAGCCGTCATGACGTCGCTGGCCGGGCTGATCGCCCAGGCCCTCGACCGTGCCCGCTTGTACGACACCAAACACGAGCTCGCCCGCGGCCTGCAGGAGGCACTGCTCCCGCACACCCTGCCCGAGGTCGACGGCCTGGCGGTCGCCGCCCGCTACATGCCCGCCACCCGCGGAATGGACATCGGCGGGGACTTCTACGACCTCGTCCGCCTCGGGGACACCGCCGCCGCGGCCGTCATCGGCGACGTACAGGGCCACAACGTCGCCGCCGCCGCTCTCATGGGGCAGGTGCGTACCGCGGTTCACGCCCACGCGGCGCTCGGCACGTTCCCCGACGAGGTCCTCACCAAGACCAACCGGCTCCTCGCCGACCTCGGCCCCGACCTGTTCACCAGCTGCCTCTACGCCCGCCTCGACTTCTCCCACCGCAGCGTGACCCTGGCCAGCGCCGGCCATCCGCCGCCACTGCTGCGCCTGCCCGGCGGCGACACGCGGCCCGTCGTCGTCCCGCCCGGACCGCTCCTGGGAATCGTCGACGACGCCGCGTTCCCCGTGACCGAGGTCCCGCTCGTACCCGGGATGATCCTCGCCTTCTACACCGACGGTCTCGTCGAGAAGCCCGGTGCCGACCTGGACGACTCCATCGCCGACCTCGCGCGGCACCTGGCGCACGCCGACGACCGGGACCTGGACCTGCTCATCGACGATCTCGTGAGTGACGTCGGCACGACCGGGCAGCGGACCGACGACGTCGCCCTCCTGCTGTTGCAGGACCGGGCGGCCGAGCCGGGCGGTCGGAACCGTTGACAGCCCCGTGTCAGGGCGACGTGGCCGGGTGCGGGGAGCGGAGCACGAGCAGGGTGATCTCGCTGGGGGCGAAGACACGGAACGGCGGTCCCCAGAAACCGGTGCCGCGGCTGGTGTAGAGGAGGGTGCGGGCGCCGTGGCGGCTGAGACCGGCGAGGGCGGGCTGGTCGATGCGGACCAGGTGGTGGAAGGGCCAGATCTGGCCGCCGTGGGTGTGGCCGGAGAGCTGGAGGTCGACGCCTTCGGCCGCCGCCCGGTCGACGAACTTGGGCTGGTGCGCCAGGAGCAGGACGGGCAGGCCGGGGTCGGCGCCGTCCAGGGCTCCGGCGAGGTGGGCGCGGTGGCCCTGCAGGCCGGAGGACTCGGCGGTGACGTCGTCCACACCGGCGACCACGAGGGCGTCACCGCCGCGTTCGAGCAGCAGATGGCGGTTGCGCAGCGGCTCCCAGCCCAGCTCGTCCATCAGGTCGACCCAGCCCTGGGCCTCGCTGTAGTACTCGTGGTTGCCGGTGACGTAGACGCGGGCCCGGGTGGCCCGCACGGTACCGAGGGGGGCGGCCTGGGCGCGGCGGCGTTCGGCCGTACCGTCCGCGATGTCGCCGGTGTGGCAGACCAGGTCGGCCTCGAGGGTGTTCACCGTCTCGCACACCCGTGCCGACCAGCGGGCGCGGTCGAGCGGCCCGTAATGGGTGTCGGTGATGAGGGCGACGCGGAGACCGTCCAGCCCCGCGCCCAGTCGCGGGAGCGGCACCTCGACCCGGCGCACGCGTGGCACGCGGCGCGCCTCGGCGTACCCCCACGCGAGCAGTACGGCGGTGGTGCCGAGGACGGCCCAGGTGACGATACGGGCCCGGTCCTGACCCTCGCCGACACCGGCCACGGTCAGGGCGAGCCGCAGCAGGACGCCGAGCAGAACGGACCAGGTGAACAGGATCCAGCTGCTGCCGAGCAGGGTGTCACCGACGATCGCCGCCCGGTCCTGCTGGCGCCGGCCGTGGCCGCGCGCCATCGCGAGCGGCATACCGACGAGGCCGAGGGCGAACAGGGCGGTGGCGACCAGCGTGACGGGCAGCGGCCAGTGCTGGCCGGTGTACAGGAGCACCCAGCAGGGCACGGCCCACAGCAGGACGGGTGCGATCAGGGGGATGAAGCGCATCAGGCGGCGCAGCCGGCTCCGCCGCGGCGCGCGCGCTTCCCCCTCGGCGGACCGGGTGTCACTGGTCGCGGTCATGCTTCCCCTCCCTGACCGGGCTGCCGTCTCCCGCACTGTATCCGGTCCCTTCCACACCGGCCGGTGCCCCTGTGGACGGGGGCCTGACGGCGGCTGCCGGCAAGTCAGGCGCGAACAACCAGGGCGCCGCCGTCAGGGAACTCCACCTGCAACAAGTCGAGCCGTTCCGCGCAGCCGTCCGCCAACTCGGTGCCCCGAGCCCGCGCTCACGGCGCCTTCGATCGCCGGGATGCCGCACAGCCGGCATCCCCGCGCGCAGCGTCCGCCACGAGGTCGTCGGTCCTGGCTTGGCTCGCGCACGCGGAAGGCCGAGAGCCTTCACGGCGTAACGCTGCGCCCCCCGGGTGTGCGTGGCGATCTTGCAGAATGATCAGCCACGCCTACGGGGACGGTCGAGGCCCGTGAGCCCGTCGACGGCGTCCGACCCTGGCTACGCCGCTTCGCTCAGCAGGACGGTCTCGCCCATCGCACAGGCCAGCAGCAGGGTCTGTTTCTCCAACTGGTCGTCGGCCAAGTAGGCGTCGAGTGCGGCGGTGGCGGTGAGGAAGGCGGGGTTGTTGCCGGGGAAGGTGCCGTTGTGCTCGCCCGGCTGCCCCGGTGCGGCTGGAGGGGACTCCATGTGCCGGCTCGCTGCTGGTCGCACTTCGTCGTCCTTCCGTGACTGGTCCTTCGGGGCTCTCGGTCAGCGGCGCGGGCCGGTCAGATGCTGCTGGGCTCCGAGGAGCGGCTCCCGGTCTCCTGCGCGGCCTCGTCACCGTCGCCCAGCAGCGGCTTGGCACGGCCGGTTCGGGCAGGGTACGGAACAGCAGCCAGCTCAGGGCGGGCATCGCGATCAGGGGCGTCAGAGCCGTGCGCAGCGAGGTGGCGTCGGCGATGCTGCCGATGAGGGGACTGGTCACACCGCCGACGCTGACCATGAGGCCGAGGGTGATCCCGCTGGCCGTTCCGACGCGCGTGGGCAGATAGTCCTGGGCGAGTGTGACCTGAAGCGAGAAGGGGACGTACAGACCGATCGAGGTCAGCGCCACGAACAGGTAGATCGCGGGGCCGGGGACGAAGACCACGCCGGCGACGGCCGCGACCGTGATCAGGTACGACATGCTCACCACCGTGACCCGGTCCCAGCGGTGGGCCAGCTTGCTGCCGACGACCGTGCCGACGGCACCGCCGAGGTACAGCACGAACAGCGCGGCCGTTCCCGCGGCCGTACCGCCGCCCGTCTGCTCCCGGGCGTGGAAGGCGACGAACGTGCTCATGCCGACGAAGACGATCGACCGGCACACCACCGCCAGCGACAGCCGGACGAACGACGCCCAGTCGTTCTGCCCCTTCGCGGCCTCCTTGCCGCCCTCGGCGGACGGCGCCTCGCCCAGCGCCCGCAGTACCGGCAGCGTCAGCACGCTGCCTATCAGCGCGGGCAGGATGAGCAGCGGGGAGAACCGCAGCCCGCCCGTGGCGATCACGGCTGTGACCAGTAGGGGAGCTGCCGAAAAACCGATGTTGCCGCCCAGGGAGAACCATCCCATGGAGCTGTGGCTGCCCTTGCTGGCGACCCGTGCGACCCGTGCGGACTCCGGGTGGTACGCGGCGACCCCGATGCCGGACAACGCCACGAACGCCAGCGTGAGCGGGTACGAGCCGCTGACCCCGCTGAGCGCGACGCCGAGCCCGCCGAGGACCGTGCTCACCGGCAGCAGCCAGGGGATGGGGCGCCGGTCGGTGAGTGCGCCGAAGAAGGGCTGTGCCACCGAGGACAGCAGGCTGGCGGCAAGCACGATGCCGGAGGCCGCGGCGTACGTGTAGGCACGCTCGGCGGCGAAGAACGGAACCAGGGCGGCCACGGCGCCCTGGTAGACGTCCACACAGGCATGTCCGGCCGACAGCAGAACGATCGACTTGTTCCTTGACATGGCGCCATGGTCGTCCGTGGCCACCCTGTCGCACTTCCGATAATCTGCCAATCAATGAGGAACATCCGCCATGTGTCGGTGGCACCGACCAGCGCACGCTGGCTGGCCCCGGGCGCAGCGATCGACGCCCACCGGCACGACGACCACCAACTCGTCTACGCGGGCCGGGGCGTGCTCGCCGTCACCACCGGCGCCGGCTCGTGGACGGCCCCGGCCACCCGGGCGATCTGGGTGCCGGCCGGCACCGTGCACTCCCACCAGGCTCACGGCGAGCTCGAGCTGCACCTGATCGGCCTGTCCGCCGACACCAACCCGCTCGGCCTCGACGAGCCCGCCGTGCTGACCGTCAGCCCGCTGCTGAGGGAACTGATCCTCGCCTGCACCCGCGACCGTTCGGACGACAGCCCGGAACACCGGCGCCTGCGCGCCGTCCTGTGCGACCAGTTGCGCGTCTCGCCCCAGCAGCAGCTGCACGTGCCGACGCCGACCGCCCCGCAGCTCAAGGCGCTGTGCGAGATCCTGCACGCCGACCCGGCCGACAACCGCACCCTGGCGGCCCTGGGCAGACAGGTCGGCGCAAGCGACCGCACGCTGTCACGGCTGTTCAGGGCCGACCTCGGCATGACGTTTCCGCAGTGGCGTACTCAGCTGCGGCTCTCCCACGCCCTGGTGCTGCTCGCCGAGGACACGCCGGTGACGGTGGTGGCACACCGGTGTGGCTGGTCCTCGGCGAGCGCGTTCATCGACGTCTTCCGCCGCGCCTTCGGCCACACACCAGGACGCGCCGCGAGCGCGGCCCGGCCGACGGGAGGGGACGGGTAACGACCGCACTTGCGTGCCGAGCTGTCCCGGTACGCATCGGACGGGATGCTCCGGGTACTCCCCGTCGGGTACGACACACGCCTATCGCCGGGAGGTACCTCATGGGGAAGCTGGGAGACATGGCGAACAAGGCCAAGGAGATGGCGAAGGCCCATCCGGACCAGGCCGACAAGGGTGTCGACAGTGCGGAGCGGATGGTCGACGAGCGTACGGGGGACAAGTACGACGCGCAGACCGACAAGGCCGCCGACGCGGTGCGCCGTTCTTATGGCGGCGGCGAGGAAGTGACGGACCGCTGAACCCGCGACACCCGCGACCGGGCCCCGGCGATCGATCGCCGGGGCCCGGTCGTGCCGGACGGGCCGCGACCCCGCGGAGGCGGATCGCGCCCGGTCAGTCGCCCCGGCCGAAGGCCGGATTGCCCGTGACCACGCGGGCGTGGTCCAGCAGGCGGTCCTCGATGTCCTGGGCGGTCGCGTCGCCGACCAGCAGGTCCATCGCGTAGCCGTCCTCCAGCGCCACGAACGAGCGCCCCAGGGCCCACGCGTCGCCGGCGAGCGTGAAGTCGCCGCTGTCCCGGCCCAGTTCGAGCACCTGGCGGTAGAGCTCGGCCTGCTGGTGGGCGAAGGTGCGCTGCCGGTCGGCGGCGCCCTCGTTGCGCAGGGCCACCGGGAACAGCTCGAACAGCAGCCGGGTGCTCTCCTCGCCCTCTCCGGGCCAGGGCACTCCGGAGCGGATGCAGGCACGCAGCCTGGACACCGGTCCGTCCGCAGCCGCGATGGCCTCCTCGCGGCTGACGAAGTACGTCGCGGCACTGCGCTCGAAGACGGCGGCGAACAGCTCCTGGATGTCGGCGTAGTAGTAGAGCACCGAGGCGGGGGTGACGCCGGCGGCCCTGGCGACGTCCCGCAGCTTGGTGGCCGTGGCCCCGAGCTCGACCACGGTCCTGGCGGTCGCGTCGATCAGCTGGGCTCGGCGTTCCGCCTGGTTCCTGGGTCGGGCCATGGTCGACATGCTCGCACACCGTCGAACGCCGTTCGTATCTCACCTGTGGCAATCCATTGACCTCCCTTCATTCGTTAACTAAATTTCGTTTAACTAATCCCCTCGAGTCAGACCTGGTGACCCATGTCCCGTCCCCTCCCCCTAGTGCTGGCCCAGGCAGCCCAGCGCGCCGCAGACGACCTGGACGGCCTGGCCGCCGACGTGCGCAGGCGCACGGCCGGGCTCCCCGCCGCGCCGCTCGTCGTATATCCCGAGCTGCATCTCGGCGCCCCCGCGGGCGGTGCCACGCTCACCCCCGACGAGCTCCCCGAAGCCCTCGCCGAGCCTCTGGACGGCCCGCGCGACCGCGCCCTCGCGGAACTCGCCGGCGACCTCGGCGTCTGGCTCGCCCCCGGCAGCGTCTACGAGCGCGGGGCCGACGGGCACGTCTACAACACCGCCCCGGTCTACTCCCCGCGCGGCGAGCGGGTCGCGGCGTACCGCAAGGTCTTCCCGTGGCGGCCCTACGAGACCGTCGTCCCCGGCTCCGAGTTCACCGTCTTCGACCTCGACGGCGTCGGCCGGGTGGGGCTGTCGATCTGCTACGACGCCTGGTTCCCCGAGACCACCCGCCACCTGGCCTGGATGGGCGCCGAACTGGTGCTGAACTTCGTCCTGACCTCCGGCAGCGACCGGGCCCAGGAGACCGTGCTGGCCCGCGCCAACGCCATCGTCAACCAGGTGTTCGTCGCCAGCGTCAACTGCGCGGCGCCCGCCGGCACCGGCCGCAGTCTGCTCGTGGACCCGCAGGGCACCGTCCGCTCCGAGGCGGCGGCCGACAGCGACACCACCCTCAGCGACGTGATCGACCTGGACGAGGTCACCAACGTCCGCCGGCTCGGCACCGCCGCGCTCAACCGGCCGTGGCAGCAGTACCGCCCCGGCGACAAGCCCCTCGCGCTGCCGCTCTACCAGGGCCGGATCGACCCCGCCACCTGGGCCGGCAACACCGGCGCCCGCACCGAGACCCGCCGTACCCTTGGGGAAGAGAGCAACCCGTGACCGATCAGCCCACCCGCATGAGAGGAGACCTCGGACTCCTGTCCGTGGTCTCCTTCGGCGTCGCCTACATGGCCCCCGCCGTCGTCATCTCGATCTTCGGCGTCATCGCCGCCACCAGCAAGGGCGCCGCGCCCACCGCCTACGCGATCGCCACCGGCGCCATGCTGCTGACCGGCCTCAGCTACGCCAAGATGGCCAAGGTCCACCCCAGCTCCGGCTCCGTCTACACCTACGCCCGCAAGGAGCTCGACTCGCGCGTCGGCTTCCTGGCCGGATGGGCCCTGCTGCTCGACTACCTCTTCCTGCCCATGGTCGCCTGGCTCATCCAGGCCATCTACCTGCACGCCCAGTTCCCGGCCGTGCCGGAATGGGCCTGGCTGGTCATCAACGTCGCGCTCGCCACCGTCATCAACGTCGTCGGTCTGAAGGTCGCGGACCGGATCAACCGGGTGCTGCTGCTCGGCGTCACGGCCGTCCTGGTCGTGCTCGCGGCTCTCTGCGTCCACTACGGCCTCGGGCATGGCGGCACCGCCACGGCCGGCCACGCCTTCTGGAACCACGCCTCCAGCTTCTCCGCCGTCACCGCTGCCGCCGCCGTCGCCGCCTACGCCTTCCTCGGCTTCGACGCGGTGAGCACCCTCAGCGAGGAGGTGCGCGACCCGCGGCGCACCATCCCGCGCAGCATCATCCTGACCGTGCTGACCGGCGGCGGCATCTTCGTCGTGATCTCCTTCCTGATGCAGTGGGCCCACCCGGGCGGTTCCTTCCCCGACCCGGACTCCGCCGGGTACCTGCTGTCCACCACCGTCGGCGGGAAGACCTTCGCGGACGTCGCCAACATCGTCGGCATGCTCGGCGGGTTCGCATCCTGCGTCGCCATCCAGGCCAGCACCAGCCGCCTGATGTTCGTCATGGGCCGCGACGGCGCCCTGCCCCGGCAGGTCTTCGGGCGCCTGCACCGCAAGCTGCTCACCCCGGTCGTCAACGTGCTGATCATCGGCGCCGTCGGCCTGCTCGCCATGAACCTCTCGCTCGCCGACGCCACCTCCTTCATCAACTTCGGCGCCTTCCTCGGCTTCACGCTCGTCAACGTCTGCGTGATCGCCTACGCCGTGCGGCAGTGGCGCTCCGGGACCCGCCACTCGCCCGTGCGGTACCTGCTCCTGCCCGCCGTCGGCGCCGCGGTCGACGTCTACCTGATCACCCAGCTCGGCGGCACCGCCGTCAGGCTCGGCCTCGGCTGGCTGGTCCTCGGCATCGTCTGGCTCGGAGTGATCACCAAGGGCTTCCGCCGCCCCGCCCCGGAAATGCACCTCGGCTCCGACGAGGCCGTCGGCCCCACGGAGCCGGAGGCCTCCGGCCCGCTCCTCCCGACGGCCTGACCACCCCCGAGGCTCCCGGCCACCCCGAGGCTCCCGGCCGCCGACGACGGCGACCGGGAGCCTCGGCGTACCAGCGGAACGGTTCAGGCCTCGGCCGCGGGTGCCGACAGCACCGCCCGGACCGTCTTGCCGCTGGGCGGGTAGGGGACGCAGTCCCAGTGGTCGGCGAGGGCGGTGACCAGCGTCAGGCCGCGCCCACCGAGGCGGAGGGCGCCGGCTCCGTCGGCGCCCGTCGCGATCTGCGGGTAGAGGTCCCCGCGGGCATCGCTCACCTCCACGCGCAGACGGCCGGCCGACGGGTCGAGGACGAGCGTCAGCCGGAAGCAGCGGCCCGGCACGCGGCCGTGGAAGACGGCGTTGGCCGCAAGCTCCGCGACGACGGCCTCGGCACGCTCCGTAAGGCCCTCCGAAGCGCCCCAGGAACGCAGCTCGGTGACGCCGAGCAATCGGGCGAGCCGGGCGCCGCGTCGTGTGGCGGAGAGCAGTTGCGTGAAGCAGCGGGTCGGCGCGCTGAGCTGGGGAGAGGCGTGGTCCATGGGGCCAGCGTGGCGGCCCTGCGCGGGCGGGCGCGAGCCCGGCGCCCCGTACGCGCAGTGAGCGTACGGGCACTCGGAGTAGACAGTACGCACAGCACTCCGACACGCTGAGTGCCGAGCGCGGGGCGGCGTACGGGCCGTCGCGGCGCGGTACGGAGAGAGGGTCGGCGGATGGGCATCGTCGAAGGGGACGCGGCCGAGGTCGAGCACGCAGCGGGGGGAGTCGGCGTCGACGTGGGCGTACGGGCGGTTCCGGCGGGGGAGTGGGAGCGGGAGCCGCATCCGTCGGACAGTCTGCGCACGTTCGGCGCGTTCGTCCAGGCCTTACGCGAGCACGCGGGGCTCAGCCGGGCCGACCTCGGCGAACGGGTGCGGTACTCCAAACACACCGTGGAATCGGTGGAGTTGGGCCGCCGGATGCCGGACGAGGCGTTCGTGGAACGCGCGGAGGAAGCGCTCGGCAACACCGGTGCGCTGCGGAAGGCCGCCCGGCATCTGACGCGGGGGGAGGCGGGTCTCGCGGCGTGGTTCCGGCGGTGGGCGCGGCTGGAGCGGGAGGCGGTGAGCCTGTGCACGTACGAGTGCCGGCTGGTGCCGTGGTTGTTGCAGTCGGAGGCGTACGCGCGGGCGGTGTTCGAGGGCACGATCCCGCTGCGCACGGATGAGGAGCTGGAGCAGCAGCTCGCCGCCCGAATGGAGCGGCAGGCGATGATGCGGGAACGGCCGAAGGTGCCGTTCAGCTTCATCGTCGAGGAGCATGTGTTCCGGCGGCGGTTCGGGGACGCGGGGGCGATGCGTGAGCTGTTCGACCATGTCCTGGAGTGCAGTGCTCCGCGCAACGTGACCCTTCAAGTGGTGCCGCTAGAGGCTGGGTTGCACCCCTGCCTGGATGGTCCTATGCGGATCTTGGAGACGCCTGCAGGGCAGCGTCTCGGGTACTCCGAGGGACAGAAGAACGGGAGGCTGATCTCCGACCCGAAAGAGGTGAGTGCGCTCTGCCGACGCTATGAAACACTGCGCTCGCAGGCCCTGAGCCCGAACGAATCCCGGGCCTTGCTGGAGCGACTGCGAGGAGAGCTATGAGCAGCGGTACGACGGAACTCGCCTGGTTCAAGTCCAGCTACAGCGGCAGTGAGGGTGACGACTGTGTGGAGGTCGCTGTCGCCCAACAGGCCGTCCACGTAAGGGACTCCAAGGACGTGACCCGCCCGGCCCTCGCGGTGAGCCGTGAACGCTGGGGGCACTTCGTGCGGTTCGCGTCGGAGTGCTGAAGAGCTTGGGGTGTGCCGTCCGTCGCGTCCGATGAGGGAGCGGCGGACGGCACATCTTGTTGAGCGCGGCGGGCGTCAGGTGAGGGCGTTGCGAAGGACACCGTCATGCTTCGTGATCGGGGTCGAGCACCACTCTGAACCTGTTGCCTTCCGGGTCCGTCATCAGGGCTTCCAGGGGTTCGTGGAGTTCCACCAGAGAGGCGCCCTTGGCGATCAGCGTCTGAACCTGCTCGGCGACCGTTCCGGCGAGGACAGTGACGACGGGCAGCACAGCCGGAGACTCCGCTTCCCCGACGCTGTACTCACCGTGGCCCGGGATGCTGCCCCAGAACTTGATCATTTTCTCTGGGTCCATGGCCTCGAAATGAACGTGCACGCTGCTGCCTCACTTTCGTCTGCGCAACCGGACCCGGAAACGGCCTACCGGACTGATCCGGCAGGCCGTTGCGGGTGAACGGGGTTCAGCAGTCGATCACGGTGTTGTGCGAGTCCGCGATACCGGGTTCGCCGAAGCGTCCGTGATACTCGACCTGAAGGGTCACCTGGGTGTTGTACGTCTCCTTGTGGCCATCATGCACGCACTTGAGACCCGGGGTGGTGTAGCGCCCGCTGCACTTGGTCCACCCGCTGTCCCCGAACGTTGTTTGTCCGGTTCCAGTCGTGTGCTGGCCGTTCTCTCCCATCCGCCGGCAGCGGGTCGGCAGGAAAACGACCCGGATCACCTCGTCCGGCTCCTTCGCCCGCTCAGGCGTCGGCCCAGGACGGCGGACTCCTGGAGTGCGCCGTCCAGGACGCACCGGCCGACGTCCGCCTTGCGGGCGCGTCCGTGTGCACGTTGCGCGTGGTGCGGGGCCGCCCGGGTGGATGTCACCTGAGCGGCCCCGTGGACGGTGGGGATCAGCCGGTGGGGCCTGCCGGGGTCGTGGTGGTCTTGAAGCCCTCGGTCTTGTTGGCCTGGAGGGCGAACTCGTTGGTGAACGTCTTGCCGAGATCCACGGACCCCTTGGCGTTGCCGACCAGTTGCTCCGTCGCCAGGGAGGTCCTGGGACCGCCGACCGGCATGATGCCGTCCGGGAGGAACTGGCCCTTGTCCTCGGTCAGCGCGGTGACGTAGTCGGCCTTGGTCACCAGCTGGTTCGACACGAACGACGCCGGCAGCTTGTTCGCGATGTCGGCCGCGCTGTGTGTGTTGATCCAGTGCATGGTGGCGACGAGCGCGTCGACGACCTTCTGGACCGTGTCCTTGTGCGAGTTCACCCAGTCGGTGCGGGCGAGCACGCCGGCCGCGGGGTAGGCGCCGCCCATCGCCGCTGTGGCGCCCTTCGTGGTGGCCAGGTCGATCGCGGAGGTGCCGACGCCCTTCTTCTGGATCGCGGCGACCGTCGGCTGCGTCGTCATTACGCAGTCGACCTTGCCGTTCTGCAGGGCAGCGATGGCGGTGGAGCCCGCGCCGACCGCGATCCGGTGGAACTGGCCGGTCTTGACGCCCTTCTTGGCGGCCAGGAACTGGGTGAGCGTGTCGGTGCCCGATCCCAGGTCGGTGACGCCGAGGGTTTTGCCCTTGAAGTCGGCGCCCGAGGTGACGCCCGACTTCTTGGTGCACATCTCGCGCTCGCCCGGCGCGCCGGACAGCTGGACGACGTCCTCGACGGCCTTGCCCTTCAACTGGAACTCGATCGTGTGGTTGTACCAGGCACCCGCCATGTCCACCTGCCCCGAGGCCATGGCTTCCTCGGCGCCGACACCGCCGTCCTGCTCGGTGCTCAGCTGGACGTCGACGCCGTACTTCTTGTAGTAGCCGAGGTTCTGGGCGAGCTGGTAGGGCAGGTAGATCTGCTTGTCGATGCCGCCGACCATGAGCTTGACCGTCGGTGTGCCGCCAGAGCCGCTGCTCGCGGTGCCGGCGCTGGAGTTGCTGGAACAGGCGCTGGCCGCGCCGAGGGCGAGAACGGCGAGGAGAGACGCGGCAACGGTGGCGGGTCGTCTGGACATGGCTGGCCACATTCCTTTTCTGGGGTGGGATGAGCGAGAGGGAGGGGGCTGGGTGGGTCAGAGGGCGTTCGACGCCTCGGACGGGGCCGGCGGGCGCCAGGACAGCAGCCGGTGTTCGAGCTTGCTGATCAGCCACTCGGCGCCGAGCACGATGACCGAGATGACGAGCATCGTGGCGAACACGCCGTTGGGGTCGAAGTTGTTCTGCGCGGTCTTGATGACCAGGCCGAGGCCGCTCTGTGCGCCGAGCACCTCTCCGACCAGCGCGCCGACGATGGCGAAGCCGAAGGCGCTGTGCAGGCTGGCTATGATCCAGGTGAGCGCGGAGGGCACGGTGACGTGCCGGATGATCTGCATCTGGGAGGCACCGAGCACTGTGGCGTTGGCCAGGATGTTGCGGTCGACCTCGCGTACGCCCTGGAAGGCGTTGAAGAAGACGATGAAGAACACCAGCACCGCGGCGAGCAGGATCTTCGGCAGCACGCCGATGCCGAACGCGACGATGAAGATCGAGCCGAGGACGATCCGCGGGATCGCATTGACCATCTTGATGTAGGGGCCGAGCACATCGGCGAGGAAGCGGCTCTGGCCCAGCGCGACACCGAAGACCACGCCGGCGACGGCCCCGAGGGCGAAGCCGACGAGAGCCTCCTGGATCGTCGTCCAGATGTTCGCGTAGAACGATCCGAACTCGGTGCCGTGCTGGAAGAGGTCGGCCAGCCGCTTGGCGATGCCGGACGGTTGCCCGAAGAAGAACGGGTCGACGATCCCCCAGGTGGTGAACGCCTGCCAGCCGCCGATGACCAGGACCGCGAGACCGATGCGGCCCGCCCACACCAGGGCGATGCGGCGCCGGCGGGCGCGTTTGGCGGCTGCCCCGGCCGGGAGCTGTGCGCCGTCCTTGACGGCAGCGGGGGAAAGAGCGGACGTCGTGCTCATGCCGTACCTCCTGCGGTGCGTGCGTAAGCGCGCTCCACCTCCTCGCGCAGCGAGTCCCAGATCTGGTGCTGAAGTTCGATGAAGCGGGGCTGGAACCGGATCTCCTGGACCGAGCCGCGCGGGCGGGGCAGGTCGATGTCGAAGACCGCCTTGACCGATCCGGGACTGGACGTCATGACGACGACCCGGTCGGCGAGCGCCACGGCCTCGTCGAGGTCGTGGGTGATGAAGATGACCGACGGCCGGATCTGCTCCCACAGCCCGAGAAGTTCGGTCGACATGATCGCCTTGGTCTGCACGTCCAGGGCGCCGAACGGCTCGTCCATGATCAGGATCCGGGGTTCGTTGATCAGCGCCGCGGCCATCGCCACGCGCTTGCGCATACCGCCGGAGAGCTGATGCGGATAGCGGTCCTCGAACCCCGACAGGCCCACCCGGCGCAGCCAGTCGCGCGCCGAGACCTGGGCCTGCTGCTTGGGCACCCCGCGGAAGACAGGGCCCATCAGCACATTGCCGAGCACGGTCTTCCAGGGCAGCAGCGCGTCGGCCTGGAACATGAAACTGACGCCGTCGGTGACGCCGTTCACCTCACGGCCGCCGACCTTGACCGATCCCTCGCTGGGCCGGTCGAGCCCGGACACCATGCTCAGCGCCGTCGACTTGCCGCAGCCGGTCGGGCCGACCACCGCGCAGAACTGGCCGGGCTCCACGGTGAACGAAACGTCCTGCAGTGCCGTGAACACCTCACCGGCAGGAGTCAGAAACCGTTTGGTGAGCCCGGAAATCTCGACTCGTGCGCTGTCCTGGCCGGTTTTCTCGGCGACCGGGTTCACCGCGGCATCGTTTCGCGAAGCCATCTGAGACCGTCTCCTTCCTAACCTCGGGGGTCGAGGAAGGCAGACGCTAGAGGCCGGCGGGTGTCGCGTCGCTGTTTCATCCGTATCCCGCGTTAGCCGTGTTAGCCGGGGTTCTGCTCGTTCTGCTCAGCGAGGTGGGGGTGGGCAGAAGGCCGATGGCGGGGGCACAATCGCGCCACCACGGGTACGGCGCAGGGGCCGAGCCCGGCAGCCGTACGACAGGCGAGAGAAACTGGTGAAACCCATCCGTATGCTGCTCAGCCGTGGCGGGAAGGGGAGGCTCTCCGCGCGGATCCTGGCCAACCAACTGGCAATCCTGGCGCTGACGGGGCTGATCGGTTTCGTGCTGTTCGCCTTCGCGCAGCGGGGCGAGATCGACCGTGCCTACGAGCAGCGGGCGCTCGACATCGCGCGGACCACGGCGGCCGAACCGCAGATCCGGCAGGCCATGGGGTACGGGGGCGGCGGCGACGTGGTGCAGACCGTGGCCGAACGGATCCGCAAGGCCGCGGGGGCGTCGTACGTGGTCGTGCTCGACCTGCGCGGAATCCGCCACTCCCACCCCGACCCGGCGCTGATCGGCGAACCGACGGGCGATCCGATCGCGGTTCTGGACGGCAGGCCCCACGTCGGGACCGACCAGGGCGCGACCGGGCGCTCGGCCAACGGCAAGGCTCCGCTGTACGGGCCCACCGGCAAGCTGGTCGGCGAGGTGTCCGCGGGCATTCCCGAGCATTACGTGCTGGGCGAACTATGGCGCGAGTTGCCGACCTTCGGCCTGTACAGCGCCATCGCCGTCGCTCTCGGTTCGGCGGCCGCGTTCCTGCTGGCCGGGCGGCTGAAGCGGACGACGTTCGGGCTGGAACTGGAGGAGATCGCAGGGTTGCTCCAGGACCGGGAGGCGATGCTGCACGGCATTCGTGAGGGAGTCGTCGCCTTCGACCCCGACGGCAGGATCACGG
Source organism: Streptomyces naganishii JCM 4654 (assembly GCF_014650575.1). Lineage (GTDB taxonomy): Bacteria > Actinomycetota > Actinomycetes > Streptomycetales > Streptomycetaceae > Streptomyces > Streptomyces naganishii. The sequence goes on from NZ_BMVF01000005.1 coordinate 113,831, forward strand.
TGGTCAACGACGAGGCCCGCGCCCTGCTCGGGCTCGGCAACGCTCTCGGCAGCACGCTGGAGGAGGTACTGCCGGACGGGCGGCTGCGCCGCGCCCTGGACGGTACCCTCGCGGGCAGCGACATCGATGTGCTCACCGACGACCACTGCCTGGTCGTCAACCGGATGCCGGTGGCTCTGCACGGCCGTGAACTGGGCGCGGTGGTCACCGTGCGCGACCGCACCGAGCTCATCGGGCTGCTGCGCGAACTGGACTCGGTGCGCGGGCTCACCGACGCGCTGCGCGCCCAGCAGCATGAGTTCACCAACCGGATGCACACGGTGGCCGGGCTGCTGGACATCGGCGACCACGACGCCGCCTACGAGTTCGCCGTCGAGACGGCCGGCGCCGAGCAGGCGCTGACCGAGTCCGTACGGGAACGGATCGGCAACCCGCTGCTCGTGGGCCTGATCGTCGCCAAGATCACGGTGGCCGCGGAACGCGGGGTGCGGATCGTCCTCAGCGACGACTCCGCGCTGGGTGAGGACCCGCCGCATCTGCGCCGGTTGCTGACCATCATCGGCAACCTGCTGGACAACGCGATCGACGCGTCGGCGACCGGTCCGGCCCGTCCGGGCGGTCCCGAGGTACGGCTGTCGCTGATCGAGGCCGTCGACGTGGTCAGGGTGGAGGTGGCCGACACCGGGCCCGGCATCCCGCCGGGCGCCACCGAGTCGATCTTCGAGGACGGTTGGTCGACCCGTCCGGACCGGGGCACCGCCCGGCGCGGGCTCGGACTCGCCCTCGTCCACCGGCTGGTGCAGCGGCACGGCGGCACGATCACCGTCAGCGACGGGCCGGGTGCCGTCTTCACCGTGACGTTGCCCGTGCCCGACCCGGCTCCGGCCCCGCGGGGCGCCCTGTTCACGAAGGTTCCGCCGGTGCCGGTCGGCGCGCCGGCCGGCAGCGCGGAAGGTGACCGCTGGTGATCCGGATCCTGGTGGTGGATGACGACTTCCGGGTGAACCGCGTGCACTGCGACTACGCGTCCCGCGTCGAGGGCTTTGAAGTGGTCGGCCAGGCGGCGACCGTGGTGGCGGCGCTGGACGCGGTGCGCGCCCTCCACCCGGACCTGCTGCTGCTCGACGTCTTCCTGCCGGACGGCAGCGGACTCGACGTGCTGCGCCGGCTGAGCGGGGACGAGGGCGGCGACCGCCCCGACGCCATCATGATCACCGCCGACCGGGACATCACCTCCGTGCGGATCGCGATGAAACTCGGGGCCGTCGGCTACCTGGTCAAACCCTTCGGCGCCCCCGACCTCGCCGAGCGGCTCACCGCCTACCGCGAGCTCCAGCATCGTATGGACGTCCTCGGCACGGCCCCGGAGACCGACCAGGCGGATGTGGACGCCCTGTTCAGCGCCGCCCGCCCGCCGGCCGTGCCCCGTATCCCCGCCAAGGGCCACTCCGCGCCGACGCTGGCCCTGCTGCACCAGACGCTGCGCACCGCACACGACGCCCTGTCGGCAGCGGAAGCCGCCGAACGTACCGGGGTCTCCCGGGCCACGGCCCAGCGCTATCTCTCCTACCTGGTCAAGGAGGGCTTGGTCCGGCTCGAACTGCGTTACGGAACCACCGGACGCCCCGAGCACCGTTACCGCGTCGCGCACTGACCGGGCGGACGGGCGCCGTCTCGCGCGGTCGCCCGAGCCCGTCAGCGGACTGTCGGCAAGCCGGCCGTACTCGTCGCCCTGTACACCGTCGCCGCCGCATGAGCCTCGCGCCGCACTTCGCCAAGCATGGGCCATGTGTCGGTGTCACCATTCTCGCTGCGCACGCGGGCCCGTTCGCGGCGCTGGGCTGCGAGCACGTCGGGGTGGCGGATGTTCCGGTTGCGCCAGCGCAGGTAGGCGTGCAGGGCCCGGGTCTGGACGGTGTGGTTGCCGTGGTTGGAGTTGCCGACCGTGAACTGCCGCAGCGGCCCGACGCGGCCGGGAGACCATTTCCCGTTCCAGGAGGCGCGGCGCTCTGCGCCGCCGACGCCGTCAACCACCTTGGTGTGCGGGCCCTGATCCGTTACCTTCCGCAGCCAGGGTCGCCCGCACTCGCTGCTCCTCGCGAGCGGAGCCGACGTCCCGTTCCAGGGGTGTGCGGCTCACAGCTGTCGCGAGGTCTTCCAAGGCTCGTTTTTGCAGTTCCGCTTCGCGCCGCACGACCGGGCTCCCGCTGCCGGAGACGTCCTCCCACGCCTGGAGCGCTTCCTCCACGCGTCCCCAGTCCGGGTTCCTGTGCTCGCGCACGTCGGCTGCCGCCTGCGCGGTGTCCGTCTCCAGGGCCTCGGCGAATCGCTCCGCCTGGGGGACGAAACGGCTGTCGGCCGGCGGGACGTGGCTCTCCATGAGCATCGCTGCCCGGCCGAACCCCTTGAGCGCCTCCTGCGCCTCCTGCGCCTCGCGCGACGTCAGACCCCTGGGGCGGACCGGTTCCTGTCGTGCCCGGTCGTATGCCTCCTGCCAGGCGGCACGTGCCTCCCTGCTCTCCAGCAGTGCCCGGCGCACGTCGGCGTGATGCTCCCGGGTCGGTTCGGCGTAGTTGCGGAGCACCGCGGCCGCGTAGCGGCCGTTGGCGGCGAGCCAGTCCGCGAGCCGGCCCGGCAGCCGGGGTGTCTCCCAGGCGGGGAACACCACGTAAGCCAGCATGGCCAGGGCCCCGCCGAGCAGGGTGAGCACCACCCGCTCCGGGACCGTCTGCTCCCATGCCTGGCCGCCCATGCCGAGCAGGAAGACGACGTACGCGGCGGTGAAGCACTGGGAATAGGCGTAGCCGGTACGGTTCAGCGTGTACGACAGGCCCGCCGAGACCACGGCCAGCGCGCCGGACACATGGGCGTCCGGGCCCAGGGCCCGCACCATGCCGGTGGCCAGCGCGACCCCCGCCAGGGTCCCGGCGAGACGGGCCACCGCACGCGCGTACGTCCGGTGGAAGTCCGGCCGCATCACCATCACCGAGGCGATGGGCGCCCAGTAACCGTGGCCCAGGGGCAGCCGGGCGGCGATCAGATAGCCGAGCGTGGCCACGGCCGCCAGGCGGACGGCGTGCCGGAACACGGGCGAGTCCCGGCGGAGTTCACGGCGGACCGCCCGGGCGACGACCGGTACCAGCCGGAGCATGGTCGGGCGCATCAGGAACTGGGCGCCGGCGGGGCCGGGCGGCGTGGGCGTCCTCCCGAGCGCGCAGCCGCTCCCGGCGATCTCCAACGCCTCGCCGAGCAGTTCCACGAGCCGCTCGGCGGCCTGCCGCGCGGGGCCCTCCAGCACCTCGTGCTCCTCGTCGACGCGCAGGACGTCCGTGCTCTCGGGCCGTACCTCGGCGGGAGTGCCGCGGCGGATCGAGCGGGCGGCCGCGTCCAGGACGTCGGCGGCCGCGTCGAGCAACTCCCGCGCGCGGTCCCGCCCGGGTCCCTCCGCCGGGGCGCCCACGTCCGGGTCGGCGAGCGCCGCGAGCACCGGCCGAATACGTTCGGCGAGTCCCCGGGGGCCGTGCAGGACGGAGGGACGGGTGCGGGCCTGTGACGGCGTCACGGCGGCCGCGTCCCGGGCCGTCATCAACGGCTCCGGGTCGAACGGGGCGGTCGGGTCGTGCCGCAGCCGGCGGGCGTAGTCCGCCACGGCGGCCAGGGCGTCGGCGAGCGCGTCACGATGCGCTCCCCAACGCCGGATCGGGAACAGCCAGATCAGCAGGGCCTGCGTCACGCCCCCGAGTGCGATGACCCCGGCGTGCTCCAGGGCGTGCCCGACGCTCGTGGGCAAGGTGACGGTCACCAGCATGCTGCCCACGGTCGTCGCCGCGACGATCCCGGCTGTCGATCCGACGGCCCACGCCATACCCGCGGCAAAGGCCCATACGGCCAGCAGCGCCAGGAACGTCACGAGTCGCCCCGCCGCCAGGTAGCCCACGAAGGTGCTGAGCGCCAGACCCGCGCCCGCGCCGAGCGCGACCACCTTGCGCGGACGCCAGCTGCGCTGGAAGGTGGCCCCACCCGCGGAGTAGGCGCCGAGGGCGGCGGACGCGGCATACGCAGGGGAGACCAGCCACAGCGCCGGCCCGATGACGATGGCCATCCCAGCGGCCGCACGCAGCGCGAGTAGGGGCTCAAGCCGCGTCTCCTCGATCTTGAGCCCAGATCGCACGACCTCCACGAAGGCCCGCAGCCACGTCACGGGTGTCCGCCTGGCCGGAACGCCCTGCCGCGGCGCGTCGGCCTGGTTGAGATGCGGTAGCCGTCGGGCAAGGAAGCCTCCCGCACGGGCCGCCGGCCGGCCGGCGGCCGCAGCCGTTGGAGGTGCCGCTGCCACTGCGGACACCGCTGAGCGTCCGCCGTCCGTCCGCCAGGCCGGAGCGCGGGCAATCGCTGTTGGTTCAGGTCCGCCCGACGCGCGGCTGTCGGCCCCGGTTCCGTCCGGGGGACGGGCAGGTCGCCACCCGTCCCCCGGACCGGTGCACGGGAGACAAGGAGCACGGCGGCCCCGGGTCTCTTACCGCTTGTGGCCGTTGCCGTGTCCGTCGGGGTGCAGGACCACCTTGGTCCAGCCCTCGTCACGGGCGTCGAAGTGCTCGTAGGCGGTGGGAGCCTCGTCCAGGCTGAGTTCGTGGGAGACGACGAAGCTCGGCTTCGCCTTTCCGCCGGCGATGAGGTCCCGCAGGGCCCGGTTGTACTTCTTCACCGGTGCCTGCCCGGTTCCCATGCGCTGGCCCTTGAACCACATCATGCCGAAGTCGATCGGGACCTTGCCCTGGGCCTCCAGTTCGCCCTGGGCCTCCGCGCCGCCGGGGTCCTGGGGCAAGAACACGCCCACCACACCGATGTCACCGGTGAACCTGACCGAGTCGATCAGGCCGTTGAGCGTGAGACTGGCGTCTTCGTGTCCCTGGGGATCGTGTGCCTGGTAGCCGACGCATTCGCAGCCGTTGTCGGCGCCCAGACCGAGGGTGGCCTCCTTGACGACCTCCGCCGGGTTCTGCTCGGCGGTGTTGATCGGGATGGCTCCGATCTCCTCCGCCTTGCGCAGCCGGTCGGGCTGGTGGTCGGCCGTCCAGACGCGGCCGGCGCCCTTGAGGAGGGCGGAGTAGGTCGCCATCAGCCCGACGGGACCGGCCCCGAAGACGATGGTCTGGTCACCTGGTTTGACGTGGGCCATCTCGGTGGCGTGGTAGCCGGTGGGGAAGATGTCGGCGAGCATGACGTAGTCGGTCTGCCGCTCGGCGGCGTCCTCGCCCAGGCGCAGAGCGTTGAAGTCGCCGTAGGGCACGCGCAGCAGCTCCGCCTGGCCGCCCTGGTAGGGACCCATGTCGGCGAACCCGTACGCGGCTCCCGCGAGCGCCGGTTCCGGCTGCATGGTCAGGCAGTAGTTGGTCAGACCCTGCTCGCACTGCTTGCAGAATCCACAGGCGATGTTGAAGGGCAGGACCACGTACTCGCCCACCTGGACCTTGCGGACGGCCGAGCCGACCTCCACGACCTGGCCCATGTTCTCGTGTCCCAGGGTGCGGCCGGACTCGAACGAGGTGCGGCCCTCGTACATGTGCAGGTCCGAACCGCAGATGTTGGTGGTGGTGATCCTGACGATGATGTCGCAGGGGTGTTCGATCTTCGCGTCCGGTACGTCCTTCACAGTGACCGTCCGCGGTCCTTCGTATACCGCTGCTTTCATGATGGCTTCCCTTGATGTCGCGGCATTGCGGTGATGCAGAGGGCACGAAGCGCCTGACTCTCGGAAGGGCTGCCACGAAAGTCCGTCGCTCCGGGACACCTCTGCGGGGCCGTTCTCCTGGATCAGGTGGAGCGGTCGTTTCGACGCCGGCCGGCGAGGCGGAGCTTCGGCGCTCCGGCGGCGTGCGGTGCGGGTCCCCGTCGGCCCCCGAGGCGAAACAACCACGCGCCGACCGATCAGCGGGATCACCGAACCCGGACGACCGCCAACCGACGGCACATCCCCGACTGAGGCACCCGCTAGTCGCCGTGGTCGTCCTGTAGCGCGCTGCGACGCTCCTGTTCGCGCTTGGAGTAGGCGGCTGCCCGGATCGCCTCGTCGCTCTCCAAGCCCGACCCCAGCGCGCCGCCCACCGTGGCGACCGAAGCGACGAACCAGGACAAGGTCCAGTATTCAGTGGCGTGCAGCGGGGTTCGTGTCGTGGAAGCGTACACCCGGTCGTTGAGGATGAAGAGCGCCCAGACCAGGTTGATGACCATCAGACCCACGTAGCAGACGATCACCCCGATACCCACGGTCACAATCGTCGAGGCGTTGTACAGAGCGGCCCTCTTCCTCGCCTCCGGCGAAACCTCATCCGTTCGATGCCACAGCTTCGCGTCCACGATCAGCCAGCCGATCATGAGCGCGACAGACCCGACCGTGGCGATCACCAGGCGCGGAGTGCTCAGGTAGGTGGCCAGGTTCCAGATGGTGGAGTTCACGGTGGCGACCGCTCCCGTGGCGAGGGCGGCCGCCAGGGCCTTCGACAAGCCCGGCACCAAGCGCCACGGCCGGTTGGCGCGGACCATACCGAGGAGCACCCTCAAGTAACCGCGCGGCCCTCTGACGACGTACCGCAGATCGGCGATCTCCTCCTCACCGATCCGGCCCGGATGGATGGGCGCGAGACGACCGACGAAAGGCCCCCGCAACGGCTGACTTCCCGGAGGCCCCTCAGCCCGAGTGGCCCGGAGGCCCGCCAAGCTGAGCACGGCTTCTTCGACGGCCTGTCGGGCTCTCGTCTGCAGCCGGAAGCCCCCCAGCGTGGGAAGAGACAGCAGCGCCAAGCCGTGTTCGTGACTCAGATCCACCACGAGCTTGCGCCCGTGCGAGTGCAGCGGAAGGTCGGTGAGGGCCACGACGATGTCCCAGCCCTCCGCGCGCCTGCGGTCCATGACGCGACGCGTCAACGTCGGCAGGTCCTCGGTCCCCGCGGTGAAGGGCTCGCTGACCACCTCGACGTCGAACCGTCGTCCCTGGCCTGACCTGTCGGCGAGCCGATCAGGCAGCATCTCTGCCATGCGCTGCGCGATCTCCGTCGGCGCATCCGGATCCGCCAGGAGGGCCACGACCGTAACGTCCTGTGACGACACCCGCATGGCTCCTTCTCGTCGGCTGCCCCGCGCTCACATGGCCACAGGATGCCCTCGAGGTAAGGCCGACGCGGCGTGACACGCTGGCCCCTGCCGGCAGGCGCAGGCGGTACGGTCGGACCTCCTCGTGCTCCCCGTGCAGGGCCCGCTCCACCACCGGCCACACGGTTGTGTGCGCCACCACGAACACCTGCTCCGCGCCAACCCGGGCGGCACCGCACGCCGCGCTAGCGCCGTGAAGCACTCGGGATGGTCCCTGGGGGAGGGGCCCGGTGACGGCGCCTGTCGCGCGGTTCGCGGCGCGATCAGGTAATCAGGAACGGTGGACAAGGACGCGGCCGACCCCCTCGTGCATGTGCGGGGCGCCGGTGAGAACAACCTGCGGAACATCGATGTCGACGTTCCGCGGGACGCGATGGTCGTCTTCACCGGCGTCTCCGGTTCCGGCAAGTCCTCGCTCGCGTTCGGCACGCTCTACGCGGAGGCCCAGCGGCGCTACTTCGAGTCCGTAGCGCCGTACGCCCGAAGGCTGTTGCAACAGGTCGGCGCCCCGCACGTGCAGGAAATCACCGGGCTGCCACCGGCCGTGGCCCTGCAGCAGCGCCGCGGGTCGCCCAGCTCACGCTCGACGGTCGGCACCCTCACCACGCTGTCCAATCTGCTGCGCATGCTGTACTCCCGCGCCGGCACCTATCCGCCCCGGGCCGCGCGGCTGGAAGCCGAGTCGTTCTCACCCAACACCGCGGCCGGCGCCTGCCCGGAGTGTCACGGGCTGGGCGTCGTGCACGACGTCGCCGAGGACCTGCTCGTCCCGGACCCCTCGCTGAGCATCCGCGAGGGGGCGATCGCCGCCTGGCCGGGTGCCTGGCAAGGAGCCAACCTGCGCAGTGTCGTCAGCGGCCTGGGTATCGACATCGACCGGCCGTGGCGCAGGCTCAGGAAGAAGGACCGGGACTGGCTGCTGTACACGGACGAGCAGCCGTCCGTGTACGTCGAGCCGGAGGAGGACCGCGTCGACTACGGCTACCAGGGCAAGTTCTGGAGTGCCCGCAAGCACGTCATGCACGTCCTCGCCGACTCCAAGAGCGAGAAGATGCGCGAACGGGCGCTGCGGTTCGTCAGGAGTGTGCCCTGTCCCGCCTGTCACGGCAGCGGACTGCGGCCCGAGGCCCTCGCCGTGACCTTCGCCGGACGTTCCATCGCCGAGGTCAACGCGATGCCGCTCACCGAGGTCGTGGCGCTGCTGCGGCCCGTCGCGGGACGATCCGAGGCCGACGCCACCACGTCGACCGCACGATCGGGGGAGACGACCGAGGTCGCGGTCCGGATCTGCGGCGATCTGGTCGCGCGGATCGACGTACTGCTCGACCTGGGCCTCGGATATCTCAGCCTCGGGCGCCGCTCGACGACCCTGTCGCCCGGCGAGGCGCAGCGCCTGCGGATCGCCACCCAACTGCGCTCAGGGCTGTTCGGCGTCGTCTACGTCCTCGACGAGCCCTCCGCGGGCCTGCACCCGGCTGACGCGGAACCGCTGCTGGACGTGCTGGACCGCCTCAAGGCGGCGGGAAACTCGCTGTTCGTCGTGGAGCACGACATGGACGTCGTACGGCGGGCCGACTGGGTGGTCGACATCGGTCCCGGTGCGGGCGAGGGCGGCGGACGCGTGCTGTACAGCGGCCCGGTCGCCGGTCTCGAGCGGGTCGCGGAGTCGGCCACCAGCCAGTACCTTTTCGGGCGCGCACATCCGCTCGATCACCGCCCGCGCACACCGCACGGCTGGCTGCACCTACGCGGCGTCTCCCGCCACAACCTGCACGACGTGTCCGTCGACGTACCGCTCCGCGTCCTGACGGCGGTGACGGGCGTGTCCGGTTCCGGAAAGTCGACGCTGGTGACGCAGGTGCTCGCCGAGGTCGTCCGCGGCCACCTCGGACTCGTACCAGAGGAACCCGACGAGGCGCGGCTGGAGGTCGACGTCCAGGACGCGTCGGGGGTCGAGTCGTTCGACCGGCTGGTTCGGGTCGACCAACGGCCCATCGGCCGAACTCCCCGGTCCAACCTGGCCACGTACACCGGGATGTTCGACGCGGTGCGCAAGCTGTACGCGGCGACGGACGAGGCCAGGGCGCGCGGCTACTCGGCCGGGCGGTTCTCCTTCAACGTGCCCGAAGGGCGGTGCGAGACCTGTCAGGGCGAAGGGTTCGTCGCGGTGGAACTGCTGTTCCTGCCGGGCACCTACGCGCCGTGCCCGACCTGCCACGGCGCCCGGTACAACGCCGAAACACTGGAAGTCACCTACCAAGGCAAGAACATCGCGGAAGTACTGGCGCTGTCCGTCGACGCCGCCGCCGAGTTCCTGTCCGCCGTCCCGGCCGCTTCCCGCAGTCTGGAGACCTTGCGCGAGGTGGGCCTGGGGTACCTGCGGCTGGGCCAGCCCGCGACGGAACTCAGCGGCGGTGAGGCGCAACGCATCAAACTGGCCACCGAACTGCAGCGAGCCCGCCGCGGGCACGCGCTCTACCTGCTCGACGAGCCGACGACGGGGCTGCACCCCTCGGACATCGCCTTGCTGCTGCGACAGCTGCACCGGCTCGTCGACGCCGGCAACACGGTCGTCCTCGTCGAGCACGACCTGGACACGATCGCCACCGCCGACTGGGTCATCGACCTCGGTCCGGGCGGCGGCGACGCGGGCGGGCGGGTGGTCGTGGCGGGCCCGCCGGCCAAGGTGGCCAGGGCTCGCCGCAGCGCCACCGCACCCTATCTCGCGGCCCGGCTCGCGCGCTCCTGACGGCAGAATCGCGATCACGAATCCCCGAACCTGCGGCGCGGCCCGGTGGCCGGGTGGTCTCGCGCACCAGCGCGGTGCGCGAGTACGCCGGCTATACGGCAACCGCGGGACCCGACCTGCCGCGACAGTGCCGTAGCCCGGCGTGAGCGGTCGCGTGTGGCAAGAATGACCCATGCACATCGTGATCGCGGGTGGACACGGAAAGATCGCGCGCCGGCTGACCCGGCTGCTCTCGGCGCGCGGCGACAACGTCACAGGGCTCATCCGCAACCCAGACCACGCCGACGACCTGCGCGCGGACGGCGCGGAACCGGTGGTGTGCGATCTGGAGCACGCCTCGGTGGACGAGGTTGTCGGCCACCTTCGCGGCGCCGACGCGGCACTGTTCGCCGCGGGCGCCGGACCGGGCAGCGGCGCGGCCCGCAAGCAGACGGTGGACCGGAACGCGGCCATCCTCCTCGCCGACGCGGCCGAGCGCGCCGGGATGCGCCGCTTCCTGGTGATCTCCGCGATGGGCGTGGACAGCCCGCCGCCACCCGGCACCGACCCGGTGTTCGCCGCCTACCTGAAGGCAAAGGGCGAGGCGGACGCCGACATCGCCTCCCGTCCGGGACTGGACTGGACGATTCTGCGCCCGGGGATGCTGACCGACGACCCCGGCAGCGGCCGCGTCACGCTCGCCGAGCACACCGACCGCGGCCAAGTGCCGCGCGACGACGTGGCCGCGGTGCTGGCCGCCCTGCTCCACGAGCCCAGGACCGCCGGGCGCATCCTCGAGCTGATCAGCGGGTCCACCCCGGTCGAGGAGGCGGTGCGCGCCGTGGCCGGCGACTGACGCCGCACCCCGCCCTCGCCCGGGCGCGGGTGACGACTCACACCCGGGCGCGGGGCGCTGTGAAAGCCGCTGCGCAGCGAGGCCGACAGCACCCGGACGTCCCCGGAGCGAGCCATCCCAGGCGGAGGGCGAGCGGGGCGACGACGCCTAGCGCCACTGGACGTCCCGTCTTCTTCCGGCGCTGTCACCGGTTCCCGGCCCGCCTGCCGTCCAGCGGTCCGTGCAGGTGCGCGACGGGGTTCTCGATGTCCGCGCATTTCTGCTGTCCGGCGCGTACCTCGGCAGAGAGCACACCGCAGCGGTGGACGCGCTCGAAATCACCGTAGGGGAACTTGTACCGGCCCTTGGTCTCCTCTCCCATCTCGTCGTCGATGCCCAGGTACCACCGGGCGTATTCGTCGAATCCGTGCTCCTCGAGGTAGGCGTTCTCGTCCGCTGCCGAAGGCCGGTGCTCGCTCCACTCGTCCCGGTCGTCCAGGACGATCCGGCCCTCTTGGGTCAGCTTCTTTGCGTGGTTGAACGCCGTCGCGTTCAGTTTCACCGTCATGCCGTTCACCGCCCCATCGACGGCCGTGTTCAGATGTCGGCTGCTGCCGCCCGGACATCCTGTCGAGCCTGCCCCATCAGCTCGTTCAAGTGGCCGACCTCAGGAGTGAGTTCCCGCGCGCGGCGCGTACCGTCCGGGCGTCGGCGGGGGCAGTTCCTTCTCCTCGCCGGGGACGGCCGGAACGACAGGCGCCGCGAGCCGTACCTCCGCCACGGCCGTGCAGCGCCTCGACGAGGAGGCCGAGGAAGGCGGGCCGCCACGGGCGAAGGGCTCGAGCAGGCCACCGGGACCGCGGCGTCTACTACGACGGACGGAGGCCGCCCGAGACACCATTGAAGCTGAGCTCCCCAGGGTGACGGACCGGGTGGCTCCACGCCTGCGTCTGGCGAGTCAGGAATGCACAGGTCCGGTCGCCCCACGAGGACGAGAGAAGGGATCCACCCATCTCGGGTAACCGGCCCGTGAGTGGGTACGCGACATGCCGCTCGGTTCTCTGAGGGCTTCGAGGGACGGAGTGGTCTCATGACCGGCAGCCGGTCGCACAGCCTGTACCACCGCTCCTCCCACCGGAAGGGCAGCCTTCCGGTGGGCAGCGCCGGGCGGGACCCCACGGCCGCGCGCGGAGGGCCCCGCCCGCCCGCCAACGCCCCGGCCAACCATGCCCTGCACGAACTGGTCGCGCTCTCCCGCGCCCTGTTCGGCGCTCCGGACGAAGTCGAGATCCTGCGCCTGGCCATGGACCACATAGCCGCTGCGGGGCCATACAGCGCCGAGGCCGGATACCTCAAGGTGGGCGGCGACCTGGTTCCCAGTCCAAGGGACGGGCAGATGCCTGCCCTGGCCGTGAGCCGTAGGGTGCGGGAGCTGGCCGGGCAGGACGGCTACGTGACCGTACCCGGCAGGCCCTGGGGCCGGGCCCTGGGGCTCCGCGGACTTGAGGGACTCCACGGCTACCTCGTGGTCACGTCCCGCTCCCGGCCCACCAAGGCCGAGCGATCCCTTCTCGCCATGCTCGTCCGGCACACCGCCGCCGCACTGTCAGTCGCCTTCGCACACCGCCGCCGACGCGAGGACGCGCTGGAACTGCACCGACTGAGGGAGGAACGCACAGCCCTCCAGCGGCAGCTGATCTCCGTGGTGGCTGAGCTGGGCTACGAGCGAGCCGTTCACGCGCTCATGGCCGGCGCCGCCGCCTCGGGCGGCGGCGAGGAAGCCGTCACCCGCGCACTGCACGGGCTCACCGGACTCCCCGCGCTGGTCGAGGACCGCTTCGGTCGGCTGAGGTCCTGGACCGGCCCCAGCCGCCCCGTCCCCTATCCGGAACCGGACCCCGTGCGCCAGGACGAAATGCTGCACGCCGTCGCCCGTCAGGCCGGGCCGGTGCGGATAAGGGACCGGCTGATCACCCTGATCCGCCCGCACGGCGAGATCCTGGGCGTGCTGGCCCTGGTCGATGGCCGGGACGAGGCCGACGAGCACACCGTGCTCGCGCTGGAACACGCTGCCGCGTCACTCGCGCTGGAGCTGACGCACCTGCGCAATCTGGCCGAAGTGGAGCTGAGGCTGCACCGCGAGCTGGTGGACGACCTCCTGGCAGGGACGGACGAGGCGAGCGCCTACGCCCGGTCCGATGCTGTCGGACACGACCTGCACCGCAGCCACTACGTCGTCGTGGTGCAGTGGTCGAACCGGACCGCCGACGAATCCTTCGCACAGACTGTGGGGCGGGCGGCCTCTAGCGTGGGCATGCGCTCGCTGCTGACCCGACGCTCCGACCACGTCGTCCTGGTCGCCGACGACAGGCCGCACCCCCGGGCGCTGTACGAGGCGCTCGTCCGGGAGACCGGAACACGGTCCGGAACGATCGGGGTGAGCGCCCCTTCCGACTCCCTGAACGACATCCCCCACCGCTACCAGGAGGCGCAGCGCGCCCTGGACGTGCGCCGCCACTCCCGCGAGCACTACGGCACGACGTTCTTCGACGAGCTCGGCCTCTACCGCATCCTGGGACCCGGCAACGATTACCGGGAACTGGAGACGTTCGTCCATGAGTGGCTCGGGCAGCTCATCGACTACGACTCCCGGCACCAGGCGACCATGGTGGAGACCCTGTCCCGGTACTTCGACTGCGGCGGCAACTACGACGAGACCGCCGACTCCCTCGCCATCCACCGCAGCACGCTGCGCTATCGGCTCCAGCGCATCCGCGACATCAGCGGCAACGACCTCGCGAACGTCGAGGACCGGCTCAACCTCCAGGTGGCAACCCGAGTCTGGAAGATCGTGCTGGGCGGGCCCGGCTGACGCCTCGCTGGAACTCCGGTGGGAGCGGTGTCGGCAGCACCGCAGTGGGTGGGCCGGGGGGCGGAGGAGCAGCAGCAGACAAGCTGAAGGCACGACGATCACCTCCGCCGGGCAGGGTCCTCCCAGGCCCAGGCCGGCAAACCGGGGGAAATCCGGCGGGTGAAGGAGGTGAGTGAGCGGCCCCTGCCGGTTACCCGGGGTGGCCCAGGATTCCGGATTCCGATGAGGGAGAAGGGGCCATGACTCACAGTACGAGCGCCCGGGACGTGGTGGAGGCCATCAAGGATGTCGACTTCCCCGCCGGCAAGGACAAGCTGATCGAAGCGGCGAGCCGGTCGGGCGCCGCGCCGGACGTCGTCAAGGCGCTGCGCGGCATCCCGGCCGAGCAGTACGCCAACCGCGAGGAGGTGGCCAGGTCGGTCCGCGTGGACCCCGACTCCGACCTCGGGCTGAGCCCCGCACAGCGGGCCGAGCAGGCCCGGAAGGGCGGCAGGCCGGGACAGTCCCAGCATCTGCGCGAGGTGCCGAAACCGCCGGTCGAGGAGGAGCTGGACAGCTGACGGCCGGGCCGCTCGGTGCGTCGCGGGCCCGGGACGGTGTGGCACCCGCCCGTCGTACACGACGAGCTCGCTCATGCCTCCCCGGTAAGCCGCCACGCGGCCGACTCGCCCGCAGCGGCGGGTACCTCGCGCCGTGCTCGGAGCATGCGAGAAAGTATTCGCCCTGTCCGCTGACCGGCGCCGACGAGATGGCCCTGGAGAAGGAACCGGCGAAACCGCCACCCGCTGGGGCGGGCGTGCCCCGGAGCGGCCGTCTACCATCGAGCGCGGAAGGCAAGCATCCTCAATATTCCCCCGTCATCGATCGACCTGGCCGCTCAGGAGGGTCTTTCTTCCGGCCGGTTGGAAGTGCCGAAAGGTAGAGGCCGTGAACGATCCGGATGACACGGACAGGATCCTTGAAAAGGTGGCGGAGAACGCGGGGAAACGCGGCCCGCAGCCGACTCGAGGCGCCTGGCGGCATGCCGCAGGGTGGGAGGGCGCCCGCGGCAACGACTTCGCCACCCCCGGCACCGTGTGCGCCTTCCAGGCGCACCGCAACAACCACGACCCGGCGGCGCCGCGTCCCGCCGGGCTTCCCCGTCCCGGGGGCCGTCCGCGCGCTCGCCTGCGCACTCCCGCCCGCCGCGCCGGGTCCACCTTCGTGCTCCGCACCCGGCGGATACACCGTACCGGCCGTCTCTGACGTCATCGGCGGCCGCGCCCTCGGACATGCGCCGCCCGGCGTGAGTCTCCGGCACGCCCGGGTACCGGCGCCAGCAGCCCGTTCCCACCCCGCGGCACGAGTATCGTCCGCCGCCGTCGGAGCCAGAAAGAGAATTCATGGTGCTGTCTGCCCTGCCAACAGCCGCCGACCCGCCACAACTCCTCCCCGCGCGTGAGCAGATGGCGTTCACACTGGGCTTCCACATCATCCTGGTGCCCTTCGGCCTCGCATTCACCTTCATGATGTTGGTCTGCCACTACCGGGCGCTGCGCCGCGGCGATCAGCAGGCGCTGGTCCTGGCGCAGCGATGGTCCAAGGTGGCCGCCGTGCTGTTCGCGGTGGGGGCCGTGTCCGGCACCGTGCTGACGTTCGAGCTGGGGCTGCTCTGGCCCGGGCTCATGGGCAAGTACGGGCCGGCCTTCGGGTTTCCGTTCGCCGTCGAGGGTCTCTTCTTCTTCCTCGAAGCAATCTTCGTGGCCATCTACATCTACGGCTGGCAGAGGCTGCCCCCGTGGCCGCACTTCTTCACCGGCGTCGTGGTCACCCTGGCGGGCGTCGGCGGAACGGCCTCCGTCATCGCGGCCAACAGCTGGATGAACCAGCCCGCCGGAATCGCGGTGCGCAACGGGCGTGTGGTGGGCGTGATCCCCTCCCAGGTCTTCTTCAACGGCGCGTTCTGGTGGGAGATGGTGCACATGCTCCTCGCGGCGTACATCGTCGCGGGGTTCATGGTCGCGGGCGTGTACGCGTGGGGCCTGCTCAAGGGGCGCCGGGACCACTACCACCGGCTTGGGTTCGCCGTGCCGTTCACGGTCGCCGCGATCGCCATGCCGCTGCAGTTCCTCGTGGGGGACACGATCGCCCGCCAGGTGTACGACAGGGAGCCGGCGAAGTTCTCCGCCGTCGAACTCCTCCCGACCACCGGTGATCACGTCCCGGAGACCCTCGGCGGCATCTTCGTCGACGGCAGGGTGCGCTACGGCATCCAGCTTCCCGACGTGGCCTCGATCCTCGCCGGTTTCACCCCGTCCACCAAGATCAAGGGCTTCGACGCGATCCCCGCAGCTGTACGCCCCACGGACTCGGTCGTGAGCATCGTGCATCTCGCCTTCGACGTCATGGTTGCGACCGCATCGCTCCTGCTCCTGCTGGCACTTTGGTTCGCCTGGCAGTGGTGGCGGCGGCGCGCGGTGCCGACCAACCGCTGGTTCCTGCGAAGCTCCGCGGTCTCCGGGCTGGTCGCGCTCGTCTCTCTGGAGAGCGGCTGGGTGGTGACCGAGGTCGGCCGCCAGCCCTGGACGGTCGTGGGACTCCTGCTGACGGAGAACGCGGTCGCCACGCAGGGGAACCTGTGGCCCTTGTTCTCCACGGTCCTCGTGATTTACGCGTGCGTCGCCGTCGGCGCCTTGTACGTCTTGCGCACCTTGCGCCGCCGCTGGTCGGAGGAGGGCGCGGAGGCCGCTGTGGTCCCGTACGGCCCTCGGGCGGCGCCGGCGACGAACGGGCACACCTTCGGAGGAGATGACGCATGAGCGATCTCATCGCCGGGGTCCTGTTCATCGGGGTGATCGCCTACGCCCTCTTCGGCGGCGCCGACTACGGGGCCGGCTTCTGGGATCTGACAGCCGGCGGCGCCGCGCGGGGACGTCCCGTACGGGAGCTGATCAACGTCTCCATCAGCCCGGTGTGGGAGGCCAACCACACATGGCTGATCTTTTGCTTCGTCACGATCTGGACAGCCTTCCCCCAGGCATTCACCGCCATGACCACCACCCTGTACATCCCCCTGGGCCTGGCGGCGTTGGGGATCGTGGCCAGGGGCTCGGGCTTCGCCTTCCGGCACGCGCTGGCCCGAGGGCGGGGAGAATGGATAAGCGGTGTCGCCTTCGCGTGTTCGTCGGTGCTGACCCCGTTCTTCTTCGGCACCGTCGCGGGCGGGATCGCCTCCGGTCGCGTCCCCTCGGCCGGGCACGGTGACCCGCTGTCCAGCTGGGTCAATCCGACATCCGTTCTCGGCGGCGTCCTCGCGGTCACCGTCTGCGCCTACCTCGCCGCCGTGTTCCTCACCGGACAGGCCCAGCGCCGAGCGGATCCCCCTCTGGAAAAGGCGTTCAGCCACCGGGCCTTCGGGGCGGGCATCGTTGCGGGGCTGGTGGCGCTCGTGGGCGTGTTCGTCCTGCATGCGGACTCCCCGCGCCTGTTCCACCAGCTCAGCACGGTGGGTGCTCCGCTCCTGGTCGTCTCGGGCCTGTGCGGCTTGGCCGCGCTGCTCCTGTTGCGCAGGGGCAGCCCTCCTGTCGTGCGCACCCTGGCGGCCATCGCGATCACCACCGTCGTCGCGGGATGGGGAGTGGCTCAGTACCCGTACCTCCTGGGCACCCACCTGACGATTCAGCAGGCGGCGGCTCCTACGGCCACCTTGTGGGTGCTGATCTTGGTGTCCTTCGTCGCGGTTGTTCTGATCGCACCCTCGCTCCTTCTGCTGTACAGCCTGCAACTGCGACGCAAGCTCGGCTGACGATCGAGACGGCGCACACAGTCACCGCCGATGCCGACCCGGCGCACCACGGATCCCGGCCGTGGGAGGCCGCCGTGCTCTCCGCCTGCCTCATCGCCCTCGCTGGCGGTCCCGTGTTACTGCCTGCGGACCTGCCTGTAGCCGCTGTACGCGACCTTCCCCAGCACACCGGGGAAGCGCCCCGCACGCACGGCCGGACATCTGCCGACGATCCGGCCGGACGCGGCTTTGGCAGCGCTGGCGCAGCGGCTCAGCCGACTGTGGTGGCCAGTGCCTCCTCGGCTTGGCGGACGCGCCACTCCTCGATGGTTTCCTGCTGCCGCCGGGCTCGTTCGAGCAGCATGTCGAGCCGGGCAGGGTCCAGGCGCTCGTCGGCGGCGCTGAGGCGGCGCAGGAGCTGCCACCCGGCCGCCTTTCCCTCGACCCCCAGCCGTAGGGCCTCCAGATCCAGCATGGTGCCGAGCGGTGACGGGCGTAGCAGATGGCCGTTGGGCTTCAGCCGTCCCAGCTTCTCGCCCACCCAGCCGGCGCACACCTTGTAGCGGCGAACGGGAACGCCGAGATCCGCCATGATGTCCAGCAGCTCTGCCCGGTCCTGGGCGATCTCGGCTGCTACGGGCCCGATCGCGCGGCCGAGCGCGGACCCGCAGGCAGCGCGCGCCAGGCGGGTGGCGCGGTCGGTCCCGGCGGTGGCGCCGGCGAGGTGGTCGTTGAGATAGATGCCGAGCAGCCTCATGTCGACACCTGGTCCCGTTGGGCGGCTCTGGGTCGTCGCGGCCCTCACGGTTTGAGGACGACCTTCTCGCAGCGGTCCTTCTTGTTCTTGAACAGGTCGTAGCCGGTCGGTGCCTCGGTCAGGGGCAGCCGGTGGGTGATCACCCGGGTGGGGTCGATCTTGCCCTGCTCGATCAAGCCCAGCAGCGGCTTCATGTACTTCTGCACGTGGCACTGCCCGGTGCGCAGCGTCAGGGACCTGTTCATCCAGGCACCCGCCGGGAACTTGTCGATCATCCCGCCGTAGACACCGATGACCGACACCACGCCCCCGCTGCGGCAGGACATGATGGCCTGCCGCAGGGCGTGTGGCCGGTCCGTCTCGGAGCGGACCGCCTGCTTGGCGCGGTCGTAGAGGTGGACGTGGGAGGCACCGTGTGTGGCCTCCATGCCGACCGCGTCGATGCACTTGTCGGGGCCCCGGCCGCCGGTGAGTTCGAGCAGCGCCGACCGTACGTCGGTGTCCTCGAAGTTGATGGTGGTGTAGCCCTGGGCGGCGGCCATCTCGAGCCGGTAGGTCTCCTTGTCGATCGCGATGACCTTCTCCGCGCCCAGGACCCGGGCGCTGTCCATGGCGAACTGGCCGACCGGACCTGCGCCCCACACGGCGACGACTTCACCTTCCTGGATGTCGCACATCTCGGCGCCCATGTATCCGGTCGGCAGGATGTCCGACAGGAACAGCACCTGCTCGTCCGTGAGGTCCGACTCGATCTTGAGGGCGTTGACGTCGGCGAACACCACGCGGGCGTACTCGGCCTGGCCGCCGGCGAAGCCACCGGTCAAGTGGGAGTAGCCGTAGATGCCGGCGGTGGGGTGACCGAAGAACTTCTCCGAGATGCCCGCGTTGGGGTTGGTGTTCTCGCAGCACGAGTACAGCTCCGCGTGGCAGGACGCGCAGGCGCCGCAGGCGATGGGGAAGGGCACGACGACCCGGTCCCCGACGCGCG
This sequence comes from Streptomyces naganishii JCM 4654, assembly GCF_014650575.1. Classification (GTDB taxonomy): domain Bacteria; phylum Actinomycetota; class Actinomycetes; order Streptomycetales; family Streptomycetaceae; genus Streptomyces; species Streptomyces naganishii. The sequence goes on from NZ_BMVF01000005.1 coordinate 132,923, forward strand.
GTTTGCCGTCGCTGATGCCGGAGCCGACCTCGACGACCTCTCCCATGAACTCGTGGCCCATGATGTCGCCCTTTTCCATGGTGGGGACGTAGCCGTCGAGCAGGTGGAGGTCGGAGCCGCAGATCGCCGTCGAGGTGATCCTCACGATGGCGTCGCGGCTGTTGAGGATCGACGGTTCGGGGACGTCCTGCACCTCGACCGAGTTGCGTCCCGTCCAGCAGTTCGCCTTCATGCCAGGGCCTCCTTCAGTTCGCCCTCGGTCAGCGGTCGCGCCGGGTGCTGCGGGAACTCGCCGCGGGCCCGCTTGCCGCCGGGCGCGCCCTCGGAGCGGACGACCTCGCCGGTCTCCGCGATCTGCTTGAAGCGGCGCAGGTCGTCGTCCAGCTGCTGGTGCGGTTCTTCGCCGAAGTAGCGCGCCGCGGCCTGGCCCAGCGCCCCGCCGGGCAGGTCGTAGCGCAGGGTCACCCGGATCTCCGTACCCCGGCCGCCGGGGGCGGGCTCGAAGCGGACCTCGCCGGAGTTGTCGATGTCGGCGCCGTCCACCGACCGCCAGGTGATCAGCCGGTCGGTGACTTCCTGCGTGGTCTCGGCGTCCCATTCGACCGTCTTGCCGAACGGCGCGCTGGCCCGCCAGTGACTGGTGCGCGGGCCGGTGACGCGCACCTCCTCCAGGTGCGCCATGAAGTCCGGCAGGCGCTCCAGGTCCTTCCACAGGGCGTAGACCTCGTCCGGGGGCCGGCTGACGGTGGTGGCCGCGGTCAGTTCCATGGCGCTCCTACGGGTGCGGGTCACGGCCGCGTAGACGTCCGTGGCCGTGATGGCGGTGACCGCGGCGGTCGCGGCGACGGTGCGGCCCAGGCCGCGACCGTTGTGGTGCTTCAGGGCCCGGGTCAGCATCGTCAGGTCCATGAGGTCGCCGCCGACGCGGCCCCAGAGCCAGGCCGGATGCGGTCGCCCCAGCAGCCCGGTCGCCGCCGCCAGCTCGCGCACACCCACGGCAGTCGTCGCCGAGCGGTGCCGGAAGGCGTCGCCGACGCCCAGGGCCCGGGCGAAGCCCGCCGGGGCGACGACCTGGGGCACGCCCAGGAGCGCGCTGGCCCAGCCCAGGCCACGCACGAGCGGATCGCGCCGGAGGCGGGAGGTGGAGTGGATGTCTGTCTTCATGAATGCTCCCCACTGGGGTGGTGAATGGAAGGCGAGCCACTGGAGTGAGAGGGCGAAGCGCGCACAGCAGACAACGCCGGGTTTCCGCGTGGCCCGCACCCAACCCTCGGAGTGCGCACCATTTTTCAGGGCCTGCGCAGCTCCGAGTCGATCGCACAGGCGGGACCGATACAGCTCGCCGTGGGCACCGGGCTCCCCGAGCATCAGGCAGCGTGGTTTCGCCGTCACCCCTGGTCTTCGACCACTCCGTGAACCGCCGGTGGGCGGCGGCTCTGGAAGGCCCGAACGAGGCCATTGCTGCCACGTGCAGCCAAACGTCGCCACGAGCCCGATCACGGCCAGCACCCAGGCTTGAGGGAGCCGATCTCAGCCACGTGGACCTACTGTGGTACTGCCGGTCTATTCTGGTGGGCCCTTTGGGAAGCCGATCTGAGTGACTCCAGACTACGGAACGCGAATCTGACGCCCGTGGCGCGGGAAATTTCGGGGAATGTTGCGCCCAGCGGCCGGATCCAGGGGAGATCACATGCCCGGAAATAAGGAACGTGCCACTCTGCGCGCCGCGGCTCAGGCCGCCGAACAAGTCCTGGCGAACGCCGCCGAGCAGGCCGAGCGCCCGTACCCGCAGGACCCCTACGCCCAGCGCGTCGCCGAAGTCGGGATGCTCACCGGTGCGTTGAGGGTCCTGTTGGAGGCGGTGCGCCCCTTTACCGAGGAAAAAAGGGATGAGGACGGGCCGTGACCGGCGCTTTCGGCACCGGCCGCGAGGTTGGTGCCGGAAATTCGTTCGCCGTTTCGGGTAGTGCACGCGCGGTACCTGTCATGGGTCGCAGGATTGGAGACGCCATGGACAGCGACGACTTCATCCGGCTCGTCAGCCGGCGGGCCCATGTGCCCGAGGAGCAGGCTGAAGAGCTGACCCGGGCCACGATGCTGACCCTGGGCGAGCGGATCACCGGCGGCGAGGCCAGGCACTTGGCCGGCGTCCTGCCCGCCGAGATCGCCCCGCCGCTGGTCCCACCGGAGGATGTCGCCGAGAAATTCGGCGTTGCCGAGTTCGTCCGGCGAGTGAGCGAGCGTGCAGGCGTCGATGAGGCCGTGGCGCGCAGGGGCGTTGCGGCGGTTTTCATGACTCTGGGAGAGGCCGTCCCCGGCACGGAGTTCCAGGATGTGATGTCGCAACTGCCGAACGAGTTCCAGAACATCTAGCTCGAGCGCCCGGAACACGGCTGGCGCAGCCGATGAGAATCGCTCGTTCGCAAGCGCTTCTCTGACACCCGCCTGACCATTGGTGGTTGCCGGCTTCCGGATACTGGGTGAGGGGTCCTGGGACGAGGCAGCGGTCGTCAGGAACCGGACGGCCGGCTCGTGGGTCAGCCCAGCACTTCTTGGACCGGGGCGTCGGCGTCCACGTATCGCACGAGCTTGCGGTTCGCGAATTCCACGATGCCCACGTCGCCGAGTTCGCGCCCGTAGCCGGAGCGCTTGATGCCGCCGAAGGGCAGCTCCGGTCGGGACGCGGTCGGGTGGTTGATCCACACCATGCCCGCCTCCAGCCGGTCCGCGACTCCGCGAGCACGTTCCGGGTCGGCGGCGAAGACCGCACCTCCCAGGCCGTAGGGGGAGGTGTTGGCCAGTGCCGCGGCCTCGTCGTCGTCGGCGACCCGGTAGACCGTGGCGACGGGGCCGAAGAGCTCTTCCCGATAGGCCCGCATGTCCGGTGTGACGTCGGTGAGAAGGGTCGGCTCGACGAAGGCGCCCGGCAGGTCGGGCCGCCCGCCGCCCAGCACCACCGTGGCTCCCTTGTCCACCGCGTCACGAACCTGCTCCATCAGGAGTTCGGCCGCGGCTTCGGAGGACAGCGGGCCGAGCGTGGTGGCGGGGTCGAGCGGATCTCCCGGTTGCACCTCGCTCATCCGGTCACGCAGCCCGGTGACGAAGGCGTCGTAGACGTCGGCAAGGACGATGAAGCGCTTGGCCGCCACGCAGCACTGCCCGGTGTTGCCCATCCGGCCGAGGAACGCGGCGTACACGGTGCGCTCGAGGTTGTGGCCGTCCAGCACGACGAAGGGATCACTGCCACCCAGTTCGAGGACGGACTTCTTGACATTGCGGCCGGCGATCTCGCCCAAGCTCACGCCCGCCCGCTCGCTCCCGGTCAGTGACGCTCCCTGTACTCGGGAGTCATCGATGATCTTCCCGACGTCTTTGCCCCGCACGAAAAGATTGGTGTAGACCCCGGTCGGCACCCCCGCATCCGTGAACAGCTGCTCGAGTGCCAGGGCGGACTGTGGGCAGCTACTCGCGTGCTTGAGGAGGATCGTGTTGCCGAGGACGAGGTTCGGGCCCGCGAACCGGACGACCTGGTACAGCGGGAAGTTCCACGGCATCACACCGAGAAGGACGCCGAGTGGCTCGTTCACCAGCACGGCCGTGCCCTCGGGCGCCGGCAGGGGTCGCTCTTCCAGCAGCTCGGGGCCGTGGTCGCCGTAGTAGGTGAGGATGTCGGACGCGAGGTCGACCTCCGCACGGCTCGAGTTGATCAGCTTGCCGACCTCGAGGGTCAGGAGGGGCGCCAGTTCCTCCTTGCGCTCCCTCATGAGCCGGCCGGCGCGTTGCAGGACAGCCGCTCGGTCGGCCGTCGACCGGGCACGCCAGTCCGGAAAGCTGCGGTGCGCCCTGCCGATCGCACGCTCCACGTCTTCCGCGCTCAGCGCCGGGAACTCACGAACCCTTTCACCGGTGTACGGGTTGACCGTGGCGATGGGGCTTCCCTGGGCAGTGGCATGGGCGTCCATGACGCCTCCCTGAAGGTCGGGACACCTCGGGTTTCCACGCCCGGACCCGCCCACACCTGCCGATTCGCACTACGACGAGCTCAACTGGCCGGCGAGGCCCTGCACACCAAGGCGCGCGGAGGCGTCGAGGTGCGGGTGGCCGTGGTCACCGCCGTCCGTGCGCGGGCGTGGGCCGGGTCGGCGTGGCAGGCTTGCAGGGGGTCCGCGCCGTTCGTCGCAACACAGCAGCGAAGGAGGACGACGCATGGATGAGCAGGAATTCGTACGTACCGTCGCCGAGCGCACCGGACTGAGCCGGCAGGAGGCGGCGGACCTGACCCGGGCCACGCTCGAGACACTGGCCCACAGGCTGAGCGCCGGGGAGGCCAGGCACCTGATCACCGAGCTCCCCGAGGGCCTCGCGGACGCGGTGCGCCGGGGAACCACGGACCGCATCGAGCGCTTCGGCCACCACGACAGCGTGCGGCGTGTGGCGGAACGCACCATGCTCAAGGAGGAGGAAGCCGACCGGGGTGTGCGGGCCGTACTGGCCGTGCTCCGGGAGGCGATCACCGAGAAGGAGTTCAACGACCTGATGTCGCAACTCGGAACGGACTTCTCTCAGGCCCTCGAATCCGCCGAGTGACCCCGGGGTCTTCGGCACCGCCGGCGTCCCGGACGTTGCATGTGCGCTGACACCCGCGGGCCCGCCGGTCCCGTGTGCCGTCATGGCGTGGGGCACGCACGAAGTGTGGTCATCATGCTGACGTGTCCGAGACGTCCTCCGGCGGAGCCGCGTGCGTCCTGCTGGCGGCCGACCTGGGTCCGCCGTCGGAGACGCCCGGGCGTCACAGGGCGATGACGTGGAGGTCGACCAGGTCGAGCGCGCTGCCGATCGCGCAGCCGGCGCCGGCGAGCTATCGGCGCAGTGCGCTCACCCCCTCCTGACCTCCCTGCGGCGCATGCGACATGGCTGTCTGTGAGGCGCGGACCTGGGCACCCGGTGCGGGCGCGTGTGACACGGATCCGCGGCGGACGGGAGGCCCGAGATGTCTGCGGAATCGGCCAGAACGGTCGCGCTCCCCTCTGGTGAGGAGATCGCGGCGCTCGGGCAGGGCACCTGGTACCTGGGCGAGGACCCGGCCCGGCGTGAACAGGAGATCGCCGCGCTGCGGCTGGGCGTGGACCTGGGCATGACCGTCGTCGACACGGCGGAGATGTACGGCGACGGCGCAGCCGAGGAACTCGTCGGGGAGGCCCTCCGGGTACGCCGGGACGAGGTCTTCCTGGTCAGCAAGGTGCTGCCCGGCCACGCCGACCGGAAGGGCACCGTCGCCGCCTGCGAGGGCAGCCTGCGGCGGCTCCGTACGGAACGGCTGGACCTGTACCTGCTGCACTGGCGGGGACGGTGGCCACTCGAGGAGACCCTTGCGGGATTCACCGACCTGATGGAGGCGGAGAAGATCCGTTACTGGGGCGTGAGCAATCTGGACGTGGACGACATGGCCGAGCTGACCACCCTCCCCGGCGGCGACGCCACGGCCGTCGACCAGGTGCTGTACAACCTCTCCCGGCGCGGCATCGAGTGGGATCTTCTCCCCTGGTGCCGCGAGGCCGGGGTGACGGTCATGGCCTACTCCCCGATAGAGCAGGCGCGGCTCCTGAAGGTCGAGGCACTGGATGCCGTGGCCCGGGCCCTCGGAGCAACGCCGGCCCAGGTGGCACTCGCCTGGGTGCTGGCACAGGGGGTGGCCGCGATCCCGCGTGCCGGATCACCCGACCACGTTCGGGAGAACCGCGGCGCGGTGGACCTCCACCTTCCCGCCGAGGCGCTCGACGCCCTCGACGAGGCGTTCCCGCCACCCAGGGGGCCCACGCCCCTGGAGATGCTCTGAAGGAGTTGACAGGATGACGCGCCCGCTCGTCGTCGGAATGGGAGGTTCCCTGCGCACCCCGTCGACCAGCCTCACCGCACTGTGTGTCGCGGTCGAGGGGGCGGCCGATGCGGGCGCCGGCACCCTGGTGATCGACCTCAAGCGGCTGGCTCTTCCGTTCTACACGTCCGAACACGGGATCCCTGGGTCCGCCCGCCGGCTTGCGGACACCGTTCAGGCCGCCGACGCCCTGCTGTGGAGCAGCCCGACCTACCACGGGTCGGTCAGCGGCGCGTTCAAGAACGCGGTGGACTGGCTCGCCCTCCTGGCCGACCACGACCCGCCCTACCTCAGCAACAAACCCGTGGGGATGCTGACGACCGCCGGTGGGGTGCAGGGCCTGCAGGCGATCAACGCGATGGAGTTCATCGTGCGGTCGCTGCGCGGCTGGGCCGTGCCGCTGGTGTTCGCGGTCCCGCGGTCCTCCCGGGTCTTCGACGGCGACGGACGCCTCACCGACCAGGCGGTCGCCGACCAATTGCGCGGCCTCGGCGCGGAGGTGACCAGGGCGGCCCTGCAGTTCCGGGCGGAGGGCACGTGCGACTACGCGCAGGAGCAGCCGTCCGGGGCCGTGCGGGACTGAGCCCGGCCCTGTCACGCCGGGGCGCCGGGGTCGTGCTTCCTCAGCGCCCGGTCCGCTCCACGGGCCGGTGCTCGCCGCGCGCGCCAAAGCGCCCGGGCGGGAAGTGCGGCAGCACGTGCTCGGCCAGTTCGTCGATCACTTCGGCGACCGGACGGCGGCTGTGCTTGAAGTTGATCATCAGCTGGTCGATGCCGATGTCCTGCCAGGCCCGCATCATCGCCAGGAACGACACCCGGCCCACCGAGAAGCCCTGGTGGATGCGCCGGGGCAGAGTCAGCGGATCCTCGGTCAGATCCAGATAGGTAGCCTGTGCGTACGGCTTGAACCCCCCGCCATCGCCCTCGGTCAGCTCCCGCCACCGCTGGATGTTCTCGGCCTGCTGCTGGAGCGGCGGGGTGTAGTAGAGCCAGCCGTCCGTGTTGTCGGCGATCCACCGGACGTCCTGCCTGCCGCGTCCCGTCATCAGTACGGGGATCCGCCGGTACACCGGCTTGGGCAGCAGATCGGTGCCGCGCATCCGGCCGAGCGGCGACTCCACGTGCGGGAAACGGTGCTCGAGGACGACACGGAAGTACTCCAGCGACTGCCGGAACCTCTCGGCCCGGCCGCCCAGGTCCTGACCGAAGGCCGGGAACTCCACGGGCCGGTCACCGGTGGCCACCCCGAGCAGGAGCCGTCCGCCTGACAGCTGGTCCACCGAGGCGGCCGCCTTGGCGGTGTGCAGTGGATGCCGCAGCGGCATGACGATGCTGGCGGTCCCCAGTGTGATCGAGGTGGTGCGGGCACTGAGCTGCCCCAGGTACACCCACGGGTCGAAGACCTGCCCGGCGTCCCCGAAGCTCGGGTCCAGCAGCGGCACGTCACGGACCCACACCGAGGCGAAGCCGGCCCGCTCGGCCTGCTGGATCCGTTCGATGTGCCCGGCCAGGGACGGCACGGGCCCTTCGAAGCCCTCCAGGGGGGTGATGGCGCCAACGGTCATCCTGCCGCCGGGATACGCCCTGGCCATGGCCGTGTGCTCGGAGAACGTCCGCTGCGCCCCGCCTTCGACGTCCACGGGTGTGTCGGCTGAGGGAACTGTCGGTTGTGTCATGCGATCCTCCGGCGATTTCATGCCGAGTCCGGGCGCATCAGACGCGCGCTGAGGTCGCGCGACCGGAGCTCCTCGCGCATCCCCTCGCCGACGTAGCGCCGGGTGGTGCGGCCGGTGGCCATCCACCGGATGTGCCAGTCGGAGAGGAGCACGGCCGGTTCCGTCTCCTCGATGACGGCGCCGACCTCGTCGGTCATGGCTCCTCTAGCCCGGGGCGCCGACGAGAGCCTCGAAGTCCCGGGGCAGCTGGGACATCACGTGGCGGAACTCGCCGTCACTGACCGCGTCCCTCAGGGTGCTCAGCTCGGCCCGTACGCCCTCGCGGGCCTCGTCCGGGCTCACCCCTGCTCGCCTGCTCACCCGGTTGATGAACTCGTCGAGTCCGAAGGGCTCGGCCTCCGGAGTGGGAGAGACCAGCGGTTCCTTCAGCGGCTTGGGCAGTTCGGACGCGAGGTCCTCCGCCTCCCCCCTGGTGAGCCGCTCGGCCAGGGTCTCCAGGGTGGCACGGGTGAGGGGCTCCGCCTTCTCCGGGGGGACAGGGGCGCGCCGGGTGATGGTGTCGAGGAAGGTGTTGTAGTCCATGAGCCGTTCCCTTTCTGAAGCTTTGCAACTGCCTGGCGTCGGACCTGAGACAGCCACCGAAGGGTGCGTCGTGCGTGGGGGGGCGGGCTGATGCGCGTCATGGTGCATGCGCCTCAGCAGAGGCCACTTCCATGCTCCGGATGTTGGCCACACCCTGCCTGCTCCCGACGGGCGGAAAAGCGGCGGGCTCCATAGGCCTCCGAGCACAAGTGCAGACGGCCTCCGTCACGGCAAAGGGGACACCGGCGCCGGTCTGCCGGATGTGCGTCGGGGTGCCGTGCCTGTGGGTGCGGGCGGCTTTCCCGCCGTCGCGTCTCCGGCCGGCCCGTTCGGCCCGTTCGGCGTCGGGAGCGTTCGACGGCGGCGAGCTGTCGGGCCATCAGCCACACTGCCAGGTCGATTCAGCGGCTCTCGATCGAGGCGCTGCGACGCCGCAGCTTCCTGCGGAGGGCCGGCCGTACGGCCGGCCGGGGGATGCCCGCGCATTTCATGCTGCTCTGCCAGGGTAGGAGGGGGTGGTCCTTTTCGGCCTGGGATGCGGAGGCGTTCAGCAGTGGGCTCTGCGAATCTCGACCGGTAACAGCCGATGGCGGCGCTGGCGGGAGCGAACGACGCCGTCCGGTTCCCGGTGAGGAGGCGAGAGGCATGACCGTGATGGGTGTGTCGAAGTTCGAGAGGTTCTTCCGCGCCGCCGCAGGCCTCGACGTGGACAAGAACGACCTGAAGCGGTACGGCGACTTCGTCGACGCCAAGCTCTACGACCTCCTGGTCGTCGGCCAGGCGTCGGCCAAGGCCAACGGCCGGGACACCGTCGAACCGTGGGACCTGCCGATCACCAAGGGCCTCCAGGAGAGCATCCACCGGTTCCGGCGGCTCGACGAGGAGGTCGACCTGAAGCCGATCGTGGAACAGCTCGCCGCGCACCCTCCTCTCGACAGGACACCCACCCAGGAGACCGAAGAGCGCTACCCCGAGATCATCGGCGGTCTCAGCGTTGCCCTCGCCGAGACGTTCAAAATCATGTATCCGGACATCAAGAACCCGCAGACCAGCCACTGGGACGGCGTGACCGCGGTGTTCGACCGGCTGCTGTAGCAGTCGCGCCACCGACGGCGTCGAGCGCGTGGAACTCGACCAGCCGCGCGGTGCGCTGCAGGGCGCAGGGGCGACAACCGAGATCGTCTCGCTCCACGTACCGGCGAGATCCAGGCCCGCCAGTTCGACCTCAACGCGGCAGGAACCTTCCCCGTGGACCGCTTGGTCGCCGACGCCTCCGTCGACGACTACCACGCCCACGGGCCGGTCAGCCGTCGTGGTCGCCTCACGTACGGCCGCCGGTCCGTAGCGTCGCGCCGCCGAGTCGAACGTCGCCACGCCCAGGGACAGGACCGCCGCGGTGCGCCGTACAGCCCGGAGAGAAGGGAGGAGTCCCTGAGGTACCCCGCCGCGAGCCGAGTCCGCGTCGTCGTCCCGCTTACTGCCCTCGCAGACCGAGCGCCGGTGCCACTTTTCGACCCGCCGGGCGCAGGCGGGGAGGCCGGCCAAACAGCCACCCTGGGGATTGTCGGGACCGCTCGGCGGTCCTCAGGCGGAAGGAGTGGACGTGACCGAGCAGGCCCGCAGGGCCGTTGCCTCGTACTCGACGTACCAGGAAGCCGAACGTGCCGTCGATCACCTGGCCGACCAGGGATTTCCCGTGCAGAAGGTGGCGATCATCGGTCGGGACATGCGCCTTGTCGAACAGGTGATCGGTCGAATGGGGTACGGCGAGGCCGCCCTCCACGGCGCGGCCGCCGGAGCGCTGCCCGGCGTACTCGTCGGCTGGATCTTCGGGCTGCTGAACTGGCTGAATCCGGTCGTCTCCGGTCTGCTCCTCGCGCTGTACGGGTTGATCTTCGGAGCGGTCGTCGGTGCGCTGCTCGGCCTGCTGTTGCACGCGGCCCAGCGCGGCCGCCGGAACTTCGCCTCGGTCCGCTCGATGGAGCCCAGCCGGTACGACGTCGTGGTGGACGAGGACGTCGCCGATGAGGCCGTCCGGCTGGTCGCCGAGCTGGACAGCAGGGCCGGCGCGAACCCGGAGAGCGCCTCCTCCGGGGGCCGGCGCCCGCGCAGCGACCCCGCCCCCAGCTGAACGAGTTTCGAAGCCGGGCGGACAGGGCCCGGAGGATGAACGGTCGCCGACGGACGTCGACCGCCGCGGAAGGAGTTCCTCATGGCCAAGGCAGTGGGCATCGACCTGGGCACCACCAACTCGGTGATCGCCGTGTGGGAGGGTGGCGAGCCGACCGTCGTGCCCAACAGCGAGGGCAACCGGACCACACCGTCCGTGGTGGCCTTCACCGACACAGGCGAGCGGCTGGTGGGCCAGTTGGCCCGCCGCCAGGCGATCCTCAATCCCAAGGGCACCATCTACTCGGCCAAGCGGTTCATCGGCCGGCACTACGACGAGATCTCCGACGAGGCCAAGGCCGTCGCCTACGACGTCGTCCCGGGAGACAACGGCGAGGCCCGCTTCAAGGTGCGTGACAAGCTGTACGCGCCTGAGGAGATCAGCGCCCTGGTGCTGCGCAAACTCGCCGACGACGCCTCCAAGCAGCTGGGGGAACGGGTCACGGAGGCGGTCATCACGGTGCCCGCCTACTTCAACGACGCCCAGCGCACCGCCACCCGTGACGCCGGACGGATCGCGGGACTGGAAGTGCTGCGGATCATCAACGAGCCGACGGCGGCCGCCCTCGCGTACGGCATGGACAAGAAGCAGCACGAGACCGTCCTCGTCTTCGACCTGGGCGGCGGCACCTTCGACGTCAGCATCCTCGATGTCGGCGACGGCGTGGTCGAGGTGCGTTCCACGGCGGGTGACAGCCATCTGGGCGGCGACGACTTCGACCGGCGTCTGGTCGACTACCTCGCGGACGACTTCCAGAAGGAGAACGGCATCGACCTGCGCAAGGACCCGCAGGCGCTGCAACGCCTGTTCGAGGCGGCGGAGAAGGCCAAGACCGAGCTCAGCTCCGTCACCCAGACCCAGGTCAGCCTGCCGTTCATCACCGCCGACGCCTCCGGGCCCAAGCATCTCACCGACTCGATCATGCGGTCCACGTTCGAGCAGATCACCGGGGATCTGGTGGAGCGCTGCCTCGGTCCGGTGCGGCAGGCCATGGACGACGCCAAGGTCAGCGACAACGACATCGACGAGGTCATCCTCGTCGGCGGCTCCACCCGCATCCCCGCTGTCCAGGCCCTCGTGCGTCGGCTGACGGGCGGCAAGGAACCCAACATGAGCGTCAACCCCGATGAGGTCGTGGCGCTGGGCGCCGCCATCCAGGCCGGGGTGCTCAAGGGTGAGGTCAAGGACGTCCTGCTGCTCGACGTCACCCCCCTGTCGCTGGGCGTGGAGACGCGCGGCGGAGTGATGACGAAGATCATCGAGCGGAACACCACCATCCCCGTGCGCCGCAGCGAGACCTTCTCCACAGCCGAGGACAACCAGCCCGCCGTCGACATCGTCGTCCTCCAGGGCGAGCGCGAGCGGGCCGCCGACAACCGGGTGCTCGGCCGGTTCCAGCTCACCGACATCCGCCCGGCGCCGCGGGGCGAACCCCAGATCGAGGTCACCTTCGACATCGACGCCAACGGCATCCTCAACGTCAGCGCGCGCGACAAGGACACCGGCAAGGAACAGGGCATCACCATCAGCGAGAGCTCCAACCTCGACCGCAGTGAGGTCGAACGCATGGTCCAGGAGGCCGACCGCAACCGGGGCCAGGACCAGGCACTGCGCGAGGCCGTCGACGCCCGCAACGAACTCGACGCGATCGCCTACCAGGTCGAAAAGCGCGTGAACGAACTGGGCGACGCCGCGCCCGCGCATGAAAAGGCCCGTGCCGAGATGCTGGTGGGCGAGGCCCGCGACGCGGTCAAGAATGAGGCCGGCGTGGACAAGGTCAGGCCGCTGATCTCCGAACTCCAGCAGGTCCATGCCGGGCTCGCCGCTCACCAGGCCGAAGCCGCGGCGGCGAGTGGTCCGTCGCAGACCACGGGACCGGAGGGCTCCGGGCAGGGCGGTGCCGGCAGCGACGAAGACGTGATCGACGCCGAGTTCGACAAGGGCTGAGGTACCCGCCATGCCGATCCCTCCCCAGGACCGATCGTCCGACCCGCCGCCCGACGAGGCCGCACAACCGCTGCAGGGCGACCTGCCCGAGCCCGCGCCGCCGACCGCGCGGGCCGGACCGGGGCCCGACGCGGCCACCGGGCCGGCCGGGGCCGAGGACGAGTACGCGGCCGCGCTGAAAGAAGTCGAGGACCGCTGGCGGCGTGCCCTCGCCGATCTGGACAACCTGCGCAAGCGACACGCCAGGGAACTGGACCGGGAGCGCGCGGTCGAGCGCGCCCGCACGGCCGCTGCCTTCCTTCCCGTCATCGACAACCTCGAACTGGCCCTGAACCACGCGGGCTCCGACCCCGGGGCGATCGTCGAAGGGGTGCGCGCCGTGCGCGACCAGGCCGTGTCCATCCTTGAACGTTTGGGCTACGAGCGTCACGCCGAGACCGGCGTCCCGTTCGACCCCTCCCGGCACGAGGTCGTCGGCGTGGTGCAGGACCCCGATGCCGAACCGAACACCGTGGCGCAGGTGCTGCGCCCCGGCTACGGCGATGCCCAGCGGCAGCTGAGGCCGGCCGCCGTGACCGTCGCCAAGCGGGAGTGAGCGGCCATGGCACGCGATTTCTACGAGGTCCTCGGGGTCCCGCGCAATGCGGACAAGGACGAGATCCAGCGGGCATATCGCACTCTGGCCCGCAAGTACCACCCCGACGTCAACAAGGACCCGGCGGCGGAGGAGCGGTTCAAGGAGATCAATGAGGCCTTCAGTGTCCTGTCCGACCCTGACCAGCGGGCCCGTTACGACCGCTTCGGCGAGGACTTCCGGAAGGTGCCCGAGGACTGGGAGGAGCGGGTCGGTGCAGGCGCGGGACCCGGCGGCGGTTTCCGCTGGTCCACCGGGGACGGCCCCCGGGTCCGGTATGCCACCAGTGGCTTCGGCACGGAGGGCGTCGATGTCGACGACCTGTTCGGCTCGCTCTTCGGGGGCGCCGGACGGATGCGTGTCCCCGGAGCCGACCAGGAGGCCGAACTGCCGCTCACCGTGGAGGAGGCCTACCGCGGAGGCCGCCGCACCGTCACCCTCGCCGGGCCGTCCGGGCCGCGGCGCTACGACGTGGACGTGCCACCCGGCGTCGTCGACGGGCAGCGCATCCGGCTGGCGGGCGAGGGCGGCCGGGGCAGTGGTGACGCCCCCGCGGGGGACCTGTATCTGCGGGTCCGGATCCAGCCCCACCCCCAGTTCCGACTCGATGGCCGGGACGTATACGTGCAGCTTGCGGTCACCCCTTGGGAGGCCGCCCTGGGCGCGACGGTTCCGGTGCCCACGCCGAGCGGGGGCACGGCCAAGGTGACCGTGCCCGCCGGGTCCTCCAGCGGCCGGCGGCTGCGGCTGCGCGGTGAGGGCATGCCGAACCCGCGTGGCACGGACGGCAACCTCTACGCCGAGCTCCGGATCATGGTGCCGCCCAGGCTCAGCGACCGGGAGCGCGCACTGTTCGAAGAACTCGCCGCCGTCTCCTCGTTCGACCCCAGGAGGACACGATGAGTGACCCACGAGGAGGGGCGCGCCAGGCGCCCCGGCTGACAACACCCGTGCCGACACGCGTGCGGTACGCGATCGTGCCGGTGCCCAGGCTCTCTCTGCAGACCGTGGCCCGCCGCTCCGGCGTCCATCCCGACCTCATCCGCCGGTTCGTCGCTCTGGGCCTGGTCGAGGCCGAGCGGGACGCCTCCGGAGGACTGGTGTTCGAACCCACGGCGCCGGCCGCTCTCGCCCGCGTCCAGCGGCTGCGTACCGGGCTGTGCCTGAATTACGCATCCATCGGTCTGGTGCTCGACCTGCTGGAGCGCATCAGCCTGCTCGAAGCCGCCCTGCGCCGCGTCGGTATGAGGAGTGAAACACCCCCATGGACATGAACCGTCTCACCCAGAAGTCCCAGGAAGCCCTCCAAGAGGCACAGACCGCTGCCGTCCGCATGGGGCAGACCGAGGTCGACGGGGAACACCTGCTGCTCGCGCTTCTCGATCAGGAGGACGGTCTGATCCCACGGTTGCTGCAACAGGCCGGTACCGAGCCGAAGGAGCTGCGCGCGGCCGTGCGCGAGGAACTCTCCCGCCGCCCGAAGGTCACCGGTCCCGGCGCGACACCCGGCCAGGTCTTCGTCACTCAGCGCCTGTCCCGCCTGCTCGATGCCGCCCAGCGGGAGGCCAGACGCCTGAAGGACGAGTACGTGTCGGTGGAGCACCTCCTGCTCGCCCTGGCCGAGGAGGGCTCGGCGACCGCCGCCGGACGCCTGCTCAAGGAGCACGGCGTGACCCGGGATTCGTTCCTGAGCGCGCTCACCCAGGTCCGCGGCAACCAGCGCGTCACCTCCGCCAACCCCGAAGTGGCCTACGAGGCTCTGGAGAAGTACGGCCGTGACCTCGTCCTCGAGGCTCGGTCCGGGCGGCTGGACCCGGTCATCGGCCGTGATGCGGAGATCCGCCGCGTCACCCAGATCCTCAGCCGCAAGACCAAGAACAACCCCGTCCTCATCGGCGATCCCGGCGTCGGCAAGACCGCCATCGTCGAGGGCCTGGCCCAGCGCATCGTTCGGGGTGACGTCCCCGAGGGTCTGCGCGACAAGACGGTGTTCGCTCTCGACATGGGCTCCCTGGTCGCCGGCGCCAAGTACCGCGGCGAGTTCGAGGAACGCCTCAAGGCCGTCCTGTCCGAGGTCAAGGCCGCCCAGGGACGCATCCTGCTCTTCGTCGACGAACTCCACACCGTCGTCGGCGCGGGTGCCGCCGAAGGGGCCATGGACGCGGGCAACATGCTCAAGCCGATGCTCGCCCGCGGCGAACTCCACATGATCGGCGCCACCACCCTCGACGAGTACCGCAAGCACATCGAGAAGGACGCCGCACTCGAACGCCGCTTCCAGCAGGTGCTGGTCGACGAGCCGAGCGTGGAGGACACCATCTCCATCCTGCGCGGACTGCGCGAACGGCTTGAGGTCTTCCACGGCGTGAAGATCCAGGACACCGCACTGGTCTCCGCGGCCACCCTCAGCCACCGCTACATCACCGACCGGTTCCTGCCCGACAAGGCCATCGACCTCGTCGACGAGGCGTGCGCCCGGCTGCGTACCGAGATCGACTCGATGCCGGCCGAACTCGACGAGATCACCCGCCGCGTCACCCGCCTGGAGATCGAGGAGGCGGCCCTGTCCAAGGAGACCGACGCCGCCAGCAAGGCCCGCCTGGAGGAACTGCGCAGGGAACTGGCCGACCTGCGCGGCGAGGCCGACGCCAAACGCGCCCAGTGGGAGGCCGAGAGGCAGGCCATCCGCCGCGTGCAGGAACTGCGCCAGGAACTGGAGCAGGTCCGCCTCGAGGCGGAGGAGGCCGAACGCGCCTACGACCTCAACCGCGCCGCCGAACTCCGCTACGGCCGCCTCCAGGAGCTGGAGCGCCGGCTGAAGGCCGAGGAGGAGCAACTGGCCGCCAAACAGGGGCAGAACCGGCTGCTGCGCGAGGTCGTCACCGAGGAGGAGATCGCCGAGATCGTCGCCGCCTGGACCGGCATCCCCGTCGCCCGCCTCCAGGAGGGCGAACGCGAGAAGCTGCTGCGCCTCGACGAGATCCTGCGCGAGCGCGTCATCGGCCAGGACGAGGCCGTCAAACTCGTCGCCGACGCCATCATCCGCGCCCGCTCCGGCATCCGCGACCCGCGCCGCCCCATCGGCTCGTTCATCTTCCTCGGCCCCACCGGCGTCGGGAAGACCGAGCTCGCCAAGACCCTCGCGGCGGCCCTGTTCGACTCCGAGGAGAACATGGTCCGCCTCGACATGAGTGAGTACCAGGAGCGGCACACCGTCAGCCGGCTCATGGGCGCACCGCCCGGATACGTCGGCTTCGAGGAAGGCGGCCAGCTCACCGAGGCCGTACGCCGCAAGCCGTACTCGGTCGTGCTGTTCGACGAGATCGAGAAGGCGCACACCGATGTCTTCAACACCCTGCTGCAGGTCCTCGACGACGGCCGCATCACCGACGCCCAGGGCCGCACCGTCGACTTCCGCAACACGGTGATCATCATGACGTCCAACATCGGCTCCGAGCACCTCCTCGACGGTGCCACCGCCGAGGGCGAGATCAAGCCGGACGCCCGCGCCCTGGTGATGGGCGAGCTGCGCGGGCACTTCCGCCCGGAGTTCCTCAACCGCGTCGACGACATCGTGCTGTTCAAACCGCTCGGCGAGCGGCAGATCGAGCAAATCGTGGAGCTGCAGTTCGACGAACTGCGCCGTCGCCTCGCCGAACGCCGCATCACCGTCGAACTCACCGACGCGGCCAGGGAGGTGATCGCCCACCAGGGCTACGACCCCGTGTACGGGGCCCGGCCGCTGCGGCGTTACATCTCCCACGAGGTCGAGACGATGGTCGGGCGTGCCCTGCTGCGCGGTGACGTCCAGGACGGCGCGACGGTCCGCGTCGACGCCGAACACGGCGAGCTGGTGGTCACCTACGACCAGCCGGAGGACGTGAAGGGAGCGCGGGCCGCATGAGCACGATGCAGGCGACCACCGTCAGTTGTCCCCACTGCGGGCGCACCAACAGGGTTCCCGTCGCGGCGGAGGGCCGCCCCAAGTGCGGCCACTGCAAGCAGCCCCTACCGTGGATGGTGGACGCGGGCGACGACGACTTCACCGAGGTCGCCGAGCGGGCCGGCCTCCCCGTCGTGGTCGACCTGTGGGCCACCTGGTGCGGCCCCTGCCGCATGGTCAGCCCCGCGCTGGAGAAGGTCGCCACCGATCTCGCCGGCCGAATCAAACTCGTCAGGGTCGACGTCGACAAGAACCCGGGCCTGTCGCGGCGTTTCGAGGTCCAGGCCGTACCGACACTGCTGATCCTCGACCGGGGCGAGACGGTCGCCCGGCAGGCGGGCGCGGCGCCCGCCCCCGCTCTGCGCCAGTGGGTGGAACAGTCGATCACTGCCCGGAAGGGGCGATCAGGATGACCCTGCACGCAGACCCCCACCTCGCGCTTGTCCGGCCGGTCCAGCCGCTGACCCCGGAAGGGTGTCAGGAGTGTCTGATGCTCGGCTCCCCGTGGGTCCACCTGAGGCTGTGCCTGACCTGCGGGCACGTCGGCTGCTGCGACTCCTCGCCGAACAAGCACGCGCGCAGGCACGCGGCTGCCGTCGCCCATCCGATCGTGCGGTCGTTCCAGCCCGGCGAGGAATGGCGCTGGTGCTATGTCCACGAGGCGTTCGTCTGATGTCCGGCGACCGGTCTCTGCCGGGCGAAGAACCGGTGCCGGAGAAAGCGGACGAGGCCGCCTT
Organism: Streptomyces naganishii JCM 4654; assembly: GCF_014650575.1. Lineage (GTDB taxonomy): Bacteria > Actinomycetota > Actinomycetes > Streptomycetales > Streptomycetaceae > Streptomyces > Streptomyces naganishii. The sequence continues at coordinate 150,487 of NZ_BMVF01000005.1, forward strand.
CTGGGAGACCCCGGACATCTACGGCGCGTATCCGCGCCTCACGGAGGAGCAGACAGCACGTCTGGCCGAGCACGGGCAACGGCGGAACATGGCTCCCGACGACGTGCTGATCCGGGAGGGCGAGCGCTGCGAGACGTTCTTCGTCGTCCTCAGCGGTACCGTCGCCGTCGTCGAGGACTACGGCACTCCCGAGGAGCACGTGCTGCGCGTCCACGGCCCCGGTCGCTTCATCGGCGAACTCGGCCTGCTCTACGGACAAGTGGCCTTCTACACCGCTGTCGCCAGGGAGCCGGGCGAGGTCCTCGTCGTCTCCTTGGACCAGTTGCGCCACCTGGTGTCCCAGGACCCCACCATCGGGGACATCGTGCTGCGCGCCTGCCTGTGCCGTCGCGCGCTGCTCGTCGGACAGGGCGCCGGCTTCCGCATCATCGGCTCGCGCTACTCGCCCGACACCAGACGACTGCGCGAGTTCGCCGTCCGCAACCGGCTGCCGCACCGCTGGATCGACCTGGAGACCGACGGGGAGGCCGAGGAGCTGCTGCGCCGCTTCGGCGTCGGCCCGGCACAGACACCACTCGTCATCTGGCGGGACACGACCCTGTTGCGCAACCCCAGCAACGCGGAACTGGCCCGGCTCATCGGCCTGCCGTCACTACCCGCCGGAAACCGTCACGGCGACGTCCTCATCGTGGGCTCCGGACCCGCCGGCCTCGCTGCCGCGGTCTACGCCGCCTCCGAGGGCCTGAGTACCACGGTGGTGGAGGCGATGGCCACCGGTGGCCAGGCCGGCACGTCGTCCCGCATCGAGAATCTGCTCGGCTTCCCGTCCGGCATCTCCGGCGCCGAACTCACCGAACGCGCGGTGCTCCAGGCCGACAAGTTCGGCGCCAGGATCAGCCTTCCGCTGGAGGCGACCGGTCTCCACCCCAAGGACGAGGACCACTACGTGGTGGCGTTCGCCGACGGCAGCGAGATCGCCGCCCGCGCCGTCGTCCTGGCCACGGGTGCCCGCTACCGCCGGCTCCAGGTGCCCGGCATCGAACGCCTGGAGGGAACGAGCGTGCACTACTCGGCGACCGTCTACGAGGCCCAGCAGTGCCGCACCGACCCGGTGGCCGTCGTCGGCGGGGGCAACTCGGCGGGCCAGGCGGTGCTGTTCCTCGCCGGGTACGCGCCGAAGGTGCACCTGCTGGTCCGGGGATCCAGCCTCGAGGCCAACATGTCCCGCTACCTGGTCGACCAGGTCGAGCGCCATCCGCGGGTGGAGGTCATGCTGCACACCGAGGTCACCGAGGTCATCGGCCAGGAGGTGCTGGAGGAGCTCGACGTGGTCGACAACCGCACGGGCGGGCACCGCCGGCTCGCGGTACGGAGCCTGTTCGTCTTCACCGGCGCCGAACCCCACACCGAGTGGCTCGCCGGCACCATCGCCCTCGACTCCCGCGGCTTCGTCCTCACCGGCCCGGAGGCTCAGGAAGCCTGCGCCCGTCCCGAGGTGTGGCACGGCCTCGGACGCTCGAACATGACCCTGGAGACCAGCCTGCCCGGGGTCTTCGCGGTAGGGGACGTCCGCAGCGGCTCGGTCAAGCGGGTGGCCTCCGCGGCCGGTGAGGGCGCGATGGCCATCCACTTCGTGCACCGGCACCTGGGGCACTCGGCCGTACCCGGCACCACGGGCACGTCAGCCGTCGCGGGCCACGCGGACGTCTCCCCACACATACGTCACAAGGAGTCCGCATGGCTCGCATGACAGAAGGGCGGACAGCGAGATCACGAGAAGGAAGAAGGAGGCGATTGCGATGCCATGCCCGCCCGGCGCCACCACGGTGGCGGCCTGCAGGAAAGGCCCGTCTGGGCACCCACCCCCGTCAATCCCCTGGTCGAGTTCGACGAACTGCTCAACCAGATGAGCGGCCTGCGTGGAGTCGACTGTGGGCGCGGCAGCCGCGGTCGCGTGGACGCCCCTCGCGGACGTGTCCGAGTCCGAGGACGCGTTCCACATGGAGATCGAACTCCCCGGTGTGAAGAGCAAGGACATTGACGTAGAAGCCAACGGTCCCGAACTCGTGGTCACCGGAGAGATCAAGGAGCGTGAACGCAAGCCCCTGCGCCGCAGCACCCGCCGCGTCGGTGGAAATCGCCGTGCGCGGGCAGCACCCTGTACGCGCCGAGGCTGGCAGGCACCGCGGGCACGGCAGGTCGTACGTCCGCCACGGCCGGACAAGCCTCGACGACGAGATCGAACAGACAACCCACGCGCTCCAAGAAGCCGGCCCGACGAGCGGCGACCGACTGGACCACGGCCTTGCGAACGGCAGCTACGCGCCGGCGGACGGGCGCGGCCGCCCGACGGCGCACCGGGCGCCCCCCATGACCAGCGGTGACCAAGGCAGAAGGAGGTCAGCGATGAAATACGACGGATTCCTCGCCCGTGTGCGCGAGCGAGGCGAATACAACGACCAGGACGAAGCCGCGGACGTCACCAACGCCGTGCTGGAAGTACTGGCCCAACGGATCAGCCCGGGAGAGGTCAAGGACCTCGCATCACAACTGCCCGGCCCACTGGGACAAGTTCTGGATCATGCCACGCCGCAGCAAGCGCAGAGCTTCGGGATCGAGGAGTTCTACCGCCGGGTCGCCGAGCGCACCCATGCCCGGCCGCGTACGGCGCAGTGGGACGCCAGCGCGGTCCTGACCACCGTTGCCGACGCTGTCACCGGCGGAGAGCTGAATCAGATCATCAGCCAGCTTCCCTCCAGTTACGCGGTCCTGTTCGGCAAGGCCGACCTCGCGGACTGAGTTCTGCTCGGCATCCATCGATGCCACGAATCACGGGGCCGCCACTCGAGCATCAAGATCATGGCGTCGTCGCTGACCTTGTTCACGCGCGTCCGACTTCTCATAACTGACGTGTCGTCAAGTAAGTCGCCGCCTGATCAACGTCAGTCCCCAGAGGGCCCTCCTGGCAGACGTCTGATCGGCGGCGTTCACAACAGCCTGGCCCGGACGGAAGCACAGGCAGGCCGCTTTCTTCTCATAGTGGACCGATGTTGTTCCCAATCTTCGAGTCCGACGTGTGCCAGTGTAGAGTGAAGACTGCCCTTGACCTGCGAAAAGCCGGCAGGGAGCCGTCTTCTAGGAGTCCAACATGCTGCGCACCATGTTCAAGTCCAAGATCCACCGCGCCACCGTCACCCAGGCCGACCTGCACTACGTGGGATCGGTGACCATCGACGCCGACCTCCTCGACGCCGCCGATCTGCTGCCCGGTGAGCTCGTGCACATCGTCGACATCACCAATGGGGCGCGGCTGGAGACGTACGTCATCGAGGGCGAGCGGGGCTCCGGTGTCGTCGGGATCAACGGCGCCGCGGCCCACCTCGTCCACCCGGGCGACCTGGTGATCATCATCAGCTACGCTCAGGTCGCCGACGCCGAGGCGCGGGAGCTGCGGCCGAGGGTCGTGCACGTGGACGCGGACAACCGGATCGTCGAGTTGGGCGCCGACCCCTCCGCGCCGGTGCCGGGCTCGGACCAGCGGCGCAGCCCGCAGGCGGTCGTCCCGGCCTGACGGGACAATGTAGAGACGCCGGACACCGACCAGGGAGCGTGCCGATGAGTGACATCGAGATCCGCGACGACCGTGCGGCCGGACGCCTCGAGGCGGTCGGTGACGGCGGCGAAGTGGTGGGCCGCATCGAGTACTTCGTGCTCGACGCGCCCCGGCCAGCCCTGGTCCCCGTCCACACGGTGGTGGAACCCGCCCACGAGGGCAAGGGCATCGCGGGCTCGCTGGCCCGTGAGCTGTACGCCGCCGCTGGGCGGGAGGGCGTCTCGGTGGCCCCGCTGTGCCCGTACGTCGTGAAGTGGGCCGAGCGCCACCGCGACGAGGCCCCGGCGGCCGACGCCGAGCAGTTGCGGGCGGCGCGGGACTGGCTCGCGGCGCACCCCGAGCGGTTCTGAGCCCGCCGGTGCCGAAGGACACGCTCGCCCTGCTGCACACCTCGCCGCTGCACGTCCCGGTCTTCGACGCCCTGCGCGACGAGGACCACCCCGGCCTGTGGCTGCGCCACTTCGTCGACGAGGACCTGCTGAGCCGGGCGCGCGAGGAAGGCCCCGAGGCGGTACGGGACGAGGTGCGCGCGGCGCTGGACCGGGCCGTGGCCGAGGGCGCCCGCGCGGTGCTGTGCACGTGTTCGACCCTCGGCGCGGTCGCCGAGTCGGAGGGGGCCGGGGCCGGGCCGGCGGTGCCCGTGCTGCGGCTGGACCGGCCGATGGCGGCCGAGGCTGTGGCGGTGGGCCCGCGTGTCGTGGTCGTCGCCGCGCTGGAGAGCACGCTCGGCCCGACCGTCGCGCTCGTCGAGGAGGAGGCCCGCCGCGCCGGGCGTCCCGTGACCGTGCGCACCCTTCTGGCCGACGGGGCCTGGGCCCGCTTCGAGTCCGGCGACACGGCCGGTTACGTCGGGGAAGTGGCCGCCGCCGTGGACACGGCCGGCCACGCCGACGTGATCGTCCTCGCCCAGGCATCCATGGCCCCGGCCGCCCGGCTGACGACCACACCCGTGCCCGTCCTCTCCAGCCCCCGCCTTGGCCTCGCGGCGGCGGCACGGGCAGCACTGGGCACGGACAGAACGGACGACGTGGACGGAACGGACAGCGCGGGCGGCATGCCCAGCACGGCCCGCGCCTGACCTCCCCGGCCTCACCCCGCGCCGGACGCGCCCCGTGCGCCCACCCGGGTCCTCGGCGTGGCGCCCACGGGTGACTGGCCGGGCGGCGCTCGGGTAGGCGGGGGAATAGTCCAGAGCCGATGTCGACCGACTGGCCGGAGGACGCCATGACCAACCCGTACCCCGACCCCGTACCGCCCGGACCCACCCCTGGCCCCGGGCCGGGACCCGCGCCGGGCCCGGATCCCCAGCCGCCGCCGCAGCCGGACCCGGTCCCCGTACCGCCCACGCCCGGTCCGCCCCCGGGCCCGGTGCCCACACCCCCCGAGCCGCCGCCCGGCCCCTCGCCCGCCCCCACGCCCGGACCACCGCCGCCGGGGCCCGTGCCGTCACCGCCCCCCGAACCGGGCCCGCCCGGGCCCTCGCCCTCTCCCGTACCCCCGGGTCCGGAGCCGGTGCCCAACCCCGAACCGGGCCCTCCGCTCACGTAGAAGCGGGCATCAGGCGGGTGGGCGGCCCGAGAGCCGCCCACCCGCCTTCCCGTACCCCCGGACGGCGCCGCGTCCTACGCGGTCACCTCCGACCGGTCCCCGCCCCACAGCGTGTGGAAGGCGCCGTCACGGTCCACCCGCCGGTAGGTGTGCGCGCCGAAGAAGTCGCGCTGGCCCTGGGTGAGGGCGGCCGGCAGGCGCTCGGCGCGCAGCGCGTCGTAGTAGGCGAGGGCCGCCGAGAAGCCCGGCGCGGGCACGCCCTGACGGGTCGCGGCCACCAGGACCTCGCGCCAGTCGTCCTGGGCCGCAGCGATCTCCTGTGCGAAGGTCTCGTCCGACAGCAGGCTCGGCAGGTCAGGCCGGGCGTCGTAGGCGGCGCGGATGCGGTCCAGGAACGCGGCCCGGATGATGCAGCCGCCGCGCCAGATGGAGGAGACCGCGCCGAGGTCGATGTCCCAGCCGTACTCCTCGCTGCCCGCGGCGATCTCGTGGAAGCCCTGCGTGTACGACACGATCTTCGAGGCGTACAGCGCCTGTTCCACCCGGTCGGCGAAGGCGCCCGCCTCCGACTCCGGCAGCGGGGACGCCTTGGGGCCCGCCAGGCCGCGCGAGGCCTCGCGCAGCGAGGCGTGGCCGGACAGGGACCGCGCGAAGACCGCCTCCGCGATACCCGAGACCGGCACGCCCAGGTCGAGCGCGATCTGCACGGTCCAGCGTCCCGTGCCCTTCTGCTCGGCCTGGTCCACCACCACGTCCACGAACGGCTTGCCGGTGGCCGAGTCCACGTGGGACAGGACCTCCGCGGTGATCTCGATCAGGTAGGAGTCGAGGCGGCCGGTGTTCCAGGTGCGGAAGATGTCGGCGATCTGCGCGGGGGAGTAGCCCGCCACGTCGCGCAGCAGCTGGTACGCCTCACCGATCAGCTGCATGTCGGCGTACTCGATGCCGTTGTGCACCATCTTCACGAAGTGGCCGGCGCCGTCCGGGCCGATGTGCGTGACGCACGGCGCCCCGTCCTTGGCCTTCGCGGAGATCTTCTCCAGCATCGGGCCCAGCGACTCGTACGACTCCTTCGAGCCGCCCGGCATGATGCTCGGCCCGTGCAGCGCGCCCTCCTCGCCGCCGGAGATGCCGGTGCCCACGAAGTGGATGCCCTGCTCGCGCAGCTCCCGCTCACGGCGCCGGGTGTCCGCGAAGTGCGCGTTGCCGCCGTCGATGATCATGTCGCCGGGCTCCAGGAGAGGGGCGAACTCCTGGATCACCGCGTCGGTGGGCTCGCCCGCCTTCACCATGATGACCAGGCGGCGCGGGCGCTCCAGCGCGGCCACGAACTCCTTGGCGGTCTCCGCCGCGACGAAGTCGCCCTCGTGCCCGAACTCCTCCACCAGCGCGTGCGTACGGGACGCCGTCCGGTTGTGCAACGCCACCGTGTAGCCGTTGCGGGCGAAATTGCGGGCGAGGTTGCGGCCCATGACCGCGAGTCCCGTGACGCCGATCTGGGCTGTGTTGGTCATACCGCCTGCTCCTTATACATCCGGTGGTGCGTCGCATCGGGTGGAACGGTGGTGCTCGGGGTGGGTGGAACGTGCCGCCAGTATCGCCGCTCACGGCCCCTCGGCCATCCTGACGTGCCGGTACGGCCACCGCACCCGCGCACCGGCATACCGCGTCACGCTCCGTCCCGCACGCCGCACGCCGTACCGCGCATGACACGTGACGCACTTCGCGTCACGCATGCTTCTTTACGCACGGCGGGCGCCCGGTGCCTCATCGCGGAAGCCGCCGATCCGGCCAATGACCGTCCCTTACCGGCCACTTGGGGCGCCAAAGCGGCCGACATCCGCCTTGTCACGGCCTGTTGGCCGCATTTACTTTTGCCCCTCCTGACGCATGGCGAGGGGGCTTCAGACATGGCCGTACGCGGCCGGCACCGCCGGTACCAGCCGAATAGGATCAACCGCGCGTCGCTGACCGTCACCGCGGGCGGCGCGGGAATGGCGCTCCCCCTCATCGGCGCGGGCGCCGGCGCCGCGCACGCGGCCGACGTGTCCACCTGGAACAAGGTCGCCGCCTGCGAGTCCAGCGGCGACTGGAACATCAACACGGGCAACGGCTTCTACGGCGGGCTTCAGTTCACCCGCTCCACCTGGGAGGCGTACGGCGGCACGCGGTACGCCCCGCGCGCCGACCTCGCCACCCGCGAGCAGCAGATCGCCGTCGCCGAGAAGGTGCTCGACGGCCAGGGTCCCGGCGCCTGGCCGGTGTGCTCGGTGCATGCGGGGCTGACCCGTGACAGCGGCACCCCGCACATCCACCCGGACGCCGCCAGGACCCGCGCGGCAACGGGGAGCAGCGCCGCGTCCCACGGTTCGGCCGGCGACCGCGAGGCGCGGGACGCACGCCGGGCCGGTGACGTACGGCCGCAGACCCCGCCCCAGTCACGGGCCGGCACCGCCGAGATGTACACCGTGGTCCGCGGCGACACCCTCTCCGGCATCGCCGAGGAGCACCGGGTCCAGGGCGGCTGGCACGAGCTGTACGCCGTCAACCGCGCGACCATAGGCGCCGATCCGGACCTCATCCTGCCCGGTCAGCGGCTCACCCTGCGCCCGACCTCGCACACGACGACCGCGCCCCGCGAGAAGACCTCGACGGCGACGCGTCCCGCCCGCGAGGCCAGGAAGCCCGCCACCAGGACCGGGACGCACCACACCGGCGGACAGCACTCCGCCTCGCACACCGTCGTCGCCCCCGTGAGCGGGCCGGTCGGCACCGGGTACCGCGTGGCCGGCTCCCACTGGTCCAAGGGCTACCACACCGGCGTCGACTTCGAGGTGCCCACCGGCACCTCCGTGCGGGCGGTCGAGGCCGGGCGCGTGGTCGAGGCCGGCTGGGGAGGCTCGTACGGCTACCAGGTGGTGATCCGGCACGCCGACGGCCGCTACACCCAGTACGGCCACCTGTCGGCGATCTCCGTGCGCGCCGGGCAGGGCGTCACCGCCGGCCTGCGCATCGGCCGCTCCGGGGCCACCGGCAACGTCACGGGGCCCCACCTGCACTTCGAGGTGCGCACGGGCCCCGGCTTCGGAACCGACGTCGACCCCGTCGCCTACCTGCGGGCGCACGGGGTCAGGGTCTGATCAGGCCTGTGGGCCCGCGGGGTCAGGGTCTGATCAGGATCTGACGCGGGCGCGGTGCCGGTCCCGGGCCGGCGCGGGGAAGTTCGGGATGTAGGGGTCGGTGCAGCAGGCCGCGCCGCAGTACTGGGCCAGGAGGAGAGGCGTGCCCGACTCCGGCATGCCGGCCGTGTCCGCACCCCTCTCCTCGGGGGCCCCGGAAGTCTCGAAAGCCCCGGGAGCGGGCGCGGGCGGAACCGCCGGCACCGGGGGCTGAGCCGGCGTCGGGGGAGCCGGGACCGGAGCGGTGTGCTCGATGCGCTCGGTGGTCAGCAGGATCAGCCCGCCCGCGGCCACCACCCCGCAGCCGAGGGCGAGGACGGTTCCCGTGGGGCCGTAGCGGAAGGTCTCGCCGAACATCGTGATGCCGACCGCGGCCGCCACCACCGGGTTCACCACCGTCAGCGTGGCCAGCGGCGCGGCGAGGCCGCCGCCGCGGTAGGACGCCTGCGACAGCAGGACGCCCGCGACGGCGAGCACGGCGATCACCGTGAGCGAGGGCACGTCCGCCGCCGAGACGCCCTCGCTCCAGTCGATCGCCACGGTCTTGGTGAACACCGAGGACATGCCGAAGGCGATGCCGGAGGCGGTGGCGAGCAGCACGCTGCGCACCGCCGGGTGCCGGTGCGCGGCCCGTCCGGCCACCATCAGCGCCGCCACCGCGCCGGCGGTGACCACGGCCAGGCCGTAGCGCTGGGCGCCGGCGAGCGTGTGGCCGCCCGAGGCGCCGACCAGCGAGAGCAGCCCGGCGAGCCCGACCGTGGCCATGATCGCGCCGCGCCAGGCGGTCGCGCCCGCGCGGCGGCCGACGAAGAGCGCGGCCATGGGCAGGGCGAAGACTATGGTGAGGGCGCCGAGCGGCTGGACCAGGCTGAGCGGACCGTAGGCCAGCGCGACCACGTGCAGCAGTCCGCCGAGGCCGTTCAGCGCGAGAGCCGCCCACCAGGCGGGCCGGCGCAGCGGCGCGTACTGCTCGCCGGGGGAGGACACCGCGACCCGCTCCTGCACGATCGCGCCACCGGCGTAGGCGACGGCGGACACGAACGACAGCAGCACGGACAACGCGAGGGCGCTCATGAGCCGCTCCTCTGCGTGGGGCGGGGGCGGTGACCCCGGATCGGCGAACGGTCTGCTTCCATGGTTCAACACCCTGCCGCGCCGAGCTCTTCCCGTCGTCGTCCCTGAGCACTCAATGGGTCCTACTGCCGATGGAGTACGGCCGGTCCGCCGTCCTCCCACGGGTGGGCGACACAGGGCGGACACCCCCTGGTGGCATCCCCTAAGGGCCTTGGTACTACTGCTTCTCGTGGACCTGGACCCCCAACTCGCCGCCCTGGGCCGCCTCGGCGGCTTCTTCGTCCTGCGCACCGGCGCCCCGCCCGCCGCACCGCCGCCCACCCTCGCCGAGGCGTACGCCGATCCGCCCGCCGCCGCGCGCCCCGGCTCCGACGGCCATCCGCTGGCCACGCGCGTACGGAGGGTGGCCGCCGGGATCCGCGCCCCCGAACCGCGCATCGCCGCCTCGGTGGCGCACCAGGCGCTCGCCGCCCGGCTCTGGTCCGTCGCGCTCGCCTGCGCGGCCCTCACCGGCGAGGTGCCCGACCTCGATCCGCGCCTCCTGCGCTGGGACCCGGCGGGAAGCGCCCCCGACGACCTGTGGCTCGCCGAGGTCCGCCCGCTGCCCGGGGACGCGGACACCCTCGTCCGCCTCGTCCTGGACCGCCACCTCGAGCCCCTGGCGGCGGCCCTGCGCGGCCGGTACCGGCTCGCCCCCGGCCTGCTGCGGGGCAACGCGGCCTCCGCGCTGGCGGGCGCGGCACGGCAGTTGGACCGCTGGGCGGGGGAGAACGGCCACCCGGAGGCCGGTGAGCGGGCCCGGCGGCTGACGGCGCGGCTCCTGGTCCACCCGGGCCTCGCCGGGACCGGCACGCTCACCGGCACGGCTTTCCGGCGGCGCAGTTGCTGCCTCTACTACCGTGTCCCCGGCGGCGGGGTCTGCGGCGACTGTTGCTTCACACGAGCGCCGCGCTCTTCCCCACGCGCCACATCTGGGTGACCATGAAGGCGACCGGCCGTGGAGAGCAGGGGGTTGCGGGTGCGAGTGGGACTGCTGACCCGGGAGTACCCCCCGGACGTGTACGGCGGCGCGGGCGTCCACGTCGAGTTCCTGGCGCGGGAACTGCGGCCGCTGGTCGACCTGGAGGTGCACTGCTGGGGCGAGGGCCGCGCCGACGGCGTCGTGCGCCACCGCCCCTGGTCCGCGCTGGACGGCGCCAACGACGCGCTGCGCACCTTCTCCGTGGACCTCGCCATGACCGCGGGCCTTCAGGGCTGCGAGCTGGTCCACTCCCACACCTGGTACGCCAACCTCGCCGGCCACCTCGGCAAGCTGCTGTACGGGGTGCCGCACGTGATGACCGCGCACTCCCTGGAGCCGCTGCGCCCCTGGAAGGCCGAGCAGCTCGGCGGCGGCTACGCGCTGTCCGGCTGGGCCGAGCGGACCGCCGTCGAGGCCGCCGACGCGGTCGTCGCCGTCTCCGCTGCCATGCGCGAGGACATCCTCGGCTGCTACCCGGCCCTCGACCCCTCCCGCGTGCACGTCATCCACAACGGCATCGACACCGGCCTGTACCGGCCCGACCACGGCACCGAGGTCCTGGACCGCATCGGTCTGGACCGCGACCGGCCCTACGTGCTGTTCGTCGGCCGCATCACCCGCCAGAAGGGCGTGCCGCACCTGCTGCGGGCGGTGCGGGACATCGACCCGGCCGCGCAGGTCGTGCTGTGCGCGGGCGCGCCCGACACGCCGGAGATCGACTGGGAGTTCCGCGATCTGTACGAGGAGCTGAGCCGGGTCCGCGAGGGCGTGCACTGGATCCCGCAGATGCTGCCGCGCCCGGACGTGGTGCAGCTGCTCACCCACGCCGCCGCCTTCGTCTGCCCCTCGGTCTACGAGCCGCTCGGCATCGTCAACCTGGAGGCGATGGCCTGCGGCACGCCCGTCGTGGCCTCCCGCGTCGGCGGCATCCCCGAGGTGGTCGAGGACGGCCGTACCGGGGTACTCGTCGACGTCGACGACGACTTCGAGCCGTCACTCGCCCGCGCCCTGGACCGGGTGCTGGGCGATCCGGAGGCGGCCCGCCGCATGGGCGAGGCCGGACGGCGGCGCGCGGTCGAGGAGTTCGGCTGGGACGCGGTGGCCCGGCGGACGGTGCGGCTGTACGCGGAGATCCTCAAACAGGCTTAGTCCCCGCTGCTCAGGGGCAGTAGTGGTGTCAACCGGGTGAGGGGAGCGGCCATGCGTCGTGGTGGACCTTCGGTCCTCGGAATCGTCCTCGCGGGCGGAGAGGGCAAACGTCTGATGCCCCTGACCGCGGACCGCGCCAAACCGGCGGTGACCTTCGGCGGAACGTATCGCCTGGTCGACTTCGTGCTGTCCAACCTCGTCAACGGCGACATCCTGCGCATCTGCGTGCTCACGCAGTACAAGTCGCACTCGCTCGACCGGCACATCACCACCACCTGGCGGATGTCCAGCCTGCTCGGCAACTACGTCACCCCGGTCCCCGCGCAGCAGCGGCTCGGGCCGCGCTGGTACCTGGGCAGCGCCGACGCGATCCTCCAGTCGCTGAACCTCATCTACGACGAACAGCCCGACTACGTGGCGGTCTTCGGCGCCGACCACGTGTACCGCATGGATCCGCGGCAGATGCTCCAGCAGCACATCGAGGGCGGTGCGGGGGTCACGGTGGCCGGCATCCGGGTGCCGCGCGCGGAGTCCTCGTCGTTCGGCGTGATCACCCCGGGCTCGGACGGGCAGACCGTGGAGAGATTCCTGGAGAAGCCCGCAGACCCGCCGGGGCTGGCCGACGACCCGGAGTGCGTGTTCGCCTCCATGGGCAACTACATCTTCACCACCAAGGCGCTGATCGAGGCGCTCCAGCGGGATGCCGAGGACGAGCGGTCGGTGCACGACATGGGCGGCTCGATCCTGCCCCAGCTCACCGACCGGGGCGAGGCCCAGCTGTACGACTTCAGCGCCAACCACGTGCCCGGCGAGACCAGCCGCGACCAGGGCTACTGGCGGGACGTGGGCACGCTCGACGCGTACTACGACGCGCACATGGACCTCATCGCCGAACGTCCCGCGTTCAACCTCTACAACCGCGACTGGCCCGTCTACACCCACTCCACCCAGTTGTCGCCGGCCCGGTTCAACGCGGGTGGCATCGCCAGCGAGTCGATCATCAGCGCGGGCTGCCTGATCCGCGGGCAGGTGACCCGCTCGGTGCTGTCCCCGGGCGTCCGGGTCGACCCGGGGGCGGTGGTGCAGGGCTCGGTGCTGCACGACAACGTGCGCATCGGCCGGGGCGCGATCGTGCGGGGCGCGGTGCTGGACAAGAACGTCGAGGTGCCGCCGGGCGCGACGATCGGCGTCAACCCGGAGCGGGACGCGGAGCTCTACACCGTCTCCAAGGGCGGCGTGATCGCGCTGGGCAAGGGCCAGCGCGTGCCGTAGAGCGGGCGGGAGGCGGGGCACCCACCCGCGGAAGGGCACCTCCCGCGCAGGGCACTCACCCGACAGGGGCACTCACCCGCACAGGGGCGGGAACTTGTTCAGCACCACCGCGCTGGTCCTGCGCATGTCGTCGGCGGGGCTGAACTGGAGGTACTCGCTGCCCGGCTCGGTGTGCACGGGGACGTGCCCGGGCGGGGCGTAGAAGGCCTCGCCGGCGTGGTAGGCCTCGTCGTGGTCGTCGTAGCGGAAGACGATCTCGCCCTTGAAGACGTATCCCCAGTGCGGGCACTGGCACCGGCCGTCCGGCAGTTCCTTGAGCAGGGGGGTGTGGTCGACGTCCTCGCGGAACATCAGGAAGTCCACCGTGTAGGGCTCCAGATCCTCGGAGTGGTCGACCACCGGTCCGTAGTCGCCGCCCTGCGTCGCCGTGTCGCGGGACACCTTCGGCATCGTGCTCACTTCCCTTCCCGGGCGAGGGAACCGCCGCCGGGGCAGTACGCCACCATGGTGCGCGCCCTGAGCCCCACCGGTCCACCGGAGCCGGGGCGGGGGCGCGTGGCGGGGCGCGCGGAGGGTCGGGGACGGCGCAAATCGCGACGCGTCGAACGCGACACCCGTGGGATGCCCGGCTGACGGGCGATCAGCCGTGATCATGCAGGCAACGATGTCTCCACCCGGAGGTCTTCCTGCATGAGATGGACCCGGCGCCTGCGCCTGTGCCTGGCGGGGGCGGTCGCAGCGTCCGCGCTGTCCGCCGCCCCCGGAGCCGCACGGGCCGCCGCACCGCCCGACGCCCGGCTCACCGACCTGGTCAACCCGTTCATCGGCACCGCGAACGAGGGCAACACCTTTCCCGGCGCCGCCGTGCCCTTCGGGATGGTGCAGTTCTCGCCCGACACCGGCCACAACACCGGCTACGACTACGCCCAGAACAAGATCCGCGGCTTCTCCCTGATCCATCTCTCCGGCGTGGGCTGCCGCATCGGCGGCGACCTGCCGGTGCTGCCGACCACGGGCGAGGTGACGCGGACCGACTACGCGAAGTACGCGGCCGGCTTCCGCCACGACACCGAGGAGGCGAGCCCGGGCTACTACCGGGTGGCCCTGGACTCAGGCATCGAGGCCGAGCTCACGGCGAGCGCCCGCACCGGTGTGCAGCGCTACACCTTCCCCGCCACCGACAAGGCCAACGTGCTGCTCAACGCGGGCCAGGCGCTGCACCGGACGGTCTCCAGCAAGGTGGAGATCCTCGACGACCACACCGTGCGCACCGCGATCACCGGCCGCGGCTTCTGCAAGGACACCGTGCCGTACACGGTCTACACGGTCACCCGCTTCGACCGCCCCTTCACCGCCCACGGCACCTGGGACGGCGCCACCGTCACCCCGGGCGCGCGGACCGGCCGCGGCGGCGCCTACCTGCGCTTCGACACCCGCCGAAACCGCACGGTCGAGGCGACCACCGCGCTCTCCTACGTCGACGCCGCCGGCGCGCGGGGCAATCTGCGCGCCGAGGGCGGCCGTTCCTTCGCCGCCGTGCGCGAGGCGGCCCGCCGCGCCTGGGAAGAGCGGTTGTCCGGCATCCGTGTGCGGGGCGGCGACGCGGTCCGGCGCCGCACCTTCTACTCGGCGCTGTACCGCTCCTTCCTCGCGCCCAACGTCGGCGACGACGCCGACGGCCGTTACACCGGCTGGGACCAGCGGATCCACCGCGCCGAGGGCTTCACGTACTACCAGAACTGGTCCCTGTGGGACACCTACCGCACCCAGGCCCAGTTCCTCGCCCTGCTCGCGCCCCGCGAGTCCCGGGACATGGCGATCTCCGTGATCCACGTCGCCGAGGAGAGCGGCTGGCTGCCCAAGTGGGGCTACGGCACCGTCGAGACGAACGTGATGACCGGCGACCCCGTCACCCCGTTCCTCACCAACGCCTTCCAGCAGGGCCTGCTCGGCGGCTACGAGGAGCGGGCCTACCGCGCGCTCAGGCGCAACGCCGACGGCGTGCCGCCCGCCGCCTCGCCCGCCGTCGGCCGCGACGCCAACCCGGACTACCTCGCCCGCGGCTACGCCCCCTACATCGCGGGCCACGAGCCCCCCAAGTCCGGCCACTCCGACTACGCCTACGGGGCCTCCGCGACGCTGGAGTACGCCCTGTCGGACGCCATGCTCGCCCAGATGGCCCGGGCCCTCGGGCACCGCGAGGACGCCGCCCGCTACGCGGCCCGCTCGCGCAACTACCGCAACCTGTTCGACCCCACGACCGGCTTCTTCCGCGCCCGCGACACCTCCGGCGCCTTCGCCGGTCCGTGGAGCCCCGCGCAGAGCGTCGGCTTCCACGAGGGCACCGCCTGGCAGTACCAGTGGCTCGTGCCGCAGGACCTGCCCGGCATGGTGCGTCTGACCGGCGGCAGGCGCCTGACCAACGAGCGCCTCGACGAGTTCTTCGCCTATTCGGAACTCCTGAAGGACCCCGAGCGCACCGCCCGCGAGGTGTGGGTCAACGGGCCGTACGCCTACTACGACACCGACAAGTACAACCCGCAGAACGAGCCCGACCTCGTCGCCCCGTACACGTACCTGTCCACCGGGCAGCCGTGGAAGACCACCGACGTGGTGCACGCGGCGCTGACCCTGTTCACCGACGAGCCCACCGGGCTCACCGGCAACGACGACCTGGGCACCATGTCCGCCTGGGACGTGCTGTCCTCGATCGGCCTGTTCCCGGTGCAGCCCGGCTACCGCACCTGGGGGCTGTCCACGCCGGTCTTCGACCGCGTCGACCTGCGGCTGGACCGCCGCTACTACCCGAGCGGCGGCCTGACCGTCACCGCGCCGGGCACCTCGCGCGAGGACCGCTACGTCCAGACGGTGCGGGCCGACGGCGTCCGCCACGAGCGGACGTACCTGAGCACCGGGGCGCTGCGCACCCTGCGGAACCTGAGCTTCACCGTGGGCCCGCGGCCGTCGGCGTGGGGCACCGCGGCCGACGCGGCGCCGCCCGTACTGAGGTGACCGCCTCCGCGCAGCCGCTTTGAGCACAACAGCCCCTTGTGTCCCGCCTCTTTCACGGGAGGCGGGACGTAATCTGCTATTAACTGTGTGTAGCTTGATCGTACTTGACCGTAATCGGCCGAGGGCGGTTGACTGCAGACTCACCCACCGTCGACGCGAGGCAAGCCATTGACTCCCGACCCGCTCGCTCCCCTCGACCTGGCGTTCTGGAACATCGAGTCCGCCGACCACCCCATGCACCTCGGTGCGCTCGGGGTCTTCTCGGCCCACTCGCCCACCGCCGGCGCCCACGCCGCCGACCTGCTCGCCGCCCGTGCCGCCGCCGTGCCCGGACTGCGCATGCGCATCCGCGACGTGTGGCGGCCGCTCGACCTGCGCCGGCCCCTCGCCCACGCGCTGCGGCACCCGCTCGGCTTCGGCGGCGCCACCAGGGAGCCCGACCCCTGCTTCGACCCGCTCAACCACGTACGGCTGCACGCCCCGGCCGCCGACTTCCACGCGGCCGCCGGGCGCCTCATGCAGCGCCCGCTGGAGCGCAACCGCCCGCCGTGGGAGGCCCATGTGCTGCCCGGCGAGGACGGCGTCTCCTTCGCCGTGCTGTTCAAGTTCCACCACGCCCTCGCCGACGGACTGCGCGCCCTGACCCTCGCCGCCGCCGTCCTCGACCCGATGGACCTGCCCGAGCCCCGCCCCCGGCCCGCCGAGCCCGACCGTGGGCTGCTGCCCGACGTGCGCAGGCTGCCCGGGCTGCTGCGCGGCGCGCTGTCCGACGTGGGCCGCGCCCTGGACATCGGCGCCTCCGTGGCCCGCTCCACCCTGGTCACCCGCCCCACCCCGGCGCTCACCGCCGAGCCCACCGGCACCCGGCGCACCGCCGGCGTGGTCGTCGACATCGACGACGTGCACCTGGTGCGCAAGGCCGTGGGCGGCACCGTCAACGACGTGCTGATCGCGGTCGTCGCCGGCGCCCTGCGCCGCTGGCTCGACGAGCGCGGCGACGGCAGCGCGGGCGTCGCACCCCGCGCGCTGATCCCGGTCTCCCGGCGCCGTCCGCGCACCGCCCACCCCCAGGGCAACCGCCTCTCCGGCTACCTGATGGAGCTGCCCGTCGGCGTCCCCGACCCGCTGCGCCGCCTCGACGCCGTACGCACCGCCATGGACCGCAACAAGGACGCCGGACCCAACCGGGGCGCGGGCGCCGTCGCCCTGCTCGCCGACCACGTGCCCCCCCTCGGGCACCGGCTCGGCGGACCGCTGGTCGGCCAGGCCGCCCGGCTGTGGTTCGACATCCTGGTCACCAGCGTGCCCCTGCCCGGCATCGGCCTGAAGCTCGGCGGCCACCCGCTCACGGCCGTCTACCCGTTCGCGCCCCTGGCCCGCGGCCAGTCCCTCGCTGTCGCCGTCTCCACCTACCGCGGCCAGGTCCACTACGGGCTCGTCGCCGACGCCAAGGCCGTCCCCGACCTCGGCCGGCTCGCCCGTGCCGTCACCGAGGAGGTGGAGACCCTGATCACGGTCTGCGGACCCTGACCGCCGCCACGTCTCGCGCGGCCGCGGGTGCGCCGAGCGTCCTTGATCATCGCGGTTTGGCGGCGCGCCCGCGCGCTGACGTAAAATTCCGCGTTCGAAAGCGGCGCCACTGGGCGCGCCGCGCGGGTGACCAGGGAAACGGCAGCGCGATGACGGTGACAGACGGCGGCTCCACGGCGATGGACGCGGTGGTGCCCGGGCCGGGCGGTGAGATGGTGTACGGGCCGGGCATCGACCCCGAGCGCCTCGCCGTGTGCCTCAGCGTGCTGGAGGAGCTCGACGGCATCGAGGTCGACCACCCCGACGCCGTCGCGGTGCGCCGGGCCACCTCGCACATCTACCGCATGGTCAAGCAGCGCCGCCGCCAGGAGCGCCGGGCCGCCAAGACCGCCCACGACCGCGCGGTCACCGAGGCCACCGCGACCGGCTCCGCGAGCCGCATCGACGACGAGACCGAGGGCGTCCTGCCCTCCTCCACGACCACCGAGGGCCAGATCGCGGGCATACTCCAGCGACCGCGCTCCTGCTACACCTGCAAGCAGCGCTACGTCGAGGTCGACTACTTCTACCACCAGCTCTGCCCGGGCTGCGCCGCCGAGAACCGCGCCCGCCGCGACGCCCGCGCCGACCTCACCGGCAAGCGCGCCCTGCTCACCGGCGGCCGCGCCAAGATCGGCATGTACATCGCGCTCCGGCTGCTGCGCGACGGCGCCCACACCACCGTCACCACGCGGTTCCCGGGCGACGCGATCCGGCGCTTCAAGGCCCAGCCCGACAGCGACCAGTGGATCCACCGACTGAAGATCGTCGGCATCGACCTGCGCGACCCCGCCCAGGTCGTCGCCCTCGCCGACTCGGTGGCCGCCGAGGGCCCGCTGGACATCCTGATCAACAACGCGGCCCAGACCGTACGGCGTTCCCCGCAGGCCTACAGCGAGCTGGTCGCCGCCGAGTCGGCCCCGCTGCCCGCCGGTGAGCTGCCCGCCGCCGAGATCATCGGCACCTTCGGCTCCGGCGCGGTCGCCGAGCTGCCGGTCGCGGGCGGCGGCGCGCTCACCGCCCAGGACGTCACCGACCTCGCCCTCGTCTCCGGCTCCGCCTCCCTGGAGCGCATCGCGGCCGGCACGGCCATCGACGCGGGCGGCCTCGTGCCCGACCTGCACCACACCAACAGCTGGATCCAGACCGTGGAGGAGGTCACGCCCGTGGAGCTGCTCGAAGTGCAGCTGTGCAACTCCACGGCCCCCTTCATCCTGATCAGCCGGCTGCGCCCGGCGATGGCGGCGTCCTCGGCCCGCCGGACGTACATCGTGAACGTCTCCGCCATGGAGGGCGTCTTCGACCGCGGCTACAAGGGCGCCGGCCACCCGCACACCAACATGGCCAAGGCCGCCCTCAACATGCTGACCCGCACCAGCGCCCAGGAGATGTTCGACAAGGACCGCATCCTGATGACGGCCGTCGACACCGGCTGGATCACCGACGAGCGCCCGCACCCCGACAAGGTCCGCCTCGCCGAGGCCGGCTTCCACGCCCCGCTCGACCTGGTCGACGGCGCGGCCCGGGTATACGATCCGATTGTGCGCGGTGAGCAGGGCGAAGACCTCTACGGCGTCTTCCTCAAGGACTACGCGCCCGGGAAGTGGTGAGGGCCGGATCCCCCACTCGCGGCTGAGGCCGTGCGGCCGAGGCCGCCGCCGGCCGGCGCCCCGCGGAGAAAGCGCGCACCGGGAGCCGTCATGCCACGATCAGACTTCATCGATCCACGCAGCTCCGACGATCCGCGCAACGTCTACCGCACCGACGAGGAGTTCTACGCCGGCGACCGCCCCGAGCAGACGGACCTGCCCGAGGACCGGCCGCGCGGCAGCGAGCCCGGCACCTTCTCGCTGCGGCACAGCGGTACGTGGGGCACGGTGGCCTTCGTCGCCTGCATCGTCCTGCTGATCATCGTGGGGATCGCGCTGTTCCCCTGAGCCGTCGAGCCGCCACGGTTTCCCTGCGCTGTCCGAGTGGTGAACGAGTGTTGAATCGGGTCATATGCGACCGATTCAACACGCCTGACTCCAGATAGTTACCAGCTCTTTGCAGCCCCATCGAGCGGGGGGCCGCTCATTTGGTTAACCTGGGAGTCGACGGACAGCACCAAGGGGTTCCATCCACACCCATGGTCCGTCCCGGGGCGAGCGGGTGCACCACGACCCGCCCGTACCTCAGTTGCCGGCGCCACCGCGTCCGACCCTGCGATGACAAAGACCCCGACGAGGCGTCAGGTGCCGGAACGCAGACCGGCCGAGGGCGCCCCGAGGGTGACCGACACATAAGGAGTGCGCGGTGACACCGGAGAAGACGAATCGCGATCAGCGCCCCAAGGAACGCTCGGAGCGCGCGGGCCGGCGGCCCGGAGACCTCGGAAGCCTCGACGTGTGGGCCCGTTCGGCCCCGATCCGCCTCGCGGGCTACGAGGAGGACCTCGCCGAGCCGCACATCCTGCCCAGCGTGGACTGACCGGCAGGAAACCTCGCGATCGCCGACGCATGGGCGTGCGAGAATCACGCCCATGCCGATCAGAGAAGCCGCGGCCGGGGACTGGCCGCGGATCTGGCCCTTCTGGCACCGCATCGTCGCCGCCGCCGACACCTACACCTGGGACCCGGACACCTCCGAGGAGGACGCCCGCTCCCTGTGGATGGGCCCCGCCAAACGCGTGTACGTGGCCGAGGACGACACCGGCCGCGTCATCGGCTCCGCCTACGTCACCCCCAACTACGGCGGCCCCGCGGCGAGGATCGCCAACGCGGGCTTCATGGTCGACCCCGACCACGGCGGCCGCGGCACGGGGCGCGCCCTGGCCGAGCACGTCCTCGCCGCCGCGGCCGCGCAGGGCTACCGCGGCATGGTCTTCAACGCCGTCGTCGAGACCAACCCGGCCGTCCGGCTGTGGACCTCCCTCGGCTTCCGCGTCCTCGGCACCGTGCCGGAGGCCTTCGAACACCCCCGGCACGGACTCGTGGGACTGCACATCATGTACAAGGCGCTGTAGCCGGCCGTCAGTTCTCTCCGACGCCGGCCCTCAGCCCGCCGCGGTGCCGGCTTTCAGCTCGCCGCTGCGCCGGCCGTCCGCCGCCACGGGCTCAGCCGCTCGATCTGCTCGGCCAGGTCCAGCAGCGCCGCCTCCGACCCCGGACGGCCCACCAACTGCACCGCGCACGGCGCTCCGGAGGGCAGCGTGCCGAACGGGACCGACATCGCGGGCCAGCCGGTCAGGTTCCACGGCGGCGTCATCGGCGAGTAGGTGGTGTTGGCCAGCACGTTGCGCAGCCAGCCGCGCTCGTGCCAGGGCCCGGCCTTGGGGGAGCGTCGGGCCAGCGCCGGGGTGAGCAGCACGTCGTACTCGGCGAAGAACGGCTCCATCCGGCGGCGCAGCCGCTCCCGCTCGGAACCCGTGCGCACCCCGTTCACGAACCGCCGCCCGACCGCCGCGTGCACACGGGTCCGCCGGGCCAGCCGCCGCGGGTCCAGCGAGGCCGCGTCCACCGCCGTGCCGGCCGTCCAGTGCCGCAGCGCCGTGACGCCCAGCGACACCGGGTACGGCGGGTCGGCGCGCCGCACCTGGTGACCGGCCCCGGCCAGCAGCCGCGCCGCCTCCCGTACGGCGGTGACGTACGGCTTGCTCACGGCGGTCCCGGCGAGCGGGCTGCGCGCGGAGACGGCGATGGTGCGGGTGACGTCCCGCGCGCCGCCGGTGCCTGCGTCATCGGAGCCGCCGTCGGTGACGGTGCCGTTGCCGTTGTCCGCCAGGACCGCGAGCATGAGGCGGGCGTCCGCCACGGTCGTGGCCAGGGGTCCGTTCTCCGACATGCCGAACCAGTCCCCGTCGCCGATCCCGGCGGGCACCACCCCGTGGCCGGGCTTGATGGTGACCAGTCCGCAGTTGGCGGCGGGGATGCGCAGCGAGCCCATGCCGTCGTTGCCCAGCGCGATCGGCACCATCCCGGCGGCGACCGCCGCCGCGCTGCCGCCCGAGGAGCCGCCCGCCGTGCGGCTCGTGTCCCACGGATTGCGGGCGGTGCCGTGCACACCCTCGGTGGTGCCGAAGACGCACAGCTCGGGCACGTTCGTCAGCCCGACCACGACCGCGCCCGCCGCGCGCAGCCGGGCCACGGTGACGTGGTCCTCGGCGGCCGGCGTGTCCGGGGTCGCGGCCGAGCCGACCCGGCTGGACTCCCCGCGCACCGCCAGGTTGTCCTTCACGGCCACCGGCACGCCCGCGAGCGGCAGCTCGGCGAGATCGGCCCGGGCCGCCACCTCGTCGGCCTCGGCCAGGGCCGCCTCGGCGCGGACGGTGCGGAAGGCGCCGATACGGCCGTCGAGCCGCTCGATGAGGGCGAGGTGCTCGGCCACCACCTCGCGGGGCGTGGCCCGCTTCTCACGGACGGCGGCGGCGATGTCGGCGGCGCTGAGGCCGGCCCAGCTGGTCACGGGCGCTCCTCGGAAGGGGACGGACGGGTTCGTACTGGGGAGTACGTCGGGTAGGGAGAACTGTGCCCGCACTCGGCCGCCGCGTCGAGGGGTTGCCGGTCCGGGGTACCCGGAACGTACCC
The DNA here is from genome assembly GCF_014650575.1 of Streptomyces naganishii JCM 4654. Lineage (GTDB taxonomy): Bacteria > Actinomycetota > Actinomycetes > Streptomycetales > Streptomycetaceae > Streptomyces > Streptomyces naganishii. Next base: position 172,489 of record NZ_BMVF01000005.1, read on the forward strand.
GCGCCCCCCGGTGGATGGGCGCTTTTCACGGACGGGTCTAATGTCGGAACGACAGGACGAGAACGAGGGGAGGCAGTCGGCGATGGCGCAGGACGAGGCCGTGATCGGCTGCACGGGGGAGCTTCTCATCGGCACGCGAGGATCGGCCGGACCCGGCGAGATCCTGGTGCGGGTCAGGGGCGGTTCCGAGACCTTCCTCGCCTGGTCTCAAGAACCGCTGCCGATCGGTGCGACGGTGCTCGTGGTCGAATCGCGCGGATGCCGAGAGGTCGACGTCATCGCGTGGGGCGACCCCCTGGACGTGTTGCGCGGCGATGCGGCAGACGCCGGCTAAGGAGAAGAAGAAGCATGTTCGGTTACCGCGTTCCCGCTCCCGACGAGGCGATGCTGATCTCGGGTGGCAGGCGGGGACTGGGGGGCGCACCGTTCCGGGTCGTGACGGGGCACGGCAAGTTCGTGCTCCCCGTCTTCCGCAAGGTCCGCTTCCTCACGCTGTCGATGTGCGAGTCCGAGGTGGTCGAGACCTGCGTCACCAAGCAGGGCATCGCGCTGCACGTCCGCGCCGTCATCGCGTTCAAGGTCGGCAACGACACCGAGAGCATCATCAACGCCGGTCAGCGGTTCCTCTCCGACCAGGACCAGATGTCGGTGCTGACCGGCCGGATCTTCGCCGGCCACCTGCGCGCGATCATCGGCTCCATGACGGTCGAGGAGATCGTCACCGAGCGGCAGAAGCTCGCCGCCGAGGTGCTGGACACCTCCAAGACGGAGATGGCCAAGATCGGCCTGATCGTGGACTCGCTCCAGATCCAGTCGATCGACGACGGCGACACCGGCTACATCGACGCGATGTCCGCGCCGCACAAGGCGGCCATCCAGCGGCAGGCGCAGATCGCCCAGGCGCAGGCCAACCAGGCCGCCGCCGAGGCGCAGCAGGAGGCGGCGCGCAAGCAGGCCGAGTACGCGCGGCAGACCGCCGTGGTGAAGGCGGAGTACTCCGCCGAGGTGGACCGCGCCCAGGCGCACTCGGCGCAGGCCGGTCCGCTGGCGCAGGCGCACGCGCAGCAGGAGGTGCTCGCCGCGCAGACCGAACTGGCCCAGCGGCAGGCGGAGTTGCGCCAGCAGCAGCTGGTGGCCGAGGTGGTCAAGCCGGCCGAGGCCGAGGCGGAGCGGGTGCGGATCATGGCCGCCGCTGAGGCGCAGCGCATGAAGATCCAGGCGGAGGCGGCCGCCTCGTACGACCGGGTCGCGCTCGACCGCATGCTGATCGAGCAGCTCCCGCAGATCGTGAAGGAGGCCTCGGGCGGCCTCTCCGGCGCCAACGTCAACGTCCTCAACGGAGCGGACGGGCTCGGCGAGATCGCGGCCGGCCTGGTCGCCCAGGGCCTGACCATCCTGGACTCGGTGCGCCAGAACCTGAACGGCCAGAACGGGCAGGGCAACCAGAGCGGTGGTCAGGGCAAGGGCCTGCTGGAGCGGCTCGAGCTCCATGGCCCGAAGCCGGCCGGCGACAACGACGACGACCGGGGCGCCGGCGCCAACGGCTGACCCGGTACCGGGAGTTCACAGGCAGGGGCCGCGTCCGAGGGCGCGGCCCTTCGCCGTGCGCGCGTACGTGCGGCAGGGCGGGGCAGGGCGCCGTCACCGCTCCCGTGCCACCCCCGTGCTCCCGCGTTCCACCAGGCGGGGGACCGGCACCCGTACCGTGCGGGCGGGGCCGCCGTCCAGGAGCGCGAGGAGTTCCCGGGCCGCGGTGCGGCCGAACTCCGCGCTGTCACGGGACAGCGCGGACAGGCCCGGCGTGACGATACGGCACAGCGCCGAGTCCTCCCAGGCCACCACCGACACGTCCGCCGGTACGCAGAAGCCGAGTTCGGCGGCGGCGGCGACTCCCGCCACCGCCATCACGTCGTTGTCGTAGATCAGCGCGGTCGGCGGGGCCGCCGAGCCCAGCACCCGGCGGGTCACGGCGGCGCCCTCGGTGTCGGAGTAGTCGGTGGTCACCGACTCCACCCCGCTCAGCCCGCGCCGCTCCGCCTCGGCGCGCAGCGTGCGGATCCGGCGCTCGGTGTGGGCGAGGCCGGGCAGGCCCGCGATGTGCACGATCCTGCGGTGCCCCAGCGCGTAGAGCCCGTCCACCACCGACGCCATCGCGCCCGCGTCGTCCGCCCACACCGTCGACAGCCCGGGGTGCCGTTCGTCCGGCGCGCCGCCGATCACCACGGCGGGCAGGCCGAGTTCGTCGAGCAGGCCGGGCCGGGGGTCGGCGGTGCGCGGGTCGGCCACGAGCAGGCCGTCCACCCGGTGCTCGGCCCACCACCCGCGGTACACCGCGCACTCGTCCGCCACGTCCTCCACCATCTGGAAGAGCAGCCCCAGGTGACGCTCCGCCAGCACCTCCTGGACGCCGGAGACGAGCTGGAGGAAGAACGAGTCCACGCCGAGCGTGTCCGCCGGCCGGGCCAGGACGAAACCGACGGTGGCCGCGCCCTCCCCGGACAGCGCGCGGGCCGCCGTGCTCGGCCGCCAGCCCAGCTGCTCGGCGACCCGGCGCACCCGGTCGCGGGTGACCTCGGAGACGCCGGGGCGGTCGTTGAGCGCGAAGGAGACCGCGCTCTCGGAGACCCCGGCGCGACGTGCGATGTCCTTCATTGTCGGCCGGCGCGCCGGTGACCGCTTGGCCGCCATGGTGGCCCCCTCTATTCCTCGCATGCTTCCGGTCGCTCAAACTAAAGCGCTTGAGCGATCACAGCCTAAAGCGCATTAGTAATGACTTACAAGTGCCCTCCCGCACTCTGTCTGACCTGCACTAATGAATACCGGATTTCTTTAGCTCACCGAATCCATTGACTTCCCTCCCACCCGGCGGCATGGTCACTGCCGACACCAGCAGCCGACCCCCCAAGGGAGCCGTGTCACCGTGCCCACATCCCGCAGAGCCGCCCTCGCCGCGGCCGCCGTCGCCGTCCTCGTCCTGCCGCTCAGCGCCTGCGGCTCCTCGGACGGCAAAGGCGGTTCGACGGACGCCTCCGGCAAGGTCGAGGGCGACATCACCTTCCAGACCTGGAACCTGCGCGCCAACTTCAAGGACTACTTCGAATCGGTCGTCGCCGGCTTCGAGAGCAAGTACCCCGGCACGCACGTGAAGTGGATCGACCAGCCCGCCGAGGGCTACGCCGACAAGATCAGCGCGGACGCGGCGGGCGGCACCCTGCCCGACGTCGTGAACGTCTCCCCGGACCTGGTCGCCCCGCTCGCCAAGGCCGGCCTCGCGCTCGACCTCGACAAGGCCGCCGCCCGCTACGAGAAGGAGTACCTGCCCGGAGCCTGGGCCAGCCACCAGATACCGGGCATGAAGGGCACCTACGCCTTCCCCTGGTACCTCAACACCGGCCCGCTGTTCTACAACAAGTCCCTGTTCAGGAAGGCAGGCCTCGACCCCGACCGGCCGCCCAGGACGTACGACGACCTCTTCACCGACGCCCTCGAACTGGCGCACAAGAGCGGCGGAAAGGTCGCCACCCTCGCCAACGTCCCCACCATCGAGGACTTCGGCCGCTACGGCGTGCCGCTCGTGAACCAGCAGGGCACCGCCTTCGCCTTCAACGACCCCAAGGGCGTCGAACTCCTCACCAAGTACAAGCAGTTGTACGACGCCAAGGCCCTCGACCCGCAGGCCCTCACCGCCACCCCGGAGTCGTCGGGGAAGAAGTTCCTCACCGGCGCCGTCGCCATGAACCCCGGCAGCGCCCTGGACCTGGACAACTTCAAGAAGCAGGCGCCGAGCCTGTACCGCGACATCGGCATCACCGACCAGATCACCAGCACCGGTCACGTGAACATGTACGTGATGGGCGTGATGGTGAACTCCCGGACCAGGCACACGCCCGCCGCGGTCGCCTTCGCCCACTACGTCACCGACGCCGCGCACCAGATGGCGTTCGCGAAGAAGGTCGCCATCTTCCCGAGCACCGCCGGCTCCCTGGACGACCCGTACTTCACCAAGCAGGACGGCACCGACGAGACCCGGGTGCGCGTCGCAGCCGCCAAGTCGCTGAAGACGGCGGTCAATTACACGCCCGTACTCTTCAGCGACCAGATGAAGACCGCGCTGCGCAACGAGGTCGCCAAGGCGCTCCAGGGCAAGCAGAGCCCCAAGGCGGCCCTCGACAACGCTGTCAAGGCCTGCGACACCCTCCTGCGGCAGCAGGGCTAGGACCGGACATGGCCTCGTCCACCGTGCTCCGGGGACGGCGTGTGAAACGCCAACTGCCTACCAGCCCCTGGCTGTTCGCCGCCCCCGGACTGCTGATCGCCGGCGCGTTCATCCTGTACCCGTTCGTGTCCACCGTGGTGAACTCCTTCACCGACCGCCGCACCCTGATCCCGGGCCGCTTCGTGGGCCTCGCCAACTTCCGCGAGCTGCTGCACGACGACATGTTCTGGACCGGCCTGCGCAACAGCACGCTCTACGTCCTCGGGGTCGTCCCGGCCCTCGTGGTGCTGCCGCTGCTGCTCGCGCTGCTGGTGCAGAAGAACATCCCCGGCATCGCCTTCTTCCGCGCCGCCTTCTACACCCCGGTCGTCGCCTCGGTCGTGGTCGTCGGGCTGATCTGGGTGTGGCTGCTGGACGAGCGCGGGCTGGTCAACTCGCTGCTGGAGACCGTGGGCGTGGGCCGGGTCGGCTTCCTCAGCGACCAGTGGCTGCTCCTGCTCAGCGCCATGGCCGTGACCGTCTGGAAGGGCCTCGGCTACTACATGATCATTTACCTGGCGGCGCTGGCGAACGTCCCGCGCGAACTGCACGAGGCCGCCGCCGTGGACGGCGCGGGCGCGGTCCGCCGCTTCATCACCGTCACCGTGCCCGCCGTGCGCTCCACCATGGTCCTGGTCGGCGCGCTCTCCTCGGTCGCCGCCTTCAAGGTGTTCTCCGAGGTCTACCTGATGGCCGGGCCGAGCGGCGGACCGGCCGGCGAGGACACCACCCTCGTCATGCTCGTCCAGCGCACCGGCACCGGCCTCACCGGCCGCGTCGGCTACGCCTCCGCGCTCTCCGTCGTCGTCTTCCTGGTCACCGTCGCCCTGATGCTGCTCGTGCTGCGCGCCGACCGGAGGGAGGAGTCATGAGCCTCCTGGAGAAGGCGCCGCCCCGCCGCCCGGCCGCCGCCACCGCCCGCGCACCCCGCGCCGGACTCAGGGACGAACACGGCCGCCGCGTCCGCGCCTGGGAACTGGTCCTGCGCTACGTCCTGCTGCTCGCCGTCCTCGCCCTGACCGTCGGCCCGTTCCTGTGGCAGCTGTCCACCTCGCTCAAGGGCCCGACCGAGGACATCTTCAGCTCCCCGCCGAAGTTCCTGCCCGGCCACCCTACCCTGCACAACTACCAACGGGTCTCCGCCACCATCCCCGTGTGGGACTACGCACTGAACTCGCTCAAGGTCGCCACCGCCAACGTCGTCACCAACTGCGCCGGCTCCGCCCTCGCCGGCTACGCGCTCGCCCGGCTGCGCTACCGGGGCCGCGCGGCGGCCACCCTGACGTTCGTCCTCGCGATGCTCGTGCCCGTCGAGGGCATCGTCATCGCCCAGTTCACCACCATGCGCGAACTCGGCCTGAACAACACGCTCGTCGCGGTCGTCCTGCCCGGCTCCGTCGGCGCCATGAACGTGCTGCTGATGCGCAACGCCTTCCGCAACCTGCCGTACGAGATCGAGGAGGCCGCCTACGTCGACGGCGCCGACGTGTGGCAGCGGTTCCTGCGGATCGCGCTGCCCTCCGTCAAGGGCACCCTGGCGGTGGTGGCCATCTTCTCCTTCATGGGCGCCTGGGACGACTTCCTGTGGCCGCTCATCGTGCTCAGCGACCCGTCCAGGTTCACCCTGACCATCGGACTGAACTACCTCCACGGCACCTTCGCGGGCGACGAGCGGCTCGTCGCCGCCGGCACCGTCATCGCCGTGGCCCCGCTGATCGCCCTCTTCGCCTGCCTCCAGCGCTACTTCTTCCGCGGGGTCGGCGAAGGCGCGGTCAAGGGCTGAACCCGCCACCTGTGTCAGACGAGGACCCACGTATGCCTGCTGCCGTGCGCTTCGGCGTCAACTACACCCCGAGCGAAGGGTGGTTCCACCACTGGCTCGACTTCGACCTCGACGCCGTGCGCGCCGACCTGGACTCCGTCGCCGCCCTCGGCATGGACCACATCCGGGTCTTCCCCCTGTGGCCCCACTTCCAGCCCAACCGCACGCTCATCCGCCCCCGCGCCGTGGAGGACCTGGTCCGGCTCGTCGACGCCGCCGCCGAACGCGGCCTCGACGTCAACGTGGACGGACTCCAGGGCCACCTGTCCAGCTTCGACTTCCTGCCCGCCTGGACCCGCACCTGGCACCGCCGCAACCTCTTCACCGACCCCGACGTGCTCGACGGCCAGGCCGCCTACCTGCGCACCCTCGCCGCCGCTCTCGCCGACAGCCCCAACTTCCTCGGCCTGACCCTCGGCAACGAGGTCAACCAGTTCTCCGCCGCGCCCCACCCCGACCCCGACCGGGCCACCGCCGCGCAGGTCGACGCCTGGCTGGAGCGCATGCTCACCGCCTGCGAGAAGGGCGCCCCGGGCAAGCTGCACCTGCACGCCGAGTACGACGCCACCTGGTACCAGGACGACATGCCCTTCACCCCGGCCCAGGCCGCCCGGCACGGCGCCCTCACCGCCGTCCACTCCTGGGTGTTCAACGGCACCGCCCAGCGCCACGGCCACGCCTCCGTACCCGCCCGGCACCACGCCGCCTACCTCGTCGAACTCAGCAAGGCCTGGGCCGGGCGACCGGACCGTCCCGTGTGGCTCCAGGAGGTCGGCGCGCCCGCCCCGCTCGTACCCGCCGAGCACGCCGCCGAGTTCGCCGAGGCCACCGTCGCGGCCGCCCTGGACTGCCCGGACCTGTGGGGCATCACCTGGTGGTGCTCCCACGACGTCTCCCGCGGCCTCGCCGACTTCCCCGAACTCGAGTACAGCCTCGGCCTGCTGACCAGCGACCGGCGGCCCAAGGACATCGCCCGCGCCCTGACCCGCGCGGCCCGCGACCACCGCGAGAGCGGCAGCGGGACCCGCTTTCCCGCCCGAGCCCCGGCCCCCCGCACCACCGCGCTCGTCGTGCCGGCCGACCCGGCGGCCCGCTCCCGCTGCGCACCCGGCGGCGACGTCTTCGACGCGTTCTTCGCGCTGACCGCCGACGGCGCCCGCCCCACCACCGTCCTCGACACCCGGGCGGCCGACCCGGACCACCTCGCCGCCCGCTCCATCACGGAAGCCGTCACACCCGATCAGGTACTCCGGACCCCCCGAGGAGGCACCAGCCCGTGAACCGCCCCACCAGACGCGCCGTCCTGCTCGCCGGCGCCGCCGCCGCGCTCCTGCCCGCACCGCCCGCCGCGGCCGCGGCGCCCACCGAGGCCGCCCCGGCCGCCGAGCCCGCGCCGGCGTCCCAGCCGTACGCCTCCTACTGGTACCCCGACTCCCTGCCCGCCGGCACCCCCGGCCCCGGCGTCACCTGGCGCAGCCTGAGCACCTGGAGCGCCGCCACCGACCCCGACCTCGCCCTCAACGCCTCCACCGTCCCGCTCGCCCGCCGCTTCACGCCCACCCCGGCCAACACCACCGCCCGCGCCGGACAGGCCCGCGTCCAGGCCCTGGTCTCCTTCGGACCCACCTCCGGCAACCCCTCCCAGGGCTCGGCCACCGCCGACTACTACGCCCTCACCCACTGGGCCTACCTCGACGAACTCGTCTTCTGGGGCGGCTCGGCCGGCGAGGGACTGATCCTCGCCCCCAACGCGCCCGTCGTGGACGCGGCGCACCGGCACGGCGTGCCCGTCCTCGGCAACGTCTTCCTGCCGCCCGTCGCCTACGGCGGACAGCTCCGGTGGACCCGCGACCTCGTGCGCAGGGACGCCTCAGGCCGCCACCCGCTCGCCGCGCAACTCGTCGCCGTGGCCGCCGCGTACGGCTTCGACGGCTGGTTCCTGAACGCCGAGACGGGCGGCGGCGACAGCGCCCTGGGCGCGGACATGCTCGGCTTCGTGACCGAGCTGAGGACGCTCGCCGCCGCCAGGGGACATCGCGTCACCTGGTACGACGCGATGACCGTGGACGGCCAGGTCGCCTGGCAGGGCGCGCTCGACGACCGCAACCAGGACTTCTTCCAGGCCGCCGACGACATGTTCGTCGACTTCCGCTGGAGCGCGGAATCCCTGGCCTCCTCCGCCCGGACCGCGGAACAACTCGGCCGAGACCGCTACGAGTTGTGGGCGGGCGTCGACGTCGAGTCCAGCGGCACCGGGACCGTCGTGGACTGGGACGCCATCGTGCCGTCCGACGCCCCGCACGTCACCTCGATCGGCTTCTACCGGCCCGAGTGGACCCGCGACCACCTGCCCGCCGGCCGCACCCCCGAGGACTTCCACGCCGCCGACGACCGGTTCTGGACCGGCCGCTCCCTCGACCCGTCACGGCCGGACACCGGAGACGTCTGGCGCGCGCCCGCCGTGTCCGTCGCCGACCGCTCCACCGTCACCGCCGTGCCCTTCGCCAGCGTCTTCAACACCGGCCACGGGCTGCGCTGGTACGAGGACGGCGAGGTCACCTCCGACACCCCCTGGAACCAGCTCGGCCTCCAGGACCGGCTGCCGTCCCGCCGCTGGGCCGTCCGCACCGAAGGGCGACGGCCCGCCGTCCGTCTCGACTTCGCGGACGCCTGGCGCGGCGGCAACAGCGTGCTGGTGGAGGGCGAACTCGACCGGCCCGCCGTAGTGGACCTGTACGCGACCCGGCTCACCGCCGGCCCGCACACGGTCGTCGAACTGACCCACAGGGCCGACTCGGGCGACGTCCGCGTCGAGCTGGCCGTGGCGACCGCCGAGCCGGAGGCGGCCGGGCAGGCACCGCCGTACACGTACCTGCCCCTGCCCAAGGTGCGGGCGGCCGGGCACGGCGGCTGGCGGACCAGCACCGTCCGGCTCACCGGCCTGTCCGGCACCCTGCACGCCCTCGGCGTCCGGCTCACCTCCCTCGCGGGCTCGGTCCCCGTGCGCTGGCGGCTCGGCGGCCTCGCCGTCCACGACGGCGAGGCCGCCACCCCCTCCGCCCCCGTCCGGCCGAGGATCACCGCGGCCCGCGGCGGCGACCTCCGCCTGGCCTGGCGGCCTTCCCGGGGCGCGGTACGCCACTACACCCTCCACCGCGTCCTGCCCGACGGCGCCCGCCGCTTCCTCGCCGCCACCTGCCAGCACGCCTGCTTCGTCGCGGGCCTGACTCCCGCGCCGGGTGAGCGGGCCGCACGGTTGGAGCTGCGCGCCGTGGGGGAGCTCTACACCTCGTCGGCCCCCGTGACCCTCACCCACCCCTGGTAACCACCCGCAGACGTACGACCTACGGAGCACCCCGCATGCATGACGACCGCAGCCTGGTCGAGGCCCGCCTCCGGCGCGTCCTGGACGAGCGCATCCGCCCCGCCGTGTACCCCGAGTCCGTCCCGCTCCAGGTGGCGGTGTGGCACGCGCCCGGAGAGCCCGTGCCGGTCGCCGAGGGCCTGGCCGCCGAGCCGGAGCCGATCGAGGTGGGCGCCCGCTGGGGTGCTCCGTGGGGCACCAGCTGGTTCCGGGTGACCGGGACCGTCCCCGAGGCGTGGGCCGGGCGGACCGTGGAGGCCCTGCTCGACCTCGGCTTCGACGAGAACATGCCCGGCTTCCAGTGCGAGGGCCTGGTGTACCGGCCCGACGGCACCCCGGTGAAGGGCCTCAACCCGCGCAACCAGTGGGTGCGGGTCGGCGCACCGGTCGCGGGCGGCGAGGAGGTCCGGCTGCACATCGAGGCCGCCTCCAACCCGGTCGTCCTCGACTACCGCCCCTTCCTGCCCACCCGGCTCGGCGACAAGGAGACGGCGGGCAGCGAACCGCAGTACACCCTCGCCCGCATGGACCTCGCCGTCTTCGACGAGACGGTGTGGCAGCTGGTGGCCGACCTGGAGGTGCTCGGCGAGCTGATGGCGGAGCTGCCGGACGACGCGCAGCGCCGCTGGCAGATCCTGCGCGCGGTGGAGCGTGCGCTGGACGCCGTGGACCTCCAGGACGTCAACGGCACGGCTGGCAGGGCGCGTTCGTGCCTGACGGACGTGCTCGCCGCGCCCGCGGTGCCCTCCGCCCACCGGATCAGCGCGGTCGGGCACGCCCACATCGACTCGGCGTGGCTGTGGCCGCTGCGCGAGACCGTGCGCAAGGTGGCCCGCACGGCGTCCAACATGACCGCGCTGCTGGAGGACGAGCCGGAGTTCGTCTTCGCCATGTCCCAGGCCCAGCAGTGGGTGTGGATCAAGGAGCACCGGCCCGAGGTGTGGGCGCGGGTGAAGAAGGCGGTGGCGGACGGGCGGTTCGTGCCGGCCGGGGGCATGTGGGTGGAGTCCGACACCAACATGCCGGGATCGGAGGCGATGGCCCGTCAGTTCGTGCACGGCAAGCGGTTCTTCCTCGACGAGTTCGGCATCGAGAACGACGAGGCGTGGCTGCCCGACACCTTCGGCTTCGCCGCCGGCCTGCCGCAGATCATCCGCGCGGCCGGGTCCACGCGCCTGCTCACGCAGAAGATCTCGTGGTCCCGGACGAACAAGTTCCCCCACCACACCTTCTGGTGGGAGGGCGTCGACGGCACCCGGATTTTCACCCACTTCCCGCCCGTCGACACCTACAACTGCTCCATGAAGGGCGGCGAGATCGCGCACGCGGCCCGCAACTTCAGGGAGAAGGGCGCCGCCCGGCACTCCCTCGCCCCCACCGGCTGGGGCGACGGCGGCGGCGGCACGACCCGTGAGATGGTCGCCAAGGCCGCCCGGCTGCGCGACCTGGAGGGCTCCGCGCGAGTGGAGTGGGAGACCCCGTCGGCCTTCTTCGACAAGGCCGAGGCCGAGTACCCCGACGCGCCCGTCTGGGTCGGCGAGCTCTACCTGGAGCTGCACCGGGCCACCCTGACCAGCCAGGCCGGGACCAAGCAGGGCAACCGGCGCAGCGAGCACCTGCTGCGCGAGGCGGAACTGTGGGCGGCCACGGCCGCCGTACGCACCGGTTTCCCCTACCCCTACGAGGAGTTGGACCGCATCTGGAAGACGGTGCTGCTCCACCAGTTCCACGACATCCTGCCGGGGTCCTCCATCGCCTGGGTGCACCGCGAGGCCCGCGCGACCTACGAGCGGGTCGCCGCCGAGCTGGAGAACGTCATCGGCGCCGCGCAGCGCGCGCTGGCCGGTTCGGGCACGTCCGAGCTGGTCTTCAACGCCGCCCCGCACAGCCGTGCCTCGGTCCCGGCAGGCGGCGCCGGAGCCGCGGTCACCGAGGGCGCCACCCGGCTCGCGGCCCGCCCGGACGGCGGGTACGTGCTGGACAACGACGTGCTGCGGGCCGAGATCGACGCCCGCGGCCTGGTCGTCTCGGTGTACGACCACGCGGCCGACCGCGAGACCGTCGCCCCCGGGCGGGCCGCCAACCTGCTCCAGCTCCACCCCGACTTCCCCAACATGTGGGACGCCTGGGACGTCGACGAGTTCTACCGCAACACGGTCACCGACCTCACGGACGCCGAGGTCGTCGAGGCCGGCCAGGATGGCGCGTCCGTGCGGATCGTACGGTCCTTCGGCGCCTCCCGCGTCACCCAGGTGCTGTCGCTGCCCGCGGGGGAGCGGCGGCTGGTGCTCGACACCGAAGTCGACTGGCACGAGCGGGAGAAGTTCCTCAAGCTGGCCTTCCCGCTCGACGTGCACGCCGAACGGTACGCCTCCGAGACGCAGTTCGGGCACGTCCACCGTCCCACGCACACCAACACGTCCTGGGAGGCGGCCAAGTTCGAGGCCTGCAACCACCGTTTCGTGCACGTGGCCGAGCCCGGCTGGGGAGTGGCGGTCGTCAACGACTCGACGTACGGCCACGACGTGACCCGCCAGGTCCGCACCGAAGGCGACCGGGGCACGACCACGACGGTCCGCGTCTCGCTGCTGCGCGCCCCGCGCTTCCCCGACCCCGAGACCGACCAGGGCGTCCACCGCTTCCGGCACGCCCTGGTGCCGGGCGCGGACATCGGCGACGCGGTGCGCGAGGGCTGGCGGATCAACGTGCCGGAACGGCGGCTGACCGGCGCGGCCGCCGAGGTCGCCCCACTGGTGACGGTGGACGAGGACGCGGTGGTCGTCACGGCGGTGAAGCTGGCCGACGACGGCAGCGGGGACGTGGTGGTCCGCTTCCACGAGGCGCACGGCGGGCGGGCCCGGGCCACGCTGACGGCGGGCTTCGAGGTCGCCGGCGCACAGGTCACCGACCTGCTGGAACGGCCCCTGCCGGACGCGGCGGCACCCCGTCTCGACGACGGCCGCCACATCGCCGTACGACTACGCCCCTTCGAACTGACAACCCTCCGGCTACGGCGCGGCTGACCCGGGAAGCGGGCGGACCCGCCACCCCGCGCGTGCACGACTTGCCCACGCCATCCGCGCGTGATGGGCAGCCCTCGTTCCCGCGCGCGGGCCGGGTGCCGTCCGCGCCTCCGCGTCGGCTGCCGGGTAACCCGGGCATCCGGCGGCTCCGCCACCCCGCGCGTGACCGGCAGGACCCCGCCGCCCCGCGCGTGGCGGGTGACCCCTCCTTCCCGCGCGCGGGCCCGGGCGTCGCCCGCGCCTCCGCGTCGGCTGCCGGGGTAATCCGGGCGTCCGGCGGCGCCCGCACCCCCCCGGCGCCTGATCCGGGCGGTCCCGTGCCCCGGGTCGGCCGGGCGGGCAGGTGGCTTTGCCACCTTGCGCCGGTCGGGCGGTCCCGCAACTCGCGCCAGCCGGACGGCAGGTGGTCCCGTCATCCCGCGCGTGACAGCCGGCCCCACCTTCCCGCGCGGGCCGGGTGCCGCCCGCGCCTCCGCGTCGGCTGCCGGGGTAATCCGGGCGTCCGGCGGCGCCCGCGCTCCCCGGCGCCTGATCCGGGCGGTCCCGCACCCCGCGGGTCGGCCGGGCGGGCAGGTGGCTCCGCCATCCCGCGCGGGCCGGACGGTCCCGCACCTTGCGTCGGCCGGACGGGCAGGTGGCCCCGCCACCCTGCGCCGACCGGGCAGGGGACCCTGTCACCCCACGACGGCCGGGCGGCCAGCCCCGCATCCCGCGTGGGCCGGTGCGTCCCTTGCCGGGTGACCCGGGCGGTGCGGCGGCCCGTGGGCCCCGGACGCCGTGGGCCGTCGCGGCGGCCGGGCAGGCGGACCCGCTTTCCCGGGCCGGTCGGGGGACACCATGATGGGGCGATGAGACGCACAAGGGTGCCCGACCAGTCCTGGGCCTCGCAGCCGGATCCCCTGCTGGCCCTGGCCCGGCGGGAGTTGGCGTTCTACGCCCGCTCCTGCGACCGGGCCAGGCGGCTGCACCACGTGACCGAAATGGGCGCCCTCGGCACCACCTCGGTCACCGTGGTCGCCGCGGGACTGCACGCCCCCGCCTGGCTGACCGCGCTGATCGCGGGCGGCGCCGTCTTCTTCACGGGCATGCGGCAGCTGTTCAACCCAGGCTCACGCTGGGTCCTGGCCGCCCGGTCCAGGGAAACCCTCCGCCGCGCCCTCGACCGCTACCTCCTGACCCCCGAGCCGGCCCGCGACGGGGAGGTCCGCCAGGCCCTCCAGACCGCCATCGAGGAGGTGGGCGCCGAGGAACTGCGGGAGTGGTCCGAGTCCCGGGGCCACCGCCCCGACCCACAGCTCCCGGCCACGGGAGTGTGACCGGTCCGGCGGCCGCGCCCCGCGCCGTCTCCCGTCAGCCCAGCTCGTAGTCGAGCCAGATGCGGTGGGTGCCGTCCGGGTCCACGGACAGGCCGCCGGTGCCGGTGATGCCCGCCAGGCCGGCCGTGCCGCTCGCGGGGACGACGGTGAAGAACTCGGTGGTGCGGTCGGAGCCGGTCGTCGTCGCCGAGTGGACGAAGTTGAAGGCGCCCTCCCTGCCGGCGAGGGTGCCCTCGAAGGACTCCATGGCGACGTACGTACCCACCCCCTTCTCCTGGTCGTAGGCCGCGGTGAACAGGGTGGCCGACCGGCCCTCGATCTCCCCCTCGAAGTGCTTCTCCATGGTCGCGACGCCCACGGGAAGGGCGGTCGTGACGGCCGGATCCTGCTCCAGCGCGGCCGGCTTGAACGACTTCACGGTGAAAGTGCCCGTAGCTCTCATGCCCGCGACCGTACCGGGAGCCTCTGACAACGGGAGCCTCTGACAACGGGACCGGTTCACGGCCTCCGCGCGGCCCCCGCCAGCCGGGTCGGGGGCAGGAACTCGCGGACGTAGGTGCGGTCCCAGCAGGCGCCGGTGGCGCGCAGCTCCCGCCAGGTGGTGTAGCGGTAGCGGAAGAGGCGGGCCCGGACGTAGCGGGGCGGCCGGCCGGGCGGGAAGGGGGAGCGGCGCAGCAGGCGCAGGGTGGCGCGGTCGCCCTCCAGGAGCCGTTCCATGAAGGTGCCGAACCACGAGCCGGCGTACGCCGGGGACAGCGCCACGAACCACATCAGCCAGTCGAGGCGCAGATGGTAGGGCGCGAACTGGCGCGGCCAGCGCCGCGGATCCCCGGGTTTGCCCCGGAACTCGTACTCCCGCCAGTCGGAGTCCTCACGCGGCGTGTCGTCGAGGGTGCCCTCGACGACCACCTCGTAGCGGATCCGGCTGACGCTGCCGAAGGCGCCGTAGGTGTTGACCAGGTGCAGGGGGTCGAAGGAGCGGTTCATGACCTGGCGGCGGGAGATCATGTTGACCACCGGCCGGTAGCTGAGGAAGGCCACCAGGGCGGCCACCGCGAGGACCACCACCTCGTACCACAGCGGAGCCGGCGCCACCGGCGGCGCGTGCGCGGGGAAGCGGACCGCCGACAGCGCGAGCACGATGGTGATCCAGTTCAGCCAGGAGAAGTTGCCCGACAGGACCAGCCACAGCTGGGTGACGATCATCAGCGCCGCGGCCGCCGTCGCGACGGGCTGCGGGGTGAACAGCAGGAACGGCACGATCAGCTGCGTGACGTGGTTGGCGGCCACCTCCGCCTTGTGCAGCGGCCCGGGCAGGTGGTGGAAGAACCAGCTCAGCGGGCCCGGCATCGGCTGCGTCTCGTGATGGTGGTGCAGGCACGTGAGCTTGCGCCAGCACTCGTCGCCGCGCATCTTGATCAGCCCAGCGCCGAACTCCACCCGGAACAGGATCCAGCGCAGCAGGAACAGCACCACCACCGGCGGCGCCACCTCGCCGTTGCCGAGGAAGACCGCGAGGAACCCCGTCTCCAGCAGCAGCGACTCCCACCCGAAGCCGTACCAGGTCTGCCCGACGTTGACGATCGACAGGTACAGCGCCCACGGCAGCAGCCACAGCAGCATGGCGCCCCACAGCGGCAGCAGCGAGTCCGCCCCGGCGAGCAGCGCCGCCGACACCGCGCACCCGCCCCACGCGACCGCCGCGAACAGCGCGTCGGAGTAGCGCCAGTGGAACAGGCTCGGCGCCCGGCTGAACGGCACCCGCTCGACGAACCGGGGGACCGGCAGCAGCCCCCGCTCGCCCAGCAGCGCCCGGAACTGCAGGGCCGCCGTCAGGAACGCGACGAGGTACACCGCGGCCAGGGCCCGCTGGAACACCAGCCGGCTCAGCCAGTACTCGGGGGCGGTGAACCATCCCACGGCCGTGCACGCTCCTTCCCTTCCCTTCCCGCGCCGTCCGCGCTCCGGCTACCCCTTCCCCGGCTCGAAGAATCGGGCAAACCCTGGCAAGGTGGCTCCATGGCTGAACGGGGAGCGCACGCCCTGTCACTCCCGGACGACTGGCCCGCCCACCCGGATCCGATCCTGGCCCTCAACCGCATGGGCAGCTTCGACTGGGACCTGGACAGCGGTCTGTTCAGCATGGACGCGCAGGCCTACGAGATCTTCGACATCACCCCGGCGGAGTACGACGGCCACCCCGAGAGCCTGGCACCCCGGGTCCCCGGAGGCGAGGGCCACCGCCTGGACGCCCTGGTGGCCCGGGCGATGAAGGAGGGCCGGGAGAACTACGGCACGTACATCCGCCTGCGCCGCAAGGACGGCTCCCTGCGCTGGGTCTACACGCAGGGCTACATCCGCCGTGACGACACCGGCCGCCCCCGCCGCATCATCGGCATCATCCGGGACGCCACCGACGAGCTCAACGACACCGCGGGCCGGCAGGAGCGGGCCGCCCGGGACGCCGCCCGTCGGGAGCAGACCAACGTCGTCCAGGCCGCCACCGCCGCCCTCGCCCACGCGCACACCGTCCAGGACGTCATCGACGTCGTCAAGGACACCCAGGGGCTCGCCCTGCTGGGCTCCACCAGCCTGGTCCTCGGCCTGGTGGAGGCCGGCAGGATCAGGCTCGTCGCCGAGGGCCCCGAGGGCACCTCCGTGCCCGGCACGCGCGTCACCCGGATCGACGAGCCGTACCCGATGAGCGAGGCCGTGCGCACCCTCAGCCCGCGCTTCATCGAGTCCCCGGAGGACTTCGCCGACCGCTACCCCATCCTGTGGCCGCACATCACCGGTCTGAACATCACCTCGGCCGCCTACCTGCCGCTTATCGCCCAGGGCCGCCCGATCGGCGGCATGGGCCTGCTCTACAGCGGCCGCTACGGCTTCTCGCCCGAGGAGCGCAACGTCCTGGTCGCCCTCGGCAGCAGCATCGCGCAGAGCCTCCAGCGCGCCATGTTCTACGAGCAGGAGAAGGACCTCGCCCAGGGACTCCAGCAGGCGATGCTCCCGCGCACCATCCCCAGCGTGCCAGGCGCAGACGTCGCCGTCCGCTACCGCTCCGGCTACGCCGGCGGCTCGCTCGGCCGCGACATCGGCGGCGACTGGTACGACCTCATCCCGCTGCCCGGCGGCCGGGTCGGCGCGGTCATCGGCGACGTCCAGGGCCACGACACCCACGCTGCCGCCGTCATGGGCCAGCTGCGCATCGTGCTGCGCGCCTACGCCGCCGAGGGCCACGCCCCGGCCACCGTGATGGCCCGTGCCTCGGTCTTCCTGCACGAACTCGACACCGACCGCTTCGCCACCTGCCTGTACGCCGAGGCCGACCTGTCCACCGGCGTGGTCCAGGTGGTGCGGGCCGGGCACATCGATCCGCTGGTGCGGCTGGACGACGGCAGCTGCCGCCGCGTGACCGTCGACGGCGGCCTGCCGCTCGGGCTGTCCGCCGAGTTCGGCAGCCTGGAGTACCCGGTGTGCGCGATGGAGCTCGACCCCGGGCAGGCGCTGGTGCTGTGCACCGACGGCCTGGTCGAGCAGCCCGGCGCCGACCTCGACGACGGCATGCGCGTCCTGGTGGAGTCGATCGCCGCCGGACCCGCCGAGGTGCGCGACCTCGCCGACCGGCTCATCGAGATCGCCGACGCGCGCGGCGGCGACGACGACGTGGCCCTGCTGGTGCTGCGCCGCCGCGCCCTGACCGAGCGCCAGCCCCTGGGGCGGCTCCAGCAGCACGTGCCGCCCGGCGACCCCCAGGCGCTGACCCAGGCCCGCCATCTGATCCGCGCCGCCGTGCGCTCCTGGGGCGCCCGGGAGCGCTCCGAGGAGATCGAGCTGGTGGCCGACGAGCTGATCACCAACGTGCTGATGCACACCGAGGGCGCCGCGGTCGTCACCTTGCGGGTCCTCAGCGGGACCGACCGGAGGCTGCGTGTGGAGGTCGAGGACTCCTCCAGCGCGCTGCCGCGCCGCCGCGAGCCGGGCGAGCAGGGCGTCTCCGGGCGCGGCCTGCTGCTCGTGGACCGGCTCACCGACGTGTGGGGGGTGGAGGCGCGGGGCGGCGGCAAGTGCATGTGGTGCGAGTTCGTGGTCCCGGAACGGGACTGACGCGGCCGGAGGCCGGGCGGTCGCGGGTCGCGTGGCGTTGTCGGTGCCGGGTGGCACCCTGGAGCCATGCCCGAACTGCCCGAGGTGGAAGCGCTCAGGGACTTCCTCAGCGAGAACCTGGTGGGCCGCGAGATCGTCCGCGTCCTGCCGGTGGCGATCAGCGTCCTGAAGACCTACGACCCTCCCGTCACCGCCCTGGAGGGCCATGAGGTCACCGAGGTGCGCCGGTACGGCAAGTTCCTGGACCTGGCCACCGCCGGCGGCCCGCACCTGGTGACGCACCTGGCCCGCGCGGGCTGGCTCCAGTGGAAGGACCGCCTCCCCGACGGCCCGCCCCGCCCCGGCAAGGGCCCGCTGGCGCTGCGCGTCGCCCTGGACACCGGCGCCGGCTTCGACCTCACCGAGGCCGGCACGCAGAAACGGCTCGCGGTGTACGTCGTACGGGACGCGTCGGAGGTCCCCGGTGTGGCCCGGCTCGGCCCCGACCCGCTGGCCGAGGACTTCGACGAGGGCCGGCTGGCGGAGCTGCTGGCGGGGCAGCGGCGGCAGATCAAGGGCGCCCTGCGCGACCAGAGCCTGATCGCCGGGGTGGGCAACGCCTACAGCGACGAGATCCTGCACGCGGCGAGGATGTCCCCGTTCAAGCCGTGCTCCTCCCTCACCCCCGAGGAGATCCGGCGGCTCCACGAGGCGCTGCGCACGACGCTGACCGAGGCGGTGGAGCGGTCCTGGGGGCTCGCGGCCGGGCGGCTGAAGGCGGAGAAGAAGAGCGGCCTGAGAGTGCACGGCCGGACGGGCGAGCCCTGCCCGGTGTGCGGCGACACCATCCGCGAGGTGTCCTTCAGCGACTCGTCCCTCCAGTACTGCCCCACCTGCCAGACCGGGGGCAAGCCGCTGGCGGACCGCAGACTGTCCAGGCTCCTGAAGTGAGTCACGGGGAGCCGGAAGTCACGGGGAGCCCGGAGTCACGGGAGCCGGGCACCAGTGGCCGGTTCAGGGCCCGTCGAGGGTCACGAGGTGCTGCCCGTCCGCCG
This sequence comes from Streptomyces naganishii JCM 4654, assembly GCF_014650575.1. Lineage (GTDB taxonomy): Bacteria > Actinomycetota > Actinomycetes > Streptomycetales > Streptomycetaceae > Streptomyces > Streptomyces naganishii. The sequence continues at coordinate 191,410 of NZ_BMVF01000005.1, forward strand.
TGCGGACCTCGAAGCGGTCGATCTCGCCGGGGTGCATCGTCGTGCCTCCGGACACCGCGTTCGCGTCCGGGTCGTGGGCCGGCACCATCCAAGTGGTGACGGTCTGCTCCGAGCCGTCCTGGCCGATCGCGACCAGCCGGCAGGAGCGGGGACCGGAGCCGTCCTTGATCCGCAGCTCCACCGAGCTGCCCCAGTCCGCGTCCGCGGTGCGGACCTCGGCCCACACCCCCGTCCTGGCGTCGGTCGCGGCGACCCGTGAGGGACCCTGACCCTCATTCGCGTGCCCGGCGACGGCGGCGAACGCCGGTCCGCCCACGGCCAGCACCACGGAGGCCGCCAGCCCGTACAGCAGGCGCCGGCGGCCGGCGCGGCGCCGGCGCGAGACCTCGCCGACCAGGTGGTCCAGCAGCCGGGGACCCGGCTGGGTCATGGGGTGCACGATGCGCGGCGTGGCCCTCCGGTACAGCATCAGCTGCCGTGCGGCGGGACCGAACTCGGTGACGTGCGCCGCGCAGCTGGGGCACTCCATGAGGTGGTCCTCGAAGCGGAAGGCGTCCGCCTCGTCCAGCACGCCGAGCGCGTACGCGCCGGCGTCGCGATGCCTCTCCAGGGACCTCATGCCGATTCCTCGTGACCGTGGGGTGCGGGTGGGGTTACTCGTTGCTCCCACCCGTACGCACCCGGCCGCGGAATCACTCAAGCCACGTACAGAATCGTAACCAAGAGGTTCGGAGCGGCCGGCGCCGCGGATTGGTCGGTTTCCGGAAAAGGTTTCTGGAAGAGATGTCCTGGAAGAGATCTTCTTGAAGAGGTCTCCTAGAAGAGATGGATGGCGAGGTGCCCGAGGGGCAGCCCGAGCCGCCAGGCCGGCGTCCACACCTTCGGTCCCTCGTCCTCCCCGGGCCCTCCCGCGCCGCCCGGCACCGCGTCCAGGTCGGGCGCGAGCAGCTCGGTCTCCTCCAGCCACCGCCAGGCCGCCTCGGCCAGCGCCAGGTCCGGCGAGGGGACGCCGCAGGCGTGCGCCTCGGCGGCCAGGTCCGCCATCCGCTCGCACACCCAGTCCTGCCAGGGCTGGTCGTACGCGGTGAGCGACAGCCACGTCTCCAGCTGCGAGACCACCCGGATGCCGGACAGCTCGCCGCCGGTGTCGGAGAGGAAGACCGTCAGCGCCAGCGCGTCCCGGCCGGCCCGGAACTCGAAGGACGTCGGCGGCATCAGGTCGCCGGTGCGCAGCAGTTCGTCGGCGATGTACTCGGCGTACAACCAGGCCATGGGGACGGCCAGTTCGCCACCGTCCTGGCCGTCCGTGCTTTCCTGCCCTCTGTGCAGCATCCCTTCCCGCCTTCCTCCCGTGCGTACGGGCGCCCGACCCCGGGTCCCGGTCCGGAACACGGATGAGGACAGCCGATTACTCAACGGTGGTCCACAGCAAGGCGCTTTACGGAGGTTTGACTTGGCGGTCGGTTTCACCGCAGGTCGGCCGCGTATCCCGGAAGCACCCGGCGCAGGGCGCGCAGCGCGTAGTACGCGCGGGACTTCACGGTACCGGGCGGAATCCCCAGCGTTTCGGCGGCTTCCGCCACACTCGCCCCGTGGAAGTACACCAGCACCAGGACTTCACGGTGCTCGGGAGTGAGTGTCTTCACAGCCTGGCGCACATCGAGCGTCGCGGCCGAGCGCTCGGCGTGGTCGCCGATCACCCGGGCGTTCTCCAGCACCGCGTCCCCGACCTCCGGCGGCCGTGCCTGACGGGCGCGGCGTGCGTCGATCGCGAGCCGTCGTGCCACGGTCAGCAGCCAGGGCCGTACGGAGTCGAAGGCGTCGGCGCGCAGCGCCTCGGGGTGCTGCCAGGCGCGCAGCAGCGTCTCCTGGAGCAGGTCCTCGGCGCGCTGGCGGTCGCCGTCGCACAGCCGCAGCAGCAGGGCGAACAGCGGCCTGCCGTGCTCGCGCTGGAGCGCGGCGAGTTCGTGCTCGGCGGTCGTGGTCCCGGGGGAGAGGATGGTTCCGGCCGTCATGGCCGACATGGCACCGCAGCACGCCGTCCGGGGACAGGGCGCGCGCACGGCGGTGCGGCGGACGGTCGATCGTGTCGGTGAACGGTACGACGAACGGTCCGTCACCCCCTCGCGCACGCTCCGTGAACCCCTTCTGCCGTGCCCGCGCCTACGCCAACGGGCTCAAGGAGGAGCGGATGCCGTTTGCGGCGGCGGCGAGCTTCATACCCATTTATCCGTCTGTATGAATGTCTGTCCGTGGTGAAGGTGTGTCCGTACGGCCGTGAGTGGGGTGAACCGGTGATCGCACGCAGACGGCAGGTGGCCCTGGCCGTGACGGCCCTGCTCGCCGCGGGCGCGGCCTGCTCGGCCCACCTCCGGCAGGAGCACGGCACGCCCGCCGCCGCGCACGGCGCCCCCGCCCCGGCCACCCGGCAGGTGGGCAGGTTCACCCTCGTCGCCTCGGGCGCGATCCTGCCCGACACCTCGGTCGTCGAGCGGGGCGACTTCGACGCCGGCGGGGCCGCGTACGACTTCCGGCCGATGCTCCAGGGCGTGCGGTCCGTGGTCTCCCGCGCCGACCTGGCGCTGTGTCACCTGGACACGCCCTACGGCGCGAAGCCCCCGTACACCGGCGCCCCGCGCTTCAAGTCGCCGCCCGAGCTGGCCCAGGCCCTCGCCGCCACCGGCTACGACAGTTGCGCCACCGCCTCCGAGCACACCCTCGACGACGGAGCCGACGGCGTCCGGCGCACCCTGGACGCCCTGGACCGCGCCGGGCTGCGGCACGCCGGCTCGGCGCGCGGCGAGGCCGAGGCCCGGGGCACGCTGCTGCGCGCGGGCGGCGCCCTGGTGGCCCACCTCGCCTACTCCTACGGCTCCGACCAGCCGGTGCCCCCCGGGCAGCCGTGGGCGGTGCGCCTGATCGACGAGGAGCGGATCCTCGCCGACGCGCGGGCGGCCCGGCAGGCGGGCGCCGACGTGGTCGTGGTGTCCCTGCACTGGGGCACGGAGTGGCAGGAGGCGCCCGACGAGCAGCAACTGGCGCTGGCCAGGCGGCTGACCGCCGCGCGCACCGGCGGCCGCCCCGACATCGACCTGATCCTCGGCACGCACGCGCACGTCCCCCAGCCGTACGAGAAGGTCAACGGCACCTGGGTGGTCTACGGCCTCGGCGCGCAGATCGCGGGCCAGCCCACCGACCTCCGCGGGATGCAGGACCCGCGCGCCAACCAGAGCACCCTCGCCCGGTTCACGTTCTCGCCGCCCGCGCGGCCGGGCGGGCGCTGGGAGGTGACCCGGGCGGAGTTCGTCCCCGAGGTCTACGACCTCGACGCCGGGCGGGTGGTGAACCTCGGCGAGGCGATCGCCCAGGGCGCCGACCTGAGGGGCGTGAGGGACCGCATCAGCGGTGTCGTGCTCGGCCGGGGCGCGGGCAAGGACGGGCTGACGATGGGGCAGTGACACGCGTCGGCGTCCCGCGGCTCGTGGTCGGCGGCGCTCCCGCACCGCCGACCACGCCTAACGCCTAACGCCCGGCCAGCGCCGACCGCTTGTACGAGTACCCGAAGTAGATCACGCACCCGATCAGGAACCACACGGCGAACCGCACCCAGGTCTGCCACTGCAGGAACGTGATCAGCCAGATCGAGAAGACCACGCCCAGCGCCGGCACGAACGGCATCCACGGGGTGCGGAACGTGCGCGGCAGGTCCGGCTGCCGGTAGCGCAGCACGATCACCGCCGTGCACACCACCACGAACGCCAGCAGGATGCCGATGTTGGTCAGCTCCGCCGCCTCCGCGATCGGCAGGAAACCGGCGATGACCGCCGACGCCACCCCGACGATCCATGTCACTCGGGTCGGCACGTGCCGCGTCGGGTGGGTCTTCGCGAACCACTTGGGCAGCAGCCCGTCCCGGGACATCGCGAACCACACCCGGGTCACGCCCAGCATGAACGTGAACATCACCGTGAGGATGCCGATGATCGCGCCCACCGCGATCACGTCCGCCAGCCGGTTCAGGCCCACCGACTTGAACGCGGTGGAGAAGCCGCTCTCCTTGTCGATGTCCTTGTAGTTCTGCATCCCCGTCAGCACCAGGCAGGCCGCCACGTACAGCACCATCGCGATCACCAGCGAGTAGATGATCGCCTTCGGCATGTGCCGCTGGGCGTCCTTGGACTCCTCGGCCGCCGTCGACATCGCGTCGTAGCCGAACACCGCGAAGAACACCGTCGCCGCGCCGGTGAACGCGCCGCCGACCCCGTACGGGAAGAACGGGTGGTAGTTCGCCGTGTCGATGTGGAAGACGCCCACGCCGATCACCAGCAGCACCACCAGCACCTTCAGCACCACCACGAAGGTCTCGAAGCGGGCCGCGTTGCGGATGCCCATGTTCAGCAGCCAGGCGATGAGCAGGCACAGGATCGCCGCGAACAGGTCCACCTTGTGCCCCGAGCCGGTGCCGGGCGCGCCCAGCATCCAGGCGGGCAGCTTCGCGCCCATGTCCTGGACGAGGAAGCTGAAGTAGCCCGAGATGCCGATGGCGACCACCGCCACGATCGCCGTGTACTCCAGCAGCAGGTCCCAGCCGATGAACCAGCCCGCGAACTCGCCGAGGACCGCGTAGCCGTAGGTGTAGGCCGAGCCCGCCTTCGGGATCAGGCCCGCGAACTCCGCGTACGACAGCGCGGCAGCCGCGCTCGCCACGCCCGCGATCAGGAACGACACCAGCACCGCCGGGCCGGCCGTGCCGTTGGCCACCGTGCCGGCCAGGGTGAAGATGCCCGCGCCGATGATGCCGCCCACACCGATCGCGGTGAGCTGGGTCAGCCCCAGCGATCTCTCCAGCCGGGGGCCCTCGCCGACTTCCGTCTCCTCGATGTGCTCGATGGGTTTGCGGCGGAGAATGCCTTCGCCCATCCGGAGCCCGGCCATGCGCCTCACCTCTTCGCAGACGGCAAACGGCTGACGGCGGATCATGATGACTCAGCCGCGCCGGGTACGGAAGACGCCACGCACGCCACGGCCGTGAGCCCGAGGAAGGCCCGCCGCAGTGGCCTACGGCACTACCACTACCCGCCCGGGCCCCGCGAAACCACGGCCCCCCACCGCCCCGCGCCCCCACCGTCACCGGCGGCTACGGCACCACCGTCACCGGCCAGCGCCCCGCCTTCACCAGGCGCACCGCGACCGAGCCGATGATCCGGTGTCCGGCCTGCTCGGAGGCGCCCACCACCACCGCGTCCGCCTTCAGTTCGTCCGCGGCCGTCACCAGGCCGTTGTACGGGTCCCCGGGGAAGGTGTGGAACTCCCAGCGGACCTCGAATATCCCCTTCAGCCGCTCCGTCGCCTCCCGGATCTGCTGCACCAGGTCCTCGGCGATCTCGTCGGTCGTCTCGGCCACCGGCGCCCCCAGCGCGGCGCCCGCCGTCATCACCGGCCGCACGTACACGAGCGCGAGCAGAGCGCCCTGCCGGCGGGCCAGACCGGCCGCGTAGGCGGCGGCCCGCATCGAGGAGTCGGAGCCGTCCACCCCTGCCACGATCACCTTCGGCCCGTCCGTGCCCCGCTCGAACCGGTGCTCGCGGCGCTCGTGCTGCTCGTGCTGTTCCGTCACACCCGCGAGGCTATCGGAAGGCCCCCTCCACGCCACCGGCCGGGATCTCCCGACGGGCGCCCCGCGCCCGGTGTTCCTACAGTCGGAACCATGAGCGCCACCCCCTCCAGGCCATGACCGCGATCCCGACGACACCATGACCGCCACCGCCCCGCCCCGGGGCACCGCGGAAACCGCCTCCCGGCCAGCGGGCAGCGGCTTCCTCGGCCACGTCCCCCAGGGCTTCGCCGTCTTCTTCGGCGCGCTCGGACTGCTGTGCGCGCTGCTGGACCTCATCGCCCCGCTGCGCGTCCTGCTCCGCCCGGTCGTCCGCGGCCTGGACTCCCTCCTGGTCCCGGTCAGCGCCAACCTCGCCTACGCCGTCTTCCTCTTCCTCCTCGCCGGCGCCACCGCCGCCCGCAAGAAGGTCGCCTGGTGGCTGGTCGTCGTCTACCTGGGCCTGGTGCTCCTCGGCGACATCCTCGGCCTCGCCGTCGGCGACTACGCCGACTCGGTGCCCTCCTTCGTCCTGTGCGGACTCGCGCTGCTCGCGCTGATCGCGGCGCGCGGCGAGTTCTACGCCGCCTCCCGCCGCGGCGCCGTCTGGCGGGCGCTCGCCGTGCTCGTCGGCGGGCTCGCCGCGGCGATCCTCGTCGGCTGGGGTCTGGTCGCGCTCTTCCCGGGCACCCTGCCGCCCGGCCTGCACCTGGCCTGGTCCGCCAACCGGGTGCTCGGCGGCCTCGCCTCCGCCCGCGACTTCGACGGCCGCCCGCCGCGCCCCGTGACCTTCCTGCTCGGCCTGTTCGGCGCGCTCGCCCTGCTCAGCGCCGCCGCCACCCTGTTCCGCTCCCAGCGCCTGGAAGCCGCCCTGCACGGCGACGAGGAGGCCCGCATCCGCGCCCTGCTCAAGGCCTACGGCGAGGACGACTCCCTCGGCTACTTCGCCACCCGCCGCGACAAGGCCGTCGTCTTCTCGCCCACCGGCAAGGCCGCCGTCACCTACCGCGTCGAGGCAGGCGTCTGCCTGGCCAGCGGCGACCCCGTGGGCGACCGCGAGGCCTGGCCGCACGCCATCGCCGCCTGGCTCGACGTGGCCCGCCGCTACGCCTGGACGCCCGCCGTGATGGGTGCCTCCGAGGAGGGCGCCCGCGCCTACGTACGCGCCGGACTCGGCGCCCTCCAGCTCGGCGACGAGGCGATCGTGCACGTGGCCGGATTCGACCTCGACGGCCGGGACATGCGGGTCACCCGGCAGGCCGTGCACCGCGTCCGGCGCACCGGCGCCACCTGCCGCGTACGACGCCACGCCACCCTCTCCGACGCGGAGATGGAGGAGGTCGTCGACAAGGCCGACGCCTGGCGCGACACCGAGACCGAACGCGGCTTCTCCATGGCCCTGGACCGCCTCGGCGACCCGGCCGACGGCGACTGCCTCCTCGTCGAGGCCCTGGCCGCCGACGGCCGGCTGCTCGCCCTGCTCTCCTTCGTCCCGTGGGGACAGGGCGGCGTCTCCCTGGACCTCATGCGCCGCGACCGCGCCGCACCCAACGGCGTCATGGAGTTCATGGTCGCCGAACTGTGCGCGGCCGCCCCGCGCCTCGGCGTACGGCGCATCTCGCTGAACTTCGCCGTCTTCCGCTCCGCCTTCGAGGAGGGCGCCCGCATCGGCGCAGGCCCGGTGCTGCGGCTGTGGCGACGGCTGCTGCTGTTCTTCTCCCGCTGGTGGCAGCTGGAGGCCCTCTACCGGTCCAACGCCAAGTACCACCCCGAGTGGTACCCCCGCTACATCTGCTACGGCGAGACCGCCTCCCTCGCCCGCATCGGCATCGCCTCCGGCATCGCCGAGGGCTTCGTCTCCGTGCCCTCGCTGCGCAAGCTCTGGGGCAAGGGCCACACCCGGCCCGGACCCCGGCCCGCCACCACCGAGGGACTGCCCCCGCTCGACGAGCTCGGCCCGGACGGGACCGCGCGCACCCGGGCCGCCGACCCGCTGGCCGGGCTGCCCGACCAGTACCGCGTCCGGCACGCCCGGCTCGGCCGGCTGCGCGCGGCCGGCACCGACCCGTACCCGGTGGGCGTCCCCGCCCGCACCCGCGCCCTCGCCGAGATCCGCGAGGGCGAGGAGGTCACCGCCGCCGGACGGATCATGCTGGTGCGCGACTTCGGCGGCATCGTCTTCGCCGTACTGCGCGACTGGTCCGGCGACCACCAGATCGCCCTCACCCGCGACGGTCCCGGCCCCGCCCCGGACCGCTTCACCGCCGACACGGACATCGGCGACCACATCACCGTCACCGGCCGGGCCGGCGTCAGCGACAAGGGCGAACCCACCGTCTTCGTCACCTCCTGGCAGCTCCTCGCCAAATGCCTGCGCCCCCTGCCCGACAAGCGCCGGGGACTGGCCGACCCCGAGGCGCGGGTGCGCATGCGCTACCTCGACCTGGTCGTCAGGCCCGAGGCCCGCGAGGTGCTCCGGGTGCGCTCCGCCGCCGTACAGGCCCTGCGCGGCGGCCTGCTGGAGCGCGGGTACCTCGAGGTCGAGACCCCGATGCTCCAGCAGATCCACGGCGGCGCCAACGCCCGCCCCTTCACCACCCACATCAACGCCTACGACCTCGACCTGTACCTGCGCATCGCCCCCGAGCTGTACCTCAAGCGGCTGTGCGTGGGCGGCATGGAGAAGGTCTTCGAACTGGGGCGCACCTTCCGCAACGAGGGCGTCTCCCACAAGCACAACCCCGAGTTCACCATGCTGGAGGCCTACCAGGCGTACGCCGACTACGACGTGATGCTCGACCTCACCCGCGAACTGATCCAGGGCGCCGCCACCGCCGCCTTCGGCCGTCCCGTGGTCCGCAGGGACGGCACCGAGTACGACATCTCCGGCCCCTGGCCGGTCACCACCGTGCACGCCGCGATCTCCGAGGCGCTGGGGGAGGAGATCGGCCCCGGGACCGACCTGGAGACCCTGCGCCGCCTCTGCGACCGCGCCTCGGTGCCGTACACCGCGGACGACACGGCCGGTGAGATGGTGCTGGAGATGTACGAGCGGCTGGTGGAGGAACGGACCCGGCTGCCCGTGTTCTACAAGGACTTCCCCACCGAGGTCTCCCCGCTCACCCGGCAGCACCGTGCCGACCCGCGGCTCGCCGAACGCTGGGACCTTGTCGCCTTCGGCACCGAACTCGGCACCGCCTACTCCGAACTGACCGACCCGGTCGAACAGCGCCGCCGCCTCACCGCCCAGTCCCTGCTCGCCGCCGGCGGCGACGTCGAGGCCATGGAAGTCGACGAGGACTTCCTCGACGCCCTCGAGTACGCCATGCCCCCCACCGGCGGCCTCGGCCTCGGCGTGGACCGCCTGATCATGTTCCTCACCGGCCTGACCATCCGGGAGACCCTCCCCTTCCCCCTGGTCCGCCACCGCTGACCGCGCCGGACCGGGACGGGCCCTGTGCGGGGCTCGGCCGGGCGGGTGCTTTCGTGCCGCCGTACCGGTGCTGCGGCAACCGGGCGGTCACTGATGAGTCATGAAGAAGGATCAGGATCAGTTGCTCACGCGGCGCCGGGTTCTGCTCGCAGGGGCCGCCGCTCTCGGGGCGGCGGGAGCGGCCGGCACGGCCGGCCTGCTGCTCTCCGGCTCCTCCCACTCCCCGGCACGGCCCGCCCCCGCCGCGGGCCCCCAGGCGCGTTCCGCCCTCAAGCCCTCCGCGTACCGGCTCCGCCCGCTGACCGGAGACGCGGCTCCGCCCGCCCAGCCGCTGCCCACCAAGGTGCGGCACGCGCCGATCCTGCGCATGTCCGGCCGGGGCAACACCATGCTGCTCACCTTCGACGACGGCCCCAACCCCGACTACACCCCCCACATCCTCGACACGCTGGCCAAGTACGACATCCGGGCCACCTTCTTCGTGTGCGGCGAGATGGCCGACTGGAACCGGAACCTGCTGGCCCGCATGGCGGACGAGGGCCACGTGGTCGGCAACCACACCTGGACCCACCCACTGCTCACCCAGCTCAGCCGCGGTGAGATCCGCGACGAGATCGAGAGCACCAGCGACGTCATCGAGAAGGCGTACGGCCAGCGGCCCCTGTGGTTCCGCGCCCCCTACGGCGCGTGGAACCGCGACGTCTTCCAGCTCAACGCCGAGATGGGCATGGAGCCGTTGGCCTGGACGGTCGACAGCTTCGACTGGACCACGCCCGGCACCAGCACCATCATCCGCCGCGTCGAGCACGGCGCCGCCCCCGGCGTCGTGGTCCTCCACCACGACGCCGGGGGCGACCGCTCGCAGACCGTCCGCGCCGTACGGACCTATCTGCCGCGCCTGCTCGACGAGGGCTACCACTTCACGGTGCCGCGCCGGAAATACACCTGACCCGGCCCGCGCCGCCGGGCCGGGGACGCGGTCCGGGTCCCGCGACGCCTCAGCGGACCTCGACCAGGCGGGCGAAGACGACGACGTTGCCCTGATACCCCGTCTGCTTGGTGTAACCGCCGCCGCAGGTGATGACCCGCAGTTCCGGAGTGCCTTTCGAGCCGTACACCCGGTCGCCGGGGAAACCGTTCTTCTCGAACACCTCGACGCCGTACACCTCGAAGACGGCCGTCTTTCCGTCCTCGCGGTGAATGTCGACGTGGTTTCCCTTCTTCAGCGCGCCGAGGCCGTAGAAGACCGCCGGTCCCGCCTTGTTGTCCACGTGCCCGACGACGACCGCGGTGCCCTTTTCCCCGGGCGTCACCGCGCCGTTGAACCAGCCGGCCAGATTCGGGTCCTCCGGCGGGGGCGCGGCGACCCAGCCGTCCGAGTCGACACCGACCGGAGTGATGGGCGCGTCCACCTGGATGACGGGGATCCTGACCCGGTCGGGCACCGAGGAGGGCAGCGCCCGCACGGCGCCCGCGCTCGGGGCCGGCGCGCGGCCGATGTCCGGCGCGACCGCCTTCGCGGGCTGCGGCGGGCCGACGTCGAACTCGCCGGAACCGTTGCGGATGAGGGCGAGCCCGGAGAGCAGGACGAGCGCTATCACGCCCCAGGGGGCACGCTTGCGCCGAGGCTCCTGCTCCTCCTCGTCGGCCATCGTCGGCAGTCGGCTCGCAGACATTCGCATTTCCCCTCTCGACGCGGCCGTCGCCCCGTCAATTCGCGGATACGGCAACGCTAATCCGGGTGCGCGCGACCGGCGACGGGGGCAGCGGCGAACGGGTGGCCGGGCACTTTCCGGTGCGCCATCCGAGGCGATCCGGACGGTATTGATCTGACGGACCGTGACCTGCGGGGACATTTCGAAGGGGTGAAGGCATTCGGAGGCATTCGGCGGCGCGCTCACCGGTACGGGCGAGCGCCGAAATGCGCGCAGGTCAAGCGCATCCGAGGGTTTTTCCGGGAGGTGCTTTCTCGCCGATCGACCGGGTACGGGTCCCCGGGGCGCCTTCCGCGGAGGATCACATGCGTACTGCTCGTACCCCTGTGGCGGTTGTGGTCGCGGCGTTCGCCACCATCGGGTTCGCCGCGCCTGCGGCCGTCGCCAAGGGCGGTGACTCCCCAGGTGTCACATGGGACGTAGGGCCCGGCGGCCTCGGCAACGGCCAGTTCCCCGGCGGCCCGGGGATCGGCCCCGGGGGCGGCCCCGGGGGCGGCCTCGGCAACGGTCAGTTCCCGGGCGGTCCCGGCGTCGGCGGAGCCGGCGGGTTCGGCGGGCTCGGGGGGAACGGCCAGTTCCCGGGCGGCTTGGGCAACGGCGAGTTCCCCGGCGGCCCCGGAATCGGTCCCGGGGGCGGCCTCGGCAACGGTCTCGGCAACGAGTTCCCGGGCGGCCCGGGGATCGGCCCGGGGGGCGGTTTCGGCAACGGCCTCGGCAACGGGCAGTTCCCGGGCGGTGCCGGGAAAGGCGGGGAAGGCGGAGTCGGGGGAATCGGGGGAATCGGGGGAATTGGCGGGGGTGGCGCGATCGGGGGCGTCGGGGGCGTCGGCGGGTTCGGCGGCACATTTCCCGGTGAGGGCCACGGCGGCGTGCCGGGCGGCATCCGCAACGTCCTGGTCGCGCCCAGCGTCATCGCCCGCGGCGGGCAGTTGAGCATCGCGGTCAACGGCTGCCGCACCGGCGGCCACGCGTCCTCGCCCGCCTTCTCGACCATCCCGCTGCGGCCGGTGGGCGGCCCCGGGGAGATCGCGCGGGGCATCGGCACGGTACGCCTGGACGCCCGCCCGGGGTCGTACGAGGTCAGGGTCAACTGCGGTGGCCGCACGCTGGTCCGGCCGAACGCCTTCACCGTCGTCGGCGGCGTCCGCGGGGGAGTCGGCGGCGGCACCACCACCGGCGCCACGCGGGCCGACATGGCCATCGGCGGCGGCCTGCTCGCCGCGGGCGTCCTGGGAGGCGCCGCCGTCTGGCTCCGCCGCCGCGGAACGGGCCGCCGTATCTAGCCCGGCCCACGGCAAGGGATCCGGCCTCCCGCCCCGCGGGAGGCCGGATCCCTTCACGCGCTCACACCGGGCCACGGCAACACGGCGGGAACCGCGCAACTGCGGGGCGGTACGCGGGCGGGTGCGCGGGCCTCCGAGCCGGCCCGGCGCGGCCCACAAGCGCACGGCACACGACAGCAGCCCCTCCGCTCACCGCACACGAACGCGGGGCACCCGCACGCGAAGCGCCGCCTGCCCGCCTGCGGCGGGCTGTGTGGCCGAGTGTCCGCGGGCCGGAGGCCCAGCGCGCTGCGCTCGCGCGCGCGGCGCGTGCGGCATGGCCGTACGGCGCGTTGCGCACGGGGTGTCCGCGTGCCAAGTGCCGCTGCTCGTACGGCGTGCAGCGTGCCGGCGCCCGCGCGCCCGCCCGCCGACCGCTGCGTGGCTGGGTGCCTCCGAGCCCGCAGTGCCCGGCCCGCTTGCGGCGCGTGCCGCGTGGCCGTACGGCGCGATCCGTGTTGGCGGGCCACGCGCCGCGTGCCCGCCGCTGCGTGGCCGAGTGCCCGCGGGCCGCGTGTCCGTGCGGCGCGTGGCACGTGGGTCGTGGCGCGTGGCCCTGCGCTTGCGTGCTGCGTGCTTCGCCTCGCGGGTTCGTGGGGCTCAGGAGTGCGTGTCTGCGCCTTCCTCCCGGCCCCCGCGCACGCGCACATGAACTCCGCCCCGGGCCTTGCGAGTCCGGGGCGGAGTTCATGGGGTGGTGGGGGGCGTCAGGCGACGCCTTCCTCGCCGGTGCGGCGGCGGGACAGGTAGTACGCCGCGCCGACCGAGCCGCCGATGAGCGCGGTGCCCATGCCGATCTCCTTGAGGTCGAAGCCGGCGATGGTGCCACCCTCGCCCGCGCGGACGCCGTGCTGGAAGTGCTCCCGCTTGTGTCCGCCGCCGCCGGAGCGGCCCTCGTCGTCGCTGTCCTCGGAGCGGCTGTCGCCGCCCCTGCCGCGGTCCTCACCGCCACCGCCCCCACCGGAGCGGCCGCCGCTGCCGTCCCCGTCGTCGGAGCGGCTGTCGCCGCCTCCGCCGCCGTAGGAGTGGCTGCCGCTGTCGCTGCCGTAGGAGTGGCTGTCACCGCCGCCGGCGGCGAAGGCGGCCGGAGCGGAGAAGGTGAGGGCGCCAACGCCCAGCAGTGCGGCCGAAACGACGGGTATTACGCGCATGATGGATCCTCCGGGTCCCCGAGGAGCAGCAGCGGATATCTTCCGCTTGTGCCGGAAATGCACCTCGATGATCAAAACGGTAGGAAGGTGTGCGCGCCGGCGCGATCGCACTCGGGCGAACGGGGCAACGGTGTGGGCCGCACAGGGGACGCGTTCCTTCGCCCGGGGGACAGGGACCAGGACCCGGGACTTGAGTGGCCGTCAGCCCGGCAGGTGCGGGAACAGGTCGAGGAAGGGCCCCGCGGACGCCGACACGCCCCGGCTGTAGGGAGCGTCGAAGTCCCAGATCAGGAACAGCAGGAAGGCGATCAGCGCGGAGAACAGCCCGGCGAGCACCAGCTCCCGGGTCGTGCGCCGGATCTGGAGCGCGAACACCATCCCGATGGTGACCACGGCCCCCGAGATCAGCCCGAACCACACCACGCCCGGCATGGTCGCCCCCGTCGAGTCGGCGCGGGCCGCGCGGGCCTGGTCGGCGGCCGCCACCTGGTCCACGAGCGGCTGGTAGGCCTGCGCCTCGTGGTCCGACCTGGGCCGGTAGTCGGTCACGTCGGCGCGTACCTTGTCGAGCATCCGGTCGCCTTGCTTCGTGACCCGGCCGTGCTCGGCCATCGTCTTCCACTCGGTGGTGACGACGTGTCCGACATAGGCGTTGACGTCGGAGCGGATCCGGTCCCGGACGTCGGGCGGGTAGACCCGTACCCGCTCGGAGACCTCGTGCAGCGCCTGCGCCTCCGCCTGCACGTGGTCCTGGGCGGCGACGCGCGCCTCCCAGACCCCGGCGATGGCCAGGCCCAGCACGATGGCGTAGACCACGCCGATCCACATCGTCATGTACTCGATGACGTCCGGCGTCTCGCTGGGATCGTCGTCCTCGGCCGCTGTGCGGTGGCGCAGGAAGGTGATGAGGACCACCACGACGCAGGCGGCCAGCATCGCGAGGGTGAGAACAAGCCATTCCGACAACGTTTCCTCCCGGAGTCAGCGCGGACGGAGCGCGGCGACGGCGGCCAGTGCGGGCACCGCGATGAGCAGGACGTAGGTCAGGGGCGACGGCCCGTGCCGCGGCGTGGCGCGGTGCGGCCGCGGGTGGTACTCCGGGTACGTCACCGGCGTCACCGAGGGCCGGGGGCGGGGCGTGGGCACGGGCCTCGGGGTGGGTGGGGGCGGCGGGGGCGGAGGCGGGGGCGCCGGGCGGGCCTGCGGATGCGCCGGCCGGGGCGGCGGCACAGGTGTGGGCCGGGGCTTCGGCGGCGGCGTCGGCCGCGCGGACGGCTTCTGAGGGAGCGGGGGCGGAGGGGGCTTCGGCCTCGGCGTCGGTGTGGGAGTGGGGGTGGGAGTCGGGCAGGGTGGGGTGGGCGGCGGCGGTGTCGGCTGCGGGCACGGCGGCGGCAGGGGCGGCGGCCAGGATCCGGCGTCACCGGCCACCGACACCGCCACCGTTCCGTCCGGGCCCGTCGAGGCGTAGGCGCAGGCGTCGGCCACGGCGGGCGCGGCCGGCCAGCCCACGCACGTCCAGGCCAGCGTGACCGGCGCCAACACCCTCAGCACCAGGACGAATCGAGTCGGTTCGGGTCGATGCACGACCGAGATCATGATCCGTGCCGGACCGGGGCACGCCGCGGCCGCGGGGGATTGGCCCGAAGGAAGGACGAGGAGGCCCGGGAGGTTTGGGCAACGGGCCCGCGCCGGGCCGCGGATGGGCACGCGCGTGCTGGGCGCGTGCGTACGGCGGACGGACGCGCGGGCGCGGGGTGGCGGAAAACGCGTCACAAGTTCCGGAAAGAAAATCCCGCCGCGATTGAACACAACCGCCACCCCCATGCGTACCCAGTGTCGTGCGGCGGCGCAGCAGGGCGCTGCAACACCCTTGTGATTATGGGGAGTTGACGATGAACACCTCCTGGCGGAGCGCATCGCTGGTGGCGACGGCCGCTGCCGTACTGGCGCTGACGACGGCGTGCGGTCAGGGAGGCACCCCGTCGGCGGGCAGCCAGAACGTGGGTGCCACCGCCCCGGCCGGCGGCTTCGGCGGCGCGGGCGCCGGCACCGGCACCCAGACCGGCACGGGCGCCGGCAACGGCTACGGCGCCGACGGCCAGCAGGGCGCCGCGGGCGCCGGGAAGGCCGCCGGCCGGCTCGCCGTCTCCAGCAACGCCGCACTGGGCAAGGTGCTGACGGACAGCGCGGGGATGACGCTGTACCGCTTCGACCAGGACACCGCCGAGCCCCCCAAGTCCAACTGCGACGGCGACTGCGCCAAGACCTGGCCGCCGGTGCCCGCGAACGACGCCACCGCCGGCGCCGGCGTCGACAAGGCCCTGCTCGGCGAGGTCACCCGCTCCGACGGCACCAAGCAGCTGACGATCGCGGGCTGGCCCGCCTACCGCTACGCAAAGGACACCAAGGCGGGCGACACCGCCGGGCAGGGTGTGGGCGGCAAGTGGTACGCGCTGGCGCCCAACGGCAAGAAGGCCTCGCTGGCGAGCCTGCCGGGCCTCTCGGTCAAGAAGACCGACCTCGGCGACATCGTGGTCGACAAGAACGGCATGACCGTCTACCGGTTCCTCAAGGACAAGGCGTGGCCGAAGTCGGTCTCCGCGTGCACCGGCGCCTGCCTGGAGAAGTGGCCGGCGGTGGCCCCCGTGCCCGCGAACGACACCAAGGGCGTGGCCAAGAAGGGCCTGATGGGCTTCACCCGGCCCGACGGCGTGAAGCAGATGACCGTCAACTGCTGGCCGATCTACACCTTCTCCGGGGACAAGGTGCCCGGAGACATCAACGGCCAGGGCGTCGGCGGCACCTGGTACGCCGTCTCGCCGGACGGAAAGCCGGTCGGCGCGCCGAAGTAGACGAACACCTCCCCCAGGAGACCGGACCGCCCCTTCCGCACCGCACGGAGGGGGCGGTTCGCCGTGCGCGCACACCGGCGCAATCCGCCCTGATGCGGGCGCACGGGACAGAAGAGCGACGCAGGTGGTGACCGGGAACGGATGGTCAATTTCCGGTTCTGCTCGCCCCGTTGGCGGGCGATCAGTAGCCTCAGCTCGAACACCGGATCGCCTACGCCTTGGAGAGAAGATGGAGCGTCCCGCTTGGGCTCCCCGGAGTATCGACATCTCGGTGCCGAGCGTCGCTCGTATCTACGACTACTACCTGGGCGGTTCGCACAACTTCGAGGTCGACCGGGAAGCCGCCCGCAAGGCCATGGAGTTCATGCCGGGGCTGCCCAAGATCATGCAGGCGAACAGGGCGTTCATGCGCCGTGCGGTGCGCTTCGCCCTGGACGAGGGCATCACCCAGTTCGTGGACATCGGCTCGGGCATCCCCACCTTCGGCAACGTCCACGAGGTGGCGCAGTCGGCCGATTCCGGCGCCCGCGTGCTCTACGTCGACCACGACCCGGTGGCGGTCGCCCACAGCCAGGCCGTCCTGGCCGGAAACGACGACACGGACGTGCTCGCGGCCGACCTCCGCAAGCCCCGCGAGATCCTCGAGAGCCCCCGGTTGCGACGGCTGATCGACCTGAATCGGCCAGTGGCGCTGCTTCTCGTTGCCATACTGCACTTCGTGGAAGACGCGGACGACCCCTACGGAGCGGTGGCCGAGCTGCGCGACGCGCTCGCGCCGGGCAGCCTGCTCGTTCTCACGCACGCCTCCTACGAGGGCATCCCGCTTCCACCGGAGCGCAGCGAGGGAGCGGTCGACGTGTACAAGGACATCCGCAACCCGCTGATCATGCGCTCGCGCGAGGAGATCACGCGGTTCTTCGAGGGGTACGAGATGGTGGAGCCGGGAGTGGTGCCGCCGCCGCTGTGGCGGCCGCAGACGGCGCCGGAGGACGAGGATCCCTACGCCTTCTCCGGTTTCGCGGGCGTGGGGCGTACGGCGTGAGCGCGGAGCCGGACGGGCCGGAGGACAGACTGCGCCGGCTGACGACCATCTGGAGCCGCGCGGTCTTCCCCGTCACCTCCACGTCGCTGACCCGCCCGGAGTTCGAGGAGCGCCTGCTGCCGCTGGCCCGCCTGCTGAGCGACGCGCTGCGGGCGAGGACCTTCGACGCGGGCGCCGGCGAGGCGGCGGGCGCCGGACTGGTGGCCGCGCACTGCACCGCCCCCGAGGCGCTCAGCCGCTCCCTGGACTGCGTGGACGCCTACCTCGTGCTCTACTGCGGCGAGGGCGGCGACCAGGAGGACCTGAGGGCCCGTTCGGCGCGGCTCCAGCACGCCATGGCCGCCGGGTTCGCGCGGGCGCTGCGTGAACGCACCCTCGCCGAGCAGGAGGCGATCTCCCAGGCCGCGCTGCGCGCGCAGGGCGTCGTCGCGCAGGCCCTGCACGCGAGCGAGGCCCGCTTCCGGGCGGTGTTCGAAGGCGCGGCCATAGGCATCGGCATCGCCGACCTGGACGGCAACATCCTCCAGGTCAACGAGGCGCTGCTGCGCATGTTCGGCGGCTCCGAACAGGGCGTGCGGGGCCGCAACGTACGGGACTGGACGCACGCCGAGGACGCCCCGCAGGTGTGGCGCCTGTACGAGGAACTGGTGCGCGGCGAACGCGAGCACTACCACGTGGAGAAGGCCTTCTACCGCCCCGACGGCACGGCGCTGTGGACCAACCTGACGGTCTCCCTGCTGCGCGACGCCGACGGCAACCCCCAGTACCAGCTGGCCCTCATGGAGGACACCACCGAGCGGCGGCTGCTCAACCTCCGGCTGCGCTACGAGGCCACCCACGACGCCCTCACCGGCCTGCCCAACCGGACGCTGTTCTTCGAGCGGCTGGAAAAGACCCTCAACGCGGGCGAGGGCCAGCGCTTCGGGCTGTGCTACCTCGACCTCGACGGTTTCAAGACCATCAACGACAGCCTCGGGCACGCGGCCGGCGACCGGCTGCTCGTCGAGGTCGCCGACCGCCTCCAGGCCTGCGCGACCGCCCCCGGCGAGATGGTGGCCCGGCTCGGCGGCGACGAGTTCGTGGCGCTGACCACCGGCCCCGACACCCAGCGCGAGGTCGACGAGCTGGCCTCACGCATCATGAACGCGCTCGTCGCGCCGGTCCGCATCGAGGGCCGCGAGCTGACCGTGCGCGGCAGCATCGGCGTGGTCGAGGGGCCGGTGGGGGAGCGCAGCGCCGCCGAGGTGCTGCGCAGCGCCGACATCACCATGTACCGGGCCAAGTCGGCGGGCGGCAACCGCTTCGAGCTCGCCGACCCGGAGGCCGACGCCCGCGCCATCACCCGGCACGGACTGACGACAGCGCTGCCGGCCGCCCTGGACCGCGGCGAGTTCTTCATCGAGTACCAGCCGCTGGTGCACCTCGGCGACGGCAGCGTGCGGGGCGCGGAGGCGCTGGTGCGCTGGCTGCATCCGCAGCACGGGGTCCTCGGGCCCGACCGGTTCATCCCGCTGGCCGAACACACCGGGCTCATCGTACCGTTGGGCCGCTGGGTCATGGAGCAGTCCGTGCGGCAGGCCCGCGCGTGGCGCGAACGGCACGGCGACGCCGGGCCGCTGCGCATCAACGTCAACCTCTCGCCGTGTCAGCTGCACCACCCCGGTCTCGTCCAGGACACCGTGGAGATCCTGGAGCGCACGGGCGTGACGCCGGACGCGCTGTGCCTGGAGGTGACCGAGTCGGCGCTGATCGGCGCGGACGACGACCTGCTCAAACCGCTGCGCCGGCTGGCCGAGATGGGCGTCGACATCGCCCTGGACGACTTCGGCACCGGCTACTCCAACCTCGCCAACCTGCGCCGGCTTCCGGTGAGCGTGCTCAAGCTGGACCGCTCCTTCACCCGGGGCATGCAGCAGTTCCCCGCCGACCCCGTCGACCTGAAGATCGTCGAGGGGATCGTCGCCCTCGCCCACAGCCTGGACCTCGCGGTCACCGTGGAGGGCGTGGAGACCGGCGCCCAGGCCGAGCAACTGCGCGTACTGGGCTGCGACACGGCCCAGGGCTGGTACTACGCCCGCCCCGGCCCCCCGGAACGCCTGCACGAACTGGCCCTGGTGGACGCGGCGGGCTGACGCGGCACCGGGCGCGGTGCCGGTCACGGCCCCGGCCACGGTCCGCGTCCGGGAGGTGTCAGGCCCCGGCCTCGGTCATCGCGGCGCGCACCAGGGCGGCCGTGGCGGTGGACCGGGACTGCTGGGGCCAGGCGATGGCGAGGGTGGCGGGCGGCGCGTCCAGGACCTCCCGGTAGACGACGCCGGGCCGGGGGTAGCGGTCCGCCACGGAGGCGGGCAGTACGGGGACGGTGTCGCCCAGGCCCACGAGCGTGAGCAGCTGGGCGAGGTCGCGTCCCTTGCCGCGGATCCCGTCGACGTAACCGTCGAGTTCGTCCGGGCGCAGGCCGAGGTCGGCGAGGGCCAGGGAGTCCCGGGCGGCGAGCGGGTGGTCCGCAGGGAGTGCAGCGACGCGCGGTTCGGACACCAGCGTCTCGGCGTCCAGGCCGGTGCGGTCGAACGGCTCGTGGACCAGGGCCGCGTCCGCCTCGCCCCGGCGCAGCAGCCGGGGCTGTTCGCGCCAGCCGCACAGGCGGACGGTGACCGGGAGGGCGGCGGGGTCGGCGGCGTACCGCTTCAGCAGGGGTTCCAGCAGTCCGGCGTCGCCGTCGGCCTTCATGGCGAGGATCAGTTTCGTCTCCGAGGCCGCCGCCCGGCGCGCGCGTCGTCCGGCGGCCTCGAGGGCGTCCAGGGCGATCCGGGCCTGGCTGAGCAGCACCTCGCCGGCCGGGGTCAGGGTCACACTGTGCGTGGTCCGCTCGAACAGCGTGACGCCGAGCTCCGTCTCCAGCCGGCGGATCGCGCGGGACAGGGGCGGCGGTGAGATGCCCAGCCGCCCGGCGGCGCGGGCGAAGTTGAGCTCTTCGGCGACGGCGACGAAGTAGCGCAGCGGGCGTGATTCCACGGTGTCCCCCAGCGGCGGTCGGTATTGCTCTCAGGGTAACGAGCGCGAGCGGATCGGACCTTCAGTTCCTCCGGCCCCGGCCGGAGCATCGAGGCACCTGCTCTTGTGTCTTCTCTCCCTCGGACTGGAGTCTGTCTCGTGATCGTCGTGACCACACCCACCGGCCAGATCGGCGGGCAGTTGCTCGACCGCCTCCTCGACACCCCGGACGCGGCGGGCCGCCTCCGGGTGATCGCCCGCGACCCGGCCCGTCTGTCCCGGCGGGCGCGCGGGGAGGCGGAGGTGTTCCAGGGCTCGCACGCCGAGCCAGCGGTCCTCGCCGCGGCGTGCGCGGGCGCCGACCGCGTGTTCTGGCTGGTGCCTCCGTCGCCCGGGGCCGACAGCGTGGAGGGGCACTTCGGCGCCTTCACCGACGCGCTGTGCGAGGTGATCGAGGCGGGGAGCGTGCAAAGGGTGGTCGCCGTCTCCACGCTGGGCCGGGGCGTGGCCAAGGACGCCGGGCAGATCTCGGCGTCGCTGGCCATGGACGACCGCATCTCGGCGACGGGCGTGCACTACCGCGCGCTGTGCCCGCCCTTCCTCATGGAGAACCTGCTCGGGCAGGCCGTTGCGATCCGCGACCTTGGCGAGTTCCAGCTCACCATGACCGCGGACCGGGTCCTGCGCACCTGCTCCACCCGGGACATCGCGGCCACCGCGGCCCGCCTCCTCCTCGACGACTCCTGGACCGGCCAGGACGACGTGCCCACGGTCGGCCCCGACACCCTGACCGCCGAGGGCATGGCCGAGGTCATCTCCGAGGTACTGGGCCGCCCCGTACGGGTCCGCTGGGCCGCCGCCGAGGACTACGCCGCCGCGCTGCGCGCCCGCGGCGCCTCCGAGGCCTGGGCCGGCGGCCTGGCCGACATGACGAGGGCCCTGGAAGCCCAGGACTTCTACGGTCTCGCGGCCCGGCCCACCCCGGCTACGGCCCCCACGGACTTCTGCACCTGGTGCGAGGAGGTCCTGCGCCCGGCCGTCGCCGGCTGACCCGCGGGCCCGCCGCGCGGTCCGGCGGTCCCGGGAGCCGCCCGCTACCGCTCCAGCAGCATCCGCTGGAGTTCGCGGGCCGCCCTCGGCGGTGCCACGTCGCTGCGGTGGGCCAGGGCGATGGTGCGGTGCAGGCCCGGGCGGGCCAGCGGGGTGACGCGCAGCCCCCGGCCGGAGCGGGTGGCGACCATGCGGGGGACGACGGCGACGCCGAGCCCCGCCCGGACGAAGCCCAGCACCGCGTCCATCTCGCCGCCCTCGACCGCGAGGTCGGGTTCGAAGCCCTCGGCGCGGCACGCGGCCACGGTGAGTTCCCGCAGGTCGTAGCCGTGCCGGAACATCACCAGGCGCTCGCCCTCCAGATCCGCGACGCGGACCGTGCGCCGGCCCGGTCCGCCCGGCGCCGGCGCCTCCGGCGAGGAAACCACCACCAGGTCCTCGCGCAGCAGCTCGACCGTGGTCAGGGCGGGCGAGGGGCTGGGCAGCGGTAGTACGACCAGGGCCAGGTCGAGGGCGCCGCGGGCCAGCTCCCGTACGAGATCGTGCGAGCCGCCCTCCTCGATCAGCAGCCGGATGCCCGGATAGCGGTCGTGGAAGGCGCGCAGCACGTCGGGCAGCAGACCGGTGCACACGCTCGGGGTGGCGCCCAGCCGCACCCGCCCCCGCCGCAGCTGCACCAGCTCCTGCACCTCGTGCCGCGCGGTGTCCGCGTCGGCGAGGATGCGCCGGGCCAGCGGCAGCAGCGCCTCGCCCGCCGCGGTGAGCGTGATGTTGCCCCGCGCCCGCAGGAACAGATCAGCGCCCAGCTCCCGCTCCAGCGCCTTGATCTGCTGGGACAGCGACGGCTGGGCGACATGGACCATGTCCGCGGCCCGGGTGAAGTGCCGCGTCTCGGCGACGGCCACGAAGTACTGGAGTTGCTGGAACTGCACCCCATCAGCATAGCTGCTCACTATCGAAACCAGCCGGATGATGTCTTGGACCGATGGGGACCTTCGGTCCTAGCGTTCATTCCCATGGCACTGGCAACGCGGACGGACCGACGGCCGTCCATGGCGCGCACCGTGTGGGACTCGACCGTCGGCAAGAAGACCGTGATGGCGGTCAGTGGCCTGATCATGCTGCTGTACCTGGTCGCCCACATGATCGGAAACCTGAAGATCTACTTCGGGGCCGGCGAGTTCAACCACTACGCGCACTGGCTGCGCACCGTGGGCGAACCGTTCATGCACTACGAGTGGACGCTCTGGCTCATCCGCGTCGTCCTCGTGGTGGCCGTTGTCGCCCACGCCGTCTGCGCCTACCAGCTCAGCCGCCGCGACCTCAAGGCCCGCCCCACCAAGTACGTGCACACCCGCCCCCGCGCGAGCTACGCCACCCGCACCATGCGCTGGGGCGGCGTCATCCTCGGCCTCTTCATCGTCTGGCACGTCCTGGACCTGACCACCGGCACCGTGCACTCCGGCGGCTTCCAGGAGGGCCACCCGTACCAGAACGTCGTGGACACCTTCTCCACCTGGTACGGCGACGTGATCTACATCGTCGCCATGCTCGCGCTCGGCCTGCACATCCGCCACGGCTTCTGGAGCGCCGCCCAGACCCTCGGCGCCGGCAGCCGCACCCGCGACCGCGCTCTGAAGACCGTCGCCAACGTTCTCGCAACTCTGCTCACGGCCGGCTTCATCGCCGTGCCCGTGGGCGTGATGACCGGAGTGGTGAGCTGACATGACCTCCTACGCCGACTACACGACCGGCGAGCCGGTCGCCGACACCAAGGCCCCCGCCGGCCCGATCAACGAGCGCTGGGACAAGCGCCGTTTCGAGGCCAAGCTGGTCAACCCCGCCAACCGGCGCAAGCAGACCGTCATCGTCGTCGGCACCGGCCTCGCGGGCGGCTCCGCGGGCGCCACCCTCGCCGAACAGGGCTACCGCGTCGTCCAGTTCTGCTACCAGGACTCCCCGCGCCGCGCCCACTCCATCGCCGCGCAAGGCGGCATCAACGCGGCCAAGAACTACCGCAACGACGGCGACTCCGTCCACCGCCTGTTCTACGACACCGTCAAGGGCGGCGACTTCCGCTCCCGCGAGTCCAACGTCCACCGCCTCGCGCAGATCTCGGTGGAGATCATCGACCAGTGCGTCGCCCAGGGCGTGCCCTTCGCCCGGGAGTACGGCGGCCTGCTCGACACCCGCTCCTTCGGCGGCGTCCAGGTCTCCCGCACCTTCTACGCCCGCGGCCAGACGGGCCAGCAGCTCCTCCTCGGCGCCTACCAGGCGCTGTCCCGCCAGATCGCCGCCGGCAACGTCGAGATGCACCCGCGCACCGAGATGCTCGACCTGATCGTCGTCGACGGCCGCGCCCGCGGCATCGTCGCGCGCGACCTGATCACCGGGAAGATCGACACCTACTTCGCCGACGCCGTCGTACTGGCCTCCGGCGGCTACGGCAACGTCTTCTACCTGTCCACCAACGCCATGAACTCCAACGCGACCGCCGTCTGGCGGGCGCACCGGCGCGGCGCCTACTTCGCCAACCCCTGCTTCACGCAGATCCACCCCACCTGCATCCCGCGCACCGGCGACCACCAGTCCAAGCTCACCCTGATGAGCGAGTCGCTGCGCAACGACGGCCGCATCTGGGTGCCCAAGGCCAAGGGCGACACCCGGCCGCCGAACCAGATCCCCGAGGACGAGCGCGACTACTACCTGGAGCGCATCTACCCCTCCTTCGGCAACCTCGTGCCCCGCGACATCGCCTCCCGCGCCGCGAAGAACGTCTGCGACGAGGGCAGGGGAGTGGGCCCCGGCGGCCAGGGCGTCTACCTCGACTTCGCCGACGCCATCAAGCGGATGGGCCGCGGCAAGGTCGAGGAGAGGTACGGCAACCTCTTCGACATGTACGAGCGGATCACCGCCGAGAACCCCTACGAGGTTCCCATGCGGATCTACCCCGCCGTGCACTACACGATGGGCGGCCTGTGGGTCGACTACGACCTCCAGACCACCATCCCGGGCCTGTTCGCGGTCGGCGAGGCCAACTTCTCCGACCACGGCGCCAACCGCCTCGGCGCCTCCGCGCTGATGCAGGGCCTCGCCGACGGCTACTTCGTCCTCCCGGCCACCATCAACGACTACCTGGCCCGCCACCCCCACAAGGACGAGGTCGGCGCGGACCACCCGGTCGTCCAGGAGGTGCTCGCCGAGACCGAGGACCGTCTGAACCTGCTCCTCGCCGTCGACGGCGACCGCACCCCCGACTCCTTCCACCGCGAACTCGGCGAACTGCTGTGGGAGTTCTGCGGCATGGCCCGCACCGACAGCGGGCTGCGCAAGGCGCTCGAGCGCATCCCGCAGATCCGCGAGGAGTTCTGGCGCCGCATCAAGGTCCCCGGCACCGGCGAGGAGTTCAACCAGTCGCTGGAGAAGGCCAACCGCATCGTCGACTACCTCGAGCTCGCCGAGCTCATGTGCCTCGACGCCCTGCACCGCTCCGAGTCCTGCGGCGGCCACTTCCGCGAGGAGTCCCAGACCCCCGACGGCGAGGCCGCCCGCAAGGACGACGAGTTCGGGTACGCGGCCGCCTGGGAGTTCACCGGCACGGGCGAGGCCCCCACCCTGCACAAGGAAGACCTGGTCTTCGAGTACGTCCACCCCACCCAGCGGAGCTACGCATGAAGCTCACCTTGCGCGTCTGGCGGCAGAAGAACGCCGGCGCCGAAGGCACCATGTCCACCTACGAGGTGGACGGCATCTCGCCCGACATGTCCTTCCTGGAGATGCTGGACGTCCTCAACGAACAGCTCATCCTCTCCGGCGAGGACCCCGTCGCCTTCGACCACGACTGCCGCGAGGGCATCTGCGGCGCGTGCAGCCTGGTCATCAACGGCGACGCGCACGGCCCCGAGCGCACCACCACCTGCCAGCTGCACATGCGCTCCTTCAAGGACGGCGACACCATCGACGTCGAGCCGTGGCGGGCGGCGGCCTTCCCGGTGGTCAAGGACCTGGTCGTGGACCGCTCGGCCTTCGACCGGATCATCCAGGCCGGCGGCTACATCACCGCCCCCACCGGCTCCGCGCCCGAGGCCCACGCCACGCCCGTGCCGAAGCCGGACGCCGACTTCGCCTTCGAGCACGCCGAGTGCATCGGGTGCGGCGCGTGTGTGGCCGCCTGCCCCAACGGCGCGGCCATGCTCTTCACCTCCGCCAAGGTCAACCACCTCAACGTCCTCCCGCAGGGCGCGCCCGAGCGCGAGACCCGCGTGCTGGACATGGTGGCCCAGATGGACGAGGAGGGCTTCGGCGGCTGCACCCTGACCGGCGAGTGCGCCACCGCCTGCCCGAAGGGCATCCCGCTGGTGTCGATCACCAGTATGAACAAGGAGTGGCTGCGCGCCACCCGCAGGGCCGCCAAGCGGTAGCCCCCGCGAAGGAGAACGTTCGCCGGCAGGGTGCGGACGGGCGGGACCGGACGTGGTGCTGCCCCGGTCCCGCCAAGCACCCCGAGGCACCATCCCGGGCACGCCAGGCACGCCCAGGGCACCCCCCACGCACGCCTAGGCACCCCGGGCATTCAACAAGCGCACACCGGCCCTCCCGGCGCCGGTCACGCGCCGGTCAGCGGACACCGGAAGAACAGGGGCGGGAGGACGGCACGCCGGCCCTCCCGCCCCGCCGCTTCCGGCCCGTGACCAGGAGAGTGCCATGACCGGCGCCAGCACGCTCACCCGTCCCCCGCAGCCCGCCGCACCCACCCGTTACACCGTCACCCTCGCCCGCGACGAGGCGGACGTACGCGCAGCCCAGCGGCTGCGGTACGAGGTCTTCGCCGGCGAGATGGGCGCCCTGCTGACCAGCCCGCAGCCGGGACACGACATCGACCCCTTCGACTCCTACTGCGACCACCTCCTCGTCCGCGAGACCCTCACCGGACAGGTCGTCGGCACCTACCGGCTCCTCCCGCCCGAACGCGCCGCGATCGCCGGACGCCTGTACTCCGAGGGCGAGTTCGACCTCGGCCCGCTCGACGCGATCCGGCCCTCCCTGGTGGAGGTGGGCCGCTCCTGCGTGCACCCCGACCACCGGGACGGCACGGTCATCGGCCTGATCTGGGCGGGCATGGCCCGCTACATGGTGGAGCGCGGCCACGAGTGGCTCGCCGGCTGCTGCTCCCTGCCGCTGTCCGACGGCGGGACGCTCGCGGCCGCCACCTGGGAGCGGGTGCGCACCGCGAACCTCGCGCCGAAGGAGTACCGGGTACGCCCGCTGCTGCCCTGGACCCCGGCGGGGTCACCGCAGGAGGAGCCCGCACCGCCCGCCCGGGCCCAGCTGCCCGCACTCCTGCGCGGCTACCTCCGCCTGGGCGCCTGGGTGTGCGGCGAGCCCGCCCACGATCCCGACTTCGGCGTCGCCGACCTGTACGTCCTGCTGTCGATGCGCCGGGTCAACCCCCGCTACCTGCGCCACTTCCTCTCCCTCGTGCCGTCCCGGTGAGCGCCTGGCTGCCCGCCGCGCCGTGCACTCCCGCGGCGTGCGTGGAACCGACGGCCCGCGCGGCCTTTGCGCCGCGCGCGGTGGCGCGGCTCACGGCGGTCGCCGTGCTGCTCCTGGCCGGCGTCGTGCTGTCACCGCTGGGCGGGCGCGTACCGGCGGACCTGGTCCGCCGCTGGTGCCGGGCGCTGGTACGGGCCGCCGGGGTCCGCGTCCGCTTCACCGGCTCCGGCGCCCCGCCCACCGGGGGTCTGCTGCTGGTCGCCAACCACGTCTCCTGGCTGGACGTTCCGTTGCTGGCCGCCGTGCGCCCGGCACGGATGCTGGCCAAGACGGAGATACGCGACTGGCCGCTGGCGGGTCCGCTCGCGGCGCGTGGGGCGCTGTTCATCGAGCGCGACCGGCTGCGCGCCCTGCCCGGCACGGTCGCGCGCGTCGCCGACGCCCTGCGCGGGGGCGCCGCGGTCGCCGCCTTCCCCGAGGGCAGCACCTGGTGCGGGCGCGCGGAGGGCCGCTTCCACCGCGCGGTCTTCCAGGCCGCCCTGGACGCGGGCACACCGGTCCAGCCGGTGCGCATCCGCTACCGCAGGATCGGGGAGGGCGCGGGAGAGCCGAGCACGGCGCCGGCCTTCGTCGGGGACGACTCCCTGCTCGCCTCGCTGTGGCGCGTGGCCTCGACCCGCGGCCTGGTGGCCGAGGTGGAGACACGGCCGCTCGTCCCGGCGTCCGCCCACCGCGACCGCCGCACGCTGGCAGCGGCCGCCCAGTGCCGGCCCGGGGACGACAGGACCGGCCGTACCCACGTGCCGCCCCCGGCTCAGGGCGCGGCGGCGGCGTAGCAGTGGACGGTGACCAGTTGCTCCGGGCCCCACCGCTGCCGCACCGTGGTCAGCAGCTGCCAGCCGAGCCGTTCGTACAGGGCCCTGGCCGCCGTGTCCGTGGCCACCACGTCCAGCACCGGGTGCAGGGAGCGGTCCTGGCCCCCTTCGGCGGCCGCCTCCATCAGCAGCGCGCCGATCCCGTGGCCCCGGGCCGAGGGGTCGACGAACAGCCGGCCCACCACGGCGGTCGCCCGCGCGTCCGCTCCGGTACGCGCGCTCCACACCCCGGGCGCCAGGTCCGAGGCGCCGCCCCGGCACAGGGCGACATGGCCCACGACCCGGCCCTCCAGCTCCGCCACCCACGCGCCGAGCAGTGCGGCCGGTGTCAGCCATTCGCCCGGCCGGTCGGGCCAGTTCACGGGGTAGCCGCTGTGCTCGTGCACCCGCGCGAGGACCCGGACGCACTCCGCGAGATCGCCGTCCGCGCGGTGTCGGACGCACGTGATGCCGCCCGTACGCACCCTTTTCATCCCGCACTCCCTCGGCCACCGGCACGGCCCAGCACCCGCGCGAGATACGGGGCGGTCGCGCTGTCCTCCGCCCGTGCCACCGCCTCCGGCGGGCCCGCCGCCACGATGCGGCCGCCCTCGTCACCGCCGCCGGGCCCCAGGTCGATCACCCAGTCCGCCCCGGCCACCACGGACATGTCGTGCTCGACGACGATCACAGTGTGCCCGGCGTCGACCAGGCCGTGCAACTGCCGCATCAGCACCTCGACATCGGCGGGGTGGAGCCCGGTCGTCGGCTCGTCGAGCAGGTAGAGGGTGTGTCCGCGCCGGCCGCGCTGCAACTCGCCGGCCAGCTTGATGCGCTGGGCCTCGCCGCCCGACAGCTCGGTCGCCGGCTGGCCGAGGCGGAGATATCCCAGACCCACGTCGAGAAGGGTACCCAGACTGCGGGCGGCGGCGGGCGTGCCGGCGAAGAACCCGGCCGCGTCCTCCACCGTCAGGTCAAGCACCTGAGCGATGTTCCGCCCCCGGTACGTCACTTGGAGCGTCTCGGGGTTGTAGCGGGCCCCGCCGCAGTCGGGGCAGGGCGCGTACGTGCTGGGCAGGAAGAGCAGTTCCACGCTGACGAACCCCTCGCCCTGGCAGGTCTCGCAGCGCCCTCCGGCCACGTTGAACGAGAACCGCCCGACCCCGTAACCGCGCTCGCGCGCCTCGTCGGTGTCCGCGAACAGCTTCCGCACGACGTCGAACAGCCCGGTGTAGGTGGCCAGGTTGGAGCGCGGGGTGCGCCCGATCGGCTTCTGGTCCACGCGGACGAGCCGTTCCACCCCGGCGGCGTCCTGCGTGATCTCGCCGATGAGTGTGGACTTCCCCGACCCGGACACCCCCGTGACCGCGGTGAACGCGCCCAGCGGGAACTCGGCGGTCACCCCGCGCAGGTTGTGCCGCGTCACCGGCCCGACCTTCAACCGGGCGTGCGGCCGCCGGTCCCGGCGCTCCGGGACAGCCGCCCGCCCGAACAGGAAACGCCCCGTGGCCGACTCCGGCACCCGCTCCAGCCCGTCGACGGGCCCGCTGTGCAGCACCCGCCCGCCGTGCTCCCCGGCCAGCGGACCGACGTCCACCACCCAGTCCGCCGCGCGCACGACGTCGAGGTGGTGCTCCACGACGAACACCGAGTTGCCCGCGGCCTTCAGCCGCTGGAGCACCGTGAGCAGGGCCTCGGTGTCCGCCGGGTGCAGTCCGGCCGAGGGCTCGTCGAGCACGTACACGACTCCGAAGAGCCCGGACCTCAACTGCGTGGCGAGCCGCAGCCGTTGCAGCTCGCCCGCCGAAAGGGTGGGCGCGGCACGGTCGAGGCCGAGGTACCCGAGCCCGAGCTCGACGATGGGCGCGATACGGGACTTGAGGTCGTCGGTGAGCACGCGCGCGGCCTCGGACGTGCCGTGCAGCAGGCCGGCGAGCTCGGTCAGCGGCAGCGCGGCCAGTTCGGCGATGGTGTGCCCCGCGAAGGTGACGGCCAGCGCCTCGGGGCGCAGCCGGCCGCCCCGGCACACCGGACAGGGCTCCGCGACGAGGAACCGCTCCGCCCGGGCCCGCAGGGTCGCGCTCTTGGAGTCGGCGAAGGTCTTCATCACATACCGCCGGGCGCTCATGTACGTGCCCTGGTACGGCCGCTGGATGCGATCGGCGTCCCGCACCGGGTGCACGGTCACCACGGGCTGCTCGTCGGTGAACAGGATCCACTCCCGCTGCTCGGCGGGCAGTTCGCGCCAGGGCCGGTCGACGTCGTACCCGAGGGCGTCGAGGATGTCCCGCAGGTTCTTGCCCTGCCAGGCCCCCGGCCACGCCGCGATCGCCCCCTCCCGGATGGACAGCGAGGGATCGGGCACGAGCGACGCCTCGCTGGTGCGGTGCACCCGCCCGAGCCCGTGGCACTCGGGGCACGCCCCGGCCGCCGTGTTGGGAGAGAAGGCGTCCGAGTCGAGCCGCTCGGCGCCCGGCGGATAGTCCCCGGCCCGCGAGAACAGCATCCGCAGCGAGTTGGACAGGTTCGTCACCGTCCCCACCGACGAGCGCGACGAGGGGACCGACCGGCGCTGCTCCAGCGACACGGCCGGCGGAAGCCCGCTCACCTCCCCGACCTTCGGCGCCCCCACCTGGTGGATCAGCCGCCGCGCGTACGGCGCCACCGACTCGAAGTAGCGGCGCTGGGCCTCCGCGTAGATGGTCCCGAACGCCAGCGAGGACTTGCCCGACCCCGACACCCCGGTGAACACCACCAGCGCGTCGCGCGGGACGTCCACGTCGACGCCTTTGAGGTTGTGCTCCCGGGCACCGCGGACACGGACGTAGGGGTCGTGGGGGATGTGCATGGAAAGATTGTCCCCGATCGCCCTCGCCGGTCCCGGCTCCCTAGGAGGCGAAGATCCGCGCGAGCCGCCGCAGGGAGTCCGTCAGGGCCTCGCGGTCGTACGTGCTCGTGGTGACCAGGACCTCCTGGGCGGCGGTCTCCTTCAGGAGGGTTTCCAGGTCGTGGGCGACCTGGTCCTCGGTGCCCGCGAGGTGACCGGTGAGACCGGACTCGTACAAGCCGCGCTCCTTGGCGGTCATCGCCGCCACCTCGACGCGCTCGGCGGGCGGCAGAGGCGGAAAGGCGCCGTGTGTGCGGGCGTGGGCCATGGACCAGGCCTCCGGGACCAGGAGGCGGTGGGCGTCGGCCGCGGTCGCGGCCACCGCCACGGTGCCGGAGGCGACGACGTACGGCTCGGCGGCCCACGAAGAGGGGCGGAAGTCGGCGCGGTAGCGGTCGATGCCCCGGAGCATCCTCTCGCGGTGACGCAGGTCGCCGATGACCATGGGCAGGCCCAGACGGGCGGCGATCGCGGCGCCCTCGCCCATCGCGAGCACGAACGGCGGCACGCGCAGGCCCTCGGCGGGGCGGGCGTGCGCGCCGGTCGGTGAGCCGCCCTCGAACCAGCCGAGCAGCTCGGAAAGTTGGGCCTCGAAGTCCTCGGCGTCGCCCTTGTCGTGGCCCAGTGCCCGGCGCACGCCGCCGGTGAAGCCGACCGAGCGGCCGAGGCCCATGTCGATCCGGCCGGGGAACAGCGACTCCAGTACCCCGAACTGCTCCGCGACCACCAGCGTCCGGTGGTTGGGCAGCATCACCCCGCCGGTGCCGACGCGGATGGCGGAGGTCGCGGAGGCGACGGCCGCGGCGAGGACCGTGGGCGCGGACCCGGCGACACCGGGCACGCCGTGGTGTTCCGACACCCAGAAGCGGTGGTAGCCGAGCCGTTCGGCCTCCTGGGCCAGCCGCACCGTGTCGCGCAGCGCCTCGGCGTCCGGGTGGCCCTCGCGGGTGCGGGAGCGGTCGAGGACGGAGAAGCGGGTGGCGGCGATCAGGGAACTCACACCGGGTTCAACGCCTGGCCCGCCCCCAGATTCCCGCCGCCGGTCAGGGCGCCGGCTCGTCGGGCTCGGGGCCCCAGTACTCGGGACCGCCGCCGCGCCAGTCGATGAGCGGGGAGACCGAGACCTCCACGGGGTCGACGTCGAGGCCGGCGCGGCGCAGGAACTCGGCGACGTCCGCGACGCTGTAGGCCAGCCCCAGGATCTCGCCATTCACACGGACGCGCCGGCCGCCGGTCGGGGAGGGCGGGTGCACGATGACGGGCAGTGGTCCGGACATGTACCCATCATCACGGGCGGCCCCCGGGCGCGCATCCGGACGGCACTCGGCGGTCTGTCTACGCTGGGCGGTGTGACGGACAGCAGCAGGCGGCCCCTCGCCGTGTTCGACCTGGACAACACCCTCGCCGACACCGCGCACCGGCAGCGGTTCCTGGAGCGCCGGCCCCGGGACTGGGACGCCTTCTTCGCCGCCGCGCTTGGGGCCTGTCCGGGGTTTCCCGTCGTCCGCCCGTAGGGCGTGCGGGGCGCAGGCGGGAACCCCCGGACAGGCCCCAAGGACCCGCCGCTCGCCGAGGGCGTACGGCTGGCCCGGGACAGCGCGCGGGAATGCGAGGTCGTCTACCTCACCGGGCGGCCCGAGCGGTGCCGCCGGGACACGCTGGACTGGCTCGCCGCCCACGGGCTGCCCGAGGGCCGGGTGCACATGCGGCGCGACGACGACCGCAGGCCCGCCCGCCGCACCAAGCTGGAGACCCTGCGCCGGCTCGCCCGCGGCCGGGAGATCAGGATCCTCGTGGACGACGACGAGCTGGTGTGCGCGGACGCCGAACAGGCGGGTTTCCCCGTCCTGCGGGCGCGGTGGGCCGAGCCCTCGGCCGACCTGAAGGACGCGCGGGAGCGCGAGGGCCGGACCTGAGCTTCGGAGGGCGGGTCAGTCCGCGTCCTCGATGCGGAAGCCGACCTTCAGGCCCACCTGGTAGTGCTCGATCCGCCCGTTCTCGATCTGGCCCCTGACCTGGGTCACCTCGAACCAGTCCAGGTTGCGCAGGGTCTGGGAGGCGCGGTCGACGGCGTTGCGGATGGCCTGGTCGACGCCCTCGTGCGAGGTGCCGACGATCTCGGTGACCCGGTAGGTGTGGTCGGTCATGCGGATCTCCTCTGCGTCCGTGGCCGCGGCCGTGTGCGCCGTGACCGTGGCCGTGTCCGTGGCCGTCGGTGACGGATGTGTCACGCGTCACTCCACCGTGCCGTATGCCGTGGCCGAGCGCGAGACGTACGGCCGGCGCCGGTACGCCCCTTGACCGAAGCATTGGTCCATACCAAACTGCTGCCCACCCGGTACGAGCCCCGCTCGTCCCCCCACGTCGGGCCCCTTTGCCCTGTCACGGACAGAACAGGACCCCTCGTGAGACGCAGTTTCGTCGCCCTCGTCCTCGTGTCGGCCTCCCTGGCCGGCGCCTGCGGTGTGCTGCCCGGCGGCTCGGGCGGCCGGCACACCGTCACCGTATGGCTGATGAAGGACAGCGCCTCGCAGGACTTCCTGCGCCGCTTCACCGAGGACTTCGAACGCACCCACGGCGACCTGCGCCTCGACATCCGCATCCAGGAATGGACCGGCATCGGCCCCAAGGTGCAGAAGGCGCTCGGCGCCGGATCCGGCGAGTGCCCCGACGTCATCGAGGTCGGCAACACCCAGGTGGCGCAGTACGTCGAGGGCGGCCGGCTCACCAACCTGACCCTGGAGTCGATGCGGGACTGGGGCATGAAGGACTGGCTGCCGGGCCTGGCCGAGCCGGGGCTGGACAACTCCGCGCAGTACGGCATCCCCTGGTACGCGGCCAACCGGGTGGTCATCTACCGCAAGGACCTGTTCGAGAAGGCGGGCATCGACTCCCCGCCCCGTACCCGCGCCGAGTGGCTCGCCGACACCGAGAAGCTCGACTCCGGCGGTGACCAGGGCATCTACCTGGCCGGACAGGACTGGTACACGCTCTCCGGCTTCATCTGGGACGAGGGCGGCGACCTCGCCCAGCAGACCGACAACATCTGGAAGGGCACCCTCGACACCCCGGCGGCCCTGCGCGGCATGGACTTCTACCGCCGGCTCCAGGCGCTCGGCCGCGGGCCCGCCGGCGCCGACGAGGAACACCCGCCGCAGGCCGGGGTGTTCGCCGCCGGCAAGGTGGCGCAGATCGTCGCCGTGCCGGGACTGGCCCAGGCGATCGTGCAGAAGAACCCCTCCCTGAAGGGCAAGCTGGGCTTCTTCCCGGTGCCGGGCAAGACGGCCGCGCGGCCGGGCGCCGTGTTCACCGGGGGCTCCGACCTCGTCGTGCCCCGCGACACCGACGACCGGGACGCGGCCGTCGCCGTGGTCGCCGCCCTGACCGGCGCCAAGTGGGACACCGAACTGGCCCGCGCCATGAACTACGTCCCCAACAAGACCACCCTCGCCTCCGCGGTCTCGGGCGAGGAGGGGGTCGCGGCCATGGCGGCGGGCGCCGCGCACGGCCGGGCGACCCCCAGCACGCCGCAGTGGGCGGCGGTCGAGGCGGACAACCCGATCAAGCAGTACATGACCAAGGTGCTCACCGGGGGCGACCCGGCGACCGAGGCGCGCCGCGCCTCACGCCGGATCACCCAGGAGCTCTCCCCGAACGTGAAGTGAGAACGGGCGCCGAACCCCGCGCGGAACTCGGCGCCCGGGCGCCTCAGCGCACCACGCTCAGCGACAGCGCGAACCGCTCCTCGCCGTCCGTCCACCAGCGCGCCGGCTCGAGCCCCGCGGCGCGCAGCTCACGGCCGACTCCCTCCTCGCGGAACTTCGCCGAGACCTCCGTGCGCAGGTCCTCGCCCGCCGCGAAGTCGACGGCGAGGTCGAGGGCCGGCACCTTCACGGTCTGCGCGACGCGCGAGCGCAGCCGCATCTCGATCCACTCGTTGCCGGCGTCCCACAGCGCCACGTGGTCGAAGGCGTCCGGGTCGAAGTCGGCGCCCAGTTCA
The DNA here is from genome assembly GCF_014650575.1 of Streptomyces naganishii JCM 4654. Taxonomy (GTDB): domain Bacteria; phylum Actinomycetota; class Actinomycetes; order Streptomycetales; family Streptomycetaceae; genus Streptomyces; species Streptomyces naganishii. The sequence goes on from NZ_BMVF01000005.1 coordinate 225,796, forward strand.
CGGTTGACGACCGCGAGGACGTTCTTGTTGAACGCGGCCGTCACCCCGGCCGCGTCGTCGTACGCCCTCACCAGGACGTCCTCGTCCTTGACCAGGTCGGTGCCGAGCAGCAGCGCGTCACCGGGCGAGAGCAGGCCGCGCACCCGCTCAAGGAAGGCGGCGCGCTCGGCGGGCAGCAGGTTGCCGATCGTGCCGCCGAGGAAGGCGAGCAGCCGCGGTCCGGGCGCGTCGGGCAGGGCCAGTGCGCCGGTGAAGTCGGCGATCAGCGCGTGTACGTTCAGGTCCGGCCGTTCGGCGGCCAGGGCCTGTCCGGCCTGGGTGAGCGCGCTGTCGCTGACGTCGACGGGCACGTAGGTGTCCAGGCCGCTCAGCGCGTCGAGCAGGTAGCGGGTCTTCTCCGAGGAGCCGGAGCCCAGTTCGACCAGGGTGCGGGCGGGCAGGGCGGCGGCGATCTCACCGGAGCGGGCGGCGAGGATCTCCCGCTCGGCGCGTGTCGGGTAGTACTCGGGCAGTTCGGTGATCCGCTCGAACAGTTCGCTGCCGTGGGCGTCGTAGAACCACTTGGGCGGAAGCGTCTTCGGGTCGGAGGTCAGGCCGTGCTGGACGTCGGCGCGCAGGGCGGCCGCCATGGCGTCCTCGGGCAGGATGCGGGTGGTGCGGAAGCGACTCACGTACAAGGCTCCTCGGATGGTGCGGACGCCAGGTCCTCGGTCAGGTCCTTGAGCGGGGTGAGCAGGACGTCGGTGCGGCTCGCCGCGAGCAGTGTGCGGTCGGGCACCTCCTGCCACCGCGGATCGTCGTCGTAGGGCTCGGAGGCCACGACCGTGCGGCGGCCGGGCTCGGCCAGGTACCACAGGGTGTCGCCCCAGGCGGTGGCGGTGATGGTCTCGCCGTCGGTGAGCAGCAGGTTGAGGCGGGAGCCGGGGGCGGCCGCGGCCACCTCCGGCACGGTGTCGCCGAGGGCCTGGCCGGCCTCGTCGCCGGCCCGCAGCCGGGCCAGCACCAGCGCCCACACGAGCGCCGAGTCGTTGCGGGCCTCCAGCGACAGCAGGTCCTTCGGCGGCAGGGTCCGCGACAGGGCGGCCAGCGAGCCCGGCCAGCCGGTCACGGCGCCGTTGTGGCTGAACAGCCAGCGGCCCGCGGCGAACGGCGCCGCCGCGGCCTCGGCGTCCGCGCCCGACAGGGTCGCGTCCCGCACCGCGGCCAGCAGCGCGCCGGAGCGCACCACCCGGGCCAGGTCGGCGAAGGACAGGTCGGCCCAGATGGGCCCCGCCCGCCGGTAGCGGGCCGGCACCGGGTCGCCGGGCGCGTACCAGCCGACGCCGAAGCCGTCCGCGTTGACCGTGCCGTACCGCTGGCGCCTGGGCGCCCAGGACTGGCGGTACAGGCCGTGCGGGGGCTCCACCAGCAGCCGGCCGAGCGGCTCCTCGGGTCCCAGGTAGGCGAGGTGACGGCACATCAGGCATCCTCCGCGCGGGCCGGGCGGGCGGTGCGGAAGCCGGAGAAGATCTGCCGCCTGACCGGGTAGTCCCAGTTGCGGAACGTGCCCCGGCAGGCCACCGGGTCCACGGCGAACGAACCGCCGCGCAGCACCTTGTACTCGGGCCCGAAGAACACCTCGGAGTACTCCTTGTACGGGAACGCGGCGAACCCCGGGTACGGCAGGAAGTCGCTGGCCGTCCACTCCCAGACGTCACCGATCAACTGCCGTACGCCGAGCGGCGACTCGCCCGCCGGGTAGCTGCCGGCCGGGGCCGGGCGCAGGTGCCGCTGGCCGAGGTTGGCGTGCTCGGGGCCGGGATCGGTGTCGCCCCAGGGGTAGCGGGTGGAGCGGCCCTGGGCCGGGTCGTGACGGGCGGCCTTCTCCCACTCGGCCTCGGTGGGCAGCCGCCGCCCGGCCCAGCGGGCGTAGGCGTCCGCCTCGTACCAGCTGACATGCAGCACCGGCTCCCCGGGCGGTACGGCCTCGGTGACGCCGAAGCGGCGGCGCAGCCACTGCCCGCCCTCACGGCGCCAGAACAGCGGCGCGGTGATGCCGTGCGCGCGTATGTGCGCCCAGCCGTCCGGGGCCCACCAGCGCGGGTCGTCGTAGCCGCCGTCCTCGACGAACGCGAGGTAGGCGCCGTTGGTCACCGGCGTGGTGTCGATCCAGAACGCCGGCACGTCCCGTACGTGCGCGGGCCGTTCGTTGTCCAGCGCCCACGGCTCGGTGGAGGTGCCCATGGTGAACGGGCCGCCGGGGACGAGGACTTCGGGTGGCCCGGTGAACCGCGGCGCCGGTTCGGGGTCCGGGGCGGTGAGCGCCTGCGGGCCGCGGCGCAGCTGATGGGTGATCAGCATGGTCTCGTCGTGCTGCTGTTCGTGCTGGGCGACCATGCCGAAGGCGAAGCCCGCCTCGGTCAGCCGGGTGCCGTGCGCGCCGGGCTCATCGCGGAAGGCGGCCGACTCCAGCAGGTCGATCACCCGGCCGCGCACCTCCGCCGCGTACTTGCGGGCCTCGTCGGGCGGCAGCAGGGGCAGCGAGGGGCGCTCGGCGCGCGGGTGCTCGAAGGCGTCGTAGAGGCTGTCGATCTCGGGGCGCATCGCCTCGCGGCCGCCGACCGCCCGCAGCAGCCAGAGCTCCTCCTGGTTGCCGATGTGCGCGAGGTCCCAGACCAGCGGGGACATCAGCGGCGAGTGCTGGGCGGTGAGGTCGGGATCCTCGACGCAGCTGGTCAGCAGCGTGGTGCGGTCCCGGGCGGTGGTGAGCGTGCTCAGCACCCGCTCGCGCAGCGTCCGCTGATCCGTCGCCGTGCCGGGCGTGGAGTCGTGTGCGGGGTCGGTCATGTGCGGATGTCCTTCCCGTGGGCTGTGGGGCTCCCCCCGGTCGCGCGGGACCCGGACGGGGAGGGGTCCGGGGCGCGCAGCCGGTCGAGCAGGTCGTCGGCGGGGCACCGGCCCTTGAGGACGTGGCGCTCGCGGAACTCCGCGACGGCGGCCACGACCTCGTCGGTGGCCCCGAGCCGGGGCAGGGCCTCCAGGGCGGCCGCGAAGCAGGTGACGGCGGCCTCGTGCAGTTCGGGGTCGGCCAGTCCGGTCCGGGCCGCCCCGGTCCACAGCGGATTGTGGGGCGCGGGACGCGGCCCGGCCCGCTCGGCCAGCGGCTTCACCGCCCGGTACGCGGTCTCCGCCGCCTCCGGGTCGTCGAACAGCGCCGCCGTCACCGCGGCCGGCACGATCCAGCCGTCGTCGCCGGGCTGCGCGTCGATCATGCGCAGCTCCAGGTGCCCCCGCGGCCTGACCGGCGGGAACAGGGTGGTGAGGTGGTAGTCGAGGTCCGCCTTCGTGGGCGGCCTCGGCAGCCGGGTCCGTATCCACTCCCGGAAGGACAGCCCCTCGGGCACGTCCCACGGCCCGTCGTCGCGCCGTACGCACATCACCGGCGCGTCCAGCGCGTGCCGCGCCCAGGCGGCGCGCGGGTCGCCGTTCAGCGGGGGAGCGCCCGCCCGGCCCGGGCCGATCCGGGTCCACATCAGCTGACGCGTGGAGAGCCAGCCGGTGGGCCGGCCCGACGCCAGCGGGGAGTTGGCGAACGCGGCCACCAGGACCGCGCCCAGCTGGTGCGCCAGCCACCAGCGCCGCCCGTGGCCGAGCGGCCCGGGCTCCTCGTGCCCGGCGTCCAGGCACACCTGGACGGAGGCCGAGGCGCACATCATGTGACGGCCGGCGGGGCCGCCGCGGGCCAGGCACGTCTCCAGCGCGTCGTAGCGCCGCTCGCGCAGGAAGCGGCGGGGCAGGCGCCAGGGGTCGTGGCCGAGTCCGGTGAGACGCAGCCCGTCCCCGGCCAGTACGGCGCGGACGGCGTCGAGGTCGGCGGAGACGGTGCCGATGCACTCCATCAGGGAGGCGGCGGGTGGCGAGCTCAGCTCCAGCTGGCCGCCGGGCTCAACGGTGAGCGCCGACCTCAGGGGCACGGTCCGCAACGCGGCGTAGGCCGCTTCGAGACGTTCGGGTGTGACGGGGAGCCGCGGATCGCGCAGCTCGTGGACGAGCCATTCCACTTCCACGCCGAGGGTGCGGGGCGGCCCGGTCTTGAAGCAGATGCCACTGACCAGGGCCTCGACCTCGGCTTCGGTGACGGCGGTACGGGGCTCCGTACAGCCACTTGCCGAATCGGACATGTCGGGATCCTCCTGAGATTCCACCATGCCACCGGTCCGAAGCTGTGGGCCGGGCCGGCGGCATACCGTCCCACCCAAAACCCTCGGACCGTTTCGCACAAGGGTGCACATCGTGACAATCGTGCCCCCGATCCTCCGTTTCCGCGACGTCTGCCGGCGCACCACGGCCCGCTCGCGGGGTCCCGGCGGCCCGCTCACGGTGTCCCGGCCCCGGAAAACTCCGTTGCACGGCGGGTTCCGCATCGCTGACGATGCGTGCATGAGCACGACGGGGGACGAGTCGCGGCGCGCGCTCGTGGCGCACACGGGGGTGGTGCCATGAGCGCGCGCCTGCGCGGTGTCGCGCAGCAGACGGAACAGATCGTCATGGCGGGCGGCTACCGCGCGTCCGACGGGCGCGAGGTGCCGATAGGGGCGGCCGTCGAGGCCGCCCGGGCGGGCACGCGCATGCACGGGCCGGGCCCGGTGCCGGTGCCCCGGTGGGCTCCGGCCGGGACGCTCGTCGAGGTCACCGGCGAGAGCAGCCTGGAGGCGGCCCGCCGGCTCGGCGGCCGGCCCGCCGTGCTGAACTTCGCCTCGGCCCGCAACCCCGGCGGCGGCTACCTCAACGGCGCGCAGGCCCAGGAGGAGGCCCTGTGCCGCGCCTCCGCGCTCTACACGTGCCTGCTCGGCGCCCGCGAGTTCTACGAGCACCACCGGGCCCACCGTGACCCGTTCTACTCCGACCGGGTCATCCACTCGCCCGCGGTGCCCGTCTTCCGCGACGAGCGCGGCGGACTCCTGGACGAGCCGTACACCGCCGGCTTCCTGACCGCCGCGGCGCCCAACGCCGGGGTGGTCCTGCGCGACGCCCCCGAGCGCGCCGCCGAGCTGCCCGTTGCCCTGGCCTCTCGGGCCGAGCGCGTCCTGGAGACGGCCGCCGCGCACGGCTACCGGCGGCTGGTGCTGGGCGCCTGGGGCTGCGGGGTGTTCCGCAACGACCCGGCGCAGGTGGCGGCCGCCTTCAGGGCCCTGCTCGGGCCCGGCGGACGGTTCGCGGACGCCTTCGAGCGCGTGGTGTTCGGCGTGCTCGACCGCACCCGGGGGAGCGCGGTGCGGGCGGCGTTCGTACGGGCGTTCGGCGACCGGTAGCCGTGGTGGCGCGGTGGCGGTGGCGATGGTGGGGTGACCGATGCCGGTCGCTGGTGGCCGGTGCCGGTGCCGGTGGCGGGGTGGCCGGGGGGTGTGGGGCCGTGCGGCGAGGTGCGCCGGAGAGTCCCGTCAGCTCCAGCCGTAGCGCTCCCGCAGCCGGTGCACCACGGAGTTGAACCGCATCCGGTCCAGCGCGCACGCCTCGCGCCGCATCCCCTCCTCGTGCAGCCGCAGCACGCGGTCCACGTCCACCCAGGAGGCGCGCCCCGACCGGTCCCAGGGCCCGTTGCCGATCGGCACCCACTCGCGGTCGCCGTCGTGCGCCTTGCTGGACAGCCGCACGGCCAGGAGGGTCCCCGCGGCCTCGCGGGCCACCACGAGCACCGGCCGGTCCTTGCCCCGCCCGTCGTTCTCCTCGAAGGGCACCCAGGTCCAGACGATCTCACCGGGGTCGGGGTCGCCGTCGTGGGCCGGCGAGTACTCGGTGCGCACCCGGCCGACCTCGCGGGGGTCGGCCTCGGTGGTCGCGGTGGGGCCGTAGCGGCCGGGAACGTCCTCATCGATGAACGAAGTCACGCACGCACTTTAGAACGTGCCTCACGGCCACCCCGCCTCCCCCTCCGCGCCGGACGGGCGCTACGATTCTCACAGTCAGCATTCGTAAAAAATCGCCGCAGGTGGAAGGGGTGAGCCGACGTGGCCCCCACACAGGAGAGCCCTCGCCGTCGCGAGGTGCTGGCCGTGCTGCGCGCCGCCGACGAGCCGCTGGGCGTCACCGAGACGGCCGGGCGGATCGGCGTGCACCCCAACACCGTGCGGTTCCACCTCGAGGCCCTGGTGGCCGAGGGGCTGGTCGAGCGGCGGATCGAGGAGCCCTCGGGCCCCGGCCGTCCCCGTACCGTCTACGCGCCCCGGCCCGGCATGGACCGCCGCGGGACGCGCAGTTACCGGCTGCTGGCGCAGATCCTGCTCGGTCAGCTCGCGTCCCGGGGCCGAGGGGCACGGGAGGAGGCGGCGGAGGCGGGCCGGGCCTGGGGGCGGTTCCTGGTCGATCCGCTGCCGCCCTACCGCAAGCCGACGGCCGCGCAGTCGGCGGAGCGCCTGGTGGCCCTGCTCGACGACCTCGGCTTCGCCCCCGAACCCGAGGGCGCCGGCGAGACCGAGGTCCCTGCGCGGATCCGGCTGCGCCACTGCCCCTTCCTGGAACTGGCCGAGGAATACGGCGAGTTGGTCTGCCCGGTCCATCTGGGCCTGATGCAGGGCGCGTTGGCCGAACTGGGCGCCCCGCTGACCGCGACCGGCCTGGAGCCGTTCGCCCGGCCCGACTTCTGTCTGGCCCACCTGGCCGGGAGCAACGACCCGGCCGCGACGGCCGGGTGACGCGACCGGACGACTCCCACCGGAACGACTCCCACCGGACGACCTGACCGGACGACTCGGCCGGATGACTCGATCGGACGGCTCGGCCGGATGACGTGAACAGGCCGCGGGTCTCCGCGGCGGAAAGGCAACACTTCGATGAACACCACGTCGGCCGCCACGGCGAGCGCGGTCACCTTCGTCTGGCTCGGGATGGTGCTGGCGATCTCCTTCCTCGAGGCCCCGCTGAAGTTCCGCGCCCCCGGTGTGACCATTCCGATCGGCCTCGGCATCGGCCGCATGGTCTTCCGGGCGCTGAACCTCGTGGAGGCCGCCCTGGCCGCCGTGGTCGTCGTCGCGGTGGCCGTGGGCGGGGCGCCGGCCGCGACCGTGGGCCTGACCGCGGCCGTCGTCGTCCTGCTCCTGGCCCAGCTGGTCTTCGTACGCCCCCGGCTCAACCGCCGCTCCGACCGCGTCCTGGCCGGCGAGGAGGGCCCCCGCTCGCGCGGCCACCTGGTCTACGTGGCCCTGGAGATCGCCAAGGTCGCGGTCCTGATCGCCCTGGGCATCGGCCTGCTGACGGCCTGAACGGCATCCCGGCGCCTCGGAGCCGGCGGATCGGCCAGGCGCCGGCGTGGCGGGTCGCGCGCGGTGCCTGGTCAGGCCGCCGGAGCGTCCGCGACCGCCGGCCGGGGCGGCGGCCACCGCTCGTGCCAGCGCAGGTCCGCCTCCAACTGCGCGGCCAGCGAGACCAGCAGCGGCTCGCTGTGCGCCGGCCCGAGCAGCTGCGCGCCCACGGGCAGGCCGCCCGCGACGAACCCGGCGGGGACGTTCACGCCGGGCCAGCCCAGCACGTTCCACGGCCAGGCGTAGGGGCAGGCGGCGATCATCGCGCGGTCGGTGGCAAAGCCGCTCAGCTCGGCCATGGCGCCGATCCGGGGCGGGACGGCGGCCGTCGTCGGCGCGAGGATCACGTCGTACGACTCGAAGAACCGGCCGATGCGCCGGTGCAGCACCGCCTCCGCGCGCCGTGCCACGCGCAGCGGCGCCCCGCCGAGCAGCCGCCCCAGCCGGGCGGCGCCGCGGGTGCGCGGGTCGAGCAGCGCCGGCTCGGGCGCGTCGCTCACCCACTCCGCGATGCCGGCCGTGGCACGCGGCACGAAGGTCAGCCCGATCTGGCCGTAGGGTGGGTCGGCCTCCTCGACGTGGTGCCCCAACCCGGCCAGTTTCCCGGCCAGTTCGACGACACGCGCCCGTATCCCGGGGTCGAGCCGCACCGGCAGGGCGGTGAACGGCGGCTTGAGTGAGAGCGCGATGCGCAGCCTGCCCGGCTCCCGGGTCGCGGCGGCCCGGACGTCCAGGGCCGGCGGCTGGTGGGGGTCGTCCGGGTGGTTCCCGGCGGCCGCGTCCAGCAGCAGGGCCGCGTCGTCGACCGTGCGCGCCAGGGTGCCGTTGACCGTGATGCCCTGGAAGGACTCGCCGCGCGGCCAGGTCGACAGGCGTCCCCGCTGCGGCTTGATCCCGACCAGATGCGTCCAGGCGGCCGGGATGCGCACCGAGCCGGCGCCGTCCGAGCCGAGGGCGGCCGGCACCAGCCCGGCGGCGACCGCGGCCGCCGAACCGCCCGAGGAGCCGCCCGGGGTCCTGGCGGTGTCCCAGGGATTGCGCGTCTCGCCGAACGCCGGGCCCTCGGTGAAGGGCCACTGTCCCAGCTCGCAGGTGTTGGTCTTGCCGACGATCACCGCACCCGCCGCGCGCAGCCGCCGTACCGCCTCGCCGTCCTCGGCCACCGCCGGGAACGCGCCCCGGCAGCCGAACGCGGTCGGCTCGCCCGCCACGTCCATGTCGTCCTTCACCGCCACCGGCACCCCGAGCAGCGGCGGCCGGTCCCCGGCGGACAGCCGGCGGTCGGCCGCGTCCGCCTCGGCGAGCGCGGCCTCGGCGCGGACGATGCGGAAGGCGTTCAGGGACGTCTGCGTGGCCTCGATCCGGGCCAGCGCCTCCTCGACCAGGGTGCGGGACGACACCTCCCCTTCGGCCAGTGCGCGGGCGGTCTCGGCCAGACCTGCGGCACGGTCGAGCGTCATGCGGAACACCTCCGGGAGCGCGTTGTCTACCGAACGGTAACCTCCGTGCCCCGGAAGGGGAACCGCTGATGGATCAGGTTCGGACAGCCGCGGGAGGAGCCGGGGCGGCCGCTCGTCCAGGAAGGGTCGGCGGCGGGAGGGGATGCGGGAATGTGCGTGGTGCGCATGGGGGGATGTCCTTCGGCCGGGTGGGGGTGTGGGGGAGTCAGTGTCAGGCGAGGGGCGGCCCGGATCGGGGGCGGGGCCGCGGCGAGGGTGTGCGACGGCCTGCGGTCCGTGCGGGTGCGGGCGGAGGGGTGGGCGCCCGCTGCGGAGGAGCGCGCGCCGGCCGGCCGTGTGCGGCGCGGGCGTACACGCGGGCGTGTGGGCCCTTCCCCGGGGCGCCCACTGTGTCACCCGCCAACAACGCCTGGCAACCGGCGAGTCGGCGACTAGAATGTGCGGTGTGGCAGAGCGGCCGGTCACCCGGCCGGCCCGGACGCGCCACGTGACGGTGGTGGCCCATGGACCCGTCGCCGGACGACGTGAGCCGGTACGCGAACCGGCCCTCCGGCCTGACCGGCACGGAGATCGCGGGCTACCGCGTGGAGCGCGAGCTCGGCCGCGGCGGCATGGCCGTCGTGTACTGCGCGAAGGACCTCCGCCTCGACCGCACGGTCGCCCTCAAGCTCCTCGCCCCCGGACTCGCCCGCAACGACACCTTCCGCCGCCGCTTCACCCACGAGTCCCGCGTGGCCGCCGCCATCGAGCACCCGCACATCGTCCCCATCTTCGAGGCCGGCGAGACGGACGGCGTGCTCTACATCGCCATGCGCTACGTCTCCGGCCTCGACCTGCGCGCCCTGCTCGACCGGGACGGCCCGCTGCCGGTGGCGACCGCCCTGCGCATCGCCGCCCAGCTCGCCTCCGCCCTCGACGCGGCCCACGAGCACAACCTGGTGCACCGGGACGTCAAACCCGGCAACGTCCTGGTCGCCAAGGGCGTGGACAGCGACCACCCCGAGCACGTCTACCTCACCGACTTCGGGCTGACGAAGAAGTCGCTGTCGCTGACCGGGTTCACCACCGTCGGCGAGTTCGTCGGCACCCTCGACTACGTGGCGCCCGAGCAGATCTCCGGCCGCCCGGTCGACGGCAGGTGCGACCTCTACAGCCTCGCCTGCGTCGTCCACGAGACCCTCACCGGCGCGCCGCCCTTCCAGCGCGACGAGGACATCGCCCTGCTGTGGGCGCACCAGTACGACCAGCCGCCCGCCCTGACCGCCAAGCGGCCCGACATCGCGCCGGAAGCGGACGCGGTGATGGCCAAGGCGCTGGCGAAGGTCCCCGAGGACCGCTACGACTCCTGCCTGGAGTTCGTCGCGGCCCTGCGCGCCGCCACCCGCGTGCGGCCGGCGCCCGCGCGGGACTCCGGGCCCGGGACCACCAGGCCGCTCACCCGGGTCGACACCCGAGCGCCCGCGGTGCCGGTGCCGGCCGAGGCCTCCGTAGTCTCCGAGGCATCCTTGGCGTCCGAGGCCTCCGAGACCTGCGTAGCCGCCGGGGCCTCCGAAGCGGCACCGGGTTCCGAGGGGGCCGGGACCCCGGGCGCGCCTCCGGAACCGCCTTCCTGGGCCCGGCCCGTGTTCCGTGGCCGGGTCTGATGGAGCACCCGCACGCCTGAAAGGTTTGACCGCAACCGCAACCGCAACCGCGCCCGGGGCTACGGCGTCACGGCGTCGTCAGCGACTGCTCCGCCCAGACCGTCTTGCCGATCCGGTCGTGCCGGGTGCCCCAGCGCTGGGCCAGCTGCGCCACCAGCAGCAGTCCGCGGCCGCCCTCGTCGAAGGTCCGCGCCCGCCGCATGTGCGGGGTGGTGCTGCTGGAGTCGAAGACCTCGCAGATCAGCGTGGACCCCTGGTGGATCATCCGCAGCTGCACGGGCGGCCGGCCGTAGCGCAGGGCGTTGGTGACCAGCTCGCTGACCATCAGCTCGGTGACGAACGCGGCCTCCTCCAGCCCCCACGCGGTGAGCCGGCCGTCCGCGTAGTGGCGGGCGTCGGCGACCACGGAGGCGTCGAAGGGCAGGTCCCAGGCGGCGACCCGGTCGGCGTGCAGTGCCCGGGTGCGGGCCACCAGCAGCGCCACGTCGTCGTCGGGACGGTGGCTGAGCAGGGCCGTCAGCACGCGGTCGCAGACGGTGTCCAGGGTGGTGGCGGGGCGGGCCAGCTCGGCGAACATCCTGTCCAGCGCCACGTCGATGTCGTGGTCGCGGGCCTCGAGCAGGCCGTCGGTGTAGAGGGCGAGGACGCTGCCCTCGGGAAGCTCGGTCTCCACGGCCTCGAAGGGCAGCCCGCCCAGGCCCAGCGGCGGGCCGGCCGGCACGTCCAGGAAGCGGACCGCGCCGTCCGGGGTGACCACGGCGGGCGGGGGGTGGCCGGCCCGGGCGAGGGTGCAGCGCCGCGACACCGGGTCGTAGACGGCGTAGAGGCAGGTGGTGCCGATGCCGCCGGCGGTCTCGGCGGCCGGGTCGGTGGCGCTGCCCTCCTCCACGGACAGGTGCAGGACCAGGTCGTCGAGGTGGGTGAGCAGTTCGTCGGCCGGCAGGTCGACGTCGGCCAGGGTGCGCACCGCGGTCCGTACCCGGCCCATGGTGGCCGAGGCGCGGATGCCGTGCCCGACCACGTCGCCCACCACCAGGGCGACCCGCGCGCCGGACAGCGGGATGACGTCGAACCAGTCGCCGCCCACCCCCGCCTGGCTGCCCGCCGGCAGATAGCGGGAGGCGATGTCCAGGGCCGTCTGGTCGGGCAGGGTCTGCGGGAGCAGGCTGCGCTGGAGGGCCATGGTCGTGGTGCGGGCCCTGGTGTGGCGGCGGGCGTTGTGGATGCTGACGGCCGCCCTGGCCGCGAGCTCCTCGGCGGCCAGTACGTCCTCGGGCCCGAAGGGTTCCCGGTCGCGGCGGCGTCCGAAGAGGACCACGCCCAGCGTGGTGCCGCCCGTCAGCAGCGGCACCGCAAGCAGCGAGTGCGCCCCGAGGGCGCGTAGGGACGCGGCCGCCTCGTCGTGCTCCAGCCAGCGGCCGAAGGCCGGCTCGGCCGCCGTGTACCGCTCGGGCCGGCCGGTGACCAGGCACCGAACCGGAGGGGACGCGGCCGCGTGGGCGGTCGTGCCGCCGACGGCGCTCGCCGGTTCGGGTTCGCGCGCGTCCGCCGAACGCAGCGCGGCACGGCGCAGTACGACCGGCTCGGTCGCGGTGGCCGGGGAGGCGTCCTCGGCGGACCGGGGGAAGTCGAGCAGGTCCACCGCCGTCAGGTCGGCGAGGACCGGCACGGTGACGTCCCCGAGTTCCTGCACGGTGCGCCCGAGGTCGAGGGTCGTGCCGAGCCGCGCGGCGGCTTCCTTCAGCCGCAGCGCGTTCGGCCGCTCGGCGGCGCCCGGGGCCGGGAGGCCGTCCTGTACGGTCAGGCACACCCCGCGCACCCGTCCGTCGCCGTCCTTCAGGGGCGTCAGGGAGACCGGCCGGCGGACCTGCGGACCGGCGCCCGCGGTGCGCAGGGCGGCCTCGATGTGCTGGGACTCGCCGGTCTCCAGTGCCGTACGCATCCGGTCCGCGGCCTCGTCGCAGGACGGACCGGGCGCGATGTCCGCGAGCCGCAGCCCGCGCAACTCGTCCTGGCCGCGCGAGAGCGCGCGCTCCATCGCCTGGTTGACGCGCAGCAGACGCAGGTCGGGGCCGAAGATCGCCAGCAGGCAGGGGGACTGGTGGAAGGCCCACCCCTCCAGGGTGGCCTGGGCGGTGCCGATCGCTTCGGACTGGGCCTCGGGCGGGGCCGGGTCACGGGCCGGGCGCTCGCCGGGAGAGGTGGGAAGTCGCTCCATCGCCGCTCATCTCGCCGTTGCTCGTTCGTCGTCCCGCGGCGTGCGCGGGACCTGTACGGCCAGGGCTCTACTGACAAGCATCTTCCCGAGGGCGGCGGAGCACCAACGCAGCGCCGGGAGAGCCGGGAGCGCGGAGCCGGAAAGCACGAGGGATCGGCCCGCCCGCCCGGAGGCGTGCCGCCGGCATCCGGCATCCGCATCCGCGTCGGCACCGGCATCCGCATCTCGGCATTGGCGCCGCACCGTCACCGCGCCAGCAGCCTGCGCAGCCAGTCCAGCTGTGCCGCCCGCGCCGCCCTCGACAGGGCCGCCTGCGGGACGAAGCCGTCGAAGCCGTGGAACCCGCCGGGCCACACGTGCAGTTCGGCGATTCCGCCGGCCTGCCAGATGCGGGAGGCGTAGGCGACGACCTCGTCCCGGAAGGTCTCCGCGGACCCCACGTCGAGGAAGGCGGGCGGCAGCCCCGACAGGTCCCCGGCGCGCGCCGGGGCCGCGTAGGGCGACACGTCCGGGCCGCCGCGCCGGTCGCCGAGCAGTGCCGTCCACGCGGTCTCGTTCGCCGTACGGTCCCAGGTGCCGACGCCCGCCATCTGGTGCGCGGAGGGAGTGTCGTTGCGGTCGTCGAGCATCGGGTACATCAGCATCTGGCCGAGCGGCCGCGGGCCCCCGCGGTCCCGCAGGAGCAGCGCAAGCGCGGCGGCGAGGCCACCGCCCGCGCTGGCGCCGACGAGGACGATCCGGTGCGGGTCGCCGCCGAGTTCCCCGGCGTGTTCCGCGGTCCACAGCAGGCCCGCGTACGCGTCCTCCACGGGCGCCGGGTGCGGGTGCTCGGGCGCCAGCCGGTACTCCACCGACACCACGACCGCGTCCAGCTCCTGGGCCCAGGCCAGGGCGGCCTCCACGCCGAGTCTGCTGTTGCCGAGGACCATGCCGCCGCCGTGCAGATGGTAGAGGACGGGCCGCGGGCCGGCGGTCGCCGGTGCGGCCGGCCGGCAGACGAGAAGGGACACGCGGGGCGCGCCGGGCGGCCCCGGCACCTCGCGGTCCTCCACCTCGAAGGCGCCGTCCATGGTCAGGTCCAGCGCGTCCAGCAGTTCCACGGCGGGGCCGCGCCGGGCGGTCTCGATGTCCTGCGGGGTGAGGCCGGGCCCCATCGTCCCGGCGACCTCCTCCAGGGCGGCGGCGAGTTCGGGGTCGAACGGGGGCGGGGGCGGGACCGGCGTCATGGCGTCTCCTCGCGCGGTATGGCGGTGTCGCGGTCGCTCGTACGGCGAGGGTCCGAGTACCCGCCCGTATGCCCGAGGCCGCGGACGTGCGCGAACGCGGGGACGGCGAAGGGGCCGGAGCCGTAAGGGCTCCGGCCCCTTCGCCGGTCGTCGTCCCGGCCGGGATCAGGCGGCGACGGCCTCGCCCGCGTGGCCGTGCAGACGGGCGACGACCTCGGTCAGCTGGGCGGCGACCTCGGCGTCGTCCACCGGGTGGGTCTCGGCGAAGCGGGTCACGGAGCCGGGGATGGACAGCTTGATGTCCTCGATCACCTTGCCGCCGGCGATGCCCACGGCCTTGCGGGTGTCGTCCTGCGCCCAGACGCCGCCGTACTGGCCGAAAGCGGTGCCCACCACGGCGACCGGCTTGCCGCCGAAGGCGCCGGCGCCGTACGGACGCGACAGCCAGTCGATGGCGTTCTTCAGGACGGCCGGGATGGTGCCGTTGTACTCGGGGGAGAAGAGCAGGAAGGCGTCGGCGCCCTGGGCGGCGGCGCGCAGCTCGGCGGCGGAGGCCGGTACGGTGCCCTCTACGTCGATGTCCTCGTTGTAGAAGGGGACGTCGGCCAGGCCCTCGAACACGACGACCTCGGCGCCCGCGGGGGCGAGCTTCACCGCCGCCTCGGCCAGCTGGCGGTTGTGGGAACCGGCGCGAAGGCTGCCGACGAGCGCGAGGATGCGAACAGACATGGGGACTCCAAGAGGGGGGTGAAACACTGCCGAAACAAATCCGGACCGAGGTCCGCTTAATTTTCTACCAGGCTAACCGGACCGTGGTCCAGTTTTGTTCCCCATGCTTTACGCTGTCTTCATGTCCAGCCCGCTGCCGCCCTTCCCGAAGCCTCAGGAGCCCGTGAAGAAGCCGGTAGTGCTCGAATTCGGCACCGGCGTGGACGAGCCGTGCCTGCGGGCGGACGCGGCGCGCAACCGGGCCCGGCTGCTGGACGCGGCCGCACGCCTGGTGGCCGAGCACGGCGCGGCCGGCCTCACGATGGAGGCGGTGGCCGCGGCCGCCGAGGTGGGCAAGGGCACCGTCTTCCGCCGCTTCGGCGACCGGACCGGCCTGCTCACGGCACTGCTGGACCACTCGGAGAAGAAGTTCCAGGCGTCGTTCCTGAGCGGTCCGGCTCCGCTGGGGCCGGGCGCGCCGCCCGTGGAGCGGCTGCGGGCGTTCGGCTGCGCCGCGCTGCGCCGGGCCACCGACGACCTGGAACTCCAACTCGCGGCCGAACCATGCGCGGACCGCCGCTTCGTCGTGCCGCCGCACCGGGTGCGGCACAGCCATGTGGTCATGCTGCTGCGGCAGGCGGTCCCGCAGGCCGACGGCGAACTCCTCGGCCATGTGCTGATGAGCTACCTCGATCCGGCCCTGATCCACCACCTGGTCAACCAGTGCCAGATGCCGATGGAACGGCTCCAGGCCGGCTGGCACGACCTGGTCGCCCGCGTGACCGGTACGCCGGAGGGTGCCTCGGAGGACGCTTCCGGGGGGACCGACGAGTCGGCCGGAGGGACCGGACCGGCCGGATAGACCCCGAAAGGCCGGACAGGCCGGACGGGGGGCCGGTGCGCTCGGGGTCGGCCTCAGTCCTGGGCCGTGTGGGCCGCGAACATCTCCACCAGACCGCGCGGCGCGTCCTCGCCGAACAGCAGGGCGGCGCTGAGCGCGGAGTCGCGGGCGGCCGCCTCGGCGCGCGGGAACAGCCGCTCCTCGTACGCGGTGAGCGCGGCCTCCACGTCGTACGGCCTGACGGCGAGGAAGCGGCCCAGCTCGGCTCCGTCGAGCATCGCCAGATTGGCGCCCTCGCCCGCGAACGGTGACATGAGGTGGGCGGCGTCGCCCAGCAGCGTGACGCCCGGGACGCGGTCCCAGCGGTGGCCGGCCGGCAGGGTGTGGATCCGCCGCGGCACCAGCGTGCCGTCGGCGTCCGTGATCAGGGCGCGCAGGGCCTTGTCCCAGTCGGCGAAGTGCTCGAGTATCCGCTCCTTCGCGGCCGGGGTGTCGGCGAAGTCGATGCCGTCCAGCCACTCCTCGGGGGCCTCGAGCGCCGCGTACACGTGCACGCTGCCGTCGGTCTCCCGGTGGGCGAGGAAGCCCTGACCCGCGGCCGAGGCGAAGAAGAAGCCGCCGCCCACCAGCTCGGCCAGGACCGGATGGCGTACGTCGACTTCCCGCAGGTCCGCCTCGACGAACGACACGCCGGTGTAGACGGGCCGGGCCGAGGAGACCAGCGGGCGGATCCGGGACCAGGCGCCGTCCGCGCCGACCAGCAGGTCCGTGGTGAACACCGTGCCGTCCACGAGGGTCACCTCGTGCCGGCCGCCGCCGAGCGGACGCGCGCCGGTGACCTTCGCGCCCCAGCGGACGGTGCCCTCGGGCAGCGAGCCGAGCAGCAGGTCGCGCAGGTCGCCCCGGTCGATCTCGGGCCGGCCGCCCGTGCCGTCGTCGTCCTGCTCCAGGTGGACCACGGCGTCCTTGTCGAGTACGCGCGTGGCCTGGCCGCCGGGCAGGACGAGCTCCAGGAACCGCTCGTGCAGCCCGGCCGCGCGCAGCGCCTCCTGGCCGGAGTCCTCGTGGATGTCGAGCATGCCGCCCTGGGCGCGCGCGCCGGGCGAGGCGTCGAGGTCGAACACGGCCGCCTCGACGCCGTGCACGTGCAGTACGCGGGCGAGCGTGAGCCCGCCGAGCCCGGCGCCGACGACGGCGATGGCGTGATGAGGGGTGTGGGGGTCATGGGCGGCGGTGGCGGTGTCGGTGGTCATGCGCTCTCGCTCTCCTTGGGGTACGGGGTGGCGGCACCCAAGGTAGCGAACCTGTTCGTCGCGAACAAGTTCGTAACGAACGAGTTCGGCCCACCGAAAAAAAGAAGGGGGTCCCTTCCGCACGCCGACGTAAGGAACCCTCGCGCCCCTGCTCGCGCTACTGCTCGCCCTGGCCGCCCTTGGCCTGCTGCTCGGCGACCGACTTGCGGACCTCGTCCATGTCCAGCTTGCGGGCCTGGCCGATCACGTCCGCCAGCGCCGACTCGGGCAGCGCGCCGGGCTGGGCGAAGACGGCCACCTGATCGCGCACGATCATCAGCGTGGGGATCGACTGGATGCCGAAGGCCGCCGCGAGCTCCGGCTGCGCCTCGGTGTCCACCTTGCCGAACACCAGGTCGGGGTTGTCCTCGGCCGCCTTCTCGTAGACCGGGGCGAACTGACGGCACGGCCCGCACCAGGACGCCCAGAAGTCGATGAGAACGAACTCGTTCTCGGTGACCATCTGGTCGAAGTTCTCCTTGGTGAGCTCCACGGTGCTGCTCATGACGTATCCCTCTTCCTGGTGGGGGCTCCCCGGCTGGGGCGAAGCCGTCGGCACAACACGGCCGACCCTATGGGTATTCCAACGCGTATTCCGCGCGCGTACCCGTGTGGCCACGGCGCACACCACCCACCAGACTGACCCCATGACGGAAACGGAAACCATCGCGTACGACGTCGTGGTGCTCGGGGCCGGACCCGTGGGAGAGAACGTGGCTGACCGCACCCGCGCGGCCGGCCTGTCCACCGCGGTCGTGGAGAGCGAGCTGGTCGGCGGCGAGTGCTCGTACTGGGCCTGCATGCCGAGCAAGGCGCTGCTGCGCCCGGTCATCGCACGCGCGGACGCCCGCCGCCTGCCGGGACTCAGCCAGGCCGTGCGGGGTCCGCTGGACGCGGCCGCCGTCCTCGCCCGCCGGGACGAGTACACCTCCCACTGGCACGACGACGGCCAGGTCCGGTGGCTCGACGGCATCGGCGCCGACCTGTACCGCGGGCAGGGCCGGCTGGCGGGCCCGCGCACGGTCACGGTCACCGCAGGGGACGGGAACGTGGTGACCCTGACCGCCCGGCACGCCGTCGCCGTCTGCACCGGCACCCGCGCGCGGCTGCCCGGACTGCCCGGACTGGACGAGGTGAGGCCGTGGACCAGCCGCGAGGCCACCAGCGCCGAGGAGGTGCCGGGGCGGCTGATCGTGGTCGGCGGCGGAGTGGTCGCCACCGAGATGGCGACCGTCTTCCAGGCGCTGGGCTCCCAGGTCACCGTCCTGGTGCGGGGCAAGGGGCTGCTCTCCCGCATGGAGCCCTTCGCCGGTGAACTGGTCGCCGACGCCCTGGCCGAGGCGGGCGCCGAGATCCGCACCGGCACCTCGGTCGCCTCGGTGACCCGGGAGAACGGCACGGTCGTGGCCGTCACCGACGCCGGGGACCGCGTGGAGGCAGACGAGATCCTCTTCGCCACCGGCCGCGCCCCGCGCACCGACGACATCGGTCTGGAGACCGTGGGCCTGGAACCCGGCTCCTGGCTCCCCGTGGACGACACCCTGCGCGTGGAGGGCAGCGACTGGCTGTACGCCTGCGGGGACGTCAACCACCGCGCCCTGCTCACCCACCAGGGCAAGTACCAGGCGCGGATCGCCGGCGACGCCATCGGGGCCAGGGCAGCGGGGGTGCCCCTGCTGGAGACGGACCCGTGGGGAGCGCACGCCGCCACCGCCGACCACCGCGCCGTGCCGCAGGTCGTCTTCACCGACCCGGAGGCCGCCGCCGTTGGCCTGTCGCTGGCGGAGGCCGAACAGGCCGGGCACCGCGTTCGGGCCGTCGACGTGGACTTCGGCTCCGTCGCCGGCGCGGGGCTGTACGGCGAGGGCTATCGCGGCCGCGCCCGCATGGTCGTCGACCTCGACGAGGAGATCCTGCGCGGTGTCACCTTCGTCGGCCCCGGCGTCGGCGAACTGATCCACTCGGCATCCGTCGCCATCGCCGGCCAGGTCCCCGTCGAGCGCCTGTGGCACGCGGTCCCGTCCTACCCGACCCTCAGCGAGGTCTGGCTCCGCCTCCTGGAGTCCTACCGCGGCTGACCGGCCCGGCCGGCCTCGGCTCGGCCTCCTTTCAGGGCAGTCGAAAGCCCAGTTCCCGTGCCGCCGCTGCGGGTGTCGGCTGGGACCAGCGCCGGGCCATCGCCTCGCTCGAGGAGAGCGAGCGCAGCTCGGCGCGGTCCAGGTACAGCGTGCCGTCGAGGTGATCGGTCTCGTGCTGGACGATGCGCGCGGGCCAGCCCGTGAACACCTCGTCGAGCGCGCGCCCGTGGTCGTCCTGCCCCGTCAGGCGCACCTCGGCGTGCCGAGCCACCACCGCCTGCCAGCCCGGCACGCTCAGGCAGCCCTCGAAGAACGCGGCCCGCTCCGGGCCGTGTGGCTCGTAGGCCGGATTGACCAGTACCCGGAACGGCTGCGGCACCCGCCCGCGTACCCGGCGCACCTCCTCGGGTACCGGTGCCGGGTCCTCCAGGACCGCGATCCGCAGCCCCACCCCGACCTGCGGCGCGGCCAGCCCCACCCCGGGCGCCGCCCGCATGGTGAGGCGCAGCGCCTCGACGAACCTCGCCAGCAGCTCGGGCCCCAACTGCCCCTCGTACGGCTCCGAAGGCCGCCGCAGCACCGGATCACCGGCCGCGACGATGTCCAACGGCCCTCCGGCGGCGAGGAGTTCCTCGACCTGCTCGGCAACGGGCTGACGCGCACGGGGAGTAGCCATCGCGCCAGCATGCCACGGGGCCGGCCCGACGCGCTCCCGGACCGATGCGCTCGCGGATCGATGCGCTTGCGAGGCGACACGCTTCCGGCCGACGGGCCTCCTGGTCGACACGCTTCCGGCCCGACGCCATGACGCGGACCCCGCCCACCCCTCGCGGATGGCGGCGGTAGGGGGCGGCGGCGTGAAGTAGCGTGGAGCGACACGCCGACGCCGAAGGGAGCGCGGGCCGGAGGGAGACGGAGATGGCGACGCAACCCCGACGGGCCCGGCGCAGGCAGGGCGAGCTGGAGGGCCAGGTGCTCGGCGCGCTGCGCGAGGCGGACGGCCCGGTCACCGCGGCCTGGGTGCAGGAACGGCTCGGCGGCGACCTCGCCTACACCACCGTGGTCACCATCCTGACCCGGCTGCTGGCCAAGGACGTGGTGAGCCGCGAGCGGCGGGGCCGTTCCTTCGTGTGGACGCCGACCGCCGACGTGGCCCGCCTCGCGGCGCTGCGGATGCGCCGTCTGCTGGACGGCGAGCGCGACCGTGACGCGGTCCTCACCAGCTTCGTCACCGCACTGCCGCCGCACGACGAGCAGGTGCTGCGCGCCCTGCTGGAGGTGGCGGACACCGAGGCGGGGACGCCGGAGCGGGGCGCGCCCCTGGGGCAGCAGGGGCGGGGGCAGCACGCGCGGGGGCAGCACGCGCCGGGGCAGGACGCACCGGCGCGGAGGTCCTTCGGGACGGCGGCCGGAGAGACCGACACCTGATGGGAGTCTTCGTCCTCCTGCCGCTGGTACTGCCGCTGTCCGCGTGGCCCGTCGCCCGGCTGGCCGCGCCCCGGCTGCACCCGCGCACCGCCACCCGGCTGCTGACGTCGGTGGCCGTCGTGATGGCCGGATGCAGCACCCTCTGCCTCGCCCTTCTCATGGTGGTCGGCACCGCCCAACTGCCCGGCAACCCGCTGCCCGACGGCTGGTCCGACCCGGAGGTCAGGGCCGCCGTCCCGCACGACGGGGTCGCCGGACGCGCGGCGATCCCCGCGCTGGGCGCGGTCGCGGTGGCCTGCGGACGTACGCTGCTGGCCCACCGGCGGGTGATCCGGCGCGCCCGGCGGGCCCTGGCCGGACTGCCCGGCACCACGGTCGTGGTGCTGCCCGACCCCGAGCCGTACGC
This sequence comes from Streptomyces naganishii JCM 4654, assembly GCF_014650575.1. Lineage (GTDB taxonomy): Bacteria > Actinomycetota > Actinomycetes > Streptomycetales > Streptomycetaceae > Streptomyces > Streptomyces naganishii. The sequence continues at coordinate 246,373 of NZ_BMVF01000005.1, forward strand.
CTACGCCCTGCCCGGCGCGCGCGGGGGCCGGATCGTCGTCACCACCGCACTGCTCAGCGGACTCGCGCCGGCCGAGCGGCGGGCGCTGTTCGCGCACGAGCGCGCCCATCTGGCGGCACGCCACCACCGGCACCTGCTCGCCGTCCACCTTGCGGCCCGCGCCAACCCCTTCCTGCGGCCCCTGCGCTCCGCGGTCCTCTACACCGCCGAGCGCTGGGCCGACGAGGACGCGGCCCGCGCGGTGGGCGACCGGCGCGTGGTCGCGCGGGCCATCGGCAGGGCGGCGCTGCTGTCGGCGCCGGCGCCGGCGCCCGCCCGTACGCTCGCCGCTCTGGCCGCCACCGGACCGGTACCGCGCCGGGTCGCCGCCCTGCTGGCCCCCGCGCCCGCCGCCCGCGACCGGCCGTCGCTGTTCACGGGCGTGGGGGCGGCGGTGTGGGGGGCGGCCGCGGGCGCGGTGGCGTCCGCGATGTCCTCGGCGAACTCCGCGGTCACCCTGTTCCTGATCCTGCGCGCGGCGGCGACACCGCTGTAGACCCGGCGGAAACAGGGGCCGCGGGTGGCCCCGCGTTCCTCACACGTCCTCGAACTCACCCGCCAGCGCCGAGGCGACGCGCAGATGCGTGGCCGCCTCCTCGTGCCGCCCCTGCCGCTGGAGGGTGCGGCCCAGCATCAGCCGGGCGTAGTGCTCCACCGGGTCGCGCTCCACGATGAGGCGCAACTGGGCCTCGGCGCGGCGCAGTTGGGCCGAGTGGTAGTAGGCGCGCGCCAGCAGCAGCCGGGGTCCGGTCTGCTCCGGCACCTCCTCGACCAGCCCGGCGAGCACCCGCCCGGCCGCCGTGTAGTCCTTGGCGTCGAAGAACATCCGCGCGCGCTCCCAGCGCTCGGCGGGGGTTCCGTGGCCGTAGTACGTCGTGTCCACTCGTGACCTCCTTCGCCGCCGACAACGAAAACGGAATGATTGAATATTCCACTACCTTTCCCGTCGGGGTCCTGCCCGGCTCCACGGCCTGCCGACGCGGCCCTGACGCCCTGACGCCCTGACGCCCTGACGCGGCGGTCCGGACGGCACTAGGTTGGGCGGTATGAGCAACCTTGACCGCGAGGCGGTACCCACGGTGTGCGGCGGCCGCGGGTTCGTGGTGGCCGAGCCCGTGCGCGAACTCCTCAGCCCGCGCCGGGTCCGGCTCGGCGAGTCCACCGAGGTCCGCCGGCTGCTGCCGAACCTCGGCCGCCGCATGGTCGGCGCCTGGTGCTTCGTCGACCACTACGGCCCCGACGACATCGCCGACGAGCCCGGCATGCAGGTGCCGCCGCACCCCCACATGGGCCTGCAGACGGTGAGCTGGCTCCACGAGGGCGAGGTGCTGCACCGCGACTCGACCGGCAGCCTCCAGCTGATCCGCCCCGGCGAACTGGGCCTGATGACCTCCGGCCGGGCGATCAGCCACTCCGAGGAGAGCCCGCGCCCGCACGCCCGCTTCCTGCACGGCGCCCAGCTGTGGGTGGCCCTCCCGGACGGCCACCGCCACACCGACCCCCACTTCGAACACCACGCCGAGCTGCCCGTCGTCACGGCGCCGGGCCTGAAGGCCACCGTCATCCTCGGCGCCCTGGACGGGGCGGTCTCGCCCGGCACCGTGTACACCCCCATCGTCGGCGCCGACCTGTCCCTGGCCCGCGACACGGACGTACGCCTGCCCCTGGACCCCGACTTCGAGTACGCCGTCCTGTCCATGTCCGGCGAGGCGCACGTCGACGGGGTGCCCGTCCTGCCCGGCGCGATGCTCTACCTCGGCTGCGGCCGCACCGAACTCCCCGTCCGCGCGGCATCGGACGCGGGCCTCATGCTCCTCGGCGGCGAACCCTTCGAGGAAGAGCTGATCATGTTCTGGAACTGGATCGGCCGAACCCAGGAGGAGATCGCCCAGGCTCGCCGGGACTGGATGCAGGGCACCCGCTTCGGCGAGGTGAAGGGCTACGACGGCGCCCCACTCGCGGCTCCGGAACTGCCGCCGGTGCCACTGAAGCCGCGCGGAAGGACGCGTTGACACGCGGCGCCTCGGCAGGGCCGAACCCGACACCGAATCGATCGAGCACGCCCATGGGGAGTCCCTGAGGCTCGGCCGACCTTGCCGACGGGGCCGATCTTCGGGGCGCCGCCCCGTGAGCACCTCCCGCACTCTCTCGACCTGGCTTGCCGCGCCTCACGCCGGCGCGCGATGTCACACTCGCCGTCCTCGCCACCTCCCATATGACGAGACCATCCGCAGGGAGAGGGCAGAACACGTGAAACTCGTGATATTCGGGGCGAACGGGCCGACCGGACGGCAGGCCACCGCGCAGGCGATCGCGGAAGGGCACACGGTCACGGCCGTCACCCGCCACCCCGGCGATTTCCCGCTCAGCGACCCGCGGCTGCGCGTGGCGGGCGCCGATGTGCTCGATCCGGGCGCTGTCGAGAGCGCCGTGGCCGGGCAGGACGCGGTGATCTCGGCGGTCGGCGTGCCCTACGGCCTCAAACCCGTCACCGTGTACTCCGACGGCATGCGCCACATCATGCGGGCCATGACGAAGCAGGGCGTCCGGCGCCTGGTCTGCGTGACCTCGACCGTGCTCTTCGGCGTACCGGCGCCGGACGAGACCTTCTTCTTCCGGGCGGTGCTCGAACCCCTCATCGCCCGCACCATCGGGCGCACCGTGTACGACGACATGCGGCGCATGGAAGGGATCGTGACCGACGGCGACCACGACTGGACGATCCTGCGCCCGGCCGGCCTCTTCGACGCGGACCAGGTCAGCGACTACCGGATCGCCACTTCCCGCCTCCCCGGCCGGTTCACCTCGCGCGCCGACCTGGGGAACGCGCTGCTGCGCCAGGCGACCGGTGGCCGCCATGTGCGCGCCTTCCTCGACGTCCGCACCACGCAGGGAGTGCCGGGCTTCCTCGACGTCATCCGCAAGGAGGCACTCGGCGGCAGGAAATGAGAGTTCGGTACGACCGGGTGGACCCGTGGCACACGACAGGGAGGACGACGATGGCAGGCACGCCCGACGAGAGCGCGGCGACGGGCCGGGCGGACGATCCGGCGTACGACGCCACACGGCTCTTCGCCGGCCATCGCGAGCTCCTGTTCTCCGTCGTCTACAACATGCTCGGCAGCGTCGCCGACACCGAGGACGTGCTCCAGGAGACCTGGCTGTCCTGGTCCGGCAAGAACAGCCGGGCGCCGCTTGCGGAGATCGGCAATCCGCGCGCCTACCTCGTACGCGTCGCGGTGAACCACGCGCTCGCCCGGCGGGCCGCCATCGCCGTCCGCCGTGAGACGTACGTCGGTCCCTGGCTGCCCGAACCCCTGGTCACCGACACCGCCACCGGCTCCGTCCCCGACACGGCCGACCAGGCGGTGCGCGCGGACTCGGTCTCCATGGCCCTGCTGGTGGTCCTGGAGACCCTCACGCCCCTGGAACGGGCCGTGTTCGTCCTGCACGAGGTGTTCGGTTACCCCCACACCGAGATCGCCGGCGTGCTCGACCGCAGCCCCGCCTCCGTGCGCCAGCTCGCCCACCGCGCCCGCGCGCACGTGCGCGCCCGCCGCCCCCGCTACCGCGCCCACCCCCGCGTCCGGCGCGAGGCCACGGAGCGGTTCGTCGCGGCCGCCCTCGGCGGCGACATCGGCGCGCTCATGGAGATCCTCGCGCCGGACGTGACGGTCTGGATCGACAGCGGGGGAGCGCGGAGCGGGGCCGGGTCGCGCCCGGTGCACGGCCGGGAGAAGGCCGCCCGCATGCTGGCCGGCTACGCCACCCGGCGCACCGAGGACCCGGACATCCGCTACCGGCGCGTCAACGGCGACGACGCGGCGGTGCTGTTCACCGGAGACACCCCGTACGCCGTGATGGTCATGGACCTCACCCCGGACGGTGACCAGGTCTCGGACGTCTACCTGGTCACCGATCCGGCCAAACTCGCCCACGTACGGAGGGCGCGATGACCCGCGCTCCCGTGGAACTCAGCGCTTCCTGGTCTTCAGCAGCATGATCACGAGGGCGGCGGCGAGGATCCCGAACATGATGACGAACCACGGGAAGAGTTCGTCCACCTTGGCCGACGCGAGGAGGTTCATTCCGCTTGCGAGGTTCACTGGTCCGGCCTTCTTTCGCGAAACGGCGTGTCGTGCCCCCTCCGGGTACCCAGGCCCGCTCTCCGTCACCGTGCCGGGCGTGATCAGCCCTGTACTGTCGCGTACGTCATGGACATGCAGTCGGGGGCAACGGGGGAATCTCGCATGAGGCGTCGGTGGGTCAAGGTGCTCGCGGTGATCGTGGTGGTGTCGGCCGCTCTCTTCACGGTGGCCGACCGGGTCGCCGTGCACTACGCGGACAAGGAGGCCGCCCGGCTCGCGGCGGAGAAGTACGGGTACCGCGACAGCACCGACGGGCATCTGGACGTGTCGATAGACGGATTCCCCTTCCTCACCCAGGCGTTCAGCCAGGACTTCGACCATGTCGAGCTGGACGCGGGGAAGTTCACCGTGGACACCACGGGCAACGCGCAGGGCGGCTACCTGCCCGTCGAACGGCTCCGGATCGACCTGCGCCATGTGCGGGTGACCTCCCTGACGGCGCGCGAAGCCGAGGCCGACCTCGCCACCGGCGACGTGACGCTCTCGTACGACGCCCTGTCCGGCGCGGTGTCGAGGCTGGCCGCGAGCGGCGGTTCCGTGCACGTGTCCCAGGCCCAGGGCTCGGCGGGTCAGGCCGCGAAGGTCAAGATCAGCGGCACGATCCGCGGCCGGCAGGGGGACGGCGAGGGCACGGTCCTCGCGCAGGGGAACGAGATCTCCCTCACCGTCCCCGGCAGCGCGCAGCCGGTGGCCACCTGGCGGGTCCAGCTCCCGGAGAACACCGGCTTCACCGAGGCGCGTTCGACCCCGGACGGCATACGGATCAGCCTGGTCGGCCACCTGGTGAACCTCGGCGCCTCACGCTTCACCCGCTGACCCGGCGCCCCGCCCGCCGCGTCCGGGCGGGCGGTGTCCTCCAGGGTGGGCGCCGCGTTCAGCCCTGGCCGCTCACGACGTCGCGCCCGACCGGAGCGCGGCGTCCAGCCCGGCTTCGATCGCGGGGTGGAAGGGCGTGCCCAGCTTCACCCGCAGTTCGGGGTGCTCGAGGATCATGGCGAACGCCGTCAGGTCGAAGGCGTTGGCGAACGGGGTGAAGCCGTTTTCCTTGCTGATCCGCGCCAGTTCGGCGAGCCGCGGCTCGTAGTGGCCGATCCCCGCCATCACCTTCTCCAGATCCCCGAGGGTCTCGAGCCCCGCCAGCCGCGTCATGGACACGAGCATCCCCATCGACCAGCGGTGGCTCTCCTCGTGGGAGCTGTCGTCCATCTCCTGGAAACCGGCGCGCTTGGCCACCGCCACCACCTCACCGATGGGCAGCCGCTTCCAGCTGGTCGTGACGGAGTCGAGGTCGACGGGGAGCTCCGTCCAGTCACCGTGCTTCTCCTGCTTGCGATAGCGGTCGCGCAGCGACTCCACCTCGAAGCGGTAGCTGCCGAACAGCTCGTCGCCCGTCTCCATGAGCGCTGCGAGCCGGAACAGCTTGCGCCGCACCTCCGGAGGGGTCTCCGCCTCGTTCTTGTAGTCGAGGCTGTGGCTGATCACGCCCCAGGCGTGCTGGAGCACCGTGCGCACCTGGAACTCCACCGGGAACTCGGCGTAGGCCTTGTACTCGGGCAGATCACGTCGGCGGGCGTCGAACTGGCCGATGATGTGCAGGCTCCGGTAGCCGAAGGCGTCCGGCGACTCGGCGTGGCGGCTCTCCTCCTTGTGGATGAGGAACTCCTTGTGGAGCAGGTCGCGGATGCGTGTCACGTCCTCCTGGTAGAACGTCACGATGCGCGCCCCGCACATGTCCTCCACGTCGGACAGCCGCTGGTAGTTGGGGTGGCGCCGGAGCTTGTCCCTGAGGCTGTCCGGGTGCTTGGCGCGCGCCTCGATGGCGTGCACCTTGACCCCGCGGTCACGGCACAGCGTGGTCAGCAGCGACTCCAGGGTCGAGGCGCAGGACTCCAGCGCGGGATACACCTTGGGATACGCCTCGGCGATCCGGTCACGCGTGATGTCCTCGCCGTACAAGAGCCCCTCCCTCCGGCGGGGGCCGCGCGCCCGGAGGTGATCCGGAAACGGCCGTGCCCCCGCCCCTCCCTCTGACATGCTGGGCGCCGTGACGGATCCCAAGCGCATCCTGCCGGCGACAGTGACCCTCGGTGCCGTCGCGCTCGCGGTCGCGCATACAGTCTGGCCTCAACTCAAGATCGATACGCTCACCGTCGTACTGCTGGGCGTGGCCGTGCTCCCGTGGATCGGCTCCGTGGTCGACAGCATCGAGTTCCCCGGCGGCGGGGCCGTGCGCTACCGGAACCTGGAGCAGCGCGTCGAGGAGGCCGAGCGCAGCACCCGGCTGGTCCGCGGTGAGGTGGGGGACGCCGCGCAGACGGCGCAGGCCGCGCTCGGGGCGGCCAGCGCGGGCTCCTCGCTCGACCGCACCGCCGGGCGCGCGGGGGAGAGGGTCGCCGAACTGGCGGCGCGCTACGAGGAGATCAGGGCCCGGCCGCGCGGCCCGGCCCGCTCCGAGGCGATGAACCGCCTCGTCGGCGAGCTGATGACCTGGACCGTGCGGGCCGCCGACTTCGACCCTGGACAGGCGCTGGGGTCCGGCGACTCCGGCACGCGCCTGGCGGCCTACGCCTACCTCTACGCCACCCCCGAGACCCAGTACATCGACCGGCTGGTCAGGGCCCTGGTCGAGGTGGAGGACAAGCCGTTCAGCCACTACTGGGGCATCCGTGCCCTCGGCGGACTCCTCCAGGCCGGCGGCGGCACGCTGTCGCCCGGGGACGTCGAACGGCTGCGGGCCCGCTACGCCGACCTCTCCCCGTCGACCTCCCGGCGCATGGAGCTCGACCGGCTGCTCAGCGTCCCCGCCATCCCCCGGCAGAGCGACTGACCGGCCCCCGCCGCCCGCCGCACCGGTCCGGGAGGATAACGTCCCGCCAGGGATTCGAGCCGAATCATCCCCTGTGGGCCGAAGGAGAACGATGCGCATGATCGCCTCAGCGGTGACCGGTCTGTCCGCCCTGACCGACGCGTCCGCCGCCCAGCCGCCGGCGCCGACCGTGGGGCGGCTGCTCGGCTCGTGGCAGCTCGACCTGCCCGCGCTGCTCCTGGTGATCCTGCTCGGCGCCCTGTACGGCGCGGGCGTGCTGCGGGTGCGCCGGCGCGGCGGGTCCTGGCCGCTCGCCCGGGCCGCCGCCTTCGCGCTGCCCGGACTCGGCGCGCTGGTGGTGGCCACCATGTCCGCGCTCGCCGTCTACGACCACGTGCTGTTCTGGCCGGCCGCGGTGCAGAACATCCTGCTCGACCTGGTCGCCCCGCTGGGCCTCGCGCTCGGCGACCCGCTGCGGCTCGCGGTCGAGGCGCTGCCGGAGAACGGCTCGCGGCGCGCGCGGCGGATCGTCACCGGCCGGGTGGTGCGCGTCCTCACCTTCCCCCTGGTCTCCACCGTCCTCGTCCTCGCCACCGAACTGGTCGTCTACTTCACCCCGTACTTCGCCACCGCCCTGCGCGTCGGCTGGCTGCACGAGCTGATGTACCTGCACCTGCTCGCCGCCGGATGCCTCTTCGTCGTGCCCGTCCTCACCCACGAGCAGACGCTGCCCTCCTGGTGCACGCATCCCGTGCGCGCCGGTCTGGTCTTCCTCGACGGCCTCGTCGACGCGGTGCCCGGTGTCGTGGTGATGACCCACGGCACGCTGATCGCCGGGGCCTGGTACCTGCACCACGCGCCCACCTGGTCCACGGACGTCCACCACGACCAGCAGATCGGCGGGGGCGCCATGCTCAGCATCGCCGAACTGGTCGCGCTGCCCTTCATGCTGGCGATCCTGGTGCAGTGGGCGCGTGCCGAGCGTGCGCAGAACGCGGTCCTGGACCGCCGCCTCGACGAGCAGCTCGTACGTGTCGCCCCGCCGGCCGGCGCGGAGCCGGCCTCAGCCGTGCCGTCCCCGGCCGCTCCCGCGCCGGCGTCCCCCGCGCCCGATCTCGTACGGCCCTGGTGGGAGACCGAGGACAACGACGTGGCCGCCCGGATCCGCCGCCAGCGGCGCGACGGCTGACCTACCCCGCGGGGGCCCGGCTGCGGGGGGACCGCGCGGGATGCGTCTTCCGGAGCGGCAACCTGCTCGCCGCCTCGCAGCGCGCTCGAACAACTTCCGGCCGCCGCGGCCGTGGCCGGCCGCTCGCCGCGGCGGATGCGCGGGCGGGCCGAGGAACTGCTGACCGAGGCCGGTTCCGCGCACCGGCTGCGGCACCGCGCCGACGAGCCGTCGCGCGGGGAGCGGCAGCGGATCGCCGTCGCGCGGGCGTCGCTGCTCGAACCGGAGGTGCTGCTCGTGGACGAGCCCACCACCGCGGTGGACCGCGAGCGGGCCGCCGGCCTCGTGCGCCTCATCGCCTCGGCCACGCGCCGCCACGGCTGCGTCACCGTCGTCGCCACCCAGGACCCGGTGGTCGGGGCGGCTGCCGACCACGTCGTCGACATGGTCGGCCCTCCACTCTGCCGCGGCCGTCGCCGGTCCGGCGACCGCCTGACTCCGATCCGGACCGGGAGCCGTCAGGCGCCCGTCCCGCTGCGGTCGGCCCCGGTCAGATCTCGTGGCGGATCGCGCGTGAGTGGTCAGGTTCGAAGCGGACTCGGCCATCTGTGTGCACGCGGGGGTGCGGCGTCCGTGCGGAGGGGGTCGTGGGGCCCTCCGCGTCGCTACACTCTCGCCAGTTACATCGGCATCCGCGAACGCCGGCAAGGGTGTGGGGCGTTCAACGGTGCGACGGGGGTGCCCATGGGCTGGCAGGTGACGTTCGCGCCGGACTGCGGGATCGCGAAGGCCGACGAGGACGACATCAAGGACGCGCTGCTGGACGTGGCGGTCGGCAGTACCACCGACGAGGCCGCCTGCGGACGTGAGGGCGCCTGGCCCGAACACGTCCGCAAGGTCACCGTGCTGCGCAGGCTCGCGGGCGGCCGCAGCGGCTCGGAGGTCCTGGAAATCGAGGTGGCCCGGGGCGGCTCGGCCTCCTTGCAGGTCGCCAAGCTCATGCGGCACCAGGACGCCGTGGAGGAGTGGGAGGCGTACCGGCAGCTGTCGGCCTCGCTCGACGCCACCCTGTTCGTGCCGATCGTCGCGGTGGGCAACGGGGTGCGCAACCCTGGACTCGGCACCGACTTCAACCGCCACGCCGTCGTCTACGCCCATGTCCGCGACCGCGACAACGACCCGAGCGGACCCGTGCGTTCGCTTCAGGACGTCTGGCTGGACGCGCTCGGCGACCAGCGGCGGTGCGACGAGGCCGCCGCCGTCGTCGCCGGACTCATGCAGACCCTCACCCGCAAGCTGTTCCGCGAGAGCACCTCGCGGGACGGCGACCTGACCGACGAGAACCGCCGGCTGGGCTGCGACCTGTCCCTCACCGTGGACGACATCGAGGAACCGCCCGAGGGGCTGGTCCTGCTCGTCGACGGCAACCCCGACGAGACCGACCTGTGCAGCGACGTGCTGACCTCGGCCCGTCTGCTGCGCTCCTCCACCTCGCCGCCGGGCAGCGCACGCTCCCTGGCCGCCGGCGGCCGCACCCGGCTCCGGCTCGACGAGGTCCAGGTCGACGGGGCCACGGTCACCGGCCGGTTCAAGTCCACCAAGGTGCGGGTCGCGCTCACCGGGCGGGCCGCGCCCGGCGGCCGGCCCGCCCGCGACATCAAGCCCGGCACGGCGGTGGACGTCTACGGGCGGGTCGCCTCCGTACGCGCGGGGGAGTGGTCGGACCTGCTCACCGCCGCCTTCGCCGACGACGGCGGGTTACGCGAGGGGCCCGACAGCCTCGAGTACCAGGGAGTGCGCACCGACCATCCCTTGCGCCGCCTCTACGACACCCTGGAGAGCGCGTCGGCCCCCCGCACCCGCTCCGCCGTGCACGGCGACCTCAATCCGCGCAACGTGCTGTTCTGCGGCCCCAACCCGTACCTGATCGACTTCGCCTCGTTCCGCAAGGACGCCTACTCCCTGACAGATCCGGCCTGGATGGAGGTGTGCGTCCTGCGCGACTGCGTGGCCGGCCGCCTGACCTGGCCGCAACTGGTGCGTCTGCAAAGCTACTTGGGCCTGCTCACCGTCGTACTCCCGTTCTGGGGCACGCGTGCCGCCGACCGCGCCGCGCAAGACCTCGCGGACCGCCACCGCGACACCGCACCCGAACTCGGCCGGTGCCTGGCCCTGTTGTGGGCGCTGCGGCGCGGGGTGTGGCAGTGGGTGCCAGAGAGCGACCGGGCGGCCTTTCCCGAGCACTACTTCCAGCACCTGCTGCTCGCCGCCTGCCGCACCTTCAAGTGGCGGGCGGACGAGGACGACCATCCGCGCGTGATCGCCGCCGCGGCGGCGGCCGCGGTCGCGTCCGAGTGCCTCGCGCCGCGCCGCGCCGACCTGTTCGCCCGCTGGGGCGAGCAGGAGATGCGGGCCGCCTGCGAAGTGCTGCTCACCCACGGCGACGGCAACGACTGGGAGAGCGGCGACCTGGTCTCCGTGGCCGTGCTCGCCGCGGGCCGGACGGGCAACCAGGACCGGATCGCCGGGTGGCGGCGGTCGGTCGCCCGGTACCTGGCGGACGGGCCGCTGACCGGGATAGTCCAGGTGCTCAGGCGCTGCTGCCAGGACGCCGAGTGCGACGACCCCGGGTGCGCGGGAAAGCCCGGGGCCGACTTCGTCTACATCCCGCTGGAGGGCCACGCCCTCGCGCCGGGCGAGCCGTTCGTGCAGCAGGGGCAGGGCGCGCTGTCGGTCGCCTCCCGCGACTGCCTGGAACTGCTCGCCGAGCAGGAGGCCGTCGTCCTGCTCGGCGAGTCCGGCTCCGGAACCACCGTGGTGGCACGGCAGTTGCGCAGGATGCTGCTGTCCCCACGCTCCCCGGGCACCGGGCGGCCCGCCGGCGAACACGACCACGACGGCGTGTCCCGTGGCGTGTCCGCGGGCGACGGTGAGGACGGGTGCGCAGGCGCCCGCGGACTGCTGCCCCTGTCGGTCAGCGCACCCCAGCTGAGCCACGTGCTGTCCGCGCGCTCGCCGGCCGCCGCGGTGCTGCTCGAGGTCTGCGGGCTGCGCAGTCTGCTCTCCGAGGAGCGGCTGGCCCGGCTCATGGACCTGGGCCTGGTCCACCTGACCGTGGACGCCCTGCACAAGGTCGACCCGCGGCTGCGCGGTCAGGTGCTGGACTGGCTCAAGGAACTGCGCACCGAGGCGCCGCACGTACGGGTCGTGGTCTGCCAGCGCGCCCACAACTACGACCCCGGCCAGCTGGGCTGGCCCGCCGTCGCCCTGCACAAGGTGCGCGAGCAGCCCGCCCGGCGCTTCCTGGCCGAGGTGCTGCGCCTGCTCGCGCCCCAGGACTGGCAGCCCAAGCTGGAACAGCTCAAGGAGCGGCTGTTCGACGACCCCGGAACCGCCGCGCTGCGCGACCTGGCCGGCAAGCCGCAGTTCCTGTGGATGCTCGTACGGCACTACGCCCGCACCGGCGACATACCCGCCAACCCCGGTGTGCTGGCCCGCAAGTACCTCCTCAGGCAGTTGGAGTCGAGCAACCACTCCAGCGAGGTCGAACGCAAGCTGCGGCTGCTGCGGGAACTCGTCACCCGGCTCGGCGACTCCGGCGCGCTCAGCCGCGACGAGGCCCTGCGCGTCATCGCCGACCACGACACCGGCGACGCCGAACTCACTCTGGCCGCACTGCTGTCGACCAGCGTCATCAACGAGGAGTCGTCCCGCGTCACCTTCTGCAACCCCCTCGTGCAGGCCTACTGCGCCGCCTCGGTGCTCCAGCAGTACGAGCCGGACGAGGTCGACGAGGTCACCGTCCGCATCCTGCGGCACGCCTGGCGCGACGCCGCCCAGATGCTCGTCGCCGACCCCGGCACCGACCCCGCGGTCGTGGCCGCCGTCGTCGAACAGGGCGCCTCGGCCAACCCGTTGTACGGGGCGATGCTGCTCCAGGCGGCGCCCGAGAACGCGGTGGAGACCACCCGCGAGGACTTCCTCGGCCGCCAGCGGGCCGTACTGCACTCCCCGCACAGCGGGCTGCCGGCCTGGCGCCGCTCCGCCTACGCCCTGGCACGCTACGGCTCCCAGCCCGCGCTGGAGGTCCTGGCGACCGCCGCCGTGCAACGCGACGGCGCGCCGGAGGCCGTCGCAGCGGCCCTGGACGGGCTGGTGATGATGCACCAGTGGTTCGTGCCCGGCGCCACCGCCGATCTGCGCGAGGTGCTGGTCCGGCTCCTCGACCCGCCCACCGACCGGCGCACCGACCCCCGGGTGGTCGCGCGCGCCCTGCGCTGCGTCCAGGTCACGGGCCTCGGCGGCCTCGTCGCCCACGTCCTGGCCCGCGTGACCCCCAATGCGCCCTGGCCGGTGGTCTCCCAGGCCTGGGAGACCCTCAGGCAGCTGAGGGTCCAGCCGACCAGGGCCCTGCGCCGCACCTACGGCGACGCCTGCGCCGCCCGGCTGGCCGAGATCGACGAGACGCTGCGCTCGACGGCCCGCACCGACGACGCGGTCGACCTCAACGACGAGCGGATGGCACTGCTGGAACTGCTGGCCGTAGAGGGCCGCATCGAGACACTGCTGGGCTACCGCTTCCGCATGGGCCTGGCCGAGCATCCGCGCTGGCGCCGGCTGCTGTGCACGGCCGCCCGCGCACAGCAGTCGCAGTCCCCGGCCAACGTCCTGGCCGACGCCGTGCTCGACGAGCACGAACCGGGCGTACGGCCGCCGGGCCAGGAGCGTTGGCGGCGGCTGCTCACCCGGGAGAACGAGCAGCTCGCGGTCATCGCCGGGCACCACATCCTCGCCGAGGGGCTGCGCCTGGACGTGGGCGACCTCGAGGCCATCCTCGTCCGGCAGACGCCCGCCAAGCTGTCCCTGGTCGCCGCCGCCGTCTCCTGTCTGCCGCCCGACCAGGACCCGGCCGCCCTCGAACCGCTCCTGGAGCGGTTCCTGGAGCGGCCGGGCGCCGAGTACGTGGACGCGGTCGCCAGCTTCGTCACCGCCGTCGTCGCCCTGGACCAGGGCACCGGACTGCGGCTGGCCATGCGCGTGCAGGACGCCCTCGCCAAGGCGGGACTCGTCCGCGAGGCGCTCAACTGGCCCTGGGCGATGACCTGGCGGCGCGTCCTGCCGCCACGCGCCGAGATGCGCTTCTTCATGCGGGAGCAGGAGTTCGACAGCCACACCCGGATCTGCCTGCTGGGCAGCGCCGACGTCCTGCTCGACGCCCCCTGGGTGCAGCCGGCCGCGCTCACCCCGCAGGAGCAGCGCGAGCTGATGCGGCTGCGCCCCACGAGCCCGCACGGAGTGGTCGCCCACCAGTTCGTGCTGATGGCCGCCAGCGCCGGACTCCACCAGGCGCTGCCGTTCGCCCGTGAGGTAGCCGAGAGTGAGCACAACATCCGCACGGTGATCACCCACTCGCACGGGCAGTACGGGCAGATCGAGGTCACCCTGGCCGCGCACGCGGTCACCGCGATCGGCTACCTGGGGCGGCTCGCCCTGATGGAGGACTCCCTGGCGCTGGACGCGGAGGAGGCGGAGAGCACCCTGCGCGGCATGGCCCGCGACACCCTCTCCATGCACCCCAGCATGGAGAGGGCCCGCCTGATCGGGCTCGGCTACTGGGGCCACTGGGACGAACTGCTCACCGCGACGGAGGGCGGGGACCCCATCCTGCTGGCGGCCGCGCGCAACCTGGTCGGCCAGTGGCTGCCCGGCCCCCGGCAGCGCAGGAGCGACGGCTACTTCGCCGTGATCGCCCGCTCCATCACCCGAAGACTCCAGGGCGGCTCCTACGGCGCCGCCGCGCAGGCCACGCTCACCGACATCCGCGACGGCATCGAAGACAGGCTGGGACGCTATGTGCTCTGACCGCGCCGCCTCAAAGGCCCATCTCCCGCTTCGCCGCCGCCACCACCCTGCGCCGGGCGAGCGCGGCCTCCTCGAGCGCCTGTTCCCGCCCGGCGCCCGGCGGCGCCTCCTGCACGGCGCGCTGACGCCGCAGCAGCTCCTGGCCCGCCTCCAGCACCTGCGCCGAGGCGAGCAGACGCAGGCGCGTGAGCCGGCTGCGCATCTCGGCGTAGTGCTCCTCGGCCCGCGCGCCGGGACCCGGCTGGTCCCCGGACAGCGCCTTCATGGCGTCGGAGTGCGCCCAACTCGCCTCCAGGAAGCCGACGAACGCGTCGGTGAGTGCGTCCCGTGCCCACGTCCGCTGCTCACGGCGCCCGCCCACCACTGTGGTCACCACCAAGGTGGCCATGCTCGTCACAGCAGCCGCCCAGGCCGCCCACTGACTCGGATCCCCCACGGACCCATTGTGACCGCCAGGGGTGAACCGAAGGAGGGCGGTTGGACGTATTGGTCCTGCACAAGCCGAAGTCGTGCGGGAAATGTCCTTGGCCGCGGACGGCCGGCGGGTGGACAGTCATGTCGGGAACGCGGCATGCCGGAACGCTCGTGCCGCCGGGCCGGCGGGTTCGCAGGGGGGCGCGCTCATGGGGGCAAATAGTCCGAACGGTCCGCTGGCCGCACACGTCACCGCACCCTGCTGCGACAGATGGCCGACGTCCTCAACCGCTCGCCGCGGTTCGCCACCCCCTCCAGCCGCCGGGACCTGGTGAGCTACCTGGTCCGGGCCCTCGAACAGCCCTTCACGGCGCGGGAGAAGGCGCCCGCGCGCTCCTTCGACCACTTCACCCACATCGTCACCGAGTGCACCGCGCACAGCGAGGGCACCGACGCCCTCGCCGAGGCCGTGGCCTCGCTCGACGGAGACCGGCGCACCGCGCTCGAAATGCGCCAGCTGTCCGACAAGTGGACGGCGCAGGAGCAACTTGCCCCGGAGGACCTGGTGTTACTCGACTGCCTGCTCGGCCAGGTCGGCGAGGAGCACGACGTGCAGGCCATCGCACTCGCCAGCCTCCAGCCGGTCCCGGCGCCCCTGCCCGACCACTGCACCGACGCCCGCAGCGCCCTGCTCTACCTGCTGCGCCGCAACGCGCTGCCGGACGGTCTTCCGCCGTTCCTGGCGTTCCTGGAGTTCCTCGCCGCCTCCGCCGGGGAGCCGCTGGCCTCGCCGCTGCGGGAGTGGACCGAGCGGCGGGCCCGCAGCCGCGAGCTGTGGCCGGCTCTCGAGTCGTGCCGGGCGCGCGCCGACGGCACCCTGGTCACCGCCGCCCGCGAACGGCGCATGATGCTCGTACTGCTGCCGGACGGCCTCGACGACGACTACTACGCCCTGCGCGTGTGGCACCAGGACGACGCCCCGCACCCCGCGCCCGCGCTGCGCGACAACGACGCCCGGGTCCGCGAGGCCGACCTGGAGCGGGCCATCCGCGGCAAGGTGCGCGAGACGTCCCAGGGGCACGACAAGAACGCGGCCCTCACCGTCGAGTTCTGGCTGCCCCTGTCCCTGATCAACCTGCCGGTCGCCGAGTGGTGCGCGCCGCGCGAGCCCGGCGCCCCGGACGACGTACGGGTGGTGGTGCGCAGCCTGGACCGTATGCGGGCCTCCGGCTCCCAGCACTCCTGGCGCGAGCGCTGGTCGCGGATGGTGGACACCGCGGAGAAGGTCGGCGGCGGGGACGTCACGTGCCCGGTACGCCTCGGCCGGGACCGGGACCGGCTCGGGGGACCCTCGGGATCTCCCGAGCCGGTCCCGCTCCCGGAGTGGTCCGAGGTGCGCCCCGACCTGCCCCTGGTGCTGTCCGCGCCGCCCGACTGCGCGGAGGGCCGGGGCCAGTTGATGCGGGCCATCACCACCGGTGTCCCCGTCGTGCTGTGGCACCGCCACGACTGCACCTCCCGCGAGTTTCGCGACACCGTGGACGTGCTGCTGAGCCGCGGCCCCGTCTCGACCCTGCCCGAGCGCATCCGCGCGATGCGGCTGGCCTGCGAGGACGGCGGACTGCCCACGGAGGTGGTGCGCGGGCTCACCCTGATGTGGGACGACCCCAACCGCTCGCTGCCCGTGCTCAGCCCGCTCGTCGCGCCGGACGAGGTGCCCTCCCCGCCGCTGTTCCACCCCCACGGGGCCACGGGGGACACGGTGTCCGGCCCGTCCGCCCGCCTGCCCCACCGGACGAGGTAGCGGCCCCGTGACCACACCCGACGCCGACGCCAGGGCGTGGCTGATCACCGCCGCCCCCGCTCCGACCGTGCCGCCCGCCTGGCGGCCTGCCGGCCAGGGAGCGGGCCGGCACGAGCCCGTCTTCGCCGAGGCCCCGCCCGGCTGGCCCGGCCCGCTGCCCACCCCGGCGGCGGAGACCTCGGCCGCCGCCCTGCACACGCTGATCCGCCTGTGGCCCGACGCCGCCGGGGCCGTCGAGCAGGCCGCCGACGCCTACACCGTCCCGGACCGCCCGCCCGGCCCGCAGGGGCGGCTCGCCACCGCCGCCGCCCAGTGGGAACTGGTCCTGGTCGTCGACACCGGGGTGTCCATGGCCGCGTGGTACCCGACCGTGAACGCCTTCGCCGCGTGCGTGCGCGACCTGCCGCTGTTCAGCGAGGTGCACGTCGTCAAGCTGCGTACGCACCGGTCCGCCACGCCCGACGGACTCTTCGACCGGGACCGGCTCGGCGCCATCGGGCTGGGCGAGAGCACCGAGGGCACCCGCAAGATGGTGCTGATCCTCACCGACGGAGTCGGCGCCGCATGGAAGCGGCGGCTGCTCTGGCCCGACCTGCGCCGCTGGGCCGGCTGCCACACCGTGGCGATCCTGAACGTGCTGCCGCACTACAACTGGCACCTGTCCGGCATCCACACCCGTTCCCTGCGGCTGCGAACCTCGCACCCCGGCTGCGCCAACCGCGCGCTGCTCGCCGAGCCGTCCGACTCGCCGTCCCTGCCCGGGGAGGCCGGCCCCGAGCAGTGCGCCAGCCTGTTCATTCCGGTGCTGGAGATACGCAAACGGTGGCTGGACCAGTGGGCGCGGCTGCTGATGTCCCGGCGGCTGCCGGTGCGCCAGCACGTGCTGGAGATCCCCGAGGAGGGCGACGTGGGGACGCGGGTCGCGGCGCCGGCCGGCGCGGGGGAGCTGGACACCGACCCCGACCGGCGCATCGCCACCTTCCGCACGGCCGCCTCGGAGAACTCCTTCGCGCTCGCGGTGCTGCTGGCCGCCGCGCCGCTGAACCGGCACGTGATGCAGCTGATCGCCGTGGAGCTGATGCCGGAGGCCGACGCCGGCGACCTCGCCGCCATCCTGACCAGCGGCCTGATCACGACGGTCGACGACGTGCCGGACCACCACGACCCGTTCGACGCGGTCACCTTCGACTTCCTGCCGGGCGTCCGGCAGCGGCTGCTGTCCCTGGGCGAGACCCTGAAGACCCGGAAGGTCGCCAAGCTGCTCGACACCCACCTCGGCCCGCTCGTCCCGGCGATGCGGGGCATCGACCGCCGGATGCGCTCTCCGGACCCGGCCTCTACGCCGCCGCCCACCAGGGCCACCCACCACTACTCCCGCGTCGAGCTGGCCCTTCTCACGGCCCTCTCCGGTGACTCGCACCCCCACAGGGAGACAGCCCAGGCCCTCCAGTGCCGCCTCGCGGAACTCCTTCCGTAGCCGCGGGGCACCCCGCTCACCCGAACAGCTCAGCGTCCCGCACCCGCCCCCGTGACCCGTGCGGTGGCGATGCCGCCGTGCCGGGCGGGGCGGGCGGGGCCGCCGTGAGGGCGGCGCAAGATCCACCCGGTCGACGGCGGGGGCGTACGACGGGCGGGTGAAAAGGCACCCTTGCACACTGCAAGGGCGGGTACCCGGAGGGCGGCGCGGCGGGAGTAGCGCGTGCGCGCCCCAAGACGTCCTGCATGGTCCAGGAAGGCGGTTGCCCCTGATGAGTCGCACACCCCTCGACGCCCCCGCGGTGGACGTGGCCGCGCTGGAGGCGGCGCTGCGCGAGGCCGTGGACGGCGAGGTCCGGTTCGACGCCGGCAGCAGAGGTGCGTACGTCACGGACGGCTCCAACTACCGGCAGGTGCCGATCGGCGTGGTCGTGCCGCGCAACGTCGAGGCGGGGGCGCGCGCGGTCGAGGTGTGCGCGCGGTTCGGCGCCCCCGTGCTCTCGCGCGGCGGCGGCACGAGCCTCGCGGGCCAGACGACCAACACCGCCGTGGTGATCGACTGGACCAAGTACTGCCACGCCCTGATCTCCGTCGACCCCGACGCCCGTACGTGCGTCGTGGAGCCGGGGATCGTCCTGGACCAGCTCAACGAGCGGCTGTCCGACCACAGGCTCCAGTTCGGCCCGAAGCCCTCCACGCACAGCCACTGCGCGCTCGGCGGAATGATCGGGAACAACTCCTGCGGCGCGTCCGCGCAGGCCTACGGCAAGACCGTCGACAACGTGCGCCGCCTGGAGGTCATGACGTACGACGGGCTGCGCATGTGGGTCGGGCCGACCTCGGAGGCCGAGCGGGCGCGCATCGCCGCCGAGGGCGGGCGCAAGGCCGAGATCTACGCGGGCCTGGAGCGCATCGCCGGCGAGTACATGGCCGACATCCGGCGCGGCTTCCCCCAGATCCCCCGCCGGGTCTCCGGCTACAACCTCGACTCGCTGCTGCCGGAGAACGGCTTCGACGTGGCCCGCGCCCTGGTCGGCAGCGAGGGCACCCTGGTCACCGTCCTGCGCGCGGAACTCGACCTGGTGCCGGTCCCCGCGTACCAGTCGCTGCTGGTGCTCGGCTACGAGGACATCGCCGCCGCCGGTGACGACGTCTCCCGTCTGCTGGAGCACTGCTCGCCCACCCAGCTGGAGGCGCTGGACGACCGGATGGCGCAGCTGATGCGCGAGGAGGGCGCCTACCTGGACTCGCTGGCCGTCCTGCCTCGGGGCGGCAGCTGGCTGATGGTGCAGTTCGCCGGGGACAGCCAGGAGGAGGTCGACGAGCAGGCGCACGCCCTGCTGCGCTCCCTCGGCCGCGACGAGAAGGACCCGGACGTGGCCTTCTCCGACAACCCCGAGCGCGAGCAGAAGATGCTCAAGGCCCGCGAGGCCGGCCTCGGCGTCACCGCGCGGCCGCCGGACGGCCGCGAGACCTGGGAGGGCTGGGAGGACTCCGCCGTCCCGCCGGAACGGCTCGGCGACTACCTGCGCGACCTGAGGAAGCTGTTCGAGGAGTTCGACTACGACCACCCGTCCCTGTACGGCCACTTCGGACAGGGCTGCGTGCACACCCGTATCCCCTTCGGCCTGAAGACCGCCGACGGCGTCGCCCACTTCCGCCGCTTCGTGGAACGCGCGGCCGACCTCGTCGCCTCCTACGGCGGCTCCCTGTCCGGCGAGCACGGCGACGGCCAGTCCCGGGGCGAGCTGCTGACCCGGATGTTCGGCGAGCGGCTGGTCACGGCGTTCGGCGAGCTGAAGGCGCTGTTCGACCCCGGCAACCGGATGAACCCCGGCAAGGTCGTCGACCCCAACCCCGTCGACGGGCAACTGCGTCTGGGCTCCGCCTGGCGCCCGGCCACGCCGGAGACCCACTTCGGCTATCCCGAGGACGAGCACTCCTTCACCCGCGCGGTGATGCGCTGTGTCGGCATCGGCAACTGCCGCAGCCACGAGGGCGGCGTGATGTGCCCCTCGTACCGGGCCACCATGGAGGAGGAGCACTCCACCCGCGGCCGCGCGCGGCTGCTGTTCGAGATGCTCGGCGGCCACCAGGACTCCGTGATCACCGACGGCTGGCGCTCCACCGAGGTCAAGGACGCGCTCGACCTGTGCCTGGCCTGCAAGGGCTGCAAGTCGGACTGCCCGGTCAACGTCGACATGGCGACGTACAAGGCCGAGTTCCTCTCGCACCACTACGAGGGCCGGCTGCGGCCCGCCGCGCACTACTCCCTGGGCTGGCTCCCGCTGTGGGCCCGCCTGTCGCGGATCGCACCGTCCCTGGTCAACACCGTGCTGCGGGCGCCCGGTCTCGCCCGCGCGGGCAAGCTGCTCGCCGGGGTGGCCGAGGAGCGGCAGCCGCCGGTGTTCGCCGGGCAGTCCTTCGTGCAGTGGTGGCAGGAGCAGGGCGGCGAGCAGCCCGACCCGGCCGATCCGCGCACCGTCGTCCTGTGGCCCGACACCTTCAGCACCTACTTCCACCCGTCCATCGCGATCTCGGCCGTACGGGTCCTGCGCGACGCCGGGTTCAAGGTGGCGGTGCCCACCGAACCGGTGTGCTGCGGCCTGACCTGGATCTCCACCGGGCAGCTGACCGTCGCCCAGAAGGCGCTGCGGCGCACCCTGGACGTGCTGCGGCCCTACCTCGACGCGGGCACCCCGATCATCGGCCTGGAGCCGTCCTGCACGGCCGTGTTCCGCTCCGACGCGAGCGAGCTGATGCCCGCCGACCAGGACGTCCAGCGGCTCGCCGGACAGGTCCGCACCTTCGCCGAGCAACTGGTGCACCACGCCCCCGAAGGCTGGCAGCCGCCGGCGCTGGCCCGGCAGGCGACCGTGCAGACCCACTGCCACCAGCACGCGATCATGAAGTTCGACGCCGACCGCGAACTGCTGCGCCGCGCCCACCTGGACGCCGACGTCCTCGACGAAGGCTGCTGCGGCCTGGCCGGCAACTTCGGCTTCGAACGCGGCCACCACGACGTGTCCATGGCGGTCGCCGAACAGGGCGTCCTGCCCGCCGTGCGGGCCGCCGCCCCCGACAGCCTCGTCCTCGCCGACGGCTTCAGCTGCCGCACCCAGATCGAACAGGGCGGCACCGGCCGCCGGGCCCTGCACCTGGCCGAGGCGCTCGCCCTCGGCCTGGACGGGAACCTGCCCAGCCGGCAGCCCGAACGCCTGGCGAAGCGGCCCGCCCCGCCCTCCCGCGCGGCCCGGTGGGCGGCCACCGCGGCCGCCGCCGGCGCCGCGGCCCTCACCGCGACGGCCGCGACCGCCGTCGGCCGCGGTGCCCTGCGGCACCTGCGCCGGCAGCCCTGACCCGCCCCTCGTACGCAACCCCCCGAAAGGTCTTCGAACATGTCGATGAAGGTCTCCGACCACGTACTCGAGCGTCTGCGCGACTGGGGTGTGGACCACGTCTTCGCCTACCCCGGCGACGGCATCAACGGCCTGCTCGCCGCCTGGGGCCGCGCCGACGACAACCCCCGCTTCATCCAGGCCCGGCACGAGGAGATGGCCGCCTTCGAGGCCGTCGGCTACGCCAAGTTCTCCGGCAAGGTCGGCGTCTGCGCGGCCACCTCCGGGCCCGGCGCCATCCACCTGCTCAACGGCCTGTACGACGCCAAGCTCGACCACGTCCCGGTCGTCGCCATCGTCGGGCAGACCAACCGCAGCGCCATGGGCGGCTCCTACCAGCAGGAGGTGGACCTGCTCAGCCTCTACAAGGACGTCGCCTCCGACTTCTGCGAGATGGTCACCGTCCCCGAGCAGCTGCCCAACGTCATCGACCGCGCGATGCGCACCGCGATGGCCCGCCGCTCGGTGTGCGCCGTGATCATCCCCGCCGACGTGCAGGAACTCGACTACTCGCCGCCCGGGCACGCCTTCAAGATGGTTCCCTCCAGCCTGGGCATGCCGCACTACGCGCCGGTGCCCTCCGACGACGACCTCGCCCGCGCCGCCGAGGTGCTGAACTCCGGCGAGAAGGTCGCCATCCTCGCCGGGCAGGGCGCCCGCGGAGCCCGGCAGGAGGTCATGGCGGTCGCCGACCGGCTCGGCGCGGGCGTCGCCAAGGCCCTGCTCGGCAAGGACGCCCTCGACGACGACCTGCCCTACGTCACCGGCTCCATCGGCCTGCTCGGCACCCGGCCGTCGTACGAGCTGATGATGGAGTGCGACACCCTCCTGGTCATCGGGTCGTCCTTCCCGTACACCCAGTTCCTGCCGGAGTTCGGGCAGGCGCGCGCGGTGCAGATCGACATCGACCCGCACATGGTCGGCATGCGCTACCCCTTCGAGGTCAACCTCGTCGGCGACGCCCGCGAGACGCTGACCCGGCTGCTGCCGCTGCTCCAGGGCGCCAAGGACAGCGGCTGGCGCGAGAAGATCGAGAGCGGTGTCGCCCGCTGGTGGGAGGTCATGCAGCGGCGCGCCGCCGTCGACGCCGACCCGATCAACCCCGAGTACGTCGCGCACGCCCTGAACGACCTGCTGCCCGACAACGTCATCCTCGCCTCCGACTCCGGCTCCGCCGCCAACTGGTACGCGCGCCACCTCAAGCTGCGCGGCGCCATGCGCGGCTCCCTCTCCGGCACCCTCGCCACCATGGGGCCCGGGGTGCCGTACGTCATCGGCGCGAAGTTCGCGCACGGCGACCGCCCGGCGATCGCGCTGGTCGGCGACGGCGCGATGCAGATGAACGGCCTGGCCGAGCTGATCACCATCGGCAAGTACTGGCGGGAGTGGGAGGACCCGCGCCTGATCGTGGCCGTGCTGAACAACCAGGACCTCAACCAGGTCACCTGGGAGATGCGCGCCATGGCCGGCGCCCCGCAGTTCCTGCCCTCCCAGTCCATCCCCGACGTCGCCTACGCCGACTTCGCCCGCTCGGTCGGCCTGAACGGCATGCGGATCGAGAAGCCCGGCGACGTCCAGGGCGCCTGGGAGGCCGCCCTCGGCAGCGACCGGCCCTGCGTGCTCGACTTCGTCACCGACCCCGCCGTGCCGCCCATCCCGCCGCACGCCACGCTCGACCAGATCGAGGCCGCCGCGACCTCGATCCTCAAGGGCGACAGCGACCGCGCCGGAATGGTCCGCCAGGGCTTCAAGGCGAAGGTGCAGGAGTTCCTGCCCGGCACCCGGCACCGCGAGGACCGGCCGGGCGCGCGCGACGACCAGTGACCGTCCACCGCGACCCCGTCCCCGCCGCGGGCGACCCCGGTCCCGCCCGCGGCTGAACCAGCAGGAGGCAGTACTGATGAGCACCACGCCGTCCTTCCCGCCGCACGCGCTGCACGACTACGCGCTGCTGGCCGACGGGGAGCGCGGCGCACTGATCGGACCCGACGGCGCCGTCAACTGGCTGTGCGCGCCCACCTGGCACGACGACGCCGTCTTCGCCTCCCTCATCGGCGGCGCGGGCGTCTACGCCGTGACCCCGCGCGGCCGGTGGGTGCCCGGCGGCTACTACGAGGAGAGCAGCCTCGTCTGGCGCAGCCGCTGGATCACCACCGACGGCGTCATCGAGTGCCGCGAGGCACTCGCCCTGCCCGCCGAACGCAACCGGCTGGTCCTGCTGCGGCAGGTGAAGGCCGTGGACGGCACGGCGCACCTGCGGGTCGTCCTCGACCCGCACGCCGACTACGGCCGCGCCCCGCTCACCTCCACGCACCGCGACGACGACGGCGTGTGGCACCTGAACACCGGCCGCCACCGGCTGCGCTGGCAGGGCGCCGCGTCCGCGACCGTACGCGCCGAGGGCCTGACCGCCGACATCGTCCTCGAACCCGGCGAGAGCCACGACCTCGTCCTGGAGTGCTCCGACTCACCGCTGCCGCACACTCCGCCGATGGCCACGCGGGCCTGGGCCGCCACCGAGCAGGCCTGGCGCCGGAAAGTGCCCGAGCTGGAACAGACCGTCGCCCCGCGCGACGCCAGACGCGCCTACGCCCTGCTCAGCGGGCTGACCACGCACGGCGGCGGCATGGTCGCCGCGGCCACCACCAGCCTGCCCGAACGCGCCGAGGCCGGACGCAACTACGACTACCGGTACGTGTGGATCCGCGACCAGAGCTACGCCGGGCAGGCCGCGGCCGCCGTCGGCGCGCCCGAACTCCTCGACGCCGCCGTCCGGTTCGTCGGCGCACGCCTGCTCGACAACGGCCCCGGCCTCGCCCCCGCCTACACCGTGCACGGCACCCCCGTACCCGATCAGCGCGAACTCGACCTGCCCGGCTACCCCGGCGGCTTCAGCCGGATCGGCAACCACGTCGAGAAGCAGTTCCAGCTGGACTGCTTCGGCGAGGCCCTGCTGCTGTTCGCCGCCGCCGAACGCCAGGACCGGCTGGACGGCGAGGGCTGGAAGGCCGCCGAGATCGCGGTGCGGTCCGTCGCCGAGCGGTGGCGCGAACCCGACGCCGGCATCTGGGAACTCGACGACAGGGTCTGGACGCACAGCCGCCTCACCTGCGTGGCCGGACTGCGCGCCCTCGCCGAGGCGGCGCCGGGCCGCCCCCTCGCCGGCACCTGCACGGACCTGGCCGGCCGGATCCTCGCCGACACCTCCGTCACCAGCGTGCATCCCGACGGGCACTGGCAGCGCACCCCCGACGACCCCAAGGTCGACGCGGCCCTGCTGCTGCCCTCGCTGCGCGGCGCCCTGGCCGCCGACGACCCGCGCGTCCGCGCCACCCTCGCCGCCTGCCGCGAACGGCTGACCCAGGACCACTTCGTCTACCGCTTCCGCCACGACGACCGGCCCCTGGAGGAGGCCGAGGGCGCGTTCCTGCTGTGCGGCTTCCTCATGGCGCTGGCCGAGCACGAGCAGGGAAACACCGCCGAGGCGTTCCGCTGGTTCGAGCGCAACCGCGGCGCGTGCGGCGCGTCGGGGCTGTACGCGGAGGAGTTCGACATCGCCCAGCGCCAGTTGCGCGGCAACCTCCCGCAGGCGTTCGTCCACGCGCTGCTGCTGGAGACCGCCGCCCGTCTCGCCCAGGACCCCGGGCCGCACCGCGCGCGCGGCCGAGGAAGGAGCTGACCCATGGCCCAGACCGTCGTCATCACCGGTGCGAGCGCCGGCATCGGACGCGCCACCGCACGCCTGTACGGCGGACGCCGTGCCGACGTCGTCCTCGTCGCCCGCGGCCGCGCGGGCCTGGACGCCGCCGCGAAGGAGATCGAGTCGCTCGGCGGGCGGGCGCTGGTCCACGAGGCCGACGTGGCCGACCCGGACCAGGTGGAAGCCGCCGCCGCGGCCGCCGAGGAGCACTTCGGGCCCGTCGACGTGTGGATCAACTGCGCGTTCAGCAGCGTCTTCGCGCCCTTCGAGGAGATCTCGCCCGAGGAGTACCGGCGGGCGACCGAGGTGACCTACCTCGGATTCGTCAACGGCACCCGCTCCGCGCTCAAGCGGATGCTCCCCCGCGACCGGGGCACGATCGTGCAGGTCGGCTCCGCGCTGGGGGAGCGGTCGGTGCCCCTTCAGTCGGTGTACTGCGGGGCCAAGCACGCCATCAACGGCTTCACCTCCTCGCTGCGCACCGAACTGCTGCACCGCGGCAGCGGCGTCCACGTCACGGTCGCCCAGATGCCGGCCGTCAACACCCCGCAGTTCTCGTGGGTGACGAGCCGGCTGTCCAGGCACCCGCAGCCCGTCCCGCCCATCTACCAGCCGGAGGTCGCCGCCCGCGGTGTCGTGCACGCCGCCGACCACCCCCGGCGCAAGCAGTACTACATCGGCGCCACCACCGTGGCGACCATCTGGGCCAACCGCTTCTTCCCGGCCCTGCTCGACCGCTACCTGGCCCGCACCGGCTACGACTCCCAGCAGACCGACCAGCGGCCCCCGACCGGCGACAGCAACCTGTTCGAACCGGTCGACGCGGCCACGGGCACCGACCACGGCGCCCACGGCATCTTCGACGACGCCTCGCACGGCAGTTCCCTGGAGGCGGTGCTGGCCCGTCACCCGGCCGCCGTCGCCTCCGCCGTGGCCTCCGCGGTAGGGGTGGGCGTCGCCGCCACCGCCAGGGCCGCGCTCAGCCGGCGCGGCCGGTGATCCACCGCACCAGGAGCACCGCATGACCGCACACGACCGCCCACGCTCCCTGCTCGACGAGGCCACCGCCATCGTGGCCACCGTGGGCGGGGTGACCCTCGACCGGGCCCGGGCCGTGCTGCGCGCGATGTCCGCGCACACGCACATCAAGGAGCAGCACGTCGCCGCACTCGTCGTCGAGTGGGCGGTCAGCGGACGGCTTCCGGCCGAACTGCGGGGGGAACTCAGGGCCCAGCTCGGCGGCGGGCACACCGCACCCGGGCAGGCCCGGTCGGCGGCTCCCTGAGACCGCTCCCCACGGCGCCGGGCCACCGCCCGGGAGGGCCGCCTCGTCCGGCGCCGTTGTCCTCTGCAATGATTCTCCGCGCGTGATCGCCTCCGCCGGCCGGGCGGAGCGGCGGAAGGGGGACACCATGGCACAGCACGACACCCATCTCGAGACCCCCGACGACGAGACCGCCGCCCACGCGAACTCCGGCGACGAGCCCGCCGCCCCCGAGGCCCGCGACAGCGAGCACGCCCACCGCGTGGCCCCCGGCGACCGCGTGGCCCGCGAGGACGAGCCCGGCGGCCGCGAGGCGCGCGGCGACGAGTCTGGCGGCCGCGTGGCCCCAGGCGGCGAGCCCGGCGGCTCCGAGGAGCGCGAGGACGAGCCCGCCGCCCCCGAGGCCCGCGATAGCGAGCATGCCCACCGCGTGGCCCCCGGCGGCTGCCAGGCCCGCGAGGACGAGCCGGGCGGCCGCGAGGCTCCCGGCGGTGGGACCGCCGACCGTGAAGACCTCGACCGCGAGGTCGAGGAGCTGGGCGTGGCCGTCATGGCGACCTCCCGCCTCTTCGTCGCCATCTCCGCCCGCGCCCTCGCCTCCACGGCCGAGTCGCTCACCCTGCCCCAACTGCGCGCACTGGTCGTGCTCGACACCTGCGGGCCGGTCAAACTGGTCGCCCTGGCCGCCACCCTCGGCGTCAACCCGTCCACCGCGCTGCGCATGGTGGGACGCCTGGAGGGGCTCGGCCTGGTCGACCGCAGGACCAACCCGGACAACCGCCGCGAGGTCGTGCTGAGCCTGACCTCCGAGGGACACGACCTGGTCACCAGGGTGCTCGCACACCGCCGCGCCGAGATCCGCAAGCTGGTCCAGCGGCTGCCCGCCGAGGAGCGCGCGGCCCTGATCCCGGCCCTGCGCGCCCTGACGACGACGGCGGGCGAGATGGCCGTGGAGGCCTACGACAGCGCCCGCGCCGTACGCGGGATCGTGGACGACCCGCTGGACGCGGCGGTCTCTCCCACGGACACGTAGTCCCGGTTCCGGTCAGTCACGGCCGGCGAGGAGCCGGGCGAGGACCCTCCGGGCGGTGCCGGCCATGAAGGGATTGGCCGTGCGGTAGTGGCGCAGTTCGGCCAGCGCCACGGACAGGGCCCACCCGCGTCCCCGCGCCCAGGCGGCCGCGTCGGCGCCGAGCGCGTCCCGGAACACCTCACGCGCACCGGACGGCAGCACGTACCAGGCCGGGAGGAGGTCGACCGCCGCGTCCCCGAGGCCCAGGCATCCGAAGTCGATCACGGCGCCGAGCCGTCCGTCCGCCACGAGCAGGTTCCCGGGCTGCAGATCGGCGTGGATCCAGACCGGCGGACCGCTGGGCGCGGGAGCGCTCAGGGCCTCGGTCCAGACGGCGGTGGCCGCGCCCGCGTCCACCTCCCCGCGCAGCGCGGCGATGTCCTCACGGGTCGTGGCATCGCGCGCCGCGAGGGGTTCGCAGCGGTACGAGGGCGGCCCGCCCCTGGGGTCGGCGCGGTGCAGCGCGGTGACGAACGCGGCGAGGTCGCGGGCGAGCGCCTCCGGGTCGGTGACGTTCCCTGGCACGGCGATCGCGCCGTCCAGCCACCGGTAGACCGACCAGGGCCAAGGGCAGCCGGGGCCGGGTGCGCCGAGGCCCAGCGGCACGGGCACGGCCACCGGCAGGGCGGGCGCGAGCCGGGGCAGCCAGCGGTGCTCCTTCTCCACGTCGCCCGCGGCGCCGGAAGTGCGGGGGAGCCGTACCACCATGTCCTCGCCGAGCCGGTACATCACGTTGGAGGTGCCGGCACCCGGGCCCACCGGGACGACGGCAAGCCCCGACCACGCCGGGAACTGCTCGGCGACCAGCCGGCGCACGAGCCCGGTGCCGAACCGTGGCTCGCCGGTACCGAGGGTGTCGGCGCACATGGTGATCATCGAACGGCGTCGGCCGCGGGGGCGTCAACTCCTTATCGGGCGGCCGAATGGCGAGTCCCGCGTGCCGGGGGGAGGATGAGGGCGTGGGGCTCGGCCCCCGCCGGTACCCCGTGCGCAGGTGCGGGAGACGGAGACCGGCCCCGGCCGCAGGGATCACGGCCGGAAGGGAGAACACCGTCATGCTGGAAGTGAAGACGGTCGAGAAGCCGGACGAGCGGCGCGACTTCCCGCGGGGCCACCTCGAAGCCGTCCACCTCACCGGGCTCGACTTCGCCGTGGGCACCTTCGAACCGGGCTGGCGCTGGTCGGAGTCGGTCGGCCCGATCGCCGGCACGAAGAGCTGCCAGATCCACCACAACGGTTACGTGGTGCAGGGACGTATGCACCTCGTCATGGACGACGGCGGCGAGGCCGAGGTCGGTCCCGGTGACGTCTTCGTCTGCGCCCCCGGGCACGACGCCTGGGTGGTGGGCGACGAGCAGGTCGTCGTGTACGACTTCGCCGGCATCATGGCCCAGGAGTACGCCAAGCCCGCGCAGGGCTGAACGGGCACGGCACCCGCGCGCCCGACTCAGTCCTCAGCTCTTGGAAACCGGTCGGTCCACTGTGGTCGCGTCCGCAGGAAGCCGGTCGGTTTCCTCTGTGCCGCTGCCCACGACCCCAGGACCGTCACGCATACGGACGCGGTGCCGCCGGCCCCGGAGGTGAGCGCACCCCATCCTCGCGGCGGGCGACCGCACCGGGCGCGTGACCGCGCCGCCCGGTCACACCGGCAGCAACCGCGAGACGATCGCGCCCAGTTGGCGGGCGTTGCGGCACTCGTGCATCCCGACCTCCCCGGCGTAGTGGGGCGCGGCCGAGTCGCCCGTGCCCCACTGGGCGCGCGGCTCCGGGTTCAGCCAGTACACCCGGCGCGCCCGCCCGGCGATCTCCCGCAGCGCGGGCAGGTTCGGGTCGGCCATGTTGGTGCGCGCGTCACCGAGCACGAACACCGTCGTGCGGGGGCCGACCGCGTCGGCGTACCGCTCGGCGAACTCGCCCAGCGCCACGCCGTAGTCGCTGCTGCCGTGCCAGCCGGTCAGCCGGGCCTCCTCCTGGATGCGCGCGCCCAGACCCTCCGGGTCGGCCGTGCCGTGCCGCAGCAGCCCGGTCACCTCGTCGATCCGGTTGACGAAGGCGAACACGCGCACCTTGCCGAACTGGTCGTGCAGCGCCTGCACCAGCAGCATGGTGAAGTCGGAGAAGCCCGCGACCGAGCCCGACACGTCGCACAGCAGCACCAGTTCGGGCCGCACCGGCCGCCGTCGGCGCAGCACCGGCTTCACCGGAACCCCGCCGGTGGACAGCGAGCCGCGCAGGGTGCGGCGCAGATCGATCGAGCCCCGGGCCGCCCGGCGGCGGCGCGCGGCCAGCCGGGTGGCCAGCTTGCGGGCCAACGGCCGTACCGTACGGCGCAGTTCGGCCACCCGGTCCCGGCCCGCGTAGAGGAAGTCGACCCGGTCGGCGGTGGGCGCCACCGCCCGCCGCGCGATCTCCTCCCGCCCGCGCCGCTCGGCGACCCGGCGCCGCGCCTCGGCTCCCACCTGCCGGCGGAAGAGCTCGATGCGGCGCCGGATCTCGTCGTCGAGGAGCCGCTCGGTGAACTCCTCCCGCATGCCCTCGCCGCCGCCCGTGCCGCCCCCGGCCCGCACGCTCTCCCGCACCCGCGCCAGCAGCGTCTGCGGACGCAGCCGCTCCAGCGTCTGGTGCGCCGACCAGCCGTCCGACCCGGGCGAACTCCCGTATCCGCCGAAGCCGTCGACCGCCTCGACGGCCAACTGGCCGATCAGCGCGGTGTCGTTGGCGGCCAGGGCCCGCGCCAGCCGGTCGCGCAGGTCCTCGCGGCCGGCGGCCGGACCCTCGGGGGCGCCGACCGTGCGCGGGAAGTACAGGTCGAAGACCTGGTCGAACACCGCGCGCTGGCCGGGGCCGTGCAGCAGGGTGGCGGCCAGGCCCTCGCGCA
Organism: Streptomyces naganishii JCM 4654; assembly: GCF_014650575.1. GTDB lineage: Bacteria > Actinomycetota > Actinomycetes > Streptomycetales > Streptomycetaceae > Streptomyces > Streptomyces naganishii. Next base: position 276,402 of record NZ_BMVF01000005.1, read on the forward strand.
GCAGCTCGCGATCGCCGAGGCCGAGCGCCTCGACGGCCCGGGCCGCGTCCACGCTCTCTCCGGTGCCGATCCGGACGCCGTGCCCGCGCAGGGCGCCGGTGAACCCCGCCAGCCGCCCGGCGACGCCGGCCGCGCCGGCCACGGGTTCCGTGCCGGCCACGGATTCCGGAGCGGCCACGGATCCCGGGGCGGACGCGGGTCCCGCGGCGGCGCTCACACGGCGTCCAGGTCGAGCTTGGCGGCCGCCTTGAGCACGTCCTCCTGGTGCTTGAGGAGGACGCCCAGGGTGTCGCGGACGACGTCCTCGCCGAGCGTGCCCGCGCCCAGCGCGAGCAGTGTGCGCGCCCAGTCGATGGTCTCGGCGACCGAGGGCACCTTGCGCAGGTCCATCGCGCGCAGCGCGCCGACCACCCGCACCACGGAGGCGGCCAGCGCCTCGTCGAGCCCCGGCACCTTCAGGCGCAGGATCCGCCGCTCCAGTTCCTCGTCGGGGAAGCCGATGTGCAGGAACAGGCAGCGGCGGCGCAGCGCCTCCGACAACTCGCGGGTGGCGTTGGAGGTGAGGACCACGAAGGGGCGCCGGGTCGCGGTGATGGTGCCCAGCTCGGGCACGGTCACCTGGAAGTCGCCGAGCACCTCCAGGAGCAGGCCCTCGATCTCGACGTCCGCCTTGTCGGTCTCGTCGATCAGCAGCACCTTCGCGTCGTCGCCGCGGATCGCCGTGAGCAGCGGGCGGGTCAGCAGGAACTCCTCGCTGAAGATGTCCGTCCGGGTCTCGTCCCAGCCCTGGTCGCGTCCCGCGCTGATGCGCAGCAGCTGCTTGGCGTGGTTCCACTCGTACAGCGCCCGGGACTCGTCCACGCCCTCGTAGCACTGCAACCGGACCAGCCGGGCCCCGGCGACCTCGGCCACCGCCTTGGCCAGCTCCGTCTTGCCGACCCCGGCGGGTCCCTCGATCAGCAGCGGCTTGCCGAGGCGGTCGGCGAGGAAGACGGTCGTGGCGACCGCGGGCGAGGCGAGGTAGCCGGTCTCGGCCAGGCGGGCGGAGACATCCTCGACGGACGTGAACAACGGGGCCTCCAGCGTGGCGTGGGCGGATGCGGTCTCCAGGATGCGCGTTCACCTATCTAAGCGCTTGTTCAGCGGGTCTGTCACGGAGTAAACCCGCGACGGCGTCTTCGTCGGCGCCGAGGCGCTGTGCCGGGCGGCCGGCGTCTCCAAGCGGTCGATGTACCAGCTCTTCGGCAGCAAGGACGAGATGCTCGCCGCGAGCCTGGAGCGTCGGCCGCCCGGTTACGAGGCCGGGCTCAGCCCCGGCCCCGGCGAGGCCGCCACCCCCCGCGAGCGGATCCTGTACGTCTTCGAGCGGCTGGCCAGGGCCTCCGCCGAGCCCGGCTACCACGGCTGCCCCTACCTCGCCGCGCTCGTCGAGCTGAAGGACCCCGGGCACGCGGCGAGCCGGGTGGCCCGCGACGCCAAGGAACGCCTGAAGGAGGCGTTCCGCGCCCAGGCCGAGCTGGGCGGGGCCCGCGATTCCGGACTCCTCGCCCGTCAGCTGATGCTGGTCTTCGACGGCGCCTCCGCCCGCAGCGGCGCGGGCGTGGAGAGCCTCGACGACGGCCTGGCGACATCCACCGCGACGACCCTGCTGGACGCCGCGGGCGTCGGCTGACCCGCACCGCGGCCCGGCTCCGGCCCCCGGACGGCTCACCCCCGGGTGCCATGACCACCGGTCCGCCGGTGCAATGGATGCGTGACCGTGCCTCCGGACGACTGCCTCGCGCGCAACGAGTGGATCTGCGGGGCCTATCTGAGCACCCGCCGCCGGATCCTGCTCGACGCCACGCTCCAGCACGTCCGTATCACGGTCCTGGCGGTGCTCATCGGGCTCCTCCTCGCCGTCCCGCTCGCCCTCCTCGCCCGCCGCCTGCGGCCGGCCGCGGGGCCCGTCCTGGCCGGCACGACGATCCTCTACACCATCCCCTCCCTGGCGATGTTCTCCCTGCTCCTGCCCCTGTACGGGCTCTCGGAGAGCCTGGTCGTCGCCGGGCTCGCGCTGTACTCGCTGACCCTGCTGGTGCGCAACATCCTCACCGGGCTGCGAGGCGTGCCCGAGGAGACCCGGCAGGCGGCGCTCGGCCTCGGTTACGGCCCGCTGCGGCTGCTGCTCACCGTCGAACTGCCGCTCGCCCTGCCCGCCGCCATGGCGGGACTGCGCGTCGCCACGGTCTCGGCGGTCTCCCTCGTCACCCTCGGCGCGGTCGTCGGCCACGGCGGCCTCGGCAACCTCATCTACGCGGGCATGAACACCTACTTCAAGGCCCAGGTGCTCACCGCGTCCGTGCTGTGCGTGGTCATCGCGGTCGCCGCCGACCTGATCCTGCTGGCCGTCCAGCGGCTGATCACGCCCTGGACGCGGACGGAACGCGCATGACGACCCCGGCCGGCACCTGGAACTGGCTCACCGACCCCGCGCACTGGGCCGGCGAGGACGGCATCGCCCACCGCCTCCTTGAGCACGTGGTGCTCACGGCCGTCTGCCTGGCCGTCGCCTGCCTGATCGCCCTCCCGGTCGCGCTCGTCCTCGGCCACCTCGGCAGGGGCGGTGCCCTCGCCGTCAACATCTCCAACGTCGGCCGGGCCGTGCCCACCTTCGCCGTCCTCGTCCTGCTGCTCCTGACCCCGGTCGGCCGCTGGGGCGAGGGGCCGACGGTCGTCGCGCTGGTGCTGTTCGCCCTGCCCCCGCTGCTCACCAACGCCTACGTCGGCGTGCGCGAGGTCGACCGGGACACGGTGCGCGCGGCCCGCGGGACGGGGATGTCCGGGCGGCAGGTGCTGCTCCAGGTGGAGTTGCCCCTGGCGCTGCCGATGATCCTCACCGGCGTGCGCACGGCCGCCGTCCAGCTCGTCGCCACCGCCACGATCGCCGCGCTCGCCGGCGGCGGAGGGCTCGGCCGGATCATCACGGCCGGCTTCAACCTGGCGAGCACCCCGCAGGTGGTCGCCGGCGCCGTCCTCGTCGCGGCGCTCGCGCTGCTCGTCGAGGGCGTGTTCGCGGCCGCCGAGCGGCTCGGGCCGCCGTGGACGCGCGGCGGCGCACGGTGAGAGCGCCGGCCCCGCGCCGGCCGTTCCCGCTGCTCCCGCTGCTCCCGCTGCTCCTGCTCGCCCCGCTCACCGCCTGCGCCACGGGCCCCGCCCTCGAGGACCGCGGCCGGGTCACCGCTGCGCCCGGCGACAGCCGTCACCTGACCGTGGGGTCGGCCGGCTTCACCGAGAGCGACCTGCTCGCCCAGTTGTACGCCCTGCTGCTGAACCGGGCCGGCTACCGGACCTCCCTGATCACCGTCGCCAACCGCGAACTGTACGAACCCGCCCTGGAGTCCGGTGGTATCGACGTCGTACCCGAGTACGCCGCCACGTTCGCCGACTGGCTCAACGCACGGACTCACGGCTCCGGCGCGCGCCCCGTCGGCTCACCCGGCCTCGGGACCACCATGAACGCCCTGCGCCGGCTCGCCGCGCCCCGCGGGCTGACCGTCCTCGAACCCGGCCGCGCCGTCGACCAGAACGCGTTCGCCGTGAGCGCCTCCTACGCGCGGCAGCACCGCCTCAGAACCCTCAGCGACCTGGGCGCCTCGGGCCTGAAGGTGCGGCTCGCGGCGGGCGACGAGTGCGTGCAACGGCCGTACTGCGCGCCGGGACTGCGCCGGACCTACGGCATCGACATCACCGGGATCGACCCCAAGGGGGTCGGCACCACCCAGGCCAAGGAGGCCGTGCGCGGCGGCCGCGACCAGATGGTGCTGACCACCACCACGGACGCCGGCCTCGACGCCTTCGGCCTCGTCCTCCTCGCCGACGACCGGCACCTCCAGAACGCCGACTACGTCGTCCCGGTCGTCAACCGCGCCCGCGCCGGCGGCCCCGGCGTGACCCGCGCGCTCGGCCGGCTGAGCGCGGTCCTGACGACGGCGGACCTCGCGTCGATGAACCGGGAGGTGGACCAGTGGCGCCGCCTTCCCGAGGACGTGGCCCGCCGCTACCTGCGCGAGAAGGGCCTGCTCGGGTGAGAGCGGCCGGGCTGTCAGTGGCCGCCTGTACGTTGCGGGCATGGGTGTCTATCTGGTCAGCGTCGGCGCGCGGGAGTGGTCCGACGGGAGCGAGGACGGCCGGGGCTCACTCGCCGTCGCGCTGAACGAGGAGCTGCGCCGCCGCGGCCTGCCGCCGTACGGGTCCCCTCCCGAGGAGGAGGACTTCGTACGGGGCTCGGGGCAGTCCTTCGAGGAGAAGCTGGTGCCGGGCATGGACGGGTTCCTCGCCCTGTGCCGGGCGCACCTGTCGCAGGAGGAGACGGACAGACTGTGCGGCTGGTCGCTGCTGGTGCCGTTCTCCCTCGATCAGGAGCTGATACTTCCCGTGGGCGACGCCTACGCGGACGAGACGGCCGTCTGTGGCGCGCCCCAGGTCGAGGCGCTCGCCCAGCGGCTGGCGACGGCCGTGGCGCTGCCGCCCGAGGTGCCGTCCGCGTGCGACAACCTCGACCTGACCAACTGGTTCCTGGACGGCGACGCCACGAAGCTGGCCGCCGTACGCCCAGGACCGTGGAGCGAGGACCTGGACGCGTCGTTCTACGTGGCGCTGTACCTGCGCGCGGCCCAGCACTCGGTGCGCCGGGGCGCCCCGATCGCCTTCTGCTGAGCCTACGGCGAGCTGTGGTCCCCGCTCACCAGCACCACCTCGAGGGTGCGCGGACCGTGCACGCCCTCGACCCGGTTCAGTTCGATGTCGCTGGTCGCCGAGGGCCCGGAGATCCACGTCAGCGGGCGTGCCGGGTCCAGGCGCTCCAGCGCCTCGGGCACGGAGGAGACGACCTGGTCGGGGACGCGGACGACGCAGATGTGGTGGTCGGGGATCAGCGTGATGCGGCGGCGGCCCTGGTCGGGGGAGCCGTCCAGGACGATGGTGCCCGTCTCGGCGATCGCCACCGCGCAGCCGGTCACCACGCTGTCCACGCGGTCGAGTTCCTCCGGAGTGCTCACCGTGTGGTCCTGGACCCAGTGGGTGTCGGGCGCCGACGTCCACTCGGGCGGCAGTCCCGGCGGCACGAGCACCTTGCCGGATCCGCGTGCCTCGAGGAGCCGCGTGATGAGCAGCGGCAGGTCCCCGGCGTCCGCGCGGTGCACGACCGCCCGGTAGTCCACCAGGTTCTCGGCCAGCAGCTCCACCGTGTCCTCGGGGTCGCGCTCCCCGTGCCGGCGCAGGTAGTCGCGGACGACGGCCTGCGCGTACGGCGTGTCGTCCTCCGGTACGTCGGCCAGCGCGCGCCGCACCCGGCCCAGCACCCGGTCCCTGCTGCTCACTTCGTGCCCTCCTGGCCCCCGTGCGTGCGCTGCCACCAGTCGCGAAACGGCTCGGCGGGCACCGGCGGCAGATCCCGGGTCCCGGTCCACGCCCGGCCCGGGCCGGGCAGGGTCCGCGGATGCAGCCGGCGGGTGCGCGAGGCCAGGCGCTGGCCGCCGCGCAGCGCACCGGCATGGCTGAACGCCCAGCGCGCGGCGCGCATCGCCGCGCGCTCGGCCGCGTGTCCCTTGGCGGGCTTCAGCACCACCTTGTTGCCCTGCCGGGTCGCCGGGCCGCCCTGCACGACGCGTTCGCGCAGGTGCACCAGGACCTCGGGGATGTCGATGGCGACCGGGCACACCTCGTAGCAGGCCCCGCACAGCGAGGACGCGAACGGCAGCGAGGCGTCGATCTCGCTCTGGGTGCCGCGCAGTTGGGGGCTGAGGATGGCGCCGATCGGCCCCGGGTAGACCGAGCCGTAGGCGTGCCCGCCGGCCCGCTCGTACACCGGGCAGACGTTCAGGCAGGCCGAGCAGCGGATGCAGCGCAGGGCCTGCCGGCCGACCTCGTCGGCGAGCGTGTCGGTGCGGCCGTTGTCGAGCAGGACCAGGTGGAAGGCGCTGGGTCCGTCCTCGTCGCGGACGCCGGTCCACATGGACGTGTACGGGTTCATCCGCTCGGCGGTCGAGGAGCGCGGCAGCGTCTGGAGGAACACCTCCAGGTCCCGCCAGGTCGGCACCACCTTCTCGATGCCGACCACCGAGATCAGCGTCTCGGGCAGCGTCAGGCACATCCGCCCGTTGCCCTCGGACTCCACGACCACCAGCGTGCCGGTCTCGGCGACCACGAAGTTGGCGCCCGAGATGCCGACCTTGGCGCGCAGGAACTTCTCCCGCAGGTGCAGCCGGGCCGCCTCGGCGAGTTCGGCGGGCGCGTCGGTCAGGCCCTCGGGGGCCGGGCGGCCCCACTCCCTCATCTCGGAGCGGAAGATGTCCCGGATTTCCCCTCGGTTGCGGTGGATGGCCGGCACCAGGATGTGCGAGGGCCGGTCCTTGCCCAACTGCACGATGAGCTCGGCGAGATCGGTCTCGTAGGCACGGATGCCCTCCGCCTCCAGCGCCTCGTTCAGCCCGATCTCCTGGGTGGCCATCGACTTGACCTTGACCACCTCGCTCTCACCGGTGGCCTTCACCAGAGCGGTCACGATCCGGTTGGCCTCCTCGGCGTCGGCCGCCCAGTGGACCGTGCCGCCCGCCGCCGTCACCGCCTCCTCCACCTGGACCAGGTACCGGTCGAGGTGGCGCAGGGTGTGGTCCTTGATCCGCCGGCCGGCCTCGCGCAGCCGGGCCCAGTCGGACACCTCCGCCACGGCCGCCGCCCGCTTGGCGCGGATGGTGTGCGTGGCGTGGCGCAGATTGCCGCGCAGGGTGCTGTCGGCGACCGCCTCGTGCGCCGCGACCGGGAAGGCGGGCATCCCCACGAACGTCACGCTCATACGGCGGGTTCCTCCTCCGTGCTCGCCAGGATCTCCGCGATGTGCACCGGCCGCATCCCGCTGCCGAGCCGGCTCATGGTCCCGCCGATGTGCATGAGGCAGGAGTTGTCGCCCGCGCACAGCACCCCGGCGCCCGTCGACTCGGCGTTGCGCACCTTGTCGGCGCCCATCGCCGCCGACACGTCGGGGTTCTTCACCGCGAAGGTGCCGCCGAATCCGCAGCACTCCTCCGCGCCGGGCAGCTCCACCAGCTCCAGCCCCCTCACCGCCTGGAGCAGCCGCCGGGGCCGGTCCCCGAGGCCCAGGCCGCGCAGCCCGTGGCAGGTCGGGTGGTAGGTGACCCGGTGCGGGTAGTACGCGCCGACGTCCGTCACCCCCAGCACGTCCACCAGGAACTCCGTCAACTCGTACGTCTTCGGCACCACCGGGGCCAGGACCCGCTCCAGGGTGTTCCCGCGCCCCTCGGCCCGGGCCCGCCCGCCCATCCGCGGGTACTGCTCCCGCACCATCGCCCCGCAGGAACCGGACGGCGTGACGATCGCCTCGTAGCCGCCGAAGACCTCGGCGAAACGACGGGCGAGCGGCTCGGCCTCGTGCCGGTAGCCGGTGTTGTAGTGCGCCTGCCCGCAGCACGTCTGCCCCAGCGGGAAGTCCACCTCCACGCCCAGCCGGGTCAGCAGTCTCACCACGGCGCGCCCGGTGTCCGGATAGAGCGTGTCGTTGACGCAGGTCAGGAACAGTGCGACACGCATCGCGGCTCCTCGCTGTCGTTCGTCGGATGTGTGCAGGGTAGTCAGACGAGCCGGGCCTCCGCCGAGCGCCAGGCCGCCGCGTCACCCCGGGGTTCGTAGCGGGTGAGCGGCTGCGTACGGGCCACCAGGCGCCGCATGCCGGCCCGGTCGCCGACCAGTCCGTGCGCGCGGGCCTGCACCAGGACGTTGCCCAGGGCCGCCGCCTCCGCCGGGCCCGCCACCACCGGCAGCCCGCAGGCGTCGGCGGTCAGCCGGCACAGCAGGGCGTTGCGGGCGCCGCCGCCCACGATGTGCACCACGTCCACGGGGTGGTCCGCCAGGCGCTGCGCCTCGCGGACGGCCCGCCGGTGGGCGAGGGCGAGGGAGTCCAGGATGCAGCGGGTGGTCTCGGCGGGGGAGCGGGGCACTGGCTGCCCGGAGTCCCGGCAGGCCGCCGCGATCCGCTCCGGCATCCGGCCCGGGGCGAGGAAGGCCGCGTCCCCCGCGTCCACCACCGACCTGAGCCCGGGCGCCTCGGCGGCCTCGCGCAGCAGCCCGTCCAGACCGGGCTCGCCCCAGGCGCGCAGGCACTCCTGGAGCAGCCACAGACCCATGATGTTGCGCAGATGGCGCACGGTGCCGTCCAGGCCCAGCTCGTTGGTGAAGTTCGCCGCCCGGCTCTCCTCGGTGAGCACCGGCGCGTCCAGTTCCAGACCGGCCAGCGACCAGGTGCCCGTGCAGATGTAGGCGAACCGCTCGTTCCCGGCCGGCACCGCGGCCACCGCGGAGGCGGTGTCGTGCGAGCAGACCGCCGTGACCGGCACCGGACCGGTGAGCCCGGTCTCCTCCAGCACCTTCGGCCGCAGCCCTCCCGCCGGGTCGCCGGGCAGTCGCAGCGGCGCGAACAGGTCCAGGTCGACGCCCAGCCGGTCGGCGACCTCCCGCGACCAGTCACGCGTGCGCGGGTCGACGAGCTGGGTGGTGGAGGCGTTGGTCAGCTCCGTGCCCTGCTCACCTGTCAGCCAGTACGTCAGCAGATCGGGGATGAGCAGCAGCCGCTGGGCTGCAGCGAGTTGGGCGGTCGAGTGGGCCGCGGTCAGCTGGTAGAGGGTGTTGAAGGGGGCGTACTGGATGCCGGTCGCCGCGTACAGCTCGGCGGCCGGCATCGTCGCCCACACCTGCTCCGCGACGCCCTCGGTGCGCGGGTCGCGGTAGTGCACCGGGTTGCCCAGCAGGGCGCCGTCGGCGTCCAGCAGGCCGTAGTCGACGGCCCAGCTGTCGATGCCGACCGAGTCCACCTCGCCCGCCGCCCGCAGCCCGTCCAGGACCCCCGCGTACAGCGCGAGGACGTCCCAGCGCAGGCCCTCGGGCAGCCGCACGGGCCGGTTGGGGAAGCGGTGCGCCTCGGTCAGCTCCAGCGACCCGGGCCCGACCCGGCCGACCATGACACGCCCGCTGGACGCGCCGAGGTCGACCGCGGCGTACGCCTTCACGCCGCCGCTCACCGCAGGAAGGCGGCCGCGACGCCGGCGTCGACCGGGACGTGCAGCCCGGTGGTGTGGGACAGCTCCCCGCCGGTCAGCGCGAACACCGCGTTGGCCACGTGCTCGGGCAGCACCTCGCGCTTGAGCAGGGTCCGCTGGGCGTAGAACTCGCCGAGCTTCTCCTCCGGCACCCCGTACACGGCGGCCCGCTGGGCGCCCCAGCCGCCCGCGAAGATCCCCGAGCCGCGCACCACCCCGTCCGGGTTGACGCCGTTGACACGGATCCCGTGCTCACCCAACTCGGCTGCCAGCAGCCGTACTTGATGCGCCTGGTCGGCCTTGGTGGCGGAGTAGGCGATGTTGTTCGGGCCGGCGAAGACGGCGTTCTTGGAGGCGATGTAGACGATGTCGCCGCCCAGGCCCTGGGCGGTCATCACGCGCGCCGCCTCACGCGAGACGAGGAAGGAACCGCGGGCCATGACGGCGTGCTGGAGGTCCCAGTCCCCGGCCGAGGTCTCGAGCAGCGGCTTGGAGATGGAGATCCCGGCGTTGTTGACGACGAGGTCCACCCCGCCGAAGGCGAGCAGGGCCGCCTCGAAGGCCTCCGCGATGCGCTCCTCGTCGGTCACGTCCACGGTGACCGCGACGGCCTTGTCCGGACCGCCCAGCTCCCCGGCGACCGCCGCCGCGTTCTCCGCGTTCAGGTCGGCCACCACGACGCACGCGCCCTCGGCCGCCAGCCGGTGCGCGATCGCCCTGCCGATGCCGCTGCCCGCGCCGGTGACCAGCGCGATGCGCGTGGCCAGCGGCCGGGGCGGGGGCATCCGCCGCAGCTTGGCCTCCTCCAGCGCCCAGTACTCGATGCGGAACTTCTCCGACTCCTCGATCGGCGCGTACGCGGAGACCGCCTCGGCCCCGCGCATCACGTTGATCGCGTTGACGTAGAACTCGCCGGCCACCCGGGCGCTCTGCTTGTCCCTGCCGAAGGAGAACATGCCGACGCCCGGCACGAGCACGATCGCCGGGTCGGCGCCCCGCATGGCGGGGGAGCCGGGCCCGGCGTGCCGGCGGTAGTAGGCCGCGTACTCCTCCCGGTAGGCCGCGTGCAGTTCCCTCAGCCGGTCCACGGCCTCCTGGAGGGGCGCCGTCGGCGGCAGGTCGAGGACGAGCGGGCGGACCTTGGTGCGCAGGAAGTGGTCGGGGCAGGAGGTGCCCAGCGCGGCGAGCCGGGGGTGCTCGGCGCGGGAGACGAAGTCGAGCACGACGTCGGAGTCGGTGAAGTGCCCGACCTGCGGGTGGTCCTGGGAGGCGATCGCGCGGACGTACGGCGCGAGGGCGGCGGCCCGCTTGCGCCGCTCGGCCCCGGGCAGCGGGCCGTACCCCTCGATCACCGGCCCGAAGGGCCGCGCCTTGCCGCGCTCGGCGAGGAAGGCCTCGGCGGTGCGGATGATGTGCAGGGAGTTGCGCTCGCACTCCTCGGCGGTGGCGCCCCACGCGGTGATCCCGTGCCCGCCGAGCACGCACCCGACGGCCTGGGGGTTGGCCTCCTTGATGGCGGCGATGTCCAGGCCCAGCTGGAAGCCGGGCCGCCGCCACGGCACCCACACCACGCTGTCGCCGAAGCACTCGGCGGTCAGCTTCTCCCCGTCGGCCGCGCAGGCGAGCGCGATCCCGGAGTCGGGGTGCAGATGGTCCACGTGCGGGGCGTCGACCAGCCCGTGCATGGCGGTGTCGATGGACGGCGCCGCCCCGCCCTTCCCGTGCAGGCAGTAGTCGAACGCGGCGACCATCTCGTCCTCGCGCTCCACCCCTGGATACACGCCGGTGAGCGCCCGCAGCCGGTCCAGCCGCAGCACCGCCAGCCCGTCCTCGGTCAGCGTCCCGAGATCACCCCCGGACCCCTTGACCCACATCAGCTCCACGTCCCCGCCGGTGACGGGGTCCTTCTCCGTGCCCTTGGCGGAGGCGTTCCCCCCGGCGTAATTGGTGTTGCGGGGATCGGAGCCGAGCCGGTGGGACCGGGCGAGGAGGGCAGCGGCTTCAGGATGAAGTGACACGGAGGGTTCCCTTCGAAGAGAGGTGAGTGAAAAAGAGGCACGGGGAACTGCGCGACCAGCCGCGAACGACCCGCGCCCCGCGACGGACAGTGACCCGGCAGCCGCTCACGCCCCCCACCCGGCCTGCTCCCCGCCCACCCGCTCGGCCACGATCTTCTCCGCCCACCCGGACCGCCGATAGGCGGCGAGGGGGTCGGGGTCCAGCCCCATCTCCTGACGCACCTCGCGAAGCAGCGGACGCACGTCCGTGTCGTACGCGTCCATCAGCACGGCGTTGGCGCCGAGAACGTCCCCCGCGGCCTGGGCCTCACCCAGCGCCTCCCGGTCGACGAGCAGAGCCTTGGCCGTCGCCTCCTGGACGTTCATCACCGAACGGATGATCGCCGGGATCTTCGCCTCGATGTTGTGGCACTGGTCGAGCATGAACGCGACCCCGGGCGTGAGCCCGCCGCCGCGCACCACCTCGTACATGATCCGGAACAGCTGGAAGGGGTCGGCCGCGCCGGCCATCAGGTCGTCGTCGGCGTAGAAGCGCGAGTTGAAGTCGAAACCGCCGAGCCTGTCCTCGCGCAGCAGCGTCGCCACGATGAACTCGATGTTGGTGCCGGGCGCGTGGTGCCCGGTGTCGACGACGACCCGCGCCTTGGGGCCGAGCTTGAGGCAGTGGGCGTAGGCGGTGCCCCAGTCGGGGACGTCGGTGGTGTAGAAGGCCGGCTCGAACAGCTTGTACTCCAGCAGCATCCGCTGCCCGTCGCCGAGCCGCTCGTAGACCTCCGCGAGCCCTTCGGCGAGGCGGTCCTGGCGGGAGCGGATGTCGTCCTGGCCCGGGTAGTTGGTGCCGTCGGCGAACCACAGTTTCAGGTCGCGGGACCCGGTGGCGTCCATGATGTCGACGCACTCCAGCAGATGGCCGACGGCCTTGCGCCGCACCGCCGCGTCCGGGTGGCAGATGCTGCCCAGCCTGTAGTCGTCGTCCTGGAAGGTGTTGGAGTTGATCGTGCCGAGCCGCACTCCCCGGTCCTCGGCGTGCCTGGCCAGTGCCGCGTAGTCCTCCGCCTTGTCCCACGGGATGTGCAGCGCCACGGTCGGGGCGACGCCGGTGAACTCGTGCACCTTGGCCGCGTCGTCCAGCTTCTCCTCGGGGGTGCGCGGCACGCCGGCTTGCGCGAACACCTTGAAACGGGTGCCCGAGTTCCCGTACGCCCACGACGGCGTCTCGACGGCCTGTGTCTTGAGAGCGGCCTTCGCCGCGGCGAGCTCGGTCACGTGAGGGCTCCTGTGACATCGGGTCTGCACGACCACAGAGTGAAACGATTCAGGACGGGAAGCTAGGGGCAGTGCCAGGGGGTGTCAACCCCGCCCGCGTACATCGGTGGTTGTGACCCATGCGTGACCTGAATCCGCCGCAACTTTTCGACCGGGACCCATTGACGTGACATCTGCTCCGTGTCTAACGTCCCGGCAACCCAGTTGAAACCTTTCACGACGCGGTGCGGCTCTCCGGCCGGCGTCGTCGAGGAGCCCTCCATGACCCACCCGTCCGACACGGGTCCGGCCCCGGTGCTGGCACTTAAGGACATCTCGAAGTCCTTCGGCGCGGTGCGTGCCCTCAAGAACGTGTCCCTGGAACTGTTCCCGGGCCAGGTGCACGCCCTCGCCGGGGAGAACGGCGCGGGCAAGTCGACCCTCATCAAGACCCTCGCCGGGGTGCACCGGCCGGACGCCGGCCAGGTACTGCTCGACGGCGAGCCCGTCGTCTTCCACGGCCCCGGCGACGCCCGTGACGCCGGCATCGCCGTGATCTACCAGGAACCGACCCTCTTCCCCGACCTGTCGATCGCCGAGAACATCTTCATGGGCCGCAGACCCCGCCGCGCCCTCGGCCGCATCGACCACAAGGCCACCCGCGAGGCCACGGCCGGCCTGATGCGGCGCCTGGGCGTCGAACTCGACCCCGACCGCCCCGCGCGCGGCCTGTCCATCGCCGACCAGCAGATCGTGGAGATCGCCAAGGCGCTCTCCTTCGACGCCCGCGTCCTGATCATGGACGAGCCGACCGCCGCGCTGACCGGCAGCGAGGTCGCCCGCCTCTTCGGCGTGGTGCGCACCCTGCGCGAACAGGGCGCCGCCGTGCTGTTCATCTCCCACCGGCTGGAGGAGATCTTCGAGATCTGCGAGCGGGTCACCACCCTGCGGGACGGCGCCCGGATCGCGAGCGAGCCGCTTCAGGGCATGGGCGAGGACGACCTCGTACGACGCATGGTCGGCCGTGACCTCGAGGCGCTCTACCCCAAGCAGGACGTCACGCCGGGCGAGGTCGCGCTCAGCGTGCGCAGGCTGACCCGCGAGGGAGTCTTCACCGACGTCTCCTTCGAGGTGCGGCGCGGCGAGATCGTCGGGCTCGCCGGGCTGGTCGGCGCCGGGCGCACCGAGGTCGCGCGGGCCGTCTTCGGCGTCGACCGCTGGGACGCCGGGGAGGTCGAGGTCGACGGCCGCGGCCTGACCAACGGCGCCCCGTCCGCGGCGATGGCCGCCGGGCTCGCCCTGGTCCCCGAGGACCGGCGCGCCCAGGGCCTGGTGATGGACATGTCCATCGAGCGCAACATCGGCCTCACCGGCCTGCGCACCACCGTGAGGGCCGGCCTGATGGACCGCGGTGCCGAACGCAGCCGCTCCCTCGACTGGGCGGTCAGGCTCCAGGTCAAGTACGCCCGCATCGCCGACGCCGTCTCCACCCTCTCCGGCGGCAACCAGCAGAAGGTCGTCCTCGCCAAGTGGCTCGCCACCGGGCCGAAGGTGCTCATCGTCGACGAGCCCACCCGCGGCATCGACGTGGGCACCAAGGCCGAGGTGCACCGGCTGCTGAGCCAACTGGCGGCCGACGGCGTCGCCGTCCTGATGATCTCCTCCGACCTGCCCGAGATCCTCGGCATGGCCGACCGCGTGCTCGTGATGCACGAGGGCCGGCTGACCGCCGAGATCCCCCGCTCCGACGCCACCGAGGAAACCGTGATGGCCGCAGCAACGGGGAGGGTCGCGTGACCGTGACCGCCCCCAACCCCGCCTCCGCCGCCGAGGCGTCCGCGTCCAGCGGCAGCCGCCTGGCCGACCGCGTGTTCAAGATGCGCGAACTCGCCATCCTGGCCGTCTTCCTGGTGATGATCGCCGTCACCCAGGCCGGCAACAGCGAGTTCCTGTCCCAGCAGGGCGTCAAGGACCTGCTGCTGAACGCGACCATCCTGGTGCTGGTCGCCACCGGCCAGTCCCTGGTCGTCATCACCCGCAACGTCGACCTGTCCGTCGGCTCCACCCTCGGCATCACCGCCTTCGCCGCGGGCACCTATCTGCACGGCGGCGGTAACCCCGTGGTCGCGGTCGTCCTCGCGGTGCTCCTCGGCGTCGGCTTCGGACTGCTCAACGGCCTGCTGGTCAGCCTCGGCCAGGTGCCCGCCCTCGTCGTCACCCTCGGCACGCTCTACATCATCCGCGGCATCGACTCCATCTGGGTCGGCTCGCGCCAGATCACCGCGGCCGACCTGCCCGGCGGCTTCGTCGACTTCGGCTCGGGCGGCATCTCGGCGGTGCCCTACCTGGCGCTGATCGCGCTCGTGGTCCTGGTGGGCACCGCGTACTACCTCAAGCACTACGGCAGCGGCCGTGAGCTGTACGCGCTCGGCTCCAGCCCGGAGGCCGCCCGCCTCGCCGGCATCCCGGTGCGCAGGCGGATCCTGGCCGCGTACACCTTCTGCGGCGCCCTGGCCGGTCTCGCCGGCGCCCTGTACCTCGCCCGGTTCGGCAACGTCGACTCCGGCACCGGCAACGGCTACGAACTCACCGTCGTCAGCGCGGTCGTGGTCGGCGGCGTGGTCTTCACCGGCGGCTCCGGCAGCGTCCACGGAGCCGCCCTCGGCGCCCTGCTGCTGACCTCCGTCAACAGCGTGCTGCCCGCCCTGGGCGTCAGCTCCGTCTGGGTGCTGGCGATCAACGGCATCCTGCTCCTGCTCGCCATCGCGGTCGACCGGATCGTCGCGCTGCGCGTGGCCTCGGCCCTGAAGAAGAGGAACGCCCGACATGGCTGACTTCTCCGCGACCTCACTGGCCCGCGCGGTGCGCTGGGACACCGTCGTCGGCGCCCTGCTCGTCGTGGTCCTGCTGTTCTCCTTCGGCTTCGCCGACGGCTTCGGCAACTCCCTCAACCTGTCGTTCCTGATCGGCAACACCCTCCCGATCGCCCTGATCGCGCTGCCGATGACCCTGCTGGTCGTCTCCGGCGAGATCGACCTGTCGGTCGCCTCCACGGCCGGGCTGTCCGGCGCGGTGATGGGCGCCCTGTGGAACCAGGGCATGGCCATCGAGACGATCATCCCGCTGTGCCTGGTGCTCGGCGCGGTGTGCGGCCTGGCCAACGGCCTGCTGGTGACCCGGCTGGGCCTGCCGTCCCTCGCCGTCACCATCGGCACGCTCGCCGCCTACCGGGGCATCGCGCAGATCGTCCTCGGCTCCGACGCGGTGACCGACTTCCCCGGCCAGTACCTCGACTTCGCGGCCGGCCGCCTCGGCGACAGCTTCCTGCCGCGGGCCTTCCCGCCCTTCCTGGTCCTGCTGGGGATCGCCGTGGTCGTCCTGCACGCCACCCCGTTCGGCCGGTCCCTGTTCGCGATCGGCGCGAGCGAGGAGGCGGCCCGGTTCGCCGGCATCCGCGTCAAGCGGCACAAGCTGCTCCTCTTCGTCGCCACCGGCTTCATGGCCTCGCTGACCGGCGTCTTCTGGGCCCTGCACTACGCCAGCGCCCGCTACGACAACGCCACCGGCCTCGAGCTCTCCGTCGTCGCGGCCGTGCTGCTCGGCGGCATCGACTTCGACGGCGGCAGGGGCACCCTCGGCGGCGCGATCGCCGGCGTGTTCCTGCTCGGCGCCCTGCAGAACGTGATGAGCCTGCTCAACGTCTCCGCCCAGTCGCAGATCGTCGTCACCGGCGTCCTGCTCGTCGTCTCCGTGCTCGGGCCCCGCCTCGCCCGCCGGATCGCGGTCGCCAGGGCCGGACGCCGGGCCGCCGCGGCGCCCGTGTCCGAGGCCTCCGCGCCGACCTCATAGCCGCTCCCGCACCTGCCCTTTCCCGCGTAACCGCTTCCGCACCTGCCCTTTCCCGCCCGCCCTTCTCCGACAAGGAACCCCCATGCGCAGAGCCTCGATCCGCCGTACCTGCGCGGCCCTGGCCGCCGTCACCTCCCTCGCCCTGGCCGCCACCGCCTGCGGCGGCACCACCAAGAAGGACGTCGGCAGCGAGGGCGGCTCCGCCGCCACGGCCGGCAAGGCCGACCCCGGCGCTGCGACCAAGAAGGGCCTGACCGTCGGCTTCCTGCCCAAGCAGGTCAACAACCCCTACTTCACCTCCGCCGACAACGGCGGCAGGAAGGCCCTGGAGGAACTGGGCGAGAAGTACAAGGAGGTCGGCCCCTCCAGCGCCACCGACACCTCCGGCCAGGTCTCCTACGTCAACACGCTCACCCAGCAGCAGGTCGACGCGATGGCCGTGTCCGCGCAGGACCACGGCGCCCTGTGCACCGCGCTCAAGCAGGCCATGAGCAACGGCATCAAGGTCGTCACCTACGACTCCGACACCAAACCCGAGTGCCGCAATGCCTTCGTCTCCCAGGCCTCCGCCGAGGACCTCGGCCGCACCGAGGTGCAACTGCTCGCCCAGCAGATCGGCTACCAGGGCAAGATCGCGGTCCTGTCCGCCGCGCAGACCGCGACGAACCAGAACACCTGGATCGACTACATGAAGCAGGAGCTCAAGGACCCCAAGTACAAGAACGTCCAGCTGGTCAAGGTCGCCTACGGCAACGACGACGCCCAGCAGTCCTTCCAGCAGACCCAGGGCCTGCTCCAGGAGTACCCGGACCTCAAGGGGATCATCTCCCCGACCACCGTGGGCATCAAGGCCGCCGCCCAGTACCTGTCAGGCTCCAAGTACAGGGGCAAGGTCAAGCTGACCGGCCTCGGCACCCCCAACGACATGCGCAAGTACGTCAAGAACGGCACCGTCGACGCCTTCGAGCTGTGGGACCCGGCCAAGCTCGGCGAGCTCGCCGCGCGCACCGCGGTCGCCCTGTCCTCGGGGCAGATCGGCGGCAAGGAGGGCGAGACCTTCAAGGCCGGCGCGATGGGGTCGTACACCCTCGGCAAGGACGGGGTGATCAACCTCGGCAAGCCGACGGTGTTCGACGCCAGGAACATCGACCAGTTCGACTTCTAGAGCGGGAGCGGTACTTCATGCAGCGCGTCTGTTTCCTCCTCAAGGTCCGCGAGGACCGGATCGCCGAGTACCGCGAACGCCACGCCGCCGTGTGGCCCGAGATGCGCCGGGCGCTCTCGGCCACCGGCTGGCACAACTACTCCCTCTTCCTGCGCGACGACGGCCTGCTCGTCGGCTACCTGGAGACCGAGGACTTCGAGGCCGCCAGGGCCGGCATGGAGGCCACCGAGGTCAACGCCCGCTGGCAGGCCGGGATGGGCCCGCTGTTCGAAGCACTGGACGGCACCCGGCCCGACGAGGCGATGAGACCCCTCACCCAGATCTTCCACCTCGCCTGACCCCACGGGGCGCAGGCGCCGGCGCCCTCAAGCGCCGCCGCCTTCCGCCCCACCCGCCCGATCCGCTCCGGTGTGCGGTGCGCCGACGGTAATGTGAAGCCCCGCCCGCCGCCCCCGTCCCGTCTTCCCTGGAGGTTTCCGCCCGATGAGCCAGCCGGTGGGTATCAAGGACGTCGCCCGCGCCGCCGGCGTCTCCGTGGGCACGGTCTCCAACGTCATCAACCGCCCCGAGTCCGTCGCCACCGAGACCCGGGCCAGGGTGCTGTCCGCGATCGACCGGCTCGGCTACGTCCGCAGCGAGTCCGCGCGCCAACTGCGCGCCGGGCGCAGCCGGATCATGGGCCTGCTCGTCCTCGACATGGGCAACCCCTTCTTCGTGGACGTGGCGCGCGGCGCCGAGCGGGCGGCGCGCGAGGCGGGGCTCGGCGTGATGGTGTGCAACAGCGCGCAGAGCGTCAGCGAGGAGGCCGAGTACCTCTCCCTCTTCGCCGAGCAGCGGGTGCGCGGCGTCCTGCTCACCCCGACCGACGCCACCGGGCGCAACATCGCCGCCTTCCGCCGGCACAATATCCCCTTCGTGCTGGTCGACCGGGTCGCCGAGGGCGCCACCGAGTGCTCGGTCTCGGTGGACGACGTGGCGGGCGGCGCGCTCGCCGTGCGGCACCTGGTGGACGCCGGGCACCGCTCCATCGCCTACGTCAGCGGCCCGCCCGGCCTGAACCAGGTCCGCGACCGGCGCACCGGCGCGCTGCACGCGCTCGCCGAGGCCGGCCTCGGCCCCGAGGCACTGCGCGAACTGCCCACCGAGCGGCTGGACGTGGCCGCGGGCCGTGACGCCGGGGCGCGGCTGCTGGGCCTCGCCGAGCGGCCCACCGCCGTCTTCTGCGCCAACGACCTGCTCGCCCTCGGTCTGCTCCAGGCCATGTACGCGGCCGGGGTGAACGTCCCCGACGACCTCGCCATCGTCGGCTACGACGACATCGAGTTCGCCGCGGCCGCCGCCGTACCGCTGACCTCGGTCCGCCAGCCCGCGGCCACCATGGGGGCGCTCGCCGCCGAACTGCTGCTGGAGGAGACCGGGTCCGGGCCGGCGGCGCGCGTGCACGAGCACCGGCGCGTGGTGCTCCAGCCGGAGCTGGTGGTCCGCAGCTCCAGCCTGCCCGCCCGCTGACCGGGATCCGGCCGTTCTCACGATCCCGGGGGGCGGACGGCGCAGGAACATGTGCTGAACTGGGACGCGGCCGTAAACCCTCCGTCCCGGGAGCCCCCTTGTCCCTCAGCTACCGCCAGCCCGGCGTCGTCCTCACCGACCACCGCTTCACCGTGCCGCTCGACCACGACGACCCGGCGGGGGAGACGATCGAGCTCTACGCCCGTGAGGCCGTCGCGAGCGACAAGGCCGGCAAGGACCTGCCCTGGCTGGTCTACCTCCAGGGCGGCCCCGGCTTCGGGGCGAACCGTTTCACCGGCAAGCAGGCCTGGCTCGGGCGGGCCCTGGAGGAGTACCGGGTGCTGCTCCTGGACCAGCGCGGCACCGGCCACTCCACACCCGCCAACCGCCAGACCCTCCCGCTGCGCGGCGGCCCGGCCGAGCAGGCCGGCTACCTCACGCACTTCCGCGCCGACTCCATCGTCCGCGACTGCGAGGCGATCCGCCCGAAGCTGACCGGCGGTGCCCCCTGGACCGTCCTCGGCCAGAGCTTCGGCGGCTTCTGCACGGTCAACTACCTCTCCACGCACCCCGAGGGCCTGTCCGCCGCCCTGATCACCGGCGGCCTGCCCTCCCTCGACGCCCACGCCGACGACGTCTACCGCGCCGCCTACCCGCGCATCGAGCGCAAGGTCGCCGCCCACTACGCGCGCTACCCGCAGGACGTCGAGCGCGCCCGCCGCATCGCCGACCACCTGCTCACCCACGACGTCGTGCTGCCGGGCGGCCACCGCCTGACCGTGGAGGCGTTCCAGTCCCTGGGCATCATGCTGGGCGGCGGCGACGGCAGCCACCGCCTCCACTTCCTCCTCGAGCACGCCTTCGTACGCACCCCGGGGGGCCTCGAGCTCTCCGACGCCTTCCAGGAGGAGGTGCGGGGCCTGCTGTCGTACGCCGGCCACCCGCTGTACGCCCTCGTCCACGAGGCGATCTACGGCCAGGACGAGCGGCCCACCGCCTGGGCCGCGGAGCGGGTGCGGGCCGAGTTCCCGCAGTTCGACGCGGCCAAGGCGCTGGCCGGGGACGGGCCGCTGCTGTTCACCGGCGAGTCCGTGCACCCCTGGACGTTCGACTGCGACCCCGCGCTGCGCCCGCTGCGGGAGACCGCGGAGCTGCTCGCCGCCCGCACCGACTGGCGGCCCCTGTACGACCGCGCCCGGCTCGCCGCCAACGAGGTCCCGGTCGCCGCGGCCGTCTACCACGACGACATGTACGTCGACACCGCGCACGCCCTCGACACCGCGCGCTCCGTACGGGGCCTGCGCACCTGGGTCACCGACGAGTTCGAGCACGACGGCGTCCGCGCCGGCGGCCCCCGCGTCCTGGACCGCCTGCTCGCCCTGGTCCGCGACGAGGTGTGAGACGGGACGGGAACCGTGACAACCGTGACGACAGCCGAGAGGAGAAGTCCCGTATGACCGAGTCCGGCACCGGCCGGCTGCGGCCCATGCCCGAGGACTGGCGGCGCGCGCTCGCCGTGGTCGCGCACCCCGACGACCTGGAGTACGGCTGCGCGGCGGCGGTCGCCGCGTGGACCGACGCGGGCCGCGAGGTCGTCTACGTCCTGGCCACGCGAGGCGAGGCCGGGATCGACACCCTCGACCCGGCGACCTGCGGACCCCTGCGCGAGCGGGAGCAGCGGGCGAGCGCGGCCGCGGTCGGAGTGTCCCGGGTGGAGTTCCTGGACCACCGCGACGGCGTGATCGAGTACGGCACCGCCCTGCGCCGGGACATCGCCGCCGCCATCCGGCGTCACCGCCCCGAGCTGGTGATCACCCTCAACCACCGCGACACCTGGGGCGGCGTCGCCTGGAACACGCCCGACCACGTGGCGGTCGGCCGGGCCACGCTGGACGCGGCGGCGGACGCGGGCAACCGCTGGATCTTCCCCGAGCTGGCCGAGCAGGGCCTCGAGCCCTGGAACGGCGTCCGCTGGGTCGCCGTCGCCGGTTCCGCCACGCCCACCCACGCCGTGGAGGCGGGGCCCGGCCTGGAGCGGGCGGTGCGCTCGCTGCTGGAACACCGCACCTACATCGAGGCGTTGACGGACGAGGACCCGGAGACGTACGCGCGCGAGTTCCTGACCTCGACGGCGACGGCGGTGGGCGAGCGCCACGGCGGGAAACCGGCCGTCGCCTTCGAGGTCTTCGGCCGGTGAGGGCGTGCGGCGGGCCGGGCCCGGCCTAGGATGATCGAAAAGGACGGGGGCGGCAGGTGCGCGAGGCGGACGACGACAAGGAACTCCTGGCGCGGCGCTTCCAGGAGCACAGGGGCCAACTGCGCGCGGTCGCCTACCGCATGCTCGGTTCGCTGACCGAGGCCGAGGACGCGGTCCAGGAGGCCTGGCTGCGGCTGACCCGCACGGACACCGGCGCCATCACGAACCTGGGCGCCTGGCTGACCACCGTGACCGGCCGGATCTGCCTCGACCTGCTGCGCACGCGGACCTCGCGCCGCGAGGACCCGCTCGACGACACCTTCGTGCCCGACCCCGTCATCCGGCCGCTGACCCGCACCGACCCGGAGCAGGAGGCGGTCGAGGCCGACTCGCTGGGCCTGGCCCTGCTCGTCGTCCTGGAGCGGCTGGCCCCGGACGAGCGGCTGGCGTTCGTGCTGCACGACATGTTCGCCGTGCCCTTCGACGACATCGCCCCGGTCCTGGAGCGGACCTCCGCCTCCACCAGGCAGCTCACCAGCCGCGCCCGGCGCCGCGTCCAGGGCGCCACCCCCTCGGCCGAGACCGACCTCAACCGGCAGCGGCAGGTGCTCGAGGCCTTCCTGGCCGCCTCACGGGCCGGCGACTTCGAGGCGCTGGTGGCCGTCCTCCACCCCGACGTGGTGCTGCGCGTCGACGCGGGCGCCCTGGTCCGCGGCGCCGCCGTCTCCAAGGTGGTCCACGGCGCGACGACGGTCGCCGCGCAGGCCCTCACCTTCGCCCGGTACGCCGCCTCCGCCCGGCTCGTCCTGGTCAACGGCACGATCGGCGTCGCCAACGCCCCCGAGACCGGGCCCCGCTCGGTCATGGCCGTCACCGTCGCGAACGGCAGGATCACCCACATGTACATCCTGGCCGACCCCGCCCGCCTCGACCGCCTGGACCCGCCCCGGCACACGGAGGACGACCGGCCGGCCGCGGAAGGCTGACCCGAACGCGTCGGCCGGCTCGCGCTGATCACGTCCGGTGTCCCGTGCTCGTGCTCGCCGGCGAGGTCGACCTGAACTCCCCGCCGCCAGCGATGGCCGAGTACGGCGGGTTGTTCCCGCGCGCCGAACTGGTCGTGCAGCCCGGCGCCGGGCACTTCCCGTGGCTGGACGACCCTGCCCGCTTCGTCGCCGCGGTCGGCGCCTTCCTGCGGTGACCCGGCCGCCCGGGGTGCGTGCGGTGAGTCAGTAGGCTGGACGCCATGCCTGATCAGAGAGCCGACCGGCCCGAGCTGCCCCAGTTGTCCGAGTTGCGTGGGGACTGCGCGCGTTGCTTCGGGCTGTGCTGTGTCGCTCTCCCCTTCGCCGCTTCCGCGGACTTCGCGAGGGACAAGCCCGCGGGGAAGCCGTGTCCGAACCTCCGGGACGACCACCGGTGCGGGATCCACGCCCGGCTGCGGCAGGAGGGGTACAGCGGCTGCACGGTCTACGACTGTTTCGGCGCCGGGCAGAAGGTGTCCCGGGTGACCTTCGCCGGCCGGGACTGGCGTGCGGCGTCCGGGGACGGGGCGCGGCGGATGTTCGAGGTGTTCCCGGTCGTGCGCCACCTGCACGAACTGCTCTGGTACCTGACGGAGGCGCTCACCTTGCCGGCCGCCCGGCCCATCCGCTCCGAACTGCGCCGGGCCCTGGAGCGCACCGAGCGGCTCACCCTCGGCACGCCCGACGAGCTCGCCGCGCTGGACGTCGGCGCGCACCGGCAGGAGGCCAACGTGCTGCTCCTGCGCACCAGCGAACTGGTCCGCGCACAGGTGCCCGCCCGCAAGCGCAAGGACCGGCGGGGGGCCGATCTGATCGGTGCCCGGCTCAAGGGGGCCGACCTGCGCGGGGCCTCCCTGCGCGGCGCCTGTTTGATCGCCGCCGACCTGACCGGCGCCGATCTGCGCCAGGCGGATCTGATCGGCGCCGACCTGCGCGACGCGGACCTCACGGACGCCGATCTGACCGGCGCGTTCTTCCTGACCCAGCCGCAGCTCAACGCGGCCCGGGGCAGCGTCGGCACCCGGCTTCCGCAGTCAGTCACCCGCCCGGTGCACTGGACAGCCCAGGGCTGAGTCCTGCGTGCCGGGGGCCGGGGGCGCCTCTTCGGCCGGTGCCGGTGGGCGTTCCGGCGGAACGGACGTCCGTCGCTCCGGGAGCAGGCGCAGGCCCTCCGGCATCAGGGTCAGGCGCTCGGTGACCTTCAGGCGGTAGCCCGGTTCGGGCAGCAGATCGTAGCGGCGCAGCAGCAGGCCCAGGACCAGCGTCGCCTCGTGCAGCGCGAACTGGCGGCCGATGCACGCCCGCGCCCCCGTGCCGAACGGTTTGAAGACGTGCGGCGGGCGCGCGCGGACGGCCCGCGCGTCGAACCGGTCCGGGTCGAAGCGCTCCGCGTCCGGCCCCCACACCTCGGTGTCCCGGTGCAGCATCGGGGTCAGCACCAGCGCCCACGCGCCTCGGCGCATCGGGTGCTCCCCGGCCAGCACCGTGTCCCGCACCGCCTCGCGGGCGAAGGCGGGCGCGGTCGGCCACAGCCGCAGCGACTCGTCGAGCACCCGCCGCACGTACCGCAGCTTGGCCACCTGCTCGTACGCGGGCGCCTGCGTGCCGCCCCAGACCCGGTCCACCTCGGCGCGGGCCCGGGCCGCGACCTCCGGGTGTCGGGCGAGGTAGTACAGGGCGAAGGACAGGGCTCCGGAGGTGGTCTCGTGGCCCGCGACCAGGAAGGTGATCACCTGCCGGCGCACGTTCTCGGGTGACAGCCGCTCGCCTGTCTCCGGGTGGGCCACCTCCAGCATCCGGTCGAGCAGGTCCCCGCTCCCGCTCCCGCTCGCCGCGCGCCGGGCGCGCACCAGTTCGTCGACGGTGCTGTTGAGGTGGGCGATGTCGGCGGCGTTGCGGCGGCTCGCCTCCCGCAGCAGGTACGGGGCGAGCGGCGCCGGCACGGTGTTGAGCCGCTGCGCGTAGCTGAGGGTGCCGACCATCGCGGTCACGAACGGGTGCGGCCGGGCGCGTTCGAAGGAGCCGAAGTCGTGCCCGAACCCGGTCCGGGCGATCGTCTCCAGCGTCAGCTTGGTCATGTCGCCGGGCACGTCCACGGGGTGTCCGGCGGCCGCCGCCCGGTCCCAGTGGCCGGTGAGCCGCGCGGCCACGTCGAGCATCATCGTGTGGTAGCCGGCCATCGCCTCGCGGCTGAACCCGGGGGCCAGCACGTCGTGCGCCAGCTGCCAGTTGGGCTCGTGGTTGTACGCCGTGAACAGCCCGTCCCCGGCGACCGGGCGCAGGTTGGCGACCCCGAGGCCCACGTGCTTGGCGAAGCGGGACTCGTCCGCGAGGTCGGCGGCCGGCCGCGCGCCCCACACGAACACGAACTCCTTGCCGAAGGCCTTGCGGCGGAAGACCGGGCCGAGCGCGCGGGCGTGGCGCATCGAGTCCTGGAGGGGCGTGCGCCGGTTCGCGCCGAGCACGTCACCGAGGAACGGGATCCGGTACGGCGGATGCGGGATGCGGTGCAGCTCGGGCCACCCCTGCTCCGCGCCGCGGAATCCCTTCGGCAGTTCCGACGCCGTCGTCGTCTGCGCCATGACGCGATCTCCCGAACGTGTTGTACGTGGGTTCAACAACGCGATTCAGTCTGGTCCCGTTGTTGAACCCCCGTCAAGTAAAGTGTGGGCATGGCCGCGAACGAGGGGGAGCAGCGCACGCGCCGCCGGCTGAGCACCGCCGAGCGCCGGGAGCAGCTCCTGTCGGTGGGGGCGCGGCTGTTCTCGGAGAGCCCGTACGACGACGTGTGGATCGAGCAGGTCGCGGAGATCGCCGGAGTCTCGCGCGGGCTGCTCTACCACTACTTCCCGACCAAGCGGGACTTCTTCGCGGCGGTCGTGGAGCGCGAGAGCGAGCGTATGCTGCGGATGACCGCGGCGGTGCCCGGAGTTCCCGTACGCGAACAGCTGACGGCGGGTCTGGACACCTATCTGGAGTACGTACGCACGCACGCGCACGGCTACCGCGCCTTCCACCGCGCCGACGCGGCGGGCGACCAGGCCGTGCGCCGGGTCTACCGGCGTGCCCTGGCCGCGCAGGAGCGGCAGATCCTGGCAGCCCTGGCCGCGGACCCGGAGTTCGGCGCGTCGGCCGGGCAGCGGGCCGACATCCGGCTGGCCGTCCGAGGCTGGCTGGCCTTCACCACCGCCGTCTGCCTGGAGTGGCTGCGCGGCGACCCGGGCCTGACGCGGGAACAGGTGCGCGACCTGTGCGCACGCGCGCTGCTCGGCGTACTCACCTCCTGAAGCGGCACCGGCCGGGCGTGGTCGGCGAGCGCCTGCACGCACCGCTCGCCCGGGCGAGCGCCCGCCTCCGCCCGCGCGCCCTACAGCGGCAGCGCACAGACGGCGACGGGCGAGGCGAACGGCTCGCCCGCGAGCGTCAGTTCCCCGCTCGCGCGGTCCACGCGGAAGACGCTGACCGAACCCGACTTCTGGTTGGCCGCGAACAGCAGCCCGCCGTCCGGCGAGAAGGCGATCTGCCGCGGGAAGCCGCCCCCCACAGGCACCGTGTCCAGCAGCCTGAGCCGCGCCCCGCCCGCCTCGACGGCGTAGCGCGCGAGGCTGTCGTGGCCGCGGTTGGCGAGGTAGGCGAAGGAGCCGTCGGACGTGACCAGGATCTGCGCCGGATAGTTCCGCACGCCGCCCGGGCCCGGACCCGTGGACTGCGGCTCGCCGATGGACAGCCGGCCGGTCGGCGGGTCGTAGCCGCACACCGCCACGGTGTCGTCGACCTCGTTGGCGAGGTAGGCGTGGCGGCCGCCGGGATGGAAGGTGAGGTGGCGCGGCCCGGCCCCGGGGCGGGCGTGCGCCTGCGACACCTCGGTGAGCCGGCCCGTGCGGGTGTCCAGACGGTAGGTGTAGACGGTGTCGGTGCCGAGGTCGACCGCGAGGACGTGACCACCCTCCGGACTCGTGACGAACTGGTGTGCGTGCGGCCCGTCCTGGCCCGGGCCCGGCGGCGGGCTGGTGTGGGTCACCAGGCAGGAGCGCTCGCCGAGGGCGCCCGAGGGCGCGATCGGGTGCACGGCCACGCTGCCGGAGGTGTAGTTGGCGCTGAGCAGCCAGCGTCCGGTGGGGTGCACGGACAGGTGGCAGGGGCCCGCCCCGCCCGTGCTCCGGGTGCCCAGCACCCGGCGGTCCGCGAGCCGTACGGCGGTCACGGCCCCGTCCTGGCGCTCGTCGACGGCGTACAGCGTGCGTCCGTCCGGGTGCACGGCGAGGTACGACGGGTCGGGCACCCCGGTGAGCGTGCTCCGGCCGGTGACGGCGCCCGTCACCGGGTCGTACTCCGCCAGGCCGATGCCCGTACCGCCGCCCTCGACGGAGGTGTAGGTGCCGACGTAGAGCGGCCGGGGGCCGGACGGCTCGCCGGGGGCGCGGCCCGTACCGGCGGCCGCCTCCGGATCCGGCCGCGGATCCGGGGAGGCTCCCGGTGCGTCCGCGCCGGCGTCCGGATCGGGGGTGCGGCGGGGCGCCGCCGGCGCCGGTACGGCCGCCACCGCGGCGGCGCCCGTCAGGGCGCCCACGATCCTGCGCCTGCTCCAGCCCTGCCCGCGCTCACCGCTGCCCATGCCCGCACCTCAGGTCGTCGACTGCCCCCGGTCCCGGGCCACCTTTGCGTGGACCCGGCCCCCGGTGCAAGTACGGCAACCCGCGTTGCGGACTCCGCAATGCGCGGGCGGTGGGCCTACCAGTTCCCGTCCTCGACCGGCTTGCCCGGCGCGTCCTTGAGGGGGTGCACCTGGTCCGGGGACGGCGCCTGCCACGGGTCGTGGTCGTCGCCGAGCCAGTCGCCGACCGGCTGGACCTGCGTCAGGGTGTCGGCCGGGGCCAGGTCCTCGGCGCCCTCGTCGTAGTAGTCGTACCAGGGCAGGCCCGCGCGGGTGTACGCGGCGCGGTCCACGGGGGAGGGCGGGGCGGCCTCGCCGGTGATGCGGCGCCACTCCGGGGGCGTCACCAGGTGCACGAACACGCGCCCGGCGGGCTCCTCGGCCCAGTCGCCCAGCGGGCGGTCGTCCTCGTACACCTCCTGGCGCATGGAGCCGCCGACGCCCAGGCCCATGGCCGCGGCGGTCCGGGGGCGGGCCCCCGGGGCGGGCGGACCGCCCGCGGCCGGTGCGCCACCCGGAGCGGCCGCGAACGGCGCGCCACCCGGAGCGCCCGCGAACGGCGCCCCACCCGGAGCGGCCGGTGCCGGCGCCCCCGGCGGCGGCAGGGGGAAGCCCGCGCCCATGGTCTTGACCGACCGGGTCGTCCGCTGCCGCTGCTGCTCCTGCTCGCGCCACCTGGCCAGCTCCCCGGGCCGCAGCGGGAAGGCCTGCAACTGCACGCCGCCCCACACCTCCTCGCCCGTGACCTGGCCCTCCACCGTCGCCCCGAGGCCGAGCGGCACCGCCACGAACTGGCGGACCGTGCCCCGGCCGGAGTTGATGCCGTCGAGCCAGGGCTGGCGCGGCAGCACCACGTAGTTCTGCGGGCCGCGGGCCATGCGCCCGGTCCACGGCCTGCCCGACACCGCGCACACCTTGCCCACGCCCACCTGGAGCGCGGCCGGCTCGCTGGTGCCCGCGAAGCTCAGCCACATGGCCTCGCGCAGGTACACCGGCAGCATCACCCCACCGCGGGCGCGCATCTGCTCGGGCACCGCGTCCCCGTAGTCCGCGACCCGGCGCACCGGGAACTCGCCGAGCCCCGGCGGCAGCGGGTGGGTGCCCGTTTCCGGCAGCCGCAGGGTGCGCACGAACCGCACCGCCACACCGCCCGGCAGCCGCAGTGTGTTCCCGTCGATCCGGACCCTCGTACCGGTCATTCGCCCGCTCCCCTCCGTCGTTCCGCGCGCCCCCGGAGGGCGACGCGACCCCCGCCCGACGGCACCGGCCACCGGACGCGCGTCCGATGATCCCTCACGGAGAACGCCGCTGGGGGTCCTGCCGGTTCCGGTGCGACCTGACCGGCGCTCCCAGCTTGTCCGCCAGCCGCGTCAGGTGCGGCCGCTTCTCGCGCTGCTCGCGGGTGTGCCGGTCGAGCTCCTCCAGCAGCCGCTGCGAGCGGTGCTCGGTGTCCATCTCGTCGAGGATGCGGTTGACCTCGGTGAGCACCGCGCCGTACAGCTGCCAGTTGCTGACGTCCTGCTGCACCTCCTCCAGGAGCACCTGCGCCAGTTTGTCGCGGGTCGTCCCGGCCTGCCGCAGCTCGGCGGCCAGCCGGTCCTCGGCCGACTCCGCGCTCACGCTGACGTCCGTGGTCACCAGCACCGCGTAGCTGACCACCGCGTCGGAGATCTCGCACAGCAGCTGCCTCACGAGGGCGCCGGTCTGCGGGGAGAACAGCGGCTCCGGCGCCCGCTGCTTGGTCAGGTCGGTGAAGGTGCGCGCGAGCACCCGCAGGACCACGGTGCAGATCTCCAGGGTGTCCAGGCCGGTGCGCAGCACCACCCGGTGCAGCAGTCCCTCGCGTACCCTCGGATTGAGCCGCAGGCTGTCCTCGGCCTGCCGCAGGGCGGCGTCCACGTCGGCGATGTCGTGGTCCAGGCGGCGCGCCTCGTGCAGCCGCGCGGCCGCCCGCTCCACCGGGATGCCGTCGGTCACCTCGTCGCCCATGCGCAGCATCAGCTGCCGCATCCGCCGCGCCAGCCCGTCGATCGACTCGCTCGCCTGCCCGGTCCACACCGGGGGAGCCAGGAGCAGGTTGCAGGCCAGGCCGACCACCGCGCCGATCAGCGTCTCCACGATCCGCGCCCAGGCGGTGCTGCCCACGGTGGTGACGCCGAGGACCAGCATCGCGCTGATCGCCACCTCGACCACGAACTCGTCCACCCGCACCAGGTGGCCCACGCCGAGACCGGCCAGGATCACCAGGGCGAGGCTCCACCAGGTGAGCCCCACCAGCAGGGAGAAGGCGATGGCGACGAGCACCCCCGCGACCACCGCGTTCACTCGGCGGACGCTGGTCTTCAGGGTCGCGAAGAGGGTGACCTGGACGACGAGCAGGGCGGTCAGGGGGGCGGTCAGCGGGGCGGGTTCCGGGCTCAGCCACTTGGCGATCACATAGGCGATCGTGGCCGCGACCGTGGACCTCAGGGCCTGTACGACCACGGGGTCCCGGTGCCGTCGCACCAGTGCCGCCAGGGACGACGGCCACTCACGTACATCTTGCATCCCTTGCGCTGTTCCCCGTTCGCAGACGCATCGAACGTGGACACGCGGCGCTTCAGACGTACAGCTTGTCCAGGAAGGCCGCCAGGTTCCCCGTGACCCGGGCGATCTGCTCGGCCGGCGTGAGGCTCTCCTCGAAGCGGGTGCCGCCCTTGGGGACCTTCCGGCCGCGCACGTACAGCGAGCAGGCGAGGTCGGTGCACATGTACAGGCCGACCGAGTTGCCCTCGCGGCCCGCCGCCCCCGCCTTGCGGGCGGTCATCAGCGAGACCCCGCCCCCCGGGTGCGTGGTCAGGCACAGCGAGCACAGGCTGCGGTGCAGGAAGCCGCGCTGCGAGGACGGGAAGCGCAGGGCCACGCCCACCGGCCGGCCCTCCCGCTCGGTGACCAGATAGCTGCGGTCGGGCGCGCCGGAATCGCGCCAGCCCAGGAAGTCGAGGTCGTCCCAGGGGCGTTCACCCAGGTCACGGGGTACGGGCAGGCGCTTGGCCTCGCCCTTGGAGCAGTTGACGAACGCGGTGCGGATGTCCTGCTCGTCCAGCGGTCTCATGGGAGCCCTCCTCGGATCCTGGGCCAGGGAAAAGCCCGTACGGAAACCTATGGGTTTTAGTTTCGGGCCTAGGGTAGACAGGTGCCGCGTCGGCGCTCCACCGGATTTCGGGGCCGGGCCGGAGGCGTACCTGTGCGGGCACTGTGCGGGCGGAAAAGGTTACGTCTTAATTTATTGCGTGGACTAAGTGCTCCGAGAAGTCGCGCCGAGGTCACTTCCGACGGTATGTTGCGGCTCGGGCAGGGTGGGAGAGTTCGGACTAGGGAGCCACATGGCGGGGCGGAACGGGCGCACGGTGCGCGATCTCAGGCGGGGCAACCGCGCGGCCGTGCTTCAGCGGCTGTACTTCGACGGCCCCCTCAGCCGCTTCGAACTCGGCCCGGCCACCGGCCTGAGCTCCGGCTCCGTCAGCAACGTCGTCGCGGACCTGATCGCCGACGGCCTGGTCGAGGAGGCCGGCTCCGTCGACTCCGACGGCGGCCGCCCGCGCACCCTCCTGCGCGTCAACCCCGGCAGCGGCCACATGATCGGCGTCGACGTCGGCGAGACCCGGGTGCGGGTGGAGCTGTTCGACCTCACCCTCACCGAGCTCGCCCGCACCGACCGGCCGCTCACCGCGCAGGGCTACGACGTCGACGTCATCACCGGGCACATCAGGGACGGCATCGCCGAGGTGCTCGCCGCCGCCGGACCCACCCCCGAGCGGCTGCTCGGCGTCGGCATCGGCGTCCCCGGCATCGTCGAGCGCACCCCCGGCCGCGGGGCCGTGGTGCACGGGCAGACCATCGGCTGGGACGCCGTCCCCCTGGAGTCCCTGCTGCGCTCCGGCTCCCAGCTGCCCGCGGAAGTGCCGTACTTCATCGACAACGGCGCGCGCACCCTCGGCCAGGCCGAGATGTGGTTCGGCGCCGGACGCGGCGCGGGCAACGCGATCGTGGTCCTCTTCGGCTCGGGCGTCGGCGCGTGCCTGGTCACCCCCGAGGTGGAGCGGGGCCGGGCGGTCGAGTGGGGGCACCTGACGGTACGGGTGCGGGGCCGCCGCTGCCGGTGCGGCGCGCTCGGCTGCCTGGAGGCGTACGCGGGGGCGGAGTCCCTGCTCGCCCGCTGGCGCGAGGAGGGCGGCCGGCCGCCCGAGGACACCGACGAGGAGACCGCGCTCACCGCGATGCTCGCCGCCGCCTATCCCGCGGACGGCGCCGCCGCGGACCCGGTCGCGCTCGGCGTCCTGGAGGAGACCGCCGAGTACCTGGGCGCCGGCCTCTCCGACCTGATCAACCTCTTCCAGCCCGAGCGCATCCTCATCGGCGGCTGGGCCGGGCTCCAGCTCGGCCCCCGCTTCCTGCCCGCCGTGCGCCGCCACGCCGCCGCGTACGCGCTGCGCCACCCGGCCGAGAAGGTCACCATCGACCTGGGCCGCCTCGGCCCGGACGCGGTCACCGTCGGCGCGGCGATCCTCCCCCTCGCCGACTTCTTCGGCCGCGGCGGCCGGGCCGTGGAACCCGCTCCGCCCGCCCCGTCGCCCGCCTGGCAGGCGGCGCTGGAGGAGCGCAGGTCCTGAGCAGGTCTTCTGCGGCGCCGCCGCAGGTCATAGGGTGACGGCACCCCGTACCGCAGGGCCGTTCGAAGGAGTCGTCCGTGAGCCATGACATCGCCGGTGTGCGTGCGCAGTTCCCCGCGCTGAAGTCCGGGTGGGCGCACTTCGACGGGCCCGGCGGCAGCCAGACGCCGCAGCCGGTGATCGACGCGATCGCCGACGCCCTGGCCGGGCCGCTGGCCAACCGGGGCGTCCTCACGGCCGGCGAGCGCAACGCCGAGGACCGGGTCGCCGCCGCCCGGGGCGCCATGGCGGACCTGCTCGGCGCCGAGCCGTCCGGCGTCGTCTTCGGACGCAGCGCGACCCAGCTGACGTACGACTTCTCCCGCACGCTGGCCAAGGGCTGGGGGCCGGGCGACGAGGTCGTCGTGACCCGGCTCGACCACGACTCCAACATCCGCCCCTGGGTGCAGGCCGCCGAGGCCGTGGGCGCGACGGTGCGGTGGGCGGACTTCGACCCGGTCACCGGCGAACTGGGCGCGCGGGACATCGCGGCCCAGCTGTCCGACCGCACCCGGCTGGTCGCGGTCACCGCCGCCTCCAACCTGATCGGCACCCGGCCCGACATCCCCGCGATCGCCGCCCTCGCCCACGAGCGCGGCGCGCTGCTGTACGTCGACGGGGTGCACCACACCGCCCACGCACCCGTCGAACTGGCGCACCTGGGCGCGGACTTCTTCGTCTGCTCGCCCTACAAGTTCCTCGGCCCCCACCTGGGCGTGCTCGCCGCCCGCCCCGAACTGCTGGAGACCCTGCGCCCGGACAAGCTGCTGCCCTCCTCCGACGCGGTCCCCGAGCGCTTCGAACTCGGCACCCTGCCCTACGAGCTGCTGGCCGGCACCGCGGCAGCCGTGGACTTCCTCGCCGGCATGGACCCGCGCGCCACCGGCACCCGGCGGGAGCGGCTGCTCACCTCCTTCGCCTCGCTCGAGCACCACGAGGACGCGCTGCGCCGCCGCATCGAGGAGGGCCTGGCCGCGCTGCCCGGCGTCACCGTGCGCTCCCGCGCGGCCCGGCGCACGCCCACCCTGTTGCTGACCTTCGAGGGGCGCGCCGGAGCCGACGCCTACCGTCATCTCGCCGGGCGTGAGGTGGCCGCGCCCGCCGGCTCCTTCTACGCCCTGGAGGCCTCCCGCCACCTCGGCCTCGGCGACACCGGCGGCCTGCGCGTGGGACTCGCCCCGTACAACGACGAGGAGGACGCCGACCGGCTCCTGGAGGGGCTGGCGGACTTCCTGCGGACGGCGCCCTGAGCGGTGCCCGCCGGGTCGTGCGCGCCGGGTCGTGCGCGCCGCTACGTGCCCGTCGGGTCAGGGCTTGCGGGCCACCCCGCCGTAAATGTCCGTGGGCGCGGGCGTGGTCCCGGGCTCCGGACGCCACAACGGGCAGGAGACGATGCCGGGTTCGAGCAGTTCCAGGCCCTCGTAGTACGCGGCGAGCTGCTCGGGGCTGCGCAGTACGTAGGGCACCGCGCCGGTGTCGTCGTAGCCCTGCTGGGCCTCCTTGAGCGCCTGGTCGGTGTCGGTGCTGTCGTAGTGCACGAAGTAGCTGCCCGGGGGCAGGGCCGCCTGGAGGCGGCGGACGATCGACTTCGCCTCCTCGTAGTCCTGGATGTGGCCGAGGATGCCCATGAGCATCAGCGCGACCGGCTGCTCGAAGTCCAGTACCTTGCCCGCCCGTTCGAGGATCCTCTCGGGCTCGTGCAGGTCCGCGTCGATGTACTCGGTGACGCCCTCGGGCGTGCTGGTGAGCAGCGCCTGCGCGTGACGCAGTACCAGCGGGTCGTTGTCGACGTAGACTACCTGCGCCTCGGGCGCGACGCGCTGGGCCACCTGATGGGTGTTGTCGTACGTCGGCAGTCCGGTGCCGATGTCGAGGAACTGGCGGATGCCGAGGTCGCCGGCCACGAACGTCACCGCGCGGATCAGGTACTGCCGGGAGGCGCGGGCCATCGTCTCGATGGTGGGCGCGTGCTCCCGGTAGGCGTCGCCCGCGATCCGGTCGACCTCGTAGTTGTCCTTGCCGCCCATCCAGTAGTTCCAGATGCGGGCCGAGTGCGGCACCGTGGTGTCGATCTTCGACAATGCGTCCTGGTCGGGAGCGGGCCGGCCGTCGGTCATGGGAGGTCTCCTGCCGTGCGTCACGCGGTGTGTGTCCAACGTAGCGCCAACCCCCTTGCCCGCGGCGCGAGTTCAAGGATCGGTAGGGCTCAGTCGACCAGGAAGTCGGCGAGGCCCGCCTTGGCGCCCTCCAGGAAGGTGAGCATCTCGTCGCGGGTGTAGACGAGGGCGGGTCCTTCGGGGTCGGTGGACTGGCGGAAGGCGACCCGTCCGTCGGGCAGCCGCTTGGCCTCCACGCAGGAGCCGCCGTTGGTGCCGCTCCACGGCTTGTGCCAGCCCTCGGCGCCCAGTTCGCCGGCCGGCATGCCGCTGCGGACGTGGACGAAGCCCGCGGATTCCGCGCGTTCCGCGCGTCCCGTCGATCCGGTGGATCCGTTGACTCCGGTGGACCCGGTGGTTTCCGACATGATCACAACTCCTTACGCAGCTCGTCCAGGATCTCCCTGGTCCGTGCGACCGGCTCCGCCTGTACGGACATCCGGTCCAGTACTTCGAGGTAGGCGACGACGTCCTCCGGACGGTCGTAGTAGACCGAGCCCGCCAGGTTCTCGGTGTAGACGATGTCGGGCAGCTCGGAGAATCCGAAACGGAAGTGGTGGAAGGGGCCGTAGGCGCCCGGGTGGGCCCCCACGGAGAAGCGCATGACCTGGATGCGGACCTTCGGCATCGAGCAGACCTCGGCCAGCCGGTCGATCTGCGCCCGCATCACCTCGGGGCCGCCGACGGGACGGCGCAGCACCGTCTCGTCCACGATGGCCCACACCGCCGGCGCGTCCGGCTTGGCCAGCAGGTCCTGGCGTCTGAGGCGCAGGTCCACGCGGCGGGCGATCTCCTCCTTCGACTCGTTGGGGAAGCCGACGCGCATCAGCGCGGTGGCGTAGTCGTACGTCTGCAACAGGCCCGGTACGTAGTGCGGTTCGTACAGGCGGATGACACTGGCCTCGCTCTCCAGGCTGACGTAGGCCCTGAACCACTCGGGCAGCACATCGCGGAACTTGTACCACCAGCCGGGCCGGTTGGCCTCCCGCGCCAGGGCGAGGAAGCCGTCGATCTCCGCCGCCGGGACGCCGTAGGCGCGCAGCAGCTCCCTGACGTACGGGATGCGCAGGCCGACCTCGGCCTTCTCGATGCGGCGGACCGTCAGCGGCGTGACCTCGATGGTCCGCGCCGCTTCCTCGAAGGACACGCCGGCCTGCTCCCGCAGTTGCCGCAGACGCTTGCCGAGGACCATCCGCAGGACGGTGGGCGCGCTGCCGCCGGAGCGGTTCTCCCTCACGTCCTACCTCCCCGGGCGGGCCGTCACAGCGTGCAGTGTGGCACGCTGCCGCGGGACGAGGACAGGGTGATGCGGGGCGTTCTGAAATTATCAGAACGCAGGTTGCGAGCCGTGTGTGTCCGACATCATAGTGATCCGAGGAGCTGCCGCCCGGCGCCGGTCCTTCGGGGCCAACTGTGCGTGGCAGAAACGGAACTGACGTTCCACCAGGTGTGGCCCGCGCCGGCCGCACACCCATGCGAGGCGAGACCTGGATGGCCACCGTGACCGACGGACAGTCGAGAAGTCCGGACAGCGTGCGGGAGTTCACGCTCGGGGCCGTGCCGGGTGGGCACGCCGACGACGAACCGCTCAGCCTGCGCTGCTCCGTGCCCGCCGAGGCCTCACGGGCCCCGGCCGTGCGCCGCCTGGTGGCCGAACACCTCGCGGGGCTGCGGCTGGCGGCCGGGCAGCGGGAGGACGCGGTGCTGGCGACGGACGAGTTGTTCGCCAACGCGGTCAGACACGCGAGCACCGGCTCGCACGAAACGGTCACCGTCACCCTCGAGTGGAGCGCGGGCACATTGCGGGTGACGGTCGCCGATCCCTCACCCGCACGTCCGCGCCCGGGGACGGCGGATCCCCTCGCCGAGTCGGGGCGCGGGCTGGCCATCGTGGCCGCCCTCGCCGACGACTGGGGCATGGCCCCGCCCCGCCCGGGCGCGGCGGGCAAGAGCGTGTGGTTCACGTTACGACGCCGGAGCGGCACGACACCATGACCCACCACCCCAACCCCGACCCCGGCGCAGCCTCTGGCCCGGACG
This sequence comes from Streptomyces naganishii JCM 4654, assembly GCF_014650575.1. Classification (GTDB taxonomy): domain Bacteria; phylum Actinomycetota; class Actinomycetes; order Streptomycetales; family Streptomycetaceae; genus Streptomyces; species Streptomyces naganishii. The sequence continues at coordinate 312,040 of NZ_BMVF01000005.1, forward strand.
CCCGCGCCGGTCGGACCTCGGTCCCCGAAAGCCAAGGAGGATGGGCCTCCCGCCCCGTGCCCGCCGACGGCGTGGGTTCCGGCTCCGGCCATGGGGGCGGCCGGGGTTCCGGCTCCGGCCTCGGCGGCGAGGCCTGGGGGTCGGGGCCGCTTGGTGGCTCGTCCTCCGGTTCTGGGTTCCGCGGTGGCGAGGCCTGGGGGTCGGGGCCGCTTGGTGGCTCGTCCTCCGGTTCTGGGTTCCGCGGTGGCGAGGCCTCGGGGCCGGGGCCACTTGGCGGTCCGTCCTCCGGTTCAGGGTTCCATGGTGGTGAGGCTTGCGGTGCCGGGGCGCTCGGTGGCCGGGGTTCCGAGGCCGAGGCTGAGGCCGAGGGAGGTCGGGGCTTCCGTCCCGGGCCGGCCGGTGGTGGGGCAGCCGGCTCCGAGCCCCACGGCGGGCGGGAGAGCGGTGCTCAGCGGAAGAAGCGGGACGCTCATCAGGCCGCGGCCGCGGCCGCGGCCGTGAGGGCGGGCGCGGCTCGCGAGCGCACCGACCGCGCGGCCGGCGCGGCGTCGGCGCCCGTGGCGGCGGGGGCGTCCGCGAGTGCGCTCGCGCCGGCACCGTCGGTCACCACCCCGTCCCCGGACACGGAGGCTCCGGTCACCTCCGGGGTCACACCCGCGCCCCTGACGAAGGGGGCGACAGCAGCCGGGGCCCCGGGCGTGGGCGACGGTGGGGCCGTCGTCCCGGGCGGCTCGCCCACGCCCGTATCCCCGCCCTCGCCCGCCTTGGCCTCCGCCATCGCGGAGGAACTGGTGCGGCGGGCGGAGGAGGACAGGGCGGTGACGCGGGTGGCGGGGGTGGCTCCCACGGCGGCGCGGCGGCGGAGGGTGGGGGAGTGTCACCGGGACAACGCCGAGGCGCTCGCCGCGATCGTGCGGCGGCACGGGTGGCCGGCCGCCGATGTCGTGGGCACCGCCGCCTCCACGGCCGCCCTCATGATCCTGCTGCACGCCCCCGACCTGGACTTCCGTCTGCGCTGCCGGGACCTCATAGCGCGGGCCGCGGCGGACGGGCGCTGTCCCGCAGTGCACCTCGCCTACATCGCCGACCACTGCGCGGTGGACCTGGGCGAACCGCAGTTCTACGGCACGCGGATCGACCCCGCCACCCTGCGCCCGTACCCGGTGCGCCGGCCGCAGACCCTCGACGAGCGCCGCCGGGACGTCGGCCTCGGCACGCTCCAGGAGCAGATGAGGGCACTTCGGCTGTCCGGCTGACCCGCACGCCCGCCGGGTTTCGCGGGCCGCCGCGGAGGTACTCGCGCGTCGCCCGGCAGGCGAGACGAGGCGAAGGGAGTACGCCGTGACCGATCACCGTCGCGAGGCTCCCGGCGAGAACGGCGCGCCCGTTCCCCGGGACATGCCGGACCAGCAGGTGCAGGAGGGCGAGGACCCCTGGGACGCCGCGCCCGCGCGGCGCGCGAAGGGGCGCGAGCCGGAGGCGGAGGCCCCGGACGTGCCCGACTCGGACGAGGCGGGCACCGGTCCCAAGGGCGCCGCGCGCCCCGGCACCGTCCACCCCGAGCACCCCGTCCCCGACGAGCCCAGCGGCTGACCGACCCGGACCGGGCCCGGCCCGGGTCGGTCACCTTCGGGTCAGCCGACCTTGCGGCCGCGCATCGGCTCCGTGTCCGCGCCCTCGCCCTGCTGGAGTCCCTCCAGGAACTCCTGGACGACCTCGGTCGCCGTACGCTCCGGGCGCCAGCCCAGTTCGGTGTGGGCGCGGGTGCAGTCCATCAGCGGCAGCCGCAGTACCGCGTCGAACAGGTGCGGCGACGCCGGCAGCAGGTGCAGCCCCCACGCGGCGGCGATCGCCGAGCGTGCGGCGCCCCGGGGCAGCCGTACGGTGCGCGCGCCCAGCATCTCGCCCAGCACATGCGCGTCGAGCGGGGGATCGGCGGCCAGGTTGAAGGCGCCCCGCACCTCGTGCCGCAGCGCCAGCCGGTAGGCCCGCGCGCCGTCGTCGGTGTGCAGCGCCTGCACCCGCAGCCCCGGGATGTCCGGCAGGAACGGAAGCAGCTCGGGCCGGGCCAGCGGCCCCGGAAGGAAGCGGCCGCCGAAGATGCGACGCTGCTCGCTGGCCGACTCCCGCTTGAAGAGGAACGCGGGCCGCATCCGCACCACCCTGATGTCCGGGTGGTCCCGCTCGAAGGTGTCCAGGGCGCGTTCGAGGTACGCCTTCTCCCGGGTGTACGCCGCGTCGGGCCAGCCGTGCGTGGGCCACGACTCGTCCACGGCGCGGTCCTTCGGCCCCGGCGAGTACGCCCCGACCGACGAGGCGTGCACCAGCACCGGCACCCGGGCGGCGGCCACCGCCTCGAACACCCGCATGCTGCCGAGCACGTTGGTGCGCCAGGTCGTCGCCGGATCGTGCGTCGGCTGGAACGCCCAGGCCAGATGGATCACGGCGTCGGCGCCCTCGAACTCCGCGGCGAGACCGGCCTGTTCGGAGGCCACGTCCACCGCCGACCACTCCGTCTTCGGCGGCGACCAGCCCGGTTTGCGGCGGGCCAGACCCCGTACCGAGGCGATGTCCGGATCCTCGGAGAGAACGCGGACGACACTCGTGCCGACATTGCCGGTGGCACCCGTGACGACGACCCTGCTGCCCGACGCACTGCTCACCTTCGGCTCCTCTCGCGGCGCTGACCGTGCGCCGCCCCGAGTACCCGCGCCCGCACGCCCCACCCCCGCGTGGCCCGAGAGGCGCCCGCCCCCCTGCATGGCCGACCCGAGAGGCGCCCGCCCCCGCATGACCCGAGAGGTAATCGACCCCGCGCGCCCCGCCCGCGACCATGAGAGCCGTCCGCACGAAAACGTCCGCACGCGTTCGCAGGAGTCCTGCGAACCGGACCCCGGGAGGCCTCCATGCCGTACTTCACCAGCCCCGCCGACGGCACGCGACTGCACTACGCCGACTACGGGCCGGCCGACGGCCCCGTGGCGGTCTTCGTGAACAGCGCCTACCTCGGCACCGAGATGTGGGAGTTCCAGATGCCGGCGCTGGCGGCGGAGGGGTACCGCTGCGTCTCCATGGACCGGCGGGGCCACGGGCGCTCCGAGGACGTCTGGGGCGGCTACGACCTCGACACCCTCGCCGACGACCTGTACGGGCTGCTCGACCACCTCGACCTGCGCGAGGTGACCCTGATCGGCCACTCCATGGGCAGCGTGGAGATCACCCGCTGCCTGACCCGGCACGGCACCGGCCGGGTGGCCAGGGTGGCCTTCGTCGCCGGCATCGCCCCCGGCGTGGTGCGCACGCCCGCCAACCCCGACGGCGCCGACCCGGCCGCCGTACTCGCCGCCAACGAGCTCTCGCGGCGCGACCGGGCGGCGTTCTTCGCCTCCTCCGCCGACGCCTTCTTCGCGCTCGACCGGCCCGGCAACGACGTCTCCCCGGAGTACGTCCGCTACGTCCTGGGCTGCTGCCTGACCGCCACCGCCCGCGCGACCGCCGCCGTCCAGGCCCTGATCGCCGAGGTGGACGTGGCCCCGGAGCTGCCCAAGCTGGAGCTCCCGGTGCTCGTCGTGCACGGCACCCACGACACCTCGGCCGCCCTGGAGACGACCGGCCGCCGCGCCGCAGACCTCCTGCCGGACGCCACGCTCAAGGTCTACGAGGACGCCGGCCACGGCCTCTACGTCACGCACGCGGACCGTCTCGTGACCGACCTGCGCGCGTTCATGACCACCACGGACTGAGCCCGCCGCGCCCCGCTACCGCCCGGCGAAGGCGTCCACGCCGGTGAGGTCGGCCGACAGGGCCCACAGGCGCGCCGCCTGCTCCGGGTCGGTGGCCCAGGACCTGACCCCGCGCCGGTCGCCGTCCGCCTCGGAGGCCGGCTCGGCGATGTCGCAGTCCGCCAGGTAGACGCCGCCCATGCCCTCGAGCTGCGGGGAGGTCGCCGCCCAGACCTGCGTGGCGGCGCCCTGTTCGGGGCTCTTGAAGCCCTCCGGGTTCAGTAGGTTTCCCTGCTCGTCGATCCAGCCGCGCTCGACCATCTCCTCCTTGGCCAGGTGCCGCTGGAGCGGGGTGAGGATGCCGCCGGGGTGGAGGGCGAAGGCGCGGACACCGCGGTCCCGGGCGAGCCGGTCGAGGTGGACGGCGAACAGGACGTTGGCGGTCTTGGCCTGGCCGTAGGCCGCCCACTTGTCGTAGCCCCGGCGCCAGTGGACGTCGTCCCAGCGGATGCCGGAGAAGTGGTGGCCGCGGGAGGAGACGGAGACCACGCGGGCGCCGCCCGGCTCGATCGCCGGCCACAGGCGGTTGACCAGGGCGAAGTGCCCGAGGTGGTTCGTCGCGAACTGGGCCTCCCAGCCCGGGCCCACCCGGGTCTCGGGGCACGCCATGATCCCGGCGCTGCCGATGAGGAGGTCGATGGTGCGGCCGGAGGCGAGGAACCGCTCGGCGAAGGCGCGCACGCTGCGAAGGTCGCCGAGGTCGAGCGTGTCCACCTCGACGCGCTCGACGCCGGCCAGCGCCTCCCGCGCGGTGCCGGGCCGCCGGGCGGGCACCACCACCTGGGCGCCCGCCCTGGACAGGGCCCGCGTGGTCTCCAGGCCGAGGCCGGAGTAGCCGCCCGTGACGAGCGCGAGCTTCCCGGTGAGGTCGATGCCCTCCAGTACGTCGTCGGCGGTGCTCGTCGCGCCGAAACCGGAACCGATCTTGTGCTGTGGCGTAGTGCTCATGTCGGGAACGCTAGGAATTGAAGTGCGCTCCAAGTCAAGCGGTGCCGTCCGGACGCGGGGTTCCCACCCGGACGGCGCGGGCCCGGACATGGGGAAGCCCCGGCCGCGACGGGGGAATCACGGCCGGGGCGGCTCGAGGTGTGGGCACGCATGGCGGTCGCCTCTCGGCGAAAGGCTCCACAGGGCTTCAGCCGAACGATCTTCCCTGTGGGCGATAGGTGAGGCCCGGGGACACTGTCCCACCCGCACCCACGGTCTGTTCAACGGCGAACCACCGCCCGGTGTTCCGGTGTGCGTCCGCTTTTGTGGTGATCTGAGTCACTCCGCACGTTGCCCCGCCTCCTGTACGGCGCCGGGCACGACCTCCGCCCACACGTTCTCCGCCTGGAGCAGCAGCGAGCCGAGCACCGTCGTCCGGGTCGCCTCCCGGCCCGCGTGCTCGCGCAGCGCCTCCTGCACATGGCCGTGCAGTTCCTCCATGGCGGCCCTGGCCTCCCCGTCCGGCGGCTGTGCGACGCCGCCGTGCAGGAGCCGGCCGGCTTCCGTGCGGCAGCGGTCCGCGATCAGGTCGAGCAGCCGTGCGTACGTCCGCAGGACCGGGGTGTCGGGCGGGGCGGGCGCCCGGTTGTCGTCGGTGGCCACCGCGAGCGTGCGGGTGAGGGACCTGATGTGCCCGGTGACGCGGGCCCACCGCTCGTCCTCCTCCTCGGGCGGCACCGGGCCCGGGACGCGGCGCAGCCTGCGCAGCACCCCGTTCGTCAGCCGCAGGCTCTCCCGGCTCCACGCCCGTGCCGCGTGCAGGGACGTGAGCCGCCGCTCCAGCCGGTCCGAGCCGTGCGACCAGCCGGCCGCCGCCCCGGGGTCCCAGTCCTCGCGGTTCAGGTCGGCGGCCACTTCGTGCAGCACCTCGCCGGCCTCGCGGGCCAGCGCCGCCAGGTTCTCCCGTACGTCGCGCAGATGGATCGGCGGCAGCACCAGCGCGTTCACGGCGACCCCGATGACCGCCCCGAGCGCGGTCTGGCCCAGCCGGTGCCCGACCGCGGCGGTGGAGACGCTGCCGGTGGCGAGGGTGAACACGGCCGTCGTCGCGCCGTAGACGCCCTGGTCGCCGAACCGGGGCCAGTTCGCCAGCAGCATCAGCACGGGCACGCACAGCGCCAGCGAGGCGGTGGTGTCGTGGGTGAGCGCCTGCGCCGCCGAGGCGCACAGCGTCCCGGCGCAGATCGCGGTGAACTGCTGCACCGACCGCCGCAGCGAGCTGTAGACGGTCGCCTGCACCAGGACCAGCGCCACCCAGGGCGCCATGAGGGCCATCGGGTCGCCGAGCCAGTCCCGTGCCACCAGCCAGGCCAGCAGGGCCGCCGCCGCTGCCTTGAGCGACTGCACGACCATGTCCCGCTCCCGGCCCGGTCCCCGCCAGGCCGCCCGGGCCGCGCGGCGCACGGTCCGGCCCTCCCGGCGCACCACCGCGGCCGGCCGGGCACCCGCCCACCGCCCGCGTGCGTGCGCGTCCTCTTGTGAAGCCTCCTTGACCACTGCCATGCGGGTGCGGGTATCCAGAGATCCCGGCCGCCCACGCCCCACCTGCAGTGACCCCGGGAACACTCCACCCCGCGGACCGACGGCCCCGCACTCACGCCAGCGGGCTCACGCCGGCGCACTCACGCCAGCGGGCTCTCCCGCAGCGAGGCGAGCAGGTCCGCCGGGTCGTCGTAGATCGCCTGGGCGCCGGCCGCCTCCAGGTCGGCGCGCGGGATGCCGCCGCACAGGACGCCCACGCAGCGCACCCCGGCCCGGCTTCCGGCCCGCATGTCCCACACGGTGTCGCCCACGAACACCGCGCGTTCGGCCGGCACCCCGGCCAGTTCGAGGGCGTGCTCCACGGGCTCCGGTGCGGGCTTGCCCTCCTTGACGTCGTCGGCGCTCGCGGTGGCGTCGATGGCCTCGTCCGCGTCGATGGCCCGGCGCAGCGCGCCCAGCTCGGCGCCGCTCGCCGAGGTGGCCAGCACCACCCGCCAGCCGTCCTCGTGCAGCCGCCGCAGCAGCCGCCCGGCGTCGTCGAGGGCGGGCAGCCGGTCGAAGTACTGGGCGTACAGCGTGGTGTGGGCGGAGCTCAACGCGTCGTCCTGGTCCTTGTCGCGGTCCTCGCCGAGCAGATGGGCGACCAGGTCGGTGGAGCCCAGGCCCACGGCCCGGTGGATGGCGTGCATGGGCACCCGGTGACCCGCCTGGCGGAAGGCCTCCCACCAGGTGGTGACGTGGAGGTGGTTGGTGTCGACGAGCGTTCCGTCGACGTCGAACACGGCCGCACGGTCCATCCGGGGGTCCTCTCTCCAGTGCCGATCGCTGATCCGTTCTCCGGTTGGGCGGGTACCACGTCAGCCGGCGGCCACGCGGGCGGGCGTACGGCGATCACGCGTCCAGGCCAGCAGTTCGTCCAGGGACCAGGTGGTCACCACCCGTTCGGGCGGCACCCCGCACTCCTCGGCCCGCGCGCACCCGTGGATCTGCCAGTCCAGCTGGCCGGGCGCGTGGGCGTCGGTGTCGATGGAGAACAGCACGCCCGCCTCGACGGCCCGGCGCAGCAGGCGGCGCGGCGGGTCGAGCCGTTCCGGGCGGCTGTTGATCTCCAGCGCGGTACCCGTCTCCGCGCACGCCGCGAACACCTCGTCCGCGTCGAACTCCGACTCCGGCCGCCCCCGCCCGGTCACCAGCCGCCCGGTGCAGTGCCCGAGCACGTCGGAGTGCGGATCGCGTACGGCGGCGACCATGCGGCGGGTCATCGAGCGGGCGTCCATGCGCAGCTTGGAGTGCACCGAGACCACGACCACGTCCAGCCGGTCCAGCAGCTCCGGCTCCTGGTCGAGCGAGCCGTCCTCGAGGATGTCGCACTCGATGCCGGTCAGCAGCCGGAAGGGCGCCCAGGTCTCGTTGAGCCGGGCCACCACGTCCAGCTGCTCGCGCAGCCGCGCGGGGGACAGCCCGCGGGCCACCGTCAGCCGCGGCGAATGGTCCGTGAGCACCGCCCACTCGTGCCCGAGCCGCGCCGCGGTGCGGCCCATCTCCTCGATCGGGCTGCCGCCGTCGGACCAGTCGGAGTGCAGATGGCAGTCCCCGCGCAGCAGCGCCCGCAGCCGCTCGCCGCCACGGGCGAGCGGGGCGGCCGCCTCGCCCTGGAGCTTCTCCAGGTAGCCCGGCACCCCTCCGGCCAGCGCCTCGCTCACCACCTGGGCGGTCTTCGGGCCGACGCCCTTGAGGGACTGGAGGGTCCCGGCCGCGGCCCGCCGCGCCACCTCCTCGGCGGGCAGCGCCGACAGCACCCCCGCCGCGGTGCGGAAGGCGCGCACGCGGTACGTCGGCGCCTGCGACCGCTCCAGCAGGAACGCGATCCGGTCCAGTGCCTCGACGGGGTCCATGGCCACCTCCACCCCCAGGGTTCCCCGGCGCCGCGCCGGCCGCACCGCGACGTTGCCCGGACCGCTCCCGGTTTGCCCGGTGCGCCCCCGGGTACCTGCGGATCCCGCGAGGAGACGCCCCGCGACCGACCGTCACCGCAGGAGGCCGTCATGTCCGCCCCCACAGCCGGAGCTCCCCGGGTGGCCGTGGTCACCGGTGCCGACTCCGGCATCGGCCGCGCCACCGCCGTACGCCTGGCCGAGGCGGGCATGGACGTCGGCGTCACCTGGCACACCGACGAGAAGGGCGCCGAGCGGACCGCCGAGGAGGTCCGCGGCAAGGGCCGGCGGGCCGCCGTGGCGCGGATGGACCTCACCCGCCTGCCCGACGCCGCGGACGCCGTGGACGAGCTGGCCGACGCGCTGGGCGGCCGGATCGACGTCCTGGTCAACAACGCCGGTACCGGCACCGCGACCCCGTTCCTCGACCTGCGCCTCGACGACGTCCGCGAGGTGCTGGACGTGGACCTCGTGGGGCCGTTCCTGTGCGGGCAGAAGGCGGCCCGGCGGATGATCGGGCAGGGCGGGGGCGGCCGGATCGTCAACGTGACCTCCGTGCACGAGCACCAGCCGCGCGTCGGCGCCGCCCCGTACTGCGCGGCCAAGGGCGGCCTCGGCCTGCTCACCCAGGTCATGGCCCTGGAGCTGGCCGAGCACGGCATCACCGTCAACGCGGTGGCGCCCGGCGAGATCGCCACCCCCATGACCGGCCAGGAGGACACCGACGTGCGCGCCGAGCACCGCCCCGGCGTGCCGCTCGGACGGCCCGGCGACGCCCGCGAGGTGGCCGCCGTGATCGCCTTCCTGGCGGGCCCCGACGCCTCTTACGTCACGGGGGCGTCCTGGAGCGTGGACGGCGGGATGCTTCGCATGGGCCCGATGGCCGGCTCGCACCTGACCGGCGACGACTGGCGCCGTCCCTGAGCCGGCCGCCGTGCGACTGCGTACCAGCTCCTGTGACCGGCCCGGCTTCACCCGGATCCGCTGCGGCCGCGGCTTCCGCTACGAGGACGCCGAGGGGCAGCCGCTCCGGGACCCCGCCCACCTCGCCCGCATCCGCGCCCTGACGATCCCGCCCGCCTGGCGCCAGGTGTGGATCTGCCCCTGGCCCAACGGCCATCTCCAGGCGGTCGGCACCGACGACGCCGGACGCCGCCAGTACCTGTACCACGAGGAGTTCCGCGCCCAGCAGGAGCAGGCCAAGCACGAGCACGTGCGCGAGGTGGCCCGCGCCCTGCCCGAACTGCGCGCCCGCGTCGCCTCCGACCTCGCGGGGCGGGGCCTCGGCCGCGACCGGGTCACCGCCTGCGCGGTGCGCCTGCTGGACCTCGGCTTCTTCCGCATCGGCAGCGACCGGCACACCCGCGAGAGCGAGACCTACGGCCTGACCACCATGCTCCGCGAGCACGTCACCTGCGGCCACGGCGAGATCGCGTTCAGCTACCCGGCCAAGGGCGGCACCGAACTCGTACGGGCGCTGGTGGACGAGGAGGCGCACGCGGTGGTCCGCGCCCTGCTGCGGCGCCGGCACGGCGGGCAGCGGCTGCTGGTGTACCGCAACGGCGGGGCCTGGCACGACCTGCACAGCGGCGACCTCAACGAGGCGCTGCGCCGGCTGTCGGGCACCGACATCACCGCCAAGGACTTCCGCACCTGGCACGCCACGGTGCTGGCCGCCGTGGGCGTCTCCGTCTCCGCCGAGCAGGCACGGGCGACGGCGGCGGCCCGGCGCCGGCAGATCACCCGCACGGTCCGCGAGGTGAGCCACTACCTGGGCAACACCCCCGCCGTGTGCCGCTCCTCCTACATCGACCCGAAGGTCTTCGAGCTGTTCGAGGCGGGGGAGACGATCGCCCCCGTGCTCACCCGGCTGGGCGAGCACGGGGACTTCGGCCGCCCCGCCACCCAGGGGGCCGTGGAGGCGGCCGTGCTGGAGCTGCTGGAGCGGTGACGCTCACGACGCGCCGGCAGGGGCCCGCGTTCTACGCTGGAATGCATGACCGAAGCCGCGTGTCCCTACATCTCCCAGCCGCGGATCCTGGTGCTCGGCGTGCAGCCGGGCCCCCCGCCGTTCCGGATCGTGGAGGTCGACGGGGAGGTGGTGGGGGAGGCGAAGGGCGTCACGGACGTCCTGCGGGCCGCCCTCCTGTTCGGCATCCGGGTCCACGACCTCGACGACCCGGACGTGGTCCGCTGGGTCGGTGGGGACAAGTTCACCTGGACACCGCGCCACCAGCGGTAGGTGCCGCCTCAGCCGACCGTCCACTTCTGGTTCGCGCCGCCCGTGCAGGTCCAGATCTGGAGCCGGGTGCCGTTGGCCGCATTGTTGCCGGTGACGTCCAGGCACTTGTCCGCCTGCGGATTGACGATGTCGTTCGCCGGGGAGAGGGCCCACTTCTGGTTGGGGCCGCCGGTGCAGTCCCACAGCTGGACCGTGGAGCCGTCCGCGGTGGCGTTGCCCGTCACGTCCAGGCACTTGCCGAGCGCGCGCAGCGTGCCGTCCGGGCCCACGGTCCACCGCTGGGCGGCGGTGCCGTTGCAGTCGTAGAGCTGCACCGGGGTGCCGTTGGCGGGGTTCGCCCCGGCCACGTCCACGCACTTGCCGGCGAGCCCGCGGATCGCGCCGCCGGTGGGGGAGTCGCTCGTGGTCACCGACACCGAGTCGACCACCAGCTGGGCCGGGAAGGCGGTGGAGCCGTCCGGGTCGCCGGGCCAGTAGCCGCCCACGGCCAGGTTGAGGATGAGGAAGAACGGCTTGTTGAACACCCACGTCTTCCCGCCGAGGTCGGCGGGGGTGCGGCGCTCGTAGACGTTGCCGTCCACCGACCAGGTGATCGAGTCGGGCGCCCAGTCGACGGCGAAGGTGTGGAAGGCGTCGGCGAAGGCCTGGCCGCCGGGGAGCGTGTAGCCGGCGCCTATGCCGCCCGAGCCGGAGTAGCCGGGGCCGTGGATGGTGCCGTGGACCGTCGAGGGCTCGAAGCCGACGTTCTCCATCACGTCGATCTCACCGGAGTCCGGCCAGCCGACCTGCCCGATGTCGTCGCCGAGCATCCAGAAGGCGGGCCACATGCCCTGCCCGCGCGGGATCTTCATGCGGGCCTCGACGTGCCCGTACTGCGCGGCGAACTTCCCCGAGGTGTTCAGCCGCGCCGACGTGTACTGGCAAGTGCCGTACCAGCACTGGTAGCCGGCGGGGTTCTCGCGCCGGGCGGTGATGACCAGGTGGCCCTGGCCGTCGAGGGCGGCGTTGCGGTTCCCGGCCGTGTAGTACTGCCGCTCGTGGTTGTTGACGTTGTCGCCGGTCTCGGTCTGCCACTTGGCGGGGTCGACGGCCGCGCCCGCGGGCCCGTCGAAGGTGTCGGAGAAGGTGGACACCGCGGCCACCGCGGGGGCGGCGGAGACGTCGGCCGGCGCCGCGCCGGCCGGGCCCACGGCGGCCGATCCGGCGAGTGCGGCGGACAGCGCGGCGAACAGACATCTGCGGAGCAGGCGTGGAGAGGCCACGTCTCTCCCTTCCGTACGGCGGCCCGGGGAGGGGCACGCCGACCTGTGGGGGGTGGATGCGTCGACTCTTGATTCAAGTAATGAACTAAGTGAGCGTCAATACTTTGGTCCGGACCAGTTTCCGGTGGTCATTCACGGCTGCGGCGGGCGTGCACGGCACGGCTCATCCGCCGGCCCAGGAGCAGGTAACCCACCAGCGCGCCACTGGTGTTGAGGATGACGTCGTCGATGTCGAAGGCGCGCCCGGTGATCAGCGCGCCCTGCGCGAACTCCACCAGCAGCATCACGACCGCGGTCAGCAGCAGCACCCGCCACAGCCCGCGCGTCCGGGGCGCCAGCACCGGCACGAGCACCCCGAACGGCACCCCGAGCAGCAGGTTGCCGCCGATCTGCTTGGCCGCGTCGCGCAGCCCGGGCTCCGACAGATAGGCGCGCAGGGAGCGGCCGGGGTGCAGATTGGTGTGCGCGATGGCCGCCGAGGCGGGGGAGGGCTCCAGCGTCAGCCGCGCCAGCACCACGGCGAACCCCACCATGAAGACGAACGCGCACAGCATCGCCAGCAGCCGCAGCGGCCACGGCGCGGGCCGCCGCTCACCGGTCGCCTTCCGCGAAGCACGTGAAGCCCGCGAAGTTCCTGACGCCCGCGAGGTCCGTGAAGCCCGCGAAAACCATGACGCCGTCCGCGAAGTCCGTGAGGCACGGGCGTCCTGCCGGGTCTTTCCCGGGCGCGGCCGGAACACTGTACGCGGACGGATCGCCATCCGGGCCATTCGGTCCTCCCTGCGTCAACTTCCCTCTGTGCCGGGCCGATTACCCGCGAACGGACCGCCGATGCCGCCGGATTCCACCACCGAAGCCGCCCACCGGCCGGTACCGCGCCGCCGGTTTCCACCGGTGTTCCCTGGGCATCCGGGAACAGCAGCCGGGACGACCCGAGACGGGGAGGTGGCGTGTGAAGGCGCCTGCGACGCTCCTCGCCGTGGGCGAGGTACTGGCCTGGTGGGCCGCGCTCCTCGTGCTGTGGCTGATGCTCATCAGCACCGTCTCCACACTCGAATGGGTGGTCGGCGCGTGCGCCGCGGGCGTGGGCGCGCTCGCCGCGAGGGCCGGGCGGCGGGCGGTGAGCGACCGGTGAACGGCTGGATCCTCGCCGCGGCCCTGGTCATCGCCGTGGGCCTCGGGACCTGCCTGTGGGGCGTGTCCACGGGCCCCCTCAAGCGCCGGGTGGTCGCCCAGAACCTGTCCAACGCCATCGTCTGCCCCGGCCTGCTCCTGCTCGCCCAGGGCTACGGCCGCACCTCCTACGTCGACCTGGCCCTGGTCCTGGCCCTGCTCGGCCCGGTCGGCACTCTCGTCTTCGCCCGGCTGCTCGCCGCCGAACTCGCCGACGACCCGCCGCGCGCGCGGGCGTCGACCTGGACGGTGGCCGCGGTCGGCGCGGTCGTCGTGCTGGTGCTCTGCGCGGTCACCGGGCCCGGCCGGGCCATGGTGAAGCTCCTCGTGGCCGGGGCGCTGGTGGTCGGCGGCAACCTGGTCGCCTCCCGCGCCCTGTCCCACGGCTTCGCGGGGGTGGACCGTGGCTGAAGCGGTCGTCGTCGTCGCCCTGCTGCTCGTCGCCGGCGCCGCGACCGCCGCCGTCGTCAACCGCGACCCCGTGCGCCAGGCCCTGGTCCTGTCCGTCCTCGGCACCGCCCTCGCCGTGCTGTTCACCGTGGACCAGGCGCCCGACGTGGGGCTGTCCCAGCTCGCCGTCGGCTCCGCCCTCACCCCGCTGCTGATCATGCTCGCGGTGCGCAAGGTCAAACGGCGCCCGGCCGAGACCGGCGAGGACGGTGAGGAGTGAACCCGCGCGCCAGGCTGTGGCTGGTCGCCATCGGCGGCGCGGGACTCGCCGCGCTGCTCGCCGCCGCCTGCCTGCGGCTGCCCCGCTTCGGCGGCGGCCACCACCCCTACGGCGACCGCGCGGTGCGTGCCGCCCTCAGCCGGCACACCGCCAACACCATCGCCTCCGTCAACTTCGACCAGCGCGCCTTCGACACGATGGGCGAGATGGCGATCCTCTTCGCGGCCGTCCTCGGCTGCGTGGTCCTGCTGCGGCAGGCCCGCGACGAGCACCGCGGCCGCCCCCGCCCCGCCGAGGTCGCCGCGCCGGTACGCCGCTACGCCCTCGCAGTGCTGCCCGTCGCCCTGGTCACCGGCCTCTACGTCGTCGCCCACGGACAGCTCAGCCCCGGCGGCGGCTTCCAGGGCGGAGTGGTCGCCGCGACCGCCCTGCATCTGATGTACCTCGGCGCCGACTACGCGGCCCTGGAACGCGTCCGCCCGCTCGAGGCCTTCGAGGCCGGCGACGCGCTGGCCGCCTCCGCCTACCTCGTGCTGGGCCTCGCCGGCGTGCTGGCCGGCACCGGGTTCCTCGCCAACGCCCTGCTGCCGTACGGGACGTTCAACACCCTGTCCTCCGCGGGCACAGTCCCGCTGCTGAACGCGGCCATCGGCATGGAGGTCGCCTGCGCGGTCGTCGTGCTGCTCGCCCGCTTCCTGGACCAGGCCGTCGAGATCGAGGAGGAGAGCGGGAAGTGAGAGCGCCGTGACCGCCGTCATGCACGTCCTTCCGTACCTGACCGCCGCGTACGTGTTCGTCGTCGGCTGCTACGGCCTCGCCACCAGCCGCAACCTCATCCACGCGGTGGGCTGCCTGGCCGTGTGCCAGTCGGCCACGTACGTCCTGCTGCTGGCCGTCGGCTACCGCGACGGCGGCACCGCCCCCGTCTTCTCCGACCTGCGGCCGGGCTCCCGGCCCGTGGCCGACCCCGTCGTGCAGGCGCTCACCCTCACCGACATCGTGGTCGGCGCGACCGTGACCGCGCTGCTGCTCGCCCTCGTGGTGCAGATCTCCAAGCGGCACGGCACGGTCGACCCGGACGAGCTGAGGGAGCTGCGCGGCTGATGCACCACCTCGTGCCGCTGCTCGTGGCCGTGCCGCTGCTCGCGGCCGCCCTGCTGGTCGCCGGCGGCCGCCATGTCTCCCGGCGGATCGCCGAGGGCTTCGGCTGCCTGGCCTCGGCCGCCACCGCCGCCCTCGCTCTCGTGCTGCTGCTCAACTCCTCGCCGCCACTGGTGGAATGGGTGGGTGACTGGTTCCCGCGGCACGGCGGGAGCGTGGGCATCGTGCTGGTGGGGGACGGGGCCGGGCTCGGCATGGCCGCGCTCGCCTCGCTGCTCACCCTCGCGGCGCTGGCGTACTCCTGGTACTACTTCGACGAGCCGCCCCGCGGGCACGCCGGCTCCTTTCCCGCGCTGATGCTGCTCTTCCAGGGCGGCATGTGCGGCTTCGCGATCGCGGGCGACCTCTTCAACGCGTTCGTGTTCTTCGAGCTGATGAGCGTGGTCGCCTACGCGCTCACCGGCTACCGCATCGACGAGGCCAAGGCCGTCCAGGGCGCGCTGACCTTCGGCGTCGTCAACTCGCTGGGCGCGTACGCCATGCTCATGGGCATCGCCCTGCTCTACGCCCGTACCGGCGAGCTGGCCATGACGAGGATCGGGCACGGGCTGGACGCGAGCGCCGCGGGCGGCGGGCCCGACGCCCTCACCCTGGCCGGCTTCGTCCTGGTCGTGACCGGGCTGCTGGTGAAGGCCGCCGCCGTGCCGTTCCAGTTCTGGCTGCCCGACGCGCACGCCGTCGCCCCCACCCCGGTGTGCATGCTGCTGTCCGGCGTGATGGTCGAACTCGGCGTGTACGGCGTCTGGCGCGTCTACGGGACGGTCTTCTCCGGTCCCGGCGGCGTTCCCGTGGCGGACTTCACCCGCGCCCTCGTCTGCCTCGGCGTGCTGACCGCGGCCGTGGGCGCGGTCATGTGCTGGTACCAGCGGCACATCAAACGGCTGCTCGCCTTCTCCACCATCTCCCACACGGGCCTGTTCCTGGTCGGCATCGGCGTGCTCAAGGCAGAGGCGGACGACGGCACCGCCCTCTACATCCTCGGGCACGCCGGAGTGAAGGCGGCCCTGTTCGCCTGCGCCGGCGTCCTGCTCGACCGCTACGGCACCGTCGACGAGTTCCAGCTGCACGGCCGGGCCCGCCGGCTGCGCGGCGTGGGCGTCATGTTCGCCCTCGGCGGGCTGGCCCTGGCCGGACTGCCGCCGTTCGGCACCGGGCTCGGCAAGGCCGTGAGCGAGGAGGCCGTGGGCGGCCCGCTCACCGTGCTCTACGTCGCCGTGTCGGCCGTCACCGGAGCCGCCGTGCTGCGGGTGACCGCCAGGGTGTTCCTGGGGCTCGGCCCCCGGCCCGAGGAGCACGACGGCGTGGAGCGCGACGAGGACGAGACGTCCGGCTCCGACGAGGAGCCCGAGACTCGGCGGCGGCTGACACGGGTCCCCGACACCATGCGGGCGGTGGCCGCGCTGCTGCTCGCCGGGGCGCTCGCGGCCGGCGCGGCGCCCGGCTTCGCCGACGTCGTGGCGCACTCCGTCGACGAGGCCGGTACCTGGGGGGTGTTCTCCTCCGTGCACTGGACGGCGGCCGGGGTCCTGCTGGACCTGCTGTCGACCGCGCTCGCCGTGGGGCTGGCCGCCCTGGCCGTGGCCCGCCCGCGCCGGCTCGCCGCCCCCGGCTGGGCCCTGCCCCTCAGGCGCCTGCAGTCCGGTCACGTCGGCGACTACGTGGCCTGGACCCTGCTCGGCATGACCGTGCTGGCGGCTCTGGCCCTGCCCGGCGTACTGGGCTAACAACGGCTAACAGAATGAGGTGGCCGAGCCATGGTGTCCCTCTGCTGGATGCCGGCCCGCCTGTCCGTGGCCGGGTGGGCCGGCCCCGCCGCAGAGCGGTCACGCTCTACGCGGACCGCGGCTACGACCACGGGCCTCGCCGGGCAAGGTGCCGGCGCACGAACGGGCCCGGCGCCCGGCGCGCCTGGCGCTCCTCACCGTGTCCGGCAACCGGACAGTGGCCGGGTAGGGCCACTCACCCTTTCGGGTGCCGTGTGTGGGCCGCGCCGGTTACCATGCGCGGCCATTGGATTGATGCCCTGGCCTGTCCCGTACCTCTGCCGCCCGGCCGGGCGCACCCTCCCTCCGTGGGCTGCGCCACGGGTGCACCCCTGACGGAAGGCGGAGCGGGCACCGAATTCATTCGTTCGAGCCCCGCACGACACAGGAGAACGGGATGCACATGGGAGTGGTCAAGGGGGCGCGTTCTCGGTGGGGGAGAACCGCGGCGGCGGTAGCGGCAGCGGGGGCGATCTGCATGGTCGAGTCAGGGGCGGCCGCGGCCGCCGATCACGACACCGTGGTCGACTGCAACCGCGATCCCAACGCACTGGTGATCGCTCTCGGCACTGCCCAGCCGGGATCGACGTCGCGGATCAAAGGCGTCTGCTTCGGCAACTTCGTCATCAACAAGGACCTGAAGCTGGTCGGCGTGGACGACGCGGTTCTGGACGGCCATGAGACGGGCACCACCGTGACGGTCAACTCGGCCCGGGTGGAACTGAAAAACCTGACGATCATCCACGGCAACACCGTCAACGGTGGCGGCGGCGTCCTGAACAACCGCGGCCGGGTGACGCTCGACGACTCAACCGTGCGCAACAACACCTCAAGCCAGGGCGGTGGCGGCATCGACAACCAACTGGGCACCCTGACGTTGATCCGGTCGACGGTGCGCAACAACATCGCCAATGGTTCTTTCGGCTTCGGGGGCGGTATCAACAGTAACAACGGCACCGTGACACTGGATCACTCAACGGTGAGCGACAACTTCACGGGCGGCACCTTTGGAAGCATCGGGGGAGGCATCGAGAACGGCCGTACAAAACTGAAACTGATCAGCTCCACGGTGAGCAACAACAGTTCCGCTGAGGCCGGCGGCATCGACACCTACAACCAGAGCACCTTGACGCTCATCGACTCCACGGTCAGCAAGAACGCCGCGAACACGTTGGACTCCGGCGGCATCCTCATCGAACACACCAACACTTCGGCGACGCTGTACCGTTCCCAAGTCCTCGACAACACCTCGGGCAGCAACGACGGCGGCGGCATCTACAACCAAAGCAAGACAACGCTGGAGGAGACGACGGTGAGTGGGAACATCGCCGGGCGCTTCGGCGGGGGCATCTTCAACGGCCCCACCGGCAACCTCACACTCCTCCGTTCCACCGTCGAACACAACACCGCCTACCAGGACGGCGGCGGCATCTACAACCTGGGCGTCGTGACGCTGCACGACTCCGAGGTGCGCAAGAACCATCCCGACAACTGCGCCCCCACGCCGATCCCCGGCTGCAAGGGGTAGCCGAGCGCAGGAGGAGACCCCCGGCCGGCCGGGGGTCTCGTCGTTCACACCGGCTAACAGATTGAGTTGAGTTGCCGGTGGGCGATCAGGCAGCAGGCAAGTTTCAGGAATGCCTCGTGGATGTCTGCTCGTCGTTCCCAGCGCACACGCAGCCGGCGGAAGCCGTGAAGCCAGGCAAAGGTCCGCTCGACCACCCACCGGTAGACGCCCAGGTCGGAGCCGTGCTCGGTGCCGCGCCGTGCGATGGCGGGCACGATGCCGCGGGCGCGGACCTGCTTGCGGTAGCAGTCGTGGTCGTAGCCGCGGTCCGCGTAGAGCGTGACCGCTCTACGGCGGGGCCGGCCGACCCGACCGCGGACGGGCGGGACGGCATCCAGCAGAGGCAGCAGCTGGGTGACGTCGTTGCGGTTCCCGCCGGTCAGGATGACCGCCAGCGGAGTCCCATGCCCGTCAGTGATCAAGTGGTGTTTGGAACCGGCCCGGCCCCGGTCGACCGGCGACGGGCCCGTGTGGCTCCCCCTTTTAATGCCCTGACGTGCGAGGAATCAACCACGCAGCAGGACCAGTCCAGCTTCCGTTCCGCGTTCAGCTCGGCGAGCAGGACCTCGTGCAGCCGCTGCCAGACCCCGGCCTCGTTCCAGTCCCGCAGCCGACGCCAGCACGTCATGCCCGACCCGAACCCGAGCTCCTTGGGCAGGTACTCCCACTGGATGTCCGTGTGCAGCACGTACAGGATCCCGCACAGCACCTGCCGGTCCGGCAACGGCTTACGGCCTGGATACCGGAACCTGCGCTTCCGCCTCGGCAACAGCGGCTCGATCCGCTCCCATAGCTCATCCGACACGATCCACGGTGATGCCCCCACGCATCGGACAATGCTCAACTCGCCGTCCAGACACGGATACCACGGCTCGGCCACCTCATTGTGTTAGCCGTTATAACGGCCGTACACGGCCGCTCCGGCGCCGCGGGAGCTCAGGCGCCGAAGGAGACGTGGACCTCCTTGAAGCCGAGGGAGCTCAGCAGCCCCTGGAGCATGCCGGCGGTGTTGGTCTCGGCCCGCGCGGTGAGCCCGCTGCCCTTGGCGGCGTCCGCGATGTGCCGCACGGCGAGCTGCTGCACCGCGTGCTCGCTGTTGGGGTTGTCCGAGAACAGGTCGCCGAGGCGGTCGAGCAGCCCGCGCTGCTTGGAGACGGCGTACGAGTGGTCGGCGTCCAGGGCCGCCTTGCCCAGGCGCGCGTGCGGCAGCCGGAGCGTGGCCGAGGTGCGGTCGCCGTTCACCGTCACGTCCCCCTGGCCGACCCGTCCGAGGTCGACGTAGGCGTCCACGGTGCCGGCCCCGACGTAGAGGGTGCGGGTGCCCCGGATGGCGTCCGGCAGGTACTTGGAGTCCTTCTCCAGGTCCACCACGACCTGGAAGTTGCCGGAGGCGGCGTCGTAGCGGCTCAGGTCCTGGATGGACTTCAGCAGCGCGGGCCCGGAGCGGTCGTGCGTCTCGGTGCCGAACAGGTCCTTGATGCCCGGCAGCACGGCCAGCCGGATCCCGGCGAACAGC
Organism: Streptomyces naganishii JCM 4654; assembly: GCF_014650575.1. GTDB lineage: Bacteria > Actinomycetota > Actinomycetes > Streptomycetales > Streptomycetaceae > Streptomyces > Streptomyces naganishii. Next base: position 331,579 of record NZ_BMVF01000005.1, read on the forward strand.
ACCGCGAGCACCAGCACGACGGCGGTCACCGCCTTCGCCCAGCCGGGCATGCGCCGGGGCTGTCGCCCGAGGGAAGTCGTCATGCGGGCTCCTCCTTCCTACGACTGCGGATGCCCGCCAAATCCCGTACCAGACCGCTTGGTTGAACGCGGACACCGGCGGACCGGCGGCACAGGGCGCGCCCGGGGCGCACGGCGGCCGCCGCCGGGCCGTCTGGCGCGTTCCGCGCCCGGTGCCGCGCCCGGCGGGGCCGCGGTCAGTAGCATGAGCGCGGCAGCACAAACGATCATGCGGGGAGCGTACGGATCGTGCGAGACATCGCGGTGTTCAGCGGCAGCGCCCATCCCGGCCTCGCGGCCGAGGTCTGCGCACACCTCGGTGTGCCGCTCAGCCCCACCCGGGTCAGCCGTTTCGCCAACGACTGCCTGGAGGTGCAGCTCCAGGCCAACTGCCGCGAGCGGGACGTCTTCCTCATCCAGCCGCTGGTCAAGCCGGTGCAGGAGCACCTGGTCGAGCTGCTGCTGATGTGCGACGCGGCGCGCGGCGCCTCCGCCGGGCGCATCACCGTCGTGATGCCTCACTACTCCTACGCGCGCTCCGACAAGAAGGACGCCCCGCGCATCTCGCTGGGCGGGCGGCTGGTGGCCGACCTGCTGACGGCGGCGGGCGCGGGCCGCGTGCTGGCCATGACGCTGCACGCGCCGCAGGTGCACGGCTTCTTCTCGGTGCCCGTCGACCACCTGCACGCCCTGCGCGAGCTGGCCGCGCACTTCGGCCAGTACGACCTGAGCCGCACCACCGTGGTGTCGCCGGACCTCGGCAACGCCAAGGAGGCCGCCGCGTTCGCCCGGATGATCGGCGCCCAGGTGGCCGCCGGCGCCAAACAGCGCTACGCCGACGACCGGGTGACCATCAGCTCCGTCATCGGGGACGTGGCCGGGCGGGACGTGATCGTGCTGGACGACGAGATCGCCAAGGGCAGTACGGTGCTCGAACTCCTCGAGCGGCTGCGCGAGTCGGGGCCGCGCTCCATCCGCATCGCCTGCACCCACGGGCTGTTCGCGGCGGGCGCGCTGAAGCGGCTGACCGAGCAGCCGGACGTCCTGGAGATCGTGTGCACCAACACCGTGCCGGTGCCGGGGGAGGACCACGAGGAGTACCGGGCGCACGGTGACAAGCTGCGGGTCCTGTCCATCGCGCCGGCGCTGGCCGAGGCCGTGCGGCGCATCCACAACGGCGAGTCGGTGAGCGCCCTGTTCGACGCGCCGCGCGGTGAGTGACGGTCCGGGCGGTCCGTACCGGAAGGCCGGTTCAGAGGGAGCCGGAGGTCGCCTCGGGCTGCTCCAGGGCCGCGTCCAGCGTGGGCTGCGGGGGCAGCAGCCGGGCGAGGCCGGTGACCTTCAGGATGCGCAGGGTCAGCGGGTGCGTGCACACCAGGCGCAGCTCCCCGTCCTGGCCGAGGAGGCGGCCGCGGGCCCGGTAGAGCAGGCGCAGCCCGGAGCAGTCGAAGAACTCCACCCCGCTGAGGTCGATCACCACCCGGGCGCCGGGCCGTGCGGTCACCCGGTCCAGGTACGGCACGATCTGCACCGCCGCCGCGATGTCGATCTCCCCGCGCAGCTCCAGCACGGTGTGACCGCGCTCCCGGCGGATGCGCAGATGCCGGGTGAGCGGCGCAGGCTCCTGCGGCACGACGACATCGCCTCCAACCGGCTGCTTCTGCGGCGGGTTCTCGGGTCAGCGGCTGCAACACCCTTCCCCGCCCTGCAAGTTACCCTCCTGGGAGTGAATTCCAGCATGTTCGATTGACATATGTCTTCGAATTGAGGCCGACGCTCGGGTGATCTGCGGGACGGGCTGGGCACACTACGGTCCGTGACGGGCGCCGGGCCCGTCACGGACGTCGTCCTTTCGGCCGTCAGTCGACCACCAGCACCAGCTTGCCCGTGGTGCGGCCGGTGTCGCCGAGCTCGTGCGCCCTGGCCGCCTCGGCCAGCGGGAAGGTCCCCGCGATCGTCGCGCTCAGCTTCCCCGCCTCCACGAGCCCCGCGATCTCCCGCATGCCGTGGTGGTCGGCGTCGACGAGCATCCGGATCGCCCGCACGCCGAGCCGCTCCGCCTCCCGGTACAGCTCGTCCGAGCCCACCGGCAGGATCGACACCAGCAGCCCGCCGGGGCGCAGCACCCGCAGCGAGCGCAGGGACGTGTCACCGCCGATCGTGTCCAGCACCACGTCCGCGTCCCGGACCGCCTCGGCGAAGTCCGTCGTGCGGTAGTCCACCGCCTCGTCCACACCGATGCCGCGCAGGAAGTCGTGCTTGCCCTCGCTCGCCGTGCCGATGACGTACGCGCCGTGCGCCTTGGCGATCTGCACGGCCACATGGCCGACGCCGCCGGCCGCCGCGTGGATCAGCACCCGCTGCCCGGGCCGCAGTTCCGCCCGCTCCACCAGCGCCTGCCAGGCGGTCAGGGACACCAACGGCAGCGCGCCCGCCTGGACGTGGTCGATCCCGGCGGGCTTCAGCGCGAAGGTGCGGGCCGGGGCGGTGACGTACTCGGCGTGCGAGCCGTGCCCGAAGGGGTACGACAGCATGCCGAACACCTCGTCACCGGGCTTGAACTCGGCCACCCCGATGCCCACGGCCTCGACGACCCCGGAGACGTCCCAGCCCAGCACGAAGGGCGGCTGACCCAGGAAGCCGCCGGTGGCCCGGTGCTTCCAGTCGGTGGGGTTCACTCCGGCGGCCCGCACCCGGACCAGCACCTCGTTGGCACGCGGCTCGGGCCGCTCGAGTTCGATTTCCTTCAGCACCTCGGGACCGCCGAGGACGTCCTGGCCGATCGCGCGCATCGTCTTCACATCGCTCATGGTGAACCAGCCTGCCCGGGAGCGCGCGTCGGGGAAATGGCATGATTGCCAACCTTCGATAAGATCGTGCCATGCAGCGTGTGGAACGGGTCGTCGTCCTGGCCCTCGACGGCGTCTACCCCTTCGAACTCGGCATCCCCAGCCGCATCCTCGGCGCGGCCCGCGGCCGCTACGAGGTGCTGACCTGTACGGTCGACGGCCGCCCCGTACGTACCAACGCGGACTTCTCCGTGACCGTGGAGCACGGGCCCGAGGTGATCGGCACGGCGGACACGGTGATCATCACCTCGATGCCGGAGGACCGCATCCCCGAGCGGCTGCCCGAACCGGTCGCCGCCGCCCTCGCCCGCATCCCCGCGCACGCGCGGGTGGTCTCCATCTGCACGGGCGCCTTCGTGCTGGCGGCGGCCGGACTGCTCGACGGACGCCGGGCCACCACCCACTGGCACGTGGCCGAGCGCTTCCGGCGCGCCTTCCCGCGCGTCACCCTCGACCCGGACGTGCTGTTCGTCGAGGACGGCCGCTTCCTCACCTCGGCCGGCGCCGCCTCCGGCGTCGACATCTGCCTGCACCTCGTGCGCCAGGACCACGGCAGCGCGGTGGCCAACTTCGTGGCCCGCTGCTGCGTGGTGCCGCCCTTCCGGGAGGGCGGGCAGGCCCAGTACATCGTGCGGCCGGTGCCCGAGTACAGCGCCGCGAGCACCGCCGCGACCCGCGCCTGGGCCCTGGAACGCCTCGGCGAGCCGCTCACCCTCGCCGGGCTCGCCGCCCACGCCCGGATGAGCCTGCGCACCTTCGCGCGCCGCTTCAACGACGAGGTGGGCCTCAGCCCCGGCCGCTGGCTGATCCAGCAGCGGGTGGCGCGGGCCCGCGACCTGCTGGAGTCCAGTGACCTGACGGTGGACCAGATCGCGGCCGAGGTGGGCTTCGCCACCGGCGCGTCGCTGCGCCAGCACCTTCAGGCGGCGATCGGCGTCTCACCGCAGGCCTACCGGCGCACGTTCCAGACGGCACGCTGAGGGCGGCCCGGCCGGGGGCGTACGGCGGGGGAGCGGGCGCCGGGGAGCCGACTGCGCCGGCTCCCCGCCGGGGTCTAGTCGCGGCCGCCCTTCTCCTTCGTGGGCCACACTCCCGTGGAGCGCTCGACGGCCTTGGCACCCGCTCGGTCGACGGCGCTGCGGACCACGGCGAAGATGGCGCCCTGGACCGCCGCCGCCAGCAGGATCTCGCCCCAGCGGCGGTCCTGGTCCAGCGCGTCGGGGGCGTCGTCCTCGTGCCGGATGGCCTTCCACGTGGCGCGGAACGCCATGCCGGCCAGCGCGCCGCCGGCCCACCCCAGCACGAATCCGACGGGCTGGTAGGCGAGCGGGAGCTTGTGCTTCTTCTTGGCCACCTGGTTCTCCTCCTCTGGGTGATTTCTACGGGGCTGGTCCGCGTGGCTGATCCGCCGGTCAGGGGCGGCCCTGCGGCGGGACCTCCTCGCCGGCCCGCACCGGCCCCGGCGGCGTGCCGTCGCCGAAGGGGCGGCCGCCGAGTTCCTCGCGGTGATGCGGCGTCAGCCACCCGGACAGGTCCGGGCCGAGGGGCACGATGCCGGTCGGGTTGATGCCGGTGTGCACCTGGTAGTAGTGCCGCTTGATGTGGTCGAAGTCGACCGTGTCGCCGAAGCCGGGCGTCTGGAACAGATCGCGGGTGTATGCCCACAGCACGGGGTTCTCCGCCAGCTTCCAGCGGTTGCACTTGAAGTGACCGTGATACACGGCGTCGAAACGGACCAGCGTGGTGAACAGCCTGATGTCCGCCTCGGTGATCGTGTCGCCGACGAGGTAGCGCTGCCCGGCCAGCCGGGCGGCCAGCAGCTCCAGCCGCCGGAACACCCCGGTGCACGCCTGCTCGTACTCCCGCTGGCCGGTGGCGAAGCCGGCCCGGTAGACGCCGTTGTTGACGTCCTGGTAGACCTCCGCCATCACCGTGTCGATCTCGTCGCGCCGCTCCTTGGGGTACAGGTCGGGCGCGCCCGGCCGGTGCAGCGCGGTCCACTCGGTGGCGAGGTCCAGGGTGATCTGCTGGAAGTCGTTGGTGACCAGCCTGCCGCTGGGCACGTCGACGACGGCCGGCACGCTCACCCCGCCCGGATAGCCCGTCTCCCGCTTGTCGTAGGCCTCGCTGAGGAAGCGGATGCCGAGGACCGGGTCGCGGCCGTCCGGGTCCAGGGTGAAGCGCCAGCTGCGGTCGTCCTGGATGGGATCGGTCACGGCCAGCGACAGCGCGTCCTCCAGGCCGAGCAGCCGCCGCGCGACCAGCGCCCGGCTCGCCCACGGGCAGGCGCGGCTGACCACCAGCCGGTAGCGCCCCGCCTCCACCGGCCAGCCGTCCCGGCCGTCGGCGGTGATCCGGTCCGCGAAGTGGCTCCGGGACCGCTTGAAGGCCTTGTGGCCGTAGGCGCTGTTGCCCTCGCGCCCCTCGCTCATGGGTCCTCCTGCTGTAGGGGTGCCGCACGGGTGTCCTGGTGAACGCGTTCCCCGGAATCGGCCGGCGGCACTGTGTGAGCCGTCCCGGCCGGGGGCATCCGGCGAAAGTGGGCGGCACATCGGGCGGGTATCCGGATCATCGTACGAACGGGCGGGCGCGGTCTCACGCTCCCGACCGCAAGACGCGTGTCACCGTCCTGGTGGCACTCGCGGCGAACCTGGTGATCGCGGTCGCCAAGGCCGTCGGAGGCCTGGTCGCGCACTCGCCGGCGCTGCTGTCGGAAGCGGCCCACTCCGTGGCCGACAGCTTCAACGAGGTGTTCCTGCTGGCCGCGTTGCGGCGCAGCCGCCGCCCCGCCGACCGGCGTCACCCGTTCGGCTACGGCAAGGAGCGGTTCTTCTGGTCGCTGCTCGCCGCCGTCGGGATCTTCGTCATGGGCGGTTGCTTCTCCTTCTTCCAGGGCGTCCAGGCGCTGCGCAGCGACGAGCAGGAGACGCACGGCGGCTACGTCGCCGGGCTGATCGTGCTCGGGGTGGCCCTCCTCGCCGAGGGGCTCTCGTTGCTGCGGGCGCTGCACCAGGTGCGCCGGCAGGGCGGCGCCAAGGGCGGCCTGCGCGATCCCGCGCTGCGCACGGTCGTCGCCGAGGACGGCACCGCGGTGCTCGGCGTCACCCTCGCCCTCATCGGCATGGCCCTGCACATGGTCACCGGGCAGGTCGTCTGGGAGGCGTCGGCCTCGCTCGCCATCGGCGCGCTGCTCGTCTACGTCGCCTACCGCCTCGGCCGGGACGCCCGCGACCAGCTCATCGGGGAGGCCGCCGATCCGGAGCTGAGCGGCCGCATCCGCAGTCTGCTCCAGGCCCAGCCGGAGATCGACAGCGTGGAGGCGCTGTTCACGATGAAGATGGGCCTGGACTCGGTGCTGGTGGCCGCCCGCATCGACCTCGCGCCCGGCCTGGACAGCGAGCGGGTCGAGGAGGTCGCCGTGCGCATCAAGCGCTCCATCGCCCGCACCGTGCCGGAGACGGACCAGATCTTCCTCGACGTGACCGACCGCCCGGCGGAGGAGGCACAGGAAAGCCCCGCCGCGACGGGGGAACGCGGCGAGGCCTGAGGTCCGGGTGCCCGGGCCTCCGGGGTTCATGCCTCACGGCCCGGAATTCCCTCGGGCCGGCCCCGAAGGCCCGGAAGCCCGAAGGTCCAGGAGCCCGAAGGTCCAGGAGCCCGGAGGTCCGGGAGCCCGAAGGCCCGGGAGTCCGAGGCCCGTAGCCCCCCGGGGTCCCGAAGGCGGGCCGAAGTCCCGCGGGCTCAGTGCCCCTCGACGGGCTCCAGCACGAAGACCGGGATCTCCCGTGAGGTCTTCTCCTGGTACTCGGCGTAGGGCGGGTAGGCGGCGACGGCCCGCTCCCACCACTGAGCCTTCTCCTCGCCGGTGACCTCACGCGCCGTCATGTCCTGCTTGCGCGGCCCGTCCTGGAGCTCGACGCGAGGGTCCGCCTTGAGGTTGAAGTACCAGAAGGGGTGCTTGGGCGCACCGCCCTGCGAGGCCACCACGGCGTAGCGCCCGCCGTGCTCCACCCGCATCAGCGGCGTCTTGCGGATCTTCCCGCTCCGCGCGCCCCGCGTGGTGAGCAGGATGACGGGCATCCCCGTGTCCATCAGCGTGGTGCCCTTGGTACCGCCGGAGCTCTCGTAGAGCTCCACCTGGTCGCGCACCCACTGGGCCGTGCTCGGCTCGTACTCGCCCTCGAGCGGCATGGCGTCCGTCCCTTCCTCGCGTTCGGTGACCGGTCGTGCACCGGCGTTCAACACCGGTGCACGCACGCATCATCCCTACCGCTCCACGCCCCGCGTATCCCACCAGCCACGCCCGGGCCACGCCGCCGCGCGCCGCGTTCGAAGGATTCCGGCGCCTTCGGGTGCTCGACGGATGGGTGTATCGGGCCAGTTCCACGACGATGGACGACGCGGGCACCCGCACGCGGACGCCGTCGCCGCCCCCGCGCGCACGCCACCTCGCACCCCCTGTCCGTACGTCCTCACCCGCCCGGCGTCAGCAGCATCCGCACCGCCAGTACCGCCATCACGGCGCTGGAGGCGAGGGCCGTCCCGAGCCGGCCCCGGCGGCCGGTCAGGGCACGGCCGAGCAGGGCGCCGCCCGCCGCGAGCAGCAGTTGCCAGCTCGCGGACGCGGCCAGGGCGGCCAGCACGAACACCGCCTGCTCCAGGGCCGGTACGGATCCCGTGGCACGGGCGCCGAGGACCAGGGCGGCGAAGTAGACGACCGTGGTGGGGTTGAGCAGAGTGATCCCGAGCAGCCCCAGGTAGGCCCGGGACGGGCTCGGCGGGGGCGGCTGCGCGGCGGTGGCGAGGCGGTGCCCCGCGCGGTACCGCCGCACGGCGGTGACCGCGCCGTGCGCCGCGAGACCGGCCAGCACCAGCACCGAGGCCCAGCGCAGCGGCCCCATGACCGGCCGCAGCGCGGCGGCTGCCGCGGAACCCCCGAGCGTGGCCAGCGCGGCGTAGAGCCCGTCCGCGGTGGCCACGCCGAGCGCGGCGCAGCCGCCGGTCCGCAGGGACGTGCGCGCGGTGAGGGAGACCAGGTAGGTGCCGACGGCGCCCACGGGCACGGCGATGCCGTAGCCCGCGAGCAGGCCCGCGACGAGCGCGGCCGTCATGACCGCGGCGGCGGACCGGCCCCCTCCGGACGGCCGGCCCGCTGTCGGCGCGCGGCCGGAAGGGCGGCGGCGGACAGCGGCGGCACGGGTACGACGATCGCGGGCATGACCGGATCCTGCGGCCCGCGAGCCGGCCACGGCAACCGGATTTCGCCCCGGAACAGACGCTTCCCAGCCAGTTCCCGCAGGTGACCGATCTGGCCGAACTTCTCGTCGCACCATAGGTGCCTCGGGCATCTAATGAAGATCGGCACGACGCACCCTTCGTCTGCGAGGTCTTCCATGACGGAACCGACCGCACTGTCCGCACCCGTCGCCTTCCCGCAGGACCGCACCTGCCCCTACCACCCGCCCGCCGGCTACGACCCCCTGCGCGCCGCCCGGCCGCTGACCCGCGTCACCCTCTACGACGGCCGCCCCGCCTGGATGGTCACCGGACACGCCGTGGCCCGCGAACTGCTCGCCGACGCGCGCCTGTCCAGCGACCGCACCCGTGACGGCTTCCCGGCGACCACGGCCCGCTTCGCCGCCGTCCGCAAGCGCAGGACCGCGCTGCTGGGCGTCGACGACCCCGAACACCGCGCTCAGCGGCGCATGATGATCCCCAACTTCACCCTGAAACGGGCCACCGCGCTGCGCCCCCGCATCCAGCGGATCGTCGACGGCCTCCTCGACGCCATGACCGCCCAGGGGCCGCCCGCCGAACTGGTCGGGGCGTTCGCGCTGCCGGTGCCCTCCATGGTGATCTGCGAACTGCTCGGAGTGCCCTACGCCGACCACGAGTTCTTCGAGGAACAGTCACGGCGGCTGCTGCGCGGCCCGACCGCCGACGACACCCAGGGCGCGCGGGACCGCCTGGAGGAGTACCTGGGCGACCTGATCGACCGCAAGGCCGCCGGGGACGGCGACGGCCTGCTGGACGAACTGGTCCGGCGGCGGACGAACGAAGGGCGCCCAAACCGAGCCGAACTGGTCGCGCTCGCCATCATCCTGCTGGTCGCCGGGCACGAGACCACCGCCAACATGATCTCGCTGGGCACCTACACCCTGCTGCGGCACCCCGGACGGCTGGCCGAGCTGCGCGCCGACCCCGCGCTGCTGCCCGCCGCCGTGGACGAGCTGATGCGGATGCTGTCCATCGCGGACGGACTGCTGCGGCTGGCCACCGAGGACATCGAGGTCGCCGGGACCACGATCCGCGCCGGCGACGCCGTGCTCTTCTCGACCTCGCTCATCAACCGCGACCAGGACGTCTACCCCGCCCCCGACACCCTCGACCTCCACCGCCCGGCCCGCCACCACGTCGCCTTCGGATTCGGCATCCACCAGTGCCTCGGCCAGAACCTCGCCCGCGCCGAACTGGAGATCGCCCTCGGCACCCTCGTCACACGGCTGCCCGGGCTGCGCCTGGCCGTCCCGCCCGAGGAGATCCCCTTCAAACCCGGCGACACGATCCAGGGGATGCTGGAACTCCCCGTGACCTGGTAAGAGGCTGCCGTCATGCACATCGACATCGACACGGATCTCTGCATCGGCGCCGGGCAGTGCGCCCTGGCCGCCCCGGGCGTGTTCACCCAGGACGACGAGGGCTACAGCAGCCTGCTGCCCGGCCGGGAGGACGGCGGCGGCGACCCGATGGTTCGGGAGGCCGCGCGGGCCTGCCCGGTCGGCGCCATCAAGGTCTCCGAAACGGCGGTGTGAGACCGCCGCCCGCCCCTTATGCGCCGCCTTCCGCCCCGGGTGGGTCCAGCAGGCCCAGCGGCAGGCGGCGCAGGCGCTCCGGGGCGGCGACCACCTCGTAGGAGACGACCCGCCCGCCCTCCACGGCGACCCGCAGGGCGAACACCAGCCGCCCGCGCGGGGCGACCACCACCCCCGCGCGGCCGTCCACGAGCGCCACCGCGGCGAACCGGGCGCGGTCCCGGAGCACGACCGTGCCCTCGGCGACCGCCCGCGCCCCGCGCAGCTCCGCCGGCACCCCGGCCGGCAGGGCGGCGGGGTCGGCCCGGCGCACCACGTCCGGCGCCAGCACGTCCAGCAGCGCGCCCAGGTCGCCGCCCCGGGCGGCCGCGAGGAACGCCTCCACGACCCGCCGGTGCCCCTCCAGCTCCGCGCCCGGCACCACGGGCGTGCCGCGCACCTTCGCCCGGGCCCGGCTGGCCAGCTTCTTCGCGGCCGGCTGCGAGCGGTCCACCACGGCCGCGATCCGGTCGAACGGCACGGCGAACAGGTCGTGCAGCACGAAGGCGACCCGCTCCGGCGGGCTCAGCGTGTCCAGCACCACCAGCAGCGCCAGGCCCACCGACTCGGCCAGCTCCGCCTCGTCCTCGGGACCGGCCTCCCGCCCGCCCACTCCCTCGGGCCAGTCGTCGCCGTACGGCTCCTCGCGCCGGGCCCTGCGCGAGCGCAGCATGTCCAGGCACACCCGGGAGAGCACGGTCGTCAGCCACCCGGACAGGTTGCCGATGCCGTCCGCCCCGGTCCGCCCGAGCCGCAGCCACGTCTCCTGCACGGCGTCGTCCGCCTCGCTGAGCGAGCCCAGCATCCGGTACGCCACCGCCCGCAGATGCCCGCGCCGCTCCTCGAAGCGCCGGGCCAGTTCCTCGCCGGCGGGGGAGGAGGGGCCGGGGGCCGTGGGGTCGTCGCGGTCGCTGGGGCGCATGGGTCACCTTTCCGTGCCGTGTTCCGTCACCTCACTGACGAACCGCACACGACCGAGGTGACCTTCCGATGCTGCTCCTTCACATCGACTCCAGCGCAGACGCCACCGCCGACTCGGTGACCCGCCGTCTGACAGCCCTCTTCACCCGTACGTGGAAGGCGGCGCACCCCGCCGGCGAGTACCGCCGCCGTGACCTGGCCGCCGCGCCGGTGCCCCCGCTGACCGCCGCGTACACCCTCCTGGGCCGGCGGGTCGAGCGCGAGGGCTTCGTGCCCCCGGCCAAGGTGCCCGCCCTGATCGGGACCGCCGCCGAGCGGCGCGAGTGGGACCTGACCCTGCCCCTGATCACCGAACTGCGGGCCGCGCACACCCTCCTGCTCGGGGTGCCGATGTACAACCTCTGCGTGCCCGCCGCCCTCAAGGCGTGGATCGACCGGGTGACCTTCCCGGGCGCGTTCAAGGACCCCGACTCGGGAGAGAGCCTGCTGCGCGACACCCGCGTGGTCGCGCTCATGGCCCGCGGCGGCGCCTACGGCCCCGGCACCCCGAGGGAGGCGTGCGACTTCCAGACCCCATATCTGAGGGCCTACTTCATCAACCTCGGCGTCGCACCCGACCGCTTCCACGCCGTGGCCGCCGAACTCACCCGCGTGGACGTACTTCCCCACCTGGCCGGTCTGGAACAGCGCGCCGCGGCCTCCCACGCCGCGGCCGAGCAGGCGGCGAAGACGCTCGCCACGAGCACGTGAGCCCCCCGGAACCGGGCCCCGGCTGTCGGTACGTTGGCAGGCGACTTCCCCGCAACGCCGTCGACGGCCCGTCAGGAGGACCGATGCCCGAGGACCGCCCGCCCCTGCCGCCCTTCACCCGGGAGAGCGCCGCACAGAAGGTCCAGGCCGCCGAGGACGCCTGGAACACCCGCGACCCCCACAAGGTCGCCCTCGCCTACTCCGAGGACTCCCTCTGGCGCAACCGGGACACCTTCGTCACCGGCCGCGCCGAGATCGTCGCGTTCCTCACGGCCAAGTGGGAGCGGGAGCTGGACTACGCGCTGCGCAAGGACCTGTGGGCCTTCGAGGGCGACCGCATCGCCGTGCGGTTCCAGTACGAGTCCCGGGACGTCCGCGGCCAGTGGTGGCGCTCGTACGGCAACGAGCTGTGGGAGTTCGACGAGCACGGCCTGATGACCCGGCGCGAGGCCAGCATCAACGACGTGCCGATCGAGGAGGGCGAGCGCCGCATCCACGGGCCGCGCCCCCAGGCCGAGCGCGGACGGACCTTCCCGCTGCGCTGAGCCCGGCGGGCGTTCAGTAGGGTGCCCGGATGACCGAACCGGCTCCGGAACCCTTCCTCTACGTCGTCGTCTGCGCCGCCGGCATCGCCGCCGGCGTGGACGAGCTGATCGCCGCCGCGCAGGGGCGCGGCTGGCGGGTCGGGGTCATCGCGACGCCGGTCGCCATGGGCGGCTTCTTCGACACCGCCGCCGTCGAGGCGCGCACCGGCCGTTCCATCCGGTCCGCCTGGCGCACCCCCGGCGACCCGCGCCCCTTCCCGCCGCCCGACGCCGTGGTCGTCGCCCCCGCCACCTTCAACACCGTCAACAAGTGGGCCGCCGGCACCGCCGACACCCTCGCCCTGGCCACCCTGTGCGAGTCCTACGGCCTCGGCGTCCCGGTCGCCGTCCTGCCGTGCGTGGGCGGCGCCCTGGCCGCCCACCCCGCCTACCAGGAGAGCCTGGCCCGGCTGCGCGGGATGGGCGTGCGCTTCGGCGAGCCGTACACCGCGGAGCCGGCCGCGGACGGCACTCGCCCGGACTTCGGCTGGGCCCGGGCACTGGACCTGCTCGAACCCTTCCCGGCCGGCTAGGGGCCCCTCGTCTGGATCATGCCGGGCTCGCGGGCTCCGGCACCGCGCCTCGCGGCGTTGTCGTCGGTTGCCATGGCTCCGCCATGACGCCCTCCTCCGCCTTGCGATGCACGGCACCAGACCCCGCTCTCTGATCCGGCCTGATCCAGACGAAAGACCCTAACCGAGAGCCCGCGGCCCGGAGGGCGCGGTGGCCGTGGGCGCGGTCAGGGTCAGGGTGGCGCGGACCGTGCCGTTCAGCTCCACGCGCGGCGGCGCGGACCGCACCCGCACCTCGGCCCTGACCTCGTACGTGCCCGGGCCGGGGTACTCGCCGGGCCCCGGCAGCGTGCCGGAGGCCACCGTCGCGCCGTCCCGGGCGGCCGTCCAGGTGCCCCAGGTACGGCAGGCGTAGCGCACCTTCGTGGCGGGATACCCGCACAGCGCCGCCGCGAACACCGCCATCACCGGCGTGCCGACGCCCGTGCACAGGCTGACCGACGCCCACTGGTGCCCGGCGCCGCGCAGCACACCCGCCGGGGCGCACAGCGTGGCGGGCACCTCCTGGACCGACCTGGGCGGGTCGGGCCGGCCCCAGGCGGGCGTCACCAGGGCGAGCGGCAGCACGGCCGTCCCCATCAGGGTCCGGAGGGTGGCCAGACGTGTTCGCACCGCGTTCCTCCCGTACGGCAGCGGCCGGCCCCGCGCCGGCCGTCCGCCCCGAGGATGCGTGACCGCGGCGGCCGGCCGGCCGCTCCCACGCCGGTCGGTCACCTGCGGGCAGCAACGGCGGATGCTCCCGCGCCGGTCGGTCACCTGCGGGCGGCGAGGGCGGATGCTCCGGCGCCGGTCGGTCACCTGCGGGCAGCGACGGTGGATGCTCCGGCGCCGGTCGGTCACCTGCGGGCAGCGACGGTGGATGCTCCGGCGCCGGTCGGTCACCTGCGGGCAGCGACGGTGGATGCTTCCGCGCCGGTCGGTCACCTGCGGGCAGCGACGGCGGACGCGCCACGCCGGCGGCCGCCCCCGGTGATCGACGGCATACGCTCGGGAGCGGCAACTCCCCACCTTCGAGGCAGGAGCAGCAACGATGCAGTACGTGAAGCTCGGTTCGACGGGCCTGGACGTGTCGCGGATCTGTCTGGGCTGCATGACCTACGGCGTGCCCGGCCGCGGCAACCACGAGTGGACCCTCGACGAGGAGGCGTCGCGCCCGCTCATCCGCCAGGCCCTCGAGGCGGGCATCAACTTCTTCGACACCGCCAACGTCTACTCCGACGGCACCAGCGAGGAGATCGTCGGCCGCGCGCTGCGCGACTTCGCCCGCCGCGACGAGATCGTGCTGGCCACCAAGGTGCACGGCCGGATGCGGCCCGGGCCCAACGGCGCCGGGCTCTCGCGCAGGGCGATCATGACCGAGATCGACAACAGCCTGCGCCGCCTGGGCACCGACCACGTCGACCTCTACCAGATCCACCGCTGGGACCCCCACACCCCCGTCGAGGAGACCATGGAGGCCCTGCACGACGTGGTCAAGGCGGGCAAGGCCCGCTACATCGGCGCCAGTTCGATGTACGCCTGGCAGTTCTCCAAGGCCCAGTACACCGCGCGGCTGAACGGCTGGACCCGGTTCGTGTCCATGCAGAACCACTACAACCTCCTCTACCGCGAGGAGGAGCGCGAGATGCTGCCCCTGTGCGCCGACCAGGGCGTCGGCGTGCTGCCCTGGAGCCCGCTGGCCCGCGGCCGCCTCACCCGCGACTGGGACACGGCCACCGGGCGCAGCGCCACCGACGCCTTCGGCAGCACCCTCTACCCGGAGGGCGACCGCGCGGTCGTCGAAGCCGTCACGCGCATCGCCGCCGAGCGCCGGGTGCCGCGCGCCCAGGTGGCCCTCGCCTGGCTGCTGCACCAGGACACGGTGACGTCCCCGATCGTCGGCGCGTCCAGGGCGGGCCACCTCGAGGACGCCGTGGCCGCCGTCGAACTCCGGCTGAGCGAGAAGGAGATCGAGGAACTCGAGCGCCCCTACGAGCCGCACCCCGTCAGCGGGCACTGAGTCTTTTCGGTTCTCCCCGGATCTCCTCGGATCTCCTTGATCTCCTCGCATCTCCCGTCTGCCGGAAACGGCGCACCAATTCACCACGGCCGTTCCCTGCGCGGGTTCCCCGCACCCGCCCGAAGCGAATTGACAATTCGTCAACGGGCGGGTGCGCGCCGGGCACCGGGCGCGGATGAGTGTGATCCCTTGTTGCTCCCGGTGACCTGTGCGAAGGTGTGCGCTGTCGGCGTACAGAAATGGATCTTCCCTCTGTGCGGTGGACGTTCGAGGTGCCGACACCCCCCACTCTTGGTACGGATCAAAATCCGCGGTGCGTATGGAGGAATGCAGCCGTGAACGACCCAGGCATGTCGAATTCCCCCAGGCCGCCCCGCTCCTTCGGTATCACCGACGAGCAACTGAGCGCCGAACTGCGCAAGTGGACCGGCGCCTCGCCCGCCGTCCACCCGGTCGGCGAGCTGCTCGACCGGCACTGGGAGGCCGCGTACGCCTACGCCCGGCTGTGCACCGACGGTCCGCACCCCGCGGGCATGCTCACCACCGCCGCCTTCACCCGACTGTTCGGCGCGTCCATCAGACAGTCCGGTCCCACGGCCGCGTGGCGGCCCCAACTCCTCGTCACCGTACGGCGCATAGCGGCGGAGTGGAGCGCCGACCACCGGCAGGAGATGCTCCACCCGGACCTGCTGCGGGCCGCGGCCGGCGACGGCGAGCCGATCGCCGCGCGGCTGCTGCCGCCCACCGACCGGCGGCTGCTCTCCCGGGCGTTCCAGCGGCTGCCGCAGGCGGCCCGCGCGCTGCTGTGGCACGCCGAGGTCGAGGCCGAGCCCCTCACGGTCCCGGCCGCGCTGCTCGGTCTCGACGAGGAGGGCGCGCGCCTCGAACTCCGGCGCGCGCGGGATCGGTTGCGCGAGGAGTGCCTCCAGGTGCACCGCGAAGTCGCGCCGGACCAGGACTGCCTGCGCTACTTCCGGCTGCTGGACGTCACCTACCGGCGCGAGGGGGTCGGCATCGACCCCGATCTGCGCGGGCACCTGGCCGGGTGCAAGCACTGCCGCTACACCGCCGACCAGCTCGCCCAGTTCAACGGCGACCTCGGCACCGCGCTGGCCGAGGGCGTCCTCGGCTGGGGCGCGGTGCCGTACCGTAACGCGCGCCTCGCGGCGGCGGCCGCCGAGCGGACGCCCGAGCGGCCGGCGGAGCCAACTCCGGCCCGCCCGGAGGCCGCTCCGCCCGCCGGCCGCGGTGCGGGCCCGGCACCCGGCAGGAGAAGAGCGCGCCCGGCATCCCGTCGAGCGGCGGCCGCGGGCGACCTTCCGGGCACGGTCCCCGGCGGGCCGGCGACCACCGGCGGCGGTCCTTCGGCCACGGTTCCCGGCCGGGGAGCGGCGGTGGGTGGCGGCCCCTCGGGCACGGCTCCTGGCCAGGGGGCGACCGCCGGCGCGGGCCTCTCGGGCACGGTCCCTCGCCAGGGGCCGGCGGTCGGCGGCGCTGAGCCTGCCGGCACCGTCCCCCGCGAGGCGGCAGCCGCCGGTGGCCTCGGCCAGGTGGCACCGACGGGAGGCGCGGCCACCGGGCCCGCCGCCGCCCATGAGCCGGCACCCACCGGCGGCCCCTTCGGCGCGGCAGCGGGCGGTGACTTCTTCGGTTTCGCTCCGCGCGCGGCGCGGTCAGGAGGCGAGGCATCCGTGCCCGGCCGGCGAAGGCCCGGGGTCGAAGCGCCGGGCGCGCCCGCCAAGGGGCAGGGGTGGGCGAACGGGACACCGGGTCCGGCGGGCGCGGGTGAGGCGTTCGCGGGGGACGGCGAGCCCGGGTGGGCCGGTTCTCCGGGTGCGGGTGCGGACGCGTTGCCGGATCCGTTCGGTGCGCGGGCCGACGCGGTGGGCGGTGGTCCGATCGGGGGCGAGGACTTCTTCTCGGAGGCCTCCGGGCCCACCTCCTCCGCGCCCACGCCCTCTGCCCCGACTTCCTCCGCCCAGACGTCCGCTGCCTCCGGCTCCTTCGCCTCCGCGTCCTCTGCTTCCGAGTCCTTCGCCTCCGCGTTCACCGGCCCGGGCGGCACTCCCGCGACGCGCGCCGCGTCGGCCGGGGACGGTGAGAGGCGGTTCCCGCGGGGGCGTGCGGAAGCCGCCGCCGCCATGCGGCGCGGGGTGGCGCGGAAGGCCGACACGGCCACCGGGCCCCGTGCCGCCGAGGGGCGGTCGGCCAAGCGGGCGGCGCGGCGGACCGCGCGGCAGCGCAACCTCGCCATCGCCGTGGCGACGGTGAGCGGACTGGTCGTACTGCCGCTCGTCCTGTGGGCGGTCCTCGGCTCCGGGGACGGCACCGCGCCGCGCGCCGGCGGCCAGCCCTCCGAGGCGCCCGGCTCCGGCGCCCGGCCGTCCGGGCCCGCCCGGACCGGAACCGGCGCGCCCGGCAAGGGCACCCTGCGCGGGCGGCTGCACAACGTCGCCTCGGGGCTGTGCGTCGGCGTGACCGGCGGAAAGGTCGTGGCGGGCGCCGAGACCGAGCTGGCGAAGTGTTCGGGCACGCCCGGCCAGCAGTGGGTGTACGAGGCCGACGGGCTGCTGCGCAGCGGCGCCGACCCCGGCCTCTGCCTCGACTCCCACCTCGGCTACTCGGTGCAGCTCGCTCCCTGCGTGGCCGCCTCCGAGCCGGCCGGCAAGTACATCCGCTACGACTTCACGCTCCAGGGCACGCTCGTGCCCCGCTTCGACCAGGACCTGGCCCTCACCCCGGCCGCGACCGACGGAGCCGGCACCCTCGTACTGAAGACCCGCGCCAAGAGCGACACCCAGCGCTGGACAATCGACGCGTCCCAGCCCGACCTCCAGATGGAGGTGGTCAACTGGGACGCGGACGGCGGCACTTCGGCCCGTCCCACGGGCACGTCCTCCGCCACCCCCGGGCCGTCGAGCACGGGGAAGCCCTCGGCGACGCCGGACCCGGCCGCGGGTGCGACGACCGCCACGACGCCCCCCGATCCCAGCGTCAGCTGCGACGCCGACCGGTACTGGTGCGGGGGCGACGGGCAGCACCACTGGGACCACCAGCGGGGCGACGTCCACTGGGGCGGCGGGGGCGGCTACGGCGGACGCTGACCGGCGTCACGGCTACCGGGGCGGCTCGGGCGGCTCCGGAGGCCGGGGCGGCTCGGGCGGCTCCGGCGGTCGCGGAGGCCCCTGCGACCGCGGCGGCTCCAACGGCACCGGTGGCTCCGGAGGCCGGGGCGGCGCGGGACGCCCGTGGTGCCCCGGACGTGCCGGATGGGCGGGCGGCGGCGGAGGCAGCGTGGTGAGGGCAGGGGCGGCCTCCGGCCACACCAGCAGCACCGGGCACGGCGCGTGGTCCACGGCGAACCGCACGGCCGGCCCGAGGCTGCGCGGCCCTAGCCGGTCGCGGTCGCCGTCCCGGGCCAGCACCAGCAGATCGGCGTCTCCGGCGGCCGCCACCACCTCGCGCTCGGCCCGCCCGGTCCGCTCCAGCCGCGTGCACGGCCGTTCCAGCCGCTCGGCCGCCGCGTCGAGCAGTTCCGCCGCCGACGCGCCCCCGAGGTCCTCCAGCAGGTCCCCGGGATCGCGCTCGGGATGCCCACGCCCCAGCAGCCCGGCGAACGCGCCGTGCGCCACACCGGGCACCTCCGGCCCGCTCACGTGCAGCAGCACCACCTCGGACGCGTCGGGCGCATGGGTGCGTACGGCGTCCACGCAGGCGGGCCAGGTGCCCTCCACCAGCCAGGCGATCACACGCATCGGTCGGCCTCCTCGAGCCGTGGGCGGTCCGGTCGGTCTCACAGAACCTGGAGCGCCCCCCACAGTGCCACCACCGCGGGCACCAGGGAGGCGGGCACGGCGATCAGGCCGAGCCGGGTGAACTCCTTGAGGTCCACGCCGTGTTCGTGCTGGTGCACGATGCGCCGCCACAGCAGGGTCGCCAGCGAGCCGGCGTAGGTGAGGTTCGGGCCGATGTTGACGCCGAGCAGGACGGCGAGGACCGAGCCAGGTCCGGCGGGCGCGGCCAGCGGCAGCAGGACCAGCACCGCCGGCAGGTTGTTGATCATGTTGGCGAGTACGGCGGCCAGCGCGGCCACGCCGAGCAGCGCGGGCAGCGAACCCCCGCCGGGCAGCACGTGCCCGAGCGCGCTCGCGAGGCCGTTGTCCACCACGGCCCGCACGACGATGCCGAGGGCGAGCACGAACGCCAGGAAGGCCGGCGCGGCGGCCCGCACCACCGACAGCGGGGTCGCCCGCCGCCGCACCAGCGCGCGCCCGGCCAGCACCAGCGCCCCCGCGAACGCGGCCCAGGCCGGGTCGATGCCGAACGTGGAGGTGACGACGAACCCGGCGAGCGTGCAGCCCACCGTGACCAGCGCGAACAGCGGGAGCGCGGGCGGCTCCCCGGCGCTCCGGGACGGGGCGGCCGCGGCCAGGTCGCGGGCGAAGAAGCGGCGGAAGACCACGTACTCTGCGCCGATCGCCACCAGCCACGGCAGCGCCATCAGCGCGGCGAACCGGGTGAAGCTCAGCCCGCTGGCCGCGAACGCCAGCAGGTTGGTGAGGTTGGAGACCGGCAGCAGCAGCGAGGCCGTGTTCGACAGATGCGTGCACGCGTACACGTGCGGTTTGGGCCGTACTCCGGTCCGGGCCGCGGTGGCGAAGACGACCGGGGTCAGCAGCACGATGGTGGCGTCCAGGCTGAGTACGGCCGTGATCGCGGAGGCGAGTGCGAACACCGCGGTCAGCAGCCGCACCGGACGGCCGCCCGCCCAGCGGGCCGTCCACGCCCCGCACGCCTGGAACAGACCCTCGACGTCGCAGAAGTGTGCGAGGACGAGGACGGCGGCCAGGAAGCCGACGACCGGTCCGAGCCGTTCGGCCTCCGCGCGGGCGTGGTCGAGGGAGATCGCACCGGTGGCGACGGCGACGCCGGCGGCGGGTACGGCCATGACCGCCTCGGGCCATCCGAAGGGGCGGACGACGGCCCAGGCGAGCACGGCGACGAGCAGGACGGCCGAGAGGGTCTCGGCGAACGGTGCGTTCAGGGCGCGGTCCTCGGGGCGGGGTGGGCTGGTGCCCGCCCATCAAAGCAAACGTGCCGCACGGACCGGAAAGCGGCTGATCCGCGCCGCGCCGTGGAGGGCGCCCCGGCTCAGGGCGCGGTGCCGGGGCTGAGGACGGTCAGGAACACCGAGGAGGCGTTGCCGCCGACCGGGACCGGGCCCGCCTGCCACGGGACGGTGAGGTGGTCGCGTTCGTCCGGCGGGGTGACGATCAGCGCGGCGGGCGTCGCCGTCTTCGCGCCGCTCACGCCGGGGTTGGAGAACGTCAGGCCCGCCCAGGCGCTGCGGCCGGGCTTCAGGTTGACCGTCGTGGGTGTGCCCGCGGAGCGCTTCGGGTCGGGGCCGAGCTGCTTGCCGGAGGCGTCCACGAAGGCGGCGCCCGGGTAGCCGCGCACGGTGCAGGTGCGGCCCGAGACGTTGGTGAGGACCACGGGAAAGTTCTCCTGCCCGGCGCCCGGGTCGTTGCGGCCCACGGACGCCTTGAGCTGCGAGGTGTGGCACCGGCCGCCGGCACCGCTGCCCGCACCGGTGCCGGGGTTCGTGCCGGCGGTGGTGCCGCCCGCGCGGGTCGTCGCGGGGGAGGAGCCCGGGGCCGTACTGCCCTGTGCGGTGCCGTCGCCGGGGGCGGAGCTCGCGCTCCCGCTCGCCGTCGTACCGCCGGAGGCCGGTGCGGCGGTGCCCGACACGTGCTGCGGGGGGCTCGCGGCGCCGCCGTTGCCGCAGGCGGTCAGCAGGCCCAGTACGGCGGCCGCGCCCGCGAGCAGGGCGGCCCGGTTCACCGGAAGGGACGGATGCGCCATGTTCCACACTCCTGGTGGTCGCGTCGCACGCGGTGGCGCGTGCGTCCGGCGCCTGGTGCGCCGTCATGAGTGTCCGATGCACCGGCTGCGCGGAAAGTTCACGGCCGTCGCGGAATCCTCCGGGGATTTCTTCCCGCCCCGCACCGGCCCCCGTTCACCCGTACGGGTCAGGTGACCCGCAGGGAGCGGAGTATGTGATCGGTCGCGTCGTCGCCGTCGAACTGCCGGATCTGCACGTACACCTGAGGCCGCGCGGCGCCCCCGGCCGGGACGAGCGCGGTCTCGGTGAGCCGGCCGCCGTCCGGGCAGCCGCTCCAGGCGCGGATACGGCCGTGCCAGCGCGGGCCCGTCCAGGCGCGGGCGCCGTCGTAGTGGCAGCCGGGGTGCGCGAGGGCGTTCACGCGGGCCGTGACGTCACCGTGCTCGCTCAGCCCCGCGAACACACCGCGCGCCGCCGCGCCGAGGTCCTGCCAGCGCGCCAGATCGTCGGCCACGGCGAGCCCGGGCTCGTGCCCGCCGGGCAGGCCCAGCGCCCGCGGATCCCAGCCGGAGCCGCGCAGCTGACGCGCCCAGCCGTCCGGCACCCGTACCGCGATCCGCCCCGTGCCGTCCCGGACCGCGACCCCGTCGGACCCGCCCGGCCACAACGCCGCCGTGATCCCCACACCACCGGCGACGATCCCGCCCGCGACGGCGACGGCGACGGCGACCAGACCGAGCGCCCGCCTGCGACCCGCGTCCCGGCCGGTGGGCTCCGGGAACCGGCCGCGTCGGTCCACGGGACCGCCCGCGCGGTCCGTGTCCCGGCCCGCGCGCTCCGCGTCCCGGCCGGCCCGGTCTGCGGGGGCCGGGGCTTGGTCCGTGCGGTCCAGGGACCGGGTGCCGGGGTCCTGGGACCGGCCGGGACGGCCCCGGGGCAGGCGGAGGCGGACCCGGTTACGGGCGGCCCGGGACAAGGCCGTGGGACGGTGGCCCTCGGCCAGAGCCTCGAGCTCGTCCGCGAACGTGCCCGCGTCGGGCGGCCGATGGTCGCGGTCCGGGGCCAGGGCCCGCATCAGGGCCCGCTCGACCGCCGGGTCGAGGCCCGGGCGCAGCCGTCCGGGCGGTACGACCTCGCCGGGCGCGGCGGGGACCGTGCCCGTCACCAGCCGGTAGCCGACCGCGCCCAGGCCGTAGACGTCGGCGCGCGCGTCGATGCCCGCGCCGGCCCGCGCCTGCTCGGGCGCCCGGTACCCGGCCGAACCGGCGGCCAGGGTGAGCCCTGACGCCTCCGCGAGGCTCTTGGCAAGTCCCAGGTCGGCGAGCAGCACCCGGCGGGTGCCGTCCGGGGCGGTGCGCAGCAGCACGTTGCCCGGCTTGACGTCCCGGTGCACGATGCCCGCCTCGTGCAGGGCGTGCGCGGACCGGGCGGCCTGCGCGGTCAGCCGCAGCGCCTGGGGCACCGGCAGCACACCGGCGCCGTCGCACAGGTCGGCGAGCGTGCCGCCGTCGGCGTACTCCATGACGAAGTAGGGCCTGCCGTCCGGCAGTTCACCGATGTCGTAGACCTGGACCACGCGCGGTGAGCCGGCCTTGCGCAGCAGCCGCGCCTCGGACAGGAACCGCTCGCGGACGTCGAGGCGGTGCGCCCAGTTCTCGGCGAGTACCTTGACGGCGACCGGGGCGTCGAGCACGTCGTCGTGGGCGAGCCACACGGTGCCGAACGCGCCCGTTCCCAGGCGCCGTTCGAGGCGGTAGCGGCCGATCCGCTCGAGGGAGGGCATACGACTATGATGCCTGTCTGAGATCGACTCGGAGGGGGACCCTCGTCGTGGACGCGGCGCTGACCGAGGACCTCGCCCGCCGGGCCGCCGCCGGTGACGGCACGGCGCTGGAGGAACTGCTGCACGAGGTGCGGCCCGAGGTGGTCCGCCGCTGCGGGCGCTTCCTGCCCTGCCGGGAGGACGCCGAGGAGGCCGCGCAGGACGTGCTGCTCCAGCTCGCGCGCAGGATCACCACCTTCGAGGGCCGCAGCCGGTTCAGCACCTGGCTGCACACGGTCGTCGCCAACTGCTGCCGGCAGAAGTACCGCGAGCTCAGGCGCCGCGCGGCCGAGCGGCCCGCCGCGATCGAGCCCGCGCAGCAGATCGACCCGCGCACCACCAGCGTCATCGCCGGCTCGCGCGTGGACCTCCTGGAGGCGCTGGAGCGGCTGGAGCGCGAGCACCCGCACCTGGTGGCGCCGCTGGTGTACCGGGACATCTGCCGGCTGGAGTACGCCGAGGCCGCCGAGCGGATCGGCATCCCGCTCGGCACGCTCAAGTCCCGGCTGCACGAGGCGCGCCGCCAGGTGCGGCCCTGGCTGACCGACGCGTCCTGAGCCCGGACACGTCCAGCCGAGTCCCCTCGTCCCCTCACTCCTCGTCGGTGAGCAGGTCCAGCTCCGACCAGATCGTCTTGCCCTCGGTGGTGTGCCGGCTGCCCCAGCGCCGGGTGAGCTGGGCGACCAGCAGCAGCCCGCGGCCGCCCTCGTCCCAGGTCTTGGCGCGGCGCAGGTGCGGGGCGGTGTGGCTGGTGTCGGACACCTCGCAGATCAGATGCGCGTCGTCGTGGATCAGCCGGAGCCGGATGGGCGGGATGCCGTACCGGATCGCGTTGGTGACCAGCTCGCTCACCACCAGCTCGGCGGTGAACGCCGACTCGGCCATGCCCCAGTCGTCCAGCTGGTCGACGACCTGCTTGCGGATCGGCGCGACCAGCGCGGGGTCGGCGGGGATGTCCCAGGTCGCCACCTGGGAGGCGGGCAGGCCCCGGGTGCGGGCCAGCAGCAGGGCCACGTCGTCGGCGGAGCCGCCGGCCGGCAGCAGCGCCCCGAGCACGCGGTCGCAGGTCTCCTCCAACGAGCCGGTGCGGTCGGCCAGCGCCTCGCACAGCAGCCGGTGCCCCGCCTCCACGTCCCGCTCGCGGCCCTCGAGCAGCCCGTCGGTGTAGAACGACAGCACGCTGCCCTCGCGCAGATCGATCTCCGCGCACTCGAAGGGCAGC
This sequence comes from Streptomyces naganishii JCM 4654, assembly GCF_014650575.1. GTDB lineage: Bacteria > Actinomycetota > Actinomycetes > Streptomycetales > Streptomycetaceae > Streptomyces > Streptomyces naganishii. The sequence goes on from NZ_BMVF01000005.1 coordinate 355,050, forward strand.
CCGCCCACGCCCAGCGGGGGACCGGAGGGCAGGTCCACGCGGCGGGGCGGCCCGTCGGGCGGGAGCAGCACCGGGGAGGGATGGCCGGCGCGGGCGAGCGTGCAGCGCCGGGACACCGGGTCGTACACGGCGTAGAGGCAGGTCGCGCCGAGCGCCCCCGAGGCGCTCTCGGTGCCGGCCTCCGCGGACATCCGTACGACCAGGTCGTCGAGGTGGGTGAGCAGCTCGTCCGGGGCGAGGTCGATGTCGGCGAGGGTGCGCACGGCGGTGCGCAGCCGGCCCATGGTCGCCGACGCCTGCACGCCGCGCCCGATGACGTCCCCGACGACCATGGCGACCCGCATCCCGGACAGCGGGATCACGTCGAACCAGTCGCCGCCCACCCCGGTGTGCGCCGCGGGGAGGTAGCGGGAGGCCGCGTCCAGGGCGGCCGTGTGCGGCAGGCTGCGCGGCAGCAGGCTGCGCTGGAGGGCGAGCGCGGTCTCCCGCTCGCGCGAGTAGCGGCGGGCGTTGTCGATGCACACGGCGGCCCGCGCCGTGACCTCCTCGGCCAGCAGCACGTCGTCGGGGAGGAAGGGCGCGGGCTGTTCGAAGCGGGTGAAGACGGCGACGCCCAGGGTGGTGCCCCGGGCCCGGATCGGCACCGACATCGTGGAGTGGATGCCCAGCCGCTGGGCGAGCAGGCTGCGCGCGGGGTCCCAGGACAGCCATTTCTCCAGGTCGCCCGACTCCTGGGTGACCACGACCGACTGGCCCGCCAGCAGGGACGCGCCCTGGGGCGAGGTGGCCGGGTAGACCTCGCTGCGCCCGGGCAGGGTGACCGCCTCCGGCTCGCCCCGGTGGACGGAGCGGTGGGCGGCGCGGCGCAGGGTCACCGGCGCCCCGGGCGGGCCGGTGAAGGGCTCGCCGGTGCGTTCCCGCGGTTCCAGCAGGTCGACGCTGACGAAGTCGGCGAGCGACGGCACGCACACGTCGGCGAGTTCCTGCGCCGTACGGGTGACGTCGAGGGTGGTGCCGATGCGCACGCTCGCCTCGTTCACCAGTTGCAGCCGCTCGCGGGCCCGGTACTGCTCGGTGAAGTCGTGGGCGGCCAGGCACACCCCGCACACCCGCCCCCGCGCGTCGGTGATCGGGGACATGCGGGCCAGCCAGGCGCTCATCCGTCCGGCGCCGCCTATCGGGACGTACGTCCGCACGTCGTGGCCGACGCCGGTGGTGAGGACGCGGTGCATCTGTGCCTCGATGTCCTCGCTGTCGCGCCGGCCGCCGATCTCGGACACCCGCAGGCCACGCAGCCGCTCCCCGGGCGCGCCGATCACCTCGGCCATGGCGTCGTTCACGGCGTGCAGGCGCAGCCGGGCGTCGTAGATCGCCACGGCGCACGGGGACTGGAGGAGCACGGCACGGGAGAGGGGGTCGTCCGGGTCGGGGGGCGTGCCGCCCTCAAGGGGTGTGACCAGGAGCCGGCCGCCGCCGTCCTCCGGGCGCCGGTGGTGGACCAGGGCCCAGACGGTGACCTCGTGCCCGTCGCGGTGGCGGAGCGTGAGACTGCCGTGCCAGCGGGGGTCACCGGGCAGCCGGAGGCCCGGCCCGGCCATCAGCTCGGCCGCCGGCCTGCCGAGGACCTCCCCGGGCTCCCAGCCGAGCAGCCGGCGCGCGCCCTCGTTCCACTCCACGAGGACGCCGTGGTCGTCGACGGCGGCCCGTGCCGTTGCGGCGTCGTCGAACGGATACACCGGGCTCATCGTCGCCACTCCATCGCGCACACTCACAGTGATCAGGCGCGTCACTTGAGTTCCAGCCTAGTGCTTACCCGTCCGCGGCGGACGGCCGACCCCGCGCCAACCTCGAACGCATGGTCTCGCACACGCTGTTGTGGGACTTCGCCCCCCGCCGCTGCACCCCGCGCGCCGGACCGCGCGCCGGCGGCCGCACCACCGACACCTCCGGCAGCCCCGCGGTGATCACCTTCGGGCGCGCCCGCGGCTCCCGGCTCGGGCTGACCGACCCCTTCACGGTACCGTGCAGGAGGCACCCTGACCTGCTGGTATTTACGCCAGAGTACCCGCGCGGTACCGTGAAGGGCATGCCAGCTCTGAATGTGGAGTTCAGCGACCGCGAGCTCGAGGACTTGCGGCAGATCGCCAAGGAACGCGGTACGTCCATGAAGGCGCTCGTGCGCGAGGCCGCGGCCGCCGACATAGCCAGGCACCGCGCCCTCCAGGAGGGCGCCGAGGCCTTCCGCCGGTTCTTCACGGCCCACGCGGACGAGTTCGCGGCGGCCTTTCCCGACGACGAGCCGCCCAGCAGGGGCGAGGGGCGGGCCGCCTGACCGATGACCCCTGTCATCCACATCGACGTGCCCTGGCTCCTGCAGCGTCACGAGGAAGTGCTGCCGGACCAGCCCACGATCAACGACTTCTCGGCCCTCGTGGCCGCCGTCGCCCGCCACCGGGTCGATCCGCCGCGCCTGGGCGTGGACTCCGACCCCGCCTGGCGGGCCGCCGCCCTGCTGCACACCCTCGCCCTGCTGCGGCCCCTGCCCTCGGCCAACGCCCGCTTCGCGTGCTCGACGGCCGTGGCCTACATGTTCGTCAGCGGGGTCGGCATCGACCCGCCCTACGGCGCGCTCGTCGACCTCGCCCGCGATCTGATGTCCGGCAAGACCGACGTCTACGGCGCCGCGGACCGCCTGCGCTCCTGGGAGATCTGACACCTCGCCGTTCGTGGCCGTCCGCGTGCGCGAGGGCCCGGGGCCGCGGGCGCGAAGGCCTGGGGCCCCGTCCGGGCGCGCGAGGGGCCTGGGCCCCTGTCCGCATGCCGGAGTGCCCGAGTCCCCTGGGCCGCCGGTCCAGGGCGGGAGGAACAGGGCCGGCGGCCCGGCGCGCGCGGGAGAGCCGCCGTCCCGCGCGGGGCCGAGGGGCCGACTCCAGTGCACTCCTCGGCCGGGTGGGCCGGGAGCGTGCGCGGCGGCCGGGTGGGTGCGCGTGCTTCACACGGGGCGCACGGCGCCGTACGTCCCGCCCGGCCGGTCAGGCGGGGCTCTCCTCCAGGTCCGAGGCCGTGACCGTGGCCGGGGTGGCGTGGCCGGACAGGGCGAGGGTGAGGTCGAACTCGGCGAGCAGGCAGCGGATCACGTGCTCCACGCCCGCCTGGCCGTCCAGGCCGAGCCCGTAGACGTAGGGCCGTCCGAGGAGGACGGCGCGGGCGCCGAGGGCGAGGGCCTTGAAGACGTCGTCCCCGGTGCGCACCCCGCTGTCGAACAGGACCGTCAGGCGGTCGCCCACCGCCCGCGCCACCCGCGGCAGCGCGTCGGCGGCCGCCACCGAACCGGCCACCTGGCGGCCGCCGTGGTTGGACACCACCACGCCGTCCATCCCGGCCTCGGCGGCGAGCAGGGCGTCGTCCGGGTGCAGGACGCCCTTGAGGACGATCGGGCCGTCCCAGTGCCGACGCAGGAACGCCAGATCGGGCCAGGTCTTGCCGGGGTCGGCGAACATGCCGACGAAGCGCAGCACCGCCGCGTTCAGGTCCTCGTGCACGGGCTTGGCGAGGCCCGCCAGGAACGCCGGGTCGGTGAAGTAGTTGGCGGTGCCCACGCCGTGCAGGAAGGGCAGGTAGGCCTGGTCGAGGTCGCGCGGGCGCCATGCCAGCAGCGGGGTGTCGAGGGTGACGACGAGGACGCCGAAGCCGGACGCCTTGGCCCGGTCGAGGAAACTCCGGGTCACCTCCCGGTCCTTGGCCCAGTACAGCTGGAACCACCGCTCCGCGTCGCCCATCGCCTCCGCGACCTGCTCCATGGGTGTGCTGGAGGCCGACGACAGGATGTACGGCACCCCTTGCGCGGCGGCGGCCCGGGCGGCCGCGCACTCGGCGTCCGGGTGCATGATCGAAAGGACGCCGACGGGCGCGAGCGCGAGCGGGGCGGGCAGGGCGCGGCCCAGCACCTCGGCCGACAGGTCGCGCTCGTGCACGTCCCGCAGCATGCGCGGGACGATCCGGCGCCGGTCGAGGGCGGCCCGGTTCGCCAGCGCCGTACTGCCGTTGCCGGCGCTGCCCGCCACATAGCCCACGGGGCCGGGGCCGAGCCGGCGCTCGACCAGCGCCTCCAGCCGCGTGAGATCGGTGGGCAGGCGGGGCACGGCCCCCGTCATCCCGTTCAGATAGATCTCGTACTGAAAGTCACCCCAGTGCTTCCCCACCCGTGCACCCGCCTCTCGTCGCCGGCCATGCCTTGCGACCCCGACCATACCGGCGGGTAGGTCAGCCTTCGCCGGCCGCTTCGGCGAGGAGGCGGGCCAGTTCGCGCGGGCGGGAGAACATCGGCCAGTGGCCGGTCTCCATCTCGGCCAGATCCCAGCGGTCGCTCTTGAGGAGCCCGGCCACGGAAGGGGCGGGATCGCGGCCGTCCATCAGGCACTTGACGTAGGTCGCCGGCAGCTCGCCCAAGGGGCGGCCGAGGACGGCCGGCTCGGTGAGGGTGGCGCCCGGGTGGGGTGTGCCCTCGGTGACGATGCGGCCGATCTGCTCGTCGGTCAGGTCCTGGCCGGCGTAGCCGGCGGGCGGCAGGGGCGGCCAGGCTCCGCCGGAGGCCGCGAGGGCCTGCCGGATGTGGTCGCTGGGGAAGCCGTCGAGGAAGGACTCCCCGTCCACCGGGACGTTGGCGTCGACGAACACCACGCGCCGCAGCCGGTCGCCGATCAGCTCGGCGGCCTGACCGACCGGCACCCCGGAGTAGCTGTGGCCGACCAGGACCACGTCCGTGAGACCGTGCCGCTCGACGTGGTCCACGACGTCCTTGACGTGCGTCCGCAGCCCGGCCGGCGTGTCCCTCCTCTCGGCGAGGCCGGACAGCGTCACCGCGTCCGCCTCGTGCCCGGCCTCCCGCAGCGCCGAGGCCACCTCGTCCCACGCCCAGCCGCCGAGCCACGCGCCCGCCACCAACACGAATCGAGTCATGGCCGGCAACGTACCGGACGGGTGTGACAACGCCCCTGCGGCCACAGGTCAGTTGCCGCTGCCGCTGCCGCTGCCGCTGCCGCTGCCGCTGCCGCTGCCGCTGCCGCTGCCGTTGCCGTTGCCGCCGTCATCGCCGTCGCTCGCGGAGTCCGTCCCGGCGTCGGTGTCCGGGCCCTGGGACCTCACCCGCTGGACGTGCTCCAGGGACTGGCGCAGTTCGGTGAGCCAGTCGTCCGCGTGGCGCTGGACCAGCCGCACGCACCACGCGAGCGCCTCGCTCCGGCTGCGGGCGACACCGCCCGCGATCAGGGTGTCGAGGACCTGCCGCTCGGGCTGGCGCAGCCGGGTCATCACGGGCGCGGCGACATGGGTGAACAGGGCACGCTCGTCCCCGCACCGCACCCCCCAGGACACCTTGCGCCCGAACCGGTGCTCGGCCGCGCGCGCGACCGCCATCCGGTCCTCCCGGGTGCGTTCCCGGAACTCCTGGACGCGGCCCTCCACGGCAGCCCTGCGTTCCGTCGCCGAGGCGTCGTCGGCGGTGCGGGGCGCGGCTATGCGGCCCACGACGGTGATCTCCTCGCGGTCCACGGTCACTTCGGCCAGTTCCTCGAACAGGCCGTCGGGCAGACGGCCTGCGAACCAGCCGCGGACCTTCTCCCGCTGCTCTGGCGTAATCATGTAATGACGATTACTCCGTTCGTTCATGAACACAAGGGGTCCGAAAGGAGTCCGCCCAGAGCGGAACCGGAATGTTTCAGGACGATTAACGAACCTATGGTTTCAGGCCAATCGGCCGGATCCAGTGATCGAAAAGCCCGTGGTTCGGCGGTTGGAACGTTCGAATTCCGTGACTTCACGCCACTGATTCAATACGCAAGGTTACTGAAACCCGTGGGTTCGATGTGAGTTTCGGCGGCGGACTCGGCAGACTCCGGCACGCCGGTCCGGCAACCCATCGAGCTCGGGCCCGGCATCTCTCATCGAAAATCGAGCGGAAGGAAGCACACGATGCGGAACACCGCGCGCTGGGCTGCCACTCTCGGCCTGACGGCCACCGCCGTCTGCGGGCCTCTCACCGGAAGCGCCCTCGCCACCCCGTCCAGCGCCCCCGCCTCGCTCTACGCCCCCTCGGCCCTGGTGCTCACCGTGGGCCACGGCGTGAACGCGGCGGCGGCCACCCCCGAGCGGGCCGTCACCCTCAACTGCGCCCCGTCGGCGTCCGGCACGCACCCCGCGGCGCCCGACGCCTGCGCCGAACTGCGCGCCGTCGGCGGGGACTTCGACGCGCTGACGGCCCGGGCCGGCGTGATGTGCACCCAGATCTGGAACCCGGTGGTGGTCACCGCGCAGGGGGTCTGGCAGGGCAAGCGCGTCTCCTTCGAGCGCACCTTCGCCAACGAGTGTGTGAAGGACGCGGCCGCGACGAGCGTCTTCTCCTTCTGAAAAGGACCGGGGTCGCGCGGTCCTCGCGCAGCACCATGGGTCCCGTGACTGGGGAGTGCGGGCCCGAAGGCGAGGACACGACAGCGATTCCGCACCAGGGGCCGGCCGGGAGGAGTGGGGCCTCCCGCCGGCCCCTGGTATTACGTCGGGCGGTCCGTACGCGGACCGCCCACCCGGGTCCGGCCGGGTACGGGCGGGGAACCGTACCCGGCTAGACCCGTTTGCGGTGGCTGGTGTCGCACCACGGGTAACGCCGGCTGCGACGGCAGGTGCACAGCGCGACGCGGAAGCGGTCGGAGGAGACCGTGGTGCCGTCCTCCAGCTCCACCTCGACCGGCCCGTCCACGAGGATCGGGCCCTGCCGCTGCATGGTCACCCGGCGCGCCGGAGCGCCGCGGGGCGTCGTCTCAGAGGGGTCGTTCGGCACGGATGACCACCAGCTCTTCCCTCTCCTCGGCCGCATCCAGCAGGCCGCGTTCGCGCAGCCAGCCCTTGCGGGCCCGCAGCACCGGCCCGAAGGCGATCCAGCGCCGCCGCACCACGGCGGCCTTCAGGCCCGCCGCGCGCAGCAGGTCCAGGGTGCGGTCCGGGCCGCTGAGCGCGGAGTGCACGATCAGCAGCACGCCACCGGGCCGCAGCAGCGCGGGCGCGTCCCGGCAGATCCGGTCCAGCACCAGGCGCCCGTCGTCGCCCGCGTCCCAGGCGCGGGAGCGGCCCCGCGGCACACCGCGGGCCTCGGGGGCCGGCACGTAGGGCGGATTGGCCACGATGACGTCGAAGGTCCGGCCGCGCACCGGCGCGAACAGGTTTCCGCGGCGGGCGCGGACCGGCAGCCGGGTCAGCCAGGCGTTGAGCCGGGCGGTCCACACCGCGCGGCGGGAGACGTCGACCGCGGTCACCCGCGCGCCCCTGCGGGCGGCGGCCAGAGCGAGCGTCCCGCTCCCGGTGCCCACGTCGAGCACCTCCGTGCCGGGCTCGTACGGCTCCTCGGCGATGACCTCGGCCAGCAGTTCCGTGTCGTCCTGTGGGGCGTAGACACCCGGGAGTACCAGTGCGTTCACGGAGGTCCGTGTACCCCGATGGGCAGGAGATACCGGTGGTGGTTCTCGGCAATCAGCGGGAATGCGCCGCCGCCTCGGCGAGGGGCGCCCGCAGCGACGACCTGCCCGCGCGCCAGTCGGCGAGCAGCCGCTCGCCCAGACGGTCCTCCAGGAAGCCGGTCGCGTCGATGCCGAAGGCGACGTCCGGTGCCAGGTGCGGCTCCTCGGCGAGCAGCCCGCCGATCACGTCGTGGCGCACCACCTGCTCGTGCACCGCGTCCGCCTCGACGTGCTCGTCGTAGAAGAACTCCGCGGCCGGTCCCGCGCCGGTCCGGCGCATCGCCTCGGCGAGCCGCCGGGAGCCGGGGGAGGAGGTGATCTCGACGGCGGCGAAGTGGCCCACCAGCGCGCCGCGCAGTTCGCGGTGGAGTCCGAACAGGGACATGAGGTTGACGACGGCCAGCAGCTCCGCCGAGGCCGCGTCCAGGTAGCGGCCGTACGTCGTGTCGAGGCCCAGGTCCGTCATCAGGTCGGCGAAGAGCTGGGCGTGCACGCGCTCGGCGCGGCCGGCGCCCCACTCGTCGAACTCCACCGCCGCCATCGCCGCCTTGGCCCGTCCCCACAGCCTGGGCAGCACCCAGGCGTGCGGGTCGGCCTCCTTGAGGTGGTACAGGGAGCGCTGGGCGGCGTACTCCCGCAGCTGCCACAGCTCGCCCTCGTCGCGCAGGTAGTGGGAGACGCCCGTGCCGTGGACCGGTTCGACCAGGAGGGCGGCCAGGGCGTCGTCGAGGCTGTCGTGGCCGGGGGTGTCGGCGCGCAGCGCGGACAGGAAGCGGTGCTCCAGGGCCGCCCGCACGCCCAGCAGTCCGGGGTCCCACTCGTACTGGGGACCGACCCCGGCGAAGCCCCGGTAGTGCAGCTCGTAGCACACGTACAGGGCCAGCTGGAGGTCGTCGCCGTAGGGGTGCGCCGCGTCGGCGTCCTCGGCGCGGGGGAGGGGGCCGGTACCGCGCAGATACGCCGTCACGGCCGCGGATACCGGGCCCCGGTCGCAGGGCAGGGCTGGTCCTGGGCACTCGTGGTTCATGGGGTGCGGGTACCCGCGCGGGCCTGGGCCATCCTCCCGTGGCGCACGGCCACGCGGCCGGCGCCGGGTGCTCACTCGTCCCTGGAGCCCTCGCGCGCCTCGCGTTCGGCCTGCTCCTGGGCGCTCACGTTCGGCGTGATCGCCTCGCCGGCCTGGCCGCCGTGGCGCCTGTCCCGCTCCTCGGCGACATCGGTCTCGGCGTCCTCGAACTCGCGCAGCACCTCGCCGACGGCGGTGCGGGGAGGGGCGGTGCGGTGCTCGTCGCGGTCGCCCTGGTGGCCGTGCTTGCCGGTCATGGTCGTCTTCCTTCCGTCGGTGCGGGTCGTCGTCCCGGCTCGTGTCTCTGTTCTCGTACGTCGGGATGTATGTCCGGAGGGCCGGCGCGGGTCATGTGCGCGCGGCCGCGATGCGCAGGGGCACCGGCTCCGGGGGTGCGGCCTCGTCGCTGAGCCGGGACACCTCCGCCCACCAGGAGGCCCCGTCCTCGATGTGCCGCAGCAGCACTCCCTCACGGATCGCCCAGGGGCAGAGGGTGACCTTCCTCAGTCCCGTGAGCTTCATCGCCGTATGGCCGACGACCGCGCCGGCCAGGCTCTGCGCGGCCCGCGGAGCGGAGATCCCGGGCAGCGCGGACCGCTCGGCGGCGGGCAGCGCCGCGAGCCGGCCGACCGCCTCGCGCAGGTCGCGGCGGCGCAGCCGGCGCTCCACGAACGGCCCGTGCCGCCCGGGCGCGGCCCCGCACAACCGGCCCAGCTGCTGGAAGGTGCGCGAGGTGGCCACCGCGGTGCGCGGCCCCTCCCAGCGGATCCGAGCGGCCACGTCGCGCAGCTGGTGGCGCACCTTGCGCCGCAGCGCCTTCAGCTGCTCCGGGGACGGCGGGTCCCCGGCCGAGAGGAACTCGTGGGTCAGCCGCCCCGCGCCCAGCGGCAGCGAGGCCACGAAGTCCGGCAGCCGGCCGCGGCCGAACGCCACCTCGAGTGAGCCGCCGCCGATGTCGAGGAGCGCCAGCGGCCCCGACCGCCAGCCCATCCAGCGCCGCGCGCCCAGGAACGTGAGCTCGGCCTCGACCTCGCCCGGCAGCGTGCACAGGGCGATGCCGGTGCGCTCCCGTACGGCGCGCAGCACCTCGAGCCGGTTGGGGGCGCCGCGCACCACCGCCGTCGCGAAGGCCGGCGGCGGGGCCGCGCCCCACCGGGCCGCGGTCCGGCCCGCCTCGCCGACCGCGCGCACCAGCCGGTCCACGGCCTCCTCGGGAATGTCCTCCCCGGGGCGGACCTGCTGCGACAGCCGCAGCCGCCACTTGGCGGTGTGGACCGGCAGCGGCACCCCGCCCTCCGCGTCGGCCACCACGAGCCGGACCGTGTTCGACCCCACGTCCACCACGCTGATTCGCATGGGCAAGTGGGTACCCAGTCACAGGGCTTGATGCCCTCCGGGCCCGTACCCACGTCACGGAGCCTGAGGCCCGTCGCACCCGGGTCCGTGACGTGGGTACGGCACCTGCGTCTCACGCCAGCTGTCTGCGCACCAGCTCGTGCAGGCGCCCGCCGGTGTCCGCGAGCAGTTCGGCGGGCGGCCCCTGCTGAATGATCCTGCCGTCCTCCATGACGATCACACGGTCGGCGTCCAGCACCGTCGACAGGCGGTGCGCGATGACGATGCGGGTGGCGTTGAGCTTGCGGGTGCTCTCGATCACCGTGCGCTGCGTGTCGTTGTCCAGGGCGCTGGTCGCCTCGTCGAAGAACAGGATGCGCGGGCGCCGTACGAGGGCCTGCGCGATCATCAGCCGCTGCCGCTGGCCCCCGGAGACGGCGCCGCCGCCCGAGACGATGGTGTGCAGGCCCATCGGCATCCGCTTGATGTCCTCGGCGAGCCCGGCCAGTTCGGCCGCCGCCATCGCCTCCTCGGGCGTGCACGGCTCGGTGCCCCGGATGACGTCCAGGACGGAGCCGGTGAACGGCTGCGCGTGCTGGAGCACCACCCCGCACTGCCGGCGCACGGCCGACTGGTCCAGGGCCGCGAGGTCCTGGCCGTCGTACAGCACACTGCCCGACAGCGGGCGGTCGAAGCCGATCAGCAGCCGCAACAAGGTCGACTTGCCGCAGCCGCTCGGCCCGACGACCGCCACGAACTCGCCCGGCCGGATCCGGAACGACACCTCGTCCAGCACCAGCGGCCCGTCGTCGCTGTACCGGAACGACAGCCGCCGCGCCTCGATCGCCCCCGACAGCGGACCCGGCCGGGTGCTCGCGGCCCGCACCTCGGGCGCGGCGTCCAGCACCGGGCGGATCTCCTCCAGCAGCGGCAGCGCGGCCACCGCCGAGACGAACGCGCCGGTCAGCTGGGTGACGGAGGTCAGCAGCATCGTCACCGAGGTGTTGAAGGTCAGGAACGCCGCCGCCGACATCGACCCCCTGGCCGGGCCCGCGAGGAGCATGAACATCACCAGCGTGCACACCGGCAGGTAGACCGCGCCCAGCACCGTGGTGAGGTTCTTGATCCCGCCGGCCTTCCGCTGAAGCTCACGGCTGCGCGCGAACTGCGCGGCCCATGCGGCGTAGGCGTAGTTCTCGGCGGCGGCCACGCGCAGCTTGGGCAGTCCGCGCAGGGTCTGGAAGGCCTGGTTGTTCAGCTTGTTGCCGAGCACGACCAGCCGGCGCTGCCAGCGCACCTGCCACAGGCCGAGCCCGAGGAACACGCCCGCGATCACCACCAGCATGCCGATCGCCGCCAGGGCCATCGAGGCGCTGTACCAGAACAGGAGCGCCAGGTTCATCGCGCCCACGGTGACCGACTGGGCGACCACCGGGCCCACCCCGGCCAGCAGCCGGCGGATCGCGCTCACGCCCATGGCGGCGCTCGCCAGCTCACCGGTGGAGCGCTCGGTGAAGAACTTGGTCGGCAGGCGCAGCAGCCGGTCCCATACGGCCGGCTGGAGCGTGGCCTCGATCCGGCCCTCGAGCCGCAGGATGGTCAGGTTCTCCAGCAGCATGAAGGCCGCCGCCACCACACCGCTGACCATCACCGCCAGGCACACCCGGGTGATCGGCCCCTGCTCGGCCCTCGGCACGTACTGGCCGAGCACCTTGCCGGTGGCCACGGGCACCAGCGCCCCGATGGCCACCGTCACCAGGCCGGCGAGCAGCAGGTTGAGCAGGTCGCCGCGGGTGCCGCGCAGACTGAAGCGCAGCAGCCCGAGCAGTCCGAGGCGGCGCTCGGGCAGCGGCCGGTAGAACATCACCGCGCGCGGCTCGAACTCCTCGGCGTTGGCCCGTTCCACGGGCGTCTCCCGGCCGGTCGCCGGGTGCACGGCGACGTATCCGCCGCGCCGCCACAGCAGCGCCACCGGCGCGCCCGACAGCGCCCGGTGCCCCACCAGCGGGCCGATGTCCTCCCGCCACCACTTCCCGCGCAGCCGTACGGCCCTGGTGCGCACCCGGGAGGCGAGGGCCACCTGCTCCACCGGATCCAGCCGGTCGCTGCCGGTGCCGGACCTGGGCGCCTCGGCGAGCGTGATCCCCGCGGCGCGGGCGACCAGCGCGCAGGCCGCGTAGGTGGCGTCCGCGTCGGCCGCCGTCGTACGCGCCGGCGCGGACCGTCCGATGGACGCCAGCAGCGTCCGGTCGGCCAGGGCGCGCACGGCCTCGCCGGCCCTGATCCCGGCCGCCGTGCGGTCCTCGTGGCTGCGCTCCAGCTCCTCGATCCAGCGGTCCAGCGCGGTCAGCAGCCGGTACTGCTGGTCGACCATGCTCTGCCACAGCGCCGGGTCCATCAGCAGGTCGGCGGCCGCCTCGGCGCCGTAGACCGCCCCGTACTGGACACTGCCGGGCGGCACCTGCATCCAGAACACGTCGTCGTCGCCGGGCGCGTCGGCCCGCTCCCCGGGCTGCGGGGCCTGGAACAGCACCGACAGGCTGCGGCCGACGCCGAGCGCCACGGCGTACTCCAGCGGACTGGTCGCCGGGGGCACGTACTGCGGGTTGCCGTACTCGTCGTAGGACCAGGTCTGCGTGGCGGCGGGCTGGTACAGCTCGCGCAGCGCGACACGGTGCACGACGCAGTCCCGCAGCGGCCGGGCGACCAGCGTGTGGCGCGGTCCGGCGACCGGGCCGAGCAGCAGCGAACCCGCCTCAAGACGGCCCAGGTGGTGCCAGTGCCCCTGCTCGGCCGCGTCCACCGCGAACAGGTCCACCGCGCCGGCCGCGACCAGCCACAGCACCTGCGGACCCTCCAGGTCCAGCCGGCCGAAGCCGGCGCAGTCCACGCGTGTGCCGAGCGAGCCGAGCGCGCCGAGGACCAGATCGCCTTCGTGGACGGACGTCATCTCACCGCTCCCTGACCAGTGCCGCGTACGCCCCGCCGCGCGCCACCAGTTCCTCGTGCCGGCCGCGCTCGACCACCTGGCCGTGCTGGAGCACGACGATCTCGTCGCTGTCGCGCACCGTGGAGAGCCGGTGGGCGATGACCACGCAGGCGCAGCCGCGCCGCCGCAGGTTGTCCATCACCACCAGTTCGGTCTCCGCGTCCAGGGCGCTCGTCACCTCGTCGAGCACGAGGATGCTGGGCCTGCGCACCAACGCGCGGGCGATCTCCAGGCGCTGGCGCTGGCCGCCGGAGAAGTTGCGCCCGTCCTGCTCCACGCGCGCGTGGATGCCGCCGGGCCGGCGCGCGACCACGTCGTACAGCGCCGCGTCCTTCAGCGCCTCCACCACCGCATCGTCCGGCACGGACGGGTCCCACAGCGCCACGTTGTCGCGGACCGTGCCCTCGAAGAGGAACACGTCCTGGTCGACGAAGGAGACGGACGCCGCGAGCGCCCCGCGCGGGATGTCCTCCAGTCGCTGCCCGTCGATGCGGATCACGCCCTCCCACGGGGTGTACAGCCCCGAGATGAGCCGGGAGACGGTGGACTTGCCGCTGCCGGACCCGCCGACCAGCGCGACCTGCTGCCCCGGCCCCACGGTCAGGTCGAATCCCGTCAGCAGCGGCTTGTCCAGCGGGCTGTAGCCGAACGCGATGTTCTCCAGCTCGACATGGCCGTGCAGCCGGCGCGTGGACTCGCCGGGGCCCGGACGGGCGTAGAGCGGGTCGGTGCGGAAGTTCTCGACGTCCTTCAGCCGGGCCACGTCGGCGGCGAAGTCCTGGATGCGGCCCGCGACCCCGTTGAGCCGGGTCAGCGGCGCGGTGAAGCGGGTCACCAGCGCCTGGAAGGCCACCAGCAGACCGACCGAGATGTGCCCCTCGACCGCCCGCATCCCGCCGATCCACAGGATGAGCGCGCTGTTGAACGTGGCCAGCGCCGGCGCGACCACGCCCAGCCACGCGCTCGGCACGCCGAGCCGCTGCTGCTCCTCGAGCGTCGTGGCGTGCTGCCCCGCCCACCGCGCGAAGTAGCCGTCCTCGCCGCCGGTCGCCTTCATGGTCTCGATCAACTGCAGCCCGGTATAGGCGGTGTTGGTGAGCCGGGCGGTGTCCGCCCGCAGCTTCGCCGTACGGGTGGCGCGCAGCCGTACGACCACGCGCATCGCCACCACGTTCAGCAGCGCCACGCCGATGCCGACGAACGTCAGCTGCGGGTCGTAGGTGTACAGCAGCACCGCGTACAGCACCACCACGACCGCGTCGACGCCCGCCGCCGCGAGGTCGCGGGCCAGCGTCTCGGCCACCTGGTCGTTGGACTGCAGCCGCTGCACCAGGTCGGCCGGGCTGCGCTGGGCGAAGAACGTCACCGGCAGCCGCAGCAGATGGCGCAGGAAGCGGGCGCCGCCCAGGGTGGAGGAGATGATGCGGCCGCGCAGCAGGTTTGCCTGCTGGAGCCAGGTCAGCACCACCGTGAGCAGCACGCACGCGCCCATCGACGCGAACAGCACGCCGAGCAGCGAGGTCTGATTGCCTATCAGGTACGTGTCGATGTAGGTGCGGCTGAGCGCGGGCACCGCCGCGCCCACCGCGACCAGCAGCAGGCTCGCCAGCATCGCCGCCGGCATGGTGCCCGCGGTGCCGCGCATCCGGGCCGGCAGGGCGCCCAGGATCCCGGGCCTGCGGCCGCCCTTGGCGAACCCCTCGCCCGGCTCCATCACCAGCACCACACCGGTGAAGGAGGTGTCGAACTCCTCCATGGGCACGAAACGGCGGCCCTTGCCGGGGTCGTTGACGTACACCCCGCGCCGGCCGAGGCGGCGGCCCATGCCGTCGTAGACGACGTAGTGGTTGAACTCCCAGAACAGGATGGCCGGCGCGGCGACCTCGGCGAGGGCGGCGGTGTCCATCTGCATGCCCTTGGCGGTCAGGCCGTAACCACGCGCCGCCTTCAGCAGGTTGCTCGCGCGCGAGCCGTCCCGCGAGACACCGCAGGCGATGCGCAGCTCCTCCAGCGGCACATGGCGGCCGTAGTGGCCGAGCACCATGGCGAGCGAGGCGGCGCCGCACTCCACGGCCTCCATCTGGAGCACGGTCGGGGTGCGCACGGTCCCGCCCCGCGCCTTGGGCACCGGACGGCGGGGCGGAGCGGCGGCACGCCGCCGGCCGCGTGACTCCCGCGCCCGCCGGGACTCCGGAGCCGGGGGCGTCTCCCGTACGGCGCTCACGGCAGCAGCCAGTCGACGGGGCGCTGGTCGGCCAGGCGGATGGAGGCCGTGGCCATGGTCATGGAGTCCAGGCGGTACGGCGGTCCGCCGGCGGAGGACCAGCGGTAGCCGCTCCTGGTGGCGGCGGAGGCGTCCAGCCGTACGAGCACGGCGACGGGCCGTCCCTTCCTGGTGAACTGCTCGCCCAGTTGCGCGTCGCCGAGGAAAGCGGCGATCCGCTGCGCCGACTGCGCCGAGCGGTCCACCGACTTCACATGGCCGCGCAGCACCCCGTACCGCTGGGCGGGCACCGAGGAGACGGTGAGGTCGACGGGGGCCCCGGCGGGGATCGAGGCGGCGTTCTGGGCCGGTACGTACACGGTGGCGTAGAGCGGGTCGGAGGCGTGGGCGGTCTTCTCGACGGCGGCGAGGTTCGCGCCCGTGGAGACGATCTGGCCGAGGTCGGCGGCGAGCGCGGTGACCCGGCCCGCGGCGACCGCGCGGACGACCTGCTCGCCCCGTTCGGTGCGCACCCTCAGCACGGGCGCGCCGGCGGTGAGGCGCCCGCCCTCCTGGGCGTAGACCGCGGTGACCTGGCCGGCGAACGGACTCTGCAGCAGGTAACTGCCCTGGCCGTGGGTGAGGACGGCCGGCGCGGCGACGGTGGAGGCCACCGAGCCCGTCACCGCCCACACGCAGGCGGCCGCCATCGCCACCAGTGTCACGGACAGCACGAGCCATCCCTGCGGGCGGGCGAGCCGCACCGGGAGGTCGAGCTCCTCGGGCGACTGGAGTTTGGCGAGGGCCTGCTGACGGAACTGCACGGTCTATCCCTCACCTGTGCGGGCGTACGGAGGGGACGGGGGAGAGGGGAGGGTGCGGGGTGCCCACGGCACCCGGGAATCCCGGAACCGGCGATCCGGCTCCGGGACTCGGCGGCGACGCGGCGCGATCAGAGACCGGCGACCAGGTTGGCGGCCGGGGCGACGTTCAGACCGGTCACGCCCTCGACGGTGCCGACGGCCGTGTCGACCAGGCCGGACACCGGGGCAACGCCGTCCACCAGGCCGGTGGCGGTGCCCAGAGCGTTCACGGACAGACCGCCGGAGACGTTGTCGAGCTCGGCGTCGGAGATCTCGACGGTCTCAACCTGGGGGGTGGAGTTCATGATGGAACTTCCCTTCGTATGGATATCTCATAAGGGGGGAGCGGCCCCCTCTGGGGACAGGACGGCCGCGACCGCGGGCGCCGGACGCCAGATTCCCAAGCGCCCAGTGGGGCCCGCGGTGCGATGGATCAAAGCACGCCCCGCGCCGCCGATTCCACTCAACCAGGCCTCTCATCAGGCAACTTGTCGATCCGTCGACGTCATCCGTGCAGGCTCGGACACGGCTTGCCAGCTACTTCTTCACATGCCGCACGGCTTCGGCCCACCCACCCCCTTGCCGCCCCGTGGCCGAATCCGGCACTTGTCGCCAAAGGTCTGCCGGGGGGCGCGCGATTGTGCAGATCCTCCGCGCGCGGTGACCTCGCTGAGCAGTGGATGTGCAGATTCGCTGAAGCCGGGATTCCGCAAGTGAACCGCGACCGCCGGTGCCCGCGCGGTCGCGCTGCGTGTCCGTACCGGATGTGCCGTCCCCGCCTGGGGAGTTGGCCGATTCGGCCCCACGCACCGGGAGTTGGCGAACGGGATTGAACGCCCCGCCCGGCACGTGCGTACCAACAGCCATCCAGGCGTCCCCGAAACGAGCCGCCGGACGGCGGCGCAGACCCCGTCCCCAGGAGGTCGAGAAGTTTGAGTCACAAGCGAATTCCGAAGCGCAAGGCCGCGATAGCGGCGGGCAGCGTGGTGGCGCTGGGCGCGGCGGCGGTGCTGCTCCCCAACGCCATGGCCTCCCAGGACGGCGGCGCCGCGGACAACGCCACCCCCCGGACGTTCAAGGCGACGGACGCCTCCAGCCTCGCCGCACAGCTCGCCAAGAACCCCGGCGACTCCTTCGCGGGCGCCTACTACGACAGCGCCAAGCAGCAGCTCGTGGTCAACGTGGTGGGCGGCGACAACAACAACGTGGCCGTACAGGCGAAGAAGGCCGGCGCCGCGGTCCGCCAGGTCGCCAACAGCACCGCGTCCCTGAAGTCGGCCGCGCGCACCCTCAAGGCCAAGGCCACCATCCCGGGCACCTCCTGGGCCGTCGACCCGCGCACCGACAAGGTCGTCGTCACGGCCGACAGCACGGTCACCGGCGCGAAGTGGAACAGACTCCAATCCACCGTGAAGAGCCTCGGCCCGGGCATGGCGACGCTGAAGAAGTCCGCCGGCGCCTTCAAGACCTTCGCCTCGGGCGGCGACGCCATCTTCGCCCAGGCCCAGGGCGGCACCGTGCGCTGTTCCCTCGGCTTCAACGTGACGGCCTCGGACGGCAAGCCGGCCTTCCTGACCGCCGGACACTGCGGTGTCGCCGCCAAGCAGTGGGCCGACTCGCAGAACGGCCAGCCGGTCGCCACCGTCGACCAGGCCACCTTCCCCGGCAACGACTTCTCCCTCCTCAAGTACGACGACCCCAACACGCAGGCCCCGAGCGAGGTCAACGCCGGCAACGGGCAGACCGTGCAGATCACCCAGGCCGTCGACGCGACCGTGGGCTCTACGGTGTTCCGCATGGGCAGCACCACCGGTCTGCACAACGGCCAGGTGACCGGTCTCGACGCCACCGTCAACTTCCAGAGCGAGACCAACCCGGGCGGCGTCGACACCGTCAACGGCCTCATCCAGACCAACGTGTGCGCCGAGCCGGGCGACAGCGGCGGCTCCCTGTTCACGCAGGACGGTGGCGCGGTCGGCCTCACCTCCGGCGGCAGCGGCGACTGCACCAAGGGCGGAGAGACCTTCTTCCAGCCGGTGACCGCCGCACTCCAGGCGACCGGAGCGACGCTGGGCGCGGGCAACGGCGCGGGCGCGGGCAACGGGAACGGCGCCGGCAATGGCGCGGGCAACGGAAACGGCGCCGGCAATGGCGCGGGCAACGGGAACGGCGCCGGCAACCAGCAGGGTGGTAACCAGCAGGGCGGCGGCCAGCAGGCCGGCGGCGACCAGTCGGGCACGGCGTCCCCGGGCGACCAGTCGGGCGCGGGCACGGCTTCCCCCGGCGACCAGTCCGGCGCGAACAACGGCTCGGGCGCGAACAACGGGTCGGGTGCCAACAACGGGTCCGGCGTCTCCAACGGCTCGGGTGCCAACAACGGCTCGGGCGCCAACAACGGGTCCGGCGTCTCCAACGGCTCCGGGATCTCCCAGGGCGGGTGACGGCCCGGACCGGCAGTCCCTGAGGAGGGGGAGCGTCCAAGGACCCGCCCGCCCGGGCCCGGCCGTCTCCCCTCGGCCGCCTCCCCCTCCCCAGCCACCGGCCGGCCAAGCACCAGCGGTTCCCGGCCGGCCGGTGGAGTGGTCCGGTCCTCCGGCGGGAGGACCGGACCACTCCGTACGAACCTCGCGGGGACGGCTCCGCTCGGCCGTCCCCGCGAGCCCGCGGCGGGAGCACCGGCACGTCGTCGATCCGCTCCCGTGCCGCCGCCGGGTGGCGCACCAGGCGGGCGGTCACGGACGGCACCCGGACCACTGCCCCGCGGTCACGCCCCCACCTCTCACCCGCCCGTGCGAAGGCCCCCGGGTCGGGACTTCCCCGGAGCGCACACGGCGCACGGCGAGGCGGGCGGGCGGCCAGGAACTCCACGGAACCGTCACAGGGGCTGCGCAGGCGGCCGATACGCGCTGTAATGGCCAACGTGGTCAGTGAGGGCGCTACGGCACGCAGAACGAGGAGTCTGCGAGCCGAACTTGCCCTCAGCACCCTCACCTCCGAGCCGGCCACCGACGACCGCCTGCACCGCGTCCTGGAGCAGGCCCTGGTCTTCGCCGGCGCCGCCTTCGCCGCCGTCTACACGTGTGGAGAGGGCGGGGACCTGCTGTGCCTGGCCGAGTCCGCCGGCGTGCCGCGCACCCTGTACGGCCTGCGTGACGCCTACCCGCTGGAGGGCCGGTCCCCGGCCGCCGAGGCCCGCCGCACCGGGCGGGCCGTGTGGCTCGGCCCCGAGGAGCTCGCCGGGTGCGCGGACTCCCGCCGGATGCCCGCCGGGGACGTCTTCCTCGCCGTGGTCCCGCTGGGCGGGTGCGAGGGCGGCTGCCTGGTCGCGGTCACCGAGAGCCCGGGCGGCTTCGACAGCGAGGACCGCGAGTGCCTGGAACTCGTCGCCCGCGCCGTCGCCTGTCCCGCCCCGGCCGAGACCGCGCACGGCGAGGAGCTGCCGCCGGGCGCCTTCAGCCTCGCCATGGACACCGGGCGGGTCGAGGTCGGCGACGACATCCTGCGCCTGTTCGACATCGGCCGCAGCGACTTCGACGGCAAGGTCGAGACGCTGCTGTCACTGACCGTGCCCGAGGACCTGCCCTCCCTCATGTCCGTGGTCGAGGCCGACCACATGTCGATCGGCGAGCGCGAGCTGGAGTTCCGCATCCTCCAGCCCGACGGGCCGCCCAGATGGCTGCGGCTGCGCGGGCGGCTGCTGCCCGGCGGCGAGGGCCGGCCCGCCCGCCTGGTCGGCACGGTCGCCGACGCCTCGACGATGCGCGCCGGCGGCGTCACCGACGTCACCCGCGTCCAGCGGCTCGCCGCCGCCCTGGCCACCGCCGGCACCGTCCGCGACGTCAGCCAGGCCGTGGTCGGCGCCCTGCGCAAGCCGCTCCAGGCCGACCGGATCGCGCTGGCGGAACTGGAGAACGACCGGCTCGTCGTCACCGTCCTGGACCCGCCCGAACCCGAGGCCTGGCCCGAGCTGTGGCGCCTGGAGTGGCGCACGGAATGGCCCGACGCGCCGGTGCGGGCCATGCCCACCCTCGCCGCCGCCCTGCGCGAGGGACGCGCCCAGATCTGGCCCGCCGGGACCAGCCTGGAGCCCGCGCTCGCCGAGGTCGGCCCCGGCGGGCTCGCGGTCCTGCCGCTGGCCGCCGGCGGCCGGATGGCCGGCGTCTGCCTGATCGGCTGGGACACCCCGCACGACTTCGGCCCCGACGAACGCGCCCTGCTCACCGCCTCGGCCGGCCTCGCCGGACAGGCCCTCATGCGCGCCCACGCCTTCGACGCCGAGCACGAACTCGTCGGCATGCTCCAGCGCACCCTGCTGCCCCGCCGCCTGCCCAAGCTGCCCGGCGCCGAGGCCGTGGCCCGCTATCTGCCCGCCACCGCCGGCCTGGAGGTCGGCGGCGACTGGTACGACGTGATCCCGCTGCCCGACAACCACGTCGCCTTCGTCATCGGGGACGTCCAGGGCCACAGCGCCGCCGCCGCCACCCTCATGGGCCAGATGCGCACCGCGCTGCGCGCCTACGCCGCCGAGGGCCACCCCCCGGACGTGGTCGTCTCGCACGCCAACCGGCTCCTGCTGGAGCTGGAGACCGACCTGTTCGCCACCTGCGCCTACGTCGACGTCGACATGGAGGCGGGCACGGCGTGGTGCGTGCGCGCCGGTCACCTGCCGCCGGTGCTGCGCCACCCGGACGGCAGCGTGGAGATCGCCGAGGCGGAGGGCGGCCCGCCGCTCGGGGTGCTCAGCCAGGCCGACTTCCCCATGACCCCGCTCAGGCTCCAGCCCGGCACCGTGCTCGCGCTGACCACCGACGGCCTCGTGGAGTCCCCCCAGGCCGACATCGACGACGGCATGAACCGCCTCGCCGAGGGCCTGGCCGCCGTCGACCCCGCCCACCTCGGCCTCGTCGCCGACGCCCTGCTCACCGACGCGGGCCGCAGCGACGACATCGCCCTGCTGCTCATGCGCTACAACGGCCTCGCCGTACGCCCGCTGCGGGAGAGCTGGACGGTATGGCGGGTGCCCGAGGCGGTACGGCACGCCCGCCGCTTCACCCGGCGCACCCTGCGCTCGTGGGGCGTGGGCGACGACGACATCGACGCCGCCCTGCTGATCGTCTCCGAACTGGTCACCAACGGCCTGGTGCACACCGAAGGGCAGGTCCGCCTCGACCTCACCCTGGTCAACCACCGCCTGCGCGTCGCGGTCGCCGACGGTTCGCCCCGCACCCCGGTCAAGCCGACGAGCATCGGCTGGGAGGCCACCGGCGGGCGGGGCATCCTCCTGGTCGAGGCCATGTCGGCGGCCTGGGGCACCCTGCCGGTCAGCGGCGGCAAGCAGGTGTGGAGCGAGTTGGTGCTGGGCCGCTGACCCGTCCGGCCCCGGGCGCACACCGCGGCCGACCCGCCACACGGGTGCGCCGCGCGCCCGCGACGGCAGGTCTGAGCCGCCGCCGGGCCATCCGTTGCTTAGGGTCCTGGGCTGTGTCACACACCACCTTCGAAGAGCTCGTGGCCAAGAAGCGCGCGGCCGACGAGGCCCACGCCCGGGTCGCGGAGCTGCGCACCGCCTACGGGCCGCCCGCGCAGTCACGCCTGACCGGGACCCAGAGCGAGACGTACGAGACGGCGCTGCGCGCCTGGCGCGACCTGGCCCGCGATCTGAGCACCGCCCTGAACGAGTACGCCGGCCAGGAGGGACGGCCGCGCCCCGAGGTCGAGGACGAGGTGGCCCGGGCGGCACGCGAGGGCGGAGAGGGCGCCGAGTCGTAGGCCGTGGCCGCAGGCACGTATCCGGTGGCCGTGGCGGGGTACCCGCCGTCCATGGACACCACCCGGTACGAAGCACTCGCCGCGGGCTCGGCCTTCGGGATCGCCGTCATCGTCGTCGGCGGTCTGGTCATCGCCGCCGCCCTGGTGTGGGCCATCGGCCTCGGCATCAAGGTCAAGCAGCGCGAACCCCGGACCCCGCGCGGAGGCGAGCACCCCACTCTGCCGGAGTCCGGACCGGTCCACGAGACCCAGCAGCGGCGCGAGCCCGACGAGGTGCCCCGTGCCGAGGAGACCGGCCGCCGCCTGACCCCGCACGAGCTCAGCTCCTCCGGCAGCAGGCGCAGCGAGGACCAGTCCCGCCCCCGCTGGGACGACGGCTCCAGCGGCTCCTTCGGCAGCGGCGGCTCCGGGGGCAGGTGACCGGACCGGGCCGGTGAAGGCCCTGGCTCGGTCAGCGGCGGCGCCATGTGCGTGTGAACGCCAGCAGGGCCAGGGCCAAGGCCTGGATCGCTGCCACGACCGTGATGAGCAGCGGGACGGACACCCCGTAGAGCGCGCCCGTCAGCGCCCCGCCCACCAGGCTCGCGCCGCCCGCCACGCCCGCGAACACGCCGTACGCCGTCGCCCGCCGTCCCGGCGGGACCAGGTCGGCGACCGTGGCGCGCAGCGTCGACTCCTGCACGCCCAGGGCGGCGCCCCACACCAGCGACCCGGCCACCGCGACGGTCACCGCGTCCGTGAAGGCCAGCGCCGGTACGAGGGCGGCGAGCAGCGGCAGGACGACGAGCACGGCGGGCCCGTACCGGTCGTAGAACCAGCCGGTCACCAGGGCGGCCACCGCGTCCACGGCCATCGCGGCCGCGTACAGCACGGGCACCCACGCCGGGGCCAGCAGATGGCGCTGGACCAGGTGGTAGGAGAGCACGCCGAAGGTGGCGAAGCCGGCGGTGGTGGCCGCGGTGAACGCCGCGTACGTCCAGAACGCCACCGGCAGCCGGCCCACCCGGCCGCCCGCCTTCGCCGGGGCGGGCCGCCTCGCCGGGCCCCCTCCTGCCGTTTCCGGGGCTCCTGGGGCCTTCGGGCCTTCCGCGGTCTTCGGGGCGGGCCCGGCGGCCTCCTCGTAGCGGCGCGGGTCGGGCACCCGGTTCCGCAGCCACAGCAGCAGGACGACCACGGCGACCCCGGGCACGGCGAGAACGCCCAGCGCCGGCCCGTAGGAGCCACCCGTCAGCGCGAGCACACCGGCGACGGTGAGCGGGCCGACCAGCGCGCCCACCTGGTCCATCGCCTCGTGCACGGCGAAGCCCCGGCCGCGTCCGGTCGCCGCGGTGGCGTGCGACAGAAGGGTGTCCTTGGCCGGTGAGCGCACCGCCTTGCCCACCCTTTCGGCGACCACCAGCGCGCACGCGGCCCACAGGGTCCCGACCGCACCGAGCGGGGGCACCGCGACGACGGTGAGCAGATAGCCGGCGATGGTCAGGGCCCAGAAGCGCCGGGTCCGGTCGGCCAGGGGCCCGGACACCAGCCGCAGTCCGAGGGCCGCCGCCTCACCCGCGCCGGTGACCACGCCGACCACCAGCGCCGAGGCCCCGAGCGAGGACAGCAGCGGCCCGGTGACCGAGCGGGCGCCCTCGTAGACGAAGTCCGCGAGCAGGCTGACGGTGCCGAACCACACCACGAAGCGCCACGCGCCCATCCGGGCCCGTGGCGCGGTCCCGGGCTCGCCGGCCGGCTTAGCGTCCACGCCCGACAGTGTCCGTCACCGGGGGGCGCCGAGCGGTACGGGGGGCGGGTTTGCTGCCGGTGCGTGCGGGGACCCGACTGCCCAGGAGGACGGGGTTCGCGGACGAACCACCGGACCGAACCACCGCACCGGACCGGACGCAGAAGGAAGATGAGGCGTCGTGACCGCCCACACCAGTGAGAAACCGGTTGTCCACAGCCCCGAGACCGGCTGGGCGAAGGCCCGCCGGCTGCGGCGCGAGCCCGTGCGTACCTGCGTGCCGGCGGTCGGCGACTGCGGCGGGCCGCACCGGGACCGCGTGGGTTCCGAGTCGAACATCGTGCGCGGCGAGGACTGACCCTCCCCGCACCCCTGACCCTCCCGCGCCCTTGACCCTCCCGCGCCTCAGGCGTGGGTCTTGGCCAGCAGTTCGAGGATCTCGGCGGTGGTGCCCGTCTCACCCAGACGCGGGAACACCCGTGTCACGGAACCCCGGTGGCCCTCCGCGTCCAGGTCGGACATGGCGTCGGTGGCGAGCGTGACGTGGTAGCCGTGCTCGTACGCGGCCCGCGCGGTGGACTCCACGCCGATGCTGGTGGCGATGCCGGTCAGCACGATCTGCGTGACGCCGCGCCGCCGCAGCTGCACGTCCAGGTCGGTGCCGTGGAAGGCGCCCCAGTTGTGCTTGGTGACGGTGATGTCGCCCGCGTGACCGGCGAGTTCGGGGACGATCACGTCCCAGCCCTCGGGCCGTCCGCCGCCGGAGCGCGGCGCCTCGGTGCGGCCGGGCGGCACGTCGCCGAAGTCCGGCGCGAAGGAGACCCGCACGAGGACGACGGGCAGGCCGCGGGCGCGGAAGGCGTCGGCGAGCTCGGCCGTCCGGGAGACGACCTCGGCGGCGGAGTACGGCGCGGTCCGGGCGCCGACGATGCCGGCCTGGAGGTCGATCACCACGAGGGCGGTGCGGGGGTCGAGGGCGGTGACTGCCATGGGGGTCAGGCCTTTCGGGTTCCGCGCGAGTCCTGCGACTCGGGCGCTTCTTGCGGTTGTCGGGGCGTTCCGGATGCTCGCTGTGATTGCGGGGGCCGCGGTTCCGGGAGGGCTGGAGCCCCGGCGGCCGGGAGCGTGAGGCCGCGCAGGGAGCGGTCGGGCAGGACGGTCGCCAGGAGCAGTGTCGATCCGGCGAGCATGACCAGAGCCAGGCCGTGCAGACCGGCAGTGTCGGCGCGGTGCGGGAAGAACCCGGCCGTGGCGGCGGACGCGCCCAGCGCGCCGAGGTACATGAAGGTGCGCAGCAGCCCGGCGGCCGACGCGATCCGCGCGGGATCGGCCTGCCGGTAGAGGGCGTTCTGGTTGGCGAGGCCGATCAGGCCCTGCGGCACGCCCATCACGACCCCGGCCACGAGCAGCGTCCACAGGCCGCTGCCGGAGCCGACCAGCAGCAGGAACGCGCAGGCCGCGATCTGGACGCAGGCGCCGGCCACCAGCTTGGTCCGCACCGCCTCGCGGCGCCCGGTCAGGGTGGAGACGCCGAGCGCGGTCGCCGACAGCGGCAGCAGCACCAGTCCTGCGGTCGACGCGTCCAGCCCGCGCCCCTGCTCCAGCCACTGGGTGTAGCCGTACATGAAGGCGTAGGACGTGGCGTAACCGAGGAACTGGCGCAGATACGTGACCAGCAGCGGCGCGTTGCCGCCCAGCACTCGCAGGTCCACGAACGGCCGCGCGGTCCGCAGCTCCCGCAGGGCGAACGCGGCCGCCGCGCCGGCCGCGAGCACGGGCAGGTACCAGTGGTCCGCGCGCGGGGCCATCAGGAACAGCATCAGCGCCACCAGCATGGCGGCGAACAGCACCATGCCGGGCAGGTCGACGTCGCGGCGGGAGCGCCCGCAGGCCCGGGGCTCCCTGGGCAGGCGGAGGCTGCCGAGGACCAGACAGGCCGCGGACAGCGGCACGTTGACGGTGAACACCGCGCGCCAGCCGCCCGCGCCGATCAGCAGCCCGCCGAGCGCCGGACCGACCACCGCCACCGTCTGGTTGGCGACGGCGAGCGCGGTCAGCACACCCGCCGGGCTGTCCTGGCCGGTGCGTTCGGCCTCGCGCCGGGTCAGCTGCATGGACGCCGGATACGCCGCCGAGGTCCCGAACCCCAGCAGCACCCGCGCCCCGATCAGCGCCCCGAGCGACGGCGCGAGCGCGCCCAGCAGTCCCGCGACGCCCACCATGGACGTGCCCACGAGGTAGAGCCGGCGGGGACCGTACATGTCCACCAGCCGTCCGATGACGGGCTGTCCCACGGCGGTGGCCAGGTACAGCGCCGAGACCAGCCAGACCGTCCGCGCCGGGGACGCGCCGAAGGCGGTGCCGATCGGGACGAGGGCCACCGCGATCATGGACGAGTTGACCGGGTTGAGGACCGAGCCGAGGACCATGGGCGCGATCAGCCGGCGGTCGAATCCCGGCGGCTTCGGGCGGTCCGCGCCGCGCCGGGCGCGGGTGAACCGCGGTATCCGGGGGATCACGGCCGCGTCCCCGAGGTCGCGCGGGTCACGGGCGGGTCAGCCGTTCCATCAGGGCGAACGCCTCCAGGAGCGTGCCCCGTTCGGCCTCCGAGAACCGGTCCTGCAGGGCGCGGGCCAGCCACTCCGCGCGCACCTGCCGGTTGTCCTCGATGCGTTCGCGGCCCGTCTCGGTCAGGGTGACCAACTGGCGCCGGCCGTCGTCGGGATCGGGGCTGCGGCGGATGAGCCCGTGCTGCTCCAGGGCGGACAGCGTGGTCGCCATCGACTGCGGGCGCACCCCCTCGGCGGCCGCGAGGGCGCTCGCCGTGGCGGCCCCGTGCTTGCCGGCCAGGGTGAGTGCCGACACCTGCGACGGCGTCAGGTCCTCGTCCTGCGCGACCTCGCGGATGCGCCGCCGCAGCCGGCTGAACACCACGCGCAGCTCGCGCGCGGCCCGGGCGGCGGAGCGGGAGACGCCCTCGGGCACCTCACCGGTCTCGTGATCCATACGGCCACCGTAGAACCGTAAGCCCAAACTGTCCAGTCCGAACTGAACAGTTTCACCTGTAGATCTTCTGGATCGTCCCGCGCGGTCCGTACGGCGCTTCGGAGCCCTCTCCTCCGAGGTCCCGCGGGCATTGCGGCAGTACGCTGAGCCGGTGCGCCTGCTGCTGATGTCCGACACCCATCTCCCCAAGCGCGCCAAGGAACTGCCCGCGCCGCTGCTCGAGGAGATCCCGCGCGCGGACGTCGTCCTCCACGCCGGGGACTGGGTCGACACCGCCACCCTCGACCTGCTGGAGAGCCGCAGCCGCCGGCTCGTCGGCGTGTACGGCAACAACGACGGACCCGCGCTGCGCGCCCGTCTGCCCGAGGTGGCCCGCGCCGACCTCGGCGGGCTGCGCTTCGGCGCCGTCCACGAGACCGGGCCCGCCCAGGGCCGCGAGGTACGCTGCGCCGCCCGCTTCCCCGGCCTGGACGTCCTGGTCTTCGGACACAGCCACATCCCCTGGGACACCACCGCGCCCTCCGGTCTGCGCCTGCTCAACCCGGGCTCGCCCACCGACCGCCGCCGCCAGCCCTACTGCACCTACATGACCGCCACCGTCGACGGCGGCCGGCTCACCGACGTGGAACTGCACCGGCTGCCGCCGCGCCACACGACGTAGCGACCGCCGGGTCCGCGCCCGCCGCCGATCCCGAAGGGGAGTGTCGGACCCCGGTGGTATGCGTGGAGTCATGGCTGACACACCGGCAACGCTCCTGCGGCGGGTCGTGGGCCCGCCCCGGTCCACCGGCTCGCCCCGCACCGTCCTCGTCGTGATGTGCGCCGGGTACTTCCTGGTGCTGCTCGACGTGACGATCGTCAACGTCGCGCTGCCCCGGATCGGTTCGGGCCTCGGCGCGGACATCGGCGGACTCCAGTGGGTCGTGGACGGCTACGCGCTGGCGCTCGCCGCGCTGATGCTGGCCAGCGGCACGGCGGACGACCGCTACGGCCACCGGCGTGTCGTGCTGGCCGGGCTCGGCGTCTTCGGCCTCGGCTCCCTCGCCTGCGGCCTCGCCCCGGACGCCCCCGTGCTGGTCGCCGCCCGGGTGGTGCAGGGCGTGGGCGCCGCGCTGCTGCTGCCGGGCACGCTGGCCATCATCGGGCAGGCCTTCCCGGACGAGCGCGGGCGGGCGCGGGCCATCGGGGTGTGGGCGGGAATCGGCAGCCTGGCCCTGCCGGCCGGTCCGCTGCTCGGCGGGCTGCTCGTCGACGGGCTGGGCTGGCGCGCGGTCTTCCTCGTCAACGTGCCGATCGTGCTGGTGGCCCTGGTGTGGTCCGCGGCCGTCGTACGCGAGAGCCGCGGTGCCAGCACCCCGCCCCTGGACCTGCCCGGACTGCTGCTGGGCGCGCTGCTGCTGCTCGCCACGACGTACGCCTTCGTCCAGGGCGGACGGTCCGGGGCCGGCGCCCCGCGCGTCGTCGCCGCGGCCGTGGTCGCGGTGGCCGCCCTGGCCGCGCTGTGCGTCGCCGAGGCGCGGCGCGGGGAGGAGGCGATGCTGCCGCCCGCGCTGCTGCGGCGGCCCGCCTTCGACGCGGCCAACGCCGCCGCCGGGATCATGAACCTGTGCACGCTGGGCGCGCTGTTCGTGCTGATGCTGTTCCTGCAGTCGGTGCAGGGCCGTTCCGCGCTGGGCGCGGGTCTTGCCGTCGTCCCGCTGTTCGCCCCGCTCGCGGTGATCGCGCCGTTCGGCGGGCGGATCACCAGCCGCGTCGGGGCCCGGCTGCCGGCCACCGCCGGACTGCTGTGCGCCGCCGCCGGACTCGCCCTGCTGGTCCGCGCCCAGCCGCACTCCGGCTACGCGGTGCTGCTGCCCGCGTTCCTGCTGTGGGGCACCGGCCTCGGCATACTCACCCCGGCCGTCGTGGCCGCCGCGGTCGCGGCCGTGCCCGCCGGCCGCTCGGGCCTGGCCTCGGCCGTGAACAACACCGCGCGCCAGACCGGCGGGGCCATCGGCATCGCGGTGGCCGGCGCCGTCGCCGGACAGCCCGGCGACCAGTCCCACTTCGTACGGGGATTCCACGCGATCGCGCTCGGCGCGGCCGGCCTCTACGCGGCCACCGTGCTCCTGGTGCTGGCGCTGCTGCCGGGCGCCCTGCTGCCGGGCGCGCGGCGCTGCTGGGCAGGCGGTGACGGACGGCCACGCACAGGGGAGGGCGACCCCGACGGGGCCGCCCCGGGATCACTCTTCCCTTTCTCATTCCCGACTTCTGGACGAGATCCGGGCCACCGCTCTGTGCGCGGAGGCGGCCCGGGCGCTGTGATGGTGCGCTGTCACGGACCTCCTTCCAGCGGGGATGTGCGGCACATGTGCTGCAGAGGCCATGCATGCCTCATCCGTTGATGCGCCGCCTACCCGTCCCGGGCGCGCGGCACACCACCCCGGCCGACAAAACCGGGAGGAATCTACGGAAATCCCCGCACGGCAGCCGTCCCCTGTCACCTGCCCCGCAGGCGACGCACCGCCACCACCAGCAACACCACCGCGGCGGCCGCGGCGCCCGCCACCGCGACACGCTTGGCGACCGGCCCGCCGGCGGTGCGCAGCAGGTCGATCGGCTCCGACGGGGCGTACGCGGGCGGCTGGGCGCGGGTGCGGGCAGCCGCCTCCCCGCGAGGCTCGGAGGAGGTCTCGGCACCCGCCTCCGTCACGGCACCGGCAGCCGCCCCCGGCACGGCACCGGCGCCCGTCTCGGTCACGGCTGCCCCGGCGGCCGTCCCCGGCGCGGCTCGCGCCGCCGGTTCCGCGAGCCGCTGTGCCAGGCAGTCCGCGAACTGGCCCACCAGGCGGTCGCCCACCTCCGCCATCACGCCCCGCCCGAACTGCGCCGGCCGGCCGGTCACCGTCAGGTCGGTGCCCACCGACACCGCCGTGGTGCCGTCGCGCTCCTCCAGCGTGGCCGTGACGGTGGCGCGGGCCGTGCCCTGCCCCCGGGTCTCCCGGCCGCTCGCGGCGAGCACCATCCGGTGGGCCGCCTCGTCCTGCTCCTCGAAGACCGCCGTCCCCTTGTACGTCACGGTGATCGGCCCCAGTCTGACCTTGACCGAGCCGGTGACCGTCTTGCCGTCGTAGTCCTCCACGGCGGCCCCCGGCAGGCACGGCGCGACCCGCTCGATGTCGAGGAGCGCCCGCCAGGCGTCGTCGACCGGGACGGGCACGGTGAACTCGTGGTGCAGCTCCATCTCTTCCTCTCCTCTGCGGACTCGGACTCGGGGCTCGGGGCTCGGGGATCAGGCTCCGGGCCGGGGCTCAGGCGGTGCCGGCCGTGTGGATGGCTCCGGCGGTCGCGGTCAGCGGCTGCCCGGTGCCGCCCCAGCGCAGCGCGACGATCTCGGCCGCGACGGAGACGGCGACCTCCTCGGGCGTACGGGCGCCGAGGTCCAGCCCGACCGGCGAGCGCAGCCGCGACAGCTCGGCGTCCGTGAGGCCCGCCTCCACCAGCCGGGCCAGCCGGTCGTCGTGGGTACGGCGGCTGCCCATCGCGCCGATGTACGCGGCGGGGCGGCGCAGCGCCTCCTCCAGCAGCGGCACGTCGAACTTGGGGTCGTGGGTCAGGACGCAGATGACCGTGCGCTCGTCGGTGTCCGTGCCGTGCAGATAGCGGTGCGGCCAGTCCACGACGACCTCCACGGCATCCGGGAACCGCTTCGGCGTGGCGAACACCGGGCGGGCGTCGCACACCGTGACGCGGTAGCCGAGGAAGGCGCCGATCCGGGCCACCGCGGCGGCGTAGTCGATCGCGCCGAACACCAGCATGCGCGGGGGCGGCGCGAAGGAGTGCAGGAAGACGGTGACGGCGTCCTCGCGGCGCTCGCCGTTCGCCCCGTAGTGCCGCGTACCCGTGGCGCCGAGGGCGAGTTCGCCGCGGGCGTCGGCGGTGACGGCGACGTCCAGTCCCGGCGCGCCCAGGCTGCCCACGACCGTGTGCGGCCACACCGCGAGGGTCGCTCCGCGCGGCGCGGGCCCGTCGACCACGGTCGCCAGGGTGACCGGCTCGCCGGAGGCGACCGACGCGGCGACCGCGCCGAAGGCGGGATCGGACTCGTGGGTGACGGGGCGGACCAGCACGGTGATCTCGCCGCCGCAGGTCAGGCCGACCGCGAAGGCGTCCTCGTCGCTGTAGCCGAAGGTCGCCAGGCGTGCCTCGCCGCTCGCCACCACCTCCTGGGCCAGCTCGAAGACCGCGCCCTCCACGCAGCCGCCCGACACGCTGCCCGCTACCTCGTCGTCCGGGCCGACCGCCATCGCCGCGCCGGGGTCGCGCGGCGCGCTGCGGCTGACCGACACCACCGTGGCCAGCCCGAACGGAACCCGCGCCGCGTACCACCGCTCCAGCACGGGCAGAATCTCACGCACGTCGAACTCCTTCCCGCGAACCAACGCCGGCAGGTCCCGCCCCCGCGGCACCGGGCGACGCCCGCTCCGTCACGGCGCCCACGTCCGCGCCCCGCACCACCGCCGCCAGGTTCTCCAGTGCCGCCAGGCTGTGGCCCTCCACGAAGGCGTCCACGCTCGGCAGGGCGGCGGCCATGCCGGCGGCGAGGGGGGCGTAGCCGGGGCGGGCCTTGCGCGGGTTGGACCAGACGACCCGGTGGGCCAGGCGGTGCAGGCGCCGCATCTGCGCGGCCAGCAGCTCGGGGTCGCCGCGCTCCCAGCCGTCGGACAGCAGCACCACCACGGCCCCGCGCGCCATGCCCCGCTGCCCCCACCGGTCGAGGAACTCCCGCAGCAGCTCGCCCAGCCGGGTGCCGCCGCGCCAGTCGGGCACGGCCTCGGCGACCGCGGCCATCGCGAGGTCCGGGTCCCGGTGGGACAGCTCGCGCGTCACCCGGGTCAGGCGGGTGCCGATGGTGAACACCTCCGTGCGCTGCCCGCGGGCCGCCGCGTGGGCGAAGCGCAGCAGCGCGTCGGCGTACGGCGCCATGGACCCGCTGACGTCGACGAGCAGCACCACCCGCCGGGGCCGTTCGGCCCGCGCGTGCCGCCGCAGGAGCGCGGGCTCGCCGCCGCGCCGCAGCAGTTCCCGCACCGTGCGGTGCGGGTCGACCGTGCCGCGCCGGGCCGGCCGGCGCCGCGCGGTGCGCCGCGGCTGCCCGCGCAGCGCGAGCGCGGCCAGCAGCCGCCGCACCTGCGCCCGCTCGGCGGGGTCGAGTTGAGCCACGTCCCGATGGCGCAGCACCTCCACCGAACTGGCCAGCGTGGCGGTGGGCGGCCCCTGCCGCTCGCCCCGGGGGCCGTCGGGGCGCGGCCCGGCGGGGGCCTCCCGCAGGGTGAGCCGCAGCCGGGGCGGTACGAGGGTCCGCGCCGGCCGGGTCGTGGCCTCGCCGGTGCCGAAGTAGGCGGCGAAGACCCGGTCGTAGCGCTCCAGGTCGTCCCGGTCGCCGCACAGCGTCAGCCGGCCCGCCCAGTACACGTCCGCCCGGACACCGGGCCGCAGCGCGTCCACCGCCCGCAGGAAGGCGTGCACGCGCTCGGAGCCGGTGTCGGCGCCCGCGGCGCGCAGTGCCCGCGCGAAGCCGAGCAGCACGGCGTCCGCCCGGAGCGTTCGGGCCGGTTCGGGGTCCGGGCCCGCCACGGCGCTCACGCCCCCCGCGCCGCGAGGACCGCCGCGAAGTCCAGCCCCCGGGCCCGGTCGGTGTCCTCGCGGTACTTCAGGACCGAGCCCAGGGTGGTGACCGCCAGTTCCGCGTCGACCTCGCTCGCGCCGAGCGCGTCCAGCGCGCGGGCCCAGTCCAGCGTCTCGGCCACGCCGGGCGGCTTGAGCAGGTCCTCGGCGCGCAGCGCCTGCACCAGCGCGGTCACCTGCTCGGCCAGCCGGGCCGACACCTCGGGCAACCGCCGCCGTACGATGGCCAGTTCGCGGGCGAAGCCCGGATGGTCGAACCAGTGGTACAGACAGCGCCGCTTCAGCGCGTCGTGCACCTCCCGGGTCCGGTTGGAGGTGAGCACCACCACCGGCGGCACCTCCGCCCGCAGCGTGCCCAGCTCCGGCACGGTCACCTGGAACTCCGACAGCACCTCCAGCAGGAACGCCTCGAACTCGTCGTCGGCGCGGTCGATCTCGTCGACGAGCAGCACCGACGGCTGCGTCTGGAGCGCCTTGAGCAGTGGCCGCGCGACCAGGAACCGCCGGTCGTACAGCTCGCGTTCGAGCCGTTCGGCGTCCTTGACGCCGGCCGCCTCGGCGGCCCGCAGATGCAGCAGCTGACGGGGGAAGTCCCAGTCGTACAGCGCCTGCGAGGCGTCGATGCCCTCGTGGCACTGGAGCCGGATCAGCGGGGCGCCGAGCGCCTCGGCGAGGGCGGAGGCGAGCGCCGTCTTGCCGACGCCCGCGTCGCCCTCGCAGAAGACCGGCCGGTGCAGCCTGAGCGCCAGGAAGCAGGCGATGGCCAGCCCGTCGTCGACGAGGTACCCCGTCTCCTCCAGGCGGGCCCGCACCTGCTCGGGGCCGTCCATGGCGGTGATCGGCGCTCACCCCATCCCGGCGGCGGCCAGGACCGCCCGCTTGGTGAGCACCCGCGCCAGGTGCGCCCGGTACTCGGGCGAGGCCGAGGCGTCGCGGGAGGGCCGGGTGCCCTCGGCCGCCGACTCCGCCGCCCGCGCCACCGCCCCGGCGTCCCCCGCCCCGGCCAGCGCCTCCTCGGCCGCCGTGGCCCGCAGCGGGGTGGCGCCCATGTTGGTGAGCCCGACGCGCGCCTCGGCGATGTGCCCGTCGTCGCGCCGTACGAGCGCGGCGACCCCCACCATCGCCCAGGACTGGGCGACGCGGGCGAACTTCTCGTAGCGGAAGCCCCAGCCGTCCCGCTTCGGCACCCGGATCTCGACCAGGAGCTCGTCGGGAGCGAGGGTGGTCTGGAGGTAGTCGGTGAAGAACTCGCGGGCCGGGATCGCGCGCCGCCCGCCCGGCCCCTGGGCGACGAGCTCGGCGTCCAGCGCCAGCGCCACCGCCGGCAGGTCGCCGGCCGGGTCGGCGTGGGCGAGCGAGCCGCCGAGGGTGCCCCGGTGCCGTACCGCGGGGTCGGCCACCGCCTCGGTGGCCTGGGCCAGCAGACCGGCGTGCCGGCGCACCAGCGGGTCGTGGACCACGTCGTGGTGCGTGGTCAGCGCGCCGATGACGAGCGTGTCGCCGTCCTCGCGCACCCCGCGCAGCTCCGGAATGCGCCCGACGTCGACGACCAGCTCGGGGAAGGCCAGCCGCAGCCTGAGCAGCGGCAGCAGGCTCTGCCCGCCGGCCAGCACCTTGGCGTCCTCGCCCGCGTCGGCGAGCGCGCGCACGGCCTCCTCGACGCCGGCCGGGCGTACGTAGTCGAATGCGGGGGGAATCATGCCGAGCCCTCCTTCCGGGCCGCACCGGACGACTGTGCCGACCGTGCCGCCTCCCAGACCCGCTCCGGTGTGCACGGCATGCGCACGTCGTGCACGCCGAGCGGCCGCAGCGCGTCCACGATCGCGTTGACGACGGCGGGCGTGGAGGCGATGGTGCCCGCCTCGCCGACGCCCTTGACGCCGAGCGGGTTGGAGGCCGCGGGCGTCTCGGTCCGGTCGGTGACGAACTCGGGCAGGTCCGGCGCCGAGGGCACCAGGTAGTCGGCCATCGTGCCGGAGACCAGGTTGCCCTCCGTGTCGTACACCGCCTCCTCGTACAGCGCCTGCGCGATGCCCTGCGCGAGCCCGCCGTGCACCTGGCCCTCGACGATCATCGGGTTTACCACCCGGCCCACGTCGTCGACGCACACGTAGGACCTGATACCCGTCCGCCCGGTCTCGGTGTCGACCTCGACCGCGCACAGGTGCGTGCCGTGCGGGTAGGAGAAGTTCTCCGGGTCGAGGACGTGCTCGGCGTTGAGGGTGGGCTCCATGCCCTCGGGCACGTCGTGCGAGGTGAACGCCTCGAAGGCGAGTTCCTGGATCGTCTTGCGCGCCTCGGGGGAGCCCTTGACGGAGAACACCCCGTCCCGGAACTCCAGGTCGTCCTCGCTGGCCTCCAGCAGGTGCGCGGCGACCTTGCGCGCCTTGTCCACCACCTTCTCGGCCGCCCGGTGCACGGCCGCGCCGCCCACCACCAGCGACCGCGAGCCGTAGGTGTCCATGCCCTGCGGGGCCACCTTGGTGTCGCCGTGCACCACCTCGACGTCCTCGAACGGCACGCCCAGCACGTCGGCGGCGATCTGGCTCCAGGACGTCACGTGCCCCTGCCCGTGCGGGCTGGTGCCGGTGACCACCTCGACCTTGCCGGTGGGCAGCATGCGGATGCTCGCCGCCTCCCAGCCGCCCGCCGAGTAGCGCAGGTCGCGCAGCACCCGGCTGGGGGCGAGGCCGCACATCTCCGTGTACGTCGACACGCCGATGCCCAGGCGCACGGTGTCCCCGCGCTCGTTGCGCTTGGCCTGCTCGGCGCGCAGGTCGTCGTAGCCGAACAGGGCGAGCGCCTTGTCGGTGGCCGCCTCGTAGTTGCCGCTGTCGTAGGTCAGTCCCGCGATCGAGGTGTACGGGAACTCCTCGTGCCGGATCCAGTTGCGCCGCCGCACCTCCACCGGGTCCAGTCCCACCTCGGCGGCCAGTTCGTCCATGGCCCGCTCGATGGCGTACGTGGCCTCCGGGCGCCCGGCGCCGCGGTAGGCGTCGGTGGGGGTGCGGGTGGTGAACACGCCCGTGCAGTTGAACTCGTAGGCGTCCATCTTGTAGATCGCCGGGTACATGAACGCGCCCAGAATCGGG
This sequence comes from Streptomyces naganishii JCM 4654, assembly GCF_014650575.1. Classification (GTDB taxonomy): domain Bacteria; phylum Actinomycetota; class Actinomycetes; order Streptomycetales; family Streptomycetaceae; genus Streptomyces; species Streptomyces naganishii. The sequence goes on from NZ_BMVF01000005.1 coordinate 390,268, forward strand.
ATGCCCGGCGTGACCAGCATGAGGTACGCGCCCATGTCGGCCAGCAGGTCCACCTTGAGGCCGAGCAGCCGGCCCTCGGAGGTCGCGGCGAGCTCGATGTCCTGGATCATGCCCCGGCCGTGGTGGGTGGCCAGGTATCCCTCCGAGCGGGACTCGGTCCACTTCACCGGGCGGCCCAGCTTGCGCGCCACCGCCAGGGCGAGGGCCTCCTCGCCGTACACCTGGAGCTTGGAGCCGAAGCCGCCGCCCACGTCCGGGGCGACCACGCGCAGCTTGTGCTCGGGCACCCCGGTGACCACCGACAGCATGATCCGCAGGATGTGCGGGATCTGGGTGGCGGAGTACACCGTGTACTCGCCGGAGGCGGCGAGCGGGGTGACGACGACCGCGCGCGGCTCCATGGCGTTGGGGATGAGGCGCTGCTGTTCGTAGCGCCGCTTGACGACCACGTCCGCGCGCTGCTTGACGCTCCCGTAGTCCTCGCCGGTCTTCAGCGGCCACACGTAGGCGCGGTTGGTGCCCTTGTCGGCGTGGACCAGCGGGGCGTCCTCGGCGAGCGCCGCCTCCAGGTCCAGCACGGGCGGCAGCGGCTCGTAGTCGACCTCGACCGCCTCGAGGGCGTCGGCGGCCGCGTACCGGTCGCGGGCCACCACCACCGCCACCGGGTCGCCGGCGTGGCGCACCTCGTCCACGGCGAGCGGCGGGTGGTCGGGCAGCACCATGTCCTCGGTGACGGGCCAGGCGCACGGCAGGGAGCCGAGGCCCTCGGCGAGGTCGCGGCCGCTGAACGCGGCGACGACGCCGGGGCGCCCGAGAGCCGGGGAGACGTCCACACGCTCGACGCGGGCGTGCGCCATCGGGCTGCGCAGGATGGCCATGTGCAGCAGACCGGCCACGGAGATGTTGTCGGTCCAGTTGGTCTGGCCGGTGATCAGCCGGGCGTCCTCCTTGCGCAGCCGGGCCTTGCCGACCTCGCGCTCGACGGCCTGGTCGGTCATGCCGTCACCTCCTGGGCGGACGCGGCGCTCCGCTCGCCGGTGGCCCCCGAGCCGTCGCTCTCCTCGGCGGCCGAGAGCACCGCGCGCACGATGTTCTGGTATCCGGTGCACCGGCACAGGTTGCCCTCGAGGGCCCTGCGCACCTCCTCGGGGGAGGGGTGCGGGTTCTCGCGCAGCAGGTCCCGCGCGGCCATGAGCATCCCCGGCGTGCAGTAGCCGCACTGCAGGGCGTGCCGCTCGTGGAAGGCGCGCTGCAGCGGCGTCCACTCGCCGTCCGGGGCCAGCCCCTGCACGGTCGTCACCTCGCTCCCGTCCGCCTGGACGGCCAGCACCGTGCAGCTCTTGACGCTCACGCCGTCGAGCTCCACCGTGCAGGCCCCGCAGTTCGAGGTGTCGCAGCCGATCGGGGTACCGGTCAGACCGAGACGGTCGCGCAGATAGTGGACCAGGAGGAGTCGGGGTTCCACCTCGTCCTCGTAGGCCGTGCCGTCCACCGTGACCGAGATATGGGTCATGTGCCCTCCAGAGACCGTATGGGCGTGGGTGAGGGAAATCAGCGACCAGCGTGGTGTACGTCACTCTATGGCCGAGTCCCGGACGCGGCGAGTGGTGCGGCGGGGTTTGTTGAGCGTTAATCCATCAGCGTTCCGTGCCCGGCCGGCAGCACCCGCACCGGCACCCTCGCGCCGGAGCGCCGGCGGCCCGTCCCTTCCGCGGACGTGCCGGCGGCGGCCCGCTCCGAGTTCTCGGCGTGGGCCGCCGCATACTTCTGACCGCGGGCCGGGGCCCGTCAACCGGCCGACGGGCCCGTCCAGTCGGCCTGGACGTGCCCGAGCCGGACGCGCTGCGGGTGGTCGCCCACCGGGACCGAGACCACCTTGCGGCCCGTGGCGAAGTCGACGGCCGTGACCTGGTCGGCGCCGCTCTCGGAGATCACGCAGTCCTTGCCGTCGCCGCTGACCGTCGCCCAGTACGGCTTCGACGCGGGCACCAGCGGGCCCTCCTGGAGGGTGGCGCGGTCCACGACCGTCGCGTAGTCGTCCATGGTCCCGGCGACGCACAGCTTGGTGCCCTCGGGGTTCATGGAGATGCCGTGGTGGCGCGAGTCGTTGACCCAGGTGGTGCGGTCCTCGCTGGTCGCCGGGTTCTTCGGCAGCGTCTTGACCCGGGTGATCCTGTCCGTGGCGACGTCGTACTCCAGGAAGCCGTTGAAGAACGACACCTGGAAGTACAGCGTGGACTCGTCCGGGGTGAACACCGCGGGCCGTACCGCGTCGGAGAAGTCCTTCAGGCCGATCGCGTCCAGCCGCTGCCGCATGTCGATGACGCGGACCTGCTTGTACGTGGTCGCGTCGACCACGGTGATGTGCCGGTCGCCCTTGGTCCAGTCCCAGGCGGGGGAGTCCAGCGCGGTGTTGACGTCCCCGATGGACATGTTCCAGATGTACTTGCCGTCCTTGGTGAAGATGTTCTCGTGCGGCTTGTCGCCGGTGGCGAACGAGCCGAGCTGCTTACCCGTGGCGATGTCCAGCACGTGCACGGTGTTCGCGGTGGACGCGGAGACCGCGACGCGGGTGCCGTCGGGGGAGAGGGCCATGTGGTCGGCGCGGTAACCGGCCACCGGGAAACGCCAGTTGATCTTGTCCGTGGCCAGGTCGATGGAGACGACGTCGGCGAAGCTGGGCCGCGACACCACCACGGAACGGCCGTCCGGGGTGGAGTACATGTCGTCGGCGAACTGGTCGTGGCCCTCGCCGACGCTGTTGCGGATCGCCTGGAAGTAGATCCACTTGACCGGGTCGGCGTTGATCTCCGCCATCCGCTGGTCCTTGTCGGGGATGACGTTGATCCGGCCGACCTTGGCGAAGTCGCCGGAGGACCGGATGACGTCGGCGGTGCCGTCCCAGTTGTTGCCCACGAACAGCACCTCGCGCAGTCCGGCGGCGGACGAACCGGCGGCGGGGGCTGTGGCCGCGGCGGCGGTCGCGGCGGTGGCGGGGGCGGTCGCGGTCAGGACGAGGGCGGCGGCCACGGAGCAAAGGTGCCTGGGTCTGAAGGCAGGCATGAGTGCTCTCTCCTCTGTGATGGGGGGTGCGACGCGGGTGGGCCCGCGCGAGCCGGGAAGATCTGAACACGCGTGCTTTCAAAAGAACTTACTGAAAAGTAAGGAGAGGGCCGCCTATTCCACAAGACCGCGCACACGACAAAATCGAGCGGGGCCGTCGGGGCGGGCGACGCTAGGAGGGGGAACCGTGGTGGGCAGGCTGAGAGCGCCGACCGGCCGGTACGGCGGCAAGAGCGCCGCGCAGCGGCAGGCCGAGCGGCGCCTGCGCTTCCTCGCCGCCGCGCTCCAGCTGTTCGGCGACGCCCCCGGCTTCCGCGCCACGACCGTCGCCGCGCTCAGCGAGGCCGCCGGACTGTCCACGCGCCAGTTCTACGAGGAGTTCCGCACCCTGGAGGACGTCCTGGCGGCCCTGCACCTCCAGGTCAACGGCTGGGCCGAGCGGGCCGTCCTGGACGCCGTCGCCGAAGCCGGCGCGCTGCCGCTGGCCGAACGGGTCACCGCCCTCTTCCGCGCCTACGCCGCCAGCGTCACGGCCGACCCGCGCCGCGTCCGCATCACCTTCGTCGAGATCATCGGCGTCAGCCCGCGCCTGGAGGAGCAGCGGCTCGCCCGGCGGTCCCACTGGGTCGACCTGATCTGCGCCGAGGCCGACGCGGCGGCCGCGCGCGGGGAGGCCGCGCCACGTGACTACCGCATCGCCGCCACCGCCTTCATCGGCAGCGTCAACGGCCTCCTGCACGACTGGAGCGCCGGCTGGGTGGAGGCCACCCTCGACGAGGTCGTCGACGAACTCGTCCGCCAGCTGCTGTCCATCCTCCGCCCGCCGGGCTGGAAGCCCGCCTCCGCCTGACCCGCCCCGGCTGCCCGGCACCGCTTGGCCCGTTCCGCCTGGCCAGCACCGCTTGGCCGTCTCGCCTGGCCGGTGCCGCTTGGCCGTCCCGGCCGGCGGCGGTACCGCCCGGCGCGGTTCAGCGGCGGCGGAAGCGGCGGGTTCGCAGGGCGTGGGCCCGCGTGTGGCAAGGGCGGGGTCCGCGGGCCGCGCGGAGCAGGGACCGCAGCAGGGCGACCGATGCCGCGCGCTGCGCCGTGGTGGCCGCGCGGGAGGGTGCGAGGCCTGCGGAACGGGACCGGCCCAGGCCCGCGCGGGCCGAGAAAGTCCAGGTCAGCCGGGAGCTGACCTGGATGCGGGCGGCCTTCCTTCCTACTCGTCCCATGCCTGGATCATGATCTGCTCGCTGATCTTGCCGTCGCGCAGCGAGATCATGGACTCGGCGAGCACGCGGACGCCGTCGGGGTACTCGCAGGATTCGACGAACGCGGCGCGGTCGCCCTGGACCACGCAGTTCTCCAGCTTGTGCGTCATGTCGCGGCTGTAGACGTCGTCGAGCATCGCCCCGATCTCGTCCCGCCCGTGCAGCACCTTGGGATGACTGGGCTGGGTGTCGCGGTCCACGATGCGGATCTCGGCGTCGTCCGCGTACAGCGACAGCAGCGCGGACGCCGTGTGTTCCTCGATGCCGCGGCGCAGGGTGCCGGTGTCGAAGGCGGGGCTTGCCGTGGTAGCCATGGTGACCTCCTTCGAGGGCCGCGGCCCGGGAGGAGCGGGCCGCGACGGGCCTCACCTCCGAGCCTCCCCCGCCCCACCGCACTCGGCAAGCGCAGACGGGGTGTGCCGTGGCGCGGGGCTGGGTGTGCGGGTCGGCTTGCCCTCATGCGCGTGCGGTCCGGCTCGCCCTCCCGGGTGAGCCGGCCGGGGCGGCCGTGTCCGGGAGGGGGCCGGTGACGTTGCTCCGGACATGATCTCCACTCGACGTATCGTCGCCGTCGCCGCTCTCGCCGTCTCCGTCACGGGCCTGGCCGCGCTTCCCGCGGGCGCCGCCGCAGCGGGCGCGCCGGCCGCCGGCGGACTCAATCCGCTCGGAGCGCTCGACTCGCTCGCCACCAGCGGGATCCCGGCCGGTCAGCGGGCCGAGGTCCCGACCGTCTCCGAACAGCTCTCCGCGCTCCACCACGTCCGCGACCTCCGCCAGCTCGGCCGGCTCAACCAGGTCACCGGGCTGCTCTCGCCGGCATTCGGGCTGGTGCCCGCGGTGCGCTGACCTCGGCCGCCCGCCGAGGGCGACGCGTGCCGTCACCGATCAGTCACGGCGTAGGGTCGGGGAGACGGACATCGGTCGACGGAAGGGACACCACCATGGCGCAGGAAGTGCGCGGCGTGATCGCACCCGGGAAGAACGAGCCGGTACGGGTCGAGACGATCGTCGTGCCGGACCCCGGCCCGCACGAGGCCGTCGTACGGGTCCAGGCCTGCGGCGTCTGCCACACCGACCTGCACTACAAGCAGGGCGGCATCAACGACGAGTTCCCCTTCCTGCTCGGCCACGAGGCCGCCGGCGTGGTGGAGTCGGTCGGCGACGGCGTCACCGACGTCGCGCCCGGCGACTTCGTGATCCTCAACTGGCGTGCGGTGTGCGGGAAGTGCCGGGCCTGCCTGCGCGGGCGGCCCTGGTACTGCTTCGACACCCACAACGCGCGCCAGAGGATGACCCTCACCGACGGCACCGAGCTCTCCCCGGCCCTCGGCATCGGCGCCTTCGCCGAGAAGACCCTGGTCGCGGCCGGCCAGTGCACCAAGGTCGACCCGGCCGTCTCGCCGGCCGTGGCCGGACTGCTGGGCTGCGGCGTGATGGCCGGCATCGGCGCCGCCATCAACACCGGTGGCGTCGGCCGGGGCGACAGTGTCGCCGTCATCGGCTGCGGCGGCGTGGGCGACGCGGCGATCGCCGGGTCGTACCTCGCGGGCGCCGCGAAGGTCATCGCCGTCGACATCGACGACCGCAAGCTCGCCACCGCCCGCACCATGGGCGCCACCCACACCGTCAACTCCGCCGAGACCGACCCGGTCGAGGCGATCCGCGAGCTGACCGGCGGGTTCGGCGCCGATGTCGTCATCGAGGCGGTGGGCCGCCCCGAGACGTACAAGCAGGCGTTCTACGCCCGCGATCTGGCCGGCACGGTCGTGCTGGTCGGGGTGCCGACGCCGGAGATGAAGCTGGAACTGCCGCTGCTGGACGTCTTCGGGCGCGGCGGCGCGCTCAAGTCCAGCTGGTACGGCGACTGCCTGCCCTCGCGGGACTTCCCGATGCTCGTCGACCTGCACCTGCAAGGCCGCCTGCCGCTGGAGAAGTTCGTCAGCGAGGCCATCCAACTGGACGAGGTGGAGAAGGCGTTCGAGCGGATGCACCATGGCGACGTGCTGCGCTCGGTGGTGGTGCTGTGATGGCCGCGCGCATCGAACGCCTCGTCACCTCCGGGCAGTTCACGCTCGACGGCGGCACGTGGGACGTGGACAACAACGTGTGGATCGTCGGCGACGACCACGAGGCCGTCGTCATCGACGCCGCGCACGACGCCCGGGCCATCGCCGCGGCCGTGGGCGACCGCCGGCTGACCGCCATCGTGTGCACCCACGCCCACAACGACCACGTCAACGCGGCGCCCGCCCTCGCGGAGCTGACCGGCGCGACCATCTGGCTGCACCCGGACGACCTGCCGCTGTGGAAGATGACCCACCCGGGCCGCGACCCCGACGAGCACCTCGCCGACGGCCAGGTCATCGAGGCGGCCGGCGCCGACCTGACGGTCATCCACACCCCCGGCCACGCGCCGGGCGCCGTCTGCCTGTACGACCCGGGGCTCGGCGCGGTCTTCACCGGCGACACCCTCTTCCAGGGCGGCCCGGGCGCCACGGGCCGCTCGTACTCCCACTTCCCGACGATCATCGACTCGATCCGCGACCGCCTCCTGACGCTGCCGCCCGAGACGAAGGTCCTCACCGGCCACGGCGAGCCCACCACCATCGGCGCCGAGGCCCCGCACCTCCAGGAATGGATCGCCCAGGGCCACTGATCCGGCGGCGGTGCTCAGAGCGCCGGCGCGTCCGGTCCCCGGGGCGCCGGCGGTGTCGCCGACGGGTCCGGCAGGGACCAGCGGGCCGAGTGGCCCGGGGGCAGTGCCAGGTCCTCGCGCACGGCGGCGTAGTAGCCGGCGCGGGCCGTGCGCTGGCGGGCGAGCAGGACCTGCCAGGCCTGTGGGTCCTGTCGTTCCTCACGCAGGAAGGCCTCCATCTCCAGGACCACCACGACCCACGCCCGGGCCCTGTCCACCACCTCCGGGCTGCCCAGCATGATCAGCGCCTCCCCGGAGGGGTCCCGGGCGATGGCCGCCTGCGCCTGCAGCGGCCCGGCCTCCGCCGGGGCCAGGGGGTGCGGATGCGGGTCGTTGCCGAAGTGGGCGGCGACCCGGTAGGCCAGCGTGACCGACTGCTTCAGCGTGCGCGCGTAGTCGGCGTACACGGCGAGCCGCCGCTCCTCCCAGCGGGCCGTGCGCTCCCGCAGGAAGCGGGCCCGGTCGCTGCGCACGACGGCCAGGTACGAGCCGAGCGCGCCGATCACGACGCCGATGAGCGCGGGGAGTTGCTGCCAGAACACGGACATGCGCGCACGTTATCCGCCCGGTGGGTCGCGCGGGCCAGTAGGTTCTGGCGCATGACGCAGATCAGTCGCTTCCAGGGGTACGGGGTTCTCGTCACCGGCGCGGGACGCGGCATCGGCGCCGCCACCGCCCGCAGGCTCGCGGAGGAGGGCGCCCGGGTCCTGGTCACCGACGTGGACGCGGACCAGGCGGAGAAGACCGCGGCGGCCCTGCGGGACGCCGGCCTCGCGGCCGGGGCGCATCCGCTGGACGTGGCCGACCGGGCGTCGGTGGAGGAGGCCGTGGGGCACGTGATCGAGCTGTTCGGCTCGCTCGACGTCCTGGTCAACTGCGCCGCGCACTGCACGCCCGACACCCCGCTGTTCGAGGACGGCCCGGACGAGACGTGGGCCCGGGACCTGGACGTCACCCTGACCGGCGCCCAGCGCTGCTGCCGCGCGGCGCTGCCCCACCTCGCCGCCTCGGGGCGCGGCGCCATCGTCAGCATCGGCTCCGTGAACGCCGTGCAGGACTTCGGCAACCACGCCTACAGCGCCGCCAAGGCGGGCCTCGCCTCCCTCACCCGCACCCTCGCCGGGGACGCCGCCGCCCGGGGCGTACGCGTCAACCTCGTGATGCCGGGCACGGTCCGCACCTCGGCGTGGGAGGGGCGCGACGCCGAGCTCGACCGGGTCCGCGAGCTCTATCCCCTCGGCCGGGTCGGCGAGCCCGAGGACGTCGCCGCCGCCGTGGCCTTCCTCGCCTCCCGCGACGCGGCCTGGATCACCGGCACCACCCTCACCGTGGACGGCGGCCTCACGGCCGTCCACACCGGCTTCAACAGGGCGGTCCAGGACGGCTGAGCCGACGGCTGGGCCCCTGATTGTCACCATTGCGTCTCGGGCCGCCGTGCCGCACAACCCGCACGCCCCGGCAATTGTCTAGGAGTCGGAGAGCGCGGTTGCGCGAGGCACGGGGAGGGGCCGGCATGGCACACATGGGCAGGCGGGGAGCGGTCGTACTGGGAGTGGCGGGCCTGGTGACGCCGCTCACGGTCGCGCTGGGGGCGGCTCCGGCGCAGGCCGCCAGCTGCACGACGCGGACGGGGCCGTACCAGAAGCAGGTGGAGAAGTTCCTCGGACGGCCGGTCGACGGACGGCAGTCGGCCGCCGACTGCACGGCCATCCGCGCCTTCCAGAACAAGCACGGCATCACGCCCGCCATCGGGTACGCCGGGCCCGTCACCTGGGGCGTGATGGACCTCATGAACAAGCAGAAGGCCGTCGGCAAGAACCCCAACAAGGACGGCAAGTGCCCCGTCAACAAGGGCCGGATCGCCTGCGTCAACCTGACCCTCCAGCTCAGCTGGATCCAGGACGGCAAGCGCCTGGTCTACGGCCCCGTGCCGGTGCGCACCGGACGCGACGGCTACGAGACCCGTACCGGACTGAAGAAGATCTACTGGCGTGACATCGACCACGTCTCCACGGTCTACAACGTGCCCATGCCCTACAGCCAGTTCTTCGACGGCGGCCAGGCCTTCCACTCCGTGGGCCTGAGCATGTGGAACCCGCCCGGCTCGCACGGCTGCGTCAACATGACGACGACGGACGCGAAGAAGTACTGGTCGCTGCTGAAGAAGGGCGACGACGTCTTCGTGTACGGACGCAAGCCGGGCACCTGAGCGGAGGGGAGGGGACACTCGTGGCGACCCTTCCGGAGGGTGAACTGCCTGATCAGCGGCGTGAAATTGACGTGATGAGCAACACGGTCCGGTATGTCCGTATTGCTCATACTTATTCACAGCGTCTTCACGTCGATCGGCATATGCTTCACGGCATGTCCACCACTGTTGAAGCCGTCTCCGAGCGATCGGCCGCGGAGGTCAACGAGGAGATCCGGGCCCTGTGGCGCCGGTCGGGCGGGACACTGACCACGGAGCAGCGCGAGATCTACCAGCGCCTCGTGATGGAGTGGGCCATGGCCGCTCCGGACCCGGCCCAGGCGGCCTGACCGCCCCTCCTCACCGGCCACCGCCGGCGAGCGGACCATCGTCCCCGGGCACCCATGAGCGAATGGGTGCCCTTCTCTTCTTCTCGGCCGGGTCTTCTCTTCCCGGCCGGGTCTTCCTCTTCCGTCGCCCCCCGGGGCCGCCGTCAGCCCCAGGTCGCCGAGTAGTACCGCTGGTAGGCCTTGCGGTCCTGCTCCGAGCGGATCCACCGGGTCGCGACCAGCGCGATCAGGCTGCCCCCGATGATCAGCAGCCCGGGGCCCACACTGCGCGGGTCGGACAGCCGGGCCAGCAGCGTGGCGCCCTGCGTGCCGCCCGTCACCGGCGCCGAGGAGCCCGGTGAGGTCCCGCCGGGCGCGATGGCGCTGTGGGTGGCCGCGCCGGACGGCGTCCCCGAGGGAGCCGCGCCCGCGCCCTGCTGCGGCGCCGACACGATCAGCTTCACGCCCAGCGCGGTCAGGGCCTTGGTCACCGGCTGGAAGAACGTCGTACCGCCCGTCTTGCAGTCGCCGCTGCCGCCCGAGGTCACACCCAGCGCGACCCCCTCGGAGAACAACGGGCCGCCGCTGTCGCCCGGCTCCGCGCACACCGTCGTCTGGATCAGGCCGGTGACCGTGCCCTCGGGATAGTTGACCGTGGCGTTCAGCCCCGTCACCTCGCCGTCGTGCAGCCCGCTCGTGCTGCCGCTGCGGAACACCCGCTGCCCCACGCTCGCGTCCCCGGCCCCCGTGATCCGTACGCCGTTGCCGCCGCCGATCGCCACCACGTCCGCGCCCTGCCCGGCGCGGCCCGAGTCGTACCGCACCAGGGAGAAGTCGTTGCCGGGGAAGGTGCTGCTCACCGTCCTGCCCAGCTGCTGGTCGCCCTGGCTGTTCGCGAACCAGACGGACCCGGCGGGACCGCAGTGCCCGGCGGTCAGGATGAAGTCGCTCTGCCCGTTGGTCACGTTGAAGCCGGCCGAGCAGCGTCCGCCCGTCGACAGGATGGGCTGAGCGCCGTTGAGCCGTGTGGTGAAGCGGCCCTCGGTCCGCCGCATGTGCACGAAACCGCCGCCGATGCCGTCGGCGACCCTCCTCATCCGGGCCCAGTCGGTGGCGGACACCGTGCTGTCGGCCTCCACGGTGACCCGGTTGGTGCGGTAGTCCGTCACCCACGCCGTGCCGGCCACCCTCGGGGCCGCGCGCAGCGTCGCGGTGGCTGCCTCGAGTTCGTTCATGCTGTGCCGCACGAGCTTCGCCTCGGCCCCCGCCCGCCGCACCTCCCGCGCCGTCTTCTCGTCGGTCACGGCGACCACCGCACGCCCGTCGGACCCGATCCAGCTGCCCGCCGTACGGGCGTCGCCGAGGCGCGCCACCAGGCCGGCGCCGGTTCCGCCGGTTCCGCCGGGCGACTGCGACGCGCTGCGCAGGGTCGCCGCGGCGCCGGGGGCCTCGCTCGCCATCGCCGCGTGCGTGACCATCCCCCCGCCCAGGAGGAGTCCCGCGACGGCCGTCAGCCGTGTCACTCGCCGGACCACCCGTCGTCGTGCGTGCCTCATGCGTGGCTCCCGAACCCGAACACGCGGCGCTCAACACCGCGGGGCCCTCCGGTCGTTGAGCGCCCCACCTCCATACGTGCCGGGGCACGGACGCGTTCAGCCGGGCATGATCTTCTTCGCCGCCCGCCGCCACGGACCGTGCGGCGCCCCCGGCCTCGCCGTTCCGCGTGGCGCCGTGAGCGCCCTATGTTGAGCCCATGAACAGGATCCCGCGCGACACGTCCGGTGAACCGAACCCCCTCGCCGTCCTCACCCTCGACGACCTGCGCCTGCGCACGAGCGAGAAGTGGCGCGCGTACCCGGCCGACGTGCTGCCGGTGTGGGTGGCCGAGATGGACGTGCCGCTCGCCGAACCCGTGGTGCGCGCGGTCACCGAGGCGCTGGCCATCGGGGACACCGGCTACGCCGCGGGCACCGCCTACGCCGAGGCGCTCGCCGCCTTCGCGGAGCGGCGGTGGGACTGGGGCGGGCTCGCGGTGGGGCGCACCGCGCTGGTGCCCGACGTGATGCTGGGCGTCGTGGAGATGCTCAAGCTGGTGACCGGGCCCGGTGACCCGGTAGTCGTCAGCCCGCCGGTGTATCCGCCGTTCTACGAGTTCGTGGCACACATGGACAGGAAGGTCCTCGAGGCCCCGCTCGGCGCCGACCACCGCCTGGACCTCGCCGCGCTGGAGGAAGTCTTCGAGTCGGCCGTCGCCCACGGCGGGCGCGCCGCCTACCTGCTGTGCAGCCCGCAGAACCCGACCGGCACCGTGCACACCGAGGGCGAGCTCATCGCCGTGGCCGCCCTCGCCGACCGGTACGGCGTACGGGTCGTGGCCGACGAGATCCACGCACCGCTCGTCGCCGCGGGCGTGCGCTTCGTGCCGTACCTCAGCGTGCCGGGCGGCGAGAGCGGACTGTCGCTGATGTCGGCCAGCAAGGGCTGGAACCTGCCCGGCGTCAAGGCCGCCGTCGCCGTCGCGGGCCCCGCGGCCGCCGCCGACCTGGCCCGGCTGCCCGGCGAGGTCGCCGACGGGGCGAGCCACCTCGGCGTCATCGCCCACACCGCGGCCCTGCGTGAGGGCGTTGCGTGGCTGGACGCGCTGCTCGCCGGGCTGGACGCCAACCGCCGTCTCCTGTCCGGCCTGCTCGCCGAGCACCTGCCCAGCGTCTCCCACCGCGCCGGCGAGGCCACCTACCTCGCCTGGCTGGACTGCCGTGCCCTCGGCCTCGGCGACGACCCCGCGCAGGTCTTCCTCGACCGCGGCCGTGTCGCCCTCAGCTCCGGCATCCCCTTCGGCACCGGCGGCGCGGGCCACGCCCGCCTCAACCTGGCCACCTCCCCGGACATCCTCACGGAGGCGGTGCGCCGCATGAGAACGGCAACCGCCTGACGCCCCGGGACGGTTCGGCGCGACCGTCCCGACGGGCGCACGCGCGTCCTGACACCGCTCCCCGGTGGGGGGTGAGGCAGGCGTCCCGGCCTGGCCGTCGGTGGGAAGCGACTGGGTGAGCAGGGGTGGGCGCGGCAGCGCCGGGTGCAGCTTGAGGAGGTGCGCCGGTGACGGGAGGGTATGCCGTGCCGGCGGGTGCACTGTCAGTTGGGGTCATGACGGCCGCCCGCCGAACTGCCAGTTGTGCACCTCGATGTCGGCGTACCGGTCCTGGGTCAGGATGGCCCGTGCCGTGTCCGGGTCGGGCGCCCGGACCAAGGCCGCCGTGCCCAGCCAGGTGGCGCCGTCGTCGGACAGCAGAGGCCCGTATGCGATCAAATCGTCCCGGCCGGGCGGCACGGCGAGATCCACGGCCTGCCCCGTGCTGAGGCCGAGTACCAGGTACCGGTTGCCGCCGGTCCGGCCGCCGGAGAAGTCCCACATGGTGCGCCCCAGCGTGTTGCGCCACCGTCGCAGCAGCACGTCCCGGTAGACGCCGGCCTGGTAGTTCGGCTCGTCGAAGGCGAACGCGCGGGCGGCGGCGGGATCGGGCAGGCCGACTATGTGCAGACTTCCGGTGGGTGTGTCGCCGTCGTCAGCGAGGGTTGGACCCCTGGCGATCATCTCCTTCGCGTACCGGTCCATGTAGGACCAATGGTCTTCCAGCAGCTCGTACCGCAGCGCTACGGAGCCGGGCCGGTCGCGGTGGTAGCAGAGGAACTCCATGCCCAGAGGATCTCTTCAAGGAGGTAACCAGGTCGAGCGACTTTCGACGGTCGTTCGTAGGCCGCCTGCACCGTTCCCCGGGGCAGGCCCGGTTCGGCGGCCGGCCTGCGGTTCGCGGGCAGCCGGGCGCGGGGGGCGAGCCGGCCCGTGCGGATCGCCTCCCGGAGCGCCCGCTCGAGCCCGGACTGTCGGCCGCCCGCTGGGCCGGATCCAGATGGAGGTCGACGCCCAGGACGGCCGAAGTGGACCAGGATATTGTCACGGGATTGGATCTCACGCATGTTCCAATGCGCGCGTAACGTCGCTGACGTGACAGATGAAGCATCCGCGCCACAAACCCGTGTCGACTTCTACTTCGACCCCGCCTGCCCCTTCGCCTGGATCACCTCGCGGTGGATCCTCGAGGTGGAGCCGCTGCGCCGTCTGGATGTCCGGTTCCACATCATGAGCCTGTACCTGCACAACGAGGGCAACGAGCTGCCCGAGTGGTACCGCGAGCTCGTCGACCGCTCCCTGGGCCTGGTCCGCGTCGCGACGGCCGCGGCCGAGCACCACTCCGAAGCCGTGCTCCGCGACCTCTACACCGCCCTCGGCACCCGCATCCACACCAAGGGGAACAAGGACTTCGACGCGGTCACCGCCGAGTCCCTGGCCGAGCTGGGGCTCCCGGCGAGCCTCGCGGAGGCAGCTCGTTCCACCGAGTACGACGCCGTACTGAAGCGCAGCCACGACGCGGGCAAGGATCCCACGGCGAGTGCCTACGTGGGCACGCCTACGATGCACATCGACTCAACGGCCTTCTTCGGCCCGGTGATGAACAGCATCCCGCGAGGCGAGCAGGCCGCACGAATCTTCGACGCGGTGCGGACCCTCTCGGCACACCCGGACTTCTTCGAGCTGAAGCGGGAACGCGCCGGCAGCCTACGCTTCGACTGAACGGATCGAGCTGAGGGGACAGGCCGTGGACGGATATTCCTGGGTGCACCGCGTCGACGACGTGAACCTGGAGGAGTTGGCGCACCTGTACCGGGTGGCGCCGCTGGGCAACAAGTCTCCCCAGGCGCTCGCGACGGTGTTCGGCAACAGCATGTTCGTCTGCTTCGTCTACTCCGACGGGGCGCTCGTGGGGGCCGGCCGGGCGCTCGCGGACGGCGTGGACTGCGCCTACATCGGCGATGTGGCGGTCCATCCCGACCACCAGGGACGAGGGTTGGGATCCGCCATCATGCGCAGGCTGGTGGAGCTCGCCGACGGCCATAAGAAGATCATTCTCTACGCCAACCCGGGTACTGAGGACTTCTACGGCAGGCTCGGCTTCCTGCGCATGAAGACCGCAATGGGGATCTGGAGCGACCCGGGCCGGGCCATCGAGATCGGCCTGCTCAGCGGGGAGCACAGCCAGGAGTGAGCCGGCGCGCATGATGGCGAAGGCGGCCGAAATCGCCGCAGCCCTCGGCCGGCGCGATCAGCCACGGCGTGCGCGCCGACGGGGGGACCGGCTGGCTCTTCGCCCGCCGGTTCCCCGAACTCATCGGGAACAACACGTAGTCGGACTGCGGAAGGCCGGCCGTGCGGACCCTGACAGATCCGCGCGGCCGGCCTTCCGTCCTACTCACCGCCGCCCTACGAGGCGTCGAGCACCGTGCCGTTCAGCTCCGGGCCGCCTTCCTGGGGCCGGCCCCCGTCGTCCGTCAACTGGAAGCGGACCGACTCGGGCTGCTCCTTGACCGAGTCCCTGACCGTCGGCAGGGTCACCTCCGCACTCAGCCGGCCCGCGGGGACCGGGACGGTCAGGATGAAGTCCTCGATCGAGGACAGCGGGCGTTCCGGGTCGGGCGACGCCCCGGTGTTCTCCCGCAGCCAGGTCGCGTCGACGTCCTTGGTGGACAGCTCCGGTCCGCCGCCGGCGACGGGCCGTACGACGAACGACGGGAAGAGGTCCACGTCGGCGGCCGCCGACAGGTTCACCCGCCACTTCAGGGGCTGCCCCTCGGTCACCCGCGTGGCGAGCGGCGTGACCGTGACCGTGGGCCGCGGGTCGTCGTTCTCGACGGTCACGCCGCCCCGGTAGGCGCCGATCACCGAGTGGTGGACCGCCTTGACGATGACGTCGTGGGAGACGTCGTAGCCGAAGCGGGTGTTGCCCGCCACGCGCACGGGGACGTCGATGTCGTGGCCGCCCGGCCGCACCGTCACCAGCCGGTCCTTTCCGGCGCCGGTGAGCGGGTCCAGGACGTACAGCCGCACCTGGCCGCTGTCGTGCCCGGACACCCGTACCGGCACCCGGTAGGTGCGCACGCCGGAGTCGCCCTCCTTGACCGTCAGCCTGCCGACGTCCACGCGGGGCAGCGCGGCGGCACGGACCGCCGGAGTCCCGGGGCGCCAGCCCCAGGCGTCCATCAGCCAGGCGCTGCCGGAGCGGCTGCGCGGAGTCAGTTCCAGGGTGGTCACCCGGCGCAGGTCGAGACCGGCGCGTGCGGCGGCGGTCAGCGGTACGCGCACCTCGCGCGCCCAGTAGGAGGCGGTCCGCTCGCTGCCCGGCAGCCCGTCCACCCCGGCCGTGCCGAGGACCGCGCGGCGGCCCGAGGCGTCGGTGAGGGCCGCCTCCAGCCGGGTCCCGGTGGTGTTCGGAGGTACGAACACCCGCAGCGCGAGGTCCTTGGCGCCGGCCAGTGAGACGGGCGCCGAGGGGCGTATCCGGGTCGCGGAGCCGGCGGCGGTCCAGCGCAGCGCCACGGCACGGCGGCCGGTCTCCCGCGGGGTCTCCCACTGGGCGAAGTGCGGCGAGAGGCCGGTCGTGCCGGAGCCGAGGCAGGCAACGGACGGGCGGGGGTCCACCGCCGAGCACAGCCGTCCGCCGGTCACCGTGACCGGCCCGTCGGGAAGGAAGCCGCCGGTGCGCGCGGCGCCCACGGCGTGGGTGAGCACCCGCGCGGGGTCCGCCGAGGGCGCCCGGAAGCCGGACCCGTCGAGCAGCGGCCGTACCCGGTCGTCCCCGGCGACGAACAGCCGGGCCGCCGCGGCGATGTAGGTGGCGCCGGCCCGGTGCTGCTGGTCGGCGGTCAGCCGGGTGCGGGTGCCGGGCGAGCACACGGGGTCGCGTTGGTCGGGGATGTCGTAGAAGTCGTCCTCGGCGGGCGCCTCGGCCTTGCCCGGGGTCCACTCGGTGTTGAAGAAGTTGTGGTCGGCGCCGGTCACGTAGACGGCGCTGTGCAGCGCGGCGCCCCCGCTGACGCCGCGCGTGCCGTCGACGTAGACCTCGCCCTGGAGGTCGGAGACGTCGCCGTCGCAGCCGGGCAGGATCGTGGTGGAGGGCACGTCCGCGACCGGGTTCTGGCCGAAGACCGTGGGGCCGATGAGGACGATCCCCTTGATGTTCCAGCGGGCCGGGCCGCGCAGGGGGTCCTGGCTCGCGGGCGGCGGGTAGAGGCTGTCCATGGCGGCCCGGTTGACGCCCTCGCCGCCGCGCGAGTGCCCGACGAGCAGCACGCGTGACAGGTCGGCCGGCGGCGCCTTCCGCACGGCGCCGGGTGCCGTGGCCGGGTGGGCGGCCCAGCCGGCCCAGCGGGCCAGGTGCGCACGCACCAGCGAGGAGCGGGCCTGCGCGCCGCCGTCCTCGGCCGCGGAGTCCTGGCCGTTGACGCCGTTGGCCGATATCGACACGGTCACATAGCCCTGGGAGGCGAGGAGTTGCTGGTCCTGGAGGTAGCCGCGGTAGCTCGGAACGGGCCGGGTGCCGGCCGGGCAGGGCCAGTCGCCGGTCACCTCGTCGGTGTGCGGCTTGTAGCAGGTGGCGTGGCGGCCGTGCAGGAACAGGGCGAGCGGGCGGCGGCCGGTGGCACCGCGCGGTGCCACTACGACGGCGCGCATCTCGACCGGCGCCGGGAACCCGGGCAGGCGCACGGAGTTCAGCGTGTACTCGCCGGTGAGGGTGCGGTACGGGCCGGGCTTTCCGGGGTCGACGCCGTTCGCCGGGAGCGGCGCGGGATGCGTGGCCCCGGCCGCCAGTCCGCTGCCGGGCGCGTGCGGTGCGGCGGCGGGCGGCGCGTCCAGCCTCCGCCCCGCGGCGCGTACTTGCAGATCGTCAAGGCGCGGGGCAACCCCCGCACCGTCGGGGCCGAGCCGGTCCAGGCCGAGCCGGAAGACGCGGCCGTCGCCGCCGGGTACGGGCCGCCCCAGCAGCCGGTCCCCGGCGTAGAACTCGACGCGCGCGTCCCCCATGGGCACGGGCGTGTCCGAGCGCCACACCAACTGGCGGCCGGTTCCCTTCCCGGTGAGGCTCCAGCCGGGCGGCAGCCCGCCGTGACGGTCGGCCGTCGCGGCAGGCGTTCTCGGCTCACCGGATTGCCGGGCCTGCGCCGCGACGGGCGCCGCCCCCAATAGGGCGAGCACCGCCACCGCGGTGACCCCTGTTCGCCGGGCACGGATCAATGTCCCCTCCTCGCAGCACGCGCCCCCTGCGGTCCCGGGGGCCTCTGGCGTCCCGGAGGATGGGGGACGAAGGCTGTGGGTTGCCTGTGCGCCGAGGAGGTGCGCCGGCGCCGACGTGATCACGCCAGTCAAGGTGTGTTGACGGTGGATCAGGCGCGGTGCGCGTGGCGGCGCTCGTGTTCACGCGCGCGGTCTACGCTGCGAAGGCGTGGAGAGTCGTGGACGGGCGCCGGGACCTGGCGGGCGCGTGCCGAGACCCGCGGACGCGTGCCTGGCCCGGGCCGGCGCGTGTCGCGGCCGCGGACGCGTTCGGACGGACCTGACGGGGCTGGTGCCGTGAAGGAGATCCGGGTCAAGAGCCGGAAGTCCGGAGAGATCCCGGCCGGAGGCCGGGAGACGGGAAGCACTCCGGCCGGGAGACAGGAGACCGGAGACATCCCGGCCGAAAGCCGAAGAGCCGGCCGGACCCCGGCCGGGGAGGGTGGGCAGACCCCAGCCGGAAGCCGGGGGACCGGACAGCGGCCCATCGGCGGTGCCGGCTGGTGTCTGGCCGCGTCGGTGGGCCTGCACATCCTGGCCGTGGTCACCCACCCGACCCGGCCGCTGGACCTGCGCGTCTACCACGAGGCCGCCGGCCACCTGCTGACCGGCGACCTCTACGACTACGCGCTGCGCACCGGCCCGCCCATCCCGTCGCTTCCCTTCACCTACCCGCCTTTCGCCGCCCTGGTGTTCCTCGCGCCCTCCCGCCTGCCCTGGGCGGTCACGGTGGTGCTGTGGCAGGTGCTGTCCGTGGCGTCCCTGCTGATCGTCGCGGGCTGCGCCGTACGGCTGCTCGGACCCCTTGCCGACGGCAGGGCCAGGAACCTCGCCCTGCTCTGGACGGCGGTCGGACTCTGGCTGGAACCCGTGCGGCACACCCTCGACCAGGGCCAGGTCAACCTGCTGCTCGGCGCGGTGGTGATGGCCGGCCTGGCGCTGCCCGTCCGGCCCGCGGCCCGGGGGGCGGCCGTGGGGCTGGCGGCCGCGGTGAAACTGACCCCGGCGGTCGCCGGGCTGTACCTCCTGGCGACCCGGCAGTGGCGTGCGGCCGCCTGGGCCGCCGTCACCGGCGCCGCCGCCACGGCCCTGGCCTGGTGCGTCGCCCCCGGCGAATCGGCCCGCTACTGGTCGGGCCTGATGACCGACACCCGGCGGATGGGCCCCGAGTGGTCGGTGCGCAACCAGTCCCTGCGCGGAGCCCTCGACAGACTGCTCGGTACGGGGCACACGGCCACCGTGGTCTGGCTGGTGGCGTGCCTGCTGGTGACCGCGCTGGCGGCGTACGCCCTGTGGGTCACCGCCCGCCGGGGCGACCGGCTCGGGGCCCTGGTCGTCGCGGAGTTGTACGGGCTGCTGGTGTGCCCCATCTCCTGGAGCCACCACTGGATCTGGTGCGTGCCCGCGATGGTCCGGCTGCTGCACGGCCCGCACGGATGGCGTGCGCTCGACTTCCTCGCGCTCGCCGCGTGGGCGTCGGCGGCAGGCGCCCGGGTGGTGCCGCAGCTCATCCGCGCGGAGGACCACCTCGCGGTCGCCCCGGGAACGTATCCGGCGCTGCTCGCCTGGCCCGGCTGCGTGTACGTCGTCTGCGCCCTGCTGACCCTGGGCGCCCTGTGCCGCGGCGGCGGGGGAGCGGGCCCCGGTGGCGCGGTGGGCGGCAGGGGCGCGGCGGACTCGGGCGTCGGCGCCGGGCCCAGCGGTGAGCGCGACCGGGCGTCCGCGGCGGACGCCGGGGGCCGGACCCGGGCCGTCGTCAGCTCCAGGCGCGCAGCGGCTCGTCGAGCAGTTGGAAGACCGGCTCGGCGCGCACAGGGTCCTTGGCCGTGGACAGCCGCACCCGGTCCCCGCTGTGGATGCCGATGGGAGGCCCCATGACCCTGCCCCGCACGATGAACCCCTCGCTCATCTCCACCAGCGAGACATTGCGCGCGGCGGGCGTGTTGCGGTGCACGACGGTGGAGTGGCGGACGGTGCCGACGCCCTCGCTGCGCTCGGTCCGCAGCTCGCTGCCCCGGCAGACCGGACACAGCAGCCGCTGGTACATGGCGGTCCCGCACCAGCCGCAGCGCTGGAAGTACAGGGCTTCCGGGTCGCGGCCCTGGGGCTCGAGCAGTCCGGTCGCGGAGCCCGCTGCCGTATGAGCGACGTTTCCTGAGTGGTGGTACACGCTGGTCAACTCCCTGCGCTCGGCCGGAAATCCCGCGTGCGCGGGGCACCCGTGCACGCCGTGCGCGGCTCGCCGTGCCGCCGTGCACGGCCACAGAGTATGGCACTGAGTGCCACGCGTAAAGAGTTGAGGAGGCACTCCGTACCCTAATCTCGGGCGGCGCCTGACGGCCCGAGGGCCGTCTCGACCTCCCGCACCACCCGCCACAGCGGCGTACCGCGCCGTGCCGCGACGACCACCACGTCATCCGCAGCCGTTCTCGCCGACGCCCCGGCGCCGGCCCCCGAACGCCGTCCGCCGGGTTCCGCCTCCGCGTGGCCGAAGGCCGCCTGGACGTATCCGAGCGCGTGGTCCACGGTCGCTCCGGCGTCGCCCTCGCCGTCCGAACGCAGCCAGGAGCGCAGGGCATTGTTGTGCGCGGCGACCACCGCGGCGGCGATCACGTCGGCCTCCAGCGTCCCGTCCCGCCGCCCGGCGAACCGCCCGCGCAGGTACTCGGCGAGGGCGCGCTCGTAGCGCCAGACCACCGACAGCTCGTACGCCCGCAGGCCCGGCACCTGCTTGGTGAGCCGGTAGCGCTGCACGGAGAACGCCGGGTTCTCCGCGTACATCCCGAGCACCAGCCGGGCCGCGTCGCACACCCGCCGCACCGGCTCGTCCCCGTCGCTGCTCGCGGCGAGGAAGGCCGTCATGTCGGCGAGGCAGCGCTCGTGATCGGGGAAGACCACGTCCTCCTTGGAGGGGAAGTAGCGGAAGAACGACCGCCGTCCGACCCCGGCCAGCGCCACGATGTCGTCCACGGTGGTCTGTTCGTACCCGCGTTCCAGGAACAGCCGGAACGCCGCCGCCACCAACGCGTCCCGGATGGGCGGCTTCGCGGCCGCCGCCTCGGCCTTCCCGCCACGGCGGGGCGCGGTGCTGCTGGAGCTCATGGACGGGAACGTAGCATCCCCGGCCCGCGTACATGGCACTCAGTGCAGTATTTCGAGGGAACTGAGTGCACCCGACGGGTCGAGGGCCGTGCGAAGTAACCTTTCTCCGCCGTACCGTCCCGCCCTCCCCGCAGCTCAGGAGCCCGTGCATGCCGTCCGCCCGCCCCCGCATCCTCTACGTCACCGACCCGGCGTACCCCGCGCGCGGCCGCCGCTACGGCGACGAGGACATCGCGCTGACCGGCCGCCTGCGCGAGGACTTCACCCTGGCCCTGTGCCACCCGCGAGACGCGGCCGCGCTGATGGACGCCTTCGACGCGGTCGTCGTCCGCAACAGCGGACCCGTCCTCGCCTACCGGGACGCCTACGACGATTTCCGCACCCGCGCGCGGGCCCGCTCCACCCCCGTCTACAACCCGCTCGACGGCCGCGCGGACATGGCCGGAAAGCAGTACCTCCTCGACCTGACCGCCGCCGGCTACCCGGTCATCCCCACCGTCGACCGGCCCGGGGACCTGCACCTGCTGCCCGCCGCCGACCGGTACGTGGTCAAGCCCAAGCTGGGCGCCGACTCCATAGGCCTGCGCACGGTCACCGCCGGGGAGCTGCCCGCCCTGGCCGACGGCACCGTCCTCGTCCAGCCGCACGTCGACTTCGCCTACGAGGTCTCCTTCTACTTCGTCGACCACGACTTCCAGTACGCCCTGCACGCCCCCGACCCCGAGCGGCGCTGGCTGCTGCGGCCGTACCAACCCACCCGCGAGGACCTGGAGTTCGCCCGGCGCTTCATCGACTGGAACGGCCTCGACCACGGCATCCAGCGCGTCGACGCGTGCCGCGCACCGGACGGCGGGCTGCTGCTGGTCGAGTTGGAGGACCTCAACCCGTACCTGTCCCTGGACGCCCTCGACGACGCGGGCCGGGACGCCTTCGTCGCCGCGCTGAAGGCCTCGCTGCACCGCTTCCTCGCCGCCAACGCCTCGGCGGCCGCGGCCACGGAGCGGGCGGCTCCCTGAACCGGCGGGGCGGCCGGCACGTATCTCTCCTCGGGATGGGGCCGGCAGCAGGCAGGAACGGAAGGAGCGCACCGTGTCGACACCACCCGGACGCGAGGAGCCGCACGGCGGGCCGCCCGTCGAACCCGTCCGTGTCATACGGCCACGGCGGACGGACGCGCTCGCCGAGCTGATGAGGGAGTTCCGGAGGGAGAACGGCCAGGACGGTGGCCGCGGCCCCGGCCTCGACAGCGGCCGCTTCGGCGGCCAGGACGCGACCGAGGAGCTGCCCCCGGTACCGGCCGCCGCGCCCGCACCCGCGGCCCCGAGATCAGCCGCCGGGGAGCCGTGGACGTCCCGGTCGGGCGGCCGGCGCGGAACCCACCCCGTACCTCCGTCCCTTTCCCCCGCGTCCCCATCCCCTTCCCCCTCCTCCCCTTCCTCGGCGGACGTTCCCGGGCGCGGCCTGCGCCGGGCCGCCGTCGCGCTCGCCGTGGCCGCGGCCGCGCTGGGCGGGTTCGGCGGGGCCCTGCTGCTGCCCGGCAGGGGAGAGGCCAGTACGGCGGCACAGGCCGGCGCCCGGCAGCCGTCCGCGACCGCCTCCGCCGCCCCGGACCCCGCGTCCACCCCCGCACCGGACCCCGCGTCCACCTCCTCCGGCACGGGCGACCCCGACGGCCCCGGCACCCTGCGCGAGGGCGACAGCGGACCCGAGGTCGCCGAACTCCAGCGGCGCCTCCTGAACGTCCCGGACGTCTACCGCGGCGGCTCCACCGACGGCCGCTACGACGCCGCCCTGCGGGAGGCCGTGGCCCGCTACCAGCTGTGGTACGGCGTCAGCGGCGACGAGACCGGCGTCTACGGCAACGACACCCGGCGCTCCCTGGAGTCCCGTACCACCACGGGCTCCGCCAGGTACGGGGGCTGACGGCGCGCGGAACCGGGTACCCGGCGACCGGATGTGCCGAGCCGGTGATAGCCGGCGGGAGCGGCGGCGACGCGGAAGGAGCGGTGCGGACATGCAGGGCGTGGACGTGTTCATGGGCCGGCTGAACCCCGACATGTTCGTGGTGACGGCCGCGGCGGGCGGTGAGCGGGCCGGTTGCCTGGTCGGGTTCGCCTCCCAGTGCTCCATCGACCCGCCGAGGTTCGCGGTCTGGTTGTCCAAGGCCAACCGCACGTTCCGGGTGGCCGAGCGCGCCGACCGGCTCGCCGTGCACCTGCTCACCCGCGAACAGCACGCGCTGGCGGCCCTGTTCGGCGGCCGGACCGGTGACGAGGGCGTGGACAAGTTCGCGGAGGTCCGCTGCACGTCGCGGGCCGGCGGGGCCGTCGTACTCGACGACGCGGCGGCGTGGTTCGTCGGCCGGATCGTGACGCGCGCCGACGGCGGAGACCACGTGGCCTTCCTGCTCGACCCCGTGGAGTCGGGCGCGCGCGACGACGGCGGGGGGCCGTTGCTGCGGCTCGCCGACACGCTCGGCATCGAGGCGGGGCACCCCGCCGACTGACCGGGCGCGCCGTCCCGGCTGTCGTCCATCCGGGCGCGCCGCCCCGGCGGCCGTCTATCCGGGAGTGGACGGCACCCGGACGTCCAGTACGCACACGTCGTCCCGCCGCTCGCCCGGCAGCATCGCCGCGAGGAGCGGGCCGAGGGAGCCGGACGCGTCGGACCCGCGGGCAGCCGTGGCCGGGGCGGAGGCGGCGGCGGCCAGCCGTTCCAGACCCACCTCTATGGGCTCACCCGGCCGCTCCACCAGGCCGTCGGTGTAGAGCAGCAGCCGGTCCCCGGGCTCCAGCCGGCACTCGGCCTCCTCGAACACCGGCGTGTGGGTCGCCCCGAGCAGCGCCCCCCGGGGACGCTCGAGGTAGCGGGGCTCGCCCTTGTGCAGCAGCAGCGGGGGCGGATGGCCTGCCTGGGCCCAGATCAGCCGGCGCTGGGCGGGCTTGTAGCGGGCGAGCACCATGGTCGCGGTGCCGTGGCTGTCGAGGGAGTGCAGCAGCAGGGTGTTGAGCCCGGTGAGCGCCTCGGTCAGCGACGAGCCGGTGAGGATCATGCCTTTGGCGGTGAAGCGCAGCTGGGCCATGGTGGC
This sequence comes from Streptomyces naganishii JCM 4654, assembly GCF_014650575.1. Lineage (GTDB taxonomy): Bacteria > Actinomycetota > Actinomycetes > Streptomycetales > Streptomycetaceae > Streptomyces > Streptomyces naganishii. The sequence continues at coordinate 414,153 of NZ_BMVF01000005.1, forward strand.
GACCGCGTCGAGGCCGTGTCCGGCCACGTCACCGACCACCAACAAGGCGTCCCCGCCAGGTAGTTCGATGGCGCTGTACCAGTCGCCGCCCACATGGATTCCGGTCTGGGCGGGCAGGTAGGCCAGGTCCACGTGCAGCCCGGCCAGCCGCACGGGCCGGCGCGGCAGGGGCAGCAGCGCGTGCTGGAGCCGGCCCGCCAGCGTCCGCTCGGCCTGGAGCATTTCGTGCTGGGTGAGCACCGCCTGCTCACTCTTGAACAGGGCAAGTTCGGCGCTGCGCTGCGCGGTGAGGTCCTGGAGGAAGCCGTGCACCTCGGCCGGGGCGCCCTCGGTGTCCGGGACGCTCTCGGCGACGGCGCGCAGATGCCGCAGGCCGGCCGGTGTCCTGACCCGGAAGGGGACGTCGAACGGCTTGCCCTCGCTGAGCAGTTCGGCCACCGCGCCGGCCAGCGCGGGGCCGTCCTCGGGCACGGCGAGGTCGGGCAGTTCCTCCAGGCGGACGGGGCCGCGCGCCGGGTCCCGGCCGCACAGGGCGTACACGTGCGAGGACCAGGCCGCCTCGTGCGTGACCAGGTTCCAGGTGGCCCAGCCGAGCCGGCCCAGGCGCTGGAGGTCGGCCAGCCGCTGCTGCTGCCGGTCGGAGGAGTCCTGGCGCAGCCAGGTGACCACCAGTGCGTCACCGAGGCGGGCGGCGCGCACCGAGTACGTGGACAACTCCTGGCTGCCGGAGACCAGTTCCTGCCGGGCGAACGGTTCGCCCTCGAAGGGCTCGCCGGTGGTGAGCGTGCCGAGCCAGCCCTGCCACAGCGGCTCCTCGGCCATGGCGGGCCAGCACTCCAGCACGCGCAGGCCGACCAGGCGGCGTCCGCTGCGTCCGACCGCGTCGACGGTCTGCGGGGTGGCGGCTTCGATGCGGTAGTCCTCGACCTCGCCGTCGGGCGAGCGCAGCGGGGTGAGCAGCACGCTGATGCCCGGGAGCGCCTCGAACGCGGCCCGGAGGACGTCCGCCGTGCCGGCCGCGAGGGGTTCGGGCCGGGTGAGGAAGGCGCGCAGCCGGCCCGCGCACAACTGGGCGACGTCACACATCAGTTCGCGCGCCCCCGGTGTGAACGGCCCCTCGCGGGTGCGCAGTACGCCGATGACGACGTCCGCCGAGCCCGCGGTGACCACGGGCAGCCAGGCGCGGGACGGCCACCGCGCGGCCCGGTCCCCGGCGCCGATCAGCGAGTACCGCCTGGCGTCCGCCTCGGGGTCCTCCAGCCAGAGCGCCTCGCGGGAGGCGAGCGCGTCGAGCGCGGCGACGCCGCTGAGCGGCGGCACGTGCCGCCACTGGGCGGCGAGGGTGTCGTCCACGCCCCGGTGGCCGATCAGCTCGAGCCCGCCCGCCGGCTGCCGGTGGTAGAGCAGCACCGCGTCGGCCCCCACGGCCTTGGAGAGGTGCTCGTGCAGGCAACGGGCCAGGTCCTGCGGCGTACCGACCCGGGCCAGCGCCGGCCCGAGCGCGGCGAGCACGGCCGCGTCGGTGTCCGCCGCCCTGCCGGTCTTCGCCGTGTCCGGCGTGCCCGAGCCGCCGGGAGGCGTGGGCGGGGGCGCGTCGCTCTCGGCGGTGGCCTCGGTGAGCCCGGGGGGCAGCGGGGGCACCAGGGTGCCGAGGGTGAGCCAGCACTCCTCCATCAGGGTGCGGTGCGCGGCCCTGGCGCGCTGGAGCAGCTCCTCGTGCGCGGCCTCCGGGGAAATGCCGGTGAGGGCCATCAGCACGCCCTTGGCGCGCTCCAGCACGGCGGAGGTCGCCGCGAGGTCCCGCAGCCGGTCCATCTCGGCCCGCTGTCTGGCCACGATCCGGGCCAGCGCCGCGATGTCGGGTGCGGCGCCGGGCTCCGCGGGTACGGCGGGCTCGCTGCTCACGCGACGAGCATCGCACATCGGGCCGCTCCGATCACCGGCACGGCGGTCCGGATCCGTCCGGGACCGTCGGCAGGCGGTGCGGCGGTGAGGCCGTGCGCGCGGTCGTCAGCGGACGCCGTGGGCCCCGTGCCGCTCCACGAGGGCCTCGCTCACGGCTCGGACGCTGCGGGCGATGTGCTGAAGCTGCATGAGCTCGGCCGCGTACAGCTTGATCGTGTGCTCGATCACCGACTCGGGCATGCCGAGCCGGGGCAGGTCGGCGCGCGCGGTCTGCAGGGCGGTGCGGGCCACCCGGATCTCCTGCTGGACCTGGATCTGCGCATGACGGGCGAGCAGCACGGGGTGGCGGATCAGCGCGGGATAGCTGCCGTAGCGCGCGGGCACCAGCTCGCGCAGCCACTTGGCCGCCGAGCGCTCCCAGTCGTAGCTGCCGGGCGTCTTGACCTGGCAGGGCCAGTCCGTGCTGATGCGCGTGGTCGTCAGGGGCATGATCATCGCTTCCGGGTGTGCGGCGTCGTGGAGGGTGGTCCGACGAGGTTCGACGGCCCCGGCCTAGGGGATGACCGGGGCCGTCGGCGGGCGCTCGCGCGTGCGAGGCCCGGCCGGACACCCCGTGTGCCGACGCGGGTAGGAGACGGCGGCGCGGGGTGCCGGTGCGGGGGCCCGGAGAGCCGGCGGCGCCCGGTGGAGCTGCGGTGCGGAGGGCACATGGGCGGGCCGTCGGCTTTCTCGGGCGGTTGCGGGTGGTGATGGCCGAGCTGCGGTACGTACCCGGAGTGGGCCGGGCCGTGATCCGTGAGCAGTATTTATATATGCCGTCCGCTTTGCAAGACGTATGAAAACATTCATGCCCGCTTTGAACGGCATACTCCCATGTGCGCCGCGCGGGGCGGAGTCAGTCCCGGAGGAAGAACTGGTGCTGGTCGGCGATCTGCTCGTACTCCTCGAGCCGGGCCTGGGTCCGCTCGGGGTCGGCGTCGGTCATGGCCTGCAACAGGGCCGCGCACACCACTCCGGGCGCCGCGTAGGAGTCGAAGACGAGGCGAGAGCCGGTCCCGGTGGCGAAGACGACGTCGGCCTCGTCGGCGACCGGACCGAGCGCCAGGTCGGTGATCAGGGCGACCTTCAGCCCGGCGCTGCGGGCGACCTGGACCGCCGTCAGCGTCTCGTGGGCGTGCCGGGGCATGGAGAACGCCAGCACCCACGTGCCGCCGGCCTCCCGGGACTGCAGCAGCGCGTCGTAGGCGACGCTGCCGCCGAGCGTGACCAGCCGTACGTCCGGGTGGACGCGCCGCGCGGCGTAGGCGAAGTACTCGGCGAGGGACACCGAGATGCGCAGCCCCAGCACGGTCAGCGGGGTCGACCGGGACAGCTTGCGGCCGATGTCGATCACCAGGTCGGGATCGGCGAAGTCCCGGCGCAGGTTCTCCAGGTTCTCGATCTCGGCGTCGACGGCCGCCTGGAGTTCGTTGGCCCGGTCCTCCTCGGCCGCACCGGGCCCGCTCGCCAGCGTCCGCAGCGCGATGGACTGGAGCTTCTCGCGCAGCGCCGGATAGCCGCTGAAGCCGACCGCCGCCGCGAACCGGGTCACCGACGGCTGGCTCACCCCGACCCGGTCGGCGAGTTCGGTGATCGACAGGAAGGCCGCCTCGGCGATGTTCTCGATCAGGTACTGGGCGATGCGGCGCTGGCCGGGAGACAGGTGCGGGCCGTCGAAGAGCGCTCTGAGCTGGGACGCCGGCGCGGCCGCCGCCTCCGGCGCCGTCCTGCCCGAGGTGATCGCGGACGCACTCGCGCGAGCCTGCTGCGGCGATGGCACCGAAGCGCCTCCTTTGTCTCCCACAGAGGTTCAACATAGCTCACTCACCGCCGTGACCAGGGCTTGTACGAGTGCTTCCGGCCGCCGGCGCTCGTCGGGGATACCCGCGCCCCGTGCGGGAACCCGCAGGCGGACACACGAGACCCCTTCGGCAGGTGAAACCTGAGATGACCGTACTGAGCGCCCTGGAACAGGCCCTGGAGAACCGGTGGGAGGCGCTGTGGGCGCGGATCACCGGCAAGGAACCGGTCGAACTCCTCGACGCCCTGCGCCGCGAGTGCGACGCGAACGCCGTCGTGTGCAGCGAGCACCGGGTCATCGTGCCCAACGCCTTCGACGTCGAGCTCGCCGGCGCTGTGCACGACGAACTGACGCGCCGCGGCAGCCGCGTGGGGCAGGAGCTCACCGACCGCCTCGCCCGGCACGCCGAACACCGCGGCTACGAGTGGGCCGGCCCGCTGACGGTCCACGTCACGCGGTCGTCCGAGGTGCCCAACGGCCGTTACCGCGTGGCCAGTCGGGTCATGCCGCACGTCAGCGCGGAGGCCTTCGCGCAGCCCGGATAGCGTTCCGAGCCGTCACCGCCGGTAGATCGTGATCGAGTGGCCGACGTCGTCGACCGCGCGGCTGGTGCGGATGAGTCCGGCGAGCCGTCCCGTGGCCTTGGCGGCCGACGAGTCGGAGACGGCCAGCAGCCCGTGCACCCGCTCCGGCGGCACCGCCCGGGGATCGTCCGCGTGGACGCCGTAGAACGACGGCACACCGCTGCCCTTGTAGACGAGCCAGACCCGCTCGCCCGGGTAGCGGGTGCGCAGCCGGTCGGCGAGCCGCCCCAGGTCCTGCCCCCAGTCCACGTTGGAGTCGTGCAGCCGCAGATGGGTGCGGGCCGGACCGCCGAACGCCTCGTTGGAGTACGGCAGGTAGTAGGGGTACGTCCGCAGCGAGCTCACCGCGGTGAAGGCCACCAGCGCCGCCGGCACCCCGGTGAGCACCGCCCGGCGCACCCGGCGGGCGGGGCGCGGCAGGAGCACCGCGGCCGCGGCCACGGCCCCGAACATCGGCATGAACAGCGCGTACCGGGTGCCGAAGTCGCGCGAGGAGTGCATCGCGGCGGCCAGCAGCACGGCGGGCGGCGCGAGCACGTAGGCGGCCGCGGGGCGCAGCCTGCGCGCCGCCACCAGCAGGGCGGCCCCGGCGGCCCACAGGGCCAGGGTGCCCAGCGGGGTCTTCACCAGCAGCGCGGCCGGCAGGTAGTACCAGCGCGACCCGGTGTAGACGTGCCCGAAGAGGAAGCCCTGCCAGGGCTGGTTCTCGAAGCCGAACTGCACGCGCATCCCGTCGCGGTACGCCTCGGGGAAGGGCATCGCGTCGACCAGGAGACCGCGCAGCCCGTGCACGGCGGGCACGGGATCCCGGGGCGACCACCGCAGCCGCGGGTCGACCGCCAGGTAGGACGCCCACACGACGGCGACGGACACCACCGCCGCCACGAACGCCCACCCGGCCCCGGCGGCCAGGGCCCGCACCCGCTCCCGACGGTCGGCGGGGCGGTGGTCGGCGAGGCGGTCATCGGTGGGGCGGTGGTCCGTCGGGCGGCGGGACGCCCACGCCGGCACCGCGGCGAGCGGCAGCAGGACCGCCACCGCCGGGAGCGCGTTCATCTTGGTGGCCAGGGCCGCCCCCAGCGCCAGCGCGGCGAGCGGCACGTACAGCGCGGGCCGCCGCCGCGCCCGCCACAGCAGCCACGCCGAGGTCAGGACGAACCCGGCCGCCGGCACGTCCAGCGTCGCCAGCGAACCGTGCGCGACCACGTCGGGCGAGAAGGCGTACAGCGCCAGCGCCACCAGCCCGCCGGCCGCGCCCGCGAACTCCCGGGCGAACGCGAACACCACGAGTCCGAACAGCAGCGTCAGCGCGATCACCGGCAGCCGCGCCCACAGCATCAGCCGCCACGGGTCGTTGCCCGACTCGTACAGCAGATGCCGGCCGAGCGCCCCCTGGTCACCCGTGAAGTTCCTGAACGCGGCGTCGGCGCGCGGATCGGCGACCGCGACCCCGGCCGCGATCAACAGCTTGCCCAGCGGCGGGTGTTCGGGGTTGAAGGCCACGCTGTGCTCGTGCAGGTAGAAGGCCGCGGTGCCCACGTAGACCGGTTCGTCGATGGTCGGGGTCTGCTCGGCCGCCGCGGTGACCATCGCGACGGCCATCTGCGCCAGCAGCACGACCGCGGCCAGGGGCACCAGCCAGTGCCGGTGCCGCCGCGCCGCACCGCGAAGGCGCGCCCGCACCGAGGAGCCCCCGCCCGGCGGCCGCTCGCGGGACGCCTCGCCGGACGCCTCGGGGGACGGCGGCCCCGGTGCCGGGACCGTGTGCTGTTCGCCGATCATCGCCCGCCCCGCGCGTCGTACCGGCGGACCGTCCGCCGTACACACCGGTACGGCCCCGGGGCCGCCCCGGTTCACCCCGGTCCGGACTCCGGCCGCGGCACGGCCGCCGCCGGCACCACCAGGTCCGCGCGGTCGCGGGTCATGGCGACCAGATCGGCGTTGCGCTGGTCGGTGCCGGCCACCCACGCGGCGGCCTCCTCGGGACCCTTGCCGAATTCCACGTGCCGCGCCACGAGACGGCGGACGCGCTCGGGCTCGTCCAGCTCGCAGAACCACACCTCGTCCAGCTGCGCCCGCACGCGCGCCCAGGCCCCGTTGTCCAGCAGCAGGTAGTTGCCCTCCGTCACCACCAGCCGGACCGTCGGCGGCACGGGGACGGCGCCCGCGACGGGCTGCTCCAGGACGCGCTCGAAGGCGGGCGCGTACACCGTCTCGCCGTCCGGCCCGGGGTGCTCGCGGTACTCCTCGTGCAGCCGGCGCAGCAGGGCCGCGTACCCCGCCGCGTCGAAGGTGTCCGGCGCGCCCTTGCGGTCACGGCGGCCCAGCCGGTCGAGTTCGGCGTCGGCGAGGTGGAAGCCGTCCATCGGGACGTGCGCGGCCCACAGCTCCGAGCCGCCGTTCAGCGCCCGCACCAGCGCCTCGGCGAGGGTCGACTTGCCCGCGCCGGGGCTGCCCGTGATGCCGAGGACGGCCCGCCGTCCGTCGCGGGGGAGCGCGCGGGCGCGGGCGAGGAGTTCGTCGAAGGCGGTCGGCACACCGGACAGTGTGTCACCCGGAAAGCGGACCGAAGGTTGACCGGGAAGTCGGAAAGTGCGTCACGTGTGGCACTCGACACCCGCTCAACGCCGCGACGCGGGGAAAGGTGCCTTTATGACAGAGCTCGGTCTGCCCGAAGAAATCACCGTCTGCCTCTTCGACCTCGACGGGGTGGTCACCAAGACGGCAGTGGTCCACGCGGCCGCCTGGAAGGAGACGTTCGACGAGTTCCTGCGCGCACGGGACGGCGCCGACTTCCGTCCCTTCGACTCCGTGGCCGACTACGACGAGTACGTGGACGGACGCCCGCGCGCCGACGGCGTGCGCACCTTCCTCGCCTCCCGCGGCATCGAACTGCCCGAGGGCGACCCCGACGACCCGCCGGACGCGCAGACGGTCAACGGCGTCGGCAACCGCAAGAACCAGATGGTCCTGAAGAAGATCCGCACGGACGGCGTCGAGGCCTACGACGGCACCCTGCGCTACATCGAGTCCGTGCGCGCCCACGGCCTGCGCACCGCGATCGTCTCCTCCAGCGCCAACACCGTCGACGTACTGCGCTCGATCGACGCCGAGCGCCTGTTCGACGTACGCATCGACGGCGTGGTCGCCCGCGAGCGCGCCCTGCCCGGCAAGCCGCACCCGGACACCTTCCTGGCCGCCGCACGGGACCTGGGCGCAGACGCCGGGCGGGCCGCCGTGTTCGAGGACGCGCTGGCCGGCATGGACGCGGGCCGCTCCGGCGGCTTCGGATACGTCGTCGGCGTCGACCGCGTGGGCCAGACGGACGCGCTCTACGCCCACGGCGCCGACGTGGTCGTCAAGGACCTCGCCGAACTCCTCACGGGCGCGACCGGGCGGGGTGGTGCCGCGTGATCACCCACCGTTCGTACGCCGTCGAGCCGTGGACCGTGCGCGAGACGGAGCTGAGCCTGGACGTGCTCGCCCAGAGCGAGTCGGTCTTCGCGCTGTCCAACGGGCACGTCGGCTGGCGCGGCAACCTCGACGAGGGCGAGCCGCACGGCCTGCCCGGCTCCTACCTCAACGGCGTGTACGAGATCCACCCGCTGCCCTACGCGGAGGCCGGCTACGGCTACCCGGAGTCGGGCCAGACGGTCATCGACGTCACCAACGGCAAGATCCTGCGGCTCCTCGTCGACGACGAGCCCTTCGACCTGCGCTACGGCCGGCTCGTCTCGCACGAGCGCACCCTCGACATGCGGCGCGGGGTGATGGAGCGGACCTGCGAGTGGGTCTCGCCGGCGGGCACGACGGTCCGGGTGCGCTCCACCCGGCTGGTCTCCCTCGCCCAGCGCTCCATCGCGGCCGTGGCCTACGAGGTCGAGGCCGTCGGCTCCCAGGCGCGCGTGGTCATCCAGTCCGAGCTGGTCGCCAACGAGCAGCTGCCGGAGTCCAAAGGCGACCCGCGCGCGGCGATGGCCCTCCAGGCGCCGCTGGAGCCGGAGGAGGACTTCGCCTCGGGCAGCAGGCTGCGCCTGGTGCACCGCACCCGGCACAGCGGCCTGCGCGTGGCCGTCGCCGCCGACCACGTCGTCACGGGACCGCAGCGGACCACCACCGGCAGCGAGAGCCACCCCGACCTGGCCCGGCTGACGGTCGCCTCCGTCCTGGAGCCGGGCGAGAAACTGCGCGTGGAGAAGACGGTCGCCCACGGCTGGTCCGGCGCCCGCTCGCTGCCGGCGATGAGCGACCAGGTGGACGCGGCCCTGGCGGCCGCCGCGCACGGCGGCTGGGACGGCCTGGTCGGCCAGCAGCGGGAGTACCTGGACGACTTCTGGGCGCGCGCGGACGTCGAGGTGGACGGCGACGAGGAGATCCAGCAGGCCGTCCGCTTCGCGCTGTTCCACGTGCTCCAGGCCGGCGCCCGCGCCGAGGAGCGGGCGATCCCGGCCAAGGGCCTGACCGGCTCGGGCTACGACGGGCACGCCTTCTGGGACACCGAGATGTTCGTGCTGCCCGTGCTCACCTACACCTCGCCCGACGCCGTCGCCGAGGCGCTGCGCTGGCGGCAGAACACGCTGCCCGCCGCCCGTGAGCGCGCCGCCCAGCTGGGGCTGCGCGGCGCCGCCTTCCCCTGGCGGACCATCGAGGGCGAGGAGGGGTCGGCGTACTGGCCGGCCGGCACCGCCGCCTTCCACGTGAACGCCGACATCGCGCACGCGGTGGTGCGGTACGTGGCGGCCACCGGCGACGAGGACTTCGAGCGGGACACCGGGATGGAACTGCTGGTGGAGACGGCCCGGCTGTGGCGCTCGCTCGGCCACCACGACCACCGCGGCACGTTCCACATCGACGGCGTGACCGGCCCCGACGAGTACAGCGCGATCGCCGACGACAACACGTACACGAACCTGATGGCGCGGGCGAACCTGCTGGCCGCCGCCGACGTCGTCGAACGCCACCCGAAGGAGGCGGAGCGGCTCGGCGCGGACGACGAGGAGAGCGCCGCCTGGCGGGACGCGGCCGAGGCCATGAACATCCCGTACAACGGCGAACTTGGCGTGCACGAGCAGCACGCGGGGTTCACCCGCTACCAGCGCTGGGACTTCGCGGGCACCCGCGCCGACCAGTACCCGCTGCTGCTGCACTTCCCCTACTTCGACCTGTACCGCAAGCAGGTGATCAAGCAGGCGGACCTGGTGCTGGCGATGTACACCTGCGGCGCCGAGTTCGACGAGGAGCACATCGCCCGCAACTTCGCCTACTACGAGCCACTGACCGTCAGGGACTCCTCGCTGTCGGCGTGCGTCCAGGCCGTCATCGCCGCGCAGGCGGGCCACCTGCGGCTCGCCTACGACTACGCGGCCGAGGCCGCCCTGATGGACCTGGAGGACCTGGAGCACAACACCCGCGACGGGCTGCACATCGCCTCGCTGGCGGGCACCTGGATGGCCCTGGTCACCGGCTTCGGGGGGATGCGCCGGTCGGGGGAGACGCTGGAGTTCGCGCCGCGGCTGCCGGAGAAGTTCAGCCGCCTGGCGTTCTCGCTGCAGTTCCGCGGCCGCCGGCTGCGGGTGGAGATCACCCAGCAGAGCGCCACGTACACCCTGCTGGCCGGGCCCTCCCTGCGCATCCGCCACCACGGCGAACGGGTCACGGTGAACCCGGACAGCCCGGTCTCCCACCCGGTCCCGCCGCCGCTCCACCGCCCCGCGCCGGAACAGCCCCCGCACCGGAAACCCAACGCGCGCTGATCCAGGCGCCGGCTACATCAGGACGTTCGCCAGGAGGTGAAGGAGGTCGTCGGTGGCGTCGGCGGCGCCCAGGGCCGGGAGGGCGCCGAGGGCGAGGACGGCGGCGGCGACGGAGCGCAGGTGGGGCGGCGGGGCGCACTGGAGGGCGGCGACGCGGCGGGTGACGGCCCGGTCGGTGAAGCCGAGGGCGCACGACGGCCGGGCCTGGCCCGCGGTCAGGGCCGCGCGGGCCAGCGCGCGGGCCGTGGCGGTGCGGTCGCCCACCGTGGCGGCGGCCCGCTCGTCCGCCCACCGCTCGACGAGGAAGGCGACCGTGGCCCGTACCGGACCGAGCAGCGGGTTGGCCGCGACGGCCAGGTTCGCGGCCGTCACCAGCAGGGAGTGCCGGTGGGCGAGGTGGGCGCGTTCGTGGGCGAGCAGCACCCGCCGCTCCACCGGCTCCAGCGCGCCGAGCATCGCCGAGGTCACCAGGATCCTGCCCGGCGGGCCGGGAATGGCGAAGGCCCGCGGGACCGGTGAGGCCGCGACGATCAGCTCGGTGCCCGGCGGGTGTCCCTCGCACATCCGGCGCAGCGCGCGGCGCGTGCCGAGGGCGGTGTGGACGGTGCGCCACAGCCGGTGGGCGACCAGCGCGAGGGCCAGGCAGGCCAGTATCCCGATCCCCTCGGGCACCGGCTCCGCCAGGTGCCGTCCGTTCTCCCGGGCCTCGGCGACGACCGGCGGCGCGTCGTTGACGAGGGTGGCGGCCAGCAGCACCAGCGACCAGACACCGGCCGCCGCCGTCACCACGGCCGCCGCGGTCAGCACGCGCGCGGCCAGCGCGGGCGCCACCCGGCGCCCGACCACCGGGCTGATCGCGGCCAGCAGCAGCGACAGCACCAGCGGGGTGTAGACGTCGAGGGTCATACCACGCCCCCGGTGAGCCCGCCGGTGAGCAGTTCGCGCAGCGCCCGCCCCTCCTCGGGGCTCAGCCCCGTCACGAACTGCTGGAGCGCCGCGATCGGGTCCGGCCCGCGGTCCAGGGCCTCGTGCATCGCGTCGGCGGTCAGCTCGGCCGCGTTCTTCGCCGGCCGGTACGCCCCTCGCCGCCCGTCGACCTCACGCAGCACCAGGCCCTTGTCGTACAGCCGTCTGAGGATGGTGTGCACGGTGTTGTAGGCCAGGTCGCCGTCGATCTCCGCCTGGATCTCGGCCGGCGTCAGCGGCCGCTCGGTGGACCACAGGGCCGCGAGGACCTCGCTCTCCAGCTCTCCCGAGCTGCGTCGTTCCGTCCTGCCGTGAGGCCCTCTATCAGCCATGCCCACAACCTTACAGTCCGTAGGGAGTCAGGCCTTCGGCGGTATCGCACCCGGCGAGCGGCCCCGAGACGGGTTAGCTTGACCCTGCTTTCGTCGTTTTCCGTGAGCTTTCCCCGACGTCCTGCCGACGTGTTCCAGACGTCTTTCCCGACTCCTGCGCCGTTCCCGCGATCCGCGAGAGTCAGAAACCCTACAGTGTGTAGGGGTGAGGGGTGGAGATGGCCGACAGTACGCACGCCATAATTTCCGGGACACGGCGGTCCGCCGCCGTGCCCGGCTCCGGCCGGGCCCGCCGCGTCCGGGGCGACGCGCCGCTCGCCGCGGTCGCCGCGGCCTTCGTCCTGGCCCAGCTCGTCCTGGTCCGCCCCGGCATGGGCCTCGGCTGGGACGAGACGGTCTACGTCAGCCAGGTCAGCCCGCACGCGCCGGCGGCCTTCTTCAGCGCCCCGCGCGCCCGCGGCGTCTCGCTGCTGGTCGCGCCCATCGCCTCGTGGTCGTCGTCCACCGCGCTGCTGCGCGTCTACCTGGCCCTGCTGTCCGGCCTCGGACTGTACCTGGCCCTGCGGGCCTGGCGTGGCCTGTTCCCCTCCGGCGTTCTCGCCCTGGCCGGCGCCCTGTACGCCTCCCTGTGGGTGACCCTCTTCTACGGCCCGCAGGCCATGCCCAACTACTGGGTCGCCATCGGCGCCCTGGTGTGCGCGGGCTGCCTTCTCCGCGTCCGCGCGGACGGACGTACGGCCGGGCGTGCGACCGTACGCGCGGTCACGCGCCCGCGGATGCGCGCCCCCGCCGGCGGCGGCGACCGCGCCGCGCTCTCGGGCCTGCTCGCCGGCGCCGCCCTCATGGCGTGGATGCGGCCGGTGGACGCGGTCTGGGTCGCACTCCCGCTGCTCGCCCTCGCCCTCTACGAACGCGCCTGGAAGGCGCTCGCCGCGCTGCTCGCCGGGCTGGCCGCCGGCGCCGCCGAGTGGGTGATCGAGGCCTACACCGCCTACGGCGGCCTGCTCCAGCGACTCTCCGACGGCTCGGCGATACAGGGCGGCCTGGGCTGGCACTTCGCCGTCGTCGACCAGCTGCGCAGCCTCGGCGGCCGCGCCCTGTGCCGCCCGTGCACCGGCGCACTGCCCAATCCCGTCGTCACCGCCTGGTGGTTCGTGCTGCCGCTGCTCGCCGCGGCCGGTCTCGTCCTCGCCGTGCGCGCCCGCCGCACCCGGCCCACCCTCGTGGCGCTGGCCTGCGCCGCCACGGCCGCCTTCCCCTACCTCTTCCTGATCGGCTACGCCGCGCCCCGCTTCCTGCTGCCCGCCTACGCGCTGCTCGCCGTCCCCGTCGCCGACGCGCTCGCCCACCTCGTCAGGACGCCCGCCGGCAACTGGCGCCCGCTCGCGCTGAGCCTGACCGCGCTGGGCCTGGCGGTGCACCTGGGGGCGCAGTACGCCGTCCTCGCCCACACCGTCGACCGCACCACCGCCGACCGGATCGCCTGGGACCGCACGGCCGCCGAGCTGCACCGCCTCGGCGTGCGCCCGCCGTGCCTGCTCACCGGCGAGAGCGCCATCCCGATCGCCTTCTACACCGGCTGCGGCTCCGCCGCGACCTCCGGGAACAACGCCAACAGCACACGGGAGGAGATCGTGCGGACCGCGCGGCGCATCCCGGCCGCCGCCCTCACCACCGCCCAGGGCAGTCCACCGGACTACGCCCGCTCCTGGACCCCTCACCGGCTGGGCGACCTGCGCCTGTACGTCGCGCCGAGCGCGCAGTAAGGAAATCCCCGGATGACCACCACGCTGCCCACCGTCACGACCGCGCGGCGCCGGCGCGTGTGGTGGCACACCGGGGTCATGCTCGCGCTGCTCCTCTGCGCCGCCTACGCGGCCCGCCGCCACTGGCCGGTGCTCGAGACCGGCGCCGACCGGCTCGCCGTGGCCGACCAGGGATGGCTGCTGCTGGGCGCCACCGCCGCCGTCGCCACCTGGGCGTGCTCGGCACTGGCCCAGCAGGGCGCGGTGGCCGAGCCGCTGCCGGGCGCACGGCTGGTGGCCGCGCAGTTCGCCGCGTCCGCCGCCAACCACGTACTGCCCGCCGGTCTCGGCGCCGGGGCGGTCAACCTGCGGTTCCTGATGCGCTGCGGGCTGCCCGCCGGCCGTTCGGCGAGCGCGCTCGCCGTCAAGGCCACCGCCGGTGTCACCGCCCGGGCCGTCCTGATCGCCGTACTCGCCGCGTTCTGCCCCGGCCTGCTGCGCCTGCCCCGGGTGTCCGCCGCGGCCGTGGCCGCCGTGCTGGCCGCCGCCGCGGTCCTCGCACTGGTGGTGGCCGGGCCGCTGCGGTCCCGCTGCACGCGGGCCCTCGCCACGATGGCGGCCGACATCCGGGCCGTGCACACCCGCCCCAACCGGGCCGCCGCTCTGTGGGGCGGCTCGCTCGCCTTCGCCGCGGCGCACTCCCTCGTGGTCATCGCGGTCACCCAGGCGGTGGAGCTGCCCCTGTCACCGGCCAGGGTGGCCCTGCTCTACCTCGCCGCGAGCAGTGCCGCCGCCCTCCTGCCCACCCCCGGCGGCCTCGGCTCGCTCGACGCGGCCCTCGCCTTCGCGCTCACCACCGGCGGCAGCCCGGCCGCGACGGCCGCCTCCGCGGTCCTCGGCTACCGGCTCCTCACGGTCTGGCTGCCGCTGCTGCCCGGCCTGCTGGTCCTCGGCGTGCTCATCCGCCGCCGGGCCGTGTGAAGCGCGGCCGCTACGCCCCTATGCCTACGTCTACGTCACAAAGGCGGCGGCTCGCCGGTCTCTCGGGCCGCCCCGCGCCGGGGCAGCCACCAGGCCGCCGCGCACAGGCACACCCCGAGCCAGCCCACCGCGAACAGCCAGCCGCCGACCACATCGGTGAACCAGTGCACCCCGAGGTACACCCGGGTCAGCCCCACTGCCACGCCCCAGCAGCCGACGACGGCGCACAGGGCCGTACGGCCGCGCGGGGCACGCAGCACCGTCGCCCAGATCACCAGGCCCGCGGCCAGCGCCGAGGTGGTGGTGTGCCCGGAGGGGAACGACCAGCCCGAGGCGTACGCCGCCCAGTCCTGCCGGGGCGGACGGGGCCGGGTGATCAGCTCCATCACGCCGTAGCGCAGGAGCTGGCCCGCGGCGAGGCAGGCGCACCCCAGGGCCGCCGCGGCCGTGCGCTGCCGGAGCGTGCGGCCCAGGAGCATCCAGGCCAGCGCGACGAGCGCGTACGGCACGACGCCCGTCCCGGTGTCGGTCAGCGCGCGGGCCGCCGACACCGACATGGAGGAGCGGTGGGCCACCGACCAGTCCAGCAGGCCGCCGTCCACGCCCGGGGCCGGGCCGCGGCCGACGACCACGGCCAGCACGGCGAACGCCGCCCAGGCGCCGAGCCCGGTACTGCCCGCCAGCTCGGCGGGCCCGACATGACGGGTACGACCGGTGTGCGCGCTGTGACCTATGTGCTTCATGACACCAGCAGCGGGCGCAGCCGGGTCGCGGTGATGCGGCGGGCCAGCGCGCCGTGCCGGCGGGCGAGCCACTTCATCAGCGCGAAGGCCACCAGGCCGCCGGTCAGGACGCCGGCGAGCACGTCGTGCGGATAGTGCGCGCCCACCCAGACCCGGGAGACGGCCATCGCGGCGGCGGCCACGGCGGCGATCACGCCGAGCCGCCGGGAGACGAAGAACAGGGCGACCGCGGCCGCGGCGGCGATCGCGGCGTGGTTGCTCGGGAAGGACCAGTCGGTACGCCCCGGGCAGGCCTCCAGGGTGACCGTGTGCAGCGTCCGGCACGGCCGCACCTCGTGCACCAGCAGCTTCACCAGACTGTTCACCGCGTAGGCGGCGACCACGACGAACGGCGCCGCGAGCGCGGTCACCGCGGCCTCGGCGCCCACCCGGCGCGCCCGCCACCAGCCCACCGCCATCAGCACCGCGAACACCGCCAGTCCGTACGCCGACCACGCCGTGACCGAGTCGTCCAGCCACGCGGGGGAGCGGCGGGCCAGGCCGACCACGCCGGTGTAGAGAGAGCCGTCGATCGAGGCGCCGGACAGGGCGAGGATCATCCGCGCGCCTCCTTGGCCTTCGCGGCGCGGCGCGAGCGCAGGGCCTCGGCGGCCAGCGGGATCAGCGACACGACCACGATGAGCGCGATCAGCGGCAGCAGGTACTTGTCGACATTGGGCACCGAGGATCCGAGCGCGTACCCCGCCAGGACGAGGCCGGCGCTCCACAGCACGCCGCCGGTGACCTGCCACACGGTGAACGTGCGCACCGGGACGCCGAGCGCGCCCGCCATCGGGTTGAGCACCGTACGCACCACGGGGACGAAACGGGCCAGCACGATGGCCTTAGCGAAGCCGTACCGCTCCAGGAGTTCCTCGGCGCGGCGCGCGCCCTCGTGCAGGCGCGGGGAGCGGCTGCGGGCGAGCAGCGCGCCGCCCGCCTTGCGCCCCAGCACGTAGCCGCACTGCGAACCGGCGAGCGCGCCGACGACGGCGGCCACCAGCAGCGGCAGCAGCGACAGCCTCACCCCTCGGTCGGCCGTACCGGTGCACAGCAGGCCCGCGGTGAACAGCAGCGAGTCGCCGGGCAGGAAGAAGCCGACGAGCAGGCCGGTCTCGGCGAACAGCACCACGGCGACGCCCAGCACGCCGAAGGCGGCCAGCAGCGACTGGGCGTCCAGCACATTGACGGCGAGCTGCGACGACAGGTACGGGGGTGCGATCATCGTCGCCGGCCTTTCGTCGGGTCACGGACGCACGCCGGGCGGCGCCCGACGAGTGACTACAAATCTGTAGACGGTCTACTGCACTGTAGACGACAACGACCGGCGCACCGTTCCGGTTGTCCCCCCGAAGGGTGAATCCATGTGCCCCGGCGGACCCCGGGGTCTCTAGCGCGTGCGCACTGGCGTGCGCCGGGTTTTGCCTTCCCATTGCCACTTCATGACCGACCGACCAGGTGCCAGTGGTCATGATGGTCGCGAAGTAAGGCATGCCTTCGCTAACTCGGTCCCACGGTGGCCGGAGCGGTGTGCCGGGGAGGGCCGCAGGGCATGTGGGACGACGCGTTTCCGAGCTTTCTGATCGGACTGCGAGAAGGGCTCGAAGGCGGACTCATCGTCTCCATCCTGGTCGCCACCCTCGTGCGGGCCGGAGCGAAGTCCCGGCTGCCGCAGGTGTGGACCGGCGTCCTCGCGGCGATCGCGCTGGCGATGAGCTTCGGCGCGGTGCTCACCTTCACGGCCGCGTCCCTGTCCGCGACCGCCCAGGAGGCCTTCGGCGGCACCCTCGGCGTGATCGCCGTCGCCTTCGTCACCGCCATGGTCTTCTGGATGCGCCGTTCGGCGCGGAACCTCTCCGGTGAGATCAAGGAGAAGGTGACCGGCGCGCTCGCGATGGGCGCGGGCATGCTGATCCTCACCTCCTTCCTCGCGGTGGGCCGCGAAGGCCTGGAGACGGCCCTGTTCCTGTGGACCACCGCCCGCGCGGCGGGGGAGTCGGCGGGGCCTCTCACCGGCGCGGGCATCGGCCTCGTCCTCGCGGCCGGGCTGTGCTGGGGCCTGTACCGGCGGGTCCTGAGGATCAACCTCACCAAGTTCTTCACCGCCACCGGCGCCGTGCTGATCGTCATCGCGGCCGGCGTGCTCGGCTACGGCCTGCGCGACCTGCAGGAGGGCGGGGTCCTCCCCGGCAAGGCCGCGTACGCCGTCGACCTCGGCGGCACCGTGGACGCCGGCTCCTGGTACAGCACCCTCATCCAGGGCGTCCTCAACCTCACCCCGACCATGACCTGGCTCCAGGTCACCGGCTACGCCGGCTACCTGGCCGTGGTGATGACCCTCTTCGTACGAGGCATACGGTCCCCGTCCCCGGCGAAGCCGTCCCCGGCCGCCGCCGCCGGGGCCGGCGCGCCCGCGGGCTCTGCCGCTCGGCGGCGCCCCGCGTGGGTCGTGCCCGTCGCCGTTGTCGCGGTGCCGGCCGTGGTGGCCGGGTTCGTCGTCGCGCTGGGGCGGCCCAAGCCCGGCGGTGCGCAGACCGTCGCCGTGTCCGAGGCGGACTGCGGGGACGGGTTCAGCGCGCCCCGGCCGGGGCGGCAGACCTTCCAGATGCGCAACACCGGGTCCAGGACGTCCGAGGTCTACCTGATCGACCCGGCGACGGGCGCCGTCTACGGCGAGATCGAGGGGCTCGCCCCGGGCACCACCCGGGACCTGGTCGCCACCGTCGCCGGCGGCAGCTACGCCTGGCGCTGCGTGCCCAGCGGCGGCACCGCCGTCACCTCCAAGGCCGTCCGGGTCGGCGGAGGGGGAGGGGCCAGGGCGGTCGTCCCGGTCTCCGAGCAGGATCTCGCCGCCCCGCTCAAGGAGTACAAGCAGTACGTCGAGGGCGGCCTCGCCACCCTCGTCGCGCAGACCGACAGGCTCGACGACGACATCCAGGGCGGCCGCCTGGACGCGGCCCGCACCGACTGGCTGACCGCCCACCGCACCTACTCCTCCCTCGGCGCCGCCTACGGAACCTTCGAGGACTTCGACAAGAGGATCAACGGCAGGCCGGACGGACTGACCGCGGGCGTCGCCGACAAGGACTTCACCGGCTTCCACCGCATCGAGTACGGCCTGTGGCACGGCCAGAGCGCGGCCCTGCTCAAGGCCCCCGCCCGGCAGCTCGCCGCCGACGCCGCCGGTCTGAGCAAGGCCTTCCCGGCCCAGGACTTCGACCCGGGCGACCTTCCGCTGCGCGCCCACGAGATCCTCGAGAACACCCTGCAGTTCGAGCTCACCGGCCAGGCCGACCAGGGCAGCGGCACCGAGCTGGCCACCACCGACGCCAACCTCGCCGGCACCCGCGAACTGCTCACCGTGCTGAAGCCCCTGCTGGCCGGCCGCGCCCCGCACCTGCTGCCCACCGTCGACGCGGACGTCACCCGGCTCCAGAAGCTGCTGGACGCCTCCCACCAGGGCGGCTCCTGGACCCCGGTGGACCGGCTCGACGCCACCACGCGGGCCCGGCTGAACGGGGCCACCGGGCAGCTCCTGGAGGACCTCGCCCCCGTACCGGACCTGCTGGAGATCCGGAAGTCCGCCTGATCGCCGTGAAACCCGGGCGCCCCCGCGCCCACCGGCCCGCGCGCCCACCGGCCCGCGCGCCCACCGGCCCGCGCGCCCGCCCACCCGCACCCATGACACCCCGGCCCGCACCGGGACCGTACGACCGAAGGGAACCCTCCATGCCGCCCGCCGAAACGTCCGCCCCGCAGGGCGGCTGCCCCGCCGGTCACGGCCGCCGCGCCTTCGTACGGACGGCCCTGGGCGCCGGAGCCGCGGGCGCGGTCCTGGCCGGCGGCGGGTTCGCGCTCGGCCAGGCCGGCACCGGCCAGGCGCGCGCGGCGGACGCCGGCGACACGGCGAAGGTGCCCTTCCACGGCGCCCACCAGGCCGGTGTCGTCACCCCGGCCCCCGCCGCGGCCACCTTCGTCTCCTTCGACGTCATCGCCGACAGCCGCGAGGAACTCGCCGGCCTGCTGAAGACCATCACCGAGCGGGCCCGCTTCCTCACCGCCGGCGGCACGCCCGCCGACCTCGGCGTCGGCGCCCCGCCCTCCGACAACGGCATCCTCGGCCCCGAGGTCCCCGCCGACGCGCTCACCGTCACCGTCGGCGTAGGCGCCTCCCTCTTCGACGACCGCTACGGCCTGGCCAAGGCCAAGCCCCGCCGCCTCACGCCGATGCGGACGTTCCCCAACGACGACCTCCGGCCGGCCGAGTGCCACGGCGACCTCTCCCTCCAGATCTGCGCCGACCGGCAGGACACCGTGCTGCACGCGCTGCGCGACATCGCGCGGCACACCCGCGGCGCCATGCAGATCAAGTGGCGCGTCGACGGCTTCCAGAACACCCCGCGTCCCACCGGCGCCCAGCGCAACCTCCTCGGCTTCAAGGACGGCATCGCCAACCCGGACGTGACCTCCGCGCGCGAGACGAACCGGCTGATCTGGGTGGGCGACGGCCAGGGCGAGCCCGCCTGGACGCACGGCGGCAGCTACCAGGTCATCCGGATCATCCGGATGCTGGTGGAGTTCTGGGACCGGGTCTCGCTGACCGAGCAGGAGAAGATGTTCGGCCGCCGCAAGGACACCGGCGCCCCGCTGGACGGCGCCGAGGAGACCGATGTCCCCAACTACGCCAAGGACCCCAAGGGCACCGCGATCCCGCTGGACGCCCACATCCGGCTCGCCAACCCGCGCACCGCCGCCACCGACTCCTCGCGCATCCTGCGCCGCGGCTACAACTACGACCGGGGCGTCGACAGCGTCGGCAACCTCGACATGGGCCTGGTGTTCTGCTGCTACCAGCAGGACGTGGCGCGGCAGTTCGAGGCCACCCAGACCCGGCTGATCGACGAACCCCTGGTCGACTACATCTCGCCGACCGGCGGCGGCTACTTCTTCGTCCTCCCCGGCGTGCGCGACCGCGCCGACTGGCTCGGACGCGGACTGCTCTCCGCCTGAGCCCGCGGTTCTTGCGCGACTTTCCCTGCTCATGGTGAAGACCAGCCGGGCACTTTACTGCACATCATTCGCAAGTACGGGATGATGGCACATGAGGCCGGGCCGCGCCCGTGCGCGCCCGGCCGGACCGCGCACCCGACGGAAAGACCCGACCCGATGACGGCCGCCCCTGACTCCGCTCCGACCCTCCCCGCCCAGGCCGGGCGAAAGCCCCCGGCCTGGCACCGCGTCCTCGGCTCCATGACGCGGCAGGAGTGGGTCAGGGTCGGCGGAATGGCCGCCTTCGTGCTGGCTCTGCACGTCATCGGCTGGTTCACGCTGGCCGGGATCGTCGTGCCGGAGCACTACAGCGTCGGAGCGAAGTCCTTCGGCATCGGCGTCGGCGTCACCGCCTACACCCTGGGCATGCGGCACGCCTTCGACGCCGACCACATCGCCGCCATCGACAACACCACCCGCAAATTCATGAACGAGGGGAAGCGGCCGCTGTCGACCGGCTTCTGGTTCTCCCTCGGCCACTCCAGCGTCGTCTTCGTGCTCGCCCTGCTGCTCTCCCTCGGCGTCAAGGCCCTGGCCGGCCCGGTCCGCGACGACAACTCCGCACTGCACGACGTCACCGGCCTGATCGGCACGACCGTCTCCGGCACCTTCCTCTACGTCATCGCCGCCATCAACCTCGTCATCCTGGCCGGCATCTGGAAGGTGTTCCGGCAGATGCGCTCCGGGCACTTCGACGAGGCGGCCCTCGAGGAGCAGCTGAACAACCGCGGCTTCATGAACCGCCTGCTCGGCCGCGTGATGAGCTCGATCACCAAGCCGTGGCAGATGTACCCCCTCGGCCTGCTCTTCGGCCTCGGCTTCGACACGGCCACCGAGATCGCGCTGCTGGTGCTCGCGGGCTCCGGCGCCGCCTCCGGACTGCCCTGGTACGCGATCCTGTGCCTGCCGGTGCTGTTCGCCGCGGGCATGTCGCTGCTGGACACGATCGACGGCTCGTTCATGAACTTCGCCTACGGCTGGGCGTTCTCCAAGCCGGTCCGCAAGGTCTACTACAACCTCACCGTCACCGGCCTGTCCGTCGCGGTCGCCCTGGTCATCGGCACCGTCGAGCTGCTGGGCCTGCTGGCGCAGAAGCTCGGGCTGCACGGCGTCTTCTGGGACTGGATCGCGGGCCTGGACCTCAACGTCGTCGGGTTCGTGATCGTCGGACTCTTCTTCGCCACCTGGATCCTCGCCCTGGTGGTGTGGAAGGCCGGCCGCATCGAGGAGAAGTGGACGGCGAACCTGGCCGCACCCGCCGAATCCGCGGCCGAGTAGCGCCCGGGCGCCCCCGGCCCGGGATCCTCCGGATCGGGACGGCCCCCGGATCGGGACGGCCACCGGATCCTCCCGGATTGGGACGGCCCTGGCGGGAAACGCGGATGCCGACAGCCGTGACACCGGCACCGGCATACCGTTGCCGCCGCGAGGGAGGAAACCCGTGAGCACCGATCCGATGGCCGACGACGCCTACCAGCCCACCGGGGGCAACGAGGAGCAGGAGGACGCCGCGCCGCTGGACATGCAGGACGCGGTGGGGGAGCGGACGTACGACGAGACCCTCGACGAGGGGTACTCCCCGCCGGAGAAGCCGCTGGGCGTCAACAAGTACGGCACCACGGCCTCCGAGCAGCACGAGGGCGAGAGCCTGGACCAGCGCCTGGCCCAGGAGCGGCCCGACGTGGGAGTGCCGGAGGGCGACGGCGTCGGGGACCTGCCCGGCGGCGAGGGCGAGCCGGTCGACCCCGAGGCCGGCACGGAACGCGCCGGACGCCTGGTCGCCCCGGACGAGGGCGCCCACCCCGACACCACCAAGGACGAGATCGCCGAGGACGTGGGCATCGACGCCGGCGCCGCCGGAGCCGAGGAGGCCGCCGTGCACGTGGTCGAGGACGAGGACGCGTTCCCCGACGAGCCCCGCCCCTGACGGCCCCGGTCCCCGCCGGGGCGCGTGGGCGCGGGTCAGTCGCCGAGGCGGTCGATCTGGCGGAGCTTGTTCGTGGCGTCCAGGGCGGCGACCTTGTACGACTCCGCGAGGGTCGGATAGTTGAACACCGCGTCGACGAGGTAGTCGACGGTGCCGCCGCAGCCCATCACCGTCTGCCCGATGTGGATGAGCTCGGTGGCCCCGGTGCCGAAGCAGTGCACCCCGAGCAGCGTGCGGTCCTGCGGGGAGACCAGCAGCTTGAGCATGCCGTGCGCGTCGCCGATGATCTGCCCGCGGGCCAGCTCCCGGTAGCGGGAGACGCCCACCTCGAACGGCACCCGGTCCTCGGTGAGTTGTTCCTCCGTGCGCCCCACGAAGCTGATCTCGGGGATCGTGTAGATCCCGATCGGCTGGAGCCCGTCCATCCGGCCCACCGGCTCCCCGCACGCGTGGTACGCCGCCGCCCGGCCCTGCTCCATCGAGGTCGCCGCGAGGGCGGGGAAGCCGATGACGTCGCCGACCGCGTAGATGTGCGGGACCTGTGTGCGGTAGTGCTCGTCCACGGTGATCCGGCCGCGCGTGTCGGCGGTCAACCCGGCCTTGCCGAGGTCGAGTTCGTCGGTCAGCCCCTGCCGTCCGGCCGAGTACATCACCGCGTCGGCCGGTATCCTCTTGCCGCTCTCCAGAACGGTCAGGGTGCCGTTGCTGTGCCGCTCCACGGCGGCCACCGTCTCCCCGAACCGGAAGGTGACGGCCAGGTCCCGCAGGTGGTAGCGGAGCGACTCGACGATCTCGGCGTCGCACATGTCGAGCATGGCCGGCCGCCGCTCCACCACGGTCACCCTGCTGCCGAGCGCGGCGAACATGGAGGCGTACTCCATGCCGATCACGCCGGCGCCGACGATGACCATCGAGCGCGGCACCCGCTCCAGTTCGAGCACGTTGTCGGAGTCCATGATGGTGCGCCCGTCGAACGCCACGCTGTCCGGCCGCGCCGGGCGGGTGCCGGTCGCGATCACGATGTGCTCGGCGCTCAACACGCGTTCGTGGCCGGTGACTTCACGCAGCGCCACGGTGTGGTCGTCGACGAAGCGGCCGGTGCCGGCGAACAGTGACACGTGGTTGCGGGAGAGCTGGCTGCGGATGACGTCCACCTCGCGGCCGACGACGTGCCGGGTGCGCGCGGTCAGGTCGGCGACCGTGATGTCGTCCTTGAGGCGGTAGCTCTGCCCGTACAGATCGCGCTGGGTGAGGCCGGTCAGGTACAGCACGGCCTCGCGCAGGGTCTTGGAGGGGATGGTGCCGGTGTGGATGGAGACGCCGCCGACCATGTCGGGGCTGTCGGCGACGGCGACCCGGCGGCCCAGCTTGGCCGCGGCGATGGCGGCCTTCTGGCCGCCCGGTCCGGATCCGATGACGAGCATGTCGAAGTCGGGCACGCCCCGGAGTCTGGCAGCACGAAGCCCCCCAGTGGAAGGGACCGGAGCGGAACTCCGGCCCCTCCACGTGCCCGGCCCCGGCGCCGTGAGGCCTGGGCGGTCCGGCTAGGGCAGCAGCTTGTCCAGGGCGGCCGGGCCCTCCGTCTCGATCTTGTGCCTGGCCCACTCGAGGTTGCGCGGGGTGATGTCGCGGCCCGCGGCCAGCACCACGTCCTCCGGTGAGACGTCGGTGCCGGTGCGGGCGTGGAGCACATTGTCCGGGGTGCACCGGTCCTCGGACGAACGGGATGCATCGGGTTGTGGCGTCGACATGTGTCCTCCTCGGGTCCGGCCGTGTCCCGCCCGGGTCCGGACTGCGCGGCCGCGCCGCGGAAGCGGGACCTCCTCCCACGATTGCCCTCCCGGCCGCACCGTGCATCCGGAAGGGCCCCGGCACCCGCCCGGGTCCGCGGGAACTTCGGGCGTCATGCCCCGTGGGGTACCTGCCGGCCGCGCCGGGAAACCTCCGCGCGGGCCGTCCGCCGCCGAGCCTTCCGGCCGCGCGCACCTAAGCTGGAAGAGCCGGAGGAGGCGGCCCGGCCGCGGGCTCCGGCACCGCCCGCGCGCCCCGCGAGAAAGGCCGTCGCGATGGCCGAGACCCCCAGCCGCGCACCCGGTCCGGGCCTGCCCGGCCGCGCACCCCATCCGGGCCTGCCCCGCTACGTGCCGATCGCCGATCACGGGCTGATCGGCGATCTGCGCAGTGTCGCCCTGGTCGGCTCCAACGGCACGATCGACTGGTACTGCTGCCCCTCCTTCGACGATCCGAGCGTCTTCGCCGCCGTCCTGGACGCCGAGCGCGGCGGCTGCTTCGATCTCGCCGCCGCCGAGACGGCGCGCACCAAGCAGTTCTACTTCCCCGACACCAACGTGCTGATCACCCGCTTCTTCGCCGAGGACGGCGTGGGCGAGGTGCAGGACTTCATGCCGGTGACCGGCGAGGGCGGCGAGGCCGAGCGGCACCGCCTCATCCGCCGCGTGCTGTGCGTGCGCGGCACCATGCCGTTCCGGGCCCGGGTGGCGCCCCGCTTCAACTACGGCGCCGACCCGCACACCGTGCGCACCGAGGGCCGTGTGGTCCTCTTCGAGTCGCCGCAACGGGCCCTGTCGCTCACGGCCACCGTGCCCCTGGAGACCCAAGGGCCCGACGCCTTCGCGGAGTTCAAGCTGACCGAGGGCGAGTCGGCCGTCTTCGCCCTGGACCAGGTCGGCGGCGACGTGGCCCCGCGCCGCTGCGCCGCCACCGAGGCCGAGGAGCAGTTCGCGGCGACGGTCGCCTACTGGCGGCGCTGGCTCGCACAGTCCCGCTACCGGGGCCGCTGGCGCGAGATGGTCCACCGCTCCGCCCTCACCCTGAAGCTGCTCACCTACGCCCCCACCGGCGCCATCGTCGCCGCGCCCACCACCAGCCTGCCCGAGCGGCTCGGCGGCGAGCGCAACTGGGACTACCGCTACGTGTGGGTGCGCGACGCCGCGTTCGCCGTGTACGCCCTGCTGCGCCTCGGCTTCAGCGGCGAGGCGGCGGCCTTCATGCGCTTCGTGACCCGTCACATCAGCCCGGGCGACGGCAAGGCGACCGGCCCCTTGCAGATCATGTACGGCATCGACGGCCGCACCGACCTTCCCGAACGCGAACTCCCGCACCTGGAGGGCCACCAGGGCTCGGCCCCCGTCCGCATAGGCAACGCCGCCGCCGGACAGCTCCAGCTCGACATCTACGGCGCGCTGATCGACTCGATCTACCTCTACGACCGGTGGGCCGAGCCGATCTCCAGCGGGCAGTGGGACGACGTGTGCGCGCTCGTGGACTGGGTGTGCGAGAACTGGGACCAGCCCGACGAGGGCGTCTGGGAGACCCGCGGCGGCCGCAAGAACTTCCTGTACTCGCGGCTGATGTGCTGGGTGGCCGTCGAACGCGCGATCCGGCTGGCCAACCACCGCGGCCTGCCCGCCGACCTGCTCCGCTGGCAGCGCACCCGCGACGGCATCTACCGCCGCATCATGGACCACGGCTGGTCGGCCGAGCGGCAGGCCTTCGTGCAGTACGAGGACGCGGACGTGCTCGACGCCGCCGTGCTGATGATGCCGCTGGCGAAGTTCATCGCGCCCACGGACCCCAAGTGGCTCTCCACCCTCGACGCGCTCACCGAGGACCTGGTCTCCGACTCGCTGGTCTACCGCTACGACCCCGGCGCGAGCCCCGACGGCCTCAGCGGCGAGGAGGGCACGTTCTCCATCTGCTCGTTCTGGTACGTCGAGGCCCTCACCCGGGCCGGCCGCCTCGACGAGGCCCGGCTGGCCTTCGAGAAGATGCTCACCTACGCCAACCACCTCGGCCTGTTCGCAGAGGAGATCGGCCGCACCGGCGAACAGCAGGGCAACTTCCCGCAGGCCTTCACCCACCTGTCCCTCATCAGCGCCGCCTACAACCTGGACCGGGCCCTTGGATGACGTCCCGTGTGTGTGCCGCGGCGGGCGAGGGTACCCGGCGTGGCACCGAAGACGGATCTTCAAGACCCCCACCGAGGAGGAGGCCCGCATGACGAGCGGTACCGAGACCGGTGACGTCACCGGTACGCGGGACAAGGACTACAACCTGGTCTGGTACGTCGAGGCGTGCCTGAGCAACGCCCTGCGCCTGGAGCAGTACATCCAGGACGCGGAGCGCGAGAAGGACAACGAGGTCGTGGAACTGTTCCGCAAGGCCCAGGCGGACAGCCGCAAGGGCGCGGAGCTGGGCAAGCAGTTGCTCAAGCAGCGCCTGAACGGCGGCTGACGGCGCGCGCACCGGGCCGGCCCGGGTCCCCAGGACGGGAGACCCACCCGGGCCGGCCCGGCATGTGCGCGCGGGCCGGCCCGGACCGGGGGCTCAGCCGATGTGGTACGGGTCCCCGTACACCTTCCAGTCCAGCGGCGTCCTCAGATCCAGGTTGCCCTTGCGCAGGAACACCCGCTGCTCGGTGTCGACCCTGCTGGTGTCGCTGTGCGCCTCCTCCTGCTTCATGGCCCACACGCGCGCGTCGAGGAACGCGTCGAGGTACTTCACCTCGTCACCGCCCTGGGCCGGCGGCTTGGCGCTGCGCAGCGCCCGCTTGCGGATGTTGCGGAAGCTGGTGGGGTCGTCGCCGTCGCCGTGCATGACGAGCGCGTCGTAGTAGGCGAACTGGCCGAGCGCGCGCAGCCCGTCCGACTTGCCCTGTGCTACGGCCGGGTTGAAGTAGACGCGGTCCCGCTCGTCGTTCTGCGCCTGCTGGAAGGCGGTGTCCTGCGCGGCCTTGCGCCAGTCCCTGGGGTAGTCGGGATCGAGGCCGTCGTGCGAGTCGCTGCCGTTGACCCGGCGCAGGGCGGGCAGGTACTTGGCGAGCACGTTGCCGGGCCGGCGGTCGGTGTAGAGCTGCACCAGGTCGAGCATGTCGCCGGTGCCGGAGCAGAAGCCGATGATTCCGGCGGTGTAGCCGCGCCCGTCGCCGATGTCCTCGATGTACTTGTACTGCGCCTTCCAGTCGAGCGAGGAGTTCTCCGCGCTCGAGACGAGCTGCATGGCGATCTCCTTCTTCGCCGGGTCGTCCAGGCCGGTCCCGGCCGCGGGCGCCGCCGCGACATGGGTGGCCTTCAGCAGGGGCAGGGCGGCGACGGAGGCGCCGAGAACGGCGAGGACGGCGCGGCGGGAGGCGCCGGGCCTGGCGGCCCGGCCGGGGTTCGGATGCACCATGGGGGCTCCAAGTGAGGGTGGGGGGCTGGGAGTTGCTCGGACGTTGGTCCGTACCGGTACTGACAGGAAGGTTTACTATCAGAGCTTCGAACGTGCGGACATCCATCGCACGGGAATTTCGTAGGAACGAACGAGAGAGGCGGGCCGGGGGGCGCGGTCAGGGCAGCGGCTGCTCCGCCCAGATCACCTTCCCCGTGGGCGTGTAACGGGTGCCCCAGCGCTCGGCGAGCTGCGCCACCAGGAACAGACCGCGGCCCCCCTCGTCCGTGGTGGCCGCGTAGCGCAGGTGCGGTGAGGTGTTGCCGCTGTCGTAGACCTCGCAGATCAGCGTGCGGTCGCGGAGCATCCGCACCCGGATGGGCTCGCCGCCGTAGCGTAGGGCGTTGGTGACCAGCTCGCTGAGGACCAGCTCGGTGGTGAACGTCAGCTCCTCCAGGCCCCACCGCGCCAGGCGCCGCGTCACCGCCGCGCGCACCTCGCTCACGGCCGCCGGGTCCGCCGGGACCTCCCACTCCGCGATCGCGTCGGCGGGCAGCGCACGGGTCCGCGCGACGAGCAGCGCGATGTCGTCACCCGGCCGGAACGGCATCCGCGCGTCGAGCACCGCCCGGCACGTCTCCTCCGGCGACCCGCCCGCCGCGGCGAGTGCGCCGCGCAGCTCCTCCAGACCGGTGTCGATGTCCCGGCCACGGTCCTCCACCAGCCCGTCGGTGTACATCACCAGCCGGCTGCCCTCCGCGAGATCCAGCTCCACGGTCTCGAACGGCAGGCCGCCGAGACCGAGCGGCGGCCCCGCCGGCACCTCGGCGAACGTCACCGTGCCGTCGGGCGCGATGACGGCGGGCGGCGGATGCCCGGCCCGGGCGACGGCGCAGCGC
The DNA here is from genome assembly GCF_014650575.1 of Streptomyces naganishii JCM 4654. GTDB lineage: Bacteria > Actinomycetota > Actinomycetes > Streptomycetales > Streptomycetaceae > Streptomyces > Streptomyces naganishii. Next base: position 442,085 of record NZ_BMVF01000005.1, read on the forward strand.
CGGGAGACCGGGTCGTAGATCGCGTAGAGACAGGTGGCGCCGGTGACCGGGGCGCCGGCGCTCTCCGCGGACTCGTCCTGGTCGATCCGGCCCACCAGCTCGTCCAGCAGCCCCAGCAGCTCGTCCGGCGGAAGGTCCAGCGCGGAGAAGTTGTGCACCGCCGTGCGCAGCCGGCCCATCGTGGCCGCGGCGTGCAGCCCGTGGCCGACGACGTCCCCGACGACCAGCGCGACCCGCGCGCCCGACAACGGCAGCACGTCGAACCAGTCCCCGCCCACCCCCGACTGCGCCGGCAGATACCGGTAGGCGATGTCCAGGGCGCTCTGCTCGGGCAGGCTGCGCGGCAGCAGACTGCGCTGCAGGGTCACCGCCATGCCGTGCTCGCGCGTGTAACGGCGCGCGTTGTCGATGGAGACCGCCGCCCGCGCGACCAGCTCCTCGGCCAGGGCCAGCTCCTCGGCGTCGAAGGGCTCGGCCTTCTCCGACCGGTAGAAGTTGACCAGCCCCAGCACCAGCGTCCCGGCCCGCACCGGCACCGTGATCAGCGAGTGGATGCCGTACGCCACGATCTGCCCGGTGCGCTCCAGGTCCTGCGCCAGCCAGCCCGTGGCCGCCTCCAGCCGGGGTTCCAGGACGGGCCGGCGGGTCTTGAGGCTGTGCGCCTGAGGGGAGGTGGAGACGAAGCGGATCTGGTGGCCCACCGGGTACAGCGGGGCGTCCTGGGCGATCCCGCCGGCCGCCACCCGGCGCAGCGCGGCCCCCGGCTCGGGGTCCTCGCCGGCCAGCACGGCGTCGTACAGGTCGACGGTGACGAAGTCGGCGAACCGCGGCACGGCGACCTTCGTCAGCTCCTGGGCCGTCCGCGTCACGTCCAGCGTGGTGCCGACGCCCACACCGGCGTCGTAGAGCAGGCTCAGGCGCTCGCGGGCCAGCTCCGCCCGGCCGGACAGGGCGCGCAGCTCCGTCGAGTCGCGGAGCGTGGCCACACTGCCCGAGGGGCCGCCGTCCAGGTCCGTGGGCCGCTGGTTGATCGCCAGCAGCCGGTCGCCGACCAGATGCACCTCGTCGGTGGCGATCCGCCCGGACGCCAGCAGCTCCTCGGTGACCGGGTCCAGGCCGAGCTCGGACACGCGCCGCCGCTCGGCGTCACCGGGCAGGTCCAGCAGCCGGTGCGCCTCGTCGTTGGCGAGCAGGAGCTCACCCTCGTCGCCGACGATGATCACGCCTTCGCGTACGGAGTGCAGCACCGCGTCGTGGTGCTCGTACATCCGCGTCATCTCGCCCGGACCCAGCCCGTGCGTCTGGCGCAGCAGCCGCCTGCTGACCAGCGCGGTGCCCGCCGTGGCCAGGGCCAGTCCGGCGGCGGCCGCGCCCAGCACGACGGGCAGCTGCCGGTCCGCGAGCCCGCCCACGTTGTGGGTGGTGATGCCGGCCGACACCAGGCCCACCACCTTGCCGTCCGGCGCCTTGACCGGCACCACCGCCTGCACCAGCCGCCCGATGGTCCCGTTGACCTCCTCGACGACCGTGCCGCCGTTCAGCGCGGGCTGGATGGTGCCGACGAACTTCTTGCCGATGCGGTCCGGCTTGGGGTGCGTGTAGCGGATCCCGTCGGTGTTCATCACCACGATGAAGTCGACGTGCGCCGCCTTGCGGGCGTCCTCCGCCCTCGGCTGGAGGACCGCCGTCGGATCCGGCGTGCTCAGGGCCGCGCGGGTGCCCGGCGCGTTGGCGAAGGTCTCGGCGACGGCCAGCGAGCGGTTGCGGGCCTCCTGGGTGCTGTCGTGACGCACCTGGAGCACCAGCGCCACCACCGCGCCGAGCACCAGCAGCAGCACGATGGCGACCTGCAGCATGAACACCTGCCCGGCCACGCTGCGCCCGCTCAGCGCGGCGCGCAGACCGGCCCGGCCGGTCACCGACCGGGCCTCCTCGGCCCGTTCGCGTGCCCGCCGGGCCGGGCCGGGCGCGTGCTCGAGGCGCCGGTCGCCGGCACGGCGGTTCGGCCGGGTGCCGGTTCGACCCGGGAGTCGGACCATGTGCCGACTCTATCCGGCGGCAACTGTGTTCAGCAGAGTGCGTACCACGGCGATGGCGTCCCGGTCGCAGGCGTCAGCGCGGGCGGGCGGGGGAGGGGCGGCGCATGGCGAGGAGGAGGGCGATGTCGTCGGGGCGGTCCGCGGTGTGCCGGGCGGTCGCGGTGAGGCGGTCGGCGACGCTCGTGAGGGAGTTGCCGGCCGGGCGGGCCGCCGCCGCGCCGACCCTCGACAGGGCGACCCCCAGCGCGCTCACCCCGACGTCGATGTCGAGGCCGGGCCGCTCGACCAGACCGTCCGTGTAGAGCGCCAGCACGGCGCCGCGTTCCAGCCGCAGCTCGCCCACCGGGTACTGGGCCTGCGTGTCCACCCCGAGGACCACCCCGCCGGGTATGTCGCACACCTCGGTGTGCCCGTCCGCGTGGCGCAGCAGCGGCAGCGGGTGCCCCGCGCGGGCGACCCGGGCCAGCCCGGTCGCGGGGTCCAGGCGGATGTAGCAGCAGCTCGCGAACTGGCCCGGATCGAGGTCGATCAGCAGCCGGTTCGTACTGCTCATCACCTCGTCGGGCGGGCGGTCGCCGAGTGCGAAGGCCTTCACCGCGCTGCGCAACTGGCCCATGGTGGCGGCCGCCTGCACCCCGTGCCCCTGTACGTCCCCGATGACCAGCGCTAGCCCGTCGCCCGCCGCGACCACGTCGTACCAGTCCCCGCCGACCTCCATGCCCTGGGTGCCCGGCAGATAGCGGCCCGCCGTCTCCACCTCGGGGTGGACGGCGAGGCGGCGGGGCAGCAGCGCCTGCTGGAGTCCCCGGGCGAGGGCGGCCTCGGAGTCGTAGCGCTGCGCCTTCTCCATCGCGTGGGCGATGAGGCCCGCGAGCGCGGTCAGCACGGTGCGCTCCTCGCCGCTGAAGGCGCGCGGCCGGTCGAAGCCCAGGATGCAGGTGCCGACCGGGCGTCCCGACGCGATCAGCGGCAGGAACGCCCGCGAGCCCACCTCGGCGTCCAGGGCCAGCCCGGGGTAGGCGTCCGCGAGCTGCCGCATCGAGTCGAAGAACAGCGGACGACCGGTGGTGAGCGTCTCGACGCCGGGGATACGGGCGTCCAGCCCGACGCCCTCGAAGGGCGCGAGGAAGCCCTTGGGGAAGCCGGTCTCCCAGGCCAGGTACAGGTGCCGCTCCTGGAGCAGGTAGATGGCGAGCCGGTTGCCGCCGAAGGCGGGCAGCAACTCCTGCATGACCACGGCGGAGACCTGGCGGGCGGTCACGGCTTCGGTGAGGGCGATGGCCAGGACGATGGGACGGTACAGGTGGGCGGCGGGTCCCGCCACCGGGACGGCGGCGGGACCGGCGGGCGCGTGGGCGGTGCCGGCGGATGCCGGGGTGGTCTCGGCGGACGCGGCGCCGGGCCCGGCCGGCACGGCGGCGGGGCCCGGAAACGTGCCGGCGGTTCCGGGAGGCGTGGAGGCCGTGCCGGGGAACGCGGCGGTGCCGGCCGGGCCGTCGTGCGCCGCCTCGGCGGTGACGGACGCGGCGGCGGCCAGATCAGGAGGGGCCTCCGGCAGCACGGGCGCCCCGGCCGGCGTGACGGCGGGCGCGTCGGCGGCGTCGATCGGCCGCAGGACGCAGGTCAGCAGGTCGGGCCCTGAGTACACGGACAGCCCCAGCAGCCGGCCCGGGCTCCGCCGCGCGGACGCCGCCCCCGCGCCCGCTCCCGGTTCCGTACCCGCTCCCGCCGCTCCCGCCGATCCCGTCCCGTCCCCGGGCGGCTCGACGACGTGGAAGTGCACCGGGTCCGGTGACAGCAGCGCCGCGCGCAGATGGTCGTCGCACGTGGGGTGGTCGAGCCCCGGCACGCACTCCCACAGCGAGCGCCCCTCCAGCCGCCTGCGGGGCAGGCCCAGGAGCTGGGCGGCGCGCGGGTTGGCGTAGACGACCATGCCCAGCCGGTCCACGCAGAAGACGCCGTCCGGCAGCAGGTCGGCCGCCGCGTCCCCGACCGGGCCGGGGCCCGGGTCGCGGACGATGCCGCTGACCCGGTACGCGCCGGGTGCGGGCGTCACGTACGACGTCCAGAACTCCATCAGCCGCAGCGCGCCGCCCCTGGTCCGCACCGGCAGCGGCAGGGTGCCGGGCCGGCCGGCGGCGGCCGCCCGCAGCCCGGCCAGCACCTGGGGGGCCTCGCCGGCCGTCACCGCCTCGGCGAGGGCCCGCCCGGTGCCGGGGAGCTCGGCGGTGGTCAGCCCGAGCAGTACCCGGCAGCACTCGTCGGCGCTCACGGTGTCGGTCGCCGGGTCCCAGGAGAAGCGGCCGACCCGGCCCTCGAACCCCCGGACGGCCGGCGGCCGCACGCACAGCGGCTCGCCGTCCCAGGCCACCGCCGCATCCTCGCCGTCCGCCAGCTCGGACAGGGCCGCGCCCAGGTCGTCCGCGAGGCCCACCATACGGTCGCGCCCTGCCAGCACCTCGGTGGCGTCCGGCACCGAGGGACGGAGCACGGCCAGCACCCCGTAGGTCGCGGAGCCGTGGGAGACGGGCACGTACAGGGAGCCGAACTGGAAGGGCAGGCCGGCCGCGAACTGCGGGTAGCGGCGCATGGTCTCGGTGGCGTTGGGGAGCACCACACGGAGCCCGAGCCGGAAGGCGTCGGCGACTGGGAACCGGCGGTCCACGTGCATCCGCCACCAGGGCCGGAACAGGGGGCCGGGCAGCCCCGCGAGCACGGCCAGGCGCAGCAGGCCGGGGGTGCCGGAGCGCAGGTAGACGCCGCCGGTGTGGCCGCCGGCGGCGCTGATCGCCTCCGTGGAGGCGTCGGCGAGCAGCGCGGACAGCCGCGCGGCCGTCCGGCCCGCCTGCTCGGCTCTGCGCGTCATCGGCCCTACCCCGTCCCGGCGCCGCCACCTGAACGACACACCAACAAGACACAGCAAGAATGCGCCAACGCGACCAAGAATGCGCCATCGCGACCCGATCCCGCACCAGCCGTGCGTGAGGCTTTCCCCTGAGGCGCCCACGGCAGGCGCGGGCCGCCGTGAGTGCGCGCCCCTCGGCCGGGGGCCGGCGCGGGTCCGCCCACCTCGGGTGCGGGCCGGCGTTCCAGTGGACGGCGTCAGGGGGGCCGGTGGTCGTGGTCAGGGTTGTTTGGGGGAGGTGGTGCGGATGTTCTGGGCCACGTCCCGGAGTTTGACGTTGTGGTGCTGGGAGATGCGGCGCAGAACCGCGAAGGCGTCGTCCTCGCTCAGCCGGTGCCTCTCGCGCAGGATGCCCATGGCCTCGCCGATGGCGTGCCGGGTCTCCAGGGCGTGTTCCAACTGGTCCACCGTGCGCGCGCTGGCCAGCGCCACCGCCGCGTGCGAGGCCAGCAGCCAGCCGGCCGTCTCGCTGTCCCGGGTGAAGGCGCCGGGGCGGCTCGAGTAGAAGTTCAGCGCGCCGAAGTCCTGGCCGTCGGCGTACAGCAGGAAGCCCATCATGCTGCCGATGCCCAGGTCACGGGCGGCCGGCGCGTACTTCGGCCAGTCCGGCTGCGGCTGCCTGAGGTCGGCGATACGGAACATGCGGTCGCCGTTGACACGCCGGGCCGCGTCGAAGCAGGGCCCCTCGCCCAGCTCACCCTGCAACCGGTCGGACTCGGCGACCACGTCGCCGCGCGCGGAGAGCGTCACCGCGCGGCCCTTGCGCACCGCGAGGATGCCCGCCGCCTCGCACCCGTCGACCAGCTCGACCGGCGCCGAGGCGATCTCGTCGAGCGTGTCCTGCAGCGCGTCCTGCGCCAGCAGGCGCCGGGACAGCGCGGCCATCGCCTCGGCGAACTCACGCCAGTCCATCCGCACCACCCTTCCCGCAGCCGTGCTCACTGGTGCCAGGGGGACGTGAGGTTCGGTCGCCGGCTCCCTCTGCGGCCTCCGTCACAGGCAGCCTACCGCGCGGCACGGCGTAGATCCCGCGGCGCTGCCGAATGGACCCTCAGCCGGACGGCCGTGCCCCGCGCACGCCGATGCCCCGGCCGCGGGGGCCGGGGCATCGGGTCACGACGGTTGCGGTCCGCACGGTCCGGGCGCCAGGCGGGAGCCGGGACCGTAGGGGGCCGCGCATCCGGGGTCAGGAACCCCAGGTGCCCTGGTTGACGGCGCAGTTCCAGCCGGAACCGTGCAGCGTGAACTTCAGCTTGTAGCTGCGGGTGTTCAGCAGGTGCGTGTGCACCTTGAAGCCGAGACTCGCCTTGCCCTTGAAGGTCGACGTGTAGACCGACGCGGTCTGCGACGTCTTGTGGCTGATCTTGCCGCCCTTCGGCGTCGCCTGCCCGAACCGGAGGTTCTTGACGTTGGTGACCGTGAAGGTGACCTTCTTGAAGCTCTTGCTGGTCTTGCTCTTGATGCCGAAGTACAGCCCGCCGTTCGTCACCCAGCCGTTGTGGTCCACGTAGAACCGGGTCGGGTAGACGATGTCGATCGGGCAGCCCGAGCTCTTGGCGCTGACGGCGGGCGCCGCGGAAGCGGCTCCGGCCAGGCCCAGCTGAGCGGCGGTGACGACCCCGACTGCGGCCAGAGCGGCGACGGTCGTGCGCGTACGGTTCACTGCGGTGATACCTCTCCCCCTGCGGCCCCGACGGGCCGGAAACGACGTCGCACGCGGCGCGCCGAGCGGCGGGCCGCGTGCCTGTGACGCCGTATTTCTTAGCATGAGCACGTCGTCCAGCGGCAACGGAAGTGACCCGAGGGCCACTTGGTGACGAAACCGGGACAATGACGAGGCAACCCCGGAGCACACGGCGACCGCGCGTGAGAGATCCCATCGCTCAAGTAGGGGACTGCACGGCCAAGTTGACACGCCGCAGACTTCTGGGTTCGACCGCCGCCGAAGCACCCGGGAACAGTTCGCTGCGCGACGTCGAGCACGTCGTGATGCTGATGCAGGAGAACCGGTGGGCGGGCCGGTCAGCGGGCGGGCCCGTGACCGAGCGCCGCGCGGGCCGCCGCGACGGCCTGCGCGGCGTACCCGCCTCCGAACAGCACGGTGTGCACCAGCAGCGGAAAGAGCTGGTGCACACCGATGCGGTCCGCCCAGCCGTCGGCGAGCGGAGCCACCTCCTGGTAGCCCTCCAGCACCCGGTCCAGCCGCGGGCAGCCGAACAGGTGGAGCATCGCCAGGTCGGTCTCCCGGTGGCCGCCGTGCGCGGCCGGGTCGATCAGCCAGACCTGCTCGTCCGCGCCCCACAGCACGTTGCCGTTCCACAGGTCGCCGTGCAGCCGCGCCGGTGGTTCGGCGGGACCGGCCAGTTCCGGCAGCCGTCGCAGGACGCGTTCGATCACGGCGGCCTCGGAACGCCGGAGCGCGCCGTCGTCGAGGGCGCGGCGCAGATACGGGAGCACCCGGTGTTCGGCGTACCAGCCGGGCCAGTCGTCGCCGGGGACGTTGCGCATGGGCGCGAGCCCGATGCGCGCCTCCACGGGGCCGCCGGGCGGTGGGGCGCCGAACGCGGGCGCCCCGGCGGCGTGCAGGGCGGCGAGGGCGCGGCCGAAGCGCAGCGCCGCCCCCGTGCCGGGACGGCCGGGCGGCACCCGCTCGGTCACCAGCCAGCGGTCGTCCTCGCCGCGCACCTCGGGGACGCGGACGGCCCGCGCTGCGGCGAGCCAGCGCAGGCCCGCCGCCTCGGCGCGCACCGCTTCCGGGCCGTCACCGCGTTTGACGACCACCGTGCGGCCGTCGTCGAGCGTCACCTCGGCGAGGTCGCCCGAGCCCGGCAGCGCGCGCGTCGCGGTCGTACGGCGCCCGGTCAGCCGCGCGGCCGCGGCACCGGGTCCCTCGCCGGCGTCCGCGGTCATGAGGGCAGGCGCTCGCGCACCCAGGCGAGCAGACCGGGCACCGCGGACTCGATCATGCCCAGCACCTCGTCGAAGCCCTCCGGGCCGCCGTAGTACGGGTCGGGCACGTCGAGGTCGCCGGTCGCGTCCGGGGCGAAGGAGCGCAGCATGCGCACCCGGGACGGGTCCGCCACGAGGCGGCGCAGTGCCTTCTCGTGGCCGCGGTCCATGGCCAGGAAGAGGTCGGCGTCCAGGTGCTCGGCGCCGACCTGCGCGGCGACGTGCTCCACGGGGTAGCCGTGGCGGGCCAGTACCTCGCCGGAGCGCTCGTCGATGGGCTCTCCCACGTGCCAGGGCCCGATCCCGGCGCTGCTGACACGCACCGCGTCCGCCAGCCCGGCCCGGCGCAGATGCTCGGCGAACACGAGGGCCGCGGACGGCGACCGGCAGATGTTGCCACTGCAGACGAAACAGATGTGCACGCCCCCACCCTACGAGCCCGGAAGCCACGGCCCGACGGGCAGCGACCGGACAGGCGGGGCGGGCAGAGGGGGACGACCGCGCAGGGCGGGGGGACGGCCGGACAGGCGGGCACCCGGCGCCGCTGACCCGCACCGCCTCCCCGAGCCCCGTCCCACCCGCGCGCCCCTCGCAGGTGCAGGCGCAGGTGCAGGCGCAGGCGCAGGCGCAGGCGTGGGCCCGCGGCCTCCGACTCGCGCGAGCGCGGCGCGTCCGCACCTTCGCGCCCGTCGTGAACTCGCCTACGCTGCGGCCGCGTCGGGGCCTCCCGGCACAACTGCCGATGCGCCGCACGTTCACGCCGGCCACAGCGTCCGCCAGCGCGAGCGGGGCGGCGCGCCCGCGCCCGCGCGCTGCAACTTGCCGACGCAGCCACCGCCGAACTCACCGTCGCGGCCGCCCAGTCGCGCTGGGCGTTACGGCGCCACCGCCCGGCCCGACACCGAACCGCCGTGTCAGGGGCCGTCGTCGGTCGGGGCGGGGGGACCCGCCGGTACCCGCTCCCGTTCGTGCAGGTGGTACACGTGGAACGCCCGGCCGATGACCGGCTGGGCGACGTTGCGCACCCGCACCCCGCCGTTGGTCATGCCGTTCTCCGTGCCGGCGTGCGCGTGGCCGTGCACAGCGAGGTCGGCGCCGGCCGTGTCGATGGCCTCGGCCAGCAGATAGCTGCCGAGGAAGGGGTAGATCTCCAGCGGCTCACCGGCGAGCGTCTCGGGCACGGGGGAGTAGTGGGTCAGCGCGATCCGCACGTCGCAGTCCTGCCCGGCCAGGAACTCCAGCGAGGCGCGCAGTCCTTCGGCGCAGTGACGACTGTGCCGTACGAACTCCTTCATCACCGGTTCGCCGAACTCGCCCGCGCTGCGCCCGACGAACCCGCCGCCGAACCCCTTGGTGCCGGCCACGCCCACCCGCGCCCCGCCGCAGGTGACGACGGTCCCGCGGCCTTCGAGGACCTGCGCCCCGGCGTCCTCCAGCAGCGCGGTGACCTCCTCGGGCCGGCCGTCGTGGTGGTCGTGGTTGCCGAGGACGGCCACGACGGGTACCGCGAGTCCCCGGATCTCGTCCGCCACCACGCGGGCCTCCTCCGGTGTGCCGTGCCGGGTGAGGTCCCCGGCCAGGAGCAGGATGTCGGCGCAGTCGGGCAGCGTCTCGAAAGCGGGCCTGAGCGTGCCCCGGGTCTCCGGCGCCATGTGGATGTCCCCGACGGCTGCTGTCCGGATCATGCGAGATCCTCCGCCTGGTCGGGGGACGAGGCGTCGGCGACGGTCACGTCGCAGTGGACCCGGCGTCCGCGCAGCTCCTCGTCGACGAGACCGCAGATCTCGTCGCGGCAGTGCGCGGAGGGCACCGTCCCGGTCAGCAGTACGGCCTCGCCGCGCACCTCCAGCCGTACGCCCAGCTCGCCCAGGGGCCCGCCGGCGATCCGCTCGCGCAGGTGGGCGACGCGGTACTCCAGGTTGTCGCCGGCGTCCTGCCCGGTCGCGGCCGGAGCGCCGGGTGACCGCTCTTGGCCGTGGTTGCTCATGACTGCTCCTTGTGCGGGTCCGCGGCGGTGCGCGGGTCCGGGTCGGTGTACGGGGGGATGACGTTCAGACGTTCGAGGAGGAAGAAGAAGGCCGCCGGCATGGGCTCGTCGCCGCACGCGCGCCGGACCTGCTCCCAGTCGACCTTCTCGCGCAGCGCGCGGGCGATCGGCAGGACGGCCCCGAAGTCGCAGTGGTGCTCGGAGAACGCGGCGATGAGGCTCCACAGCAGGTCGGTCGGGCAGAGCACGGGCATGCGCACCGAGTCGACCGGGAGTTCCTCGGCGCGGGCGAGCATCGCGGGGGAGACCGGCTGGTGGGCGAGTTCGAAGATGATGTCGACGTCCTGGCCGAAGCACTTGGCCTTGATCAGCCAGTCCTCGGGGGGCGTGCGGACCGCGAGGCCGCCCTCGCTCAGGGTGGCCGCCACCGCCTCGGCGTCCTCGGGGCGGACGCAGAAGTCGGCGTCGTGCTGGAGGTTCTGGCTGCCGCCGTGGGCGTACGCGGCCACGCTGCCCGCCAGCGCGAACGGGTGGCCCTTCCTCTTCAGCAGGGTGCCCACCTGTTTGGCGGCCTCCAGGATCGCCTGGCTGCGGTCGCGGGGCAGGGGCTCGCCCTGCTCGTGCGGTTCGTGCGGCCCGTGGCGCGGCACCTGCCGGCCCCCGCCCGCCGCCAGACGAAGGCCGGGGGGTTCCGCCTGCCGGGCGGGCTCCGCGTCGCCTCCGTTCCGTGTCATGACGACTCCATTCGCTTCACCGGACAACGGCAGTGCCGCGCAGCCGGCCGGTCGGCTGCCCGGCCCGGGAGCGGCCTCCCGGGCGCGGTCCGGGTACCCGGGCCTCCGCTTGGACAACATGCCCCGATCGTGGCTTGAGCGCTCCCGTGTGGGTACGCGTGCCGGGCGGTCGGTACGGCAGGGCGCGAAGGGGAGGGGTGCGTGGTGATGCGGCGGGAGGTCCACCCCTTGGCCGTGCGCCCCATGCGCCGCTGTGCGCACCGTGAGAGATTGACGGGGGCAATGCCCGTTATGGGCGATTCACTCCCTGGTCCGCCGGCAGGAGCCGACGCCCGCCGCGTCGGGCCCCGGGCGGTACGCGGTCCCGCGGTCACCGCCGGTGGGCGGCCACCGGCATTCACGAACAGCACGCGGTCGTGGCGCGCAGCGGTGCGGCCAGAAGCGGAGGAACGGTACTGATGAGCGAGGCCAACCCCATCAAGCAGGCGGCACGGAAGGTCGGCGAGGCGCTGACCGGCGACGGCGCGGGGCCGCCGGAGGGCATCCCCGGCAAGCCCGGCTCCGAGTCGCCGTCCCTGGCGGAACCGACGGACCCGCGCGAGCCGCTGCCGCCCAAGCCCGACCAGTCCGGCCCGGACACCTACTCACCGACGGGGCAGCCGACGGCCGCCGACCAGGCCCGTATGGCCCAGGCCGGGAGCTATCTGACCACCGCCCAGGGCGCCCGGCTGTACGACACCGACCACTCGCTCAAGGCCGGTCCGCGCGGTCCCGTACTGCTGCAGGACCACCACCTGCGCGAGAAGATCATGCACTTCGACCACGAGCGCATCCCCGAGCGCGTGGTCCACGCCCGCGGCGCGGCCGCGCACGGCGTGTTCAAGGCCTACGGCACGGCGTCCTCGGTGACCCGGGCCGCGTTCCTCGCCAAGGACGTCGAAACGCCGGTCTTCGTACGGTTCTCCACGGTGCTGGGATCGCGCGGCTCGGCCGACACGGTGCGCGACACCCGGGGCTTCGCGACCAAGTTCTACACCAGCGAGGGCGTCTTCGACCTGGTCGGGAACAACATCCCGGTGTTCTTCATCCAGGACGCCATCAAGTTCCCCGACATCGTGCACGCCGCCAAGCCGCACCCGGACCGGGAGATCCCGCAGGCGCAGTCGGCGCACGACACCCACTGGGACTTCGTCACCCTGCACACCGAGGCCACCCACCACGTGCTGTGGAACATGTCCGACCGGGGCATCCCGCGCTCGTTCAGGACCATGGAGGGCTTCGGCATCCACACCTTCCGCCTGGTCGACGCGGAGGGGCGGACCACGCTCGTCAAGTGGCACTGGAAGCCGAAGCTCGGCGTGCACTCCCTGGTGTGGGAGGAGGCGCAGATCATCAGCGGCGTCGACCCGGACTTCCACCGGCGCGACCTCGCCGACGCCATCGAGGCCGGCGCCTACCCGGAGTGGGAGCTGGGCATCCAGACCTTCCCCGACACGCCCGAGCAGACCTTCGAGGGCATCGACCTGCTCGACCCGACGAACATCGTCCCCGAGGAACTGGCCCCCGTTCAGCCCATCGGACGGCTGATCCTCAACCGCAACCCGTCGAACTTCTTCGCCGAGACCGAGCAGGTGGCCTTCCACCCCGGCCATCTCGTCCCCGGCATCGACATCACCGACGACCCGCTGCTGTCCGGACGGCTGTTCTCGTACCTCGACACCCAGATCACCCGCCTGGCCGGGCCCAACTTCGGCCAGATCCCGATCAACCGCACGCACGCGCCGGTCAACGACATGCTGCGCGACGGTTTCCACCAGACGGCCGTGCACCGCGGCGTCGCGCCCTACCGGCCCAACTCCCTCGACGGCGGCTGCCCGTTCACCGCCGGCGCGGACATGGGCGCGTACGTCGAGGCGCCGGTGCGGATCCCGGAGGCGAAGAAGGTCCGCGAGGCGCCCGAGACGTTCGCGGACCACTTCAGCCAGCCCCGCAGGTTCTGGCTGAGCATGTCCCCGGTGGAGCGCGAGCACATCATCGGCGCCTACACCTTCGAACTGGGCAAGTGCTACGAGCAGGCGGTCAAGGAACGCGGACTCCAGGTGCTGGCCAACATCGACCCGGAGCTGTGCGCGGAGGTCGCGGCCGGGCTCGGCCTGCCCGCCCCCTCGGCCACCGTGCCCCTGGCCGACGTCGAGCCCAGCCCGGCGCTGTCCCAGGTCGGGCACACCTGGCCCACGGACGGCAGGGTCATCGGCATCGTCGCGGGCCCGGACGGCGACCTCGACGGGGTCCGCGCCGTGCGCGACGCGGTGCTCGCCGGCGGCATGGTCCCGCTCGTCGTCGCGCCGTCCGGCGGGAAGCTGGGCGACGGTGACGGGGCGCTGACCGTGCAGCGCACCTACGTCACCGCGCGGTCGGTGGAGTTCGACGCCGTGCTGCTGGCGGGCGTGCCCGGCGTGGGCGCCGACGCCTACGGGGCCCGCGACGCCAAGGCCGGCCTCGCCACCGCCCAGCAGGCCACGCACGACCCGCGGGTCGGGCTGCTGCTGTCCGAGGCCTTCCGGCACGGCAAGGCGATCGGCGCCTGGAAGGGCGCCGAGGCCGCACTCGAGGCCGCCGGCGTGCCCGTCGACGCGCCCGGCGTGATCGTCGGCGACAGCGGCACGAGCACGCTGGAGCAGGTCACCCGGCTGCTGGGCGCCCACCGCGTCTGGGAGCGCTTCCCCGCGGAGGCCTGAGCGGCGTACACCGAGGCCCGGGTCTCCTCCGAAGGGCACCGCCGCCGTCCACCGGCGTGCGGGATGTGGCCAAGCCCACGCCCTGGAGGAGGCCTGGGCCATATTTTTCCCCCGGGGCCGGGGGCTACCGTTTCACGAATCCTTCTCGTCCTCTGTTTATGTTCCACGTCCTTACCCGTGAACAGCGCGAACGGCCCCGGCAGTGCTCGAAGACCTCTCCCCCCTCATCGCGGCGACCACCCACTGGCTGACCGGCGCGTACCCCGCCTCCGGCGGCGCGCTGGACGCCGCCCTGTGCGAGGTGCAGGCGCGCCAGGCGGTGACGGTGGCGGCCTGGCTGCGCTATCCGACGTCCATGGACGCCGCCCTGGTCGGCATGGCGGGCCCCGGCGGCTCGGCCCGGCTCGACTGGATCGCCGGCGCGGACGGCGCCGGGGCCGGCGACCCGGACACGTACGCCTGGCGCACCTGGGTGGACGAGGTCGTGGCGAGCTGGGCGGCCTGCCTGCTCACCGACCCGGAACTGGCCGGGCGGGCCGTCGCCGCGATCGCGGAGGGCGCCCACACGGCCGGCGTCCCGGTCGAGTTCCGCCGCCTGACGGCGCCCGACGACCGTGACCGCAGCGCGGCGGCCCTGCTGCGCCACCCCGACCTCCTGGCCCCCGTGGCAGGCCTCCACCACGCGGCCCTTGTGACCCACCTGGACCAGGGCTCCGCCCTCGCCGCCTGATCCCCTCACGGTCACCGGGGGTCGAGAGCTGCGCCCAGCACCTCCCGGGCCGTGCGGAGGGCAGCCCCGCGGTCGGCCGGGACCACGCCGATGCGGGTGCGGCGGTCGAGGAGGTCGGACTCGTCGAGGGCGCCCTCGTGGCGTACGGCCCACAGGAGTTCGGCCCGTGTGACAGGGTGGCCCTCGATCACCGGCTCACCCAGCCACGGGTCCCGGACGCCCAGGGCGTGGACGGCCGGCGCCTCGGTGCCGTAGCGGCGGATCAGGCGGCGCGGCGCCGGCAGCGACGCGAGGACGTCCGGCGACGCGGCCCCGACCAGGGGCAGGGAAGCCGTGGTGGAAGGCCCCGCGGCCAGGCGGTGCGCGGCGACCGCGGCGTCGACCGCGTCCTCGGCCATCCGCCGGTAGGTGGTGAGCTTGCCGCCGACCACCGTGATCACGCCCTGCGCGGAGGTGAGCACCGCGTGCCGCCGCGAGATGTCGGCGGTACGCGGCCCGGAACCGTCCCCCGGACCGGTGTCCAGCAGCGGGCGCAGGCCCGCGAACGCGCCCACCACGTCGTCGCGGTGCACCGGCACGTCCAGCGCGGAGCCCAGCACGTCCAGCAGGAAGCCGATGTCGCTCTCGGGCACCTCGGGCACGTCGGGGATCTTCCCCTCGACGGGCTCGTCGGTGAGCCCGACGTAGACCCGGCCGTCGCCCTGCGGCAGGACGAGGACGAAGCGGTTGCTCTCGCCGGGGACCGGGATGTGCAGCCCGGTGGGCAGGTCGCCGAGGTGGTCGGCCCGCAGGACGAGATGGGTGCCGCGGGAGGGCCGGATGCGGATGCCCTCGACCAGGCCGCCCGCCCACACCCCGGAGGCGTTGATCACCGCGCGCGCCCTGATCTCGCCCTCCTCGCCCGTCAGTTCGTCACGGACGCGGGCGCCGGAGGCGGTCAGTTCCAGGGCCCGTACGCGGGTGAGGATCCGCGCGCCGTGCGCGGCCGCGGTGCGGGCGACGGCGGTGACCAGGCGGGCGTCGTCGGTGAGGCGGCCGTCCCAGGACAGCAGCCCCCCGCGCAGTGCGGTGCCGCGCAGGCCCGGCACCAGGTGCCGGGTCTCCACGGCGGACAGTCGGCGCGGCGCGGGCAGCGTGGCCCGCGCGGTGCGTGCCGCCAGGCGCAGCCCGTCGCCCGCGCGGAACCCCGCCCAGGCGAGCGCGGCCTGGGCGCGGGAGACCAGCGGCGTCAGGGGCAGGACGAACGGCTGGGCGCCGACCAGGTGCACAGCCGTGCGCTCCATCAGGATCCCGCGCTCGACCGCGCTCTCGTGGGCGACGTCGAGCTGCCCGGAGGCGAGGTAGCGCAGGCCGCCGTGGATGAGCTTGGAGCTCCAGCGGGAGGTGCCGAAGGCCAGGTCGTGGGCGTCGACGGCGGCGACGCTCAGCCCGCGCGCGGCGGCGTCGAGGGCGACGCCGGCGCCGGTCGCGCCGAGCCCGACGACCAGGACGTCCACGGCCGGGGCGCCGACGGTGCGGGCCAGCTCGCGCGTGCGCCGCGCGGCGTCCAGCGAGGAGAAGGGGACCGGGTCCCCTCCGGTGGCGTTGCGGCTGCCGGGGTTCATGGCGTCAGGGTCCTCTCCAGAAGGGTGCGCAGTTCGGCGAGGAAGGCCTCGTCGTCCAGCTCGGGGTCGTCCGAGTCGGTCATGGTGCGCAGCGAGAGCGTGAAGGACTGCACGACCAGCAGCAGCGACCGCGCCTGCCGCGCGGGGTGCCCGGCGCGCACCGATCCGTCGGCGTGCCCCTCGCGCAGCGCCTCTTCGAGCAGCGCGAGCAGCGCCTCCTGGCTGGCCCCGCGCCGGTCCAGTACGTAGGGGAGGAGCAGCTCGGGGTCCACGTCGACGATCTTGCGGAAGAGCGGATGGGCGCGGAAGGCGGCCACCCCGGCCACGAGGCCGTCGACGATCAGCGGCCGCAGGGGCGTGCCCGGCACCCGCTCCGGCATCGCGGCGGTGGCCACCCCGACCCACTCCCGGGTCATCAGATCGCCGACCAGGGACCGTACGTCGGGCCAGCGCCGGTAGAGCGTCATCCGGGACACGCCCGCGCGCCGGGCCACGTCCGTGAGGGTCGTGCGGCGCACGCCCACGGCCAGGACGCAGTCGCGGACCGCGTCGAGGATGGGGTCGTGCACCGGGCTGCGGTCCGGGACGTCCGGGTCGGCCGAGGTGTTGTGACGAATAGGCGCCATGTGTAACAGTGTAACGGCCGGTGGGGCGGCGCACACGGCCCTCCCCGGAAACGGCCGCCGCGGGACGACGGCCCGAGCGGGACACGGCACCCTTCGGAACACGACCGGTGAGGAACACACCCATGGACATGCTGTGGAGCGGCTGGGGCGACCCGGCGCAGGCCACACCGCTGCCCGAGACGGTGATCGGACTGCTGCGCGACCTGCTCGGCGTCAAGCCCGCGGCGACCGCACCGGTGACGCTGGACGAGATCCCCGTACCCGAGTCCCCGCTGACCGGCGAGGCGCTCGCCGCGCTGGCCGGCGCCGTGGGCGACGAGGCGCACGTACGGACCGACGCCGAGACCCGGATCCGGCACACCCGCGGCAAGTCCACCCCCGACCTCCTGCGCATCCGCGGCGGCGACGTCACCGACGTACCCGCGGCCGTGGTCCTGCCCGCGAGCCACGACGACGTGCTCGCCGTCCTGCGCGCCTGCGCGGCCCACGGCCTCGCGCTCGTCCCCTTCGGCGGCGGCACCTCCGTCGTCGGCGGCCTCGCCCCCGAGCGGCGCCGCCCGTTCGTCGCGCTCGACCTGCGCCGCATGGACGGCCTGCTCGCCCTCGACCCCGTCTCGCGCACCGCCACCCTCCAGCCCGGCCTGCGCGCCCCGCACGCCGAGGCCCTGCTGGCCGAACACGGCTTCACCCTCGGCCACTTCCCCCAGTCCTACGAGTGGGCCACCATCGGAGGCTTCGCCGCCGCCCGCTCCTCCGGGCAGGCGTCCGCGGGGTACGGGCGGTTCGACGAGATGGTCCTCGGCTTCACCCTCGCCACACCCGAGGGCACCCTGGAGGCCGGCCGCGCCCCGCGCTCGGCGGCCGGACCCGACCTGCGCCAGCTGGTCCTCGGCTCGGAGGGCGCCTTCGGCGTCATCACCTCGGTGACCGTCCGGCTGCGCCCCCTGCCGCGGACGCGGGTCTACGAGGGCTGGCGGTTCGCCTCCTTCGAGGAGGGCACCGCGGCCCTGCGCCGGCTGGCCCAGGACGGCCCGCGCCCTACCGTGCTGCGCCTGTCCGACGAGACCGAGACCCTGATCGGCCTCGCCCAGCCCGACGCCATCGGCGCGCCGGACGCCCCGGAGAGCGCGGGCTGCCAGGCGATCGCCGGATACGAGGGCACCGCCGAGGACGTGGCCCACCGCCGGGAGCTGGCCGCGGCCGTCCTGCGCGAGTGCGGCGGCACGTACGTCGGCGAGGAGCCCGGCGAGCGCTGGGCCCACGGCCGTTACTCGGCGCCGTACCTGCGCGACGCGCTCCTCGACGCGGGCGCCTTCGCCGAGACCCTGGAGACCGCCGCCTTCTGGTCGCGCGTGCCCGAGCTGTACGCCGCCGTCCGCGAGGCGCTCACCACCACGCTCACCGAGGCCGGCACCCCGCCGCTGGTGATGTGCCACATCTCCCACGTCTACGAGAACGGCGCCTCGCTGTACTTCACCGTGGTCTCGGCCCAGGGCGAGGACCCGGTCGCGCACTGGGCGCCCGTCAAGCGGGCCGCCGGCGAGGCCATCCTCGCCGCGGGCGGCACCATCAGCCACCATCACGGCGTGGGCACCGACCACCGCGACTGGTACGTACGGGAGGCCGGCCCGCTCGGCGTCGAGGCCCTGCGCGCGGTCAAGCGCCGGCTCGACCCGGCCGGACTGCTCAACCCCGGCGTACTGCTGCCGTCCGACTGAACCCGCGCACGCCCCCACGGAGGACCGGCACCCGGCGGCGCGCTCACCGCCGCCGGGGCCGCGCCCTACCATCGTGGCCGCGTCCTCTCCCTGGGGCCACGCCCTCTCGCAGGGGACCGCATCCTCTCGCTGGGGCGGGCGTCCTGCCGTCGGGCCGCGCCCACCCCGCACCTTCGCCGTCCCGCCGTCGCCCTCACCCCTACCCGCCCCGCCCGGAGGCCCACCGATGCGACAGTTCACCGCGATCGTCAACCCCACCGCGGGCGGCTCCGCGGGCGCCGCGGCCCTGCTGCGGGTGGCGCGGCTGCTGCGGGAGGCGGGCGCCCGGCTGGACACCGAGTACAGCCGCAGCCTCGCCCACGCCCAGGAACTCGCCCGGCGGGCCGGCGAGGACGGCCGGGTCGTGCTCGCGGTGGGCGGCGACGGCATCGCCGGGGGCATCGGCGGCGCGCTCAGCGGCACCGGCACGCTGCTCGGCCTGGTCCCGGCCGGGCGGGGCAACGACTTCGCCCGCGCCCTCGGCCTGCCCACCGAACCGGCCGCGCTGGCCCGCGTGCTGCTCGACCACGCCCCGCGCATGGTCGACACCATCGAGGTGGAATCGGCCGTCCACCCGCGCACGGTGGTCCTCGGCAGCGTCTACGCGGGCGTCGACGCGCTCGCCAACCGGCACGCCAACCGGTCGCGGCTGCTGCGCGGCTCCGCCTCCTACTACGCGGGCGGGCTGCGCGCCGTGGCCACGTGGCGCGCGGCCACCTTCCACGTCACCGTCGACGGAGAGAAGCACACCCACCGCGGCTACACGGTCGTGGCCGCCAACTCGGCGTACTACGGCTCCGGCCGCATGATCGCCCCCGGCGCCCGCCTCGACGACGGCCTGCTCGACGTGGTGGTGATCCCCGAGGCGCCGCGCAGGCTCTTCTTCACCATGATGAACGAGCTGAAGACGGGCGCCCACGTGGCCCGTCCCGAGGTGCGCGTGCTGCGGGGCAGGGAGATCACGGTCGAGGCCGACCGCGCGGTTCCCTACGGCGCCGACGGCGAGGTGGACGCCGTACTCCCCGTCAAGGCCCGGGTGCTGCCGGGGGCGCTCGCCGTGCTGACCTGAACCGCTGCTGTCAGCATGGACGCGTGGCTCTCGTTCCGGGCGTGGTGTGGCAGGCGGGACCCGTTCGCAGGGCCCTGGGCGCCGGCCTCGCCGCCGGTGTCTTCTTCGCCGCCTTCGTACTGATCGAGTCGGCGTCGTGGGTGGCCGCGGCCGCGGTCGTCGTGGTGCTCACGCCCCTGTACGGCATCAGGACCGCCCGCCGCCTGGGCCGCGCCTGGCCCGGCGCCCGGGAACTCGCCCCGGACGACCGGGCGGCGGTGGTGCGCGCCACCCGGCGCGGCGAGCCGGTCGGCGACCCTCGCCTGGCGCCCGCCGTCCTCGGCTACGCCGAGGGACTGCGCCGGGTCTGCGCGCAGGACCGGCTCCACCGGTGGGTGGTCGTGGCGATCTGCGTCCTGTCGGCGGCCCTCGCGGTGAGCGACACCCTGACCGGGTCGGCCGGGGAGACGACCGCGTCCTGGATCCTGTTCGCCCTCTGCCTGCTGGACCTCACCTGGTATCCGAGGCGTCGGGCCCTCCTCATGGAGCGCGCCGCGCGAGCCGAGACCGCAGCCCGCGCAACCCGCCGCCCCGGCCCACCGGACGGACCGGAGGCCGGCGACGGACCGGACGGACCGCGGGCCGACGACCGATCGGATGGGCCGCAGACCGGTGACGGACCGGACGGACCGGGGGCCGGCGACGGACCGGATGGGCCGCGGACCGGCGACCGACCGGACGGACCGCGGACCTGCCACCCACCGGATGGGCCGGATGTCCGCCGTCCGGACGGCCCGCAAGTCGCGCGTCCGGACGGCCCGCAAGTCGCACGACCGGACGGGCCGCAGGTCCGCCGGCCGGACGGACCGGGGCGGACGTAGCCGCCCACCTCCCGGCGGCGTCAGGCCGTCCGCCTCGGGTGCCGCCCTTTCAGGCGCAGCCCCAGGCCGACATTCCCTGGAGCGTGGCCAGCCGTCTGGCCACCGCGATCTGCTCCGCGCGGCTGGCGAGGTCGGCGCGGGGGGCGTACTTCAGTCCGCCCGCCGCGATCCAGCTGGCCTGGGCGAACTGGAGCCCCCCGTAGTAACCGTTGCCGGTGTTGGCCTTCCAGTTGCCGCCGGACTCGCAGGCGGCGATGGTGTCCCAGTCGGTGCCGTATCCGCCCGAGGGGAGGGCGGTCGCCGCCGGTGCGCAGGCCAGTGCGGCGGTGGTCGCCGCGGCCAGCAGGACCCCGCGCACAGCCTCACTGCGGCGGGGGTGAGGGCCCGGGGCGCTGTCGTTGCTCTGTTGCCAGATCATGTGCAGACTGTTACATCATATAAGCGGAACGTAGCGAGGCGACGCGCCGGGTGGCGCAACGAATCGGCTCGCGGGGCGGACGAATCGGGTAGGCCTCGCCCATGACCCTCAAGAGTCCCGCCCAGCGCGGCGGCCCCCAGCGCGGCCGCTTCGAACAGCTGGCCGAGTACGCCTCCAACTTCACCAGCTCACCGCTGTTCTTCCTGATCTGCCTGGTCCTCGTCGGCTTCTTCGTCGCCGTCCACGCGGCCCACCTGGACGTGGAGTTGCTGCTGCTCGCCGGCGAGTCCATGACCGCCGTGACCCTGCTCCTGCTCGCCCTGCTGAAGAACTCCGAGATGCGCGCCGAGCACGCCATCCAACGCAAACTCGACGCCATCGCCATGGCGCTGCTGGAGATGAACAAGGACAGGCCGGGCCAGGCCTTCCAGGATTTGCGCGATTCGATCCGGATGGAGGAAGAGACCTGACCGAGTGTGGCGAAACGCCGCCGGGGTCCTTCCCGGCTCCCGCGGGAGCGGCCACTATGCCGCGTCATGGACATTCTGCTCGTCGTCAGCGCGTTCAACAGCCTGTCCCAACGTGTCTACGCCGAACTGTCCGACCACGGTCACCGGGTGGACGTCGTCCTCGCCGCCCACGGCCCCGACGCCGTCCGCGCCGCCGTCGCCGGGACGCGCCCCGAGCTGATCATCGCCCCGATGCTCAAGACGGCCCTGCCGGAGGACATCTGGCGCGAGCACACCTGCCTCATCGTGCACCCCGGCCCTCCGGGGGACCGCGGCCCCTCGTCCCTGGACTGGGCCATCGCCGAGCAGGCCGGCCACTGGGGCGTCACGGTGCTCCAGGCCGAGGCCGCCATGGACGCCGGCGACATCTGGGCGTCCGCCGCGTTCCCCACCGCGCCCGTGGGCAAGAGCGACCTCTACCGCAACGAGGCCTCCGACGCCGCCCTCGCCGCCGTGCTCCAGGCGGTGCGCCGGTACGCGGACGGCGCGTTCAAGCCGCGCCCGCAGAGCGACTCCTCCCTCCACGTCGTCTGGCGCGACCCCCTGCGCCAGCAGCGGCGGCGCATCGACTGGGACCGGGACGACACCGAGACCGTGCTGCGCAAACTGCGCGGCGCCGACTCCCAGCCCGGCGTGCTCGACGAACTGCTCGGCCGGGAGGTCTTCCTGCACGGCGGCCACCCGGAGGACGAACTGCGCGGACGCCCCGGCGAACTGCTCGCCACCCGGGCCCAGGCCGTGTGCCGGGCCACCCGCGACGGCGCGGTGTGGATCCCCGAACTCAGACCGCGCAAGAACTCCGGCGACCCCGCGCCGTTCAAGCGCCCGGCCACCTCCGTGCTCGGCCCGCTCGGCCTCCCCGAATCGCCCGTCCCCCTGGAACTCCCGCCCGGCAGAAGGACGTTCAGCGACATCCGCTACCGGCAGCAGGGCGACGCCGGCTTCCTGACCTTCTCCTTCCCCGGCGGCGCGATGAGCACCGGCCAGTGCCGCAGACTGCTCGCCGCCTACCGGTACGCGCTCACCCGCCCCACCTCGGTCCTGGTCCTCGGCGGCGCCCGCGACTTCTTCTCCAACGGCATCCACCTGAACGTCATCGAGGCCGCCCCCGACCCGGCCGCCGAGTCGTGGACCAACCTCAACGCCATCGACGACGTCGTCGAGGCCGTGCTGCGCACCACCGACCGGCTGGTCGTCGCCGCGCTCGGCGGCAACGCGGCCGCGGGCGGCGTCATGATGGCGCTCGCCGCCGACGAGGTGTGGTGCCGCACCGGCGCCGTCCTCAACCCGCACTACCGCAGGATGGGGTTGTACGGCTCCGAGTTCTGGACCCACAGCCTCCCGCGCCGGGTGGGCGCGGCCACCGCCGAGCGGCTGACCACCGAGGCCCTCCCCGTCAGCGCCGGCACCGCCGCCTCACTCGGCCTGGTGGACCGTCTGGTGCCCGTGCCCGCCGCCGACTTCACCGCAGAGGTGGCCCGCCTCGCCGCCGAACTCGCCGGCGCCCCCGACCTCGGCCGGCGCATCGAGGCCAAGGCGGCGGCCCGCGAGCGCGACGAGGCCGCACGCCCCCTCGCCGCCTGCCGCGAGGCCGAACTCGCCCGTATGCGGGCCATCTTCTTCGACCCGGACGCTCCCTACCACGCGCTGCGCTCGGCGTTCGTCCGCAAGGTCCCGAGCGGCTCCGCCCGCCCCCTGGACCCGGCCCCCGACCCGCTCGCCGGAGGCGTCCGATGACGCCGCCGCCCACCCGGCTGCTGGTCGCGGGCGTCGGGAACGTCTTCCTCGCCGACGACGCCTTCGGACCGGAGGTGATCCGCGCACTGCAGGACCGTCCGCTGCCGGCCGGCGCGCGCGTGCGCGACTTCGGCATCCGCGGCCTCGACCTCGCCTACGAACTGCTCGACGGCTACGACACCGCCGTACTCGTCGACGCCTGCCGGCGCGGCCTGCGCCCGGGCACCCTGTCCCTGGTCGAGGCCGAGCCCCCCGGCCCCGGGGCCGGCGCTGCCCCGCCCGAGGCCCACGGCATGGACCCGGCCAAGGTGCTGGCCCTGGCCGCCCACCTCGGCGACGGGCCGCTGCCCCGCGTACTGGTCCTCGCCTGCGAACCCCAGCGGCTGCCGAGCGGCGAGGACGACATCGCGCCCGGGCTCAGCGACCCGGTGCGCGAAGCCGTCGCCCGGGCCGTCACGTCCCTGCACACGATCGTCCCCGCACTGCTCGCCGACCCCGCGGCCGCCGACCCGTTGGGCCGCCCGGAGGAATCGGCCCCGCCGCTCACGGCTGCGCTCCCGCACCTGGAGGCCGGCGCGGCCGAAGATCGGTGACGCACCCGCGTCCGCCTTCCCCCTCTTCCAGCCGACCCCGAGGAGCAGCGCCATGTGCCGGTCCGTCGACGTCAAGCAGGCCGTCCTCGCGAAGAACGACGACCTGGC
The DNA here is from genome assembly GCF_014650575.1 of Streptomyces naganishii JCM 4654. GTDB lineage: Bacteria > Actinomycetota > Actinomycetes > Streptomycetales > Streptomycetaceae > Streptomyces > Streptomyces naganishii. Next base: position 465,448 of record NZ_BMVF01000005.1, read on the forward strand.
CGCCGCGCTCCGCGCCGACCTGGCCGATCAGGGCGTGGCGGTGGTCAACCTGCTGTCCAGCCCCGGCAGCGGCAAGACCGAACTCCTCGGCCGGGTACTGGCCCACGCGGTCGCCACGGGCGTACCGGCGGCCGCGCTCACCGCCGACCTCGCCACCGAGAACGACGCCCGGCGCCTGGCCCGGTCGGGCGCGTCGGTGCGGCAGGTGCTCACCGACGGACTCTGTCACCTGGAGGCGCGGCAGGTGCGCGCCCACCTGGAGGACTGGCTGCCGGAGGACACCGAGGTGCTGTTCGTGGAGAACGTCGGCAACCTCGTCTGTCCGGCCTCCTACGACCTCGGCGAAACCCTGCGGATCGTGCTGATGGCGGTCACCGAGGGCGAGGACAAGCCGCTCAAGTACCCGACCGCCTTCGGCTCCGCCCACCTCGTCGTCCTCACCAAGACCGACCTGGCCGCACCGGCCGGCTTCGACGAGGACGCCTTCACCGCCAACGTGCGCCGGGTCAACCCCGGGGTGGAGATCGTACGGTCCTGCGCCCGCACCGGCGACGGTGTCGCCGCCGTACTCGACCGGGCGCTCGCCGCCCGCGACGGCGCCCCCCAGCACCACCCTCCGCTCGCACCCCACCCCCACAGCCACGACCACGACGACGCTCACGGGGACGGCGCCGGCCACACCCACACCCATCCCCACCCGGCGTCCGTGCCCGCCTCATGACCGCGCCCGCCACCGGCACGGTGCGCCGCCGGCTCACCGTGCACGGCACGGTCCAGGGCGTCGGCTTCCGGCCGTACGTGCACCGCCTGGCCGCCGACCTGGCGCTGGCCGGCTTCGTCAGCAACACCGCGAGCGGGGTGCTCATCGAGGTCGAGGGGCCGCCCGACGGCGTCCTGCGGTTCTGCGACCGCCTCGCCCAGCAGCCGCCGCCCCTGGCCGCCGTGACCGGCATCGGCCACGAGGACCTCCCGGCCACCGGCACCACCGACCCGTTCGCCATCCGCCCCTCCGCGCACTCCACGGGCCGCACCCAGCTCCCGCCCGACACCGCGACCTGCGCCGACTGCCTGCGCGAACTGGCCGACCCCGCCGACCGCAGGCACCGTCACCCCTTCATCACCTGCACCCACTGCGGCCCCCGCTTCACCATCGCCACGGCCATGCCCTACGACCGTCCGGCCACCACCATGGCCGGCTTCCCCCTCTGCCCCGCCTGCGCCCGCGAGTACGCCGACCCCGCCGACCGGCGCTTCCACGCCCAGCCCGTGGCCTGCCCCGACTGCGGCCCGCGCCTGCGCCTGGTGCCCGCCCCCGGCAGCGGCACCCGGCCCGCGAGGGACGGCGAGGCCCTGGCGGCCGCCCGGGCGCTGCTCGCCGCCGGAGGCGTCGTCGCCGTCAAGGGCGTCGGCGGCTACCACCTGGCCTGCGACGCCACCGACGCGCGCGCGGTGGCCACGCTGCGCGCGCGCAAGGAGCGCGGCGGCAAGGCCTTCGCGGTGATGTGCCGCGACCTCGGCACGGTGCGGCAGATCGCCGACCCCACCGCACGCGAGGAGGCGGTGCTCACCGGTCCCCGGCGGCCCATCGTGCTGCTGCGCCGCACCACCCGGCCCGGCGCCCTGCGCCTCGCCGCCCAGGTGTGCCCCGGCAGCCCCCACGTCGGCGTGCTGTTGCCGTACACCCCCGTGCACACCCTGCTGCTCGGGCTGCCCGGAGACCCGCCGGGCCCCCGCGTGCTGGTGATGACCAGCGGCAACCGCTCGGGCGAGCCCATCGTCACCGACGACGACGAGGCGCTGACCCGGCTCGCCGCAATCGCCGACGCCTGGCTCACCCACGACCGGCCCATCGCCTGCCCGTGCGACGACTCCGTGCTCAAGGTGCGACCCGACGGCACCGAACAGCTCCTGCGCCGCTCCCGCGGCTACGTGCCCCGCCCCTTGCGCCTGCCCGTCCCCGTGCGCCCGGCGCTCGCGGTGGGCGGCGACCTGAAGAACGCGCCCTGCCTCGGCGAGGGCGACCTGGCCTGGTTCGGGCCGCACATCGGCGACATGGGCGACCTCGCCACCCTCGAAGCCGCCCGGCGCGCCGAACGGCACCTGCTGCGCCTGACCGGCGTCACCCCCGAACTGGTCGCCGCCGACCGGCACCCCGGCTACCACTGCGCCCGCCGGGCCCGCGAGCGGGCCGCCGGACTCCCGGTTGGCGAGCCGGTGCTCGTCCAGCACCACCACGCCCACATCGCCTCCGCCATGGCCGAGCACGGCCTGGAGGGCACCACGCCCGTCATCGGCGTCGCCTTCGACGGCACCGGATACGGCGACGACGGCACCGTCTGGGGCGGCGAGGTCCTGCTCGCCGACTACACCGGCCACCGGCGCTTCGCCCGGCTCACCCCCGCCCCGCTGCCCGGCGGCGACGCGGGCGTGGCCAACCCCTGCCGGCTCGCCCTGGCCCGGCTGTGGGCCGCCGGCCTGCCCTGGGACCCCGGCCTGCCCAGTGTCGCCGCCTGCGCACCGGAGGAACTGACGGTATTGCGGCGGCAGTTGGAGCGCGGACTGGCGTGCGTGCAGACCTCCAGCGCGGGCCGGCTCTTCGACGCCGTGTCCTCCCTCGTGGGCGTGTGCCACCGCGCGGGCTACGAGGCCCAGGCCGCCCTCGAACTGGAGGCGGCCGCCACCGAGGCACAGGACGCGGACTCGGCGGCGTACCCCTTCGGGTTCACCGGCGGACCCGGCCCGCTGGACTGCGACCCCGCGCCCATGCTGCGCGCGCTCCTGGCCGACCAGCGGCGCGGCACCCCCGCGCCCGTCCTCGCCGCGCGCTTCCACCGGGGCCTGGCGCACGCCGTGGCGGAGATCTGCCGGCGGGCCCGCGCGGCGACCGGGCTGACCACCGTCGTCCTCAGCGGCGGCGTCTTCGCCAACGGCCTGCTGGAGGAGGAGTGCGCCGCGCTGCTCGCCGCGGACGGCCTGACCGTGCTGCGGCACGGCGAAGTACCGGCGAACGACGGCGGCCTGGCCCTCGGCCAGCTCGTCGTCGCGGCGCACACACCGCGCCACGCCCCCACCGGCTGACCCGAACCGGCCCTCCCGGGCCGTCCAACACCCAATGGAGTGACCCATGTGTTTGGCAGTGCCCGGCAAAGTCGTGTCCATCGACCACCGCGCCGACCCCCTCACCGGGCTGATCGACTTCGGCGGAGTGCAGAAACAGGCGTGTCTGGAGTACCTGCCCGACCTCCGGGTGGGGGAGTACGTGATCGTCCACGTCGGGTTCGCCCTGCAGCGGCTGGACGAGGCGTCCGCCCGGGCGTCCCTGGAGCTGTTCGAGCAACTGGGGCTGCTGGAGGAGGAGTTCGGCGACGCATGGCGCCAGGCCGCCGAACAGGCCGGGGAGGCCGGGGACACGGCCCCGCTCAGCCCCGGGTCCGCGCACGACAAGAGCGGGAGTGAGACACGGTGAAGTACATCGACGAGTTCAACGACCCCCAGCTGGCCCGGCGGCTGCTGGACGAGATCCGCGCCACGGTCACCCGGCCGTGGGCGCTGATGGAGGTCTGCGGCGGCCAGACCCACTCGATCATCCGGCACGGGATCGACCAACTGCTCCCCGAGGAAGTGGAGTTGATCCACGGGCCGGGATGTCCGGTGTGCGTGACCCCGCTCGAGGTCATCGACAAGGCACTGGACATCGCCGCCCGCCCCGACGTGATCTTCTGCTCCTTCGGGGACATGCTGCGCGTGCCCGGCACCGACCGGGACCTGTTCCGGGTCAAGGGCGAGGGCGGCGACGTACGGGTGGTGTACTCCCCGCTGGACGCGCTGCGGCTGGCGCGCGAGAACCCCGGCCGGCAGGTGGTGTTCTTCGCCATCGGCTTCGAGACCACCGCGCCCGCCAACGCCATGGCCGTGCACCAGGCCCGCCGGCTGGGCCTGGACAACTTCAGCCTCCTGGTCTCCCACGTGCGGGTGCCACCGGCCGTCGAGGCCATCATGACCGCGCCCGCCTGTCGCGTGCAGGGCTTCCTGGCCGCCGGGCACGTGTGCAGCGTGATGGGCACCTCCGAGTACCCCGAACTGGCCGAACGGCACCGCGTCCCCATCGTGGTCACCGGCTTCGAACCGCTGGACATCCTCGAGGGCATCCGCCGCGCCGTCCACCAGCTGGAGCGCGGCGAGCACCGGGTGGAGAACGCCTACCCGCGCGCGGTGCGCGAGGCCGGCAACCCGGCCGCCCTGCGCATGCTGGAGGAGGTGTTCGAGGTCGCCGATCGCTCCTGGCGCGGCATCGGGCGCATCCCCGCCAGCGGCTGGCGGCTGTCCGACGCCTACCGCGACTACGACGCCGAGCACCGCTTCGACGTCGCCGGCATCCGCACCGAGGAACCCGCCGTCTGCCGCGCGGGCGAAGTCCTCCAGGGCCTGATCAAGCCCACCGAGTGCGCCGCCTTCGGCACCACCTGCACCCCGCGCAACCCGCTCGGCGCCACCATGGTCTCCAGCGAGGGCGCCTGCGCGGCCTACTACCTGTACCGCCGGATGAACGGCCAGGCGCCGCAAGGGGTTTCCGCCCCGCAGGGCGCCACGGCCGACCAGGGCGCCCCCGCGCGGGGCTCCCGCATCCCGCAGGAGGAGATGAACCCCATTGGCTGAACTCGCTTCCGCGCCGGCCGAGACGCCCGTCGACCCCGCCAACTGGACCTGCCCCGCCCCCTTGCGCGACCAGCCGGTCGTGGTGATGGGGCACGGCGGAGGCGGCGCCCTGTCCGCCGAGCTGATCCACGACGTCTTCGCCGCGGCCTACGGCAACCCCACCCTCGCCGCCATGGGCGACTCCGCCGTCCTCCACCTCGGCGGCGCCCGCCTGGCGTTCTCCACCGACTCCTACGTCGTACGCCCGCTGTTCTTCCCCGGCGGCAGCCTCGGTGACCTCGCGGTCAACGGGACCGTCAACGACCTGGCGATGAGCGGCGCCCGGCCGGCCTACCTCTCCGCCGCCTTCGTCCTGGAGGAGGGCGTGGAGCTGAGCGTCGTCGACCGGGTCGCCCGCGCGATGGGCGCCGCGGCCGAGGCGGCCGGCGTCACCGTCGCCACCGGCGACACCAAGGTGGTGGAGGCCGGACACGGCGACGGCGTCTACGTCACCACCGCCGGCATCGGCCTCGTGCCCGAAGGGGTGGACATCCGCCCTCAGCGGGCCCGTCCCGGTGACGCCGTCATCGTCAGCGGCCCCATCGGCCTGCACGGCGTGGCCGTGATGAGCGTCCGCGAGGGACTGGAGTTCGGCGTCGGCATCTCCAGCGACACCGCGCCGCTGGCCGACCTGGTCGCCGCCATGCTCGCCGTCACCCCGGACATCCACGTACTGCGCGACCCCACCCGGGGCGGCCTCGCGGCCTCCCTCAACGAGATCGCCCGCGCCTCCGGCACCGGCGTACGGCTGCGCGAGCGCGCGATCCCCGTCCCGGACGCGGTCGTCAGCGCCTGCGGATTCCTCGGCCTCGACCCGCTCTACGTCGCCAACGAGGGCCGCCTGGTCGCCTTCGTGCCGCCCACCGAGGCCGAGGCCGTCCTGGCCGCGATGCGGGCCCACCCGCACGGCGGCGGAGCGGCCCTCATCGGGGAGTGCGTCGCCGAACACCCCGGCATGGTCGTGGTCGCCACCGCCCTCGGCGGCACCCGCGTGGTCGATCTGCCGCTCGGGGAGCAACTGCCCCGCATCTGCTGACCGTTCGTGGCGCGCGCTCACGCGACGACCCCGCCGGTGCTCGGGCACCGGCGGGGTCGCGCTCTTCCGGGGCCGACCTGGGCCCGACGGCCCGTCAGGTGGGCGCATCCGCCGCGGCGTCGATCCCGGTGATCTCCAACTCCCGGCCGCAGCGCAGCTCCTGGGAGGGGCGGTCACACCGCGGGCACCAGAAGAACGGAGGCATGCCCACCGCGAACTCCTCACCGCAGGGGCCGCAGTACGCCAGCGCGGTGACCTGCTCCACCACGAGCCGGGCGCCGGCCAGCGCGGTGCCCTCCCGCGCCACCTCGAAGGCGAAGTCCAGCGCGTCGGGCACCACCCCGGACAGCTCGCCCACCCGCACCCTCACCGCCGATACCGCCCTCGTGCCGTCGGCGCGGGCGAGGTTGTCCGCGTGCTCCACGATCGCCTCGGCGATCGACAACTCGTGCACGGGCTACCTCCGTCCGTCCGGCCGCGCGAAATCGCACACGGCACTCACCGTGCCTCCTGCGCACGGCCCGCACCCCGGAGCGCCAGCGTCTCCAGAGGTACGAACGCCGGGGCCGCCCGCCGCTCGGCCGGGCTCGACAGCACCTCCACCGACGCCAGTTCCGGCGCGGCGGCGAGCACCGCCGCACGGACCGCCTCGGTGACGTCCACGGACCCGCTGCCGCAGCCCGAGCCGCACCCGCCGCCCGTGGCGGTCACCCGCACCCGCGCCACCTGCCCGTCCACGCCGGCCCACTCCAGGTCGCCCCCGCGCTCGCGCACGGCGGGCCGCAGCCGCTCCACCGCACGCGCCGCCCGGTGTTCCGCCGAGTCGGGGTGAATCGCGTGCAACACCAGCAGATGGCCGAGGAGTTCGTCCTCCGCCAGCCGCCCGGCCAGCTCGTCGTCCGCCCGGTCGAGCACCCGGGCCAGCGCCTCACCGTATACCTCCGTGAGCAGTCCCACCGCCTCCAGCGCGGCGCGCACGCTCGGTCCCGGCGCGTCCTCCAGCCCCGCCAGCACCTCGTCCACGCGGGCGAGCCGCGCCTCGACGTCCGGGTCCGCCAGCCGGCTCCCGCTGTCCCTGTCCGTGGTGGTGTCAGGCATGGGTTTGGGGGCCGTAGGTGGGGGTGTGGAGGGTGGTGAGG
>NZ_BMVF01000006.1 GCF_014650575.1 Streptomyces naganishii JCM 4654
CGCCGATGGTACTGCAGGGGGGACCCTGTGGGAGAGTAGGACACCGCCGAACAATCTTTGAAAGGGTTGGGCCCCGAACTTCGGTTCGCGGCCCAACCCTTTTCTTTTTGCCGTCACTTGACGTTCACGTCGCCCGGCCAGCATCCGCTCCATGGGTACTGCTGCCATGCTCAGGGCCGCCGGAGTCGGCGCCGGCGACGAGGTCGTCGTGCCGGCCTTCGGGAACGTCGAGCTCGCCGAGGCCGTCGTCCAGGTCGGCGCGATGCCGGTGTTCGCCGACATAGATCCCGTGACGTACTGTCTCGACGCCTCCTGCGTCGAAGCGGCCGTAACTCCCCGGACGGCCGCCGTCGTTGCCGTGCACCGGTTCGGCCGGACCGCCGATGTCGGCGCGCTGCGCGAGGCCGGGCAGCGGCACGGCCTGCTGGTGCTGGAACAGGGCGAGTCCGAGGCCCCGTAGGAGGAATCGGCCCAGCGCCGGGAGCGGGCGGCCTATCTGGACGGGAAGTTGAGGGGAGTGCGCACCCCGGACGGGGGCGACGGGCACACGTATCAGCAGTACGTGGTCCGGGTGCCCGGCAACGGCCGGCCGGACCGGGACGCCTTCGCACGGGCCTTGAGAGCCAAGGGAGTTGACTGCCGCGTGCCGGTGAAGACGCCCGTTCACCGGCTGCCGGAGTTCCGGCGGTGCCTGTCCCTCCCGGAGACCGAACGGGCCGCCGAGGAGACCCTGGCGCTGCCCGTGGACGCCTCGCTGACGCGGCGCGACATGCAGCGGATCGTCTCCGCGTGCAACGCGCTCGGTGGACCGATCGCGGTTGGGAGCACGACTGTGTTCGGGGTATGATCTGTTCCGTTGCCGAGGGGGGAACCCCGAAAAGGCGACAGGCCCCTATAGCTCAGTCGGCAGAGCGTCTCCATGGTAAGGAGAAGGTCAACGGTTCGATTCCGTTTGGGGGCTCAAGCAGAAAACCCCGCCCTTCCGGGCGGGGTTTTTCGTGTTTTCCGGGCCGGTGTCGGCGGTGTCACTGCTTCTGGATCTCCGGTACCCGCATCGCCAGGATCGCCATGTCGTCCGAGGGCGCGTCCGACGCGAAGCGCTCCACCGCGCGCATGATGCGTGCCGCCACCGCTCCCGCCGTCAGGCCGGTGCACGTGGTCAGGACGTCGGCGAGACCGTCGTCGCCGAGCATGCGGGTGCCCTCGCGGCGCTCGGTGACGCCGTCCGTGACGCACAGCAGCACGTCGCCCGGTTCCAGGGTGACCGTCTGCTCGTAGAGGTCGAGGTCCTCCATGACGCCGAGGAGCGGCTGGGGCTCGGCGGCGGGTTCGACCGTGCCGTCCTGGCGCAGGCGCAGCGGCAGCGGGTGGCCGGCGCACACCACCTTCAGGCGGGCGCTGCCGTCCTCCTGCGGCCACAACTCGCCGTACAGCAGGGTGAGGAAGCGGCTGCGGGCGCCCTCGTCGAGGATCGCGGAGTTGAGGCGCTCCAGCACGGCCGGGCCGCCGAAGCCCTCGCGGGCCAGCAGGCGCAGGGCGTGCCGGGCGAGGCCGGTGACGGCGGCGGCCTCGGGGCCGGTGCCGCAGACGTCGCCGATGGCGAAGCCGTAGGCTCCGTCGCGGATGGGGAAGAGGTCGTAGAAGTCGCCGCCGACCTCGTTGCCCTCGCCGGCCGCGCGGTAGATGACCTCGACCTCGACGCCGTCGATCTGGGGCAGCTCCGGCGGCAGCAGGCTGCGCTGGAGTGACTGGCTGATGGCCGTGCGCTCCGAGTAGAGGCGGGCGTTGTCCAGGGCGAGGGCGGCGCGGCGGCTCAGGTCCTCGGCGAGTTCCAGGATCTCCTGGCGGAAGTGCTCGTCGGTGGGCTTGCCGAGGGTCAGCATGCCGATCACGCGGTTGCGGGCGACCAGCGGCAGCACGACCGTCTCGCCGCCGACCGCGGCGGCCGTGGCGAGGGTCGGGCCGATGGTCGTACCGATCCGGTGGTGGGAGTCGCCCAGGCTGAGGCTGCGCATGGAGCTGCGCAGCGCCGCCTGGTGCGCGGCCTCGCCGGGGGCGGACCAGACGCGGGCGCCGGGGGTGGGCACCGGATCCGGCGGGGCGATCTTGGACAGGAGCGACTTGATGCCGTCGATCAGTTCCTCGTCCTCGTGCAGGACGTAGGAGAGGTAGGGCTCGGAGGCCTGGTCGGCGATGGTGTAGACGGCGCACCAGGTGGCCAGGGTCGGCACCGTCATCTGGGCCATCAGTGCCAGGGTCTGGTCGCGGTCGAGGGTGCCGGCCAGCAGGTCGGAGGCCTCGACGAGGAAACTGAGGGAGCCGCGGCGCAGCCGCTCCAGCTCGCCGAGGCGGGCGGACTCCACGGCGAGGGCGATGCGGTCGGCGGCGAACTGAAGGCGCAGCGCCTCTTCGTTGGAGTATCTGCCGGAGCCTTCCGCGGCGACGCCGAGGGAGCCGGTGAGGCGTCCTTCGACCTTGAGCGGGACGGTGACCACCGAGCGCATTCCGGTGCCGTTGAGCAGCGGCACCGCGCCGGGGGAGACGGTGAGGTCGTCGTGGACGGCGGGCATGCGGGCGGAGCCGTAGCGGCCGGGGCCGGCTTCGACGGGGACGCGGGCGAAGCGCTGGCGGGCGGAGGGCAGGCCGGTGGAGGCGCGGACCTCCAGTTCCGTCTCGTCGTCGGTGGCGAGGAGCAGGAAGGCGGCGTCGCCGTCGAGCATGTCGCGGGCGCGTTCGACGGTGCGCTGGAGCAGGCCGTCGAGGTCGTCGGGGGCCGGTGAGCCGATGAAGACCTCGAACGGGTCGGTGCTCGGGCCGTCGGAGGCGGTGCCCGCGTCGCCGCCGGCGGGGACGCGCAGGGGGCTCTGAAGAACGGCCCGTTCGTGGTCCCTCACGAGGAGGCAGACGGTTGACGGCTCGCCGCCGGTGTCGCGGACGCGCAGGTGGGAGGCGTAGACGGGGATGACGCGGCCGTGGGCGCCGCGGATGCCGTAGCTGCCCTCCCAGCGGGAGAGCCGGAGCGCCTCGGCGATGCCGGTGCCGGTGCCCGGGGTGTGCGGCCAGGCGGCGAGGTCGGTGAGGGGTTTGCCGGTGACCTGCTCGGCGGCGTAGCCGAACAGTTCCTCGGCGTCCTCGTTCCAGGCGGTGATGGCGCCGCCGTGGTCGATCTGGACGACGGCGACGCGGACCCGGCCGTCGGCGAGCGGGAGCAGGTCGGCGGGCAGGCAGGGGCCGGCGGCGCGGGTGCCGACGGGGCGTTCGGGCTGGTCGAGCTGGAACCAGACGTTCTTGTGGGTGGGCGTGTACTCCACGCCCCAGCGGGTGGCCAGGGCAGCGCACAACTGGAGGCCGCGGCCGCCCTCGCGGTCGGGGCTGCCCATGTTGACGGCGGCGCTCTGGACGGGGACCTCGCGCTCGGGGTAGCGGTCGGAGACCTCGATCCGCACCCCCTCGTCGCTGCGCAGGCACAGCACGTCCGCGGCCGTGCCGGCGTGCACGACGGCGTTGGTGACCAGTTCGCTGGTGAGGACCACGGCGTCGTCGACGATGTCGCCGAAGCCCCACCCCTGGAGGGTGTCGCGGACGAAGGAGCGGGCGGTCGCGACGGATCGCCCCAGGGGCTCGAAACTGGCGGCCGCGCGCGCGGTGATCACAGAACTCCTTGTCCGGTCGTCGACGTGGAAGCCCTCCTGGCCGGCCGGCTCGCGTCGCTGCTCCGGCAGGTGTGGGCCCTTCGGCCGTGGCTCCGGGGGCTGTCCCCCGGGGATCACTCCGGTGGTCATTGTGTGCGGCCGCCCTCCGATGCCCGCTCGTTCCCGTGCCACCGCCCAGGCCGGACGGACCGGCGTGGCTGGACAGCCGCATGCAAGGTTACTTACCTTCGCCGTCCGTGCGGATGCCGGTCAGCTTTGTTTCCGCCCGGAGGGTGTGCGGACGGTGTGCAAAGCTGCCGAACTGTTATGGCCTGGTTCGGCGGGGGTGAAACACTGGGCAAGCTTCTGGTGAAGGTCCGGGCAGGCTGAGTGTGTTCTTCGTACGCGGGGCAGCAACCCGTGGTGTGGCCTGATTGCATCGGGCCGCATGCGCAGCAACAGCCGGTACGTCGCACGAGTGGTACCGGAGCACAGCAGTAACGGTCGAGTCCTGCGGGAGGGACACAGTGGAGTCTGGCGCAGCGACGCGGGGCACGAAGACGCGCGCGAAGGGCGGACAGGCGCTGGACAGCCGGCGCAAACCGCGAGCCGGCGCCACCACCGCGGTGGACACGGCCGCCCTGAACCGGCTGCTGGCCGCTCTGGTGTCGATGCGCGACGGCAATTTCCGCAAGCGGCTCACGGTGTCCGGGGACGGCGTGATGTCGGAGATCGCGGCCGTGTTCAACGAGGTGGCGGACCGCAATCTGCACCTGACGGGCGAGTTGTCGCGCGTGCGGCGCATGGTGGGGCGTGAGGGGAAGCTCACCGAGCGGCTGGAGACGGGCGCCTGCGAGGGCTCCTGGGCGGCCGCGATCGACAACAGCAACGCGCTCGTCGACGATCTCGTACGGCCCGTCTCCGAGGTCGGGCGGGTACTGTCCGCGGTCGCCGAGGGCGATCTGTCGCCGCGCATGGAGCTGCGCACGCAGGTGGCCGAGGGGGCGGGGCATCCGCTGCGCGGTGAGTTCCTGAAGGTCGGGCGGACGGTGAACAACCTGGTCGACCAGTTGTCGACGTTCACCGACGAGGTCACGCGCGTGGCCAGCGAGGTGGGCACCCAGGGCAAGCTGGGCGGGCAGGCGCAGGTGCGCGGGATGTCGGGTTCGTGGAAGGACCTGACGGACTCGGTCAACACGATGGCGTACCGGCTGACCGCGCAGGTGCGGGACATCGCGCTGGTGACGACGGCGGTGGCCAAGGGCGATCTGTCGCGCAAGGTGACCGTGCACGTCGCGGGCGAGATGCTGGAGCTGAAGAACACCGTCAACACGATGGTCGACCAGCTCTCGGCGTTCTCCTCCGAGGTGACGCGGGTGGCTCGTGAGGTGGGCACGGACGGCATCCTGGGCGGCCAGGCGCATGTGCCGGGGGTGGACGGCACGTGGAAGGAGCTCACCGACTCGGTGAACCTGATGGCCGGCAACCTGACGGCCCAGGTACGCGGGATCGCGCAGGTGACGACCGCGGTGGCCAACGGTGATCTGTCGCAGAAGGTGACCGTGCCGGCGCGCGGCGAGGTCGCGCAGCTCGCCGAGACGATCAACCAGATGACCGAGACGCTGCGGATCTTCGCGGACGAGGTCACGCGCGTGGCCAACGAGGTCGGCGCGGAGGGGCGGCTCGGTGGGCAGGCGAACGTGCCGGGCGCGGCGGGCACGTGGAAGGACCTGACGGACTCCGTCAACACGGTGTTCCGCAATCTGACCACCCAGGTGAGGGACATCGCCGCGGTGACGACGGCGGTGGCCAGCGGTGATCTGTCGCAGAAGGTCACGGTGGACGTGGCCGGCGAGATGCTGGAGCTGAAGAACACCGTCAACGGCATGGTGGATCAGCTGTCGTCGTTCGGTGCCGAGGTGACGCGCGTGGCGCGGGAGATCGGCGTCGAGGGCGAGCTGGGCGGTCAGGCGCAGGTGGCGGGCGCGGCCGGTACGTGGAAGGACCTGACCGACTCGGTCAACACCGCGTTCCGCAACCTCACCGGTCAGGTGAGGAACATCGCACAGGTGACGACGGCGGTGGCCAACGGCGATCTGTCGCAGAAGGTCACGGTCGACGTCTCCGGCGAGATGCTCCAGCTGAAGAACACCGTGAACACGATGGTGGACCAGCTGTCGTCGTTCGCCGACCAGGTGACCCGGATGGCGCGGGACGTGGGCACGGAGGGCCGCCTGGGCGGTCAGGCGCGTGTGGACGGCGTGTCGGGCACGTGGAAGGAGCTGACGGACTCCGTCAACTTCATGGCGGGCAACCTCACCTCCCAGGTGCGGCAGATCGCCCAGGTGACGACGGCGGTGGCGCGCGGCGACCTGTCGCAGAAGATCGACGTGGACGCGCGCGGGGAGATCCTCGAGCTGAAGAACACCATCAACACGATGGTCGACCAGCTGTCCGCCTTCGCCGACCAGGTCACCAAGGTGGCGCGCGAGGTGGGCACGGAGGGGCGGCTGGGCGGTCAGGCGCAGGTGCCCGCGGTGGCCGGTGTGTGGCGAGACCTCACCGACTCGGTGAACGGCATGGCGGGCAACCTGACCTCGCAGGTGCGCAACATCGCGCAGGTGGCCACCGCGGTGGCGCGCGGCGACCTGTCGCAGAAGATCACCGTGGACGCGCGCGGGGAGATCCAGGAGCTCAAGAACACCCTGAACACGATGGTGGACCAGCTGTCGTCGTTCGCCCAGGAGGTCACGCGCGTGGCCCGAGAGGTGGGCACCGAGGGCATCCTGGGCGGCCAGGCCGAGGTGCAGGGGGTGGCGGGCACCTGGAAGGACCTCACCCAGTCGGTGAACTTCATGGCGAACAACCTGACCATCCAGGTGCGCAACATCGCCGAGGTCACCACGGCCGTCGCCAAGGGCGACCTGTCCAAGAAGATCACTGTTGACGCCAAGGGCGAGATCCTCGAGCTCGTCACGACGGTCAACACGATGGTTGACCAGCTGTCGTCGTTCGCGGAGCAGGTGACCCGCGTGGCCCGCGAGGTGGGCACGGAGGGCATCCTGGGCGGCCAGGCGCACGTTCCGGGCGTGGTCGGCATCTGGAAGGACCTCAGCGACAACGTCAACCTGATGGCCAACAACCTGACCATGCAGGTGCGCAACATCTCCCAGGTGGCCGCCGCGGTCGCCAACGGCGACCTGACGCGTACGGTGACGATCGAGGCGCGCGGCGAGGTCGCGCAGCTCGCGGACACCTTCAACACCATGGTCAAGACGCTGAGTTCGTTCGCGGACCAGGTCACCAAGGTGGCCCGTGAGGTGGGCACGGACGGGATCCTCGGCGGTCAGGCGTACGTCCCGGGCGTGGCCGGCACCTGGAAGGACCTCACCGAGTCGGTGAACCAGATGGCGTCCAACCTGACCGGCCAGGTGCGCAACATCGCCATGGTGACGACGGCCATCGCCAAGGGCGACTTGACGAAGAAGATCGACATTGACGCCCGCGGTGAGATCCTTGAACTCAAGACGACGATCAACACCATGGTCGACCAGCTGTCCAGCTTCGCCGAGGAGGTCACCCGCGTGGCCCGTGAGGTGGGCACCGAGGGGCAGCTCGGCGGGCAGGCGCGCGTGCGCGACGTCGACGGCACCTGGCGGGACCTGACCGAGTCGGTGAACGAGATGGCCGGGAACCTGACCCGGCAGGTGCGTGCCATCGCGCGCGTGGCGACCGCCGTGACCCGCGGCGACCTGAACCTGAAGATCGACGTCGACGCCTCCGGCGAGATCCAGGAACTCCAGGACTACATCAACAAGATGATCGCCAACCTGCGCGACACCACGATCGCCAACAAGGAGCAGGACTGGCTCAAGGGCAACCTCGCCCGCATCTCCGCCCTGATGCAGGGACGCCGGGACCTCCAGGACGTCGCCTCGCTGATCATGAGCGAGCTGACCCCGGTGGTCTCCGCGCAGCACGGCGCGTTCTTCGTGGCCCTTCAGCCGGTGGAGGGCCAGGAGCTCGGCGGGGAGAGCGAGGACGAGTACGAGCTGCGCATGCTGGGCTCGTACGGCTACTCGATGGGATCCATGCCGACGTCGTTCCGGCCCGGTGAGGCGCTGATCGGGACGGCCGCGCAGGAGAAGCGCACGATCCTGGTGGAGAACGCGCCCAGCGGCTACCTGAAGATCTCCTCCGGGCTCGGCGAGGCCCCGCCCGCGCAGGTGATCGTGCTGCCGGTGCTGTTCGAGGGCAAGGTGCTCGGCGTGATCGAGCTGGCGTCCTTCACGCCGTTCACGCAGATCCAGAAGGACTTCCTGAACCAGATCGCGGAGATGATCGCCACCAGCGTCAACACCATCTCCGTCAACACCAAGACCGAGCAGCTGCTGAAGCAGTCCCAGGAGCTGACCGAGCAACTCCGGCTCAGGTCGGAGGAGCTGGAGCAGCGGCAGAAGGCCCTTCAGGCGTCCAACGCCGAACTGGAGGAGAAGGCCGAGCTGCTGGCCCAGCAGAACCGGGACATCGAGGCGAAGAACTCCGAGATCGAGGAGGCCCGCCAGGTCCTGGAGGAGCGCGCCGAGCAGCTCGCGGTGTCCATGCGCTACCGCAGCGAGTTCCTGGCCAACATGTCGCACGAGCTGCGTACGCCGCTGAACTCCCTGCTGATCCTGGCCAAGTTGCTCGCCGACAACGCCGAGGGGAACCTCTCCCCGAAGCAGGTGGAGTTCGCCGAGACGATCCACGGCGCGGGCTCCGACCTGCTCCAGCTGATCAACGACATCCTGGACCTGTCGAAGGTCGAGGCGGGCAAGATGGACGTCTCCCCGACGCGCATCGCGCTCGTCCAGCTGATCGACTACGTGGAGGCGACCTTCCGGCCGCTGACCACCGAGAAGGGCCTGGACCTGTCGGTGCGGGTCTCGCCGGAGCTGCCGGCCACCCTGCACACCGACGAGCAGCGGCTGCTCCAGGTGCTGCGCAACCTGCTGTCCAACGCGGTGAAGTTCACCGACTCCGGATCGGTCGAGCTCGTCATCCGCCCTGCGCGGGACGACGTTCCCCAGGCGATCCGCGAGCAGTTGCTGGAGGCCGGCTCGCTGACCGACCCGGACGCGGACATGATCGCGTTCTCGGTCACCGACACCGGCATCGGCATCGCGGCCAGCAAGATGCGGGTGATCTTCGAGGCGTTCAAGCAGGCGGACGGCACCACCAGCCGCAAGTACGGCGGCACGGGGCTCGGGCTGTCCATCTCGCGGGAGATCGCGCAGTTGCTCGGCGGCGAGATCCACGCGCAGAGCGAGCCGGGGCGCGGCTCCACGTTCACGCTGTACCTGCCGCTGCACCCGGGCGAGCTGCCCCCGCAGGGCTACCAGCAGTCGGGTTCCGTCCTGGACGCCGACGAACTGGTCTCCTCCGAGCCGGACCTGCCGGAGCTGACCTCCGGCCGGATCGAGACACCGGCCGAGGTGAAGTCGTACCAGGAGACGCAGAACGGGGCCGCCGCGCTCTTCCGGCGCCGCCGCAGGGCCCTGCCGCCCGCGTCCTCCGCCTCCACCTCCACGTCCGCCTCCGCCGAGCAGCGGGCCGCGCAGCCGGGCCGGGCCGGGCAGGAGCAGTGGGCGCCCGACGAGGCGGACGTGCAGCAGGGGCACCGGGACGTCCGGTTCGGCGGCGAGAAGGTGCTCATCGTCGACGACGACATCCGCAACGTCTTCGCGCTGACCAGCGTCCTGGAGCAGCACGGCCTGTCGGTGCTGTACGCCGAGAACGGCCGGGAGGGCATCGAGGTCCTGGAGCAGCACGACGACGTGGCGGTGGTGCTGATGGACATCATGATGCCCGAGATGGACGGTTACGCGACGACGACGGCGATCCGGCGGATGCCCCAGTTCGCCGGACTGCCGATCATCGCGCTGACCGCGAAGGCGATGAAGGGCGACCGGGAGAAGGCGATCGAGTCGGGCGCCTCGGACTACGTGACCAAGCCGGTCGACCCCGATCACCTGCTGGGCGTGATGGAGCAGTGGATGCGGGAGCGGTGACGGCGGCCGCCTCCCGACGGTGGCGGGGCCGCCGTACTCCCGCCAGTGGCGAGGCCGCCGTACGGCGAAGGCGGACGGCCCCCGAAGCCGCTGACTCAGGGTGTGCGAAGCTGTGTAGAAGTGCGGGATTCGGGGAACCTTCTGGTCTCCCACCGCGTTTCTGCTACGTGCACAGTGACATCGCGGTGACAGGGTGTGGCGACGGGCGGGGTGCGGCTACGATGACCGGCACAAGGACGGACGGCGCCAGGGAGCCGTCCGCCGGGGCGGCACCCGCCGGTGCCCTCCCGGTTCCTGCGGACAGGGGTGGCCCCAAGCCGGGGCGAGGAGGGCGGGCCATGGTGCAGAAGGCCAAGATCCTCCTGGTCGATGACCGGCCGGAGAATCTGCTGGCGCTGGAGGCCATCCTCTCTGCGCTCGATCAGACGCTGGTGCGGGCATCGTCCGGGGAGGAAGCGCTCAAGGCGCTGCTCACGGACGACTTCGCGGTCATTCTGCTGGACGTCCAGATGCCGGGCATGGACGGGTTCGAGACAGCCGCGCACATCAAGCGGCGCGAGCGTACCCGCGACATCCCGATCATCTTCCTCACCGCGATCAACCACGGCCCGCACCACACCTTCCGGGGCTACGCGGCCGGCGCGGTGGACTACATCTCCAAGCCGTTCGACCCCTGGGTGCTGCGCGCCAAGGTCTCCGTCTTCGTCGATCTGTACATGAAGAACTGCCAGCTGAAGGAACAGGCGTCCCTGCTGCGGCTCCAGCTGGAGGGCGGCGGCAAGGGCGATGTGGCCGAGGGCAAGGAGTCGGTGGGTCTGCTCGCCGAGCTGTCCGCGCGCCTGGCGGCCGTCGAGGAGCAGGCCGAGGCCCTGTCCAAGCAGTTGGACGACGATTCGGCGGACGCGGCCGCGGTCGCCACCGCGGCCCACCTGGAGCGGAAGCTGACGGGTCTGCGGCGCGCGCTGGACGCGCTCGAGCCGGGCACCGGCAGCACCTCCTCCGTCTCTTCCCAGAGCTGAGCCAAGGGAGTTGACGCCCGGCGTGCCGGGCGCCGGGCACATGTGCGCGGTGACCGGCGGACGTCCGGCCCCTGGTGAGGAGGCGTCAGTTCACCGTGAACCGTGGCCACGACACGAACGGGTGAAGCCGTGGGCACACGTGTCCGCTGTCGTCTCCACCGGTAACCTCACACCTATGGCCTCACGTCCCTCCGCAGCCAAGAAGCAGCCCGCGAAGAAGGCGGCCGCTCCGGCGAGGAAGGCCGCTGCGAAAAAGGCACCCGCCAAGAAGGCGCCCGCCAGGAAGGCCGCGGCGAGCAAGCCCGCGCCCCGGCCCGCGCCCAACCCGACCGGGGGCGTGTACCGGCTCGTGCGCGCCCTCTGGCTCGGTCTCGCCCACGCCGTCGGCGCCGTGTTCCGCGGCATAGGACAGGGCGCCAGGAACCTCGACCCCGCCCACCGCAAGGACGGCGTCGCCCTGCTGCTGCTCGCCGTCGCCCTGATCGTCGCCGCCGGCACCTGGGCCGATCTGCGCGGCCCGGTCGGCGACCTCGTCGAGATCCTGGTGACCGGGGCCTTCGGCCGGCTGGACCTGCTCGTGCCGATCCTGCTCGCGGTCATCGCCGTGCGCTTCATCCGCCACCCGGAGAAGCCCGAGGCCAACGGACGCATCGTCATCGGCCTGTCCGCGCTCGTCGTCGGCGTGCTCGGCCAGGTCCACATCGCCTGCGGCTCGCCCGCCCGCAGCGAGGGCATGCAGGCCATAAGGGACGCCGGCGGCCTCATCGGCTGGGGCGCGGCGACCCCGCTGACGTACGCCATGGGTGAGGTCCTCGCCGTACCGCTGCTGGTGCTGCTGACGGTGTTCGGCCTGCTCGTCGTCACGGCCACCCCGGTCAACGCCATCCCGCAGCGGCTCAGACTGCTCGGCGTCAAGCTCGGCCTGCTGCCCGACCCGAAGGACGACGAGTTCGCCGAGTACACCGAGTACACCGAGGACGACGAGCGCTACGACGACCAGTGGCGCGAGGCGCTGCCCGCCCGCCCGCGCGGGCGCCGCGGCGGCAGCGGCCAGGACTACGACCCCGACGCCGCCGAGCAGGAGGCCCTCTCCAAGCGGCGCGGCCGGCCCCGGCGCTCCGCCGTGCCCCAGCCCGACATGGAGCGGCAGCCGGACGCCGTGGACGTCGCGGCCGCTGCCGCCGCCGCGCTCGACGGCGCGGTCCTGCACGGCATGCCCCCCTCG
Source organism: Streptomyces naganishii JCM 4654 (assembly GCF_014650575.1). Taxonomy (GTDB): domain Bacteria; phylum Actinomycetota; class Actinomycetes; order Streptomycetales; family Streptomycetaceae; genus Streptomyces; species Streptomyces naganishii. The sequence goes on from NZ_BMVF01000006.1 coordinate 11,927, forward strand.
CCGATCGTCGCCGACCTCACCCAGGGCGTCGCCACCGGCGACCGCGAGCGCACCAGCCCGACGCCCGTACCGGCCGCCCGGCCCGGCCAGGACAGCGCCGCGGCGCAGCCCGGCGAGGACAGCCCCGCGGCAGGGACGAAGGCACAGGCGCCGGCCGGACGCCCCCGGGCGGAGCAGCCCGCCGGGGTCCCCGACCTCACCAAGACCCCGCCGCCCGAGACCCGCGACCTGCCGCCGCGCGCCGAACAGCTCCAGCTCTCCGGCGACATCACCTACGCCCTGCCCTCCCTCGACCTGCTCGAGCGGGGCGGCCCCGGCAAGGCGCGCAGCGCCGCCAACGACGCCATCGTCGACTCGCTCACCAACGTCTTCACCGAGTTCAAGGTCGACGCCCGGGTCACCGGCTTCACGCGCGGGCCGACGGTCACCCGCTACGAGGTCGAGCTCGGCCCCGCCGTCAAGGTCGAGCGGATCACCGCGCTGACCAAGAACATCGCCTACGCCGTGGCCAGCCCCGACGTGCGGATCATCAGCCCGATCCCCGGCAAGTCCGCGGTCGGCATCGAGATCCCCAACACCGACCGGGAGATGGTCAACCTCGGCGACGTGCTGCGCCTTGCGGACGCGGCCGAGGACGACCACCCGATGCTGGTCGCGCTCGGCAAGGACGTCGAGGGCGGCTACGTGATGGCCAACATCGCGAAGATGCCGCACGTCCTGGTCGCCGGCGCCACCGGCTCCGGCAAGTCGTCCTGCATCAACTGCCTGATCACCTCGATCATGATGCGGGCGACCCCGGAGGACGTGCGCATGGTGCTCGTCGACCCCAAGCGCGTGGAGCTGACCGCGTACGAGGGCATCCCGCACCTGATCACGCCGATCATCACCAACCCCAAGCGGGCCGCCGAGGCGCTGCAGTGGGTCGTGCGCGAGATGGACCTGCGCTACGACGACCTGGCCGCCTACGGCTTCCGCCACATCGACGACTTCAACGAGGCCGTCCGGAGCGGCAAGGTGAAGGCGCCCGAGGGCAGCGAGCGCGAGCTCCAGCCCTACCCCTACCTGCTGGTGATCGTGGACGAGCTCGCCGACCTGATGATGGTCGCGCCGCGCGACGTGGAGGACGCGATCGTGCGCATCACCCAGCTCGCCCGCGCGGCCGGCATCCACCTGGTGCTCGCCACGCAGCGGCCCTCGGTCGACGTCGTCACCGGCCTGATCAAGGCCAACGTGCCCTCCCGGCTGGCGTTCGCCACCTCCTCGCTCGCCGACAGCCGCGTCATCCTGGACCAGCCGGGCGCCGAGAAGCTGATCGGCAAGGGCGACGGGCTCTTCCTGCCGATGGGCGCGAGCAAGCCGACCCGTATGCAGGGCGCCTTCGTGACGGAGGCGGAGGTCGCGGCGGTCGTCCGGCACTGCAAGGACCAGATGACGCCGGTCTTCCGCGACGACGTCACCGTGGGCAGCAAGCAGAAGAAGGAGATCGACGAGGACATCGGCGACGACCTCGACCTGCTGTGCCAGGCGGCCGAGCTGGTCGTCTCCACGCAGTTCGGCTCGACGTCCATGCTCCAGCGCAAGTTGCGCGTGGGCTTCGCCAAGGCCGGCCGGCTCATGGACCTCATGGAGTCGCGCAACATCGTCGGGCCCAGCGAGGGCTCCAAGGCGCGCGACGTGCTGGTGAAACCCGACGAGCTGGACGGCGTGCTGGCCGTCATCCGGGGCGAGTCGGAGGGATAGCCGAATCCGGCAGGGATGCCCGCCGGGTGCGAGGGGTAGCAGCAACAGGACGTGGTGTCCGGGCGGAGGCGGTTGCCGCGGACGGGCGGGCGCACCGTGATCCACCCGTTAGCGAGCGGCGAGCAACCGTTTCCCTTGGGCATACGTCAAGTTGAGCGAGAGGAACGGTGCGCGTCCCGCCATGGGCCGCGCACCTGTCCCACCATCGGATTGTCCGGCCATTCCGATGGCGTACAAAGTCCCACCGCCGGGTCGCTCCACCCTCTGGCACCCCCCTAGACTGAACGTCCAGCACAGGCGGCAACACGCTCGAAAGGCGCCCCCGTGTCCATCGGCAACTCCCCTGAAGACGAGCGTCCGTTCGAAGACGTATCCGACGTATCCGAGGAAGTCCGCCCCTCCGTCGGCACCGCCCTGCGCCAAGCGCGGATCGCCGCCGGGCTGACCGTCGACGACGTCAGCACCGCCACCCGGGTCCGCATCGCCATCGTGCACGCCATCGAGGCCGACGACTTCGCCCCCTGCGGCGGTGACGTCTACGCCCGCGGGCACATCAGGACCCTCGCCAAGGCGGTCCACGTCGACCCCGCCCCGCTGCTCGCGCAGTACGACGCCGCGCACGGCGGCCGCCCCGCCCCCACCCCCGCCGCCCCCCTGTTCGAGGCCGAACGCATCCGCCCCGAGCGGCGCGGGCCCAACTGGACCGCGGCCATGGTCGCCGCGATCGTCGTGGTCGTCGGCTTCGTCGGCTTCACCGCCGTCAAGGGCGGCAGCGGCGACAGCGACGGCAAGACCCAGGTCGCCGAGGGCTCCACGGCCACCACCAGCGCCCCCGCCAAGCCCACGCCCAAGAGCAGCAAGCCCGCCGACCAGAAGCCCGCGCCCTCCGACAGCGCCATCGCCGCCGCGCCCCAGGACAAGGTGACGGTCCAGGTCAGCGCCGCGAACGGACGCAGCTGGATCTCCGCCAAGGACCACAACGGCCGGATGCTCTTCGACGGGCTGCTCAAGAAGGGCGAGTCCAAGACCTTCCAGGACAGCACCAAGATCAACCTCATCCTGGGTGACGCCGGGGCCATCCAGCTCTACGTCAACGGCAAGAAGATCGAGGACCAGTTCCAGCCGGGCGCCGTGGAACGCCTCACGTACACCAAGGGCGACCCGCAGGTCGGATAGGGCCCCGAGCAGGCACGCGACCAGGGGTTGGCCGGGAACCGGCCAACCCCTTCGACATGGGGTGTCACAGAGACAAAGTAGTCTTGAGCCCATGCCTGAACGCCGTACCGTCGCACTCGTCACTCTCGGCTGCGCCCGTAACGAGGTGGACTCGGAGGAGCTCGCAGGCCGTTTGGAGGCGGACGGCTGGCAGCTCGTGGAGGACGCCGCGGACGCGGACGTCGCCGTGGTCAACACCTGTGGCTTCGTGGAAGCCGCCAAGAAGGACTCCGTCGACGCCCTCCTAGAGGCCAACGACCTCAAGGACCACGGCAGAACCCAGGCCGTGGTCGCGGTCGGCTGCATGGCCGAGCGATACGGCAAGGAGCTCGCCGAGGCCCTCCCCGAGGCCGACGGCGTGCTCGGCTTCGACGACTACGCCGACATCTCCGACCGCCTCCAGACCATCCTGAGCGGCGGGGTCCACGCCTCGCACACCCCGCGCGACCGCCGCAAGCTGCTCCCGATCAGCCCGGCCCAGCGCCAGGACGCCGGCACGGAGGTCGCCATCCCCGGGCACGGCCCGGCCGACCTCCCCGAGGGCGTCGCCCCCGCCTCCGGGCCGCGCGCACCCCTGCGCCGCCGCCTGGACGGCTCCCCGGTCGCCTCGGTCAAGCTCGCCTCCGGCTGCGACCGGCGCTGCTCCTTCTGCGCCATCCCCTCCTTCCGCGGCTCCTTCATCTCCCGCCGCCCGAGCGACGTGCTGAACGAGACGCGCTGGCTGGCCGAGCAGGGCGTCAAGGAGATCATGCTGGTCTCCGAGAACAACACCTCCTACGGCAAGGACCTCGGCGACATCCGCCTGCTGGAGTCCCTGCTGCCGGAGCTCGCCGAGGTCGACGGCATCGAGCGGATCCGCGTCAGCTACCTCCAGCCGGCCGAGATGCGCCCCGGGCTCATCGACGTCCTCACCTCCACCCCCAAGGTCGCGCCCTACTTCGACCTCTCCTTCCAGCACTCCGCGCCCGGCGTGCTGCGCGCCATGCGCCGCTTCGGCGACACCGACCGCTTCCTGGAGCTGCTGGACACCATCCGCTCCAAGGCGCCCGAGGCCGGCGTGCGCTCCAACTTCATCGTCGGCTTCCCCGGCGAGTCCGAGTCCGACCTGGCCGAGCTGGAGCGCTTCCTGAACTCGGCCCGGCTGGACGCCATCGGCGTCTTCGGCTACTCCGACGAGGAGGGCACCGAAGCCGCGACGTACGACGGCAAGCTGGACGAGGACGTCGTCGCCGAGCGGCTCGCCCGGGTTTCCCGGCTCGCCGAGGAACTCGTCTCCCAGCGGGCCGAGGAGCGCGTCGGTCAGACCGTGCGCGTGCTGGTGGAGTCCATGGACGCCGAGGAGGGCGCCCTGGGCCGGGCCGCACACCAGGCGCCGGAGACGGACGGCCAGGTGCTGCTGACGAGCGGCGAGGGCCTGGCCCCGGGCCGTATCGTCGAGGCGAAGGTGGTCGGTACGGAGGGTGTCGACCTGGTGGCCGAGCCGCTGCCCGGCTCGCTCGCAGGGCATGAGGAGGCAGGCAGATGACCGGAGTCCCGGCATCCGCGGGCGGCTCCTCCGGCGCGCAGGGGGCGGCCGCGGGGCCGGCCTCGGGCCGCGGCGGCACGGGTGGGGCCCCGGGCGCCGAGGGCGATCCGGGCACTTCCGGTGCCGGCGGGGTTTCCGGCGCCGCAGGGGCTTCAGGTGTCGGCGGGGTTTCCGGCGTGGCAGGGGCTCCTGGTGCCGGCGGGGTTTCCGGCGTGGCAGGGGCTTCCGGTGGCGGCGGGGTTTCCGGCGGGGCGGGGGCTTCCGGTGGCGGCGGCGCTTCGGGCGGTTCCGGTGAGGGCGCGGTTTCCGGCGGTACCGGTGGTTCCGGTGCCGCGGGGCCGGCCCGGGGCGGGAAGATCGCGGCGGCGGCCGTCAACCAGGCCAGCGTGTGGAACGTCGCCAATCTGCTGACCATGCTCCGGCTGCTGCTGGTGCCCGGCTTCGTCGCCCTGATGCTGGCCGACGGCGGATACGACCCGGCGTGGCGCTCGCTCGCCTGGGCGGCCTTCGCCATCGCCATGATCACCGACCTGTTCGACGGCCACCTCGCGCGGACCTACAACCTCGTCACCGACTTCGGGAAGATCGCCGACCCCATCGCCGACAAGGCGATCATGGGCGCGGCGCTGATCTGTCTCTCCGGCCTGGGCGACCTCCCCTGGTGGGTGACCGCGGTGATCCTCGGCCGGGAACTGGGGATCACCCTCCTTCGTTTCCTGGTCATCCGCTACGGCGTGATCCCCGCGAGCCGGGGCGGCAAGCTCAAGACCCTCACCCAGGGCGTGGCCGTGGGGATGTACGTCCTCGCGCTGACGGGCTGGCTCGCCAGCCTGCGGTTCTGGGTGATGGGCGCGGCCGTCGTCCTGACGGTGGTGACCGGGCTCGACTACGTGAGGCAGGCCATCGTGCTGCGCAGGCGGGGAATCGCCGAGCGCCGCGCTGCGTTGGAGGAGTCGCAAGGGTGAGTTCACCGGGTTCGCCGAGCTCTTCGGCCGCCGAGGTCGTGGCGCTACTCACGGTGAGGGGCGAGACGGTCGCCGTGGCCGAGTCGCTGACCGGCGGCCTGGTCGCCGCGGAGATCACCTCGGTACCCGGGGCCTCCAAGGTCTTCCGGGGTTCGGTCACCGCCTACGCCACCGAGCTCAAGCACGAGCTGCTGGGTGTGGACGCCACCCTGCTGGCCGAGCGGGGAGCGGTGGATCCGCAGGTCGCGGCCGAGATGGCGGCCGGGGTGCGCAAGGCCCTGGGCGCCGACTGGGGCATCGCGACCACCGGGGTCGCCGGCCCCGACCCCCAGGACGGACAGCCCGTCGGCACGGTCTTCGTGGCCGTGGACGGGCCCCCCACGACAGAGCCCGGCGCCGCCCTTGGCGGGAAAACGGCCGCGCTGCGGTTGAACGGCGGCCGGGCGGAAATTCGTATGGAGAGTGTACGGAGCGTACTCGCACTGCTTCTGGAGCGGATTGCGGGCGAACAGACCGGGAATGAGCGGGCACAGGATACGGAACGGAACGGGGGGTTTTGATGTTTGCAGCCCAGAGTGAACACGACATCGCTCCCCGCACGGCCGCGGCGCGAGGCGGTACGGTGGGGCGTGAAGGATGCGGCTACGCGGTCCGAGGAGGGAGCCACCGATGATTCTGCTCCGTCGCCTGCTGGGTGACGTGCTGCGTCGGCAGCGCCAACGCCAGGGCCGTACTCTGCGCGAAGTCTCCTCGTCCGCCCGAGTCTCGCTCGGCTATCTATCCGAGGTGGAGCGGGGGCAGAAGGAGGCTTCCTCCGAGCTGCTCTCCGCGATCTGCGACGCGCTGGACGTACGGATGTCCGAGCTCATGCGGGAAGTGAGCGACGAGCTCGCCCTCGCCGAGCTGGCCCAGTCCGCTGCGGCCACCGATTCCGTCCCCACGCCGGTTCGCCCGATGCTGGGTTCCGTGTCGGTGACCGGAGTGCCACCGGAACGGGTGACCATCAAGGCGCCCGCCGAAGCTGTGGACGTGGTCGCCGCGTGACCTGTCACGCCTGCGCGTGAGCTGACGCATACGTCGAAAGGCCCCGGCCGGGGCTTCTTCCGGGAAACTGGAGGAGCCCGGCCGGGGCCTTCGTGCTGCCCCGCGTTTGCCGCGCCCGGGCGGGGCGGTGAAGGTGGAGGCCGGGTGCGCCGGTGCGTGCTCCGGTGCGCCCTCCGCGGGCAAGGACGGCCTTTGCGGCTTCGGGCTAGCTTTTCGGGCTGGAGGTGGGCGCGTGGGTACGACGGCGGGGCCTGCGGTGCGCTGGGGACTGGCTCTGGGACTGGCCGCGGTCTGGTGGTGGGCGGTGGTGCGGCTGGTGCTCTCGGACGACGCGGGGCTGCTGGAGGGGGCCGTCGCGGCCGGCGGCTGGGGGCTGAGCCTGCTGCCCGTGCACTGCGTGCCGGAGGCCGTCGCGAAGGAGGACCGGTCCGCGAAGAGGGCCTCGGCCGAACTGCCGGAGCCGGACTGGCGGGCCGAGCCGTCGGAGCCGACGCAGTCGTCCGAGCCGGCGCAGTCGTCCGAGCCGGCGGGGTCGTCCGGCCTGTCGGAGCCGGGTGCCCTGGACGAGGCCGGTGGGTGGCCCTACGGGGGCTCCGGTGGAGCGGGCGGGGCGCTGTCCCCGGAGTCCGGTGGCCGGCCGTTCGGGGCTACCAGGGCATCGCGACCCCGCCGTTCGGACGGAGGATCTGGCCCGTCGTGAAGGACGACGCGCCGGACGCGAGGTACAGCACGGCGTGGGCGACGTCGTCGGGCTCCCCGACCCGGCCGAGCGGTGCCATCCGCGCCATCAGCGCCTCGGTGTGCGCCTGGTCCCTGCCGTCGTGGCGGTCCGTCATGGGTGTGCGGATCCAGCCCGGCGCGACGGCGTTGACGCGGATGCCGTACGGCCCCATCTCGGTCGCCAGCGTCCTCGTCAGCTGCACGACCGCCGCCTTGGCCGCGCCGTAGCAGAGCAGCCCGGCCGCGCCGGTGTCCACGGCGCCCGAGGCCATGGTCACGATGCTGCCCCTCGTGCCGTGCGCGAGCATCAGCCGGGCCGCCTCCTGGCAGGCGTGCAGTACGCCCTTGAAGTTGACGTTCAGCACCCGGTCGAGATCCTCGTCGGTGGTCTCCAGGACGGGGCTGCTGTGCATGATCCCGGCGATCGCCGCCATCACGTCCAGTTGCCCGCACGACTCGACGGCGAGCCTGAGCCGCGCCCGGTCGGTCACGTCCAGGGGATGGGCGAGCGCGGTGCCGCCCCGCTTCTCGGCGAGGGCGGCCGTCTCGTGCAGGCCCTGCGCGTCGAGGTCGGCGCAGTGCACGGTGGCCCCCGCCTCGGCGAGCAGGAGGGCGGTGGCCCGGCCGATGCCCCCGGCGGCGCCGGTGACGAAAGCGGTGCGTCCGGTGAGGTCGTACGCCTTGACGGGCATACAGCGACCGTACGAGTGTTTCTGACGGATCGTCAATTAGGGGTACGGTAATAGCGCTCCCGCCACCTCTGCGGGGAGCCCGGCGCGGGCGCGGGGCCGGTCTGGCAGGTGGGGCACCAGTAGGTGGGGCGCTCCTGCGAGCCGTCGCCCTGGTCGGCCACGCGGACGGAGGTGCCGCAGCGCAGACAGGGGCGAGGCGCGCGGCCGTAGACGAAGAGGTCGTGGCCGCGCAGGCCGGTGGTCCGGCGCACCTGGCGGTCCCGGTTGGCCTCCAGGAGCCGCTTGGCTAGCCCGGGCAGCCTGGCGGCGCGGTCGGCGGGCAGCGCGCCCACGGGCAGCCATGGGGTCACACCGAGCAGGAAGCACAGCTCGCTCTTGTACACGTTGCCGATTCCGGCGAGGTTGCGCTGGTCGAGCAGGGCCTCGCCGAGCTCGCGGGCCGGGTCGGCGAGGAGGTTGGCCAGCGCCGGTTCGGGGTCCCAGTCGGGGCCGAGGAGATCGGGGCCGAGATGGCCGACGGCCCGGTCCTCGTGCGGGGTGCGGAGCAGTTCGAGCACGGGGAGGCGGTAGCCGACGGCGGAATGGTCCGCGTTGGCGAGTACGACCCGGATCTGGTGGGCGGGCCCGCCCCTCCAGCGTTCGCCGGTGCCGTAGACCTTCCAGGCGCCCTCCATGCGCAGGTGGGTGTGGAGCGTCAGGTCGCCCTCGACGCGGGTGAGCAGGTGCTTGCCGCGGGAGATCGTGTCGAGGACCCTGCGGCCGGAGAGGTCGACCGTGGCGTACTTCGGCACCCGGAAGTCGCTCCGGGTCAGCACCGTGCCCGCGAGGGCGGTGTGCAACCGCCTCGCGGCCTGCCAGACCGTGTCGCCTTCGGGCATGGGTCAAGGGTGACACGACCTCGCGGGCGCATGCCGTCGGGCGGCTGGTCAGGCCCGCAGGCGCAGCCCGCGCGGGGTCGCGACGAAACCCGCTCCTTCCAGAAGAGTGCCGATGGGGGAGGTCAGGGCTTGGGCGCCGTTGACGCGCTCCACCGTGACCGTGCCGAGGGAACCCGCTCGGGCTGCTTGGGCGAGCGCCTCGGCCGCGGCTCTCAGCCGGGGGTCGTCGGCGGCCGCGCCCTCGGGATCGGCGGGCCAGGCCAGCAATGTCTTGCCGCCGCGCTCCATGTAGAGCGTCAGCTCACCGTCCACGAGCACCACCAGGGAGCCCGCCTTCCGCCCCGGCTTGTGCCCGGCGCCGGTCGGCGGCTCGGGCCACGGCAGGGCCGCGCCGTAGGCGTTGGCGGGGTCGGCGGCGGCGAGCACCACCGCCCGGGAGTCGGCGGCAGGGGCGCGTCCACGGCGGTCGCCGAAGGCCTGACCGGCGCCCGTTCCGTACGGCAGCGCCTGCCTGCCTCCGCGGGGGCCGCCCTGGCCCGGCCCGGCGAGGTCGCGCGGGGAGACGTAGTCACCCGGGGCGGGAGGGGGCGGGCCGGCGTCGAGCCAGTCGAACTCACCACCGAGGTCGGGAAAGGCGAACTCGTCCGCCGGAGGCGGACCGCCGGGGGCCCCGAAACGGTCGGGACCGGCGCCCCTGGAACCGTCGGGCCCGGCGGCCCCGAAGGCGTGCGGGTCGGCACCGCCGAATCCCGCGCCGGGCAGCCCCTCGCCCCGCTCGCGCGCGTTCGCCACCGCTCGCAGGCGGTCGACCGCTCCGTCCATGGCGAACTGGGCCGCGCCCAGGCCCTCCACCACATAGCCCCGCCGGGCCTGGCCGCTGTCCTCGAAGGCGGACAGGATCCGGTAGACCGCGGAGAAACCGCCCTCGACCCCTTCCGCCGCCACCGCGCCCCTGGTGACCACGCCGTGCCGGTCGAGCAGGGTGCGGGCGAGCGCGTGGGCGCGCACGGTGGGGTCGCCCTCGCGGCCGGGCAGCAGGGACCAGCGTCCGGCGACGGTCGGCGGCCCGTTGCGGGAGGCGGTGCGTGCGGCGGCCGTCAGCGAACCGTAACGCCCGCGTGGGACCGCCCTCTTGGCCCGGTGGGCCGTGGACCCCGCAGTGCGGCCCGAGCCCAGCAGGGAACGCATCGGGGTCAGCGTGTCGTTGGTGAGCCTGCCGGACCAGGCCAGGTCCCAGATGGCGTCGGCCAGTTGGGGATCGGTGGCCTCCGGGTGCGTGGTCGCCCGCACCTGATCGGCGATCTGACGGAAGAACAGGCCGTAACCGCCGGACAGCGCGTCGAGGACCGACTGGTGCAGGGCCGTCAGCTCCAGCGGGTGCGGGGGCGGCAGCAGCACCGGGGCCGCGTCCGCCAGGTACAGGGAGACCCAGCCGTCCTTGCCGGGCAGGGCACCCGCGCCCGCCCACACGACCTCGCCGGCCGCGGTGAGTTCGTCCAGCATCGACGCGCCGTAGTCGGCCACGCGGGACGGCAGGACCAGCTTCTCCAGGGCCGACGCGGGCACGGACGCGCCCTGCAACTGCTCGACGGCGCGCAGCAGTCCGTCGACGCCGCGCAGGCCGTGCCCCTTGCCGATGTGCTGCCACTGGGGCAGGAACTGGGCGAGCGCGGGCGGCGGCACCGGCTCCAGCTCGTGCCGCAGCGCGGCCAGCGAGCGGCGGCGCAGCCGACGCAGCACCGTCGCGTCGCACCACTCCTGCCCGATGCCCGCCGGGTGGAACTCGCCCTGCACCACCCGCCCGCTCGCGGCGAGCCGTTGCAGCGCGCCGTCCGTGACCGCCACGCCCAGACCGAAGCGGGCCGCCGCCGTGGCCGAGGTGAACGGGCCGTGGGTGCGGGCGTAGCGGGCCAGGAGGTCGCCCAGCGGGTCCTTCACGGGCTCGGTGAAGGCCTCCGGGACGCCCACCGGCAGAGCGGTGCCCAGGGCGTCGCGCAGCCGGCCCGCGTCCTCGATCGCGGCCCAGTGGTCGGCGCCGGCGATGCGCACCCGGATGGCCCGGCGGGCCCGGGCCAGTTCCTCCGCCCAGCCGGCCTCCGCGCCCCGCTCCACCAGCTCGGCGTCGGTCAGCGGGCCGAGCAGGCGCAGCACGTCGGCGACGCCTTCGGCGTCCTTGACGCGGCGGTCCTCGGTCAGCCACTGCAACTCCCGCTCCAGCTCGAGCAGCACCTCGGCGTCCAGCAGTTCGCGCAGCTCCGCCTGGCCCAGCAGCTCGGCCAGCAGCCGCGAGTCCAGGGACAGGGCGGCGGCCCGCCGCTCGGCGAGGGGGGAGTCGCCCTCGTACAGGAACTGTGCGACGTATCCGAAGAGGAGCGAGCGCGCGAAGGGCGACGGCTCGGGTGTGGTCACCTCGACCAGGCGCACCTTGCGGGACTCGATGTCGCCCATCAGCTCGACCAGCCCGGGCACGTCGAAGACGTCCTGGAGGCACTCCCGGACCGCCTCGAGGACGATCGGGAACGAACCGAACTCGCTCGCCACCTGGAGCAGTTGGGCCGCGCGCTGGCGCTGCTGCCAGAGCGGGGTGCGCCTGCCGGGGTTGCGGCGGGGCAGCAGCAGCGCGCGGGCGGCGCACTCGCGGAAGCGGGAGGCGAACAGGGCCGAGCCGCCGACCTGGTCCGTGACCACCTGGTCGACCTCGCCCTTGTCGAAGGCGACGTCCGCCGCGCCCACCGGCGCCTGCTCGGCGTCGTACTCCGAGCCGGCCCGCGCGGGTTCCTGGTCGAGGAGGTCGAGGGCCATCAGGTCCGCGTCGGGCAGGCGGAGCACGATGCCGTCGTCGGCGTGCATCACCTGCGCGTCCATGCCGTACCGCTCGGACAGGCGGGCGCCGAGCGCCAGCGCCCACGGGGCGTGCACCTGGGCGCCGAAGGGGGAGTGCACCACCACCCGCCAGTCACCCAGTTCGTCGCGGAAGCGCTCCACGACGATCGTCCGGTCGTCGGGGATGTGACCGCAGGCCTCGCGCTGCTCCGCCAGGTACGACAGGACGTTGTCCGCGGCCCACGCGTCGAGGCCGGCCGCGAGGAGCCTGAGCCGGGCGTCGTCCGCGGGCAGGGAGCCCACCTCGCGCAGGAACGCGCCCACCGCGCGGCCCAGCTCCAGTGGGCGGCCCAGCTGGTCGCCCTTCCAGAACGGCAGTCGGCCCGGCACCCCCGGCGCGGGCGAGACCAGCACGCGGTCCCGCGTGATGTCCTCGATGCGCCAGGAGCTCGTGCCCAGCGTGAACACGTCGCCCACCCGGGACTCGTAGACCATCTCCTCGTCCAGCTCGCCCACCCGGCCGCCGCCCTTCTTGGGGTCGGAGCCGGCGAGGAAGACCCCGAACAGGCCGCGGTCGGGAATCGTGCCCCCGGAGGTGACGGCGAGGCGCTGCGCGCCCGGCCGGCCGGTGACCGTGCCCGTCACGCGGTCCCACACCACGCGCGGGCGCAGCTCCGCGAAGGCGTCGGAGGGGTAGCGGCCGGCGAGCATGTCGAGCACGGCCGTGAACGCCGACTCGGGCAGGGACGCGAACGGCGCGGCCCGCCGGACCGCCGCGAGCAGGTCGTCGACCTGCCAGGTGTCCATGGCCGTCATCGCCACGAGCTGCTGGGCGAGGACGTCCAGCGGGTTGGCGGGCACCTTCAGGGACTCGATGGCGCCCGAGCGCATCCGCTCGGTGACCACCGCCGCCTGGACGAGGTCGCCGCGGTACTTGGGGAAGACCACGCCGGTGGAGACCGCGCCGACCTGGTGTCCCGCACGGCCGACCCGCTGCAGGCCCGAGGCGACGGACGGCGGGGACTCCACCTGAACGACCAGGTCCACCGCCCCCATGTCGATGCCCAGCTCCAGGCTGGAGGTGGCGACCACCGCGGGCAGCCGGCCCGCCTTCAGGTCCTCCTCCACCAAAGCGCGCTGCTCCTTGGACACCGAGCCGTGGTGGGCGCGGGCGATCACCGCGGGCGCGCCGTGCGCCGCGCCGGAGCCGCCCATCAGCTCGGCCGGAGAGTGGTGCTCGTCCAGGGACTCGCCGGTCGCCCGCTCGTAGGCGATCTCGTTGAGCCGGTTGCACAGGCGCTCGGCCAGCCGGCGCGAGTTGGCGAACACGATCGTGGAGCGGTGCGCCTGCACCAGGTCGGTGATCCGCTCCTCGACGTGCGGCCAGATCGAGGGGCGCTCCGCGCCGTCGTTGCCCTCGGCGACCGGGGAACCGCCGAGCTCGCCCAGGTCCTCCACCGGCACGACCACCGACAGGTCGAACTCCTTGCCCGACTCCGGCTGGACGATCTCCACCTTGCGGCGCGGCGAGAGATAGCGAGCGATCTCGTCGACGGGGCGGACGGTCGCCGACAGCCCGATGCGGCGGGCGGGCCTGGGCAGCAGTTCGTCCAGCCGCTCCAGGGACAGCGCCAGATGCGCGCCGCGCTTGGTGCCCGCCACCGCGTGCACCTCGTCCAGGATCACCGTCTCCACACCGGTCAGCGCGTCGCGCGTGGCAGACGTCAGCATCAGGAACAGCGACTCGGGGGTGGTGATCAGGATGTCCGGCGGGCGGGTGGACAGGGCACGGCGCTCGGCGGCCGGGGTGTCGCCGGAGCGGATGCCCACCCTGACCTCCGGCTCGGGCAGGCCGAGGCGGACCGACTCCTGGCGGATGCCGGTGAGCGGGCTGCGCAAGTTTCGCTCCACGTCCACGGCGAGCGCCTTGAGCGGCGAGACGTACAGCACCCGGCAGCGCTTCCTGGGGTCGGCCGGGGGCGGGGCCGAGGCGAGCTGGTCGAGCGCGGCGAGGAAGGCGGCCAGCGTCTTGCCCGAGCCGGTGGGCGCCACCACCAGCACGTCGGAGCCCTCGCCGATGGCCCGCCACGCGCCCGCCTGGGCGGCGGTGGGCGCGGAGAAGGCCCCCGCGAACCAGCCGCGGGTGGCGGGGGAGAAGCCGTTGAGGGCTCCGTGTGCGTCGCTGACCATGCGTCCATCCTGCACCCGGGCACTGACAACCGCCGTGGCCTGCGCGTTTCGCGTCGGCGGCCGGTCGGTGCGTCATCGCGCCGCGGGTTCGGGCGGCAGAATTGAGCCATGGCGGGATCGGGCGTGGAGCGCGCACGGCACTGGCAGTACGAGGAACTGCCCGGTGTCGACCTGCTCCGTGCCCGGTACGTCCGCAAGGAGTTCGTGCGCCACACCCACGAGCACTTCGTGATCGCAGCCATCGCCGAGGGCGTCGAGGTCTTCCACCACAGCGGCGCCGACCAGTACGCGGGCCCCGGCGCGCTAGCCCTGGTCAACCCCGACACCCCGCACACCGGGCGGGCCGGTGTGCCCGAGGGCTGGCGGTACGGCGCGGTGTACCCGGCGCCGGAACTGGTGGCCGAGATCGCCGCGGAGACCACGGGCCTGCGCGGGACGCCGGGATTCGTCAGTCCGGTGCTGGACGACCCCTACGCCGCCCGTCTCGTGCACCAGGTGCTGCGGGCCGCCGACGAGGGCAACGCGCTGGCCGCCGACACGCTCCTGCGGGTCGCCGTGACCCGGCTGCTGCGGCTGAACGGCGGGCCGCTGCCGCAGCGCGAGGTGCGCACGGCGGGCAGCCGGATCGCGGCACGCGCGCGTGCCGTCCTGGAGGAGAGCATGGCCGGGCCGCCGTCCCTGGAGCGGCTCGCGGCCGACCTCGGGACGAGCCCGTTCGCGCTGCTGCGCGCCTTCCGGGACGCCTACGGAATGCCACCGCACGCCTGGCTGACCGACGCGCGGGTGCGGCGGGCCAGGCGGCTGCTGGACGCCGGCACCGTGCCCGCCGAGGCCGCCGTCGCCGTGGGGTTCACCGACCAGTCCCACCTGAGCCGGCACTTCTCCCGCATCGTGGGCGTGCCGCCGGGTGCCTACCGGCGCGAGCGCAAGAACGTACAAGACGACCGGTCCCGGCTCCTCCTACCGTCCGGGGTGTGGCAGAACAGACAGCGCACCCAGACACCGCCCGCGAGCCCGCTGGAGCGGCAGCCGACGGCGGGAAGCCGGACTCCGCCGTCGTCCGGGACGCACTAGGCGTCGGCGTCGCCGTAGGACTGTCGGGATTCGCCTTCGGGGTGACCTCGGCGGGCAGCGGCCTCACCCTGCTGCAGACCTGCGTGCTCAGCCTCCTGGTGTTCACGGGCGCCTCCCAGTTCGCGCTCGTCGGCGCGCTCGCGGCCGGAGGCAATCCGTTCACCGCGGCCGCGGGCGCCTTCTTCCTGGGCGTGCGCAACGCGTTCTACGGACTGCGCCTTTCGCAGGTACTGGCCCTCCCGCGCGGGATACGGCCGCTCGCCGCGCAGTGGGTCATCGACGAGACCACCGCGGTGACGCTCGCCCAGCCCACGCGCCGCAGCGCCCGCATCGGCTTCACCGTCACCGGGCTCACCCTCTACGTGCTGTGGAACCTCACCACACTCCTCGGCGCGCTGGGCGCCAAGGCGCTGGGGGACACCGGCGCGTGGGGCCTGGACGCGGCCGGGCCCGCCGTGTTCCTCGCGCTGCTGGCGCCCATGCTGAAGACCACCACCGAGCGGGCCGTCGCCGCCCTCGCCGTGCTCCTCGGGCTCGGCCTGCTGCCCCTGCTGCCCGCCGGTGTGCCGGTGCTGGCGGCCGCGCTGGCCGCCCCGGCCGTGCTCTGCCTGGAGGGCCGCCGCCGTGCGAACGACGCCCGTGAAGATGCCCGTGAAGATGCCCGTGACGATGCCCGTGACGTCGTACGAGACGACGTACGAGAGGAAGACCGTTGAACATCTGGATCGCCGTCGCGGTGACCGCCCTCGGCTGCTACGCCGTCAAGCTCGCCGGGCTGCTGGTGCCAGCGGGCGCACTGGAGCGGCCGCTGGTGAAGCGGCTGGCGGCGCTGCTGCCCGTCGCCCTGCTCGCCGCCCTCACCGCGCAGCAGACGTTCGCCGACGGTCACACGCTCGTCCTGGACGCCCGGGCGGCCGGCCTGGCGGCCGCCGCCGTGGCGCTGGTGCTGCGGGCGCCGTTCCTGCTCGTGGTCGCGGCCGCCGTGCTGGTGACGGCGGCCGTGCGGGCCATGGGCGGCTGAGCGCGGGGCGCACGCCGGCGCCCAGCCGGTACTCACGACGTGAGGTGGCCCGCGGTCAGCCGATGGCGCGGCCGTGGGCCCTGAGGGTGCGCAGCGCCTCGATCGTCACCATGGGGCGCGCCTCCAGCGCGGTGCCCGGGGCCCACTGGCGCCATGTGACCGGCCAGCCGCCGTCCCTCTGCTGCCGCCCCGCCAGGAAGTCCAGGGAGCGGTCCATCTCCTCCTGCGTGAACCACGCGCGCGCGAGGGACTCGGGCGTCCGCGCGTAGTCGTGCGGGAAGTGGTGCTCCCCAGGGGCGTAGCCGGGCGCGACCGGCCAGGACTCGAGGCCGCCGGGGTCCAGGACCGCCAGGCGCTGGGCGCGCACCAGGTGGCCGAGCCGCTCGGCGGCCGCCCGCGCGCGCGGGCGGTCGGGCGCGGAGTCCAGGAAGGCGACGGCGGCCTCGATCTCGTACGGGTGGGACGACTCCAGCGCCTCGATCCGCTGCCAGCAGTAGTCCGTCGCCCGGAACAGCCACGCGTGCCACACCTCGTTGCGGTGCAGCAGCCCGACCACCGGCCCGGTGGCCAGCAGGTCGCTCGGCGGGTCGTCCACGACAGGGATGAACGGGGCCGCCGGATAACCGCGCTGGCCGGGATGGACGGCCGGCAGCGCACCGTCCGGGGTGGACACCGAGGTCAGATAGCGGCACACGCGCTCCACCCGCTGCCCGGCGCAGCGCCCGACGGAGTCCAGGACGTGCAGCGCGCGTGCGGTGTGCAGCGGCTGGCTGACGGGGCCCCGCAGGTCGGGCTCCAGCGCGTGGCCGTACCCGCCGTCCTCGTTTCGGTAGGCGTCCAGCGCGGTCTCCACCGGGTCGGCGGAGCCGTTCAGGAAGTGGTGCGCGAACAGCCGCTGCTCCAGCACGCGCGCGGTGAGCCACACGAAGTGCTCGGCGCGGAAGAGCGGGGAGGACGCCTGCGGCGGCGGAGGAGGGAGTGCGGAAGCTCCTGTCTCGGGCATGCGTCAGACCGTAGGGCGCGAAGCAGTCCCGGCAGGCGGACCTGGTCAGGGGTCACCCGCAGGGGCGGGATACTGGGGTCATGCGGTTGACGGTCTTCTGGGAGCGGATGGCGGAGCACTTCGGCACGGGGTACGCCGACACCTTCGCGCGCGACCACGTGATGTCGGAGCTCGGCGGGCGCACGGTGCACGAGGCGCTGGCGGCCGGCTGGGAGGCCAAGGACGTGTGGCGCGTGGTCTGCCAGGTCATGAACGTCCCGGGGGAGAGGCGCTGACCGGCGGCGAGGCCCCTGGGCCGGTGCCCGGCTGTCGGTGGCGTGGGCGAGACTTGCACCGTGGCACCCACTGACGAGACCGGGCAGACGGCCCCGCAAGCACCCCCGTTCGATACGCCGCCGCCCCGGTCCCCGGCCGAGGGCCCGGCCGGGCCGGGCGCCCGCATGCCGCGCTGGCTGCCCCGGGCCATGGTGCTCGCGCTCGGCCTCGTCGCCTCCTTCCAGTTCGGCAGCTGGGCCTTCCACCAGCTGACCGGGCTGCTGATCAACGTCCTCATCGCGTTCTTCCTGGCCCTGGCCATCGAGCCCGCGGTCAGCCGCATGGCCGCGCGCGGGATGCGCCGGGGACTGGCCACCTTCCTGGTGTTCCTGGGCCTGACGATCGCCGTGGCCGGGTTCGTCACCCTGCTCGGCTCGATGCTCGCCGGGCAGATCATCAAGATGGTCGAGGGCTTCCCCGACTACCTCGACTCCGTCATCAACTGGATCAACACCACCTTCCACACCGAGCTCAGACGGGTGGACGTGCGGGAGGGCCTGCTCCACTCCGACTGGCTGCGCAGATACGCGCAGAACAGCGCGGCGGGCGTGCTCGACGTCTCCGCGCAGGTGCTCGGCGGGCTGTTCCAGATGCTGACGGTCGGGCTGTTCTCGTTCTACTTCGCCGCCGACGGGCCCCGGCTGCGCCGCACCGTCTGCTCCGTGCTGCCGCCGGCCCGCCAGACCGAGGTGCTGCGCGCGTGGGAGATCGCCGTCGACAAGACCGGCGGCTATCTGTACTCGCGCGGTCTGATGGCGCTTGTCTCCGGGGTCGCCCACTACGTCCTGCTGCAGGCCCTGGGCGTGCCGTACGCGCCCGTGCTGGGCGTCTGGGTGGGGCTGGTCTCGCAGTTCATCCCCACCATCGGCACCTACCTCGCGGGTGCGCTGCCGATGCTCATCGCGTTCACCGTCGACCCGTGGTACGCGCTCTGGGTGCTGGTCTTCGTCGTGATCTACCAGCAGTTCGAGAACTACATGCTCCAGCCCAAGCTGACGGCGAAGACCGTCGACATCCACCCCGCGGTCGCCTTCGGGTCGGTCATCGCGGGCACCGCCCTGCTCGGCGCGGTCGGCGCGCTGATCGCCATTCCCGCGGTCGCCACCCTCCAGGCGTTCCTCGGGGCGTACGTGAAGCGGTACGCGGTCACGGACGACCCCCGCGTCCACGGTCACCGTAGACGGGTCCCGGCCCCGGGCGGCCTGCTCTCCCGCGCGGGGCGGCTGTGGACGGCGCCGCGGCAGCGGACGGCGGCCGACGGGGCCGGGAACGAACCGGCGGCGGAGGACGGGTCCACGGGAGAACGGCCCGGCGTTTAGGGCGCGGTGCGCGGCTCAGTACATGAGGGCGGCCCACACGCCCGCGCCGGCGACGACGGCGGCGTAGGCGAGGACCGCGCCGGTGACGATCCGCCGCCGGACCGCCTCGCTCCAGGAGGTGCGGGAGAGCAGCCAGGCCAGCGC
Organism: Streptomyces naganishii JCM 4654; assembly: GCF_014650575.1. Lineage (GTDB taxonomy): Bacteria > Actinomycetota > Actinomycetes > Streptomycetales > Streptomycetaceae > Streptomyces > Streptomyces naganishii. The sequence continues at coordinate 30,595 of NZ_BMVF01000006.1, forward strand.
GGGCAGCACCAGCACCGCGTGCAGACTCACCCCGTGCAGCGGCTTGAGCGGGGCCGTCGAGTGGTACGCCGCCTGCTGGTGGCCCGTGCGGGTCAGCACCACACCGCGCGCGATCATCGCGGCGCCGGACGCCAGGGCGACGAGCAGGACGGCGAACCCGGCGCGCACCGCGAGCGCCATGCCCGCCGGCCCGGCCGGCCGGTGCCGGAAGGACGCGACCGCGAACACGGTCAGGACCACCACGAGCACCCCGCCGCCCGCCGCCAGCGTCATCGACACCGCCGTGTCGAAGGGCGTCTCCATGTCCAGGTGCGAGGGCACCCCGCGCCACGCCTGAAGCGTGATGCCGCCGACCTCGACCGCGCAGTCGGCGGCGAACACCCCGAGCAGCAGGGCGCGCGTCCGCTCCCCGAGCCGCACGTACGACGTGACCCAGGTGACCGCGACCAGCGTCACCCCGAAGGACAGCCCGAAGGTGACCGGCTTGCGCCAGGAGACGGGCCCGTACCACGGTCCGCCGTCCACAGCGAACACCACCAGGTGCGCGAGACCCGCAAGGACCAGCAGAAGGCCGGTCGCCAGGCACAGCCGTTCGACGGGGCGCAGGGCGAGGGCGCGCGCCGGCAGGGCCGGCGGGCGGCGCGCGGGCATCGTGGAGAGATCCATGGGGCAAGCCTCGCGAGGGTGGCCCGGCCGGTCGTCGTCCGGGCGGAGACAGCCGGCGTACCCCGGGCGGAGTAGGAGGACCGGGACCCGCCGGGCGCCGGCGGCTGATCCCTCCAGTGCCGCGTGGTGTGCTTGACACGGAAATCGAACATCTATTCTTATAGGAGCTCCGGCAGGGCTCAACCGCGGGGATTTCGCCCAGTTTTGATGGGGTAAGTCCCCGAGTTATCCACAGGCCGGACGGACGTCGAGGCGCATTGTCAGTGGCAGGCGTTAGCGTCTTTGGCGTGAAGCGATCGACTCAAGCAAACCGGGTGGAACCCATGGCAGGCACCGACCGCGAGAAGGCACTCGACGCCGCGCTCGCACAGATTGAACGGCAATTCGGCAAGGGCGCGGTCATGCGCATGGGCGAGCGCTCGAAGGAGCCCATCGAGGTCATCCCGACCGGGTCGACCGCGCTCGACGTCGCCCTCGGCGTCGGCGGCCTGCCGCGCGGCCGCGTCGTCGAGATCTACGGCCCGGAGTCCTCCGGCAAGACGACCCTGACCCTGCACGCCGTGGCGAACGCGCAGAAGGCCGGCGGCCAGGTGGCCTTCGTGGACGCGGAGCACGCCCTCGACCCCGAGTACGCGCGCAAGCTCGGCGTCGACATCGACAACCTGATCCTGTCCCAGCCGGACAACGGCGAGCAGGCGCTGGAGATCGTGGACATGCTGGTCCGCTCCGGCGCGCTCGACCTCATCGTGATCGACTCGGTCGCCGCGCTCGTCCCGCGCGCGGAGATCGAGGGCGAGATGGGCGACAGTCACGTGGGTCTGCAGGCCCGCCTGATGAGCCAGGCCCTCCGCAAGATCACCAGCGCGCTCAACCAGTCGAAGACCACCGCGATCTTCATCAACCAGCTGCGCGAGAAGATCGGCGTGATGTTCGGCTCCCCGGAGACCACGACCGGTGGCCGGGCCCTGAAGTTCTACGCCTCGGTGCGCATCGACATCCGCCGCATCGAGACCCTGAAGGACGGCACGGAGGCGGTCGGCAACCGCACCCGCTGCAAGGTCGTCAAGAACAAGGTCGCCCCGCCCTTCAAGCAGGCCGAGTTCGACATCCTCTACGGCCAGGGCATCAGCCGCGAGGGCGGCCTGATCGACATGGGCGTGGAGCACGGCTTCGTGCGCAAGGCCGGCGCCTGGTACACGTACGAGGGCGACCAGCTCGGCCAGGGCAAGGAGAACGCGCGCAACTTCCTCAAGGACAACCCCGACCTGGCCAACGAGATCGAGAAGAAGATCAAGGAGAAGCTGGGCGTCGGCGTGCGGCCCGCCGAGCCGGCCGCCGAGCCGGGTGCGGACGCCGCCGTCCCGGCCACCGCGGACGACGCCAAGGCGGCGCCGGCGGCTGTCAAGGCCACCAAGCCCAAGGCCGCCGCTGCCAAGAGCTGACCCGTGACGCGACGAACCGACTGGGCCGGATACGAGTACGGGGATGGGTACGCCGCCTCCGGTGCCCCACGGGGGAGGGGCACCGCGGGCGACCCCGCCACCGGACCGGTCGCGGGCGACGAGCACGCGTACGGGGACGGCGGGCGGCGCGGCCTTCGCGGGCGCGGCCCGGCCCGGCGGCCTCGCACGGCCGGCGGACCGAACGCTGAGGACGCTCCCTTCGCGGAAGACCCGTTCGCGGAGGGTCCCTTCGTGGAGGACCCGTTCACGGAGGATCCGTTCCGGGCCGACGCCTTGGCGGAGGAGGCCTTCGGGGGCGAGTCCTTCGCGGAGGGCGAGCCGTCCGGTGGGTACGACGGGGAACGGCCGGCCCGCGGGCGGGGGCGCGGTGCAGGCCGGCCGCGTGGCGCCGGCGGGGCGGATTCCGGTGGCGCGGGTACGGGTGGCGCTCGCCGAGGCGGTTCGCGTGACGGCGGACCGTACGGCGGGCGAGGGCGTCGTCGGCGGCCCTCCGCCGAGGCGTCCACCGAAAACGGGGGCACCTCCTCCTTGTCGAGGGCCGAGCGGGGGGAGTCTCCGGGGGACCCGGTGGAGCGGGCGCGCGCGATCTGCCTGCGCCTGCTCACCGGGACCCCGCGCACTCGCAAGCAGCTCGCGGACGCCCTGCGCAAGCGGGAGATCCCGGACGAGGCGGCCGAGGAGGTGCTGTCGCGGTTCGAGGAGGTCGGGCTGATCGACGACGGCGCGTTCGCGGACGCCTGGGTGGAGTCCCGGCACCACGGACGCGGCCTGGCCCGGCGCGCACTCGCCCGGGAGCTGCGGACCAAGGGCGTCGACGCGGCGCTCATCGACGAGGCGGTCGGTCAGCTCGACCCCGAGCAGGAGGAGGCCACCGCGCGCGAACTCGTCGCCCGCAAGCTGCGCTCCACCCGCGGACTCGACCGCGACAAGCGGATACGCCGGCTCGCCGGCATGCTCGCCCGCAAGGGCTACTCCGAGGGCCTCGCCCTGCGGGTGGTCCGCCAGGCACTGGAGGAGGAGGGCGAGGACACGGACTTCCTGACGGACGGACAGTTCTGAGGAGGCGTCCGCGGCGGGCGCCGGGCAGGGTGCAGCGGGCGCCGGGCAGGGCGCGGCGGGCAGGAGGCCCGGGGCGCCCTACGAGACCACCGGCAGTCCCGCCTCCCGCCAGGCCTGGAAGCCTCCCACCAGATCGGTCGCCCGGTGCAGCCCCAGCTGGTGCAGGGAGACGGCCGCCAGACTCGACGCGTAGCCCTCGTTGCAGATGACCACGACGCGCAGGTCGTGACCGGTGGCCTCGGGGATGCGGTGGCTGCCCAGCGGGTCCAGCCGCCACTCCAGTTCGTTGCGCTCGATGACGAGGGCGCCCGGGACCAGGCCGTCGCGGTCGCGCAGCGCGGCGTACCGGATGTCCACCAGCAGGGCCTCGCCGGCCCGGGCGACGGCGTGCGCCTCGTGGGCGTCGACGCGTTCGTAGCCCTGCCGCGCCCGTTCCAGCAGTTCGTCGATTCCGGCCGTCGGTCGTTTCTCGCTCACTGCCAGTCCTCCGGGTGCTCGACCTGCTCCAGGCGCAGCGTCCGGCCGGTGCGGCTGTAGCGGCGGATCCTGGGCAGCGGTGGGTAGTAGGCGTGCACGGACACCGCGTGCCCGTCGGCGGACTCGTTGAACACCTCGTGGACGTGATGCCGGCCGAAGGCGCGGCCCCGGCCGGCCGGCAGCCGTCGCGAGCGGTCCACGTCGTCGGTGAGTTCGAGGGTCTTCCAGCCGTCGGTGGGCAGCCGGGCGGCGAGCGAGTTCTCCGTCAGCTCGCCGGAGGCCGTGAAGAAGGCGCCCACCGAGTCGGCGTGGTCGTGCCAGCCGGTGCCGGTGCCGGGCGGCCAGCCGATCAGCCAGGCCTCACTGCCGCCCGGACCCTCCAGCCGCACCCAGGTGCGGCCCTCCGGGTCGAGCGGGAGGGAGGCGATCAGCTCGGCGTCGGCCGCGACGCGCCGGACGAACTCGAGCAGTTCGGCCTGCGCCGGGCCCGGACGAGGGGGCGGGGACACGGCGGCAGAGGAGACAGAGGTCGAGACAGACACGTACACCGTCCTGAGGGAACGTTCGCGAAGCGCGCGCGACGGCACAGGCCGATGGACATCGACACCGACATCGGCAGGGGCGGGCGGCACGCGCCGGGAAAGGGGGAATGAACGCGGGTTCAGCAGGACGGACGACACACGCAGCCCGCATAGCGGACGAGGTCCATGTGGACCCTCCGCCACAGGCGCACATCGGTGTCGGTCACGATCGGGAGTACACCATGGCCGTACGGGCCGGTCAACTCACCGTCACCATGTGGACCCCGGGGTGACGGCGAGTCGCCGGGCCGCGGTGCCGGACGGTCAGCGCGCCCCCGCCTCCGCACCCGCCTCGGCCCGCGTCCCGGACGGCAGCGGGCCGCCCAGCGTGGCCTCGGCCGCCGCGTAGAGGTCGGCCGGGCGCACCCCGCTCAGCGCGGTGACCAGGTGCCCGTCGGGCCGAACCAGGAGCACGGTGTGGGGAGCAGCGCCCGGGTAGCTCTCGGCGACGAGCAGTTCGGCGGGGTGGGGCAGGGCGGTCACGGCGGCGGCCAGCCGGGGCATGATCCCGGCGCTCACCCAGTGCCGGCGCTCCCACACCACCGTGCCCGGCGCCACCAGCACCACCAGCAGCGCACCGCGGCCCAGCCGGTCGCGCAGCGGCACGAAGGAGCCGTCCTCCGCGGTCACCACCACGTCGGCGACCGGCGCGCCGGCCGGCGTGTCCACGGGCGCCTCGGTGTCGAAGCGCGGTGGTGCGAGCGGCGAGCCGGCGTACGACCCCGGCGTGCCCAGCGTTCCGCGCCCCAGGTGACCGTCCATCAGCAGCGCGTCGTGCCCGCGCGAGGACCCGGGGACGTACGACCGCAGTCCGCCGCCACGCACCAGCGGCAGCACCTGGTCGGCGGCGCGCAGCCGGGCGGCGACGGCGGCGCGCCGCTCGGACTGGTAGCTGTCGAGGAGCGCCTCGTGGGGCCCGTGGTGCCAGTTCAGCGCGAGCTTCCAGGCGAGGTTGTCGGCGTCCCTGAGCCCCTCGTCCAGGCCCTGGGTGCCGAACGCGCCCATCAGGTGCGCCGCGTCCCCGGCGAGGAAGACCCGTCCGGCGCGCCAGCGGCGGGCGAGCCGGTGGTGGACCGTGTGGACGCCGGTGTCCAGGAGTTCGTACGTCGGTGAGGTCTCGCCGGTCCAGCCGGTGAGCGTCTCCCTGATGCGGGCGACGAGCAGTTCGGGGGTGACCAGGTCCTTGCCGGGCGGGAGCAGCCAGTCGAGCCGCCAGACGCCGCCGGGCAGCGGGCGGGCGGCGATCTCACCGGCCGAGGGGCCGGTCGTCCGCCACGGGGGCAGCCGGTGGAGGAACGCTTCGGCGGGGCGGGGGAGTTCCGTGCGCAGCGCGGCGACCGCGTGCCGTTCGACGGCGGTGCGGCCGGGGAAGCGGATGTCCTGGAGCTTGCGCACGGTCGAGCGGGGACCGTCGCATCCGACCAGGTGACTTCCGCGCCACCACGTGCCGTTGGGGCCGCGGGTGTGCGCGGTGACGCCCGTGGGCTCCTGCTCTATGGTGTCGAGCCGGCTGTCGGTGGCCAGTTCGACCAGCGGCTCGCGGGCGACGGCCGCGCGCAGGGCGCCGGTCAGGACGTGCTGGGCGATGTGCAGCGGCGCGGCTCCGGCGGCCTCCGCGTTACCGGCGACGCCGGGGGCGGCCCCGGCCCCGCTGCGGGCCCCGGATGCGATGCGTGCCCCGGATGCGATGCGTGCCCCGGACACGGCCGCGGTCCCGGCCCCGTTCCCGGTCTCGTCGAAGAAGACCTCGCCCGTCACCTGCTTGCGCCGCATCGACCGCCAGCCGCTCCAGCGCAGCCCGGCCTGCCCGAGCGGCGCCCCGGCCAGCCGTTCCACCAGGGCGGCGGTGTCCTCGCGCAGGACGACACTGCGGGCGGCGCGGGGCGCGTCCTGGCCCCGCGTCTCGTCCAGGACCACGCACGGCACCTCCTGACGCGCCAGCGCCAGGGCGAGCGTGAGCCCGACGGGCCCCGCTCCGACGACGATCACCGGGTCCACGGCGATGTCCTCACGGACAGACGTGAACAAACGGTTGGAGCAGGGTGCACGATCACAGAACGTATGCAACCCATTGCCGCAGCCCGCGTCAAGCGACAGGGGCGGTGGCGATCACTCCACTGCCCCCGTGTCACATCCGACGGCCTACTCCCCGTCAGACGACGGTGCCGGCGGACTCGGTTCCGCCCACCGCGGCCGGCGCCAGTACCGCCCCCGTGGACTTCTTCCCGCGCCGCAGCCGCTGCTCCAGCCAGCTCGCGAAGCTGGTGAGGCTGAAGTTGAGCACCACGTAGATCACCGCGACGACGGTGAAGCTGGCGATGACGTTCGCGCCGTAGTACGAGCTCATGGGGGAGACCGCCGCCAGCAGTTCGGGGAAGGTGAGGATCGCGCCGCCGAGGGCCGTGTCCTTCACGATCACCACCAACTGGCTGACGATCGCCGGGAGCATCGCGGTGACCGCCTGCGGCAGCAGGATCGAGGTCATGGTCTGGGTCTTGCGCAGACCGATGGCGTGGGCGGCCTCCGTCTGCCCCTTGGGCAGGGCCAGGATCCCGGCCCGGACGATCTCCGCCAGCACCGAGGCGTTGTAGAGCACCAGTCCGGTGACCACCGCGTACAGCGGGCGGTCGTCCGAGGTGACGTTGCTGTACTGGGCGAACAGGGCGTTGCCGAAGATCATCAGGATGAGCACGGGGATGGCGCGGAAGAACTCCACGACCACGGCGGCCGGCACCCGGATCCAGGCGTGGTCGGAGAGCCGGGCTATGCCGAAGACGGCGCCGAGCGGCAGCGCGATGACCATGGACAGGGCGGCGGCGATCAGCGTGTTCTTCAGGCCGGGCAGGATGTACGTGGTCCATGCCTCGGAGCCGACGAACGGCTTCCACTTCTCCCAGTCCAGCTGCCCCTTGTCGTCGAGGCTCTTGTAGACCCACCACAGCAGTGCCGCGAGGGCGACGAGGAACACGACCGTGTAGAGGACGTTGCGCCGCTTGGCCCTCGGCCCCTGAGCGTCGTAGAGCACGGAGGTCATCGCTTCACCGCCACCTTCTTGCCCACCCAGCCGAGGATCAGGCCGGTCGGGAGGGTCAGACACACGAAGCCGAACGCGAAGACCGCCGAGATCAGCAGGAGTTCCGCCTCGTTCTCGATCATCTTCTTCATCAGCAGGGCCGCCTCGGCCACGCCGATGGCGGCGGCCACCGTGGTGTTCTTGGTGAGCGCGATCAGGACGTTGGTGAGCGGGCCGACCACGGAACGGAACGCCTGCGGCAGCACCACCAGGGTCAGCACCTGGGTGAAGCTCAGCCCGAGCGCGCGGGCCGCCTCCGCCTGGCCGACCGGCACGGTGTTGATGCCGGAGCGGATCGCCTCGCAGACGAAGGCCGAGGTGTAGGCGACCAGGCCGAGGACCGCGAGCCGGAAGTTGATGGTGTCGAAGGCCTGCGCACCGAGGTTGATGTTGAGGGTCTGGCTCAGCCCCAGCGAGGCGAACAGGATGATCACCGTCAGCGGGATGTTCCGCACGACGTTGACGTACACCGTGCCGAAGCCGCGCATGAGGGGCACCGGGCCGACGCGCATGGCGGCCAGCAGGGTGCCCCAGACCAGGGAGCCGGCGGCCGAGAGCAGCGTGAGCTGCACGGTCACCCAGAAGGCCCCCAGCAGGTCGTAACCTTCAAGAAAGTCGAACACGATCTCCCGTGCTTCCGCGTGTGGACGGGCCCCGGGTGCGCCACCCCCCGTGGGTGGCGCACCCGTCGGGCGCTGACTCAGCTCTTGACGTCGCCGATCTTCGGCGCGGGCTCGTTCTTGTAGCCGGCGGGGCCGAAGTTGGCGGCCACGGCCTTCTGCCACGAGCCGTCCGCGACCATCTCCTCCAGAGCCTTGTTGATCTTGGCCTTGAGGTCGCTGCCCTTCTTGACGCCGATGCCGTAGTTCTCGTTGGTCATCTTGAAGCCGCCCAGCTTGAACTTGCCCTTGAACTGGGCCTGGGAGGCGTAACCGGCGAGGATCGAGTCGTCGGTGGTCAGAGCGTCGATGGCCTTGTTCTGCAGACCGCTCAGGCAGGCCGAGTACGTCGGGTACTGCTGGAGGTTGGCCTTGGGCGCCAGCTTGTCGTGCACGTTCTGCGCCGAGGTCGAGCCGGTGACCGAGCAGAGCTTCTTGTTGTTCAGGTCGGACGGCGACTTGATGGAGGTCTCGTCGGCGCGGAGCAGGACGTCCTGGTGGGCGAGCAGGTAGGGGCCGGCGAAGTCGACCTTCTTCTCGCGCTCCGGGGTGATCGAGTACGTGGCGGCGATGAACTCGACGTCACCGCGCTGCAGCATCGTCTCGCGGTCGGCGCTCTTGGACTCCTTCCACTCGATCTGGTCCTCGTTGTAACCGAGCTTCTTGGCCACGTACTTGGCCACGTCCACGTCGAAGCCGGAGTAGCCCTGCGGCGTCTTCTGGCCGAGGCCCGGCTGGTCGAACTTGATGCCGATGGCGATCTTCTTGCCGCCGCCCGACGCCCCCCCGTCCTTCTTGTCGTTCGACCCGCACGCGGTCGCCGACAGTGCGAGGGCGAGGACGACGGCCGAGGCGGCGGTGACCTTGCGGAGCTTCATGTGAACTTCCTTTGGATGCGGAGAAGGTGAGGAGCCGCCGTGACGGCGGAGCGGCACGGTCGCGGGGCCGGTGGCGTGGGACGGCGCCGGCGGGCCGCCGGGTCAGTGGTGCAGGATCTTCGACAGGAAGTCCTTGGCCCGGTCGCTGCGCGGGTTGCTGAAGAACTGCTCCGGCGCGGCCTGTTCGACGATGCGCCCGTCGGCCATGAAGACCACCCGGTTCGCGGCCGAACGGGCGAATCCCATCTCGTGGGTGACGACGATCATCGTCATGCCGTCCCGGGCCAGCTGCTGCATGACCTCCAGGACCTCGTTGATCATCTCGGGGTCGAGGGCGGAGGTCGGCTCGTCGAAGAGCATGACCTTGGGGTCCATGGCCAGCGCCCGGGCGATCGCCACGCGCTGCTGCTGGCCGCCGGAGAGCTGTGCGGGGTACTTGTCGGCCTGCGCGCCCACACCGACCCGGTCGAGCAGCGCGCGGGCCCGCTCCTCGGCCTTCTTCTTGTCCGTGCGGCGGACCTTCACCTGGCCCAGCGTGACGTTCTCGAGCACCGTCTTGTGCGCGAAGAGGTTGAAGGACTGGAAGACCATGCCGACGTCGGCGCGCAGCCGGGCCAGCTCCCTGCCCTCATGGGGCAGCGGTCCGCCGTCGATCGTGATCGTGCCCGAGTCGATGGTCTCCAGGCGGTTGATGGTGCGGCACAGGGTGGACTTCCCGGACCCGGAGGGCCCGATGACCACGACGACCTCGCCACGGGAGATCGTCAGGTCGATGTCCTGGAGCACGTGCAACGCGCCGAAGTGCTTGTTGACGCTCTTCAGGACGACCAGATCGTCGCTCGAGGCCACGTCCTCCTTGGCCACCGATACTTCGGTCATCGCTTACAGGCTCCGTCCTCCTCGGGTTTCGGTGGACCATAGCCATGCCCCGCGACCAGCGTCATTACATCTGAGGGAGATCTGAGCATCACGATCCGGTAGCGGCCGGACACATGCGGTAGTGAGCCCGCGCGGGATGCGTACCGGCTGGGTAACGACCGGCGGCACGCAACCGGAACCCTCTTGACGGCGTCCTCGTCCATCGGCGTGACTGCCTTGGTGCACGCGCGCGTGCACGCGTGCTGTACACACGGTGACCATACGGCGGGACAACAGGAGGGGGCCGGGATGCGACTGCTCCTCGTCGAGGACGACAACCATGTGGCCGCCGCCCTGTCCGCGGTGCTGGCCCGGCACGGCTTCGACGTCACGCACGCCCGCAGCGGCGAGGAGGCCCTGCAGGCGCTCGTCCCGGAGAGCGACGGCTTCGGCGTGGTCCTGCTCGACCTCGGCCTGCCCGACCAGGACGGCTACGAGGTCTGCGGCAAGATCCGCAAGCGCACCAGCACCCCGGTGATCATGGTGACCGCCCGCTCCGACGTGCGCTCCCGCATCCACGGCCTCAACCTCGGCGCCGACGACTACGTGGTCAAGCCCTACGACACCGGCGAGCTGCTCGCCCGTATCCACGCCGTCAGCCGCCGCACCGTCCACGAGGACGCGGCCGGCGGCCAGGACGGCGACGGCGCGCTGCGCCTCGGGTCCGTCCACATCGAACTGCCCACCCGGCAGGTGAGCGTGGACGGCTGTGTCGTCCAGCTCACCCGCAAGGAGTTCGACCTCCTCGCGCTGCTCGCCCAGCGCCCCGGCGTGGTCTTCCGCCGCGAGCAGATCATCAGCGAGGTGTGGCGCACGAGCTGGGAGGGCACCGGGCGCACCCTGGAGGTCCATGTGGCCTCCCTGCGCTCCAAGTTGCGCATGCCGGCCCTGATCGAGACCGTGCGCGGCGTCGGCTACCGCCTCGTCGCCCCGGCCGCGTAGCGGGGACGGGGACGGGCACGGGTGCGCACACGTCTGCTGCCGCTGCTCATCGTCCTGATGGCGGCCGTACTGCTCGCGCTCGGCGTCCCGCTCGCCGTCAGCGTGGCCCAGGCGCAGCAGCAGAAAGTCGTCGTCGACCGGATCGACGACACGGCGCGCTTCGCGGCCCTGGCCCAGTTCGTCACCGACCGCCCCACCGGCTCCCGCCTGACCGTCCCGGACGAGCGACTGGAGACCCTCAGCCGCGAACTCGCCAGCTACTACGAGGTCTACGGCATCCGGGCCGGCGTCTTCTACCGCAGCGGCGCCCCCATGGCCAACGCGCCCGCCGACTGGTCCCTGCCCGCGGCCGGCGAGGTCCGGGAGGCGTTCGGCGAGGCGCTGCTCAGCCGGCGCAGCCACGACCCGCAGCAGGTGTGGCCCTGGCAGCGGGACCGGCTCGTCGTGGCCTCGCCGGTCATCCGCGACGGTGACGTCGTCGCCGTCGTCGTCACCGACTCCCCCACGGGGCAGATGCGTTCGACGATCCTGCAGGGCTGGCTGGTCATAGGCGCCGGGGAGATCGCCGCGATGCTGCTCTCCGTCGGCGCCGCCCTGCGGCTGACGGGCTGGGTGCTCAGACCGGTACGGGTCCTGGACGCCACCACGCACGACATCGCGACCGGACGCCTGAAGTCCCGGGTCGCGCCGTCCGGCGGGCCGCCGGAACTGCGCAGGCTCGCCCGCTCGTTCAACGAGATGGCCGACCACGTCGAGGACGTGCTGGAACAGCAGCGGGCCTTCGTCGCCGACGCCTCCCACCAATTGCGCAACCCGCTCGCCGCGCTGCTGCTGCGCATCGAACTGCTCGCCCTCGAACTGCCCGAGGGCAACGAGGAGATCGCCTCGGTCCGCACCGAGGGCAAGCGCCTGGCCCAGGTCCTGGACGACCTGCTCGGCCTGGCGCTCGCCGAGCACGCCGAGGCCGACCTGCGGCTCATCGACGTGGGGGAGCTGGCGGCCGAGCGGGTGGCCGCCTGGGCGCCGGCCGCCGAGGCCGAGGGCGTGCGGCTGGTCGGCGACTGCCCGGCCACCACGGCCTGGGCCGACCCGGTGGCGCTGTCCTCGGCGCTGGACGCGGTGATCGACAACGCGGTGAAGTTCACGCCGCGGGGCGAGTGCGTCGAGGTGCGGGTCAGCGGCAGCGGCGGCACCTCCACGGTCGTGGTCAGCGATCACGGGCCCGGCCTCACCGACGAGGAACTGGCGCGCGTCGGCGACCGCTTCTGGCGCAGCGGACGCCACCAGAACATCAAGGGCTCCGGCCTCGGCCTGTCCATCTCGCGGGCCCTCCTCGCGGCGGGCGGCGGCTCCATCTCGTACGACCACCACCGCGACGAGGAGCCGCGCGGGCTGAGGGTGACGGTGCGGGTGCCCCGGTCGGGCCCGGAGCCGGCGTAGGCACCGCGGGGCGGCCGGAGCGGGCTCCCGCGCGGGCTACGGCTTGACCGAGCGGTAGTAGCGCCGGGCGCCCTCGTGGAGGATCAGCGGGTCGGTGTAGATGGCGGTGCGCAGGTCCACGAGCTGGGCGGAGTGGACGTGGGCGCCGATGCGGTCGCGGCTCTTGATGACCGCGCGGGTGACCCACTCGGTGAGCCGGGGATCCATGTCCTCGCGGGTCATCAGCAGGTTGGACACCGCGATCGTGGGCACCGTCTCGCCGTGCTGGATGCCCGGGTACGCCGACTCCGGCATGTTGGTGGCCCGGTAGTAGCGCGTGGCGCCGCCCTCGGCGTGCAGCTTGGACACCAGGTCCGCCTCGATGGGCACGAAACGGAACGCGAACGTCGACGCGAGCTGCTTGAGCCCGTCCGTGGGCAGCCCGCCCGACCAGAAGAACGCGTCGATCGCGCCCTGGCGCAGCCGGCCAGGACCGGTGTCGATGCCGTCCGCCGCGGGCCGGACGTCCTTGGCCGGGTCGATTCCGGCCGCCTTCAGGACGCGCTCGGCGATCAGCCGCACACCCGACTCCGGCGGGCCGATCGCCACCCGCTTGCCCCGCAGGTCGGAGACCGACTTGATGGACGAACCGCGCGCCACGACGAGCTGCACGTAGTCGTCGTAGAGACGGGCCACGCCCCGGAGCCGGCCGGCTCCGGGACCGTTGTCCAGTTCGTACGTCTCCACCGCGTCCGCCGCCGCGATGGTGAAGTCGGCCTTGCCCGTCGCCACGCGCGAGACGTTCTCCTGCGAGCCGTCGCTGGTCATGAGCCGCACCTTCAGGCCGGGCATGTCCTTGGCGAACGCGGTGCGCAGCCGTACGCCGTACTCCTGGTAGACGCCCCGCAGGGTGCCGGTGCTGAAGGTGATCGTCCCGGCGGGGGGCTGCTCGCCGAGCGGCAGCAGCCACCACAGCAGCAGCCCGAGGACCACGGCTCCGACGGCCGAGCCCCGCAGGGCTCGGCGCCTGCCGAGCCTGCCGATCGCGGGGAGCACCTTGGACATGCCCGCGATCCTGCCAGTCACGACACGCTACTGGCCAGGGCGGGGTGCCGACGGGAGGGGAAGCGCCGGGCGGCGGGGCGGTTTCAGGGCAGGGCGGCACCGGGCGGCGGGGACGGTGTCCGGGCAGGGCCGCACCGGTCGGCGGGGGCGACCGGCGGGACGGCCGGCAGCCGCGCCGTGCTGTCGGTGGGCGCGGTTAGAGTCGCCGTATGAGCACCTCGCCCGCCGCGTTCGTCCGTGAGTTCCACCGCGCCTTCGGGCTGGCCGCCCGCAGTACCCCCGCCGAGGTGCCGGCCGAACTGGCGGCCCACCGCGGGCAGTTGCTCGCCGAGGAGGCGGCCGAGGCCGCCGAGGTGTCGGTGAGCGGCCCGCTGGACCGGCTCGCACACGAACTCGCGGACGTGGTCTACGTGGCGTACGGCACCGCCCTGGTGCACGGCATCGACCTCGACGAGGTGATCGCCGAGATCCACCGCGCCAACATGACCAAGCTCGGCCCCGACGGCCGGGTCGCCCGCCGCGCCGACGGCAAGGTCCTCAAGGGCGCCCACTACCGCGCCCCCGACATCGCCTCCGTACTGCGCCGCCAGGGCTGGCAGCCGCGCGAGGAGGCGCAGAGTGACTGACGCGCCTACGCCCGCGCCGCCTCCGTTGCCGCCCTGGCCGCGTCCGGCGCAGTGGGGCGGGCACAGCGCAGGGCAAGTACGAGCGTGAGCGCGCACAGCGTGGCCGCGTCCTTGAACGCCCTGCGGGTCGACGGGTCCAGGTGCGGGAAGGCGAAGCCCGTGACCTGGGGGACCAGCGCCGCCCAGAACCACGGTGAGCGGGCCGCCGGGTCCGCCTCCAGCGCGCCCGCGACCAGCAGCGGCACCACGACCACCAGGTAGTGCTCGTAGGAGGGGCGGGACACGAGGTAGGAGGCGAGCATCAGCATCGCCGCCGTCTCGGCGAGGCGCGCCGGGCCCGGGTCGGCGCGCCGCCAGCGTCGCCAGGCGCACAGCACGCCGGCCGCCGCCGCGGCCAGGGCCACCGCCTCGGCCAGGAGTGGCGGCACGCCCAGCCGGGGCAGCACCGCGGGCAGGGAGCAGTCGAACGGCCGCATCAGCGCGTCGCCGCCCTTGAGAAGAAAGGGCAGTGTGCGGGTGAAGAACCCGCCCGGGTCCGGCATGATCAGCGCCGCGCCCACGGACAGCACCACGGGCAGCGCCACCGTCCAGGCCAGCGCCCGCCACCGCCGGGCCAGGACGAGCAGCAGCACCACCGGCAGCAGCAGGGGCTTGACCGCCACGGAGATGCCCAGGACCACCCCGGCGGCGGTCCAGCGTCCGTGGTCCGCGAGCAGCAGCGCCAGGGGCAGGGCGAGCGCGCCGACCGCTGTCCAGTTGCCGAGGTTGATCAGATCGCCCACCGGCGCCCAGAACAGCACCAGACCCAGCAGGCCCAGCACCGCGAACCGGCTGCGCGCCGGCACGCCGAACAGGCGCACCGCGCACCACCACCCGCCCGCGATACAACCCACGCACACCACGGGCGCCGCCACCCGCAGTACCGGCGCCGGCAGCAGGGCCTGCGCGGCGGCGAACGGAACGGCGCTCGGCAGATACAGGAACCGCCGGTCGGCGTACGGGGCGCCGCCGTGCAGCCAGACCTGACCGGCGTGCACCACGAAGGCGTTGTCCATGCCTCCCTGCGCGAAGGCCACGGCCACGCGCGCGACGCGGGCCAGCAGGACGCCCGCCAGGACCAGCACGGGCACCGGACCGGCCGGCCGCAGCAGCCAGGCGCGCAGCGCCGGCGCCGGGGAGGCCTGCGGCGCGGGCGCCCGCAGGGCGTCAGGAAGCTGCATCACACGTACTGACCGGGAGCATCACACGCACCTGTCCGGGAGGGGGCCACTGGGGCGGGACGGCGCTGCCACAGGGGCACGCCCGTGCGCCCCATTTTGGGACAGTCATCCCTATATCTGGGTAAATGGTGGGTCGTGTCGCACCCGTATACCCGCAAAGCCTGGCCGCGCCCGCAGCCGCAGCCCGACAGCCGCAGTCGCAGCCACACCGGCAACTCACCGCCGCAGAAGGCAATCCGGGCGTATCCGTGACGTGGGGGTGAGCCGTACAGTAAAGATGACTCATCAGGCCAAGTCGGGATGGCGAGGGGTTGCGGGTGGGGGACGACCTCGAGACGCTGGTGCGCCTGAGCGCGGTGTGCCTCGAGGACGGGTCCGGACAGCAGCGCGGCAGCGGCTTCTTCGTGGCGCCCGGCCGGGTGCTCACCTCCGCCTCCGTGCTCCACCGCTTCGGCAACGCCGAGGTGTTCGTCCGGCGCGAGGGCCGACCCCCGTACCCCGCAGGCGTGTTGTGGAGCCGCCCCGCCGCCCCCGTGCTGGGCCTGGACGCGATGCCGCTGCCCGACCTGGCCGTTCTCATGGTCCCCGGGGCCGCCTCCGAACGGCATCCGTGCGTCTGGCTGGGAGACGCCCCCGGCGAGGGCGCCGTGCTCGCCGACGGGTACGTGTCCGGGCGGCCCGCCGCGCCGCGGTTACGGGGCGACATCAGCGGCGTGCGCACCGAGCCGGACGGCAGACTCGTCGAGTGCCGCGCCCCGGCGCCCCCGGCGGAACTCGCCGGCGGACCGCTGCTCAGTTCGGACACGGGACGGGTCGTGGGCGTCGTCAAGACGGACCGGGCCGGCCAGGGCGACGGCGTGCTCCTCGCCTCCGCGGTCTCGATGCTGCGCGACGGACTGCCCGACATCTGGGCCATGAACCAGTCCTTCCAGCGCACCGACCGGCGCTGGCAGCAGGCCATGCACCCGGAATCCTCCGTCCGCGACCCACTCGCGGCCGCCCGCCAGGTGCTCCAGGACACCCTGCGCACGGTCGAGGCCCGCACCTGGAGCCTGCCGCCCCTGCAGAGCCGCGCCGATCTCCACCAGAACGTGTGGGTGCGCCGGGTTCCGCAGTCCAGCACCCACCGCGTCACCCGGGGCCCCTCGCAGTCCGCCGCCCCCGAGCGCTTCCACTGGGACCCCACCCGTGCCACCGCCCGCGTCACCGTCGTGCGCGGTCTTCCCGGCTACGGCAAGTCCTGGCTGCTGGCGTACCACGCGGAGACCCTCGCCCGGGAGGCGCTCGACTCGCTCGACGAGGGCACCGACCCCGACCGGCTGCGGGTGCCCTTGCTGGCGGACTGCGCCGCCCTCGGGTACCACCTGGCGCGGGAGCCCTCGGCGGACGCGGTGATCACCGCCCTGATCCGCGCGGCCCGCGGCACGGGCGCCGGCCCGGCCGCCGGCGACCGCGACCTCTTCGTCCGCGAAGTCCTCGAACAGGGGCGGGCGGTGATCTGCCTGGACGCCGTCGACGAAGTGCCCAAGGCCTTCCGGCCCCGGGTGCAGAAGGCGCTGCGGCTCCTCGCCGCCGGCACCAACCTCGCCGCCGGGAACAACAACCTCGTGATCAGCACCCGGCACTCCTCCCTCGCGCTGCTCGAGGAGGTGTCCCCCTCGGAACGGGTGGACGTCGAGACCCTCGGGTTCACCTCCCGGGAGGCGTCCCGGTTCATCGGCGTGTGGCTGGCCCACGACCCCTCGCGCCGCGTGCCCCTGGACCGCGCGCTGAGCAGCAGTGACTCGCTGAGCGCCGTCGCCTCCGTGCCCCTGCTGCTGTCGTTCCTGTGCCGGCTCGCCGACGAACCGGAACGGAAGTCGTCGTTCCCCGCGTCCAGGGCGCAGGTGTGCGAGGAGGTCGTCAAGAGCCTGCTGTCCGGGCGCTGGCGCAGCTTCCGGCGCAACGCCCGCGACCCCGAAGCGCCGCCCGACCCGGTCCGCCGCCTGCGGGCCCTCTCGCACGCCTTCGGGACGATGCTGGACGGCTGGCGGTCCACCATGGAGAGCGTGTCGCGCGCCCGGCTCGGGGAACTGCTCGCCGCCCATCCGGACGCCGCCCAGCTGCGCGCCGCGGCCGTGGCACGCTGGGAGGCCTGGCAGCGGGCCGGCGAGGCCGAACCGGCACCGCCGCCGCCCGACCCGGTGATCTGGGAGTTCACCTTCGACGGACTGCTCGTCGACGACGAGGCGGAGGGCGGCGAGCCGGCCGTCAAGGCCCTGCACTCGGCGCTGCGCGACTTCCTGCTGGCCACCTATGTCGCCGGCCTGGACGAGTCCGCCCGGCGCGAGGCGCTGGAACGGCACCGCTATTTCGACGCCGACTGGCAGGAGATCTTCGTCCTGGCCGCCTCCCTCATGGACGAGTCCGACACACTCGTCACGGACATCCTCGACCCGCCGAAGGACCCCTGGTTCACCCAGGCCTCCTTCGCCGCCCGTTGCGTGGCGGAGTGCGGTCACCGCGTCTCCACGGACACCGCGAACCGGCTGCTCGGCGTGCTCATGGACGACACCGCGAGCCCGCGGCTCTCCGACACCCGGCGCCGCGTGGCCGCCTTCGGCCAACTGGTGCGGGCGGACGTGGCGCCCGCCGTGGAGCGGGCCGTCGCGGCCTCCGAAGCCTCCGAGGAGGAGGACGCCCCTGCGACCGGTCCGGAGAACATGACGGCCGCCGGCCAGGCGTCCCCACAGGACGCCCGGCGAGAGGTGCGCCTGGAGGCGATCGTCGCGCTCGCCGAGCTCGGCCACCCGGTGGGCGTCGAGCGCGCGCGGCACCTGCTCTCGCCCTCCGTACCGCAGCAGGCCCGTCAGCGGCTGATCACGGCACTGGCCGCCACCGGGTCGCCCGACGCCGTCGAGCGCGTGCTCGGCCACCTGCTCGAGGCCGGCAGCAACACCGATCTGGAGGGCTTCATCGCGGCCCTCAAGCCGAGTTCGCGGCCGCTGCTCGACGCGGCGCACCGGCTGCTGCTGTGGCGCGGGCTCAAGGAAGGGGCCGGCCAGGCGCTCGGCGCCGCCCTCATGGAGTGCGGGGAGGACGGCACCGGCATCGTGCGGACCGTGGCCGGCAAGGTCACCACGGGCTGGCCGCTGCGCAGCAGGCTCTACGCGCTGCTCATCAACGCCGGCACGGAGGGCGCCGCCGAGGAGGCCGTGGAGCACCTGTCCCATCCGACGCTGCGCGCGGTCGACAAGTCGTACGTGGTGGAGGCGCTGATCGGGCAGGGTATGAACGACGCGCTCACCTCGGCGGCGTCCCTGATGGTGGACGGGACCGTCCCCTGGCGCCGCCGGCAGGAGCTCGCCCGCGCCGTCTGCGCCTCGGGCCCCGCCGGCCTCGGTCTGGTCCGCAGACAGTGCGAGCACAGCCAGCAACCCGACGTCGTCATGCCGCACCTGCTCACCCTGGCCGCCGTGCGCGACCCCGAGGGGAGCGTTCTCGCCAGGAACTACTGCGACAACGAGGGCGTGGCCGCCGAGTGGCGGGGCGCCCTGTGCCAGGCGTTGCTGGACGCCCAGCCCTCGGATGTGGAGACCGACGTCGCCGTCCGCCTGATCGCCGGCGGCGGGCTCACGAGCGCCGAGCAGCGGCTCGGGCTCGTGACCGCGCTGGCGCGCGCCGGTTCGGAGCGGACCGCGGAAGCGCTGGACGCGGTCCTGGACCAGGACATGGAGCTGGACGACGCCAACTGGCCGCAGGCGGCCCGGCTGCTGGCGGCGGCGAGCGAGCCGGGCCGCAAGGCGCTGATGTCCGTCGTGACCGGCGACCGGCGCCCCTGGCGGCTGCGGGTGGAAAGCGTTCTCGCCCTGGCCGCGACCAGTGAGGAGGCCGGCCGCGTGGCCGTCGAGAAACTCGGCGTCCAGGGCGTGCCCCCGCTGTGGCGCGGCAGGCTCGTCTTCGGCCTCTGCTCGGCCGGCAGCGCCGCCTACGTCGGCGAACTGGCCGACTCGCTCGGGGACAAGCTCGGCGCCTACGAGGTCTTCCACCGGTTCATGCAGGGCCCCAACGCCTCACTGGAGAAGCACTTCCTGCGTCACTACGACGCCCTGTGCGCGGCGATGGAGCAGTTGCCGCGCCGCGGCGCCCGCATCCGGTGGAACGACGAGATGCTCACCTCCCTCGGGCTCACCTGGGAGACCGACGAGGAGCGGCGCTCCCTGCTCACCTGGAGCTACGGCCAGGTCGAGTACCGCGTGGGCAAGGCCCTGCACCGCCTCATGCTCCCCGACCAGAGCAACGCCTTCAGCGCGGCCATCGACGACTCGGACGAGAACGGCGCCTACTACTGGCTGGCGTCCAACTTCCCCGAGTACCAGGAGTTCGTGCTCGACGAGCTGAACAACCTCAAGGACGACCTCCGCTCCGGCCGCCTCACCCCGCCCGCCTCCTCACGGGACGGCGGCGCGGCCACTCCGACGATGCGCTTCCTGCAGTACGTGACCCGGGCCCTCGCCGAGCTGCCGGTGGTGGAGCCGGGCGCCCCGCGCGAGCCGTACTTCCGGCATCTGCGCGCGCACGAGAAGCTGCTGCTGCGCGAGGAGGCGACCCGCCTGCTGGACCTGGCGTGCGCCCTCGGCCCGCGGTGGCCGCTGTACCCGGGCCAGCTGTTCACCGTCCTGCACAGCCGCTCCGAGGGGATCGACGCCACGGAGAGGCTCTCCGGCGACCGCCGCCTGCACCTGGACCTCCTCAACGCCCTCTACGGCCGCGGCGACTTCAAGGCCCTGTACCTGTGCGCCTCCTTCGGCGTCCAGTGCTTCGGCGCCGCCGCCCCGGCCCACTTCTACGCCGCCTTGGGCGCCGAGGGCATCGGGCAACATGATCACGCGGTGCGGCTGATGGGCCTCTCGGGCACGTACGCGCAGGGCGGCCAGGTGGACGAGGGACTGCGGACCATCGGGGAGTGCGGCGAGCGGCACCGCTGGGAGCCGGGCGCCGTACAGGACCTCATGGACGCGCTCAAGGAGGGTGGGCGGGAAGAGGGCCGCGACGGCGGCGGCTGAGTGGCCCGGGCCGCCGCCGCGGGGGACGGAACCGGGGGCGGGGCGGGGTGCCGCGCGGACCGCCTACCCTGGAGCGCATGACCAGCAGCAGCGACCGGAGCCCCGCGGTGGATGTGCGAAACCCCAGGAGTTATGAGATCCGCACCTACGGGTGCCAGATGAACGTCCACGACTCCGAGCGGCTGGCCGGCCTGCTCGAGGACGCGGGGTACGTGCGCGCGCCCGAGGGCTCGGACGGCGACGCCGACGTCGTCGTCTTCAACACCTGCGCGGTACGGGAGAACGCCGACAACCGGCTCTACGGCAACCTCGGCCACCTGGCCCCGAAGAAGGCGAAGCGGCCCGGGATGCAGATCGCGGTCGGCGGCTGCCTGGCCCAGAAGGACCGGGACACCATCGTGAAGAGGGCGCCCTGGGTGGACGTCGTCTTCGGCACGCACAACATCGGCAAGCTGCCCGTCCTGCTGGAGCGCGCCCGCGTGCAGGAGGAGGCGCAGGTCGAGATCGCCGAGTCGCTGGAGGCGTTCCCCTCGACGCTGCCCACGCGCCGCGAGAGCGCCTACGCGGCCTGGGTCTCCATCTCCGTCGGCTGCAACAACACCTGCACCTTCTGCATCGTGCCCGCCCTGCGCGGCAAGGAGAAGGACCGCCGCCCCGGCGACATCCTCGCCGAGGTCGAGGCCCTGGTCGGCGAGGGCGTCAGTGAGATCACGCTGCTCGGCCAGAACGTCAACGCCTACGGCTCCGACATCGGCGACCGGGAGGCGTTCAGCAAGCTGCTGCGGGCCTGCGGGACCATCGAGGGCCTGGAGCGCGTCCGCTTCACCTCGCCGCACCCGCGCGACTTCACCGACGACGTGATCGCGGCGATGGCCGAGACCCCGAACGTGATGCCGCAGCTGCACATGCCGCTTCAGTCCGGCTCGGACACCGTCCTGAAGGCGATGCGCCGCTCCTACCGGCAGGACCGCTACCTCGGGATCATCGAGAAGGTGCGCGCCGCGATTCCGCACGCGGCGATCACCACCGACATCATCGTGGGCTTCCCCGGCGAGACCGAGGAGGACTTCGAGCAGACGCTGCACGTGGTGCGCGAGGCGCGGTTCGCGCAGGCGTTCACCTTCCAGTACTCCAAGCGGCCCGGCACGCCCGCCGCGACCATGGACGGCCAGATCCCCAAGGAGGTCGTCCAGGAGCGCTACGAGCGGCTCGTCGCCCTCCAGGAGGAGATCTCCTGGGAGGAGAACAAGAAGCAGGTCGGCCGCACCCTGGAGCTGATGGTCGCCGAGGGCGAGGGACGCAAGGACGGCAGCACCCACCGTCTGTCCGGCCGGGCCCCCGACAACCGCCTGGTCCACTTCACCAAGCCCGAGCAGGAGGTCCGCCCCGGCGACGTGGTCACCGTCGAGGTCACCTACGCCGCCCCGCACCACCTCCTCGCCGAGGGAGCGGTGCTCGCGGTGCGCCGTACGCGCGCGGGCGACGCCTGGGAGAAGCGCGAAGCCGCCGAGGCGGCCAAGCCGGCCGGTGTCATGCTCGGCCTCCCGAAGATCGGCGTCCCGGCCCCCATGCCGGCGCCGGCCGGCAGCGGCTGCGGCTGCGACTGACCCGCCGGGGGCCGGCCCCGGCGGACAGCGGCAGCGGCTGGGCAGTGGCAGTGGCGGCTGGGCAGTGGCCGTGGCGGCCGGGCTGGGGCACCCCGCCCGGCACCGGCCCGGCCCGTGCGGCGGTCCGGTGCGCGGGGCTACGCTGCCGATCATGCTTGTTGCCGCCGCAGTCTGCCCCTGCCCGCCGCTGCTCGTACCCGAGGTCGCCGCGGGCGCCGCGCCCGAGCTGGAGGAGGCGCGGGCCGCGTGCACGGACGCGCTGGGGGTCCTCGCGGCCTCCCGGCCCGATCTGCTCGTGGCCGTCGGCGCCGGCGAACGGCCCGGGCGGGTGGCCTACCCGGAGGGCAGCCGGGGCTCGTTCCGCGGCTTCGGGGTGCCTCTGGACGTACGGCTGGGCGGGGGCGCGGACGCCCCCGGGCCGGAGGGCGGACTGCCCGCCCCGCTCGCCGTCGGCGCGTGGCTGCTGGGGCGGACCGGCTGGTCCGACGCCCCGGTCGAGGGGCTGGCCGTCGGCGCGGCGACGGCGCCCGAGGAGTGCGCGGCGACCGGGCGGGACCTGGCCGCGCGGTCCGGGCGCGTGGCGCTGCTGGTGATGGGCGACGGCAGCGCGTGCCGGTCGCTCAAGGCGCCGGGGTACCTCGACGAGCGGGCCGAGCCCTTCGACGCCGAGGCGGCACGCGCTCTCGGCGCGGCGGACCTGACGGGGCTGGCGGCGCTCGACGCCCGGCTCGCCGGTGAGCTGAAGGCGTCCGGCCGGGCCCCGTGGCAGGTGCTCGCGGGCGCCGCCGAGGGGGCCGGCCTCTCCGGCGCGCTGCTGTACGACGACGCGCCGTACGGCGTGGGGTACCTGGTGGCCACCTGGTCCTGAGGGGCGGGTGACACGGCGGACGGCCGGGAGAGCGCCGGCCCAGAAGTCTGGGCTCGCTCTCCCGGCCGTCCGCCGCGCCTGCGCCGTGCTCAGGAGGTGGGCGGCGGCCCCTGCGGAGGCGCCGGCGTGCCGGTGCCACCAGGCGAGGCGCCCGTACCGGGGCCTGTCCCCGTAGCCGGGCCCGTGCTCGTACCCGGGCCCGGGCCCCTGCTCGCGTCCCGGCCCGCACCGCCGCCGCTGTGGGCGAGCCGGTCCATGGCGTGCTTGGCCTTGCCGGTGCCCGCGTGGATCTTGTCGCTGTACTTGCCCTTGGTCTTCTCGTCGACCAGCTTCGCGGCCCGGTCGAGACCGTGCCCGATCGAGCCCCCGTGCCGCTGCGCGAGGTCCGCCACCTTGTCCTTGGCCGGACCGATCCTGGCCTTCATGTTGTCCAGCAGACCCATGCTTCACCCTCCTGGCGGACCGTCACGTGCGGGCGCCCTCGCCGGCCTCCTGCCCAGCCGTCTCGTCCGCGGACTGCTGCTTGGGAATGTCCACGCCGTCGGCGCCGGGACTCCCGGCCGCCCCGGCATCCGTGACGGGTTCCGCGGCGTCCTCCGTGCCGGCCTCGGCGGTGCCGGACGCCGTCTCGGAGGCCGGGGTGCCCGGCTCCCCTTCCGCGGCCACGGCCACCTCGGAATCCAGCGTCACCACGTCCCCCTGCTCCTCGGCGGCCGACGCCTCCTCAGCAACGCTCGCCTCCGCAGCCTTCGACCTCCGGAAAAGTCGCGTAAAAACGCCCATATCAACTCCATACGTTACTCGTGCGGGCGAGATCCCGCGTGAACCGGCGCGACCGCTCGCGGCGCCCGGACCACGGTCTGCCGGAATCCGGCCGTGGGAACCTCCCAACGGGCAACGACCCGGGCCGTGTGCCGTCACGTAACTCGTTCGAGGCACCGGCGCGGGGTTTGCGAGACTGGTGCGGTGAGCAGCGCAGCCCCCGCCCCCCGCGTCATCGCCGTCGTCGGCCCCACCGCGGCCGGAAAGTCCGATCTCGGCGTCTTCCTGGCCCAGCGTCTCGGCGGGGAGGTCGTCAACGCCGACTCCATGCAGCTCTACCGGGGGATGGACATCGGCACCGCCAAGCTGACGCCCGAGGAGCGCGCGGGGGTGCCGCACCACCTGCTGGACATCTGGGACGTCTCGGTCACCGCGTCCGTCGCCGAGTACCAGCGGCTCGCCCGGGAACGGATCGACGCGCTGCTCGCCGAGGGGCGCTGGCCGGTCCTCGTCGGCGGCTCCGGGCTGTACGTCCGCGGGGCCGTCGACAACCTAGAGTTTCCCGGCACCGATCCCGAGGTGCGCGCCAGGCTGGAGGAGGAGCTCACCCTGCGCGGTCCCGGCGCGCTGCACGCCCGTCTGGCCGCCGCCGACCCCGAGGCCGCCCGGGCCATCCTGCCCGGCAACGGGCGCCGTATCGTCCGGGCCCTCGAGGTGATCGAGATCACCGGCCGGCCCTTCACGGCCAACCTCCCCGGTCACGACTCCGTCTACGACACCGTCCAGATCGGCGTCGACGTGGCGCGCCCGGAGCTCGACGAGCGCATCGCGCGCCGGGTCGACCGCATGTGGGAGGCGGGCCTGGTGGACGAGGTGCGCGCGCTGGAGGCGCAGGGGCTGCGCGAGGGGCGCACGGCCTCGCGCGCGCTCGGCTACCAGCAGGTGCTCGCGGCGCTCGCGGGGGAGTGCACGCTGGAAGAGGCGCGCGCGGAGACCGTGCGCGCCACCAAACGCTTCGCCCGCCGTCAGGACTCATGGTTCCGGCGCGATCCGCGTGTGCACTGGCTGAGCGGTGCTGCGGCGGATGTCACAGAACTTCCGCACCTGGCGCTGGCGTTGGTCGAACGACCGGTTACAGCCTGATCACGTGATGGCATCGGGACGCCCAGGCCGTCTTCCGGGCCTCCGGCGCCGTGCCATCATCGAGCTTCGATCGACCAGTGGAGTCCTAGTTGGGAGGGCGCGTGGCGATGGAGGCCGGCCCTCGCGACACCGCAGCGGACACCGAGCGTGTCATCGTGCAGCACACGGGCGCGGGCACCGACGTGGACACGAGCACGGGTAGCGAAATGGGCCCGAGCACGGGTGCCGACTTGGGCCCGAGCACGGGTGCCGGCATGGGCCCGGCCGCGGACCTGGCCGCCGGCCAGGACGCCGACCCGGGCGCCGTCACCGACCCGGACGAGGGCACGCTGAGCCCGGACGGCCCCGACGAGACCCCGGACGGCGTGACCGCGGACGGCCCGGCGCCCGAGGAGATGTTCCCCGGCCCCGAGGTGGAGGTCGAGCTGCGCCCGCAGCGGCGCCTGCGCATCTGGCAGCTCGCGCCCATCGTGGGCCTCGCCGCCGTGGGATCACTGATGTTCGCCTTCCCGCTCGCCTTCGACGGCGACAGCGGTGCCGTGATCGCCATGCTGGGCCTGCTGATCTGCCTCTGCGCGGCCGGCTGGGGCATGATGGCCGCCCGCCGCGTCGGCTACACCTGGCCGGGCGTGCCGCCCCGCGGCTCCGGGCGCCGCGCCGACTGGCGGATGATCGGCGTCTACGTCCTCCTCTGCGTCCTGGTCGTCGTCCTCGCCGTCTGGCGGGTCGCCCGCCTCCGCTAGGGCACCCGGGGGCGCCGTCCGTCCACCGGTCGTCCCGCGCGGGACGACGACGGGCGTGACCGCGAGCCTGTCGTAGGCACCCCGTACGATCGAGGCATGAGCACGCGCATCGCCTTCCTCAAGGGCCACGGCACGGAGAACGACTTCGTGATCATCCCGGACCCGGAGAACGCCGTCGAGCTGTCCCCGGCCGCCGTCGCCGCCCTGTGCGACCGCCGCGCGGGCATCGGCGGCGACGGTGTGCTGCACGTCGTGCGGTCGGCCGCGCACCCGGAGGCCCGCGCGATGGCCGCCGAGGCGGAGTGGTTCATGGACTACCGCAACGGCGACGGCTCGGTCGCCGAGATGTGCGGCAACGGCACACGCGTGTTCGCCCGCTACCTCCAGCGCGCCGGGTACACCGGAGAGGGCGACCTCGCGATCGCCACGCGCGGGGGCGTGAAGAGCGTGCACATCGCCAAGGACGGCGACATCACCGTGGGCATGGGCAGGGCCCGGCTGCCCGAGGGCGACGTCACGGTCGGCGTCGGCGACCGCACCTGGCCCGCGCGGAACGTGAACATGGGCAACCCGCACGCGGTGGCCTTCGTGAACGACCTCGCGCACGCCGGCGACCTGCTCTCGGCCCCCCTGGTCGGCCCGCCGTCCGCCTACCCGGACGGGGTCAACGTCGAGTTCGTCGTCGACCGGGGCCCCGGCCACGTCGCCCTGCGCGTGCACGAGCGCGGCTCGGGCGAGACCCGCTCGTGCGGCACGGGCGCGTGCGCCGTCGCCGTGGCCGCCGCCCGGCGCGATGGCGCGGAGCCCGCGCTCACCGGTACGCCCGCGACCTACCGGGTGGACGTGCCCGGCGGCACCCTGGTCATCACCGAGCGGCCGGACGGCGAGATCGAGATGACCGGCCCGGCGGTGATCGTCGCCGAGGGCGAGATCGACACCGAGTGGCTGGAAAGCGCCGCTCGCTGAATCCCCGGCGGCTGACGTTTCGTGAGGTCCCGCGCGGGTGCACCGGTGCGATTCCATGTCCCCTGAGCGGGTGTGTATGGGAATCGTCGGCTGACCATCCGTCAGGTGACCGGAAAACGTAAACCTCGAAACGGTCGCTCGATTGGGTGATCCGTTTCACGCTCACCGAGAGGCGGTCTGGCGGAGGTGCTGGGGTCGGTAGCATCAAGCACCGGCCCGGACGGGGGATCCGACGCCAACCCCTGAGCCGCGTACGCCCTGGGGCACCCCGTCCGCCGGTCGACGCAGCCGGAGGTGCCCATGAGTGCGGATGCCACGAATCCCGCCGCCCCGGGACCGGTGGCGCCCACGGCGGCACGCCGCAGGACCCGCCCGCGGATCGACCTGCGCCGCCTCGGCCGCGCCGCGCTCCTCGGGCCCGCCGCCCGCGACCGGCTGCCGGACGCCATCGGCCACGTGGCGGAGGCCCACCGCGCCCACCACCCCGACGCCGACCTCGAACCCCTGCGCAGGGCCTACGTCCTGGCCGAGTCCTCGCACCGCGGCCAGATGCGCAAGAGCGGCGAGCCGTACATCACGCACCCCCTCGCCGTGACCCTGATCCTCGCCGAACTCGGCGCCGAGACCACGACGTTGACCGCCTCGCTGCTCCACGACACCGTGGAGGACACCGACGTGACGTTGGATCAGGTCCGCGAGCAGTTCGGCGAGGAGGTGCGCTACCTCGTCGACGGCGTCACCAAGCTGGAGAAGGTCGACTACGGCGCCGCCGCCGAGCCCGAGACCTTCCGCAAGATGCTCGTGGCCACCGGCAACGACGTCCGCGTGATGTCGATCAAACTCGCCGACCGGCTGCACAACATGCGCACCCTCGGCGTCATGCGCCCGGAGAAACAGGCCCGCATCGCCAAGGTCACCCGTGACGTCCTCATCCCGCTCGCCGAACGGCTCGGCGTGCAGGCGCTCAAGACCGAGTTGGAGGACCTGGTCTTCGCGATCCTGCACCCCGAGGAGTACGAGCACACGCGCGGGCTGATCGCCGAGAACGCGTCCGCGCCGAGCGACCCGCTCACCGAGGTCGCCGAACAGGTGCGGGGCGTGCTGCGCGAGGCCGGCATCTCCGCCGAAGTCCTCATCAGGCCACGGCACTTCGTGTCCGTGCACCGGGTCTCCCGCAAGCGCGGCAAGCTCCGCGGCTGCGACTTCGGCCGGCTGCTGGTGCTGGTGAACGAGGACGCCGACTGCTACGGCGTCCTCGGTGAACTGCACACCTGCATGACGCCGGTCGTCTCTGAGTTCAAGGACTTCATCGCCGTACCCAAGTTCAACCTCTACCAGTCGCTGCACACCGCCGTCGCGCGCGAGGACGGCCAGGTCGTCGAAGTCCTCATCCGCACCCACCAGATGCACAAGGTCGCCGAGGCCGGCGTCGTCGCCCTCGGCAATCCCTACGCTCCTCCTTCGGAGGAGCAGCCGTCCGGCGAGCAGTCCCCGGGCGACGGCGAGCGCGCCGACCCCACCCGGCCCGGCTGGCTCTCCCGCCTCCTCGACTGGCAGCAGGCCGCGCCCGACCCCGACACCTTCTGGTCCACCCTGCGCGAGGACCTGGCCCAGGACCGCGAGATCACCGTCTTCCGGCCCGACGGCGGCACCCTCGGGCTGCCCGACGGAGCCACCTGCGTGGACGCCGCGTACGCCCAGTACGGCGAGGACGCGCACGCCTGCATCGGCGCCCGCGTCAACGGCCGGCTGGCCACCCTCAGCACCGTCCTGAGGGACGGCGACACCGTCCAGCTCCTCATGGGCCAGGACCCGGCCTCCGAGCCCTCGGCGGCCTGGCTGGAGCACGCCCACACACCGGCCGCCCGCATCGCCATCCAGCGCTGGCTGGCCACCCACCCGGCGCCCGGACAGGCGGCCGCCGGCCCCTCCGGTGAGGAACCCGAGGAGCGCGCGGCGCCCCACACCCCCGAGCGCGCCGCGGCCCCGGCACCCGACACCGGGGCGGACACCCGGCCCGCGCGGCCCGGCAGAGCCAGCGTCGTGGTCGTCGACAGGCCCCGCGCGGGCGCCCGCCTCGCCGGCTGCTGCACCCCCGTGCCGCCGGACGAGATCACCGGCTTCGCCGTGCGCGGCGGCATGGTGACCGTGCACCGGGTCGAGTGCGCCGCGGTCGCCCGGATGAACGGCGCGGGGCGCGCCGAGATCGACGTGCGCTGGGGCGACACCACCGAGTGCCGGGTCACGCTGCTCGCCGAATCGTTCGGCCGCCCCCATCTGCTGGCCGACCTCACCGAGGCCATCGCCCTCGAAGGCGTCGAGATCGTCTCGGCCACCGTGGCCCCGCCGACCCAGCAGCGCGTCCGCCACACGTACACCCTCCAGCTCCCCGACGCCGCCAGACTGCCCGCCCTCATGCGCGCGATGCGCAACGTCCCCGGCGTGTACGACGTGAGCCGCGCCCAGCACCACTCCCCGGCCCAGCCGCCCGGCGCCTGAGCCGCCCGGCGCGCAGGACCCACGCGCGGGCTCGCGCCGTACGCCCTGTGCGCGCCCTGCACGCCGCAGGCGCCGGGCGCGCCGCACGCCCCGGCGCGGCACCGTCGGCGTGCATCCACGGGCCCCGTTCGGGTGGGCCGGGCGCGCGCCGCCGCCGCCCGGCAGCCGGGCGCTGGTAGCGGTGGTGCATGCCGCTCACCCCCCGCCCCCGCGTTCCGCGCCGTATCAGGGCCGCGCTCCTCGGCTCCGCCGTGGCGGTCTGCCTCGTCGCCGCGAGCACCCCGCCCGCCCCGCTGGGCATCGGCGACCGCCTCTTCCCGTACCTCGGCAACCCGGGCTACGACGTGTCGTCGTACGACCTGGACTTCACCTACTCCGGAGACAACGGCAAGCCGCTCAAGGCAGTCACCACCATCGACGCCCGGACCACCCGGGACCTGGACCGGGTGAACCTCGACTTCGCGCACGGCACGGTCGACTCCGTGGAGGTCGACGGCCTGCCCGCCGCCTTCGCCGAGGCCGGCGAGGACCTCGTGATCACCCCGGCCACGCCCCTGCCCGGGCACAGCTGGATGCGGATCACCGTCCACCACACCAGCGACCCCGTGCCCGCCAAGGGCCGCGACGGCGGCTGGGTCCGCACCGCCGACGGCCTCGCCATGGCCAACCAGGCAGACGTCGCCCATCTGGTCTTCCCTTGCAACGACCACCCGTCCGACAAGGCCATGTTCACCATCCGCGTCACCGCGCCCCAGGGGTACACGGCCGTGGCCAACGGTCTGCCCGCCGGCGCCCGCCGTGCCGCGGGCGGCACCACCTGGACGTACCGCACCCGCCACCCCATGGCCACCGAACTGGCGCAGGTCTCCATCGGCCGCTCCGCCGTGGTGCACCGCGGCGGACCGCACGGCCTGCCGGTGCGCGACGTCGTCCCCGCCCAGGACCGCGACAGGCTCGAACCGTGGCTCGCGAAGACGCCGGACCAGATCGCCTGGATGGAGAGCAAGGTCGGGCCCTACCCGTTCGAGACCTACGGCGTCCTCATGGCCTCCGCGGCCACCGGCTTCGAACTCGAGACGCAGACCCTCTCGCTCTTCGAGAAGGGCCTGTTCACCGACCCCGCCTACCCGAAGTGGTACGTCGAGTCGGTCATGGTGCACGAGCTGTCCCACCAGTGGTTCGGCGACAGTGTCAGCCCGCGCGTGTGGTCCGACGTGTGGCTCAACGAGGGCCACGCCACCTGGTACGAGGCCCTGTACGCCGAGGAGAAGGCGGGCAAGCCCATGGAGGCGCGCATGAAGGCCGCCTACGGCGCCTCCGACCGCTGGCGCGCCTCCGGCGGACCGCCCGCGCTGCCCAAGCCCCCCAAGCCCGGGCAGAAGATCGGCATCTTCCGCGCCAACGTCTACGACGGTGCGGCGCTCGTGCTGTACGCCCTGCGCCAGGAGATCGGCAGGCCCGCCTTCGAGCGGCTGGAGCGCGCCTGGGTGCGCGCCCACCGCGACGGCACGGCCGGCACCGCCGACTTCGTTGACCTGGCCTCCCGCATCGCCGGACGCGATCTGAGCGGCTTCCTCAAGGGCTGGCTCTACGGCGAGAAGACCCCGCCCATGCCGGGTCACCCGGACTGGAAGCCCACGCCGGCCCCGACGGCCGAGGCGGTCAAGAAATAACACCGTGACGGGGCGGGCCGGACCGTGCGACCATCGTCGGGCCGGCGCGAGGCGGGTCACGGGAATCTCCCGGGGTACCCGCGCGTTGCACACGGTGAAGGAACCCGACGACGTAAGGACCCAATGACCTCCTCTTCTTCCTCTTCCCAGGCCACCAAGCGCCTCGCGCAGACCTACCCCGAAGGACTTCGGGCCGATGCCCTGATGGAAGAGGACGTCGCCTGGAGCCACGAGATCGACACGGAGCGGGACGGCGACCAGTTCGACCGCTCCGACCGCGCGGCCCTGCGCCGTGTCGCGGGCCTGTCCACCGAGCTCGAGGACGTCACCGAGGTCGAGTACCGGCAGCTGCGCCTGGAGCGCGTCGTGCTCGTCGGCGTCTGGACCACGGGGACCGTGCGGGACGCGGAGAACTCCCTGGCCGAGCTCGCCGCCCTCGCGGAGACCGCGGGCGCTGTCGTGCTCGACGGCGTGATCCAGCGCCGCGACAAGCCCGACGCGGCCACCTACATCGGCTCCGGCAAGGCGGACGAGCTGCGGGACATCGTCCTGGACACCGGCGCGGACACCGTCATCTGCGACGGTGAGCTCAGCCCCGGCCAGCTCATCCACCTCGAGGACGTCGTCAAGGTCAAGGTCATCGACCGTACGGCCCTGATCCTGGACATCTTCGCCCAGCACGCCAAGTCCCGGGAGGGCAAGGCGCAGGTCGCGCTCGCGCAGATGCAGTACATGCTGCCGAGGCTGCGGGGCTGGGGTCAGTCGCTGTCCCGGCAGATGGGCGGCGGCAGCGGGGGCCTCGCGACGCGCGGTCCCGGTGAGACCAAGATCGAGACGGACCGGCGCCGCATCCGCGAGAAGATGGCGAAGATGCGCCGGGAGATCGCGGACATGAAGACCGGCCGCGAGATCAAGCGCCAGGAGCGCCGCCGCAACAAGGTGCCCTCGGTCGCCATCGCGGGCTACACCAACGCGGGCAAGTCCTCCCTGCTCAACCGCCTCACCGGCGCCGGCGTCCTGGTCGAGAACGCGCTGTTCGCGACCCTGGACCCCACCGTGCGCCGGGCCGAGACCCCGAGCGGGCGGCTCTACACGCTCGCGGACACCGTCGGCTTCGTGCGGCACCTGCCGCACCACCTGGTCGAGGCGTTCCGCTCCACCATGGAGGAGGTCGGCGACTCCGACCTGATCCTGCACGTGGTGGACGGCTCGCACCCGGACCCGGAGGAGCAGCTGGCGGCCGTGCGCGAGGTGATCAGGGACGTCGGCGCCACCGACGTGCCCGAGATCGTCGTGATCAACAAGGCGGACGCGGCCGACCCGCTGGTGCTCCAGCGGCTGCTGCGGGTGGAGAAGCACTCCATCGCCGTCTCCGCCCGTACGGGCCGGGGCATCGCCGAACTGACCGCCCTGATCGACAACGAGCTGCCGCGGCCCTCCGTGGAGATCGAGGCGCTCGTGCCGTACACCCACGGCAAGCTGGTCGCCCGCGCCCACACCGAGGGCGAGGTGATCTCCGAGGAGCACACCGCGGAGGGCACCCTGCTCAAGGCCCGGGTGCACGAGGAACTGGCCGCGGACCTGGCGCCGTACACACCGGCCGCCGCGGTCTGACCGGCCGCCGGCATCGCAACCGGAAGGGCCGCCCCGCCGTCGAGCGGGGCGGCCCTTCCGGCTGTCGCCGGACGATCGGCTCAGCGGCCGGCGAACTTTTTGCCGGCCGCCTCGTAGACGCCCTTCGCCACCGCGCCCAGCCGCGGCCCCGCCAGCCAGCCCGAGGTCACCGGGCCGATCGAGGTGTTGGAGACCAGGGCCGGCTTGCCGTCCGCGCCGGTCTCCACCCAGCCGCCGCCCGAGGAACCGCCGGTCATGGTGCAGCCGATGCGGTACATCGTCGGGTCGGTGGCGTTGAGCGACAGGCGCCCGGGCTTGTCCTGGCACTGGTAGAGCCGCTGACCGTCGTACGGCGGCGCCGCCGGGTAACCGGTCGCGGTGAGGCTCTGCACCTGCGGCACGGCAGGCGCGTCGAAGTTCACGGGCAGCGCCGCGCCCACGGTCTCCTGGAGGGACTTGCCGCCGCTGCCCTGTTCCGGCGTCACATGGATGACGGCGAAGTCGTAGCCGGCGCCCTGGCCGCCGGTCGCGCCGCCCTGGGAGATCCACTGCTGCGAGGTCTGCGCCCAGTCCGCCCACCACACGCCGTAGGGCGCGATCGTCCGCCGCGGGGCGTTGCGCAGCTCGTCGGTGCTGCGGCCGTCGTTGTTGTACGACGGCACGAACGCGATGTTGCGGTACCAGCCGCCCTTCTTGCCCGCGTGCACGCAGTGGCCCGCCGTCCACACCAGGTTGGACCTGCCCGGGTTGGCCGGGTCCTCCACGACCGTCGCCGAGCAGACCATGGTCCCCTCGGGGGAGTCGAAGAACACCTTGCCCGCGGTCGCCGCGTTGGCGTGGTACGTCGGCGCCACCGCCTGCGCCCGCACCGGGGCCGGCGTCGGGTCGGTGACGCCCTGGTCACCGGAGAGGTCGTTCGAGTCGACCTGCTTGGCCGGGTCCTTGGCCCGGCGCATCCGGTCCGGGTTCCACAGGCCCTTGATGATCGGGTTGATGAAGTCGTTCGCCTCGCGCAGCCAGTCGTCCCGGCTCCAGTTCTTCCAGGCGCCGTTCTTCCACTTGTCGATGTCGATCCCGTGTTCCTTCAGCTTCTGCCTGATGTCGTCCGGGATCTGGATCTTGCCGTCGCCGCCGCCCGAGCCGGTGGCGCTCGCGGCGGCGGAGGACGCGCCGTCCGCCTTGCCGTCGCCCGAGCCGCAGCCCGTGACGGTGAGCGCCAGCACCGAGACCAGCGCGACGGCGGCCGGAACGGGGGAGGCCGTGCGGCGTGCGCCTCCTCCTCGGCGAGCGGTGAAGGACGGGCGTATGGGTCGCATGGTCTTGACTCCCCCTGCTGTGAACGGACTTGCTCGGTACCGCCGTGATCCCGCGTTCTCCCCGGCCGGGTTCGGGTGCTGCGCACGACGTGTGGAACGGCACCACACACTATGCGCTCGCTGTGGGGGACCGCCGACGGAACGGCAACGGTTCCGTCACGGCAAGGATCTTGGACGGCAAGGATCTTGGGACAACCCGTAACCGTGCGCGCGGCCGGCGGTTGTAGCGGTGGGGGGTCCGCTGTCCGCGTCCGGACCCCGGGGCTCGTCAGGAAGTCGAGGTGACGGCCCGTGAGGTGACGACGCCCTGGGAGTGTGGGAGGACGAGGAGCCGTGACCGTGACGGAGTCTGCGCCAGGGGCCGGGCCGCGGATGGACGCGGCCGCGGGGGCGCGCGCAGCGCACGAGGGCATCCTGCGGCGCCAGTCGGCGCGCGAGTCGGCGGCGCGCACCTACGCGCGCGCCCTGCCCATCGTCCCCGTACGGGCGCGCGGGCTCACCATCGAGGGCGCGGACGGCCGCCGTTACCTGGACTGCCTCTCGGGCGCCGGCACCCTGGCCCTCGGGCACAACCACCCCGTCGTGCTGGAGGCGATCCGCAAGGTGCTCGACTCCGGCGCGCCGCTGCACGCGCTCGACCTCGCCACACCCGTCAAGGACGCCTTCGTCACCGAGCTGTTCCGCACCCTGCCGCCCGGACTCGCCGGCCACGCGCGCGTGCAGTTCTGCGGGCCGGCCGGGACGGACGCGGTGGAGGCCGCGTTCACCCTCGTCCGGGCGGCCACCGGACGGGACGGCATCGTCGCCTTCGCCGGCGCCTACCACGGGATGACCGCGGGAGCCCTGGCCGCCTCGGGGCACGCGGCCGACGTACGGGTCGCCCGCCTGCCCTATCCGCAGGACTACCGCTGCCCCTTCGGCGTGGGCGGGGAACACGGCGCCGAACTCGCCGCCCGCTGGGCCGAGTCCGTCCTCGACGACCCCAAGTCCGGGGTGCCGCTGCCCGCCGGGCTGATCCTCGAACCCGTGCAGGGCGAGGGCGGGGTGATTCCCGCCCCCGACGGGTGGATGCGGCGGCTGCGGCGGATCACCGCCGACCGCTCCGTCCCCCTGATCGCCGACGAGATCCAGACCGGCGTCGGACGCACGGGCGCGTTCTGGGCCGTGGAACACAGCGCAGTGACACCCGACGTGATGGTGCTGTCCAAGGCCATCGGCGGCAGCCTGCCCCTCGCCGTCGTCGTCTACCACGAGGACCTCGACGTCTGGGGGCCCGGCGCCCACGCCGGAACGTTCCGGGGCAACCAGCTCGCGATGGCCGCCGGCACCGCCACGCTGGCCCACGTCCGGGAGAACGGCCTCGCCGAGCGCGCCGCCTCGCTGGGAGCCCGCATGCTCTCGCGACTCCGGGCGCTGGAGGGGGCGTACGAGTGTGTCGGTGAGGTGCGGGGGCGCGGGCTGATGATCGGGGTGGAGCTGGTGGAGGAGGAATGCGCCAAGGGGCGTGAGGGGGAGCTGGAGCGCGGTGCGGGGCGCGAGGGGGCGTGCGACGAGGGGCGCGCGGAGGGGCGTCCTCGCCCGGCCGCGCCTCATCTCGCCGCCGCCGTGCAGCGGGAGTGCCTGAAGAGGGGACTGATCGTCGAGCTCGGCGGCCGCCACGCGAGCGTCGTACGGCTGCTGCCCCCGCTGACGATCAGCGACGAGCAGGCGACGGCGGTGCTCGACCGGCTGGCCGACGCGATCGACGCGGCGGCCCGCGACCAGCCCGGGTAGCGCCCGGCGCCGCCCCGCGACCAGCCCGGGTAGCGCCCCGCGAGACGCCAGCCGTACGACCGCACGACGCACGAGGACTCCTTGAACGCCACCCCCGCACCACCCGGCCGCCCCCGCCCCCGCCCCCACGGCACCTCCGGGACCGTCCCCCACCAGCAGAACGATCAGTGGTCCGACCCCCTCGACCACCCCGACCCGCACACCGCAGCCCAGGCGGCGGCCGTGGACGGCCTCCTGCGCTGCTGGGTGCGCGAGACCGGCACGCGGGCCCCCGAGGGCGGCACCCTCCGCGTCCCCCTCCCGGCCACGGGCACCGCGCTGCTCGTCCCGGTCCTGCACTGGTCACCGACCGGCTGGCACCGCTTCGGCCCGCCCTGCCTGGTCGGCACCACGGACGGGGCGCCGGATCGACTCCCGCCGCTGGACGCCGTCACGCTCGCGGCACTGCTCGCCCGGGAGGCCGCCACGACACCCGGGCCCGCCGTGGACGGGTCGGGTGCCGCCGTGGACGCGCCGGGCCCCGCCGTGGATGGGCCGGGTGCCGCCGCGGACGGGGCGGGCCCCGTCGTGGAGGGGTCGGGCTCCGCCGTGGACGGGACGGACACCGCCGACCTCGTGGCCCGGGTCGCCGACTCCGTACGCCGCACCGCCCTCTTCGTGGCCGAACGCCGAGCCGATCCCGTCGACGGCCCCGACCTCTTCCTCTCCGCCGAACAGGCCCTGGTCCTCGGGCACCCGTTGCATCCGGCCCCCAAGAGCCGCGAAGGCATGACGGAGGCGGAGACGCGCGCCTGCTCACCCGAGCTGCGCGGCTCGTTCCCGCTGCACTGGGTGGCCGTCGACACGTCCGTGCTCGCCGCCGACTCGGCCTGGACCGAGCGCGGCCGGCCCGTCCCCGCCGAGCGGCTGACGGCCCGGCTCGCCGGACCGGGGCTCGCACTGCCCGAGGGCTGTGCCGCCCTGCCCCTGCACCCGTGGCAGGCGCGCGACGTACGGCACTGCCCCGGCCCGGCCGCGCTGTTCGAGACGGGGCTGCTCCGCGACCTGGGCGCCCATGGACCGCACTGGCACCCGACCTCCTCCGTGCGGACCGTCCACCGCTCCGG
This sequence comes from Streptomyces naganishii JCM 4654, assembly GCF_014650575.1. Classification (GTDB taxonomy): domain Bacteria; phylum Actinomycetota; class Actinomycetes; order Streptomycetales; family Streptomycetaceae; genus Streptomyces; species Streptomyces naganishii. The sequence continues at coordinate 66,756 of NZ_BMVF01000006.1, forward strand.
ATCGGACGCCATGCTGAAGCTGTCGCTGGGCCTGCGCATCACCAACTCGCGCCGGGAGAACCTGCGCAAGGAACTGCACCGGGGCGCCGAGGTGCACCGGCTGCTGCGTTCGGGGCTTGCCGGGGAGTGGCGGGCCGCCCACCCGGACTTCGACATCGTGCGCGACCCGGCCTGGCTCGCCGTGGACGACCCCGGGGGCGAACCCGTGACCGGGCTGGACGTGGTGATCCGGCACAACCCCTTCGACCCTTCCGACGACGTCTCCTGCGTGGCCGGACTCGCCGCGCCCCGGCCCTGGCCCCGCGCGCTCGCCGCGCCGGCGACGCGGTCCCGGCTGGCCGACGTCGTCACCCGCCTCGCTGTCCGGACGGGCCGCCCGCGCGGGGCCGTCACCGCCGAGTGGTTCCTGCGCTACCTCGAACAGGTGATCCGCCCCGTGCTGTGGCTGGACGGCGAGGCGGGGATCGCCCTGGAGGCCCACCAGCAGAACACCCTGGTCCTGCTGGACGCCGAAGGCTGGCCCTCGGGCGGCCGCTACCGCGACAACCAGGGCTACTACTTCCGGGCCTCGCGGCGGGACGAACTCGACGCCCGCCTGCCCGGCATCGGTGAACACAGCGACACCTTCGTCTCCGACGAGGTCACGGACGAGCGCTTCGCCTACTACGTCGCCGTGAACAACGTGTTCGGCCTCATCGGCGCCATCGGTTCCCAGCGGCTGGCCGACGAACGGCTGCTGCTGGCCGCGTTCCGCCGCTTCCTCGAGGCCGCCGCCTCCGGGCCCGCCCGCACGCGCTCCACCCTGCCGGCCCGCCTGCTCGACGCCCCCGTCCTGCGCTGCAAGGCCAACCTGCTGACCCGGCTGCACGGCTTGGACGAACTGGTCGGCCCGGTCGACACCCAGTCCCTCTACGTCGCCATGGCCAACCCCCTGCACTCCTGACCAGCCCACCGAGAGGAGCGCGCCATGCCTCCCACCGACGCCGGTGCCGCCACCGGCCACGCCCCGGCGACCGGGGCCCCGGCCCTCACGACGCCGACCGCCGTACCGGACCTCGTCACCGGCACTGCCACCCCGGCATCCACCACGGACACCGCCGTCCCGGACACCGCCGTTCCGGACGCCGGCCCGGTGCCCGCCCTCCCGGTGTCCGCAGGGCCGGTGTCCGCCGGCCCGGGGCCCGCGGGGCCGGTCCTGGACCCCGCGCCCGCAGCACCCGCGGAGGACACCGGTGAGGCGGACAGCGAGGACACCGGGCAGGCGGACGGCGAGGACACTCTCGACCTCCGCCTCCCCGAGGAGTTCGTCGCGGCCTTCGGGCTGCTGCCCGGGACCGGCGCCCCGCGCAAGGACGCCCTGCTCGACGGCGTAGGCGACTGGGGAACCACGGTCACCCCCGTCGGGCCCTTCCGGCTGCTCCCGGTCCGCCTCGAGCGCGACCTGCCGGTCGTCAGCCGCTGGATGAACGATCCGGCCGTGGCGGAGTTCTGGCAGCTGGCCGGGCCGCAGAGCGTCACCGAGGCCCACCTGAGCGCGCAGCTCGACGGCGACGGGCGCAGCGTGCCCTGCATCGGCCTGCTCGACGGCACACCCATGAGCTACTGGGAGATCTACCGGGCCGACCTCGATCCGCTGGCCCGCCGCTATCCGGCCCGGCCGCACGACACCGGCGTCCACCTGCTGATCGGCAGCGTCGCCGACCGGGGACGGGGGCTCGGCAGCACCCTGCTCAGGGCCGTGGCCGACCTGGTACTCGACCGGCGCCCCGCGTGCGCCCGCGTGGTCGCGGAACCCGACCTGCGCAACGCGCCCTCCGTGGCCGCCTTCCTGACGGCGGGGTTCCGTTTCTCGGCGGAGATCGAGCTGCCCGGCAAGCGGGCCGCCCTGATGATCCGCGACCGGTCCCTGCGCCACCTGCTGTGACGGGGGGTCGTTGTGGCTGGGCGGAGGGGCCCTCCTCCACCGTGATCGCCCGTTTGTCAGTGCCGAGCCGTAGGGTGGTCGCGCTATGACGAAGCCCTCACTCCCCGAACTCCTGCATGCCGCCGTCGCCGCAGTCGGCGGCACGGAGCGCCCCGGCCAGGTGACCATGGCCCAAGCCGTCGCGGACGCCATCGACGACGGCTCGCACCTGCTGGTCCAGGCCGGCACGGGCACCGGAAAGTCCCTCGGCTATCTCGTGCCCGCCCTCGCGCACGGGGAGCGTGTCGTCGTGGCGACCGCCACCCTCGCCCTTCAGCGCCAACTCGTCGAGCGCGACCTGCCGCGCACGGTCGACGCCCTGCACCCGCTGCTGCGGCGCCGCCCGGAGTTCGCGATGCTCAAGGGCCGGTCGAACTACCTGTGCCTGCACCGGCTGCACGAGGGCGTGCCGCAGGACGAGGAGGAGGGCCTGTTCGACCAGTTCGAGGCGGCGGCGCCCACCAGCAAGCTCGGCCAGGACCTGCTGCGGCTGCGCGACTGGTCGGACGAGACCGAGTCCGGCGACCGCGACGACCTCACGCCCGGCGTGTCCGACCGCGCCTGGGCCCAGGTTTCGGTGTCCTCCCGGGAGTGCCTGGGCGCCTCGAAGTGCGCGTACGGCGCGGAGTGCTTCGCCGAGATGGACCGTGAGCGGGCGAAGCTCGCCGAGGTCGTCGTCACCAACCACGCGCTGCTGGCGATCGACGCCATCGAGGGCGCCCCGGTGCTGCCGCAGCACGAGGTGCTGATCGTCGACGAGGCGCACGAGCTGGTCTCCCGCGTCACCGGCGTCGCCACCGGGGAGCTCACCCCCGGCCAGGTCAACCGGGCGGTGCGCCGGGCGGCGAAGCTGGTCAACGAGAAGGCCGCCGACCAGCTCCAGACCGCCGCCGAGGGCTTCGAGCGGCTGATGGAGCTGGCGCTGCCCGGCCGGCTGGAGGAGATCCCGGAGGATCTCGGTTACGCGCTGCTGGCCCTGCGGGACGCCTCGCGCAACGTCATCTCGGCGCTCGGCTCGACCCGCGACAAGTCCGTCCAGGACGAGGACGCGGTCCGCAAGCAGGCGCTCGCCTCCGTGGAGAACGTGCACGACGTCGCGGAGCGCATCACCAACGGCTCCGAGTGGGACGTCGTCTGGTACGAGCGGCACGACCGCTTCGGGGCCTCCCTGCGTGTTGCGCCCATGTCGGTGTCCGGCCTGCTGCGGGAGAAGCTGTTCGCCGACCGCTCCGTCGTGCTGACCTCCGCGACCCTGAAGCTCGGCGGCGACTTCAACGGAGTCGGGGCCTCACTGGGGCTCGCCCCGGAGGGCACGGAGGGCGAGGACGTGCCCCAGTGGAAGGGCGTCGACGTCGGCTCCCCCTTCGACTACCGCAAGCAGGGGATCCTCTACGTGGCCAAGCACCTGGCGCGTCCCGCGCGGGACGGCGACCGGGGAGACATGCTCGACGAGCTGACGGAGCTGATCCAGGCGGCCGGCGGGCGGACCCTCGGCCTCTTCTCCTCCATGCGGGCCGCCCAGCTCGCGGCCGAGGAGCTGCGCACCCGGATCCCCGAGTTCCCGATCCTGCTCCAGGGCGAGGAGACGCTGGGCGAGCTGATCAAGAACTTCGCGGCGGACCCGAGGACGTGTCTCTTCGGCACGCTCTCCCTCTGGCAGGGCGTCGACGTGCCCGGCGCGAGCTGCCAGCTGGTCGTCATGGACAAGATCCCGTTCCCCCGGCCCGACGACCCCCTGATGAGCGCCCGCCAGAAGGCGGTGGAGGACGCGGGCGGCAACGGCTTCATGGCCGTGGCGGCCACGCACGCCGCCCTCCTCATGGCCCAGGGCGCCGGCCGCCTGGTACGCGCCTCGGGGGACCGCGGCGTGGTGGCCGTATTGGACCCGCGCCTGGCCACGGCCCGCTATGGCAGCTACCTCAAGGCCTCCCTCCCCGACTTCTGGTACACCACGGACCGCAACCAGGTCCGCAAGTCCCTGTCATCGATCGACGCGGCAGCCAAACAGAACGAGGCCGAGCTGGCGAAATAACCACAGGCTCACGGCCCGCCCGCCGCCCGGGCCTCGCAGGGGCACGGGCCGCGCGGGATCCGTGGGCCCGGGCTGCCCGAGTCGTGCGCAGCCCCCAGGACCGGGCCGCACCCCAGGCGAGGACGCGCACGAGCCCTGCCCAGCCGCCGGGGCACGGAGGCCGCCGGGGCACGGGCCGCCCGAGCGGTGAGCATCAGCGGGCAGGGCCGACCCGTGCCGTTCGATGGCCGACCCGCGCCATGCCATGCCCGTACCGTGCCAGCTCGCACCGTGCGCGTGCCGTGTAGCCCGTGCCGCGGCCCAGGCGCTCCGCGGCCGTGCTGCGGCCCGGGCGCTCCGCCAGCCGCCCCGTAGAAACCGCGCCCCGCGCTGGGCCGTGCCCCGCGCTGGATCGCGATCCGGGCAGCGCAGGGCCCCGGAACCGGCGCAGGGGTCCCGGGGCCCGATCAGGAGGCGGGTCGGCGAGCCCGCCCGCGGCGGTTCTCACACGCGCCGCAGCACCGCCACCACCTTGCCGAGGATCGTCGCGTCGTCGCCGGGGATCGGCTCGTACGCCGCGTTGTGCGGCAGGAGCCATACGTGGCCGTCCTCGCGCTTGAAGCGCTTGACGGTGGCCTCGCCCTCGATCATCGCGGCCACGATGTCGCCGTTCTCCGCGACCTGCTGACGGCGGACCGTGACCCAGTCGCCGTCACAGATGGCGGCCTCGATCATCGAGTCGCCGACGACCTTCAGCACGAACAGCTCACCGTCGCCGACCAGCTGCCGGGGAAGAGGGAAGACGTCCTCGACCGACTCCTCGGCGAGGATGGGCCCACCGGCGGCGATCCTGCCGACCAGCGGGACGTAGGAGGCGGCCGGCTTGCCCACGGTGTCGGTGGGCTGGAGCGTGGTGGCCTGGTCGGACCCGCGGACCTCGTAGGCGCGCGGACGGTGCGGGTCGCGGCGCAGGAAGCCCTTGCGCTCGAGTGCCATCAGCTGGTGTGCGACCGAGGAGGTGCTGGAGAGGCCGACGGCCTGGCCGATCTCCCGCATCGACGGCGGGTAGCCGCGCCGCTGGACGGAGTCCCTGATCACCTCGATCACCCGGCGCTGCCGGTCGGTGAGGCCCGAGCTGTCCGCCCGGATGCCTGGAGGTCGGCCCGGCAGGGATCGCTTGTGTCCCTCGGGATTCGCGGCTTCGTTCATCGCATGCACCGGCTCGAGTCGGCCCTGGGAGCGGTCCTGGGCAGTGATGGTGGCACTGTCTGCGGTGGTGGTCACGTCGTCGGCCCCTCTCGATGGTCTCCCTCCGGCACAACGGTAGTTGCTTTCGAAAGGTTGCGCCAAACACACGTTCGAGTGAAAAACCGCGGATTGCCTTACTTGATCATGTGTCCGGGTGTATGGCCGACGCGATGCCTGGCGGGTGGAAAGCCTCGTTGTCGTAGCTCTTCACCGCTGCGCCGGCCACCTCGTGGGCTGCCGTGCCAGTCTGCCATCCGGCGTGCCGTCGACCGGATGCCGGTTCCCATCTGCCCGGGAGTCCCACGCGTCCTCCGTGCGGCGCCCACGGTATCTCCGCAAGCGCTCCCGCGGTACGGGTGTGCGTCGGCGTGTTTCCCGTGGTGACGCGGGCAGACGAACGGCGGACGCCCCCGTCCGCTCGCGCGCGACACGCCGCGGATCCCCGTTTGTTACAAGCCAATCCCCACATCTAGTGGTTGGATGGCTACAGCAGCCCACAAGTTGTGGTCCCCCGGGTCTTCGGCCCGCCGATCATCGCCTATGCTTGGGGCTGCTTCGCGGGGCTCCTGAGGCCCGGCGAGGCTATTGCGTCTGCTGTGAGGAGGGTTGGAGTCCATGCACTGCCCCTTCTGCAGGCACCCCGACAGCCGTGTCGTCGACAGTCGTACGACGGACGACGGCACGTCGATCCGTAGGCGCCGCCAGTGCCCTGACTGCTCCCGTCGGTTCACGACCGTGGAGACGTGCTCGCTCATGGTGGTCAAGCGGTCCGGAGTCACCGAACCCTTCAGCCGTACCAAGGTCATCAACGGTGTGCGCAAGGCATGCCAGGGACGGCCTGTCACCGAGGACGCGCTCGCCCTGCTCGGTCAGAGGGTCGAGGAGGCGGTGCGCGGCAGCGGAAGCGCCGAGGTGGCCGCCCACGACGTCGGGCTGGCCATACTCGGCCCCTTGCAGGAGCTGGACCTCGTCGCCTACCTGCGGTTCGCGTCCGTCTACCGGGCGTTCGACTCGCTGGAGGACTTCGAGGCGGCGATCGAGGAACTCAGGGAAGGCGCGCGTCCCCCCGCGCGGCACGGGGGCGACGACGGCGGAGGCGGCGGCGAAGGCGCCGCGGCGGGCCGGGAGAACGGCCACGGCCAGGACGACGGCGGACGCCCGGGGACGGCTGCTGAGGTCCCCGAGCCCGCAGGCGCCGCCGACTGATCGGCGGGCCGGCCCGGACGGCGTGTCCGGGTCTGGCTCAGCGGCGGCGGAGAAGACGGTCGCGGGCGACAGCGGCAGGGATGCCCGCACCACGAGACACAACACCGTGCCACCGGAACATCGGGGCACTTCAGGGCGTTTTCGCCCGTACAGGGAGGCGGCATGACAGAGACGGCGAGCGGTCCGGCACGAGGTTCCCGCGCCAAGGGCGGCAAGGCGGGGAACAAGGGACTGCACATCGAGCGCATCCACACCACCCCCGGCGTGCACCCGTACGACGAGGTGAGCTGGGAGCGCCGTGACGTCGTCATGACCAACTGGCGCGACGGCTCGGTCAACTTCGAGCAGCGTGGCGTCGAGTTCCCCGACTTCTGGTCGGTGAACGCGGTCAACATCGTCACCAGCAAGTACTTCCGCGGTGCCGTGGGCACCCCGCAGCGCGAGGTCAGCCTCAAGCAGCTGATCGACCGCATCGTGAAGACGTACCGGAAGGCCGGCGAGGACAACAAGTACTTCGCCTCGCCCGCCGACGCGGAGATCTTCGAGCACGAGCTGGCCTACGCCCTCCTGCACCAGATCTTCAGCTTCAACAGCCCCGTCTGGTTCAACGTCGGCACGCCCCAGCCCCAGCAGGTCTCCGCCTGCTTCATCCTGTCCGTCGACGACTCCATGGAGTCGATCCTCGACTGGTACAAGGAAGAGGGCATGATCTTCAAGGGCGGCTCCGGAGCCGGCCTGAACCTCTCCCGGATCCGCTCCTCCAAGGAGCTGCTCTCCTCCGGCGGCAACGCCTCCGGTCCGGTCTCCTTCATGCGCGGCGCCGACGCCTCCGCCGGCACCATCAAGTCCGGCGGCGCCACCCGCCGCGCCGCCAAGATGGTCATCCTCGACGTCGACCACCCCGACGTGGAGGACTTCATCCAGACCAAGGTCAAGGAGGAGGAGAAGATCCGCGCGCTGCGCGACGCGGGCTTCGACATGGACCTGGGCGGCGACGACATCACGTCCGTCCAGTACCAGAACGCCAACAACTCCGTCCGCGTGAACGACGAGTTCATGAAGGCGGTCGAGCAGGGTGGCAAGTTCGGCCTGCGCGCTCGTATGACCGGCGAGGTCATCGAGGAGGTCGACGCCAAGTCCCTCTTCCGCAAGATGGCCGAGGCCGCCTGGGCCTGCGCCGACCCGGGCATCCAGTACGACGACACGATCAACCACTGGCACACCTGCCCGGAGTCCGGCCGCATCAACGGCTCGAACCCCTGCAGCGAGTACATGCACCTGGACAACACGTCCTGCAACCTCGCCTCGCTGAACCTCATGAAGTTCCTCAAGGACGACGGCAAGGGCAACCAGTCCTTCGACGTCGAGCGCTTCGCCAAGGTCGTCGAGCTCGTCATCACCGCGATGGACATCTCCATCTGCTTCGCGGACTTCCCGACCCAGAAGATCGGCGAGAACACCCGCGCCTTCCGCCAGCTCGGCATCGGCTACGCCAACCTCGGCGCCCTGCTGATGGCCACCGGCCACGCCTACGACTCCGACGGCGGCCGCGCGCTCGCCGGCGCCATCACCTCGCTGATGAGCGGCACCGCGTACAAGCGCTCCGCCGAACTGGCCGCGGTCGTCGGCCCGTACGACGGCTACGCCCGCAACGCCCAGCCGCACCTGCGCGTCATGAAGCAGCACTCCGACGCCAACGCCACGGCCGTGCGCATGGACGACCTGGACACCCCGGTGTGGGCCGCGGCCACCGAGGCCTGGCAGGACGTCCTCCGCCTCGGCGAGAAGAACGGTTTCCGTAACTCCCAGGCCTCCGTCCTCGCCCCGACCGGCACCATCGGCCTGGCGATGTCCTGCGACACCACCGGTGTCGAGCCCGACCTCGCGCTGGTCAAGTTCAAGAAGCTGGTCGGCGGCGGCTCGATGCAGATCGTCAACGGCACCGTCCCGCAGGCCCTGCGCCGCCTGGGCTACCAGGAGGAGCAGATCGAGGCGATCGTCGCCCACATCGCCGAGCACGGCAACGTGATCGACGCCCCCGGCCTCAAGCACGAGCACTACGAGGTGTTCGACTGCGCGATGGGCGAGCGGGCCATCTCCCCGATGGGCCACGTCCGCATGATGGCCGCGATCCAGCCGTGGATCTCCGGCGCCATCTCCAAGACGGTCAACATGCCGGAGTCGGCGACCGTCGAGGAGGTCGAGGAGATCTACTTCGAGGCTTGGAAGCTGGGCGTCAAGGCGCTCGCCATCTACCGCGACAACTGCAAGGTCGGCCAGCCGCTGTCCGCCAAGAAGAAGGACACCGCGCAGGAGAAGGCGGAGGAGCCCGCCACCGTCGAGTCCAAGGTCGAGAAGGTCGTCGAGTACCGCCCGGTCCGCAAGCGCCTGCCCAAGGGCCGCCCCGGCATCACCACCTCCTTCACCGTCGGCGGCGCCGAGGGCTACATGACCGCCAACTCCTACCCGGACGACGGTCTCGGCGAGGTCTTCCTGAAGATGTCCAAGCAGGGCTCGACCCTCGCGGGCATGATGGACGCCTTCTCCATCGCGGTCTCGGTGGGCCTGCAGTACGGCGTGCCGCTGGAGACGTACGTCTCGAAGTTCACCAACATGCGCTTCGAGCCGGCCGGCATGACCGACGACCCGGACGTGCGGATGGCCCAGTCGATCGTCGACTACATCTTCCGCCGCCTGGCGCTGGACTTCCTGCCCTTCGAGACGCGCTCCGCGCTCGGCATCCACTCCGCCGAGGAGCGCCAGCGCCACCTGGAGACCGGCTCCTACGAGCCGATCGACGACGAGGACGTCGACGTCGAGGGCCTGGCCCAGTCGGCGCCCCGGCAGATCGACCTGAAGGCCGTCGCCACGCCGAGGGCCGAGGCCGAGGCGGCCCAGCCCGCCCCGAAGCAGGCCCACACCAGCGCCGAGCTGGTGGAGATGCAGCTGGGCATCCAGGCCGACGCCCCGCTGTGCTTCTCCTGCGGCACGAAGATGCAGCGCGCCGGCTCCTGCTACATCTGCGAGGGCTGCGGCTCGACGAGCGGCTGCAGCTGACGGCCGAAGGCCGGCAGCCTGAGGGCTGAGGGCTGAAGGGTAAGGGGCGTCGGCAATGGCCGGCGCCCCTTACCTGTCTCCGTCCGCCGCCCGTGTCCGCTACGACTGGCGGGCGCGGCCCATGGTGCGGGTGAAGGTGGCCGGGTCGTCCTCGAAGCCGTGGACGCCGGGCCGGAAGACCCAGTTCCCGGCCTCGTCGCGCGCGAACTCCGCCACGGTGGCCGCCGTCGCCCCGAGCACGCCCGCGAAGTCGTCCTCCGCCAGCACGGTGTAGCCCTCCCGGATGCGCAGACCCGGGCCGAGCACGTTGCCGAAGGCGCGGTGCCCGTAGCGCTGCTGGATGACGACGCCGACGACCACGCGCGCGTACCGCTCGGAGAGCCGCTCCAGCTCCAGCGTCATGACCTCGTCCCAGCCGAAGCCCCGGCCGTCCCTGCTGTCGCGGTTGAGATAGATCGTGCCGTCGGGAGAACGGCTGTCGAAGTGCACCACGTAGGCCGGTGCGCCGTAGAGATCGTCCGTCCCGTAGGGGGCTGCCACGATGTCGAGGTCGGTGGGCGGCTGCCCCGCCGGACTCGGATCCCACTTGAGCGCGACCTCGACCTTGCGGATCCCCTTGCTGAGCCCGCTCACCGGACTCCCCCTTCCCGGTCCCCGTGCGCCCCCCTGCCCCAACTTCCGGATCGCGGGCGCACGTTGTCCATCGTGCCACGCACGCGGGGGCGCTCGCGCGGGCGCTGTCCCCACGAGAGTGACCGGCGCCACGCTCCTGGGCCTTACGATGGCGCGGTGCTGGTCAAGTGGATTCGCTGCACCGTGGTGGACCGCCGGGGCTTCGAGCGGGGACAGCGAAAGTGGGCGGGGCTTCTGGGGGAGCCGGGGTTTCGGGGGCAGGGGGGTGGCTGGAGCCGGGCACGGCCGGGAGTGGCGCACGTCTTCGCCTTCTGGGAGAGCCGCGCCTTCTACGACTCCTTCATGGCCCGCTCCCACGACCGCCTCGCGGCGGCCCAGGCCGGCACCTTCAAGGACGCCCAGGCCCGCCTGTTCGACCACCGTTTCGACGTGAAGACGGGCTTCGAGCCCCGTTTCTCGGACGCCGACCTGCTCCGCGTGGCCCTGTGCCGCGTCCACGAGGAACGCGCCGAGCACTTCACCCTCATGCAGGAGAAGGTCTGGAACCCGGCGATGGCCGGCTCGCCCGGCATGATCCGCGGGCTGTTCGGCGAGGCGCCCGGCAGCGAGTTCCTGGTGCTGTCGATGTGGAAGTCCTCCGCCGAACACGGCAAGTACCGCACCGAGCGGGTGGAGCGGCTCGCGCTGCGCGCCCAGACGGAGGCCGACGTCGTGGCCCTCACGGGCGACATCGTGGAACTGGAGCCGACCTGGACGGTCTGAGCGACCTGGACGGTCTGAGCCGACCTGGACGGTCTGAGCCCTCACCGACAGCGGTGCCGCCGTGCACGGAATGTGGCGCAGGCGCCACGAACTGTGTGACGTACACCGTACGAGGCCCTCTCGAGTCCTCGATCCGCCGTCACCCGATCTAGTGTTTTGGCATGGCACGACCACGGCGCATCGTCCTTGTCCGGCACGGCGAGTCGACGGGCAACATCGACGACTCCGTGTACGAGCGCGAACCCGACCACGCGCTCCCGCTCACCGAGCGCGGCCGGCAGCAGGCCGAGGAGACCGGCAAGGAGCTGCGCGACCTGTTCGGCCACGAGCGCGTGAGCGTGTACGTCTCCCCCTACCGGCGCACCCACGAGACCCTCAAGGCCTTCCACCTCGACCCCGATCTCATACGGATCCGCGAGGAGCCCAGGCTGCGCGAGCAAGACTGGGGCAACTGGCAGGACCGCGACGACGTACGCCTGCAGAAGGCCTACCGCGACGCCTACGGGCACTTCTTCTACCGCTTCGCCCAGGGGGAGTCCGGCGCCGACGTCTACGACCGGGTCGGCAACTTCCTGGAGAGCCTCTTCCGCAGCTTCGAGGCCCCCGACCATCCGCCCAACGTGCTGCTGGTGACGCACGGACTGGCGATGCGGCTGTTCTGCATGCGCTGGTTCCATTGGACCGTCGCGGAATTCGAGTCGCTGTCGAACCCGGGGAACGCGGAGGTACGGATGCTCGTTCTCGGGAGCGACGGCAAGTACACCCTGGACCGGCCGTTCGCGCGGTGGCGGGAACCGGAACCGTACGGGATCACCGGATGGAGTGGCTGAGACATGACCCCTGACCCCTCGCCCGGCGCCCGCCTGGAGCGCGCGCTGGCGAGCCTGCGCGGACTCGCGGTAGGGGACGCGCTGGGCTCGCGGTTCTTCGTGCCGGCGAACTATCCGCTGCTCAGGCGCCGTGAGCTGCCGTCCGGTCCCTGGCGGTGGACTGACGACACGGAGATGGCCTGCTCGGTCGTCGCCGTCCTCGCCGGCCACCACCGGGTCGACCAGGACGCCCTGGCCGGGTCCTTCGCCGCCCACCACGGCGCCGACCGGGCTTACGGCGCCGGAACGGCCCGGCTGCTGGAGCAGATCCGCGCGGGCGGCGACTGGCGCACGCTGGCGCCGGCGCTGTTCAAGGGGCACGGGTCGTGGGGGAGCGGCGCCGCGACCCGCGTCGCGCCGCTCGGCGCGTGGTACGCGGACGACCCGGAGCAAGCCGTCCACCAGGCCGAGATCTCCGCCTACCCCACCCACCAGCACCGTGAGGCGGTCGTGGGCGCCATGGCCGTCGCGGCCGCCGCCGCACTGGCCAGCGCGGGCGGCCCGCCGGACGCGGGGGCCCTCCTCGACGGTGTGATCGCCCTCGTGCCGTCGCGCAGCGCGGTCGGCGCGGGGCTGCGGCGCGCCCGCGACATGCTCGACTACGACAACGCGTCCACCGTGGCCGCCGTCCTGGGCTGCGGACGCCGTACGACGGCCCACGACACGGTGCCCTTCGCCCTGTGGTCGGCCGCCCGCCGCCTGGGCGACTACGAGGACGCCTTCTGGACCACCGCCCAGGCCGGCGGCGACATCGACACCACCTGCGCCATGGTCGGCGGCATCCTCGCCTCCCCGCCGCCGGCCTGGGCCGACCGAACGGAGGCCTTGCCGTCCTGGGTCCCCCAGGCGACCGAGCCCGCCGCGGGACTCCACCGCCTGTGAGGCCCGACTGACCCGAACCCGACCCCGAGCGGGTATGCCAGGGGCGGGGGCCGCCGGGCGCACCGAGGCCCCGGTCCCGGCGGTCGGACAGGAGGGGGGCGCGGGGACGGAGTCCCCGCCGGGGCCCGGGGCTGAGCCTCGGGGGTGACTTTCGTTCGCGGGACTCACACCCGCGTCTCACACCACCCCCGGCCCCGCCGCCCCCGCTCCCGACAGCGCGTCCAGGTCGCTCCTCCGGACCCTGATCACCAGCCACGCGGTGGCCAGCGCGAGCACGGCCATCGCCGCGGCCGGCACGAACGCCGTGGAGATGCCGTGTGCCAGCACCTCATGACTCCAGGGCGCCGGCAACTGCCGAGTCCGCGCGAACTCCGCCTTCTGCTCCGCGGACCCCTGCGCCAGCAACTTCGGCACCTGCTTCTTCGCCTCGTCGGCAGCCGCCGTACCGAACACCGTCGTGAGGATGGACAGCCCCAGCGAACCGCCCACCTGCTGCGTGGCGTTGAGCAGCCCCGACGCCGCACCGGCCTCGTGCGGCGCGACCCCCGACACCGCCGTGACGGTCACGGTCACGAAGTTCAGCCCCATCCCGAAGCCGAACACCAGCATCGGCCCGAGCACCCCGCCGAGATACGAACTGCCGGGGCTGATGAACGTCTGCCACACAAGGCCGACCACCGCCAGCGTCGACCCGGCGACCATGAACGGCTTGGGACCGAGCACCGGCAGGAACCGCTGCGACAGCCCCGCCCCCACCGCGATCGCGAACGTCACCGGCAGGAAGGCCAACCCGGCCTTGATCGGGCTGTATCCCAGCACGTTCTGCACGAACAGCACGATGTAGAAGAACATCCCGAACATCGCGGCCGCCAGGCTGAGCATGATCACGTACGTTCCCGAGCGGTTCCGGTCGGCGAACATCCGCAGCGGCGTGATCGGCTCCGGGGCCCGCCGCTCGGTGAACACGAACGCCGTCAGCAGCACCACCGCCGCGGCGAAGGACCCGATGGTGAGCCCGTCCCGCCATCCGTCCTCCGACGCGCGGATGAACCCGTAGACGAGGGCCGCCATACCGGCCGTGGAGGTCAGCGCGCCCGCGATGTCGAACCGCCCGGGGTGGCGCTGGGACTCCGCGATGTAGAGCGGCGTGAGCACCGCTATCAGCACACCGATCGGCACGTTGACGAAGAGCACCCAGCGCCAGTCGAGCCATTCGGTCAGCATGCCGCCGGCCAGCAGCCCGATCGCACCGCCGCCCGCGGACACCGCCGCGAAGACGCCGAAGGCCCGGTTCCGCTCAGGCCCCTCGGGGAACGTGGTCGTGATGAGCGCCAGCGAGGTCGGCGACGCGATCGCGCCGCCCACACCCTGCAGGGCGCGCGCGGCCAGCAACTGCCAGGGCTCCTGCGCGAGTCCGCCCAGGAGCGAGGCGAAGGTGAACAACAGGATGCCGGTCATGAAGACCCGGCGCCGGCCGAGGATGTCGCCGGCCCGCGCCCCGAGGAGCAGCAGACCGCCGAAGGTGAGCGTGTAGGCGCTCACGACCCAGGTGAGATCGGTCGTGCTGAACCTGAGCGCGTCTTGAATGTGCGGGAGGGCGATGTTCACAATCGTCGCGTCGAGTACCACCATGAGTTGGCAGGCCGCGATGACGGTGAGCGCGAGGCCGGGATGCCCCTCCCGGCGAGCCGCACCCGGCTTCTGTTCCTGGATCAACTGAGAGGTTGTCACTATGAGTCCCCCACAACGGCGTTAGTGAACGATCGCGTTCACTGTCGCGTCAACGGTAGTGAGTCCCCAGTAGTGAACGCAAGCGTTCACTTAAGGCTTCTCCCCGGTGCACCCCCGGCACCGGAACCGGAACGTCCCACTCCCCGCTTCCCGCTCCCTGCTCGCTGGAGACAACAGATGGTTACCTCGCGCTGGGCGGCCGCTCCCGCCCAGACGGCCGCTCCCCGCCGACGCGGCGCCGTACTCGAACGCGCCATCCTCGACGCCGCGCTCGACCAGCTCGGCACCGTCGGCTGGAAGGGCCTCACCATGGAAGGCGTGGCCGCCGGCGCCCAGACCGGCAAGGCCGCCGTCTACCGCCGCTGGCCCTCGAAGGAGGATCTCGTCGCCGACGCCCTGCGGGCCGGACTCCCGCGCGTGGAGGAGGCGCCGGACCTCGGCGGCGTACGCGAGGACCTGCTGGCCCTGTGCCGGCGCGCCCGTGACGCGATGTTCTCGCTCCCCGGCACCGCACTGCGCGCGGTCATTCACGAATGCGACCCGGCCCAGGCGGAACGCTTCCACGGCGTGATCTTCACGGGCGTGGTCGAGCCCACCGTCCGGCTGCTCCGCGACGTCATCACCCGCGGCATAGAGCGGGGCGAGGTGCGGCCCGACGCCGCGAACGGCTACGTCTACGACGCCATCCCGGCCATGCTGATGTACCGCTCCAAGATGTGCACCAGCGAATGGACCGATCAGGACCTCGAGGACATGATCGACCACCTGATGGTCCCCCTGCTGCGCCCGGCGGGCGGCTGACGGCAGGGGTGCGCGGCGGTACGCACCCCAGGGGGAAACCGGGGTGTCGCCGCGAGATCCCGTCGGCGTAGGCTAAGGGCGCCATGCCGTACGAACCACCCACCCACACCGTCGAGCGCTCCCTCAGAGCCACGACCGGAGCGAAGGTCATTGCCGGTGTCGACGAAGTGGGGCGCGGCGCGTGGGCCGGCCCCGTCACGGTCTGCGCGGCGGTCACCGGACTGCGCCGGCCCCCCTTGGGCCTCACCGACTCCAAGCTGCTCACCGTCAAGCGGCGCACCGCGCTCGCCGCGGAACTGCACACCTGGGTGACGGCGTACGCCCTCGGGCACTCCTCCCCGCAGGAGATCGACGACCTGGGCATGACGGCCGCGCTGCGGCTGGCGGCGGTGCGTGCCCTGGAGGCGCTGCCCGTCCGTCCCGACGCGGTCATCCTCGACGGCAAGCACGACTACCTCGGCACCCCCTGGCAGGTCCGTACGGTCATCAAGGGCGACCAGTCGTGCGTGGCCGTCGCGGCGGCCTCGGTGATCGCCAAGGTCCACCGCGACAAAATGATGGCCGAACTGGGTGCCGACCATGCAGACTTCGGTTTCGCGGCCAACGCCGGATATCCGTCGCCCGTGCACCGGGCCGCGCTGGAGGAGCGGGGGCCCACCCCGTACCACCGGCTTTCGTGGGCGTATCTTGATGCGCTGCCCCGGTGGCGGCACCTCAAGAAGGTCCGCGCCTGGGCGGACGGGGGCGTTCCGGAGATCGAGGGTCAGCTCGGCTTCGATTTCTGACCGCTCCGCCCGCCCCGAAGTGCCACCCGCCCACGCGGGCCGCACCAACGTTTGATAAATATCAGCCCATGCCTCTCATTCCCGAGGAGCCTCAGATTCACGAGAGCGCCCAGGGTCCCCGCGTCACTCCGGCCACCGGCCGCACCGCGCCGACCCCCCGCCCTGTACCCGGCCCCCGCCCCGCGGCTCCGCCGCGCCCCGGACGTCCCGGCCCTGTGCGGCCCGCGCCGCCGGTGCAACGCACGCCCCGGGACGGTGGCGCCGCGACCAAGCCCGGGCCTGCGCAGCCGGCCACTCCGGCCGCTCCTACGGCCCCCGCGAGCCCCCAGATCCAGCTGATCCCCGCCTCTCCCGAGGGCGCCGTCGACGCGGCCGAGGAAGCGGTCGACCTGCTCCTGGAGTCCGGCCGTGCCCCCGGTGAGGTGCTGGTGATCACCACCGGCGACCCGCACCCGTGGGCCGCGCACGAACTCTCCTTCGGCGAGACCGCCTACTGGGCCCAGCACGACGCCGGCGACGACGTCTTCTACACCGGTGCCGCCGTGGCCGCCCGGGCCACGTCGCGTCCGGTCGTGGTGGTCGCCGTCAACGGTGGCTCGGACGGCGACGCCGCCAAGGCCCTGCCCCTGGCCCACTCGCTCGCCGGCGCGCTGCTGATCGTCTGCGGTGACCCGCAGCAGATCAACGCGGTGCTCGGCGCCGGCGTCTGAGCCGGTCCCGCACACCGGGCCGGCAGGCGTCCTCCAGGGTCAGACGGCGGACCCCGCCCGCGCACCCGCGCGGCGGGGGCTTCGGCGTGCACGCGAACGTGTCGCGCCGACCGGCCCCGGGTCACCTTTGTGCCGTACGCCTGCCCGCCGACGGGCCGGCCGGGGGCGCTCGCCTCTCGTGGCCCAACGGGCGATGGCCCGACGGGCCGGTGATGGCGACGGGCCGGTGTCCTGGTCTTCCTGTGTCCTGGTGGTCCGGTGTCCCGGTGGGCCGACGGGTCCTCGACGAGTCGACGAGTTGATGAATCGACGAGTCGATGAGTAGAGAAGCCCGCGAGTCACGAGCCCGCGACTCACGCGTCGCGAGTCCGCGAGTCGCGAGTGCACGAGCCCGCGGGTCCAGCGGTCCGGGTCCGGAGTTGGGCGCGGAGCCCTCGGCCGGTGCCGTCACCGGCCGCGACGGCGTGCCCGGACCGCCGCCGGCCTCAGCGGGCCGCCGCGCGCCGCAGTACCTCGGAGGCGACGCCTCCGGTGCGGGGCTGCGGTGGCGGCGCCACGGCCGTCGCGAACGGTTCGGGCGGCGAGTCGGCGTTCGGGCGGCGGCCGCCGCGGCCCTCGCCGAGTACCTGCCAGCCGTCCCGGGTCAGCGTGATGTACGCCCCACAGCGCAGCCCGTGCAGGGTGCAGGCGTCGCGCAGACCCCACATCCACGCGCCGTCCTCCTCCGTCCAACGCCCGTCGCCCTCACGGCAGTAGAGCAGCACCGCGGTGCGCACCGGGGTACGGCGCCGCAGATCGTGCGGGATGACCCGGCGCAGCTGCGCGAGCAGTGCGTTGCGGAACATCCAGCCGTCCGCGGGCGCCGGACGGCGCACGAACGACGCGCTCGCCCGCAGCCGGTCGTCCGGATCGAGGACCGCGACCACGGCGGTGGCCGGCCCGGGATGGTGCCTGGCGTGCAGTCCGCTGACGACCTCGCGCGGATTGCGCAGCAGAGGGATGCCCGCGGCGGCCCACTCCGCGGGTTCGAGCAGGCGAGTGGCGGAGGCGGCGGACGTCGACAACGACGCCGCCGAGGACGGAGCGAATCCGAAGGTCACGTTCCTCCCTTCGGCTACGCGCCCACACTGCGGGCGGGGTCGGACTGGGGGAGCGCACACCGCAGCAGAGCCCTACCTGATCACGGCTGAGCCGTGCGGGGAGCGGACTTCAATTCTTCCTGTCGAACTGGGATGCGGCAACGAGCAATTGAGGCAGCCGACCCATATCGGATGACCCGTGGCTTATATCCCTACCCCGTGTGCCGCCGTGCGACGCATGGGGAGGCGCCCCGGCTCGTGCTCGCCTTTGCCCGTACGGCTGGGCGACCACCCGCGCGGGTTCAGCCCTGAACAGCCAGTACCAGCGGCATCACCCCCTGTGCGCCGGCCCTTCTCAGCAGCCGGGCCGCGACCGCCAGAGTCCAGCCCGTCTCGGTGTAGTCGTCGACGAGCAGGACGGGTCCTGGGCTGCCGGCGAGGGCGGACGCCAGGTCCGGCGGCACGGTCAGCGCCCCGTCGAGAGCCTTGAGACGCTGGGCGCTGTTGCTCCGGCGCACCGGCTCCGTGTCCCCGGTGTACTCCACGGTGCCCAGCAGCGGCAACCGGCCGACGTCGGAGATGTGCGCGCCAAGGGAGTTGATCAGCCGGGGCCGGGTGCGCGAGGCCACGGTGACCACGCCGACCGGGCGCGGCGGGGCGTCCGGTGCCCCGGAAGCCCAGCCCCCGGGGCCCTTCGCCCAGTCGGCGAGCACGCCCACCACCGCCCGCGCCACGTCCTCCGGCACGGGAGCGTCGGGGGCGTGCGAGGTGAGCATCGGCCGCAGCCGGTTGCCCCACCCGATGTCCGACAAGCGCCCCAAAGCCCTTCCCGTGGCAGCCTGTTCAGCGGCGGGAATACGGCCCTTGAGGTCGACGCCGATCGCCGGCAGACCCGTCGGCCACATGCGGCGGGGCTCCACCTCCACCCCGGCCCGGCCGAGGTCCACGCGCGCGGCGTCCAGCGCCGCCGTGGAGGTGTCGGCGGTGAACCGGGCGCCCGCGCAGTTGTCGCAGCGTCCGCACGGCCTGGCGCTGTCGTCGTCGAGCCGGCGCTGCAGGAACTCCATCCGGCAGCCGGTCGTCGCCGCGTACTCGCGCATGGCCTGCTGCTCGGTCCGGCGCTGCCGCGCGACCCAGTCGTAGCGCTCGGTGTCGTACGTCCACGGCCGCCCGGTCGCGGTCCAGCCGCCCTTGACCCGCCGCACCGCGCCGTCCACGTCGAGCACCTTGAGCATGGCCTCCAGGCGGGAGCGGCGCAGCTCGACCAGGGGCTCCAGGGCGGGCAGCGACACCGGGCCCTCCGCGCGGGCGAGCACGTCGAGGGTCCGGCGCACCAGGTCCTCGGCCGGGAAGGCCAGCGAGGCGAAGTACTCCCAGATCGCCTCGTCCTCCTTGCCGGGCAGGAGCAGCACCTCGGCGTGCTCGACGCCGCGGCCGGCGCGGCCCACCTGCTGGTAGTAGGCGATGGGGGAGGACGGCGAACCGAGGTGCACGACGAAGCCGAGGTCGGGCTTGTCGAAGCCCATGCCGAGGGCGGAGGTGGCGACCAGGGCCTTCACCTTGTTCCCGAGCAGGTCGTCCTCGGCCTGCTGCCTCTCCGCGTTATCCGTGCGGCCGGTGTAGGAGGCGACCGTGTGCCCGCGGTGCCGCAGGAACGCGGTGACCTCCTCGGCGGCGGCCACGGTGAGGGCGTAGACGATCCCGGAGCCCGGGAGTTCGTCGAGGTGGTCGGCGAGCCAGGCCATCCGGTGCGCGGCGTCCGGCAGGCGCAGCACGCTCAGGCTCAGGCTGTCCCGGTCCAGCGGCCCGCGCAGCACCAGCGCGTCCGAGGCGTCGCCGGTCCCCAGTTGTTCGGCGACGTCCGCGGTCACGCGCGCGTTGGCCGTGGCGGTGGTGGCCAGGACGGGGACGCCGGACGGCAGTTCGGTCAGCATGGTGCGCAGCCGCCGGTAGTCCGGGCGGAAGTCGTGGCCCCAGTCGGAGATGCAGTGGGCCTCGTCCACGACGAGCAGGCCCGTGGCGGAGGCGAGCTTGGGCAGCACCTGGTCGCGGAAGTCGGGGTTGTTGAGCCGCTCGGGGCTGACCAGGAGGACATCGACGGCGCCCGCGGCGATCTCCGCCTGAACGGTGTCCCACTCCTCGGTGTTCGCCGAGTTGATCGTACGGGCGTGGATGCCGGCGCGGGCGGCCGCCTCCACCTGGTTGCGCATCAGCGCGAGCAGCGGGGAGACGATCACCGTGGGCCCGCTTCCGCGCGCCCGGAGCAGGGAGGTGGCCACGAAGTAGACCGCGGACTTGCCCCAGCCCGTGCGCTGGACGACCAGGGCCCGGCGCCGCTCGGCGACCAGCGCCTCGATGGCCCGCCACTGGTCCTCGCGCAGCCTGGCCGTGCCCGTGTCGTCGCCGACGAGGCGGGCGAGTACCGCGTCGGCCTCCGCTCGCAGGCCGGCGTTGCTCGTGTGCTCCATGGGTCCCATACAACAGGACGGCACTGACAATCGGGACACCGCGGCGGCGCGACCGCCGGGGTGACGTGTCCCTGCCCGGACTTATCCACAGGCCGAAGCGGAATTTTCCCGTCCGCGAGATCGTCGGCGCATGACGAATCACAGCGAAACGCCAGGACCCGCCGGTAACAGCCACATCGCGTACGAAGGACCGGGCCCCGAGCACCAGATCACCCTCCGCACACCGGCAGAGCTCGCCGACGCCCTGCCCTACCTGCTCGGATACCGGCCGGAGGACAGCATGGTCCTGGTCGCGCTGCACGACCAGGACGGCCGCGGCCGGTTCGGCGGCCGGGCCAGGCTCGGCATCCCGTCGAGCAGCGGAGACTGGCCGTCCGCCGCCCGCCAGCTCGCGCACGGCCTGATCACCGGCAGCGAGCGCAGGGGTGCCAAGCCCGCGCAGATGGTCGCCTTCGTCTGCCAGGAGCCGGGTCCCGGCGAGTCGGGACGGCAGGTCATGCGCCGCCTGGCGCCCCTCGCGCAGAAACTGCGCACGGAGTGCGGGCGCCTCGACGTGCCCGTCATCGAGGCGATGTGCATCTCCGCCGGCCGCTTCTGGTCCTACTGCTGCCCCACCGAGGGGTGTTGCCCCGAGGACGGCCGGCCCATGGGGCTGCCCGGCACCTCCGTGCTGGCCGCCGCGGCGGCCTACGCCGGCATCCAGGTGCGCGGCAGCCTGAAGGAACTGCGGGCCCGCTTGCTCCCCTGGGAGACCGCCGCCGCGCTGGAACAGGAGATCGCCCTGGACTCGGCCGGCCTGGCCGTGGTCCCACGGATCCTCGACGACCACCGCCGCGCCGAAGTGGCCGAGGAGACCCTGGAACTCGCCGAGCGGGTCATGCGGCGCCTCGCCGAGGCGCCCTTCGTCGCCGGCAGCGCCGCCGCGGACCTGCGCGATGACGGCCTGATCACCTCGGAGGAGGCCGCCACGCTGATCCTCGGCCTTCAGGACCGGACCACCCGCGACCGCGCGGCCGAGTGGATGGAAGGGGACGACGCGGGTCCCGCCCTCCGGCTGTGGCGGGCCCTCGCCCGCCGCTGCGTCGGCCCGTACGGCGAGCACGCCGCGGCGCCCCTGACCCTCGCCGGCTGGGTCGCCTGGTCGACCGGCGACGACCTCGAGGCCCGCGAGGCCCTGGCCATGGCGTTGGGAGCGGACCCCGAATACCTCTTCGCCCGCCTCCTCCACCAGGCCTGCAACGAAGGACTGGACCCCGAGTCGATCCGCCGCTGCCTGCGCGGCGAACGAGTCCAGCGCGTGCGGGCGCAGGGTCCTACGGCGAACGACGCGGACACTGCGGCACCTTCGCGGCCGGACGGCCCGGAGGGTGGGCGGATGAGCGACCTCGAGGAGGCGGGTGACCGCGGAGAGCTGCCCGACGACGGCATGGAGCCGCTGGTGACGGACCGGACACCGAACACAGGCGGTTTCCGCACCCTCTCCCGCGAACCGCAGGAGACGTCGCCGCGCCGCAGGCGCCGCACGCGGGCGGGGGAGCCCCGCCCCGTCGTGGCCGCCCCGGACAGGACCCGGCCCGGCACCCCACGGCCCGACGGCGCGCACTCCGGCCCGTCCCGCAAGCCCGGCCGCGGCCGTCCGGACGGCACTGCCAAGGGCGGGGCGCGGCGGGGGAGCGCCCGCAACCCTGGCGCGGACCCCTCCGTGCACACCACCGGGGAGGAGAGGTGAGCACCACGCCGACCGCGTCCACCCACCCCCGTTCGGTCGGCTTCCCAGGCCAGAGGCGTGACCCGGACGACTTCCGCCGCGTTCACCTGAGTGGCGGAACGCCTGGCCGGGGCGCACCGCCGAACCTCCCGTGCCTCTCACGGGCCGGCGCCGGGCGCCGGATCCGCCCGAGGCCCACAGAGCGCAGAGGAAGCCGCCCCATGCCCCAGCCGACTCCGCCCCCCGCCGCCGGCACCGCCCTGCGCGGCAGGGCCGTACCGTCCGGAAAGGGAGCGACGAGCCCTCCGCCGTTCCCACCGGGCCCGGACGGACCGCAGGCACCTCCGGTGCGGCGCGGCCCTCGGCTCGGAGAGCCGCCGCCCAGGCCGCACTTCGCGGAGCTGCCTTCGGCCCACGACGTCATGATCTGCGTCGCCCTGCCCGGACTGGCCATCTCGGGCGAGCAGGGCCGGCTCAGCGGCCGGGGACTGGAGGGCTTCTACCGCGCGGGACGCCGCCTGCTGTCCCGTTGCGAGGTCCGCGTCGCCGGACGCGAACCACTCGCCGTGCAGGCCCGGTTCACCGGGGCCGACCGGGCGCGATTCGTGGGCACGGTGTGCGCCGCACCGGGAGCGGGTCCCGATCCCGATGTGGTCGTGGAGCGCACCAGGGACGCGGACGGCACCGAGCTGATCACCCTGCGCAGCGCCTCCCCGCGCCTGCTGCACCTGCCCCTCGAAGTGGCGCTCGGCACGGATCTCGCCGAACTGGGGGAGATCGCCTCAGGCCGGACGGATCGCGAAGTCACCGCCGCCGTGCGCGACTCGGGCCTGCGCTGGACGTCGTCCGCCCTGAGCGTGTCGGTCACCGCCGACCCTCCGCCCACGGACGCGCTCGCCTCGGCGGGGCTGCTGCGCTGGGAGTTCGCCCTGCCGCCCGGAGGCACGGCGAGTGTGGAACTGCGAGTGCGGCAGGACGGCGCGGGACCCGTGCGTGCGGCGGGCCGCACGGCGCGCGGCCTCCTCTCGGACGCTCGCGCCACCGGCGACGCCCCCGGCATCGAGGCACTGCTGCGCACCTGCGTCGACGACCTCAGAGGCCTGTTGCTGCGCGACCCGGCGCACCCGGCGGATCTGCACCTCGCGGCGGGCGCGCCCTGGCGGTGCGGTCTCGCTCCGGCCGAAGCGCTCAGCGCGGCCCGCATGGCACTGCCCCTGGGCACCGGACTCGCCGCGGGCACGCTCCACACCCTCGCCCGGACCCAACATCCCGGCCCAGGACCCCGGTCCGGCATGATCCCCGGCCCCAGACGGGACTCCGGCCCGCACCTCCCACCCGGCTGCACCGGCACCGAGGCCACCCTCCTCTTCCCCGTCCTCCTCGCCGAGGCCCGCCGGTGGGGACTGCCGGAGCGGGACACGCGCAGACTGCTCCCGGCGGCCGAGCGCTGCCTGACCTGGCTGCGCGACACGGTGGGCGACGGCACCTACCTGCGTGAGCCGCTGCCCGGCGGCCCCGTCCGCTGTGAGACCCAGGCCCATGCCCACCGCGCCGCCCTCCTCGGAGCCGATCTGCTCGAAGCCTTCGGGCGTCCCGGCGCCGACGGCCTGCGGCAGTGGGCGCAGGAACTGCGTACGGCGTTCGGGAAGGACTTCTGGGCCGAGGACCGCAGCGGTGGCAGACCGGCCGCCGCCCGCACCTCCGACGGCCGCCTTCTGCCCCACCTCGGCGGCGCCGCCGTCCACCTCCTCGACACCGGCCTGCTCGGCGGAGGCGAGCACGCGCCAGGTCTGCTCGACAAGACCCGGACCGAACAGCTCGCCCGACTCCTCGGCGGCCCCGCGATGGACTCCGGCTGGGGGCTGCGCGGACTCGCCGCCAGGGAACCCGGCCACAACCCCTTCGGCCACCGCGCCGGAGCCGTGCGCGTGCCCGAGACCGCCATCGCCCTCGCCGGCCTGGCCGCTGCGGGCCATGAGAAGGAGGCGGCCTCGCTGGTACGGGGCCTCCTCGCCGCGGCAGGGGCTTTCGGTCACCGCCTGCCCGAGATGTTCGCCGGCGAGCAGCGCACCGAGGGCGGCGCCCCCGTGCCCCACCCCGCGGCCTGCCGCCCCTCGGCCACGGCCGCGGCGGCGGCGGTACTGCTGCTGACCACCCTCGCCGGCATCCGACCCGACGCACCGGCCGGGACGGTCACGCTCCGCCCGATGCGCACCGCGCCCGCCGGGGAGATCGGACTGACGGGGCTGCGGGTCGCGGGCGCACCGTTCTCCGTGCGGGTCAGCCGCCTCGGGCTCCCCATGGTGGAGGAGGCCGCCGAGGGACTGCAACTGCGCGCGTGACCTCGCACGACGCCCGTCGCGACGGAGCGGGAAGCCGGCCGGCACACCCGTGGCGCGGGGAAAGGACCATCCGCCGAAGCGACCGGTGAAGGGAGTGTTTATCGTCAGGCAGACGCCTATGATCGCCGCATGCCCTACGACCCGTCAGCGTTCCCGCCCTTCGCCGTCACCGTGGACCTGGTCGTGCTGACCGTGCGCCGCCACGCCCTGTGCGCGCTGGCGGTGCGCAGGGGCGAGCCCCCGTTCCAGGGCCGCTGGGCGCTCCCCGGCGGCTTCGTAAGGGCCGACGAGGACCTGGCGCAGGCCGCGGCGCGCGAACTGGCCGAGGAGACCGGACTGCAGGCCCACGACCCCGCCGCCCCCGTCCACGACCACGGCGCCCACCTGGAGCAGCTCGCCACCTACGGCGATCCCAAGCGCGACCCCCGTATGCGCGTCGTCAGCGTCGCCCACCTCGCGCTCGCGCCCGACCTGCCCGCGCCCAGAGCGGGAGGCGACGCGAGCAACGCCCGCTGGGCGCCCGTCGAGGAACTGCTGGCGCAGGGCGGTTACGGACGAGACGGCGAGCCGGTGGCTCCGCTCGCCTTCGACCACGCGCAGATCCTCGCGGACGGAGTGGAACGCGCCCGGTCGAAGATCGAGTACTCGTCGCTGGCGACCGCCTTCTGCCCGCCCGAGTTCACCGTCGGGGAGCTGCGCCGCGTCTACGAAGCGGTGTGGAACGTCGCCCTGGACCCCCGCAACTTCCACCGCAAGGTGACCGGCACCCCCGGGTTCCTGGTCCCCACCGGAGGCACCACCACCCGCCAGGGCGGCAGGCCGGCGCAGCTCTTCCGGGCCGGCGGCGCCACCCTGCTCAACCCGCCCATGCTGCGTCCTGAGGTCTGACCTGCCGAACTCTGCGGCGGGGTACCCGAAAAAACGGACATAACGCGCTATCTTGCTGCGGGTGATCCAGGCCTTCGGACTGACCAGCGACTCCCGTAAGGACCTTCCGCCCGCCGTCGACGACGTCTCCTTCGAAGCGCACGCGGGCCGTGTCACCGTGCTCCTCGGCGCGGCGGGCGCGGGCAAGACGACGGCGCTCAGACTGATGCTCGAACTCCAACACGGCCGTGGCATCACCTACTTCAAGGGGCGGCCTCTGCACCGCATCCCGCACCCCGCGCGCGAGGTCGGCGTCCTGCTCGGCGATGTCCCCGGGCACCCCTCGCGCTCGGTACGCGGCCATCTGCGGATGCTGTGCGCGGCGGCGGGCCTGCCGGTCCGGCGCGCCGACGAGGTGCTGGAGGTCGTGGGGCTCGTCAGTCTGCGCGAGGAGCGGCTGGGCACGCTGTCGCGGGGGGTGGACCGCCGCCTCGGGCTCGCCTGCGCCCTGTTGTCCGACCCGCACACCCTCGTGCTGGACGAGCCGGCGGACGGGCTCTCCGCGCGGGAAAGCCGTTGGCTGCACGGCGTGCTCCGGGCGCACGCGACGCAGGGGGGCACGGTTCTGTTCACCACCTCCGACCCCAAGGAGGCGGCGCGCACGGCGGACCGCGTCGTCACGATCGAGCGGGGCAGGGTCGTGGCCGACCAGGAGAGCGCGGACTTCGCCCGCAACCGGCTGCGTCCGCGCGTGGCCGTACGCAGCCCGCAGGCCGCTCGCCTGGCCGCCCTCCTCAGCAAGGAGGCGCGCACCGGGCGGCGGTCCGTCGAGGTCGTACGCGAGGAGGGCAACCGCCTGTCCGTCTACGGCAGTACGTGCGCCGACGTCGGCGAGGTCGCGTTCCGGCACGGCATCCTCGTCCACCAACTCGCCGACGAAGTAGGGGACATGGGCCCCGGGGCCGGAGGCGCCGAGCCTGCGGCCGTCACCACGGCCACAGCGGCGGAGCCGGTTCCGGTTCCGGCGTCCGTCCTGGCCGCCGTCTCCGCCACCGCACGCGCCGCCGACGAGACGGACATGCGCAAGCAGGACGCCGGACAGCCGGAGACTTTCGAGTCCACCGAGATCTCCGGGCTCACTGGCACTTCCGAGCCCGCCGAGGCTCCGGAACTCACGGACACCCCCGCAACCACGGCCGCTGTGCACCCAGGCGACGACCCCGCCCGCGCGGAGCCCCAGCGCCTCTCCGACCGGGCCTCGTCCGAAACCGCCGCCGCTTCCGTCTCGACCCCGGCCCCGAAGACGCCCTCCGCCACAAGCACGTCCTCGGCCCCGAAGACGCCCCCCGCCACGAGGACGTCCTCCGCCCCGAAGGCGCCCTTCACCGAGAAGCCGCCCTCCACCGCGGCCGCCTCCGAAGAGGCTCACGCCGAAGCCGCCCCCCACGCCTCCATCCCCACCCCCCGCCCCGCGGAGACCGTCGCGCTGGATCCGTCCTCGCCGCTGCCACCCCCCATCTCCGTCCGCCCGGGCCGCAGCCCCCTGCGTCCGCTGCGTTACGAACTGCGCCGTGCCGCCGGCATCGGCACCGGGTTCGTCACCGCCGCCGCCGTCCTCGTCGTATCCGCCCTCACCGCCCTGGTCATGGGCCGGATCGGGCACACCCCGCAGCCGCGCCTGCTCGCCGCGTGGCCGCAGCAACTGCCGCTGCCGCCCGCCGCACTCGGGGCCGGGCTGCTCGGCGCGCTCTCCTTCGGCGACGAGTTCCGCCACCCCGCGCTGGCGGCGGACCGCGGCACCGTCCCCCGCCGGCTCGGGCTGCTGACGGCCAAACTCCTGGTCAGCGCCGCCACCGCGCTGACGCTGGCCTTCCTCACGGTCGGCTGCGACGCCGAGGTGCTCTACGTCGTGTACGGACGGGAGCTCACCCAGGTTCCCGGCGACTGGATCTCGCTGGGAGCGAGTTGGGCCGGTCTCGTGGTCGGGTGCGGCTGGGCCGGAGTGCTGGCCGCGGGACTGTTCCGGTCGGCCACGGCGGGCCTCGCGGCCGTGGTGGCGGTGCCGGTCGTCGTCGCGCCTCTGGTACAGGCGGCGATGGGCGGGGAGGCATGGGACCCCACCGGTCTGCCCGCGCGGCTTCGGAGGTCGTTCCTGCTGCAATGGCCCTTCGGCGGCGACGGGCTCCTCGTCGCGGCGGCGCGTGTGATTTCCCAACCCCTGGGCGCCGCAATGGTGTTGATGGTCTCCGCGCTGTCCTGCGCGTACCTGGTGACGACCCTGCGAAGCAGGGTCAAGTGACTGTCCTTCGCGCCCTTTCGCCCGGCCTCTGCGCGCAATTCCCCGGGGAAAGCCCATTTCTTTCCGATAAGGCGTCAATTGCGACGGAGTGAGCGATCACCCTTTCGTGTGCTTTTCACCAAAGCCCTCAAGGGAGTTGGAGGCGACGCCGACAAAGGATCCGTGAGTACCCTTGCGCACACCATGATGACCGCCGCCCGCCCCACAGACTCCGGTCTCGTCGGCCCGGGCGAACTCGACCGCTACCCGTACGCCGACGCGCCCGTCCCCGACCGCGTCGCAAGCCCCTCCTGGGAGGGCGCGGATCCCGAGCTCGGCCGGGTGGGACGGCGCGCCGCGGGCAGCCGCGGCCGCGGACTGCACGGCCAACTCGTCCAGCAACTCGGTCAGATGATCGTCTCCGGCGACCTCGGCGCCGACCGGCCCCTGGTGCCGGAGGAGATCGGCCAGCGCTTCGAGGTCTCCCGCACCGTCGTCCGTGAGTCGCTCCGGGTCCTGGAGGCCAAGGGCCTGGTCAGTGCCCGCCCCAACGTCGGCACGCGCGTGCGCCCGGTCAGCGACTGGAACCTCCTCGACCCGGACATCATCGAGTGGCGCGCCTTCGGGCCCCAGCGCGACGACCAGCGCCGTGAGCTGAGTGAGCTGCGGTGGACGATCGAGCCGCTCGCCGCTCGCCTGGCCGCCGGCCACGGGCGCGAGGACATCCAGCAGCGCCTGTCCGACATGGTCGAGATCATGGGACACGCCCTCGCGCAGGGCGACGCGCTCACCTTCTCCCGTGCGGACGCCGAGTTCCACACCCTGCTGATCCAGGTCGCGGGCAACCGCATGCTGGAGCACCTCTCCGGCATCGTCTCGGCCGCCCTCCAGGTGTCCGGCGGACCCGTCACGGGCTGTGACCGGCCGAACGACACCTGCCTGGCGCAGCACGCCCGCATCGTGGAGGCGCTCGCGGCGGGCGACTCCGCGGCGGCGGAAGGGGCCATGCGTCAGTTGCTCACGGTGCACCCCGAGGTCGAGCGGGTGGTTCCCGCGCCGCGCGAGCACTGACCGCGCGGAACACACACCGATCGCGTGAGCGGCGACCGCGGGAGCAGTGACCGCGCGCGGACGGCACGGCGCAGGACCCTGCCGTCCGCCCGCGGCCTCATCCGGCCGGCGAACCTCCCCGCACAGGACCCCGCCGGAGTCTTTGCGCCCCGGCGGGGTCCTCACGCGCCAGGGCGCCGCCGGCCCTCCGGGCCCGCCGCGGTGTCCGGTGACTCGCCTGATCTCATTTGGACGCATCTGACCGGTTTTGAACGCTTACGGGGTGTGACTCGGGCCACGCGGATTGGGCGTAACGCTCATGGGGACAACGCGATGACCTAAGAGGTGACAGCCGAGGAAGGAATACGGACGCCGTTCATGGCGCTGTGCATCTTCCCGGCCCCCGCCCGCGCCGTCGGCCATCCCCAGGCCGGTGGTCGGCTCCTGTCCGTCGTGGACGGGGCCGGAAGCCGTTTTCCAACGTTCCGAGAGGTTGTTCGTGTCGGCCAGCACATCCCGTACGCTCCCGCCGGAGATCGCCGAGTCCGTCTCTGTCATGGCGCTCATTGAGCGGGGAAAGGCTGAGGGGCAGATCGCCGGCGACGATGTGCGTCGGGCCTTCGAAGCTGACCAGATTCCGGCCACTCAGTGGAAGAACGTACTGCGCAGCCTCAACCAGATCCTCGAGGAAGAGGGTGTGACGCTGATGGTCAGTGCCGCGGAACCCAACAAGCGCACCCGAAAGAGCGTCGCAGCGAAGAGTCCGGCCAAGCGCACCGCCAGCAAGACGGTCGCTGCGAAGACGGTGACCGCACGCAAGGCCACCGCCACCGCCACTCCGGCGGCGCCTGCCGCGGACACGCCGGTCGAGGACGACGCGCCCGTCACGAAGGCCGCTGCGAAGAAGGCCGCCCCCGCGAAGAAGGCGGCGGCCAAGAAGGCCGCCCCCGCCAAGAAGACGGCGGCCAAGAAGACCACCGCCGCCAAGAAGGACGACGCCGAGATCCTCGAGGACGAGGTGCTCGAGGAGGCCAAGGCGGGAGCGGAGGAGCCGGAGGGCGCCGAGAGCGCCGGTTTCGTGCTCTCCGACGAGGACGAGGACGACGCCCCGGCCCAGCAGGTCGCCGCGGCCGGCGCCACCGCCGACCCGGTCAAGGACTACCTCAAGCAGATCGGCAAGGTCCCCCTGCTCAACGCCGAGCAGGAGGTCGAGCTGGCCAAGCGCATCGAGGCCGGTCTCTTCGCCGAGGACAAGCTGGCGAACTCCGACAAGCTCGCCCCGAAGCTCAAGCGCGAGCTGGAGATCATCGCCGAGGACGGGCGCCGCGCCAAGAACCACCTCCTGGAGGCCAACCTCCGTCTGGTGGTCTCCCTGGCCAAGCGCTACACCGGCCGCGGCATGCTCTTCCTGGACCTCATCCAGGAGGGCAACCTCGGTCTGATCCGCGCGGTGGAGAAGTTCGACTACACCAAGGGCTACAAGTTCTCCACGTACGCCACCTGGTGGATCCGTCAGGCGATCACCCGCGCGATGGCCGACCAGGCCCGCACCATCCGCATCCCGGTGCACATGGTCGAGGTCATCAACAAGCTCGCCCGTGTGCAGCGCCAGATGCTCCAGGACCTGGGCCGCGAGCCCACCCCGGAGGAGCTGGCCAAGGAGCTCGACATGACCCCGGAGAAGGTCATCGAGGTCCAGAAGTACGGCCGCGAGCCCATCTCGCTGCACACCCCGCTGGGCGAGGACGGCGACAGCGAGTTCGGTGACCTCATCGAGGACTCCGAGGCGGTCGTCCCGGCCGACGCGGTCAGCTTCACGCTGCTGCAGGAGCAGCTGCACTCGGTGCTCGACACCCTGTCCGAGCGCGAGGCGGGCGTGGTCTCCATGCGCTTCGGTCTCACCGACGGTCAGCCGAAGACCCTCGACGAGATCGGCAAGGTGTACGGCGTCACGCGCGAGCGGATCCGCCAGATCGAGTCCAAGACCATGTCGAAGCTGCGCCACCCGTCGCGTTCGCAGGTGCTGCGCGACTACCTCGACTAGGTCAAGCCCCCTGCCCCTCGAAGGCCCGGCTCCCCGACGGGAGCCGGGCCTTCGTGCTGCGGGCCGCGTCGGTTCGCGTGACTCTGGGTCTCCGATGATCGTCCCAGAGTGAGGAGAACCCATGCGACGCCGTATTGTCCGCGCACTGGCCGGGCCGCTGGTCCTCGCGGCCGCGGGGGCCGCGATACCGCTGGTGGCCGCGGCGCCCGCGGCCGCCGACAGCGTCGTCGTCGGCGGGTTTCCCGTCGACGTCTCGCAGAGCCCCTGGACGGTGGCCCTCTCCAGCCGTGACCGGTTCGGGGGTACGCGCGCGGGACAGTTCTGCGGGGGTGTGGCCATCGCCCGGACCGCCGTGCTGACAGCGGCCCACTGTCTGGGCAGAGACGTCGTCGGCGCACCGCCGACACGGGACCTGAAAGTGATCGCCGGACGCACGGACCTGCTCTCGGCCCAGGGCGAGGAGATCCCCGTGCGCGACACGTGGGTCAATCCGCGCTACGACGGTGTCACCAACGCCGGTGACTTCGCCGTCGTCACACTCGCCGAGCCGCTGCCGCAGAGCGCGGTGATCCCCATGGCGGCCGCGGGGGACCGGGCCTACACGCCGGGGACCAGTGCCGTTGTCTACGGCTGGGGCGACACCAGCGGCGCCGCCGCCTACGCGCACGGTCTGCACGCCGCGCGGGTCCACGTGCTGCCGGACGCCCAGTGCGAGCGGGCGTATCCGGGCAGTGTCGAGGGCACCTACCAGCCGGAGACCATGCTCTGCGCCGGTGAGATGCGGGGCGGCCGTGACGCCTGCCAGGGGGACAGCGGAGGGCCGCTGGTCGCGGAGGGCCGGCTGATCGGGCTGGTGTCCTGGGGGAGCGGCTGCGGACGGGCGGGCAGTCCCGGCGTCTACACGCGTGTGTCGGACGTCGTACGGACGCTCGGCCACGGCGGTGCGAAGGCACTGAGGCCGGGAGCCGGCGAAGGCTGATCCCCTCGCCGCAGGCCCCTCGCCGCAGGTCATGAAGAGGGCGGCCGCCGGTCATGAAGACGGGCGGCCGCTCCCGTGTGTCAGGAGCGGCCGCCCGTTCGCCGGCCTGGTGCCGGTGCTGGCTCGTCGTGCGAGGTTGTCAGCGCTCTTCTTCGGACGCACTCGCCGGAACGGCCGTGAGGCGCTCCGTCTCGTCCTGTATCTCAGCGGCGATCTTCTTGAGTTCCGGCTCGAACTTGCGGCCGTGGTGGGCGCAGAAGAGCAGTTCGCCGCCGCTGAGCAGGACGACGCGCAGATACGCCTGGGCGCCGCAGCGGTCGCAACGGTCAGCGGCCGTCAGCGGGCTCGCGGGGGTCAGAACAGTAGTCACGTCGCCTCTTCTCTAGCTCGACGAGCTGTCGTACCAGGGTCAACATCCAACCAGCCCCAAACGTTCCCGCTCGTGGCTTTTCCTCGAAAAATCTTTCCGAGGCGGCTGTGCGTTGCCGGTTTGGCGGCGAATGTGCCGTATTGCGTGTCTATGTGTCGTACGGGTTCGCGCTGTCGGTCATGGTCGGTCCTCCCCGGCCGGGTTGCCGGTTGTTCATGAGGACGTGCCCGGAGCCTAAATGGTTCATGCCTCGAAGGGAACGTGATATCTGCTTCACTCCAACGAGGGATCGAACATCCATGCGACTCTCTACTAGTCTTGGTCCGTGCCGAGGGTTGCGTTACAAGGGCTCTACCAGGCCTCGGTACCCTCTGAGCGGCAACCCAAGCCGCGCCCCGCCCCACCGGGGCCCCACTGGAATTCAGCGAGGAGCGAACCGCGTGACCGCCGAGACGTCCGTGCCGTCCACAGCGCTGCTGGCAGGAGCAGACCGGGACGGTTCCAACTACACCGCGCGGCACCTGCTCGTCCTCGAGGGGCTCGAGGCCGTGCGCAAGCGCCCGGGCATGTACATCGGCTCGACCGACAGCCGCGGCCTGATGCACTGCCTGTGGGAGATCATCGACAACTCCGTCGACGAAGCCCTCGGCGGCTACTGCGACCACATCGAGGTCGTCCTGCACGACGACGGCTCCGTCGAGGTCCGTGACAACGGCCGCGGCATCCCTGTCGACGTCGAGCCCAAGACCGGCCTGTCCGGCGTCGAGGTCGTCATGACCAAGCTGCACGCCGGCGGCAAGTTCGGTGGCGGTTCCTACGCCGCCTCCGGCGGCCTGCACGGCGTGGGCGCCTCCGTCGTCAACGCCCTGTCGGCCCGGCTGGACGTCGAGGTGGACCGCAACGGCAGCACCCACGCCATCAGCTTCCGCCGCGGCGTCCCCGGCACCTTCGCGGGCAACGGCCCGGAGGCCCGCTTCGAGGCGAAGGGCGGCCTGCGCAAGACCAAGAAGATCCCCAAGACCCGCTCCGGCACGCGCGTGCGCTACTGGGCCGACCGCCAGATCTTCCTCAAGGACGCGAAGCTCTCCCTGGAGAACCTCCACCAGCGTGCCCGCCAGACCGCGTTCCTGGTCCCCGGGCTGACCATCGTCGTCCGCGACGAGTACGGCCTGGGCGAGGGCGGCAGCAAGGGCGAGGAGTCCTTCCGCTTCGACGGCGGTATCAGCGAGTTCTGCGAGTACCTGGCCACGGACAAGCCGGTCTGCGACGTCCTCCGCCTCAGCGGTCAGGGCAGCTTCAAGGAGACCGTCCCGGTCCTCGACGACCACGGCCAGATGACCCCCACCGAGGTCACCCGCGAGCTCGGCGTGGACATCGCGCTGCGCTGGGGCACGGGCTACGACACCACCCTGCGCTCCTTCGTCAACATCATCGCCACCCCGAAGGGCGGCACCCACGTCGCCGGCTTCGAGCAGGCCGTCACCAGGACGATGAACGAGGTGCTGCGCGCCAAGAAGCTCCTGCGCGTCGCCGAGGACGACATCGTCAAGGACGACGCCCTCGAGGGCCTCACCGCGGTCGTCACCGTCCGCCTCGCCGAGCCGCAGTTCGAGGGCCAGACCAAGGAGGTCCTCGGCACCTCGGCGGCCCGCCGGATCGTGAACAACGTGGTGACCAGGGAACTGAAGGCGTTCCTGACCTCCACCAAGCGGGACGACGCCCAGCAGGCCCGTGTGGTCATGGAGAAGGCGGTGGCCGCCGCCCGCACGCGCATCGCCGCCCGCCAGCACAAGGACGCGCAGCGCCGCAAGACGGCCCTGGAGTCCTCCTCGCTGCCCGCCAAGCTCGCCGACTGCCGCAGCGACGACGTCGACCGCAGCGAGCTGTTCATCGTCGAGGGCGACTCCGCGCTCGGTACGGCGAAGCTGGCCCGCAACTCCGAGTTCCAGGCGCTGCTCCCGATCCGCGGCAAGATCCTCAACGTCCAGAAGTCGTCCGTCACCGACATGCTCAAGAACGCCGAGTGCGGCGCGATCATCCAGGTGATAGGAGCGGGCTCGGGCCGGACCTTCGACCTGGACGCGGCGCGCTACGGCAAGATCATCATGATGACGGACGCCGACGTCGACGGCTCCCACATCCGCACCCTCCTGCTCACCCTGTTCCACCGCTACATGCGGCCGATGGTCGAGTCGGGCCGGGTCTTCGCCGCGGTGCCCCCGCTGCACCGCATCGAGCTGATCCAGCCGAAGAAGGGCCAGGACAAGTACGTCTACACCTACTCGGACCGCGAGCTGCGCGACAAGCTGCTGGAGTTCCAGAGCAAGGGCATCCGGTACAAGGACTCGATCCAGCGGTACAAGGGCCTGGGCGAGATGGACGCGGACCAGCTGGCCGAGACCACGATGGACCCGCGCCACCGCACCCTGCGCCGCATCAACCTCTCCGACCTGGAGGCCGCGGAGGGCGTCTTCGACCTGCTGATGGGCAACGACGTGGCGCCCCGCAAGGAGTTCATCGCGAGTTCGGCGGCGACGCTGGACCGCTCCCGCATCGACGCGTAGCCCGCCGTGCGCGGCCGGAGCGGCCCGGGTGACCGGGCCTTCTCCACCCCCGGGTGGAGACCGGCGGCGCCGTGGAATCCACCCGTGATCCACCCGGGCTCCGATCAGCCGGCCCGCGATCTTCCGTAGCGTCGAAGGCGTCGGCGGCACTCGGCCGCCGCCACTCCTTCCCGCTCACGGAGGCTCTGATGTCCGGGCTCGTCAACGCGCTGGTGATCGTGGCCGTCGCCGCCCTGGTGATCTCCCGGCAGTTCCGCGCACGCCGGCTCGACGCCGACCGGCGCTGGTGGGTGCTGCCCGCCGTCCTGGCCGTCGTCGCGCTCCGCGAGCCCGGCATGCTCGACGCCCACCACCGCACCGCTTCCGCCCTGCTGCTCGCCGTCGAGGTGGTCATCGGTCTCGGTGTGGGCGCGGGCTGGGCCTGGACCACCCGCATATGGGTCGAGGCGGACGGCGCCGTGTGGACCAGGGGCACCAAGGCCGCCGCGGCCGTCTGGGTCGGCGGCATCGCCCTGCGCGCCGGTCTCTTCGCCCTCGGCGCGCTGCTGGGCGTGCACCAGGACAGCTCCGCGCTGATGCTGACGCTCGCCGGCACGCTGCTGGTGCGCTCCGGCGTCCTCGCCTGGCGGACGCAGTCGCTCGGCCCGGCGGCCACCCGCACGGCGGCGTACGGTGACGGCATGCCCCGGCCCGCGTGGAAGGAGCGGGTGTGACACCGAACGCCTGGACGCGCTGGCCCTCTCCGGAGGCCCTCGCACGCGTCGGAATCTCGCAGCCGCGCAGGATGCTCGGCTGGGCGGTGCGGGGGCTGGTGATCGGCATGCTGCTGTGGGGCGCCTTCACCAGCAACCGCGTTCCCCTGTGGGGAGCCGTCGCCGCCGGGGCCGGGGTCCTCGTGGCGGCGGCCGCCGCCTGGGGGTTCTTCCGCACCACGCTCGCGCACCGGCTCGTGCCCTCCCTGGCGCTGATCGCGCTGCTCCTCGGCCTCGCGGTCGCCGCACAGGCCACCGGGTTCCGTGTTCCCGCGCTGGTCATCTGGTGCGGTTGCGCGGTGGCCGCCCTGGAGCGGCTGCCCGTCGCCGCCGCACTGCCCGTCACCTCGATCGCCCTGGCCGCCTACGCCGCGGTCAATGACGACGTGTGGCTGACGACCGCGGCCACCACGGCGGGCCTCGCCCTGGCCGGATACGTCCTGCGGCTCGACGCCGAGGCGCGCGGCAGCGCCCAGCGGCTGCTGGCCCAGGAGCGGGCCGCGCGCGCCGCGGAGGCGGAGTCGGCGGCGCTGGCCGAGCGGGCCCGGATAGCCCGGGAGATCCACGACGTGCTGGCGCACAGCCTCTCGGCGCAGATGGTGCACTTGGAGGCCGCGCGGCTGCTCATCGAGCGCGGCGCGGACCGCGAACAGATCCTCGATCGGGTCGTCGCGGCGCGCGCGATGGCCCGCGACGGTCTCGACGAGACCCGGCAGGCCCTGTCCGCCCTGCGCGGCGAGCTGACCCCGCTTGAGGACTACCTCACCGAACTCGTGGGCGCGAACGACGGGGCGGAGGTCACCGTCTCGGGTGAACGCAGACGCCTTCCGGCCGAGGCGTCGCAGGCCGTGCGCAGGGTCGCCCAGGAGGCCCTGACCAACGCCCGCAAGCACGCCCCGGGCGCCAAGGTCCGGCTGCGGCTGGAGTACGGCGAGGACCAGGTGACGCTGGACGTACGGGACACCGGTGGCACGCCGGGCGATCTCACCGCCTCCGGCGGCGGGTACGGTCTGCTGGGCATGCGGGAGCGTGCCGAGCTGCTGGGCGGTTCGCTGGAGGCAGGGCCGCACGAGGAGGGGTTCGCGGTGACGTTGAAGGTGCCGGCATGACGCAGGAGGCCGGCAGGAAGCCCGCGCGGGTGATCGTGGCGGACGACCAGACGGTCGTGCGCGAGGGCATCGTGATGCTGCTGGGGCTGCTGCCCGGAGTGGAGGTGGTCGGCGCCGCGGGCGACGGCGAGGAGGCGGTGCGGCTCGTCGCGGAACTCGCCCCGGACGTTGTCCTGATGGACCTGCGCATGCCCCGCTGCGACGGGGTCGAGGCCACCCGGCGGATCCGTTCGGGGTACCCGGGAACCCAGGTGGTGATCCTGACCACCTTCGCGGACGACGAGTCGCTGTTCCCCGCGCTCAGAGCCGGGGCACGGGGGTATCTCACCAAGGACGCGGGCGGGGACGAGATCGTCCGGGCCGTGGAGAACGTGCTGTCCGGGGACGCGGGGCTGTCGCCCGGCATCCAGCGCAGGCTGCTGGAGCGGCTGTCCGAGCCCGAGGCGTTGCCGGTCCCCGCCGAGCCGGCGCCGGACGGTCTGACCGCGCGGGAGTGCGAGGTGCTGGAGCTGATCGCCGAGGGGCTGAGCAACCAGCAGATCGCCCGCCGGCTGCACGTTTCCACCGCGACGGTGAAGACCCACATCAACAACCTGTTCGCCAAGACCGGAGTCAAGGACCGTGCGCAGGCCGTGCGTTACGCCTACGTGAAGGGCCTGGCACGGCCTCCGGCGGGGTGAGTCACCTGATGGGGTGAAGAGCGCGGGGAACGGAAGTCAGAAATCCTCCCGGTCTGTCCATCCTTGGTCATGCAGTCAAGCAACGGTCGTTCCCGCGGCGCCGGGGACGAATCAGCGAACGTGTCAGGGGACCACCCCGACCGGACCCCGGCGCCCGAGGACACGCGATACCGCGACCCCTGGTACGACGCGCTGGCCTCCGGCTGGGGCGAGGGCGAGGCGAGAGGCGCCCCCACCGCGCGGGTGCCGGCGGCCCGCCGGGAGGAGCGGCCCCAAGGGGGCGCCGAAGCGGCGGCCGACGTGTACCTCGAGGTGCAGCGCAGCGCGGCGTTCCAGGAAGTGCGCAGCCGGTACCGGAGGTTCGTGGTGCCGGGAGCGGCGGTCTTCCTCACCTGGTACGTCGGGTACGTCGTCACCGCGACCACCGCGCCCGATTTCATGGCGCGGCCGGTGGCGGGAGCGGTGAACGTGGCGATGGTCGCGGGGGTCGGGCAGTTCCTCACCACCTTCCTGTTCACCTGGGCCTACGCCCGGCACGCACGTCTGCGCCGGGACCGGGCCGCGCTCGAACTGCGCTGGGATACACAGGAACTGACGCGCGGTGTGCGGGGCGGTGCCTCATGAGCGCAGACCACCAGAGCCTGGCGCTGCTGCTGTTCAGTGTGTTCGTCGCCGTCACCCTGGGGATCACCACCTGGGTGAGCCGCCACCGGCAGGGCTCGGCGGAGGAGTTCTACGCGGGCGGGCGGCTGTTCTCACCGATGGAGAATGGTTTTGCCATCGCGGGCGACTACATGTCCGCCGCCTCCTTCCTCGGCGTCACCGGACTCATCGCGCTGTTCGGCTACGACGGACTGCTGTACGTGGTGGGGTTCCAGGTCGCCTGGCTGGTGGTGCTGTTCCTCGTCGCGGAACTCGTGCGCAACTGCGGGCGGTTCACCCTCGCCGACGTGGTCGCGACCCGGATGAGGGAGCGGCCGGTGCGCATCGCCGCGGGCACCTCCTCGGTCACCGTGTCCGTGCTGTACCTGGTGGCGCAGATGGTGGGCGCGGGAAGCCTGGTGGCGCTGCTCCTCGGCCGGACCGGCGAGGCCGCGCAGGCGTGGACCGTCATCGGCGTCGGCGCGCTGATGGTGATCTACGTGTCGCTGGGCGGCATGCGCGCCACCACCTGGATCCAGATCGTCAAGGCGGTACTGCTGCTGGGCGGCACCGTCGTCCTGACCGCGCTCGTCATGATCCGCTTCCACGGCGACCTCGACCGGCTGCTGCTCACCGCGGCCGATCGCAGCGGCCACGGGAACGCGTTCCTCGCCCCGGGTCTGAAGTACGGCGGCGGCTGGACCGCGCGCCTGGACTTCATCAGCCTGGGGCTCGCGCTGGTGCTCGGCACGGGCGGGCTGCCGCACATCCTCTCCCGCTTCTACACCGTCCCGACCGCGAGGGCCGCCCGGCGGTCGGTGATCTGGTCGATCGGGCTCATCGGCGGCTTCTACCTGATGACGATCGTGCTCGGCTTCGGCGCGGCCGCCATCGTGGGACCGGACGCGGTGCGCGGGTCGAACGCCGCGGGGAACACGGCGGTTCCGCTGCTGGCCCTCGACCTCGGCGGCGGCGCGGACTCCACCGCGGGGACGGTGCTGTTCGCGGTGGTGGCGGCCGTCGCGTTCGCCACCATCCTCGCCGTCGTGGCCGGCATCACGCTCGCCTCCTCGGCGTCGGTGGCGCACGACCTGTACGCGTCCCTGCGCCACCCGGGCGGCCGGCAGCGCAGCGAGGTGACCGTCGCGCGCGTCGCGGCCGTGGGCATCGGCGTGGTCGCCATCGCCCTCGGTCTGCTCGCCCGTGACCTCAACGTCGCCTTCCTGGTCGGGCTGGCCTTCGCCGTCGCCGCCTCGGCGAACCTGCCGGTGCTGCTGTACTCGCTGTTCTGGCGGGCGTTCACCACCCGTGGCGCGGTGTGGGCCGTGTACGGCGGCCTGATCCCCGCGCTCTTGCTGGTCGTGCTCTCGCCAGTGGTCTCCGGGAGCCCCGACTCGCTCTTCCCGGGCACCGACTTCCAGTTCTTCCCGCTGCAGAACCCGGGCATCGTCTCCATCCCGCTCGGCTTCCTCGCGGGCTGGCTCGGCACGGTCACCTCGCCCGAGCTGCCCGACGCGGCCAAGCACGCGGAGACGGAGGTCCGTTCGCTGACGGGGGCGGGAGCCGTGTGATCAGGGGCCCCTACGGCGGCGTGGAAGGACACCGTCCGCGGGCCCGGGCTGCTACGGCGCCACCCACGCGTACCGGTGCTCGGGGCGTCCCGTGTCGCCGTAGCGCAGGGACAGGCGCAGCCGGCCGGCCTGTTCGAGGTGGCGCAGGTAACGCTGGGCCGTGGAGCGGCTCAGGCCCGTCCTGGCCGCCACCTCGTGGGCCGACAGGGGCTGGCCGGCGCGGTGCAGCACCCCGCAGATCAGGTCGGTCGTGGGCTCCGAGTGGCCGCTGGGCAGGCCGGGCGAGGAGGGCGCCGGTGCGGTGCGCAGGGCGCCGAAGATCCGGTCCACCTGCTCCTGCCCGGTGACGCCGTGCCCGCCGACCCGGTCCACGGTGCGGCGCAGCGCGGCGTAGGAGTCCAGCCGGGTGCGCAGCGCGGCGAAGGTGAAGGGCTTGACCAGATAGTGCAGCGCGCCCAGCCGCATCGCCTGCTGCACGGTCGCCACGTCGCCCGCCGCGGTGATCATGATGACGTCGGTGCCGATGCCCTGTTCGCGCATGCGGTGGACGAGTTCAAGCCCCGTCCGGTCGGGCAGGTAGTGGTCGAGCAGGACGAGGTCGACACCCCCGCGCTGTACGGCCGTCAGCGCCTGGGCGGCACTGTGCGCGCGGGCGGCCACCCGGAAGCCGGGAACCTTCCCCACGTATTTCGCGTTTATCTCAGCGACACGGAAGTCGTCGTCGACCACCAGGACGTCAATCATCGGGCCTCTTTCTCCCAAGGCCAGGCGAGCGTTAAGCCCGTGTTTCGGCTCCGTTGTTGTAGCGCGAGCAAAAAGAGCACAACAGGTCCTTGCGAGCAAAACAACGGCTTGCGCTCAGAAGACTCCTGCTGTGGCCGGGGCCACATCTACCGTCCCGGGCCATGAGCACAGACACGAGCCCCGCCATCGAGCTACGGGGCGCGAGCAAGACGTTCAAGACGCCGTCAGGAGGCTTGCACACCGCCGTCAGGGATCTCGACCTCACCGTCCGGCGTGGCGAGTTCGTGGCGGTGGTCGGTCCGACCGGCTGCGGCAAGTCGACGACGCTGACCCTGGTCAGCGGGCTGGAGGAGCCCACCGAGGGCGACGTGCTGGTGGCCGGCGAGCAGGTCCGCGGCGTCGGCGGCAAGGTCGGTTTCGTCTTCCAGCAGGACGCCACCTTCCCCTGGCGCACCGTGCTGTCCAACGTGATGGCCGGGCCCCGCTTCCGCGGTGTGCCGAAGGCGGAGGCCAAGGAGAAGGCGCGCGCCTGGCTGGCCCGGGTCGGCCTCTCCGCGTTCGAGGACCGCTACCCGCACCAGCTCTCCGGCGGACAGCGCAAGCGCGTCGCCCTCGCCGCCACCTTCGTCAACGACCCCGAGATCCTGCTGATGGACGAGCCCTTCTCGGCCCTCGACGTGCAGACCCGGGCCCTGATGTCGGACGAGCTCCTCGAGTTGTGGGAGGGCACCGGCTCCTCCGTCGTCTTCGTCACCCACGACCTGGAGGAGGCCATCGCGCTGGCCGACCGGGTCGTCGTGATGACCGCCGGTCCCGCGACCGTGAAGCAGGTCTTCGACATCGACCTGCCGCGCCCGCGCAAGGTCGAGCAGGTGCGCCTGGAGTCGCACTTCATCGACATCTACCGGGAGATCTGGGAGTCCCTCGGCGAAGAGGTCCGCATCACGCGCGAGAGGGGTGCCGCCCATGTCGCCTGAGGTGCTCAGCACTCCGGTCGTCGACACGGCCAAGCCGACCGACCGCGCCCAGTCCCGGGCCCGTGCGGCGCGCAAGCGCAAGGCGGTCGTCAGCTCGGCCCGCCTGGTGCTCCTGGTGGCCGTGCTCGGCCTGTGGGAGGTGCTCTCGCGGGCGAAGGTCATCGACCCGTTCAACTTCTCGATGCCCTCGCAGATCTGGGACCAGATCTGGACCTGGGTCACGCACGGCACCGCGCTCGGCTCGCTCGGCGAGCAGATCTGGTTCACCCTTCACGAGGCCCTGCTCGGCTGGGCGTTCGGCGTGGTCGCCGGTGTGGTCCTCGGCATCGCGCTCGGCCGCATCGCCTTCCTCGCCGACGTCCTCGGCCCGTACATCAAGGTGCTCAACTCCATACCGAGGATCGTCCTCGCCCCGATCTTCGTGATCTGGTTCGGGCTCGGACCGGCCTCCAAGGTCGCCTCCGCGGTCGTCCTCGTCTTCTTCCCGGTGTTCTTCAACGCCTTCCAGGGCGCCCGCGAGGTGGACCGCAACCTGGTGTCCAACGCGAGGATCCTCGGCGCGAGCGACCGCCGGGTGACGCTCCAGGTGGTCATCCCGTCCGCGACCTCGTGGATCTTCACCAGCCTCCACGTCAGCTTCGGCTTCGCCCTCATCGGCGCCATCGTCGGCGAGTACATCGGCGCCACCAAGGGCATCGGCCTGCTCGTCGCGCAGTCCCAGGGCACCTTCAACGCGGCCGGTGTGTACGCCGCGATGGTCATCCTGGCCGCGGTCGCCCTC
Source organism: Streptomyces naganishii JCM 4654 (assembly GCF_014650575.1). Taxonomy (GTDB): domain Bacteria; phylum Actinomycetota; class Actinomycetes; order Streptomycetales; family Streptomycetaceae; genus Streptomyces; species Streptomyces naganishii. The sequence goes on from NZ_BMVF01000006.1 coordinate 108,419, forward strand.
GTCGCCGAGGGGCTGCTCACCTTCGCCGAGCGCCGCATCTTCCGCTGGAAGCCGGCCGACTCCGGGCACTGAACCGCCCGCCCGGCAGCACGCCCGGGCACCACACCGCGAGACCACACACCCCGCTCCCTGTCCCGCACCACCTTCCCGCGGGCCTTCCGCCCGCGAGTCATCTCACAAGGACGTGAAACCCTCATGCGCCAGTCCGCCAGATTCATCGCGTCGGCCGCCGCCGGCCTGCTCGCCCTGTCCTCCCTCACCGCCTGCGCCAACGACGCGGCCGGCTCGACGGCCGTCACCGGCAGCGGCGGGGGCGGCAAGGGCGAGCACGTCAAGATCATGGTCGGTGGCCTGGACAAGGTCATCTACCTGCCCGCGATGCTCACCCAGCGCCTGGGCTACTTCTCGGCGGAGGGCCTGGACGTCGAGTTGCTGAGCGAGCCCGCCGGCGTGCAGGCGGAGACCGCGCTGGTCTCCGGCCAGGTCCAGGGCGCCGTCGGCTTCTACGACCACACCCTCGACCTCCAGGTCAAGGGCAAGTCCGTCGAGTCCGTCGTCCAGTTCTCGCGCGCCCCGGGCGAGGTGGAGGTCGTCTCCAACAAGGCCGCGAACAAGATCACTTCGCCGAAGGACTTCAAGGGCAAGAAGCTCGGCATCACCGGCCTCGGCTCCTCGACCGACTTCCTCACCAAGTACCTCGCCGTCAAGAACGGCGTGAAGGTCAGCGACTTCACCCCGGTCGCCGTCGGCGCCGGACCGACCTTCATCTCCGCCCTCCAGAAGGGCTCCATCGACGGCGGCATGACGACCGACCCGACCGTCGCGACGATCCTGGACAAGAAGGCCGGCAAGGTCCTGCTCGACATGCGGACGCCGCAGGGATCCCTTGAGGCACTCGGCGGTCCGTACCCGTCGTCAAGCCTGTACATGCAGACGGACTGGGTCAACGGTCACAAGGAGACCGTCCAGAAGCTGGCCAACGCCTTCGTCAAGACGCTCAAGTGGATGTCCACCCACAGCGCCACCGAGATCGCCGAAAAGATGCCCGCCGACTACTCGCAGGGCAACAAGTTCCTGTACGCGTCGGCCATCAAGAGCACGCTGCCGATGTTCACCGAGGACGGCGTGATGCCCGCGAACGGCCCCGAGACCGTTGAGAAGGTCCTCAAGTCGTTCAACCCCAACATCAAGAACGCCAAGGTGGACCTGTCCAAGACGTACACCACCGAGTTCGTCGAGAAGGCGACCGGCTGACATCCGTATGCAAGGGGGGACACGGTCTCTTCCCCCGCCCCACGAGCCGTGTCCTCAGGCGCGGGCCGCCCACACGTAACGGTGTTCAGGGCGGCCCGCGTCGCCGTACCTCAGGGTCAGCCGGACCCGTCCCGCGCGTTCCAGCAGCTTCAGATAGCGCTGGGCGGTCTGCCGGCTCACCCCCGTCCGGTCGGCGACCTCCTGGGCCGACAACGGCTCCCCGGCGTCCATCAGGGACCGGCGCACCAGGGCTGCGGTGGCGGGGGAGTGGCCCTTGGGCAGCTCGCGCGGCGACGGCGCGGACAGCGCTGCGAAGATCCGGTCCACCTCCGGCTGTTCGGCCTCCCCGCCGCCGTCCAGGGTGCGGCGCAGCCGCGCGTACGCCTCCAGTTTGGCCCGCAGCCCCGCGAAGGCGAACGGCTTGACCAGGTACTGCAGCACCCCCTGCCGCATCGCCGACTGCACGGTCGCCACGTCCCGGGCCGCCGTCACCATGATCACGTCGGTCTGGTGGCCGCGCCGCCGCATCTCACGGACCACGTCGAGGCCCGTCTCGTCGGGCAGGTAGTGGTCCATGAGCACCAGGTCCACGCGCGGCAGCGTCTCCAGCCGGTGCAGGGCCTCGGCGGCGCTGTGCGCCTCGGCCGCCACACGGAAGCCCGGGACCTTCCCGACGTAGGCGGCGTTGACCCGCGCGACCCGCGTGTCGTCGTCGACGACCAGGACCTCGATCACGGTGCCGGCTCCTCCCCGACAAGGCCGTGGCCCGCCCCTGGGGCGGCCAAGACCCGCGGAAGCGGTGCCGGCTCCGCCGGAACCAGCTCCGTCTCGGCCAGCGCCTCCGGCAGTACGACGACGAACCGGGCGCCGCCACCGGGCGCCTCGCCCACGGTCACCTGCCCGCCCTGCCGCTCGGCGAGCCTGCGCACCAGGGACAGGCCGATGCCGCGTCTGCCGTGCGCGGGCGGCTGCTTGGTCGACCAGCCCTCCGTGAAGATCTGCTCGCGCCGATCCGCCGGGATTCCGGGACCGGTGTCGGACACCTCCAGGACCGCGGTACGTCCCTCGGTGCGCAGTTCGACCTCCACGCGCGCGTGCGGGGTCGCCGCCACGGCGTCCAGTGCGTTGTCCACCAGATTGCCGACGACCGTCACCAGACCCCTGGGGTCGACCAGCCGGTCCGGCAGCCAGGTACGGTCCGAGACCCACAGGGCGACTCCCCGCTCGGCGGCCACGGTCGCCTTGCCGACCAGCAGCGCGGCGAGCAGCGGGTCCTGGATCTTCTCGGTGACCTGCTCGGCCGTGGCCCGGTGGTCGCCGACCACCTCCCCGACGAACTCCACGGCGTCGTCGTACATCTCCAGCTCCAGCAGCCCGAGCAGGGTGTGCATGCGGTTGGCGTGCTCGTGGTCCTGCGCGCGCAGGGCGTCGATCAGCCCGCGCGTGGAGTCCAGTTCCCGGCCCAGCTGCTCCAGTTCGGTGCGGTCGCGCAGCGTGGCGACGGCGGCCCCGTCGTCGGTGGGCATGCGGTTGGCGACCAGGACCCGCTGCCCGCGCACGGTGAGCAGGTCGGTCCCCGTGACCCGCCCCGCCAGCACGTCCGTCGTACGGCCCTCGCCGAGTGCCTCGTCCAGCGACCGGCCGACCGCCTCGTCGCCGATGCCGAGCAGCCGCCGTGCCTCGTCGTTGAGCAGCCGGATGCGGCCGCCGCGGTCGAGGGCCACCACGCCTTCCCGTATGCCGTGCAGCATCGCCTCGCGCTCGGCGAGCAGGGCCGCGATGTCGGAGAAGGCCAGGTCCCGCGTCTGCCGCTGCACCCGCCGGGAGATCAGCCAGGCGGCCAGCGCGCCGGCGGCCAGTGCGCCGCCCGCGTAGGCGAACAGGCTCGGGACGGTGTCGACGAGCTTGGCGCGCACGCTGTCGTAGGCGATGCCGACCGAGACCGCGCCGATGATGTGGTGGCCCGAGTCGTACAGCGGCACCTTGCCGCGCGCGGAGCGGCCCAGGGTGCCGGTGTCGATCTCCATGACCTCCTCGCCGGCGAGGGCCGCGTCAGGGCTCGTCGAGACGTGTTCGCCGATCTGCCACGGGTCCGTGTGCGACCAGCGGGTGCCGTGGTTGTCCATCACCACGACGTACTCGGCGCCGGTGGCCTTCCGGATGCGTTCCGCCTCCCGCTGCACGGGCCCGTCGGCGCTCGGCGCGGTGCTCCGCAGGTTCCGCGCGATCTGCGGGTTCTGCGCGGTGGTCTCGGCGATGGCGAGGGCCCGGCGCATCGCCTGCTCGTCCAGCTGGTGGCTGAGCGGCGCGAGGAACAGCCCGGTCGCGAGCACCGCCACCCCCGCGGCGATCGCCAGCTGCATCAGCAGCACCTGCGAGAAGACCCGCCGGGGCAGGCCCAGGCGACGGCGGCGTGCGGGGGGAGTGCCATTCATGCCCACGACGGTACGTCGGCCGGTGGCGGCCGCCCCAGAGGTGTGCCGCGGATCTCGGTCACCCCGCGCGGGCACGCCGGCCGGCGAGGCGGGCACCGTCAGCCGGCGAGCCGGGTGGCGGTGACTTCCCGCAGCGCCACCACGTCCATGAGCGCGGGGCCGCCCAGGACCGACGCGCCGCAGCTCTCCGGGCGGGGCGGCGCGGCGGCCGTCTGCCGCACCCTCACCCGCCACCGGCGTCCGTCGGCGTGGGCGACGGTGACCTCCCAGTGGGGTGCGGCGCCGTCGGCGCGCACGACGGTGAGGGCGTCCGCGCGGTACTCGTCCGCGGCCGCCCGCACGGCCAGCTCCGCGGCCTGTCCGGGCCGTTCCCAGGCGGTGCGGCCCCGGCAGCCGTCCAGGACGACGCGGCCCTCCTGGACGGCGTGCAGGACGTCCTTGACGGCGTGCGCCTCGGCCCTGCCGTAGGCGTATCCGTACGGCAGGACGAGCAGCGTGGGCGAGAAGCGGTGGCCGCCCAGGTGCGTGACCTCCCAGACCCCGCGCACGCCCGAGGAGGCGAGCTCGGCCGCGAGGGGGCGGCCGAGGAGGGCGCAGCACCGGTCGCGCTTGCCGTTGGTGCACACGAACGCGAGCGGGCCGCCCACGTGGGCCGCGCCCTCCAGCACCGTGTCGAAGGTGTCGTGGTCGCCCCGGCCGAGCGCGGTGAAGTCCAGGTCCAGCAGGTGTTCCGGCTCGGTGATGGCGGCGCCGCGCAGCCAGGGGTTCCCCGGCACCGTGTGGGCCGCGTACACCTGCCGCACGGAGGGCGTGCGGCGGTCGGCGTGGCGGCCGGGGCGGCGGATCAGCGCGACGCGCACACCGGTGCCCCGCGTGGCGCGGTCCAGCGCGCGGCCGAGGGCGGGATCCAGATGGCTCGAGGTGAGCGCCTTGGCGCCCCACGGGCCGGGCTGCTCCAGCAGCAGCCATGTCGTCGCGGTGACCGCGGTCGCGGCCATCGGCTCGTCGAGCTGCCGGGAGACGGTCGAGCACCTACTCACACAGGTGAGCCTAACCTGACCGCGGGTGAAGCGACTTCCGGCCGTCGGAGTGATCTGGTCCGCGGGCCGCCGTGGCCCCGCGCAGCGGACTCCGTTCAGGGCAGCGGCTGCGGCGGGCGGGGGCCGACGTACTGGCCGCTCGGGCGCATGCGCAGGGGGCGCTCCCCGTACTCCTCCAGGGCATGGGCGATCCAGCCCGCCGTGCGCGCGACAGCGAAGATCGTCTCGCCCGCCGTGGCGTCCATCCCGGCGGAGGCGGTGAACACGGCGAGGGCCAGGTCGACGTTGGCGTGCAGCGGGGCGTGGCGGGCCGTGGTGGCCACGACGTCGCGGGCCGCGGCGAGCGCGGGGGCGGCGCGGGGCACGTCCGCCAGGAGCGCGAAGAGGGCACTCGCGCGGGGGTCCTCGCCGGTGTAGAGGCGGTGGCCGAGCCCGGGGATGCGGCGGCCGTCCCGGAGCTCCTCGGCGATCACGGGTCCCGCGGAGCCCCGGTCGAGCACCTCCAGCAGCAGCCGGTGGGCCAGGCCGCTGGCCGCGCCGTGCAGCGGGCCCTCGATCACGCCCAGCCCGGCCGACACGGCCGCGTAGGCGTGCGCGCGGGCGGAGGCGGCGACGCGCACGGCGAGGGTGGAGGCGGCCAGGTCGTGGTCGGCGAGCAGGGCGAGCGCCGTGTCCAGCACGCGCGTTGACGCCTCGTCGGCGGGGCGGCCGCTCAGCCGGGCCCACAGCCGGCGGGCGAGCGGGCCGCGGTCGGGGTCGCGGTGACCGCCGTAGGGCACCGGGGGGAGCGCGGCGACCAGGGTCGGGATGAGGATGCGCGCCGTGCCGAGCACGGCGTCCTCGGACAGGTCGAAGCGCAGCGGGTCCGCGGCCGCGGCGGCGATCGCGGCGACCCGGAGCCGGTCGGTGGGCCCGGTGTGCTCCGGCAGGGCGTCCACGGCGCGGCGGGCCACGGCGACAGAAGCCTCGGGCGCGGTGAACGCGGCGCCGGGGCGGAGCTCCCCGGTCCACAGCCACTCGGCGACCTCCTCGTAAGTGTGCCGCGCGGCCAGTTCGGTGGCGTCCACTCCGCGGAAGTAGTACCGGTCCTGGTCGATGAGCGTGATGCGGGTGCGCACGGAGAGCTCGCCGCCGGAGCCCGAGCCGCCGCCGTCCCGCCTGTTGCGCCGGGCGAGCGCCTCGACCTCGGCCGCGTCGAAGGTGCTGCCGCGCCCACCCGCCCCGCGGCGGCTGCTCAGCTGACCGCGGCTCACGTACGCGTAGACGGTTTCGGGCTTCACGCCCAGCACCTCGGCGGTCTCCTTGGTCGTCAGCCGCCGTTCCGCGGGGCCGCCGGGGGCTACTTGATCGCGCATGGGGTCACCGTATCCGTCCGCTCGATGTAGATGCATATTGATTGAATCAATGTTGACAGAATAGGAATCAAGCATGGACAGTCGAATCAAGTCCAGGGAGGAAACATGTCCGTCAACAGGGCCGCAGCCACTCTCGTCGACGCGCCGAGGGGTCTCGCCGGAGTCGTGGTCACCGACACCCGAATCGGTGACGTCCGGGGCCTCGAGGGCTTCTACCACTACCGGCAGTACTCCGCCGTCGAACTCGCACGCACCCGCCGCTTCGAGGACGTCTGGTACCTGCTGGTGCACGGTGAACTTCCGGACGCCCGGCAGGCCGCTGACTTCGCCGCACGGACCGCCGCGCTGCGCCGGCTGCCCGAGGAGGTCGCCGGGGCCCTGCCCGCGATAGCGGCGGCGAGCACACGTTCCGGGCCGCTCTCCGGCCTGCGCACCGCGCTGTCGCTGCTGGGTGCGGCCCGGGGCTTCCGCCCGGTGTACGACATCGACGCCGACCGGCGGCGGCAGGACACGCTCGTGGCGTGCGCGGCCGTACCCACCCTGCTCACCGCGCTGCACCGGCTGGGGCGGGGCCTGGAGCCCGTGCCGCCCCGCGAGGACCTGTCCTGCGCGGCCAACTACCTGTACATGTTGACGGGCCGCGAGCCGGAGCCGGAGCGGGCCCGTGCAGTCGAGCAATACATGATCTCAACCATTGATCACGGATTCAATGCCTCAACCTTCACCGGGCGGGTCGTCGCGTCCACCGGAGCGGACGTGGCCGCGTGCCTCGTGGCGGCCGTAGGAGCGCTGTCGGGACCACTCCACGGAGGAGCGCCGAGCCGCGCACTGGACACCCTGGACGCGATCGGCACACCCGATCGCATCGACTCCTGGATCCGTGCGCGCGTCCTGGCCGGCGACCGCATCATGGGCTTCGGGCACGCCGTGTACCGCACCGAGGACCCGCGTTCCCGCATGCTGCGGGAGACGGCCCAGCGCTTCGGCGGCCCGCGTGTGGAGTTCGCCGTGGAGGTCGAGCGCCGGGTGGAGGCCATCCTCGCCGAGCTCAAACCGGGGCGCGAACTCCACACGAACGTGGAGTTCTACGCGGGCGTGGTCATGGAACTGTGCGGCCTGCCGCGGGAGATGTTCACGCCGACCTTCGCGGCGGCCCGGGTGGTCGGCTGGAGCGCCAACATCCTCGAGCAGGCCGAGGACTCGAAGATCATCCGCCCGGTCGCGCGCTACGTCGGCCCGAAGGCCCCGGTGGCCGTGCCGCACGCGGCCTGACGCGGCGGGCCGGGGCACCGCACCGAACCGCACCGAACCGCACCGAACCGCACCGAACCGCACCGAACCGCACCGAACCGCACGGAGCCGGGCCGGAGTTCGTCAGGCGTCGGGGATGTCGTGCTTGGCGCGCACCAGAGTCTCGCGGGTGATGACCACGATCCGCTCGTAGTCGGCCCGTGCGGCGTCGGTCGGCAGTTCCGGGTCGAGCTCCGCGGTGGCCTCGCGGCCCACGACCGCGAAGTCGCCGTTGCTGAGCTCGAAGATGTCGGGGCACGTCTGGCCCGTAGCACTGCCGCGCTCCCGGGGCGAGGCCCCGACACGTCGCACGATCTTCACCGAGAGATACCGCCTCACAGCTCGAAGGGATGGTTCTTCTTCCTCCGAGCCTGCATCTCCGAACCGGTGTCTGAACGGAGCGATCTGTCTCCGGGCGTGCGGGTGTTCGCCGGAGTGCCCGGAGAGGGCCAGGCGACAAGATATCCACTCCGGAGCGCGAGTTGAGCGACTTCACACCTGGCGAGTGAGTGAAATTCCTACTCCGGTTCGTCCGGCGGCTCGCCGACGACCCACCACTCGTCGGAGTCCGAGTCGGTCAGCTCCTGGATCAGATCGTCCATCATCAGCCCCAGCGCGTACTCCTCCGAGGTCACCGGCAGGCTCTTGCGGTGATGCCGGGTCGCCTCCCAATAGTCCCGGAACACCTGGTTCTGCCCCATGACCCGCAGATGCCCGTACAACTCGCCGCGGGACATGGCCCCGATCCGGTGGAAGTGCAGCGCGTTGATGTAGAGGGCGTTCGCGAAAAGGAACTGGCGCTGCTTGTCCAGGGGGATCTCGGTCTCGTAGGTGTCGAGGACTGCGGTCAGTGCGGGGTCGTCCATCGCTTTGCAGAGCAGGTCGAAATGGAGCCGGTGCTGTTCGGTGAGGGCGACTCTGCGCCGGTGCCGTGACGCCGGTGCGGCGACGGACTCGGTAGCGGCAGCGAACCCCGCTTTGAATGCCGAAACGATCCTCCGTACTCCGGAACTCTGTGTGGCCATGTCAACCCCCGAATCCAGGCGGCCGTCCGCCGGTCGTCGGGGCGTGGGGCGGGTGACGGGGACCGGCGAGCGGTGGGCGGCGCTTGCCGTCTCCCAGGGTGCCGAGCGGCTCCGATCGGCGGGGAGGCGGAGAGGAGGCGCACGGAGGGAAGCGAGGGTCGCACGGTCCGGCGCCATGTCCATCGTCTGCCCCGCGCGTGCTGCTAACAATCGTTCACCACAGCGGGGATTCCGGCGGCTCGTATCCTGGACCGGCATTCCATCCCCCCAGGTGCACCGCGGACGTGAGCCGGTGCACGCGTCGGCGTGAGAGAGGTCGCACGGTGAGTCAGCCGAGTCCGGGTCAGGGGCCGCATCCGAGCACACAGGCCGTTTCGGGCGTGGAGACGGGCGTGCCGCAGATCCCCGTGGTGGTGCTCGCCGGATTCCTCGGCTCCGGCAAGACGACGCTCCTCAACCACCTTCTGCACCACAGCGGCGGCACCCGCATCGGCGCGATCGTGAACGACTTCGGCGCGATCGAGATCGACGCCATGGCCGTCGCCGGAGCGCTCGGGGACTCCACGGTCTCGCTCGGCAACGGGTGTCTGTGCTGCGCGGTCGACGCCGGCGAACTCGACCACTACCTCGGCCGGCTCACCGCCCCCGCCACCGGCATCGACGTCATCGTCATCGAGGCCAGCGGGCTCGCCGAACCCCAGGAACTCGTCCGCATGGTGCTGGCCAGCGAGAACCCCCGAGTCGTCTACGGCGGCCTCGTCGAGGTCGTCGACGCCGCCGAGTTCGACGACACCCGCGCCCGGCACCCCGCGATCGACCGGCACCTCGCGCTCGCCGACCTCGTCGTCGTCAACAAGCTCGACCGGGCCGCCGACGGCGAGCGCGTCCTCGGGCTCGTGCGGTCCCTCGTCGACGGCGGCGCGGTCGTGCCGGCCCGCCACGGCCGCGTCGACCCCGAGTTCCTCTTCGACAAGAGGCCGAGCGAGGAGCGGATCGGCCAGCTGTCCTTCGACGACCTGGCCGCGCCCCACGAGGACGACGGGGCCGAGGGCCACGCCGGGCACTTGCACGCCGGCTACGATAGCCTGGCCTTCGTCTCCGCCGCACCGCTCGACCCGCGGCGGCTGATGGGGTTCCTCGACAGCCGGCCCGAGGGCCTGTACCGGATCAAGGGTTACGTCGACTTCGGCCCCCACGACACGCGGAACCGCTACCTCGTGCACGCGGTGGGCCGCTTCCTGCGCTTCTATCCGCAGCCGTGGCCTGCCGTCGAGCCCGCCCGGCTCACCCAGCTCGTGCTCATCGGCTCCGGCGTCGACACCGAGGCGCTCGGCAAGGAACTCAGGGCGTGCGAGAGCGACGCCCCGCACGCCGACGAACACGGCATGTGGGGCGTCCTGCGCTACGTACGCGACGGCGAGGACCCGGAGGCCGGGGGACAGGACCGCGAGGACCCGTACCCGGCCGACGCGTACGCCGAGGATCCGGCCGCGGCGGCCCTGGACCCCGAGACCCCTTAACCCCGGCCCCGGAGCCGACGCTCCGGACCCGAGGCCCGGCCGCCGAGGCCCAACCCCCGTCACGGGCTTGCGGGGTGAAACCGCCGAGCCCCTAACCTTCGGCACCGGCCCGGAGGGTCCGGCCGCCGAGGCCCGCACCTCCGGCGCCCGGACCCGAGTACGCGCCCGCCGGGGCCGGCCCCCGGCCGGGTGCCGAGGACCGGGATGCCCACGATCGGGCCATCCAAGCCCGGAATTCCCGCGCACCCGGCCTCGCCACCCCGGCCCCGAAACCCGAGCCTGCGCGTCCCCGGACCCGAGGCCCGCCACCGAAGCCCAAGCGGCCGTGCACCCGGTCCCGAGTCCCCGCACCCGAGGCCTAAGCCCCGCGCCCCGCACCCCGGACCGAGACCCTGGCCCCGAAGCCCGAGACCCTGGTCCCGAAGCCCGAAGCCCGAAGCCCGAAGCCCGAAGCCCGAAGCCCGAAGCCCGAAGCCCGAAGCCCCGCCCCCGAGAGCCCGCCCCCCGGTCGATCTCCCGTCGATCTCCCGTCTACGCCGGTCCCGCCACCGCTGCCACCGTCTTCGCCAGGGACACGCCCGAGCCGTCGCGGCGGGGGTCGATGTCCGGGAGTTCGGCCGGGTTGCCGTTCTTCTGGGCGGCGCGGGCCGGGACCGGGCCCGCCCAGGCGAAGGACAGGCAGTCCTCGCCCTTGAGGAACCGCTGGCAGCGGACGCCACCGGTGGCGCGGCCCTTGCGCGGGAACTGGTCGAACGGGGTCACCTTGGCCGTCGTCTGCACGGAGTCGTCGAGTGTCCCGCGCGAGCCGGCGACCGTGAAGACGATCGCGTCCGCGGCCGGGTCGACGGCCGTGAACGAGATGACCTTGGCGCCCTCGGCGAGTTTGACGCCCGCCATGCCGCCGGCCGGACGGCCCTGCGGCCGCACCTGGGAGGCCTGGTAGCGCAGCAGCTGGGCGTCGTCCGTGATGAAGACCAGGTCCTCCTCGCCCGTGCGCAGCTCGGCCGCGCCGACGATCCGGTCGCCCTCCTTGAGGGTGATGACCTCCAACTCGTCCTTGTTGGAGGGGTAGTCGGGGACCACGCGCTTGACGACACCCTGCTCGGTGCCCAGCGCGAGGCCCGGCGAGGACTCGTCCAGCGTGGTCAGGCACACCGCCGTCTCGTCGCCCTCCAGGGTGACGAACTCGGCGAGCGGCGCGCCCCCGGAGAGGTTCGGCGCGGACGCCGTCTCCGGGAGCTGGGGCAGGTCCACGACGTTCACCCGCAGCAGGCGGCCCGCCGAGGTCACCACGCCCACCTCGCCGCGGGCCGTGGAGGGCACCGCCGAGATGATCACGTCGTGCTTGTGCCGCTTGCCGTCGGCGTCCTTGGGGAGCGGATCGCCGTTGGCCGTACGGGCCAGCAGACCCGTGGAGGACAGCAGCACGCGGCACGGGTCGTCCGCCACCTGCAGCGGCACCGCGGCGACCGGGACCGAGGCGGACTCCAGCAGCACCGTGCGCCGAGGGCTGGCGAACTTCTTGGCGACCGCGGCCAGTTCGGCCGAGACCAGCTTGCGCAGCTCGGCGTCCGACTCCAGGATCCGGGTCAGCTCCTCGATCTCCGCGGTGAGCTTCTCCTTCTCCGCCTCGAGCTCGATGCGGTCGTACTTGGTCAGGCGGCGCAGCGGGGTGTCGAGGATGTACTGGGTCTGCACCTCGCTCAGCGAGAAGCGCTCCATCAGGCGCTGCTTGGCCTGCGCGGAGTTCTCGCTGGAGCGGATCAGCCGGATGACCTCGTCGATGTCCACGAGGGCGGTGAGCAGGCCCTCGACCAGGTGCAGCCGGTCGCGTCGCTTGCCGCGGCGGTACTCGCTGCGGCGCCGCACGACGTCGAAGCGGTGGTCGAGGTAGACCTCCAGCAGCTCCTTCAGGCCCAGCGTCAGGGGCTGGCCGTCGACCAGGGCGACGTTGTTGATGCCGAAGGACTCCTCCATCGGCGTCAGCTTGTAGAGCTGCTCCAGGACGGCCTCCGGCACGAAGCCGTTCTTGATCTCGATGACCAGGCGCAGTCCGTGCTCGCGGTCGGTGAGGTCCTTGACGTCGGCGATGCCCTGGATCTTCTTGGAGCCGACCAGGTCCTTGATCTTGGCGATCACCTTCTCCGGGCCGACCGCGAACGGCAGCTCGGTGACGACCAGGCCCTTGCGGCGGGCCGTCACGGTCTCCACCGACACCGTGGCGCGGATCTTGAACGTGCCGCGCCCGGTCTCGTAGGCGTCGCGGATCCCGGACAGGCCGGCGATCCGGCCGCCCGTGGGCAGGTCGGGGCCCGGGACGTGCTTCATCAGCGCGTCCAGGTCCGCGTTCGGATAGCGGATCAGGTGGCGGGCGGCCGCGATCACCTCACCGAGGTTGTGCGGCGGCATGTTGGTGGCCATGCCGACGGCGATGCCGGAGGAGCCGTTCACCAGCAGGTTCGGGAAGGCGGCGGGCAGGGCGACCGGCTCCTGCTCCTGGCCGTCGTAGTTGGGTGCGAAGTCGACGGTGTCCTCGTCGATGGACTCCGTCATCAGGGACGTCGCCTCGGCCATCCGGCACTCGGTGTACCGCATGGCGGCCGGCGGGTCGTCGTTGCCCAGCGAGCCGAAGTTGCCGTGGCCGTCGACCAGGGGGACGCGCATCGAGAAGGGCTGGGCCAGGCGGACCAGCGCGTCGTAGATCGACGCGTCGCCGTGGGGGTGCAGCTTGCCCATGACCTCGCCGACGACACGGGCGCACTTGACGTAGCCGCGGTCGGGGCGCAGGCCCATCTCGTTCATCTGGTAGACGATCCGGCGGTGCACCGGCTTGAGCCCGTCCCGGGCGTCCGGCAGGGCGCGGGAGTAGATGACCGAGTACGCGTACTCGAGGAAGGAGCCCTGCATCTCGTCGACGACGTCGATGTCGAGGATCTTCTCCTCGTACGGGTCGTCGGGCGGCGGGTTCTTGGTGCTGCGGCGGGCCATCGCTGCCGGCTCCTTGCTGAAGCGAGAGACGGATCTGACGCGGACCATTGTGGACCGCCGCACTGACAACACCGACCAGCCCCCGGCAACCGGCCGCCCGCCCCACCGCTGCCGAGCCCCCCGACACGCCGGTGACTCCCAGGTCAGGGACCGTCCCGCCGGGATCTCGCCGGCGCGCGGGCCGGAACGGGCCCCGCCCCACAGGCGTCCGGCGCGCCACCCGGGGTCTCGCTCTCGGCGTACGGCCTCCGGGAACTTCGCCAGGCGTCCGCACGCTTGCATACAGTGGCAGGACCGGCAGGGAAACGGCGGTTTCCGGACCGCCAAGCGATCGAAGGGACGTACATGCCCATGGGTCACACGGCCACAGCCGAGGCAGGCTCCGGCGGCCTGACAGCGACCGAGCACCGCCTGGCCAACGGGCTGCGCGTGGTGCTCTCCGAGGACCACCTGACCCCGGTCGCGGCGGTGTGCCTCTGGTACGACGTCGGCTCCCGCCACGAGGTCAAGGGACGCACCGGTCTGGCTCACCTTTTCGAGCACCTGATGTTCCAGGGCTCCGCCCAGGTCAAGGGCAACGGTCACTTCGAGCTGGTGCAGGGCGCGGGCGGCTCGCTCAACGGCACCACCAGCTTCGAGCGCACCAACTACTTCGAGACCATGCCCGCCCACCAGCTGGAGCTCGCCCTCTGGCTGGAGGCCGACCGCATGGGCTCCCTGCTCGCGGCCCTGGACGAGGAGTCCATGGAGAACCAGCGGGACGTGGTCAAGAACGAACGCCGGCAGAGGTACGACAACGTGCCCTACGGCACCGCCTTCGAGCGGCTCACCGCCCTCGCCTACCCGGAGGGCCACCCGTACCACCACACGCCGATCGGGTCCATGGCCGACCTGGACGCGGCCACCCTGGAGGACGCGCGCGCGTTCTTCCGCACGTACTACGCGCCCAACAACGCCGTCCTGTCGGTCGTCGGCGACATCGACCCGCAGCAGACGCTCGCGTGGATCGAGAAGTACTTCGGCTCCATCGCCTCCCACGACGGCAAACCCGCGCCCCGCGACGGCGCGCTGCCCGACGTGATCGGCGAGCAGCTGCGCGAGGTCGTCGAGGAGGAGGTCCCGGCGCGCGCCCTGATGGCCGCCTACCGGCTCCCGCACGACGGCACGCGCGCGTGCGACGCGGCCGACCTCGCGCTCACCGTCCTCGGCGGCGGCGAGTCCTCCCGCCTCTACAACCGGCTGGTGCGCCGCGACCGCACGGCGGTCGCCGCCGGCTTCGGCCTGCTGCGGCTGGCCGGGGCGCCCTCGCTCGGCTGGCTGGACGTCAAGACCTCCGGCGACGTCGAGGTCCCCGTCATCGAGGCCGCCATCGACGAGGAGCTCGCCCGGTTCGCCGAGGAGGGCCCCACCGCCGAGGAGATGGAGCGCGCCCAGGCCCAGTTGGAGCGCGAGTGGCTCGACCGGCTCGGCACGGTCGCCGGCCGCGCCGACGAACTGTGCCGCTACGCCGTCCTGTTCGGCGACCCGCAGCTCGCGCTGACCGCCGTCAAGCGCGTCCTCGAGGTCACGCCCGAGGAGGTCAGAGAGGTCGCCAAGGCCCGCCTGCGCCCCGACAACCGCGCGGTGCTCGTCTACGAGCCGACCGCCGCCGACGCGACCGAACAGGCACCGGACGCGGAAGCCGCGGCCACCGACGACACCGAGGAGGCGGCGAAGTGACCGAGCTCGCCACGATGGAGTTCCACCCCCGCCCCCAGGCCGGCGAGGCCAGGCCGTGGGCGTTCCCGGCGCCCGAGCGCGGCACGCTGGACAACGGCCTGACGGTGCTGCGCTGCCACCGCCCGGGCCAGCAGGTCGTCGCCGTGGAGGTGCTCCTGGACGCGCCCCTGGACGCCGAGCCGGCCGGCCTCGACGGCGTCGCCACGATCATGGCGCGGGCGTTCTCCGAGGGCACCGACAAGCACTCGGCCGAGGAGTTCGCGGCCGAGCTGGAGCGCGCGGGCGCCACCCTCGACGCGCACGCCGACCACCCCGGCGTACGGATCAGCCTGGAGGTCCCGGCCTCCCGCCTGGCCAAGGCCCTCGGCCTGCTCTCCGACGCGCTCAGGGCCCCCGCGTTCGCCGACTCCGAGGTCGAGCGGCTGGTGCGCAACCGGCTCGACGAGATCCCGCACGAGCTGGCCAACCCCTCGCGGCGCGCCGCGAAGGAGCTCTCCAAGGAGCTGTTCCCGGCCACCGCGCGCATGTCGCGCCCGCGCCAGGGCACCGAGGAGACCGTCCGCGCCATCGACTCGGCCGCCGTACGCGCCTTCTACGACCGGCACGTGCGCCCGGCCACGGCCACCGCGGTGATCGTCGGCGACCTCGACGGCGTCGACCTGGAGAAGCTGCTCGGCGAGAGCCTGGGCGCTTGGGCCGGCTCCCCGGCCAAGCCGCGCCCCGTGCCGCCGGTGACCGCCGACGACACCGGCCGCGTGGTGATCGTCGACCGCCCCGGCGCCGTGCAGACGCAGCTGCTCATCGGCCGCATCGGAGCCGACCGGCACGACCGCGTGTGGCCCGCCCAGGTGCTCGGCACCTACTGCCTCGGCGGCACCCTCACCTCCCGCCTGGACCGGGTCCTGCGCGAGGAGAAGGGCTACACCTACGGTGTGCGCGCGTTCGGCCAGGTCCTGCGCTCCGCGCCGGACGGCTCGGGCGCCGCGATGCTCGCGATCAGCGGCTCCGTCGACACCCCGAACACCGGCCCGGCCCTGGACGACCTGTTCACCGTGCTGCGCAGGCTCGCCGCCGAGGGACTCACCGACGCCGAGCGGGACATCGCCGTGCAGAACCTCGTCGGCGTGGCGCCGCTGAAGTACGAGACGGCGGCCGCCGTGGCGGGCACCCTGGCCGACCAGGTCGAGCAACACCTGCCC
Organism: Streptomyces naganishii JCM 4654; assembly: GCF_014650575.1. Classification (GTDB taxonomy): domain Bacteria; phylum Actinomycetota; class Actinomycetes; order Streptomycetales; family Streptomycetaceae; genus Streptomyces; species Streptomyces naganishii. The sequence continues at coordinate 124,244 of NZ_BMVF01000006.1, forward strand.
GACGGCTACCAGGCGACGCTCTATCAGCAGCTCGCCGCCACCGGCACGGTCGAGGCCACCGCGGCCGTCGTCAACGCCTTCCCGGTGGACCGCCTGGTGACGGTGCTCGTCGGCGACGCGGCCCGGATCAAGGAACCCGTCGCGGCGCTCGGCATCGGTCAAGTCACCGTCGTCCCGGCCGAGTAGAGGACGCCGTCGCGCACCCGCGCGGGAGCGCGACGGCGGCGCGCTGCGGGCACGCGCGCGTGGGGCCCTGGTGACCGGAGCGTCACCAGGGCCCGCTCATGTCCGAATTGCGGGAGAGGCTGCCCGTCTGCCCTGTGGCCTGCGCTACAAAACCTCTGATCCGTTTGAGGATCGAAAGCGCCCCCGTCTAGCGTCGGGACGGCTGTCCGTCAGGCAGTGCGCCGCACCCGCGGCACCGGACAGTCATCGCCGAGTCCCCGTACGGCGCGAGCCAGGGGAGCCGGGGACCCATCGAAGTCCCTGGGGTGAATCGGGCGCCCGCGCGAGCCGCGAGGGGGCCCGTAGGAGACCTTCCTGCTCCGAACCCGTCAGCTAACCCGGTAGGCGAGAGGGAAGGAAAGGACCAGCCACCACATGGCGTTCACGCGCGCCACCGGGAAGCACCGCCGTCCCAGCCGGGTGCACCGCACCACCGCCCGCGCGGCCGGCGTCGCGGCCCTCACCACCACGGGCGTCATCGGCACCCTCGCCGCCGCACCGGCCCTCGCGGCCGAGGCACCCGCCCCCGAGGACACCGGCCTCACCCCGGTCATCACCCTCGGCGACACCGTCGCCCAGAGGGTGGACGCCCAGGCCCTAGCCCAGCACAAGGCCGCCGCGCAGAAGCAGGCCGAGGAGGCCGCGCGCAGGAAGGCCGCCGAGCAGGCGAAGCAGGAGCGCGAGGCCAAGGCGCGCGCCGCCCGCGAGGCCGAGCGCAAGCGCCTCAACACCTTCGTGCCGCCGGTCTTCGGCTCCTACGTCTCCACCGGCTACAAGACCGGTGGCTCCCTGTGGTCCTCCGGCTCCCACACCGGCATCGACTTCCACGCCGCGAGCGGCACCGCCGTGCACGCCGTCGGCACCGGTACGGTCGTCGAGACCGGCTGGGGCGGGGCGTACGGCAACCAGATCGTGATCAGGATGGCCGACGGCATGTACACCCAGTACGGCCACCTGTCGTCCATCGGCGTCTCGGTGGGCCAGAAGGTCACCCCCGGGCAGCAGATAGGCCTGTCCGGCGCGACCGGCAACGCCACCGGGCCCCACCTCCACTTCGAGGCACGCACCGGCCCGGACTACGGCTCCGACATCGACCCCGTGGCCTACCTCCGCCGGCACGGCGTGAACGTCTGACCGACGCACGCGCGCCCACCGCGGCGACGGCCCCCGGCTCACCGAGCCCGGGGGCCGTCGCCGTTTTGCCGGCCGCTGTCCAAAAAATATCCATGGATTCCGGCTCCTCGCCGGAAAGGGCCGGACGCTGCAATAGAGTCGGTCGAACACGCGCCAATCGGCCGCGTTTCACGGGAATTGAGGCGGAGGTCGGTCATGCGCATTCCGGCGCACTCGGTGTGCACCGCGATCCGGGACGACATCGTCGCCGGCGTCCACGTGCGCGGCAGCCGGCTCACCGAGGAAGTCCTCGCCCGCCGCTACGGCGTCTCGCGCGTGCCCGTGCGCGAGGCGCTGCGCACGCTGGAGGCCGAAGGGTTCGTGGTGACCCGCAGGCACGCGGGCGCGTGCGTCGCGGAGCCCACCGAGCAGGAGGCGGCCGATCTGCTGGACGTGCGGACGCTCCTGGAGCCGCTGGGCGCCGCCCGCGCGGCCCAGCGGCGCACGGAGGCCCATCTGAAGGTGCTGCGCGGGCTGGTCAGACTGGGCCAGGAGCGGGCCAGGCAGGGGGGCGGCGAGGAACTGCGCGCCCTGGGCGGCTGGTTCCACGAGACGCTCGCCCAGGCCTGCGGCAGCCCGGCGCTGACCTCGATGCTGACCCAGCTGCGGTACAAGATCGCCTGGATGTTCACGGTGGAGGGGCCGGCCGACCCGGTGGAGTCCTGGACCGAGCACGGCGCCATCGTGGACGCCGTGGCGCGCGGGGACGGCGAGCGCGCGCGGGCGCTGACCGCCCTGCACGCCGAGCGCGCGACGGGCGCGCACCGGCTGCGCGCCGCCGGTGCGGCGACGGCCCGCGCGGACCGTGTGAGGACTTCGCAACCTGACGTCAACATGTCGGGTCTCCGGCTTTAACACGGCCGCCGTATACAAGAGAAGATATTCGGCGGGGCGTCCCGGGAATTCGCGCACGCCCTTTTCCGTACCGTAATTCCAGTAATTCCCCGCGCGGTGCGGCAGCCGTGCGGCCGAAAAGCGAAACCGCGCCGCCCTCGGTGGGCGACGCGGTTCACTGTCCGGTCCACGCTGCGGACGGACGGATCAGACCGTCTCGGGCAGCTCCTCCAGGCCCTCCGAGACCAGCTTGGCCAGCCGGTCCAGGGCCGCGTCGGCGCCCTCGGCGTCGGAGGCCAGGACGACCTCCTCGCCGCCCTGGGCGCCGAGCCCGAGGACGGCCAGCATGGAGGCCGCGTTGACGGGGGCGCCGTCGGCCTTGGCGATCGTCACGGGGACACCTGCGGCCGTGGCGGCCCGGACGAAGATGGAAGCGGGGCGGGCGTGAAGGCCCTCGGCCCAGCCGACGTTGACGCGGCGCTCAGCCATGTGATGCTGCCCTTCGGAGTATCAGGGTTGTCTAGACCAGTTTCCCACACGTGGAGCACGCCGGGAGCGGGAACCCGCCCCTGGGCGGCGCCGGACCGCGGCCTCGGTCCGGTGTGTGTCCCCACAGACTGCCTCGCGCCGTAGCCGGACGCTAGCCGGACGTTGTCATGGGCCGGCCGTACGCTGGGGCCATGCAGAGCTCGCCGGACCAGCACGAGTACCCCGCCCACTGGGAGGCCGACGTGGTGCTGCGCGACGGCGGCACCGCCCGGATCCGGCCCATCACCGCCGAGGACGCCGACCGGCTGGTCAGCTTCTACGAGCAGGTGTCGGACGAGTCCAAGTACTACCGCTTCTTCGCGCCCTATCCGCGTCTGTCGGCGAAGGACGTCCACCGCTTCACGCACCACGACTTCGTGGACCGGGTGGGACTCGCGGCCACGGTCGGCGGCGAGTTCATCGCCACCGTACGCTACGACCGCGTCGGCGCCGACGGCATGCCGGCATCCGGACCCTCCGACGAGGCCGAGGTCGCCTTCCTCGTCCAGGACGCCCACCAGGGCCGCGGGGTCGCCTCCGCCCTTCTGGAGCACATCGCGGCCGTCGCCCGCGAGCGCGGCATCCGCCGCTTCACCGCCGAGGTGCTGCCCGCCAACACCAAGATGATCAAAGTGTTCACGGACGCCGGCTACACCCAGAAGCGCAGCTTCGAGGACGGCGTCGTGCACCTGGAGTTCGGCATCGAGCCGACCGACCGCTCGCTGGCCGTGCAGCGCGCCCGCGAGCAGCGGGCCGAGGCGCGCTCGGTGCGCCGGCTCCTCGCCCCGGGCTCCGTCGCCGTCGTTGGAGTGGGCCGCACGCGCGGGGGCGTGGGCCGCAGCGTCCTCGACAACATCCGCGACGCCGGCTTCACCGGCCGGCTGCACGCCGTCAACCGCGCGTTCGGCGAGGACCGGAAGGACGTCGACGGGGTGCCCGCGTACCGCTCGGTGCGCGACATCGACGGCCCCGTCGACCTCGCGGTCGTCGCCGTGCCCGCCGAGCACGTCCCCGAGGTGGTCGCCGAGTGCGGCGAGCACGGCGTGCAGGGCCTCGTCGTGATCTCCGCCGGGTACGCGGAGAGCGGCCCCGAGGGACGCGAGCGCCAGCGCGCCCTCGTGCGGCACGCGCGCACGTACGGCATGCGCCTGGTCGGACCCAACGCCTTCGGCATCGTCAACACCTCGCCCGAGGTCCGGCTGAACGCCTCCCTCGCCCCCGAGATGCCCCGCCCCGGCCGCATCGGGATGTTCGCGCAGTCCGGCGCCATCGGCATCGCGCTGCTGTCCCGGCTGCACCGGCGCGGCGGCGGAGTCACCGGCGTGACCGGCGTGTCGACCTTCGTCTCCTCCGGCAACCGCGCCGACGTCTCCGGCAACGACGTCCTGCAGTACTGGTACGACGACCCGGACACCGACGTCGCCCTCATGTACCTGGAGTCCATCGGCAACCCCCGCAAGTTCACCCGGCTCGCACGGCGCACCGCGGCGGCCAAGCCGCTGGTCGTGGTCCAGGGCTCCGGTTCCGCCCCCCAGGGCCACACCGTACGGGCCACGCGGCTGCCCCACGCGACCGTGTCCGCGCTGCTGCGCCAGGCCGGAGTGATCCGCGTCGACACCATCACGGAACTCGTGGACACCGGGCTGCTGCTCGCCCGGCAGCCGCTCCCGCCCGGCCCGCGCGTGGCGATCCTCGGCAACTCCGAGTCGCTGGGCGTGCTGACGTACGACCGCTGCCTGGCCGAGGGCCTGCGGCCGCAGCCGCCCCGGGACCTGACCACGGCGGCGTCGGCCGAGGACTTCCGGGCCGCGCTCTCGCGCGCGCTCGCCGACGACACCGCCGACGCGGTGGTCGTCACCGCCATCCCCGCCGTCGGGGAGGGCGCCGCGCAGGACGCGGCGCTGGCCGAGGCCCTGCGGTCGGCCGCGGCCGCGGTGCCCACGAAGCCGGTCCTGGTCGTCCACGTCGAGCTCGGCGGCCTGGCGGAGGCCCTGTCCGCCGCCGCGAGCACGGGGCCGCAGGCGGGGGCGGCCGCCCAGGGGGAGGCCACCCCGGCCCCTGCGGGCCCCGGCTCGGCGTCCGCCTCCGGGCAGCCCGCAACCCCGCCGGCCCCTGCGGCCCCGGCGTTCACGTCCGCGCAGCCCTCAGCCCCGCCGGCCGCCCCGGCCCCCGCCCCGGCCCCCGGCTCGGCGCCCGCCTCCGGGCAGCCCGTCCCGGCGCCGCCGTCCACGACCCCGCGCCCGCCCGCGCCGGGCCAGACCGCCCCCGCGCCGCCCGCGCCGGGCCAGACCGCCCCCGCGCCGCCCGCGCCGCCCGCGCCGGGCCAGACCGCCCCCGCGCCGCCCGCGCCGCCCGCGCCGGGCCAGACCGCCCCCGCGCCGCGCCAGGCCGCCCCCGCGCCCACCTCGGCGCCCGCCGGAACCGCCGGCGCCTGCTCCCGGCTGATCCCCGCCTACCCGGCGGCCGAGCGGGCCGTCCGGGCGCTGGCCGAGGCCGTACGGTACGGCCAGTGGCGGCGCGAGGCCGGCGACCCCGGCAAGGTGCCCGAGTACGACGACATCGACGAGAAGGGCGCCGCCGCGCTGATCAACGGGCTGCTCGCGCGCGGCCAGGGCCTCACCCTCGGCACCGAGGAGACCTGCGAACTCCTCGGCCGCTACGGCATCCACGTCCGCCGCGCCTTGCCCGCCCCCACCCCCGACGCCGCCGCCGAAGCCGCCCGCGCCCTCGGCTACCCCGTCGCCCTCAAGGCCACGGCCCCCCACCTGCGCCACCGCGCCGACCTGGGCGGCGTCCGTCTGGACCTGGCCGACGAGGAGCAACTGCGCCGCGCCTACGCCGAGTTGACCGAGCTGTTCGGGAAGCCCGAGGAGCTGCGGCCGGTGGTGCAGCCCATGGCGCCCCGGGGTGTCGACACGCTCGTACGCGCGGTCATCGACCCGGCGGCCGGCGCGGTGCTCTCCTTCGGCCTGGCCGGGGCCGCCTCGCAGCTCCTGGACGACATGGCGCACCGGCTGGTCCCGGTCACCGACCGGGAGGCCACCTCGATGATCCGCTCCATCCGGACCGCGCCCCTGCTGTTCGGCTGGCGCGGCTCGGCGCCGGTCGACACTCCGGCGCTGGAGGAGCTGCTGCTGCGGGTGTCCCGGCTGGTCCACGACCACCCGGAGGTGGTGGCGGTCACCCTGGAGCCGGTCGTCGTCGCCCCGCGCGGGGTGAGCGTCCTCGGTGCCGCGGTACGCCTCGCCCCCGCACCGGCCCGCGACGACCTGGGCCCCCGAACCCTCCCGCTGTACTGAGGGCCGCCGAACGGCGCGCGCCCCCGCCCGGCACCGCTCCGGTTTCCCCGGTCCTCGGCGGTGCCTCGCAGTCAGTGGGCCCCCGTAGGATGGACGGCATGGCCAAGACCAGTACGACGACCCAGGGGCTGCGGGCGGCGATCGAACGCAGCGGTTACTACCCGGCTCTCGTGGCCGAGGCGGTGGAGGCCGCCGTGGGCGGCGAGCCCATCCGGTCGTACCTGGTCCACCAGGAGACCACGTTCGACCAGAACGAGGTGCGGCGGCACGTGACCGTGCTCGTCCTCACCGGCAACCGCTTCATCGTCAGCCACACCGACGAGCAGGCCGCCGACAGCACCTCCCCGACGCCGTACGCCACGACCTCGACCGAGTCGGTCAAGCTCGGCCGCGTCTCGTCGGTCGTGGTCAGCCGCGTGGTCGCCAACCCGGAGCAGTACACGCCGGGCACCCTGCCCCGCGAGGTCGTGCTGACCATCGGCTGGGGCGCCGTCTCCCGCATCGACCTGGAGCCCGCCGCCTGCGGCGACCCCAACTGCGAGGCCGACCACGGCTACACCGGCAACTCCACGGCCGACGACCTCAGCCTGCGGGTCAGCGAGGCCGGGGACGGACCCGAGACCGTGCGCCAGGCGCTCGCCTTCGCCCAGGCCGTCTCCGAGGCCACCGCGGACCTGACCAGCTGATGTCACAGTCCACCGCCTGGGACCACCCCGAACCCCTCGCCGTCGAGTCCGCGCCCGTACCGCAGTACGGGTCGGGCTCGCTCGCCGACCTCCTGCCCACCCTGGCCGCCGGCATGGGCGTGCCGGACATGACCGCGGCGATCACGGAGCTGACCCCCGTCGACCGCGCCTGCGTCTTCCTGATCGACGGCCTCGGCTGGGAGCAGCTGCGGGCGCACCCCGAGGAAGCCCCTTTCCTGGCCTCCCTGCTGGCCGGCTCGCGCGGCGGCACCGGCCGGCCGATCACCGCCGGTTACCCGGCCACCACCGCCACCTCCCTGGCCTCCGTCGGCACCGGTCTGCCGCCCGGCGCGCACGGCCTGCCCGGCTACACCGTGCGCAATCCCGCCACCGGCGAGCTGATGAACCAGCTGCGCTGGCAGCCGTACTCCGATCCGCGCGCCTGGCAGCCGTACCCCACGGTCTTCGAGCTCGCCCACCGCGCCGGGGTGCACTCCGCGCAGGTCTCCTCCCCGACCTTCGAGAACACCCCGCTGACCAGGGTCGCCCTCAGTGGCGGAACGTTCCTGGGGCGGCTCACCGGCGAGGACCGCATGGACCTCGCGGCCGAGCAGCTCGCCGCCGCCGACCGCGCCCTGGTCTACACGTACTACGCCGAGCTCGACGGCGCCGGCCACCGCTACGGCGTCGACTCCGACACCTGGCGCGGACAGCTGATGTGCGTCGACCGGCTGGCGCAGCGCCTGGCCGAGCAGCTCCCGCCGCGCAGCGCGCTCTACGTCACCGCCGACCACGGCATGGTCGACATCCCCTTCGACGAGCCGCACCGCATCGACTTCGACGAGGACTGGGAGCTGCGCGCCGGGGTGGCCCTGCTCGGCGGCGAGGGGCGGGCCCGGCACGTGTACGCGGTGCCGGGCGCCGAGGACGACGTGCTGACCTGCTGGCGCGAGGTGCTGGGGGAGCAGTTCTGGGTGGCCTCCCGCGAGGAGGCGGTCGCGGCGGGCTGGTTCGGGCCGCGGATCGATCCCCGGGTGTACGCGCGCATCGGCGACGTCGTCGCGGCCGCGCGGGACGACGTCCTGCTCATCGCCTCGGAGCGGGAGCCGAAGGAGTCGGCGATGGCCGGCAACCACGGTTCGATGACGCCTGCCGAGCAGCTCGTCCCCCTGCTCGAAGTACGCTCCTGACGCCACCGTCCGCGACCCGCCCTCCTCCTCCGCAGCCTGCCGAAAGGTTCCCGACTTCCCATGCCCGAGCTGGTGTTCTTCTCCGGAACGATGGACTGCGGGAAGTCGACGCTGGCGCTGCAGATCGAGCACAACCGTTCGGCGCGTGGCCTGGCGGGCATGATCTTCACCCGTGACGACCGGGCGGGGGAGGGCAAGCTGTCCTCGCGCCTCGGCCTGGTCACCGACGCGGTGGAGGTCGAGGACGGAGCGGACCTGTACGCCCATCTGGTGGACCACCTGTCCCAGGGCGGCCGGGCCGACTACGTCATCGCGGACGAGGCGCAGTTCCTCGCGCCGGAGCAGATCGACCAACTCGCGCGCGTGGTCGACGATCTGGAGATCGACGTCTTCGCGTTCGGCATCACGACCGACTTCCGCTCCAAGCTGTTCCCCGGCTCCCAGCGCCTGGTCGAACTGGCCGACCGCGTCGAGGTCCTCCAGGTCGAGGCCCTGTGCTGGTGCGGCGCACGTGCCACCCACAACGCCCGCACGGTGGGCGGGGTCATGGTGGTCGAGGGTGCCCAGGTGGTCGTCGGCGACGTCACCCGGTCCGCGGACGAGATCGGCTACGAGGTGCTGTGCCGCCGGCACCACCGCCGCCGTATGACGGCCGCCTCGGCCCGCGCCGCCGCCCTGTCACCGGACGTCCTCCCGGTGTCACCCTCCTGAGCGAACCCCTGAGTCAACACGAGCCCTGGATCAGGGCAAAACGGGCACCCTCGGGGTCCGTCACCGTGGCCGTCCGGCCGTGCGCGCCGTCGTGGGCCGGGGTCAGCACCTGGCCCCCGAGTCCGGTGACCCGCTCGGCCGCCTCCTCGGTGTCGGCGACCTCGAAGTACGTCAGCCAGTGCGGCCCCCGGTCCCGGAGCAGCGCGTGGTCCGCGCCGCGCACACCGGCGACCGGACGCCCGTCCAGGCACAGGGCCACCTCGTCGGCACCGAAGGCGCCGGAGGAAGCGGTGCGCTTCTCCTCGTAGCCGAAGACCGTCTCGTAGAACTTGGCGACGGTCGCGGTCTCGAAGGTCAGCAGCTCGTTCCACGCGGGTGTGCCCGGCGCGCCCGTGATCCCCGTGCCCCGGTGGGCCGCGGCCTGCCAGACGCCGAAGACGGCGCCCGAGGGGTCCGAGCCGATCGCCAGGCGCCCGGCGTCGCCGGCCTCCAGCGGGCCCACCCCGACGGTGCCCCCGCACAGCCGTACCGTTTCGGCCGTCAGATCGGCGTCGTCGGAGGCGAAATACGGTGTCCAGGCGACGGGCAGGTGCCGGTCCGGGGGCAGCCGGCCGATGCCCGCCACCTCCTGACCGTCCAGCAGCGCCCGCACGTACGGGCCGAGCCGGGCGGGGCCCGGCTGGAACTCCCAGCCGAAGAGCTCCTCGTAGAAGGCTTGGGTGGCGGCCATGTCGTGGACCATCAGGCTCACCCAGCATGGTGTGCCGGGCGTGTACCGAGTGTGTGCCCGGCCGTTCGGGCCGGCCGGCTCCGGTGCCTCGGTCATCGTCACTCTCTTCTCGGCCCCCTGCGGCGGCCGCCTAGACTGCGCTCTCCGGGCCCCCGAGCCGATGCTCGCACCACCCGTGGTGGGGCGCGCTCCGGGTGCGTCCCCCGGGCGGTGTCTGTCCGGAGGGTGCCCGGTCTGCGGTTTCCTGCCCGTTTCCATGCGCTTGCCGACGGATGTCGATCGGCTGTACAGCACGTGCCCGATCCCGTACGCCTCGTGACCGGACCTGTCCGGCCGAGCAGATTAGCCCGACCTGGACGCCGCGGCCACCCCGTGCGCGAGGATGGTGACCATGAACGCCATCATCTCCGCATCCGAACTCGCCGACGCCCTGGGGGGACCGCGCCCGCCGGTGCTGCTCGACGTCCGCTGGCAGCTCAGCGTGGCGAAGGCGGGCGGCGAGCCGCCCTTCGACGGACGCGCCGCCCACGAGTCCGGACACATCCCCGGCGCCGTCTACGTCGACCTGGACCGCGAACTCGCCTCCGCGCCGGGGAAGGAGGGCCGTCACCCGCTGCCGGACGTCGGGGAGTTCGGCGCCGCGATGCGCCGCGCGGGCGTGTCCGCGGACCGGCCGGTGGTCGTGTACGACGGCGGTCAGGGCTGGGCGGCGTCCCGCGCGTGGTGGCTGCTGCGCTGGACGGGGCATCCCGACGTACGGGTCCTGGACGGGGGCCTGGCCGTGTGGGAGGGGCCGCTGGAGACCGGGACGCCCGAGCCGGCCGAGGGCGACTTCACGCCGGAGCCCGGCGCCGTGGCGCTTCTCGATGCGGAGGCAGCCGGTGAGTTGGCGCGTTCCGGCCTGCTGCTGGACGCCCGCGCGGGGGAGCGGTACCGCGGTGAGGTGGAGCCGATCGACCCGGTCGGCGGCCACATCCCGGGTGCGGTGTCCGCGCCCACGAACGACAACGTCGGCCCGGACGGGCGCCTTCGGCCCGCGGCGGAACTCAGGGCACGGTTCGAGGCGCTGGGCGCGGACGGGGACACCGAGGTCGGCGTGTACTGCGGCTCGGGCGTGTCGGCGGCGCACGAGATCCTGGCGCTGGCCGTCGCGGGCATCCCCGCGGCCCTGTACGCCGGTTCGTGGTCGCAGTGGTCGGCGGACCCGTCGCGGCCGGTGGCCGTGGGGCCGGACCCGCAGTAGCCGTCCGGGGTCCTTTCCGGCGGACGAGGGAGGAGCCGGCGGCCCGGGACCGCACGCCTCTCGGGGCGTGGTCACGGGCCGCCGGCTCCCGGCAGCCGTCACGGGTGGGCGTCGCGGCCCGCCCGGCTACTCCTGCTTCTTCCGGCGCGTCCCGAACACGATCTCGTCCCAGCTCGGGACGGCGGCCCGGCGGCCGGGCCGGACGCCGTCGGCCTCGGCCTGGCGGTCGGTGGCGCCGATGAGCCGGTCCCGGTGGCTGCCGACCGAGCGCGGCATGAGCACGTCGGCGTAGGCGGATCCGGCGGACGCCGCGGGCGCCGGGGGTTCCTCCACCGCCGGTTCCTGGTCCGGCTCGTCCAGGGGCTCCGGCGCACGCTCGGGCACCACCAGGTCGCCCCGGAAGCTCGGCACCGCCTCCAACAGGCTGGTCAGCGAGTCGCGTTCGCCGGTGCTCTCCTCGGCGGGCTCTGAGGCCTGCGCGGGCAGCGCCGGCCGCTCGCGGTCGCGGTCCCGGTCGTAGGAGCGCTCGCGGGGCAGCCGCGCGATGCGGGGCACGAACGGGAAGCTGGGCTCCGGCGTGCCGAGGTCGTCGGACTCGCCGATCAGCGCGCGCGCCTCGTCGTCGACGGCCTGCACCAGGCGCCGCGGCGGGTCGTACGTCCAGCTCGCCGAGTGCGGTTCACCCGCGACCCGGTAGACCAGCAGCACCTCCCAGGTGCCGTCGTCACGGCGCCAGGAGTCCCACTGGACGGTGTCCTTCTCGGCGCCGCGCAGCAGCAGACGCTCCTGGACGGCCTCGCCGAGCAGCGGGCCGGAGTTCTCGCCGGGTCGGCGGACCGGGGTCTTGCGGGCCCGCTCGGCCATGAAGGCGCGCTCGGCGAGCACGGGGCCCTCGAACCGCCGTACGCGGTCCACGGGAATGCCGGCGAGCTGGGCGACCTCTTCCGCGGTCGCGCCGGCTCGTATACGCGCCTGGATGTCGCGGGGGCGGAGATGGCTCTCCACCTCGATCTCGATCTGGCCGAGGCGGGGACGGTCGCCGCGCACGGCGGCGCGGAGCCGTTCGTCGATCGGAAGCGTGTACTCCGTGCTGTCCGCAGCCTTCAGCACCAGCCGTGTGCCGTCATTGGAGACGGCCACGACACGCAGTTCGGGCATGGGGACCTCCCGGGTGGTGCCTGCCGACGTCACGTGCGTCGCTGCTTCCGCTAGTCGAGTGTGGCCTGCCCGGGTGCAGCCTGCCACAACCTTGCCGAGTTGCCCGGCGTGTCGGGCGCGGGCCCTGGATCGCCGTTATGGCACGGTTACCTGTTCACAACGCTAAGTGACCAACTTTGTCACCCTGTGCAACCAGCCCCCTCCCGGCGGTCCAGCTAGGCCCCGGACACCCTGGCGGGAGACCGGACCCAGGGCTCGCAACAGTACTCCATTTGGGCCACGTGCGTGGATTGGCACGCCGCCCAACTTCTGGCAAGGAGCGGGACTTGGCCGCCACTGGCCGGATTTCTCGATCATGCCCGTGGCGTACTTCACGTAATCACCGGAATCGGAACTAACCGTTTCGTCCGTACGTCCCTTTCTCGTGCAGACGGCCGGTCACGTCCCGAAGGACCGGCCATGTACGGGAGAGGCAGGCAAGGTCCGGGAATGCGTGAAAGGCCCGACAGCGGTGGTGTGCCGAACGGAGGCGAGGAGGTGGGCGGCGGCAAGGAGGCAGGTGGCAGGCGGATCGACCTGAGCGTGCCTCAGGTCGCGGGCAGCGCCGTGGCCGCGGTGGTCGCCGCGAAACTCGCGTCGTACTTCGGTGTCTACGGCACGATCCTCGGCGCCGGCGTCGTCAGTGCCGTCGCCGCGTGCGGGGGCCCGGTCCTCCAGCACCTCTTCCGGCGCACGGGCGAGCAGTTGCGGGGCGCGGCCACCATCGGGGGACCGGTGCCGGCGACCGCGTCCGCCCCGCGGGCACCCGCTTCCGCCTTGTCCCCGGGCGAGTTCACGCCGGGCACCGTCCACCGGGCCCGGGTCAGGGGGTGGCGGCGCTCCGTGCTCGCGGCCGCGCTGGTCTTCGGCGTCACCATGGCCGGGATCACCACGTACGAGGTGGCGGCGGGCAGCCGATTCGGGGGCGGACACGGCACGACGGTCGGCGCGGCCATGACGGGCCACCGCGCGTCGCCGTCCTCGTCCGGCGACCGCTCGCCCGCTCCCGCGCCGTCCCTTCCGTCCGGCACCGGCGGCGGCTCGCGGACGAGCGGCCCGGGACCGGGCACCGAGGGACCGGGTGGTTCCGCGGCGGGCGCGGCGGGCGGTGCGGGTTCGGGCGGCGGTACGCCGGTGAGCCGGGCGCCGACGACCGGAGCCGGCGGGACCCCCGGAACGGGAACTGCCGGAACGGGGACCACTGGCGCCGGCACCGGCGGCACCGGTTCCAGCGGATCCGCCGGGAGCCCGGCGCCGGGAGGCTCCGGCGCGCGGTCCCCGGAGCCGGGCGCCTCCGCTACGCCCCCAGCACCCGCCGCAAGTAGTCGTTCTGGAACAGCCGCTGGGGATCCAGCCGGTCCCGCAGCGCCGTGAACTCGGTGAAGCGCGGGTACACCCCCGCGAGGTACTCGGCGTCCCGCGTGTGGATCTTGCCCCAGTGCGGGCGGCCCTCGTGCGCCGTGAAGATGCTCTCGGCCGAGGTGAAGTACCGCTGGTAGGGGGTGCCCCGGAACATGTGGACGGCGACGTAGGCGCTGTCCCGGCCGGAGGCGGTGGACAGCGTGATGTCGTCAGCCGGCGCGGTGCGCACCTCGACCGGGAAGCTCACGCGGAGCCCGGAGCGGTCCACCATCGCCTTGAGTTCGCGCAGCGTGTCGGCCAGGGCCGCGCGCGGGACGGCGTACTCCATCTCCACGAAGCGCACCCGGCGCGGGGAGGTAAAGACCTTGTACGGGATGTCGGTGTACGTCCGCGCGGACAGCGCCCGGCTGGAGATCCGTGCTATCGCCGGGACGGTGGCGGGCACGGCCCGGCCGACCCAGTTGGCCACCTGGAAGACCCCGTTGGAGAGGAACTCGTCCTCGAACCATCCGGCCAGCCGGCCCACCGGCTTCTCGGGGCCGGCGCTGCGGTTGTTGCGCTTGGTGTTGGTGTTGCCGGTGTGCGGGAACCAGTAGAACTCGAAGTGCTCGTTCTCCGCCCAGAGCTGATCGAACTCGGCGAGCACCCGGTCGAACGGCATCGGCTCCTCGCGCGCCGTGAGCAGGAAGACCGGCTCCACGGCGAAGGTGATGGCGGTGATGATCCCGAGCGCGCCCAGGCCGATGCGGGCGGCCGCGAAGACCTCCGGGTTCTCCTTTTCCGAGCAGGTGAGCACCGAGCCGTCCGCCGTGACGAGTTCCAGGCCCTTGATCTGGGCGGCGATCGAGGCGGACTCGCGGCCGGTGCCGTGCGTCCCGGTGCTGATGGCGCCCGACACGGTCTGCTCCATGATGTCGCCCATGTTGGTGAGCGACAGGCCCTCGCGCGCGAGGGCCGCGTTGAGCCTCTTGAGCGGGGTGCCGGCCTCCACGGTGACCGTCATGGCATCGCGGTCGATGGCGCGGATACCGGTCAACAGTTGAGGGCGGATCAACACACCGTCCGTGGCGGCGATGCTGGTGAAGGAGTGGCCGGTGCCGACCGCTTTCACCTTCAGGCCTTCCTCGGCCGCCTTGCGCACCGCCTCGGCGAGTTCCCCGGCCGAAGCCGGAGTGACCTGCCGCGCGGGACGCGCACCGACGTTGCCGCCCCAGTTACGCCACGTGCCGTTCTGCGCGCTCGCTGTGCTGCTCAACGGAGCCTCCCCGAACCGGAGCCGGCCTGCTGAGCCGGCGGTACCCGAGGAAACCGACCGCGACCGCGACTGCCCCGGACACCGCCGGGACCCCGTACCCCGCCCGCGCGCCGGCCGTGTCGATCACCCAGCCGGCCACCGACGAGCCGAGCGCCACCCCGACCGCGAGCCCGGTGCTCACCCAGGTCATCCCCTCGGTCAGATGCGCGCGTGGTACGTGCTCTTCGACGAGGGCCATCGTCGTGATCATGGTGGGAGCGACGGAGAGGCCCGCGACGAACAGCGCCACGGCCAGAAACGGCAAGTTTCCGACCAGTAGGAGGGGGATCATACTCACGGCCATCGCGCCTATGCCCAGCAGCCAGCGGCGGGCGGGCGCACCGCCCGGGCGCAGCAGCCCGAAAAGGACACCGGCCGAGCACGATCCGGCGGCGTACAGCGCCAGCACGACACTGGCGGCGCTCTTGTGGCCCCGCTCGTCGGCGAAGGCCACCGTGACCACGTCGACCGCCCCGAAGATCGCCCCGGTCGCCACGAAGGTGGCCACCAGCACCCGCAGCCCGGTCGAGCGGAGCGCCGATCCGCCGTCGTGGTGCTCGCGCGGGTGCGGCGCCGGCTCGGTGGCCCGCTGCGAGGTCAGCCAGAAGACGCCGGCGGCCAGGAAGCACCCGGCCAGCAGCGGTCCCGCCTCCGGGAACCAGGCCGTGGACAGCCCGATGGAGATGATCGGCCCGAAGATGAAGCACACCTCGTCGATCACCGACTCGAAGGAGTACGCGGTGTGCAGGTGGGGGGTGCCCCGGTACACGGCCGCCCAGCGGGCCCGGACCATCGCCCCCAGGCTGGGCACGGACCCGATGCCGGCGGCGCTCACGAAGAGCACCCAGTCCGGCCACCGCAGGTGCGCGGCGAGCAGCAGCCCGGCCGCGGCGGCCAGCGCGGCCAGCGTCGCCGGGCGCAGCACCCGGCGCTGCCCGTGCAGGTCGACCAGCCGGGATATCTGCGGCCCGAGGACCGCGGCGGCCAGCGCGATGGTGGCCGACAGCGCGCCCGCGAGCCCGTACCGCCCGGTCAGCTGGGAGATCATCGTGACCACGCCGATGCCCATCATCGACAGCGGCATCCGGCCGAGGAACCCGGCGGCGGAGAAGCCCTTCGACCCGGGGGCGGCGAACAGGGCGCGGTAGGGGCTGGGCACAGGGACTCCGGAGATCCGGTAAGGCGCGAAAGGAGCTGATACAGCTTACGTGGTCCGGGGGCCCTCACACACCGCCCGTGCGGGTCGGAATCCCGGCTGTCAGCGCCGGGTGGCAGGATCGGAGTCATGCCAGACGCGCTCGATCCCAGTCCGTACGACGCCCTGCTCCTGCTCTCGTTCGGCGGCCCCGAGGGGCCCGACGACGTGGTCCCGTTCCTGGAGAACGTGACGCGCGGACGCGGCATCCCCAAGGAACGCCTGAAGGAGGTCGGGCAGCACTACTTCCAGTTCGGCGGGGTCAGTCCCATCAACGACCAGAACCGCGCCCTGCTGGACGCCCTGCGCAAGGACTTCGCCGGCCACGGCCTGGACCTGCCGGTCCACTGGGGCAACCGCAACTGGGCTCCCTACCTCACGGACACCCTGCGGGACATGGTCCGCGACGGCCACCGCCGCATCCTCGTCCTGGCCACCAGCGCCTACGCCTCCTACTCCGGCTGCCGCCAGTACCGCGAGAACCTGGCCGACGCCCTGGCCGCCCTGGAGGCCGAGGGCCTTGAGCTGCCGAGGATCGACAGGCTGCGGCACTACTTCAACCACCCGGGCTTCGTCGAGCCCATGATCGACGGCGTGCTGGAGTCCCTGGCCGGCCTCCCCGACGACGTCCGCGACGGCGCCCACATCGCCTTCACCACCCACTCGATCCCGATCTCGGCCGCCGACACCTCCGGCCCCGCCGAGGGACACGGCGACGGCGGGGCGTACGTCCGCCAGCACCTGGACGTGGCGAAGCTGATCGCCGACGCGGTCCGCGAGCGCACCGGCGTCGACCACCCCTGGCAGCTCGTCTACCAGTCGCGTTCCGGCGCCCCGCACATCCCGTGGCTGGAGCCCGACATCTGCGACCACCTCGAGGAGCGGCACGCGGCCGGGGTCCCGGCCGTCGTCATGGCGCCCATCGGCTTCGTCTCCGACCACATGGAGGTCCTCTACGACCTCGACACCGAGGCCACGGCCAAGGCCGCGGAGCTGGGCCTGCCGGTCCGCCGCTCGGCGACGGTCGGCGCCGACCCGCGCTTCGCTGCGGCCGTCCGCGAACTGATCCTGGAACGCGCGGCGACCGAGCGCGGCGCCCGGGTCACGCGGTGCGCGCTCGGCACCCTCGGCGCGAGCCACGACGTCTGCCCGGTGGGCTGCTGCCCGGCCCGCGCCCCCCGCCCCGCCGCCGCGGGCGCCGACAGCCCCTACGCGTGAGGAGCGCCGTGACCGACGCCCTGCACGCCGAACTGCTCCAGCTCGCCCTGCAGGCCGCGGCCCGCGCGGGAGACCTGCTCCGGGACGGCCGCCCCGCCGACCTGGCGGTCGCCGCGACCAAGTCGAGCCCGGTGGACGTCGTCACCGAGATGGACCTCGCCGCCGAGAAGCTGATCACCGGCCTGATCGCCGACCGCCGCCCCGACGACGGCTTCCTCGGCGAGGAGGGCGCCGCCACCGAGGGCACCAGCGGCGTCCGCTGGGTGATCGATCCCCTAGACGGCACGGTGAACTACCTCTACGGGCTGCCCACCTGGGCGGTCTCCATCGCCGCCGAGCAGGACGGCGAGACCGTCGTGGGGGTGGTGACCGCCCCCATGCGCGGCGAGACCTTCCACGCGGTCCGCGGCCGGGGCGCCTGGGCCACCGGCGCCTGGGCGGGCGAGCGCAAGCTGTCCTGCCGCTCCGCGGCCCCCCTGGACCAGGCCCTGGTCTCGACCGGCTTCGCGTACGTGGCCGAGGTCCGCACCCGCCAGGCCGAGGTCGCCCAGCGCCTCATCCCGCTGGTGCGGGACATCCGCCGCGGCGGCTCGGCCGCGATCGACCTGTGCGACGTGGCCGCCGGCCGCCTCGACGGCTACTACGAGCGCGGCCTGAACCCCTGGGACTTCGGCGCCGGCGACCTGATCGCCCGGGAGGCCGGCGCGCTGACCGGCGGCCGCCCCGGGGAGCCCGTCTCCCGCGACCTGACGATCGCGGCCACCCCAGCCGTCTTCGGCCCCCTCCAGGAGCTCCTGGGGGACTTGGGCGCCTGGACGGACTGAGGCGCGCAACAGGGGCCCGAACCGACGGCAAGGGCCCACCAGCCCCCACTGGACCCCACGCGCCGGCCGCGAGGGAGCCGCAGGGCGGACCCGCAGGCGACCGAGCAGTCGCAACGAGGCCCCGGCGCTGGATTCGCCGGGGCCCCGTTGTCGTGCAGCTGCTCGCGTACGGGCTGTCAGACGCCGGACACGCCGACCTCCACACCGTGTTCGGCGGCGAGGCGGCGCAGGTCGTCGAGTTCGGCCAGCTCCACCTCGACGAGGAAGTCGTCGCCCTCGTCACGAGCCCGGGTCAGGTCGGACTCGGTCGCCTTTATGCGCTGCAGAAGTCCTGCGGTGAATGCGTCCATGCTGCGCCCCCTCGTCCTGGGTCGTGGGCCGGTGGCACGGGGGTGTGCCTTCGGAAGGGACGATCACGTCTCCAGTAGGTGCCCAGCGCCCCCCAGCCGGGCGGCGACGGTGCCGGACACCCACGCCGCTCTGCGGAAGCGGAGCGCGGTGTACCGCATGGTGCTGCGGCACATGCAGAGCGTGATCGCGGGGTGTAAAGCCGTCCTCCCCCGGCTCCCTCCCGCGGAAACCTCGACCGCACGAAGTTTTTCGGCATTCCCCCGCTCTTCGCCCGCCCTTCCTCCTCCTGTCGGCCCCGGCCGTCGTTTCCCCGGCTTACAGCCGACTTATGGCCGAAAAGGGCAGGATGGAGGCACACACCCATGAAGACCCCTGCCCGCGTGTGCCCGAGTGGCACGCGCGGTCGGACATCAGGAAGGACAAGCGACGTGCGCGTACTCGTCGTCGAGGACGAGCAGCTGCTCGCCGATGCGGTGGCCACCGGACTGCGCCGGGAGGCCATGGCCGTCGACGTCGTGTACGACGGTGCGGCCGCCCTGGAGCGCATCGGCGTCAACGACTACGACGTGGTCGTCCTCGACCGCGACCTCCCCCTCGTGCACGGCGACGACGTCTGCCGCAAGATCGTCGAGCTGGGCATGCCCACGCGCGTGCTGATGCTCACCGCCTCCGGCGACGTCAGCGACCGTGTGGAGGGCCTGGAGATCGGCGCCGACGACTACCTGCCCAAGCCGTTCGCCTTCAGCGAGCTGACGGCGCGCGTGCGCGCGCTGGGCCGGCGCACCAGTGTCCCCCTGCCGCCCGTCCTGGAGCGCGCCGGCATCAAGCTCGACCCCAACCGCCGCGAGGTCTTCCGCGACGGCAGGGAGGTCCAGCTGGCGCCGAAGGAGTTCGCGGTCCTGGAGGTCCTCATGCGCAGCGAGGGCGCGGTGGTCTCCGCGGAGCAGCTGCTGGAGAAGGCCTGGGACGAGAACACGGACCCGTTCACCAACGTCGTGCGCGTCACGGTGATGACCCTGCGCCGCAAGCTGGGCGAGCCGCCGGTGATCGTCACCGTGCCCGGCTCGGGCTACCGGATCTGATCCGCCGTGGCTGCCACCCCCGCGCCGCCCCAGGCGCCCCCGAAGCCCACCTGGGACCCCAGGAGGCCCGACCCGCCCTTCCCGTGGCTGCGCCCGACCATCCGGATACGGCTCACGCTGCTGTACGGCGGGATGTTCCTGATCGCCGGCATCCTGCTGCTGTCGATCATCTACCTGCTCGCCGCCCACGCGCTGAACGTGGGCAGCGAGCTGCCCTTCAAGATCATCTCGGGTCAGGTCCAGAGCGACGTCTGCAACTTCCCCACGCAGACGACGGCGTCCGACCTCAACCACGCGATGAACCAGTGCGTGAACCAGCAGCGCCAGCACGCCCTGGACGACCTGCTCAGCCGCTCGCTGCTGGCCCTGCTGGGCCTCGCCGTGATCGCCTTCGCGTTCGGCTACGCGATGGCGGGCCGCGTCCTGTCCCCGCTGGGCCGGATCACCCGCACCGCGCGCGCGGTGGCCGGCTCGGACCTGTCCCGGCGGATCGAGCTGGACGGCCCGGACGACGAGCTGAAGGAGCTCGCGGACACCTTCGACGAGATGCTGGACCGCCTCCAGCGCGCGTTCACGGCCCAGCAGCGCTTCGTGGGCAACGCCTCGCACGAGCTGCGCACGCCGCTGGCCATCAACCGCACGCTGCTGGAGGTCCACCTGTCGGACCCGCAGGCGCACGTGGACTTCCAGCAGCTCGGCAGGACCCTGCTGGCCACCAACGAGCGCAGCGAGCAGCTGGTGGAGGGCCTGCTGCTGCTCGCCCGCAGCGACAACCAGATCGTCGAGCGCAAGCCGGTGGACCTCGCGGAGGTCGCCTCGCAGGCCGTCGACCAGGTGCACGCCGAGGCCGAGGCCAAGGGCGTCAAGATCCGCGGCGAGCGCAAGCCCGCCGTGGTCCAGGGCAACGGCGTGCTGCTGGAGCGGATCGCCCTGAACCTCGCGCAGAACGCGGTGCGCTACAACGTGCCAGAGGACGGCTGGGTGGAGGTCACCACGGATGTGCAGCACGGGCAGGCGGTCCTCGTCGTCACCAACACCGGGCCGGTCGTCCCGGCGTATGAGATCGACAACCTGTTCGAGCCGTTCCGGCGGCTGCGGACCGAGCGCACGGGCAGCGACAAGGGCGTGGGCCTCGGCCTGTCCATCGCGCGTTCCGTGGCGCGGGCGCACGGCGGGCACATCTCCGCCCAGCCGCGCGAGGGGGGTGGCCTGGTGATGCGAGTCACGCTGCCGATCTGAGAGCATGGCGCCCGCCAGGGAGCCGACACACGGGGATGTTCGCTTTGGGCGGAATACCTCGGGGCCTTTCCGGGGTTCCCCGTGTGTGATCGATCACATGGGCGGTTTTCCGGACATCCACGCTCTGTGATCATGAGGGTCGCCGAAAAGCCGGGAAAATCCGGGTTTTCGGGGGTCCTGATCACGGGAAGTACACGGTGAGACCGCTTTGAAGTGCGACATTCGGACCGTGTACGGTCCCGATCGCCATCCAAGCCGATCACTCTTGAGGAGTGCGGTTGGGTGTCGATTGAGTAACAGACCTTGATGTGAGGCAAAATCTCCGCCTCGGGTCGGGCACAAGTCCGGCCTCTCACGCGTTACGTGCGCTGGAGACACCGCAGACACCCAGAGGGGGAGAGCGACATGGCAACCGATTACGACACCCCACGCAAGACCGACGACGACGTCGACTCGGACAGCCTGGAAGAGCTCAAGGCCAGGCGGAACGACAAGTCGACCTCCGCCGTGGACGTCGACGAGTTCGAGGCCGCCGAAGGCCTGGAGCTGCCCGGGGCCGACCTCTCCAATGAGGAGCTGGCCGTCCGGGTACTGCCCAAGCAGCAGGACGAGTTCACTTGCATGAGCTGCTTCCTGGTGCACCACCGCAGCCAGCTGGCCCGGGAGAAGAACGGTCAGCCGATCTGCCGCGACTGCGACTGAGGGCGGGTCGGCCGTGACTGGCTCGACCCCTCCCTGGAAGCGCCGCTTCCCGCGTGGGAAAGCGGACCCGGAGCCGTCCCACGGCTCCCACGGCGCGCGTGACCCCGAGCGAGGCCGATCCCGTGCGTCCGGCACCACCGGACCGTCGGGATCGGCCTCGCTCGAACCGCTGTCCGGGCGCGGTGACTCCGCCGCCCCGGCGGCAACCCCCGCACCCGGCACCCGGCCGTCCGGCACCCGGCGGGCGGCGATCCGGGACAAGGCCGGGCAGGCGGCCCGCGACGGACTGCGCCACGGCCGGGTGCGCCTGAAGTCCGGACTGGGCTACGTCACCGACCGGATCATCGACATCGCCCCCCGTATCCCGGTGCGCGACCTCGCCGCCCTGAGGCGGCAGTTCCCGGGCCTGGACCCGGAACAGCTCGCCGACAAGCTGGTGGCCGGCGCGGCGGCCGGGACGTCCACGGTCGGGGCGGGGATCGGCGCGGCGGCCATGCTGCCGGTGCCGCCCGCGATGCCGACCGAACTGGCCGCGGAGATCACCGGCGTGGCGGCGATCGAGCTCAAGCTGATCGCCGAGCTCCACGAGGTGTACGGGGTGCGGCCCCCCGGAGGAATCAAGGCCCGCAGCACCGTGTACCTGACCTCGTGGTCGGGAGAGCGCGGGATCGACGTGACGAAGCCGTCGACCGTCGACGCGGCCCTGGGCGGCCGCATGAAGCGGCAGCTGCGCCAGCAGATCATGAAGCGGACCGTGCGGGGCCTGCCCAAAGTGATGCCGTTCCTGGTGGGCGCCGCGGTCGGCGCCACCCTGAACCGGCGCGACACCAGGAGACTCGCGGCCCGCGTCCGCGCGGACCTGCGCAAGATCCAGGTGCCCTGGGACGAACTGCCCGCGCTGCCGCCCCTGGACGCCCCCGAGGACCCCCTGCGGTTGGAGGACGTCACCGACGTCCCGCCGCGCGACGAACCCGGACGGTGAGGCGTCACTCGTACGGGCCATGAGGGGCCCGTACGACGGCCGTCACGCGGCTCCGGGCGCCGCCGCCTGCCGGGCCTCCCGCAGGGCCGCCGCCAGCCGCTCCGGGTCCCGCGTCGACAGGTACAGGTACGGCGTCGGGTCCTCCGGGTCGGTGACCTCCACGCGCAGCGCGGTCGGGATGTAGGCGCGCAGCAGCAGGAACGCGCGCGTGTCCGCCTTGTAGGTGCGCCAGGCGCGCGCCTCCTCGGCGTCCAGGATCTCCGCCGCGCCCAGCGCCGTCACCGGGACCTTCGCCTCGCCGGCCAGCAGCAGGCCGCCCACCACGCGGATGCGCACCGAGCCGTACGAGCTCGCCACCACGGCCGCGGCCGCGGTGCCGCCGACCAGGCCGCCGAGCATCGGCAGGGTGCCGAAGGGCAGCAGGATCAGGGCGAAGGAGACACCGATCAGGAAGCTGATCAGCCACCAGGAGCGGGGCGCGGTCAGACGTTCCTCGTAGGGCTGGGCGGAGAGCTGCATGAAGCTAGCTTGGCACGGTGCCCGCGATCCCCGGACGCGCGGGTAAGGTCTGCGCCTGTGAGTGGTAGTTCCGCAGCTCTTCAGCCCCCCGCCGACGCCGTGACACCCGTACGGCACCCCGACGCCCCCGCGCCCGGCGAGCTCCTCGGCGCGCACTACGGCGAGTGTTTCGGCTGCGGGGGTGAGCAGCCGCACGGCCTGCACCTCCAGGCCCGCGCCGGAGAGGGCGTCAGCATCACCGCCGAGTTCACCGTGCAGCCCGCCCACCAGGGCGCGCCCGGCCTCGCGCACGGCGGGGTCCTCGCGACCGCCCTGGACGAGACCCTTGGCTCGCTGAACTGGCTGCTGCGCACGATCGCGGTGACCGGCCGGCTGGAGACCGACTTCGTGCGGCCGGTGCCGGTCGGCACGACCCTGTACTTGGAGGCCGAGGTCACCGCGGTGGCCGGGCGGAAGATCTACTCGCGGGCCACCGGACGCGTCGGCGGCCCCGAGGGGCCGGTCGCCGTCCGTGCCGAGGCCCTGTTCATCGAGGTCCAGGTCGACCACTTCGTGAACCACGGCCGGCCGGAGGAGATCAAGGCGGCCATGAGCGACCCGGACCAGATCCGGCGCGCCCGCGCCTTCGAGGTGAACCCGTGAGCCGGAACCGCCCCGACGACTCCGCGGGCCCCGTGAGCCGGGACCGCTCCGACGACTCCGCGGGCGCCCAGAGGCGCGGGCTCCTGGACGTGCTGATCCGGCGCGTCGATCCGGACGTACCGCTTCCGGCGTACGAGCACCCCGGCGACGCGGGCGCCGATCTGCGGACCACCGTGGCCTGCGAACTCGCGCCCGGGGAACGCGCCGTGCTGCCCACGGGGGTGTCTGTGGCGCTCCCCGAGGGGTACGCGGCCTTCGTGCACCCACGTTCCGGCCTCGCCGCCCGCTGCGGTGTCGCCCTCGTGAATGCCCCGGGGACGGTTGATGCCGGGTACCGTGGGGAGATCAAGGTGATCGTGGTGAATCTCGACCCGCGCGAGTGCGTGCGGTTCGAGCGCTTCGACCGGATTGCCCAACTGGTCGTCCAGCAGGTCGAGAGGGTCCGCTTCCAGGAGGTGGCGGAGCTTCCCGGCTCGGCGCGGGCCGAGGGGGGCTTCGGGTCCACCGGTGGCCACGCCGCGGTGGACGGCGGGAGCGGCACAAGCGGTCGGGCCGCCATGAGCGGCCAGGCGGGTGGGAATCGATACGCTTCGGTCGTATCCGACCGGGAAGGACAGTGACGTGTTCGGACGTCGCAAGAAGAAGGGTGCCGCCGAGGACGCGGCCGGCGAGGCCGAGCAGGTCGTCGACAGCGTCGACACCGAGGCGGACGAAGAGGTCGGGCACGAGCGGGTGAGGCTCGAGCCCGAACCGCGGCCCGACGGCCCCTGGGACGGCTCCGAGGTGCGCGACCCGGCCGAGGGCCGCGTGGACCTCGGCGGGCTTTTCGTGCCCGGTGTGGACGGCATGGAGCTGCGGGTGGAGGTCGCGGGCGACGCGATCGTCGCGGCGACCGTCGTCCTGGGGGACAGCGCGGTCCAGCTCCAGGCCTTCGCCGCGCCCAAGCGCGAGGGCATCTGGGGCGAGGTGCGCGAGGAGATCGCCACCGGCATCACGCAGCAGGGCGGCATCGTCGACGAGGTCGAGGGGCCGCTGGGCTGGGAGCTGCGCGCCCAGGTGCCGGTGCAGCTGCCGGACGGCACGGGCGGTTTCCAGGTCGTGCGGTTCGTCGGTGTGGACGGCCCCCGCTGGTTCCTGCGGGGCGTGATCTCGGGCCAGGGCGCGGTGCAGCCGCAGGCGGCCGGGCTGCTCGAGCAGATCTTCCGGGACACGGTCGTGGTCCGCGGCGAGGGCCCGATGGCGCCCCGCGACCCGATCGTCCTGAAGCTGCCCAACGACGCCCAGATGGTGCCCGAGGGCGTCCAGCAGGACGAGGGCCAGTCCCGCTTCGCCGGCGGCATGGGCCAGCTCCAGCGTGGCCCGGAGATCACCGAGGTCCGCTGAGCGGCGGGCGATCGGCACTCGTGGCGCAGGGCCGCACCCCTCGGGGTGCGGCCCTGCGCCACGAGGAGGTTGAGGGGACCGGCACGGGTGGTGATACTGGCGCCCGGTCCACGGGGGACAGCGACGGGGGAGGGCGCATGAGCCAGGTCGTCACCGAGACGATGGTGCGGGTGGAGAACGTCCACAAGTCCTACGGGCAGGGCGCGGCCGCCGTGCACGCCCTGCGCGGGGTCTCCTTCGAGGTGCCGCGCGGCGAGCTCGTCGCCCTCAAGGGCCGCTCGGGCTCCGGCAAGACAACGCTGCTCAACATCGTCGGCGGACTGGACCAGCCGGACCGGGGCAGCGTGCACGTCGACGGCAGCGACCTCGGCGCGCTCGGCGAGGACGGGCTCCTCGCGCTGCGCCGGGACCGCGTGGGGTTCGTCTTCCAGTCCTTCGGCCTGCTGCCGATCCTCACGGCCGCGGAGAACGTCGGGGTGCCGATGCGGCTGCGCCGCGCCGACCCGCGCGAGCGGGAGGAGCGCGTCGGGCTGCTGCTCTCCCTGGTCGGCCTCGCCGACCACGCGCGGCAGCGGCCCGGAGAGCTCTCCGGTGGCCAGCAGCAGCGCGTGGCCATCGCCCGCGCGCTCGCCAACGACCCGGTGCTCCTCATCGCCGACGAGCCGACCGGCCAGCTGGACGCCGAGACCGGCCTGGCCGTGATGGAACTCCTGCGCGCCGTCGTCCACAGCCGCCGGGTCACCGCCCTGGTCGCCACCCACGACGCGGCCCTCCTGGACCTCGCCGACCGCGTCCTGGAACTGCGCGACGGTGAGGTGACCGAGCACTGACGCGCCGCCGAGCGGCACGGGTGGCGTCGCGTCAGGGTCGCGTCAAAGACGTCCCTCCGGCTTCGCAGGATCCCCTATGTCTGGATCAATGGCCGTAAGGTCGACGCGGCGCAGGCGAGTGTCACGGGAAGACAATGGGGCCATGGGACGCGGCAAGCTTCGGATCTACCTCGGTGCGGCACCGGGCGTCGGCAAGACCTGCGCCATGCTCGCCGAGGCGCACCGCCGGGTGGAGCGCGGCACCGACTGCGTCGTCGCGTTCGTGGAGCACCACGACCGCCCCCGCACCGAGGTGATGCTGCACGGCCTGGAGCAGGTGCCGCGCCGCCGCCTGGAGCACCGCGGCGGCAGCCTCACCGAGATGGACGTCGACGCCGTACTGCGCCGGGCCCCCGCCGTCGCCCTGGTGGACGACCTCGCCCACACCAACGTCCCCGGCTCCCGCAACGCCAAGCGCTGGCAGGACGTGGCGGAACTGCTCGCGGCCGGCATCGACGTCGTCTCCACGGTCAACATCCAGCACCTGGAGTCCCTCGGCGACGTCGTCGAGTCCATCACGGGCGTACGGCAGCGCGAGACCGTACCGGACGAAGTGGTGCGCCGGGCCGACCAGATCGAGCTGGTCGACATGTCCCCGGAGGCGCTGCGCCGCCGCATGGCGCACGGCAACATCTACCAGCCCGACAAGGTCGACGCGGCCCTGTCCAACTACTTCCGCCCCGGCAACCTCACCGCACTGCGCGAGCTGGCCCTGCTGTGGGTGGCCGACCGGGTCGACGAGCACCTCCAGCGGTACCGCAGCGAGCACCGGGTCTCGCGCATCTGGGGCTCCCGCGAGCGGATCGTGGTCGGACTGACCGGCGGACCCGAGGGCCGCACCCTGATACGCCGGGCCGCCCGCCTGGCCGAGAAGGGCGCCGGCGGCGAGGTGATGGCCGTCTACATCGCCCGCAGCGACGGCCTGACCGGCGCCTCCCCGAAGGAGCTGGCCGTCCAGCGCACCCTCGTCGAGGACCTCGGCGGCACCTTCCACCACGTGGTCGGCGACGACATACCCGCCGCCCTGCTGGACTTCGCGCGCGGCGTGAACGCCACCCAGATCGTGCTGGGCTCCTCGCGCCGCAAGAGCTGGCAGTACGTCTTCGGGCCCGGCGTCGGCGCCACCGTCGCCCGCGAGTCGGGCCCCGACCTCGACGTGCACATCGTCACCCACGGCGAGGTCGCCAAGGGGCGCGGACTGCCCGTGGCCCGCGGCGCGCGGCTCGGGCGGGCCAGGATCGCCTGGGGCTGGGTCGTGGCGCTGCTCGGCCCGGTGGTGCTCGCGCTGCTGCTGAACACCGTGGACCTCGGCCTGGCCAACGACATGCTGCTGTTCCTCACCCTGACGGTGGCGGCGGCGCTGCTCGGCGGTCTGCTCCCGGCGCTCGCCTCGGCGGCCGTGGGCTCCTTCCTGCTGAACTACTTCTACACACCGCCCCTGCACCGGCTCACCATCGCCGACCCCAAGAACATCGTCGCCATCGTGATCTTCGTCGGCGTCGCCGTGTCCGTGGCGTCCGTGGTCGACCTGGCCGCCCGCCGCACCCACCAGGCGGCCCGGCTGCGCGCCGAGGCGGAGATACTCTCCTTCCTCGCCGGCAGCGTCCTGCGCGGCGAGACCAGCCTCGAGGCGCTGCTGGAGCGGGTGCGCGAGACCTTCGGCATGGAGTCGGTGGCCCTGCTGGAACGGCAGAGCGACGTGGACCCGTGGACCTGCGCCGGCCGCGTCGGCACCGGCCGGCCCCTCGAACGCCCCGAGGACGCCGACGTGGACATGCCGGTCGGCGACCACATGGCGCTGGCCCTGACCGGCCGGGTGCTGCCCGCCTCCGACCGGCGCGTGCTCGCCGCCTTCGCCGCCCAGGCTGCCGTCGTACTCGACCGCCGCCGCCTCCAGGAGGAGGCCGACCGGGCCCGCGCCCTGGCCGAGGGCAACCGCATCCGCACCGCCCTGCTCGCCGCCGTCAGCCACGACCTGCGCACCCCCCTCGCCGGGATCAAGGCGGCCGTCTCCTCGCTCAGGTCCGGGGACGTCGAGTGGTCCGAACAGGACCGGGCGGAGCTGCTGGAGGGCATCGAGGAGGGCGCCGACCGGCTCGACCACCTGGTGGGCAACCTGCTCGACATGTCCCGCCTGCAGACCGGCACCGTCACCCCGCTCATCCGCGGCATCGACCTCGACGAAGTGGTGCCGATGGCGCTGGGCGGCGTGCCCGAGGACAGCGTGGACCTCGACGTGCCCGAGACCCTGCCCATGGTCGCGGTGGACGCGGGCCTGCTGGAGCGGGCCATGGCCAACATCGTGGAGAACGCCGTGAAGTACAGCCCGCCCGGAGAGCCGGTGCTGGTCTCCGCCAGCGCGATGGCCGGCCGGGTGGAGGTGCGGGTCGTCGACCGGGGGCCGGGCGTCCCGGACGAGGCCAAGGACCGTATCTTCGAACCCTTCCAGCGGCACGGCGACGCTCCGCGCGGCGCGGGCGTCGGCCTCGGCCTCGCGGTGGCGCGCGGCTTCGCCGAGGCCATGGGCGGCACGCTGAACGCCGAGGACACCCCCGGCGGCGGCCTCACCATGGTGCTGACCCTGCGCGCCGCCGGCACGCGCACCGGAACGCCGAGCCCCGGCGGTCCCGAGTGGGCCGGACGGCCCGTACATCCCGAAAGGCAGGCCTCATGACCCGGGTGCTGGTGGTCGACGACGAGCCGCAGATCGTGCGCGCCCTCGTGATCAACCTCAAGGCACGCAAGTACGAGGTCGACGCCGCGGCCGACGGCCGCACCGCCCTCGACCTCGCCGCCTCCCGCCACCCCGACGTCGTCGTCCTCGACCTGGGCCTGCCCGACATGGACGGCGTCGAGGTGATCAGGGGCCTGCGCGGCTGGACCCGGGTGCCGATCCTGGTGCTCTCGGCACGGCACTCCTCCGACGAGAAGGTGCAGGCGCTGGACGCGGGCGCCGACGACTACGTCACCAAGCCCTTCGGCATGGACGAGCTGCTGGCCCGGCTGCGCGCCGCCGTGCGCCGCCTCGAGCCCTTCGGGCCGGGGGAGGACGACGTGACGACGGTGGAGACCGAGGGGTTCACCGTCGACCTGGCCGCCAAGAAGGTCAACCGGGGCGGCAAGGACGTGCGGCTGACGCCCACCGAGTGGCACCTGCTGGAGGTGCTGGTGCGCAACACCGGGCGGCTGGTCAGCCAGAAGCAGCTGCTCCAGGAGGTGTGGGGGCCGTCGTACGGCACGGAGACGAACTACCTGCGGGTGTACATGGCGCAGCTGCGGCGGAAGCTGGAGGCGGATCCCTCGCACCCCGAGCACTTCCTCACCGAGCCCGGGATGGGCTACCGCTTCGAGAAGTGAGCGCGGTTACGGTGCTGTCGGCAGGCCCCGGTACGCTTCAGATATGAGTGCTGTTCCTCGTTCCGAAAAGCCGGTGGGCCGGTTCCGGCGCATGCTCGACCGGCTCTCCTCGTCGCAGGAGGACCTGGAGTCCGAGGAGCTGCGGGAGGACGCCGAGACCGCGGGCTGTACCCGTATCGGTGACTGCCACGACCGGCAGATCGTCACGGTTACTGGTACCTTGCGCACGGTCACCCTCCGTCCGCGTGCCGGAGTCCCGGCCCTGGAGGCGGAGCTGTTCGACGGCTCGGCCGCCCTGGACGTGGTGTGGCTCGGCAGGCGCTCCATCGTGGGGATAGAACCGGGGCGCAAGCTGATCGCATCGGGCCGGATCTCGATGAGCCGGGGCCGCCGGGTGCTGTTCAACCCCAAGTACGAACTGCGACCCCTCGGACGGGAGTAGCCCGTGACGTCACTCGACAAGCCGACCGAAGAGACGACCGCCGACGAGGCCAGGGCGGTGACGGAGGCCGCGCTTTTCGAGGCGTTCGGCGGGGTCCGGGGCATGGTCGAGACGGTGCTGCCCGGTCTCCTCTTCGTCACCATCTTCACGATCAACAAGGACCTGCACTGGTCCGCGATCGCCGCGCTGGCCGTCTCCCTGGTGCTGGTAGTGGTGCGCCTGGTCATGCGGGACACCGTCAAGCACGCCTTCAGCGGCGTCTTCGGCGTCGTCTTCGGCGTGGTCTTCGCGATGATGACCGGCAACGCCAAGGACTTTTACCTGCCCGGCATGCTCTACACGCTGGGCCTGGCGCTGGCGTACATCGTGACCACCCTCGCCGGGGTCCCGCTGATCGGCCTGATCCTCGGCCCGGTCTTCAAGGAGAACCTCTCCTGGCGCACCCGCAACCCGGGCCGCAAGAAGGCCTACGCGAAGGCCAGCTGGGCCTGGGGCCTGATCCTGCTCGCCAAGTGCGCGATCCTCTTCCCGCTGTACTGGTGGGCCGACACCACCCAGCTCGGCTGGGTCCTGGTCACCCTGAAGATCCCGCCCTTCCTGCTGGCGGTCTGGCTGACCTGGGTCTTCCTGGCGAAGGCGCCCGCGCCGATCGATGTCTTCGCGGAGATGGAGGCGGAGGAGAAGGCCGAGGAGGAGCGCCGCGCCGCCCTGGCGGCCGAGCAGGGGGAAACCCCCGCCCGCCCGGCCCCGGGCCGCCACCGCCGCTAGCGCCCGACGGCAACGCGACGGGGGCCGCCGGGATGTCCCGGCGGCCCCCGTCGCCGTACTGCCGATGGGCCGGGGCCTCAGCCCTCCCTGTCCTCGCGGCGGACCGAGAGCAGGTCCTCCAGCTGGCCCTCACGGGCCTGGGCGGCGACGAAGAGGAGCTCGTCGCCCGGCTCCAGGGAGTCCTCCTGGGACGGGGTGAGGACGCGGGTGCCGCGGATGATGGTGACCAGGGAGGTGTCCTCCGGCCACTGCACGTCCCCGACCTGCGTGCCGGCCAGCGCCGACTCCTCGGGCAGCGTCAGCTCCACCAGGTTCGCGTCGCCGTGGCTGAAGCGCAGCAGGCGGACCAGGTCGCCGACGCTCACCGCCTCCTCGACCAGGGCCGACATCAGACGCGGGGTGGACACGGCGACGTCCACGCCCCACGACTCGTTGAACAGCCACTCGTTCTTCGGGTTGTTCACCCGGGCCACGACGCGCGGAACGCCGTACTCCGTCTTCGCCAGCAGCGAGACGACGAGGTTGACCTTGTCGTCCCCGGTCGCGGCGATCACCACGTTGCAGCGCTGCAGCGCCGCCTCGTCCAGGGACGTGATCTCGCAGGCGTCGGCCAGCAGCCACTCCGCCTGCGGGACGCGCTCGACCGAGATGGCGGTCGGCGCCTTGTCCACGAGCAGGACCTCGTGGCCGTTCTCCAGCAACTCGCCCGCGATCGAGCGCCCGACCGCGCCGGCACCGGCAATGGCGACCCTCATCAGTGACCGCTCTCCTCTTCGGGGCCCTCGGCGAACGCCGCCTCGACCTTCTCCACGTCGTCCGTCCGCATCATCACGTGCACGAGGTCGCCCTCCTGCAGCACCGTCTGCGAGGACGGCAGCATCGCCTCACCGAGGCGGGTCAGGAACGCCACCCGGACGCCCGTCTCCTCCTGCAACGTGCTGATCTTGTGCCCCACCCACCGGGGCGAGGCGTGCACCTCGGCGAGCTGCACCCCGCCGGTCGGGTCGCGCCACAGCGGCTCGGCGCCCGAAGGCAGCAGCCGGCGCAGCATCTGGTCGGCGGTCCAGCGGACCGTGGCCACGGTCGGGATCCCCAGGCGCTGGTAGACCTCGGCGCGGCGCGGATCGTAGATGCGGGCCGCGACGTTCTGCACGCCGAACATCTCGCGGGCCACGCGCGCCGAGATGATGTTCGAGTTGTCGCCGCTGGAGACGGCGGCGAAGGCGCCCGCCTCCTCGATGCCCGCCTCGCGCAGGGTGTCCTGGTCGAAGCCGACGCCGGTGACCCGGCGGCCCCCGAACCCGGGGCCCAGTCGGCGGAAGGCGGTCGGGTCCTGGTCGATCACGGCGACCGTGTGCCCCTGCTGCTCCAGGGTCTGGGCGAGAGCGGAACCCACTCTCCCGCAGCCCATGATGACGATGTGCACGGCGCTACACCACACTCCCCACAGGCCTTGTGACCTGCGTACGCGTCCTGCTCATATCTCTCTCTCGGCTCGGCCGGCGGGCAACGGTCGCGGCCCGGTCGTGGGCCGCCGGAGACCATCATGCAGGTGTCTCGCCGTTCCGGACTTTCCCGGGGACCCTCCAATGCCCGTTTCCCGGCCTTCCAACGTAGCGGCTGACCCTCTCGGGCCGGGCGACCGGTCCGGTGAGGGAGCCCGGGGCGCCGTGCGGGACGTTTCGGCCACCACCGCCGCGGGCCGTGCGGACAGACGGAATCATTTACGCAAATGAGCGGCCCGCCGGCGTACGCGAAAGCGCGGGTGGGGTGGGCGGAACGTTGAGGTCCCGCTCGGTACATGGGCGGGTGGCGCGTGCCGCGTTCGGTGAGGAGTGCTGAGATCCGTTCCGCCGGGCCTCAACGCCCGCACGGCCCGGGGCGGCCGGACGCTACGCGTGTTGAGTCTTCAATCAGACCGTTCGGTGGATGACGCCTCCGGCCGTCCTTGCCAGGATGGGGCTGCCAACGACGGTGGATTCAAGACACGGACGCCGCACACGGGTCCGTCTCATGCGGCAGGTAGCGGCAGCGGCCGGCAGGGCCGGCGGTCCGCGAGCACGCAAGCAAGCCGCTGGACGGCCGGTCCGGTCGGCGGTACCGGTCCGCCGCGAACATGCGCAACTTCGGGGGAAGTGTGGAGATCAACATACTGGGGCCCGTTTCGCTGACCATGCCGCGCGAGAGCGGCGCGATCCGGGCGGCCAAGGTCCGTACGCTCGTGGCGACGCTCGCGCTCGACGCGGGCCGGGCCGTCTCGCACGCGGACCTGGTGGACGAACTGTGGGCGGCTAATCCGCCGGACAACGTCCTCAACGCACTGCAGGCGCACGCCACCCGTGCGCGCAAGGTGCTGGCGTCGCCCGGACAGGCCGGCGGCGGACAGCACGGCGGCGTCCTGCGGTCGGTGCCGGGCGGATACCTGCTGACCGTCGAGCCCGACCGGGTGGACGGCAACAGGTTCCTGCGGCTCGTCTCGCAGGGAGCCGCCGCCGTGCCCTCGGAGCCCCGGCGGGCCGTGGAACTGCTCGAGGCCGGACTCGGCCTGTGGCGCGGACCCGCCCTGATCGACGCGGGGGAGGGGCCGCGGTGCCGGGGGGCGGCGGCACTGTTCGAGGAACGCCGGCTGGCCGCCCTGGAGGACCTGCTGAGCGCCACGCTGCTGCTGGGCGGGGAGGCCCAGGCCATCGCGCGGCTTCAGCAACTGGTGGCCCAGTACCCGCTGCGTGAACGGTTCTGCGAGCTGCTCATGATCGCGCTGTACCGGGCCGGGCGGCAGGGCGACGCGCTGGAGTCCTACCAGCGGGCCCGCAAGCGGCTGGACGACGAACTCGGCATCCAGCCCGGCGTCCGGCTGCGGCGGCGGCACGCCGAGATCCTGGCGCAGGACCCCCGCCTGAAGCAGCCGGCCGCGCTCCGGCGCGCGACGCAGGACCAGGCGGACCAGGCCGACAGCGGCCTGCTCTACGCCTGACGGCCCGCAGCGGCATCCGGACACAGCAACGAGGAGTCGCCTCATGCACGCCGGCCCGGCACCGAGCCCCGCCGAACCGATCGCCATCGTGGGCATGTCCGCCCTCTACCCGCACGCACGTGGACTGACCGAACTCTGGGACCTGCTGACCACCGACGCACCGCCCCCGGCCCGGCCCGGCCGGGACACCTCGACGGGCAGTGTGTCCTTGCTGGACGACGTCGACGTCGACGTGGCCCGGTTCGGCGTTCCGCCCGCGCAGGCCCGTTCCATGGCACGGCTGCAACTGCTCATGCTGGAGGCCGCCCGGCAGTGCCTCGCGGACGCCGGCACCGGCGTCGAGGGCGGCCGGCTGCCCGACCATACCGACGTCGTCGTGGGCACCTGCCTCGGGCTCGACCGGCAGTACGCCAACGCCCTGCGCGTCGACGGCGCCCGGTACGCCCGGGATCTGGCGGTCGCGGTGGAGGAGCTGAAAAGCGTGACCGGCCTGGAGGGGCCGGGGGACGGGAGGGGCACGACGGCCGTCCTGGACGGGCCGGAGGCGGAACGTGAGCTCAACGCCGTCCTGACGCGCAGGCTCGGCGCTTCCCCGCACGACCGGGTCGGCGAGATGGCCAGTACGATCCCGGCCCGCATCGCGGCCGCGTTCAAGCTGCGCGGCCGCACCCTCGCCGTCGAGTCCGCGGACGCGACGTCGTACTGGGCCCTCGCGCACGCCGTCGACGTGCTGCGGGCCGGGCTGGCCGACGCCGTGCTGGCGGTGGTGGGTCAGCGCGCCGAGGGCCGCCTCCTGCCCCGGGCGCTGGCCGCGAAGGGGCTCCTGGCCGAGGAGACCCGGCTCGACGCCGGGGACGCGGGCGGCTCCGCGCCGGCCGAGGGGCTCGGCGCGCTGCTGCTCAAGCGCGAGTCGACCGCCCGACGGGACGGCGACCGGATCTACGCCGCCGTCCTCGACTGCGTGCTGGGGCACGACGCCCGGCCAGGCCCCTTCCGCTACCCCACCGCGGCCGCACACCGCCGGCAGGCCGCGCAGGCGGCCCACCGCGCCACGGGCGTGCCCACGGCGTCGGTCGGGTACGTGGAGTGCGCCGGATACGGGGTCGCCGCGGAGAGCCGGGCCGAACACGAGGCCCTGGCCGCACTGCACGCCGGAGCGCCGGAAGGCACCGTGGCGCTGGGCAGCGCCCGGGACCGGCTGGGGCACACCTTCGCCAACGCCGGACTCGCCAGCATCACGAAGGCGGCCCTGGCGCTCCACCACCGCGTCCTCCCCCCGCTGAGGACCGGGCACGGCGCGGCGCGGCTGCCCGTGCCGCAGGCCCCGTTCCGCCACCCGGCCGCCCCCGAGCGCTGGAACCCGTCATCCGACGGCGCCCCCCGTCACGCGGCGGTCGCCGCCGCCTCCCTGACCGGCACGGTCGCCTACGTCCTCCTCCGGGAGGGGACCGCGGGGGAGGCCCGGGACCGGCGGCCGTCTTCCGGCGGCGAGGCGGATTCCTCCGGCCCCGGAGCCGCGTCCGGAGCCGCGCGCACCGCCGTCGGCGGGCCGGGCGGAGGGCCGGGTGGCGGACCGGGTGGCGGGACCCATGGAGGGACGGGCGCCGGCCGGGCGGCGGCCGGGGGTGATCCTGTCCCCGGGTGCTCCGGGGGGCCCGTGCGCATTGCCGTCCAAGCCGGGCCGGGCTCCGATGTCGTCCCCGGCACCGGCCCGGGTTCCGGCACCGGTCCTGACGTCGCCCCCGGCACTGGCCCGGGTTTCGGGACCGGCTTCGGGACCGGTGTCCGGCCCGGTCCCGAGCCGATCGCCGTCGTCGGTTTCGGCGGCCGTTTCGCGGGGGCTGACGACGCGGACGGCTTCTGGCGGGTCATGCTGTCGGGACGGGACCGGATCGGGCCGCTGCCGAGGGAGTTGTTCGACCGGGAGGTGTACCACTCGCCGGGTGCCATGCGGCTGGGGCGCAGCTACACCGATCTGGGGGCACCGGTGGCCGTTCCGGCACAGGCGCCCGAGGGGCTGCGCGTCGCACCCGACCGGTTCGCCGGCATGGACCCGGCGCAGCGGCTCGGACTGACCGTGGCCGCCGAGGTGTTCGCCCGGTACGGGCGTGTGCCGAGCGCGCTGGAGGGCACCGGAGTCGTCGCCGTGGGCAGCAACCTCGGCCTCTCCCTGGAGAGGCGGTTGCACACCGGTCTCTGTCTCGACGACCTGGAGGCCGACGTACGCGGGCTCGGCGCGCTCGGCGGGCTGCCGCCGGACGCGCTGCGCGCTCTGCTCAAACTGGTGCGGGAGCGCTTCGGGGAGCCCGGGTCCGTGGACGTACCGACCGCGCTCGACGGCTGCCTCGCCAGTGGCACCGCCGCCCTGCTGGCCAACGAGCACGGCCTGGACGCCGTACCGGTGGCGGTCGAGGCCGCCTGCGCGTCCTCCCTGGCCGCCCTGGACGTCGCCGTCAACCGGCTGCGGTCCGGCAGCGCCGACTACGCGATCGCCGGCGGGGTCGAACTGCCGTGCAACCCACGTGACCTGGTGCTGTGCGCCTCGCTCGGTCTGCTCTCGCACGAGCGGATCACCCCCTTCGACGCGGCCGCCGACGGCTTCACGCCGGGCGACGGATGCGCCCTGTTCCTGCTCAAGCGGCTCACGGACGCCCGCCGGGCGGGCGACCGGGTGTTCGGGGTGGTACGGGCGGTCGGCGCGGCCAACGACGCCAGGTCCCTGATCGCCCCGGACGTGGAGGGCCAGGCCAGGGCCGTACGGCAGGCCTTCGACCAGGTGGACTTCGACCCGGCCGAGGTGGACTACCTGGAGGCCCACGGCACCGGCACCCGGCTGGGCGACCGGGTCGAGATCGCCGCGGCCGCCGAGGTGTACGGCACCGGCCGGCGCGGCGCGCCCCTGCACATCGGGACCGCGAAGTCCTTCCTGGGCCACACCTTCGCCGCCGCGGGCGCCGCCGGGCTGCTGCGGGCGCTGCAAGCCGTGCGGCACGCGACCCTGCCGCCCAGCGTCAACCTCACCACCCTCAGCCCCGACCTGGCGCCGGTCCTGGACGCGATACCGGCCCGGGTGGCCACCGAGGCCGCGCCGTGGCCCGCGCGGCGGGGCGGCCCGCGCCGCGCCGGTGTCAGCTCGTTCGGCACCGGCGGCATCAACTACCACCTCCTGATCGAGGAAGACACGGACGGAACGCGATGAACTTCGACTTCGACGCCGAGACCGAGGACATGCGCGACATGGTCGTGCGGTTCGCCCGTCGCGAACTGGACCCACCGCGGGACTTCGCCTCCCTCGACGACGACGGCGCCGACTTCCGGCGGCGTTGGCGGCTCGCGGGCAAGCAGGGCCTGGTCGGCACCACCGTGCCGGACGAACACGGTGGCAGCGGGCTCGACGCGGTGGCCGCGGCCGCCGCCATGGAGGCGCTGGGCTACGGCTGTTCCGACACGGGCTTCGCCTTCTCCGTCGCGGCGCATCTGTTCGCCGGCGTCATGCCGGTCGTCGAGTTCGGCACCGAGGCGCAGAAGAAGGAGTGGCTGCCCGCCCTCGCCTCCGGCGAGGCGATCGCGGCGCACGCCGTCACCGAACCGGAGGCGGGCTCGGACGCCCTGCGGCTGCGTACCCGCGCGCGGCGGCAGGGCGACACCTACGTGCTCAACGGCACCAAGTGCTTCACCACCAACGCGCCCGTGGCCGACCTGTTCGTGGTCCAGGCGGCCACCGCGCCCGAGGGCGGCTTCTTCGGCCTGACGACGTTCCTGGTGCGGGCCGGCACCCCGGGGCTGACCGTGGGGCGCCCCTACGACAAGGTGGGGCTGCGCGGTTCACCGACGGCCGACGTCCACCTGGAGGACTGCGTGGTGCCGGCGGAGTCGGTGCTGGGCACGGAGGGCTCCGGAGCGGGCGTCTTCTCCGCGTCGATGAAGTGGGAACGTACCTGCCTGTTCGCCGCCTATCTCGGGGCGATGCGCCGGGTGCTGGAGTCCACGGTCGAACACGCCCGACAGCGTGAGCAGTTCGGCACCCCCATCGGCGGCTTCCAGGCGGTCAGCCACCGCATCGTCGACATGCTGGGGCGCTACGAGGCGGCCCGCCTGTTGCTCTACCGGGCGGCGCAGGCCCTGGCGGACGGCACTGCGGACGAGATCGGCCCGGCCCTGGCCAAGGTCGCGGTGAGTGAGGCGGCCGTCCAACTCGGCCTGGACGCGGTGCAGTTGCGGGGCGCACTGGGCGTACTGGACGGAGAGGCCGAGCTGCTGCTGCGGGACGCGCTGCCCGCGCGGATCTTCTCCGGCACCAACGAGATCCAGAAGAACAACGTCGCGCGGGCACTGGGTCTGGGAGCCCGGCGCCCGCGCCGCCGCCGTTGAGACCGTCGAGACCGCTGAGACCCACGACCGGACCGGGAGCACAGGTTCCATGGACATCATCACGCACCGCATCCGCCTGCACGACGGGGTCGACCCCGCGCGCTTCGAATCCTGGGTGCAGAACGTCGACTACGCGACCTGCCCGCTGCTGCCCAGCGTGCGGGCGTTCAGCGTGCAGCGGGTGGCCGCGGCGACGGCGGAAGCGCAGGCGCCCTTCCACTACTTCGAGGTGATCACGGTCAGCGGTCTGGACGACTTCGCCGAGGACATGAAGTCCGAGGCCTTCCAGGCGCTGGTCACGGACTTCGAGTCGATGGCCTCGGTCGTCGAGGAGGTGTGCGGCAGCCGCATCGGACCCGGCTACCGGGCGTCCGTCCGCATGAGCCCCGACTCGTAGGCGATGGCGACCGCCTGGGCGCGCGTCGACGCGCCCAGCTTGCGCAGCACGTGGTGGACATGGGACCTGACGGTGGTGCTCGACACCGACAGCCGCTTGGCGATTGTGGCGTTCGACTCGCCCCTGGAGAGGAGCCGCATCACCTCCGTTTCCCGGGGCGTCAGTCCGTACGGGATGCGGTTCGGCGTCTCTTCCCGCCGGAATTGCTCCAGGCCTTTTCGCGCCTCTTCCGGGACGATCATGACATTGACTTCGGTGACGGTTCGGACGACGTGCACCAATTCCTCGACCGATATCTCCGCCGACAACACCGCGCGCACCCCGAGGTGAAGCGCTTCGAACGCGCGGTGGGTGTTCTCCGGCTTGGCCAGCAGGACGACCCTGCTCAGCCGCGCGAGTTGGGTCAGCTCGACCGAGTCGTCCATGGTCAGCAGCGGGGCGACGACGATGAGCACATCCGGCCCCATCTCCGCGGCGGCGTTGACGGCGCTGCGTACGGTCGTCTCCACCTGGACTTTCAGGCTGTGCTGCTCCAGCAGTGCCCGTATTCCCTCACCCATGATGAGGCGGTCGCAGCACACCAGGGTGCGGGTCGTCATGCCTGGGCGCTCCGGTGGGGAAGGCGGGGTGCCGTTTTGCGGTCGGTACTCCAGGGCTGCTCTGTGGTGAAGAATCGGTCAACTTCTCGTGAGAATCCCCCGATTGGCCTCATGTCCTCAAGCTAGCACGGGTGTGCGGTCTTTCGGGACGTCGTTCGTGGCGAAAACTTGACCCATCGGGATTCCCCCGCGGTGCGACCCCGTTCTCATGCTTGCTGCAACTTGAATATTCCCGCTTCAACTACTGCCTGGTAATTGGGATTCACACCGTCTCGTACAGGGCCTCGGTGATCCGCCGGTGCGAACGCGGGGCGGCCGGTCCGGCCGGCACGCCGAGCCTGGCGACGAAGAAGGTCCGCCCCGGCAGCCCGAGCCGGCGGCGCAGCAGCTCCCTCAGATCGTCGTGCTGGATGACGACGCTGATCGGATGCAGCGACAGACCGAGCCGCGTCGCCCGCCACCAGTAGTCGGCCAGGCGCGCCCCGCCCCGCAGCAGGGCGCCGCGTCCCGGCTCGGCCCCGGGCAGGCCCATGGTCACCACCGCGGGACTGTGCCGCACCAGGTCCGCCAGACCGGCGGCCAGCAGCCGGTGGTATCCGACCGGGCCGAGGAC
The DNA here is from genome assembly GCF_014650575.1 of Streptomyces naganishii JCM 4654. Taxonomy (GTDB): domain Bacteria; phylum Actinomycetota; class Actinomycetes; order Streptomycetales; family Streptomycetaceae; genus Streptomyces; species Streptomyces naganishii. Next base: position 163,243 of record NZ_BMVF01000006.1, read on the forward strand.
GGCCATGGCCGCCGGTGCCAGCGCACCGCGCATCACCAGCCGGCGGGGTCCCGACAGCGGGCCGAAGAGCTGGTCCAGGGTGAAGCCGTCGCCCCGCTCCGCGGCGGCCCCGGCGCTGAAGCGCACGTACGAGTGCGTCTCCCGCCAGGCTCGACGATGGGCGAAGTCGCGCCCGGCCCAACGGGCCACGAAGGAGGCGAAGTCACGCAGCTCCTCCGGCCGGGTCAGGTGACGGACGGTCACCGCCGGCTCGTCCGCCTCGTACGGGCCCGTAGGCGGGTCCTCCTCCAGGTCCCGCAGCAGTTCCGCGGCGAGCGGCTCGGGCCGGTAGGGGCCCCGGTGGGTGCGCCGGGCGAGGCCCGTCGCGTGGAGCTCGGCCGGCCGTTCGCCGGACGGCGGCCCGGGGCGCAGGGCCGCCACGCACAGCGGGGTCCAGAACTCCCGTGCTTTCGGGCGGAGTTCGTCTCCCTCACCGTCCTGAAGGACGCGTACGGCCGAGGCGGTCCAGCCCCCGGCGGCCAGGCCGCGCAGCAGAAGACGCCAGTACACGCCACAGCTGAGCTCCATCTCGACGGCGTGCGCGGGCAGCGCCACCAGCTGGTGCCGGCGGTCCAGGCCCAGCACCAGGTACTCGGGCGCGTCCTGCCCCACCAGCGCCGCGGCCGCGCGCCGGGCCCCGGGCGTCACCACCCGGGTGAGCGCCCACGGCTGGCAGTTGTGCGAGGAGGGGCTCAGCACGGCCGTCAGCGCCGCCTCGCCGAGCACCTCCGGGAAACTGTGCGCGCGGGCCGGCGGCCCGCCGTCCGGTGCCGGCGTTCCGGCTGCCTCGGGGATCGTCACGTCGGTCGCTCCTGCGGTGTCGGGCGGACAGGGGATCGGCGGGCAGGCGTCACGTCCATACGAGGGCCAGGAAGTGGCCCTGCAGCCGGCGGGCCCAGCCCGCGGGCGGTCGGGTGTCCGCCGCGGGGGCGTGACGCAGCAGTCCGCCACCGGGCCGCCAGGTGAAGCCGCCGTCGGGGCGCCAGCCGGTCAGCGCCACCTCGCGGGCGTCGACGCGCAGCCCGAAGCCGTAGTGTTTGAGCACCGCCTCCTTGCACGCCCAGCGCAGCGCGAGCGGCATGGCCCGCAGGCGGCGGGCGTCCGGCGACACCGCGGCCGGGTCGTGGTCCGCGGCGAGCAGTTGCGCCAGAAGCGGCGGGATACGGCGGTCGTACTCGAGGTCGACGCCGATCGCGTGCGGGCCGCACACGGCGACGGCGAAGTCACCCGCGTGGGACAGCCCCACCTCCAGCGGCGCGTCCACCACCGGTTTGCCCGCCTGGATGCCGCGGGTCACCGTGCGGACGCCGACCTCGGGCGGCTCCAGCGCGATGCCCCGGTAACGGCGCTGGTGGGCGGCGACGGCGTGCTTGAGCGCCAGTCGCCCGGCCAGCCAGTCGTAACGCCGCCGGGGTGCGGGCAGCGACCGGGCGTACGCGTCCTCGGAGGCGGTGAAATGACGGCCCGTCATGCCGTCGAGCTGGGCGGGCGTCAAGGCGCGCAGCCGGCGGATGGACACCACGGCGAGGGTGAGCCGCTCGGCCGGCGGCGCGAGATGGGTGACGTACAGCGGCCGCGACGGGTCGAACAGCACCCGGTCACCGATGCCGTCGGCGGCGGGGAGCGGGAGGCGTGGCGCCGCCGGCGCCGCCTCAGCGGGCGACATCGGGCGGCAGCAGGAACGGGTACGGGCGGCGCAGCACCTTGCGGTGGACGAAGCGGTCCGCCTTGCGCAACCGCTGGATGAGCTCCCACATCCGGGCGTCGTCGCGGTAGTACGCCCTCACCTCCTCGGCGGTGAACGGCTTGTCCAGCCGGGTGTTGGCCTGCTCGATGAAGCGGGGGACCAGGTGGCCCAGGCGCTCCTTGTGCAGGTTGCCGAGGAAGTCCAGTACGACGCCGCGCGGTTCGTAGAACTTGTCGAAGATCGACTTGGTCATGGACACCCTGACCACGTCCCGCAGCAGCCAGGGCAGCGAGGTGAAGAACAGCGGCACGTCCAGGAGTTCGCGGTCCCGCTCGTCGCGTATGAGCGGTGTGGTCACGTCGACGTAGACGAGCTCGCCGCCGGTGTCGATCCAGTTGGCGGCCTGCCCGTCCAGGCCGAGACGCGGCATCATGGCGCCCTCGATCCGGTCCAGGAGCCGCTCGAAGAACCCCTCGCGCCAGTCGTCGCCGGCAGTGTGCAGCAGGCGGGAGCACAGCCGCTCCGCCGGGAGCGCCTGCTGCACGCAGTACGCCACGACCTTGCCGGAGGGCAGCGCGCGGTGCCATGGCACGGTCTCGGCGACCTTCATGCCGCCCTTCTCCAGGCGGGTGATGTAGTCGTCGACCAGCCGCTGGTGCCGCTCGAACCGCTCGCGGGTGGGAAAGACGGGCAGACGCTTGCAGGCGAACGAGCCGTGCGCGGTGTCGAGCCGCAGGACGAGCGTCACCTCGCCGTAGCCGAGCACGGTGAGTGCGCGGTCGTCGGCCGTGCGCAGGGCTTCGGTGACCGCGTCCTCGAGGGCCTCGAGTTCGCGGACGGGGATGGCGAAGGGCATGGGAGTGTCACCCGGCTTCGTAGCTCGGACCCGCCGGCGCGGCGGGGGCACGGCCGCCGGACGAGTGGTACCGGTAGATGAGGAAGATGGCGGCGGCGAAGAACGCGGCGTCCAGACCCAGGATCTGGGGCACGCTGCCGACGAGGATCAGCACGAACATCACGAGCATCAGCAACTGGCCGTAGAGCGCGGCGATCACGAGCGGCCGGCGGTTCCACAGCATGGCGACCCCGGCGGACACCATGGCCAGGGCGACGAACCACATCACGCCCGTGGGGTGGCGGTCCAGCCAGTCGGTGAAGCCGGACATCACGGTGCCGTGGTTGGCCTTCGCCGCGTCGTCGAGGCGCTTTTTCACCGACTCCAGCTGCGGGAAGAACTTCCCGATGCCCGCCAGGATGTACAGGGCGCCGACGATGCGCTGCAAGAGGAGAGTGCGTCCGGTCACGTGACAGCTTCTTCCGGTGAGATGACGGCAGTTGGGTGTGTGCCGAGGGTGGGCTCAGGCGGCGGTGAAGACAAGGACCGCGTTCTGCCCGCCGAAGCCGAAGGAGTTGCTCATCGCCACCTCCACCTTCTGCTCACGCGGAGTACCTGCGACGACGTCCAGGTCGACCGCCGGGTCCGGCCGCCGCAGGTTCGCGGTCGGCGGCACCGTCGAACGCTCCACGGACAGCACGGTCAGCGCGGCCTCGATGGCGCCGGCCGCGCCGAGGGTGTGGCCCAGGACGCCCTTGGCGGAGGTGACGGTCGCCCGGTCGCCCAGCAGACCGCGCAGCACCGAGGCCTCCACCGCGTCGTTGAGCCGGGTCGAGGTGCCGTGCGCGTTCACGTGGTCCACCTCGTCGCCGCCGACGCCGGCCTGCGCGAGGGCGGCGCGCATCGCGCGCAGCGCCCCGGCGCCCTTCGGGTCGGGCGCCGTCAGGTGGTACGCGTCCGCCGACGCGCCGTAGCCCGCCAGGCGCGCCCGGACCCGCGCGCCGCGTGCCGCCGCGTCCCGCGCGCGCTCCAGTACGAGCATGCCGCTGCCCTCGCCGATGACGAAACCGTCCCGGTCGGCGTCGAACGGGCGGGACGCCGCGGCCGGTTCGTCGACGCGCCGGGACAGCGCGCCCATCCGGGTGAAGCCGGTCACCATCAGCGGGCTCACCCCGGCCTCGCTGCCACCCGCGACCACCACGTCGCAACTGCCGTCGCGCAACAGCCCGGCCGCGGTGCCGATCGCGGTGCCGCCCGAGGCGCAGGCGGTCGCGGTGACCAGGTTGGGACCGGTGGCGCCCAGGTCCATCGCCAGGTGCCCGGCGGCCATGTTGGGCACCAGCATCGGCACCAGCAGCGCGGACACCTGGTCCGCGCCCAGCTCCAGCAGCCGGGAGTGCTGCGCCTCCCACGTCGACACCCCGCCCAGACCACAGCCCACGACCACGCCCACCCGGGCGCCGTCCCAGGTCTTCGGGTCGAGACCGGAGTCGGCGACGGCCTCCCGCGCGGCGACGACGGCCAGCTGCACGAAGCGGTCCTGCGTGAGCGGGCTCCGCCGCCCCACGTGCCGCACCGGGTCCAGGCCGGGGACCCCGCAGGCGATGTCCACGGGCAGCCCGGCGAGCCGGTCGTCCCGGGCGCCCGCCGAGTCGCCCCGGCACACGCCCTCCCAGGAGGCGTCGACGCCGATGCCGGCCGCGGTCACCAGACCGACACCGGTCACGGCGAGGGCGGTGGCGGGACCGGAGGAGGAGCCGGTGCCGTCGGTGGCGGGGTCGAGAGCCCGGTGGGTCATGACGCCGTGGCCGCGATCTCGCCGTCGACGAGTTCGACCGCGTGCGCGACGGTGTCCGTCGGGACCGCCGCGTCCTCGCTGATCCGCACCCCGAACTCGGACTGGATGGCAAGGAGCAGCTCCACGAGGAACAGCGAGTCCATCTCGAGCTCTTCGAAGGTGACGTCGGGCCGGATCGCCGCGCGGTCCACCGCGAAGTGGTCGGCCATCAGGTCGACCAGCCTGTCGTAGGTGGTGCTCATGAGGGGGGTCCGCCTTTCCAGTAGGTGGATCGGTCGCCGACCGCCGCGGGGCGGCCCTCAGCGGGCCGGCCGGGTGCGCGGCGCGGCGCGCTGCGGCAAGTCTGCGGGCGGCCCCTGACGGCGGGCTGACGGCTGGCTGACTGGACCGTGCGGCTCCCGGCGGGGCACCTCGGGGATCACGGGGCCGGCCGCCGGGCGACCTCCCGCGCCCTTGCCGGGCGGGCCGCGGAGCCGGTCAGCCAGCCGTCAGCCCGCCGTCAGCGGGGGCGGCAAGACTCGGGTCGGCACATCGTCCGCCGTCCCGTACCCGAGGAGCACCCACGTGGATTCCTGCCTCCTGAGCCGCACGCCGAGCCGGCGGGGCCCGTCGTGACGCGGGCGTCCGTGGTGGCCGGGGTCGGCAGCCGGCTCCCCTCCCGGTGCGTCACCAACGACGACCTGGCGCGCACCCTGGACACCTCCGACGAGTGGATCCGCGCGCGCACCGGCATCGCTCGCCGGTACGTGGCCGACGCCGGCACGGACACCTCCGACCTCGCGGCCGGGGCCGCCGAACGGGCCCTTGCATCGGCCCGCCTGTCCCCGGCCGGCGTCGACACGGTGATCGTGGCCACCACGACGCCGGACCGGCCCTGCCCGGCGACCGCTCCGACCGTCGCCGCGAAACTCGGCCTCGGCCCCGTCGCGGCCTTCGACGTCTCCGCGGTCTGCTCCGGTTTCCTCTACGCGCTCGCCACCGCCTCGGGTCTCATCGCCTCGGGCGCCGCCGAACACGTCGTGGTCATCGGCGCCGAGACGTTCTCCCGGATCCTCGATCCGGCGGACCGCTCCACGTCGGTGATCTTCGGCGACGGCGCCGGCGCCGTCGTCCTGCGGGCCGGCACCCCGGACGAGCCCGGCGCCCTCGGCCCGCTGCTGCTGGGCAGCGACGGCACGGGCGTGGACCTGATCACCGTACCGGCCGGAGGCCCGGGGCGCCCGGACGCCGCGGGGGCGGACACCGGCTCCGCCGGCCGGTACTTCACCATGCAGGGCAAGAAGGTGTTCTGGCTCGCCGTGCAGCGCATGGGCGAGTGCGCCGCGACCGTGCTCGGCCGGGCCGGATGGCGGGTGGAGGACGTCGACTGGCTCGTCAGCCACCAGGCCAACCACCGCATCACCGCCCGGCTCGCCGACGAGATCGGCATTCCGCCGGAACGCAGCGTCAGCAACATCGCCGAGGTCGGCAACACCGCGGCCGCCTCCATCCCGCTGGCGCTCGACCACGCCCACGCCCGGCGGCTGTTCCGGCCGGGAGACCGGCTGCTGCTCACCGCGTTCGGCGGCGGCCTCACCTGGGGCGCCGCCGCCCTGACCTGGCCCGCCATCGATCCGGTCTGAGGGCGAGACGACCGATGACCCAAGGACGACCATGACTCCTCGGAAACTGATCACCGACTACATCGCCGACGTCTGGATGGACGGCGACGCCGAAGGGCTGGAGCCCGAGACCCCGATCGCCGAACTCAACATCATCGACTCCGCCGGCATCTTCGACCTCGTCCACTACCTGCAGGGCGAGTTCCGCGTCACGGTGCCGTTGCAGGAGGTCACGCCCAGGAACTTCCGGTCCGTCGACGCGATCTGCGCGCTGGTCGAGCGCCTGCGGCAGGACGAGGGAGGCAGCGCCGCATGACGTACCTCGTGAACGGCGACCCGGACCTCGCGCGGATCGGCGAGCGGGTGGTCGACATCATCGCCTCGCGGACCCTCTACGACACCTCCTACCTGCGCCCCGACAGCGACTTCGAGGCCGACCTCGGCATCGACTCGGTCATCATGGAGTCCGTGCTGGCCTCCGTGCGGGAGCACTTCGGCCTGGCCGCCACCGGCCTGCGGTCGGGGCCGGCGACCATCGGCGAACTGGTCGCGGCGGTGGGCGCGGCCGTGGCCGGGGCCTCCGGCGCCGGTGCCGACAGCGCGTCCGCGTCCGTCGCGGGAAGTGCGTCCGCCGCGGGAGGCGCGTCCGCTCCCGCCGCGGAGTCCGCACCGGATCCGGTCCTGGACGCCGTGGTCACCGCCGCGATGCGTCAGACCCAGTACCAGCGGCACCAACTCCCCTCGGACGCCGATCTGGAGAGCGAGCTGGGCATCGACTCCGTGGTCGTGACCTCCGTCGTCGCCGAGGCCGCCGAGCGGCTCGGCCTGCCGGGCGGCACCACGCCGGACGAGATACGGGCCACCACCCTGCGCGGCCTGGCCGACGCCCTGCGCCGCACGACGCCCTCGTCCGGGCCGTCGGGGGACCACCGCCCGGCCGGTCCCGGCGCCGAGGCCGGCACGCCGCCCGCCGCCGCGTCCCGGGCGGCGGACGGCTGGGACGACCGGTCCATGAAGGACTTCACCGAGCAGCGTGACCCGGACCTGTTCGCCAAGACCCGCAGCTTCGCCGCCTACCTGCGCTCCCGTGAGCGCGAGCGGCTCTACTGGTACGGCATGCCGCTGCACTCGCGGTGCGCGAACCGGGCCGTCATCTTCGACGAACTGGAGGGCCGCAAGCGCGAGTTCCTCATGTTCGCCTCCAACAACTACCTCGGTCTGGCCAACCACCCCGCGGTTGTCGAGGCGATCTGCGACGCCACCCGCACCTACGGCGCCACCCACACCGGCTCCCGCTTCATCGGCGGCACGAACATGCTGCACAAGGAACTGGAGCGCAGGCTGGCGGCGTTCAAGCGGCGTCCCGCCGCGATCGTCTATCCCGGGGGTTACTCGGCGAACCTCGGCGCGATCTCCGCCCTGGTCAAGAGCTACGACACGCTCGTCGTCGACCGGCTCAACCACATGAGCATCGTCGACGGCGCCCGGCTCTCCGGCGCCACCCGCAAGATCTACCGGCACAACGACATGGCCGATCTGGAACGCGTCCTCAGCCGCAGCGTGAAGGAGGCCACCGGGGGCCGGCTGATCGTCGCGGACGGCGTGTTCAGCATGCACGGCGACGTGTGCGACCTGCCCGAGATCGTCCGCCTGGCCAAGGCCTACGACGCCCGGGTGCTGATCGACGACGCGCACGCCACCGGCGTCCTGGGAGCCCGCGGCTCCGGCACCGCCGAGCACTTCGGACTCAAGGGCGAGGTCGACCTGGAGCTCGGCACGATGAGCAAGACCCTGGCCGGCATGGGCGGTTTCGTCGTCGGCGAGGAGGAGGTCGTCGAGTACCTGCGCTACTACTCCAACTCCTACGTCTTCGCCGCGAACATCCCCGCCGGTGTCGCCGCCGGGCTGATCGCCTCACTGGACGTCATCGAGGCGGAGCCGGAACGCGTCAAGCGGCTGTGGACCAACATCGGCACCCTGCGCGACCGGTTGCTGGAGGCGGGCTTCGACCTGGAGAACTCCCAGAGCGCGATCCTGCCCATCGTCATCGGCGACGAACGCCGGGCCATGGAGATGGGCCGGGCGGTGCGCGCCCGCGGGCTGTTCTGCCAGACCGTCGTCTACCCCGGCGTCCCGCTGGGCGACGCCCGGCTGCGGGTCAGCGTCACGTGCGAGCACACGCCCGAGGACCTGGACCTGGCCGCCGAGATCTTCGTCGACGCCGCCCGCGAGACCGGCGTCCTGCCCCCGGCCGGGTGACGCCGGCGCAACGGCCGGACCGGCCGGACCGCCGGCGAGGGGCCCGGCCTCCCGGCACGGGCCCGTGCCGGGCCGATGCCTCCGTACACCTGAGCCTCCGCACGCCGGAACCACCGCACGCCAAGGAGAAGGGCCCAAGACCATGAGCGCCGACACTCCCTCCGTCATACGCCTGCCCCGCGACCCTTCCCCGGCCCGCACCGCTAGCCCCGCCTTCGTCGGGCAGGGCCCGCTCACCTACGAGGAGTTCACCGCCCGGGTGGACTCCCTGACCGCCCGTCTGCTCGACCTCGGGGTCCGCGGCGGTGACCGGATCGCCATCTGGATGGACAAGCAGCCCCGCTACGCCGAGGCCGTCGTCGCCGCGCTGGAGTCCGGCTGCGCGTACGTCCCGCTGGACGGCGGCCAGCCGGTGAGCCGGGTACGGACGATCCTGGCGGACGCCGAGCCGGTGGTGCTGTTCACCGACGCGCACCACCTGGCGGCCCTGGCCGGGCAGGGACTGCCGCGCTCGGTCACCGCGGTCGTCGCCGTCGGGGACGGCCTGCCCGACCGGCTGGCGGGGGTGCCCGTCGGCCGCTGGGAGGCATGGGAGCGGGCCGCGGCAGGCCGGGTCGTCCTGCTCCCCTCCCTCACCCCCGACGACCTCGCCGCCATCCTCTACACCTCCGGCTCCACCGGCACCCCCAAGGGCGTACGGATCTCGCACGGCAACCTGGCCAACTTCGTGAGCTGGGCCCGTACGGAACTCGACGTCGGCCCCGGCGACGTGTTCGCCAACCACGCCTCGTTCAACTTCGACCTGAGCACCTTCGACCTGTTCACCGCGCTGCTCTCGGGCGCAGCGGTGTGGATCGTCGAGGACGCGCGGACGCGGGACGTGACCGCGCTCGCCGAGGGCATCCGGGCGCACGGCGTCACCGTCTGGTACTCGGTCCCCTCCATCCTGCACCTGCTGACCGCCTCCGGCGCCCTCACCCCCGAGCACGCGCGGAGCCTGCGCTACGTGCTCTTCGCCGGCGAGGTCTTCCCCGTACCGCAGCTGCGCGCCCTGCACGCGCTGCTCCCGCCGGGCACCCCGCTCTACAACCTCTACGGCCCCACCGAGACCAACGTCTGCACCTACCACCGGGTGCGCCCCGAGGACCTGCTCCGCACCACGCCGGTGCCGATCGGACTGCCGATCACCGGCGCGAAGTTGAGCGTCGTCGACGACAGCGGACGCGTCGTCGACCGGCCGGGGGCGATCGGCGAACTGCACGTCGAGGGCGCCTGCGTGACCCCCGGCTACTGGCGCCGCTCCGGGGAACCGGCGTCGGCCGCCCATTGCAGGGGCGTCCACCCCACCGGCGACCTGGTCAGCTACGAGGACGACGGCCGGCTCGTCTACCGGGGCCGCAAGGACCGCATGGTGAAGCTGTCCGGCTACCGCGTCGAACTCGGTGAGATCGAGGCCGCGGCCCTGCGCCACCCCGACATCACCGAGGCGGCCGTCCTGCTCGAGGGCTCGGGACCACAGGCCCGGCTGCGGCTCTACTACACCCTGCGCGAAGGCGCCGAGGCGCTCGGTCTGGTGCGGCTCAAGCAGCACTGCGCCGCCCATCTGCCGTCGTACATGGTGCCGCAGGCCGCCGTCCGCCTGGACCGGATGCCGCGCAACGGCAACGGCAAGACCGACTACCGCCGGCTCGGCCTCGACGCGCCCCGGCACCCCGCGGCTCCGGTCGGCACGGCCCGGTGAACGCCGGACGAGCGAGGTCCGCGAAACCGGGCGGGCAGGCGAGGGGAGCGATGAAGAAGAAGCCGAGCGGTCAGGGTTTGGACCGGGACGTGGAACAGGGCTCGGGCCCGGACGCGCGTCGGGACGTGAGCGGGGAGGCGGGTCAGGGCGGGCGTGAGGACGCGCGCCGGGACGTGAGCGAGAACGTGGGCCAGGGCGGGCGTGAGGACGCGCGTCGGGACGTGAGCGAGAACGTGGGTCAGGGCGGGCGTGAGGACGCGCGTCGGGACGTGAGCGAGAACGTGGGTCAGGGCGGGCGTGAGGACGCGCGCCGGGACGTGAGCGGGGACGCGGGTCAGGGCGGGCGTGAGGACGCCGGCCACGGAGCCGTACGGGACCACTGGCGGGGGCCGGAGCCCGAGACCGTCGTCGCGCTGCTGCGGTACCGGGCCGAACACACGCCGGACGCTCTCGCCCACCGCTTCATCTCCGGCCCCGACGGCGAGTCAGCCGCCTGGACCTACCGTGAACTCGACCGGCGTGCCCGCTCGGTGGCCGTGCACCTGCGGCGTGAGGGGGCCGGGGACCGGCCGGTCCTGCTGCTGCACCCGCCCGGTCTCGACTACCTCGCCGCGTTCTTCGGCTGCCTCTACGCGGGTGCCGTCGCGGTGCCCGCGTATCCGCCGGACAGCGCCCGGTTCGGCCAGACGGTGGCCCGGCTCGCCGCGATCGCCCGCGACTCGGGCGCCGCCCACGCCCTCACCACCCGCGAGATCCGCGACGCCATGGCCGCCCGCGGCGCCGGCCCCGCCGAGACCGGGCTGGACGGCGTGGGCCGCCTGGTGACGGAGGACCTGTACGACGAGGCGGAGGCGTGGGAGGACCCGGGCGCGACGGCGGACTCCCTGGCCTTCCTCCAGTACACCTCCGGCTCCACCGCCACCCCCAAGGGCGTGATGGTCGAGCACGGCAACCTCGTACGCAACCTGCGCTCCATCCACCTCCGCCTCGGCCACGACGCGGACTCCGGCATGGTGTCCTGGCTGCCGCCGTACCACGACATGGGCCTCATCGGCGGCATCCTCACACCGGTGTACGGCGGCTTCCCCGCCCACCTCATGGCGCCCATGACCTTCGTGCAGCGCCCCCTGCTGTGGCTCGAGACGCTGTCCGCCACCGGCGCGTCCACCAGCGTCGCGCCCAACTTCGGCTTCGAGCAGTGCCTGCGCCGGGTCACGCCCGAGCAGCGTGACGGCCTGGACCTCAGCCGCTGGCGGCTCGCGCTCAACGGGGCCGAGCCGGTGCGGCCCGACACCCTGGACCGCTTCGCTGCCTACTTCGCCCCCGCCGGATTCGACCGCACCGCGCTGCTGCCCTGCTACGGACTCGCCGAGGCCACGCTGATGGTCACCGGCGCCGAACCGGACCGGCCCCCCGTGGTCGAAGCCTTCGACGCGGCCGCCCTGGGGACCGGCACCGCCCGGCCCGCGGAGCCCGGAGCCGTGCGCATCACCCGGGTCGTCGGCTGCGGCCCCGCCGTGCCCGGCGTCGAGGTGGCCGTGGTCGACGCGGCCACGCGCCGCCGGCTGCCGGACGGCACCGTGGGCGAGATCTGGGTCGCGGGACCCAACGTGGCCCGCGGCTACTGGGGGCGCCCCGAGGCCACCGAGGCCGTCTTCGGCGCGCGTGTCGACGGGGACCCGGAACCGGGGACCGCCTGGCTGCGTACCGGCGACCTCGGATTCCGGTACGACGGCCAGCTCTTCGTCGCGGGCCGGACCAAGGACATGGTCATCGTGCGGGGCCGCAACATCCATCCGCAGGACATCGAACAGACCGCCGAGCGCGTCTGCCCCGAGCTGCGGGCGGGCCACGGCGCCGCCTTCGGCATCCCCACCGCCGACGGCGAACAGCTCGCCCTCGCCTACGAGTTCGGCGGTTCCGGCACGGGCCGCGGTCCCGCCGCCGACCCGCACGCCGTGCTGGCCCGGCTGCGCACCGCGCTCGCCGAGGAGCACCAGGTGACCCCGCACACCATCGCGCTGCTCCGCCGCTCGTCGGTGCCCCGCACCACGAGCGGCAAGATCCAGCGCCGGGCCTGCCGGCAGGCACTGCTCGACCTGGAACTGCCGGTGGTGGCGGCGAGTGTCGTACACGAGGAGGCGGATCCCCGGCAGGCTCCGGAGCCGGCCGGCGGCGGCCCGCTGGGCCCGGACGCGGCCGTGGCCGCGCCGGGCGGGACGGACGGACGGCGCGACCACGTGGCCGGGACCGTCGCACGGGCCCTCGCCGCGGCCGGTCTGGCGCCCTCGGCCGCCCCGGCTCCCTCGGCCGCCCCGGCCGACGGCACGCCCCGCTACCTGCGGCTGCTGGAGGCGGTGCGGCTGCTGGAGCGTGAACTCGGTGTGCGGCCGGCCGTCGGCGACGTCCTGCCGCACTGCGGGGAGGAGACACTCCAGGCCACCCTCACCGGCCTCTGTCTGGCCGCGACGACGACCACGACCGGGCCCCTCGCGGCCGACGCCACGACCGGATCCCCTACCGGAGCCGCGACCGACACCGCCACCGGATCCACGACCGCACCCCGCGCGGCCGGATCCGCCGCCGACGCGGCGACCGACGCCGCGGCCGACACGGCACCGGCGGGGGCGGGACGGCACGCGCCCGCCGTCCCCCGCGCCGGTCGTCCCGGCCGGGACGACATCGTGGCCTGGCTGACCCGCGCCGTCGCCGGGCGTCTCGGCCTGCCCACGTCGGTGATCGACACCTCGGCGCCGTTCGCCTCCCTCGGCCTGGACTCCAAGCAGGCCGTGTCCGTCGCGGCCGGCCTGGGGGAGTGGCTGGGCACCCCGGTGACGCCCGCCATGGTCTTCGACCACCCGACCATCGACGCGCTGGCCACCCGTCTCGCGGCCCGCTCCGCGGACCCCGAACCGGCGGCAGCGGCCGGCGCCCGACGACCGGCGGCGGCCGGCGCCCGCCGGCCCGTGGACGAGCCCATCGCCGTCGTCGGCATCGGCTGCCGCTTCCCGGGCGCGCCCGACGCCGACAGCTACTGGCGGCTGCTGCTCGACGGCCGTGACGCGGTGGGGGAGCCGCCCGCCGACCGCGAGGCCCGTCGCACGGGCCTCGGCCAGGGCGGCTTCCTGGACCACGTGCACGACTTCGACGCCCGCTTCTTCGGCATCTCCGCCCGCGAGGCGGAACGCATGGACCCGCAGCAGCGGCTGCTGCTGGAAGTCGCCTGGGAGACCTTCGAGGACGCGGGCGTCGCGCCCGCCGCGGTGGCCGGCACGGACACCGGGGTCTTCGTGGGCATCAGCGGCCACGACTACGCCGACCAGCAGATGCCGTACCCCGAGATCGTCGACATGTACTCGGCGACCGGCAACGCCCAGTCGATCGCCGCCAACCGGCTGTCGTACGTCTTCGACCTCACCGGTCCCAGTCTGGCCCTGGACACCGCGTGCTCGTCCTCCCTGGTGGCCGTGCACGAGGCGTGCCGGAGCCTGCGGGACGGCGAGTGCTCCGTGGCGCTCGCGGGCGGCGTCAACCTGATCCTCGCCCCCGGACCCTCGGTGGCCTTCACGCGGGGCGGGATGCTCGGCCCCAAGGGCCGCTGCCGCACCTTCGACGACGCCGCCGACGGATACGTACGGGGCGAGGGGGCGGGCCTGGTCTGCCTCAAACCGCTGTCCGCGGCGCGGGCCGACGGCGACCGCGTACACGCCGTCATCACCGGCTCGGCGGTCGGCCACGGCGGGCGGGCGAACGGCCTGACCGCACCGAGGAGCACCGCCCAGCGCGCCGTCATGGCCAGGGCGCTCGCCCGGGCCGGCCTGACGGGGCGGCAGATCGACTACGTGGAGGCGCACGGCACGGGCACCGCGCTCGGCGACCCCGTCGAGTGGGAGGCCCTCGCCGGGCTGTACGGCCGGGACCGGCCCGAGGACGCGCCCTGCCTGGTCGGCTCGGTGAAGACCAACATCGGCCACCTGGAGGCCGCCGCCGGCATCGCCGGGCTGATTAAGGCGGTCCTGGTGGTACGGCACCGGCAGGTCCCGCCGCTGCTGCACTTGACGACCCCCAACCGGCACCTGGACTGGACCGGTTCGGGTCTGGCGGTGCCCACGGAGGCGCGGGCGCTGCCCGCCGGCGGCCCGGCCCGTGCCGGGGTGAGTTCCTTCGGCTTCGGCGGGACGAACGCCCACGTCGTCGTCGAGGCCGCGCCCGAGCCGCCGCCCGCCGCGCCGCGCGCGGTCCCGGCGCGGCCGGTGCACGCGCTCTGCCTGTCCGCGCACACCCCGACCGCGCTCGCCACGCTGGCCGGGCGCTACCGTACACACCTCGCCGCGCACCCGGACGTCCCGCCGGCCGCCCTGTGCCACACGGCCGGCACCGGCCGCTCCCACCTCGCCCACCGCGCGGTGCTCACCGGCCGGACCGTCGCCGAACTCGACGCCGCACTGGCCGCGTTGGCCGTCGGCGAGCCCGCGGTGCAGGTGTCCCGCGGCGAGGTGCGGGGCGGCGGCCACGAGCCGGTCACCGCCTTCCTGTTCAGCGGCCAGGGCACCCAGTACGCCGGTATGGGCCGCGCGCTGTACGAGAGCAGTCCGGCCTTCGCCGGGGTGCTCGACCGGGCGGACGCGGTCCTGCGCGACCTCGGTGAAGTACCGTTGCACGACCTGCTGTCGGGACCGGAGGACGACGCGTCGGCCGGGGACCGGCTGCGGCGCACCCGGCACTGCCAGCCCGCCCTGGTGGCCCTGGAGGTCGCCCTGGCCGAACTGTGGACGAGCTGCGGGGTGCGGCCCGCCGCCGTACTCGGCCACAGCGTCGGCTCCGTGGCGGCCGCCTGTGTCGCCGGGGTGCTGACGCTCGAGGACGCGGTGACGCTGGCCGCCGCACGCGGCCGCGCGATGGACGAACAGCCGGGCGCGGGCGCGATGATCGCCTGCTCCGGCGATCCGGACGCGGTCACCGCCGCCGCGTCCCGGTTCGCCTCGGTCGCCGTGGCAGCCGTCAACGCGCCGCGTCATCTGGTGCTGTCGGGCGCCGCCGCCGAGGTGGAGGAGGTGCGTACGGCACTGACCCGGCAGGGCGTCACGGTGCGGCCGCTCGCCGTCTCGCACGCCTTCCACTCGCCGTTGATGGCCGAGGCCGCCGAGCGGCTGCGGGAGGCCGCGCGCGGCATCGAGTTCCGCGCCCCGCGCATCCCCTGGATCTCCGACGCCACGGGCGAGCCCGTGACGGGACCGGTGGACGCGGACTACTGGGTCGCGCACATGCTGGGGCCGGTGCGGTTCGCGGACGGGTTCGCGTGGCTGCGCGACCGGCTGGGCTGCGACGCGTTCGTCGAGGCCGGCCCGCACCCGACCCTGCTCAACCTCGGCCGCACGATGACGGCGGAGACCGCCCCGGACGGCCGTCCCCCGGCCACCCGCTTCCCGGCCACCGGCTTGCCGGCCGGCCGCGCCCCGCTGTGGCTGCCGTCGCTGCGGCGCGGCGCGGACGAGTGGACGACGTTCCTCCAGTCGCTCGGCCGTCATCACTGCG
Source organism: Streptomyces naganishii JCM 4654 (assembly GCF_014650575.1). Taxonomy (GTDB): domain Bacteria; phylum Actinomycetota; class Actinomycetes; order Streptomycetales; family Streptomycetaceae; genus Streptomyces; species Streptomyces naganishii. The sequence continues at coordinate 178,738 of NZ_BMVF01000006.1, forward strand.
CGGGCGGCCGGGTGGACTGGGCGGCGCTGGAAGCCGGCCACCGCCCCGCCCGAGTCCCGCTGCCCCACACGGTCTTCGAACGACGCACCTACCGCTTCGAACCGCCGTCGACCACAGGAGCCGGCCTGCCCATGCCCACACAGCCCCTAGCCTCCGACCCCGCGCCCGTCCCGGCACCCGGCCTCGCGCCGGTCCCGGGACCCGGCCTCGCGTCCGTCCCGGCACCCGCCGGCCTCACCGCCGGATCCGCCTACGGCCCCGCCGCCGGATCGGCCTTCGGCTCCGGCTCCGGCTCCGGCGGTGCCACCGCCGCCGCCCCCGGCGAGATCGCCCGGGCCGTGCTCGACAGCGTCGCCCGCGTCTGCGGCTTCCCCGTGGAGGACCTGCCCCCGCACGCCCGGCTGGGCCTGGACCTGGGCTTCGACTCCCTGATGCGGACCGACCTCCACCGCCGTCTCACCGCCCGCTTCCCTCAACGGACCCCGAGGTTCCAGGACTTGCCGGAGGACCCCACGGTGCAGGAACTCATCGACCGGCTGACCGAAGGGGACGGCACCCCCGCGCCCCCGGCAGCCGCCCACCCGGCCGCCGCGCCGCAGCCGCAGTCCCTCCCGGCGTACCCGTTCCCGGCGCCGCCCGTCCCGGCCCACCCCGCGCTGCCGTACGCCTTCCCGCCCCAGTACCTCCCGCTCCACGCCGTGCCCGCCTACGGCTACTTCGTCCCGCAGCCGCCGCCGCAGGCGTACGCGCCGCACCCCCACGCGGCCCCGGCGACCGTCCCCACCCCGGTGACGCAGGCGACTCCGGAGCCGGTCCCGCCCGCCCCGGCTGCCCCCGTCCGTCAGGAGCACGCCTTCGAGGAGTGGCCGGAGTACGCCGAACTGCAGGGCCGGCTGCGGCAGACCCGGAGCAGCGGCGCGAACCCGTACGGCCGCACCCACGAGGGCTTCAACGCCGCCCTCGCCTCGGTCGACGGCACCAAGGTGATCAACTTCGCGGCCTTCAACTACCTCGGCCTCTCCCACCACCCCCGGGTGCGCGAGGCAGCCAAGGACGCCGTCGACCGCTACGGCACCTCCGCCTCCGCGACCCCGCTGCTGTTCGGCGAGACGCCGCTGCACCACGAACTCGACGCCGAGATCGCGCGGTTCCTCGGCACCGAGGCCGCCATCGTGTTCGCGGGCGGCCACGCCACCAACGTGGCCACCGTCGGGCACCTGTTCGGCCCCGAGGACCTGATCGTGCACGACGCGTGGATCCACGACAGCACCGTGCGCGGCTGCATCCTCTCCGGCGCCCGCCGCCGCTCCTTCCCGCACAACGACTGGCAGGCCCTGGACCGCATCCTCGCCGCCGCCCGCACCTCGCACCGCCGCGCGCTCGTCGTCATCGAGGGCGCCTACAGCCAGGACGGCGACATCCCCGACCTGCCTCGCTTCGTCGAGGTCAAGAACCGGCACCGGGCCATGCTGATGATCGACGAGGCGCACTCCATCGGCGTCCTCGGCCGGACCGGCCGCGGCATCGGCGAGCACTACGGCACCGACCCCGCCGACGTCGACCTGTGGATGGGCACCCTCAGCAAGGCCATCGGCAGCCTCGGCGGCTACATCGCGGCCGCCCGCCCGCTCATCGAGTACCTGAAGTTCACCGCGCCGCTGCACATCTTCTCCACCGGCATCTCACCCGCGAACGCCGCCGCCGCGCTGGAGGCGCTGCGCGTCATCCAGGACGAACCCGGGCGGGTGGCGCGGCTACAGGAGCTCGCCGAGCTGTTCCGCACCGGGGCCAGGGCCCGCGGCCTGGACATCGGCGTCTCCCGCTGCTCGGCGGTCATCCCGGTGATCACCGGCGACTGGGAGAAGACGATGGCGCTCTCCAACGCGCTGCTGGAAGGCGGCGTCAACGTCATGCCGATCGGCTACCCGGCCGTCCCGCGCGACCAGTGCCGGCTCCGCTTCTTCATCAACGCGGAGCACAGCGAAGCAGACCTCGAACACTCCCTCGACCTCCTGGTGTGAGCCATGTCCACGCAGAGCAGCCACAGCGACAACAACGCATCCCCGGCGCCGTCCGCCCCCGACGTGCTGGTCACCGGCGCCAGCGGTTTCATCGGCGGCCACCTGGTGCGCCGCCTCGCCGAACACGGGCACCGCGTCCGGGTCCTGGTGCGCTCCGGCAGCGACCACACGGCCTTCGCGGGCTCGGCCGCCGAGACCGTCACCGGTGACCTCACCGACCGCGACAGCCTGCGCCGCGCCGCCGAGGGCGTGCGCCACGTCTACAACTGCGCGGGCTTCTCCGCCGACTGGGGACCCTGGGACCGCTTCCGCGAGGTCAACGTCGACGGCGCCCGCAACGTCGTGGAGGCCGCGCACGAGGCCGGCACCGTGGAGCGCGTGCTGCACGTCAGCACCACCGACGTCTACGGCTACCCGGTGAGCCCCTGCGACGAGACCACCTCCCCGCGCGACATCGGCCTGCCGTACAACCGCAGCAAGGTGCTCGGCGAGCGTGCCGTGCGGGAGGCCGCCGAACGCACCGGCCAGCCGGTCACCGTCATCCGCCCGGTCTCCGTCTACGGGCCCGGCAGCAAGGACTTCGTCATCGAGATCGCCCAACTCCTGCTGGCCAAGCAGATGGTGTACGTCCGCCAGGGCCGCGTGCCCGCCGGCCTGCTGTACGTGACGAACGCCGTGGACGGCATGATCGCCGCCGCCACCGCCGAGCGGACCGCCGGCCGGGCGTACAACCTGCGCGACGCGGAGGACACCACCTGGCGTACGTACGTCGAGGCGCTCGCCGAGGGCCTCGGCGTCAAACCGCCCCGGCTCAGCCTGCCCACCCCCGTCGCCACCGCCATCGCCACCCTCTCCGAAGGAATCTGGGGCGCGCTGCGCATCAAGGCCCGGCCGGTCCTGACCCGGCACGCCGTCCACCTCTTCGACCGCGACCAGTCGTACGCGATCCGGCGGGCACAGGAGGACTTCGGGTTCAAGAGCGAGGTGGACTTCCGGGAGGGCATGCGCCGCACCCTCGCCTGGCTGGACTCACCCGAGGGGCGCAAGCATGTCGCCCGCTGAGCTGCTGGCCCCCCGTTCCGCCTGGTTCCCCCGCCCGGTCGCCCCGCCGGGCGGGGGGACCGGGCCCGACCCGGTGACCGCCCCACTGCGGCTGATCTGCTTCCCGTACGCGGGCGGCACGGTCTCTACGTACCGCGACTGGCAGCACCACCTGGGCGAGCGGACCGCCGTGGTCCCGGTGCAGCCGCCGGGCCGGGGACTGCGCCTGCGGGAGACCCCGTACGACGACATGGAGCCGCTCGCCGAAGCGGTCGCCGACGCACTGACGACCAGTCAACTAATGGTCGAGCCCTACATGTTGTTCGGGCACAGCATGGGCGCACTGCTCGCCTACGAGGTGGCCTGCGTGCTCCGCCGGCGCGGGGCACCCGCACCGCGGCACCTGTTCGTCTCCGCGAGCCGGGCACCGCATCTGTACGGCGACCGGTCCGACCACACGCTGTCCGACACGGAACTGCGCGAGGTGATCCGCGGCCTCGGCGGCCTCGGCGACGGCGACCGCCTCGGCACCGCCTACCTGGACCGGCGGCTGCCGGTGCTCCGCGCCGACCTGCGGGCCTGCGAGCGGTACCGGTGGGAGCCCCGGCCCCCGCTGGACTGCCCGATGACGGCGTTCTCCGCCACCGGGGACCCGATCGCCGCCCCGCAAGCGGTGGAGGCCTGGCGGCCGTACACCTCGGGCTCGTTCCTGCGCCGCCACCTGCCGGGCGGCCACTTCTTCCTCAACAACCCGCCCCGCGCCCGGCTGCTGGCCCACCTGCGCGCCGAACTGGACGACGCCACAGCCGTGCCGCCCCCGCACCGCGAACCGCACCCGGCGCCCACGCCCGCCCCGTCACCGAGGAAAGCATCGAGGCAAGCACCATGGACATACTGAGCCTGGCCAAGAGCGTCGCCGGCCGCGTCGAGGCGCCGCTGACCGACCTGCGCACCGTGACCAAGGTGCTGAGCAACCCCCGGATGCCCGTGCTCCTGGCCCTGTCCAAGGGCTTCGTCGAGCCGGTGTACCGGGCCGCCTTCCTCGCCTCGGCGGCCGGCTCGGGCGTGCTCGCCGCGCTCGCCGTACGCCCCTGCGACCTCGACTCGCTCGCCGAGCGGCTCGGCGTCCCCGCGGAGGACCGCCCGCTGCTGAAGCAGTGGCTGGACATGGGCGTCAAGCTGGGCGACCTCGGCCGCCGCGAGGGCTGCTACCGGCTGCGCAGCCTGCCCGCCAAGGCCCTCGCCCAGGGCGGCAACGACGCGCTCGCGGCCGCGCTGGAGGAGGTGCTGCGCTTCCACGTGCCCGCACTGCTCAACGGGCCGCGCATGCTGCGCGAGGGCCGCCGCTTCTCCCTCGACGACCAGGACGGCCTCGTCATAGCCCGCTCCACCCGGGTCGTCCAGCCCCTGGTCGAGGAGGCCATCTCCCGCACCCTGGACCGGACTTCACCGGTACGCCTGCTCGAGGTCGGCTGCGGCAGCGGCGCCTACGTCCGCTACGCCGCCGGCCTCAACCCCCGCCTGTCGGCCCTGGCGATCGACCTCCAGCAGGACGTGGCCGACCGGGCCGCGGCCAACATGGCCGAGTGGGGGCTCACCGACCGCGTCGAGACCCGGCAGGCCGATCTGCGCACCCTGGACGTCCAGCCGCAGTTCGACCTCCTCACCCTGCACAACAACATCTACTACTTCCCGCGCGACGAGCGCGTGGCCGCCCTGCGGCGCGCCCACGACCTGCTCTCGCCCGGCGGGAAACTGCTGCTCACCACGTCCTGCCAGGGCGGCAACATCGGCCTGGAGGCGTTGAACCTGTGGTTCGGCTACGCCGACTTCGGCGGACCGCTGCCGCACGCCGACGAGCTCACGGACCAGCTGGAAGAGGCCGGGTTCCGTGACGTCGAGGCCATCCGCCTGATCCCGGGCGAGCAGTTCCACGCCTTCACGGGCACAGCCAAGCGCGCCGTCGCGTACGCCTGACCGCCGAGGAGACACCGACCATGGACACGCACGTCGGCGACGCCAAGCCGCCCGTCACGCCGCCCGCCGAGCCGCCCGCCACACGCGCCGCGACCGCACCGCCGGCCCACGCCGCCTGCGTGGTCACCCTGGGCGGCGACCCGGGGCCGGCCGGTCCCTTCGCCGGTGAACTGGGCGGCAAGGCGACCCGCCTGGCCGAACTGCTCGACGCGGGGCTGCCGGTGCCGCCGGGCTTCTGCCTGACCACCGCCCTGTTCGAGGCCTACCTCCGGGAGACCGGCATCGCCGCCGAACTCCTCGCGGAGCCGTCCGCCGAGCCGTCCGCGGGGGCCGGCGCCCCCGATCCCCGCACGGTGCGCGAGCGCATCCTCGCCACCCGCATGCCCGCCCCGATCGCCGACGTGGTGCTGGACGCCTACGGCAGACTGGGGCGCCCCCGGGTCGCGGTGCGCTCCTCCGCGCTGCGGGAGGACTCCGCCGCCCAGTCCTTCGCCGGCCAGCACGACACCGTCCTCGACGTGTCGGGCGACGAGGAGGTGCTGAAGGCGGTCCTGACCTGCTGGGCCTCCCTGTTCTCCGACCGCGCCACCGCCTACCGCGACACCGACGCGCCCGGCTCCATCGCCGTGGTCGTCCAGGAGATGGTGCACACCGAGGTGAGCGGTGTGGCGTTCACCGTCGACCCGGTCAGCGCCCGCCCCCACCGGGTCGTCGTCGAGGCCTGCCAGGGCCTGGGCGAGGGACTGGTGTCCGGCAGGGTCTCCAGCGACTTCTTCGTGGTCGACGACCGCAGCCTGGACGTCGTCGAGGAACGCGTGCGCTACAAGGTCACCAAGTGCGCCCCGCTGGCGCCCGGCCGGATCGGCATGACCAAGGTCGACGCGGCCGCCCGCAACGTCCCCTGCCTGACCCACGGCCAGCTGCGCGAACTGGCCGCGCTGGCGGTGCGCGTGCGGGAGCTGTACGGCACCGAGCAGGACATCGAATGGGGCCTGAAGGACGGGGAGTTCCACCTCTTCCAGGCCCGCCCCGTCACCACCCGCCCCGCCGCCCCCGCCGGCCCGTCCGGCGGCGGCAACAGCCCGTACGTCACCCCCCAGCCCGACGCCGTACGGCAGGGCACGCTGTGGTCCCGCATGGACATCGGCGAGATCTTCGTCGGCTTGATGACCCCGCTCGGCCTGAGTTTCGCCCGCTACTACCAGCGCCACGTCCACACCGACTGCGCCGGCGCGCTGGGCGTGCGCGATACCGGCGAGGCGGACCTGCACATGGGCTACTACCAGGGGCACGTCTACCTCAACATCTCCTACAGCTCCCACCTCCTCGCCCAGTGCCTGCCCACCCGCGACCAGCGCCACTTCACGGCCCGGTTCGTCAGCGAGGAGGTCGACCTCGCCGAGTACACCAACCCGTTCGGCACCTTCCCCGGCGGGCTGCCCGACCTGCTCTCCACCGTGCACTGGCTGCGCCACACGGCGCGCGAGATGACGCTGATGAAATCCCGCTCGCGGCAGATGGCCGATGCCCGGCTCTACGAGTTCGACCGCGCCCGCCGGCTGGACCTCACCCGGATGAGCCGGCGGGAGCTGCACGGCGAACTCGAGCGGGACCTGGGCTGGTTCCACGACATGCACGTCGGCTACATGCCGTACTACATCAACGCCTTCGGCTTCTACGGCCTGCTCACCGAGCTGTGCGCCCGCTGGCTCGGCAGCGAGGGCGACAACCTCCAGAACCGCGTCAAGACCGACATGTCCAGCCTGCGCACCGTGGAGTCCGCCAAGGAGGTGTGGGCCGTCGCCCAGGCCGCGAGGAACAGCCCGGCCGTGCTGCGGATCATCACGGAGGAGCCGCTGGAGTCCATCACCGGGCTGCTCCACGAGGACCCCGACGGGCGGGTCTTCTGGGAACGGCACATGGAGCCCTTCCTGCGCGCCAACGGCACCCGGGGCCACCAGGAGATGGAGATCACCCACCCCCGCTGGATCGACGACCCCAGCTACATCTTCCAGATGATCCGCCGCTACGTCGCCGACGGGTTCTCCATCGAGGACATCCTCAAGCGCAGCAGCGGCTGGGCCGACGACTCCCGCGAGGCGCTGAACAGGCTGCCGCTGCCCAAGCGGCAGGTCCTGGAGACCGTCATCTCCCTGTACGCCCTGTGCAGCGAACTGCGCGAGGCCACCCGCATGTCCATGATCACCTCGATCTGGCTGGTGCGGAACGTGGTCTACGAGGTCGGCCGCAGGCTGGTCGGCCAGGGCGTGCTGCACTCCCTGGACGAGGTCGCCCACCTCGACTTCGAGGACGTACGCCGCTACCTCGCGGGCGAGGAGGAGGCCACCCGCGTCTTCGACCGCGCCCGCATCGACTCCGCCCGCCGGCTGTACGAGCACAACAAGCGGCTGCCGGAACCGCCGCTGACCTTCATCGGCGAGCACGACATCACGGCCGCCGCGCGCCCGGTGACCGGCGGTACCCGCCTTGAGGGCCTGGCGGCCGGGCCCGGACGCGTCGTCGGCCGCGCCCGCATCGTCGAGGACCTGGTGTGGCAGGCCGACGAGTTCGAGGCCGGGGAGATCCTGGTGGCGAGCTACACCGACGCCTCGTGGACCCCGCTGTTCGCCATCGCCGGCGGCGTCGTCACCGACATCGGCTCGATGCTCTCTCACAGCTCCATCGTGGCCCGCGAGTTCAACGTGCCCTCCGTGGTCAACACCAAGCACGCCACGCAGCGCATCAACACCGGCGACCTGATCGTCGTCGACGGCGACGCGGGCACCGTCGAGGTGCTGGAACCGGCCGGGACCGGCGAAGCCACCGAAGCCTCAGAGGTGTCCGAAGCCACCGAAGCCTCAGAGGTCTCCTAAGCCTCCGGGGTCTCCGGAAGCTGACGCGTCACCACCCCGCAACACCCCCCGACACACCCCGAGTACGCCCAGCACGACGCACCCCCCCAAGTACGCAGGACCGGCCGCCGTGCGCGGCGGCCGGCCGACCCACCCGGACGGGAGACGACCCGATGATCCCCAACCAGTGGTACCCCATCGCAGAGGCGAAGGAGGTCCGAGCCGACAGGCCCCTGGGGCTTCGCCGCCTGGGCGAGGAGATCGTCCTGTGGCGCGACATCGACGGCAACCTGGTCTGCCAGGGCGCCCGTTGCCCGCACAAGGGCGCCAACCTCGGCGACGGCCGGATGAAGGGCAACACCCTCGAGTGCCCGTACCACGGCTTCCGCTACGGAGCCGACGGCGTCTGCAAGGCCGTCCCCGCGCTGGGCTCCGACGCCCGCATCCCCAGTTCCCTGCGCATCCCGACGTACCCGGTCCGCGAGAAGTTCGGACTGGCGTGGATGTGGTGGGGCGACGAGCGGCCCGCGGCGGAACTCCCGGACGTCCAGGCGCCGCCCGAGGTGACCGGCAACCACAAGCTGTACGCCACCAAACGCTGGACCCGGCCCGTGCACTACACGCGGTACATCGAGAGCCTGCTCGAGTTCTACCACGTCACCTACGTGCACCGGGACCACTGGTTCAACTACATCGACTACCTGCTCCTGTACGGCACCCCGAGCAAGCTCGGTCTCGACGGCCGTGAGCGCTACCTGGCCGCCACCCGCATCACCAACCACCGGGTGGAGACGGAGGACCAGACGATCCGCTACTCCTTCGACCACTGCCAGGAGGACGACCCCACCAACAGCACCCACTACGTCATCACGTTCACCTTCCCGTGCATGGTGCACGTGCAGACCGAGCAGTTCGAGACCACCTCCTGGCTGGTGCCCGTGGACGACGGGCACACCGAGCACATCCTGCGCTGGTACGAGTACGAGCAGGTCAAACCGGTGCTGCGGCTGGAGTTCCTGCGCCGGCTGCTGCCGTGGGCCTCGCTCTACATGGAGAAGTGGGTCCAGGACCCGCAGGACGTCCGGATCATGGAGCACCAGGAGCCGAAGATCAGCGCCGGCGGCATCAACAAGTTCATCCCCGTGGACGAGATGAACGCCAAGTACCTGTCGATGCGGGCGAAACTCCTCCAGGATGCCGCTGGGACTCCCGCGGCCGCGCGGCCCACCGCGCCCGCGGCCGGGCAGAGCCCCCGGCCCGCCGCCGACGAGGAGGCGGCCGGCGGAACGGAAGGCGGCACCCCGGCCGGTGCGCACACCGGCCGGCGGGCCGACGAGCGAGCGGCCGAGGAGGTGGGGGAGCGGTCCGGCAAGCGGCGGGCGCCGGTGGCCCGCTGACCGCGGGCGACGCCCGCACACGACGACCCGTACACGGGGGATGGACACAGAAAGCGAGAGTGAGTGATGTACGGCGGTTACGACCCGTCGACCGGCCCGAAGACCGTGGTGACGGCCTTCAACACGATCGCCGTCGCGCTCGCGGTGTGGTTCCTCTTCGGCGGAACGCACACCGTGGGCGACTGGTTCGGAGCGGACCTGCACGAGGCCGCGACCACACGGCGCGTGCTGCTGGCGGCCCTGTCGGTCGTGTACCTGCTGCGGTTCATCGCGACCAACTTCGTGATGCTGCAGCGGAAGATGGAGTGGTCGGAGTCCGTCACCATCGGGATCTGGGTCCTGGTGATCCACGGCACCATGGCGTACACCGGCGGCACCAACACCGCCGGCGTGGGCGTGCTGCCCTGGGTGGGAGTCGCCCTCTACGTTCTCGGCTCCTACCTCAACACGGGCTCCGAGTACCAGCGCAAACTGTGGAAGCGGCACCCCGAGAACAAGGGCAAGCTCTACACCGAGGGCCTGTTCAAGTACTCCATGCACATCAACTACTTCGGCGACGCGGTGCTGTTCTCCGGGTTCGCCCTGGTGACCGGCACGATCTGGGCGTTCGCCATCCCCCTGGTCATGGTGTGCATGTTCGTCTTCGTCAACATCCCCATGCTCGACAAGTACCTCGCCGAGCACTACGGCGACGCGTTCCAGGAGTACGCGTCGAAGACGGCGAAGTTCGTGCCGTACGTCTACTGAGGCGTACCGGCACCGTCTCCTGACGCGTACCGGCACGGCCGTCGGCGGGCGCGCCGCGGCCCGCCGACCCGGGCGCGGTGCGGCGGCCCCACCCCCCAGGGGCACGCCGCACCGCGTACCGGCCCGCCCCGCCGACCCCACGATCCGAGAAGAGGCACCAGTGACCGGAGACGTTCCCTTCGGAGGGCCCGAGGCGTCCCTGACCGCCGAGCTGCTGCGCGAGGTCCTCGCCGGCGCCGCCGAGACGCTGGCCAGGCTCACCTCCGACGAGGGTGCCGCCGACGACTTCGGGTTCGACCCGGAGCTGACCGACGACCTGATCCTGCCCGCGCTCCGGCTGCTGTACGAGAAGTACTTCCGGGTCGAGGTGGAGGGCCTGGAGCACGTCCCGGCCGACGGGGGCGCGCTGCTGGTCGCCAACCACTCCGGCACCCTGCCGCTGGACGCCCTGATGCTCCAGGTCGCGCTGCGCGACCACCACAGCGCGCACCGCCGGCTGCGGCTGCTCGCCGCCGACCTCGCCTTCGGCCTGCCCGTGGTCCGCGACCTCGCCCGCAAGGCGGGGCACGTACGGGCCTGCCCGGAGAACGCGCTCAGACTGCTCGGCTCCGGCGAACTGGTCGGGGTCATGCCGGAGGGCTACAAGGGCCTCGGCAAGCCGTTCGAGGAACGCTACCGGTTGCAGCGGTTCGGCCGGGGCGGCTTCGCCGCGGTGGCGCTGCGCTCCGGGGCGCCCCTGGTGCCCTGCTCGATCGTCGGGGCCGAGGAGATCTATCCCATGATCGGCGAGTCCCGGACGCTGGCCAGGATGCTGAGGCTGCCGTACTTCCCGATCACCCCGACCTTCCCGTTGCTCGGCGTCCTGGGGCTGATCCCGCTGCCGACGAAGTGGACCATCCGCTTCGGCACCCCGATCACGGTGGACGCCTTCCCCGCGGACGCGGCCGAGGACCCGCTGGTGGTGGAGAAGCTGGCGGGGGAGGTGCGGGACACCATCCAGCACACCCTGAACGAGATGCTCGAGCAGCGGGAATCCCCCTTCTCCTGACCGCCGAGGACGCCCACGCGCCCCCTAAGGGGGTGGCAGGTGGGCGATACCGTGTTCGAAGGCTTACGATCCTCTGTTGTGTCCAAACTGACCGACGTGCCCAAGCGCATCCTGATCGGGCGCGCACTGCGCAGCGACCGGCTCGGCGAAACGCTCCTGCCCAAGCGCATCGCGCTCCCCGTCTTCGCCTCCGACCCGCTGTCCTCCGTGGCGTACGCACCCGGAGAGGTGCTGCTGGTCCTGTCCATCGCGGGCGTGTCGGCGTACCACTTCAGCCCGTGGATCGCCCTCGCGGTGGTCGTGCTCATGTTCACGGTGGTCGCCTCCTACCGGCAGAACGTGCACGCCTACCCCAGCGGCGGCGGCGACTACGAGGTGGCGACCACCAACCTCGGCGCCAAGGCCGGCCTGACGGTGGCCAGCGCCCTGCTCGTCGACTACGTCATGACCGTGGCCGTCTCCATCGCCTCCGGCATCGAGAACCTCGGCTCGGCCGTGCCCTTCGTCGTCCAGCACAAGGTGCTGTGCGCGGTCGTCGTGATCGTGCTGCTGACCGTGATGAACCTGCGCGGTGTGAGGGAGTCGGGCACGCTCTTCGCGATCCCGACCTACGTCTTCGTCGGCGGCGTGTTCATCATGATCGCCTGGGGCGCGTTCCGCGGTCTGGTGCTCGGCGACACCATGCGGGCGCCCACCGCCGACTTCCACATCAAGGCCGAGCACCAGGGCCTCGCGGGCTTCGCGCTGATCTTCCTGCTGCTGCGCGCCTTCTCCTCCGGCTGTGCCGCGCTCACCGGCGTCGAGGCGATCTCCAACGGCGTCCCGGCCTTCCGCAAGCCCAAGTCGAAGAACGCGGCGACCACGCTGGCGATGATGGGCCTGCTGGCCGTGACGATGTTCTGCGGCATCATCGCCCTCGCCATGTCGACCAACGTGCGCATGGCCGAGAACCCGGCCACCGACCTGATCCACAACGGCAGCCCGCTCGGCTCCGGCTACGTCCAGAACCCGGTGATCTCCCAGGTCGCCGAGGCCGTCTTCGGCAAGGGCAGCTTCCTGTTCGTGATCCTCGCGGCGGCCACCGCCCTGGTGCTGTTCCTGGCCGCGAACACCGCGTACAACGGCTTCCCGCTGCTCGGCTCGATCCTCGCCCAGGACCGCTACCTGCCCCGCCAGCTGCACACCCGCGGCGACCGCCTCGCCTTCTCCAACGGCATCGTGCTGCTCGCCGGCGCGGCGACCCTGCTGACCGTCCTGTACGGCGCCGACTCCACGCGGCTGATCCAGCTCTACATCGTCGGCGTGTTCGTCTCCTTCACGCTCAGCCAGACCGGCATGGTCCGCCACTGGAACCGCCACCTGGCCATCGAGAAGGACCAGGCCAAGCGCCGGCACATGATCCGCTCCCGCGCCATCAACGCCTTCGGCGCCTTCCTCACCGGCCTGGTGCTGGTCGTCGTCCTGGTCACCAAGTTCACCCACGGCGCGTGGGTGGCCCTGCTCGGCATGTGCATCTTCTACGCGACGATGACCGCGATCCGTAAGCACTACGACCGCGTCGCCGAGGAGATCGCCGCCCCCGAGGGCCCGAGCGACGACAGCGTCCGCCCCTCCCGGGTGCACTCCGTCGTCCTCATCTCCAAGATCCACCGCCCCACCCTGCGCGCCCTCGCCTACGCCAAGCTGATGCGCTCCGACAGCCTGGAGGCGCTCACCGTCAACGTCGACCCGGCGGAGACCAAGGCGCTGCGCGAGGAGTGGGAGCGGCGCGGCATCGACGTACCGCTGAAGGTCCTCGACTCGCCCTACCGCGAGGTCACCCGCCCGGTCATCGAGTACGTCAAGGGCCTGCGCAAGGAGTCCCCGCGCGACGCGGTCTCGGTGATCATCCCCGAGTACGTCGTGGGCCACTGGTACGAGCACCTGCTGCACAACCAGAGCGCGCTGCGCCTGAAGGGCCGCCTGCTGTTCACGCCGGGTGTGATGGTCACCTCGGTGCCCTACCAGCTCGCCTCCTCCGAGGCCGCCAAGCTGCGCGCCCGCAGGCGCCAGGACTGGAACGCGCCGGGTGCGGTGCGGCGCGGTCCCGCGCAGGGCGTCGGCCAGCGGGAGAAGGAGCCGAGCGCGCGGGACTGAGGAACCGGGGCCCGCGGCGAGCCCGTAGACTGGTGGGCTGTTGCCGGCCTCCGCCGGCCTTCCTCGGCCTCCGTCGGCGTCCATCGGCCTCCGCGGGGGGCCGGGCCGCCCCTTCCCCCTCTGTCTGGAGTAGTCCCGCCATGCACGCAGAACCGAAGAAGCCGCAGGCGGCCGGGGCACGCGCACAGGAGCGGCCGCGCTCGCTGGTGGGGGAGGAGTACGAGGTCGAGATCGGCCCCGTCGCCCACGGCGGCCACTGCATCGCCCGCACCGCCGAGGGCCAGGTGCTCTTCGTACGGCACACGCTGCCCGGCGAGCGGGTGGTGGCCCGGGTCACGGAGGGCGAGGAGGGCGCCCGCTTCCTGCGCGCCGACGCGGTACGGATCCTGGAGGCGTCCAAGGACCGCGTCGAGGCCCCCTGCCCCTACGCCGGCCCCGGCCGCTGCGGCGGCTGCGACTGGCAGCACGCCAAGCCGGGCGCCCAGCGGCGCCTGAAGGGCGAGGTGATCGCCGAGCAGCTGAAGCGGCTCGCGGGACTCACGCCCGAGGAGGCCGGCTGGGACGGCACCGTGATGCCCGCCGAGGGCGACAAGCTGCCCGCGGGCGAGGTGCCGCAGTGGCGCACGCGCGTGCAGTACGCCGTCGACCCGGCCACCGGGAAGGCCGGCCTGCGCCGCCACCGTTCGCACGAGGTCGAGCCGGTCGAGCACTGCATGATCGCGGCGGAGGGCGTCAGCGAACTGGGCATCGAGCAGCGCGACTGGACGGGCATGGAGTCCGTCGAGGCGATCGCCGCCACCGGCTCCCAGGACCGCCAGGTGATCCTCACCCCGCGCCCCGGCGCCCGCCTCCCGCTGGTCGAACTCGACAAGCCGGTCTCCGTCCTCCGGGTCGACGAGAAGACGGGCGGCGTCCACCGCGTGCACGGCCGCCCCTTCGTCCGCGAACGCGCCGACGGCCGTACCCACCGCGTCGGCGGCGGCGGCTTCTGGCAGGTCCACCCGAAGGCCGCCGACACCCTCGTCACGGCGGTCATGCAGGGCCTGCTCCCGCGCAAGGGCGACATGGCCCTCGACCTGTACTGCGGCGTCGGCCTGTTCGCGGGCGCACTGGCCGACCGCGTCGGCGACAAGGGCGCGGTCCTCGGCATCGAGTCCGGCAAGCGCGCGGTGGAGGACGCCCGCCACAACCTCGCCGACTTCCCGCGCGTCCGCGTCGAACAGGGCAAGGTCGACTCCGTCCTCCCCCGCACGGGCATCACCGAGGTCGACCTCGTCGTCCTCGACCCGCCCCGCGCCGGCGCCGGCCGCACCACGGTGGCCCACCTCACCACCCTCGGCGCCCGCCGCATCGCCTACGTGGCCTGCGACCCGGCCGCCCTGGCGCGCGACATCTCCTACTTCGCGGACCACGGGTACCGGGTACGCACGCTGCGGGCCTTCGACCTGTTCCCGATGACCCACCACGTTGAGTGTGTCGCGATCCTCGAACCGGCCGTGAAGGGCATGTGACCGCTTGCGGGAGGAAGTCGCCGAACGCGACCGGCTCAAACCGTAAGGCTCGGTACAGGTCACCCGCCGCACGCGCCCGCGTGCTTGTGGCCGGGTGTTCGCGGGGCGTGAGGTGCTGAGGGGGCCGCGCACTTCCGGCCGATTTGGCGTCGACGACGAGTGACAGAATGCAATATTCCGGACGCTGAGACCCGCGAATCGCGCGATGATGGTCATATTTGTCCCCGGAGTGTGGCGGGACTGATTCGGGCTCGTTTGCGACTGGTGTTCGTGGGTAGCGACTGCGCGTCTGTGCGCTTCTCGTGTCAGATTGCGATGTCTGGGGGCCACAGTGGGCCACTTGTCTGTCTTCCCTTGGGTTCCCCTCCTTTCGGCCAAAGGCGGGGCAGTTCTTTGTTCGTGACTCAGCCGGTTGGGGATGGCGTGGTGCTGGAACAAGGTGGGTGTCGCCACGAGCACGTGCGCGCGGCGGGGGCTGCGCGGCCTCGGCGCTGGGGGAGGGCGCCGTCCGTCCGTCATCGGTGTCTGAGCTCCGTCACCCCTGAGTCGGCACGCCCGACGGCACGGCCCGCGTTCCGCGAGCCGGCCGTATGACCGCGCCGGAAGCGGGGCTGCGTTTTCAGGTGCTGGGGTCGGTCGCCGTGCGTCGCGGGGGCGCGCCGGTCCGTCTGCCCGGCACCGTGGCACGTCGCGTGCTCACCCTGCTGATGCTGTCCCCCGGCGAAGTCCTCAGCACCCCCCGCCTCGCCAAGGCGGTCTGGGGCTCGTGCTGCCCGGCGACCGCCTCCAACCAGGTGCGCAAGGCGGTCGCCCAACTCCGCCACTCCATACCGGGCGCGGGCGCGCACCTGCTCACCGACGGCCCGAACTACCGGCTGAACGTCAGCGCGGTCGAGTCCGATCTCGTCGAGTTCAACGAGCGCCGCCTGCGGGTCCGCAAACTCGCGGAGAGCGGAGTGGGCGAGGCGCGGCGCATCGAGGAACTGCAGGCGGCCCTGTCCCTCTTCCGCGGACAGGTGGCGGCCGACATAGTCGACGCCGATGATCTGGAGAGCGGACCGATCCGCGCGGCCGCCCGGGTGGTGGAGGAGCGGCGGCTCGCCGTCCAGAAGGAACTGATCTCGCTGCGGCTGCGCTCGTCGCCACCGGCGCTGGTGATAGAGGACCTGCGGGACCTCGTGGCGCAGCACCCGCTCGCGGAGGACCTGCGCGCACAGCTCATGCTCGCGCTGTCCCTCTCCGGCAGGCAGGCCGACGCGCTCGCCGAGTACGCCGAGATACGCACCCTGCTCCGCGACGAACTGGGCCTCGACCCCGATCACTTGCTGGCCCAGGTGCACGAAGCGGTGCTGTGCGGTGACGCGCACACCTACCTGCGGGCCGGGGCCTCGCCCCGCGATTATGAACAACAGTCCGCGATCACCGAATTCGACGCGGGTAGACAGCACATGACACCACGGGGCCACAAGGTGGCCGTCCGAGCCACCTGCACCCTTCCCCACGGGCCGGCCGACTTCGTCGGCCGACGGGAGGAGGTGGACACCCTGCTGCGGACCGCCAGGGCGGGCTCCCGGGGCCCGGGGCCGCTGCTGATCTGCGTCGACGGCATGGGCGGAGTAGGCAAGACGGCTCTCGCCCTGCACACGGCCCATCGGCTGGCCCCGGACTTCCCGGACGGCCAGTTCTACGTCGACCTGCACGCGTTCAGTCCGTGCGAGCGGCCCCGCGAACCCGCCGAGGTGCTTCAGGTGCTCCTGCGCTCACTGGGGGTCGAGGCGCAGCGCATCCCGGCGGACCTGGACTGCCAGGTGGCCATGTGGCGTGCCCGGCTGGCCGACGCCAAGGTGCTGCTGCTGCTCGACAACGCCGCGAGCGAGGCGCAGATCGTGCCGCTGCTGCCGCCGGGCAACGGTTCCCTCGTGCTGATCACCAGCCGCCGTCGCCTCTACGGCCTCGACGGCACCGAGCCCTGCCCGGCCTCCCGGATGAGCGCGGGCGACTCCCGGCAACTGCTGGAGCGGCTGCTCGGGGACGGACTGGAGACCCAGGCGGCGGAAAAGCTCGTCGACTACTGCGGAGGACTTCCGCTGGCACTGCGCCTGGCCGCCGCCAAGCTGCGCAGCCGCCCCACCTGGACGCTGTCCCATCTGGTGGATCGCCTGACCCACGTGCGGCGCCGGCCCGCCGAGCTCCAGGTGGGCGACCGGAGCGTCCGGTCGGTGCTTCAGCTCTCCTTCGACGCGCTGACCGAGGCGCAGCGCCAGGCCCTGTGCGTGCTGGCCCTGGTGCCGGACACCAGCATCGGCGTGTACGAGGCGGCGGCGCTGCTCGACACCGGTCCGGCCGAAGCCGAGCTGCTGCTGGAGGGCCTGCTCGACGTGAACCTCCTCGAACAGCCCCGCATCGGCTACTACGCCCTGCACGGGCTCATGGCCGGTGTCACGGCGGGTACGGGCGAGTTCGACCGGCTCCTGTGCGGCAGCGGGCGGCGCTCCGCGCTCCGCCGGCTGCTCGCCCACTATCTGGCGGTCACCTCGCGAAGCTGCCTCCTGCTCGGGCGGCCGGACGACGGGGCCGGCACCGGGTCCGACGCCGTTTCCCACCTGCCCGAGATCAACAGCCGTGAAGAGGCTACGGAGATCTGCGAACGGGAACTGCCCGCGATGGTGGAGACGCTGTGCGCCTCCCGGCAGGACGGGTTCTTCGTCGCGGCGGCGCAGCTCGCGCGCAACCTGCGCTTCGTCCTGGCCCCGGAGGACGGCCGCCGGGACGAGGAGAGCGGCGGGGCGGACGACGCCGGGACTGCCGGCGCCCGGGAGATCGAGGCGTACCGCAGGGCGCTGCTCGGTCTGGCAGCCGTATGCCGGGGCGCCGGCCTGCCGGAGCGCGGCGCGAGGCTGACCGCCACGGCGATGAGTGCGGCCGGGGCCCTGGGCGTCCGTTCCGCGGAGCGCGTGCCGTAGCGGGGCCTCGCGCTCCGCCCACTCCTCCCGCTCCGCCCGTTCCTCCCGCTCCGCGCGGGAGCGGTGCGCTGTCCCCCGGCCCGGGCGGCCCCGTACAGGCGTCGCGCCGGGCCGCAGCCGGCCCCGCGCAGGCGTGGAGCGGCCCCAGCAGAGGCGGCGGGTCCGGAGACGGCAGAGCACGAAAGCGGCCGGGGCCGGCGCGTCGCCGTGCCCCGCGGCGGGCAGGGCCGGGGGAGTCGGTGGGTCGCGTCGCCGTGGACCGACCGCCGCGGGACCGGCGGGGTCGGGGCCGGGGGAGTCGGTGGGTGGCGTCGCCGTGGACCGGCCGCCGCCGGACCGGCCAGGTCAGGGCGCGGGCGCGGCCCGTGGTCGCTCGGCGGGCTCCAGCCTCACCGGGATGCTCCGGTAGGCCCGGAAGGTGACGCTGGGCCGCCGCTCCACGGTGCCCGCCGCGGTCGGTACGGCCGGTGCGTGCGCCAGCCACCGCAGCACGGCACGCCCCTCCACCTGGGCCAGCGCCGCGCCCAGGCAGTGATGCACACCGCCACCGAAACTCACGTGCGGATTGGGGTCCCGGGTGATGTCGAGCCGCTCGGGGTCGGCGAACCGGGCCGGGTCATGGTTGGCGGACCCCAGCAGCAGCACCAGGATGCGGCCCGCGCGCACGGTGCGGCCCTCGATCTCCACCGGCTCCCTCACATAGCGCGCGGTGGCCTGGATCGGCGCGTCGTAGCGCAGGAACTCCTCGACAGCCGGCACCGTCAGCTCCGGCCGGTCGCGCAGCAGGGCCAGCTGCCGTGGGTGCCGCAGCAGCCCGGAGAAGATCGTGGAGATCAGATTGGTCGTGGTCTCGAAGCCCGCGAAGAACAGGAACACCACGTTGTCGACCAGTGTCTCCCGGTCGAAGCCGGGATGCGTGCGCTGCGCCGCCAGCAGGTTGCTGATCAGATCGTCGGCGGGCCGCTTCGACCGCTCGTCGACCAGCGCCGAGACGTAGGCCCGCAGCCAGGTCACCGCGGCGTGCGCCGCCGGCCTCTCCTCCACGGGTACGTACAGGGCGAACGCCTTGGCCAGCTCCACCGCGTGGGGCCGCACCGCGTCCCGGTCCACGTCAGGGATGCCGATCAGCTCGCAGACCACGGTGACCGGCAGCGGGAAGGCCAGGTCGCCGACCACGTCCAGGACGCCGCCCGGGCCCGCCCGGTCCTGGGCCTCGGCCATCAGCCGGTCCACCTGGCCGGCGACGTAGTCCTCCAGCCTGCGCATCAGCTTCGGGCTGAACGAACGCTGCATGATGCCCCGCAGGAAGGTGTGCGCGGGCGCGTCCTGGTCCAGCACGATCCGCTTCAGGAACTCGTTCGCGGGCCCGGCCCCGGTGGAGAACTCGTGGTACTCCGGCGGGTACTCGTGACCGAGCCGGCGGTCCCTGAGCAGCCGGCTGACGTCCTGGTGGTGCGAGACCACCCACTGGCCGGCCGCGCCCCGGGCCAGGCGGCCGGACTCGCGGAGAGCGGCATACACCGGGTAGGGGTCCGCGACCACGGCGGGATCGCGGGAGTCGAACTTGACGGGCAGCTCTCGCATACGGCCGGCACCTCCTGTTGCTCCGCGCGTGGTGTCCGGCAAGGAGCCTGACAGCCCGGGAGCGAGGGCGGGGGAACCTGTCGCCAGTCCTTCACCGCCGCCCGGCACCCCGCCCCGGGCTCGCAGACTGGGCGGCCAGGCAACCGCCGGACCCGAGCCGCGCACCCAAGGGGTGCCGGGAGGTGACGCAGCGTTGAACACCGTGCTGAACATGCCCCGCTTCCTGCTGGACGACGCGCGTGCCCTGCGCGACCCGTACCCGGTCTACCGCCGCCTGCGCGAGTACGGCCCGGTCTGCCGGGGCGGCCCGGGACAGTGGGTCTTCCCGCGGCACGAGGAGGTCTCCGCGCTGCTGCGTGACCCGCGGCTGGGCCGGGAGTTCCCCGAGCAGTACCAGGCGGTGTCGGTGGGCGAAGGGCCGGCCAACGACTATCTGCGGCGCATCGTCGTCGACCGCGACCCGCCCGCCCACACCCGGCTGCGCCGGCTGCTCGTCAAGTCGCTCAGCCCGGCGATGGTGCGCGCGCTTCGCGAGCCCATCGCCCGGCTCGTCGACGGCATGCTGGACCGGTTCGCCGACGAGCGCCGCTTCGACCTTGTCGCCGACCTGGCCGTGCCCGTACCGATGACGGTGATGAGCGAGCTGCTGGACATCCCCGGCCCCGACCGGGCCGACATCGCCCGCCTCTCCACCTCACTCGCCCAGGCCTTCGCGGTGTTCATCCCGCCGGAGAAGCAACGCGAGGCGCACGGGGCCGTGGTGGAGCTGCGCGACTACATGGCCCAGCTCGTCCGCGAGCGCAGACGCCGCCCCGGCGAGGACCTGCTGTCCCGGATGCTCACCGCGGTCAAGGACGGCGAGGAGCCGTTGACCGACGAGGAGATCATCGACAACGCCCTGTTCGTCTACTACTCGGGCTTCGAGACGACCACCAACGCCATCGCCACCGGCGGCGACCTCCTCGTGCGGCAGCCGCACACCCAGCGGCAGTTGCGGGAGGACCCGGGCATCTCCGGCAGCGCGCTGGAGGAGTTCATGCGCTACGACGCGCCCATCCACGCCACGACCCGGCTGGCCCTGGAACCGATCGACATCGCCGGACTGACGGTCCGCAAGGGACGCGTGGTGGTGCTGCTGCTCGCCTCCGCCAACCACGACGAGCGGGTGTTCCACGACCCGCGCCGGGCCGACCTCACCAGGTCGCCCAACCCGCACCTCAGTTTCGGCGGGGGAGTGCACCACTGTCTCGGCGCGGCGCTGGCCAGGGTGGAGGGGGCGGTCGTCTTCGAGCGGCTGGTCGCCCGGTTCGCGGACATCGAGTCGGCGGGCGAGGGCGTGTGGGAACCCAGCGCGGGCGGCTTCCGGTTCCCCTACTGGGCGCACCGCAGCGTGCCGGTGGCGGTGCGGCCCGCCTGAGCCCGGCGCGGGAGGAAGCCCGCCGGTGCCGCGATCGCGGTGACGACGACGCCCGCGCCGGCGGCCCACCGTCCGGGCAGGGCCGGGAAACCGGTGGCGACGGGATCGAAGGCGGCGTCCGCGCGGCGGGCCCGCCGGGCCCCGCCGGAGACCGGCCGTACCATGAACTCCCCCTGGTCACGGCCCGGTTGGAGGACGACCTCGGCGTCGTCGAAGCCGAGCCAGGACCCCGTCGCGGGATACCAGACCTTGTAGTACGCCTCCTTGGCGCTGAACAGGATCCGGCACCACGGCACGCCGGGCCGTCGCGCGCCCAGTTCGGCGAGGTGGGCCCGCTCGGCCGCCGAGGTCACTCCCGTCAGCACCCGCGAGGGCAGCGGCGCGCACGGCTCGGCGTCGATGCCCACACCGTCGGCGTCCCGGGACCGCGCCACCGCCGCCGCTCGGTAGCCCCGGCAGTGCGTCAGGGAGCCGACCGTCCCGGCCGGCCACCGGGGCGCCCCGTCGGCGCCGCGCACCAGGGCGGCGGGCGGGACGCCCAGTTCGGCCAGGCAGGCGCGTGCCACCCGCCGGACGGTCGCGTACTCGGCGCGGCGCGCGGGCAGCGCGTCGGCCACCTCGCGCCCTTCCGCCTCGAAGAGCGCGGGTTCCGTCAGCTCCCGGGTGCACTCAAGGGCCGCCGCGTAAGCGGGCAGCAGCGTCCGGATCACGCCGGGGACGGCCGTCGCACGGGCCCTGCCGGAGTACGGGTGCGTCGTCGCGTGGGTCAACCGGATGCCGCCGTCGCCCGCAGCGCCACCTTGTCGATCTTGCCGACCGGGGTGCGCGGCAGCACAGGCAGTTCGCGTACCTCGTCGGGCAGCTTGAACGTGGCCAGCCCTCTGCCCGCCAGGTAGCGCTTGATCTCGACCAGCGAAGGCGACTTCCCCGGCCCCCCGCTCGGGACCACGAAGGCGAGGACGCCCTCGCCGAGCCCGGCGTCCGGCCGGGCCACCACGGCGGCGTCGTCGATGGCCTCGTGGCTGCGCAGGTGCCCCTCGACCTCGTCGGCCGACACCTTCTCCCCGCCCCGGTTGATCACGTCCTTGGCACGGCCGACGATCACCAGGTTGCCCTCGGGCGTGAGCCGGGCCAGGTCGCCGGTGCGGAAGAAGCCGTCGGGAGTGAAGGAGGTGCGGTTCGCCTCCGGCGCGTTCCAGTAGCCGTTGATCGTGTACGGGCCGCGGGTGACCAGCTCGCCCACGGAGCCCGCCGGAACCTCCCGCAACTCCTCGTCGACGAGGCGCAGTTCGTCGAACTCGGACAGCGGTCGCCCCTCGGTCCCGTGCACCACGTCCTCCGGGTCGTCCAGGCGCGTGTACGTGAGCAGACCCTCGCCGATGCCGAACCAGTTCGTGATGCGGCAGCCGAGCGCGGACTGCGTGCGCCCGGCGGCCTGCTCGTCGAACTTGGAGCTGCCCACCTGGAGGACGACCCCCTTCATGTCCACCGACCGCTGCGCGGCGACCTTGGACCACAGCGCCGCCAGGGCGGGGACCACGGTGGTATGGGTGACGCCCTCCCGCTCGATCAGCGGGAAGACCTCGTCGGGGGAGGGGCTCGCGGCCAGCACCGCCCTGCCGCCCACCAGCAGCGCGCCCAGCACTCCCGGACATCCCAGAGCGGCGTTGTGCGCCGCCGGGTTCGCCGCCAGGTACACGCTCTCCGCGTCGAACTCCAGGGCCCGCGCGCAGGCGGCGATGTTGTAGAGGTAGTCGTCGTGCGTCCGGGGAATCAGCTTGGGCTTGCCGGTACTGCCGCCGCTGAGCAGCAGGAACGCCACACCGGAGGGATCGACGTCGGGCAGCGGTCCGCCGCCGGCCCCCTGGGCGCGGACCTGCGACAGCGGGGTCAGGCCCTCGCTGTCGTCCGCCAGGATCACCGTACGGACGCCGGGCAGGGACGCGGCGTACCGGGCGAGGGTGCGGTAGTCGAAGCCCTGGAAACGGCCGGTGGTGACGTAACCGACCGCCCCGGAAGCCTCGATCAGGTGCCGTACCTCGCTCTCCCGGTGTCCCGGCAGCGCGAACACCGGGATGACGCCGGCCCGGAACAGCCCCACCGTGACGGTGAGGAACTCGACGACGTTCGGCAGCTGGACCATGACCCGGTCCCCGGGGCGGACGCCCAGGGCCAGCAGGCCGCGCGCGATGTCGTCGGCCTCGGCCCGCACCTCGCCGTGCGTGATGCGGCGCTCGCGGTCCACGGCCGCGACACGGTCGGGGAAGACCCGTGCCGTCTCCGTCAGCGCGTCGCCCAGCGGCACCCCTCGCCAGATCCCGGCGGCACGGTAGCGGGCGGCGTCCTCATCGCTCCACGGCGTGAACTCGTCCATGCCGGCCAGTGTCCCGGTTCCCCGGGCCGCGCCGACCGGGGCGAACAGAGCCGTGAAAGAGACGAAGGACCACCCCGCGATCGCTCCTATCGTCACCAGCGTCGCCGACGAGATCCCGGCGCCGGGACACCCCGCCTAGGAGTGATGGATGAGTCGCCCCCGTACGCTGAACTGGCTCGACGCACCCCGCGACGACAGCGGTGTGGAGATGTTCGACGAGACCTCCCACACCTACCGGCCCTACACCGAACTCGCCGACGCGGCGCTGCGGATCGCGGGCGGGCTGATCGCGCGGGGCGTTCCCCGCGGGGCCGTCGTACCGCTGCTGTGCTCGACCGGACCCGACCTCGTCGCCGCCTTCTACGGGGTGCAGACCGCCGGATGCGTGGTGAGCGTGCTGGCGCCCCCCACCCGGATGTCGGGCGAGGCCGCCCGCGCCCACGTCCGCGCCGTCGTCGAGGCGGTGGACGCGGGCACCGTGCTGGTCGACGCCGCCCATCACGACTACGCCGTGGACGTCCTCGCCGAGACCGGACGAGGCGCCCGCGTCCTGCTCCTGGAGGAACTCCTCACGGGTGACCCCGGCCGGCGGGACCTCGCCGAACTGGCCCTCGTCCAGTTCACCTCGGGCAGTTCGGGCCGCCCCCGCGGCGTGCGGATCAGCCATGCCGCACTCGACGCCAACACCTCTGCGATCCGCGGCTGGGAGCGCGCGGGCCGCGACGACTCCTGGTGCTCCTGGCTGCCGATGCACCACGACATGGGGCTCATCGGCTGCCTCGTGGTGCCCGTCTCCGGCAACAACCGGCTGGCGGTGTGCCGCCCCGAGACCTTCCTGCGCCATCCGCTGGCCTACCTCGCTCGTTTCGACGCCAACCGGGTCGCGCGGCCCGCCACCATCACCGCCACCCCGGCGTTCGGCCTGCAGCGCATCGTCGACAAGGTCGGCCACGCCGACCTGGAGGGCGCCGACCTCTCCCGCACCCGGGCGGTGATCGTCGGAGCCGAACGCATCGACCCCGCGCTCGTGGACCGCTTCACGGAGCTGATGCGCCCGCACGGCCTGTCCCCGCACACCCTCACCCCCGCCTACGGGCTGGCCGAGAGCACCCTCGCCGTCACCGGAGTGCCTGTCGAGGAGACCCCGCGCGCCGTCCGCGTGCACCGGGACGAACTGAGGGTCGGAGCGAAGGTGAGCCTCGCGGAGGAGTCCACGGACCGGGCGACGGTTCAGGTGATGAGCTGCGGCCGGGCACTGGACGGCCTGACGGTACAGGTCGTCGGCGAGGACGGCGAGCCGCTGCCCGAGGGCCACGTCGGCGAACTGGCCGTCTCCGGCTCCTCGGTGGCCGACGGCTACCTCGCGGGCGGCTCCGGCCGCGCCGAGGGCACCGCCTTCGTCGACGGGCGGCTGCTCACCCGCGACGTCGCCTTCCAGCAGGACGGCGAGTTCTACGTGCTGGGCAGGCTGGGCGACAGCGTCAAGGTCCACGCCCGCTCGCTGTTCGCCGAGGACGTCGAGCTGATGCTCGCCAGGGCCGGACTCAACCTCAGCAGGGTCTGCGTCGTGCTCGGCGAGGCGGACGGGAGCCCGCACGCCGTGGCCGTGCTGGAGGGACTCGGCGCCCACGCCGCCGAAGTGGCGGAGGGCGTGCTCGCCGCCGCCTGCCCCGGCACCCGCCGGCACGTGGCCCAGGTGCCGCGCGGCGCGATCCCCCGTACCAGCAGCGGCAAGAGCCGCCGCCGTCAGCTGTGGCAGCGCCTCAGCCAGGAACACGTCTTCGACGCGGTGCCCGCCACCGCCGACGGCCCCGCCTGACCGGCCCCCCGCCAGAGCCCGACCTGCCCCAGAACAGGAGACCACATGTCCTACTCCGGTGAAGAGGTGCGCGAGACCGTGCTCGCGATCATCGAGCAACTCGCCCCCGAACGGGAGCGGTTCGAGGCGGGAAAAGACATGCGTCTGGTCGAGGACCTGGGGTTCCACTCCCTGGCCCTGCTGGAGATGGCGTTCGCGATCGAGGACGACTTCGACCTGCCGCCGATCGACGAGCAGACCGGACGTGCCATCCAGACCACCGAACAGGTCGTCAGCTACGTCCTGAGCCAGGTCGAGATCCGGACGCCGTCGTGACCACCCCCACCGAACCCGGCACGACGACGTCATGAAGGAATGAAGGAGCCACGATGACCGAGGCGATCCTCCTCTCGGACCTCACCAAGCGATTCGGCGAACAGACCGCGCTCGACCGCGTCTCGCTGGGAATACCGGCCGGAACCGTGGTGGGCCTGCTCGGCCCCAACGGAGCGGGCAAGACCACCCTCATCAACTGCCTGACGACGCTGCTGCAACCCGACGGCGGCACCATCCGCGTCCTGGGCCACGACCCCGCCACGGACCCGTCCCTGGTGCGCGCCAACATCGCCGTCACCGGGCAGTTCGCCGCCCTCGACGAACAGATCAGCCCGCGCGAGAACCTGGTGTTCTTCGGCCGGCTCCTCGGCCTGGGCCGGGGCGAGGCCCAGCAGCGGGCGGGCGAGATGCTGGAGCGGTTCGAGCTGGCCGAAGCCGCGTACACCCCGGTCGGCTACCTCTCCGGCGGCATGCGCCGCCGCCTCGACCTCGCGGTGAGCCTGGTGGTCCCGCGGCCGGTGCTGGTACTGGACGAACCGACCACCGGCCTCGACCCGCGCAGCCGCAAGCTCCTGTGGGACATGGTCAGGGCCGAGGCCGCTCGGGGCGTCGCCGTCCTGCTCACCACGCAGTACCTGGAGGAGGCCGACCAGCTGGCCGACCGCATCGTCGTCATCGACAAGGGCCGGGTCCTCGCGGACGGCTCCTCGGACGAGCTGAAGCTCGACGTGGGCGGCCTCATGTGCCGCCTCACCCTGACCAGCGCCGCCGACACCGCGGCGGCCCGGCAGGCCCTCGGCGACCTCCCCGGCGTGACGGCCGAGGGCGACAAGGTGGCCGTGCCCATGGCGCGCGCCGAGGACGTCGGCGCCGTGCTCGGCCGGCTGGCCGGCCAAGGACTGCCGATCGCCGACATCGAGGTCACCAAGCCGACGCTCGACGAGGTCTTCTTCACCCTCACCGAGCCGATGGCGAAGGAGACCACCCGATGAGCGCCATGCCAGGCGTCGTGGCGCCGGGCGCCCCGGTGTCCCCGGGCCGCCCGGCCGGCCGGCGGCACGACTTCCAGGTGCTCTTCGACCGCCTGCGGTCGCGCTCGTTCTCCCGGGGCGGACTGGTGGCCACCGTGGTCCAGCCGCTGGTCTTCTTCGCCATCTTCTACTGCACCTTCGCCGGCATGCTGGACGAGCGGGGCATCGAGTTCGGCCGCTTCGTCACTCCCACCGTCCTGGTCCAGGCCCTGATGTTCGTGGCCATCGCAGGCGCCACCGACCTGGCCGCCGACCGCTCGAGCGGCGTCTTCTCCCGCCTGCTGACCAGCCCGGTCGACATGGGCGCGATGGGCTTGGCGCATCTGGCCGTGGTGGCGCTCCAAGGTCTCCTGTCCAGCGTCGCCGTCGTGCTCGCCGGGCTTCTGGCGGGCTTCCGCTTCGACCACGGGGTGCTCGCCGCCCTGGGCTTCGTGCTGTTCGCCGTGGCCTTCACCGTGGCCCTGTCGCTGGCCACGGCCACCATCGCGCTGCGCCTGCGCAACCTGGAGGCGCTCAGCGCGGTGCTCCACCTGCCGTACCTGCCGCTGCTGGTGCTCTCCACCGGCTTCGTCGAGGCGGACCTCTTCCCCGGCTGGCTCCAGCCGGTCGTCAGGGTCTCCCCGGTGTCCGGGGTGATCGACACGCTGCGCGCCCTGTCGACCACCGAACTCACCTGGAGCGCGGCACTGCCCGGCCTCGCCTGGGTGGCGGGTCTGCTCGCCCTCTTCGCCTGGACCACGACCGTCGCCTTCAGGAAGGTGGCCATCCGATGACCGTGCAGTCGCCGGACACGGCGGCACCGTCGCTGCCGCCGTCCTCCTCGCCCGCGCCGGCCACCCTGGCCGCAGCCTCCGTCGTCATCGCCGGACGGGTGCTCCGCCAGTTCGTCCGGAACCGGATGATGATCATCGTCACCATCGCCTTCCCGCTGCTCCAGCTCTTCATGCTGCTGGCCGCCTTCAACGTGCTGGTGCGCGACACCCAGGGCGTCGACTACGTGCGCCGGCTCGCCCCCCTGATCGTGCTCACCACGGCGTTCTCCTCGATCCTCACCACGGCGATCGCCCTGTGGAGCGACATCCGCAGCGGGGTCTTCAACCGGCTGCGGGCGATGCCGCTGGACATGCGGGCGTACGTCGCCGGACGGATCGGCGGCGACTTCGTCCGGATCATGGGCGTGGCCGTCCTGGTCACGCTCGTCGCCCACACGGTCGGCTTCCGGTTCTCCCGGGGGCCGCTGGCGGCGCTCGGCTTCTTCGGGATCGTGGCGCTGTTCGGCATGATGTGCAGCGCGCTGTCCGTCGCCGTCGCCCTCGTCGCCCAGCATCCCGGCATCATCGTGCGCTACGTCCAGATGCCCACGCTCGTGCTCACGCTGATGTCCAGCGGATACGTGCCGCTGGAGGCGTTCCCGGGCTGGATCCGGCCGGCGGTGAGCGTCAACCCCGTCTCGCTGGCGGCCGACGCGCTGACCGGACTGTCCGATCGGGGCGCGCTGGCCGCGCCGGTGCTCGGGACCGTCGCGTGGACCGTGGGCGTCACGGTGGTGTGCACGGCCGTCGCCACGCGCCGCTTCGCCCTGCTCGTGAAGAGCGGCTGACCGTGGCGGACGTCGTCGTACTGGGCGCGGGAGTGGCCGGTCTCGGGCTCGCGGCCTTCGCCGCCCGCCGGGGACACCGGGTGACGGTCGTCGAACGGGACGGGCCGCCCCCCGAGGGCGGCCCCCACACCGAGGTGACCGACTGGGAGCGGCGCGGCGTGCCGCACGCTCGCCAGGGGCACGCCCTGCTGGGGCTGGGCATCGCGGTGCTGCGCGAGGAGTGCGCGGAGGTGCTGGCGGAGCTGACCGCCCGCGGCGCGGTCGCCGTGCCCCTGGACACGGGTGGCGACGACCTCGGCCTGCTCAGCCGCCGGCTGGTCTTCGAGGCCGCGCTGCGCCGCCGTGCCGTCGCCGACCCGTCGGTCACGCTGCTGCACGACCGGGTCACCGGCCTGCTGGCCGCCGGGACGCCGCACGGCCCGCCCCACGTGCGCGGGGTGCGCCTTGCGGAGGGCGGCGACCTGACCGCCGACGTGGTCCTCGACGCCACCGGCCGCAGGTCCCCGGTGGCCGCCTGGCTCACCGCGATCGGTGGCGCCCCGCCCCGGGAGACGGTCCAGTCGTGCGGGTTCTCCTACATCGCGCAGGAGTTCGCGCTGGACGCGGGCGGCCGGTTCCCGTCCCTGCGGGCCCCGGTGGTGCACGAACTCGACTTCGCCACCGTGCTGGCCTTCCCCGGTGACAACGGCCGCTTCCACCTGTCGACCACCATCTCCTCCCACGACCCCGTACGGACCCGGCTGCTGGCCCGGCCGGTCTACCTGCGGTTCCTGGCCAGCGTGGACCCGGTACGGGACTGGCTCGAGGGGGCGACGCCGGTCGGCGACCCGATGCCGATGGCCGGCCTGGAGAACCGCCGCCGGTCACTGGTCGCGGACGGGGCGCCGCTGGTCACCGGTTACGCGCTGGTGGGAGACGCCTGCGTACAGACCAACCCCACCTTCGGACGGGGGGTGTCCCTGGCCCTGGCGCATGCCAGGACCGTCGCCGACCGGCTCGACCGCCTCGACCAGGACCCGCGCGACTGGGCCGTTCGCACGCACGAGGCCACCGAGGGGTGCCTGGGGCAGTGGTTCGAGCAGCAGGTCGCCACCGACGCCGCCCGGCTCGCCGAACTCGCCGGCGGAGCGCACGACGACTCGCCGGCCGCCCGCGTCCTCACCGCCCTCGCCGTGCTGCGCGAGGAGGACGCGCATGTGCGCGTCGCCGCCGAGCGCGTCTACCACATGCTGCTCACCCCGGCCGAGCTGATGCGGGATCGCAAGGTGGCCCGCCGGGTGCTCGCGTTCCTGCGCGAGCACCCCGGCCTCCGGCGTGAACACGTCGGCCCCAACCGTCAGGACTTCGAGCGCCTGGTCACCGGCTGAGCGCCCACAGAAGGGAACACCATGAAGGTCACACTGCCCACGGACGTCACGCTGAGCTATGACATCTACGGTCCGGAGGACGGCCCCGTGGTCGTACTCGTCCCCGGACAGCACCAGGCGTCCCTGTTCGAGACCATGCAGGTGCCGCAGCTGACGAAGGCCGGATACCGCGTCGTCACCTTCGACCTGCGGGGGGTGCACCCCTCGGAGGAGACCCCTCCGCCCTACACGGTGGAACTGCTCGGGCAGGACCTGGCCGCCCTCAACGAGGCGCTGGAGCTGGGCCGGTGCACCTACATCGGCTACTCGGTGGGCGCGATGATCCTGCTGGAGCTGGCGATGAAGCGCCCCGAGCTGATCGAGCGCGCCGCGCTCATCGGCGTCCCGTGGAAACCCGGCAAGCTGCAACAGGCCATCCAGGCCGAGGCGGTGGACCGGCTCAAGAACGGGCACAAGGTGCCGGCCCTGCTGGAGGGGGCCTTCCGGGCGATGTACCTGTTCGGGCCGCGGGCGCTCAACCGCGACCAGTTCATCGCGCCCTACCTGGACGGGCTGGCGGGTCTCGCGGAGTCGGGCGGGCACGGCGCCATCGGTCACGCCGAGGCGAGCACCGCCTTCCGGCCCAGCGACGAGGAGGTGGCCGCGGTGCGGGTGCCGCTGCTCGTGGTGGGCATGGAGCACGACATCGTCGCGCCCCGGCACCTGTCGCGGGAACTCGCGGACCTGATCCCCACCGCCGAGTACACCGAGATACGCAACTGCGGGCACGCCTCCCTGCTGGAGAAGCCCACCGAGGTCAACGCGCTGGTCGCCGACTACCTGCGCTCGGGCAAGGTCGGTACCCCGCGCGGCTCGCGTCGGCCCTCCGGCGACCGTACGCCGGAAGGCCGTACACAAGAGGGCTGACGCCCTCCGCGACGGGACGGCGCCCGGCCTGTCCGCAGGCCGGGCGCCGTCCCGTCGTGCCGCCCTACGGCCGGGCCGTGAGCCGGTACAGCCGGTGGAACGGGTGCCCCACGTCGATCACCCGGGTGTCCAGGCCCGCCTCGGCGGCGTACCGGCGCACGGTGTCCGGGCGCATCACCGTGCCCGTGCCCGCGCTCGGTGTCCGGCTCATCCCGACCGGCAGGCAGTGCAGCACGCTGACCGCGTAGTGGAAGCGTTCGCTGTCCGGCGCCGCCGGGGTGAACCGCTCGCCCACGGACGGCTCCATCAGCAGCACCGCGCCCCCGGGCGCCAGCAGCCGGCGGCAGGCACGGAGGACGTCCACCGGCGCGGACATGTCGTGCAGGGCGTCGAACACGCACACCAGGATGTGCCCCGCCGACCCGCCGGCACCGGCCTCGGCGGCGTCCCCGGCGCGGAAGCGGACCCGTTCGCCGAGCCCCTCGGCGGGGTCGGCGGCGGCGAGGTTCGCCTCGGCGTCCCTGATCGACGCCTCGTCCAGGTCCAGCCCGTGCACCTCGGCGTCGGGGAACATCCGGGCCAGCGCCAGCGTGGACAGGCCCGAACCGCACGCCACGTCGGCGATGCTGCTCCCGGGCACCCTCAGCCGGGCGTCGATGTCGGGCAGGTGGCGGCTGATCCAGCCGGGCAGATGGTGCACGAAGACACCGTGGTTCAGGCCCGCCTGCCCCCCGCGCAGGGCCTCTCCGTAGGCGGCGTACGGAAGGCCCCGGCGACCGCGGTAGGCGTCCACCAGCTGAGGCAGCACGGCCGCCATGCCGCCGATGGGCATCACGACCAGCGGGGCTATCCAGTTCGGGCTGCCGGAGTCGAGCAGCGCTTCCGCGTGGGCGGGCGGCAGCGTGAAACGCCGGTCCTCGGGCCGCGCTTCGGGCGCGTCGACGGTGAGCACACCGGCACAGGTCTGCTGTTCCAGCCACTCCCGCACCATGCGGGCGTCGAGGCCGCTCTCCTCGGCCACCTGTGCGGCCGTGGCGGGGCCGGTGCGGCGCAGGGCTTCGTACAGCCCCAGCTCCAGGCCCAGGTAACAGGTCATCAGCTCGGCCGAGGCGAGGCCGGCTCCGAAGAGCCGCAGGGAGAAGGACTGCGTGGAGTCCGCGGCGGGCGCGGCCGGTCTCCCGCGCGCGGGCGGTACGCCGAGTCCGGCACGGGCGGGCGGAGGGGTGCGGAAGGCGGACGCCATGGCGGTCAGAGGTGGGCGAGGACGTTGACGACGTTGCCGTCGCGGTCCCGGTAGAAGAAGCGCCGTACGCCCCACTCCTCGTCCGCGGGCCCGTAGAGGATCTCCATACCGGCGGTGCGGGCTGCCGCGAGGGCCGCGTCGAGGTCCTCCACCTCGATGGAGGCAGCCGGGTTCACCGGCCCGGTGGGGTCCTTGGTGATGAGGCTGACCTGTACGGAGTGGTCGGCCGGCGGGGCGAGGGTGGCGATCCAGCCGTGATTCATGATCACTTCCATCCCGGTGACCCGGATGTGGGCTTCCACTGCGGAATCGAGATCGCTCACCGTGAGCAGCGGCATCGCGCGGAGTGCAGACATGTCCGCCAGCGTAGCCAGCGCGCCCCGCGCCCCCGGGGGCCTTTCCGGCCTCTTTCACCCTCGTGCCGCGGGCCTTTCGGCGGCCGTACGTTCTCCTCGCATCGGCCTCCTTGCGCGCGGGCGCGCGGGCCGAACTCGCCAATTCCGAAGGAGAACTGACGTGGGACTCGTCACCGCGACCGGTACGGCCATCCCGGAATCCAGGCTCGCGGAGCTTGGTGAGGCGGTCAGGGGCCGGATCATCACCGCGCAGGACGCCGACTACGACGAGCGCAAGCAGATCTGGAACGGCTACTTCCAGAAGAGCCCCGGGGCGATCGTCCAGGTGGACGGCGCGTCCGACGTCGTCAAGGTCGTCGACTTCGCGAGGGAGAACGACGTCGAGCTGGCCGTCAAGGGCGGCGGCCACTGCTTCGCCGGCACCGGCACCGTCGAGGGGGGACTGCTGCTCGACACCTCCCGGCTGCGCGGCATACGGGTCGACCCGGCCAAGCGCCGTCTGGTCGTCCAGCCCGGTCTGGAGCAGGGCGACGTCGACGCCGAGACCACCAGCTTCGGGCTCGCCGTCACCGGCTCCCAGGAGTCGTACATCGGCATCGGCGGCCTCACCCTGGGCGGCGGCCTCGGCTGGCTCGCCCGCTACCGGGGCCTGCTCGTGGACAACCTGGTCTCCGCCGACATCGTGCTCGCGAGCGGAGAGCTGGTGACCACCACCGCCGAGGACCACCCCGACCTGTTCTGGGCGATCCGGGGCGGCGGCGGCAACTTCGGCGTGGCCACCCGCTTCGAGTTCGATCTGCACCCGCAGGGCGACTGCATGGCGGGGCTGCTCGCCTTCCCCATCGACCAGACGGTGGACGTGGCCCGGCGGCTCGACGAGTTCAACCGGACCGCGCCCGACGAGCTGACCACCTCGTTCGCCTTCCTCACCGCCCCGGGCGGCGCGCCGGCGATCGGCCTGGGCTTCGTGCACGCGGCCCCCGACCAGTCCACCGAGGCCCTGATCGGCCAGATGCGCGGCCTCGGCAGCGGCGCGCTCCTCGACCACTGCGGCCTGATGCCGTACGTGGCCGTGCAGCGGATGCTCGACGAGAACACCGTCGCCGGGCACCGGTACTACCCGCGTTCCTTCCTGCTGCCCGAGCTGCGCGACGAACCGCTCCAGATCCTCGCCGACGGGTTCGTCAACGCCCCGTCCGAACGGAGCCTGGTCGGCGGCGGCCTGATGGGCGGCGTCATGTCGAACGTACCGGCCTCCGCGACCCCCTTCCTGCACCGCGAGGGCTATCTGACCAGCATCCTCACCTCCTGGACCGACCCGGCCAAGGACGAGGAGGCCGTCGAGTGGACCGAGAAGGTGTACGCCCAGCTCCTGCCGTACACCACCGGCGCGGTCTACGCCAACCACCTGGGCGCCGACTCGGCCGAGCGCATCCAGGACGCCTACGGCAGCAACTACGAGCGGCTGACCCGGATCAAGGCGGTCTACGACCCCGAGAACTTCTTCCACACGAACAACAACATCAAGCCGGCGAGCTGAGCCCGACGCGTACGACGGCGCCCGGACCCCGACGGGGTCCGGGCGCCGTCGCGTGCGCGCGGGTCCGGTCAGCCGGCCCGCCGGATGACGCTCACGCCCTCGCGCACGGTGAGCACGCTCTGCCGCACCCGGGGGTCGGCCGCGACGTGCGCGTTGAACGCGCGCATCGCGACGGTGTCGGGCTGCTGGTCCCGCTCGTTGGCGACGCCGCCGAACTGGAGGACGTTGTCGGCCAGGATCAGTCCGTGCGGGGACAGCTTCGGCAGCACCGCCTCGTAGTAGTCGATGTAGCCGGGCTTGTCGGCGTCGACGAAGACCAGGTCGAAGGGGCCGGGCAGGCCCGCGACCGACGCCAGGGCCGGGCCCTCCCACAGGTGGATCCGCCCGGCCCAGGGAGAGGCCGCGAAGTGCTTGCGCGCGATCGAGGCGTGCAGCGGGCTCAGTTCGCAGGTGTGGAGTTCGGCGTCGTCCGGCATCGCGTGGGCCATGCAGAGCGCGGAGTAGCCGGTGAAGGTGCCGATCTCCAGGATGCGGCGGGGCCGCAGAGCGGACACCAGGCAGGCCAGGAACTCCCCTTCCAGACTCCCGACCATCATGGCCGGCAGCTCCGTCCCGGCCTCCGTGTCGGCGACCAGGGCGGCCAGCCAGGGCGGCGCGGGAGAGGAGAGCTCCTCGGCGTACTTCTCCACGACGGGTCGTACGATCATTCCCGGTTCCTTCCCGCGGGGTCGGTGTGACTGTGCCGGTGCCGTCCGCGCAGCCGCCCGGACAGCCAGTGCGTCAGCTCCTCGTGGGCGGGATCGCGCAGGTAGAAGTGGCCGCCCGGGAACGCCGTCAGCTCGGTCCGCGCCGAGGTGGCCTCGGCCCAGGCCGCCGCGTCCGCCTCCTCGACCTCGGGGTCCTCGGTGCCGTAGCAGACGCTCACCGGCACCGACAGGCCGCGGCCCGTCCCGGGACGGTAGGTGCCCACCAGCCGGTAGTCGGCGCGGAGCATCGGCAGTGTCATCTCGCGCAGGCCCGGCAGCTCCAGCAGCCGGGCGTCGGTGCCGCCGAGCCGGCACACGTCGTCCCACAGCCGTTCGTCGTCCAGGTGCTTGTCGTCCGGGCGCTGCCGGGCCGGGCCGGGACGGCCCGAGACGATCAGCCGCTCCGGGAGCGCTTCGCCCGCCGTGCCGAGGAGCAGAGTGACCTCGTGCGCGACGGAGGCGCCCATGCTGTGCCCGAAGAACCACACCGGTTTGTCGTCCAGCTGGGTCAGTGCCTTCGCCAGCGGCTCCACCAGTCCGGACATGTCGGTGCAGCAGGGTTCGCCGATGCGGTCCTCCCGGCCCGGGTACTGCACCACCATGCCCTCGACGTCCTCGGGCAGGTCGCGCGCGAGCCGGCGGTAGAAACTCGCCGCCCCGCCGCCGTGCGGGAAGAACACCAGACGCCGCGCGGCCGCGGGCCGGGGGAAGTAGCAGCGCAGCCACGGGTTCGGGACACCGGTGCTCATGGGGCCTCCAGCAGGTCCGAGGCGGACAGGAGTTCCGGCGGCGCCTTCGGGTGCCGCAGGCGTACCGGCCCGCATGCCTCGCTCACGCGCATCGCCAGCTTCGCCAGGCTCATGTGGTACTGCACGTGCCCCCGGCTGTCGGCGTGCGACCGGGCCTCGTCCCAGGTCGCCGCGATGGCCCGTGCCGTGGCCTGCGGCCACAGGTCGCGCAGCACCTCGCGGTAGGAGGCGCCCCGCGCCGGACCCAGGTGCTCAACGCTCGACACCTCGAGGTGGGGGGCGGCCGAGTCGCCGAAGCTCACCAGGTCCCGCATGTCGGCCGGCATGTGCGGGCGCATGCTCCACTGGACCGGGCCGTGCGTGTTGACCAGGGTGAGGTGTCCCCCGTCCGTGCCCAGGGTGATGCGGTGGAAGAGGTGGCTGTAGTTGTCCGGGTCGGAGGGCACCAGCTCGTTCTGGAGCCGGAAGGACATCGGGACACCGGCGAAGCGGCCGGCCAGGCTCCGGTACGGCGCCTCCGGCCCCTCCGTGAGCACCCCGTCGACACCGTGCGGGCGGATCGACCCCAGCGCCTGGCCCAGGATGTCGAAGACCGTGTAGAGCACCTGGAAGGCGCAGGTCACATCGAGGAACAGCGGCCGCTGCCGGGCCACCAGCTCGCGGGCGGCGCCGATGAAACGGCGCACCGGCTCCACGTGCGGATAGTGCGTGTTCAGCCGGAACACCACCTGGGACTCGGTGGCGGCGCGCAGGCACTGTGCCAACTCGTCCGGATGCAGGGGGTGTTCCTGCAGCACGTGCACGCCGCGCCGCATCAGTGCCTGGGAGAGCCGGGGTCCGGGGCCGCCGTTCATCACCCCGCCGATCACCACGCAGGCCAGGTCGATGTCGTCGGGCACCTCCTCGACCGCGGTCCACAGCGGTACGCCGTGGTGCGCGGCGCAGGCGCGGCTGCGGGCGCCGCCGGACGCGAGGATCCCGGCCAGCTCGAAGCCGAAGTCCGCCCGTTCGAAGGCCGCCAGGTAGGCGCGGCCGAAGCCGGTACCGGCCACCAGGACACGCGGGCGGGTCACAGTTCGCCCTCCTCCATGGCACGGTCCGCGAGGATCGGCCGGTCGAGGAGCTCCAGCAGCTCGACCGCGGGCTCGGCCCGCAGAGCGGCCAGCACGGTCTCGGCGTCGAGTACGTCGGAGCCGAAGTGCACGCCCGGCCCCGTCCTGCCGTCGAGCACCGTCAGCACGGCCAGCGCACTGGCCAGTCCGGTCAGGGCGTACGTGTCGCCGGCGCGCAGGGCCAGGCTGCGGGTGGCCGGGCGTCCGGCGCCGTCGGTGCCGGTGACCTCGAACAGCATGAGCTGGAACGGGTCCCTGCCGAACAGGTCCAGCGCCGCCGCGCGGGTGAGTTCCGCGGCCGCCTCGGCGAGAGCGGACTCGCCGCGCATCGCCCCCTGGAGTCTGCTCAGGCAGTTCATCATGTGCGCGCCGCCGTCGAAGACGTTGTACCAGTCGATCTCCGTGAGCCCGGTGACTTCGGGGAGCCGGGCGGACTCGAAGCTCAGGTACGGGTAGACGTCCACCCGGTTGCGCGCGTAGGCCAGTTCGACGCCGGTCCGCGGCTCCAGTTCCCGCTCCACGCGGATGCCGCCCCTGATCGCCCCGCGGGCCTCCCCGTACGCACCGCCCATGGACAGCAGGTAGTCGGCGGCTCCGGCCGGAGTGAGCCGGTCCATCGTGCCGACGTAGGCCGTCAGCCGGCGCGGGTGGCTCATGGTGGAGCACAGGTGCCGGGGGAGCAGACCGGTCAGGCCCGGTTGCATGCCCGCCGTGATGACGGCGGTACCGGTGAAGGTGCCCGGCCGGGTCAGCGCCTCCAGCAGGGGTTCGTCGCCGCCCGGGTCGACGTAGTCGGCGCCGGCCGCCGCCGCGGCCCAGGCCACCCGGTCGAGGACCTGGTAGGACGGGCCCGCGCAGTTGAGTACGACCCGGGCGCCGCGGCAGAACGCGGCCAGCGACCGGCCGTCGTACAGGTCCACCTCGACCGCCTCGCCGCGCAGCCCGGACTTGGCCAGCAGGGTCTCGGCCTGGCCGCGGTCGCGCCCGCCGAGCCGCACGACGGCGTCGGGCAGGCGGTCGGCGATGGCCCGTACGGCGGCCGCGCCGACGGCACCGTAGGAGCCGACCACCGCGACCGACGGGTTGCTGTGCTCGCTCACGCGTTCTCCTCGTCGGGCAGGTCGATCACATCGGAGGTGACCAGTTCACGGCAGGTGAAGTGGTCGCCGGGCACGGTCTGCCGCACGAGTCCGCCCACGCAGACCGACTCCCACAGGGCGGTCATGTCGGCGGCCATCGTGGGCCAGACAGGGGACTCCTCGGCGTGGACCAGCAGGCGGGCCTCCCCGGTGTACAGACCGGGGTCGTGGGCGACGACGGCGGCCGCCAGCGCCCGGCCCCGCGCGAGGTGGTCGCCGAGTTCCTCCGCGCCGAGCCCCACGGCCGCGGCGAGTGCGGCCAGCCGCTCCCCGCGCGGGCGCGCGCCGAGCGCGGCGGCCCTCTCGCCCACGGCCCGCAGGTCCGGCTCGCCGCGGCCCGCCAGCCCGGCCAGCGCCGCGGGCGGGATGTCCCCGGCGGGGGCCAGCTCGGCGAGCGCCGATCCGAGAGCGGGGACGTCCGGGTAGCCCAGGGCGGCCGGGTCCTGCCCTCGGTCCAGGCAGAACAGCGCCTCCTCCAGGACGTCGTCGCGGACGGTGGCGGGCAGCGGGTAGGTGCTCAGCACGGTCAGTCCGCACACCGGGGTGCCCAGCTCGGCCAGCTGCTGGGCGACGGCGAGCGCCAGCACACCCCCGATGTGCGCACCGGCCAGGTGGAACGGGCCGGGGCTCAGCACCCGTAGCCGCGCCACGATCTCCTGGGCCACGTCGTCCAGGCTCTGCCCCTCGGCCACCCGTACCGGCGGCACCACCACCACGGGGTCCAGCGCCCCGAGGCCGGCGGCGAGCCGCTCCACGTGGCCGCCCAGACCGTCGCCGACCAGGACGTGTACCGGGTTGCCGAGCGCGTCCGCCGCCCCGGTCAGCACCAGCTCGTCACCGGCGCCGCTCTCCTCGGCCAGGTCCTGCCCCTGCTGGAGGAACGCGGACAGCTCGCGCACCGACGCGCCGCCCAGCAGCTCGCGCAGCAGTTCGTCGAAGAAGACCTCGGCCGCGGCCGGCACCTGCTCGCGCAGTGCCGTGACGAGCTGGGCGGCGAGCAGCGAGTCCCCGCCCAGCGCGTAGAAGTTGGTGTCGAGCGGCACCTCCGACTCGCGCAGCACCTCCGCGTACACCGCGGCGACGGCCAGCTCCAGCTCGCCGGCCTCGCGCACGTTCTCTCCGGCGACCGCGGCGCCCGCCGTGCCGTGCTTCCCGGCCCACCGGGCCAGGACGGCGCGGTCGACCTTGCCGTTGTCGGTCAGGGGCAGCGCGTCCAGCACCTCGAAGCGCGACGGGATCATCTCCGCCGGGAGCCGTTCGGCGAGCCGCCGGGACAGCTCCTCGGTGTCGAGCGGCTCGCGGTCGGTCTTGAACCGGGCCGCGAAGACGTGCATCCCGATGCGGGCCAGCTCGTCCTCCGGCGCCGGCACGCACAACTCCAGGTCGGCGCCGGCCTCGGCGAGCAGGTCGTACCACTGCCCGCGGCCGATGAAGGTCTGGTCCTTGCCGTGGCGCACGTCCTGGAAGTCCCCGGCGGTGGCGTCGAAGAGGAACTCCATCGAGGTGAGGATCTGGTAGTTGTCGCGGGTGGTCTCGATGAAGACCAGCCATCCGCCGGGCACCAGCGCCTCGCGCATCCGGCGCAGGACCGCGCGGGCGTCCTTCGCGTAGTGCATGACGTTGCCGCACAGGATCACGTCCACCGAGTTCGGCCTGACGCCCTGTTCGCGGTACGGCTCGTTGAAGTCGAAGAGCGCGTAGTCCACCCAGGAGTATTCGGCGAACCTCTCACCCGCCTTGTTCAGGAAGAACTGCGACACGTCGCTGAAGGTGTAGCGGACGTTCTCGCCGTCCAGCGCCGGGATGGTGTCCACACTGGTGCCGCCGACGCCCGCGCCGACCTCCAGCACGCGCAGCGGCCGGCCGGAGGTGTTGCGCCGGGCCACGCCGAGCACGGTGGAGGTGGCCAGCCGGTTGAGGTAGCGGGAGAGGAAGCCCTCCATGTAGGCGGCCTCGTGGATGCTCAGGTCGCCCTCGGGGAAGAGCATCCGCAACGGGTCCCGCTCGTCACGCATCAGCTCCGGCAGGTGGGTGGCCGCGAGCTTGAAGTAGTTCACCAGCTCGGGACGGTCGTTGGCCTCCGGTAGCAGCCGGTCGACCTCGCGCCACGCCTGCTCCACGTCCTCGGGGGAGACCAGGCGCAGGCAGCCGAAGGTGCCGTCCGCGGCCCGGTCCAGGTAGCCGTTGTCCACGCAGGCGGCCAGCCAGCGGCGCACCAGCCGCTCGTGCCGGGGGGCCACCCTGGCCAGCCGCATGATCTCGGAGGTGCTGTGCCGCGCCGCGGTGTCCGGCCACACGCCTTCCTGGCGCAGGACGTCGACCATGCGGCGCAGCGCCGCGTCGTCGAGCACGGCCGCGAACTCGACCACCTTCGCGACGTCCACGCCGTCGCGGATCCCGTCGGCGGCCGCCAGCACCTCGGGCACCAGGGCCGCGTCCACGGCGTGGCCGGCCGGGTCGGCGGGGGCGGGCGAGACGAAGGCGACCAGCCTGCGGTCGTTGCGCTCGCCCTGCGTGGCCACCGCCACCGCTTCGACCTTCGGATCGGCGGCGAGCGCCGACTCCACCTCGGCCAGCTCGATGCGGTGGCCGCGGATCTTGACCTGACGGTCGTCGCGGCCGATGAACTCCAGGGTGCCGTCGGGCAGATAGCGGGCGAGGTCGCCGGTGCGGTACACCCGCTCGCCGTCCGGCAGCGCGAAGAAGCTCGCCGCGGTCTTCTCCGGGTCGCCCAGATAGCCCTTGGCGAGTCCGGCGCCGGCGATGTACAGGTCACCGACGACGAGGTCGGGGCAGGGCCGCAGGAACGCGTCGAGCACGTGGAAGCGCTGGTTCTCCAGCGGAGTGCCGTACGGGATGCTCGGCGCCGCCGGGTCGACCTCGCCGATGGGGTGGAAGATCGACCAGATCGACGCCTCGGTGGCGCCGC
This sequence comes from Streptomyces naganishii JCM 4654, assembly GCF_014650575.1. Taxonomy (GTDB): domain Bacteria; phylum Actinomycetota; class Actinomycetes; order Streptomycetales; family Streptomycetaceae; genus Streptomyces; species Streptomyces naganishii. The sequence goes on from NZ_BMVF01000006.1 coordinate 218,658, forward strand.
CGAGGCTGTACAGCTCCACGCGCGGGAGCCGGGCGCGGACGGCGTCGGGGAGCGTCACCGGTATCCAGTCGCCCGACATCATGCCGAGGCGCACGCTCGCGCAGCCGCGGCCGTCACCGCGCAGGTACTCCTCCAGCAGCATCATCTGGGCCGGCACCGTGTTCAGCACCGTCACGCCGTGCCCGGTGATCAGCTCGGCCCAGTGCGAGGGGTCGTTGCGCCGCTCCGGGCCGGGAAGCACCAGGGTGCCGCCCCGGCCGAGGACGCCGAAGACGTCGAAGACCGACAGGTCGAAGCCCAGGCTCGACAGCCCCAGCGCCACGTCGTCGCGGCCGATTCCGAACCTGCGGCACACGTCGTCCAGGGTGTTGACCGCCGCACGGTGACTGATCTCCACGCCCTTGGGCTCGCCGGTCGAGCCCGAGGTGAAGATGACGTACGCCGAGTCGTCCGGGGAGACCGCGACCTCGTCGAAGGCGGCGGTGGACAGGCGGTCCACGTCGACGCGTCCGACTCCCGCGGGCAGTTCGCCGCCGACCGCGCTGTGCGTGACCACCAGGCCGATCCCGGCGGACTCGATGATCTTGTTGCGCCGGGCGTCGGGATGGCTCGCCTCGACCGGCACGTACGTGCCCCCGGCCAGCAGCACCCCGAGCGCCCCGGCGACCTGCTCCCAGCCCTTCTCCAGCACCACCGCGACCCGCTCGTGCGGCCGGTGGCCCCGCGCGGTGAGCGCGGCGGCCACAGCGGCGGCCCGGCCGGTCAGCGTCGCGTAGTCGACGCTCCCGCCGTCGTCGATCACCGCCGTCGCGTCGGGGTGCCGGGCTGCCGCCTCGAGCAGCGCCCGGTGCAGCAGCGCGTCGCTCGCGGGCCGGTCCGTGTCGTTGACGGCCGCGCGCCGCCGCGCCTGGTGGGCGGGCAGGGTGAGCGGGTCGCCCTCCCACGCCTCGTCCCCGTCCGCGAGCCGGTGCAGGAGGTCGCGGAACGCGGCGAACATGTCGTCGAGGACCGGCTGGGGCACGGTGTCGTCCCGCACGTCCCAGTTGACGAGCAGAGCCCCTCCGGCCTCCATCGCCTGGCAGTCCACCCAGACCTGCGGCGTCTGGCTGATGCCGTTGCGGATCCGGGAGCGCATCATGCCCTGCGGAGCGAGACCGTCGGAGAGCCCGATGGCGCTGGTGAACACCACCGGCATCAGCGAACCCTGCTGGCCCCGGCGGCGGGTCAGCTCGCGCAACACCTCCACGCCCGAGAACAGCCGGTGGTCGAGGTCCTCGAAGAGGTGCTCGCCCGCCCTGCGGGCGCGTCCGGCGAAGGTGCCGGCGCAGCCGCCGTCGACGGCCAGCAGCTCGACGGAGGTGAAGTCGCCCACGACGTCGCCCACGTCCGGGTGCAGCGGAAGCCGGCTGAGCACCGTCACGTCGAGCGTGAACCGGGGGCTGCGGCTCCAGCGGCCGATCACCTCGGCGTACGCGGCCATCACGGCCGTCGAGGCGGAGATCCGCTGCTTGCCGGCCCGCGTCTTGAGCGCCGACCACCGCGCGGGCTCCAGTTCCAGCTCGCGCCGGGTGAAACCGGCCGCGCCCTGCCGGCTGGGCCGGTCGACCAACGGCAGTTCGGGGGCGGGCGGCAGATCGTCCAGGCGCGCTGTCCAGTAGTCGCGGTCGCGCTCGTACGCGGGCCCCTGGCGCACCGCGCGTTCCGCCCGCAGATAGTCGCGGAACGTGATCCCGGGGGCGGGGAGGGCGGCGTGCGGGTCCTCGTAGAACCTGCCGAACTCGTCCAGCAGCCGGTAGATGCTGACGTAGTCCGCGATGAGGAAGTCGATGGAGAAGTGCAGGACGGCCCGGTCGGCGAACTCGGTGACCTCCAGCGAGTACAGCGGGCACGCGGTGACGTCCTTGGACTCGGCGGAGAGCCGGCCGCGGACCTCGCGGAGGATCTCCTCGCCCGCCGCCGGGGGCAGTGCGGTCGCGTCGTGCCAGCCGATGACGGGGGCGGGCGGGTCCTTCAGCACGCGCTGGTAGCCGTCGTAGTCGATGACCACCCGCAGCATCTCGTGCCGGTCGACCACGCGCTGCCAGGCCGGCAGCAGCCGGTCCCGCTCCAGCGCGGGGAACTCCAGCTCGCCGTAGGCGTGGCAGGGGACCGAGCCGTACTCGAAGGCGCCCCGGCGGCCCAGCAGGTAGGCCGACTGGACCTCGGTGAGCGGGAACGGCTCGTGGGCCGCGTCGGGATCGGGCAGCACCTGCTGCGGGCTGCGCTCGCGCAGCACCCGCAGTACGTCCTCGCGATTGCCGGAGAGCAGGGCCCGGCGCTCGGGCGTCATGACCCCTTCCGGGCCGCGGAACCGGAGTTTGCCCTCGTCCTCCCAGAGGTGCAGTCCGGCCTGCTCGAGTTCGCTGATGATGTCGGCGGCGGTCACAGGACACCTTCTTCCAGTCGGACGGAGGCTTGGCGCGGGTGGCTGCCGGAGATCTCGGCGTCGAGGACGGCGGCGATCCCGGCGATGGTGGGGTGGTTGAAGAGCTGGCGCAGCGAGAGCTCCACGCCGAAGCGCTTGGTGAACTGCTGGATCATCCGGGTGGCGGTGAGACTGTCACCGCCGAGGCCGAAGAAATCGTCGCCGCGGCCCGCCCCGGGGGCCTCCAGCAGTTCCGCCCACACCTCGGCCACCGCGCGTTCGGTGTCCCCCCGTGGACGGTCGTCCGCCGCGGGTTCCCGGGTCGCGTGACGCAGCCCGTACGTGTGCGCGACGGCGGCGCGGTCGACCTTGGCGTTCGCGTTCAGGGGCAGCCGCTCGACGACGGTGAGGTGTTCGGGGAGCATGTGGGCGGGCAGGCGCGCGGCCAGCGCCGCCAGCAGTTCCCCCGCCGGAGCGGGTTCCGCGCCCTGCTCCGGGGTGACGACCGCGGCCAGGCGCCGCACCCCGGCGCTGACGTCGACCCAGGCCACCGCGCTCGCGACCCCGGGCAGTTCGCGCAGCCCGGTTTCGATCTCGCCGAGTTCGATCCGGTGTCCGCGCACCTTCACCTGGTGGTCGCGCCGGCCCAGGAACTCCAGGATCCCCGAGGGGTGGTAGCGGCCGAGGTCGCCGGTGCGGTACCACCTCTCGCCCCCGGCCGAGACGAAGGAGGCCGCTGTGCGGTCCGGGTCGCCGCGGTAGCCGAGCGCCACACCGGAGCCCCCGATCCACAACTCGCCGGGCACGAAGTCGGGCCGGTCCCGGCCGTGCGCGTCGACCACGCGGAAGCGCTGGTTGGCCAGCGGACGCCCGTAGGGGACCGACACCCACTCGGGGTCGACGGCGGTCACCTCGTGGGCGTTCGACCAGATCGAGGCCTCGGTGGCGCCGCCCATGGCGACGAGCAGGGCGTTCGGCGCACTGGCCCGCAGCCGGTCGCAGAGGTCGAGCCCGACCCAGTCGCCGGAGACGATCGCCACCCGCAGCCCCGGCAGGCTCACGCCCGACTCGCAGGCGACCAGCAGCATGTCCAGAAGGGTGGGCACCGTGTTCCACAGGGTGACCCCGTGTTCGGCGGCGAGACGGGCCCAGACGCCGGCCTCCCGCCGGACGTCCTCGGTGAGGGTCACCACGGTGCCGCCCACCGCCAGCAGGCCGAACAGGTCGTAGACGGACAGGTCGAAGTCGAGGGCCGAGACCTGGAGGACCACGTCGGCGGGCCCCACGCCGTGGCGGGCGTTGACGTCGTCGATGGTGTTGGCGGCGGCCGCGTGGGTGATCTCCACCCCCTTGGGCTCGCCGGTGGAGCCCGAGGTGTAGATGACGTACGCGAGCTGTTCCGGGCCGACCGGCACCGGCCGCGCGAGCGGCGCGGCCGCCGACGCCTCGGCCACCGGCACCAGCCGCACCGCCTCGTCCCAGTCGTCGCCGGACGCCGGGCCGTCCGCGACCAGGGCCAGACGCGCCCCGGCGGACCGTACGATCCGGTTGCGGCGCGCGGTCGGCTGCCCGACGCCCACCGGTACGTACGCGCATCCCGCGGCCAGGACGCCCAGCACCGCGACGACCTGGCCGGGCCCCTTCGGCAGCGAGACGACCACGGTCTCGCCCGGCCGGGCCCCGAGCGACACCAGGTGCCCGGCGACACCGAGCGCCCGGCGGGCCAGTTCGGCGTAGGTCAGGGTCTCGCCGGACGGGGTGCGCACCGCGACGGCTTCGGGGGTGCGGCGGGCGATGTCGAGGACCGGCTCGTGCAGCGTACGCGGGGGACGGGTCACGGCGGTGGCGTTCACCACGGCGCGGACGGCCGCCTGTGCCTCGGGCAGGGCGATCGGCGGTGCCGGGCGGGACCAGTCGCTGTCGGCCAGCGCCACCAGCAGCCGGCGCATCGCCTCCAGGGCCGCCGGGATCACCCCGGGACTGTAGAGGCCCTCGACGTGGTCCCAGTTGACGCAGAGCTCGCCACCGCGCTCCACCACCTGGCAGTCCAGGGCGACCTGCGGGCTCTGGGAGAGTCCGCGGCGCAATTCGCCGAACCCGAAGGAGAGGTCCTTGAAGCCGGCGCTCACCCCGAGCGTGGAGGTGAACACCACCGGCATGAGCATCTGTCCGCCCCCGGAGCGCCGGGCCAGTTGCTGGAGCACCCAGGTGGTGGAGGCGTTCCGGTGCTCGATGCCCTTCCACGCCTGCTCCTGCAGCCGGCGCACGGTGTCGGCCCAGGAACTGCCGGGACGGCTGTGGTGACCGAGGAGCAGCAGGGAGGTGAAGTCGCCGACCACCTGGTTCACCTGGGGATGCACGTCCTGCCGGTCGAACACGGTCAGGTTGAGCGTCAGCGAGGTCTCGGCGCTCCACATCGCCAGTACCTCGGCGAAGGCGGCCGCCACGACCATCGACGCGGTCAGCGCCTCGTCGGCCGTGCGGCGGCGCAGCCTGGCCCAGGTCGCCGAGTCGAGGCGGAACTCGTCGCGCACGAACCGCGGCCGGCCGACGCGCTCGGGGTCCAGGGCCGTGGGCAGTGCCGGGGCCGGGGGCAGCTCTTCGATCGCCTCCAGCCAGTACTCCTCGTCCCGCGCCTTCGCGGCGGGATCGGTGCGCCGGGCGAGGAGGTAGTCGCGGAAGGACAGCTCCAGCGGCGGCAGTTCGCGGCGGGGGTCGGCGTAGAGCGCGTTCAGCTCGGTGAAGATGGTCATGATCGACAGCGCGTCGAGCACCACGTAGTCGAAGCCCACACCGAGCACCGTGCGTCCGTCGTCCCGTTGCACGGCGCGCACGTCGAACAGCGGCCACGAGGTCACGTCGAGGACCTGCTGCGCCATGCCCCCGAGCGCGGCGACCGCCTCCTCGTGGTCGGCCGCGGTGGTGTGGGTGACCGCGAACCGGTAGTGCGGCACCTCGGGCAGGATGCGCTGGCCGCCGTCGCCGTCCAGCACGGCACGCAGCATCTCGTGCCGGCGCACCAGCGTGTTCCAGGCGGCCTCCAGCCGGTCCAGGTCGACCCGGTCGCTCTCGAACTCCCAGTACCAGTACGAGGCGACGCCGCCGAGGACGAAGTCGGGGTCGCGGCCCAGCCAGTAGGCGCGCTGCACGTCGGTGAGCGGGAAGGGGTCGTACCGGTGTTCCGGATCGGCCGGAACCGTGCCGGGGCCGTGCCCCTCGGCGCGTGTCAGCGTCCCGGCGAAGCCGCTCACCGTGGGACGGGTGAACAGGTCACCGAGCCTGGCCTCGTACCCGTGCCGGCGCAGGGCGGCCAGCAGACGGGCGGCCTGGAGGCTGTCACCGCCGATGTGGAAGAAGTTGGTGTTCCGGCCGAGAGGCCCGCAGCCCAGAAGGTCCGCCCACAGCGCGGCGACCGTCTCCTCCGCCGCACCGCGCGGGGCGTCCGACGCGCCGCCGGACATCCGCTCGCTCATCTCCGCGGCCAGCAGCCGCCCCGCCTGCGCGCGGTCCACCTTGCCGTTGCGGCTCAGCGGCAGCTCGTCGACGGCCACCGCGCGGGCGGGCACCATGTACGGGGGCACCTGCCGGGCGGCGGTGGCCAGCACTGCCTCCGTGTCGACCGAGCCCGGGGTGACCAGGGCGTACAGCGCGCCACCGTGCTCGGCGACCGGCGTCACCACGACGTCGCGCACCCCGGGGTGCAGGTTCAACGCCCGCTCGACCTCGCCGAGTTCGATCCGGTAGCCGTTCACCTTGACCTGGAGGTCGGCGCGGCCGAGGAACTCGACCACGGCCCCGGGCCGGTAGCGGGCCCGGTCGCCGGTGCGGTACCAGCGCACGCCGTCCACCTCCACGAACTTCGCGGCGGTCAGCTCCGGTGCGCCCACGTACCCCCGGGCCACCCCGGCCCCGCCGATCCACAGCTCCCCGGCCACCCAGTCGGGGCAGTCGCCGCCGTGCTCGTCGACGACCCGGCAGTACTGGTTGGGCAGCGGCACGTTGTACGGGATCGAGGCCCAGGAGGGATCCACCTCCGTGACCTCCTGGACGGTCGAATGGATCGCGGTCTCCGTGGTGCCGCCCAGGACCACGAACACGCTGTCCGCGCGCAGCGCGTGCACCCGGCCCGGCAGGTCGAGCCCCGCCCAGTCGCCGCCGAGCAGCTGGAGCCGGAACGGCCAGCCGCCCGGCTCCGGCCGTGACGACGCCGTGGTCAGCGCCATGTCGAGCAGGGCGGGCACGCAGTTGAGGACGGTGGCCCGGTGCTCGGCCGCCCTGCGCAGCCATGTCCCGGGGGACCGCCGCTCCTCGTCGTCGACCAGGACCAGCGCGCCGCCGCAGGTGAGCGGGCCGAAGATGTCGTAGACGGAGAGGTCGAAGTCGAGCGCCGACAGGCACAGGGTGCGGTCGGCCGGCCCCATCCGGTAACGCTCGTTCAGCGCGGCCACCGTGTTGTGGGCGGCCGCGTGGGTCAGCTCCACGCCCTTCGGTTCCCCGGTCGAGCCGGACGTGAAGATCACGTAGGCGGGGGCGTCGGGCGAGACGTCAACCGGGCCTTCCAGCGACGGCAGTGCGCGGTCGGTGGCGCACCGTACGTCGATGTGGGCGATCCCGCCGTCGGCCGCCGCACGGGCCGGGGCCGCCGTCACCGCGCACCGGGCTGCGGACAGCGACTCCACGGTGCGCCGCCGTGCCTCCGGCTGTTCCGTCCCCACCGGCACGTACGCCGCGCCCAGCGCGTGCACCGCCAGCACCGCGACCACCTGGTCGACGCCCTTGGGCAGGGTGATCACGACCCGGTCGCCCGCGGTGACACCGGCGGTGCGCAGGACGTGGGCCAGCCGCAGGGCCCGCTCGGCCAGCTCCCGGTACGTCAGCATCCGGCCGTCGCCCCAGAGCGCCGCCGGCGCCCCGCCGCGCTCGGCCGCCTGCCGGAAGAACTCCTGGTGCAGCGCCCGGCGGGGCAGGTCGGCGCGGGTGTCGTTGGCGCTGCGGCGGGCCTGGAGCTGCGGAGCGGGCGGCCGCACCGGCAGACTCTCCCACCAGGCGCTGGGCTGCGAGGCGAGCAGCCGCACCCGGTTGACGAAAGCCCCGAACATCGCCTCGGGGACACCGGCCTCGAAGAGGTTCTCGGCGGTCTCCCAGTTGATCAGCATCCCGTTGTCGTGCTCGGTCAGCTGCAGGTCGATCCACACGCCCGACGTCTGCGAACTCATCCACACCGGGGCGCCGAGCACCGCCCTGGTCGCCCCGTCGAACAGCTCGCCGAGGCTGAGCGCGCTGGTGAACACGACCCCCGCCCGCCGGTTCGCACCCGCGGTGGTCCTGGCGAGGTCGCGCAGCACCGAAGTGCCGCCGTACGCCGCGTGCGCGGCATCGTGCCGGTACTGCTCCTGCACCGCCCGGGCGCGCTCGACGAAGGTGCGGCGGGTGTCCGGCGCCACCTGGAGCAGCAGCAGGTCGGTGAAGTCCCCGACGATCCGGCCGACGTCCGGGTGCACCGGGATCCGGTTCAGCACCGGCAGGTTGAGCAGGAACTCCTTCTCCTCGCTCCAGGCGGCCAGGACGTCCGCGTAGGCGGCGGCGACGGCCATCGACACCGTCAGGCCGTTGCTGCGCGCGTGCTGCGAGAACCGTTCGTACGTCTCCGGCGCCAGCCAGGCGTGCCGCCGGACCGTGTCCACCCGCTCGATCCGCTCCGGCGGCGCGGCCAGCGGCAGGCGAGGCGCCTCGGGCAGGTCCTCGGCGCGGTCGCGCCAGTAGGAGACGTCCTCCGGGCGGGGCTCGCGGCCCTGCTCGTCGACCAGGCGGCGGTATTCGGGGAAGGTCAGGGCGGGCTGCTCGGGTGCGCCGGCCGGGTCCCCGTAGGAGCGGGCCAGGTCGGCCACGACGATCCGGAAACTCGACGCGTCGCAGACGATCATGTCGATGTCGAGGAAGAGCCGGCCCTTCCCGGCCGGCAGCAGCGCCAGCCGCACGTCGAGCCCACCCCGCTCGGTGAGCGGCAGCGTCTGGTGCGAGAGGGTCTCGCGCAGCCGCGCGAGGCGCTGTTCGCGCTCGGGGAGCTCCTGCCCCCGCAGGTCGACGACCTCGTCCAGCCCCCGGCACACCGGCAGGATCCGCTGGCCCCCCTCTCCGACGGCCGCCCGCAGCATGGGGTGCCTGCGGCGCACCGCGGCCACCGCGCCGTCCCAGCGCGCGACGTCGGCGGTGACGTCGAACTCGAAGTAGAAGTGCGACCCGGTGTTCAGCGGCATGCCCGGCTGACGGCCCGACCAGTAGGCGTGCTGCATCGGGGCCAGCGGGAACGCTTCCGTCCCGGCGTCCGTGTCCCCCTCCTGGGCGCGCGGGCCCCTGCCGTCGCCGGTCCCGGACAGCAGGGCGGCCCAGGCGCGCACGGTGGGCTCCTCGACCAGGTCGCCGAAGGTCACTTCCACGCCGGCCTCCTGCCAGGAGGCCGCCAGGTCCATCATCCCCAGCGAGTCCAGACCGAGCGTGACGAGGTCCTCGTCCAAGCCGATCTCCCCGGCCGGCAGTTCCAGCCGCACGGCGACGGTTTCGCGGATCTCCTCGGTGGACAGCGCGCGTCCCGCCGTCACCTCACTGGTCATCGTGGCCTCCCGTGCGCTGCCGGGGGCGCGCCCCGGCGTGGTCGGTGTGGGGCGCCGCGGTGCGGGCGGCGGTCGTGCAGATGTCCACGTACGCGGCGAGCAGCGACTCGGCGAACTCCGGGTCGAAACGGTCGGGGTTGTAGAACAGCAGCACCCGCACCGTGTCCCGGTCGGGCACGGCGACCAGCTCCAGCTCGAAGCGGGTGGCGACGCCGTCGGGCACCAGGACCTCGATGTCCAGCCCGCCGGCCCGGGTGGAGTACACCGGGTCCGCCATCATCTGGAACACCACGTCGTCGAGCCGGCGTTCGGTGCCGCCCGGAGGGATCGGCAGCATCTGGAACGGCAGCGCCTGGTGGACGAACGCCTCCATCACCGTGCCGTGCACGGCCCGCAGCTGCGCCGCGAAGTCGCCGTCGGCGAGCCGGGTCCGCAGCAGCACCATGTTGGCCAGGAACCCCACGGTGCGCCGGTGTTCGGCGCCGCGATTGGCGAACAGGGTCGCCACCGCCAGGTCCTCGGCGCCGCTGACCGACTTCAGCGCCCGGTAGTACGCGGTGAGCAGGGCCACGAACATCGTCGACCGCTCCCGCTTGGCCAGGGCGTCCAGCGCGGCCACCGTCGGCGCGTCCAGGACGTGCTGCACGAGCCTGGTGTCGCGCGGCGCGCCCGCGGTGGCCGGACGCATCGGCAGCGGGGGCAGCGTCAGGTCCTTCAGACGCTCGCTCCAGAACGCCCTCAGCCCCTGCCCGGACGGACCGGCCAGGGTCTCGCGCTGCTCCTCGGCGAACCGTGAGTAGGCGAGGGCGTCGCCGCAGGGTCTGCCCTCCAGCGCGGCGCACAGGTCCTCGAAGATCACGTTGCAGGACCACGAGTCGGTGACCATGTGGTGCATGTTGAGGCAGAGCACGTGATGGTCCTCGGCGAGCCGCCACAGGGTGATGCGCACGGCGCACTCGGTGGCGTCGATCCGGGTGCCCAGTTCCCTGGCCACCTCCCGGTCGGCGCACGCCCCGGGATCCGGCTCGCCGGTCAGGTCCACCTCGCGGATCCGTGGTGACACGACCGGGTGCACCAGCGCCTTGAGGCGGCGGCCCCCGCCGGTGAAGGTGCTGCGCAGCGCCTCGTGCCGGGAGATCACCTGACCGATCGCCTCGCGGAGCCGGTCGCGGTCGAGCGGACCGCGCAGCCGGCACAGCACCGGGCAGTTGAGCGCGCCCTCCTCGCCCCGGTAGCGGTCGAGGAACCACAGCAGCGTCTGGCCCACGGACGGGCGGATCTCGGTGGCTGTCACGTCCGGCAACGTAACGACGGTCCTCGCCCGCGCGGCCGCCGCTGAAAGAAAGCTGAGAGGACCTTCACGTTCCTTTCCGGCCGCGCGGGCCCCGCCCCCCGCCCGCGTCAGGGTTGGGGGTACCTGTGTCGCGCGCGGCGCCCTCGCGGGCGCCGGACCCATCCGGCGGCACCGTCACACAGGAGGTCGCTCGATGCCAGCCAACCCTTTCGAAGAACCGGACGAGAGCTACCTGGTCCTGTGCAACCAGCGCGGCCAGCGGTCCCTGTGGCCCGCCAGGCTGCCGGCCCCCGCCGGCTGGCGCGTGGAACTGCCCGCGACCTCCCTGGACCACGCCCGCGCCCACGTCGACCGCGTCTGGCCGGACGTGCGCCCCCACCCGTCCGCGGCCTCCGCCCCCTCCACCGCCCTGACCCTTCCCGTGCTGTTCGAACGGGTGGTGGCCGAGCACCGGGACCTGCCCGCGGTCGAGAGCGAGAGCACCACGCTGACGTACGGCGACCTCGCGGCCCGGGTCAACCGGCTGGCCCGGCGGCTGATCGCGAACGGTCTCGGCCCCGGCGACCTCGTGGGGATCTGCGTACCCCGCGGAACCGACCAGGTGACGGCGGCCCTCGCGGTGACGACCGCCGGGGCGGGCTACGTCCCCCTGGACCCCGGTTATCCCGCCGCGCTGCTGCGCCACATGGCGGCCGACTCGGGGCTGCGGACCCTGCTGTACACCGGCCACCCGCCGGTGCGCCTCACCGGACTGGAAACCCTCGACCTGGCCGCACCCGACCCCGCGCCCCGCCCGCACCGGCTCGTCACCGACGACGAGCGGCGACGGCCGCTGCACGCCGAGGACACCGCGTACGTCATCTACACCTCCGGCTCCACCGGGACGCCCAAGGGCGTGGTGATCCCGCACGCGGGCATGGCGGCGCTCGCCGAGGCGCAGCGGCACTGGATCGGGCCCGGACCCGGCGACCGGGTGCTGCAGTGGGCCTCGTTCAACTTCGACGCCGGCTTCTGGGACCTGACGCTGGCCCTGCTGTCGGGCGCCACCCTGGTGCTCACCGACGACCGCGCGGTGCTGCCCGGCGAGGAACTGCGCCGCACCCTGATCGGCCGGCGGATCAGCCACGCGGTGCTGCCCCCGGTCGCGCTGACCGCCACCGACCCGGACGGCGTCCTGCCCGGCGGGGTGGTCCTCTCCACCGGTGACTCCTGCACCCAGGCGCTGGTGGCCAGGTGGGCGCCCGGAAGGCGCATGTTCAACGGGTACGGGCCCACCGAGATGACCGTGGGAGTGACCATGGCGGGCCCGGTGCGGCCGGGCGAGCCGGTCAGCATCGGCCAGCCGTGGCCGGGCAACGAGGTCCGGGTGCTCGACGTCGACCTCGAGCCCTGTCAGCCCGGCGAGGACGGAGAGCTCTACCTGGTCGGCGAGGGCGAGGCCCTCGGCTACCTGGGCCGGCCCGCCCTGACCGCGGAGCGCTTCGTCGCGGACCCGTACGGCCCACCCGGAAGCCGGATGTACCGCTCCGGCGACCTCGGCCACCGGGACAAGGACGGCACGCTCTACTTCACGGGCCGCGCCGACCGCCAGGTCAAGCTGCGCGGCTTCCGGGTCGAACTGGGCGAGGTCGAGGCGGCGTTGGAGTCCTGCGAGGGGGTCCGGCTCGCCGCGGTGGTCGTGGCCGGCGAGGTGGACTCGGCGCACCTCGTCGCCTTCGTGGTGCCCGGGGCGGACCCGGCCGACGACCTCGCGGGGGACCTGCGCGGGCGGCTCGCGGCGCGGCTGCCCGCGCACATGGTGCCCTCCCGCGTCGAGGTGCTGGTCTCCCTGCCGATGACCAGCAACGGGAAGATCGACCGGCGTGAGCTGGAGCGGCGGGCGGCCGTGACCGCCGCCACGCCACCCGCCGGGCCGGCCCCCACCGTCGACCCCTCCGACCCGGTGGCCGCGCTGTGCGCGCTGACCGCCCGGGTACTCGGGGTGGCCGCGGTCGGGCCGGACGACAACTTCTTCGACCGGGGCGGACATTCGGTCCTCGCGGTGCGCCTCGCCAAGGCCGTACGGGACGAGTGGGGGATGACCCTGCCGGTGCGGGCCGTCTTCGAGCGGTCCACCATGGCGGAGCTGGCCGGGCTGCTGACCGCGGACTGAACCAGCACGGAGCAGGGCTGAGGAAGGCGCGGCTTGCGTTCCGCGCGGGGGACGCCTGGAGGGGAGGCGGTCGCGGCTCAGTCGAGCCGCATCCGCAGGGCGCTGTGGCCGAACAGGAAGGTGGAGTAGACTCGCGGTGGTTCCGCCAGGATCTCGATCCGCTTCACCCGGCGCACCAGCGAGTCCAGTACGGCGGACAGTTCCAGTCGGCCGAGGAACGCGCCCAGGCAGAAGTGAGGGCCGTGCCCGAGGGCGAGGTGGGGGTTGTGCTCCCGGCCGACGTCGAAGGTGCGGGGCCGCGCGAAGACCTCGGGGTCGTTGTTGGCCGAGGTGTTCCACAGGGTGACGATGTCGCCCGCCGACACCTCGGCGTCCCCGATCCGCAGGTCGCAGGTGGCCGTACGGGCGAAGTGCATGGCCGGGGTCACCCAGCGCAGGACCTCCTCCACCGCCGGCCGCACCGCCACCTCACCGGTGCGCAGCCGGTGCCACTGCTCCTCGTGGGTGCCCAGGGCGTGCAGGGCCCCGATCGTGGTCACCCGCGTGGACTCGTCGCCCCCGAGGATCAGGCTGTAGCAGTTGAGGGCGAGATCGTCCTCCGCCATGGGCTCGCCCTCCACCCGGGCACCGGCGAGCATGCTGATCACGTCCTCGCCGGGGCGGCGCCGACGCTCGCGGACCACGTCGACGAAGTACGACAGGATCTCGTTGCGGGCCTCCAGCGCGTCGAAGGGGTCGTCCTCGGCGCTCTCGGACGACAGCGCGCGCTTGTTCCAGCCCAGCAGCGAGGGCCGGTCGGCGACGGGCAGCTCCAGCAGGTCGCACACGGTGTTGAGCGGCAGGTGCTCGGCGATGTCCCGGGCGGCGTCGGCCTCGCCCGTGCCGACCACGGCGGCCACCAGGGCGTCGGCCCGCTGCCGCACCGCCTGTTCGACGTGCCCCAGCACCCGTGGCGAGAAGGCACGCAGCATCGCCTGGCGCAGCTCGCGGTGGCGGGGCCGGTCCATCACCGCCAGCATCCGCCCGCCGGCCGAGTCGCCGCCGCTCAGCAGGACCTCCAGCACTGTTCCCCGGGCCGAGCTCAGCCGGGCCGCGTCCTTGTAACAGGCCTGGACGTCACGGTGCCGGGCCACCGCCCAGAACCCGGGGCGGCCGTCCGCGGGGGGATGCCAGCGCACCGGATCAGCGCGCCGCATCCGGTCCCAGTACGCGTACGGGTCGTGCTCGACGAACGCCGCCGGGTCGGTGAGGTCGAGAGCCGCACCGGAGGCGTCGTCGTCCGGGCCGTCGCCGACGGCGCCGCTGGGGGAGGAGAACACCGGGAGACTCCTTTCGGCCCGGGCACCGGGCCTGCGCCAAGGGCCCGGCGTGGCCACCGGGCCGCTACGGGCCGCTCGTTTTCCGGTCCCGATCCTGGCCCTTCGCCCCCGCGCCCCAGGCGGCGCTGAATGAATGATGAAGGTTTCCGCGGCGGCCTTGGGCGTGCGTGCGATTCTCACAACCGACGCAGCGAAGGGGGATCGGCCATGGGCGTGCACCGCGGATCCGTGCGCACGGTGGCGCACACGGAACGCCCCGGGCTCCGGCTGCTCGGGCTGCCGCACTCCGGCGGCCGCGCGGAGAACTTCGCCGGCTGGCGGGCCGCGCTCCCCGCCGCGTTTCCCGCGACCGCCGTCGAGCTGTGCGCCGCGCAGTACCCCGGGCACGGCGACCGGCTGGCGGAGCCGCCGCAGGAGGCCGTCGGCGCGATCGCCGAGGAGATCGTCGCCGACCTGACCCGGCTGCCACCGGCGGACCTGCTGCTCTTCGGCCACAGCTTCGGCTCGGCCGTCGCCTGCGAGGTGGCCCGCCGGTGCCCCGGAGCGGGCCTCGACGTCGTCCTTCTCGCCGTGTCCGGCGCCTGGGCCCCCGGGGACCCGGCCCGGACTCCTCGCGACGAACACCTGCTGCCCGACGAGGAGTTGTGGAAGCGCCTCGTCGCCCTCGGGGGCATCGACCCCGACATCGCGTCGCAGACCGAGCTGCGCGACCTGCTGCTCCCCGCGATGCGGGCGGACATCGCCACGCACGAGCGCTACCTCGCCTGCCAGGACCCGGTACGGCTCCACTGCGACGTCCACGTGTGCATCGCCCGGGGGGATCCCCTCGTGCCGCTCCGGGCCGGCCGCCACTGGGCCCGGCTCACCACCGGGAACACGAGCCTCGACATCGGACACGGAGGCCACTTCCACGTCTTCGACGACCCCGCTCCGCTGCTGGAGAACCTGGCGCGGCGGATTCCCGTTCACACGAAGAGGAGGCGGTTCGGCGCATGACGAGTCCCTGGGCAGGTCTGAAGCTGGTCGTCACCGGCGGCGGTTCGGGTATCGGCGCCGCCGTGGTCACGCGCGCGGCCGGGCTGGGCGCCGACGTCCTGGCGGTCGGCCGACGGGCCGGCCGGCTCGCGGAGGTGGCGGCGAAGGCACGGGCCGTAGGCGCGGGCACCGTGGTGCCGTACGCCGTGGACGTCACCGCCCTCGGTGCCGCCACGCGGATCGCGGAACGCGCCGGGGAGGTGCTCGGCGGCGTCGACGCCCTGGTCAACAACGCCGGGCACGCGGTCTTCGACCGCCTGGAGGACGCCGCCGAGGCGGACCTGCGCGAGATGATCGACACCAACCTGGTGGCTCCCGCCCTGCTGATCCGGGCGCTGCTGCCCCTGCTGCGCGCACGTCAGGGCTGTGTGGTCAACGTGTCCTCCGTCGGCGGCGTTCTCGCGATGCCGAACCGGTCGTTCTACGGGGCCAGCAAGGCCGCCCTGAACTCCCTGACCAGGTCGCTCGCCGTGGAACTGGCGCCCGAGGTCCGGGTGAACGCGGTGCTGCCCGGCCCGGTCGACACGGGCCTGTGGGACGTGGCGGCGGGCGAGGACGCGGACACCCTGCGCGAGAACATCGTCGCCGGCACCCCCCTGGGGCGTTTCGGCCTGGCGCCGGAGGTGGCGGCCTGGGTGTGCCACCTCGTCGACCCCGAGACCTCGTCCTGGGTCACCGGATCGCTGGTGTCCGTGGACGGCGGGCGCACGGCCTGAGCCACAGCCAGCAGCACCACCCGGCCTGCCCGATCCGGCCGGTCCTGCCCTCAGCGGAAAGGCATGAATCAGATGACGCAGACGGCTTCACCGTGGTTCGCCCCTGCCTCGGCGATCCCCTCCTCCTGGCTGTACGAGTCCTTCCGGATCGCCAACGAGCGCGAGCGGGAGCACCCCGGCCAGATCAAGCTGCACGTGGGCGAGCCCGCCTTCGGCCCACCGGACTCCGTCGCCAAGGAGTTCGCCGCCGCCGTCCAGGAGGGCCGGGCCCGCTACATAGACGTACAGGGGCTCCCGGAGCTTCGTGAGCGTCTCGCGGACAAGCTCGACACCGTCAACCGCGTCGACACCGAGCCCGCCCGGCTCTTCGTCACCCCCGGGTCCTGTCAGGGGCTCAGCGCCCTGATGCGCTGCCTCGCCGGCTCGGGCGCGGAGATCCTGATGCCGGAGATCCACTGGCCCGTTCACCTGCAACAGGCCCTCCTGGCCGGATTCCGTCCGGTGTTCTACAAGCTCGACGAGCACTTCGCGCCCGACCCCGAGTCGATCCGGCGGGCGGCCGGCCCCGCGACCCGGGTGCTGCTGCTCAACACCCCCGCCAATCCCACCGGCGCGGTCTCCGGCCTCCCGCTGCAGCAGACCCTGTACGAGATCGCCGACGAGCGGGGCTGGCAGATCATCAGCGACGAGGCCTACGAGGACTTCGCGTTCTCCGGCCCCCACCTGTCCATCGCCGCCCTGGAGCGCGACCGCCCCGCGTCGCAGCGCATCGTCAACAGCGTCTTCACCTTCTCCAAGGGGCCGGCGATGACCGGCTACCGGCTCGGCTACGTCGCGGTGTCGCGGCCGGAGACGGCCGCCGCCATGCGCAGCGTTCAGGAATCCTGCATCATTGCGCCCAACGCGCCCGTCCAGTACGCCGGACTGGCCGCCCTGGACGCCTCGGCAGCCCTCGCCCACAACCACGACTTCGTACGCGGGAACCGGGACGCCGCGCTCCCTTCGCTGGTCGACGAGGGGCTGCTGCCCGCCCTGCCCGGCGGCGGCTGGTACGCGATGGCCGACATCTCGTGCACCGGTATGACCGGCGAGGAGTTCAGCGCCGAACTCATGCTCCGTCACGACGTCGTGGTGGTCCCCGGCAGCGGGTTCTCCGCACGGCCGGAATTCGCCGCGGACGGCACGATGCGACCGCTGAAGCCCGGCGGCGTCGCGTCCGGCCTGGTCCGGATCGCGTTCTGCGTCGAGCGGGAGCAGCTCGTCACCGGAGTGGAACTTCTGGTCGCGCTCGTCCGTGAAAAGAGGCAGCGGTGACGCCCATCGAGGTGACCTACGCCTCCTACCTGAAGCTCGACGAACTGCTGGCCCTCCAGCAGCCGCGCACCCCCGACGGCGACGCGGACCTCGCCACACTGCTCTCCGAACAGTTCTTCATCGTCAGCCACCAGACCTGCGAGCTGTGGCTGAAACAGATCCTGGGCGACCTCGCCGCCGTGGAGGGCCACTTCCTGACGATGACCACCGCGGACCTGGAGCGGTCCGTCGACCTGCTCTACCGCTCCAGCGAGCTGCTGCGCCTGCTGCACGAGCAGCTCATGGCGCTCGAACGACTGCCGTTGGAGGACTTCGCCCAGTTCCGGCAGTACCTCGGCACGGCCAGCGGAGCCCAGTCCAGCCAGTCCCACCGGCTGGAACGGGTACTCGGCAGTGCCAGCCGGTCCGGCTCCCTGTTCCTCGCCTTCCGTTCCGGGCTGGAGCGGATCGGCGCCGACCTGGAGGAGATCGTCGCGGCGGGTGTCGAGGCGGGCTCGTTCCACCGGGTCGTCGAGGCGATGCTCAGGGTCGGCAACGGCTACTTCCAGTGGAAGATCGGGCACGTGGGCCTGGTCATGAAGATGCTCGGGGAACAGCCCGGTACCGCCGGCACCTCGGGGGCCGCGCACCTCATGGGCCGCGCCACGATGCCGTTCACCGAACTCCACGAGCTGCGCGGCAAAGTGCACGAGCGCGGGCGCCGGCAGGCGGGCTGACCGCGGCGGGCCGGGCCCCGGAACGCGCGGCGCGCGCGTTCCGGTGCCGGCCGGATCAGGTGGTGGCTGCCGGCCGGATCAGGTGGCGGCCTCCAGGATGTAACCCCGCCCCCACACGGTGCGCAGGCTCAGCCGGACGCCGTCCAGCCGCTGACGCAGCCGCATGATGTGCAGGTCCACCGCGTTGCTGGTGACCGTCTCGTTCCTGGTCCGGCCCAGGGCGTCCTTCAGCGTGTCCCGCCGGACGAGATGGCCGAAGTCGGCCAGGAAACACCGCATCATCTCGCTCTGTGCCTCGGACATGGGCACCGACTGCCCGCCGTAGTAGAGGACCCCGGTGGGATCCAGCGCGGGCACGAAGTCGGTTCCGGTGCGCCGCTGAAGCGTGTGGACGCGAGCCGCCAGGTCGAGGCGGTCGACCGGCGGGCGCACCCAGTCCTCGATGGGGGAAATATCGCTCGGCGGTGCTGTCTGGCCCTCCAGGACCAGCAGGCACGGCAGTCCCGCCTCGCGCAACTGGTCGCGTTCGTGGCTCTGCACCGGCCAGCGAAGGAACCTTACTTCCTTCTGGTGAGTGAGCGTGGCCATGGCCCTGTCCCCGTTCTCCCGTGACGAGTGACAACTCGTGGCCGAGGACCGGCGGCGTCGCCGGGCATGCGTGCGTGAGGTTGTGCTGGCTGGCTTCGACGCCGGACTTCCGCGTGACTTCGTCACCGGCCCCCGTGGGTCCGATCCTGCCGTGTCTCGATTCCAGGCCGATGCCGGGTGGATTCCGCCTCGGCGGGGACTGGATTCCGGCCCGGAGCGTGAGGCGCGCTCGACCGGGGCGGACGGCGGGGACGCCGAAAGAACCACGACACGTTCGCGTGGGACCGCCCGGTGATCGGCAGTCATGCCGGGGCGGCACCGGCCGCCTCGACCACTGACCACGGTCACGATCAGGAGCCACCATGACGAACGAGAAGACCCCTCCGATCCGCCGCGTCGCCGTCGTCGGCGCCGGCATCACCGGATCACTGCTGTCCCTGTGCCTGGCCAGACTGGGTTTCGAGGTGAACCTGTACGAGGCCTACGTACGCCGGGCGCAGGACGTCGGCTCGTTCCTCAACCTCGCCCCGAACGGGCGCGCCGTCCTGGAGCGTCTGGGGCTGGCCGACCGGATCCTCGAACAGGGCGTAGTGGCGACGTCCATCGACTTCACCAACCACAGGGGCCGGCAACTCGCCCGGAACCCGGAACGCACCACCAACATCATGCGCGGCGAACTCAGCGGCGCCCTGCGCGAGGCGGCCACCGACAACGGGGTGAAACTGCAGACCGGCAAGCGCCTCGTCGCCCTGGACGACGACGGCGACGGCCACCGGCGCATCGGCTTCGAGGACGGCACGCACGCCGAGGCCGACATCGTGCTGGGCTGCGACGGCGTGAACTCCGCCGTGCGCCGCCTGCTGCTCCCCGACGCGCCCCGGCCCGCCTACACCGAGGTGGTCGGCTCAGGGGGCAGGTCGGAGATCGGCGCCGCGGAACTGCCCGTGGACGGCCGGTTCCACATGGTCTTCGGCCTGCGCGGGTTCTTCGGGTACCAGGTGGTGTCGCCCGGTGTCGTGTGGTGGTTCGAGAACCACCAGGAGACCCGTGAACGCACCTTCGCCGAACTCGCCGAAATCGACGACGCGCGGTGGGTGGCCGGGCTGGCCGACCGGCACCGCCCCGACCCCGCCGTGATCCGGCGCATCCTGAACGCCTCCGCCGGACCGGTCGGCCGGTGGCCGGTCCACGAGGTGCCGCCCCTGGACACCTGGCACCGGGGGAGCGCCGCGGTGCTGGGGGACGCCGCGCACGCGGTGGCCCCGCACCTGGGGGCCGGAGCCGCGCTCGGCATGGAGGACGCCTACGAACTCGCCCTGGCGCTGCACGAACACCCGCGCGCGCCGCGGGCGTTCGCCGCGTTCGAGGAGTCCCGTCGGGACCGGGTCGCCGCGATGGCGAAGCAGGCCCGGCAGACGGGGGCGGTGATGACCCCGGACCGGTGGATCACCCGCGTGATACGCGACCTGATGCTGCCGATGGCCATCAAGCAAGGGGTGCGCAAGGGCACCGAGGCCTATTCCTACCGGCCTTCGCCGTGGCCCTTGCCGGTCGTCTGAGACCCCGCGGATCTCGGGACCTTCCGCCGGCCGGCTCCTCGCGGGGCGCGACCCCGCGAGGAGCCGGCCGGTGTCTCAGCGCAGGGGACCGGTGACGATCCACAGGTGGCCGAACGGGTCGCGCAGGCGTCCCTCCCGCTTGCCGTACGGCCGGTTCTCCACCGGTACGACGACGGTGCCGCCTCCGGCGACCATCCGTTCGGCGACCGCGTCCTGGTCCTGGAACTCCGCCTCCAGGAGCACCGGGGAGCCGCCGACGTCGTCGGGCGAGAGCCAGCCCCACTCGGACACGGCGGGGGACAGGGAGAGCGGGGAACCTCCGATCTGCAGGACGACGACCATCACGCGGCCGCTGTCGTCCTGGGCGCGGAAGACCTCCTTGGCTCCCATGGCCTCCTGGTAGTAGGTCGCGGCGGTGTCGGGGTCCGGGACGATCAACCGTGGCGTCAGACTCATGTGTTGACCCTATCCGCCCCTGTGGAGACCCGACGGGATTCGACGCGAACAGTTCACGCCACGTCCTGCGCCGGCGTACCCCTGTTGAACACGACGTGTCGGCTGGTCGAAGCGACACCGCTGTCCGCCTCAATCCCGGGAGACGGGCCGCCGGCCCCAGGGTTTGTAGACGGACAGGATGACGTTGGCGAGATACAACAGGAAGGCGACCGCCGGGACGATCACCATGTTGTAGCGGACGAATCCCAGATCCATGGCTGAGACGGGGCCCACCGGATGCCGGGCGACCGCGGCCGCCGCGTCGTGCAGTCTGGCGGTGAGGGCGAAGACCGAGGCCGCCGTCGCCGCCAGGGTCAGCCAGAACTTGGCGCTGACCCAGTAGTACCGAAACAGCCCCCACGACGTGCCGAAGGCCAGCACCACACCGCTGACCAAGGTGAGCAGGCTCAGCGGGAGGATCAGAACGTCACCCAGCATCTCCATCGCCCGGTAAGCCGTCCGCACGGTGTCGGCATCGTCCGTCACCAGTGCCGTCGCGCCCAGGGTGAGCAGGCAGAGCATCAGGGCCAGCCAGCTGACGGAGACGACCACATGCACGACGACCGCGCCCTTGTGGACCCGGTGAGGCAGCCGGCGGCCGGAATGCCGTCGCGTGCCGTCGCCGACGGGCGTCGTCACCGGCCACCATCCGGCGGAGAGGGGCATCAGAACCTCAATCAGGTCGTCGGGCACAGGTACCGGGCCAGGCTCTCCTGCCCGGCCGCCCGAGGCGTCCGCCCGCGGAAGTAACTCCCGCTGCGCCCAGGCGAGTACGGCCGGCGGTCCGAGCAGTGCAGCGGATGGGCTCGTACGTCACCAGGAGTACGCACACGGCCTTCCCGCGCGGGACGTCCGACGGCGTCCGCTCTGTGATCGTGAGGACACCGGGGCCGGAACTCCCCCGCTCCGTAGCCACCGACGTTCCTCGGGAGGAATCGCCTCCGTGACCACCGCCACGTTCGTCCGAACCAGCGCCCGCCGCCGTGACGTCGGCGCTCTGTCCGGCGTGCTGTACGCCCTGTTCTTCGTGGCCAGTCTCGTCGCCATCGCGACGCTGGGCCCGTCCGGCACCGTGACGCCGTACTCCAGCGACGCCGAAGTGCAGGCGTACCGGCTGAAGGACGCGGCGACGCTGGAGGATCTCTTCCGTCTGCTGGGCCTGCTCCAGGGGTTGTCGGCCCTCGCCCTGCTGGCCTTCGTCCCCTGGCTGACCGCGTTCGTCCGCAGGTACGGCAGCGACACCCGGGCCGACGCCGTCCGCGTGCTGGCCACCGTCGCCGGAACTCTGCTCCTGCTCTCGGCCGGTAGCAGCTGGGTCCTGGCCCAGATCGGCTCCAGGGCGCAGCTGTCCACGTATCGGGCCGTCTCGGATCTGTCCTTCATCACCGGGGCGGCCCCGGCCATGGCCACGCTCGGGGTGGCGGTCTTCCTGGTCGCCGCGACGGGACGCGCCGGCCACGCCCTGCCCGCCTGGATCGCCTGGAGCGGCATGGTGATCGGGGCGGCCGGCGTGCTGTCGATGAGCTCGCTCGTCGCCGAGGCCGGCTCGGTGTTCATCCCGCTCGGTCGCTTCCTCGGCTTCGCCTGGTTCGCCGCACTCAGCGTATTGCTGTGGAGGCGCGGCGGCCGAACGGAAGACCTCACCGGCTCCAGCACGACATCACGTGACCACTGACACGGACGAAGCGACGCACCTGCTCGACGCCGGCCGTGCCCAGCTCGGTGCCGTCGCCCGCGAGCAGGTCCTCCAGCCGCGAACGGGTGGCAGGGGTCATCAAACCGGGTTCGTGAACCCGTCCGGGGTGCCACGGCACGCGGACTCAAGGGCGGCCTACTCCACCTCGATGCCGTAGTCCTTGACGAGTTCCTCCAGGCCGCCCGTGTAGCCCTTGCCGCCGAGGACGAAGTCCCAGTCCCCGTTCGCCCTGCGGCGGAACGAGCCGAGTACCAAGGCGGTCTCGCGGGGTCGGCCGTCGGAGACCTCGAGTCTTCCGAGTTCGGTCATCCCGGGGTCGAGAAGCCGGATGCACGCGTCCGTGAAGCCCGAGAGGTCGGCGTCCGGGTCGACCTCCGGGTCGATGGCGGCCACGAGGACGAACCGGTCGGCCTCGTCCGGCAACGCGTCGAAGGAGACCCGGATCGCGGCCTTGTCGGGTGCGGTGGCGGGAAGGGCCCGCACGGTGCCGTCCGGCGTCTGCGGGTTGTTGAAGAAGACGAAGTGGTCGTCACTGAGGACCCGGTTCCCACGGCAGACGAGAGCGCACACGTCCAAGGCGACACTTCCGGTCCACGACATGCCCAGGACGTTGTAGTCGTCGGGCAGTCGAGTGTCCGGTACCGTCGGCGCCGGCTGAGCCGCGGATCGACGGGAACCGTCGCCCAGGCGTCCCCGCAGCCCATGACGATGCAGCAGGTCGACGAGTTCGGCTCCCGGGATCAGTTCCAGCGGCTTGCCGTTGGCGAAGGTGTGGGAGCCAGGGCCGAACCGTGACGTCGTCACGAGGACGCCCTTGTTGGCGCCGGCGTCCTGCACGGTCCCGTACAAGTCCCGCACAGCGGTGGGCGGCACCGTGTTGCGGTAGCGCTTCACCTGCACGACGATCTTGCCACCCCGGATCGGTGCCGGATCAAGAGCGTCGACGTCCACCCCGCCGTCGTTCGAGCGCTGGGTGGTGACCGCCTGCATCCCCATCGCCCGGAAGAGATCGGCAACGAGGTTCTCGAAGGCGATCGGATCCATCTCGTACAGGTCGGGATCCTCGTCGCTGCCATGCGTGACCACACGGTTCCCGACGTCCTGCGGCCGGCGACTCGGCCGCACCGGCGTGAGCTGGTCGGGACGGGCCGAGAGTTGCCCGCGCAGCGCGTCGGCCAGGCAGCTGCAGGCGTCCACCTGTGCCAAGTGCAGGTCGCGGAACACCGAGTGCGGGGCCATGACGGTTGCCAGGTAGATGCGGCCCGGCCGGCCCGTCGTGGGGTCATGCCCGTCCACGAACCCGTTCAAGGTCACCGACTCGAGCGCGCCCGGTTCATCCGCGGCGAAGAGTTCGTGCAGGACGAGCAGCATGCATTGCGCGAGAACCTCCCGGTAAAGAGCCCGGCGCTGAGTTACTGGCCGGGGACTCTCCTTGTGCTGGTCCGCCGCGTACATGTACCGAACGGATTTGGCCTCGGGGACGACGCTGCAAGAGGGCAGCTCCCAGTCCAGCACCAGCTGTCCCGCTGCCGAGTCGTAGGCCGCTGCCACCTGACGCGGGAAACCTTCCGGCCACGCGGTCGAGGCGTAGAGAGCGGCGGAGAAGTACTCGACCACGGCGTCGGGATCGCGGCGCCTGACTCCCTCGGTCAGCTCGGCGACGCCGGCGTTGTGTCGCCGTACCTCGGCCAGCTGGGCATCGGCCCACTGCTGGTACTCCCGCCGGTACGACGCCAACTGCTGCTGCCGCTGCGCCTCCGCCACCTGGGCCGCGTGCCAGTCCTGCTCGAAGCGTGCCCGGGCTTCGACCTGCGCCTGTGCTCGGCGACCGGCCGTCCATCCGCTCTGCGCCTGGTAATGGTCGAAGTTCGGCATGGGCACGGGCTGCGCCAGTGGTCCTGGGGCGAACGGCTGGACCTCTTCAGGACGCATGAGGGAGGAAGCCCTGAAAGCCGGGGCCTGACAACCCGACGCGAGGAGACCTTGCAGCGACGCAACCTGTGCGTCCAGTTCTTCAGTGCGACGTAGTGCCTCTGCCTGCATGTACTCGCGGTGACTCTGGGCAGCTCGCCGTTGGTGGGCGCGCGCTTGCTGCGCTTCCTGTCTCCGTCGCCTGGCGTCGGCCTCCACTTGGCGCTGCTGCTGCCTCTGCATCTCAGCCCAGACGCCGACCAAGCCATTAGAACGACGGCTCATGCGTTGCATGCCCTCCCCGAGGCGCTCTGGTTGTCCCCACAACCAGTTGTAACGGAACGACTCTATCCAGCGAGGACCGTCTCGCACATCCGTCCGCGAGCGGAACCTGCTCAGTCGCCTTCGGAGGCCGATGTCCACAGCAGTCGGTCGACCAGGCCGTCGATGTAGTCCGGGGTGAGGGGGACCATGCCGAACAGGACGCGGATGTACATCGGGGCCAGGATGTGGTCCAGCACGTCGGACGCGTCGAGTGCGGGCTCACCGCGGTCCCGGGCGCGGTCGAGCATGGACTGCAGTTGCCGGGTGCGTTCGGCGCGGAGGGAGGCGCCGGCCTCCAGGCCCCGCTGACCGCTGCCCGACAGGGCGACGGCCAGGTGCAGCACCGCCGGACCGTCGGGTCCGGTGATCTCGCGGGCCACTTGGGCCGCGTACGTGCGCAGGTCGCCGGCGAGGCTCCCGGTGTCGGGCATCGGCGACTGCGCGTTGAGGCGGGTGAGCGCCACGTCGGTGAGCAGGTTCTCCAGGCTGCCCCACCGGCGGTAGACGCTGCTGTCGGCCACGCCTGCGCGGGCCGCGACGTCGCCGACGGTGAAGTTGCCGTAACCGCGCTCACTGATCAGGCCGGTGACCGCCTGGTGCACCTGCGCGCCGACGCGCGCGCTGCGCCCGCCGGGCCGCCGGGCTGGCTGTCGCTCGTTCATGCCCCCCACCTTAACGCAGTTACCACTTGCGTTTGTGAGTCGACCCTCCCTATAGTCACCTAACGCAGTCGACGACTGCTTTAGTGCGCCTCAGGGGAACGATTGGGGAATCTCTTGGCTGCATCGCATGCGACCGTAGGTGGTCGATCGAACCGGGCCTTACTGCTCACGGTGACCTGCCTGGGCCAGTTCATGGTCCTGCTCGACAACACGATCGTCGGGGCGGCACTGCCCGACATGCAGAACCGGCTGCACACCCGACTGACCGGACTGCAATGGATCGTCGACGCCTACGTACTGCTGGTCGCCATGCTGCTGCTGTCCGGCGGTGTCTTCGCCGACCGGTTCGGCCGCAAACGGGTCTACCTGACCGGCGTGGCACTGTTCACCGCCGCGTCGCTGCTGTGCAGCCTCGCTCCCTCGCTCGGCTGGCTGGTCGCCGGCCGGGTCCTCCAGGGCATCGGGGCCGCGGCGCTGAGCCCTGCCTCGCTCGCCCTGCTCGCCGCCGCCCATCCCGTGCCGCAGGAACGGGTCAAGGCGATCGGGCTGTGGGCCGGACTCAGCGGAATCGGCCTGGCCGCGGGCCCCGTGGCCGGCGGCGTGCTGACACAGGCCTTCGGCTGGCCCGCCATCTTCCTGGTCAACCTGCCCATCGGCGTGGTCCTGCTGCTGGCCGGCCTGCGCCACCTCGGCGAGTCCCGCAACCCGGGCGCCCCCGCGATCGACGTCCCGGGCACGGTGCTGTCCGTTCTCGCGGTGGGGGTACTGACCTACGGGCTGATCGAGGGCGGTGCCCGCCGCTGGACCTCACCGGTCATCCTGGCAAGCTTCGCCGCCGCGGTGATCCTCCTCGCCGCCTTCGCCGCCGTCGAGGCCCGTCGTCGCGCCCCGATGCTGCCGCTGCGGCTGTTCCGGCAGCGCCTGTTCACCGTGTCCAACACCGCCATGGTCGTGGTGGGCTTCGCGCTCATGGGCTCGTCGTTCTTCTTCTCCCAGTTCTTCGTGCACGTCCAGGGCAGCTCGATCCTGCGCGCCGGCCTGCAGACCCTGCCGGTGTCCCTCGCCATGGTGATCGTCAGCCCGTACGCGGGCCGGCTCGCCGCCCGGTACGGCTTCCGCCTCGTCGTCACCACCGGCCTGGCCCTGGCCGGCCTGGGACTGCTGGCGCTCGGCACGGTGCACGCCGGCACCGGCTACGGGAACGTCTGGTGGCGGCTGGCACTCGCCGGCACCGGCTTCGCCCTGACCCTGTCCCCACTGACAGGCGCCGCCATCCAAGCCGTCAGCCCGCAGGAGGGCGGCCTCGCGTCAGGCATCAGCAGCACCACCCGGCAGATCGGCGCGGTACTCGGCGTCGCGGTGCTCGGAGCCGTCGTCCGCATCCGGCAGTCCGGCGGCGCCTCCTTCGAGACCGGCCTCGACAGCGCCTTCCTCGCCGCCGGCACCGTCACCTTGGCCACCGCCGTGTTCACCGGCCTGTGGCTGGCGAGGTCCAAGCCCGTGGAAGGCCCAGTGGCGCCGCAGGGCTCCGCCGTCGCGGATACGGTTACCACCTCGAACGAGGCACCCCTGAACAGCCGTTGACGATGACCACCGCCCCGGCCGGGAGAAGCGGCCACCACCACGCCATCGAAGGATGATCGCTGTGCGCACCCTGACCTACTACGTCGCCACCACCCTTGACGGGTACATCGCCGGCCCGGACGGGGGCGACCCGACCGGCCCCGACGGCTTCTTCACCGTCACCCCCGACTACCTGGAGCACATCGTCACGCACTACCCGGAGACACTGCCGGCCCCCGCCCGTGCGGCGTTGGGCGTGACCGCGTCCGGCACCCGCTTCGACACCGTCCTGGAGGGGCGCCGCTCCTACCAGCTCGGACTGGACGCCGGCATCACCGACGCCTACCCGCACCTGCGGCACTACGTGTTCTCCCGCACCCTGACCAAGAGCCCGGACGCGGCCGTCGAGGTGGTCTCCACCGACCCGCTGGAGAAGGCACGCGAACTCAAGGCCCAGGACGGCAAGGGGATATGGCTGGTCGGCGGCGCCGAACTGGCCGGGGCCCTCTACCCGGAGATCGACGAACTCGTCCTCAAGGTCAGCCCGGTCACCATCGGCGCGGGCATCCCGCTGTTCGCGGGGAAGTCCGGCACGAATCCGCGCGCGTTCACGATGACCGGGCACACGGTGCTGCCCGGCGGCGCCGCCTTCCTCACCTACACCCGCGCCTGACGGCCGCGTGAGCCGCCGACGAACCGCGCCCACGCCGGGCGTGACACCCGGATGACCGGACCGGCGGCGGCCTTGGAGCCGCGGATGTGTATGAGTGAGCTGACCGCCAACGCGGTGCGGCACGGCCGTGTCCCCGGCCGGGACTTCCATCTGCTGCTGCGCCTGAGCGCACCCGCCCGGACGGTCAGGATCGAGGTCACCGACGCCCGTACCGAACGCACACCGCCCGAACCGGGAGCGCTGTCCGCGCCCGGCGCCGAGGACGCCCGAGGCCGCGGGCTGCTGCTCGTGGCGGCGCTCGCCGCCCGCTGGGGCTGGTGCCTCCGGCCGGGCGGCGGTCCGGGCAAGACGGTGTGGGCGGAGTGCGGCTGGCCCGGCTCCGTTGTTGGCTAGGGTGGCGACCGGGGGACTGGTCTGGGGCGGGAGGCGGGGCCGTGGTGTTGCCGGGGGCGTTGCGGGCGGGGCTCGGGCTGGTCGCGGGGGTCGCCGCGCTGGTGGTGGGTGTGCTCGGCGGGATGTACGCCGGGCACGGCAGGCCCGGCAGGGTGGACGCGTGGGTGCAGCCGGCCGTGGAGGGGGCCGGGCCGACCCCGCGGCACTTCGCCCTGGCCCTGGACTTCCTCGGGGAGCCGCTGGGGTCGGTGCTGCTGGTCGGGGCCGTCGTGGCGGGCTGTCTGCTGCTGTGGGGGCCGCGTGCGGCCGTGTTCGTCGTGGCCTGCGTGGGCGTGGCCGTGGGAGTGGCGACGGTGCTCAAGTACGTGGTGGGGCGCACCATCCACGGTGCGGGCAACCTGTCGTACCCGAGCGGGCACACCGCCTTCCTCACCGCGCTCGCGTTCGCGCTGGCGCTGATCGTGACCGGCCGGCTCGGCCTCGGCGGGGCGGCCGGCACGGTCCTCGTGCTCGCCTCGGCGCTGGTCGCCGGGGCCGCCATGGGGTGGGCGCAGGTCGCCCTCGGCGCGCACTATCCGACGGACGTCGTCGGCGGCTGGTGCACCGCGCTGGCGGTGGTGCCGGCGACCGCGTGGCTGGTCGACCGGTCGGCCGGACGGGACGCCCGTTCCCGTCCGGCCGCGCGCCGCTGACCGGCCGTCACCTCACGCCAGGCGGCGGAACACCGGCTTCACCGGTCGCCCCTCCAGCCACGGAGTGGGGTCGCCCGCGTCCAGGGCCTTGCGGTACACCGCGCACGCCTGGCCCACCACGTCCACGGTGTGCTCGATGTCGGCGTCGGTCAGCGCGCTGCTCACCACGAACGACGGGGCCAGCACCCCGCCCGCCAGGAGCCGGCGCAGGAACAGGGTGCGGTACGGCTGCGAGGGCCGCAGGTCCTCGTCGAGGGTGGCGAAGACCAGGTTGCTGGCCCGGCCCCGGACGACGACGTGGTCGCCGACGCCCATGCTCGCCGCGGCCTCGCGGACACCGGCGGCCAGCCGCTCGCCGAGGGCGTGCAGCCGGGCGGTGACGCCCTCCTCGGTGTAGACGGCCTGCACGGCCATCGCGGCGGCCAGCGAGTGCGTCTCGGCGCCGTGCGTGGTGGACAGCAGGAACACCCGGTCGTGGGAGTGGCGCAGCCCGCCCCGCTCCATCAGGTCGCGGCGCCCGGCCAGCGCGGACACGGCGAACCCGTTGCCCAGCGCCTTGCCGAACGTGGAGAGGTCGGGGACCACTCCGTACAGGCCCTGGGCGCCCGCCTCCGACCAGCGGAAGCCGGTGATCATCTCGTCGAAGACCAGTACGCAGCCGTGCCGGTCGGCCAGCTCGCGCAGCCCGGCGAGGTAACCGGACGGCGGTTCGGTGAGGGTGGCGGGTTCGAGGATCAGGCAGGCGACCTCGCCCTCGTACCGGGTGAGCAGTGCCTCCGTGGCGGCCAGGTCCCCGTAGGGGAACGCCACGGTGAGTTCGGTGGTCGCCGCCGGGATGCCCGCGTTCATGGGCGTGGTGCCGATGAACCAGTCGTCGACGGAGTAGAAGGGGTGGTCGGCGCAGATGGCCACCCGCGGGCGCCCGGTGACGGCGCGGGCGAGGCGCACGGCGGCGGTGGTGGCGTCGGAGCCGTTCTTCGTGAACTTCACCATCTCGGCCGTCGGCACGGTCGCCAGGAAGCGTTCCGCGGCCTCGACCTCCACGATGGACGGCCGTACGAAGTTGCTGCCGCGGTCGAGTTGCCGCCGCACCGCCTCGGTCACGCGCGGGTGGGCGTGACCGAGGCTGACCGAGCGCAGCCCGGAGCCGTACTCGACGTAGCGGTTGCCGTCGACGTCCCACACGTGGGCGCCGCTGCCGTGGCTGATGACCGGGGCGAGGTCCTCGGGGTACTGGTCGTCGCCCTTGGCGTAGGTGTGCGCGCCCCCGGGGACCAGGGCGTGCAGCCGCTCGTTCGCCAGCCGGGACCGGGGCAGCCTGAACTCGTCGGAGGCCTCGGTGTCTTCGGTGGGTTCGGTGGTCACGGCAGCTTCGTCCTCTCCATGTGCTTCAGGGCCTCGGCGAGGCCGGGCGCCTCCCGGTCCCGCCGGGACACCGACGCGACCGGCAGCGGCCAGTCGATGGCGAGCTCCGGGGCGTCGAAGGCGATCGTCACGTCCTCGGCCGGGTCGTGCGGGCGGTCGATCCGGTACGACACGTCGGCGGGTTCGGTGAGCGCCTGGAAGCCGTGCGCGCACCCCGCCGGGACGTACAGGGTCGCCTGCGTCTCGCCGGACAGTTCGAAGTAGGCCCGGCCCAGGTAGGTGGGCGAGTCCGGGCGCAGGTCGACGACGACGTCGAAGACCTTCCCGTACGAGCACCGCACCAGCTTGGCCTCGCCGTCGCCGGAACGCAGGTGCAGGCCGCGCAGCACGCCCCGGGACGAGCGGGACAGGCTGTCCTGGACGAAGGCGTCCGGGTCCAGGCCCACCGAGCGGACCACGTCGGCGTCGAAGGTGCGGCAGAAGAAGCCGCGTTCGTCGGCGAACGGGGTCGGCTCGAACAGGTACGCGCCGGCGATCGCCGGGACTTCGGTCGCTCTCATGGGGTCTCCTGCCTGGCGTCGGCTCGGGCGTCGGGTCGGGCGTCGGATCTGATGTCGGTTCGGGCTTCCGGTCCGGTGCCGGCTCCGGCGTCGGGTCGGTCGTGACCGGCCGCCGCCGGGAACAGGGCCGCGGTCAACGCGGTGAACTGCGACTCGAGTTGCTCGACGGCGACCCGGTTCCGCTCGGCGAGGGTCCGCCGCAGCTCCGGCGCCCGCTTCTCCAGTTCCCGGAACTGCTCCAGCAGCCGTTCGGCGTCGACCT
The DNA here is from genome assembly GCF_014650575.1 of Streptomyces naganishii JCM 4654. GTDB lineage: Bacteria > Actinomycetota > Actinomycetes > Streptomycetales > Streptomycetaceae > Streptomyces > Streptomyces naganishii. Next base: position 248,962 of record NZ_BMVF01000006.1, read on the forward strand.
CGCGGGCCGGGTGGCAGTAGGCGCCGAGACCCATCCGGGCCATGAGCGCCTCGCTCTTGGTCGCATAGCTGAGCGCGAGCGTCGGTGTGCCGGTCTTCAGCGCGCAGATCAGGTTGTGGTACCGGGTCGCCACCACGGTGCCGGCGGCCGACGTCTCCCTCATCAGGTCGTCGAGCGAGGCCGGTTCGGCGGCGGTGACCAGCGGCGAGTCCACCGCGCCGAGGATCGCGGCGACCACCGGGGCGTCGCAGCCGTCGCCGGTGAGCAGCCTCACCGGCCTGCCCTCCTCGACCAGCGCGCGGACGAAGCGGATCACGCCGTCGAGGTAGCGCCGGTGGATCTCCTCGGCGCGGGCGCGGTCGTCGTCGCCGCCGTGGAAGTCCATGACACCGACGCAGACCTGGCCCGGAGCCCCCAGAGGGGCCCGTACCGTCGGCAGGGAGAAGGCGAGGTCCGGGCAGACCTCGTCGCGCGCGGTGTCCACGCCCATCGCCCGCATCGCCTCGCGGGACGGGCCGTCCCGGTAGGACCGGTACGCGGCCAGCCGCGCCGACCAGCGCACCAGCGTCCGGGTCGCCCGGTTGCCGATCGGGGCGGCGCCGACCCCGACCAGCGCGACGCGGGTGCCGAGCAGCCGGCCGCTCGCGCACAGCAGGAACAGCGAGTACGGGAAGCCCCAGGGCCGCAGCGGCAGCGTGGCCTCCAGGACGCCCATGCCCGGCACGATCACCACGTCCTGCCGGCGCACCCAGGCGGCCGTGCGGAAGACGTCGACGAGCTTGCCCAGCCCCTTGCCCGCGATCGCGCCCGCGCGGGACGCGGTCCGGTACTCCCCGCGGTACCAGTGCAGCCGCGTCGCGCGTATCCCGAACCGGGCCGTGACGGCCTCGGGTCCGCCGCACAGCGCCTCCACGACCGCCTGAGGATGATCGCGCCACAGGTAGGCGAGCACGGCCCCGAGCGAGCCGTCGTTGCCGAGGTTGCCCGAGCCGAGCAGGCCGAACACCCCGACGCGAGCGGCGCTCACGCCTGCCTCCCCTCACGGCCGGCGACGAGGGCGTCGACGGAGACGGCGAGCCGGGCCGGGTCGACGGGGGCGCGGTCCTCGACCCGCTCGCCCGCGCCCGGCCGGGCGCGGCTGGTCATCCACGCGGCGAGGTGGCCGTAGCAGGCGCGCCGGTCGGCCGCGGACAGCGGGGCCCGCCGGATCGCCGAGGCGAAGCCCCAGACGTACTCGGCGAGCAGCCGGGGCGTGGGGTGCAGCGGGCCCGCGCGGCGCGGGTCCAGGTTGACGCACCGGGCGCGCTTGGAGGGGTTGGCCCGCTCGGCCCGGGTGGGATGGTCCCGGCGGAAGTAGAGCAGTTCCGGCACCTGGTGGAAGGGCCCGTGCAGGGTGATCTCGGCGACGAACGTGCGGTCCGCGTGGTGGTAGCTGTCCATCGGCTTCACCCGGCGCAGCACGTCGGCCCGCATCACCCCGTAGAAGTCGTCGCCGCCCGGTTCGAACAGCAGGCTGCGGAAGCGCTCCGGGGCGCGCGGGGAGTCGGTGGCGAGCCCGTACTCGTAGGGGACCTTCACCCGGCCGTCGGCGTCGATGACCGCCTGGCCGCTGTGCGCCAGGATCACGTCGGGCCGCTCGTCCAGCGCCTCGACGCAGGCCCGCAGCAGGTCGCGTGCGTAGAGGTCGTCGTGCGAGGCCCACTTGAACAGTTCGCCGCGCGACTCGGCGAACACCCGGTTGTGGTTCGGCGTGGCGCCGATGTTCCGGGGCAGCCGCTGGTACCGGATGCGGGAGTCCTGTGCCGCGTACTTGCGGCAGATGTCCTGGGTCCCGTCGGTCGAGGCGTTGTCGGAGACGATCAGCTCGAAGTCCTCATAGGTCTGGCCGAGCAGGGCGTCGAGCGACTCCGCCAGGTACTCCTCGCCGTTGTAGACGGGCAGGCCGATGCTCAGCCTGGGTCGGTCGGTCATGAAGTCCTCACTTCGCGAAGGGTGTTGCGGCGGTGCTCGCGCAGGGCGGACCGCAGTTGCAGCCACCACACGGCCGAACTGCCGACGGTCGCCGCGGCGACGCCCCAGGCCGAGCCGACCGTGCCGGCGGCGGCCGCCCCGCCGAGCCCGCCGCCGACGTAGCAGGCGGAGGCGAACAGCTGGCAGCGCAGGCTGCGCCGGGCCGCGCCGAGCGCGCGCAGTCCGGCCGCGGCGCCGGTGCCGAGTCCCGCGCCGGCGACGCTGAGGGTGACCGGCACGATGAGCTGGGAGGCGGAGGGCCACACGCTGCCGAGCACCAGCTCGCCGAGCCGGTCCGGCATCAGCAGCAGCGCCGCGCCCCACAGCAGCGCGGCTCCCGCCTGGCCGCCGCCGAGCAGGAGGCAGAACTTCCCCAGCCGGTGCGGGGCCTGCCGCAGCACCCGCGCCGCCTCCGGGACGGTGACCAGCGACAGCCCCATCAGCAGCGCGAGGAACGGACCGAGCAGGAGCTCGGCGCCCCGCACCGCGCCCACCGCGCCGACCCCGACGATCGCGCCGAGCCCGTACGCCCGCAGCTGGCTCGCGCCGCTGAGGCTGACGTTCTCGACCAGGTACCGGTAGCCGAGGTCGCGCTGCTCGCGCAGCCAGCCGCGCGCACCGGTCATCCGGGGCCGGATGCCGCTCTGGAGGCAGCCGTAGGCGGCGGCCACCGCGGCGGAGGCGCCCCAGGCGAGCACGAAGGCGGCCACGCTGCCCACGCGGTCCGCCACGACCATGGCCGGGACGAGCGCCACGCACCACACGACGTCGTTGACGAACGCCTTGTGCCCGGCGCCGGCGGCGAAGAACGAGAACCGCCAGGCGTCCTGGAGCAGCAGCCCCGGCAGCACCACGCCGAGGACGGCGAACGCGGGCCCCACCCGTCCGCCGAGAGCCGGACCGGTCACCAGGCAGGCCGCGCCGATGACCGCCCCCACGCCGAGCGCGGTGCCCGCCGACCGGACCACCGCCGCGCGCCAGGTGGCCTCCGGCACCCCGCTGAAGCGCACCACGAGCGGGTCGGTGGCCAGCCCGCGCGAGACGTTGAGCACCACGCCGTAGGTCACCCAGGCCAGGCTGAACACGCCGAACGCGGACACGCCCAGCGAGCGGGCCACGTAGACGCCCACCGCGAAGTTGCTCAGGCTGGAGGCCGCCTGGTCGGCCAGCCCCCAGGACAGCCGGCCGAAGACGGCCCGCCTGGCGTTCCGCCCCGTGGCCGCCTGCCCGGCGGGCGCGGGCCGGTCCGCCGGGGCCGTCGTCTTCTCCTTCTCGGTGGTCATGGGCGTCACGCCTTGAGGAGCCCGGCGCCGTGCAGGGCGCCGGCCGCGTCGGCGACGGTGTCGAAGGGCAGGCCGGACCGCTCGGCCACGTCCAGCAGACTGTGCTCGCCGTCGGAGAGGCTGAGCACCCAGAGCATGGCCATCTGGGCCTGCTTGGTGTCGCTGCGGCCGCCGAGCGCGTCGTACAGCCCGCGCCGCCCCAGCTGGGGTTCGCCGTAGGGGCTGAGGTTGACGTACCGCCGGTTGCGGTCGAGCACGGCGAACGCCTCGCGGCACACGGCGAGGGTGTCCGCCATCGCGTCCGGCGAGACGAAGTCCAGGTCGTCCGCCGAGGTGTGGTACTCGGGATAACCGGCGTACGGGGTCCGGGTGAGCGAGCCCACGCCGAGGTCGAACCCGGGGGAGCAGTACTGCCGCTCGTCGTAGCCGTACGGGGTGAACTCGGTGACGCGGTGCGGCCGTCCGGAGGCGGTCAGCACGTGCCGCATCACCTGGTCGATCTCCGCGTCGCCCCGCCTGCTCCGCTTGTACGTCAGCTGCCCCGGGTCGCCCGCGCAGGCGAGCACCAGCCCGTGCCTCACCATTCCCCGAGCTCTCGGCTCCGCTCGAGCAGGGGATGCCCCATTCACCCGCTCCCTGTTGCGGGCCAGCCAGGTGATCGCGCCGATGGTGCCCGGCGCGAAGACGAACCGGTAGGTGTGGTACGGCGTCCGCTCGGCCAGCTCCCGGGCCAGGAAGACCGCGACCGCGATGCCGGCCAGGTTGTCGTTGGCCAGCGACGGGTGGCAGGTGTGGCAGGAGACGATCACCTCGTCCGGGACCTGCCCGGGGACCACGTGCTCGGCGTAGGTGAGGTGGCCGTCGGCGAGGGTGGAGTCGATGCGCACCTCGTACTCGCCGTCCGGCATCGCGTCCAGGGTCTCCTGGGCCAGGCAGAACCCCCACTCCGGCTGGTAGTAACTGGTGCGGTAGGGCACCCAGGACGGGTGGTCGGGCAGCGTGTGCAGGTGCGGGCGCAGCTCGGCCAGCGGCATGGTCGCCGACACCGGCACGCTGTAGCCGAGCACGTGCAGGCTGGACGCGGCGAAGTCGACGACCCGGCGGCCGGCGCCGTCGGCGATGTACGCGTCCCGGATGTTCCACTCCTGCGGCACCGTCCAGTCGAGCACCTGGGTCCCGGTCGGCACCTCGTGCACGTGCAGGGGGATGTACTCGTCGACGATCCGCAGGGTGGCGCGCACACCGTCGCCCGTGATGCTCCGGCACAGCGGGTAGAGCCGCTCCACCAGCGCGTACATCTCCTCCCCGGACTCGGTCACCGCCGCCACCGCAGGGTGTCGTCGACCGTGCCGGCGCCGGAGGCCGCGCGCAGCACGGCGAGGCGGGTGAAGCGCTGCTCGAAGTCCTCCCGGGTCAGGCCGAACTCCCTGTACGCGTCGGCGAGTTCGATCGCGCCCTGCTTCACCGTCCACTCGCAGTCGAAGCCGGGGATCGCGGCGCGGAACCGGGAGAAGTCCACCCGGTAGGAGCGCGGGTCGGCGCCGGTCTCCCCGGTGATCACCACCTTGGATCCGGGCACCGCCGCGGCGACCTGGTCGGCGATCTCGGCGACCGTGACGTTGTTGACCTCGCTGCCGATGTTGAACGCCCGGTCGTGCACCGCCTCCCGCGGCGCGGTCAGCGCGGCCGTGAAGGCGCGCGCGATGTCGGCGGCGTGCACCAGCGGGCGCCAGGGCGTGCCGTCGGACATCACCAGCACCTCGCCGGACAGCAGCGCGTGCCCGACCAGGTTGTTCAGCACGATGTCGGCGCGCAGCCGGGGCGAGAAGCCGAAGGCGGTGGCGTTGCGCATGAACACCGGGCTGAAGTCGCCGTCGGCGAGCTCGTGCAGGTCGTCCTCCACCCGCACCTTGGACTCGGCGTACGGCGTCACCGGGCGCAGGGGGGCGTCCTCGCCCACCAGTTCGCCGCCGCCGGCGGCGCCGTAGACCGAGCAGGTCGACGCGTACAGGAAGCGCCGCACCCCGGCCTCGCGGGCCAGGCGGGCCAGGCGCACGGACGCGTGGTGGTTGATGTCGTAGGTGAGTTGCGGCGCCAGCGATCCCAGGGGGTCGTTGGACAGCGCGGCCAGGTGGATCACGGCGTCCACCCCGGCCACGTCCTCGGCCGTGACGTCGCGCAGGTCCACCCGGCGCCCCGGCGGATCCGCGGGCGCGGGGCCCAGCAGGCAGTCGGCGAACAGGCCGGCGTCCAGGCCGGTGACCTCGTGTCCGGCGGCCGTGAGGACCGGGGCCATCACGGTGCCCAGGTAGCCCTGGTGTCCGGTGAGCAGTACGCGCAAGGTTCAACCCCCCAGGTTGAGAGTGAGTTTGGTGACGGCGAACGCCTCGGCGTAGCGCTCGTGGCATTCGATGCCGCGGATGCGGGCCAGCCCGAGGAAGGCCTCCCGGTCGTACCAGGGCCGGTGCCGCTGCGAGGGGTAGTGGTCCAGCAGGAGGCGCACCTTCCGCTCGGCGGTCTGAGCCGGCAGCGGCTGGTACGCCACCGGGCGGCCGAGGTCGCCGTCCCACTTGGCGATCTCGTAGCCGAGCACGAGGTGGTCGCGGAACGCGGTGGACATCAGCTGCGCCAGGCCGCGGTGGTCCTGGTGCGCGTCCTCGGTGCGCGGGGCCAGCACGACGTCCGGCTCGCTGCGCCCGCGCAGCTCCTCGACGGCGCGCTTGGCCTCCTCCCAGTACGCGGGCAGCCGCCCGTCCGGCAGCTTGAGCACGGTCAGCCGCAGGTCGGCGCCCGGGCAGAAGGCGGCGAGCGCGGCCCGCTCCTCCTGCTCCCGCTCGCCGCCACCGCCGGTGAGCACGAGCGCGTCGACGCGGACGCCCGGCCGCGCCGAGCACAGCGTCAGCAGGGCGCCGCCGGCGCCGATGGCGATGTCGTCGCAGTGCGCGCCCACCGCGACGATCCTCTCCAGGGGACCGGCCCCGAGCCGGATCACGCGCCCACCCCCGCGCCGTCCCGCTCCCACACGGCCCACGGACGGTCGCCCCGTGCGTAGGCGGCATCCAGCGCGGCCCGCTCCTTCACCGTGTCCGTCGGCTTCCAGAAGCCGCGGTGCTGGTGCGCCACCAGCCGTCCCCGCTTGGCCAGTTGGGCACACCCGTCGGCCACCAGGTCACCGTTCTCCGGGATGTGGTCGAAGACCTCCTGGCGGAGCACGAAGTAGCCGCCGTTCTCCCACAGCGGCAGTTCGCTCACCGCGGTGATGCCCCCCACCAGACCGTCCTCGCCCAGTTCCACGCAGTGGAAGGAGGACTGCGGCGGCACCACCATCATCGACGCGCCGGCGTCGCGCCGGGCGAAGTTGTCGATCATCTCGGGCAGCGGGGCGTCGGTGAGCACGTCGGCGTAGTTGGCGAGGAACATCTCGTCGCCGTCCAGGTGGTGGCGCACCCGGCGCAGCCGCTCCCCGATCGGCGACTCGATGCCGGTCTGCGCGAACGTGATCGTCCAGTCCGAGATGTCGGTGGACAGCAGCTCGGTCCTGCCGCCGCGCAGCACGAAGTCGTTGGACGTCGTCTCCTCGTAGTTGAGGAAGAAGTCCTTGATGTGGTGGGCGCCGTAGCCGAGGCACAGGATGAACTCGCGGTGCCCGAAGTGCGCGTAGTAGCGCATGACGTGCCAGATGAGGGGCCGGGGACCGACCATCGCCATGGGTTTGGGCACGTCGTCGGAGGACCCGCTGCGCATGCGCATCCCGTAACCGCCGCAGAACAGTACGACCTTCATGCCCCGACCTCGACAATGCTCAGTTCCGGTATGGGGAAGACCAGCCGGCCGCCCCATTCGCCCACGAAGGACAACTGCTCGGTCAGCTCGGCCCGCAGGTTCCACGGGAGGACGAGCACGTAGTCCGGCCTGTCGGCGGCGATCCGCTCGGGCGGCAGGATCGGGACGCGCGTGCCCGGGGTGAACCTGCCGTGCTTGTACGGGTTGCGGTCGACGGTGTACGGGAGCAGGTCGGGCCGGATGCCGCAGTGGTTGAGCAGGGTGTTGCCCTTGCCGGGGGCGCCGTAGCCGACCACCGTCTCACCGCGCTCGGCCGCCTCGATGAGGAACTTCAGCAGGTCCCGGCGCACCTTGGCCACCCGGGCGGAGAACTCGGTGTACCCGGACAGCTCCTGGAGTCCGGCGGCCTTCTCCCGGTCCAGCACCTCGGCCACCCGCGCGGACGGCTCGCCCGCGGCCTCGGACGGCCGGGCCCACAGCCGGATGGAGCCGCCGTGCGTGGGCAGCAACTCGACGTCCACGAGGGTGAGTCCGCCGCTCGCCAGCGCCCTGATCGCCGAGGCGACCGTGTAGTACTGGAAGTGCTCGTGGTAGATCGTGTCGTACTGGTTCTCCTCGATCAGGGTCAGCAGGTGCTGCACCTCGATGGAGACCCAGCCGTCGTCGGCGACCAGGGCGCGCAGCCCCTTCGTGAACCCGACCACGTCGGGGATGTGCGCGTACACGTTGTTGGCCACGACCAGGTTGGCCGGGCCGTGCTCCGCGCGCACCCGCGAGCCGGTGTCGGGGTCCAGGAACTCGGTGAGCGTGGGCACGCCCGCCTCCCGCGCGGCGGCGCCGACGTTCACCGACGGCTCGACGCCCAGGCAGCGGATGCCCCGCTCCACCAGGTGCTTGAGCAGGTACCCGTCGTTGCTGGCGACCTCGACCACGAAGGCGTCGGCGCCGAGGTCCAGCCGTTCGACGGCGTCCGCGACGAAGGCGCGCGCGTGCTCCACCCAGGAGGTCGAGTAGGAGGAGAAGTAGGCGTACTCCTTGAAGGTCTCCTCCGGGGTGATCAGCGGCGGGATCTGCGCGAGCCAGCAGTCGGTGCAGACCCGCAGGTGCAGCGGGTACGCCGGTTCCGGCAGGTCCAGTTGATCGGCGGCGAGGAAGCTCTCGCACGGCGGCGTGGCCCCGAGATCGACCACGCTCGCCATCGCTTCCGAGCCGCACAGTCGGCATCGTGTCATCGGCTGTTCCCATCCCCCCTGCCCGCGCGGGTGTCCCCGCCGCGAGCCAGTGCCGACCGCCCCGCGATCGCGGTGCGGTACTCCTCCAGCAGGCGCTCAAGGCCGACGGCCGGACTGAAGTCCCGCTCGTAGCGGCGCCGGGCCGCCTGCCCCATCTCCCGGCCGAGGCCGGGAGAGGCCGTGATCCGGCGCAGGCAGGACGCGAGCGAGGCCGCGTCGCCCGGCCGGTGCAGCAGCCCGGTCACCGCGTCCTCGACGAGTTCGGTGAAGGCGCCGTGACCGGCGGCGACGGCCGGGACTCCCGCCGCCATCGCCTCCACGGCCACCAGGCCGAACGCCTCCAGCCACGTCGAGGGCGCCACCACGGCCACCGCCTCCGCGACGGCCCGCCGGCACTGCTCCTGGTCGTACAGGCCGGCGTAGCGCACGTCGTCCCGGCCCGCCGCCCAGGCGCTCACCTCCCGCTCCAGCGGCCCCGTCCCGGCGATGACGAGCGGCACGCCCACACCGCCGCCGGCGGCGATCTCGTCCCACGCGGCCATCAGCAGCCGTACGCCCTTGGCCTCGGCGAGCCGGCCCAGGTAGAGCAGATGCCGGCCCGGGCCCGGGCGGCGCACGCCCGGGTCGGGCACGAAGTTGTGCTTCACCGCAAGCCGCTGGGCCGGCATGCCGGACCGCACCAGGACCTCGCGCTGCGCGGCGGAGATGCACAGGAACCGCTCCACGCCGGTCCACCAGCGCCGCCGGTTGACCGACAGGCTGACCGCCAGCGGCACCGTCGCCAGCCGGGAGTCGCGGTAGCAGCCGTGCCGGACGGCGGGCAGCGGCGTCCCCCCGACGCAGTCCGTGCACGGCCGGCCGCCCCGCTGGAGCGTGCCGGGCGGGCAGACCTGGGTGTAGTTGTGCAGGGTGGCGACGGCGGGCACGTCCGCGTCGGCGCAGGCGGCCAGCACCGCAGGCGAGATCAGCGGGAAGACGTTGTGGATGTGCACCACGTCCGGCCGCTCGGCGCGCAGGCGGGCGGCGAGCTGCGAGCGGACCGCCGGGTTCCACGGCACGAGCAGCGGCAGCGCGGCCTTGCCGAGCAGGGAGCGGGAGGCGATGTCGTCGCTGCGCCGCTCGAACAGCTCCACCTGGTGGCCGCCCGAGCGCAGCAGCTCGACCTCCTGGTCGACGACCTTGTTCTCCCCGCTGGGCTGCGCCGAGGCGTAGCGGTTGTGCACCACGAGGACGCGCATGCTCATGAAACCTCCGGTCTGCGGGCCCATCGCGGGACACGTCGTCGAGGGGCGCCGGGCGTGGTGAGCGCGGTCGCGTGCGCCGGCGGCGCGGCCGGTTCGGGCGCCGGCGCCGGCGCCGCCAGCAGCGACACGGCCACGGCCAGGTGCAGCAGATACGGCGAGGCGTCGCCGAGCCCCGCCTCGGTGTACGAGGCGATCGCGCAGTAGCTGATGAGGAAGATCGCGCAGGCCCGCTGGAGCGACGGCGGCCGCAGCAGCGCGACGCCGCCCAGGACGACGAGGACCGCCGCGACCAGACCGACGCCGATCAGGCCCTGCTCGTTGTAGACGGCCAGCCAGCTGTTGTCGATCGGCAGTCCGCCGAAGGACTTGTCGCCCAGGCCCACGCCGAACCACTCCTGCGCGGTCGTCCGGGGCGCCGCCAGCAGGGCGTCCCAGACCTTGGCCCGGCCGGTGAGGCTGCTGAAGTTCTCCTGGCTCTGCCCGCGCAGGAACCACGTCTGGAGCGCCGAGGCGAAGCCGACGGCGGCCACCGCCGCGCACAGCACCGCCCAGCCGAAGAAGCGGCGGGCGGCGGCGCTGGTCAGGAAGAGCGAGCCGATCGCCAGGGCCAGCCCGAGGAGCAGGCCGAGCGTGGCCGTCCGGGTGTGGGTCAGGGCGAGCAGGACGAGCGACGGCACGATGATCACCGCCGCGCTCCTGCGGTCGGTGCGGCGGCCCAGCAGGAGCAGCGCGGTGAGCCCGATGATCACCGCCGCGTACTGGCCGATCTGCGGCGGGGTGAGCGGCCACAGCGCGCCGACCAGCCGCCCGCCGTAGAGGTCGGGCATGGCCGCGCCGGGGGAGACGGCCAGGCCCGCGGCGACCGACCCGAGCACCGCGAAGTACATCCGGATGTGATGCCGCACGAACGTCAGGCCGCCGTCCCACCAGCGGCTGAGCAGCCACAGCGTGCTGACGAAGAGGGACAGCCGGAAGCAGCGGAACAGCGCGCCGAACCCGGACTCCAGGTTCACGCTGGCGATCACGCTCGTCACCAGCAGCAGGGTCAGCAGGGACACGTAGGCGCTGGGCCGGATCCGCAGCCGGGGGTTGAGCGCGAGCGCCAGCGCGAACGCGGCGACCAGCGAGCCCATGGTGACCAGCTGGATGAGCGAGCGGGGCAGCGGGACGATGGTCTTCGCCCCGGCGGAGCCGAGGGTGTTGAGGACCAGCAGACCCCACACGACGGCGACGGCCCTCGGTGTGCCGTGTTCCGGCTCCTCGTGCATCTCAGCCACCGGTCCCCAGGTCGAGGGTGCTGCCCGTGTCCTGCCGGTAGGGGGCGCTCTGCCACTGCATGAAGTCGAGCACCCGGCTCGGGTCGTGGACGACGAACTTCCACGGCCCGACGTAGACGTTGTCGTGCCAGCGGTTCTGCTGCCTGAGGGTGATCGCGTCTGCCACCCGGTCGCCCTGGTACGGCGACCAGTCCGGATAGGTGCCGTAGTTGGCCAGCACCGCCATCCGGTCGCACTTCACCGTGCACTTGACGACCGACTCGTCCAGCAGGAAGCGGTTGTTGTGGATGTCCACCCGCTGCGTCTTCCAGCGGCAGTCGGCGAAGAGCGGCGCGGTGGTGATCGCCGGGCGCGCGCAGCGGGCGGAGCGCTTCACCAGCAGGGTGCAGTCACCGGAGGAGGTGTTGGCCGGGCTGTTGCAGAACCGGTCGGCGTTCTCCCACAGGGTGATCCCGGACCAGTTGTCCTCCAGTACGTTCCCGTAGATGTCGATCTTGTCCGTGCGGGCCTTGATCCGCGGTTCGCCGCCGGACTCGGACAGGTAGACCGTCGCGAAGGGGAAGCTGTCGCCGCGGTCGGCGTAACGGCGGCCCTCGGTCCAGTTGTTGCGCCGGATCGTGTTGTCGCGGATGACCGCGTTGTAGCTGGCCTCGTAGATCAGGGCGGCGCCGTCGTTGGCCTCCAGGACGTTGTCCTCGATGCGGAAGTCGTTGTTGTTGGTGTCGGCCCACAGCCCGGTCCCGCGGTTGTCGTGCACCCAGTTCCCGCGTACGTCGGCGCCGTCGACGGCCCAGAACTTGACGCCTCCGGTGCAGCCGCAGCCCGGCTGCCGCCGCTCCCAGTCGCCGGTGTTGTTGCCCGTGATCTCGTTGCCCTCCAGGACCAGGCCGCTGATCGGCCCGCCGCCCTTGTAGGCGTTCATGCCGTACTGCCCGTTGCCGCGCAGGCAGTTGGCCCGGACCTGCTGGTGGGCGCCGGCCATCAGTCCGGCACCCGAGTTGTGCTGGATCGTCGTGTGCTCGATCACCCAGCCGTCGGCCGAGTCGTGGTTGACCACGCCCTCGTTCTGCGGTGCGACGAAGCCCTGCACGGTCAGGTAGCCGATGGTGACGTCGCGGGCGGTGCCGGCGAACGCGTACTGGTTGGTCCTGCGCCCGTCGAGCACCGCGCCCGGCGCGCCGAGGTAGCGGTCCCCGGTCTTGGGGACGACCTGCGCGTAGCGGTCCGGATCGAGGCGGTGCGCGCCCGGCTTGAGCCAGAACGTCGTGTGCGCGGGACTGCTCTTCGTCTTGGCGGCCAGGTCGCCGACCACCGCCGGGTCCACGGTCACCGCGCCCGCCGGCGCCTTGGCGGGACCGGCCGGGGGCTTGGCGCACACGCGGGCCGCGGACCGGGCCGCGGACGGGGACGGCTTGGCGGCCGGCTTCGCCTCGGGGGCGCCGGAGGTGCTCACGCAGCCGGTCGCCAGCAGGGCCAGCGCCAGCGGTGCCGCCGGCAGTGCCCACTTCCGCCACTTCATCCCCACGCGTCCTTCCTCCTTCCTAGCCGTGGAACCCGAGCACGGTGGTCAGTTCACGTCCGCCGTCGGTGAAGCCGGTGCCGATCAGGGTGGTCGACGGCTCCTTGCGTCCGAAGCCCGCGGAGTACCAGCCCAGCGGCGGCCCGGTCTCCCCGCGGTGCGCCCGCCAGCTCAGCCGCCCGGGCAGGTCCAGTACCGCGGAGCGTTCCTCGCCGTCCCGGGACCAGGTGAGCCGGGCGCGGTTTCCCGCGAGGTCCGCGGTGACGGCGGGGCCGAGGTGGAACGCCAGGCGCACGGCCCGGCGCGGGCCGCCGCGCACCTCGTCGACGATCCTCAACTCGCTCGTCTCGGGGGACAGTTCCACCTGGCGGCGGTGCACGGAGGGACCGTAGCCGTCGTGCTCGGCGCTCCAGCGCGATACGCCCTCGTCGGACGCGTCCGCCACCAGGACGCGGCTGCCGGCGTGCCGGGTCCACAGGAACGGGCCGCCGGAGACGGACTGGTCCGTGCCGTCCAGCTCCAGGGTGTTGTGGCCGAGGGTCGAGCGGAAGTACCGCCGCCACTCGGGCTGCCCGTGGTAGCAGTACGTCCCCGGATCGGCGAGCACGTCGACCCCGTCGTGCCGTACCTCCACGGACAGCGCGTCCGCGTGGGCGTGGGCCGCGATGGAGAGGAAGCCGTGCGGACCGCCGTCGCAGCGGCACCAGATCCCGCCCGGAGCGCGCAGCACCGTGAGCCCCGCGTCGGCGAAGTGGGCCGGGCGGCTCGCCGGGCGCGTGACGGCCGGGGCGGCCGCGTCCTTCGCGTACGGCCGGACCAGCGCGGCCAGCAGCGGGGTGCGCACGTCGGTGCCGGTCACCTCCGGCCACCAGGCGAGGGAGCCGAACACGGCGTCCCCGGTGGCCAGCAGCGAGCCCCAGCGGTCGGTGCCCGCGCCGTCCACGACCAGGCCGTGCCCGTCGTCCGCGTCGCCCTGGCGCGGCGGCCGCAGCCGGTCGTCCACGACGGCCGCGAGCGCGTCGGTCATCCGCAGCAGCACCAGCCGCACCGTCGCGGGGACCGGCACGGCGGCGGCGTCCGCCTCGGCCAGCGCGGCCAGCCCCAGCTCCAGTACGAGCCCGTGGTACTCGGTGGCCAGCTCCCGGTTGAGGCCGGAGAGGAAGGTGTTGCCGCGCAGATGCCGCTCCAGCGACCGCAGCGCGCCGGCCCGCCAGCGCGCCGAGGCGGGGAACCAGCCGAACGCGCAGGACGCGGCGAACTGCCCGGCGGCCTCGGCGACGACGTGGTTGTTCGCCGAGGAACCCCGGCTGGGGAAGGCGGCCAGCCAGCGCTGGTGGTGCCAGATCTGGCGCAGGGCCACCGGGTTGTCCTCGAACAGGGCGGCCGCGCCCGGCCAGCCGTCGAGCAGCCGGCGCGTCCACACCCACGACAGCAGCCGGATGCCCAGCTCGATGCCGCTGGTCCAGTGCACCCCGCGCAGCGGCGGGTTGGCCGCCCACCAGGAGCGCAGGTGCGCGTCCACGCGCTCGGCGTACCGCTCGTCCCCGGTGAGCGCGTAGGCGGCGGCGAGCCGCGTGAGGTACTGGTGCCGGGACGGCTCCCAGATCTGCTTGATGTCCCCGACCGTGTCCTCGTCCCGGTACGGCACGTCGAAGGCGTAGCCGCCCGGCGCCCGGCGCCCGGTCTTCGGGTCGTACCACCAGTCCGGGTCGGCCATGTCGTCGCGCGCCACGCCGAAGAATTCGGCGTGCCCGGACATCAGCCGGTCCGCCTCGGCGACGAGGCGCTTGGCGGCGTCCGGCGGCACCGCGGCGAGGGCGCCGGCGGGCAGCACGGCGGTGAAGCGGGCGCCGGTCACGCGCGGCCCGTCGGGCGGAGGCGCCGACCGCCACCGCCGCCTGCGCACCGCGTCGCCCACCCGGCCGCCGACCTCCCGCGGCCCCATGCGGGACAGCCGCCGCAGGTACCAGCCCGCGCTCATGGTCATCGCGCCGCCGCCAGCGTCACCGGCGCGCCGGCCGCCAGGCCGTCCCGCACCGCGAGGGTGGCCGCCGTGGTGGCGACCAGCGACTCCAGCGGAACCGGCATGGGCCCGCCGGTCCGGACGGCCCTGACGAACGAGGCGAGTTCGGCGGACTGGCCCTTGTCCCGGGCCTTGGGCAGCCGCGAACTGACCCACCGCTTGCGGCCGTAGACCGAGGCGCGGACGAAGTCGTCGAGCTGGAGCACCTTTCCGTCCGCCAGCAGGTCCAGGGACTCCTTGGGGAACGCGGCGGAGCCGGTGGTGACGTAGCTGATGGTGGCGGTGGACCCGTCCGGGTAGCCCAGTACGACCTGGAGGTCCTCGTTGCCGGGGGCGGCGACCGCGTACACCGAGACCGGGTCGGCGTCGAGCAGCCAGCTCGCCGTGTCGATGAAGTGGCCGCCCTCGCCCGCGAACCGCGAGCCCTCGGTGCCCTGCTGGAGGTACCAGCTGCCGTGGTCGAGGCGGCCCGCGTTGACCAGGTAGCGCAGGCTCGCCGGACCGGTGCGGGCGCCGAACCGCCGCTTGGCCTCCCGCAGCAGCGGCGCGAACCGGCGGTTGAAGCCCACCTGGATCCGGTCGTTGCCGGACTCCTCCACCGCCGCGAGCACCTTGGCCAGCTCGTCCCCGGTGAGGGCCAGCGGCTTCTCGACGAACACCGCCTTGCCGGCCAGCAGCGCCTTGCGGGTCAGCTCGGCGTGCGAGCTGTGCCGGGTCACCACGAACACCGCGTCCACGGACTTGTCGCCGAGCACGGCGTCCAGATCGGTGGTCGCCTCCGCGAAGCCGAACTTGCGCTGCGCGTTGGCCGCGGACAGCGCGGTCGTGGTGACGACGGTCGACAGCTCGACTCCGTCGCGCTGCGCCAGGTGCGGCAGCAGCATCGACGTCGCGTAGTTGCCCGCGCCGACGAACGCGAGCCGCACCGGCCTCCCGGCGGCCCTGGCCGGGGCGGGCGCGGCACCGCCGCGCCGCACCTTCGGCACGGCCACCGAAGGGGCCTCGGCCGGCCCCTGGTCCCCGGCCGCCTGACCGGGGTAGCGGAACAGCACCGCCAGCGCCTTCAGTTCACCCTCCTTCAGGCGCCGGTAGGTGTCCACGGCGTCCTCGAAGTCGGCGATGTGCGAGATCAGCGGCTCCACGTCGACGCGGCCGCCGGAGAGCAGGTCGAGGAAGCACGCCAGGTTGCGCCGCTCGGTCCAGCGCACGTAGCCGATCGGGTAGTCCCGCCCCTCCAGCTCGTACTCCGGGTCGTAGCGCCCGGGGCCGTAGCTGCGGGAGAAGCGGACGTCGAGCTCCTTCTCGTAGTACGCGTTCCACGGCAGGTCCAGGCGGCACTTGCCGATGTCGACGATCCGGCCGCGGTCCCGGCTCAGCCTGGCGGCCAGCTCCACGGGCTGGTTGCTGCCACCGCCGGCGGCCAGGTACACCTGGTCGACGCCGTGTCCGCCGGTGAGTTCGGCGACGGCGGCCTCCACGGCCGCGGAGGCCGGATCGCCGCAGGCCGCCGCGCCCAGGCGCTCGGCCAGCTCGCAGCGCACCGGGTCGGGGTCGGCGCCGACGACGCGGACCCCGGAGGCGGCGAGGAGCTGCACCACCAGTTGCCCGATCAGCCCCAGGCCGACGACCAGGGCCACCTCGCCTAGCCTCGACTCGCCCTGCCGCACGCCCTGCAACGCGATCGAGCCGACGGTGCCGAAGGCCGCGTGCCGGGGCGCGAGGCCGTCCGGCACCGGGGTGTAGAGGTTCTTCGGCACCCAGTTCAGCTCGGCGTGCAGCGCGTGCTCGTTGCCGGCGCAGGCCACGAGGTCGCCGGCCTTCACGTCGTCGACGCCGGCGCCGACCTGCTCGACCACCCCGCACAGCGAGTAGCCCAGCGGAGTGTAGGAGTCCAGCTTGCCCATCACCTTGCGGTACGTGGCCGGGACCCCGTTGGTGGCCACGCTCTGCATGACCTTGGCGACCTGGTCGGGACGCGAGCGGGCCTTGCCCAGCATCGACATGCCGGCCTCGGACACCTTCATGAGCTCGGTCCCGGTGGAGATCAACGAGTAGGCGCTGCGGACCAGCACGCCACCCGGCTTGCAGCCCGGCACCGGCACGTCCAGGAGGGCCAGTTCGCCGCTCTTGTAGTTCTGCACTACTTGTTTCACCGAAGTCCTCTTCGTCTCTCTGCCGGGGCTCTAGGCCGTCAAGGAAGGGGCCCGGCCGGCCCCGGAGGTCGCGTCGCGGTACCAGTACTCGAGGGTCAGCACGTGCCACAGATGCTTGGAGAAGTCCCGCTGCCCGGCAGCGTCCTCGGCGACCAGCCGCTGGAGCGCCTCGCGCCGCAGCAGCCCGGACCGCACCAGCTCACCGTCGTGCACCACCTCGCGCACCAGCGGCGCCAGGTCGCGGCTCATCCAGGCCCGCAACGGGGCGCTGAACAGGCCCTTGGGCCGGTACACGATCTCCCGGGGCAGGACCGAGGCGGCCGCCTCCTTGAGCACGGCCTTGCCCTGCCGTCCGACGATCTTGCGGTCGCCGGGCACGGCGAACGCCGCCCTGACCACCTCGACGTCCACGTACGGCACCCGCACCTCGGTCGACGCGGCCATGCTGGAGCGGTCCGTGTAGGCGAGGTTCAGGCCCGGCAGGAACATCCGGGCGTCGCCCAGGCACATGCGGTTGACGAAGTCGTCCAGGTCGTTGTCCCGGTAGACGTCCGCGTGCTCGGCCAGCACGTCGTCGACCGTCCCCGCCAGGTCCGGATGGACCAGGCCGAGCAGCTCGTCGCGGTCGTACATGGTGTAGCTGCGCCGGAACGCGGTCTCCTCCGGCAGATCCGCGAAGGACAGGAACCGCTTCGCGAACCGCACCGACCGGAACCCGCGCCGCGAGGTGGCGACCGGCAGCCGGTCCACGGCCGCCGACAGCCCCCGCCGCAGGGGACGCGGGACGCGCTGGTAGCGCAGCGCGAGCAGGTTGGCCACGTGCTTGCGGTAGCCGGCGAACAACTCGTCGGCGCCCATCCCCGAGAGCATCACCTTGACCCCGGCCTCCCGGGCGGCCGAGCAGATCAGGAACGTGTTGATCGCGGCCGGGTCGCCGATCGGCTCGTCCAGGTGGTACGTCATCCGCGGCAGCAGGTCGAGCACGTCGGGGGCGATCTCTATCTCGTGCAGGTCGACGCCGAACCGCTCGGCCACCTGCCGGGCGTAGCGCAGGTCGTCCGGCATCGCCTCGAACCGGGCGTCCTCGGCGCGGAACCCGATCGTGTAGGCGGAGATCCCGGGCCGGTGCCGGGCCGCCAGCGCGGTCAGGTAGCTGGAGTCGAGGCCCCCGGACAGGAACGCGGCCACGGGCACGTCGGAGAGCAGGTGGCGCCGGGTCGACTCCTCGACGACGGCGGCCAGGTCCGGCCGCTCCCCGCCCAGGGCACGCTCCCGGCCCTCGGCGGCGACCTCCCTCAGGTTCCAGTACCGGCCGCGCCGCACCACGCCGTCGGGCCGGAAGCTGATCCAGCTCCCCGGCGGCAGCTTCTCCGCCCCGCGCAGCGCGCAGCGCGAGTCCGGCACCCAGTAGTACAGCAGCGAGGCCACCAGGGCGCCCTGGTCCACCTCGAGCGAGTCGCCGGTGACCGCGGCGAGCGCCTTGAGCTCGGAGGCGAACACCACACCCTCGCCGCGCCGCAGCAGGAACAGCGGCTTGATGCCCAGCTGGTCGCGGACGAGGACCAGTTCACCGGTGCGCTCGTCGAAGATCCCGAACGCGAACATGCCGCGCAGCCGGGGCAGGCAGTCCGTGCCCCAGCGCCGCCACGCCTCCAGCAGCACCTCGGTGTCGGACGTACCGCGAAAGCGCACCCCGGCGGCCGTCAACTCGGCCCGCAGCTCGGGCGCGTTGTACAGCTCGCCGTTGTACGTCAGGGCGAGGCCGTCGGAGACCATCGGCTGCGCGCCGGTCTCCGACAGGTCGATGATGGCCAGCCGGCGGTGCCCGAGGTGCACTTCGCCGTCGCCGGCCGGGTGGCCGTAGTGGCCGGCCCCGTCCGGGCCGCGG
Organism: Streptomyces naganishii JCM 4654; assembly: GCF_014650575.1. Lineage (GTDB taxonomy): Bacteria > Actinomycetota > Actinomycetes > Streptomycetales > Streptomycetaceae > Streptomyces > Streptomyces naganishii. Next base: position 267,374 of record NZ_BMVF01000006.1, read on the forward strand.
TGGGCGAGGACGCCGGTGAGCCGGTCGGTCACGGCCTTGCCGTCCGGCCACCGGTACGTGCCTGCGATGCCACACATGATCTACCGCGCCTCCTGGTCGCTGTCCGGGACCCGAGCGGCCGGGGCCGGGGCCGGCGGCCGCTCGGTCCGCGGCCTGTCCGTGCCGTTGCGCCGGGCCGGCCGCTCCTGGCGGCCGCGCAGCGCGGTGTGCAGCCCGTCCCACAGCGTGCCGTCGGTCCGGTCGCGCGGATCGGGGTCGACCAGCACCACACCGATCACCGGGACGCGCTGGTCGGCGAGTTGCCGCGCCACGGTGTGCAGCCACGCCGCGCTGCCGTGCCCGGCCCGCACCACCAGCACGGTCTGGGTGCCGAGGTGGCGCAGGTCGGTCCAGGCGGTGCCGGGCGCGACCGAGCCGACGCCGAGCCGCCGCGTCCGGTGCGGCAGCGCCGCGACGGCCTCGGCGTCGACCACGGCCGGATCATCCGGCTCGCGGCGGATCCCGGACAGTTCGGTGCCGGGCAGGCCGTCGACGACGGCCACCGGGCCGTCCGCCGCCAGCGCCCTCGCGAGGTCCAGGGCGATCACGCCGGTGGTGCGCGCACAGCCCAGTTCCAGCAGCGACACCGGTTCCGCCGAGCCGCGCACCGCGCGGGCCAGCGTCCCGGTGAGCCGTTCGCCCGCCGCCCTGGCCTTCCGGCCGCGCCGCGGCAGGACCGTCCGGCGGGGCGTGCGGCGCAGCTCGGCGACGACGGATGCGCCCAGGTTCGCCGCGATGTCCCGGCGCAGCACGGGACGGTCCGCGACCACCACGCCGACCGCCGCCACGGCCAGCCCGAGCACGAGCCCGAGGACGAGTCCGATGCCCGCGTCGGTGGCCGCGGCCTTGGGCAGGGAGTGCGGCACCAGGCGCGGGTCGTCCACGATCTGCGTGCCGGCGGCGACCTTGGGCGTGCCGGTGCGCGCCTCCGCCGCACGCTGGTCGAAGTCGGCGATACGGGAGTTGAGTTCGGCCCGGCGCGCGAAGAGCGTCTCGATGGCCGCCGACGCCTTGGGATCGCCGTCCGGCGCCCGGTTCCCGATCGCCTTGTTCACCTGGGCGAGTTCGTCCCGCATGCGGTCGCGCTGGTCGATCAGGGCCTGCGCCTCGGCCTTGGCCTGCGCCAGCATCCGCTCCACGTGGTCCGCGACGAACGCGTCGGCCAGCGCCTTGGCCCGGGCCACCGCGTCGGCGTCGCTGTCGCCCGTCACCTCGATCTGCAGCACGTTGTTGGTCAGACCGGTCCCGCGGTACTTCTGGAGGAAGTCCTCGGGTTTCTCGGTGGACTTGAGGGTCTTCAGGGCCCGGGCCGCGATCCGTGTGGTGCCCAGCACCTGGACGTCGGTGCGGATCAGCGTGCCGGTGTCGTTGGGCTGGTCCTCCTGATGGGCGACCAGCACCTTGGTCACCGCGGTCGGCGGCGTGGGCAGCAGGACGGCCACGGCCGCGCCGAGGAGCAGGCCCAGCAGGGCCATGGAGGTCCACAGCCGGCGGCGCCTGCGCACCGCGACCACCAGCGACTGCAGGTCCAGCAGGGGAGCGGCGGCCGGTGACTGGGGAGTGCTGTTCGTCGTCACACCGGACCTCCGCTCGCGTGTGCGTGACCCGCGAGCGCCGCGGTGGCGTCCTGCTCGGGTGTCCCGGCCGGCCGCGCCGGGCGGGCCCGTACCGCGCCGGCGACGACGACGCCGACGACGTCGTGCCCGCCGTCCGCGCAGGCCTCGGCGATGCCGGCGAGCTCGGCGGCGGTCCGGCTGCCGGCGCTGAGCACGACCAGGACGCCGGACTCGGCGCCGCGGTCCGGCACCGTCGGCCGGGACGCCGAGACCTCCACCACCCGCAGCACGGGGTAGCCCTTGCTCGAAGAGCTCGGGGCGGGACTCCTGTCGGCCTCGGCGGCGAGCTGCGCGGCGGCCCGGCGGGCGATGTCGTCGCCGTCCGCCACGACGACCAGCAGCCGCCGGGGAGGGGGCAGTTGGTCCCGCAGGCGCGCGCACACCCGCCGGTAGCGGATCCGCCGTCCGGCCTCGTCGCCGGACGTGCGCGCGGCGGGTACGTCCCACCGGGTGTCGACGCCCAGCAGCCGCCGGAACCGGGCCCGCGCACCGCGGCCCTCCGTCCGGGGCGCGTGCCGTTCGACGGGTACGTCGACGGTGCCCAGGACCGCCGAGCCCAGCGCCGCGGCGATCTCCGCCTCGGTGCGCGGCCTGCGGTTCGCCCGCGCGGCGACGAGATGGCCGACGACCCCGGCCAGGAGGAACAGCAGCGCCCCTGCGGCGATGAGCTGCGTCCTCGTCGGCGGCGCCTCGCCGGTCGGCCGGGCCGCCGGGCCCATCACGACCATGCCGCCCTTGTTGGTCACCGGGTCTGCCTCGTCCAGCTTCTTCATGGCGTCCTGGAGCGCGGTGCGCAGCTTCTCGAGCTCGGTGCGGGCCTGCACGCTCTCCACGGTCCGCCCCGGATCGGCCGCGCCGGCCAGGTCGCTGATGCTGCGGTTGGTCTGCTCCACCTGCTGCCGCAGCGCCTCGGGCCCCGCCGAGGTGTCCGACTCGGTGCTGCTGCCGGCGATCTGCGCGGCGAACGACACGAACTGCTGGGCCACCTGGTCGGAGAGCCGCTGCGCGCGCTCCGGGGAGTCCGCCGTGCCCGAGACCTTGATGATGTTGCCGTCGGTGGCAGCGGCGCTCACCTGGCCGTGCAGCTCGCTGGCGCTGACGCCGCTCCAGCGCAGGGTGGCGGCCGCGCGGTCGACCACCGTCGAACTGCTCGCGATCTCCGCCTGCGTCAGCAGCTCGCGCTGCTCCCACTGCCCGGGCAGCAGTACGGACGTCGTGGCGGTGTAGCGCGGCGGGAGCAGCACGGAGGTGCCGTAGCCGGCGAGCGCGCCCAGCAGGGTGAGGATCGCGAGGATCCGCCGGCGCCGGCGGAACATCCGTCCGATCGTGACCAGGCGTATCGTGTCATCGCTCAATGGTGCTGTCGCCTCCTGTCCGGGCGGGGCCGTCCGCCGGCGCCGCGGCGCGGTCACCGCAGGCGGCGGCGTAGGCGGCGAGCAGTTGCTTCTGCGAGTTGCGCCAGGAGAGCCGCCCGGTGATCCGCTCCTGGCCGGTCCTGCCCATCCGGGCCCGCTGGTCCGGGTCGTCCAGCAGCAGCGCGATCAGCTTGGCGAAGGCGGCCTCGTCGTTGGCGGGCGCGTAGACGGCGGCGTCACCGGCGGAGACGCGCGCCTCCTTCAGGTCGAAGGAGACGATCGGCCGGCCCATCGCCATGTACTCCAGGACCTTGTTCATGGTCGACACGTCGTTGAGCGGATTGCGCGGGTCGGGGGAGAGGCACACGTCCGCGGTGGACAGGTAGCGCACCAGGTCGGCGTCCGGGACGCGCCCGGTGAACCGCACCTGGTCGCCGAGCCCGAGCCGCCCGGACAGCTCCACCATCGCGTCGAAGGCGTCGCCGGCGCCGACGAACACCGCGTGCCAGTCGGTGCGTCCGAGCTCGTCGCGCAGTTTCGCCAGCGCCCGCAGCGCGTAGTCGACGCCGTCCTGGGGGCCCATGACGCCGAGGTAGCACAGCAGATGGGGCTTGCCCTGCTTCAACTCCGGCTCCGGCGGCACCGGCTGGAACCGGTCGGTCTGCGGTGCGCTGCGCACCACGAACACGTCCTCGGGGCGCCGGCCGCCACGGCGTACCGCGACGTCCCTGTAGCTCTCGTTCGTGGCGAGCACGACGTCCGCGGCCCGGTACGTCATCCGCTCCAGCGCGCACACCGCGCGGTAGAGCAGGTCCTCGCCGCGGCCGAACCGGGACAGGTACAGCTCGGGCACCAGGTCGTGCTGGTCGAAGACGAACCGCGCGCCGCGCCGCTTCAGCCACAGGGCCGGCAGGAACAGCAGGTCGGGCGGGTTGCAGGCGTGCACCACGTCGACCGGGCCGACCCTGCGGGCCAGCCGCGCCGTGTGCCACAGCGCCGATCCGTACTCCCGCAGATAGCCGGCCGGTCCTCCGGTCGCCGCGCGCAGCGGGTAGCGGTGGATCCGCACCCCGTCGATCTCGGCTTCCGGCTCCGTGTCCCGCTTGCTGCCCTGCGGGCAGATGACGTGCACCGTCCAGCCCGCGTCGCGCAGCGTCGTGCACTCCTGCCAGACCCGCCGGTCGAAGGGCACCGACAGGTTCTCCACGAGGATCAGCGCGCGCCGTCCGCGCCCGTCACCCCTGATCGTGTCACCAGGCAAGGCCCACGTACCCCGGTTCGGTCCGGCGCGCGTCGGCGTCGGGAAGGCGGACGAGATCGATGAGGAGGGGGCCGTCGCCATGGGGCAGCGCCGACAGCACCTCCGGGTCCTTGGTCCCCACCAGGCACACCTCGGCGTGCTCCAGCACCTCGCCGACGGAGTCCGCGAGGAGTTGCGCGAGGTGCGGCAGCCGGGTCTCGATGTACTCGCGGTTCGCGCCGAGCAGCCTCGACAGGCTCACGTTGGCGTCGTGGATCCGCAGGTCGTACCCCTTGCCGTGGAGCCTTTCGGCCAGTTCGACGAGCGGGCTCTCGCGCAGGTCGTCGGTGCCGGGTTTGAAGGACAGCCCGAACAGGCCCACCCGGCGCTTCCCGGTGCGCTCGACCAGTTCCACCGCGCGTTGCAGATGGTCGGCGTTGGAGGGCAGGACGTGGGAGAGGATGGGCACCGAGACGTCGGCCCGCTGCGCGGCGTGGACCAGGCTGCGCAGGTCCTTGGGCAGGCAGGAACCGCCGAAGGCGAAGCCGGGCCGCAGATAGGCGGGGCTGACGTTCAGCTTGCGGTCGGCCAGGAACACGTCCATCACCTGGTGCGAGTCCACCCCGAGCGCCTGGCAGACCGCGCCCAGCTCGTTCGCGAACCCGATCTTGAGGCCGTGGAAGGCGTTGTCCGCGTACTTGATCGCCTCGGCCGTCGGGACGGGCACCCGGAACACCTCGCCGGGCAGCCCCTCGTAGAGCGCCGCCACCATGTCGCCGCTGGCCGCGTCGAGTTCGCCGATGACGGTCTTGGGCGGGTCGAAGAAGTCCCGCACGCTGGTGCCCTCGCGCAGGAACTCCGGGTTGACCGCGACCCCGAAGTCCACCCCGGCCGTGCCGCCGACGAACTTCTCCAGGATCGGCACCAGCAGGTTCAGGCAGGTGCCCGGGAGCATGGTGCTGCGGTACACGACCGTCTGCCGGCCGCCCCGCTCGGCGAGCACCGCGCCGATCTGCTCGGTGACCCGCTCCAAGTACGTCGTGCACAGGCTCCCGTTGGGCTCCGAGGGCGTGCCCACGCAGATGAGCGACACGTCGCTGCCCATGACCGCCTCGCGGACGTCGCCGGTGGCGCGCAGCGCCCCGGTTCGCACGACCTCGGCGATGAGCCCCCCGATGCGCTCCTCGACCACCGGGGCCTTGCCGTCGTTGACCAGGTCGACCTTCACCTGGTTGACGTCCACGCCGATGACCTCGTGACCGAGGCTGGCCAGGCACGCGGCCGACACGCAGCCCACGTAGCCGAGCCCGAAGACGCTGACTCTCATGACCCGTTCCTCCCCCCAGGCAGGCCCCTGCGGCCTGCGGTTCGCGCGCCGGCGCGACGGTTCCCGCACATCAGTAGGCCCCCTGCCCGTAGAGCACCGCGCGCAGCGTCTTCCACAAGATCACCGTGTCCAGGGCGAGCGACCAGTCCTCGACGTACCGCAGGTCGAGGCGGACCGCCTCCTCCCACGGCAGGTCGCTGCGTCCGCTTATCTGCCACAGGCCGGTGAGCCCGGGCTTGACCAGCAGCCGCCGCCGGATGTCCGGGCCGTAGGCGGCGCACTCCTCCGGCAGCGGGGGCCGCGGACCGACGAGCGACATCGATCCGGTCAGTACGTTGAACAGCTGCGGGAGTTCGTCGACCGAGTACCGGCGCAGCACCGACCCCACCCGGGTCACCCGGGGGTCCCGGCGGAGCTTGAACAGCAGGCCCGCGCCCTCGTTGCGGTCGGCCAGCGCGTCACGCGCCCGGTCGGCGCCGGCGACCATGGTGCGGAACTTCCAGATGGTGAACTCGCGGCCGTCCTTGCCGACCCGGCGCTGGCGGTAGAGCGCACCGCCCGGGCTCTCCGCCACGACGAGAGTTGCGACGACCAGCATCAGCGGCGCGAACAGCACCAGCAGGACCGCCGCGCCCAGCCGGTCGACGACCGCCTTGATGGCTCTGCGGCCGCCGGTGAAGGCCGGCATGCTGACCCGCAGCAGCGGTATCCCGAGCACCGCGTCGACGTGCAGCCGAGGTCCGGCCACTTCCATCAGCACGGGGGCGACGACCATCTCGGCGTCGCTGCCCTCGAGGTTCCAGGCCAGCCGCTGGAGCCGGGCCGGCGACCAGTGCGGGTCCGGTGTGACCGCGACGACCCGGTAGGCGTCGCGGCGGACGTGGCCGGCGACGTCCGCCAGCCGGCCGACGACCGGCACTCCGTCCACCTGGACACCGCCGGGCACGGCATCGTCCGTGCACACGGCGTCCACCCGCCAGCCGAGGTGCGGGAATCTTCGGGTACGGGTGATCAGGTCGCGTACCGTGTCCAGACTTCCGGCGGCGAGCACCGGTCTCAGACACCGTCCCTCTTTCCGCTGTTTGTGCAGCCAGAGGCGCAGCAGATACCGCGCCGTCATGGTGACGAGCGCGATCGCGGGAATGGCGACGAAGATCCAGAGTTTGATGTTGCGTGAGGTCAGGGCTATTCCGCCGAGCGCCAGCACGACGGTCGCCGCGAACAGCGCGCGGCCGAGCCGCCGGAATTCCTCGGCGCCCTGGCCGAGAACCGCCGGCGCCCATGAGCGGCTCACCGCGAGTGCGCCCAGTACCAGGATCTCGGTGCCGAATGCGAGAATTCCCCATTTCTCGTGCCAGTTGGCCGCGTCCCGCGCCCCGAAGAAACCGCCGATCATCGTCACCACCAGGGCGGTGGCCACGGTGTCGCCGGTGATCACGATATGGCGGTACCGCTGCTCCCAGGCGCTCGCGGGCCCGCTGACGGACCCGTTCGCCAGACTCTCACGCGCCGGCGGAAACGGGCTTACTAGTCCCTCCTGCCGCACGGAACCCCCCCGGTCCCCTGTGATTCGACGTGTTTGACCAACACGGTTCCACCCCCCTCGGGAGGCCCCCGCCTCCCGCACAGTTCCTTCTTCGGGAGGCCCCCGCCTCCCGCGCCGCGCTGTTCCTCAGGTGGAAGGCCCCCGCCTCCCGCTCATGACGTCCGGCTCCGTCGCCGCTGCTCGAACAACCCACCCCGGCGGCAGCGGACCCGCCTTTCCTGAACGACTTCCGTGGCATACGGAAACCGCTGACATCCCGGGCGCTCCCCCGCACCCAAGGCCCACGTGAAGATCGTTTGACTGATCGCCCCGCGCTCGAACAGCTGAAGCACGGTCAATCTAGACCATCGGAGCGCGTGTGAAGAGAGGATGTGTGGAATTCGTGCGCATACTTTGAGCCGTGATTCGCCGGTCGAAGATCAACAATGGCCGCCCTGACACGGAAATGTGTTACAGGAGTGAACAACGGTCAACAAGATCCGGCTGTCGCATTCCCGCTCGCGTTCGCGTTCGCCCGAGCCTCGCCCGTCCGGTGTGCGTGGCGCGCGTCGAAAGTTTCGCGGTCTGAGTCCACAGTGCCGATTCGGGTGCTCCACGTCGGTCGTGGGGAGATTGACTTGAAACCGTGCATGCGTCTTGTGGACTGCGGAAATGTCAACGGCAGTTGAACGTGAAGGCGGCCGAAGCTTTCGAAACAATTACCGAAACCGTTGACAGCGGTCAGGGGCACGCCAACACTGAGCGCCGTTCACAGCCCCGTTCCCTCATCACCCCCACGAGGAGGAAGCACGGACATGAACGCGCTCACTCACCCCCACGGCCGCGCCGGCGACCGGCTCAGGTGGTTCGTCAGAAGTGTCTGGGCCGCCGCGCTGATCGCACTGGCCGCCTTCGCGCTGCCCGGTACCGCCGACGCCGACACCGTGATCACCACCAACCAGACCGGCACCGACAACGGCTACTACTACTCGTTCTGGACCGACGGCGGCGGCTCCGTCTCCATGAACCTCGGCTCCGGGAGCAGTTACGGCACCTCCTGGAGCAACGTCGGCAACTTCGTCGCCGGCAAGGGCTGGAGCACCGGCGGCCGCAGGAGCGTGACCTACTCGGGCAGCTTCAACCCGTCAGGCAACGCCTACCTGTCGCTCTACGGCTGGACCACCAACCCGCTCGTGGAGTACTACATCGTCGACAACTGGGGCACCTACCGGCCCACCGGAACGTACAAGGGCACGGTCACCAGCGACGGCGGGACCTACGACATCTACGAGACGACCCGGGTCAACGCCCCGTCCATCGAGGGCACGCGCACCTTCAACCAGTACTGGAGCGTGCGGCAGTCGAAGCGGACCGGCGGCACCATCACCACCGGCAACCACTTCGACGCCTGGGCCCGCGACGGCATGAACCTCGGCACCTTCAACTACATGATCCTCGCCACCGAGGGCTACCAGAGCAGCGGCAACTCCAGCATCACCCTGGGCGATTCGGGATCCGGCGGTGGTGGCGGCACCGGTGGCGGAGGCGGCTCGGGCGGCGGTTGCACGGCGACTCTGTCGGCGGGGCAGCAGTGGAGTGACCGGTACAACCTGAACGTGTCGGTGAGCGGTTCGAGCAACTGGACCGTGACGATGAACGTGCCCTCGCCGGAGAAGGTCCTGTCCACCTGGAACGTCAGCGCCAGTTACCCGAGCGCGCAGGTGCTGACCGCCAAACCCAACGGCAGCGGCAACAACTGGGGCTTGACGATCCAGACCAACGGCACCTGGACCTGGCCCACCGTCACCTGCACCGCGAGCTGACCCCCCACCGGCACGAGGAAGGCACATCCACATGCGCAACAGACCACGTCCGCCGTCGCGTTCGCTGGTGAGTGGCCTGGCGGTGACCGCGCTCGCCCTGACGGGAGCCGTCACCACCGGCCAGGCACCCGCCCGCGCCGCCACCTGCGGCGGCTACGTCGGACTCACCTTCGACGACGGCCCCTCCAACGACCACACCCCGGCCCTGCTCAACGCGCTCAGGCAGAACGGCCTGCGGGCCACGATGTTCAACGAGGGCCGGTACGCGGCCGCCTACCCCGCCCAGGTGCGGGCCGAGATCGACGCGGGCATGTGGGTCGGCAACCACAGCTACACCCACCCGCACCTGACCCAGCAGAGCCAGTCGCAGATCGACTCGGAACTCTCCCGCACCCAGCAGGCGATCGCCGCGGCGGGCGGCGGCACGCCGAGACTGTTCCGGCCGCCCTACGGCGAGACCGACTCGGCCCTGAGGTCGGTCGAGGCCAAGTACGGGCTGACCGAGATCATCTGGGACGTCGACTCGCAGGACTGGAACGGCGCGAGCACCGACGCGATCGTGCAGGCGGTCTCCCGGCTCGGCAACGGGCAGATCATCCTCATGCACGAATGGCCCGCCAGCACCCTCGCCGCGATCCCGCGCATCGCGCGGACCCTGTCCGCCAAGGGCCTGTGCGCCGGCAGGATCTCCCCGCAGACCGGCCGCGCGGTGGCCCCCGGCAGCCCGTAGGAGCCCGGCGAAGGCCCGTATCGGCCCGGCGGAGGTTCGTACGAGCAGGGCGGAGGCCCGTAACGAGAAGGAGGTGTCCGGCCTGGGAAGCGGCGGTGCTCGTGGCCGTCGCTTCACAGGCGCTTGGCGCCCGCCGCCAGCACGGCCCTCGTCAGGTCCACCCGGGAGCGGACGCCGAGTTTGCGGTAGGCGCGGGTCAGCGCGGCCTCCACCGTCTTGACGCTCACCACCAGTTCGGCGGCGACCTCGCGGTTGCTCGCGCCCTGCGCGACGCGCCTCGCGACCCTGCGCTCGGCCTCGGTGAGGGAACCCACGGCGGCCAGGGACGCGGAGGCGGGGGCGTCGGCCGCCGTCTGCCGCTCCTGCGCGGCCCGCACCTGCGCCAGCCAGGGACGCGCCTGCGCCTGCTCGAACAGCCGGTGCGCGGCGGCCAGTTCACGGCGGGCGGCCTCCGCGTCGCACCGCCGCAGGTGCAGCTGACCGAGGGCGAGCCGTGCGCGGCCCTCCTCGAGCGGGTAGCGCAGCGCCTGGTGCTGGTCCGCGGTCCGGCGCAGCACGCGTACGGCCGCGTCCGGGTCCCCGTCGGCCTCCAGCAGCAGCGCCCGCGGCCGGCCCAGAGCGGCCATCACGCTCCGCCGGCCCAGCCGCGCCGCCTGCTTCCAGGTCCGCCCGACCACCTCGGCCGCCTCGTCCAGCAGCCCCTCGCCGATCAGCGCCTCGGCGAGATCGCTCTGCCAGCGGCGCATCGCCGGATCGCCCTGCCCCTGGGCGAGTTCGAGGTCCCGCACCCGGCGCAGAAGGCGCACCGCCGCCCTCGGCTCGCCGCCGATCAGCCGGATGTGACCCTCCGCGTACAGGGCGCGGGGCAGGAACAGCCGGTCGTCGTCGTCCTCGCTGTGCCGGCGCGCCTGCTCGGCCGCCGAGAGGGCGTCACCGAGGTCACCGCCCGCCGCCCGCGCGATCGCCACCGCGTGCCAGGCGGGCCCCTGGCTGATCCCGGCGTCCTGGGCGACCCGCAGGCCCTGCCGGGACAGGTCCAGGGCGCGGGCGCAGCGGCCGCGGTGCACCTCGATGAGGGCGAGACAGCCCAGGCACTGGCTCAGGGTCTCCGGGCTGCCGCGCCTGCGGACCGCGTAGACGAGGGCGCGCATCTCGGTGTACGCGTCGTCCAGCCGGTCGTGCAGCAGGTGGCGGCGGTGGCGCAGGTAGGCGGGGCCGTTGTGGTCGTAGAGCACGCGCTGGTCCGCCGGTGACGCCAGCGCCGCGTCCAGCGTCTCCTCCGCCTCGGGCCGGCCGAGGTAGAACTCCAGCGCGGACTGGAGAGTCAGGCTCAGCTGGTGGGTACGGGGGTCGCCGGCCCGCCCGGACAGCCGGGCCGCGCGTACGGCGTGCGGGTGCGCCCTGACCGCGGAGCCCTCCGCCAGCCAGGACCGCCAGGCGAGCCGGTAGTGCACCTGGGCCAGCAGGCCCGGCTCGCCCTCGGCGTCCCGCAGCGCGTGCCGGAACACGTCGGACACCTCGGCCACGGCCTGCCCGCTGGAGTCGATGACCGCCATCCAGGCGCGCACCCGGTCCGCCGGGGTGCGGCAGTCGCGCAGCGCGCGGTGCGCGAGCCGCCGTACGAGCGGGTAGTCGCCCGCGGCCAGCGCGTCCTCGGCCGCCGTGAGGCGCAGATCCACGGCGCCGGCGCCGGGACCGCGGCCCCCGCCCGGACTCCCGCCACCCGCACCGTCCTCGGGCGTGTGGTCCGCCGCGCGCAGGAGCAGCCGGGCCGCGCCCGCCGGGTCGCCGCGCCGGCGGGCGAGCGCGGCGGCCTCGCAGAGCAGTGCGGCCAGTGCCGGGTCCTTGCCCCGGGACAGCGAGGCGAGCTGGTGGGCCCTCTCCACCGGGTCGGTCGCGGCGTCGGCCAGCGCCCGGTGGATCCGCGCCCGCTCCTTGGGCGTGGCCTCCTCGTACAGCAGGGCCGCGGTGAGCGGCTGGGTGAACCGGACCGGCCCCTGCGCCACCGGTTCCACCAGGCCGAGCCGCGCGGCCTCGCGCAGGTCGGCGGCGGCGCCCTCGAACCCGGCCGCCAGCAGCAGTTCGGGCGTGGGCCGTGCGGCGGTGCCCGCGGCCAGCAGCGTGCGGCGGGCGGAGGGGCCGAGCGCCGCGAGCCACCTTCCGAAGAAGGCGCGCAGGGTCTCGGGCAGCGGCCGCACGGTGGTGGGCGTCGGCGGCTCGTCCCAGACCGGGCCGCCGTCCTCGCCGCAGGCCCGGGCCAGTTCCAGTGCGAAGCGCGGGTTGCCGCCGCTCGCGCGCCGGATCCTCGAGGCCCGCTGCTTGGGCCACGCCATGCCGTGTTCCGCGAGCAGCGCGGCGGTCTCCGGCTCGGTCATCGGGGGCACGGGCAGCGTCGTCACCGGCTGCGGGCACAGCCGTACCGCCCGGACGACCGGGTCGTCGCCGCCGACCGGCCCGGTGCGCACCGCGGCCGCCACCGCGAGCCCGGTGCCCGCGCTGCGGTGGGCTACGAAGGACAGGGCGTCGGCGCTGGGCGCGTCCAGCCACTGCGCGTCGTCGACGACCAGCAGGAGCGGCCGGCCGTCGGCCAGTTCGGTGAGCGTCCTCAGCAACGCCATACGGAGCGTGAGCAGTTGCCCGCCCCCGGCTGGTGCGGTCGCGCCCGTCACCCTGCGCAGCACCCCGCCCAGCAGGGCGTGTTCGGCGTCCGGCAGACGGCCCAGCTCCTCGTCTGCCACCTCTGCCAGAAGGTCGATGAGACCGAGATACGGCAGCTCCTGGTCGGCGCGGGCGGGCCGGCACCGCAGCACCCGGTGACCGCCGGAGGTGAACCGGTCGGCGAGCGACGACAGGAGGGTCGACCGTCCGGCCCCCGGATGGCCCGTCAGCACCAGTCCGCCACCCCCGTCCAGGGCGGCTTGGGCACGGTCCAGGACGGTGGCGCGTTCCACGCTCATCGTGCCAGTCCCTTCGCGTCCTCCGAGGTGTGCGGCCAGAGGGCATGGTGAACCCCGGGAGTTGGAAGGTGAACCACGAGACGGACGCGAAAACACCAAGAGTGCGCCAAGGCGGGGACGGCGGGGCGGGCCCGGCGAGCGGGAGGGGCGGCCGCCGGCCTCGGGCGGCCGCCCCGGGAGGCGCTGGTGACGATGCGGGCTCAGTCCAGGATGCGGTGCTGCGTCCAGAACGACGTCAGGTCCGTGCTGGTCGCCGCCTGCGCCGCCGCCTTGAACTCGGCGGTGGTGGAGACGCCGTACCAGTGCGACTGGGCGTAGTCGTGCAGCAGTTGCTCCATCGCGCTGTCCCCGATCACGCGCCGCAGGTCGTGCAGGGCGCACTTGCCGTAGCCGTAGACGACGGTGGAGTACCGCGAGGAGTGGGCGTCCCAGTACGCCATCGAGTCGGTGATCGCCTCGTCCGGGGAGGCCCAGGACACGTTGTTCCAGCAGCCGGCGCCGTCCTTGCCGAGGGCGAGGTCGGTGGCGTAGTCGGTGAACGCCTCGTCCAGCCACGGGCGGTTGTACTCGTCGTCGCCGACGATGCCGTAGAACCACTGGTGGGCGAGCTCGTGCGTGAGCGCCGTGCGGTCGACCAGGTCGAGCACGAAGCCGGGGTACTCCATCCCGCCGAACCAGAAGTTGTTGTCGAGGACCGCGTCGACCTCGCCGTACGGGTAGGCGCCGAAGCGCTGCGCGTGGGCGTCGATCGCCGACTCGGCCACGTCCAGCATGTTCTGGGTGTCGGAGGAGCCGATGCCGTCCACGGCGTAGACGTTGACCTTGGTGCCGCCCGGTGACGTACCCGAGACCTTGCTGAACGGGCCCGCCGCCCAGGCGAAGTCGCGCACCGAACGCGCGGTGGCGCGGGTGACGGTGCGGCCGGCGGAGCCGGCGCTGTCCTGGGAGGTGCCGGTGGCCGGGACGGACAGCGCGGAGGGGTGGTCCAGGGTCACGTCGAAGTCGGCGGCCAGGGAGTAGAAGGACTCGCCGTTGTTGGTGTACGGATCCAGGTGCCAGCCGTCCGCGTCACGGATCGCCAGCACGGGCAGCGCGTTGCCGAGGAAGGCGAACTGCCCGTCGTGGCCGAAGCGGTCGGCGCCGCTGGGCACGTCGATGGCGAGGCCGAAGCCGACGGTGCCGCTCTGTCCCTGGGCGAGCGGGCCGGGCAGCGTCACCTTCAGGGCCGTGCAGTTCACCGACAGGGCGTCGGGCGTGCCGCCGGTCACGTTGGTCACGGTGATCGGCGTGGTGGGGCAGTTGCCGTGGGCGTTGTCCCACAGCCGCAGGTACACCTCGCTCAGCGGGGTGGCCGAGGCGTTGGTGAAGGACACGCTCTCGTGGCCGCTCCAGTGGGTGCCCGCGGAGTCGCTGCTGAGCGAGACGGTGTACGCGGGTTTCGCCGGCGTACGCGTGGAGTCGGAGGGCGGCGGTGGGGGCGGGGGCGTGGTGCCGCCGCCCGAGACGTCCAGGGCGACGTCGTCGAGGACGAAACTGGTCTGGGCGCCGGAGTCCTCGGTGCCGGTGAAGGACACGGTGACGGTCTGCCCGGCGAAGGCGGAGAGGTCGAAGGTCTTCTTCGTGTAGCCGGAGGCCGCGTCCAGGTTGGAGTACGTGGCGAGGGTGGTCGGACCGGCCTTGGCGGTGAGCTTGTCGTAGGCCGTGGACGAGGTGGTCTCGTCCGTGTCGATGTGCAGGTAGAAGCTCAGCGAGGCGCTGGTGCAGCCGGCCGGGACGGTGACGCTCTGGGAGAGGGTGTCGGTGTGCGTGGAGCCGTAGCCGTCGAGCCAGGCGTAGTGGCTGCCGCTGTGGGCGCTCTGCGAGGCGGAGGAAGTGATGACTCCGTTGCTCTGGGACCAGGGCGAAGTGCCGTTCTCGAAACCGCCGTTGGAGATCAGCTGACCGGCGGCGCAGTCGGCGGCGGCCCGGGCGGGGGTGGGTGCGGCGACGGTGGCGAGGCCACCGGCGCCGACGATCAGGCAGGCGCCCGTCGTCCATGTCAGAAGTCTGCGTCTCATGATGTGTTCCGGTCCTCTCGGGACAGGGTGGGGGGACGGGCGGGTGCCCTGTGCCGGCCGTGGAGGCCGGACCGGAGGACACCCGCCCGGATCAGGAGCGGCGCTGGACCGTGAGGTGGTGGGGGAGGTTCAGGACGCGTTCAGGGACACGTCGTCCACGGTGAAGCTGGTCTGCGCGCTGGAGTCCTCGGTGCCGGTGAAGGTCAGGGTGACCGTCTGCCCGGCGAAGGCGGAGACGTCGAAGGACTTCTGCGTGTACCCGGAGCCCGCGTCCAGGTTCGAGTAGGTCGCCAGGGTGGTGTTGCCCAGCTTCACCGACAGCTTGTCGTAGACGGTGGACGAGGTGGTCTCCGCGGTGTCGACGTGCAGCCACAGGGTCAGCCGGCCCTTGCAGCCCGCGGGGACGGTCACCGACTGCAAGGCCGTGTCGGTGTGCGTGGAGCCGTAGCCGTCCAGGTAGGCGTAGTAGGTGCCGGAGTGCGGGCTCTCACCGGCGCTGGAGGTGGAGATCACGCCGGAGGAGGTGCTCCAGGGCGAAGTGCCGTTCTCGAAGCCGCCGTTGGCGACCTTCTCACCGGTGCTGGTGCAGCCGCCGCCACCGGCGGGGTTGACCGTCCAGGTGAAGGTGGCGGAACCGGACGCGTTGTCGGTGTTGGTCGCCGTCACGGTCACCGTGGAGGTGCCGGCCGTGGTGGGCGTGCCGGAGATCAGGCCGGTGGAGGAGTTGATCGACAGTCCGGCGGGCAGGCCCGTGGCGCTGTACGTCAGCGTCTTGTTGTTCGGGTCGGTCGCGTGGATCTGCACACTGGCCGCGGTGCCCACGGTGCCGGTCTGGTTGCCGGGCGAGGTCACGGCCGGCTGGCCGCCCTGCCCGGGGCAGGTGCCGGGTACGGGGTCGGAGCCGGTGACGCTGACGGCGGCCCAGGCCGCGTCGATCGTGTTGTACTCGGTGCAGTGGGTGCCGTACAGGTCCGCGGCGGCCTTCAGGGAGTCGATGCGGGCCTGGGCGTAGTCCTCGTGGCTGTTGGCGTAGGAGGCCAGCGCCTTGTACCAGATCTTGCCGGCCTTGTCGTTGCCGATGCCGGTGACCGTGGAGTTGTTGCAGGTGGGGCTGTTGCCGTAGCCGTGGTCGCCGCTGCCGACGGCCGCCAGGAAGAACCAGTGGTTCAGCGGGCCCATCGAGTAGTGCGGGTCGAGGTTGCCGTTGTTGCTGTCGTAGCAGTCGGGCGACTGGCCGTCGAGCGAGGGCTGGTACATGTAGCGCAGCGGCTTGCCGTCACCGTTGATGTTGATGAGCTCGCCCATGGTGTAGTCGGGCGTGTCCACGGGGTTGTTGGCGTAGAACTCGACCATGGTGCCGAAGATGTCGCTGGTGCCCTCGTTCATGCCGCCGGTCTCGCCGGTCTCGTCCCAGCCGGTGAGGGCGCCGCTGACACCGTGGCTCATCTCGTGGCCCGCCACGTCGATCTCGACGAGCGGACGGGCGTCGTTCTGGCCGTCGCCGTACGTCATCTGGGTGCCGTCCCAGAAGGCGTTGACGTAGGCGTTGCCGTAGTGGGTGCGCGAGGGTACGCCCTTGCCGTCGCCGAAGATGCCGTTGCGGCCCTGGACGTTCTTGTAGTAGTCGAACGTCTCCGCCGCGCCGTAGTGCGCGTCCACACCGGCGGAGGCGGGGTCGTTGTTGGTGCCGTCGCCGAAGGTGCCGGTGGAGTTGGAGAAGACCGTACCGGTGCCGCTGGTGGCGTGGTTGAGGTCGGTCGTGTAGCCGTTGCCGTGCGACGGGTCCGTCATGGACCAGGTGCCGCCGGACTGGGTCAGGTCGATGGAGACCTGGCCGCTGTAGATGGAGTTGCCGTTGCCGGCGGTGAGCGGCGAGACATCGGCGCCGGCCTTGCTCCTGGCCTTGGCCCTGGCGCGGACCTTGGCCGCGCGAGCGGCCTGCTCCGGGGAGAGGAACGCGGAGATCTCGTCCCGGGTCTCGACGACCTGCCCCTTGCGGGCGTCGACGAGGACGTGCAGCCGGCTCGGCGTCCCGTCGGCGCGACGGCCGACGACCACGGTCTCCCACACCAGGGTCGCCGAACGCCCCTTCATCCACACCGCCCGGTGCGGCGTGGACACCGACGTGACGGTGCCGCGCAGTTGCCCGCGGGAGACCGAGGCGGCCCTGGCGGGCGAGACGCGGGGAGTGACGGAGAGGGCGGCGGAGTTCTGCGGCACCCAGGACGCGGTGGTGAGGCCCTTGTACGACCCGTCGGCCTTCAGATGCACGACGACGTCCCCGCCGTACACCGGCAGTCCCTGGTACGTACGGTCGTAGCGGACGTCGGCCGAGCCGTCCCGGTCGACGACGACGGAGCGCTGGGTGAAGGCGTCGCCCTTCACCACGTGCGCCGCCCCGGTGTGCGCGGCGATGGCCCGCTGCCCCTGCTCGACCACACGCTTGCGGACGGACGGGGAGGGGTCCGTGGTGAACGGCGCGGCTCTGAACGCCGAGGGCCCGGCCGTGTGACCGGAGCCGGCGTGGCCGGTGGCGGCGTGCTGGGCGGGGGGCTCGGGTTGAGCCGCGGCCGCCGGCGCCGCGAGCGCGGCGGCCATGGTGACCAGCGCGGCGGTCGACGCCAGGGCGGATATTCGGTTCCGCATGGGAACGGACTTCCTTTCGCCTTGTGGGCGCAGGGGATTGTGGGGGCGACGCCGCACCCGGAGGCACGGCGCCAGAAGGAGTGTGGGAACCCCGCCCCGCCCACGGAAGAACCGCACGGGGGCGGTAGGGATATCCCTACGACCCCGCCCCGGACATCCCGCCCACCAGGACCGCGTGACGGACGTACCGCCCCGTCGACGTCGCCCCGCGGCCTCCGCGCCTCTCTTTCCGCCCCATCCGTCTCTTTCCGTCCTGTCCGTCGCCGCCGTGTCGCAGTTGGGCCGAACGGGTGAGGTCGGTTAAGAATTGGCTGATGCAGTCGATGAGTGCGAGTCAGGTCGGGGGGAGCCGGTGAACAGCCACGACGTCACCGATGAACAGTGGGAAGGGCTCGCCCAGGTCGTTCCGTTGCGGGGCCGGGACGCCTGGCCGTCCGCGGTGGACCACCGCGCGCTGCCCGACGCGGAGACCGAGACCCGGCGCCGGTTCGTCGTCCTCCGGGTCAACGTGTTCGCGGACGCCCGCGACGTCGCGGAGACGGTGATGGCGGGCGCGCCCGTCCTGCTCGACCTCACGGGCGCCGAGAACGAGGTCGCCAAGAGAGTCCTGGACTTCGCCACCGGCGTCGTCTTCGGCCTGGGCAGCGGCATGCACCGGGTGGACCGCAACGTCTTCCTGCTGACGCCGCCCGGCACCGAGGTCAGCGGGCTCATGGAGGGCGCGGCCGTCACCGGGGCGTGAAACCCGCGGCGGGTGCCGGGGGAGTGACCCCGGTGCTCCCCCCGATCGTAGGAAGGCCGCGCGGGCGTAACGGTTCGGCCGCGCGGCCGCGTCCTACCGTCCTGACATGCCCGCCTCCCGCATCCTCGCCAACGCCGCCCAGCCCGGGCCGCACGCCCCCGGCCACCCCGAGCGCCCCGACGGCCCGGGCCGTCCCGGCAACCCCGTCCGCCCCGACCGGGCCCGCCTCACCGAGTTGCGGCTGTCCGCCTTCGCCGGGCACCGCCGCACGCGCGTCCCGCTCGGGCCGCTCACCCTCCTCACCGGGCCGAGCGGCTGCGGCAAGACCAGTGCGCTGCGCGCGTACGAGGCGCTCGCCCGGCTCGGCGGCGGGGCAGCCCTCGGCGAGGTCTTCCCCGACCCGGCCGGCTGCGTGCCCGAGCGCGCCCGGCCGGACGCCCAGCACCGCCGCGGCTTCCGCATCGGCTGTACGGCGGACGGTCCCGAGGGCCCGGTGAGCCTCGACGTGGCCGTACAGGCCGAGCCGGAACTCCGGGTCGTGGGGGAGCGGCTGGCGGCCGGGCGGCTGGTCCTGCTGGAGACCGCGCTGCGCGATCCCGGGCGCCGGGCCGTCCAGGCGGCCTGGCACAACGGCGGCTCCTCGCCGGTCACCCGGGCGCCCCTGCCCGACGACCGGCTCGGCACGCCGCTGCTGCCCCTGCGGGTCGCGGGGAAGACCGACGGGCAGCGGCGGGTCCTCGCCGCCGCCGAGCAGATGGTGGTCGCCCTGCGGTCGGTGTTCGCGTGCGATCCGCGCCCCGGCAGCATGCGGGTGCCCACACCGGCCGGTACGGGACGGCTGCTGCGCGGCTGCGACAACCTCGCCGACGTCCTGTCGCGCACCCGCACCGAGTGCGGGCGGCGGCACGGGCTGCTCGTCGAAGCGGTGCGCGCCGGATGCGCGGGTCCCGTGGGGGACGTGCTCGCGGAGCCGGTGGGCGAGGGCAGGCTGCGGGCGGTGCTGGACCGCGGGGACGGCACGCGCACCGGCTTCGAGCGGCTGGGCGACGGCGAGTTGCGCTACACCGCGCTGGCCCTGGTACTGCTGACCGGGCCCGGAGTCCTTGAGGTCGACCCGGCGGGAGAGGTGCCGGCGGCCCTCCAGACGCTGACGGTGCTCGCGGACGGCCTCGACCGGGGCCTGGACCCGTGCCAGCGCGCCGGGCTGCTGCGGCTGGCGGCGCGCATGTGCGAACGCGGGCACATCCGGCTCACGGCGGCGGTCAGCGACGCCTCCTGGGCGGGCGAGGTGCCCGAGGCGCGGGTGGTAGACCTGTGCGGTGACCGAACGCCCTGAACGCTCCGACAACGTCGCGACCGACCGCCCTGGACGCCCCGACCGCCCGGCTTCCGGCGCTCACCCCGACCTGAACTCCCTCCGGCGCCGCCTCGCCGAGTTCGCCGCCGCGCGGAACTGGGAGCCGTACCACACCCCCAAGAACCTGGTCTCCGCGCTCAGCGTGGAGGCGTCCGAACTGCTGGAGATCTTCCAGTGGCTGACCCCCGAGCAGTCGGCCCGCGTCATGGCCGACCCGGAGACCGCCCACCGCGTACGCGACGAGGTCGCGGACGTCCTCGCGTACCTCCTCCAGCTCTGCGACGTACTAGGCGTCGACCCGCTCGCGGCGCTCGCCGCGAAGATCGAGCGCAACGAGCACAGGTTCCCCGCACCCGGTAACCGCCCGGCGCCCGAGGGGAACTGAGCGCTCCGTTATCACTCTGCGGAGCCATCCAGTGGGACGAAACCGATTTGTTGTCCGCTAATTTCCGTCTTCCTCTGGCTTTTCGTCTCAGGCAGCTTCACTCTGGGTAGTGGACTAGTGGAGTGCGGGCGGACGTGCGGTGAGCACGTCGGGACGGACGGGGGCAACGCATGGACGCGGTGCGGCTCATCCTGGCGAGCAGGCGTGCCCTGGCGGGGAGCGGCGAGGCCCCCGCCATCCTGGCGGAGGTGTGGCAGGCGCAGGCGCTGTCCCAGGCGATCGGCAGCCGCCTCGCCGTCTCCGGGCCGCCCGAACTGCGCGGCGAGGCACTGGGGTTGACCGAGCTGGCGGGCCGGGGCTGCGGGGTGCTGGACGCCCCCGACCTCGACCCGGGCGACTTACTGGCGGCCCAGCTCACCGAGCTCGACGACGCCCACCACGCCCTGCTGTGCCTGCACGCACTGCTCGGCGAGGTGGGCATCGCCCTTCTCGGCATCGCCAGCACCGCCGGCGACACCACGTACTGGCAGTGCATGGAGGCGATCGACGCGGCGGACGAGTCCCGGGACCGGGTCCGCGAGATGCTGCGCAAACTCGCGGCCCGTGACGAGGCGTTACCGGAGGCCGAGCTGGGCTGACCCGGGCCGCCGCGCCGGGTCCCCGTCACCCCACGGCACACCCTCCCGCAGGCACACCACCGTGCCGCTCACGGCAGCCGTGTGCAGGGCGGTGAGCGTGGGCAGCGGGGCGGCGAGCCGGGTGCCGGACAGCTCGGTGAGCGCGAACCAGCCGTAGCGGTCGTGCTCGGGACTCAGCCGTACGGCCGGACGCGTGCCCGCGGCCAGCGTGCCGCCGTGGAAGAAGCAGTCGAGGACCGGCCCGGTGCCCAGCACGTCCACACGGTGGTCGACGCCGATCAGCCGTGGCAGCGGCCCGAGTTCGATGCCGGTCTCCTCACGCATCTCCCGCCGGGCCGCCGTCCACGGGTCCTCGCCGTGGTCGAGCATCCCGCCGGGCAGCCACCACTGGCCGGTGCCCGGCTGCCCGGGCCCGTACCGCAGCAGCAGCACACGGCCCGCGCCGTCCAGCATCACCACGCACGCGGCGAGCAGCGCCTGCGGCTGTGTCCTCACCCACTCCTCGCGCGGCAACCACTCGGCACTCTCCACCACTCACGCCTCCCTGAGAACCGGTCTTCCTCGCCTTCTGTGCCCTGACAACGACGAACCGCCCCACCCGGGACACGCAAAGGATCCCGGACAGCGGCGGAACGCACCGCGGAACGGACAGCGGAACGGACAGCGGAGCGCACAGCGGAATAAAGAAAGGCGCCGCTCGCGGCCGTATGCCAAGGTGAGCGGCACCGCATCGACCGACCGCCGGCCGGAGAGGCCCCCGCATGTTCCTGACCATCACCACCACCGGCACGCCCGAACGCCCCGCCACAGACCTCGGCTTCCTGCTGCACAAGCACCCCGACAAGGCGCAGGCGTTCTCCACCTCCCACGGCCGCGCGCACGTGCTGTACCCCGAGGCGGCCACCGACCGCTGCACGGCCGCGCTGCTCCTGGAGGTCGACGCGGTGGCGCTGGTCCGGCGGGGCAAGGGCAAGGGCCGCGCCGGCGCCCCCGACGCGACCCTCGCGCAGTACGTCAACGACCGCCCCTACGCGGCCTCCTCCCTCCTCGCGGTCGCCCTCGGCAACGTGTTCTCCAGCGCCATGCGCGGGGTGTGCGCCGCGCGCCCCGAACTTCCCTCGCGGGTGCGCCCGTTGCGCATCGAGGTGCCCGCGCTGCCGGCCCGCGGCGGCCCCGCCCTGGTACACCGTCTCTTCGAGCCGCTCGGCTGGCGCGTCACCGCGGAACCGATCGCGCTGGACGGCGAGTTCCCCGAGTGGGGCGATTCGCGGTACGTACGCCTGGTGCTGGAGTCGGAGTCGGTGACCCTCGCGCAGGCCCTGCGCCACCTCTACGTCCTGCTCCCCGTCCTCGACGACGCCAAGCACTACTGGGTCTCCTCCGACGAGGTCGACAAGCTGCTGCGGGCGGGCGAGGGCTGGCTGCCCGAGCACCCGGAGCAGAAGCTGATCACCAGCCGCTACCTCTCGCGCCGCTGGTCGCTCACGCGGCAGGCGCTGGAGCGGCTGGAACTGGTGCGGCTGGCCGAGGCCGACGACAGCGAGGTCGAGGAGATCGACAACGCGGTCCCGGCCGAGACGGAGACCGGGACGGACGCCGAGACCGGAACCGAGACCGGCCCCGGCACCGAAACCGGGACGGAGGCCGGCACCGGGACGGAGACCGAGGCCGACGAGAAGCCGACTCCGCTCGCCGTACAGCGCAGGGACGCGATCCTCGCCGCTCTCCAGGAGGCCGGTGCGGCCCGCGTGCTCGACCTCGGCTGCGGGCAGGGCCAGTTGGTGCAGGCGCTGCTGAAGGACGTGCGCTTCACCGAGATCGTCGGCGTCGACGTGTCGGTGCGCGCCCTCACCATCGCCTCCCGGCGGCTCAGGCTGGACCGCATGGGGGAGCGGCAGGCCGCCCGCGTCGAACTCCGGCAGGGCTCGCTCGTCTACACCGACAAGCGGCTCAAGGGCTACGACGCCGCCGTGCTCAGCGAGGTCGTCGAGCACGTGGACCTGCCCCGGCTGCCCGCCCTGGAGTACGCGGTCTTCGGCGCCGCCCACCCGCGCACGGTCGTCGTCACGACCCCGAACGTCGAGTACAACGTGCGCTGGGAGAGCCTGCCGGCCGGCCATGTCCGGCACGGCGACCACCGTTTCGAGTGGACCCGCGAGGAGTTCCGCGCCTGGGCCGGGGCGGTGGCCGAACGGCACGGCTACGGCGTGCGGTTCGAAGCCGTCGGCCCCGAGGACCCGGAGGTGGGAGCGCCCACCCAGATGGCCGTGTTCACGGCCGTGACCACCACGACAGCGAAGGAGGCGAAGGCCGCGTGACCACCACCCACGAGACCGCGCAGCCCCAGGGCCGCGTGCTCTCCGTCACCGACCTCTCCCTCGTGGTCCTGGTCGGGGCCTCCGGTTCGGGCAAGTCCACCTTCGCCCGGCGCCACTTCAAGCCGACCGAGGTCCTCTCCTCCGACTTCTGCCGCGGCCTGGTCAGCGACGACGAGAACGACCAGAGCGCCACGCGCGACGCCTTCGACGTCCTGCACTACATCGCCGGCAAGCGGCTCGCGGCCGGCCGCCGCACGGTCGTGGACGCCACCAGCGTGCAGCAGGACGCCCGCAGGCAGCTGATCGACCTGGCGAGGAAGCACGACGTGCTGCCGATAGCCGTCGTGCTCGACGTGCCCGAGGAGGTGTGCGCCGAGCGCAACGCGGCCCGCACCGACCGGGCCGACATGCCGCGCCGGGTGATCCAGCGGCACATCCGCGAACTGCGCCGCTCCCTGCGCCACTTGGAACGCGAGGGCTTCCGCAAGGTGCACGTCCTGCGCGGCGTCGAGGAGATCGACGGCGCCACGGTCGTCACCGAGAAGCGCTTCAACGACCTCACCCACCTCACCGGCCCGTTCGACATCATCGGCGACGTCCACGGCTGCGCCGCCGAACTGGAGGCGCTGCTCGGCAAGCTGGGCTACACCGACGGCGTCCACCCCGAGGGCCGTACGGCGGTCTTCGTCGGCGACCTGGTCGACCGGGGCCCGGACAGCCCGGGCGTGCTGCGCCGCGTGATGGGCATGGTCAGGTCGGGGCACGCGCTGTGCGTGCCGGGCAACCACGAGAACAAGTACGGCCGCCACCTCAAGGGCCGCAAGGTCCGGCTCACCCACGGACTGGCCGAGACCGTCGCGCAGATGGAGGGCGAGAGCGAGGACTTCCGGCGCGAGGTGGGGGAGTTCATCGACGGGCTGGTCAGCCACTACGTCCTCGACGGCGGCCGGCTGGTCGTTTGCCACGCGGGCCTGCCGGAGAAGTACCACGGCCGCACCTCCGGACGGGTGCGCTCGCACGCGCTCTACGGCGACACCACCGGGGAGACGGACGAGTTCGGCCTGCCGGTGCGCTACCCGTGGGCCGAGGACTACCGCGGCCGGGCGGCCGTGGTCTACGGGCACACCCCGGTGCCGGAGGCCGCCTGGCTCAACAACACCATCTGCCTGGACACCGGCGCGGTGTTCGGCGGCAAGCTGACCGCGCTGCGCTGGCCGGAGCGCGAACTGGTCGACGTACCGGCCCAGAAGGTCTGGTACGAGCCGGCCAGGCCGCTGCGCACCGAGGCGCCCGGCGGGCACGACGGCCGCCCGCTGGACCTCGGTGACGTGCACGGCCGCAGAGTGGTGGAGACCCGGCACGCCGGCCGGGTGGCGGTGCGCGAGGAGAACGCGGCCGCGGCCCTCGAGGTCATGAGCCGCTTCGCCGTCGACCCGCGCCTGCTGCCGTACCTGCCGCCGACGATGGCGCCGGCCGCGACCTCGGAGATCGAGGGCTACCTGGAGCACCCGGAGGAGGCGTTCGCGCAGTACCGCGAGGACGGCGTCGCGCGGGTGGTGTGCGAGGAGAAGCACATGGGCTCGCGGGCGGTGGCCCTGGTGTGCCGGGACGCGGAGGCGGCGCGCGCACGCTTCGGCGTCGACGGCCCCACCGGCTCCCTCTGCACCCGTACCGGCCGCCCCTTCTTCGACGACCCGGCGGTCACGGAGGAGATCCTCGCCCGGCTGCGCACGGCCGTCGGCGAGGCCGGGCTGTGGACGGAGTTCGGCACCGACTGGCTGCTGCTGGACGCCGAGTTGATGCCCTGGTCGCTGAAGGCCGGCGGGCTGCTGCGGTCGCAGTACGCGGCGGTCGGCGCCGCCTCCGGGGCGGTGTTCCCCGGCGCGCTGGCCGCGCTGGAGGGCGCCGCCGCCCGCGGCGTCGACGTCGGCGGCCTGCTGGAGCGCCAGCGTGAACGCGCCTTCGACGCCGCCGCGTTCACGGCCGCGTACCGCCGCTACTGCTGGACCACCGAGGGCCTGGACGGGGTGCGCCTCGCGCCGTTCCAGATCCTGGCGGTGCAGGGCCGCAGCCTGGCCGCCCTGCCCCACGACGAGCAACTCGCGCTGCTCGACCGCCTCGTGGAGCACGACGCGACCGGACTGCTGCAGACCACACGCCGGCTGTACGTCGACACCGCCGACCCCGAGTCGGTGCGCGCCGGCGTTGACTGGTGGCTGGAGATGACCGGCCGCGGCGGCGGGGGCATGGTCGTCAAGCCGCTGGGGGCCCTGGTCCGCGGCGAGCAGGGCAGGCTGGTCCAGCCGGGGATCAAGTGCCGCGGCCGCGAGTACCTGCGGATCATCTACGGCCCCGAGTACACCCGCCCGGACAACCTCGCCCGCCTGCGCCGGCGCTTCCTGAACCACAAGCGCTCCCTGGCGATCCGCGAGTACGCCCTGGGCCTGGAGGCCCTCGACCGGCTGGCCGACGGCGAACCGCTGTGGCGGGTCCACGAGGCGGTCTTCGCCGTCCTGGCCCTGGAATCGGAACCGGTGGACCCGCGGTTGTGAACCGCCGGGCCCGCGGCGCCGCCTCCGGTGCCGCGGGCCCGGCCGGGGGCGGGGGGCACGGCCCCGTCCCCTTGTCGTCAAGAGGACGAAAACAAGAAAGGGCGGAAACGAACAAGCGGAGGGTGAAGACGGTCCGCGATGGTCAGGATGGAGACATGGGATTCCATGTCGACTCCGAGGCCGGGCGGCTGCGCCGCGTCATCCTGCACCGGCCCGATCTCGAGCTCAAAAGGCTCACCCCCAGCAACAAGGACGCCCTCCTGTTCGACGACGTGCTGTGGGTGCGCCGGGCGCGCGCCGAGCACGACGGGTTCGCCGACGTGCTGCGCGACCGCGGGGTCGCCGTGCACCTCTTCGGCGACCTGCTGACCGAGACGATGGAGATCCCGTCGGCGCGGTCCCTCGTCCTGGACCGCGTCTTCGACGAGAAGGAGTACGGCCCGCTCGCCACCGACCACCTCCGTGCCGCCTTCGAGACCCTGAGCGCGGCCGACCTGGCCGAGGCCCTGGTCGGCGGCATGACCAAGCGCGAGTTCCTCCAGGGGTACGCCGAGCCCACGTCCGTGCGCTTCCACGTCATGGACCTCGACGACTTCCTGCTCGGCCCGCTGCCCAACCACCTCTTCACCCGCGACACCTCCGCCTGGATATACGACGGGGTCTCCATCAACGCGATGCGCTGGCCCGCGCGGCAGCGCGAGACCGTGCACTTCGAGGCCATCTACCGCTACCACCCGCTCTTCCGCGGCCAGGGCTTCCACGTCTGGTCCGAGGGCCAGGCCGACTACCCCTCCACCATCGAGGGCGGCGACGTGCTGGTCATCGGCAACGGCGCGGTGCTCATCGGCATGAGCGAGCGCACCACCCCCCAGGCCGTCGAGATGCTCGCCCACAAGCTGTTCGCCGCCGGTTCGGCGCGCACGATCGTCGCGCTCGACATGCCGAAGCGGCGCGCGTTCATGCACCTCGACACCGTGATGACCATGGTCGACGGCGACACCTTCACCCAGTACGCCGGGCTCGGCATGCTCCGCTCCTACACCATCGAACCCGGCGGGGGCGACAAGGAGCTCAAGGTCACCGACCACCCGCCGGAGCACATGCACCGCGCGATCGCCGCCGCCCTGGGCCTGGACGAGATCCGCGTGCTGACCGCCACCCAGGACGTGCACGCGGCCGAGCGCGAGCAGTGGGACGACGGCTGCAACGTCCTCGCCGTCGAGCCGGGCGTCGTCGTCGCCTACGAGCGCAACTCCACCACCAACACCCACCTGCGCAAACAGGGCATCGAGGTGATCGAGATCCCCGGCAGCGAACTGGGCCGCGGCAGGGGCGGCCCCCGCTGCATGAGCTGCCCGGTGGAGCGGGACGCCGTAGGGCGGTGAGCCGGTGGCTCCGGGGCGGCGCACCGGGGGGCGAACCGGTGGCTCCCGGGCGGTGCGCCGCGGACCGAACCGGCGATCGCATACTAATTCTAGGAGTCGTATAGAATTCCAACGTCACCGAGTCCCAGTCCGTCCCCCGACCGTTGGAGCGCCCTCATGGCGACAGTCCCGACCGCCCTCGCCGGCCGCCACTTCCTCAAGGAGCTGGACTTCACCGAGGAGGAGTTCCGCGGGCTGGTCGAGCTGGCCGCCGAGCTGAAGGCCGCCAAGAAGGCCGGGACCGAGACGCGGTACCTGACCGGCAGGAACATCGCGCTGATCTTCGAGAAGACCTCGACCCGCACCCGCTGCGCGTTCGAGGTCGCCGCCGCCGACCAGGGCGCCTCGACGACGTACCTCGACCCCTCGGGCTCGCAGATCGGGCACAAGGAGTCGGTGCGGGACACCGCCCGCGTGCTGGGCCGCATGTTCGACGCGATCGAGTACCGGGGCGACAGCCAGGCCGCCGTCGAGGAGCTGGCCGCGCACGCCGGCGTCCCCGTCTACAACGGCCTGACCGACGACTGGCACCCCACCCAGATGCTCGCCGACGTGCTCACCATGACCGAGCACGGCGACAGGCCGCTGAACGAGACCGCCTTCGCCTACCTCGGCGACGCCCGCTTCAACATGGGCAACTCCTACCTCGTCACCGGCGCCCTGCTCGGCATGGACGTGCGCCTGGTCGCGCCCAAGACCTACTGGCCCGCCCAGGAGATCGTCGACCGGGCGCGCGAGCTCGCCGCCGCGAGCGGCGCGCGCGTCACCCTCACCGAGTCCCTCGAGGAGGGCGTGCGCGGCGCCGGCTTCGTCGCCACCGACGTCTGGGTCTCCATGGGCGAGCCCAAGGAGGTGTGGGACGAGCGCATCGACGCCCTCGCCCCGTACGCCGTGACCATGGACGTGCTGCGCGCCACCGGCAACCCGGACGTGAAGTTCCTGCACTGCCTGCCGGCCTTCCACGACCTCGGCACCAAGGTCGGCCGCGAGATCCTCGAACGGCACGGCCTGACCTCCCTGGAGGTGACCGACGAGGTCTTCGAGTCGGAGCACTCGGTCGTCTTCGACGAGGCCGAGAACCGGCTGCACACCATCAAGGCGATCATGGTCGCCACGCTCGCCTGACTCCGTACCCCTCCACCGCGTATCCTGGCCGACGGCCCCGGAACCACCCATTCCGCCGCCGTCTCGCGACCCACCCCGTCGCAACCGCACCACCCGAGAAACGAGCACCACCCCGCATGCCCGCTCCCCGCATCAAGTCCCCACGCCTGCTGCTGGCCGAATCCGGCGCCGACCGCGCGGGCCACGGCCTCAAGCGCACGATGGGCCTGTTCCAGCTGGTCTGCTTCGGCGTCGGCGCGATCGTCGGCACTGGCATCTTCGTCGGACTGTCCGACTCGGTCGCCCAGGCCGGCCCGGCCGTCGTCGTCTCCTTCGTACTCGCCGCGATCACCTGCGTGCTCACCGCCTTCGCCTTCGCGGAGCTGGGGGGCGCGATACCGGTCTCCGGCTCCTCGTACTCCTTCGCCTACGCCGGGCTCGGCGAGACCACGGCCTTCCTGGTCGGCTGGTGCCTGCTGCTGGAGTACGGCGTGTCCGTCTCGGCGGTCGCGGTCGGCTGGAGCCAGTACGTCAACGAACTGCTGCACAGTCTCACCGGCCTCCAGCTCCCGGCCGCCCTGTCCGCGGGCCCCGGCGACGGCGGGATGGTCAACCTCCCCGCCGTCGTCGTCATCGCCCTGGCCTCGCTGCTGCTGGTGCGCGGGGTGCGCGAGAGCGCCCGCGCGACGGCCGCGATGGCGGTTCTCAAGCTCGCCGTCCTCGTGGCCTTCTGCGCCATCGGCTTCACCGCCTTCAAGCACGGCCACCTCACGCCGTTCTCCCCGGCCGGCCTCGGCGGCATCGGCGCGGGCACCACGGCCGCGTTCTTCTCCTACATCGGCTTCGACGCGATCACCACCGCCGGCGAGGAGGCGAAGAACCCGCGCCGGGACATCCCCGTGGCCATCCTCGTCTGCATCGGCCTGGTCACCCTGCTGTACTGCGCGGTCGCGCTCGCCGCGATCGGCGCCATCGGCGGCAAGGAGGTCGCGGGCCGGCCCGCCGCGCTGTCCTACGTCGTCAACGCGGTGACCGGCTCCTCCGTCGGCGGCGCGGTCATCGCCTTCGGCGCGGTCGTCGCCATCGCGTCCGTGGTGCTCGCCGTGATGTACGGCCAGACCCGCATCCTGATGTCGATGTCCCGCGACGGGCTCGTCCCGCGCGTCTTCGAGAAGGTCTCCCCGAAGACCTCGACGCCGGTCGCGGGCACCCTGATCGTCGGCGCCGTCTTCGCGCTCCCCGCGGCCTTCGCCTCGCTGGACGCCGTGGTCAACCTGTGCACCATCGGCACGCTGGCCACCATGGCCGCCGTCAACGTCGCCGTGATCGCCCTGCGCCGCCGCGAGCCCGGCCTCGGCCGCAGCTTCCGGGTGCCGCTGTACCCGCTGGTCCCGCTGCTCGGCGTCGCCTGCTGCCTGTACCTGATGTACGAGACGGGCCGGCAGACCTGGATCCAGTTCGCGGCCTTCCTCGCGGCCGGCCTGCTGCTCTACGTCCTCTACGGGCGCCGCAACTCCCGCCTCGCGGCCCGCGCCGGCGCGGTCACCGAGGCCGCCGGGCCCACCGCGTCCGTCGCGGTCACCGAGGCAGCCGGGTCCACCGCGCCCGTCGCGGTCACCGTGCCGGGCCTGGCCGGGGAGCCGCTCACGCCGGATGCAGCCGGGGCGCGACCGCCGACAGCCTGAACCACACCGCCTTGCCCGACTCGGTCGGGCGGTGCCCGCAGGAGGAGCTGAGGGCGCGGATCAGCAGCAGCCCGCGCCCGTGCTCCTGCCAGGGGTCCGGGGCGGTCAGCCCCGGCCGGGTCAGCGCGCCGGGCGCGAAGGGGTCGGGATCGTGCACCTCGACCTGGCAGCCGCCCGGCAGCAGCTGCACGACCAGCTCTATCGGCCCCGCGTCCGCGGTGTGCTCCACCGCGTTGGCCACCAGCTCCGCCGTGAGCAGCTCGGCCGTGTCACTGTCGGCCGGGTGCTCAAGGCCGGCCAGCGCCGTACGCACCAGGGCGCGGGCCACCGGCACGGCGGCCGCCGTGTGCGGCAGCGCGACGCGCCAGGAGGCGGAGGGGGCTTCGTGCAAGGTGTGTCCGTTCATGGCGCAGGGCGTCCCAGTGGTGGCCATCAGGCTGTCCTGCTTTCGGTCTCAGGAATGGTACGGGTGCCGTTCCCCGAGGGATTCGGCGGCCTCCGCCCGCGGCCACCCGGGCCCCGGCGGGGGAGGGTCTACCCGGGGAAACGGCGCCTTTCCCCTGTCCGCTCCGCTCGTTACGGCGCTATTGACGAGCCGTGACGAAGCGACGGGCACCGGCGGGTACCGGCCACATTGTCACGACCGCTATCGCGTACTCATGACGACAGTCACGAACAGGTGATAGCTTCGGAAGCAGTGCAGTGCACTGCAGAGTCGGCCGACGGGTCGGAGCCCGGCGGGCCGGCGAGGCACCGGCAGAGGCAGTCCCCCGAGGAGGCCGTACGTCATGAGTCCCTTCACCGGCTCCGCCGCCCGCACCTCCCCCTGGCGGCACCTGCGCGTCGACCTCGACGACGGTGTCGCCACCGTCACCCTCGCCCGGCCCGACAAGCTCAACGCGCTCACCTTCGGCGCCTACGCCGACCTGCGCGACCTGCTCGCCGAGCTGTCCCGCGAACGGGCCGTGCGCGCGCTGGTGCTGGCCGGCGAGGGCCGCGGCTTCTGCTCGGGCGGCGACGTCGACGAGATCATCGGCGCCACCCTGGGCATGGACACCGCCGAGCTGCTGGACTTCAACCGGATGACCGGCCAGGTCGTCAGGGCCGTACGCGAGTGCCCCTTCCCGGTGATCGCCGCGGTGCACGGGGTGGCCGCGGGCGCCGGGGCCGTGCTCGCGCTCGCCGCCGACTTCCGGGTGGCGGACCCCAGCGCCCGCTTCGCGTTCCTCTTCACCCGGGTCGGCCTGTCCGGCGGCGACATGGGCGCCGCCTATCTGCTGCCCCGGGTGGTCGGCCTCGGCCACGCCACCCGGCTGCTGATGCTGGGCGAGCCGGTGCGCGCGCCCGAGGCCGAGCGGATCGGCCTGATCAGCGTGCTCACCGACGAGGGCCGCGCCGACGAGGCCGCCCGGGACCTGGCCCGCCGCCTGGCCGACGGCCCAGCCCTCGCGCACGCCCAGACCAAGGCCCTGCTCACCGCCGAGCTGGACATGCCCCTGTCCGCGGCCGTCGAACTCGACGCCGCCACACAGGCGTTGCTGATGAACGGCGCGGACTACGCCGAGTTCCACGCGGCCTTCACCGAGAAGCGCCCGCCGAAGTGGCAGGGGAGGTGACCTCCCGATGCGCGTGGCGATCATAGGCGGCGGCCCCGGCGGCCTGTACGCGGCCGCCCTGCTCAAACGGCTCGATCCGGCCCGCGAGATCACCGTCTTCGAGCGCAACGCACCCGACGACACCTTCGGGTTCGGCGTGGTGCTCTCCGACGAGACGCTAGGCGGGATCGAGCACGCCGACCCCGTCGTCCACGAGGCCATGCAACGGGAGTTCGTGCGCTGGGACGACATCGACATCGTGCACCGCGGCACCCGGCACACCTCCGGCGGCCACGGGTTCGCCGCCCTCGGCCGGCGCAGGCTCCTGGAGATCCTGCACGAGCGCTGCCGCTCGCTCGGCGTCGAGCTCCGCTTCCGCACCCGGGCGCCGGACACCGCCGCGCTCACCGGCGCGTACGACCTCGTCGTCGCGGCCGACGGAGTGCACAGCACCACCCGCGAGGCGTACGCCCACGCCTTCGGCCCCCACGTGACCGGCCACCGCTGCCGCTACATCTGGCTCGCCGCCGATTTCCCCTTCGACGCCTTCCGCTTCGAGATCGCCGAGACCGAGCACGGCGTGATGCAGCTGCACGGCTACCCGTACGCGGCCGACGCCTCCACCGTCATCGTCGAGATGCGCGAGGAGGTGTGGCGGTCGGCCGGCTTCGCGGAGATGGACGAGCAGGAGTCCGTGGAGCGCTGCGCCAAGATCTTCGCGGACGCGCTCGGCGGCCGCCCGCTGAAGTCCAACAAGTCCGCCTGGACGACCTTCCGCACGGTCGTCAACGAGCACTGGTCGCACGGCAATCTGGTCCTGCTCGGCGACGCGGCCCACACCGCCCACTTCTCCATCGGCTCCGGCACCAAGCTCGCCGTCGAGGACGCCCTCGCGCTCGCCGCCTGCCTGGAGGAGCGGCCCACGCTCCCAGAGGCCCTCGCCGCCTACGAGTCGGAGCGCAAACCGGTCGTCGCCTCCACCCAGCGGGCCGCCCGCGCCAGCCTGGAGTGGTTCGAGAACCTCGGCCTCTACCTCGACCAGCCGCCCCGCCAGTTCGCCTTCAACCTGCTCACCCGCAGCCGCCGCGTCACCCACGGCAACCTGCGGCTGCGCGACGCCCGCTTCACCGAGGCCGTGGAGCGCGAGTTCGGCTGCCCGCCCGGCACGCCCCCGATGTTCACCCCGTTCCGGCTGCGCGGACTGACCCTGCGCAACCGGGTCGTCGTCTCACCGATGGACATGTACTCCGCCGTCGACGGCGTCCCCGGCGACTTCCACCTCGTCCACCTCGGCGCCCGCGCCCTCGGCGGCGCCGGCCTGGTGATGACGGAGATGGTGTGCGTCAGCCCCGAGGGCCGCATCACCCCCGGCTGCGCCGGCCTGTGGACCGCGGGACAGGCCGAGGCATGGCGGCGGATCACCGGCTTCGTGCACCGGCAGGCGCCCGGCACCGCCATCGGCGTCCAGCTCGGGCACAGCGGCCGCAAGGGCTCGACGAAGCTGATGTGGGAGGGCATGGACGAGCCGCTGCCCGAGGGCAACTGGCCGCTGGTGGCCGCCTCCCCGCTGCCGTACCGCCCGGACAGCCAGGTCCCGCGGCAGCTCTCCCGGTCCCAGCTCACCGACATCCGTGAGCAGTTCGCCGCCGCCGCCGTGCGCGCCGCCCGGGCCGGCTTCGACCTGCTCGAACTGCACTGCGCCCACGGCTACCTGCTCTCCGGTTTCCTCTCCCCGCTGACCAACCGGCGCACCGACGCCTACGGCGGGTCGCTGGACAGGCGGCTGCGCTACCCGCTGGAGGTCTTCGACGCGGTGCGCGCGGTGTGGCCGCAGGAACGGCCCATGACGGTGAGGATCTCCGCCACCGACTGGGCCGAGGGCGGCACCACGGACGAGGAGGCCGTCGCCATCGCCCGCGCCTTCGCCGCGCACGGCGCCGACGCCGTCGACGTCTCCACCGGGCAGGTGGTGGCGGGGGAGCGGCCCGAGTTCGGGCGGTCGTACCAGACGCCGTTCGCCGACCGGATCCGGCACGAGGTGGACGTCCCGGTGATCGCGGTCGGCGCGATCTCCTCCTGGGACGACGTCAACTCCCTGATCCTGGCCGGGCGTGCGGACCTGTGCGCCCTGGCCCGCCCGCACCTGTACGACCCGCACTGGACGCTGCACGCGGCGGCCGAGCAGGGTTACGCGGGTGAGGCCGCCGTGTGGCCCGCGCCCTACCGCGCGGGCAGCCGCCGCCCCCAGACCGGCCGCACCGACGGACCCAAGCCCCGGCTGAGCCTGGGCAGTTGACACCCTCTTCGGGGTGGCGCGGCGGGCGCGCGGGCCCGGCGGGCGGTCAGAGCCCGGCGAACTCCGCGCCCGCGTCCCGCAGTCGCGCGTGCAGTCCCCTGAAGACGGCGGCCGAACGGGCCCCGGGCCAGTCGGCGGGCAGCAGCCGCGCGGGCAGTCCGGGGTCGGTGTACGGCAGGTGCCGCCAGGAGTCCAGCGCGAGCAGGTAGTCCCGGTAGGCCTCCTCGGGCGGGGTCCCGGCGCGCTGCTCCCAGGCGTGCAGCACGGGCGCGTGCCGGTCCAGGAACGCCTCGTGCTCCTTGGCGATGGCCGCCAGGTCCCACCAGCGCCCGACCGCCTCCGCCGTCGCCGAGAACCCCAGGTGCTCGCCGGCGAAGAAGTCCACGTACGGGTCCAGGCCCAGCCGCCGCAGCGTGTGCCGGGTCTCCTCGTACAGCCGGGCCGGGGCGATCCACACGCCGGGCGCCGCCGTGCCGAAGCCCAGCCCGGCCAGCCGGGAGCGCAGCACGTGCCGCTTGTTGCGCTCCGACTCCGGCACCGAGAACACGGCGAGCACCCAGCCCTCGTCCTCGGGCGGCGCCGCGGCGTAGATGCGGCGGTCGCCGTCCTCCAGCAACTGCCTTGCCTCCTCGCTGAGTTCGTAGCCCGCCGCGCCCTGTGCGGTGCGCGCCGGCACCAGCAGCCCGCGCCGTTTGAGCCGGGACACCGAGGAGCGCACCGAGGGCGCGTCCACCCCGGCCGCGGCCAGCAGTCTGATCAGCTCGGCCACGGGCAGCGGGCCCGGCACGAAGCGGCCGTACGCTCCGTAGAGCGTGACGATGAGGGACCTCGGGGCGTGTTGCGCGTGCTGCTCGGACACGTTGATCATTTTAGGTCGTCGGTGTCACTGCCGGTCGCCGTCGTCCGGTGCGCCGTCGTCCGGTGCGCCCTCGTCGCGCAGCCGGAACCGCTGGAGCTTGCCGGTCGCCGTGCGCGGCAGCGCGTCCAGGAAGACGATCTCGCGCGGGCACTTGTACGGCGCCAGCTCGGCCTTCACATGCGCGCGCAGCGCCTCCGCGTCCCGCGCCGCGCCCTCCCTGAGCACCACGTGCGCGACCACGACCTGACCGCGCGCCTCGTCGGGCCGCCCGACGACGGCCGCCTCCACCACGTCCGGGTGGCGCAGCAGCGCGTCCTCGACCTCGGGACCCGCGATGTTGTACCCGGCCGAGATGATCATGTCGTCCGCGCGGGCCACGTACCGGAAGTAGCCGTCGGGCTCGCGGACGTAGGTGTCCCCGGTGACGTTCCAGCCGTCGCGGACGTAGACGCGCTGGCGCGGGTCGGCGAGATAGCGGCAGCCGACGGGACCCTGCACCGCGAGCAGCCCAGGCTCCCCGTCGGGGACGGGCTCGCCCCGCTCGTCCTGCACGCGCGCCCGCCACCCGGGCACGGGCACTCCGGTCGTGCCGGGCCGGATGTCCTCGTCCGCCGCCGAGATGAAGATGTGCAGCAACTCGGTGGCGCCTATGCCGTTGACGATGCGCAGGCCGGTCCGCTCCCGCCAGGCCCGCCAGGTGGCCGCGGGCAGGTTCTCCCCGGCGGACACGCACCGTCTCAGCGAGGAGATGTCGTGGTGGTCCAGCTCGCCGAGCATCGCGCGGTAGGCGGTCGGCGCGGTGAACAGCACGGACACCCGGTGCTCCTCGACCGCGGCCAGCAACTGCCGAGGGTGGGCCTCCTCCAGCAGCAGGGCGCTCGCCCCCACCCGCAGGGGGAAGACCACCAGGCCGCCGAGGCCGAAGGTGAAGCCGAGCGGCGGACTGCCCGCGAAGACGTCGTCCGCGCACGGCTTGAGCACGTGCCGCGAGAAGGTATCCGCTGTCGCGAGGACGTCCCGGTGGAAGTGCACACAGCCCTTGGGCCGCCCGGTGGTGCCCGAGGTGAAGGCGATCAGCGCCACGTCGTCGGCCGCGGTGTCCACGGCCCGGTACGGGGCGCCGGACGCGGGGCGGCGCAGCAGGTCGTCGGGGGCGTCACCGCCGTACGTCGTGATGGCGAGCCCGGGGACCTCGGCCTTGGCGAGGTCGTCCACGGAGCGGATGTCGCACAGCGCGTGCGAGACCCGGGCGATCTCGCAGATCGTCCTCAGCTCGTGCGGGCGCTGCTGGGCCAGCACGGTGACGGCGATCGCGCCCGCCTTCAGCACGGCCAGCCAGCAGGCCGCGAGCCACGGCGTGGTGGG
Source organism: Streptomyces naganishii JCM 4654 (assembly GCF_014650575.1). Lineage (GTDB taxonomy): Bacteria > Actinomycetota > Actinomycetes > Streptomycetales > Streptomycetaceae > Streptomyces > Streptomyces naganishii. Next base: position 303,009 of record NZ_BMVF01000006.1, read on the forward strand.
CCCGCGCAGCAGCACGCGGTTGCCGGGCACCACACCCAGTTCGCCGGTCAGCAGGTGCGCGATCCGGTCGACGCGGGCGCGCAGCTCGCCGTACGTCCACACCTCACCGGCGGCGGTACGGAAGGCGGGCCTCGCGGGGCCGGCGCCGGCGGTGGCGTCCAGGAGCTCGGCGGCGCAGTTCAGCCGGTCCGGGTAGCGCAGCTCGGGCAGGTCGAAGCGGAGCTCGGGCCACTGGTCCGGGGGCGGGAGGTGGTCGCGCGCGAAGGTGTCGACGTGGGCCGAGGCGGTGCGCGGCCGGGCGTCGGCCCCGGGGCCCGTGGTGCGGTCCATGGGGTTCACGGAGTCCATGGCGGTTCGCCCCCTTGTCGTGGTGGGCTCGCACAGGGAGCGTATCGTGTTGGTGACGACAGTCAATGGAGCGCGATACGGTGGAGCCGAACCCGCGGACCCCGGCACCCCGGGGGAGGGAGGACCGGCGAATGACCGCATTCTCGCTCGAACCGGAACGTCTGGCCTGGTGCGCGGAACTGCGCGCCCTGGCCACCGACCGGCTGCGCCCGCTCGCGGAGAAGGGCGAGCCCGGCCGCGTCAACCGCGCGCTCCTCGCGGAACTGGGCCGGCTCGGCCTGCTGGAGCGGCTGTTCACCTCCGGCGCCCTCGACCTGTGCCTGATGCGGGAGTCGCTGGCACAGGCCTGCACCGAGGCCGAGACCGCCCTGGCCGTCCAGGGCCTGGGCGCCCACCCGGTCCACGCCCACGGCACGCCGGCGCAGCGGGAGCGGTGGCTGCCGGCCGTGACGGACGGCACCGCGGTCGCCGCCTTCGCGCTGAGCGAGCCGGGCGCGGGCTCGGACGCGGCGGCGCTGGAACTCGCGGCCCGCCCCGACGGCCCCTCCCGCTGGCGGCTGACCGGCGAGAAGTGCTGGATCTCCAACGCCCCCGAGGCCGACCTCCACACCGTCTTCGCGCGCACCACCCCCGGCGCCGGCTCCCGCGGCGTGACCGCCTTCCTGGTCCCCGCCGACCGCCCCGGCCTCACCGGCAGCCCGCTGGAGATGCTCTCCCCGCACCCCATCGGCACCCTCGTCTTCGACGACGTCCCGGTCACCGCGGACGACGTGCTCGGCGAGGTCGACCGCGGCTTCCGGGTCGCCATGGGCACCCTCAACCTGTTCCGCCCCAGCGTCGGCGCCTTCGCCGTCGGCATGGCCCAGGCGGCCCTGGAGGCGACCCTCGCCCACACCGCGCGCCGTGACGCCTTCGGTGGCAAGCTGAGCGACCTCCAGACCGTCGCCCACCAGGTCGCCGAGATGGCCCTGCGCACGGAGGCGGCCCGCCTCATGGTCTACGCGGCGGCGACGGCGTACGACTGTGGGGCCCCCGACGTGCCCCGGCGCGCGGCCATGGCCAAGCTGCTCGCCACCGAGACCGCGCAGTACGTCGTCGACACGGCCGTCCAGCTGCACGGCGCCCGCGCCCTGCGCCGCGGCCACCTCCTCGAACACCTCTACCGCGAGGTCCGCGCACCCCGCATCTACGAGGGCGCGAGCGAGGTGCAGCGGGGCATCATCGCCAAGGAGCTGTACGCGCGGCAGCCGGCCGGGCAGGCCGAGTGAGCACCGACGGCCCGCCGCGTCCCCCCGAAGGAGGCCCCGTGACCGCCGAGCGAGTCAACCCGCCCGAACTGTCCCCGCCCACCGGCTTCTCCCACGCCGTGGTGGCCACCGGCTCACGGCTGGTGTTCCTGGCCGGACAGACGGCCCTCGACACCGACGGCAAGCTGGTCGGCGACACCCTCCCGGAACAGTTCGAACGCGCCCTGACCAACCTCCTCGGGGCCCTGCACGCCGCCGGCGGCACCCCCGCGGCCCTGACCCGCGTCACGGTCTACGCCACGGACATCGCCGACTACCGCCGCCACGCCCCCGAACTGGGCCGCATCTGGCGCGACTTGGCAGGCCGCGACTACCCCGCGATGGCGGTCGTACAGGTGACCCGCCTCTGGGACGAGACAGCCCTGGTGGAACTGGACGGCTTCGCGGTACTGCCGTAGGCGCCGTTTGCTCAGCGCGTGCTGCGGGCCAGTTCCCTCGCCTTGTGCCGGCGCCGTGGGCGGATGATTCCGGCGTTCCGGTCGGCGCGGGCCATCTTGACGTACCAGAAGATTCCGAGCGGGGAGATCAGCAGGCTGGAGACGGCTCCGTAGAGCGGCATGAGCCAGATCACCGAGTCCTTGAAGTTCCAGTGGACGTAGAAGGCGAGCACGAGGTACGCCAGCATCACCACGGCGAGGACGACAGTGGACATGGTGCATCCGAGGTCGTCGACCAGTTGCACGGCGGTGATCCACCGCAGTGGTGCCAGCAGGAACGTGGCGGCGCCGTAGGCCCAGACCAGCGGGTACCTGCGGGCGAAGGGGAAGTTCACGATGTACAGACGGACTTCGCCCCCGGCCCAGGCCAGACGCTGCCGCCACCAGGGCCTGAACTTGTCCGGGACGATGGTGGGCACCTCGAACGGCACATGGCCGACCCGGTAGCCCAGGGCGTTGGCGAGGATGCCGAGTTCGACGTCATTGCCCTGGAAGAACAGGGAGTGGCGCCTCATGATCTGGCGGTGTGCCTCTGTGCGCGCCGCGTGGCAGGCGCCGGACACCAGCCAGGGGACGACCCTGCGCAACTGCATGGCGAGTCGGTACTCGTGCGCCTGGATGCGGCCGAGGAGCCGGCGGGTGTTCATCGGGACCAGGCGTATCGAGGCCAGGTCGAGCTTGCGGACCGCCAGGGCCCCCACCAGTTCGCTGAGGGGGCGGACGGTGGTGGTGTCGGCGTCCAGGCACACCACCCACTCGGCGCGGACCCACTCGAGTGCGTCACGGACGACGCGGTCCCGGATCGTGCCGCCCGTCTGCCTCTTGCCCGAACGGCCCTCGCTCGGGCGGGAGACCTCGCCCCTGAAGACGCGGAAGCCGTTGGCCCGGGCGATGGCGTCCAGCTCCCGGTTGAATTCGTCCGTCTCTGTCGTGGTGGTGCACAGGAGTACGCGGCTGCCGTAGGTGCGCAGGAACTCCACGTTCTCCAGGTAGCGAACGCTTCCGTAGATGGGGACCAGGACTTCGAAGTCCTCCACCGGTGTGGGCGGCGCGTAGTCGGCGCGGGCGTTCCTGGCCCGCACGCTGCCGACCATGTCGACCAGGGTGAACAGGAGCGGCAGGGCCAGGACGGAAATGGCCAGGCCTATCCAGGGGTTCATGCTCACGCTCGGGGCTCCAGCGAGGACGCGTCCTCGGACTCGGCGTCGGGCAGGAGATTGCTCATGGCGGCCACGAGGAGTTCGTCCTCCACCGTGCCCACCAGCCCCCGCAGTTCCTCCACCCGCCGTAGCAGATCCGGGCGGACTGCCGCGCGCGGCCGGACACACCAGATGCGGGGGTCGGCGGTCAGCTCCCGCCGTTCGGTCTTCTCGTCCAGCAGCTCCTCGTGCAGCTTCTCGCCTTCGCGCAGACCCGTGTAGGTGACCTCGACGCCGGGAGCCTGAACGGCGGTGACATAGCGGTCGACAAGGTCGGCGATGCGCACCGGCTGCCCCATGTCGAGGATGTAGGTCTCGCCCGCGGTGGCCATCGTCGCGGCCTCGATGACCAGGCTGGAGGCCTGCGGGATGGTCATGAAGTAGCGGGTGACGTCGGGGCTGGTCAAAGTGACGGGCCTGCCGTGGCCGACCTGCCAGGCCAGGCTGTGCAGGAACGATCCACGGCTGCCGAGGACGTTTCCGAAACGGACAGAGCCCACACGCATGGATCCGCCTGCGTACGCCTGGACGATGACCTCCCCAAGACGCTTGGTCAGGCCCAGGACGGAGGTGGGGCGTGCGGCCTTGTCCGTGGAGACGAAGACGAACCGGTCGACCCCCGCTTCCGCCGCGGCTCTGACAACGTTGGCCGTGCCGATGACGTTGCTGAGGACACCCTGCGAGGGGTAACGCTGCAGCAGCGGAAGGTGCTTGTGGGCGGCGGCGTGGAAGACGATGTGGGGCCGGACCCGGGCCATGAGTTCCCGCATGGCGTCCGCCTGGCGTATGTCGCCCAGGACGATCGTCTCGTCGTCCAGCAGCCCGTGGCCGTGGAGGTCCAGCTGGACCGCGTGCAGGGCGGACTCGTCGTGATCGACCAGGTGGATGCTCTCCGGGGACAGCTGCCAGAGCTGGCGGACGAGCTCGCTCCCGATCGATCCGCCGGCGCCGGTCACCAGGATCCGTCGTGCGCCTACGAGCAGCCTGGCCTCACGGCTGTGCACGACGTCCGGCCTTCCGCCGAGCAGGTCGCCGGCGTTCACCGGCGGGAGCTGCTGAATCGTTCCTTCGGAATTCCGTGGCGCTGCCGCGGTCATGGACGCTCCCCTTCTGGACCGGCACGCCGTGGGCGGCGGCTGGTGGCAATCGATACTCCGGGCGCGCAGGGCCGTCCGCAGGAGCCCCCACGGACGGCAGATGGTGCGCGGTCGACGAAGGGAGTCGGCGGGCGACCCGTACGTGACCGCGGCGGACGCCGTTGTCCAGCACCGTCCGGTGATGAGCACCTGACGCGATCAAGAGAAATACATGAGTGACGCACACACTGCAAGAGGATCATGGAGAGATAGTGATGAAACTGTGCGCAGGAGATGCACGTGACGGGCCCATATGGGTCTCAACTCGGGCATACGAAGTTCCAGTTGTGTTCGAATTGTGTTGAGCCGACCGCGGCTTGGGCGAGTCGAAGCGCACATGCCGAACCATCAGCACTTCCGCGCGAGTGGGGGGGGGCATCCAGGCGGGCGATGGCTGAGCCATGGGCAGGGCGGCCGGCCGCACGCGGGCTCGTCCACGATGGTGTGCCGGGACTCGTGCCGGACCGTTCGTCGACGCGTGGCGCGGACTCGCCACCGAAGGAGTGAGGATGACGGGCGTCGGCGTGGCCGCCGGGTACGAGTGGAAGCCCTCATTCCAGTCTTCCGGGAGGTCTCTTCCATGTCCGTACGTCCCGTGCTCGGCACCCTCGGCGTGGCCGCCGCCACCCTGCTCCTCGCGGCCCCGGCCGTCCCGGCGGCCGCAGCCACGGCCGCGGGCGAAACGGTGACCGTCGACCCCACGGCCCGCATGGCCGAGGACGGCACCGTCACCCTCACCGGCACCTACCGCTGCTCCGGGGCCACGGGCGCCGTCTTCGTCGGCTCCACCCTCGGGCAGAACGCCTCCTCCACCCGCTACGGCATCGGCGGCAGCCGGGCCCTGTGCGACGGCAAGGAGCACCGCTGGGTCAACAGCGGCAAGCCGTCGAGCACCCTCGAGCCCGGCGCGGCCCACGTGGAGGCCACCGTCATGGAACTGGCCCCGCAGGACGGCCTGCCCCTGATGCCCCGTCTGCACGCCACCGTGCAGCAGGACATCACCTTGGCCAAGAGCTGAACGGGGGAGGGGCAGGACCCGTCGGGTCCTGCCCCCCTCAGCGCCCTCCGGGACCGGTCAGCGGATGCGCTTGGTGGTCCAGCCGCTCCACTTCCCGTTGCTGTACCGGTGGTCGTAGTAGCGCTTGCCGTTGAGGCCGATGCAGGTGACGTTGAATTTCCAGCCGTTGACGTCCCAGACGTCCATCGAGTGGTGTCCCGGCTTGGTGCAGTAGCCGTTGTCCAGGTGCTTCCAGCCGCTCAGCCCCGAGCGCGACTGCCACTGGGTGTAGGCGCCCTTGTTGGTGCCGATGACGAAGGCCTGCCAGTAGCCGTTCGGCAGCTTGATCTTGACGTTGCTGTTGCAGTAGAACGTGCCGCCCCAGGGCTTGGCGTAGTGGCACCAGCCGCTGGCGGAGACCGTCTTCCCGGTGGGGCCGCCGCTGCCGGGCGCGGCCGCGACGGGGGAAGAGGCCAGCAGCGGGGTCATGACCACCGCGAGACCACCGGCGAGCAGCGCCGACCGGCGCAGCTTGGGCGAGGACATCACACGTGCTCCCTTTCGGTTTTCGGGTTTCGCGTGCTTCACGTCGCACGATGCTCCCGGCGCGGGCGCGCGCTGTCGTTGGCCGCCGGCGCACAGTTGTTGGCGCTGAGCGCACTGTTGCCCCGCGGGGGTGCGGGGGCAGAATGCATCCGGATCGATTCAGTATGGATTCAGTGCAATCGGGGGATTTGACGTGGATCTGGTCTTCGACACCAGCGCTTTACCCGTGGGCGACCGCGCCGAGGCGTGGCGGGAGAGCACCGCGCGGGCGCTCGTCCCGACCGAACTCACGCTGCGCGACGCGGCCCGCTTCGAAGCGCGCATCCACACGACGGCGCTGGGCGCCACCCGCCTCAGCGCCATGTCCTACGGCCCGCTGCTGTCCCTGCGGACACCCCGGCTGATCCGGCGCTCCGACCCGGAGCACTACCAGGTGGCGCTCATCCTCGGCGGCCGCCAGGGCGTGGAACAGGCGGGCAACAACGCGGTACTGCGCCCGGGGGACTTGGTCTTCTACGACAGCTCGCGCTCGTTCACCGCATGGGCGGAGCAGGAGGACGGCGGCCCGGCCGCCCAGTCGCTGCTGCTGCAGTTCCCGCGCCGCCTGATGCCGCTCGCGGAGTCACGGCTGGCCCGGCTGTCGGCGGTTCCCCTGTCCGGGAGCGAGGGCGTCGGACGCGTGATGCGCGGATTCCTCGAGGCCCTGGCGGCCGAACGGTCCCGGTGCGGCCCGTACGACGCCGCCCGCCTCGGCGCCACCGCGATCGACCTGGCGGCCGCCCTGCTCGCCCACCACCTGGGCGACGAACGGGCCGCGGCGCCGTCCCGCTCACCGCGCGAGGTGCTGTTCCTGCGGATCACCGCCTTCGTCGACCAGCACCTGCACGAGGCGGACCTCACCCCGTCCGCGATCGCGGACGCCCACGGCATCTCGCTGCGCTACCTGCACCGCATCTTCCAGCAGCACGGCACGTCGGTCGCGGCCCACCTGCGCGACCGCCGCATGGCCCGCTGCCGCCGCGACCTCGCCGACCCGGCCCTGCGCCGCCTCCCCGTACACGCGGTGGGCGCCCGCTGGGGCTACCCGACCCCCTCCCACTTCAACCGGACCTTCCGCGCCATCACCGGACTGTCCCCGGGCCGCTACCGCGAACTGGCCCACGAACATCCGGACGACGACGACCCGGGGGACGCCTTGGACGCCGAGTAGTCGGAGAGGTTGGTGGGGCGGCGACGCGAGCTGCCCCACCGGAAGTTCAGACGTGCGAGTCGGACGCCAGCGTCGTGAACGCCGACCAGGCGTCGCGAGAGACGGCCAGGGACTGCCTTTCGGTGTCTTTCGAGTCCCGGACGAGAACGACGCCGGGGGGCAGTGCAACCTCGATGCAGTTGTCACCGCCACCACCGCTGTAGCTGCTCTTGAACCAGGCCAGCTCGCTGGTGCTCATAGCGCTCCTCGCATCTGCTCCAGCAGGCTCGCGGTGGCTTGATGACTCAGAGCCTGCGAGCGCATCTTGCCATAGCGCTGAAGCATGTGACTTACCGATTTCGGGTCGCTGATGAGCATGCTGGTGCCGTGGCCCTCAACGTAACCGACCCAGCTGTGATCAGCCCTCTCGGCGAGGTACATCTCGCCCTCGAAGCCAGAGTGTTCCTCTTGGAGCAAGGGCATGATCTGAAGCTCTACATTGCGGTGCCGGCCGGCTGTGATGAGGTGGTCGAGAAGAGACTTCGTCACGGCGCCCCCCGCCATGCGACGCTCCAGCAGCGCCTGTTCGATGACGAAGCTGAACGTCGTGTGGGGACGATCAACGAGAAGTTGCTGCCTGGCCAGACGTGCCACCACCTGCCGTTCGGCCTGTTCCTCGGTGAGAGGAGGGAGGTACCGGTCGAAGAGAGCCCGAATGTAGGGCTCGGGCTGCAACAAACCTGGTACGACGCGGCTTTCGTAGGCGTACAGGGAAAGGGCCTCCTCTTCGATCGTGGCCCACTGCAAGAACCACGATGCCAACCCCGCCTTCCGAGTAAGGCTCTTCGCCGCCGCCCTCAACACCCGCCCAGCGACCGCTCCCAGTACCTCATCCGACCGCTCCAGCAGGTCCCGTGGCGGGAACCGCTTCCCCTGCTCGATCTTGGCGATGTACGCGACCGAGTACCGCACCAGCGGCGCGAACTGCTCCTGTGTCAGACGGGCCTCCTCGCGCAGGGCCTTGAGGACCGCGCCGAAGGTCTTCAGACTCTCGGGGAGCTCCGGCTCGCAGTTGCCGCCCCCGTTCCCGGCACCGCCTCCGCCCTGCCCGGCGCTCCCGTCCACCCCGCCGCCCTTGCCCGTCGTCATCGCAGCCGCCTTCCCCTGTGCCGCCGGTCCGCACCCGTGCCGGGGCCCGGACGCTCGCCGTACCGTCTGCCGCACGCGCTGCGCCACGCTCGGCACACGTATCGTCACGTACGGCGAACGACCCGGTCCAGCGAGTCGACCAGTACAACCCGGTCTGTATCGGCCCCGGACCTGCCGACGGGCCGTCACTTTCCGCAGAGTGGCCGCCATGCCAGTCCCCCGTACCCAGAGCCCTGCCCCGGCCCGTACGTTCACCCAGCGCTTCTCCGCCACCCGCCGAGGCGCTCGCCTCGCCCGGCTGCTCGCCGCGCACCAGCTCACCGGGTGGGGCCACCCGCACGGCACCGAGGCGCACGACACCGTCGTCCTCGTCGTCGCCGAACTCGCCGCGAACGCCGTCCTCCACGGCCACGTCCCCGGACGGGACTTCGCCCTGTCCCTGTTCCACGACGAGAGCCGGGGCGTCGTCCGGATCGAGGTGACCGACACCCACCCCGCCCAGCCGGCACAGCGGACCCCCGGTACGGACGAGAGCGGCGGTCGCGGCCTGCTCCTCGTCGACGCGCTCGCCGCCGACTGGGGCGTACGCGACCGCCTCGGCCCCGGCAAGACGGTCTGGGCCGAGTGCGCTCTGGCTCGTCACGCGTAGCCTGGGCTCAGGCATTCAGCAGTGCACCTGCGGAGGGGCGTCCAGCCAGACAGGCTGGACGCTGACCCGGGGCTTGACGTTCGGGTAAGGCTTGCACCACTCGTCCCGCAGGTCTTCCTCGACACGTCCGACGTCAGGAACGCGCGCGCCCTGCCGCCCACGTCGACTCAGCCGCCCATGACCCACCGCACCATCGCGACCACTCCGAGCATCAGGGCCGGTCCTACCCACCACCACCCCATGACCCGACGTACCGGCGGCAGTACCCACAACGCCGTCGCCGCACCGGCCGCTCCGATGGTGAGGACGCACGACAGCACGATGCCTGCGTACGCGTCGCCGTCCCAAGGCCCGCGTCGCAGGGTCGCGCGGGCGGAACCGCCTGAATCGGCGGTTGTCAGTGGTCGCTTCCGGTGTTCAGGCGGTGCAGCAGCGCGGGCAGGGCCGTGCCGATGGGTTCGCGGATCACTTTGTCGGCGAGGTCGTCGTACGGGGTCGGTTCGGCGTTGACGATGACCAGGTGTGCGCCGTGGTCGGCGGCGACGCCGGCGAGGCCGGCGGCGGGCTGGACCTGGAGGCTGGTGCCGACGGCGACGAACACCTGGCAGGCCTTGGCGATCTCGACCGCCTCGCCGAGCACCTGCGGGTCGAGGCGTTCGCCGAACATCACGGTGGCCGACTTCAGGATGCCGCCGCAGTCCCGGCACGGCGGGTCCTCCTCGCCGGCCTCGACCCGGGCGAGGGCGTCCTCCATCGGGCCGCGCGCCCCGCACCGCGTGCACACCACGCCGCGCACGCTGCCGTGCAGTTCGAGGACCTTGCGGGCGGGCATCCCGGCGAGCTGGTGCAGGCCGTCGACGTTCTGCGTGATCACTCGGACCGGGACCCCCGAGCGCTCCAGCTCGGCCACGGCCCGGTGCGCGGCGTTCGGCTCGGCCTGCAGGGTGCGGTTCTTGCGGCGCATCTGCCAGGACCGCCGCCGGATGTCCGGGTCGCTCATGTAGTAGCCGTACGTCACGAGCTTCTCGGCCTCGGGATCCTTCCGCCACAGCCCGTTCGGACCGCGATAATCGGGGATTCCGGAATCAGTGGAGATGCCCGCGCCACTGAGAATTGCGACGAGTGGCCTGCTCATGTGTCGAGAGTAGGACGCCTGCCCGCTCGGGGCGAACGGATATCCGGGACGCCCGCCCGGCGACGCCGTGACGAGCCCCTCGCGGACGAATCACGACTTCTGCCGGGGGAGCCGCACTGCCGGCAGTACCTGTCGGGAATCAAAGAGCCCGGCCCCATCGGCCATGGTGCCGTCGGGCGCGCGATGCCACGGCCGTCGGAGTTCGAAGGGCGCCGCCATCTGCGTCACTTCGCTTTTGCGCAGGTCGGCAGGGGCGTGGCGGCGCCTCTTCTCGAAACTCTCAGATGTCCCGGAACGTCTCGATCTGTGCCCCGATGGAGTTGAGGCGCTCGGCGAGGTCCTCGTAACCGCGGTTGATGACGTACACGTTGCGCAGGACCGAGGTGCCCTCGGCGGCCATCATGGCCAGGAGGACGACCACCGCCGGGCGCAGGGCCGGCGGGCACATCATCTCGGCGGCGCGCCAGCGGGTCGGGCCCTCGACCAGGACGCGGTGCGGGTCGAGCAACTGCAGGCGGCCGCCCAGGCGGTTGAGGTCGGTGAGGTAGATCGCGCGGTTGTCGTAGACCCAGTCGTGGATCAGGGTCTTGCCTTGTGCGGAGGCGGCGATCGCGGCGAAGAACGGGACGTTGTCGATGTTCAGGCCGGGGAACGGCATCGGGTGGATCTTGTCGATCGGCGCCTCCAGCTTGGAGGGCCGCACGGTGAGGTCCACCAGCCGGGTGCGGCCGTTGTCCGCGAAGTACTCGGGGCTGCGGTCGTGGTCCAGCCCCATCTCCTCCAGCACGGCCAACTCGATCTCCAGGAACTCGATCGGCACCCGCCGCACCGTCAGCTCCGACTCGGTGACGACCGCCGCCGCCACCAGGCTCATCGCCTCCACCGGGTCCTCGGAGGGCGAGTAGTCCACGTCGGCGTCGATGACCGGCACGCCGTGCACGGTCAGCGTGGTCGTGCCGATGCCCTCGACCCGTACCCCCAGCGCCTCCAGGAAGAAGCACAGGTCCTGGACCATGTAGTTGGAGGAGGCGTTGCGGATGACGGTCACGCCGTCGTGCCGGGCGGCGGCCAGCAGCGCGTTCTCGGTCACGGTGTCGCCGCGCTCGGTCAGCACGATCGGGCGGTCCGGCCGCACCGAGCGGTCCACCACGGCGTGGTACTGCCCCTCGGTCGCCGCCACGTCCAGGCCGAACCGGCGCAGCGCGATCATGTGCGGCTCGATGGTGCGCGTGCCCAGGTCGCAGCCGCCGGCGTACGGCAGCTTGAAGCGGTCCATGCGGTGCAGCAGCGGGCCGAGGAACATGATGATGGAGCGGGTTCGTACGGCGGCCTCGGCGTCGATCGCCTCCAGGTCCAGGCCGGCCGGCGGCACGATCTCCAGGTCCACCCCGTCGTTGATCCACCGGGTGCGCACGCCGATCGAGCTCAGCACCTCCAGAAGGCGGTACACCTCCTCGATCCGGGCGACCCGGCGCAGTACCGTGCGCCCCTTGTTGAGCAGCGACGCGCACAGCAGCGCCACGCACGCGTTCTTGCTGGTCTTGACGTCGATGGCGCCGGACAGCCGGCGGCCGCCGACCACCCGCAGATGCATCGGGCCGGCGTAGCCCAGCGACACGATCTCGCTGTCCAGGGCCTCACTGATTCGGGCGATCATCTCAAGGCTGATGTTCTGGTTGCCGCGCTCGATGCGATTGACGGCGCTCTGGCTGGTGCCGAGCGCCTCGGCGAGCTGGGCCTGCGTCCAGCCGCGGTGCTGCCGGGCGTCACGGATGAGCTTGCCGATGCGTACGAGGTAGTCGTCTGCCATGGGGTTGAGGCTATCTCAGATATGAGATGGTGCCTCTTGGGGGGTCCGTTCGGGTGAAGGGTCGTCAGCGCTGCCTATGTAATGCCCCGTTGTGCCGGTTTTGCACCATCTGGAGCGTGGTGCCGGGGGCCTGCATGTGCATTGCCCGCCCGTCCCCCGGGCGACCGCCCGCCCCCGGCCCACCCACCGCCCACCGTCCGCCGCCCGCGGCCCGTCGTCCGGCGACCGCCCACCCACCAGCCATCCGCCCGCCCCGGAAGCCGAATCTCCTCCGTCGCCCCGATGTCGTCCCCCGGGCCGGGGGTACTCGCTGCCGTGCGGCCGGGGCCGCACATGACCATCCGGCCCCCATGTACTAGAGTTATCTCGACATCGAGATATCTGCCGAGGCGCCCCGCAGCCCCGCTCGGTAAGGGCTACCTAACTTAGCCTTACCTCAGCGGATCGGCCGAGCCGTCGTGGCGGCAGGATTGCGGTGGTACGCGCACATCAATGAAGGAGACTGTCGTGTCGGCGAACAGCTTCGACGCCCGCAGCACGCTGCAGGTGGGCGACGAGTCGTACGAGATCTTCCGGCTGGACAAGGTCGAGGGCTCCGCGCGCCTTCCCTACAGCCTGAAGGTGCTGCTGGAGAACCTGCTCCGCACCGAGGACGGCGCGAACATCACCGCCGACCACATCCGTGCCCTCGGCGGCTGGGACTCCCAGGCCCAGCCGTCGCAGGAGATCCAGTTCACGCCGGCCCGCGTGATCATGCAGGACTTCACCGGCGTACCCTGCGTCGTCGACCTGGCCACCATGCGCGAGGCCGTCAAGGAACTCGGCGGCGACCCGGCGAAGATCAACCCGCTCGCCCCCGCCGAGCTGGTCATCGACCACTCCGTGATCGCCGACAAGTTCGGCACCCCGGACTCCTTCAAGCAGAACGTCGAGCTGGAGTACGGCCGCAACAAGGAGCGCTACCAGTTCCTGCGCTGGGGCCAGACCGCCTTCGACGAGTTCAAGGTCGTCCCGCCGGGCACCGGCATCGTCCACCAGGTCAACATCGAGCACCTGGCCCGCGTCGTGATGGTCCGCGAGGGCAAGGCGTACCCCGACACCCTGGTCGGCACCGACTCGCACACCACCATGGTCAACGGCCTCGGCGTCCTCGGCTGGGGTGTGGGCGGCATCGAGGCCGAGGCCGCCATGCTCGGCCAGCCGGTCTCCATGCTGATCCCGCGCGTCGTCGGCTTCAAGCTCACCGGCGAGCTGCCCACCGGCACCACCGCCACCGACCTGGTGCTGACCATCACCGAGATGCTGCGCAAGCACGGCGTGGTCGGCAAGTTCGTCGAGTTCTACGGCGAGGGCGTGGCCGCCACCAGCCTCGCCAACCGCGCCACCATCGGCAACATGTCGCCGGAGTTCGGCTCCACCGCCGCGATCTTCCCGATCGACGACGAGACCATCAACTACATGCGCCTGACCGGCCGCCCCGAGCAGCAGCTCGCGCTCGTCGAGGCGTACGCCAAGGAGCAGGGCCTCTGGCTGGACCCGGACGCCGAGCCGGACTACTCCGAGAAGCTCGAGCTGGACCTGTCCACCGTCGTGCCGTCCATCGCCGGCCCCAAGCGCCCGCAGGACCGCATCGTCCTCGCCGACGCCAAGACGCAGTTCGCGCAGGACGTGCGCGCCTACGTCAGGGACGGCGGCGACGTCGACGAGGCCAGCAAGGAGTCCTTCCCCGCCTCCGACGCCCCGGCCATCTCCAACGGCGCCCCCTCCCACCCGGTCTCCGTCACCGCCCCCGACGGCACCACCTACGAGCTGGACCACGGCGCGGTCACCGTCGCGGCCATCACCTCGTGCACCAACACCTCCAACCCCTACGTCATGGTCGCCGCCGCGCTGGTGGCCAAGAAGGCGGTGGAGAAGGGCCTGACCCGCAAGCCGTGGGTCAAGACCACGCTGGCGCCGGGCTCCAAGGTGGTCATGGACTACTACGACAAGGCCGGCCTGACCCCGTACCTGGACAAGCTGGGCTTCAACCTCGTCGGCTACGGCTGCACCACCTGCATCGGCAACTCCGGCCCGCTGCCGGAGGAGGTCTCCCAGGCCGTCAACGAGCACGACCTCGCCGTCACCTCGGTGCTGTCCGGCAACCGCAACTTCGAGGGCCGGATCAACCCCGACGTCAAGATGAACTACCTGGCGTCCCCGCCGCTGGTCGTCGCCTACGCCATCGCCGGCTCCATGAAGGTGGACATCACCAAGGACGCCCTCGGCGTGGACCAGGACGGCAACGCGGTCCACCTCGCAGACATCTGGCCGACCGAGGCCGAGGTCAACGACGTCGTCGCCAACGCCATCGGCGAGGACATGTTCTCCAAGTCCTACGCCGACGTCTTCGCCGGCGACGCCCAGTGGCAGTCGCTGCCGATCCCGACCGGCAACACCTTCGAGTGGGACCCGGAGTCCACCTACGTCCGCAAGCCCCCGTACTTCGAGGGCATGGGCCAGGAGCCGGAGCCGGTCGAGGACATCACCGGCGCCCGGGTGCTCGCCAAGCTGGGCGACTCGGTCACCACCGACCACATCTCCCCGGCCGGCGCCATCAAGGCCGACACCCCGGCGGGCCAGTACCTCACCGAGCACGGCGTCCAGCGCCGCGACTTCAACAGCTACGGCTCGCGCCGCGGCAACCACGAGGTCATGATCCGCGGCACGTTCGCCAACATCCGCCTGCGCAACCAGATCGCGCCGGGCACCGAGGGCGGCTACACCCGCGACTTCACCCAGGACGGCGGCCCGGTCTCCTTCATCTACGACGCCTCGCGCAACTACATCGAGCAGGGCGTCCCGCTGGTCGTCCTGGCCGGCAAGGAGTACGGCTCCGGCTCGTCCCGCGACTGGGCGGCCAAGGGCACGGCCCTGCTCGGCGTCAAGGCCGTCATCGCCGAGTCCTACGAGCGCATCCACCGTTCCAACCTGATCGGCATGGGCGTCCTGCCGCTGCAGTTCCCGGAGGGCCACACCGCCTCCACCCTCGGCCTGACCGGCGAGGAGACCTTCTCCATCACCGGCGTCACCGAGCTCAACGAGGGCACCACCCCGCGCACGGTGAAGGTGGCCACCGACACCGGCATCGAGTTCGACGCGGTCGTCCGCATCGACACCCCCGGTGAGGCGGACTACTACCGCAACGGCGGCATCATGCAGTACGTGCTGCGCAGCCTGATCCGCAAGTAACGGGCCACCAAGTAACGCAGCAAGCACGGCAGTTGGGCCGCATCCCCGCAACGGGGGTGCGGCCCCCGCCGTCATGGGCGTACGGCATGTCGACCGGTTCCCGTATGGCAGCCGACGGCGGCGGCCCCTAACCTGGAGGTGGGTAGCCGAAAGTAGTCCTTCGGGTGCCATCGGTGTTTCCGGACCCCGGCGATCGGGGTACTTGCCTGCGGTGGTGCACAACCGTCCACTAGGCTGATTGGGCGCCATCGGGCACATCGGGGGAAGCAGGGGGGCTGAGGTGGTGCGGGAGGGGGGACCCTTGTGGCGCAGGAGCAGCATGTGCGGCAACGAGAGCGAGTGCCTCGAGGTCGCCGTGGGACACGGCGGCGTCATGGCGCGTGACTCCAAGACGCCTCGTCGCACGCCCGTGCGCTTCACCGCCCCCGCCTGGAGGGAGTTCCTGCACGCGGTGACGCGAGGGGAGTTGGCCGGCTCATGACGTCGTTGTCAAGCCATCGCCAGGAGGTAGGGGGCCTTATGAACGCCGGTGCATCCGCGGCGCGGCAGTCCGGCAGGAGGACGTCCCGGGGGCCCGCGGTCGCGGGCGCGGTCACCTTCGCCCTGGGCGCCGGCGCCGTGGCGACACTCGCCGCCGCCCTCGCCTCCCTGGCCGTGGAGGGGGCGCTCGCCAAGAGGATCGTCTGGGTCGTCGTGGCCGTGGCGGTCGCCGTCGCCGCCGGGGTGTGGCGGGCCGGCCGTACCGCTACGCCGTCCCCACCTGATCCGGTTCCCCTTCCGCACGGTTCTCGGACGGGTTCGCCTCGGTAGCGGTCCCGCCTTTGCGGCGGTTCCAGAGGCGTTTGCCGCCCCACACTGCTCCGGTGGCGCCGGACGCACCCAGGACCGACAGGACGACGCTGCGTATCGGGGACCAGGGCAACTTCAGTCCCTTGACCATGTGGATGGCCGCGAGCATCGCCGCGAGTATCAGCAGCACGACCGCCAGGACGAACACCCCGGCCACAGCCATCGTCTTCATCTTCACGGCGCCACGCGCCTTCTCTATCGCGATGAGGTTCCGCGTCTGCCCCTCGTCCTGGATGGCCTGCGCCTTGAGTTCCTCGTCGGTCAGCCCGGAGGCCGGCGGCTCCTCGCCCCCGAGCACGCAGGACCGGACCCACTGCCGCAGGTCCTGCCATGTCGACCTGAAGACCACGTCGGTCCTCCCCCGCTCCGTGAAAGCCGTGAGCCCTCTAGTGCCTAGCGGGTCCCGAGGTCCTGCCTGATGTGACCGATGAGGTCGAGCGACTCGGCCTCGCCGAGCGCAAGTTCCGTGATCGTCTGGAAGCACTCCTGGTAACGGGCCAGCAGTTCGAGGTCCTCGCCGCCCGTCATGCTGCCCGCGGCGTGCTCCAGGTAGAGCAGGTCGTCGTCGTCCGGAAAGCCCAGGAGCACGAAGCTGCCCAGCGTGCTGTAGTGCGCCCCCGCCCCAAAGGGCAGCACGCGGATCGACACGCCGTCCCGCGCACCGAACTCGAGCAGCTGCCGCAACTGCTCGCCGAGCACCTCCGGGCCACCGATCTGCCGGCGCACCGCGGCCTCGTCCAGCACGAACGTGGCCGCGGGCCGCCCGGACCCGTCGAACATCCGGCTCTGCCGCTCCATCCTCAAGTCCACCACCCGGTCCGCCCGTTCGGCGCTCAGGCCGCGCGGGGCGAGCAGGGCGTGCGCGTAGCCGGGGGTCTGGAGGTGGCCGGGGACGACGATCGGGTGGTAGGTGCTCAGCGAGGTCGCGGCGCTCTCGTAGCCCAGGTACTGGGCGAACTGCGGAGTGACCACGTCGTGGTACTTGGACCACCAGCTCGGTCCCTTGCTCCCGCGTGCCGCCTCCTCGAGCTCGTGCACCTGGCCGGGGTCCGTGATGTCGTACAAGGACAGCAGGGCGCGCAGATCGCTCACGGACACGCTGACCGTGCCCGTCTCCACGCGGATGAGTTTGGACTGGGACCACTCGACCCGCTCGGCGGCCTCTCGCTGGCTCAGTCCTGCCCGCTCCCGGGCGTGTCGTAGGGCAAGGCGCAGTTTGCGCCGGTTCAGGCTTGGATCCACTGGGGGTGTCATCGCCGCTCCTTCGACCGTGCGCGTACCCCGCACTCGGTCAGCCATGCACGGAAAGTTCCTAGCATTCAGCCGCTGTCATTATGCATCGGGCCATCAGCCTAGAGCTGAATGCAATTGCACGGCACGGCGACGAAATCCCGCGCTGGTAGCGCGCGGGGGGCGTGGACCCGGCGCACTGCGCCCCCGTCCCGGTTCGTCCCGTACGGCTCAACGCGCGAGCGGCTCCTCCTGCTCCCGGCGCGGCTGTCACCGCCCCAGGAGTGGGTGTGCGCGGCGCGATCGGCGCGTGAAATGCCCTGGGGGCGCGCGCACTTGCGCCCCGCGCGCGAAACGGCGCACCAACGGCGCACCAACTGTGCGCCAAGCGCCGCCCACGCCCGCCGCCCACCCGTTTACAGGCCCACTGCTCCCGCGCTACCCTCCCCGCAGGGGATGTGGGAGCGCTCCCATAGGTGGACCGGAACCTGCCGACGAGGGCGCTCCCGCCTCGCGCCGGCCGCACGCGGGCCCTGCTCCCGTGAGCCAGGGCGACGGGCACTCCGGGCGGACCCGGTGGCCGAGCCGTTGGCCACCGGGTCCGCGAGCGGGCAGGCGAAGGGGGGAAGGTGCCTGCCCGGGTGATGCTGGCTTGGTGCCGGCTTGTTGCGCCCACCTGGTGCGACAACGTTGTCGTAATGGGCTGCGCACGACTGTACCGCCCCAACCGACAACGATGTCAAGGAACTTGGCCGGGAACCACCCGTGTGAGGGGCGCGGCCCCTACGCGGACCGGATGCCCGCGTACGCGGTCTTCCCCGCCGCCACCGGCGCACGTTACTGTCCCTGCGGCTTGTGCGACCCCTGGTGCGCGACCCGTCCTGAGGAGGAGGGGCCGCGTCATGCGTTTCCGTCCCATGTCCCTGCTGCTGGCCGCGGTGCTCACGGCCGGCGGCGCCACCCCCGCCCTCGCGGCGACCGCCGCACCACCCGACCCCGGGTCCGCCGCGCTGGTCAAGGACCCGACCGCCTACGTCGATCCGCTGATCGGCACCAGGAACGGCGGCAACGTCTTCCCCGGCGCCGTCACGCCCTTCGGCATGTTCTCCTTCAGCCCGGAGAACACCCGGGGCGACGCCACCAGAACCGCCGCCCCCGGCGGCTACCAGTACGACGCCACGCGCATCCGCGGCTTCAGCCTCACCCACATGTCCGGCACCGGCTGCGCCGGCGGCAGCGGCGACATACCCCTCTTCCCGTACGCGGGGGAGGTCACCACCTCGCCCGCCGCCGACACCAAGGACGCCGTCTACGCCGCCGACTTCAAACACGCCGACGAGCAGGCCGGACCCGGCCACTACAAGGTGGGCCTCGCCTCCGGGGTCACCGCCGACCTCACCGCGACCGCCCGCACCGGCTCGGCGCGCTTCACCTACCCGGCGGACAAACCGGCCTCCCTGCTCATCCGCACCGCCAACTCCGAGGTGGGCTCGGCCGATTCGTCGGTCACCATCGACCCGGCCGGGCGGACCGTCTCCGGCTCGGTCACCTCGGGGAACTTCTGCGGCTACCTGGACCCCGAGGGCCGGCGCTCCTACTACACGCTGTACTTCACCGCCCGCTTCGACCGCGCCTTCAAGGCGACGGGCACCTGGCAGGACGGCAAGCTGAGCCCGGGGTCCACCTCGGCGACCGGCGGCACCGGCGGTTTCGCGAACGGCGGCCGGCCGGTGCCCGGCAAGGGCGCGGGCGGCTACGTCGAGTTCGCCCCCGGCACCGGACCGGTCGGTGTCAAGATCGGCATCTCCTACGTCAGCAAGGCCGGCGCCGAGGCCAACCTGGCCGCGGAGAACCCCCCGAAGCGCTCCTTCGACGCGGTCGCGGACGCGGCAGGCCGCGCCTGGCGCGACCGGCTGGCCGCGATCCGGGTCGGCGGCGGCACCGACGAGGAGCGCACCACCTTCTACACCGCGCTCTACCACGCCCTGCTGCACCCCAACGTCATCAGCGACACCGACCGCCGCTACCGCGGCCCCGACGGCAGGACCCACACCGTCGCCCGCGGCCACCAGGCGCAGTACGGGACCTTCTCCGGCTGGGACGTCTACCGCGACCAGGTGCAGCTGCTGACCCTGCTCAGCCCCCGCACCGGCTCCGACATCGCCCAGTCGCTGTACGAACTGGCCCGCGAGAACGGCGGCGTCTGGGACCGCTGGCTGCACGGCGCGAGTGGCACCCACGTGATGAACGGCGACCCCTCGCCCACCGCGCTCGCCGGTATCCGCGCCTTCGGCGGCACCTCCTTCGACCTCAAGGGCGCCCTCGCCTCCCTGGTGAAGGCGGCCACCGTCCCCACCGAGCAGGACCTGTCGGCAGCGGGCAAGCCGGTGCTGTCGGTGGGCCAGCGCCCCTCCCTGGACAAGTACCTGAAGCTGCACTACATGCCGTCCGTCTCCAACGCCTGGGGAGGCGCGGCCGAGACCCTGGAGATGTCCACCGCCGACTTCTCCCTCTCCCAGCTCGCCGCGGCGGCGGGGAAGAAGGACACCGCCGCCGCCTTCGCCGACCGCGCCCAGTGGTGGCAGAACAACTTCAACATCGCCGCCGACCCCACCGGCGGCTACATCGCCAACCGCAAGGCCGACGGCAGCTGGGTCACCGGCTTCACCCCCGACACCGGCAACGGCTTCGTCGAGGGCTCCGCGGCCCAGTACACCTGGATGGTCCAGCACAACCCGGCCGGCCTGTTCGCCGCGATGGGCGGCCGGGACAAGGCCCTCGCCCGCCTGGACTCCTTCTTCCACGACGCCGACGGCACCTGGGCGTTCACCGGCAGCGGCGGGGCCAAGTCCGAACTCGACAACGAGCCCTCGATCAACGTCCCTTACCTCTACGACTACGCGGGCGCGCCCTACAAGACCCAGGAGACCGTCCGCGCCGCCATGCGGCAGCTGTGGTCCACACAGCCGGGCGGCATCCCCGGCAACGACGACCTCGGCGCCATGTCCGCCTGGTACGTCTTCTCCGCCCTCGGCATGTACCCGCAGGTGCCCTCGCGCGCCGAACTCGTCCTCGCCTCACCGCTGTTCGAGCGCGCCGAGATCCACCGCCCGGGCGGCGGCGACATCTCGGTCCGGGCCAGGGGAGCGGCGGCGGACGCGCCGTACGTGCGGTCGCTGAAGGTGAACGGCCGTACCAGCGACCGCCCGTGGCTGCCCGCGTCCTTCGTCCGTGACGGCGGCCGCCTCGACTACACCCTCTCCGGCACCCCGGACCGCACCTGGGGCGCCGCCCCGTCCGCCGCGCCGCCCTCCTTCCGGCAGGGCGAACAGCCGTACCAGATCGGCGTGGGCCCCACCACCGCGACCCTCGCACCGGGCGAGAGCACGAGGATCGGCATCCGCGCCCTGTCCCTGAGCGGCGGCACCGGCCCCGAAGTGCGCTTCACGGTGCGGACCCCCGCCGGTGTCACGGCGACCCCGGCCGAGGGCACGGTCACCGGCGGCTCCCAGCAGATCACCCTCACCGCCGCCAAGGACGCCGCGCAGGGCTTCTACGACGCGAAGGTCACCGTCACCTCCGGCGGCCAGTCCTACGAGCAGCCGGTGGCCCTCACGGTCGCCGCCCCCGGCACCCTGCTCGCCGCCTACGACAACACCGGGATCTCCGACGACAACGGCGACCACGACGAGGCCGACTACGACGGCGGCGGCTGGAGCTACTCCCGCCAGGCCCTCGCGGCGGCCGGGCTCACCCCCGGAGGGCAGGGCACGGTCGACGGCCTCTCCTTCACCTGGCCGAACTCGCCGGCCGGCCGCCCCGACAACGCCTCCGCGTCCGGTCAGAGCATCCAACTGACGGCCCCGGCGGCCGAGTTGTCCTTCGTGGGCAGCGCGGTCAACGGCGACCAGCAGGCCAAGGCCACCGTCACCTACACCGACGGCACCGCCGACAGCGTCGACCTCTCCTTCACCGACTGGACCGTCGGCGGGGGCGGCGGCAGCGTCCAGTACGGCAACGAGGTGGTCGCCAGGACCGCGTACCGCAATGTCGCGGGCGCCGACAAGGACCCGGTGGCGACCTACGTCTTCGCCACCAAGCCCTTCCAGGCCCCGGCGGGCAAGCGGATCACGTCGGTGAAGCTGCCCGGCGACAGCGACCTGCACGTCTTCGCCCTCGCCACGAAGTAGCCCCACCGGTACGGCCGTACCGGACAGCCGGAAGGGGCGGGCCGCGGGGCCCGCCCCTTCCTCATGCGCCCGGCGCGCTCGGCGCGCCGGCTGCCTCAGCCCAGCAGCTCCACCTCCGCGAGCGTGGCCGCGCCGTCCAGGACCAGCCGGTACTTCTGGTACGTCCCCGGCGAGGCGATGGTGAACGGCCGGGTCTGCCTGTCCCAGGCGAAGGACTCACCGGACCGCTTGTCCACCGTCTTCCAGGTCGTGCCGTCGGCGGAGGCCTGGAGCGTCCAGCCGGCCGGCGCCCTGGTGTGGTCGCCCGACGAGGTCAGGGTGTACTGGACGGCCTTGGCGGCGCCGGAGACCGGCAGGTCCACCGTGGTCACCGTGGCGTCCGTCGAGGAGGTGTCGTCGAACAGCGGACCGTCGCCCTTGAGCAGGTCGGCCCTCGGCGCCGGCACCTTGTCGCCGGTCGTGACCGACACCGGCGCCGCGTCCTTCGCGGTGCCCCACGACGACGGCCGCGGGCCCATGTCGAACCGGAGCACCCCGCCCTTGGACAGCATCGAGTGCGGCAGGCTGGTCGAGTTCCAGGCGCGGCCGTTGAACCGCACGCCCTGCACGTAGACGTTCTTCGCGCTGTTGCGGGGCGCCTCGACGACCAGGTCGCGGCCGTTCTCCAGGTGCACGGTCGCCTTGGTGAACAGCGGGGAGCCGATGGTGTACTCGCCGCTGCCCATCACCAGCGGGTAGAAGCCGAGCGCGGAGAAGACGTACCAGGCCGACTGCTCGCCGTTGTCCTCGTCGCCGTGGTAGCCCTGGCCGATCTCGCTGCCGACGTACAGCCGCGACAGCACCTCGCGGACCTTCGCCTGCGCCTCCCACGGCCGGCCGGCCGCGTCGTACATGTAGATGACGTGGTGCGCGACCTGGTTGGAGTGGCCGTACTGGCCCATCCGCACGTCCCGTGCCTCGGTCATCTCGTGGATGACACCGCCGTAGGAGCCGACGAACTCCGGGGAGGCCGTCTCGGGGGTGGCGAAGAACTGGTCGAGCTTGTCACCGAGGCCCTTGCGGCCGCCGTACAGGTTGGCCAGGCCGCGGCTGTCCTGCGGGGCGGTGAAGGCGTAGCCCCAGCCGTCGGTCTCCGTGTAGTCGTAGCCCCACACGCGCGGGTCGTACTTGGACGAGTCCACGCGCCAGTTGCCCTGGGCGTCGCGGCCCTGGAAGAAGCCCGCCTTGGGGTCGAACAGCTTGACGTAGTCCTGGGCGCGGTTGAGGAAGTACTGCGCCTCCTCCTTGTAGTGCTTCTCGCCGGTCTTCTTGTAGAGCGCCTGGCCCATCCGCGCGATGCCGTAGTCGTTGACGTAGCCCTCCATCGCCCACGACAGGCCCTCGCCGGTGGCGGTGCTGGTGTAGCCGAGGAAGGGGGAGGTGCTCATGCCCTTGCGGCCGACGCCGGAGGACGGCGGCACCACCGTCGCGTTCTTCAGGGCCGCCTCGTACGCCGCCTTGGCGTCCATGTGCACGCCCTTGACGTACGCGTCGGCGAACGCCACGTCCGAGGACGTGCCGGTCATCAGGTCGGCGTAGCCGGGGGAGGACCAGCGCGAGGTCCAGCCGCCGTCCTTGTACTGCTGCACGAACCCGTCGACCATCTCGCCGGCCTGGGACGGGGTCAGCAGCGAGTACGCCGGCCAGGTGGTGCGGTAGGTGTCCCAGAAGCCGTTGTTCACGTACACCTTGCCGTCGACGATCTTGGCGCCGGTGTGCGTCGGGGTGTCCTGGCTCGGCATCGGCGAGAACGGCGAGGCGTACTGGTACCGGCCGCCCACCTTCTCGAAGCCCGAGTTCGGGTACAGGTACAGCCGGTAGAGGCTGGAGTAGAGCGTGGTCAGCTGGTCCGGGGTGGCGCCCTGGACCTCGACCTTGCCGAGGAGCTTGTCCCAGGTGCGCTGGGCGCGGGCCTTGACGGTGTCGAAGGAGGTGCCGTCCGGGATCTCCTGCGCCAGGTTGTCCTTGGCCTGGTCGACGCTGATGAGGGACGTGGCCAGGCGCAGGGTGACGGTGCGGTCCTGGCCGGCGTCGAAGCGCAGGTAGCCCTTGACGCCGCTCGCGGAGCCGTCCTTGACCGGCTTGTCGAAGACGCCGTAGACGAACAGCCGGGTCGCGCCGGTCGACAGACCGGACTTCACGTCCGAGTAGCCGGTGACGGTCCCGTGCTCCTTGTCCAGGGTCAGGCCCGCCTGCTCGGTGACGTTGTCGAAGAGCACGCTCGCGTCGTCGCCCGGGTAGGTGAAGCGCAGCGCGGCCGCGTGGTCGGTCGGTGTCATCTCGGCCTTGAGTCCGTTCTCGAACCTCACCCCGTAGTAGTAGGGGCGGGCGGTCTCGTTCTCGTGCCGGAAGGCCAGCGCGCGGGCGGTGCGGCCGGTGTCCGGGGTGCCGGACGCGGCCGACGGCATGAGCTGGAAGGTCTGCCGGTCGCCCATCCACGGGCTCGGCTCGTGGCTCGCGCTGAACGCCTGGATGGTGGGCAGGTTGTCGGCGTTGTTGGCCCGCGCGTACTCGTACAGCCAGCTCAGCGAGGACGCGTTGGTCACCGGGGTCCAGAAGTTGAAGCCGTGCGGCATGGCGGTCGCGGGGAAGTTGTTGCCGCGCGAGAAGCTGCCGCTGGAGTTGGTGCCGCGGGTGGTCAGCGCGTAGTCGGACAGGTGCGCCCTGGGCCGCTCGGGCGCCACCTGCTTGATCGACACGTCGTCGAGCCAGCCGCGGAACTTCGCCGGTCCCGAGGGGGAGTCGTAGCCGAGGATCACGCGGTCCACGGTCTTGCCGGCCGCGACCGACCCGATCCGGGACACCACGTTGTTCCACTGGTTGACGTACAGCGTCTTGGCCGCGCCCTGCGCCTGCGGGCTCAGCCCGAAGCCGTGCTGGTCGGTGGCGCCCAGCCGGCTGAGGTAGGTGCCGTCGGTGAACACGAGGTCCACGGCGACGTTGGTGGCGTCGTAGTCCCGGTCGCCGTCCGCCATGGACGGGTAGAGGCGGTACGACAGCTGGGTGTCGCGGGTGACCCTGACGTCGACGTCGAAGATCTTGTTGTACGAGTACGCCCGCCCCTTCGCGGTGTGCCGGCCGGCGTAGCGCAGCGCGCGCCTGCCGGTGAACCCGGCGCCCGCCTTGGCGGTCGGCGAGCCGCTCGGGCCACGGTCGACGAGGGAGAGCATGTCCTGCGGCACCGTGCCGCCGCCGTCGCCGGTGGAGAACTGGACGTCGGCGAGCTGGAGTATGTTCGAGGCGCCGTTGTTCTTGGTGACCTCGAGCCGGAAGTGCTGGTACTCGGCGGGCGCGGACAGGTCGTAGGTCTTGGTCTGGAACCGCTCGGAGAAGTTCTCGCCCGCGCGGGAGTCGACGTCCTTCCAGTCCTTGCCGTCGGTGGATCCCTTCAGGGTCCAGTCCTTCGGGTCCCGCTCGTCGTAGTCGTTGGCCGAGGTGAGCGCGTATCGGGTGATCTTCACGGGCTTGTCGAAGTCGAACTCGACCCAGCCGGTGGGCTCGAAGGTCAGCCACTTGGTGCCCGACTCGCCGTCGACGAGGTTCTCCTTGACCTCGCCGGCGCCCGTGTTCTCGCCGCTGGCCCGCAGGTCTATGACGTGGTCGTCCACGTTGCCGGGGATGCCGGTGCTGTAGCCGCCGTCCACGCCAGAGGCGCGCTTGGTGCCGTCCGGCGCGGTGTCGACGGTGTTCAGCCAGTTTGGCGCCGGATCGCCGGACTCGAACGAGGACGTGAACTCCCGGTCGGCCGCGGGGGCCTTGCCGGGCAGGGCGACCGCCGCGCCCTGCGAGCCGACAGCCATGACAAAGGCGGCCGTGAGGACGACCGCCGGACCCCATCTGTGCCGTACTCTGCGCTGCATACGAGGGCACCCTCCCTGGTTATCCGCTGCGCCGGACAACGTTGTCAACTACGGCGCAAGGACCAGTAGGGAGTCAAGTGGCCAGTGATGTCAAGGGTGTTGAGCGTGGCATTCGGGCGCAAAGCCACGGATATTTCCGTCAAGGAACCCACAGGCGGCTCATATTTCCGCGAGGTCTCAACTCGGAAAAGACCGACAGTGAACCTTGCATTCGATCTTGCTCCGCTGGCGGGAAGTGGACTATACCTGTCGGCACCCGCTGGGCCGTTCGACCGGTCGGCGGCGGGCCCGGGGGGAGCCGGAAAGGGTGGTTTGACGTGCGAAACGCGCCAGCCTCCTTGTTTTGCGACTGATCCCGGTAGATGACGCACGAAGTACTTCCTGCACGACCAAGCTCGACCTGACCGCGGTGCCGGGGAGGATCCGGTTCACCGCCTGAGTCCTGGAGAAGGCGAGGACTTGAGCATGGGATCCACTTCCGCCGAGAACCGCGGTTCCGGCACCACCGGCACGTCGGGCGTCGGACGCCGCGATCTGATCAAGCGGTCCGCGGCGCTCGGACTGATCTCCGTACCCGCGATGAGTTTCCTGTCGGCCTGCGCCAGCGGTGGCGGCGGCGACAGCTCGGGTGACAACAACACCCAGGGCAAGACCTCCAAGAGCAACCCCTTCGGCGCGCAGAAGGGCAGCAAGCTCGACGTCGTCGTCTTCAAGGGCGGTTACGGCGACGACTACGCCAAGGCGTGGGAGGCCGACTTCGGCAAGAAGCTGGGCATCACCTCCACCCACACCGGCACGCAGGAGATCACCGGCAAACTCCAGCCCCGCTTCAACGCGGGCAATCCGCCGGACATCGTCGACGACTCCGGCGCCCAGCAGATCAAGATCGACGTCCTCTACAAGAACGGCGCGCTGCTGGACCTCGGCGAAGTCCTCGACGCCCCCGCGGTGGACGACCCGAGCAAGAAGGTCCGCGACCTCCTCATCCCCGGCACCCTCGACCCGGGCGTCCAGGAGGGCAAGGTCGTCGCCCTCAACTACATCTACACGGTGTGGGGCCTTTGGTACTCCGGCAAGCTCTTCAAGGAGAAGGGCTGGACCCCGCCGAAGACCTGGGACGACTTCCTCGCCATCTGCCAGGACGCCAAGAAGCAGGGCATCGGCGGCCTCGCCCACCAGGGCAAGTACCCGTACTACATCAACGTCGCCATCATGGACCTGATCGCCAAGAAGGGCGGCATCGACGCGGTCAAGGCGATCGACAACCTCGACCCCAAGGCGTTCGTCGGCTCCGACGCGGCCCAGGCGGGCGTCGAGGCGATCTACGAGGTGGTGGAGAAGGGCCTGCTGATGCCCGGCACCAACGGCCTGACCCACACCGAGTCCCAGACCCGCTGGAACCAGTACAAGGCCGCCTTCATCACCTGCGGTTCCTGGCTGGAGAACGAGCAGCTCAAGCAGACCCCGGCCGATTTCGACATGAAGTTCCTGCCGATGCCGCTGCTGGCCGGCTCCAAGATGCCCTTCGAGGCGATCCGGGCCGGCTCCGGCGAACCGTTCATCATCCCGGCGAAGGCCAAGAACCTGCCCGGCGCCAAGGAGTTCATGCGGCACATGCTCTCCAAGGAGTGGTCGACGCTGTTCGCCAAGGAGGCCAACTCGCTGACCATCCTCAAGGACGGCGTCGACCCGAGCGTCAAGCTGCGCCCCGGCACCCAGTCCACGGTCGAGGCGTCCAAGGCGGCGGGCTCCAACACCTTCCGCTACCTCTACCCCGACTGGTACAGCGAGATGGACACCGCCCTGCAGAACGCGTCCAATGAACTCATGGCCAAGCGGATTCAGCCGAAGGAGTGGCTGAAGAGGTGTCAGGCGGCCGTGGACAAGCAGGCGAAGGACCCGGCGAGCAAGAAGAACCACCACGACTAGTTTCGCCGTGCGCCGCGGGGGCGCGGGGCTTTCGCGCCGGTGAGAGGTACGTTGTCGCCGGTCGCGCAGTTCCTCGCGCCCCTTTTCGGGGCTCTTGAACAACAGGGGCAGGACGCCATGCGCAAAGGGCAGTACCGGTTCGTCGCGGGATTTCTCCTCGTCCCCGTGGCGCTCTATCTGATCTTCGTGATCTGGCCGTACATCCAGACGTTCGGCTATTCGCTGACCGACTGGAAGGGCCAGTCGCAGACCTTCAAGTTCGTCGGCCTGGACAACTACCGGGCGCTGTTCCAGGACGACGTCTTCCTGGAGGCCATCTGGCACAACATCCTGTTCCTGGTGTTCATCCCGGTGATCACCATTCTGCTCGCCCTGTTCTTCGCCTTCATGGTGAACGCGGGCGGGCGCAGCCGCGCCGGCGGAGTGCAGGGCGTCGCCGGATCGAAGTTCTACAAAATCGTCTACTTCTTTCCCCAGGTGCTCTCACTGGCCATTCTCGCGGTGCTGTTCAACGCGGTGTACCGCAGTGACGGCGGCGGCCTGCTCAACGGCTTCCTGATCAAACTCGGCCTGGTCGACGCCGAGAACCCGGTGGAATGGCTGAACGAGCCGAGCATCGTGCTGTGGGCGCTGATGGTGGTGGTCATCTGGAACAGCGTCGGCTTCTACCTGGTGCTGTTCTCGGCCGCCATGCAGTCCATTCCGCGTGACGTCTACGAGGCCGCCCTGATCGACGGCGCCGGGCGCGCCCAGTCCTTCTTCCGCATCACCCTGCCCCTGCTGTGGGACACCGTGCAGACCGCCTGGGTCTACCTGGGCATCGTCGCCATGGACATGTTCGTGCTGGTCTCCTCGATGACCCAGAACATGGGCGCCTACGGCGGCGGCCCCGACCATCACAGCGACGTGATGTCGACGGTGATGATGCGCAACTTCCTCTACTACGGCAAAAGCGGCTACGCCTGTGCGATGGGCGTGGTCATGCTGCTGCTCACCCTGATCCTGTCCGTGGTCACGCTGCGCGCCACCCGCCGTGAGCGCATCGAGTTCTGAGCGGGAGTAACGACGATGAGCGCACCCCTCAAGGAGACCGCCCCCACCGGCGGACCCGCCCCGGCCGGACCGCCGGTGAGCAAGAGCGCCGCCCGCGCCGGCGAGCGGCGCGGCGAAGGCGTGGTCCTGAACGTCTTCTCGCACGGCTTCCTCGCCCTGTGGGCCCTGCTGATCGTGCTGCCGCTGCTGTGGCTGGTGATCAGCTCCTTCAAGACCGACGCCCAGATCGGCGGCTCCGCCTTCGGCTGGCCGCACAACTGGTCCTTCGGCGTCTTCAGCCGCGCCTGGAACAAGGGCATCGGCGACTACTTCCTGAACACCGTGATCGTGCTGGTGTTCTCCGTGCCGCTGACCATGCTGTTCGGCTCCATGGCGGCGTACGTGCTGGCCCGCTACCAGTTCTGGGGCAACCGGCTGCTGTACTACTTCTTCGTCGCGGGCGCGATGTTCCCGGTGTTCCTGGCGCTGGTGCCGCTGTTCTTCATGGTCAAGCGGCTGGACATGCTGAACACCTACCAGGGTCTGATCCTGGTCTACATCGCGTACTCGATGCCGTTCACGGTGTTCTTCATGCACGCCTTCTTCCGCACCCTGCCCACGGCGGTCTTCGAGGCGGCGATCCTGGACGGCGCCTCGCACACCCGGACGTTCTTCCAGGTGATGATGCCGATGGCGAAGCCGGGTCTGATCAGCGTCGGCATCTTCAACACGCTCGGGCAGTGGAACCAGTTCATCCTGCCCACGGTGCTCATGCAGCCGCAGAGCGGCTCCGACCCCGAGCGCTACGTCCTCACCCAGGGTCTGATCCAGCTCCAGCAGCAGCAGGGATACGCCTCCGACCTGCCCGTTCTCTTCGCGGGTGTGACGATCGCGATGATCCCGATGCTGGTCGTCTACCTGTCCTTCCAGCGCCAGGTGCAGGCGGGCCTGACCTCGGCGACGCTGAAGTAGCGCACCCGCCGCCGGGGCGTCCCCGGCGGTCCCACGCCGCCTCCGAAGCCGCTTTCCGGGGGCGGCGCTCGCGTGCGCGTAGCACGGTGTGTGATGTGTGTCCAAGTACCCGGAAACGGTTCAACCTCTTGACGGGAGGCAACCCGAACGGCTCAGCTTAGAGTTCACTAGTTGGACATAGACGGGGCCTCGCCGAAGCGGCCCCGCGCTCAGGAGGTCGTCGTGGAGACTCCAGGGTCGCAGTCGTCACTGCACCGAGCCAACCTGGAGCGGGTGGTACGTGCCGTGCGCCTGGCCGGATCCCTCACGCAGGCGGAGATCGCGAGGACCACGGGGCTGTCCGCGGCGACGGTCTCCAACATCGTGCGGGAGCTCAAGGACGGCGGAACCGTCCAGGTCACGCCCACTTCGGCGGGCGGCCGCCGGGCCCGGAGCGTCTCCCTGAGCGGGGACGCCGGCATCGTGATCGGCGTCGACTTCGGGCACACCCATTTGCGGGTCGCGATCGGGAACCTCGCCCACCAGGTGCTGGCCGAGGAGGCCGAGCCGCTGGACGTGGACGCCTCCTCGACGCAGGGCTTCGACAGGGCGGAGGAGCTGGTCAACCGGCTGATCGAGGCCACCGGGGTGGACCGCTCGAAGATCGCCGGCGTGGGGCTCGGCGTGCCGGGCCCGATCGACGTGGAGTCCGGCACGCTGGGCTCCACCGCGATCCTGCCGGGCTGGACCGGCATCAAGCCCGCCGAGGAGCTGCGGGGGCGGCTCGGCGTGCCGGTGCACGTGGACAACGACGCCAACCTCGGCGCCCTCGGCGAGCTGGTCTGGGGCAGCGGGCGCGGGGTCAGGGACCTGGCGTACATCAAGATCGCCAGCGGTGTGGGCGCGGGCCTGGTCATCAACGGCAAGATCTACCGCGGCCCCGGCGGCACGGCGGGCGAAATCGGGCATATTACACTCGACGAATCGGGCCCGGTCTGCCGCTGCGGGAACCGCGGCTGCCTGGAGACCTTCGCGGCCGCGCGCTACGTGCTGCCGCTGCTCCAGTCCAGTCACGGCACCGACCTGACCATGGAAGGCGTGGTGCGGCTGGCCCGGGACGGTGATCCGGGCTGCCGTCGGGTGATCGCCGACGTCGGCCGCCATGTCGGCAGCGGAGTGGCCAATCTCTGCAATCTGCTCAACCCGAGCCGGGTCGTCCTCGGCGGTGATCTCGCGGAGGCCGGAGAGCTGGTTCTGGGGCCCATCAGGGAGTCCGTGGGGCGCTATGCCATCCCCAGCGCCGCCCGCAGGCTCTCGATCCTCCCAGGGGCCTTGGGAGGCCGCGCGGAGGTGCTCGGGGCGCTTGCCCTCGCGCTCAGCGAGATGGGCGATTCGACCCTTTTGGACGGGACTCTGGCCGCGGCCGCCCCTGCCTTCACTTAGAAAACGGATGGCACCGTTGCCATCTCGTTAAGGATTTACTTCTTGACGTCGCACGTGTGGCCGAGTTGACTTCCAGCCACCTCGGCCGCAACGACGCGGCCTCGTCAGGGAGGTTTGAAGAAGTGAACACGCGTATGCGTCGTGCGGCCTTCGCCGTTGCAGCTGGTGCCATGGCCGTCTCGCTCGCTGCCTGTGGCAGCGCCAAGGAGTCCAGTGGTGGCTCCTCCAAGTCGTCCGGCAGCTCGAAGAAGGGCGACGCGATCACCGTCGGTCTGCTCCTGCCGGAGAACCAGACCGCTC
The DNA here is from genome assembly GCF_014650575.1 of Streptomyces naganishii JCM 4654. Lineage (GTDB taxonomy): Bacteria > Actinomycetota > Actinomycetes > Streptomycetales > Streptomycetaceae > Streptomyces > Streptomyces naganishii. The sequence continues at coordinate 333,965 of NZ_BMVF01000006.1, forward strand.
GTTACGAGAAGTTCGACCGCCCGCTGATCGAGAAGAAGGTCGCGGAGCTGACGAACAACAAGGGCAAGGTCGTCTACGCCAACGCCAAGCAGGACGCCAGCCAGCAGAACCAGCAGGTCGACACCATGATCACCAACAAGGTGGACGTGCTGATCGTCGACGCCGTGGACGCCGCCGCCATCAAGAACTCGGTGCAGAAGGCCAAGGACGCCGGCATCCCGGTCGTCGCCTACGACCGACTGGCGCAGGGTCCCATCGACGCCTACACCTCGTTCGACAACGAGACCGTCGGCAAGACCCAGGGCGAGGCCCTGCTGAAGGCCCTGGGCTCCAAGGCCAAGTCCGGCAAGATCGTCATGATGAACGGCTCCTCCACCGACCCGAACGCCGCGCAGTTCAAGAAGGGCGCCCACGAGGTGCTCGACGGCAAGGTGAACATCGGCAAGGAGTACGACACCAAGGAGTGGAAGCCGGAGAACGCCAACTCCAACATGGAGGGCGCCATCTCCGCGCTGGGCAAGAAGAACATCGTCGGCGTCTACTCCGCCAACGACGGCATGGCCGGCGGTATCATCACCGCCCTCAAGGCCGCCGGCATCTCCAACATCCCGGTCACCGGCCAGGACGCGGAGCTCGCGGGTGTGCAGCGCATCGTCGCCGGTGAGCAGTACATGAGCGTCTACAAGCCGTACGCCCCCGAGGCCGCCGCGGCCGCCGAGATGGCCGTCGACCTGGCCCAGGGCAAGTCGCTCGACTCCGTCGCCAAGGACAAGGTCGACAGCCCCACCACCAAGGGCGTCCCCTCGGTCCTGGTGCCGGTCACCGCGCTGACCAAGGACAACATCAAGGACACCGTCATCAAGGACGGCGTCTACACGGTGTCCGACATCTGCACCTCGCAGTACAAGGCCGCCTGCGACAAGATCGGTCTGAAGTAGACGGTCTGAAGCAAGCGACGGACAGCGCCTTCCCAACCAGGGGAATTCACACTTGAATTCCCCTGGCGGGACACAGGCGCACAAGGCTTCCGCCGGCGCCCCGCGCATCACACAGCCCCGCAAGCTCGAGGCGGGGCGCCGGTCGGAACATCCCCCCAAACTTCTGCACAACCTCCCGCCGGGTCAGGCGGCGAAGGAGATGGTTCACGTGTCCGCTACGCCCGTGCTGGCGTTGCGCGGGGTCTCCAAGCGGTTCGGTGCCGTCCAGGCGCTCACCGACGTAGAGCTTGAGGTCCACGCCGGTGAGGTGGTCGCCCTGGTGGGCGACAACGGCGCCGGAAAGTCCACGCTGGTCAAGACGATCGCCGGCGTGCACCCCATCGATGAGGGCGTCATCGAATGGGAAGGCAAGGCCGTTCAGGTCAACAAGCCGCACGACGCCCAGAACCTGGGCATCGCGACCGTCTACCAGGACCTCGCGCTGTGCGACAACATCGACGTGGTGGGCAACCTCTACCTGGGCCGCGAGGTCCGGCGCCGCGGCGTCCTGGACGAGGTCGAGATGGAGCGGCGCTCCCGTGAGCTGCTGGACCAGCTCTCGATCCGCATCCCCAGCGTCCGCATCCCGATCGCCTCGCTCTCCGGCGGCCAGCGCCAGACCGTGGCCATCGCCCGTTCCATGCTCGGCGAGCCCAAGCTGGTGATCCTCGACGAGCCCACCGCCGCGCTCGGCGTCGAGCAGACCGCGCAGGTCCTCGACCTGGTGGAGCGGCTGCGGGAGCGCGGTCACGCCGTGATCCTCATCAGCCACAACATGGCCGACGTGAAGGCGGTCGCCGACAAGGTGGCCGTACTGCGTCTGGGTCGCAACAACGGCGTCTTCGAGGTCAAGTCGACCTCGCAGGAAGAGATCATCTCCGCCATCACCGGCGCCACGGACAATGCCGTGACCCGTCGTGCGGCGCGCACCAATGGGGAGATCAAGAAGTGAGCATCGACAAGACCTCCACGCCCCCCGAGGACAACGTCGTGGAGAACCCCGAGGCGGCCCGCGGCTCCGACGTCGCCGTCGACCCCCGGCTGCTGGTGCGCGAGCAGGGCCTCGCGGGCTACGTGACCGAGTTCAAGCGGAAGATCAAGGCGGGCGACCTCGGCTCCATGCCGGTCGTCATCGGCCTGGTGATCATCTGGATCATCTTCCAGAGCCTGAACTCCAACTTCCTCACCGCGGGCAACCTCTCCGACATCTCCGTCGCCATGGTCGGCACGGGCATGATCGCCGTCGGCATCGTGTTCGTCCTGCTGCTCGGCGAGATCGACCTGTCGGTCGGCTCCCTCTCCGGCGTCGCGGGCGCCACCTTCGCCGTACTGAACATCACCCACGGCATGAACGAGGTGCTGGCCTTCGTGCTGGCCATCCTCACCGGCACGGTCGCCGGCGCCATCCAGGGCTTCTTCTTCGCGAAGATCGGTGTGCCGGCCTTCGCCGTCACCCTGGCGGGCCTGCTGTTCTGGAACGGCTTCATGCTCAAGATCCTGGGCGACAACGGCACGATCAACCTCAACAGCGACGGCCTGGTCGCCAAGCTGACGAGCTACTACTTCTCCGACGTGGCCGCCGCCTACGGGCTCGCCGTCGCCGTCACCGTGCTGTACTTCCTCAGCGCCTTCTTCGGCAACAAGCGCCGTGAGGCCGCCGGGGTGCCGTCCAAGCCGCTGAGCGAGACCATCCTGCGCACCGTGCTGCTGGCCATCGTCTCCTTCGCCGTGGCGATCGTCTTCAACCAGTACAAGGGCCTGCCGCTGGCGGTCGTGATCTTCGTCGGCGTGCTGGTGATCACCGACTTCGTGCTCCGCCGCACCGCCTACGGCCGCAAGATCTTCGCGCTCGGCGGCAGCGTCGAGGCCTCCCGCCGCGCCGGCATCAACGTGGACATGGTCCGGATCTCGGTCTTCGCGATCTCCGGCACCTTCGCCGCGATCGGCGGTCTGTTCATCGCCTCCAAGATCGCCTCCGCCAACCAGGGCGCCGGCGGCGGCGACCTGCTGATGAACGCCATCGCGGCGGCCGTCATCGGCGGTACGTCCCTCTTCGGCGGCCGCGGCCGCACCTGGAACGCGCTCCTCGGCGTGCTGGTGATCGTCTCGATCCAGTACGGCCTCGCCCTGGAGGGCATCGCCTCCCCGGTCCAGTACATGATCACCGGTGGCGTCCTGCTGGCGACCGTCGTCATCGACGCGGTCACCCGCAAGACCCAGAAGACGGCGGGACGCGCCTAACCGTCCTGTTCCGCGCACCGTGCCCGGCACCTCATGGCGGTGCCGGGCACGGGCGTGTCCGGACGCGGGCGTCATCCGGACACGGGCGTCTGCGGACACGGGCGTCTGCGGACACGGGCGTCTGCGGACGCGGGAGCGGTCCGGTCTGTCATGACCCCGGCCATATCGGGGTACGGCCGTTCGCGTGACCCACGACGCACCGCCCGGACACCGGCCGCCACAGCGGAACATTAGACTCGACAAGCCCGGCAACAGCTCGATCAGCTCTACTGCAAGGAGGCACGGGTGCCGCTGCTGACCCGCATCAGGGGACCGCGCGATCTGGACCGGCTCAGCCTGGAGGAGCTGGACCGGCTGGCAGAGGAGATCCGGACCTTCCTCGTCGACGCGGTCTCCAAGACCGGCGGCCACCTCGGCCCCAACCTCGGTGTGGTGGAGCTGACCATCGCCCTGCACCGCGTCTTCCACTCCCCGAAGGACAAGGTCCTGTGGGACACCGGCCACCAGTCCTACGTGCACAAGCTGCTGACCGGCCGCCAGGACTTCTCCAGGCTGAAGATGAAGGGCGGCCTGTCGGGCTACCCCTCGCAGGCCGAGTCCGAGCACGACGTGATCGAGAACAGCCACGCCTCCACCGTGCTGGGCTGGGCGGACGGCATCGCCAAGGCCAACCAGCTGCTCGAGCGCGACAGCCACGTCGTCGCGGTCATCGGTGACGGCGCCCTGACCGGCGGCATGGCCTGGGAGGCGCTGAACAACATCGCGGACGCCAAGGACCGCCCCCTCGTCATCGTCGTCAACGACAACGAGCGCTCCTACGCGCCCACCATCGGCGGCCTCGCCAACCACCTCGCCACCCTGCGCACCACCGACGGCTACGAGCGCTTCCTCGCCCGCACCAGGGAGGTCCTGGAGCGCACCCCGGTGGTCGGCAAACCGCTCTACGAGACGCTGCACGGCGCCAAGAAGGGGCTGAAGGACTTCATCGCCCCGCAGGGCATGTTCGAGGACCTGGGCCTGAAGTACGTCGGCCCGATCGACGGCCACGACATCGAGGCCCTGGAGTCCGCGCTGGCCCGCGCCAAGCGCTTCGGCGGCCCCGTCATCGTGCACTGCCTCACCGAGAAGGGCCGCGGCTACCAGCCCGCTCTCCAGGACGAGGCCGACCGCTTCCACGCCGTCGGCAAGATCCACCCCGACACGGGCCTGCCGATCGCCACCTCCGGCGCCGACTGGACGTCCGTCTTCGGCGACGAGATGGTCAAGCTCGGCAAGGAGCGCAAGGACGTCGTCGCCATCACCGCGGCCATGCTCCAGCCGGTCGGCCTGGACAAGTTCGCCAAGGCCTTCCCCGACCGGGTCTACGACGTCGGCATCGCCGAGCAGCACGGCGCGGTCTCCGCGGCCGGCCTCGCCCACGCCGGGGTCCACCCAGTCTTCGCCGTCTACGCCACCTTCCTCAACCGCGCCTTCGACCAGGTGCTGATGGACGTGGCCCTGCACAAGTGCGGCGTCACCTTCGTCCTGGACCGGGCCGGCATCACCGGCACCGACGGCGCCTCCCACAACGGCATGTGGGACATGTCGATCCTCCAGGTCGTCCCCGGGCTGCGGCTGGCCGCCCCGCGCGACGCCGACCAGGTCCGCGCCCAGCTGCGCGAGGCCGTCGAGGTCGACGACGCCCCCACCGTGGTCCGCTTCTCCAAGGGCGCGGTCGGCCCGGCCGTGCCCGCCGTGGGCCGCGTCGGCGGCATGGACGTACTGCGCGAGCCCGGCACCGACCGCCCGGACGTGCTGCTGGTCTCGGTGGGCGCCCTCGCGCCGATGTGCCTGGAGATCGCCACGCTGCTCGACAAGCAGGGCATCTCCACCACCGTCGTCGACCCCCGCTGGGTCAAGCCCGTCGACGAGGCCATGGCCCCGCTCGCCGAGCGCCACCGCGTGGTCGTCACCGTCGAGGACAACTCCCGCGTCGGCGGCGTCGGCTCCGCCGTCGCCCAGGCGCTCAGGGACGCGGGCGTGGACGTGCCGCTGCGCGACTTCGGCATCCCGCCGCGCTTCCTCGACCACGCCTCCCGCGCGGAGGTCATGGCGGAGATCGGGCTGACCGCGCCCGACATCGCCCGCCAGGTCACCGGGCTCGTCTCCCGGCTCGACGGCCGGTTCGAGCGCGCGGCCGGCGAGGTCGACTCGGTCCAGCCCGCGCGCGACTGAGGCCCGCCCGGAGCACCGGCGGCCCGCGCGCCTCACGTCCCTCACCGACCTCATTGGGCCGGTTCCGTCCCGCACAGGTGGCGGAACCGGCCCGGTTGCGTGAACCTGCCAGTGCCGGGGCATACGCATCCCCAGCCCTCTCGATCATGTCGAGGACGACAAGCAGGGGAGGTAGGCCCGTGAGCAGCACGCTCTTCAGGACGAAGAACGTAGAGCAGTCGATCCAGGACACCGAGGAACCCGAACACGCGCTCCGGAAGTCGCTGTCCGCGCTGGACCTGACGGTCTTCGGCGTCGGAGTGATCATCGGTACCGGCATCTTCGTGCTGACCGGCACGGCGGCGAAGAACACCGCCGGACCCGCCGTGTCGCTGTCCTTCGTCGTGGCCGGTGTGGTCTGCGCGCTCGCCGCGCTGTGCTACGCCGAGTTCGCCTCGACCGTCCCGGTCGCCGGATCGGCCTACACCTTCTCCTACGCCTCGCTCGGCGAGTTCCCCGCCTGGATCATCGGCTGGGACCTGGTGCTGGAGCTCGCGCTCGGCACGGCGGTGGTCGCCGTCGGCTGGTCGGGCTACATCCACTCGCTGCTCGACAACGCGGGCTGGCACCTGCCCCAGTACCTCAGCGGCCGGGACGCGGCCTCCGGGTTCGGCTTCGACATCCTCGCCGCCGCCCTCGTCCTCGTGCTCACCGCCATCCTCGTCCTCGGCATGAAACTGTCGGCGCGGGTCACCTCGATCGTGGTCGCCATCAAGGTGGCGGTCGTGCTCGTCGTGATCATCGCGGGCGCCTTCTTCATCCACGGTGCCAACTACCAGCCGTTCGTGCCGAAGTCGCAGCCGGTGCCGGCGGGCGGCGACCTCAAGGCGCCGCTCATCCAGCTGATGTTCGGCTGGGCGCCGTCCAACTTCGGCGTCATGGGCATCTTCACCGCGGCCTCCGTCGTCTTCTTCGCGTTCATCGGCTTCGACGTCGTCGCCACCGCCGCCGAGGAGACCCGCAACCCGCAGCGGGACGTGCCGCGCGGCATTATCGGCTCGCTCATCATCTGCACCGCGCTGTACGTGGCGGTGTCGATCGTGGTGACCGGCATGCAGAAGTACAGCGCGCTGTCCGTGGACGCGCCGCTCGCCGACGCCTTCAAGAGCACCGGGCACCCGTGGTTCGCGGGCCTGATCAGCTTCGGCGCCGCGATCGGACTGACCACGGTGTGCATGATCCTGCTCCTGGGCCAGGCCCGGGTCTTCTTCGCGATGAGCCGCGACGGCCTGCTGCCCCGCTTCTTCTCGCACACCCACCCGCGGTTCCGCACGCCCTACCGGCCGACGATCCTCCTCGGCGTGATCATCGCCATCGTGGCGGGCTTCACGAGCCTGAGCCAGCTGGCCGAGCTGGTGAACATCGGCACGCTCTTCGCGTTCGTCGTCGTCGCGATCAGCGTGATCATCCTGCGCAGGACCCGCCCCGACCTGGAGCGCTCCTTCCGGACCCCGCTGGTCCCCTGGGTCCCGATCCTGTCGGTCGGGGCCTCGCTGTGGCTGATGCTCAACCTCCCGGCCGAGACCTGGCTCCGCTTCGCCATCTGGATGGCCATCGGCTTCGTCGTCTACTTCCTCTACGGCCGCTCCCACAGCCGCCTGGCACAGCGCGAACGAGCGGCCGCCGCGGGCTCCGGCCCGGCGTCCACGCCCTGACCCTCCCGGGGCAGGCCCCCGGCGGGCGGTCGCTCAGGGGGTGCGGATCGTGCTGGGGCCGGTCACGTCGGCGCCCAGGTGCCGGACCCGCCGGCGCAGTTCGCGGTCGGCCGTGACGACGAGGACGGGGCGGCCGGCGGCGTGGGCGGCCAGGTCGACGATGTGGTCGTCGCCGCTGCCGGGGGCCGACTCGACGCGTACGCCCGGTACCGACTCCACCCCCCGGGCCGCGCCCTCGACGACCAGGACGACGTCCACCGGGCCGGCGTGGCCCGGCAGGCCGTTCGCGGCCAGCCGGTCGCGCAGCCGCTCGGCCGCCCCGCGCCGGTCCCGCCACCAGCCGTCGGGCACCGACCCGACGACGTTCGCGCCGTCGACGATCACGAGCAGGCGAGTGTCCTGGTCCATGCGCCCAGGGTCCCACGCCCCGTGGCGGGGGCCCGTACCGCTCAGGCCGCCGCCCAGCGCGCGGTGACCGTGTTCACGGCCGTCACCGCCCCCGCCATGCGCGCCTCGTCGTCACGGACCGCGTGGGCGAACTCCACGTGCAGGAAGGCGAGTCCCTCGCTGTCGGCCCGGCGGCCCTGCACGTTCTCCGTGCCCTCCAGGGGGCACGACCGCGCCCAGGCGCGGCAGACGTCGTACCCCTTCCGCCGCAGCGCGTCGGCCAGCCGGCGCCCGTCCTCGCGGCCGGTGGTGCCCTTGCCGGTGGAGGCGATCACGTCGTAGCCGGGCGCGGAACCGTCGGCGAAGCCGTGCACCTGGATGCCGGGCAGCCGCCGCCGGGCCAGCTCGTCGCAGACCGCGTCGAACACGGTGTCCCGCCGGTGCGCCACGTCGGCGGAATCCCCGCGCCCGGCTTTGCGATGTGCACCCGCAATCACGAGGACCCCGCCCGGCGTGCCCCGCAGCACACCCACGCCCAGCCGCTCCGTACCCTGGTCGGCGACCGGGTGCGGGACCTGCACCGACCAGCGCGCCGGGTGCCCGAGGTCGACGTAGACCCGTCCCCAGCCGCGCGGCGCCACCGCGTCGTCGCTGCGGTCGGCGATCTCGGCGAACGAGCGCCCCGAGACCCGGTCGACGAGCGTGCGCAGCGTGAAGTCGAGCTGGGAGAGCCGCTGTTGGGCCTGGTCGCGATGGCCGTCCAGGAGCAGGCCGACCGCCTCGGCGACACCCTCGCGGTCCGCCTTGCGGGGCGGCCGGTAGCCGTGGCCGGGCCCGAACCGGCTGGTGTAGTCGGCGACGACCTGCTCCAGGTCGACACCGCCCGCGCGGCCGTCCGTACGGTCGCCACCGGACTCCGACGCCCCTCCGGTGGAGCGCAGCACGGCCGTCAGCGCACCGGCGAGACCGGCGATGACCAGCAGAATTGTTGCGATCGTTATGAATCGCGAGCGGTTGGCTCTCATGGTTGTATCAAGATATCCCGGTGACAAGACGCCGTAGCCGTACCCTGACCCTGCTGATCCCGCTCTCGCTCGTCGCCGCCGTCGCGGGCTGCGGCCTCGTCTCCGGCGAGGCCGACGACAAGGGCGGCGGACGCTCCTTCACCGTCGCCGCGGCCGGGGACATTCTGATGCACCCCGAACTCGTCGACCAGGCCCGCAAGGACGCCAAGGCGACCGGCGACGGCGTGGCCGGGCTGGACTTCGGGCCGATGATGGCCGGCATCAAGCCGGTGATCAGCAAGGCGGACCTGGCGATCTGTCACTACGAGCCGGTGATGGGCAAGCCGAACGGCCCCTTCGAGGGCTTCCCCGACTTCGAGGTGCCGCCGCAGACCGCCAAGACCGTCAAGGACCTCGGCTACGACACCTGCTCCACCGCCTCCAACCACACCCTCGACCACGGGTACGCGGGCGTGAGGCGCACCCTGGACGCGCTGGACGCCGCCGGGGTGAAGCACACCGGTTCCTTCCGCACCGAGAAGGAGTCGCTCACTCCGCTGATCATGGACGTCAAGGGCGTCAAGGTGGCGCAGATGTCGTACGCCTACGGCTTCAACGAGCCGCACCGGCTGCCCAAGGACAAGCCCTGGCTCGCCAACCAGTACTCCCTCGCCCGCATCAAGTCCGCCGAGGAGAGCGCCCGCAAGGCCGGCGCCGAGGTCGTGATCCTGTCCATCCACTGGGGCCGCGAGCACTACCCGAACCCCTCCGCCGAGCAGCTCGCCTTCGCCCGCCGCATCGCCCGGGAGACCGGCGTCAACCTGGTCATCGGCCACCACGCGCACGTCGTGCAGCCCATGGAGAAGGTCGACGGCACCTGGATCGCCTACGGCCTCGGCAACCAGATCGCCCGCCACGAGGTGCCCACCGGCCTCACCGAGGAGGGCGTGATCGCCTGGTTCACCTTCACCGAGCACGGCAAGGGCGACTGGCGGGTCCAGCCCCGCTTCGAGCCGACGCTGCTCCAGATCCCGCCGGACGCCGAGAGCACCGCGGACGGCGGCACCGCCCCCGTCACCGACGACGACGCCCGGGACTACCGCCTGCTCGACGTGCCCGCCGCGCTGAAGGACGACAAGGAGCTCACGGACCGCCAGCGCGCCCGGCTGCGCCTGGCCTTCGAGCGCACCGAGGGCACCCTGCTGAACCGCGGTGCCGGCCAGGACGGCCTCAAGCCGCTGACGGTGCTGCCCGAATGACGTGATTTTGGTGAAAGGCCCTCTTGGGGCACCCTTACCCGGGTGCCCTTTTGTCCGAAAGGCAGCGGCGTTTGCCCCGGCTTGACCGGATGAAACGCGAGTGTTGCGCAGATCACGTCCGACTTACCGCAACTTAACCCGGTCCTTACTTGTCTCGGTTCCGGGTGCGCCCGTACCGGTGCGCACCCGGAACGCATTCATGCCCGAGCAGCACTCCTGCCTGACCGTGCGGGACCGAGCTCGCACGAGCCCTGAGAGGACCGTCCCTTGGCGTCTCCGCCCCCGGCGCGGCAGCACCGAGCCCGCCGTCGAGCCGACATGTCGCTGATCGGCGGGATCCGACCGCCGATCGCGGTGCTGTCGGTGCTCCTGCTGTCACTCGCCGGCATCACCGCACTGGTGCTGGGCCGTGTGGACAACGCCGGAGTGCCGAAGGCGGTGATGACCTCCCAGCAGCACTTCGCCGAGGACGGAGCCATCGCGCTGCGGGCCTCCATCGACGAGTCGGTCACCGACCTGACCCGCTCCGCCGCGCTGTTCAGCGCGGGCGAGCCGGTCTCCGGGGACGCCGTCCTCGACAAGCTCGGCAGCACCTACCAGAAGTGGGTGGGCACCGCCGTCGTCGAGGTGCGCAGCGGCAAGCTGGTCGCCGCCCGCGGCGAGACCGTCCCGCTGACATCGCTGAACTCCTCCGCGCTCGGCGACGAGGGCGGCCTCGCGCCCCGCATGGTCACGCTGAAGAACGGCGAGGTGCGGCTGCTGTCGCTGGCCCTGCTGTCCTGGCCGGGCAAACCGCAACTGCTGCTCGCCGCCTCCAGCACCCTGAAGTTCCCCGGCATCAGCATCGGTCAGTTCCGGTCCATCGCGGTCGTGGACGGTCGCGGCGCCATCCTGAGCAGCGACGGCATCGAACAGCCCGAGCAGGTGCGCACCAGCCTCGACCGCAAGGAGATCGCCGCCTCCAACAAGCAGCTGGCGGACTTCGCGCGGCGCGCGGCCCGGGCCGCCGAGCAGGACCCCCGCAGCAGCAAGGAGCCCGGCGCCGGCGGCTACCAGGGCGTCAGCGGCAGCCTGGTCGGCGGCCGCCTGCTGAGCGACCGGTCCGTCGCCGGATACGCCACGCTCGCCGCGGCCCAGCCCGGCGAGGCCACCACCGCGACCGGCCTGGGCCTGTCCGTGGTGTCCATGGTCAAGATCGCCGACGACCCCACGCGTACCACCTCACCCGTCTTCGGCCTGCTCGCCGGCAGCGCCCTGCTGCTGATCGGCGGCGTCGCGGTGGCGGTGCTGCTCGGCACCGTGCAGCGGCCGCTGATCCGGCTCTTCCTGGAGTCCCGCCGCCTCACCCGCGGCGACCTGACCCGGCCCGTCACCGTCCCCCGCTACGGCGAGGCGCACCGCATCGGCCACGCCCTGGAGCGCCTGCGCCGCCAGCTGCTCGGCGAGCCGGCCGACGCCACCGGCTCCCCGGCGCGCCCGCGCGGCCTGCGCCGGGTGGGCACCCGGGCCCTGCTCGTGATCTGCGCCGTTCTGCTGCTCGCCTGGGCGGCGCCGCTGATGCTGCTGCTCAACCGCGCCGACGGCACGGCCGTGGTGCCCCAGCAACTCGTCAACGACCAGCGCGAACGCACCGACACCCTCAGTGACCGGGTGCGCCGCGCCCTGAACGAGGGCGAGGCGGACCTCCAGTCGGTGGCCTCCCTCATCGGCAACAAGACCGCCGCCGCCGACATGGACAAGGTGCTGACCCGCACCTACGACGAGAGCCGGCGCTACCGCTCGCTCTACGTCGTCGACTCCACCGGCGAGGTCCTGGCCCGCGAGGGCAAGGAGCCCCGCCTGGTGAAGTCCAAGCGGGCCGCGGGGACCTCCATCCGGCTGCTGGGACACGGCGGCAAGGAGCCCGTCGTCGTGGGCACCGCCGAGATCCCCGGCCGTGACGGCGCGGCCCTGGTCGGCGAGTTCCGGGTGGAGTTCCTCAACGCGCTGCTGACCCGGCCGGGCCTGGGCGTCGTCCGCCTCGTCGACGGCAGGGGCCAGGTCATCGCGGGCAACACCGGCTTCCTCGCCTTCCAGTCGCTGCCCGACGACCACCTGAAGGACCTGGTCGCCGCCACCGGCCAGAAGCTCGGCAAGCGGGCGCGGGCGGGCGGCGTGCTCTACCGCGAGGGCGGGGTGCGCATCGCCGCCGCCGCGCCGTTCGCGGGCAGCGGCCCGGCCGAGTCGCTGGGCTGGAGCGTGGTGAGCTGGCAGCGCGCGGACCGGCTGGCCATCCCGGAGTACGAGGAGCAGAACCGGACCGTGCTGGCCGGCCTGCTCGGCGCCGCGGCGGCCGCCGCCTGCCTGGGCTGGCTGCACATCGTGGTGGCCCGGCCGCTGCGGTCGCTGGCCGACCGGGCCGAGTCGCTGGCCGGCGGCGAGCGCAAGGCCGTGCTGTTCCCGCAGCACCACGACGAGGTCGGCGCGGTCACCCGCTCCCTGGAGCTCATCCGCCAGCAGTTGCAGGACCAGCGCAGGCAGCAGCCGCCCCGGACGCCGTCCGACCGGCAGTACATAAGGAACTGATCACCCGTGCTCTTCCTCTACACCGTGCTGCTGGTGTGCTGCGCGATCCTGCTCGTGGCGGGCATCGTCGAACAGCGGCGGCACTTCACCAACCTGGACAACATCCCCACCCGGGTGCTGGTCAACGGCATCCGCGGCAAGTCGTCCATCACCCGGCTGTGCGCGGGCGCGCTGCGCGGCGGCGACCTGGTCACGGTGGCCAAGACCACCGGCACGGCGGCTCGCTTCATCCACCCGGACGCCACCGAGGAGCCCGTCTACCGCAAGTTCGGCATCGCCAACGTCGTCGAGCAGATCGGCATCGTGCGCCGGGCGGCGGCGTACAACCCGGACGCGCTGGTCATCGAGTGCATGGCGGTCATGCCGGCCCTCCAGGAGATCAACCAGTCCAAGCTGATCCGCTCCACCATCGGCGTGCTGTGCAACGTCCGTGAGGACCACCTCGCCGAGATGGGCCCCACCCTGGACGACGTGGCCCGCTCGTTGTGCCGGTCGATGCCCGAGGACGGCATCTGCGTCACCGCCGAGAAGGACCGCTTCGACATCCTCCAGGAGGAGGCCGACGCCCGTAACTGCCGGCTGATCTACGCCGATCCGGAGACCGTCAGCGACGAGGAGCTGCGCGGCTTCAGCTGGTTCACCTTCAAGGAGAACGTCGCCATCGCGCTCACCGTCGCCGAACTCCTCGGCGTGGACCGGGAGACGGCGCTTCAGGGCATGTACGACGCCCCGCCGGACCCGGGTGTGCTCTCCGTCGAGCGCTACCTCACCCACGAGGACAAGAAGCTGCGCTTCGCCAACGTCTTCGCGGCCAACGACCCCGAGTCGACGCTGATGAACATCAACCAGCTGCTCGACCTCGGCGCGATCCACCGCCCGCTCAACGTGGTCATCAACTGCCGCCCCGACCGCGTCGAACGCAACGGCCAGATGGGCGAGATCATCCCCGACCTCGACCCGGAACACGTCTTCGTCATCGGTCACCCGGCCAAGTCCGCGATCGACGCGATCCCCGCCGAGTTCCGCTCGCGCGCCGTCGACCTCGGCGGCGACCGGCGCGACGCCGAGGAGTTCATGCACCGCATGCTCGGCATGCTCGGCCCGGACTCCTCCCTCGTCGCCATCGGCAACATCCACGGCCAGGGCGAGATCCTCCTGGAGCACCTCGCCGAACTCCCCCCGGACGACAGCCCCGACGAGTCCGCGCCGCCGGCCGCCCCGGCGCGCCCCGCCACCGCGGCCGCCCCGGCCGCCGCCGCGCCGGCCGTGCCCGAGCACGTGGAGACGATGCAGCTCTACGCGCCGCGCATCGACCCCTACCAGGGCTACTCCGAGGCCTACGAGGCCCGTTACGCCCACCCCCAGGTACCCCGGCAGGCCGGACGGCACGACCACGACGACTGGCCGCAGCAGCAGGCGGTGCGGCAGACGGCGCGACAGCAGCAGCCGCAGCAGCCGTACGGGACACCACCACCGCGGCAGCAGCCGGCCACCCGTGACCAGGCCGCGGCCCGTGGCCTGTTCGAGCCCCGCGTTCAGCCCACGCATCCCGCAGACGACGACCACCAGCAGTGGCACAGCCCAGGAGAGCAGCGTTGATCCCCTCCGTCCTCACCCCCGAGATCGCCGCGATCGGCATCGGCCTGGGGCTGATGTTCTCCCTGATGTGCTACCTGACGACCAACCTGTCGCCGGGCGGCATGATCACCCCGGGCTGGCTGGCGCTGACCCTGATCGAGGACCTCCAGCGGGCGGCGCTCGTCGTCGGCGTGACCGTGCTGACGTACGTCACCACGCTGCTGCTCCAGAAGTTCGTGATCCTGTACGGCAAGCGGCTGTTCGCGGCCGTGGTGCTCAGCGGCGTGCTCATCCAGGCCACCGTGATCATCGTGCTCCAGATGGAGTTCCCGCTGCTCTACGCCAACCAGACCCTCGGCTTCATCGTGCCCGGCCTGATCGGCTACCAGCTGGTGCGCCAGCCCAAGGGCGCCACGCTGCTGTCCACCGGCTCGGTCACCCTGGCCACCTACGTCGTGCTGACCGCCGGCATCCTCCTCGGCGCCATGCCCACCGCCTGAACCCGTACGTCCCACCGCACACTGGAGTCCTCACATGCCGAAGCGCAAAGGCCGCCCCGTCCTCCACGCGGTGACGGTGCTGGCGCTGCTCACGGGCAGCGCGTACTTCACCTACGAACTGCGCAAGGACGAACAGGCCAAGGTCCCGGCCGCGCAGAGCATCACCGACAACGCGGACCTGCAGAACTCGGGCGCCAAGGCCACCGGCAAGCAGACCTGGGAACGGCTGAACAACCCGGCGCGCTCGGTGCTGCGCGACGGCAAGGGCGCGGTCGTCGCCACCTTCACCGACGGCGCCCGCACCGCCACCCTCAAGGGCCCCTCGCGCACCTTCGCCGAGCCGGCCAACACCGCCTCCCGCGTCGTCACCGACGACTGGGTCCGCCTGATGCCCGAACCCTGGACCAAGGGATCCGAGAACGAGCAGTGGTTCAAGGACTGGTTCAAGCAGTACTACGGCAGCCAGGAGGACGACATCTTCGCGATCGCCTTCCAGTACGTCCAGGGCGCCCCGGTGAAGAAGGACTCCTCGGGCGTGCCGTACGCCGGTGACGCGGTGTTCGGCCCGTTCAAGGAGGACGGCGTCGACCGCCTGGAGCAGAACGACTTCTACGACTACCTCGGCATCCCCTACACCTTCCGCAACGGCAGCACGCTGTACCCGCGCAAGGAGCGCTACCGCGCCCTGGACTGCTCGGGCTTCATGCGGATGGTGTGGGGCTACCGGGCCCGGTTCCCGCTGATGGCGACCAACGCCCTCGGCGACGGCCTGCCCCGGTCCGCTGACGGCATGGCACGCTCGAAGACCGGCGTCGACATCATCAAGATCCAGGGGCCCTCGCCCTGGTACGTGCGCCCGACGAACATCGACGTACTGCAACCGGGCGACCTGCTGTTCTTCAAGATGGACCACCGCACCGGCAACCACATCGACCACGTCGGCCTCTACCTCGGCCTGGACACCGACGGCCACCGCGTCTTCATCTCCAGCCGCAAGGAGGTCAACGGGCCGACGATGGGCGACAAGGCCGGCGCCTCCCGCATCGACGGCAACGGCTTCTACGCCCAGCTGTTCCGCAGCGCGAAGCGCCTGTGACGCGGGGACCCCGGGCGCCGGTGACCCCTCGGGCGCCCGGCACCTGTGACCTGGGGCTGTCCCGGGACGCGCGCCCGGTCCGGCTTACAGTGATCCGGTGAACGGCGACTGGCTCACCCGCGGCCGCGACGGCCGGCTCAGTGTCCACCTCCCCTCCCACGACGCGGTCCTGTGCCGGGCGGAGCGGTGGCCCGGCGGCCCCTGGGACGCGCCGCGCCGGGTGGGCGGAGACCAGAAGCTGCATCCGGTGCTCGCCGTCGGCCAGGGCGCCGACCACTACGCCCACCTCGTCTCCTGGCGGCCCACCGCGGCCGGCGAGGCGGGCCTGGTCCACTCCACGCACTACCGCCCCCGGCTCGCCGCCCTGGACTGGAACCCGATCGGCCACCCGGACAAGAAGGGCGACCGCACCGGCACGCCCGCCGTCGCGGTGGACGCACAGGGACGCGCCCACGTCCTGGTCCGCACCAAGGGCGGCGGGGTGAGCATGCTGGCCCAGAAGGAGAAGGGCGGCTGGGAGCCCTGGCGGAACCTCGAAGGCGGCGAGGTCCACGACGGCCTGGCCGCGGTCACCGGGGAGTCGGGTCTGGTCGAGGTGTACGCGGCGGCCCCGGGCGGGCTGCTGCACTGGCGCCAGGAGGCCCCGGGCGCGGTGCCGGTGCTCGCGGAGGAACGGGAGACCGGCGTGCTTCCGGGCACCCTCTACGCCCTGGCGACCTCCGCCGGCCGCACGACCCTCTTCTACACCGACGACTCCGGCGACCTGTGCGCCTGGCGCCCCGGCGGCGGGCCGGCCGTCCTGCTGCCCTCGGCGGGCCCCGGCCCGGTCACCGCCGTGTGCTGCGAACTGGACGGCCACGACTGCACGTTGCTCGCCCAGCGCTCCGCCGCCGGCCGCGTCGCCTTCGCCGCCTACCCCACCGAGGACGAGCCGGCCGGCGCCTGGTGGAGCGAGTCGGGCCCCCAACTACCGCTGGACGCACGGGTGTTCCTGGCCACCGACAGCGAAGGCCGCGTGGTGGCGGCAACGTTGTCGCCCTCCACCGGCCGCCTCCTGCTCACCCGCCGCAAGGAGGAGCCGGGCCTGGCCCTCCAGGCGTGGCGCGAGGTCTGAGCCGGGGGCCCGCCGCGTGTTCCAGGACGCACGACTGGGGCCCCCGCCGTGGCGGGGGCCCCGTTGCGGTCCGGTGGCGGTTACGCGGGGACCGAAGCCACGCCCGGCTCCAGGAACCGCTTGCCCGTCACCCGTTCCGAGACGCCCTCCCGGTCCAGGTACGGCGTGATTCCGCCGAGGTGGAAGGGCCAGCCGGCGCCGGTGATGAGGCAGAGGTCGATGTCCTGGGCCTCGGCGACGACGCCCTCGTCGAGCATCAGGCCGATCTCCTCGGCGACCGCGTCCAGGACGCGGGCGCGGACCTGCTCCTCCGTCAGGACCGTGTCGCCCTGCTTCAGAAGCGCGGCGACCTCCGGGTCCAGCTCGGGCTTGCCGCTGTCGTAGACGTAGAAGCCGCGCTTGCCGGCCTCGACGACCGCCTTGAGGTTGGGGGAGACCGTGAAGCGGTCCGGGAAGGCCCGGTTGAGGGTCTCCGAGACGTGCAGGCCGATGGCCGGGCCGACCAGCTCCAGGAGGACCAGCGGGGACATCGGCAGGCCGAGCGGCTCGACGGCCTTCTCGGCGACCTCGACCGGGGTGCCCTCGTCGATGACGTTCTGGATCTCGCCCATGAAGCGGGTCAGGATGCGGTTGACCACGAACGCCGGGGCGTCCTTGACCAGCACCGCGGTCTTCTTCAGCTTCTTGGCCACCGCGAAGGCGGTCGCCAGCGAGGCGTCGTCCGTCTGCTCGCCGCGGACGATCTCCAGCAGCGGCAGGACCGCGACCGGGTTGAAGAAGTGGAAGCCGACGACCCGCTCGGGGTGCTTCAGCTTCGAGGCCATCTCCGAGACGGAGAGGGAGGAGGTGTTCGTGGCGAGGATGGCGTGCGCGGGCGCCACCGCCTCGACCTCCGCGAAGACGTGTCGCTTGACGCCCATCTCCTCGAAGACGGCCTCGATGACGAAGTCGGCGTCCGCGAAGCCCTCGGCCTTGTCCAGGACACCGGAGACCAGCGCCTTCAGGCGGTTGGCCTTGTCCTGGTTGATGCGGCCCTTGCCCAGCAGCTTGTCGATCTCGGCGTGGACGTAGCCCACACCCTTGTCGACGCGCTCCTGGTCGATGTCCGTGAGGACGACCGGGACCTCCAGGCGGCGCAGGAAGAGCAGGGCGAGCTGCGAGGCCATCAGGCCCGCGCCGACCACGCCGACCTTCGTCACCGGGCGCGCCAGGTTCTTGTCCGGGGCGCCGGCGGGGCGCTTGCCGCGCTTCTGGACGAGGTTGAACGCGTAGATGCCGGCGCGCAGTTCGCCGCCCATGATCAGGTCCGCGAGGGCCTGGTCCTCGGCGTCGTAACCCTGCTGGAGGTCGCCGTTCTTGGCGGCGGCGATGATGTCCAGGGCGCGGTAGGCGGCCGGGGCGGCGCCGTGCACCTTGGAGTCGGCGATGAAACGGCCCTTGGCGACGGCCTGGTCCCAGGCCTCGCCGCGGTCGATCACCGGGCGCTCGACCTCGATCTCGCCCTTGAGGACGGCCGCGGTCCAGATGAGGGACTGCTCCAGGAAGTCCGCGCCCTCGAAGATCGCGTCCGCGATGCCGAGTTCGTAGACCTGCTTGCCCTTGAGCTGCTTGTTCTGGTTGAGGCTGTTCTCGATGATCACCGAGACGGCCTTGTCCGCGCCGATCAGGTTCGGCAGCAGGGTGCAGCCGCCCCAGCCGGGGACCAGGCCGAGGAAGACCTCGGGGAGGGAGAACGCCGGGATGGCCGCGGACACCGTGCGGTAGGTGCAGTGCAGGCCGACCTCGACGCCACCGCCCATCGCCGCGCCGTTGTAGTACGCGAAGGTCGGGACGGCCAGCTTCGACAGCCGCTTGAAGACCTCGTGGCCGCCCTTGCCGATGGCCAGCGCGTGGTCGTGCTGCTTGAGCAGCTCCACGCCCTTGAGGTCGGCGCCGACCGCGAAGATGAACGGCTTGCCGGTGATGCCGGCGCCGACGATCTCGCCGTCCGCGGCCTCCTTCTCCACCTGGTCGATCGCGGCGTCGAGGTTCGCGAGCGACTGGGGGCCGAAGGTGGTCGGCTTGGTGTGGTCCAGGCCGTTGTCGAGGGTGATGAGCGCGAAGCGCCCGGCGCCCAGCGGGAGGTCGAAGTGGCGTACGTGCGCCTGCGTGACGACCTCGTCCGGGAACAGCTCGGCCGCGCCCTTCAGGAGTTCAGCGGTGGTGCTCACTTGTCGCCTCCGTCGAAGTGCGGGTTCTCCCAGATGACCGTCGCGCCCATGCCGAAGCCGACGCACATGGTGGTCAGGCCGTAGCGGACCTGCGGCTGCTCCTCGAACTGGCGGGCCAGCTGCGTCATCAGACGGACGCCGGAGGAGGCGAGCGGGTGACCGAAGGCGATCGCGCCGCCGTACTGGTTCACGCGCGCGTCGTCGTCCGCGATGCCGTAGTGGTCGAGGAAGGCCAGGACCTGGACGGCGAAGGCCTCGTTGATCTCGAACAGGCCGATGTCGGAGATGGACAGGCCGGCCTTGGCCAGCGCCTTCTCCGTGGCGGGGATCGGGCCGTAGCCCATGACCTCCGGCTCCACGCCCGCGAAGGCGTAGGAGACCAGGCGCATCTTGACCGGCAGGCCGTTCTCGCGGGCGAACTCCTCGCTCGCGATGACGGAGGCGGTGGCGCCGTCGTTCAGACCGGCCGCGTTGCCCGCGGTGACCCGGCCGTGGACGCGGAACGGCGTCTTGAGGTTCGCCAGGTTCTCCAGGGTGGTGCCCGGGCGCATCGGCTCGTCGGCCGTGACCAGGCCCCAGCCGGTCTCGCCGGCCTCCGCGTTGGTGCGGCGCACCGAAATCGGCACGAGGTCCTGCTGGATCTTGCCGTTGGCGTACGCCTTGGCGGCCTTCTCCTGCGAGCGCACCGCGTACTCGTCGGCGCGCAGCTTGGTGATGTGCGGGTAGCGGTCGTGCAGGTTCTCCGCCGTCATGCCCATGAACAGGGCGGACTGGTCGACCAGCTTCTCGCTCACGAACCGCGGGTTGGGGTCGACGCCCTCGCCCATCGGGTGGCGGCCCATGTGCTCCACACCGCCCGCGATGGCGACGTCGTACGCGCCGAAGGCGATGGAGCCGGAGACCGAGGTGACCGCGGTCAGCGCGCCCGCGCACATGCGGTCGATCGAGTAGCCGGGGACCGAGGTGGGCAGGCCCGCGAGGATGCCGGCGGTGCGGCCGATGGTCAGGCCCTGGTCGCCGATCTGCGTGGTGGCGGCGACCGCCACCTCGTCGATCTTCTTGGGGTCGAGACCGGGGTTGCGGCGCAGCAGCTCCCGGATCGCCTTCACGACGAGGTCGTCGGCGCGGGTCTCGTGGTAGATGCCCTTCGGGCCCGCCTTGCCGAACGGGGTGCGGACGCCGTCTACGAAGACGACGTCCCTGACGGTACGAGGCACGATGGCTCTCCTCCAGGGTGCGGGGTGGCACTGCTGCGTTGCGCAAGCGCTGAGCGCGCGCTCAGGCTCATGCTACTCGCGGGTAATGTGACTGCACAGTCCCCGCGCCGGGAGCGGCGAACGTCACACGGGCGCACCGCCGGATCTTGGCGCGATCTTGCCGGAAAGGGGAGGGGAGGGGTGGGGCGGGGCGGGGCGCCGGGTTGCTGGGGGCGGCTGGTGGGCGGTCCCTGGGGTCGGCGCCGGGCGCCGGGCGTCGCGGTGCGGGTGGGGGCGGGGGTGGGCGGTCGCGCGCCTAGGGGGCGGGCCTGGAGTCGTGGCCACAGTGGGACGTGGCGCGCGGCCCTCGGGGTTCCTGTGCGGCAGGCGGTGCGGGGCAGCGGCGCCGCCGCCGGCCGGCCGGCCGGCGACGGTCACGGCGCCTGGCCACCGCCCCGCGTCGTCGACGCGGGCACCGGTACCGGGGTGCGGTGGCCGGTGGCCGGGCGGCTGCGGTGCCCGCTCCCAGCGGCCGGTGCCGCCACCGCCATCGGTGTGGCTACGTCGCCCGGCCGAGACCCCGCCACCGGTGCCGGGTGCCGGGGTGCCGGGTGCCGGGGGCGGTTACGTCGTCTGGTCGGGCCGCGCTGACAGTGCTGTCACCAGTACCGGTGTCACCTGTTCCACCTGCCACGGCCTTGCCCCGTAGCCGGTGAGCGCGGAGGCCACGGAGTCGGCGTCGGCGTTCTTCGGCGGCTCCCAGCACAGGCGTCGTACCGTGTCCGGGGCGATCAGGTTCTCCTGCGGCATGTTCAGCCGCTCGGCCAGCGCGGTGACGGCCGCGCGGGCCGCCGACAGGCGGGCCGCGGCGACCGGGTCCTTGTCGGCCCAGGCCCGGGGCGGCGGGGGCCCCGTGACCGGCTGGCCGGGCTGGGGCAGCTGGGAGTCGGTGAGCGCCCTCGCGCGGTCCACGGCCGCCTGCCACTGCTCCAGCTGGCGCCGGCCCATGCGGTGCCCGAAGCCGTTCAGCGCGCCCAGGGCGTGCACGTTGACCGGCACGGCGAGCGCGGCCTCGACGATGGCCGCGTCGGAGAGCACCTTGCCCGGCGACACGTCCCGCCGCTGCGCGATGCGGTCCCGGGCCTGCCACAGCTCCCGCACGACGGCCAGCTGCCGCCGGCGCCGCACCTTGTGCATCCCGGAGGTGCGCCGCCAGGGGTCCTTGCGCGGCTCGGCCGGCGGCGCGGAGGCGATGGCGTCGAACTCCTGGAGGGCCCACTCCAGCTTGCCCTGCCGGTCCAGCTCCTTCTCCAGGGCGTCGCGCAGGTCGACGAGCAGCTCCACGTCCAGGGCCGCGTAACGCAGCCACGGCTCGGGCAGCGGGCGGGTCGACCAGTCGACGGCCGAGTGGCCCTTCTCCAGCACGAAGCCGAGGACGCCCTCGACCATCGCGCCGAGCCCGACCCGGGGGAACCCGGCGAGCCGCCCGGCCAGCTCGGTGTCGAACAGCCGCGTGGGCACCATGCCTATCTCGCGCAGGCACGGCAGGTCCTGGGTGGCCGCGTGCAGCACCCACTCGACGCCCGACAGCGCCTCGCCGAGGCCGGACAGGTCCGGACAGGCGACGGGGTCGATCAGCGCGGTCCCGGCCCCCTGGCGGCGCAGCTGCACCAGATACGCGCGCTGGCCGTACCGGTAGCCCGAGGCGCGCTCGGCGTCCACGGCCACCGGGCCGGAGCCGGCGGCGAACGCGGCGGTCACCTCGGCGAGCGCAGCGGCGTCGGCGATCACCGGTGGAATGCCCTCGCGGGGCTCCAGCAGTGGGATCGGCGCCCCCGTGTCAGACGGTCCGCCGTCGTCCGGAGGGGCGCCTCCGGTGGTGCGCAGTGAGCTGTCTGCTGCGGTTTCGTGGGCGTCGGTCACCTGTCAAGGGTATCTGTGGATGGACGGCGCCCGTCGACGGAACGTTCCGTCGACGGGCGCCGGGGGGTCGTAAACCGGTCAGGCCGGTGACACGCCGGCTCACGACCGGCCGAGGGGAGGGGGAAAGCGGCGACAGGGGGAGTGGGGGACGGAGTGGAACGGGGTGGGACGGGAGGCAGGGCGGGGGACGAGCGGAAGCTGAGCAAAGGGTGGGGGTGGGGAGTGGGGGATCGTCAGTGGATGATGCCGGTGCGCAGGGCGACGGCGACCATGCCGGCCCGGTCGCCCGTGCCGAGCTTGCGGGCGATGCGGGCGAGGTGGCTCTTGACGGTCAGCGCGGACAGGCCCATCGAGACGCCGATCGCCTTGTTCGACTGGCCCTCGGCGACCAGCCGCAGCACCTCCACCTCGCGGCCGGACAGCTCGCGGTAGCCACCCGGGTGGCTCGGGGCACCCGGGGGACGGCGGTGGAGGCGGGCGGCGGCCGCGCCGATGGGGGCGGCGCCCGGCCGGGTGGGGAGCCCGACGTTGGTACGGGTGCCGGTGACGACGTAGCCCTTGACGCCGCCCGCGAGGGCGTTGCGCACGGCGCCGATGTCGTCGGCGGCCGACAGCGCCAGGCCGTTGGGCCAGCCGGCGGCGCGGGTCTCGGAGAGCAGGGTGAGCCCGGAGCCGTCGGGCAGGTGGACGTCGGCGACGCAGATGTCGCGCGGGTTGCCGATGCGGGGGCGGGCCTCCGCGACGGAGGACGCCTCGATGACGTCCCGGACTCCGAGCGCCCACAGATGACGGGTGACGGTGGAACGGACGCGCGGGTCCGCCACGACGACCATGGCGGTCGGCTTGTTCGGGCGGTAGGCGACCAGGCTTGCGGGCTGCTCGAGGAGAACGGACACCAGGCCTCCTGGGGGGGTGGGGGGGGGCCGGCTTGTGGGGATCAAGCCGGGACGAACCGTGCTTGCAAGGTCACAGTCGTCTTCGGCACCAAACCCGTTGTCCTTTAGAGAATGATCACGATCTGGTGAGTTTTAATGCGCGCAATTCGGACATCTTGTCGATCGTCCGAAGGTCGAATCGGTTCGCTTGGGGCGGATCTGGGCCGTTCGGGAACGGAACGTGCGCGAAAGTGGCCGTATCGACAAAGACACGGCAAGGAAGGGGTAAGTCGCCCGGACAGGTGTCCGCCCGTCGGTGAGAGGGCCCCGGCCCGGTCCGCTGTTCAGCGCGCCTGGGGGTCCCGGCGCTGCGGCAGCGTGACGACCGACGCGTCGCCGGGGCCGGCCGGCGGCAGCCCGGCCACCTGCGCCAGCAGATCGCACCAGGACGCCAGGTGCGCCGCGGTGTCCGGCACCCCGGCCAGCCCCTCGCGGGGGGTCCAGGAGGCGCGGATCTCGATCTGCGAGGCGGCCGGGCGCGCCGACAGCCCGCCGAAGTAGTGCGAGCTCGCGCGCGTGACGGTGCCGCTCGGCTCGCCGTACGTCAGCCCGCGCGCCTGGAGCGCCCCCGTCAGCCACGACCAGCACACGTCCGGCAGCAGCGGGTCGGCGGCCATCTCGGGCTCCAGCTCCGCGCGCACCAGCGTCACCAGCCGGAACGTGCCCCGCCAGGCGTCGTGCCCGGCCGGGTCGTGCAGCAGCACCAGCCGGCCGTCGGCGAGTTCCTGCTCGCCGTCGACGACCGTGGCCTCCAGCGCGTACGCGAAGGGGGCGAGACGTTTGGGCGGGGGCACCTGCTCGATCTCCACCTGCGGCCGCAGCCGCGCGGTCCGCAGCGCCTCGACGGCGGCCCGGAAGGGCAGCGGCGGCCGGTCCGCCCTGTTCGCATGCCCGTCCGCCCCCTTCGCGTCGTCCATTCCGCCAGCGCCGTCCGACAGTCGTCCCTGAGCCGCAGCCATGCCGGGAAGATTAAGGGGAAGCGGGCCTTCGTGCAGGGCAAGACACCCCCGCCGTGGCCGGTGGCGGCCGCCCGGGGACCGCACACCGGGGCGGTCGGGCCCGCGACGCCGTGCGAGACTTGCCACCGTGAGTGCCAACGAGACGCCCGCCAGCCACCAGCCGCCAGCCGCGACGCGCGACTCCGCCTTCCTCAGGGCGTGCCGTCGCGAACCCGTGCCGCACACCCCCGTGTGGTTCATGCGGCAGGCCGGGCGCTCGCTGCCGGAGTACCGCAAGGTGCGCCAGGGCATCGGCATGCTCGACTCCTGCATGCGGCCGGATCTGGTCACCGAGATCACCCTGCAGCCGGTGCGCCGGCACGGCGTGGACGCGGCGATCTACTTCAGCGACATCGTCGTGCCGCTCAAGGCCATCGGCGTCGACCTCGACATCAAGCCCGGCGTCGGGCCGGTCGTCGAGCAGCCCGTCCGCTCCCGCGCGGACCTCGCCCGGCTGCGCGACCTCACCCCCGAGGACGTCCCCTACGTCACCGAGGCGATCGGGCAGCTGACGAGCGAGCTCGGGCCGACCCCGCTGATCGGCTTCGCGGGCGCGCCGTTCACCCTCGCGAGCTACCTCGTCGAGGGCGGCCCGTCACGCACGTACGAGAACGCCAAGGCGATGATGTACGGCGACCCCGGGCTGTGGGCCGACCTGCTGGACCGCCTCTCCGCGATCACCGCCGCCTTCCTGAAGGTGCAGATCGAGGCGGGCGCGAGCGCCGTGCAGCTCTTCGACTCCTGGGCGGGCGCCCTCGCCCCCGCCGACTACCGCCGCTCGGTGCTGCCCGCCTCCGCGAAGGTCTTCGAGGCCGTCGCCGGGTACGGCGTGCCGCGCATCCACTTCGGCGTCGGCACCGGCGAACTGCTCGGCCTGATGGGCGAGGCCGGCGCGGACGTCGTGGGCGTCGACTGGCGGGTCCCGCTGGACGAGGCCGTACGCCGCGTGGGCCCCGGCAAGGCGCTCCAGGGCAACCTCGACCCGACCGTGCTGTTCGCGCCCCGCGAGGCCGTCGAGGCCAAGACGCGCGAGGTGCTGGACGCGGCGGCGGGCCTCGAGGGCCACGTCTTCAACCTCGGCCACGGCGTCATGCCGGCCACCGACCCCGACGCGCTCACCCGGCTCGTCGAGTACGTCCACACCCGCACCGCGCGCTGAGCACCGGGCCCGGCCGGGCCAGTGGGGAGCCCTGGCAGGGAGCCCTCGCCGGGAGTCTTCCTCACCACGTGTGCCGGGGCCGGGCCTGCCTGCCGAACAGCAGGCGGCGCGGTTCCGGCGGTGGGGGAGTGCCCGGCTTGAGCGGCCAGGCGAGGAGCATGCCCACGACGAAGCCGACGACGTGCGCCGCGTACGCCACGGTGCCCGCCGACGAGACGCCCTCGCCGGCCGAGTAGAACGCCTGGAGCACGAACCAGAAGCCCAGCACCAGCCAGGCGGGCAGCCGCAGCGGCAGGAAGATCAGGAACGGCACGAGGACCCAGACGCGCGCCCTCGGATACAGCACCAGGTACGCGCCGAGGACGCCCGCGATCGCCCCCGACGCGCCGATCAGGGGCTGGCCGGAGCCCGGGTTGAGCAGCGCGAAGCCGTACCCGGCCGCGTAGCCGCAGACCACGTAGAACAGCAGGAACCGCACGTGTCCCATGCGGTCCTCGATGTTGTTGCCGAAGATCCACAGGAACAGCATGTTGCCCAGCAGGTGCAGCCAGCTGCCGTGCAGGAACATCGCCGTGAACACCGACAGCGCCGGCGACTTGCCGTACGGCGGCGGGGCGAGCACGCAGCCCGGCCCGTGCGTGCCGAAGCCGACCTCGCCCGTCGGCACCAGGCGCGGCAGCTGATGGTGGACCAGCTCTCTGGGCACGAGCGCGTAGTGCTCGGTGAACGCCTGGAGGTGGCACAGCTGGGCGAGCGTGCCGCCGCCCGTCACCGAGCCGGCGACGCCGGGCGTGGACAGGAACACCACGAAGTTCGCGGCGATCAGGGCGTACGTCACCCAGGGGGTGCGCCGCACCGGGTTCACGTCATGGACGGGGATGACCACAGGGAAGTACTGCCCCCGATGCGCCCGGCGAACCTGCGGCCCCGCCGGATCTCCGCCGCGGGCTGAACGCGGCCGCGGGCGGCTGCGTATGTCTCGTCGACCGTCCGCGGCACGGGCAAGGCGGGCCGCGGGGACGACGTGAGGATCAGGCGATGAACGAACGGGTTGCTCCGCCCATGCACGCCCTGCCCGACGGCGAGGCCGAGATATCCCTGGTGGTCCGGTTGCCCTGGGAGGACGTGGCCCGGCTCGGCCAGGAGGCCGGACGGCTGGCCTCCCAGATGCAGCGTCCGGTGACGCTGGACGAGGCCGTCAGCAACCGCCTCCGCTCCACTCGCCCCTCGGCGGCCCACGCCCGCCCCTCCGCCGAACAGCCACCCGCCACCACCACACCCCCCAGCACCTCGGCCTCGGTCTCCTCCCTCCCCCGCCTGAACGGAACGGCGTAGCCACCACGGCGCACACACCCGCGCGGGGCGCGGGCCCAGACGCCCCTCGGGCGGCGGTTCGCCCGCCACCAAGGGTCAACACCGGCGGCGGTGCGCGTCAGGGGCGGGCGGCGTGTGGGCGGGCGGACGTGGTCATGTCGTGGTTGCGCGGACCTTTGCCGTGGCCTTGCGGGCCGCCACCAGGACCGGGTCCCAGACCGGGGAGAAGGGCGGGGCGTAGCCGAGGTCGAGGGACGTCATCTGTTCGACCGTCATGCCGGCGGTCAGGGCGACCGCCGCGACGTCGACCCGCTTCGCCGCGCCCTCGCGGCCGACGATCTGCACGCCCAGCAGGCGGCCGGTGCGGTGCTCGGCGAGCATCTTCACCGTCATGGGGGACGCCCCCGGGTAGTAGCCCGCGCGGCTCGTCGACTCGACGGTGACCGTCTCGTACCGCAGGCCCACCCGGTGGGCGTCCTTCTCGCGCAGGCCGGTGCGGGCGATCTCCAGGTCGCACACCTTGCTCACCGCGGTGCCGACGACGCCCGGGAAGGTGGCGTAACCGCCGCCCGCGTTGGTGCCGATGACCTGGCCGTGCTTGTTGGCGTGGGTGCCGAGCGGCACGTAGCGGTACAGCCCCGAGACCAGGTCGAGGACCTCGACGCAGTCTCCGCCGGCCCAGATGTTCTCGTGGCCGCGCACCCGCATCGCGCGGTCGGTGAGCAGGCCGCCGTGCGGCCCGAGCGGCAGCCCGGCGGCCCGCGCGAGCGCGGTCTCGGGCTCCACGCCGATGCCCAGCACCACCACGTCGGCCGGGTACTCGGCGTCCCCGGTGGCCACCGCCCGCACCCGGCCGTCGTCGCCGGTCAGCATCTTGGTGACCTCGGCGCCGTCCACCATGGTGATGCCGAGGCCCGTCATGGCCCGGTGCACCAGGCGGCCCATGTCCGGGTCCAGCATCGACATGGGCTCCTTGCCGCGGTTGACGACCGTGACCTCGTAGCCCCGCTTGATCAGGGCCTCGGCCATCTCCACCCCGATGTAGCCGGCGCCCACCACCACCGCCCGCCGGCCACGCGCGCGTGCCAGGCTGGCGAGCAGCGCCTCCCCGTCGTCGAGGGTCTGCACGCCGTGCACCCCGGGCGCCTCGGCGCCGGGCATGTCGGGCCTGATGGGCCGTGCCCCGGTGGCGATCACGAGTTTGTCGTACGACGTCCAGGACTCGGCGCCGGAATCGACGTCCCGCGCGTGCACCCGGCCCGCGGCCACGTCGATCTCCGTGACCTCGGTGCGCATGCGCAGATCGATGTCCCGCGCGCGGTGCTCCCCGGGCGTACGGGCGATCAGCTCGTCCCGCTCGGCGACGTCGCCGCCGACCCAGTACGGGATGCCGCACGCCGAGAACGAGGTGAAGTGGCCGCGCTCGAACGCCACGATCTCCAGCTCGTCCGGCCCGCGCAGCCGGCGCGCCTGCGACGCCGCGGACATCCCCGCGGCGTCACCGCCGATGACGACCAGTCGTTCCCTGCTGCCCCGGTCCCGCGCACGGTTCATGTCCATGTCCATGCGAACACGCTACGGCCACAGGGCATTTCGGCCCGGTTCGGCCAGTCCTAGTCCTGGGTCTCCGGCCCATCGGTCGGCCGCCCGCCCCGCCCGGCGCCCTCCGCGGCCGGGTGCGGGACGTGCGGGGCGCCCTGGAGCGGGCCGAGCGCGGTCATCGCGGGCGCGCCGGCCCTCGCCGCGCGGCGCGGCAGCCGGGGCCGTACGACCCGCAGCCACAGCAGTGTCAGCAGCACCGCCGTCGCCGCGAACGGCAGCACCGCGCCGAGCACCAGGACGATCCAGCGCAGGACGGCCACGAACACGTGCCAGCCGCCCGCCAGCGCGTCGACGAACCCGGGCTCGTGGTGCGAGGCGGGCTCGGTCACCGGGTTCTGGGACAGCGACAGGGTGATGGTGGCCAGGCTGGTGCGGTCCTTCAGGGACGCCTGCTGGGCCAGCAGCGCCTCCAGGTCGGCCTCGCGGCGGCTCAGCTCGCCTTCCAGGGTGACCACGTCACCGAGTTTGGTCGCCTTGTCCATCAGGGCGCGGACCCGGGCCACACTGGCGCGCTGCGACTTGACGCGGCTGTCCACGTCGACGACCTGGTCGGTGACGTCCTGCGCCTTCGCCGTCCGCTCGATCAGCCTGCCGGTGCCCGCGAGGCCGGTGAGCACCTCGTCGTAGCGGGCGGAGGGCACGCGCAGCACGACCCGGGTCTCCTCGTGGCCCTCCTCGTCGCGGCTCGTGGTCTCGTCACCGACGTAGCCGCCCGCGTTCTCGGCCGTCGTACGGGCCATCTCCAGGGCCTTCGGCACGTCCTTGACCCGCACCGTCAGCGAGGCCGTACGGATGATGCTGCTCGCGGTGAGCTTCGGCGCGCCGGTGGCCTGCGAACCGGGGGCCGTGCCGCCGCCCCGTGCACTCCCGGAGCCGTCGGCGGCCCGGGCGGCGCCGCCCGGGTCCGCGCGCCGGGCGGTGTCGCCGGCCGCCTTGCCGCCGGACGAGGAGCCCGAGTCGCCGCCCGCGCCGCATCCGGTGAGCGCGAGCGCGGCGGCGAGCAGAACTCCGGCCAGGGCCGGAACGGGTCGAACCGTACGTCGTACGCGCATGTGGGCCTGCCCCCGGGGTGTCGTGTGGACTGACGCCTCTTCGACGCCCGGACCCGGCGGAACGTTGGCCGGAAACGGTTCCGATGAGGTCACGGTCGGGACTCGCACCGGACACCGGTTTCGCGCCCGGCACCGGGGCGGGACGGGAGTGTCGGTGGGGTCTGAGAGAGTGGGGGCATGAGCGCAACGGGTAGTGCGGGCAGGGGACACGTCGTCGTCGTGGGAGCCGGGATCGCGGGACTGGCCGCCGCGCACCGACTGCTCCGCCGCGGGCTGCGGGTGACCGTCCTCGAGGCCTCCGAGCGGGTCGGCGGCAAGCTGCTGCCCGGCGAGATCGCGGGCGTCCGCGTCGACCTGGGCGCCGAGTCGATGCTGGCCCGCCGGCCCGAGGCGGTGGACCTCGCCCGCGAGGTGGGCCTCACCGACGAGCTCCAGCCGCCCGCGACCGCGAGCGCCTCCCTGTGGACCCGCGGCGCGCTGCGCCCCATGCCCAGGGGCCATGTCATGGGAGTCCCCGGCGACGCCTCGGCGCTCGCCGGCGTCCTGTCCGACGAGGGCCTCGCGCGCATCGGGCGCGATGCCGAACTGCCCCGCACCGAGATCGGCGACGACGTGGCGGTCGGCGCGTACGTGGCGGAACGCCTGGGCCGCGAGGTCGTCGACCGCCTGGTCGAGCCGCTGCTCGGCGGCGTCTACGCCGGCGACGCCTACCGCATCTCGATGCGCGCCGCCGTCCCCCAGCTCTTCCAGGCCGCGCGGGCCCACGCCTCCCTCACGGAGGCGGTCCGCGACATCCAGGCCAAGGCGGCAGGCACCCAGGCGGCCGGCCCGGTCTTCCTCGGCGTCAAGGGCGGTGTGGGCAGGCTCCCGCTCGCCGTCGCGGACCAGGTGCGGGCCCACGGCGGCGAGATCCTCACCGGCACCCCGGTGACCGGGCTGCGCCGCGAGGACGACGGCGACCGCACGGTCTGGCACGTCACCGCCGGGGACCGCGTGCTCGACGCCGACGCGGTGATCCTCGCCGCGCCCGCACCCGTCGCCGCCCGCCTGCTGCGCGGCGAGTCGCCCGAGGCCGCGGCGGAGCTCGACGCCGTCGAGTACGCCTCCATGGCCTTGATCACCCTCGCCTACCGCCGCGCCGACGCCGCGCTCCCCGCCGGCAGCGGCTTCCTCGTGCCCCCGGTCGACGGCAGGACCATCAAGGCGTCCACCTTCGCCTCCCAGAAGTGGGGGTGGATCGCCGACGAGGACCCGGACCTGCTGGTGCTCCGCGCCTCCGTCGGGCGGTACGGCGAGACGGAGATCCTCGGCCGCGAGGACGCCGAGCTGGTCGAGGCCGCCCGCGCCGACCTGCGCGAGGCCACCGGCCTGGCCGCCACCCCGGTCGCCACCCGCGTCACCCGCTGGACCGGCGGCCTGCCGCAGTACCCGGTCGGCCACCACACGCGCGTGGCCCGCGTCCGCGAGCACCTCGGCAAGATGCCCGGACTGGCGGTGTGCGGCGCGGCCTACGACGGCGTGGGCATCCCGGCGTGCATCGCCGGCGCCTACGAGGCCGCCGACCGGGTCCAGGACGGCCTGGGCGCTGTGCAGGAACTCACCACGGGCCCGGTGCCGGGCGCGCTTCGCGGAGCGGGAGAATAGCCCCATGAGCGACGACGCACCCACCACCGAGCCCGGCAGGATCCCCAACAAGGGCAAGCTGGCCAAGGACCTCAACGAGGTCATCCGCTACACCCTGTGGTCCGTCTTCCGGCTGAAGGACGCGCTGCCCGAGGACCGCGCGGGCTACGCCGACGAGGTCCAGGAGCTGTTCGACCAGCTCGCCGCCAAGGACGTCACCGTCCGCGGCACCTACGACCTGTCGGGGCTGCGCGCGGACGCCGACCTCATGATCTGGTGGCACGCCGAGAACAGCGACCAGCTGCAGGAGGCGTACAACCTCTTCCGCCGCACGAAGCTCGGCCGCGCGCTGGAGCCGGTGTGGTCCAACATGGCGCTGCACCGCCCCGCCGAGTTCAACCGCTCGCACATCCCGGCCTTCCTCGCCGACGAGACACCGCGCAACTACGTCAGCGTCTACCCCTTCGTGCGCTCCTACGAGTGGTACCTGCTGCCCGACGAGGACCGCCGCCGCATGCTCGCCGACCACGGCAAGATGGCCCGCGGCTTCCCGGACGTGCGCGCGAACACCGTCGCCTCCTTCTCCCTCGGCGACTACGAGTGGCTGCTCGCCTTCGAGGCTGACGAGCTGCACCGCATCGTGGACCTCATGCGCCACCTGCGCGGCGCGGAGGCCCGCCGGCACGTGCGCGAGGAGATCCCGTTCTTCACGGGCCGCCGCAAGGAGATCGCGGACCTGGTCGCCGGACTGGCCTGACGCCCGCCGGACTGGCCTGACCACCGCCCGACCGGCCTGGCGATCGCCGGGCCGGTGCGAGGCCCGCTCAGCCCTTCAGGGCGTCCCGCAGCTGCTGACGGCGGGTGTCCTGGAAGGAGGGGCGGTCCGGGCGGGGTTCGGGGCGCGGCGCGCAGTCCGCGTCCCGCCCCGGGAGCCGCCCCTCGAGCAGATAGGCGTCCACGTACGCGTTGACGCACCGGTTCGGGCCGTAGGCGATGCCGTGGGTGCCCGCGCCCCGCTCGGTCACCAGCACCGCGCCGGACAGCCGCCGCCGCAGCTCCAGCGCCCCGGAGTAGGGCGTGGCCGCGTCCCGCTCGGCGGCCAGCACCAGCGTGGGCGGCAGCTCGCCCGGCGCGGTCCGCACGTCCAGGGGCCGCTGCCGGGGCGCCCGCCAGTAGGCGCAGGGCAGGTTCGTCCACACGTTGTCCCAGGTCTCGAACGGCGCCACCCGCGCGAGCCGCGTGTTGTCCCGGTCCCACACCCGGAAGTCCGTGGGCCAGGGCGCGTCGTTGCACTCCACCGTCGTGTAGACCGCGGCGGCGTTCTCCGCCTCGACGGCGCCCGCGCGGTACGGCGCGGCCAGCCCGACCAGCGGCTTCTCGTCGCCCCTCAGATACGCCGACAGGGCCCCGGCGGCGCCCGGCCAGTTGGCGTCGTCGTACCCGGCCGCGAGGAACGCGCCCTGCAACTGCGCCGGCCCGACCTTGCCGCCCGCCGGCTTCGAGGCCAGCCGGTCGCGGGCCCGGTCGTACGAGGCCCGCACCGCCCCCGCCGTACGGCCGAGGTGGTACACACGGTCGTAGCGGGCGATCCAGCGCCGCAGGTCCGCCCAGCGCCGCTCGAACGCGGCCGACTGGTCGAGGTTGTCGCGGTACCAGATCCGCGCCGGGTCGGGGTTCACCGCCGAGTCGAGGACCATCCGGCGCACGTGCGAGGGGAACAGCGTGGCGTACAGCGCGCCGAGGTACGTGCCGTAGGAGCCGCCCATGAACGTCAGCCGGTCCTCGCCCAGTGCGGCGCGCAGGACGTCCAGGTCGCGGGCGTTGTCGAGGGAGTTGTAGTACCGCAGGGCGCCGCCCGCGCGCCGCGCGCAGCCGTCGGCGTACGACCGCGCCCGGGCGGCGCGCTTCTTCTTGTACGCCGCCGAGGGGTTCACCGGGGCCTGCGTCGGCGCCTCGAAGAAGTTCCCGGGGTCCTCGCAGGACAGCGGCGCCGAACGGCCCACTCCGCGCGGGGCGTAGCCGACGAGGTCGTAGGCCGCCGCGACCCGCTTCCACTCGGGGAGCAGGCCGATCAGCGGGAAGGACATGCCGTCGCCGCCCGGGCCGCCCGGGTTGAAGACCAGGGCGCCCTTGCGGGGCACCCTGCGCTTGCTGTTGTGCGGGTCCTTGTGGGTGGCGGCCGCCCGGCTGACGGTGAGGCGGATGCGCCGGCCGTCCGGGTGGGCGTAGTCGAGGGGCACCTCCACCGTGCCGCAGCGCATGGCGGCGGGCATGTCCTCGGCGTGCGGGCAGGGCCCGAAGCCGATGCCGGCCGCACGGGCCCGCGCGGCGGCCACGAGGGTGCCGCGCAGCTCGGCCGGCACTTCAGGCGCTCCCTCGGCCGCGGCCGCCGGAGCGGTGGTCGCGAGGGCGGTCAGGAGCAGGGACCCTGCGGCCGTCCATACGGCGGCAGCTCTCATCGCGTATCCCTTCGGCGCGCGGCAGCGACAGAAGGGATGTTTCGTTCACGCCCCGGGGAAGGCAAGCACCGCCCGGGGGGTGTCGGCGCCGATGCGCCCGATACGCCCCGCGCGGACGGCGCGTGCGGGCGCACGGCCGGGGGCCCGTATGCCGTGCGGCGGCGCCGGTCAGTCGCGCCAGGGCTGGTCGCGGTGCGCGAAGGCGGCGCGCAGTTCCGGCTCGCCGATCGCGCGGATGCCGCGTACGGCGACGGAGGCCAGGTACGTACGGTCGCCGTCGCCGCCTCCTTCGCCGCCGGTGCCCTTGCCGCCGGCCCGCCGGGTCAGCGCGGTCAGCAGCCGCTGCCCGGCCGGGGAGGCCCAGCGCGCGTGGGGCGGGATCTCGACGCGGGCTATCGCCAGGCAGCTCAGGGTGAGCGCGAGCGGCAGCGTGAACCACAGGGCGACGAGGTCACGGGGCATGCCGGTCGGGCCGGGCAGCAGCAGCGCGGTCGCGCCCAGTGCCGGCACCACGAGCGCGGCGGCGCGCACCTGGCGGACCCCGGCCGCGACCGTCGAACCCGTGCCGTCCGGCACCGCGAGCCCGGCGCTGACCAGCCGGTCGGCGAGGCCGCGCACCGCGTCCGCGGCGGCGGTCGCCGCCCGCACCGGAGCGATCCGGGACTGGCCCTCCGGGCCGATCGCCCCTATGACGGACCGCTCCATCTCGTCCCGTCCGCGCGGGTCGACGACCGTGGCCCAGCCGGTGTGCGCCAGCAGCAGACGCCGCTGGCGCGCCATGGAGACGAGGGTGACGTCGGC
Organism: Streptomyces naganishii JCM 4654; assembly: GCF_014650575.1. Lineage (GTDB taxonomy): Bacteria > Actinomycetota > Actinomycetes > Streptomycetales > Streptomycetaceae > Streptomyces > Streptomyces naganishii. The sequence goes on from NZ_BMVF01000006.1 coordinate 367,866, forward strand.
GACCCGCGCGGGACCGCCCGAGAGGAACGCGGCCTCGTAGAGCGTCAGATCGTGTCCGCGCAGCGCCGCCGCGTCTTTCGGCTCGGCGGCCGCCGCGCGTACGGCGGCCAGGCACAGCCGCGTGCAGGCGGCGCCGGCGACGGCCCAGGCCAGCAGCAGGAGAAGGACCCAGAACATGACGTTTTTCTATGCCGACGGCCTGAGAAACACCATGCCCTTTTCACATCGCGGACGTTGTGTGGCCGGTATGTGACGTTCCGTCCTGCGCCGTGGTCAGGGCGTCCGCGACGTCTGCGGGGGCGGGCTGGACTCGGCGGGCGGCAGCGGGTACGCCGGCGAGGCGGACGGGGCCACCGGCACCACCTGGCCGGGGCCGGCCATCGGCCCGGTCGCGGCGGGGGAGTCGGTGGCCGCCGGGCCGCCGCTCGCGGCGAGGTCGCGGGCCAGGGCGGCGAAGTCGACGAACCCGGTCGCCTCCAGGGCCCTGATGTGGTCCAGCGCGGTGGTGCCGGCGTCGTCGGCCAGCGCGCGCACGAGCGAGTTCTGGGTGCTCGCGCGCACCTCGGCGGCCACGGTGAAGGTCTTCGCGTGCGCGAGGCGCAGGATGTTGGCGAACTCGCGGTCGTAGTCCTCGCCCCGCGCCGCGTTCAGGGTGGCGAGCCACCGCTTCTGCTGGGCGCTCGGGTCGTTGGGCAGGTCCAGCCCGAGCTTGGCGGCCACGTCGCGGACCCGCTGGTCGAGGAAGGCGTACCCCTGGACGAGGTGCTGTCCGGCCGTGCGTACGGCGTCGGTGGTGCCCTTCTCCTCCGCCTGCTGTCCGGCGGGCAGTTCCCACAGCCCGGCGAGCCGGACCTTCGTGACGAAGTCGCGGTCCAGTTCGGACAGCGGCCCGTACGGGGTCGCCACGGCGCGGGCGCTCAGCAGGTCCGCGCCCTGGGCCGGCCGGTGCACGGCGGACCAGATCGGGATGAGCAGGGCCACGACGGTCCCCGTCAGGACGGCGAGGATGATGCCGGTCCCGCTGAGGATGCCTCGGCCCTTGACGGGGGGTCGCGGTCGCAAGGGTGCCTCCTGTCGCGGCACCGCACGTCAGTGCGTTTCTGGGTGCGTTTCTGCGTGCGTTATGGGATGCGTTTCGGGATGGGGGAGTTGGCATGTTACTTCGGCTACTTCGGGGGAGACGAAGGTCGTCGGCCCGCCTTTCGGTCCCGCAAAGTGCACGTAACGTATGTAAACGGGCGCTCTCGACATGCGGTCGTGCGGCGGAAATCCTCGGAAACCAGGACATGCCGCCCCGTCGCCGTCCGCCGCGTGTTGAACGGGGCACATCGGCGGCCCAGGGGCGGCGTCGCGCGGGCGTCAGCGGCGCAGCAGTACCCGCCGGGCCGCGTGGGCGGCCCGGGTCGCCCGGTGCCGGGGCCTCGGGGCGGGGCCCGAGCGGTCCAGCCACCACTCGCGCAGCTCGCGCCGAGCCGCCGCGTCCTCCGGGGCCCCGGCGAGCAGCAGGGACGCCGCGAAGTCCAGGGCGTCGCGCCGGTGGCCGCCGCTCATCGGCCGGGACTGCGCGTAGGCGAGGAACGCGGCCCGGTAGCCCCTCCCGAGGATCACCGGCAGCTCCGGCGCCACCTTGGCCACGACGTCGGCCCGCTTCGCCGCCAGAGCCCGCGCCTGCACCCCCAGCCGCGCCCGGTCGAACCCTTCCGGCACGGGCGTCCCGGCGACGAGTGCCGACAGCAGCGCGGTCTGCGCGAGCGCGAGACGCTGCCGCGCAGGCTCGGTGGTGCCGGCCGCCCGCCGGGCGGCGGGCTCGGAGGTGGTCCGCGGGCGGTCCGCCTGCCGGGCGCGCGTCACGCGGCCCGTTTCGACCGCGTCCCGGATGCGGCCCAACTCCCGATCCAGCTCGGCCGGTTCCGGGAAGTGGTCGTCGCGCTCCAGGAGTACCCCGGGTGGGGTCACGCGGGAGGCGAGGTCGGTCAGGATGCCGAGGACCGGTTGCGGGACCGGGTGGGCGTGGCTGTCGTGCCATACCCCGTCCCGCTCGAAGCCGCCCGCCACATGGACGTACGCGATGGCCTCCAGCGGCAGCTCTGCCAGGGCGGCGGCGGGGTCCTCGCCCCGGTTGACGTGGTTGGTGTGCAGGTTGGCCACGTCGATCAGCAGGCGTACACCGGTGCGGTCGGCGAGCTCGTACAGGAACTGCCCCTCGGTCATCTCCTCGCCCGGCCACGACAGCAGCGCGGCGATGTTCTCCACGGCGAGCGGCACGGGCAGCGCGTCCTGGGCGATGCGCACGTTCTCGCACAGCACGTCGAGGGCGTCCCGGGTGCGAGGCACCGGCAGCAGGTGCCCGGCCTCCAGTCGCGGGGAGGCGGTCAGCGCGCCGCCCGCCCTGACGAACGCGATGTGCTCGGTGACGAGCGGCGAACCGAGTGCCCCGGCCCGCTCGGCGAGCGCGGTCAGCCGGCCCTCGTCGGGCCGCTCGGCCCCGCCGAGGCCGAGCGAGACTCCGTGCGGGACCACGGTCACCCCGCGTGCGCGCAGGCGCAGCAGCGACTCGGGGAGGTGTCCGGGGCACACGTTCTCGGCGACGACCTCGACCCAGTCGATCCCGGGCATGCGCTCCACGGCGTCCGCGATCTCCGGCCGCCAGCCGATCCCCGTCCCCAGCCGCTGCCCCGGTCGCTGTGCCGGCTGCCCCGGTCCCTGTCGCCGCCGCTCTCGCCGCTCTCGCTCTCCCGGTCCCGGCATCGTCTCCTCGCCCCCCTCTCGCGCCGTGCGTGGCGTGACGGGGGTATGGCCCCGGCGCCCGGCCCCGAACCCCGCGGGCCCCGGCTTCAGAGCAACATTTGAGGTTCGCCGCCGGTCCTGGCACGGTCCTGGGCCGCCCCGGTCCCGGCTCTCCGGCCCTACCGCCGCCGAGCGCCCCTCACCGCAGCGCCGGATGGTCGGCGACCACCGTGCAGGAGCCGGGGGCGATCTCGGTGAAGCCGGCGTCGCGGACCAACGGCAGCCCGCTGCGCACCAGTTCACGCCAGTGGCCGGGCGAGGCGGTGCGCACGGCGAGCGGGAAGCCCGCCTCGCGCCAGGCGGCGCGGTCCGCGTCCGACAGCTCCCACCAGGCGAGCTGGGCGCCGTGTCCGGCCTGGGCCATGGCCTTGCCGGCCGACATCGCGACCTCGGGGTTCATCCACAGCACCGGGAGGCCGGGGCCGGCCTGGGCGGGCGGCTCGGGGTCGTCGAGGTCGGTGCCGGACACCTGGAGCCTGGCCAGGTCCTTGGGCCAGTCGTCCACGGCGACCGGCGGGAAGACCCGTACCTCGGCCGCCCGGCCGGTGACCGTGATGCCCGGCAGCGCCTCCGCCCGCCGCCACTCGGCGCCGCGTGCCCGCCGCACCACCTTGCGGATCCGGGCGTCCTGCCAGTCGCGCACGGCCCGCGCCCACTCGCCGTCGCCGAGCGACCGCTCGTCGCCGAGCAGCACCAGCACCGCCCGGGCCGCCGTCTCCAGCGCGTCCGTACGGGCCGGGGGCGCGGCCCGCTCGATGCGCACCACCAGCGGCAGCACGAACTGCCGCGCCTGGTCGCGGGCCTCGTCGCGCGGTCGGAAGGGGCTGTCCTCGGGGGCGGTGTACGTGGTGCTCTCGTCGGTGCTCACGCCCCTCAGTCTGTCAAACGCCCGCACACCGCCCCGGACAGCACGCGTCCCTGCCCGAGCCCGCCCCTCCTCAGCTCCTCAGCCCGAGCAGGCCGTGCGCTGGGCCTCCTGCCACTCGCAGACCGGGCACAGGGTGATCCCCTTGTACGACTCCGGGTACTCCGTCGGCTCCCGGCACAGCACGCACTCCGCGTACGGCGGGCCGTCGGCTTTGGGAGGCCTGGCGGTGTCGATCAGGCAGTAGTCGCCGTCGTCGTCGCTCATGGCTCCCAGGGTAGGCCGGTCAGGAGCGGCCGGTCGTGGCGCCGATCAGGTCGGACACCTTGACGAAGCGGTAGCCCTTGGCGCGCAGCCGCGGCACGACCTGCCGCACCACCCGCTCCGTGGTCGGCGCGGCGCTGCGCGTGCAGTGCATGACGACGACCGAGCCGGGCTTCACCCCGTCCAGCACCTGCCGGGCCACGGCGTCCGCGTCGGTGGCGAACGCGTCGCCGCTCACCACGTCCCACTGCACCGCGGTGACCCCGAGCCCGCCGAGCGCCCGCAGCGCCTGCTTGTCGTAGCAGCCGCCGGGGAAGCGGAAGTACGGCATCGCGTGCGGCACGCCCGCCTTGCGGAACGCCGTGTACGCGCGCTCCACGTCCGAGCGCATGCGGTCGGCGGAGACGGTGGGCAGGCCGTAGCAGTCGCCGGTGAAGGCGTAGTGGCTGTAGGAGTGGTTGGCGAGCTCGAACAGCGGGTCGGTGCCGATGGAGCGGGCCTCGGCCGGGTACTGGTCGGCCCACCTGCCGGTCATGAAGATGGTTGCCGGCACCTTCATCGCGCGCAGGGTGGCGATGAGCGCCGGGTTGTCGAAGTGCTCGCCCGCCTCCGCGCGCGGCCCCTGGTCCGCGGTCATGTCGGCGTCGAAGGTGAAGGCGACCGTCTTGCCCTTGGTCCGCGGCCCGTTGCTGAACACGGGGGTCAGACCGCCGGGGCCGGCGGTGAGGGTCGGCGGCCGGGACGGGGCGGCACTGGCGGTGGCGGTCGAGACGGCGGTCTTGGAGGGGGCCGGGTGCCCGGCGCGGGGGGCCTGGGCGGTGCCGCAGGCGGCGAGGCCGGCGAGGGCTGTGCCCAGGGCGCAGGCGGCCGTGAAGCGTCTGACAAGTCTGATCACCGGATGAACGTAGGCCGCGCTCCGGTCATATGAACGGCGGCACGGCCGTGCGATCACCCGGCCGGGGGCGGTGGCGCACCCGGCCGGGGGCCGGTGGCGCGCCGGCTGGTGGCCGGTCGCCCCTCATTCCTCCACGGCGGGCACGCCGGGCCGGGCCGAGACCGCGTCCGCCGCCGCCCTCACCGGGGTGAGCGCGGAGGCGTCCTCGGACTCCTCCGGAACCTCCACGGCGGGCGTCGCCGACTCCCCGAAGTCCTCCACGGCGGGCGTCGCCGCCTGCTCCGGGGCTCGCTCCGGGGCACCGGCCGCGGGCGGCGGCCCCGGCGGTGCCTGCTGGGCCTTCTCCAGGAACCGCAGCAGCTCCACCGGGAACGGCAGCACCAGCGTCGAGTTCTTCTCCGCGGCGACCGCCGTCACGGTCTGGAGCAGCCGCAGCTGGAGCGCGGCGGGCGTGTGCTCCATCTGCTGCGCCGCCTCCGCCAGCTTCCTGGAGGCCTGGAACTCCGCGTCGGCGTTGATGATGCGGGCCCGCCGGTCCCGGTCGGCCTCCGCCTGCCGGGCCATGGAGCGCTTCATCGCGTCCGGCAGCGAGACGTCCTTGATCTCCACGCGGTCGATCTGGACGCCCCACCCGATGGCCGGACTGTCGATCATCAGCTCCAGGCCCTGGTTGAGCTTCTCCCGGTTGGACAGCAGGTCGTCCAGGTCGCTCTTGCCGATGATCGAGCGCAGCGACGTCTGGGCCATCTGGGAGACGGCGAAGCGGTAGTCCTCGACCGCGATGACCGCGTTCGCCGCGTCGACCACCTTGAAGTAGACCACCGCGTCCACGCGCACCGTCACGTTGTCCCGCGTGATGCCCTCCTGGGCCGGGATCGGCAGCGTGACGATCTGCATGTTGACCTTGTAGAGCCGGTCCACGAACGGGACGATCACCGCCATGCCGGGTGCGCGCACCTCCCCGGCCAGCCGCCCGAGCCGGAAGACCACACCGCGCTCGTACTGTTTGACGATCCGCACCGCCGCGGCGAGGTACACGAACCCCGCGCAGCCCACGCCGATCAGAGCGCCCACCACTTCCTGCACCATGACGCGACCCCTCAGTCAGCCGCCCGTGCGCCCGTATGCGCCTGCTTCAACCATAGGCCCGGGGCGGGAAAGGGGGCGAGCCTCGCTACAGGGCGATGAACGCGAGGACGGTTGGCCGATCCTCGTGCCGTGGCGAAGGAGGCGAGGTGGGCGTCAGCGGCTCTCGACGAGCCCCTTGGCGTCCCGGGCGAGCGCGGTGAGGCGGGATATCGCGCGGAAGTACTTCTTGCGGTAGCCGCCGTTCAGCATCTCCTCGCTGAACAGCCGGTCGAAGGGCAGACCGGAGGCGAGCACCGGCACCTCACGGTCGTAGAGCCGGTCCGCGAGGACGACGAGCCGCAGCGCGGTCGACTGGTCCGGCACCGGCCGCACCCCGGTGAGGCAGACGGCCGCGAGGCCGTCGGTCAGCGCGCCGTACCGGCTGGGGTGCACCTTGGCCAGGTGCTCCAGCAGGTGCGGGAAGTCGTCCAGCGAGGCGTCGCTCGTCGCGTACGCCGCCTTCGTCACCTGCTCGTCGGAGTACGGCGCCGGCGCCTCGGGCAGGCCGCGGTGGCGGTAGTCCTCGCCGTCGATGCGCAGGGTGCGGAAGTGGGCGGACAGGCCCTGGATCTCGCGCAGGAAGTCGGCGGCCGCGAAGCGGCCCTCGCCGAGCTTGCCCGGCAGCGTGTTGGAGGTGGCGGCGAGCGCCACGCCGTTGTCGACCAGCCGGCCCAGCAGGGTCGAGACGAGCACGGTGTCGCCCGGGTCGTCCAGCTCGAACTCGTCGATGCACAGCAGGCGGTGGCCGGAGAGGGTCTCGACGGTCTTCTGGAAGCCCAGGGCGCCGACCAGGTTGGTCAGCTCCACGAAAGTGCCGAAGGCCTTCAGCGCGGGCTCGGCCGGGGTCGCGTGCCACAGGGAGGCGAGCAGGTGGGTCTTGCCGACGCCGTAACCGCCGTCGAGGTAGACCCCGCGGGGGCCCGCGGGCGCCTTGGCGGCCCGGCTCCTGCCCTTGCCGAAGCCGAACAGGCCCCGCTTGGCGCCGCCCGCCGCGTGCGCCCCGCCGAGTCCGGCGGCGAAGTCCTCCAGGACGCCGACGGCCTCGGTCTGGCTGGGCTGCCCGGGGTCCGGTATGTAGGTCGCGAAGCGCACCGCGTCGAAGCGGGGCGGCGGCACCATCTCGGCGACCAGCCGGTCCGCCGGGACGTGGGGCTCGCGCTCGCACAGGGACAGCGGTGCGGCGGCGGTCAGGGGGCCGAGCCCGGAGGCGGCTGTGGAGGAGGACACGGTTCCCCATGGTAAGCGGCGTGGAACACTGCACGGCATGCGACGCCTGTTCCCTGTGACCGACGAAACAGCAGCCCAGGCCCCGGGCGGGACGCACGGGGCCGGTGCGGCGAGCGTGCCCGGCGCCCACGTGGACCGGGAGTGGACCCTCGCCGAGCTGGCCGCCGCCTACGCCTATCCCGAGCGCGGGCCGGGCGGCCGGCAGCCGTGGCTGCGCGCCAACATGGTGGCCACGCTGGACGGCGCCGCCCAGCACGAGGGCCGCTCGCAGCCCATCTCCAGCGCCACCGACATGCGCGTCTTCGGCACGCTGCGGGCGCTGGCGGACGTGGTCGTGGTCGGCGCCGAGACCGTACGGCAGGAGGGCTACCGGCCGGCCCGGGCGCGGGAGGAGTTCGCGGCGCTGCGCGCGGCGGCCGGGCAGGGGCCGGCCCCCGCGATCGCGGTGGTCACCGCGAGCCTGGAGCTGGACTTCTCGCTGCCGCTGTTCACCTCGCCGCTGGTGCCCACGCTGATCCTCACCGGCGCGGCGGCGGCCCCGGACCGTGTGGCCGCCGCGGAGAAGGCGGGCGCGCGGGTCGTGGTCGCCGGCGACGGCATGGGCATCGACCCGCCGCGCGCGGTGCGGGCCCTGGCGGAGCTCGGCCACACCCGGCTGCTCACCGAGGGCGGGCCGCGCCTGCTCGGCCAGATGGTCGCCTCGGGCGTGCTCGACGAGCTGTGCCTGACCCTCTCGCCCATGCTCACCGCCGGCGACGCCCAGCGCATCGCCGGCGGCCCCTCGATCACCGTCCCGGAACGCTTCGAGCTCGCCGGTCTGCTGGAGGACGAGGGCTTCCTGTTCGGCCGCTACCGGCGTCAGTGAGACGCGGGCGGCGGCGCCGTGGCACGGGGAACGGCGACGCCGCGGGGGCCCGGTGACGGGCGTGGGGACAGAAGACGCGCCGTGGGGGCCGGTCACGGCGTGGTGCGGGGGACCCCCCGGGGTCGTCGTGACGGGGCCGGCGGTGTGGTCGTGACGGGACCGGCAGCGGGGTCGCCGGCGTGGTCGTGACGGGACCGGCCGGGGCCCCCGGCGGGCACGAGGTCCCGGTACGGGCGGCCTTCCGTCCCCGAAGTGGGGGCCGAGTGTCCCGACGTCGGCGGAATCGGTCGTTCCGGCGGGCGCGGCAGGGGCACACTGAATCCCCGCGATAGCCGTTGCGATCACGGGGCAGGATGGTTTCCGCAGGGGCTGGTACGGCCCGCCGAGGCTAGGAGAGGGCCCGCGGCCCTCGGAGGAGAAAGGGCGCCTGGTGTTCACAAGCGTACTGATGATCGAGAAGGCCCTGACGTCCGCCGACGTGGAGTTCGTCACCACCTTGCACGGCGAGGAGCAGGTCTTCTTCCACGTGCTGCTCCAGCCGCGCGGCGACCAGGCGGACCGGCTGCTGCGGGCCATCGACGACATCGCGCTCGGGGAGATCGACGAGGCCGCGCGCGAGGGCGAGACGCCCGAGGGCGACGACGCCAGGAGCGCCGGCGAGAAGGCCCTGGACGTGTCCCTCAGGGCGCTGCACGCGGCCGGCGGCGAGGCAGAGGGGCGGCTGGTCGAGGACCACCCCCTGGACGCCCTGAAGACCCTGGTCGCCGAGGTCGGCGCCGACGAGGTGATCGTCCTGACCGACCCGCACTACGTGGAGGAGTTCTTCCACCGCGACTGGGCCTCCCGCGCCCGCCACAAGGTCGGCGTACCGGTGCTGAAGCTGTTCTCCCACAGCAAGGCATAGGCTTGGGCGGCGCCCCCGGCCGCGGGTGTGCGCAATCTCGTACGCCCGTCGTAGCACCTGTAGCACCTGGGGAGAAAAGCGCATGGCACCCGGCCTTCCTACCGCCATGGACCGACCGCACTTCATCGGCATCGGCGGCGCCGGGATGTCGGGCATCGCCAAGATCCTCGCGCAACGCGGCGCCGAGGTGGCCGGCAGCGACGCCAAGGAGTCGGCGACCGCCGGGGCGCTGCGCGCGCTGGGCGCCACCGTGCACATCGGGCAGGCGGCCGGGCACCTCGCCGACGACGCCACCTGCGTGGTCGTCTCCTCCGCGATCCGCGCGGACAACCCGGAGCTGGTGCGCGCCGCCGAGCTGGGCATCCCGGTCGTGCACCGCTCCGACGCGCTCGCCGCGCTGATGGAGGGCCTGCGCCCGATCGCGGTGGCCGGCACCCACGGCAAGACGACCACCACCTCGATGCTCGCCGTCTCCCTCTCCGAGCTGGGCCTGAACCCCTCGTACGCCATCGGCGGCGACCTGGACGCCCCCGGTTCCAACGCGCTGCACGGCGAGGGCGACATCTTCGTCGCCGAGGCCGACGAGTCCGACCGCAGCTTCCACAAGTACGCCCCCGAGGTCGCCATCGTCCTCAACGTGGAGCTCGACCACCACGCCAACTACGCGTCGATGGAAGAGATCTACGAGTCCTTCGAGACCTTCGCCGGCCGGATCGTCCCCGGCGGCACCCTGGTGATCTCCGCCGACCACGAGGGCGCGCGGGAGCTGACCCGGCGGCTGGCCGGCTCGGTGCGGACGGTGACGTACGGCGAGGCCGAGGACGCCGACGTGCGGGTGCTGTCGGTCGTGGCGCAGGGCCTCAGGAGCGAGGTCACCGTGCTGCTGGACGGCGCCGAGCTGACCTTCACGGTCTCGGTGCCCGGCCGCCACTACGCCCACAACGCCGTCGCCGCCCTGGCCGCCGGCGCGGCCCTCGGCATCCCCGCCGCCGAGCTGGCGCCCGCGCTGGCCGCCTACACCGGCGTCAAGCGGCGCCTCCAGCTCAAGGGCGAGGCGGCCGGCGTCCAGGTGATCGACTCCTACGCCCACCACCCCACCGAGATGACCGCCGACCTGGAGGCGATGCGCGCGGCCGCGGACGACGGCCGGATCCTGGTCCTCTTCCAGCCGCACCTGTTCTCCCGCACCCAGGAGCTGGGCAAGGAGATGGGCCAGGCGCTGGCCCTCGCGGACGCCTCCGTGGTCCTCGACATCTACCCGGCCCGCGAGGACCCGATCCCCGGCGTCACCAGCGAGCTGATCATCGAGGCCGCGCGGGCCGCCGGCGCCGACGTCACCGCCGTCCACGACAAGGCGGAGGCGCCGGACGTGGTCGCGGGAATGGCGAAGGCCGGCGATCTCGTTCTCACCATGGGCGCGGGCGACGTCACCGACCTCGGACCGCGCATCCTGGACCGCCTGAGCGACAAGTGAGGGGCTGAGGGCTCATGTCGTACGACGTCGAGAAGCCGGACGAGCAGTGGCGCGCGGAGCTGAACCCCGCCGAGTACGCCGTGCTGCGCCAGGCCGCCACGGAGCCCGCCTTCACCGGTGAGTACACCGACACCAAGACCGAGGGCGTCTACTCCTGCCGGGCCTGCGGTGCGGAGCTGTTCACCTCCGACACCAAGTTCGAGTCCCACTGCGGGTGGCCGTCCTTCTACGACCCGAAGCAGACCGATGCGGTGGAGCTGGTGGAGGACCGCTCCCACGGGATGGTGCGCACCGAGGTGCGGTGCGCCTGCTGCGGATCCCACCTCGGTCATGTGTTCGAGGGTGAGGGGTATCCGACCCCCACCGATCAGCGGTACTGCATCAACAGCGTCTCGCTGAGGCTTTCACCCACCGGCGAGTAGGGCCCGAGCGGAACCCGGGGAGGAACTGGGCGGGAACGCCCCGGTTCCTCCCTTTGCGGTGGGCGTCGGGGGTGGGACACTGTGTGACACGGGTGGCGTTCAACGCGTCATCGGACAATCTTCACTTTCCTCGGTGGAGGTGGGTGGAAAACATGGTCATAGCGTCCTACGCCGTACTGGCCGCGTCCTCGCACCAGTGGGCCGTCCTCGGCGCCTTCATCATCGGATTCTGCGTCGTGGTGGGCGGCCTGGTGTGGGCCGTCTGGATGGGCATCAGGGTGATGCTCCGCGAATCCGAACGGCCCAAGGACACCGAGCAGCCGCGCCTGCCGGTGACGGGGGCCGTGCACGAGATCAGCGAGATGCGGGAGCCGGACGAGGTGCACTGCGAGGACGGTGAGCGGCTCATGCCCTACGAGCTGCACGCCGCCGGCAGCAGGCGCAGCGAGGACCAGCACCGGCACCGCTGGGCCCCCGGCAGCAGCGGCTCCTTCGGCAGCGGAGGCCCGGGGCGCACCTAGGGCACTCTGCGTGCCCAGGGCACTCACGGGTTGCGGGAGTCCCGGAGTCCCTCGCCGAGGGCCGCGGCGGGAGGCCGCCGTCGAGGCAGTGCGGTGGGCGGGCCGTGCCCGGAAGGGCGCGGCCCGCCGCGCTCACCCGCCAAAGCCCTGTGGCGAACGGCGTCTAGACTCTCCCCGCAACGGCCCGTGCGACCGTGGCCGAGAGCGGGCAGCTACTGCCAGACCCGAAGGGCATTCGGCGTTTTGATACGGATAGACTCAGTCACGAAGCGGTATCCGGACGGCACGGTCGCGGTCGACCGGCTCTCGCTGGAGATACCGGACCGCTCGATCACCGTCCTCGTCGGGCCGTCGGGATGCGGCAAGACCACCACCCTGCGCATGATCAACCGCATGGTCGAGCCGAGCGAGGGCCGCATCCTCCTCGACGGCGCCGACATCCGCGAACAGCCCGTCAACACCCTTCGCCGCTCGATGGGTTACGTCATCCAGAACGCCGGGCTCTTCCAGCACCGCACCATTCTCGACAACATAGCGACCGTGCCCCGGCTGCTCGGCTGGAACCGGCAGCGCGCCCGGGCGCGGGCGGCCGAGCTGATGGAACGCGTCGGACTCGACTCCTCGCTCGCCAAGCGGTACCCCTACCAGCTCTCCGGCGGCCAGCAGCAGCGCGTCGGTGTGGCCCGGGCGCTCGCCGCGGACCCGCCCGTACTGCTGATGGACGAGCCGTTCTCCGCCGTCGACCCGGTCGTCCGCAAGGGGCTCCAGGAAGAACTGCTGCGCATCCAGGACGAGTTGGGCAAGACGATCGTCTTCGTCACCCACGACATCGACGAGGCCATCAAACTCGGCACCATGGTCGCGGTGCTGCGCACCGGCGGCCGGCTCGCCCAGTACGCCCCGCCCGCCGAACTGCTCACCGCGCCCGCCGACGACTTCGTCGAGGACTTCCTCGGCACCGACCGCGGCATCCGGCGGCTGTCCTTCTTCGCCTCGTCCGCCCTGGAGTTGAAGACCTCGCCGATCGTCGCCGTCGACTCCACCGCCGAGCAGATCGCCACCCGCGGCGCCGGCGACACGCCCTACCTCCTCGTCACCGACCTCGACGGTCGGCCGCTCGGCTGGGCAGAACCGGGCGAGTTGACGGCCGGTGAGATCGATCCGGGCCGACTGCTGCCGTACGGAAGGCCGTTCGAGCACGGGCAGGAGTCGCTGCGCGCCGCGCTCGACGGGGCCGTGCTCTCCCCGACCGGCTGGGCGGTCGGCGTGGACGGCTCCGGCCGCGTGGTCGGCGTCGTCTCGCAGCAGACCATCGGCGAGGCCATCCGCGGCGCCCACGCCGAGGGCGCCGCCGTCGCCGCCGGGACGGAGGCCGAGGTCTCCGGATGAACCGCTTCTTCGACCTCCCCAGCGACCTCCAGCACAGCTGGTTCGGGCTCATCGGACTGCACCTGCGCGAGGCCCTGCTGCCGGTCCTGGCCGGCCTCGTGGTCGCCCTGCCCGTCGCCCAGCTGTGCGTGCGGTTCCGCTGGCTCTACCCGCCCGTGCTCGGCCTGACGACCGTCCTGTACGCCATCCCCTCGCTGGCCTTCTTCGTCGTCCTCATCGACTACACCGGCCAGACCGAGCTCACCGTGATGATCCCGCTCGCCGTCTACAGCCTGGTCGTGCTCGTCCCGGCCATCGTGGACGGCGTGCGCTCGGTGCCGCAGGAGACGCTCGCCGCCGCCACCGCCATGGGTTTCGGACCCGTACGGCGCTACTTCCAGGTGCAGTTGCCGATCGCCGTGCCCGCGATCGTCGCCGGCCTGCGCGTGGCCACCGTCTCCAGCATCAGCCTCGTCAGCGTCGGCATGCTCATCGGCAACCAGGGCGCGCTCGGCAACCTGCTCAACGACGCCAACATCTACCACCGGCCCGAACTCGCGGTGAACTCCGTCGTCACCACCGCGGCCCTCGCCATCCTCGCCGACGCCGCGCTCGTGCTCGTACGGCTCGTGCTGACCCCCTGGATGCCGCGCGGCACCCGCCGCGTCCGGCGGACCAGGACCGCCACCGCCCGGCCCGAGCCGGCCGCGCAGCCCGTCCTGGAGGACGCCGTCCGGTGAACGTACTGAACTTCGTCAACGCCTTCTTCAGCGACGGCGCCCACTGGCACGGCTACGACGGCATCCCCACCCGCCTCGCCGAGCACGTCCAGTACTCCCTGATCGCGCTCGCCATCGCGGCCGCCGTCGCCCTGCCCGTCGGCCTGGTCACCGGCCACTACGGGCGCGGCGGCAACGCGCTCGCCCTCATCGCCACCGCCGGGCGCGCCCTGCCCAGCTTCGGCCTGCTGGTGCTCATGGTCATCCTGGTCGGCTTCGGCATGGTGCCCGTCATGGTCCCGCTGGTCGTCCTCGCCGTCCCGCCCATCCTGGTGACCACCTACGAGGCGCTGCGCTCGGTGGACCCCTCGCCCGTGGACGCCGCCCGGGGCATGGGCATGCACGAGTCGCGGATCCTGTTCCGGGTCGAGGTGCCCGTCGCGCTCCCGCTGATCCTCAGCGGGCTGCGCTCGGCCGCCATCCAGATCGTCTCCACGGCCACCATCGCCGCGTACATCGGCGTCGGCGGACTGGGCCGCTACATCATCGACGGGCTCTACCAGCGCGACTACGAGAAGGTGGTGGGCGGCGCGACCCTGGTCGCCGTCCTCGCCCTGGCGACCCTCGGCGTCTTCTGGGGCGCGGCCCGGGTCGCGGTGTCGCCGGGGGTGCGGCGCGGGGCCTGACCCGCGCGCGGGCAGCGGACCGTGGACGGGGCAGGCGTACCGTCAACCGGCCCGCTGCCGCCCGAGCGTGACGGTGGGTCAGCCCTCCGTGCGGGCGAGGGCGAGTTCCAGTACGACGAGCAGCGCGTCGCGCACCGAGCCGCGCTCGCGGGCGTCGAAGACGACCACCGGGACGTGCTCGGAGACGTCCAGCGCCCAGCGGACCTCCTCCAGCGAGTGCTCCACGCGGCCGTCGAAGGCGTTGAGGGCGACCGCGAAGGGGATGCACCGGTGCTCGAAGTAGTCGACGGCCGCGTAGCAGTCGTCCAGGCGGCGGGTGTCGACGATGACCAGCCCGCCGACCGCGCCCTCGACGATGTCGTCCCACATGAAGCCGAACCGTTCCTGTCCCGGCGTGCCGAACAGGTACAGCTTCAGGGTCGGGTCGATCGTGATGCAGCCGAAGTCCATCGCGACCGTGGTGGTGGTCTTGGCCGGGGTGTGGGTGAGGTCGTCCACGCCGGCCGCGACCTCGGTGATCGAGGCCTCGGTGGTCAGCGGCTCGATCTCGGAGATGGCGCCGACGGCGGTGGTCTTGCCCACGCCGAAGCCGCCCGCGATCACCATCTTGACCGGCAGCGGCGGTCGTACGGCGGGCTGCTCGGCCGCACCGCCGCGGACGAGGGGTTCAGTCGGTGTCACGGAGTACTCCCCGGGAGTCGGGGATGGCCCGCAGGCCATCGATAACCCTGCGCAGGACGGCCGCGTCGTGCGTGGCGCCGGAGTCGGGCACGTGCACGGTCAGCTGTCCGGCGGCGCGCAGGTCCTCGGCGAGGACCCGCACCACGTTCAGGTGCAGCCGCAGCCGGGCCGCGAGTTCCGCGATGGACTGCGGCCGGCGGCAGGCGGCGACGATGTCGTGCCGCTCGAAGGCGAGCCCGTCCAGCGCCTCGAGTCCCGCGGCGGTGGCCACCACCTGGGTCTCCACGGGCACCGGGCGGCCGGAGGCGGTGGGCGCCACCCGGCCGGCGGTGACCAGGAACGGCCGTACGGCGGGGGCGGGGCGCACCGGATCGCCACCCGGAGGCGTGAGGCCGTCCGCCATGGGTGTGTCTTCCTTCCTCGACCGGCGGGGCCGGTCAGCGCGTGGGCGTGGCGCCGACGCTGTTCTTCAGTTCCAGGACGAGCTGAGGGCTGAGCGCGGCACCGGCGCGGTTGGCGAACAGCGTCATCTCGTAGGCGATGTTGCCGAGTTTGGCCTCCTTGTCGGCGACCACGCCGAGCACGGCGCCGTTGCCGATCGCGGAGACCAGGACGTGGCCGCCCTCCAGGTCGATGATGACCTTGTTGAGACCGCCCAGGCCGTAGTTGCCGGAGGCGCCGGCGGCGAGGCTGGTGATGCCCGAGACGATGGCGGCCAGCCGCTCGGAGTCGGCGTGCTCGCGCAACTGCGAGACCGCGATGAGCAGTCCGTCGGAGGAGACGGCGATGGCGTCCACGACGCCGGCCGTCTCGGTCGCGAAACGGTTGAGCAGCCAGGTGAAGTCGGCTGCGGCGGCCTGCAGGTCGGTCGGCGGGGTGCCTCCCGTCGGAGTGTCACCTGTCGACGTGCTCACTGCTCGGCTCCTTCCGGGAGGTCATTCCGGTCGCTGCTGTGGGGCGCTGGTGCTGGTGTTGCGGGGGTGGTGCTGGACGTGGCGGCCGCTGGACCTGCCGGGTCGGCGGGGCGCTCGTGGGTGCCGGTGTCGCTGTCGCGCTGGGCCCGTGCCACGGCGGCCTCGAACTCCTCGAGAGCGGACCGCACGGCCTCGGCGTCGGCGGGAGCCACGGCACCCTGAGGCGTGGCCTGCTGAGCGGCGGTTTCACCGCTGGTACGCAGGGTGGCGCCCCGGACGCGCCGGCGCAGGGGGCGGGGGGACGCGGCGGACGCGGGCCGGGCGGACGGCGCCTCGGAATCCGTACGGGCCCGGGGGATGAACGGCTGACCGTCCGGGCGGGGCGCCGCACCGGCTTCCGGCGAGACCGGGGAGGGCTGGGCCGCAGGCGCCTCCCGGCGCGGCAGCGCGGGCGCGTCGTCGGGGGCGGGCCGCTCGGCCGCGGGGCGGGGCTCGGGGTCGGCGTCCGGGGCGTCCGCGTGGGGTGCGGGGGTGACGGCCGCCGGCGAGGCCTCGGCTGCGGGGGTGTCACGGCGTGGGAGGCGGCGGGGCAGTGTGGTCGTCTCGTCCGTGGCGGGGCGCTCCGCCGCCGGGCGGGGTCCGGAGCCGGCCGCCCGCTCGGCGGCCGTGGCGTCCGTACGGTCCGGGTCGGCCTGCGCGTTCGCGTCGGCGTCCGAGCCGGCGCGCGGTGCCGCGTTCGTGGCGGCGGCCGTGCCCGCCGCGATCGGGGCGGTCATCGGGCTCAGGGTCAGCAGGAGGGTGGAGGGGATGGTGATCTCCGCCGTCACGCCGCCGCCCGGGGTGCGGGACAGGGAGGCCGTGACGTTCCAGCGGCGGGCCAGGGTGCCGACCACGAAGAGGCCCAGCACCTTCGTCGGGACCACGTCGAGGCGTTCGCGGCGGATCAGGCGGGCGTTCTCCTCGGCGAGGCGCTCCGCGCTCATGCCGAGACCGTGATCGGCGATCACGATCGACGCCCCGTCGCCGCCCGCCCGCACGGACACCTCCACCGGGCTGCCCGCGGGCGAGAACGACACCGCGTTCTCCAGGAGTTCGGCAACCATCAGGGTGAGGTCGCCGATGATGTCCGGCTCGACCATGATCTCGGTCCCGGCGTACAGCTGGACCCGCTGGTAGCCCTCGATCTGGCCGAGCGCGGCGCGCACCACGTTGGTGAGCTCGGTGGGGCCGGAGTCCAGGACGGTCTCGCGGATCCCGGCGAGCAGCATCAGGCTGTCGGCGTTGCGGCGCAGGCGCACGGCGATGTGGTCGATGGAGTACAGCCGCTCCAGCAGGGCCGGATCGGTCTCGCCCCGCTCCACCGCGTCGATCAGGGCGAGTTGGCGTGTCGTCAGATTGCTGACGCGGCGGCCGACGTTGCCGAACATCTCGGCGACGTTGCGGCGGCTGAGCACCTGCCGCTCCAGCAGCGCGGCGGCCGTCGTCTGCACCTGGTTGAAGGCCTCGGCGAGGTCGCCGATCTCGTCCCGCGCGGTGACCGGCACGTCCCGCAGCCGCGGCGGCCCGGAGTCGTCGGCGTCGTCGTCGGCCACCCGGGCCAGCTCCCGGCTGGTGGCGGCCGACACCTCCTGCGCGGCCCCGGTGAGCGCCTGCACGGGCCGTACGACCGAGCGGCGCACCGCCACCGAGAAGCCGAGCCAGAGCAGGAAGCCGATCAGGGCGGAGCCGAGCAGCGCGGCGGCCCGCCACCAGGCGTCGGAGGAGGCGCCGGCGGCGTGGCCGGCGATCTGGTCGATGAGAGAGGAGGCGATCTTCAGCCGCTGCGCCGCCTGCTCGGTGTAGGCGGGGTACTCGTCCAGCGCGTCCTGGAAGGCCTTCCGGATCTCGGCGGGGGTGCCGGCCTGGAGCCCGCTCGGGTCGATCTGCAGCTCGGCGTATGCCTCGGCGATCCTGCGCTGGGCCGCGCTGTGCTCCATGCCCGCGAGCTGGTCGGCCTGCGCCTCGGTGGCGAACCGGGAGAAGCGGTCGGCCTGGTAGGTGTAGAGCTCGTAGGAGCCGACCGCGGCGGTGAACTCGATGAGCGCGTTGCTGTCCCCGGTGGTCGCCGAGAACACGCTGGTCTCGAAGGAGCTGTGGGCGGCGTCGGCGCGCAGCAGCGAGTCGAGCAGGTTGCCGGTGAAGGTGGCCGCGAGGGCGGCGTTGCGGTCGAGGCCGAGACCGTCGATCAGGTTCTTCGCGGCGCCCGTGTACGCGGGGTCGATGTTGTCGGCGGGCAGATAGCTCTGCTCGATCGTCTGGCGCAGGCTCGTCAGGCCCTCGATCTCCTTGAGCGCCTGTGCCTCGGTGTCCGGCAGCCGGTCCCCGAACGTGCGCCGCACGCGCGCGACCTGGGCGTCCACCGCGGCCTGCGCCCGGCGGTAGGCGGTGATCGGGGGGCGGGCGCCGGAGCCCTGGGACTCGAAGCGCACGGAGAGCAGGATGGCCTGCTGGTGCTCCGCCTCCACCCGGTCGACCAGCGTCGCCACCTGCGCGCTGTCGCGCACCAGGCGGGCCGCGGACGCCGCGCCGCGGGCCTGGCCCACCTGATCGGCGATCAGGTAGGTGAGCAGTACGGCGACCATGGCCAGCGGCACGCCGACCAGGACGTTGAGCTTGCGCCGGAAGGGCCACCGGTCGGCGAACGCGCCGGGGCCGCCCGGTGGGGGCGACGAGGGCGGCGTGGCCGGACGGGTGGACGCGTCCACCTCGTTCGTGGACACCGGGCCTCCTTCTGAGGGTGTTGCCACCCGGGAGTCTCCACCCGGGCACGGTCGTGACAACAGTGCTGCGCAACGACACCGGAGCGGTCCCCGTATACCGCTGTGGCCGACGCCAACTGCCCCGAACCTACCGCCTCTTCAAAGCCTCCTTTGCCACGTCCAATGTCAAGAATGTGTTACGAAGCCGACGCTCCGCCTCCACAACTGGCCACTGATCGAAGCCAATCGGTGACCCAGGGCCTCTTGACTGACCGAGAAGTCGCTGGATTGGATCAGTGAAGTGCGGTGCCCCGCGCCCCGTGCGCCCCTGCCGCCGGCAGTGCTCCACCACCTGCCATCGACTTCCGAGCCCGGAACGGGAATTGTGACTTCTTACGCGAAGAGCACCAGGTCCAGTACGCGACACCCCGGCGCGGCCGCCGTCGCACTCGCCGCCACCGCGGCGCTCGTCGCCGGGTGTTCGTCGTCCTCCGACAACAAGTCCGACAACCCCCTCTCGGGAGACGGCAAGGCGAGCGGCGGCACCGTCGTGGTCGGCTCCAACAACTTCGCCGAGAGCATCCTGATCGCCGACATCTACGGCGAGGCCCTCAAGGCCAAGGGCGTCAAGGTCACGTACAAGCCCAACATCGGCAGCCGCGAGACCACTTACGGCCTGCTCAAGAACGGGTCCATCACCGTGCTGCCCGAGTACAACGGCGCGCTGCTGGCCTACCTCGACAAGAACGCCGCCCCGAAGACGGTCGCCGCCACGACGGCCGCCATCAACGCCAAGCTCGACCCCAAGCTGACGCTGCTCGAGCCGGCGCCCGCGCAGGACAAGGACTCCGTCACCGTCAACCAGGAGACGGCGAAGAAGTACAACCTCACCGCCACGTCCACCATCGCCGACCTCAAGGGCGCGGCGAAGGACCTGGTCATCGGCGGCTCGCCGGAGTTCCAGACCCGCCAGCAGGGGCTGCTCGGCCTGAAGTCGGTGTACGGCCTGGAGTTCAAGTCCTTCAAGGCACTGGACGCGGGCGGCCCGCTGACCCAGGCCGCGCTGAAGAAGAACACTGTGCAGGCGGCGGACGTCTTCACCACGGACCCGACCATCTCCAAGGAGAAGTTCGTCGTCCTGCAGGACCCGAAGAACCTCTTCGGGTTCGAGAACGTCCAGCCGCTGGTCTACAAGAGCGGACTGGACCAGAAGGGCGTGGACGCGCTCAACGCGGTCTCCGCCAAGCTGGACACCGCCACCCTGCTGGACCTGGACACCCAGGTCCAGTCGCAGAACAAGGACCCGCTGGACGTGGCCAAGGCCTGGCTGAAGTCCGCGGGTCTCGTCTGACCCACCGCAGTTGGACGGCACCACCGGAGCAGCGGCGCGGGTGTCCCCGGACACCGGGGACACCCCTGTCGTGCTGGACGGACGCGGCCTCGGCCTGGCCGCGGTGGTCCGCCTCGCCGACGCGGAGGCCGTGCCGGCCGTGGCGCCGCAGGCGCTGGAGCGCGCCCGCCGGTCCTGGCTGGCGGCGGCCCGGCTCGCCGCGGGCGGACGGCTCTACGGTCGGGGCACCGGCGTGGGCGCCCACCGGTCGGTGCCGGTCGACGCGCACGACGAGACGGAGCACGGGCTGAGGCTGCTGCGCAGCCACGCGGGCGGCGCCGGGGCGGCGGTGCCCGTCCGGCAGGTCCGCGCGATGCTGGCGATCCGCGCCAACCAGCTGCTGGCCGGCGGCTCCGGCATCCAGCCCGCCTTCGTCACCGCCCTCGCCGAGGCCCTGCGCCTGCGCGTCCACCCGGCGGTCAGCGAATACGGCAGCCTCGGCACCGGCGACCTGACGGCCCTCGCCCAGACGGGCCTGACCCTGATCGGCGAACGCCCCTGGCACACGGACGCGCAGCACGACCCGCGCCCGGCTCCCACTCCCACGGCACCGGGCGGCCTCCCCGGCCCGGCCCGCCCCGTCGGGGGACCCGCCGCCATGCCCGGCCCGCGTCAGGCCGACGGCGACCGCCCGCAGGCGGAGGCCGCCCTCGCAGGCCTGCCCGCCCAATGGCGCGGCGACCCGGCCGGGGACGCGGCGGACCAGGCGACGATCACCCTGCCCAGACAGTGGCGCGTCGACGAGCCCCCCGCACCCGAGGCCGCACCGACCGCCGGCCTCCCCACGCAGTGGCGCACCACCGACCCGGAGACCCCCCACCCGGCACCCGCCTCGGCGCACCACCCCGCCCCGGGCGCAGCCGTCGGCGAGGACCCGCACCCGGCAACGGCACTCCCGGCGCCACCGGCGGACCGCCACGGACGGGGAGCGGGCGGTGCCGTCGGCGAAGGCCCGCACTCGGCAACCGCGCCCCCGGCGCCACCGGCGGACCGCCACGGACGGGGAGCGGGCGGTGCCGTCGGCGAGGACCCGCACTCGGCAACGGCACTCCCGGCGCCACCGGCGGACCGCCACGGACGGGGAGCGGGCGGTGCCGTCGGCGAAGGCCCGCACTCGGCAACGGCACTCCCGGCGCCACCGGCGGACCGCCACGGACGGGGAGCGGGCGGTGCCGTCGGCGAGGACCCGCACCCGGCGACGGCACTCTCGGCGCCACCGGCGGACCGCCACGGCCCGGGAGCGGCCGGCACCGCAGCCGGAGGGTCCGGCCGGGCAGCCGCCGGCGGGCAACCCACGGCGCCCGAGCCACCCGGACCCACCCCCGGCCTCCCAGAGCTGCCCGCGCCCGGCCTCCCCGAGCTGCCCGCGCCCGTCGTCCCGGGACCGGGAGACGCGCTGGCGCTGCTCAGCAGTAACGCGCTGACGCTCGGGCAGGCCGCGCTGGCCTGCCATGACCTTGATGTGCTGCTGCGGGCCGCGCACGCCGTGGCGGCCCTGTCGCTCGAGGCGGTCTCCGGGTCGCTGGAGGCCTACGCCGCCGAGGTGCACGCGCTGCGGCCCTATCCCGGCATCGCCCGCGCCGCCGCCGAGGTGAGGCGGCTGGCCGGCCCCAGGGAGCGGCCCGGCGCGCGCGTGCAGGACCCGTTCGGCTTCCGCGCCTTCCCGCAGGCGCACGGCCCCGCCCTGGACGCGGCCGACGCGCTGCGCCGCATCGTCGAGGTGGAGGCCAACTGCCCCTCGGAGAACCCCCTCATCGCCGCCGACGGCACCGCCGCCCACCACCACGGCGGCTTCTACGCGGCCCCGCTGGGCCTGGCCCTGGACGCCCTGAACCTGGCCGTGCTGCAGACGGCCCAGCTCTCCGCCGCCCGCCTGACCGCGCTTGGCCGGCCGGATCTCACCGGCTTGCCGGCCTTCCTCGCGGCCGGCCCGGCGAGCAGCTCGGGCACGATGATCCTGGAGTACACCGCCAACTCCGCGCTCGCCGAGCTGCGTGCGTGCGCCGCGCCCGCCTCGGCGGGTCACGCGGTGCTCTCCCACGGCCTGGAGGAGGCGGCGAGCTTCGCCTCCCAGGCCGCCCGGCAGTCCCTGCGCGCGGTCGACGCCTACGCCACCGTACTGGCCTGCGAAGTCGTCAGCGCCGTACGGGCGTCGCGGATGCGGCCCGACGAGCCGCGCGCCGCCGCGTTCGCCGTGGCGGACGCCGCGCTGCCCACCGGAACCGAGGACCGGCCGCTGACGGCGGACGTCACCGCGGCGGCCGGACTGCTGCGGGTGCTGGCCGGTCTCTGAGAGGACGCGGCCGGCACCCGCGGCCCGCCGCGTCCTACAGGTCGAACTCGTGCGGCGGAAGGTCCAGCGTGTAGCAGGCCTCGCGGACCACGGCCTGCTCGGTCTTGTCGAAGTCGCCGTCCGCACCGCCGATGACGATGCCGATCTGGACGACCGCGCGCGCCTCGGCCGGCTTCTTCTTCGCCTTGGCGATCTCCTGGAGCACGCTCACCTTGCCGAAGTCGAAGTCGGTGGTCAGCCTGTTCAGGTTCTCCTCGAAGCGACGGCGCAGATCGTCCGCCGGGAAGTTCTGCAGGACCTCGTTGGTGGCGATCAGCTGGGCGACGCGCTGCCGCTCGGACGGGTCGACGGTGCCGTCGGCGGCCGCCACGAGCGCGCACATCGCCATGCTCGCGTCCCGGAAGGCACCGCTCTTCAGATCGTTCTTCTTCGCCACCAGCTGGGTCTGCATCTGCGTCGCGGACTCCTTGACGCGGTCCCACAGGGCCATGTGCTCTCCAAGTGTCGTGTCGGTCTCGTACGAGAACGCGACGGATCTACAGCAACGTAGAAACTAACGGGGCCGCGGAGAAGTTCCGGCGGACTCAGAACGGGAAGGGACGCCTACACTGGTGCGGCCCGCACCCGGGCACGGAACCCCGCGCGGGGTGGTGGAACGAGGAGGACGACGACCGTGGCGGCAGCCGGCCGAGGCTTCGAGGACCCGTCCGCCGACGTGCTCGCGGAGGCGGCCGCGGCCTTCGGGCTGCTCGCCTCGCCCGCCCGTCTGCACATCGTGTGGGCGCTGGCGCAGGGCGAGAGCGACGTCACCGGGCTCGCGGAGCGGGTCGGCGGCGCGCTGCCCGCGGTCAGCCAGCACCTGACCAAGCTCAAGCTCGCCGGACTCGTCCGCTCCCGCCGTGAGGGACGCCGCCAGGTCTACTTCGTCGACGACCCCGACGTCGTCGACGTCGTGCGCCTCATGGTGGACCGCCTCTCCGGCCGCGCCGCCCCGGCCGACGCCCCGGCGCGCCGCCTCCGTGGCCTCTGAGGTCGCCGCGGCCGACGTCGGCGTCGCGCCGCCCGACGGTACGACCCTCCAGGTGCTGCGCGACCTGGACAGCGGCCCGCGCGGGCTGACCGAGGCCGAGGCCGAGAGCCGGCTGGCGTCGGCCGGTGAGAACACCGTCCCCGAGGTCCGCACCGCCTCCTGGCCCCTGCTGTGCGTGCGCGCCCTGCGCGACCCGTTCACCGCCGTACTGCTCTGCCTCGGCCTGATCTCCACCCTCGTCTCCTCCTGGGGGACGGCCGCGGTCATCCTCGGTCTGGTCGCCGTCAGCTGCGTGCTGCGCGCGAGCGGCGAGCACCGCGCCGACCGTTCCATGGCGGCGCTGCGCGAACTGGTCGCCGGCACCGCCACGGTGCTGCGCCGCCCGCCCGGCGAGGACCGGCCCCGCGTACGGGAGGTGCCGGTGGCGGAGCTGGTGCCCGGCGACGTGATCCGGCTC
The DNA here is from genome assembly GCF_014650575.1 of Streptomyces naganishii JCM 4654. Classification (GTDB taxonomy): domain Bacteria; phylum Actinomycetota; class Actinomycetes; order Streptomycetales; family Streptomycetaceae; genus Streptomyces; species Streptomyces naganishii. The sequence continues at coordinate 391,494 of NZ_BMVF01000006.1, forward strand.
GGGCCCGGCGACCTCGTACCGGCGGACGTACGGCTGCTGCGCGCCCGCGGGCTGACCGTGCGCCAGGCCGCCCTCACCGGCGAGTCGGCGCCCGTCGCCAAGACCGCCGTCCAGGTGCCCGGGCAGCGGACGGAGACCGGCGGCCCGTTCTCGTGGCCGCACCTGTGCTTCCAGGGCAGCGGCGTGGCGACCGGCACGGCCACCGCCGTGGTGGTCGCCACGGGCGCGCGCACCCGGTTCGCCTCGGCGCACGCCACGACGGCCGCCCGGTTCGTCCGGGGCCGCGCCAGGAAGGCCGCGGAAGGCGCCTCGGCCCACGGCGCGGCGGTCGTGCGGGAGCCGAGCGCCTTCGACCGGTCGGTGCACGGCATCTCCTGGGTGCTGATCCGGTTCATGCTGCTGACCCCGCCGCTGGTGCTGATGGCGAACGCCGCGCTGCGCGGACGGGGCCTGGAGACGCTGCCCTTCGCCGTCGCGGTCGCCGTCGGGCTCACCCCCGAGATGCTCCCGGTGATCGTCACCACCTGCCTGGCCCGCGGCGCCCGGCTGCTCGCCCGCACCCACGGCGTCATCGTCAAGAGGCTCCCCGCGCTGCACGACCTGGGCGCCGTCGACGTGCTGTGCGTCGACAAGACCGGCACCCTCACCCAGGACCGGCCGGTGGTCGCGCACGCCCTCGGCGCGGACGGGCGGGAGGACCCCGAGGTGCTGCGCCGGGCCGCGGCCGGCGCCTGGTGGACCCTCCAGCTCGCCGAACTGCCCGCGCCGGACGCCCTCGACGCGGCCCTGCTGGAGGCCGCCGGGGCGGCCGGCGAGGAGTACGACGGCATCGCGGCCGTCCCGTTCGATCCGGTACGGCGCCTGTCCACCGCCGTGGTCACGGGCCGGCCCGGCACGCACGTCCTGCTCGTCCGGGGCGCCGTGGAGGACGTACTGGACCGCTGCGTCCTCACGCCCGCCGAACGCGACCGCGTGAGCGCGCTCGCCGCACGCCAGGCGGCGGACGGGCTCCGGCTGATCGCCCTGGCGACGGCCGAACGCCCCGCCCGCGCCGCCCGCGCCTACACCCCCGCCGACGAGCGCGGCCTGACCTTCGGCGGCCTGGTCGCCTTCCGCGACGAACTCGCCCCGACCGCGTCCGAGGCCCTGCGCCGCCTCACCGAATCCGGCGTCACGGTGAAGATCCTCACCGGCGACCACTCCGGCACCGCCGTGCGGGCCTGCCGCGACCTCGGACTCCCCGTGGCGGCCGCCGAGGTCGTGGACGCCGGCCGGGCGTCCGCCGGCGACCTCGGCGCCGAGGCCGCCCGCGCCACCGTCGTCGCCCGCTGCACCCCGGGGGACAAGGCGCGCGTCGTGGCCGCCCTGCGGGACGCCGGGCACACCGTGGGCTTCCTCGGCGACGGCGTCAACGACGTCCCCGCCCTGCGCGCCGCCGACGTCGGCATAGCCCCGCGCGCAGCCTGCGACGCCGCCCGGGAGAGCGCCGACGTGGTCCTCGCGGACAAGGACCTCACCGCGATCGGGCACGCCGTCACCGCCGGGCGCCACGCCAGCGCCAACATCGCCTCCTATCTGCGCGTCACGCTCTCCTCCAACCTCGGCAACGTCATCGCGATGCTCGCCGCGGGCCTCCTGCTGCCCTTCCTGCCGATGCTCCCGGCGCAGGTGCTCGTGCAGAACCTGTGCTTCGACTCCGCCCAGGCGGCCTTCGCCCACGACCGCCCGGACGCCTCGGCGCTGCGCCGCCCGACCGTGCTGCGGCCGCGCGCGTTCCTGCGCTTCATCACCGGTTTCGGCGCGCTGAACGCGGTCGCCGACCTCGCCACCTTCGCCGTCCTCGCCGCCGCCCTGCGGGGCCCGGACGCGCTCAACGACGAGGCGGTCTTCCACACGGCCTGGTTCACCGAGAACCTGCTGACGCAGGCCCTGGTGATGGTGCTGCTGCGCACCGGGCGCGGCGCCCGCGTGCCGGGCGCGCGACGGGCCCTCGGCCCGGTCGGCCGGGCGGCGGCCGCCCTCGTGGTGGCCGCGCTGCTGCTGCCGGCCGGACCCCTCGGCCCGCCGCTCGGCCTGACGGTGCTCCCGGCGCCGTACTACCTGATGCTCGCCGCCGTCCTGGCGCTGTACGCGCTCGCCCTCGCGGTGGCCGTGAGGCGTCACGAGCGCGGCGCGGCTCAGCCGTAGGTCAGTTCCAGCAGGCGCCCCCGTCGGCCGGGCGGGCGTTCGCCGCCGCCCGGGCGGGCACCTGGGCCGGACCCGGGGACGCCGTGGCCCCGGGCGGGGCGCCGGCGTACGAGCGGCCGATCACGACGGCGATCCCGGCCGCGGGCACCGGGCGCAGCTCGGCGCCGTCGAGGGCCGCGGCGACGGTCCTGGCCCGGGCGTGCAGACCCGGCCCGTACTCGACGAGCGTGGCGGTGTGGTCCCGGGTGCGCGCGGCGGCCGTGGTGGTGACGGTGAAGCCGTGCGCGGTGAGCGCGGCGGCGGCCCGGGCGGCCAGGCCGCCCACGGTGGTGCCGTCGTAGACGGCGACCCTGACGCCGTCGCCCGCGACGGCCGCGCGCCGGTCACCGGCACGCCCCGGCGGTCTCCCTCCCGCGCGGCACCTCGTGCCGGGTCGCGGCCCGGTCCGGCCGGCGTCGGGGCCGCCGAGGACGGCGTGGCCACCGGCAGGGGTGCCGGAGGAGCCGGCGACCAGTGGCCTCAGATACGCCCAGCCCGCCGCCACCGCCAGCAGACAGATGCCGACGGCGAGCGCCATACGCACCCGGCGGCCGCTGAAGTGGGCCATGCCTACCCCTGTCTCTCCGTCCGGCTTGTACTACAGTTGCGCAATGTAGCAACTGTGTCCGGCCGGTCCGGCAGGACGTACGACAGGAATGACGTGAGGAAAGGGAGGGCGAGGTCATGCTCCGCAACGGGCTGGAACCCTGGCACCTGCTGATCGTGGCGATCGTGGTCATCGTGCTGTTCGGCTCGAAGAAGCTGCCGGACACCGCCCGCGCGCTGGGCAAGTCGATGCGCATCCTCAAGAGCGAGGCGAAGGCCATGAAGGACGAGAGCGGCCCCGCCGACGCGCCCGCGACGCCGGCCGGCGTCCACACCGTGGAGCCGACCGCCGTCCGCACGGGCGCGGAGGCGACCCGCGCCGCGGCGGCTCAGTCGCCGGTCACCTCCGACTGAGCGTGGCGGCGGCCGCCTCCCTGCGCCGTTGCCGGCGGCCGCGCCGCGGTTCCTGGTCGGGCAGCCAGCCGAAGACGAGGCAGCTGCCCGTCGCCCCGAGGAGGAGGCCGACGAGGAAGCCGCCCAGGTTCGAGGTGAGCCAGGTCCCCAGGGACAGCAGGATGCCGGTGAGGGAGTAGAAGAGGCGCTGGGCCGGGTTGAAGAGGGTCAGCAGTCCGCACAGCACCATCAGCACGGGCAGCAGATAGCCGGCCAGCCCCTGCATGCCGATGTGCAGGACGACCTTCAGCGAGGCCTTCTCGGTGAGCAGGATCTCGGCCCCGCCCAGGGTGAGCAACAGCCCGCCCCAGAAGGGGCGCTGGGAGCGCCAGCGGCGGAAGGCGGCCCTCGGGTTCCGGCGCCGGGCTTCCGGCGCCGGCTCACCGGCGTGTGCGTCGGCCGTCATCGGTTCAGCAACCCGAGTCGCTGAAGCGCAGCTTGAGGCCGGGCAGCTTGAACACGCCCGCCGTCGTCGCGTAGTTGGTCTGCCGCAGGTTGGCGATCCGGACGGTGTCCGCCTGCTGGCTGAACACGCCCTTGGGACCCCGGACGGCCGCCTTGTCCAGGGTGCTCGCGTCGTTGCCGATCTCGATCTTGTTGAACGAGGCGTCGCCCGACAGCTCGGTGGAGTCGGTCGTCAGGTCGGTGGCCTGCACCTTGTCGGAACCGCTGCCCGCGGTGATCATCAGGTTGGTTCCGCCGAGGTCGACGCTCTGGCACAGCCTGGTGAGCGTCGCGTTCTTGATGGCGGAGGTCACCACCAGCACCTGCCCGCCGGTGTCGCCGGCGTTCGGGCTGTCCGCGGCCATGTTGTCCAGGGCGCCGAACTGCTCGAAGCCGGTGCCGTTCAGCTCGGTCGCGGTGACCGTGAAGGGCATCCCGGATATCGCGAACTGCACGCCCAGGGCGCCCTGGGCGGTGAGCACGGCCAGTCCCGCGGCGGCCAGGGTCGCCGGCACCGCCATGACGGCCGCGCGGCGCAGCCGGACCCGGCCGCGTCTGTCCGCGCGGGAAACGCTTTCCGGATGTCCGGGGGAGTGCTCGCTGGAGGGTGAGAGGTCCGAGGAGGCGGCCATGTCTGCTCCCATGCGCATAGTCATGCGTGGTCAGTGCCCGTACTGAGTTCAGCGGCCCGCTGCCCTGGCGCGGACAGCGGCTGCGGCGCACGCCCCGCACCTCCCGGCGGATGCAAGGGCTTTCTCGTTACGCGGCAGTAGCCGACTCGGAAGTTACCGGTGGTTACATTTTCGGGTCAAGGCACTTGTGAAAGAAAGGTGCCCATCGTGTGGCGCCGCCTTGGCCGATCGTCAACTTCCTTGCTGCGCCTTGACGTTGACCGACGAACGGGTCTACAACTCTGCCTGGCTCCGCCGGATCCGTGGCGCCGGATCCGTCGCACGGCGGCACAGCGCGCCGCGCGGTTCCCGGGCTCTTCCCTCCTCGGCGCGACACCGCCCATCGGCCGGTGCGTGCCGTTCCTCCCCCTGCCCCGGCCCGGCCGGAGGCCTTCCCCCCGGGCCTCCGGCCGGTCACCGGCCGGCTGCCGTCGCCGGTCCGTCACGTACGGAGAAGGCGTTCACGGGCCGACGACGGCCTCGACCCCCCACCCAGAATCGAGGTTCCCGTATGCGTACGCGTCCCCTCCTCACCCTCGCCGCCGCGAGCGCCGCGCTCTGTCTGCCGGCGGTCTCCCCCGCCTTCGCGGACGGCGGCGCCGTGCTCACCACGGGCGGCACCGGCGGCACCCCGGTCGCCGTCGGCGACGTCCTCACCGCCCAGCTGGCGAGCGGCACCAAGGCCACCCTCTACTCCAGCGCGACCGGCACCAGCGGCGTCTCGTGCACCTCCTCCACGTTCACCGCCACCGCCACCGACAACCCGGCCGCGCCGGGCACGGCGACCGAGTCGGTGACCGGGCACACCTTCGACAGCGGCAGTTGCACCAGCAACGTCACCGGTGTGCTCGGCGTCAGCGGCATCACGGTCGACCACCTGCCGTACACCACTACCGTGGCCTCCGACGGCACCCTCACCGTGACCCCCGCCGCCGGCTCCACCATCCAGACCACGGTCAGGCTGCGCACGCTGCTGGGCAGCATCACCTGCGTCTACCAGGCACCCAGTCTGAACGGCAAGGCCGACAACGCCGACAACAGCATCAGCTTCACCAACCAGCAGTTCACCAAGACGTCCGGCTCGTCGCTGTGCTTCAGCAGCGGCTACTTCACCGCCAAGTACGCCCCGGTGACCGACGCGGGCGCCTCCGTCTACGTCAACTGATCGCCACGGCACGGGAGTTCGCCATAGCAGGCGAACTCACCGCCTGCGCAGACGCAGGGCCAGGGCGGCGCCCCCGGTGAGCACCAGCACCGCGGCGGCGCCGCCCGCCACCATGGGTGCGGACGGACCCGAACCGGAGTCCGTGGCCGCGGCCACCGGGCTGCTGTCGGGCGCCGTGGAGGCGGGCGCGGTCCGCGCCGTGGAGGCGGGCGCGGGCCCCGCGTGGGACGGGGCCGCCGTGCCCGCCGCCTTCGTCAGCACCACGTCGGAGCACGAGTAGTAGGTGTCCGGCGTGCTGCTGTTCTGCCAGACGGTGAGCAGCACATGGTGGCCCGTGCGGTCGGCGGGCAGCTTCGCCGGGATGTGGTAGGCCCCGCCCGTCAGCGCCGGGTCCGTCACCTGGGCGAAGGGGCGGTCCGGGATCTCCGACCAGCTCAGCGGCCTGGACGGATCGTAGCCTGGCTTGGTCAGATACAGCCTGAACGTGCCCTGGTGCGCGATCGTCGACGCGTACGTCATGGTCATCCGGGCGCCCGCCGTCAGACGCGTGGCGGGCCAGTCGGAGCGGGCGAGGTCCAGGCCCTTGTAGGCGGGCAGCCCGCCGCTGCACAGCTTCCCGTCGGGGATCATCCGGCGGTCCCGGCCGTCGACGCCCGGCACGCGCAGGTTGTCCCAGGCGGTGAAGGGCGCGCCGTTCGCGGCGACGGCCGCACGGCAGGCCGCCGAACCAGCCCGGGCGCCGCCGTCGGGCGAGCAGGCGAACACCCGGCTGACCGGGTCGGTGGGGGCGCCGTGGGCGAAGGCCGGGGTGGCCGTCCCCACGGTGAGCAGGGCCGACGCGGCCACGGCGGCGCCCGTGACCTTGAGCGGGGCGGTGATGCGCGTCATCGCGAAGTCTCCTCGACCGGGCGCGGGAACGGTCCGTGCCGTGCAGTACGGGCGCGGAGCGCGGCGCGTTCAGGCCGGTGAGGCGGAGCGCGGCGCGTTCAGGCCGGTGAGGTCGTGCCGGCGGACATGCCGGCCAGTACCCGCGCGCCCCGGTCGGGCCCGGCGTCGAGGCCGAGCAGCAGTCCCGGCACCGCGATGGCCGGCAGAACGTGCCCCCAGAGCACGGAGATACGGTGCCCGAGGTCGGCGCGGCCGGTCAGCGCCCGGGACATCAGCTGGATCCCCGCGAAGGCGCCCACCAGCAACTCGACGGTGTCGCGCGGCTCCACGGTGGGCAGCAACTCGCCCCGCTCCTCGGCCTGCCGCATCAGCGCCACGAGGTGCTCGGCCCACCGCAGGAACGGCCCGGTGTGGTCCACGCCCGGCGGCGCGCACTGGTCCACGGTCAGCCGGACGCCGCCCCGCAGCAGGGCGCTGCCAAGCAGCCGGTGGCCCACCACGAAGGTGGTGTCGATGACCTCCTGGAGTTTGCACGGCTGTTGGGGCACCGCGCCGAGCGGCACCTGCTCGTCGAGCACCGCCTGGGCGAGCGACTCCTTGGACGGGAAGTGGAAGTACAGCGCGCCCTTGGTGACGGCCGCCCGTTCCAGCACCATCGCGATCGTGGCCGAGGTGTAGCCGTGCTCGTCGAAGACCGCGCCCGCGGCTTCCAGGATCGCCCTGCGCGTCCTGATGGCGCGTTCCTGCCTCGCCATGAGAACCCCTTCACTGCGCCTGGCCGGCCGGGTCGGGGCCGGTGCGCCGGGCCGGTCGCGAGCGCTGCCGGCCATCCGCTCCCGGCCGAAATCGAACCGTTCGGCGGGCACTCTAGCGCCCGGCGGCGCGGCGATCCGCCGCCCACGCGGCCCGGCGTGAGCCGGTCGCCGATATCGCTTTCCATACCGCCGTCCCTGTTTTCCGGACCCCTGCGGCATCCCTACGGCGTCCCTTGGGCCCATGCGGAGTGAACGGGCCGTCCACCCCTGCCTGGTGGATGTCCGTGACGGGTGAGTTATCGTGTACGGGGAGTGAGAAACAAACGGCTTGCCCCGTTCTTCGTGGCTCCGGGAGTGTTTTCGTCGATGCCGAGGCAGTTACGCGCCGAACAGACCCGCGCGACGATCATCACGGCCGCCGCCGACCTCTTCGACCGGCAGGGCTACGAACGCACCAGCCTCAGCGACATCGTCGAGCACGCGCGCGTGACCAAGGGTGCGCTGTACTTCCACTTCGCGGCCAAGGAGGATCTGGCCCAGGCCATCATGGAGTTGCAGTCCCAGGCCTCCCAGCGGGCGGCCGGCGCGGTGGACCGGCAGGGCTGCTCCTCCCTGGAGGCGCTGATCCGCGTCACCTTCGCCCTCACCCGGCTGGCCGTCGAAAGCCCTGTCGCCCGCGCGGGGCTGCGGCTGGCCACCGGGGGAGCCGAGGTGCGCCCGCCGCTGCGGCACCCGTTCACCGAGTGGCTGGAGTTCGCCACCCGCAAACTCCTCGGCGCCGTGCGGGAGTCGGACGTGCACCCGGACACCGACGTGCACGCCGTCGCGCACTCCCTCGTCTGCTTCTTCGTCGGCACCCGGATCGGCGGCCGGCCCCTGGAACCGGTGGAGCGGCTGCCGCGCCGCACCACCGAGATGTGGCACCTGCTGATCCGCGCCCTGGTGCCCGTGCACCGGCGCCCGCGCTATCTGACACTCACCACGCGGCTGGAGCGGGAGATCGGCGTCGTATGACCCGCGCGGGTAGCGTGAGCGCATGCCCCAGCTCCCGGCCCCGCCCGTGCTCCTCGCCGACGAACCCGGCTCCTTCCCGCACAGCGTGCTCGCCGAGCGGCACCCGGCGATCATCCGGCAGGTCCGGGACGCCTTCCCGTACGGCCCCGGGCAGCACCGCGCCCTCGACGCGCTGCTGGCCAACTGCACCGAGGGCGTGATCGAGCCGCTCCCGGGCGGGGCGCACGACGTGGAGCGCTGGCGGTCCTGGGGGCTGGACGAGTACACCGGCCGGTCCTGGTTCGAGGTGCCGTGGCTGTGGTCCGAGAGCTGGTTCTACCGCTGTCTCCTGGAGGCGGTCGGCCACTTCCCGCCCGGCCCCTGGCAGGGCATCGACCCCTTCCGCCCGGCCAAGCTCGCCGAACTCGACGCCCCGGAGACCGACGAGGAACTCGCCGCGCTCGACAGCCTGGAGCACGCGACGGCCGCCGACCGCGCCACCGCCCTCCTGCACGGCTCCCTCTGGGGCAACCGCGCCGACCTCGGCTTCCGGCTGTCGGCGCCCGGAGCCGGGACGACAGCCGCCTCCGGCCTCGTCGCCGACGACAGCGACGCGCTGTGGGCGCTGCTGTCCGGCCGCCCGCCCGGCACGCTGTTCCTCGTCGCCGACAACGCGGGCCGGGAGCTCGTTCCCGATCTCCTGCTCCTCGCGCACCTGCTCGAACACGGCCACGCGCGGCGGGCGGTGCTGCACGTCAAGCCCCACCCGTACTACGTCTCCGACGCCACCACCGCCGACGTCGTCGACGCGGTGCGCCGGCTGACGGCCGCGCGGGGCGCCGCCGCGCGGTACGGGCGCTTCCTGTGGTCCGCGATGGGCGACGGCCGGCTGACCGTCCGCGCGCACCCGTTCTCCTGTGCCCCGCTGCCGTACGCCGACATGCCCGGCGACCTGCGCGAGGAGTTCGCCGGCGGCACGCTGACCGTGTTCAAGGGCGACCTGAACTACCGGCGCCTGGTGGGGGACCGCCGGTGGCCCGCGACCACGCCCTTCGCCGACGTGACCGCGTACTTCCCCGGCCCGGTCGCGGCCCTGCGCACCCTGAAGTCGGAGGTGGTCACCGGCCTCGACGCGGCGACCGAGGCCGCCCTCGATGCCGAGGAGGACGGGTACTGGCGCACCGGCGGCACGCACGCGCTGATCCAGGTGGCGTCCCGGGGAGCGGGCGGGTAACGGCACGAGCCGGGTATTTCACGCGATGGTGTGATCGAGTCCCGCCGAACGGATGGCCTGGGAAGACGCCGGGTAGCTCCCGCCCATGACGCAGCCCTTCGAACTCCCGCACTTCTACATGCCGTATCCGGCGCGGCTCAACCCGCACGTCGACGAGGCCCGCGCCCACTCGGCCCGGTGGGCGCGCGAGATGGGCATGCTGGAGGGCTCCGGAGTCTGGGAGCGGTCCGACCTCGACGCGCACGACTACGGACTGCTCTGCGCCTTCACCCACCCCGACTGCGACGGACCCACCCTCTCCCTCATCACCGACTGGTACGTGTGGGTCTTCTTCTTCGACGACCACTTCCTGGAGAAGTACAAGCGCGGCCAGGACCGCGCGGCCGGGAAGGCGCACCTGGACCGCCTGCCCCTGTTCATGCCGCTCGACCTCGCGGCCGGGGTGCCCGAGCCGCGGAACCCGGTCGAGGCGGGCCTCGCCGACCTGTGGGCGCGCACGGTGCCCGCCATGTCCGCCGACTGGCGGCGCCGGTTCGCGGTGGCGACCGAGCACCTGCTGAACGAGTCGCTGTGGGAGCTGTCCAACATCAACGAGGGGCGGATCGCCAACCCCGTCGAGTACATCGAGATGCGCCGCAAGGTCGGCGGCGCCCCCTGGTCGGCGGGGCTCGTGGAGTACGCGACCGCCGAGGTACCCGCCGCGGCCGCCGGGTCCAGGCCGCTGAGGGTGCTGATGGAGACCTTCTCCGACGCCGTGCACCTGCGCAACGACCTGTTCTCCTACCAGCGCGAGGTGGAGGACGAGGGTGAGCTCAGCAACGGCGTGCTGGTCCTGGAGACCTTCTTCGGCTGCACCACCCAGGAGGCCGCCGACGCCGTCAACGACGTGCTCACCTCGCGCCTGCACCAGTTCGAGCACACCGCGCTCACCGAAGTGCCCGCCCTCGCGCTGGAGCTGGGCCTCACCCCGGACGAGGTGGCGGCGGTGGGCGCGTACGCCAAGGGACTCCAGGACTGGCAGTCGGGCGGCCACGAGTGGCACATGCGCTCCAGCCGCTACATGAACGAGCGGGCGCGGTCCGCCCGCGACCGGCCGTACCTCGCGGGACCCGGCACCTCGGCGGCCGACGTCGGCGCCCTGCTCGCGGCGGCCGGCGCCGAGCGGCTGCGCGCCTACACCCACGTGCCGTTCCAGAAGGTCGGCCCGGCCCGCATCCCCGACCTCCGCATGCCCTACGAGGTCCGGCTCAGCCCGCACCTGGACGCGGCCCGCCGGGGACTCGTCCAGTGGTGCCACCGCATGGGCATCCTCGCCGAGGGCGTCTGGGACGAGGACAAGCTCGCCGCCTGCGACCTCGCGCTGTGCTCGGCCGGCCTGGACCCCGACGCCACCCCCGAGGCGCTCGACCTGAGCGCGCACTGGCTGGCCTTCGGCACCTACGGCGACGACTACTACCCCCTGGTCCACGGCCACCGCCGCGACCTGGCCGCCGCCAAGGTGACCACGGCCCGCCTGTCGGCCTGCATGCCCGTCGACGGCGAGACGGCGCTCGTCCCCGCCAACGCCATGGAGCGCGCCCTGACCGACCTGTGGGCGCGCACGACCGCCGGGATGACCCCCGGCCAGCGGCGCACCCTCAAAAGCGCGATCGACGCGATGACCGAGAGCTGGGTGTGGGAGCTGTCCAACCAACTGCAGAACCGGGTCCCCGACCCCGTCGACTACCTGGAGATGCGGCGCGCCACCTTCGGCTCCGACCTCACCCTGAGCCTGTGCCGGATGGGACACGGCCCGGCCGTGCCGCCCGAGGTCTACCGCACCGGCCCGGTCCGCTCCCTGGAGAACGCGGCCATCGACTACGCCTGCCTCCTCAACGACGTCTTCTCGTACCAGAAGGAGATCGAGTACGAGGGCGAGATCCACAACTCGATCCTCGTCGTCCAGCACTTCTTCGGCATCGACTACCCGGCCGCGCTCTCGGTCGTCCACGACCTCATGACCCAGCGCATGCGGCAGTTCGAGCACGTCGTCGCGCACGAACTGCCCGTCCTGTACGACGACTTCGAGCTGAGTGAGGAAGCGCGCGCCGCCATGGCGGGCTATGTCCTCGACCTGCAGAACTGGATGGCCGGCATCCTCAACTGGCACCGGCGGGTGGACCGTTACAAGGCGGAGTGGCTGGCCCGCCGCGCCCACGTCTTCCTGCCCGGCCGGCCGCCCGCCCCGGCGGCCCTGCCGGTCGGCTGACGGGCCGGGCGGACGGAGTGCGAGCGATGGAACGTACCGCGTTGCGTCCCAAGCCGATGCCCGGCCGGGACCCCGGCGCAGGCGGCGGGGGCGGTGGCGCCGGGCGCGCGGGCGACCGGCTGCCGTACCCCGCGCGGCGGCGCGGCCGGCGGCTGCTGACGGCGTCGGCCCGCGTGCTCGCGGGGCTGGTCCTGGTCCTGTCGGGCATCGGCATCGGCGCGGTGGGCACCGCGGTGATCGGCACGAGCGGACTGGCCCGGCTGGAGCGGCAGTTCGGCGTCCGGGGCGCGGGCGAGGGCGCCTCGGCGCCCTCGCCCGGCGGCCCGGCGGGTGCACGGGCGGGCGGCCCGGCGGGCGTGGGCCCCGGGTCCGGCCGGGCGCCGGCCGAGGCCCAGGCGCCGGCCCTGGCCCCGGCCCCGGTGGGCCCGGTCCTCGGCATCGAGGCGGTCGACGACCCGGAGCCGGGCGCCCGGGTCACCGGCGTGCACGTGCCCGGCCCCGGCTACTCGGCCGGCCTGGTCCGCGGCGACGTGATCCTGAGGTTCGGCGCCACCCGGACCGGCTCCGCGGCCGGGCTCGCCCGCGCGGTCGCCCGGGCCCGCGCGGGCCGCGAGGTGGTCCTGACCGTGCGGCACCGCGACGGCACCCGGCTGCGCCTGACCGTGACACCGGGCATCACCACATGACCCCGCCGCCCGGCGCCGCCCGGGGCGACGGCGCGGCCGCCGCGCGGGCAAGGCACCGCTGCCGCGCGGCCCGCGGCTCCTTGGTCACGACTGCGGAAACCGCTGGTGAAGGGGGAGCCAGGGGGAGAGGATGGTCCGTGCCGGGGGCGGGACCGGCCGACCGGCTCGCGCCGCCCCGCACGGCCGGGCAGGATGCTGCCCGTAGTCCCTCACCGCATGTCCAGCCGCCTGGGAGGCCCGGATGACCGGCACCGCGCCCGCGCCCTTCACCGCCGACGACTACCGGGCCAGGATGGCGCGCGCGGCCCGGGCGGCCGCGGACGCCGGACTGGCCGGGCTGCTGGTCGCGCCGGGACCCGACATGGTCTGGCTCACCGGCTACGCGCCCCCCGCCGACACCGAACGGCTCACGCTGCTGGTGCTCGCCCCCGGGCGCGACCCCGTGCTCGTCGTGCCCACCCTGGAGGCCCCCGACGCCGCCAGGGCCGCCGGCGCGTCCGCCCTGACCCTGCGGGACTGGACCGACGGCAAGGACCCCTACGCCGTCACCGCCGCGCTGCTGGACGCCTCGGGCCGCTTCGGCATCAGCGACAACGCCTGGGCCATGCACCTGCTCGGCCTTCAGAGGACCCTGCCCGGCACCTCCTACGCCTCCCTCACCGAGGCCCTGCCCATGCTGCGGGCGGTGAAGGACGCCGCCGAGCTGGAGCTGCTCGCGGCGGCGGGAGCGGCGGCCGACCAGGCCTTCGAGGAGATCCGCAAGGTCGCCTTCGCGGGCCGCCGCGAGTACGAGGTCGGCGCCGACCTCGCCGGGCTGCTGCGGGCCTTCGGCCACTCCCGGGTCGACTTCACCATCGTCGGCTCCGGACCCAACGGCGCCAACCCGCACCACGAGATGGGGGACCGGCTCATCGAGCGCGGCGACATGGTCGTACTCGACTTCGGCGGCCTCAAGGACGGCTACGGCTCCGACACCACGCGCACCGTCCACGTCGGCGAGCCGAGCGACGAGGAACGCCGGGTGCACGACATCGTGCGCGAGGCGCAGGAGGCCGGCTTCCGCGCGGTGCGCCCCGGCGTGCCCTGCCAGGAGGTCGACCGGGCCGCCCGCGCGGTCATCGCCGAAGCCGGGTACGGCGAGTACTTCATCCACCGCACCGGCCACGGCATCGGCGTCACCACGCACGAGCCGCCGTACATGATCGAGGGCGAGGAGCAGCCCCTGGTGCCGGGCATGTGCTTCTCCGTGGAACCCGGCATCTACCTGCCCGGGCGCTTCGGCGTGCGCATCGAGGACATCGTCACCGTGACGGAGGACGGGGGCCGCCGCCTCAACGACACGACCCGCGAGATGGTCATAGTGGACTGACCGGCCGGCAGCACCCACCCCGCAACCACGACCACACGGCGCGACGATGACCCAGGCACCGACACCCACCGCGGACACGGTCCGCAGACTGGTCCGCACCCTGCTCGAGGACGCCCCGGCCACCGGCGCCGGCTCGCCCTCGGGCACGGCGGCCGGATTCGACGTCCGGCCCGTCGGCGAGGGCGGCGGCCACCGCGCCTGGTGGGTCGGCACCCGCCATGTGCTCCACCTGGCCCCGGACCGCGAGGCATCCCTGCGCCGGCGCCGCGAACTGCGGCTGCGCGACATCGTCCGCCCCCACCTGCCGGTCGCCGTCCCGGTGAGCGTCGCGCACGGCGACTGGGCGCCCGGACTGGCGTACACCCTGGACACCCGGCTCACGGGCGGTACGGCCGCCGAGCACGACGTGTCCGCGCTCGGCGAGGACGACCTGGCCGGGCTGCTCGCCGGGCTGCGCCGGGTGCCCGTGCGCCAGGCCGGGACGCTGGGCGTGCCGCGCACCCCGCCGCGCTCGCTGGAGGCGCTGCGGCGGATGGCCGTGCACGCCGCCGAACGCCTGGGCGCGGCCGACGAGTTCGATCCCGCGCGCACCGCCCAGCTCACCCCGCCCGCCGCGGCGCAGCTCGCCGCCCAGCCCGGCACGGCCGTGCTCGTGCACCACCGGCTCAGCGGCGACCACCTCGTGGTCGGCGCCGACGGCCGGGTGCGCGGCGTGCTCGACTGGACCGGCGCGGTGATCGGCGACCCCGCCGAGGACATCGCCGGACTCGCCCGCGCCGTGGGTTCCCCCGCCGCCGTGCGCGCCGCCACCCTCGCCGGCTACGGCGCCCGGCCCTGTCTGCGCGGCCTGTGGCTGGCCCGCTGCGACACGGTGATCCGCCTCGCCGACCGTGTCGACGGCCGCTCGGACGCGCCCCTGCCGGCCCTGAGGACCGAGCTGAGGCACGCCTGGGAGGCGATCCTCCTGGAGCGCGTCACGGAGTTCCGCGAGGACCACCGGGACGACAAGGACGAGGACGACACGGAGCACGACTCGGAGGACGACGAGACCGGGGAGGACGGCGAGGCGTAGACGGGCCCGACGCCGGGAGGCGCGGGCGGGCCGGGCGGCCCGGGCGCGCCGGTGCGGCCGGGCCGCCGGCTCAGGACTGCGCCAGCACCACGCACGACCGCCCCGGCACGTGCAGCACCCCGTCGGCGTCCGGCGGCCCGACCGGCTCCCAGGCGGCGAGTACCCGTGCCGGGCGGGTGCCCAGGGGGATCGCCGCGGGCTCCTTGCCGAGGTTGACCGCCACCCGTACGTCACCGCGCCGGAAGGCGAGCCAGCGGGCCTCCTGGTCGTAGGCGACCCTGGTGTCGGCGAGGTCGGGGTCCGTGAGGTCGGGCTGCTCGCGCCGCAGGGCGATCAGCGTGCGGTACCAGGCGAGCACGCGCGCGTGCGGCCCGGTCTCCGGCTCCGACCAGTCCAGGCAGGAGCGGTCCCGGGTCGCCGGGTCCTGCGGGTCGGGCACGTCCTCCTCGGCCCAGCCGTGCGCGGCGAACTCCCGCCGCCGGCCCCGGCGCACCGCCTCGGCCAGCTCCGGGTCGGTGTGGTCGGTGAAGAACTGCCACGGCGTGCCCGCGGCCCACTCCTCGCCCATGAACAGCATCGGCGTGAACGGCGCGGTCAGGGTCAGCGTGGCCGCGCAGGCCAGCAGCCCGGGGGTGTCGGCCAGCAGCATGGACAGGCGGTCGCCCTGGGCCCGGTTGCCGACCTGGTCGTGGGTCTGGGTGTAGCCGATCAGCCGGTGCCCGGCCACCCGGGTGCGGTCCAGCGGGCGGCCGTGCCGGCGGCCCCGGAAGGAGGAGTACGTACCGTCGTGGAAGTAGCCGCAGGTGAGGGTCTTGGCGACCGCGGCGAGCGGGGCGCGTGCGAAGTCGGCGTAGTAACCCTGGGACTCGCCGGTCAGGGCCGTGTGCAGGGCGTGGTGGAAGTCGTCGTTCCACTGGGCGTTCAGGCCCAGGCCGCCTTCCGCGCGGGGGGTGATCAGCCGCGGGTCGTTCAGGTCCGACTCGGCGATCAGGAACAGCGGGCGGCCGAGGTCCGCGGCGAGCGTGTCCACGGCCGTGGACAGCTCCTCCAGGAAGTGGCACGCGCGCGTGTCCGCCAGCGCGTGCACCGCGTCCAGCCGCAGCCCGTCGATCCGGTAGTCGCGCAGCCAGGCCAGCGCGCTGCCGGTCAGGAAGTCCCGCACCTCGTCCGAGCCGGGCGCGTCCAGGTTGACCGCGGCGCCCCAGGGGGTGTGGTGGGTGTCGGTGAAGTACGGGCCGAACCGCGGCAGGTAGTTGCCGGACGGGCCGAGGTGGTTGTGCACCACGTCCAGGACCACGCCCAGGCCCAGCTCGTGCGCACGGTCGACGAAGCGTTTCAGCCCCTCCGGGCCGCCGTACGGCTCGTGCACCGCCCACAGCGACACGCCCTCGTAGCCCCAGCCGTGCGTGCCGGGGAAGGGGCACACGGGCATCAACTCCACGTGTGTGACGCCCAGTTCGACCAGGTGTTCCAGACGTGCGGCGGCCGCGTCGAAGGTGCCCTCGCGGGTGTACGTCCCGACGTGCAGCTCGTAGAGGACCGCGCCCGGGAGCGGGCGGCCGCCCCAGTCGCCGGTGCGCCAGACGTGGCGCGCGTGGTCGACGACGGCGCTCAGGCCGTCCGGCCCGTCCGGCTGCCGCCGCGAGCGCGGATCGGGCAGCACGGGGCCGCCGTCCAGGGCGAAGCCGTAGCGCGAGCCGTCGTCCGCCTCCGCCTCACCGGTCCACCAGCCCGCCCGCTCCGGATCGCGCTCCAACGCGCGCGTGGCGCCGTCGCACTGGAGCGTCACACGGCCGGCCTGCGGTGCCCACACCTCGAACTGCACGGACGGTTCCCCTTCGTCTGCTCACCGTGATGTAGCCCGTCCATCGTCCTCCAAACGAGATCAATCCGCTTTCGCATCCGTCCTTTTGCGGCGGGTGTCGCGGGATGCGCGCACCGGTCACCGTTTCCGGGTTTTCTGGACACCCCGGGTCCGCTGACCGACAATCACCAACGTGACGTCGTCCTTCGAGTTCCACACGTACCCCGCGCGGCTGTCCGACGCGGAGCGCGACAAGGCGCTCGAGGTGCTCCGTGACGGCGTCGCCATGGGCCGTCTGTCGCACGACACGTTCGTCCGGCGCATGGAGCTGGCACTGGCCGCGCGGCGCGCCGACGAGCTCGTCGCGCTCACCTGCGACCTGCCCACCGAGAGCCGGGTGGCCCGTCTGGTGTTCGGCACCGTGGAAGCGGTCTCCGGCTTCACCGTACGGCTGCGCAGGGCCTGGCAGGCCGAGCGGCTGCCCAAGCTGCTGCTGCCCGTCCCCGGCAGCGGTCACCCCTTGCGGATAGGGCGCGACCCGGCCAGCGGGCTCAGGCTCACCCACGAGACGGTCTCCCGCGTCCACGCCGAGCTGCGCCACCAGGGCGGGATGTGGGTCCTGCGGGACCTCGGCTCGACCAACGGCACGACCGTCAACGGACGGCGGGTGATCGGGGCGGCCGTGGTGCGCGAGGGCGACCAGGTCGGGTTCGGGCAGGTGTCGTACCGGCTCCACGCGGGCTGAGGCGCCCACCGCCGGCGGCACCGGACACCTCTGGCCTGTGCATCACCCAGCGGGACGGGTCAAGTCTCTTTCCGGACGGTGGTGTTGACGAACCCGCCAACTCGTGACTGACTTTGCTTACATCGTGTACGTGTGGTGAACCGATGGCAACACATCGTGGAGGTGTGCCCTGACGCCACTCCACCGCTATCCGTCCGTCGACGAACTGGCCGCCCGCGCCGCCGCCCTCGTCGCCCGCCATCCCCGCCACGCCCGGCTGCGCCGCGTCGGCGTCTCCCGCGCGGGCACCCCCCTGTGGCTCCTCACCGCCGGGCACGGCGACCGGCAGGCCCTCGTTGTCGCCGGGCCGCACGCCAACGAACCCGTGGGCGGCGCCACCGTCCTCCGGCTGGCCGAGCGGGCCCTGACCGACCCCCATCTGCGCGAGGGCGCGGACATCACCTGGAACCTGCTGCTGTGCCTGGACCCCGACGGCTCCCGCCGCAACGAGGACTGGCTCGCCGGGCCCTACACGCTCGGCCACTACTTCCGCAGCTTCTTCCGGCCCGGCTTCCTGGAACAGCCCGAATGGCTGCCCGACGGGGCAGCGGCGGCCGCGCTGCCGGAGACCCGCGCGCTGCTCGGCCTCCAGGACGAGCTGCGGCCCTTCGTCCAGTGCTCGCTGCACGGCGTCGACGTCGGCGGCGGCTTCGTCGAGCTGACCCACGACCTGCCCGGCCTCGCCCAGCGCGTCGCGCACGCCGCCGCCCGCCTCGGCATCCCGCGCGAGCTCGGCGCGTACGACTGCCTGTACTGGCCCCGCCTCGGGCCCGCCGTCTACCGGATCCCGCCGCCGCGCCACGGCGACCTGGCCGCCGCCATCACCGAGGCGGCCGTGGAGTCCACCTGGTGCCACCCGCGCCGCTACGGCACCCTGTCCGCCGTGGTGGAGGCGCCCATGTGGGGCGTGGCCGCCGTTGCGGACGGCTCGGCGCCCGCCGACCGGGACGCGGTGCTGCGCGCCGTCAGCCGCACCCTGCGCGAGGACACCCGCCTGCTCGAACGCCTGCTGGACCGGGCCCGGCCGCACCTCGCCGGGGTCGCGGACGCCGACCGCCTGCTCGCCCCGGTGGACGACTATTTACTGGTCTGCCCCGGACTCGCCGACGCCTGGGACCCCGGCACCGGCGACGGCACGTCCCGCCCGCTCCCGCCGCTGACCACCGCCCACCTGACCGCCCTGCGCATCGCCGGACGGCGGCTGGCGCTGCGCACCGCCGGGCTGCTGCACCGCCTCGTGCGCGCCGCCGGCCACGACCCGGCCGGCGTCCTGCCCGAGCTGGACCGGCTCATCGAGGAACGCTGCGCCGACTACCGCGACGGTCTGCGCGCCCGCTGGATCCCGGTCGCCCGCCAGGCCGAGTACCAGACCCGGGTGGTCCTGGCCGCCTGCGAACTGGCCGCCCGGCACCAGCAGCCGGCCGAGCCGGCCCGGCCACGCCCGCGGGTGCTCCCGTTCGGGTGAGCCGGGCTGGGGCGGGGAGCCGGGTGTGCCGATGTAGCGGGCATGAAACCCTTCACCAAGGCGGCGACGGGCCGTCTGCTGCGCGGTACGACCGCGGCGGCCGCTCTCCTGCTCACCGCGGCCGTCCCGGCCCAGGCGGCCCACGCCCACTCCGACCGGGGCGACTGGCTCTACGTCAGCGTCACGCACGGCGACGTCCCTTCCGGTGACACCCGCGGCACCCTGCTGACGTGCGACCCGCCCCAGGGCCACGCCCACGCGTCCGAGGCCTGCGGCGAACTGCGCTCGGCGCGCGGCGACATCCGGGGCATCCCCCACAAGGACGTGTTCTGCTCCATGATCTACGCGCCCGTCACCGTCGAGGCCAGGGGCCAGTGGCAGGGCCGCGCCGTCGACTACACGGAGACCTTCGCCAACTCCTGTGTGATGAGGGCCCGCACGGGCGAGGTGTTCGCGCTGGACGCCTGACGCGCCGGCCCGCCCCGGTCGGCGGCCGGCCCGCCGCGTCAGGCGTCCAGTTCGCGGGCGTGGCGGGCCGCCGCCACGACCGTGCGGCTCTGGTGCTCCGCCTGGTGGTCCAGCGGCACCCAGCGGGCCCGGAAGCGGCGGGCGAAGGACTCGCTCCAGGCCGCGACCAGCCGCTCCAGCTGCGGCGCGGCGCGGTCGTCGGCCTGGCGCAGCACCCGCAGCAGCATGGCCGCCGTCCGCAGCGGCAGCCGCCGGCCGAAGGCGTCCACGCTGCCCACGTAGGCCATCGTGGTGTCGGCGGGCGGGGTGTGCATCCAGTCCGCCGCCAGCCCCGGCACCAGGCTCAGCCCCCACTTCGCGGCCCGCAGCAGCGGCCCGTCCGCGCCCGCCAGCCGGGGCAGCGCGTCCGCGAGGACCAGCTCCACCTCCCGCGCGTCGCTCAGCAGCCGCCGCGCCAGCCGCCGTATCGCCGCCGCGGGCGCGGGGTGCGGCGCCGGGTCGTCGACCAGGTCGCTCGCCCACATCGGCACCTCCACCACGGCGGTCAGACCGCCGTAGCGGTGCGCGTGGTACCAGGTGCTGTGCCGCGCGTCGTCCGGCATGCTCGGGTACGCGGCCCCGGCGCCCGGCGAGGGCATCACCCGCACCCCGGGCCCCGAGACGGCCCAGCCCGCGGCGTCGGACGCGCCCGTCTCCACCGGGATGTGCAGCTCCGCCGCGGACTTGCCGAAGGGCTCCGCGAGCCCGGGCACGTCCCTGGTCAACTGCACCCAGCTGCCGCCCAGATCGGTGCCGTGCAGGGTCACCTGGAGGTAGGGCCGCAGCGTGTCGATGACCGCGGTCAGCGCGCGTGTCTCGGGCGGCAGCCGGTCCGGCGGCAGCACGGACGGCGACCACTCCGGCTGCTCGGGCCCGGCGGGCCGGAAGAAGCCGAGGTGGTAGTCGAGCAGGCTGCGCGGGGCGGGCGTGACGTGCAGGCTCGCGCCGTCCGGGTCCGCGCACAGCAGGAAGTGCCAGGAGGTGTCGGCCCGCAGCCGCCGCTCGTCCAGGACGCGGTGGGCGAGCGCGAGGAGGGTGGACCCTCCGGCCGGCTCGTTGGCGTGGGCGCCCGCCACCACCAGGACGGCCCGCCGGGCGTGCCCCATGGACAGCAGGTGCAGGGGCCTGCCCGCGCGGGAGAAGCCGACCTCCTGCACGGCGCACAGGTCCGGCCGTCGTGCGGCCACCGCCCGGGCGGCGGCGACGAGTTCGGGAACACTGGGGTAGCGCAGCTCCGGCAGGAGACTCACCCCCGACTACTCCGCCCTGCTTCGCACTCCGCAGTACCCCACGGCGTCTGTGAACTGTCAAGTACACACAACGGAGGCCGCCTGGAGCCGCCCCGAGGCGCCCGGAAGCCGTCCGGGGCGCCCGCTGACCCCCGGAAGCGCCCCCCGCCCCCGCCACCCGGACGCGCCCAGCACCCACCGCCCTGCCCGGGTCACCGCCCGGCCGGTCACCGTCCGGCCGGTCACCGCCCGGCCGGTCACCGTCCCGGCCGGTCACCGTCCCGGCCGGTCACTCCTACGGGCGGTCGCCGCCCCGACTCGGCCGGTTGCGGACCCGGCTGGCCATCGCGCTGGCCCGGTTGCCGTCCCGGCCGGTTACCCCTATGGGCGGTCGCCGCCCCGATCACCGACTCGGCCGGTTGCGGACCCGGCTGGCTGCCACCCCGGCCGGTCACCACCCCGATCGGTTGCCGGCCGGCCGGTCGCCGCCCCGCCGGTCTCAGTTTCCCGAGCCGTCCTGGACCCGTTCAAGCAGTGCCACCGGCAGCCGTTCGAACAGTTCGGCCACGCGCGCGTGCCCCTCGAACTCCCGCCCCGGTGCCAGCGCGTCCGCCCACCGGCCCGGCGGCAGCGGCAGCCGGGTGTCCCGCCAGCCGCCCGCCCGCTCCAGCCGCAGCGACAGCCGGGTCACGGCCGTGACCACCTCACCGGAGCGCGCGAACGCCGCGCAGTGGGCCGCGGCCGGGCCCTCGGCCACCAGCGGGGCGTACGTCGCCCGCGAGCCGAACACCTCGGGCCGGCGCGCCCGCAGCCGCAGCGCCGCCGCCGTCACCGCGCCCTTGTCGCCGGGGTCCGCCGGAGGGAAGCTCGCCGGCCGCCGGTTGTCCGGGTCCACCAGGGCCCGGTACTCGGCCTCCGTGCCCTGGTACACGTCCGGCACGCCCGGCATCGTCAGGTGCACCAGGGCCGTCCCCAGGACGTTGGCCCGGATGTGCGGCTCCAGGGCGCCGCGCAGGGCCGCCACCCGCTCGCCCGGCGCCCCGCACGGTCCCTCGTCGACGAACCGCGCCACGGCCTCCTCGTACGGCGGCTCCTGCTCCGTCCAGCTGGTGTAGAGGCCCGCCTCCCGCACGTGCTTCAGCAGCGCCTCCCGCACCCGCCCCGGCTCGGCCGGCCCGAGCCCGAACACCGTCTGCCAGGCCGCCCAGGCGAGCTGCCCGTCCGGCACGTCCTCCTCGCCGCGCGCGACCTCCTCCAGGAGCGCGGCCCACCGCTCGGGGCACTCGGTGAGCACCGCCAGCGCGGCCCGCACGTCGGCGCTGCGCTTGGTGTCGTGCGTGGAGACCACCGTCCCGCCCACCGGCCAGTCGCGCTGCACGCGGGCGCAGTACGCGTGGAAGTCCTGAGGGGACACCGCCGGGCGCCCGGGGTCCCCGCCGACCTCGTTGGCCGACAGCAGCGGCACGTAACGGTAGTAGGCGGTGTCCTCCACGGACTTCGCGCGCAGCGCGGAGGCGGCCTGCGCGAACCGGGTGCGCAGCTCCACGGCGTCGCGGCCCACGCCGGCCCGCCCGAGCAGCAGATCCCGTACGACGTCCACGGCCTCGCCCTCCTCGGGCACCGCGAAGGCGAGGCGGGCCCGGTCCGCGGCCTCCTCGGTGAGCACGGCGGAGGCGTCGGTCGAGGCGTACGGCCGGTAGACCTCCAGGCGGACCAGCAGCTCCCGCAGCGCTGTGCGCAGCGCCCACGGGGCGCGGTCGCGCAGCGCCGGGTCCGGTGAGCCGGTGCACACCCGGCTCGCCACCCGCGTCAGCCGCTCCGACTCGGCGGCCAGCTCGTGCGTGATCACCTTGTACGCCGCCCGCCGGGCCGTCGCCGCCCAGTCCCCGCCCCGGTCGGTCTGCGGGGCCGCCCAGCGCCGGTACAGGGCGAGCAGTTCGTCCGCACCGGCCGGGTCGGTGAACAGGCCGTCGACGTGCCGGAGGGCGTCGTAGCCGGTGGTGCCGGCCACCGGCCAGGAGGGCGGCAGGTGCTCGCCGTCGGAGAGGATCTTCTCCACGACCGTCCAGCGGCCCCCGGTCGCCTCGTGCAGCCGGGCGAGGTAGGCGTCGGGGTCGGCGAGGCCGTCCGGGTGGTCGATCCGCAGGCCGTCGACCACCCCCTCGCGCAGCAGCTGGAGGACCTTGGCGTGGGTCGCCGCGAAGACCTCCGGATCCTCCACGCGGACCCCGATCAGCTCCGAGATGCTGAAGAAGCGCCGGTAGTTGAGCTCGGTGCGGGCCAGCCGCCACCAGGTGAGCCGGTACCACTGCGCCTGGAGCAGCTCGGGCAGCGGCAGGCCGGCGGTGCCCTCGCGCAGCGGGAAGGCGTGGTCGTGGTAGCGCAGGACGTCGCCGTCGACCTTCAGCGCGCCCGTCTCCTTGCCGACCGGCCGGCCCAGCACCGGCAGCAGCACCTTGCCGTCCTGCGCCTCCCAGTCGATGTCGAACCAGCGCGCGTACGGCGAGGCGGGGCCCTCGCGCAGCACCTCCCACAGGGCGCGGTTGTGGCGCGGGGCCATGGCCATGTGGTTGGGCACGATGTCCAGGACCAGGCCGAGCCCGTGCTCCCGCGCGGTGTGCGCGAGGGCGCGCAGCCCCTCCTCCCCGCCGAGCTCGGCGCGCACCCGCGCGGGGTCCACGACGTCGTAGCCGTGCAGGGAGCCCGGCACGGCCTCGAGCACGGGGGACAGGTGCAGGTGGGAGACGCCGAGCGAGGCCAGGTACGGCACGGCCCGCGCCGCGGCGGCGAACGGGAACTCGGGCTGGAGCTGGAGCCGGTAGGTGGCCGTGGGCACGACGGGTGCCAAGCGCTCGGGTGTCATGGAAAGCTACGTACCCCCCGCACCGCCTTTCGTGTCACCGCCCCGCTCCGCGCCCGCCCGGCCACCCGCGCGGGCCGCCCTCCTCACCCGTTCGCTACGCCGGGCGGCGCAGTACGGTCAGGCTGCGGTCGGCCAGGGTGAGCCGGTCGCCGGCCTGGACCTTCGCGCCGGTGCCCGCCGGGACGCCCTCCTCGCGGGACGTGTCGACGATCACCTCCCACTGGCGGCCGTGGTCCACGGGGACCACGAATTCCAGCCGCTTGGGCGCCGCGTTGAACATCAGCAGGAAGGAGTCGTCGGCGATCCGCTCCCCGCGGGGGCCCGGCTCCGAGATCGCGTTGCCGTTGAGGAAGACGGTGAGCGCGGAAGCCTGCGCCGAGTCCCAGTCCCGCTGGGTCATCTCCTTGCCCTCCGGGGTGAACCAGGCGATGTCGGACAGGTCGTCGTGGGTGCCCTCCACCGGGCGGCCGTGGAAGAAGCGGCGCCGGCGGAAGACCGGGTGCTCCCTGCGCAGCCGCGCCATGGCCCGTACGAAGTCGAGCAGCCCGCCGCCGTCCTCCGGCCAGCGCACCCAGGACAGCTCGTTGTCCTGGCAGTAGGCGTTGTTGTTGCCGCACTGGGTGCGCGCGAACTCGTCGCCGTGGCTGATCATGGGCACGCCCTGGGACAGCATCAGCGTGGCGACGAAGTTGCGCATCTGCCGCGCCCGCAGCCGCAGCACCTGCGGGTCCTCGCTCTCGCCCTCGGCGCCGCAGTTCCAGGACCGGTTGTGGCTCTCGCCGTCCCGGTTGTCCTCGCCGTTGGCCTCGTTGTGCTTGTCGTTGTACGACACCAGGTCGTGCAGCGTGAAGCCGTCGTGGCAGGTCACGAAGTTGATCGAGGCCAGCGGGCGGCGGCCGTCGTCCTGGTAGAGGTCGGAGGAGCCGGTCAGCCGGGAGGCGAACTCCGCGAGCGCCCGCGGCTCGCCCCGCCACAGGTCCCGCACGGTGTCGCGGTACTTGCCGTTCCACTCCGTCCACAGCGGCGGGAAGTTCCCCACCTGGTAGCCGCCCTCGCCGACGTCCCAGGGCTCGGCGATCAGCTTCACCTGGGAGACCACCGGGTCCTGCTGCACCAGGTCGAAGAACGACGACAGCCGGTCCACCTCGTGGAACTGCCGGGCGAGCGTCGCCGCGAGGTCGAAGCGGAAGCCGTCGACGTGCATCTCGGTGACCCAGTAGCGCAGCGAGTCCATGATCAGCTGGAGCACGTGCGGGGACCGCATGAGCAGGGAGTTCCCGGTGCCGGTGGTGTCCATGTAGTAGCGCGGGTCGTCGGTGAGGCGGTAGTAGCGCGGGTTGTCGATGCCCTTGAAGGACAGCGTGGGCCCCAGGTGGTTGCCCTCGGCGGTGTGGTTGTAGACCACGTCGAGGATGACCTCGATCCCGGCCTCGTGCAGCGCCCGGACGGCCGACTTGAACTCCAGCACCTGCTGGCCGCGGTCGCCCCAGGAGGCGTAGGTGTTGTGCGGGGCGAAGAAGCCGATCGTGTTGTAGCCCCAGTAGTTGCTCAGGCCCATGTCCACCAGGCGGTGGTCGTTCACGAACTGGTGTACGGGCATCAGCTCCAGCGCGGTGACGCCGAGCTCGGTCAGGTGCTCCAGGACCGCCGGGTGGGCGAGCGCCGCGTAGGTGCCCCGCAGTTCCTCGGGCAGCCCCGGGTGGCGCATGGTGAGGCCCTTGACGTGGGCCTCGTAGATCACCGTCTCGTGGTAGCCGCGGCGCGGCGGGCGGTCGTCGCCCCAGTCGAAGTACGGGTTCACCACGACCGACGTCATGGTGTGCGGAGCGGAGTCCAGGTCGTTCCGCTTGCCGGGGTCGTCGAAGTGGTAGCCGTAGACCTCCTCGCCCCACTGCACCGAGCCGCTGATCGCACGCGCGTACGGGTCGAGCAGCAGCTTCGCGGAGTTGCAGCGCAGCCCGCGTTCGGGCGCGTACGGACCGTGCACCCGGAACCCGTACCGCTGCCCCGGCATGACGCCGGGCAGGTACGCGTGCCGGACGAACGCGTCGCTCTCCCGCAGTTCCACCGCCGTTTCCGAGCCGTCGTCGTGCAGCAGACACAGCTCTACTCGGTCCGCGGCCTCCGTGAAGACCGCGAAGTTGGTGCCGGCGCCGTCGTACGTGGCGCCGAGTGGATACGCCTCTCCAGGCCAGACCTGCATGAACACGACTCTTTCAGGTGTGCGGCGCCGCCGGTGGCGCCTCGCCTTCCGAGTCTCCCGGAAAGTGGAAGAACCACCTAGGAACCGCGGGTCGCGGGCCGGCCCGGCGCGGGCGCCGGACCCGGACCGGTCCCGGCACCCGCGCCGGGCCGGCCCCGGACGATGCGTGGTCAACATCATGATTCCCGTCACCGGGCCGATCACGCGGAAGCGGAACAAGTGCGTACGCGGCGGAAGTTGGGAAAGGAGCTGTGCATCCGGCTGCACCGCGCGCCGCTCCCGGAGTACCCTTCCTTGATCGTTGGGACGGGGAAGGCTCGGGGGAGCGGAAGGCGGTGCACGGGTGGGCTCGGGAGGCCGGGAGCTGCCCCCTGGTGACGAGGGTCACGAGGGGAACTCCGCAGACGTCCCGCCCGGCGCGGTGTCCCTGGCCCGGCCGATGGGCGCCGGCGCCATCGGGCCGGAGCTGGACTGGGGCCCCGACGCCTGGCGCGAGGTGCGCACGCGCGCCCAGCGGGCCGGCCGGGCCTACATCTGGCTGAACCTCGTCGAGCAGCGGCTGCGCGCCGTCGTGGCCGCCGTCCTGCGGCCCGTCTACGAGCCCGTCCACGGCGACGACTGGGTGGTGGCCGCCGCCGGGCCGGCCGGTCAGGAGTGGGTGCAGCGCGCCGTCGCGGTACGCGAAGTCAGCCGCCGCAAGGGCTACTTGCTCGACCCGGCCGACGACAACGTGATCAGCTTCCTCACCCTGCCCCAGCTGCGCGAGCTGATGGTGCAGCACTGGCCCTGCTTCGAGCCGTACATAGACGAGCGACGGGACGTCGAACTCGCGCTGGACGAGCTGGAGGTGACCCGCAACGTCGTCTCCCGCAACCGGGCGCTGTCCGAGGCGGTGCTGGGGCAGGCCGAGCGGGCCTCCGCGCGCCTGCTCGAGATCCTCGGCACCGGCGGCGACGTGCCCTCCGCCCGGCGGCTGCCCGTCGACGCGGTCGAGAGCCTGGTCGGCGACCGGTACGCCGACGTGGTCGCCGTGCACCCGGACCGGGTGCGGCTGCTGCGCCAGTTCCCGGCCGAGGACATCTTCGGCGGGGCGCGCAGGCTGGACGCCATCGGCATCGGCCTCAACCTGCTGGTGCAGAACTTCTCCGGCCGCCGCCTGGTCCGCCTGGCCGAGTCGGGCGCCCGGGTGCGGCTGCTGTTCCTCAACCCCGCGTCCAGTGCCGTCAAGCGCCGCGAGCGCGAACTCGGCCTCAAGCGGGGCGAGCTGAGCCGGTCGGTGGAGATGAGCATCCTGCACATGCGCCGGGTGCGCTCCCGGCTGCGCGACCCGGGCGCCTTCGAGATCCAGGTCTACGACGAGACGCCGCGCCTGACCGCCTACCTCGTGGACGGCGACGGCACGGACGGCATCGCGGTGGTGCAGTCCTACCTGCGGCGCAGCCGGGGCATGGAGGCGCCGGTGTTCGTCCTTCGCAACGGCAGCAAGGTGGTCAAGTCGGACGAGGTGGGCGAAGGCGGGCTTTTCTCCGCCTACCGCGAGGAGTTCGAGATGATGTGGGCGGATTCGCGGCCGGTGTCCTGACGGGTGGCGCGCCAAGCGGAACGCGGTCTGCTGATTGTCAGTGGCGCATGCGATCGTTACGACCACTGGGGGAAAAGCACCACCGAGAAGGGGGGCCGCCATGGGCTGGCACCGTGAGCTGCTGATCGGCTTCGACCTGGAGACGACCGGGACCGATCCGCGCGAGGCGCGCATCGTCACCGGCGCCGTGATCGAGGTCAGGGGAGGGGAGCCGGCCGGGCACCGCGAGTGGCTGGCCGACCCGGGCGTGGAGATCCCGCCGGACGCGGTCGCGGTCCACGGCATCAGCAACGAACGGGCGGCGTCCGAGGGCAGACCGGCGGACCAGGTGGCCGACGCCATCGCGGACGTGCTGACCGGCTACTGGAAGACGGGCGTCCCGGTGGTGGCGTACAACGCGGCCTTCGACCTGACCCTGCTCTCCGCCGAACTGCGCAGGCACCGGCTGCCCTCGCTCAGGGACCGGCTGGGCGGCGCGGAGCCGGGCCCGGTCGTCGACCCGTACACCATCGACCGCTGGGCCGACCGCTACCGGCCCGGCAAGCGCACCCTGCAGGCGGTGTGCGGTGAGTACGGCGTGGTCCTCGACTCGGCGCACGACGCCTCGGCCGACGCCCTCGCCGCGGCCCGGCTGGCCTGCGCGATAGCCGGCCGCCACCCCAAGATCGCCTCACTCGGCCCGGCGGAACTGCACCGCTGCCAGATCGAGTGGTACGCCGCCTGGGCGGCCGACTTCCAGGACTTCCTGCGCCGCAAGGGCGACTCGGCCGCAGTGATCGACACCGCATGGCCGCTGCGCGAACCGGCGGACGAGCCCGTGTGATCCCCGGCCGACCGGTGGGGGACCGTCAGAAAGGGTGCCAGCGGACCTCGGGGTCGTCGTCGCGCAGGGAGGCCACCCGGCGCCGGAACTCGGCCAGGGCCTTGGGGTTGTCCGGGGTGTGCTGGGCGACCCAGGCGCAGCTGGCCGTCTCGCGGGCGCCGCGCAGGACCGGGCAGCCCTCCCACTCGCGTACGTCCCAGCCGTAGGCCTCGGTGAAGGCGTCGTAGGCCTCGGCGGGCAGGCCGTAGCGGTCGCGGGAGAGGGCCATGACCACCAGGTCGTGCTCGCGCAGGTCGGCCGAGAAGGTCTCCAGGTCGACCAGGACGGGCCCGTCCGGGCCGACGTGGACGTTGCGCGGCAGCGCGTCCCCGTGGATCGGGCCGGGCGGCAGGTGCGGGGTGAGCGCGGCGGCGGCCGCCGCGAAGCCGTCGCGGCGCTCGCGCAGATACGCGGCGTCCGCCGGGTCGATCGCCTCGCCCGCGAGCCGCAGCCAGCGTTCCACACCGCCCAGCAGCTCGCGGGGCGGCAGTTCGAAGCCGGGCGAGGGCAGCGCGTGGACGATCCGCAGCAGTTCGGCCAGGTCCCGCGGCCCGGCGGGCCGTACCGGGTCGGGCAGGCGGTGCCACACGGTCACCGGATGCCCCTCCACCAGCAGCGCCTCGGGCTCGGCGGCGCGCACCGCCGGGACGCCCTCGCCGGCCAGCCACAGCGCGATCCGCAGCTCGCGGCGGGCGCGGTCGAGCAGTTCGGCGTCGCGGCCCACCTTCACGACGAGACCGCCGGCGGCGAACACCGCGTTCTCGCCCAGGGCGAGGAGCCGGGCGTCCCGCGCCGGGCCGGGCAGTACGCCCGCCGCGGCCAGTACGTCCCGCCCCCGTGCCTCGTCCATCGTCCGCCTCCGTCGTTCCTGTCCGCGCCGGCCCGTGTCGGCCCGTCCCGTACCGGTCGACGGTCAGTGTCGCATTCGCGCAGGTGGACGGTGGAAACGGGCGGGGCCCGCCGGCTCCGGGAAGCCGACGGGCCCCGATCCACCGGCCCGCGGAGGGCCGGAGAGGGTCAGACCCTCAGCCGCTCGTCCTCCCGCGGCGCGGCCGGCGCGGCCATCGCCTCGGGCGACTCGTCGTGGGTGAGGTCGGGCAGCCGGTGCAGCCACTTGGGCAGGTACCAGTTGCGCTCGCCCAGCAGGGACATCACGGCCGGCAGCAGCACGCCCCGGATCACGGTCGCGTCGATCAGCACCGCGGCCGCCAGGCCGACGCCCATCTGCTTCATCGACTGCATGGACAGCGTGCCGAAGATGGCGAACACGGCGACCATGATGACCGCGGCGCTGGTGACGACACCGGCGGTGGTGACCACACCGTGCTGGATGGCGTCCCGCGTGCTGCGCCCGCGCATCCGCGCCTCGCGGATCCGGGAGACCACGAAGACGTGGTAGTCCATCGACAGGCCGAACAGGATCACGAACAGGAACAGCGGCAGCCAGGTGACGATCGCGCCCACGCCCTCGGCCCCCACCAGGGATGCGCCCCAGCCGTGCTGGAAGACGGCGACGAGGATGCCGTAGGCCGCGCCCACCGACAGCAGGTTCAGCAGGATCGAGGTGATCGCGACCGTCAGCGAGCGGAACGACAGCAGCATCAGCAGGAAGGCGAAGACCACCACGAAGGCGAAGACCGGGACGACCGACCCGACGAGCTGGTCGTTGAAGTCGTGCGAGCCGGCGACCTGGCCGGTGACCGGCGCCTGGAGGCCGTCGACCTTGCCGAGCGTGGCGGGCCGCACCTCGTCGCGCAGCTTCTCCAGGCTCTTGGTGGCCTGGTCGAAGTCGGAGCCGCCGACCAGCGGGACGGAGACGAGGGCGACGTTCTGCGCCGCGTGCAGCCTCACGTCGACGGGACCGCGCGAGGCGCCCGAGGAGATCGCCTGCTGTTTGAAGTCCGCCAGCGCCTGCCGGACCTCGGGCGCGTTGATGTCCTTGGCCCGCACGACCACCTGGGCCGGCTCGGAGCCGCCGGGGAAGGCGTCGTTGACCCGGTTGTACGTCTGCACGATGGGCAGCGAGTTGCCGAACTCCTGGTCCAGCGTGAGCTGCGAGGTCTTCATGCCGAGCGCGGGCGACGCGACGGCGAGCAGCGCGCCGACCGCCACGACCACCGAGGCCACGGGCCGCGCCAGGACACCGCGCAGGACGGCCGTCCAGAACCGGCTCTCGCCGTTGCTCCCGGCCTGCCGGCGCCGCAGGAAGGGGATCCGCCCCTTCTCCACCCGTTCGCCCAGCAGCGACAGCAGCGCCGGCAGCACGGTGACGGAACCGACCATGGCGACCGCCACCACCATCAGCGAGGCCAGGCCCATCGCCTCGAACTCGGCGAGCCCGGTGAAGAGCATGCCCGCCATGGCCACGCACACCGTGACACCGGAGACGATGATCGCGCGGCCGCTGGTCGCGGCGGCGATGCGCAGCGCGGTGCCCGCGTCCCGCCCGGCGGCCCGCTCCTCGCGCTCACGGCGCAGGTAGAACAGGCAGTAGTCGACGCCGACCGCCATGCCGACCAGCAGCATCACGGAGTTGGCGGTGTCGCTCATCGGCTGGAGATGGCTGACGATGCCCATCAGGCCCATCGTCGCCATGATCGCGGTGATCGCCAGCGCCACCGGCAGCAGCGCCGCCACCAGCGCGCCGAAGGCGATCAGCAGGATGCCGAAGGCCACCGGCACGGCGGAGTACTCGGCCTGCTGGAAGTCGTCCCCGAAGGCGTCCGCGTACTGCTTCTGCATGCTCGCGCCGCCGATCTCCTCGATCCGCAGCGACCCGTGGTCCTTCTGGACACCCGCGACGGCCTTCAGCACCGGCTCGACGCGGTCCTTGGCGGTGTCCGCGTCACCGCGCATGTCGAACTGCACCAGCGCGCTGCGGCCGTCGCGCGAGATGGTCTTCGTGTCGTAGGGCGAGGTCACGTCGGTGACCCGGCCGGTGCCGCCGACGGCCTTCACCACGTCGGTGACGGCGGCCCGGAACGCGGCGTCCGTGGCCTTCGTGGTGCCGTCCTTCGCCTGGATCAGCACGGTCTCGCTCGCCGGCCGCTTGATCCCCGCGTCCTCGATGATCTTCGCGGCGGTATGCGTCTCGCCCTTGAGCTGGTCGCTCTCCTTGACGTCCACCCGGCCCGCCGCCGAACCGAGCCCCATCGCCAGGACGACGAACAGCACCCATATGCCCACGGCCGCCCATCGGTGGCGGGCGCTCCAGCCGCCGGCCCGTGCGGCCAGGCCCCGCACCCGTGTGTCTTGGTTCCCCATGACGGGCTTGTCCCCTCCAGGTCCCCCGCGAAGACGAGACCCTGTGCGCGGTGGCGGCCCCCTGCCGCCACCTTCCGCATCGAAGGTATGGCCGGCGTAAGCCCGTCTCGTCGTGCTGCCCGGTGAAGTGCCGCCGCCCCGGCTCCTCCCTGAGGTCCGCGGCTCCTCCGCACTGAGAAGGACCGTGGCCCCTTACACCTATCCGTCGCCCTCCGGGACGGGGATCAGGGTGTCCGTTCCGCCGGAAGCGCTCGGCTTTGGGATTACGAAACCTTGTTGAACAAGTCACAGCCGCGTGGAGGAGTTGATCCGGGCGCGCCGATCCGCCAAGGTTTCGTCGTCCCGGCCGCGCGCCCGGACGGCCGTCGTGCCCGCCCCCACGGGGCACGACGGCCCCTTTCCGCCGTGTCTATCGTGGGCGCATGACGACATACGCGGCGCTGTTGCGCGGCATCAACGTGGGCGGCGGCCGCAAGGTCCCGATGGCCGAGCTGCGCGCCCTGGTCGAGGAGCTCGGACACACCGGCGTCCGCACCCATCTGCAGAGCGGCCAGGCCGTGTTCACCGCCGGACGCGGCGACGAGGAGTCGCTGGCCGCGGAGCTGGCGGCCGCGATCGAGAAGCGGTTCGGGTTCCCGGTGGACGTGCTGGTGCGCGACCACGCCTATCTGCGCGCGGTCGCCGAGGCCTGCCCGTTCCCGGCGGCCGAGCTGGCGCCCAGGCAGCTGCACGTCACCTACCTGTCCGCGCAGCCCGACCCGGAGCGGTACGAGGCGATCGACCGAGCCGCCCACCTGCCCGAGGAGTTCCGCCTCGGCGACCGCGCGGTGTACCTGTACGCGCCCGACGGGCTCGGCCGCTCCAAGCTCGCCGAGCAGCTCTCCCGCACCCGCGTGACCAAGGGCGTGATCGCGACCAGCCGCAACTGGAACACGGTCCTGAAGCTGGTGGAGCTGACCGCCGGGGAGGTCTGAGGGCCGTGGGCCCGCAAGGGGTCAGCCGGCCAGGGCGGACAGCCGGGCCAGTTCGCCGTCGGAGAGCCGTAGGGCGGCGGCGTCCAGGTTCTCCTCCAGGTGCGCGAGCGAGCCCGTGCCCGGGGTGGGACACAGCACGGGGGAGCGGTGCAGCAGCCAGGCCAGGGCGACCTGTCCGGGCGTCGCCCCGTGCGCGGCGGCGACCTCGGCGCACACCGGGTGCCCGGTCAACACCCCGTTGCCCAGCGGGAACCACGGCAGGAACGCGATGCCGCGCCGCTCGCACAGCGCCAGCAGCGGCTCGGACTCCCGGTCGAGGAGGTGATAGCGGTTCTGCACCGAGACGATCTCGGCCAACTCCAGCGCTTTGGCCAGCTGTTCGGCGGACACGGTGTCCAGGCCGACGTACCGGATCTTGCCCTCGGCCCGCAACTCCTCCAGGGCGCCCAGCTGTTCGGCGAGCGGCACGGCAGGGTCCAGCCGGTGCAGCTGGTAGAGACCGATGGTCTCCAGCCGCAGCCGCCGCAGGCTCGCCTCGCACATCGCCCGCAGTGAGCGCGGGCGGCCGTCGATGTGCCAGGCCCGGTCACTGGTGCGCACCACCGCGCCCTTGGTGGCGATCAGCAGCCCCTCCGGGTAGGGGTGCAGGGCCTCGGCCACCAGTTCCTCGGCGAGATGGGGGCCGTAGTTGTCGGCGGTGTCGATCAGGGTCACCCCGCGCTCGACGGCCCGCCGCAGCACGGCCACCGCGTCCCGGGCGTCGCCGCGCGGGCCCCAGTAGCCGGGCCCGGTCAGCTGGGCGGTGCCGTAGCCGAGACGCCGCACGGGCAGATCGCCGGCGAGCGTGAAGGTGTCCTCGATCTCTTCCCCGGTCACTAGGCGCAGCGTACACACGGCTGTGGCAGGCTCGGGCCATGCGCTACATCATCATCGGGGCAGGCGCGGTCGGCGGCGCGATCGGCGGACGGCTGGCGCAGAGCGGACGCGAGGTGGTGCTCGTCGCGCGCGGTGCGCATCTCGCGGCGCTGCGCGAGGGCGGGCTGCGGCTGCGGGTGCCCGAGGGCGAGCTGACGTACCGGCTGCCCGCCGTGGAGGGGCCGGCGCGGCTCGGCGCGCTGCGCGCCGACGACGTACTGATTCTGGCCGTCAAGACGCAGGACACCGAGGCGGCACTGGCCGCCTGGGGGCCGGCGCCCGTGGCGGGCGGGGGCACGGCGGCCGGGCGGCTGCCGCTGCTGTGTGCGCAGAACGGGGTGGAGGGGCAGCGGCTCGCGCTGCGGCGCTTCCGGCACGTGTACGGCGTCTGCGTGTGGCTGCCCGCGGCGCACGTCGAACCCGGGGTGGTGTCCGCCGCCGGCACGCCGCTGACCGGGATGCTGCACCTCGGCCGTCATCCGCACGGCACCGACGGCACGCTGCGGCGGATCGCGGCCGATCTGGAGGCCGCGCACTTCGGGGCGCCCGTCGTGCCGGACGTGTCCCGCTGGCAGTACGCCAAGCTGCTCGCCAATCTCGCCAACGCCATCGAGGCCGTCAGCGGCCCGCTGGAGAGCGAGGCGGCGCGGGCGCTGTACGACAGGGTGCGCGCCGAGGGGGAGGCGGTGCTCGCCGCCGCCGGGATCGCCCACGCGAGCGCCACCGAGCAGAAGGAGACACGGGGCGACCGCATCACCCTGGTCCCGCTGCCCGGCGGCCCGCGCGGCGGTGGCTCCTCCTGGCAGTCCCTCGTGCGCGGCACGGGCACGATCGAGGCCGACCACCTCAACGGCGAGATCGTCCTCCTGGGGCGCCTGCACGGCGTACCGACGCCGCTCAACGAGCTGTTGCAGCATCTGGCCAACACCTTCGCCCGCGAGCACCGGGCCGCGGGATCGCTGCCGGTCGCCGAACTGGTGCGGCTGGCCGGCGAGGCGGCGCCGGCCGCCGGCTGACGTGGCCGAATCCGAGCGGTCCGCTCCGCACGCAGTGACACTTCCGCCGGGCCCGGCGCTGTCAGGAATGCGACCACGGCACACCGGTTTCCGGCGAGCCGTGGCCGTCGTCCGCGGCCCGGCACCACGGGGGAGTGCCGGCCGCGGACCTCTCCCACGCCGCCCCGGCGTCCCTCACGCCGGCGCCGATGCCGACGCGACCCGCCTCACGCCCCCAGCGCCGTGAACACCGGCCGCCGGGCCGCCTCGTAGCGTCGCAGGAGCAGCTCCACCACCTCCGGGGACGGGCCCAGGACGGCGGACAGGACGTCCGCGTCCGCCTCGGCGGCGCCGCGGGCTATGCGGTCGGGGAGGCGGCCCGGCGCCAGTACGTACGGGGCGACCGCCACCTTCTCGCAGCCCAGCCGGCGCAGTTCGCGGACCGCGTCCTCGGTGCGGGGGAGGGATGCGGAGGCGAACGCAGGCCGCACGGCGCACCAACCGGTGTGCCGCCACTCCCGCGCGATTTCTGCGATCACTGCGATCGCCTCCGGGTCGGAGGACCCCGCCGAGGCCAGTACGACCCCGGTCGAGGACTTGTCGGCGGGGGACAGCCCCGCCTCGTACAACCGGCGTTCCAGGGCCGCCGTCAGCAGCGGCGAGGGGCCCAGCACGTCGGCCTGACGGATCCGCAGCCGCGACGGCGCCTCGCGCAGTACGGCAGGGATGTCCGACTTGGCGTGGAAGGCGCGGGTCAGCAGCAGCGGCAGCGCCACCACGTCGCGCACGCCCTCGGCGGCCAGGGACTCCAGCACGCCCGGCACGGAGGGCACGTTGAAGTCCAGGAAGCCGGTCTCCACCCGCAGCCCGGGCCGCACGGCCCGCACCCCGCGCACCAGGGCGTGCACGGTCGCGGCATGGCGGGGATCACGGCTGCCGTGGGCGACGACCAGGAGAACGGGCTGCTGGGACATGTCGGTTCAGCTCTTCACGAGGAGGCCGCGGCTGCGCAGCACCCACCGCTCCAGCGGACTGAAGATCAGCAGGTCGATGGCGATGCCGACGAACAGGATCAGGACGATGGCCTCGAACACCATCGACATGGAACTGGCGTTGCGGCCGTTCTCCAGCAGCGCGCCCAGACCGATGCCCAGGTCGGGCGAGGAGGCGATGATCTCCGCCGCCATCAGCGAGCGCCAGGAGAACGCCCAGCCCTGCTTCAGGCCCGCCAGGTAGCCGGGCAGCGCGGCCGGCAGCACGATGTGCCAGGCGCCCCGCACCCCCGTGGCGCCCATCGTGCGGCCCGCCCGCAGGAACAGCGGCGGCACCTGGTCGATGCCGGAGACCAGCCCGTTGGCGATGGAGGGCACCGCGCCGAGCAGGATCACCGCGTACATCATCGAGTTGTCCAGGCCCAGCCAGATCACCGCGGGCGGCACCCACGCCACCGACGGCAGCGACTGCAGCCCCGACAGCACCGGCCCGATCGCCGCCCGCACGAACTTCACCCGGGCCACCAGCAGCCCCAGCGGGGTGCCGATGGCCAGGGCGAACAGGAAGCCCAGCAGGCCGCGCGAGACGGACGTCCAGATGTAGCCCAGCAGGTTGCCCTGGAGCCAGGCGTCCTTGAACTCCGCGCCCACGTCGGCAGGCGAGGGCAGCTTGGACGGGTCGTCGACGATCTTGAAGGAGATCAGCCCCTGCCAGAGCACCAGCACCACGGCTACCGCCACCAGCGGCGGCAGCACCTTGCCGACCAGTGTCTGCCGGACGGTCGTGCCGCCGGGGGGCGGCAGTTCCAGGGCGTCGAGCCCGGCCTCCACGCCGTCAAGGCCGGCGCCCGGCGCTGTGTCCCGCGGCGTCTTCGCCGCCGGATTCGTCTCAGTGCTGGCCATGGCGGCGGATCTCCCCACGCAGGACTTCGGTGATCTCCAGGGACAGCTCCGCGACCGGCGCGTCCTCGATGCGGCGCGGCTGCGGGATGTCCACCGTCCACTGCCGGGCCACCCGCCCGGGACGGGACGACAGCAGCACCACGCGCTGCGCGAGCCGCACCGCCTCGCGCACGTTGTGCGTCACGAACAGCACGGAGACGCCCGTCTCCTGCCAGATCCGGGTCAGCTCGTCGTGCAGCACGTCCCGCGTGATGGCGTCCAGCGCCGCGAACGGCTCGTCCATCAGCAGCAGGTTGCTCTCCTGGGCCAGCGCGCGGGCCATCGCCACGCGCTGGCGCATACCGCCCGACAGCTCGTGGACGCGCTTGCCGTACGCGCCCTTCAGCCGGACCAGCTCCAGCAGTTCCTCGGCCCGGCCGCGCCGGTCCGGCTTCGCCACGCCCCGCAGTTTCAGGGCGAGTTCTATGTTCTTGCCCGCGGTCAGCCACGGGAACAGCGCGTGCTCCTGGAACATCAGTGCCGGGCGGCCGTCGGTCGTGATGGACCCGGCGGTGGGCCGGTCCAGGCCCGCCACCAGGTTCAGCAGCGTCGACTTGCCGCACCCCGAGGCGCCCAGGAGCGTGACGAACTCGCCCGGCGCGACATCGAGGCTGATGTCGTCCAGGACGAGCTGCTGCCCACCCGGTGCCGCGAAGGACTTCGAGACGTGCTCGAGACGTGCCGCGTGCTCGACGGCCTCGGCGCCGGCGGCCTTGGCGAGGGTCGTGGCCATGGTCGTCACCTCCTGGGAACTGTTCGGCTACGGGCTCTACTTGACGCCGAGTCCGGCGTCGGAGACGGCCGGCTCGCCCTCGGCCTTCAGGACCTTGTTCAGCAGGGTCAGGTCGTAGATGCCGTCCAGCTTCGGGTCCTTGAGCAGGCCGGCCTTCACGGCGTGCCGCGCCTCGGTGTCCAGCGTGGCGGCCAGCGGGTCGTCGGTGATCCGGATGGACTTCCACGCCGGGTCGAGGACGTTGGCCGGCAGCGCCTTGCCCGAGTCGGCCGCCAGCTGCTGGTTGGCCGCCTCCTCCGCCGCGTCCGGGTTGGCGTTGATCCACTTGTTGGTCTCGACCGAGGCCCTCAGCACCGCCTCGACGGCCGCCGGGTGCTCCTTGAGGAACTTCTGCGACACGATGATGTTCGTGATCACGAACTTCTTGCCCTGCCACAGCGACGACTCGTCCAGCAGCACCTTGGCGCCCTCGGCGACCAGCTTGGACGCGGTCGGCTCCGGCACCCACGCGCCGTCGATGGAACCGGACTTGTAGGCGTCCGGGGTGACCTTGTTGTCGGTGCGGACCACCGACACGTCGCCCTTGCCGCTCTGCGCGTCGACCTTCCAGCCGCGCTCCGCGATCCAGTTGAGGAACGCCACGTCCTGGGTGTTGCCGAGCTGCGGGGTGGCGATCTTCTTGCCCTTGACGTCCGCAAGGGACTTGATCTTTTGCGGGTTGACCACCAGCTTGACCCCGCCGGAGGCCGAACCGCCGATGATCCGCAGGCTCTTGCCGCCGGACTTGGTGTAGCCGTTGACGGCCGGGGAGGGGCCGAGCCAGCCGATGTCGATGGAACCGGAGTTGAGGGCCTCGATCTCGGACGGGCCGGCGTTGAAGACCTGGTACTTGGCCAGGGTGGCCCCCAGCGACTTCTGGAAGAAGCCCTTCCGCACGCCCACCAGCGCGGTCGCGTGGGTCAGATTGCCGAAGTAGCCGATCTTGACGGAGTCCAGTCCGTCGGTCTTCTTGGCCCCGGCGGCGACCTTCTGGCCGGGGCCGTCGTCCTTGGCCTGGGAGCCGTAGCCGCAGGCGGCGAGGGCGAGCAGGGGGAGCGCGGCGGCCACGGCGAGGCCGCGGCGGAGCAGGGGCGATCGTTTGGCAGGCACGGGAGGTGTTCCTCTCGGAGGCCCGGCGGTCACGGTCTCTCAGGTCGTGGCCGGGAGGTCGGCAGGTCTTCGTCGCAGCCGGGACGGCGGGCGGGGGGTGAGGGCGCGCAGGCAGTGCGCGTACGTCAGCGCGCACATCGGGCCACCCCGCCCTGTCCGCTGCCGAGGGCGCCGCTGCCGACGCGGCCGCCCTCCTTGGCGAACGTCGAGTAGATGTCGGTGGGGTTCACGTTCAGAAGTCCCACCCGTCGTCCTCGGCGGCGTCCTTGACCGGCTCGGGGGCGGCGAAGGACTCGCCGACCATGCCCGCGGTCAGGGTGGTGCCGTCGCTGGGGTCGATCAGGATGAAGGAGCCGGTGCGGCGCGAGTCGGCGTAGGAGTCGACCGGCAGCGGCTCGGCGGCGCGGATCTTCACCCGCCCGATGTCGTTGGCGGCGAGCCGGCCCGGGTGCGGGTGCAGGGACAGGTCGTCGAGGGTGAGCCGGGAGGGGATGTCCTTGACGATCGCCTTGACGGTCCGGGTGCCGTGCTTGAGCAGCACCCGGTGGCCCACGGTCAGCGCCTGGTCGGCGACGTGGCAGACGGTCGCCTCCACGTCCTGGGTGGTGGCGGGGGCGTCCTTGGCGGGCACGATCAGGTCGCCGCGCGAGACGTCGATGTCGTCCTCGAGCAGGAGCGTCACCGACTGCGCCGTCCAGGCCACGTCGACCGGCTCGCCGAGCAGGTCGATGCCGGAGATCCGCGTGGTGCGGCCCGAGGGCAGCACCACGACCTCCTCGCCGACGCGGAAGGTGCCGGCCGCGATCTGGCCCGCGTAGCCCCGGTAGTCGGGGTGCTCGGCGGTCCTCGGCCGGATCACGTACTGCACGGGCAGCCGCGCGTGGCAGTGCGCCAGGTCGTGGCTGACGGGCACGGTCTCCAGGTGCTCCAGGACGGTCGGGCCGCCGTACCAGTCCATGTTGGCGCTCGGCTCCACCACGTTGTCCCCGGCGAGCGCGGAGATCGGGATGGCGGTGACCTCGGGGACGCCCAGTTCGGTGGCGTACGCCGTGAACTCCTCGGCGGTCGCGGCGAACACGGGCTCCTCGTAGCCGACGAGGTCCATCTTGTTCACGGCGAGGACCACGTGCGGCACGCGCAGCAGGGCGGCGATCGCCGCGTGCCGGCGGGTCTGCTCGACGACGCCGTTGCGGGCGTCGACGAGGATCACGGTGAGCTCGGCGGTGGAGGCGCCGGTGACCATGTTGCGCGTGTACTGCACATGGCCGGGGGTGTCGGCGAGGATGAAGCGGCGGCGCGGGGTGGCGAAGTAGCGGTAGGCCACGTCGATGGTGATGCCCTGCTCGCGCTCGGCGCGCAGGCCGTCGGTGAGCAGCGCGAGGTCCGGGGCCTCCTGGCCGCGGCTCGCCGAGGCGCGCTCGACCGCCTCCAGCTGGTCGGTGAGGACCGACTTGGAGTCGTGCAGGAGCCGGCCCACCAGGGTGGACTTGCCGTCGTCGACGGAGCCGGCGGTGGCGAACCGCAGCAGCGTGGTGGCCGCAAGCTGCTCGGTGGTGATCGTGCTCATCTCTAGAAGTACCCCTCGCGCTTGCGGTCCTCCATCGCGGCCTCGGACATCTTGTCGTCGGCGCGGGTGGCGCCGCGCTCGGTGAGGCGGGAGGCGGCGATCTCGGCGATCACCTTCTCGATGGTGTCGGCGTCGGAGTCGACGGCCCCGGTGCAGGACATGTCGCCGACCGTGCGGTAGCGCACCAGGCGCTTCTCGACGCTCTCGCCGTCCTTGGGGCCGCCCCACTCGCCGGGAGTCAGCCACATGCCGTTGCGGGCGAACACCTCGCGCTCGTGGGCGTAGTAGATCGCCGGCAGTTCGATGCCCTCGCGGGCGATGTACTGCCACACGTCCAGCTCGGTCCAGTTGGACAGCGGGAAGACGCGCACGTGCTCGCCGGGCGCGTGGCGCCCGTTGTAGAGGTTCCACAGTTCGGGCCGCTGGCGGCGCGGGTCCCACTGGGAGAACTCGTCGCGCAGGGAGAACACCCGCTCCTTGGCCCGCGCCTTCTCCTCGTCGCGCCGCCCGCCGCCGAAGACGGCGTCGAACTTCTCGGCCTGGATCTTCTCGGTCAGCGGCAGCGTCTGCAGCGGGTTGCGGGTGCCGTCCGGGCGCTCCTTGAGGACTCCGCGGTCGATGTAGTCCTGCACCAGGGCCACGTGCAGGCGTAGCCCGTGCTGCCGCACGGTCCGGTCGCGGTACTGGAGCACCTCCGGGAAGTTGTGCCCGGTGTCCACGTGCAGCAGCGCGAACGGCACCGCCGCCGGGGCGAACGCCTTCAGCGCCAGGTGCAGCATGAGGATGGAGTCCTTGCCGCCGGAGAAGAGGATCACCGGGTTCTCGAACTCGCCCGCCACCTCGCGGAAGATGTGCACCGCCTCGGACTCCAGCGCGTCCAGGTGGGAGAGGGCGTACGGGCTCGAGGTGCCCTCGCCGTCCTGAGTGACCTTGGCGACGGTCGTCATGCCAGTCCCCTTTCGCCGAGCAGGGCGTACACCGACGCCGCGGACTCCTGCACGCTCTGGTGCTGCGACTCGATCCGCAGATCCGGCGCCTCGGGCTCCTCGTACGGGTCGTCGACGCCCGTCAGCCCGGTCAGCTCGCCGGCGGCCTGCTTGGCGTACAGGCCCTTCACATCCCGTACGGAGCACACCTCGACCGGGGTCGCCACGTGCACCTCCACGTACGCCGTGCCGTTCTCCTGGTGCCGCTTGCGTACCGCGTCCCGGCTGTCGGCGTACGGCGCGATCACCGGGACCAGCGCCAGCACGCCGTTGCGGGCGAGCAGTTCGGCGACGAAGCCGATGCGCTGCACGTTGGTGTGCCGGTCCTCGCGGGAGAAGCCGAGGCCCGCGGAGACGAACTCGCGGATCTCGTCGCCGTCGAGCACCTCGACGCGGTGGCCCTCCGCGCGCAGCCGGCCCGCGAGTTCGTGCGCGATGGTGGTCTTGCCGGCGCTCGGCAGACCCGTGAGCCAGACGGTGGCTCCGGTTCTCACGTGTGTCTCCTGAATCTGTGTCATCGTCAGCCGTGCAGCCCGCACTCGGTCTTGGCGCTGCCCGCCCAGCGGCCGGCCCGCGCGTCCTCGCCCTCCAGCAGCCGCCGGGTGCAGGGCTCGCAGCCGACCGAGCCGTAGCCGTCCATCAGCAGCGGGTTGGTCAGTACGCCGTGCTCGGAGACGTAGGCGTCCACGTCGTCCTGGGTCCAGCGGGCGATCGGGGAGATCTTCACCTTGCGCCGCCTGTCGTCCCAGCCGACCACCGGGGTGTTCGCCCGGGTGGGGGACTCGTCGCGGCGCAGCCCGGTCGCCCAGGCCTGGTAGCCCTTCAGGCCCTCCTCCAGCGGCTGGACCTTGCGCAGCCTGCAGCACAGGTCGGGGTCGCGGTCGTGCAGCCTCGGGCCGTACTCGGCGTCCTGCTCGGCGACCGTCTGCCGCGGGGTGAGCGTGATGACGTTGACGTCCATCACCACCTCCACCGCGTCGCGGGTGCCGATGGTCTCCGGGAAGTGGTAGCCGGTGTCGAGGAACACCACGTCCACGCCCGGCATGGCGCGGGAGGCGAGGTGGGCGACCACCGCGTCCTCCATCGAGGAGGTGACGCAGAACCGCGCGCCGAAGGTGCTCGCCGCCCACTGGAGGATCTCCAGCGCGGAGGCGTCCTCCAGGTCGCGGCCGGCCTGCTCGGCCAGCGCCTTCAACTCCTCGTCGGTGCGCTCTTGCTGAGCCGTCGTCATGTCTGATCGTCCCCTCCGTCGCCGGTGGCCCGCTGGAACCCCCGGGCCAGCAGCCCGAGGAACCTCAGCTGGAAGGCCCGGTTGCACGCCCCGCATTCCCACGCCCCGTGCCCTTGCTCACCGGGACGCAGGTCCTCCTCGCCGCAGTACGGGCAGTAGAAGGGCGCGGCACGCTCGCTCACGACAGCGCCTCCTCGGAGGCCCGCGCCGCCCAGGCGGCGAAGTGCTCGCCGTCCTGGCGCTCGGCCTGGAAACGCTTGAGCACCCGCTCGATGTAGTCGGGCAGCTCCGCCGAAGTCACCTTCAGACCGCGGACCTTGCGGCCGAAGGACGGCTCCAGGCCCAGGGCGCCGCCGAGGTGGACCTGGTAGCCGCCGACCTGGTTGCCCTGGTCGTCGGTGACCAGCTGGCCCTTGAGGCCGATGTCCGCGGTCTGGATGCGGGCGCAGGCGTTGGGGCAGCCGTTGATGTTGATGGTGAGCGGCTCGTCGAACGTAGGCAGCCGGCGCTCGAGTTCGTCGATCAGCTCGCTGCCGCGCTCCTTGGTCTCCACGATGGCGAGCTTGCAGAACTCGATGCCCGTGCAGGCCATCGTGCCGCGCCGGAACGGGGACGGCTTGACCCTGAGGTCCAGCGCCTCCAGGGCGTCGACCAGGGAGTCGACCCGGTCCCCGGGCACGTCGAGGATGATCATCTTCTGCTCGACGGTGGTGGACACCCGGCCCGAGCCGTGCTCCTCGGCCAGTTCGGCGACCTTGGTCAGCAGCGAGCCGTCCATCCGGCCCACGCGCGGGGCGAAGCCGACGTAGAAGCGGCCGTCCTTCTGGCGGTGCACGCCGATGTGGTCGCGCCACACCCGCGCGGGCATCTCGGGGGCGGGGCCGTCGGTCAGCTTGCGGCCCAGGTACTCGTCCTCGACGACCTGGCGGAACTTCTCGGCGCCCCAGTCGGCGACGAGGAACTTCAGCCGGGCCCGGTTGCGCAGCCGCCGGTAGCCGTAGTCGCGGAAGACCGAGGTGACCGCCTCCCACACCTCCGGCACGTCCGCCTCGGGCACCCAGGCGCCCAGCCGCACGCCGAACCTCGGGTTGGTCGACAGCCCGCCGCCGACCCACAGGTCGAAGCCGGGGCCGTGCTCGGGGTGGACCACGCCGACGAAGGAGATGTCGTTGATCTCGTGGGCGACGTCGAGCAGCGGGGAGCCGGAGACGGCCGTCTTGTACTTGCGCGGCAGGTTGGAGAAGCGCGGGTCGCCGATGTAGCGGCGGGCGATCTCCTCCAGCGCGGCCGTGCCGTCGATGATCTCGTCCTCGGCCACCCCGGCGACCGGGGAGCCGAGCATGCCGCGCGGGCAGTCGCCGCACGCCTC
Source organism: Streptomyces naganishii JCM 4654 (assembly GCF_014650575.1). GTDB lineage: Bacteria > Actinomycetota > Actinomycetes > Streptomycetales > Streptomycetaceae > Streptomyces > Streptomyces naganishii. The sequence continues at coordinate 434,660 of NZ_BMVF01000006.1, forward strand.
GGTGGTGGACAGGCCGACCGACTCCAGACGTTCCCAGATGGCGGGCACGTCCTCGATGCGCACCCAGTGGAACTGGATGTTCTGCCGGTCGGTGATGTCCGCGCTGCCGCGGGCGTACGTCTGCGAGACCTCGCCGATCACGCGGAGCTGCTCGGTGGTGAGCCGGCCGCCCGTGACGCGCACGCGCATCATGAAGTACTCGTCCTCGAGCTCCTCGGGCTCCAGCAGACCGGTGCGGCCGCCGTCGATCCCGGGGCGGCGCTGGGTGTAGAGGCCCCACCAACGGAAGCGCCCGCGCAGGTCGTTGGGGTCGATGGAGTGGAAGCCGCGCTTGGAGTAGATCGTCTCAATGCGTGTCCGCACATTGAGACCGTCGTCGTCCTTCTTGAGCTGTTCGTTGCCGTTGAGCGGGGTCAGGTGCCCCGCGGCCCACTGTCCCTCGCCGCGGTGACGGCTCACCTTGCGGCGGGGCGCGACGGAGTGTGACGAAGAGGCGGCGGCCATGGTCGATACGTCCTTCGGGACAGCGGGGAATACGGCTTTGACCTGCGTGGACGCAGGCGCATACGGCATCGGCCGGACATGCGCCTCATCGCGCTGCAGGCAAGGAAAGCAGGGGGGAACGCGGCGGTGCTGGGCGGATCAGCTCGCCGGACAGATGGCGCTGGACATGCGGCCGTGGTCGACGTGCCGTCGGCTCACCAAGGCGATTCCAGTTCCAGACATGACGGCAGCGTGGCACGACGATCTGGACACAGTCCAGCTTCGTCCATCATGCGGACACCCTTGTCCCGGACTGTGGGACAAGGGTGTCGTCGATCACATGCCGCGGGAGCCGCCGCGGCCGTCAGGGTCGGGCGGGGTGAGCCCCCGGCCACGGGCCCGGGGTGGGCACCTCCGGCTCCTCCTCGACCTTGGTGTCGAACAGGCGGAATCCGCGCCGCTGGTAGTTGTCCATCGCGTGCTCGCCGTCCTTGCTGCACGTGTGCAGCCACACCCGCTTCGTCGTGGCCAGCCCCGGCCAGCGGTCCGCGAGGTCCCAGGCGCGGGCGGTGCCGTACGACAGCAGGTGCCCGCCGATGCGGCGGCCGCGGAAGTTCTGGATCAGGCCGAAGTAGACGATCTCCACCACCCCGTCGTCCTGCGGCTCCAGTTCGACGTAACCGGCGGGCGTGCCCCGGTCGTAGGCCACCCACGTCTCGACTCCCGGACGCTCCAGGTACTCGCGCCACCGCGCGTACGTCCAGCCGAGCCGGTCCGTCCAGCGGATGTCGCCGCCCACCGAGGCGTACAGGAAACGGCTGAACTCGGGGGAGGGCACCTCGGCACGGACGATCCGCACGTCCCCCTCCGGTGCGGTGGCCGGCAGGAGGTCGGTCGGGGCGGTCTGCTCCAGGGACCAGGTGGTCACGGCGATGTTCGTCATGCCGGCCAGGGAATCATCCGGGCCGGGTCCGTGTCGACGCAGGTCCAGGGGGTGAACGCCGGCACGGGCCGGCTACCGCCGCAGCGCCCGGTCGACGGAGGACAGGGGCAGGGCGAACAGCGTGCGGCCCGAGACGGACCACAGCTCGCCGGTCTGGGGCCAGTAGGACAGGGAGCCGGTGCCCTCGCCCCAGCAGCGGTGGGTGTCCTCGGAGCCGCACTCGGGCGCCCGTGCGCCGCCGAGGTCCTGCCGCCACAGCGTGCCGCGGGTGCCGTGCGGGCCGGCGGGCCTGGACAGGTACCAGGCGGCGTGCCCGGCCGGGTCCGTGAGCCTGGACAGCACCCCCCGCACGTCCTCGGCCTTCGTCTCGTAGGCCTCGCCCGCGATCACGGTTCCGGCGGAGTCGGCGACCAGCAGCCCGGAACGGGCCGGGTCGGGGCTGAAGTAGTAGCGCCACAGTCGGGTGTGCCGGCCGCCGCCCGCCGGGGCGGCCTCGCTGGCGACCAGGCTGTCCGGCGCGGAACTGCGGTCCAGCGACAGGCCCGTGGGACACGGCATTCCGGCGGCCGCCCGCCCGGCCGCGCCGTCGGGACCGTCGCAGGTCCCGCCGGTCGGGCGGTAGGAGGCCACCGCGGGCAGCACCCAGCGGTAGCCGTGCGCCGACCAGCCGCCCGGCACCCTGCCGATCGCGTCGCTGGTCACGGTGGCGCGCTGGATGCGGTCCAGGTCGTAGACGTACAGCGCGTCGCGCTCGCCGCCGGAGGTGGTGACGAGCAGTTTGTCCCGGTACCAGGTCATCCCCGACACGTGCGAGACGAGCCCGCGGTAGTCGCGTCCGCCGTCGACGGGGACGGCGAGCAGAGCCCAGGTGTACGTCAGGCGGGCCGGGTCGTCGGCGTCGACGAACGCCACCCGGGCGAGCCCGCGGTCGCGGGCGTCGTCCCCGCTGTCCGTCCAGCCGGACAGGATCACCCGGTGGCCGCCCCAGCGTCCGTCCGCGGAGGCGTCCCCGGAGGTGGTCACCGACTCGGGCTGCCACTGCCGGGCCGCGGCGTCGGCGGTGTCCCAGCAGTAGGCGCGGGTGGCCGCCGGCTCGACGGGCAGCGCGTCCTTCTCCTCGCCGGTGCAGGCGCGCTCGTCGCGCAGCGTGCGGTCGGCGCTGTCCAGTACGGCTCCGACGCCGGCCGGCTTGCCCATCGCGGCCTGGAGCCGGTCGAGCCAGAGCTGCGGCACCGGCTGCTCCGTCAGGCGCAGCCGCCCCAGTTCGGCGGGCGAGGCGATCCGCTCCAGGGCGCCGGGGTTGTCGGCGACGGTGGCCTGGGAGGTGCTGATCAGCGTGGCGGCGGCGGTCAGGGCGAGGGCGGTTCCGGACAGGACGGCCCGTACCGCCCTGCCGCGCCTGCGCCGCCGGTGTCGGCCGCGTTGCTTCATACAGCCCCCCTTTTCAGGGCTCGGTTCGCCTCCGGGCGCCCCCGCCGCCCCTGGCCCGGCCGGGGCGGTCCAACTGCGCCGGGTGATCCGTACGTTGACCGAGGCACAGGTGGGGTGACCCGCAGGCGATACTACGGCAGTCCGGCGCGTCGCAGGACGAAGACCCCGCAAATATGCGGAAGATGCCACCCGGGGACCAGTCGGGGCAGGGCGCCCACCGGCGCGTACCGCTCCTCGGACCCCACCGCGGCCCACCACCGGTCACGGCACGTCGGAGGGCGTGCGCCCCTCCCGCACCGCGGGCGCGGCCGAGTGCGGCAGCAGGTCGCGCGGGTCCGCCGGCAGCACCACGTCGACGTGGGCGCTCTCCGCGAAGCGGTACGGCCGGTGCTCCAGGAGCGCCCCGAGATAGCGCCGTACCCGGGACATCTCCGCCCGGACCGTCACCCTGCGCGCCGGGTCCCCGAACACCTCCCCGGCCAGCGCGGCCGCGCTGCGGCCGCCGCGGTGCACGGCCAGCAGGTACAGCAACTCCGCGTGCCGTGGACTCAGTTCCTGGGTCCACGAGCCGGCCGGGCCGGACACCGTGACCGACCAGCGGCGCGGCCGGGACACGTCCAGCACCACGCGCGCCGCGCCGTGCGGGGCCGGTTCCCCGTCGGCGCGGATCAACCAGCCGTCCGCCAGCGGCTCCAGGGCGCACAGGCCGACCGCGGGCAGCCACCGGCACCCGGCCGAGGGCGACTTGGGCAGCGCGATCCGGGCGGTGTACGGCATTCCGGACACCGCGGCGGTCCAGCCGTCCCGGTCCACCACCGCCGCCCGGCCGCCCAGCCGGGCCAGGACGGGCGCCGCCACCGCGCGCAGCCGCTCCAGGGACGCCACATGGGACTCCCGCAGCCGCGCCTCGGCGAGCTTGGCCACCGAGTCCACCCAGGCCAGCGTGGCCGGGTGCATGGTCTCCAGCGGGCCGCTGACATCCACCACGCCCAGCAGCCTGCCGTCGCGCGGGTCGGTGATGGGGGCGCCGGAGCACGTCCACAGGGCCTGCGAGCGCACGAAGTGCTCGGAGGCGAAGACCTGCACGGGCCGGCGCACCACCGCCGGGGTGCCCACCCCGTTGGTGCCGACGACCTCCTCCCGCCAGTCGGCCCCGAGTTCGAGCCCGATCGTGTCGGCCCTGCGCAGCACCGCCGGGCTGCCCTCCCGCCACAGCACCCGGCCGTCCTCGTCGGCGACCACCATGATGTGGTGGGCGACGTCCGCGGCCGACAGCAGGCCCTCGCGCAGCACCGGCAGCACCTGGGCCAGCGGGGAGGCCTCCCGGCGGCGCTCGACCTCCTCGCGGGTCAGCAGCCGGGACCTGAAGTCGCGGTCGGGGTCGACGCCGCTGCGCAGCATCCGCTCCCAGGACTGCCCGATCACCGGGCGCGGGGCGAGGCGGGAGGGCTTTCCGGCCAGCGTCGCCGAGCGCAGCTCGCTCAGTATGCGGGCCGTCCGTGCCGTGTCGACGGCGGCCAGCCGTGCAACGTCCACCGGCGCTTTCGCCACTGCGTCCTCCCACCGAACGGACCCCGGACCGCGCACCACGGACAACCGGTTTCCCCCAGCCGCTCCTTCCACGCCGGCACATGTGCCGGCTGTCCGGTTCATACTGCCGTCCCGGGCCGGCGGACGGGCGCAGTCCGGTCACCCGGGCGGGCGAGTTGCAACCCCCTGCAACCCTGGTGAACTGGCCCGCGCTGCCTGAGACTTGGTCAGCGTCGCTGCGTGCGGCACACGTGGCCGTCAAGGGCCAGTGAGCGGGGGTGGTGCCGTGTCGGCGCAGCACCACCCCCGTGCCCGTCCGAAAACCGCGCTCGTCCCGCCCGTACCGGCCCGCCGGAAGGGCGGTCGGGGGCGAGCGGTTTCTGCCAGATCCTCAGACCCGCGGACGCGCCCGGTCCACCAGTGACTTGAGGTTCAGCGTGTGCGGCAGCGAGCCGAAGGTGGCGCCCCGGTCGCCGCCCAGCCGCGAGGCGCAGAACGCGTCCGCGACCTCCGCCGGCGCGTACCGCACGAGCAGCGCCCCCTGGAGCACCAGCGCGAGCCGCTCGACCAGGCGCCGGGCGCGGGCCTCGACGCCCTCCAGGTCGGCGAGTTCGGTGAGCAGGTCCTTGATCGCCCCGTCCAGCCGGTGGTCGGCGCCGCGCGCCCGGCCCACCTCCGTCAAGTAGGCGTCGAAGGCCTGCGGTTCGCGCCGCAGCGCCCGCAGCACGTCCAGCGCCTGCACATTGCCGGCGCCCTCCCAGACCGAGTTGAGCGGCGACTCGCGCACCAGCCGGGGCATCTGGGACTCCTCCACGTACCCGTTGCCGCCCAGGCACTCGGAGGCCTCCACCGCGAGGGGCGCGCACCTCTTGGCCACCCAGTACTTGGCGGCCGGCACCGCTATCCGCAGCAGCGCGAGCTCCCGCTCGCCGCCGTCGTCGTAGGCCGCCGCGAGCCGCAGGGCCAGCGTCGTGGCCGCCTCCGACTCCAGCGCGAGGTCGGCCAGCACGTTGCGCATCAGCGGCTTGGCGGAGAGCGGGCCGCCGAACGCCTCGCGGTGGTCGCAGTGGTGCACCGCCTGCGCCACCGCCTGCCGCATCAGCCCCGCCGAGCCGAGCACGCAGTCCAGCCGTGTCGCCGCGACCATCCCGATGATGGTGCGCACCCCGCGCCCCTCCTCGCCGACCCTGCGCGCCCACGTCCCGTCGAACTCGACCTCGGCCGAGGCGTTCGACCGGTTGCCCAGCTTGTCCTTGAGCCGCTGGATCAGGAACACGTTGCGCGTGCCGTCCGCCAGCACGCGCGGCACCAGGAAGCACGTCAGCCCGCCCGGCGCCTGCGCGAGCACCAGGAACCCGTCCGACATCGGCGCCGAGCAGAACCACTTGTGCCCGGTCAGCTCGTACGTCCCCGCCTCGGCGAGCGGCCGCGCCGAGGTCGTGTTGGCCCGTACGTCGCTGCCGCCCTGCTTCTCCGTCATCCCCATCCCGAACAGCGCGCCCGCCTTCAGGTGCGCGGGGCGCAGCTCACGGTCGTAGACCGTCGAGGCCAGCCGCGGCTCCCACTCGGCGGCGAGCTCCGGGTCGGCGCGCAGCGCGGGCACGGCCGCGTGCGTCATCGACAGCGGGCACCCGTTGCCCGCCTCCACCTGCGTCCACACCAGGAAGGCCGCCGCCCGCCGCACATGCCCCGCCGGGCGCGTCCAGGCCGAGGTCAGGCCCGCCGAGACGCCCTTGCCGAGCAGCCGGTGCCAGGCCGGGTGGAACTCGACCTCGTCGACCCGGTTGCCGTAGCGGTCGTGGGTGCGCAGCCGGGGCGGGTTGTCGTTGGCCTGCGCGCCCCACTCCTGCACCTGCGCCGAACCCGCCGACCGGCCCAGGGCCCCGAGCTCGCCGCACACCTCCTCCAGCAGCTCCTCGCCGACGTGCCGCCGGACCGCCTCGACCAGGGCGCGGTCGGCCGCGAAGACGTCGTATCCGGCCAGGGGCGGCGCCTGGTTGGTCACGGTGTGGGTGCGCACTGCCATGCAACGGAACCTACCCCGCGGTTCGGCCCCCGGTCACCCGGCCGGTGTCCTGCCTGGTCGCCGCGCCCGGCCGGGGGAGAGACAGCGGCCCCGGCAGGGATACCTTTGGGTCGTGCAGTCAGCCAGTGAAACCCCCGACAGGCCCTCCGGCCGCCTCCACCGGGCGCGGGCCCTCTACCGGAACGTCTCCAAACGCCGGACCGCCTGGCTGCTGCTCAAGGACACCGTCAACTCGTGCGTGGAGTACCGGATCCTCGGCCTGGCCGCCGAGGCCGCCTTCTTCTCCCTGCTGTCCGTGCCCCCGCTGCTGCTCAGCCTCATCGGGCTGCTCTTCTACGTCGACAGCTGGACCGGCGCGCACACGATAGCGAGCCTGGAGCGCAACATCCTGGACGCCTCCCGCACCGTCCTGTCCGACCAGGGCGTCAAGGAGATCACCCAGCCGATCCTGCGGGACGTCATGAAGGGCGGCCGGCCCGACGTGATCTCCATCGGGTTCGTCATCGCCCTGTGGTCGGGCTCGCGCGCGGTGAACGTCTTCATCGACACCATCACCGTCATGTACGGCCTCGACGGCGTCCGCGGGATCGTGCGCACCCGGCTGCTGGCCTTCTGGCTGTTCGTCGTCGCGCTGGTGGTCGGCTCGATCGCGCTGCCGCTGATGGTGGCGGGGCCGGACGCGGTGGTGCGGGTGGTGCCCTGGTCGACGACCGTCGTCCAGGTCCTGTACTGGCCCGTGGTGATCGTCCTGTCCGTGGCCTTCCTGACCACGCTGTACCACGTGTCCGTGCCCGTGCGCTCCCCGTGGATCGAGGACGTGCCCGGCGCGCTGGTGGCCCTGGCCATGTGGGTGGTGGGCAGCTTCCTGCTGCGCATCTACCTCACCAGCACCGTCGAGGGCCCGACGATCTACGGCTCGCTGGCCGCGCCCGTCGCCGTGCTGCTGTGGATCGGCGTGTCCGCGTTCGCGGTGCTCGTCGGGGCCGCGGTCAACGCCGCCATCGACCGGGTCTGGCCGGCCGCCGCGACCGCCGCGGCCCGCGCCGCGAACGAGCGGGTGCGCGAGGCCCAGATCGCCGAGTACGTGGCGCGGGCCGCCGCCGCGCGGGACAGCGACCCCGACGACCCCGACATGCCCTCGGAGTTCCCCGAGCGCTGGTCGCGCTTCCTGCCCCCGGAGGACGTGACGGCACGGCTGCGCGCCCATGTGAAGGCCGCGCAGGCGCGCAGCCCGCACAAGGACGAGCCAAACGGCTCGCCGCCCCGCAATTAGCGGACGCGGGCACCGGGACGGCGCCCCGCGGGAGTTCCCGCGGGGCGCCCGCCGTGCGTAGCCTTGCCGGGTGTACACGGAACGTCCCTCCCGGCTGCCCGGCGCGGTGGTCTGGCGCAACACACCCGGGCCCGCCGGGGCGCGGAGCGTGGTGCTGCCCGACGGGTGCATGGACCTGATGTGGTGCGAGGGGCGCCTGCTCGTCGCGGGCCCCGACACCCGTGCGTACGACCCGGGGCCGCCCCGGCGGTGGGCGGGCGTGCGGTTCTTCCCCGGCACGGGGCCGGCCTATCTCGGTGTGCCCGCGCACGAGCTGCGCGACCGGCGCGTCGACCTGGCCGATCTGTGGCCGGCCCCGAGGGCCGGGGCGCTGCGCGCGCGGCTGGACGCCTCCGACGACCCGGCCGCCGCGCTGGAGGAGGTGGCCCTGGCGCGGGCGGCCGAGGTGACCGAGCCCGATCCGCTGCTGCGGAGCCTCGTCGCCGCCCTCGGCGCGGGCCGGCCGGTCGCCCGGACCGCCGACGACCTCGGCCTCGGCGTGCGCCGCCTGCACCGCCTGTCGCTCACCGCCTTCGGGTACGGCCCCAAGACCCTGGCCCGCGTACTGCGGCTGCAACGCGCGCTGGCGCTCGCCCGGGCCGGCGAGCCGTTCGCCTCGACCGCCGCGCGGGCCGGGTACGCCGACCAGGCCCACCTGGCCCGGGACGTGCGCGACCTCGCGGGGATGCCGCTGGGCGAGCTACTGGGCGGCCGCCGGTAGCGGCGCGAACAGGTCCACGCCGTTGCCGTCCGGGTCGTGCAGGACGGCGTACCGGTGGCCCCAGAAGGCGTCCCAGGGCTTGAGTTCACCGTGGTGGCCGGCGCCGGTCATGTCCTCGTACACGGCGTCCACGTCGGCGGGCGAGTCGCAGGCGAAGGCGAGCGCGGCCCGGCCGCCGGTGGCCGGCGGCCGCCAGGCGGGGTGGAAGGAGCGGACCGTCTCCTCGGTGTCGAGCATCAGCCGCAGCCCGCCGGGCAACCGGGCCTCGACGTGCGGCTCCCGCTCGGCCCCCTCGGGGAACACCAGCCCGAGACGGCGGTAGAAGGCGACAGAGGCCGCCATGTCGGAGGCGACCAGCCCAATGGCATCGAATCGTGCAGTCATACGGGCCACGGTAGGCGGGCGACGGACCCAGGTCTTGAACGAATCGGACACGCCCGGACCGGGCACCGCGCGGCTCGGGCGGCCTCAGCCGAAGCTCACCGGTCCGAGCGGGGTGTCCAGCGTGAAGGACAGGCCCACCGGGCCCCGCTCGACCGCCAGGTCCGCCTCCACCGCCGCGAGGAGCGGGCGGATCCGGTCCGGGTCGGGGGCGCTCGCGGTCAGGTCCAGCAGGCCGGTGACCGGCAGGCCGGCGTCCGCGGGGTGGGGGGACGTGCCCCAGTCGATCAGGAAGGGCACCAGGCCGGAGGGGTGTCCGGCGCCGTCGGTGAGGCGCCACCGCAGCAGGGTGCCGTCCGGGCGGCGTCTGCTCATCTCCCGTACGCCGCCCGGTTCGTGACCCCGGGCCCGCGCGGCCGCCACCGCCGCGTCCAGGCCGCGCACCGCGATCGCCCAGGTGACCGTCCGTGCGGACGGCAGCGCGTCCACCCCGAAGGGCCGCGGCCCCGCCGGGCGCGGCTGCTCCGGATCCGGCCCGATGATCTCCAGGTACCGGCGACCGCCCAGGCCCACGAGGAAGTTCCGGGTGCCGAGCCCCACATGCGCTCCGCCGGCCACCGGGGTCACTCCGGTGCGCCGCGCGAACTCGGCGACCGTGGCCGCCAGATCGGGAGTGGCCAGCACGATGTGGTCCAGCCGCGCGGGAACGGGATCCATCCCCCGAGGCTACGCGTTCGGCCCCCGGACCGGCCCGCCCGAGGACGCTTCTTCCGGGTCCGGTCTTCCGGGTCGGGCGGTCTCCGAGTCGCCCCGCCTCCCGGCCGGCCCGGGCGGGGTCCGGTGCGTGCGGCTGCGAGACGGAGGACGGCGGCGGCGCCTACGCCACCCGGGTCAGGTCGGCGCGCCGCACGAGGTGGGCCGGCGGCAGGCCCGCCGCCAGGCGCTCCAGTTCCTCCGCGACCGTGAGCCCCAGCCGCTCCAGCTCGTTGCCGAGCGAGCCCGCGATGTGCGGGGTGAGGAAGACGTTGGGCAGCGTGAGCAGCGGGGACCCGGCGGGCGGCGGCTCGGGCTCGGTGACGTCCAGGACCGCCCGCAGCCGGCCGGAGACCAGCTCGCGGGTGAGGGCGTCGTGGTCGACCAGCGCGCCCCGCGAGGTGTTGATCAGCACCCCGCCGTCCCGGATCAGCGCCAGCCGGGGGCCGTCGAGCAGACGGCGGGTCCCGGGGAGGTCGGGGGCGTGCAGGGTGACGATGTCACTGCGCCGCAGCAGCTCCTCCAGCGCCAGCGGCTCCGCACCCAGCGCGGCGGCCTCGGCGTCGTCTACGTACGGGTCGTGCAGCAGCACCTCGAAGTCGAACGGCCGGAGCAGCTCCAGCAGCCGCCGGCCCACGCGGGAGGCGCCGATCACGCCGATGCGGCGGCCGTGGTTGCCGACGCCCGCCGTCTCGGCCGGGGAGAGGGGTGACCGCGTGGCGCGGTAGCGCTCGCGCAGCGCGAACGCGTCCTTCCCGGCGAGCAGGATCATCCCGAGGGTGTACTCCGCGACCGGCAGCGCGTTGGCGGCGGCCGCGGTGGACACCGCGATCCCGCGGTCCCACAGTTCCGCGCCGACCAGCGCCCGCACCGAGCCCGCCGCGTGCAGCACGGCACGCAGCCGGGGCGCCGCCGTCAGCGTCCCGGCGCCGAGGTGAGGGCAGCCCCAGCCGGTGATCAGCACCTCCGCGTGGGCCAGCCGCTCCGCCACGGCGGGGTCGCCGACGCGGCTGGGGTCCCGCACCACCACGCCCGGATCGGCGTCGGCGGTCCGGCGCAGCCGCTCCATCAGGCGCGGCGGGAACAGCCGGGGCAGATGCACGGGATCCATGGCGAACACGGCTCTGACCTGCTGCGCCTCGGCACTGGGCATGGTCCCCCCGGGAGATGGGTAGAAAGCGCCTTCCACGGTAGGTCCACGCCCCGGACCGGGCAATCGCCCCGGCGGAATACCCGCGGTCAGTGTGATGCTGTGGTGGTAGCCGGTGCGTGAGTGCGCCGAAGGGCCGGAAGGGCTGGTGGGACGCATGAGAGAAGACCGCGCGGACCGGACAGGCCGAGCAGCCCCGATCGGCCAGGCGGACCAGGCAGGCCGAGCAGCCCCGATCGGCCAGGCGAGCCGAGCAGCCGGAACGGGCCAGGTGAATCAGGCGAGACCCGTGGTCAGGACCCCCTACGGGGCGGTGCGCGGCAGGTACGAGCACGGCGTGGCGGTGTTCCGCGGCATTCCGTACGCGGCGCCCCCCTTCGGCCCCCGCAGGTTCCGGCCGCCCGAGCCGCCCGAGCCGTGGGACGGGGTGCGCGAGGCGGTGTCCTTCGGCCCGACCGCGCCGAAGCCGCCGTACTCGGAGGCGTTCGCCCAGTACCTGTCCGACCCCGTGGTCCCCGGTGACGACTGTCTCAACCTCAACGTGTGGACGCCCGCCCCGGACCCGGGCGCCCGGCTCCCGGTCCTGGTCTGGCTGCACGGCGGGGCGCTGACCCGGGGCTCCTCCGCGGTGCCGGTCTACGACGGGCACGCCTTCGCCCGGGACGGGATCGTGTTCGTCTCGGTCAACTACCGCCTGGGCGTGGAGGGTTACGGCCTCTTCCCCGACGCCCCCGCCAACGCCGGACTGCGCGACCAGCTCGCAGCCCTGCACTGGGTGCGCGAGGCGGCCGGCGCCTTCGGCGGCGACCCCGACCGGATCACCCTGGCCGGGCAGTCGGCCGGGGCCATCAGCGTCGGCGCCCTGATCGCCGCCCCGCAGGCCCAGGGCCTCTTCCGGCGGGCCGTCCTGCAGAGCGGGCCGCCCGAGGCCTCCGACCGGGACAAGGTGCGGCGGATGGTGCGCCGGATGGCCACCCGGCTGAAGGTGCCCGCCACCGCCGAGGCCTTCGCCGCCGTCGACCGCGAGCTGCTGCTGCGCACGCAGGCCGAGGTCGGCCGGCTCAGCAGCCCGGTCCTCGGGGGTCCCGCCTTCGGCATCGTCGTCGACGGCGACCTCGTCCCGCGCGACCCGCTGGAGGCGCTGGCCGACGGCGACGCGGCGCGGGGCGCGGACCTCCTCATGGGCTGGACCCGTGACGAGTACCGGCTGTGGCTGGTGCCGGGCGGTCTGCTGGAGCGCGTCGACCGGCTCGGCGCGGTCGCGCTGGCCGGGGCCATGGCCCGCTGCCACTGCGGCCACGAGGTCGTACGCGGCTACCGCGCCCTGGACCCGCGGGCCGGCACCGCCGAGACCGTCGGCCAGCTCGTCACCGACCACCTGCTGCGCCGCCCCCTGCACCGGCTGGCCGACGCGCACCGGGGACCGTCGTACGTCTACGAGTTCGCCTGGCCCTCGCAGCTGCCCGGCCTCGGCGCCTGCCACGCGCTGGAGCTGGGGTTCGTCTTCGACACCGGGGACGTCCCGGACTCGCGCAGACTCGCCGGCGAGGGCGCCCCGCAGGAGCTGGCCGACGCGATGCACACGGCCTGGGTGCGCTTCGCCGCCGAGGGCGACCCGGGCTGGCAGGCGTGGGACGCGCGGCACCCCGTGCGGGTCTTCGGCGACGGCGAACCGCGCACGGCGTACGGCCCGCGCGACGCGGAGCTCGCCCTGTGGACCCTCGCCCCCACCGCGGCCCCGACGGACGGCGCCCCCGCCCGCTCCGCGGAACTCCGCTCGGTGATCCGCCGCCTGCGCCGCTCCGGCGGGGTGCGCGGCGGCTGACCGGCGGGGCCGGGCCGCGCCCGCCTCCGCTCACGCGCCGGCAAGCGGCGTCCCCGGCGGCCCCGGCGCCGCGGGCCCTGCCGGGTCTGCCGGGTCTGCCGGGTGCAGCGTTCCGGCGATCTGGGCGGTGGTGCGGGGTCCCACGCGGCAGCAGCCGCCGATCAGGCGGGCGCCGTGGGCGTGCCAGCGGGTCACCAGCTCGGGGGTGAAGGCCGGGCGGCCGGTCCAGGCGCGGGCCTTCGCGTCCCACGACTCGCCGCTGTTCGGGTAGACGACCACCGGCTTGCCCGTCACCCGCGCCGCCGTCTCCACCGCCGCGTCGGCGTCCTCGGGCGCGCAGCAGTTCACCCCGACCGCGATCACCTCCGGCGCGTCGGCGGCCGGCGCGAACGCCTCCTCCAGCGGCTGCCCCGCGCGTGTGCGCCCGCCCGCGACGGTGTACGACAGCCACGCCGGCACCCCCAGCCCGCGCACCGCCCGCAGCAGCGCCTGGGCCTCCTCGGCGTCCGGGACCGTCTCCAGCGCCAGCACGTCGGGACCGGCCGCCGCGAGCACCTCCAGGCGGGGCCGGTGGAAGCGCTCCAGCTCGCTCACCGTGAGCCCGTAGCGCCCCCGGTACTCGGAGCCGTCGGCGAGCATCGCGCCGTACGGGCCCGCCGACGCGGCCGTCCAGAGCGGCCGCCGGACGCCCCTGTCGTACGCCCGCCTCGCCGCGGTCCTCGCCAGCTCCACGCTGGACGCGATGAGCTCGGCGGCCCGCTCGCGGCCGGTCCCGCGCCGGGCGAACCCCTCGAAGGTGGCCTGGTAGCTCGCGGTGATCACCACGTCCGCACCCGCCTCGAAGTACGCGAGGTGCGCCTCGGTGATCGCCTCCGGCCGCTCGGCCAGCAGCCGCGCCGACCACAGCTCGTCGCCCAGGTCGTGCCCGGCCGACTCCAGCTGGTTGGACAGCCCGCCGTCGAGCACGAGCGTCCCCCGCGCCAGGGCCGAGGCGAGATCGGGCGGTGCCGTTTCGCTGCTGCTCATGCTCCCGACGCTACTCGGCGCCGTCGCCCCGGCCGCCCGCCGCCCACGGGCGCCGGCATCAGTCCCGCTCGCCGCCCTCCCGGGGCCAGTGGGTGAGCGCCCTGTGCAGGGCCTCGATCGCCTTGTCCCAGGACAGGGCCGGGTCCCTCGGGGCGGCGAAACCGCCGGTGGCCTCCAGGGCGCAGTAGCCGTGGAAGGTGCTGCGCAGCAGGCGCACGGCGTCGGTGAGGTCGGGCTCCTCCAGGCCGTAGGCGCGCAGCATGCCGTAGGTGATCTCGGCGGTGCGGCGCATGGCGGGTGAGTCGCCGGCCAGGGCCGGGTCGAGCCGGATCCGGGTGGCCTCGTACCGCCCGGGGTGCCGGTGGGCGTACTCCCGGTAGGCGCCGGCGAACGCGGCCAGCGCGTCCTTGCCGGCCCGGCCGGCCACGGCGTCCGCGATCAGCTCGATCATCTCCCCGCCGGCCCGCAGCGCCAGCCGGGCGCGCAGGTCGTCGAGGTTGCGCACGTGCGAGTAGAGACTGGCGTCCCGCACCCCGAAGCGCCGCGCCAGCGCGGACAGGCTGACGTTGTCGAAACCGACCTCGTCGGCCAGTTCGGCCGCCGCGGCGACGAGACGTTCGGCGGTGAGACCGGCACGGACCATGAGCACCTTCCCGGACCGGGCGGGGGCCGGGTCCAGGGCCGGAGCCTAGTGGAGGACGTCCCGTACGAACGCGTTGGTGAACTTCCCGGCCGGGTCCAGCCCGTGCGCCAGCGCGCGGAAGTCGTCCAGGCGCGGATAGCGCCCGCGCAGCACCTCGGCCGGGGTGGTGAACACCTTCCCCCAGTGCGGCCGGGGCTCGAAGTCCGCCAGCGCCTCCTCCAGCCGCCGCACCACCGGCAGCACCGCCGCGGTGTCCTCGACCCAGGTGAAGTGCAGCGCCACCGTGTCCCGCCCGTAACAGGGGCTGAGCCACTGCTCGTCGGCGGCCACCGTCCGCACCTCGCAGGTCTGGAGCACGCCCGCGACCGTCTCCCGGACGCCGTCCACGGCGCGCAGCGCGTCGAGGGCGTGCCGGCGCGGCAGCAGGTACTCCGACTGGAGCTCGGCGCCGCTGCTCGGGGTGAACTCCGCGCGGAAGTGCGGCAGTCGCTCGTGCCAGGGACCCGGCACCCCGAACTGCCGCGTGCAGTTCTCCGCGGGCATGCCGGGCACCGGGTGCAGCGCCACCTTCGCGGGCACACCCCAGGGGAAGGCGGGCATCGGCTGGTCGGTGCGCCGCTTCAGCCACACCTGCCGGAAGCCCCGGTCGCGCCAGTCGGTGAACAGGCTCACGCTGTACGCGGCCGCCGCCACCGCCTCGAAGTCAAGTCCCTCCAGCGGCAGTTCGGTGAACAGGTGCTGCTCCACCTCGAAGGCCGGCTCCAGGTCCAGGGTGAGCGCGGTGACGACACCCAGGGCGCCCAGGGAGGTGACCGCGCCGCCGAAGCGCGCGTCCTGGCGGCCGATCGTCACCGTCGAGCCGTCGGCGGTGACCAGCTCGACCTCACGCACGGCCGAGGCGAGCGGCCCGTTGGCCACCCCCGAGCCGTGGGTGCCGGTGGCCACCGAGCCGGCCACGGAGATGTGCGGCAGGGACGCCATGTTGGCCAGCGCCAGCCCGTGCGCGTGCACCCGGCGGGCCAGTTCCGCGTACCGCACCCCGCCGCCGACCCGCACGGTGCGGGCCGCGGTGTCCACGTCCGCGCCGGCCGGGAGCGCGGCCGTGGACAGCAGTACGCCGTCGGCGCCCGGGTCGGCGATCTCGTTGAAGGAGTGCCCGCTGCCCAGGACCCGCACCTTCGCGCTCCGGGCGACCAGCGCGCGCAGCGCGTCCAGGGACTCGGGCCGGTGGACCCGTTCCGCGGCGTAGGTGATGTTGCCCGCCCAGTTGGTCACGGTCCCGGTCATTCGGCGTCGTCCCTCCCCGTGGCGTCACGCGGCGCACACGTCCACGGGGAACCTACCCGACGATCAGCACGGCAACGGATTCCGTCGTCCAAGTGGCGCCTGTACGGGTGATACCGCAATCCCGTGGCCATTCCACTTCGATATCGGTATCTTCCGCGTTCATGACCCACTCACCGGCGTCACCGCCGCCCACGCCGTCGCCCCTGCCGCCGGTCCTCCCCGGCACCGGCCTCACCCGGCACCGGCGGCTGCGCGAGCAGGGCAGCCTGGACCGCGCCGACCTCGAGGCGGTCCTGGACGCCGGATTCGTCTGCCACCTCGGCGTCGTGGTCGACGGGCACCCCCTCGTCGTGCCCACGGTGTACGGCCACGACGGGCGGTGGCTCTACGTCCACGGCTCGGTCGCCAGCCGCAGCCTCGCCGGTGACACCCCGGTGTGCGTGACGGTCACCCACGTCGACGGGCTGGTCCTGGCCCGCTCGGTCTTCGAGCACGGCGTGAACTACCGCAGCGCCATGATCCACGGAGTGCCGCGCAAGGTGACCGACCCGGAGGAGAAGCTGGCCGGCCTGCGCCTGCTCACCGAGCACAGCGCGCCCGGCCAGTGGTCGTACGCCCGCGCCCCCAGCCGCAAGGAACTGGCCGCCACCACCCTGCTCGCCCTCTGTCTCCGGACGGCCTCGGTGAAGATCCGCACCGGCCCGCCCGACGACGGCGACGGACCCGACGCGGCCCTCGGCCTGTGGGCCGGGGTGCTGCCCCTGACCGCCGTGTGGGGAGCGCCCGAGCCCGACCCGGCGCTGCCGCCGCACATCACACCCCCGGAGCACATCGCGCGCCGGGAGGGGACCCGGCACGGCCCGCCCGCGAGCGGGGGCATACCGTGAGATGTCGTACGCACACGTCGGGAGGAGTAACGGGATGGGCAGCCGTACCGCGCTGGTCGAGGATCTGATGGAGCGCTTCCCGCACGTGCCGCGGGAGGCCGTCTTCAAGGAGGACCTGCTCCGCGGCGGCGTCGCCTTCGACGCGTCCGCCCTGAGCGACAACGAGAGCGGCGAGGTCAAGCCCAAGTCGTACTTCATCTTCTCCTTCGACCACGGCACCCTGCCCGAGCTGGGCGAGGCGGCGCTGCGCCGCCCGCCGGAGGAGATCATCCTCACCGGCGGCCCCTACGACCTCAGGCGCACCGTCGTCTCCGTACGGGTGAACCCGGCCTCCCCCTACCGGGTGGCCGCCGCCGAGGACGGGATGCTCGGGCTCTACCTGGACGGCAAGCGGATCGCCGACGTCGGCGTGCCGCCCATGCCGGAGTACTACCGGCACACCCTGTCCAACGGGAAGTCCGTGATGGAGGTCGCCCCGACCATCCAGTGGGGCTACCTGATCTACCTCACCGTCTTCCGGGTCTGCCAGTACTTCGGCGCCAAGGAGGAGTGCCAGTACTGCGACATCAACCACAACTGGCGCCAGCACAAGGCGGCCGGCCGCCCCTACACCGGCGTCAAGGACGTGGAGGAGGTCCTGGAGGCGCTGGAGATCATCGACCGGTACGACACCCAGAAGGCGTCCACCGCCTACACCCTCACCGGCGGCGCCATCACCAAGACGGTCGCCGGCCGCGACGAGGCCGACTTCTACGGCCACTACGCCAAGGCCATCGAGGAGCGCTTCCCCGGCCGCTGGATCGGCAAGGTCGTCGCCCAGGCGCTGCCCAAGGCGGACGTGCAGCGGTTCAAGGACTACGGGGTGCAGATCTACCACCCCAACTACGAGGTGTGGGACGAGTACCTGTTCAAGATGTACTGCCCCGGCAAGGAGCGCTACGTCGGCCGCGACGAGTGGCACCGGCGCATCCTCGACTCCGCCGACGTCTTCGGCGCGCGCAACGTGATCCCCAACTTCGTCGCGGGCGTCGAGATGGCCGAGCCGTTCGGCTTCAAGACGGTCGACGAGGCCATCGCCTCCACCACCGAGGGCCTGCGCTTCTTCATGTCGCACGGCATCACGCCCCGCTTCACCACCTGGTGCCCGGAGCCCACCACCCCGCTCGGCAAGGCCAACCCGAACGGCGCGCCGCTGGAGTACCACATCCGGCTGCTCCAGGCCTACCGGCAGACCATGGAGGACTTCGGCCTGTCCTCGCCCCCCGGATACGGCCCGCCCGGACCCGGCCACGCCGTCTTCTCCGTCAGCTCCTTCATGGACAGCCTCCCCGCGCGCGAGGAGCCGGGAGCGCCGGACGGCGGGAGTGCGCAAGGGGCGGCGCAGGAGTCGCCGGCGGTGTAGTTTTCCGCCAACCGTGAGACGGAAGGGGGCTCCGGTCCGTACTACGGAGCGGAGTTGGGGACAGCGGTCTGCGTCACGAGAACCGGACGCGCGGCTTGTCAGTTGTGCGCAAGGCGTGAAAGGCTCGTGCCCTGCCGCGAGGTTCCCCCCAACTTCTCTCTGACTGTGGTGAGTTGCCCTCGCCCCGTGGACGCAGGAGACCCATGCCCGACCTGCCGAGCCCCAAGGACGCCACCGAGGCGCCCCTGTTCGCCGAGTGCTGGGACGCGGTCCTCTCCTACGCCGACCTGTGCACGGCCGGGTCGGCGGCGGCCCAGGAGCTGGCCGCGGAGGCCTTCGCGCTCGGCCTGCGCGAGGTGCGCGCCGCCGACGCCGGGGCCGCCCGGGGCCGCCGCACGCCCCGGCTCCCGGCGATCCCGCTGATGCTGACCGCGGTGCGCACCACCGCCGCGTCCTGGGAGGCCGCCGGACACGGCCACCGGCTCGACCCCGACCTGCGGCTGTGGCTCAACTCCGACAGGGCGGCCCGCTACACCGGCCCGCCGCTGCACCGCCCGCTGGCGCTGCGCGGCCTGAAGGACCTCCAGGAGGCGGACGCCGCGCTGCTGTGGCTGGCGGAGGTCGAGGCGCTGCCGATGGTCGTGGTGGCCCGCCGGCTCGGCCTGGACCCCGCGGTGGTCTCCGAGGAACTCGACCAGGTGCGCACCCTGTTCCGGGACCGCTGCCACCGCGACCACCTCGACACCCCGATGGACACCGTGTGCCGCCGCTACGCCCGGCTGCTGCACGCCGTCACCCGCTCCACGCCTCCCGCCGAGACCCCCGAGGACCTCTCCCGGCACCTGGCCACCTGCGAGGGCTGCGCGGAGGCCGCCGCCTGCCTGCGGCTGCACGGCGGCGGACTGCCCGCCGCGCTCGCCGGGGGCGTGATCGGCTGGGGCGGCCTCGCCTACCTGGAGCGCCGCCGCCGGGCCGCCGAGGTCCGCCTCGGCGCCCGCCGCCCCGCCACCGCCACCGCCGAGGCCGAGGGCGCGGAGGCGGCGAAGGGCAACGGGCGGGCCCGCGCCGTGCGCGGGGGACTGCTCGCCGCGGCGGTCGCGCTGTCCGCGGTGGCCCTGGCGGTGTCGATGATGCCCTTCGGCGGTTCGGCCGCCGACACCGCGCGCGGCGACGCCGACCGCCAGCCGGTCGCCGACCCCGGCGTCCTCCCGCCCTCCCGCACCCCCGCCACCACTCCCACCGGCCCCCGCCCGGCCCACAGTTCGCGGCCGGCCTCCGCGCGCCCCTCCACCAGCCCGTCCGCGACACACGCCGACCGCAGGATCCCCGACCCCGAACCCCAGGGCACCTCCACGGCCCCCGCCGACGGCGGGGACGGTCCCGCCCCGCGTACGAGCGCGCCGGCGACCTGCCGCGTCCACTACGAGGTCTCCAGCCAGTGGTCCGACGGCTTCCAGGCCGCGGTCACCGTCACCACCACCCGCTCCCTGGACACCTGGCGGCTCGACTGGACCTTCCGCGACGGCCAGCGCGTCAGCCAGATGTGGGACGCCACCGTCGCCCAGGACGGCTCCCGCGTCACCGCCACCGCCGCCGACTACAACCGGAGCGTGCCCGCCGGCGGCACCCTCTCCTTCGGCTTCATCGGCTCCTGGCAGGGCGCGAACTCCGCCCCGCGCGACTTCGCCCTCAACGGCCACGCCTGCGCCCGCGGCTGACCTTCCGAAGGCTCCCACCGCGCACCCCCGGTGACCGGGACCAATGGGCCCGGTGGGGGACCTGTGGCCGCTCCCCGCGCGCACGGCACTGAAGAAGGATCGACACCGGATCAATTCTTCCCCAGTCGGCCCGACAGGAGCACCACCATGTTCCGCACCAGCAGAGGTCCCAACCCCGAGGACGGGGGAGCCTCGCAGCCCACGGCGGCCCTCGGCCTGCCCGCCGCCTCCGCGCTCGTGATCGGCAGCATCATCGGCACCGGCGTCTTCGCCCTGCCCTCGGCGCTCGCGCCCTACGGCCCGATCGCCATCATCGCGTTCGTCGTCGTCACCCTCGGCGCGCTCGCCCTGGCCCTGACCTTCGGGGCGTTGTCCAAGCGGGTCCGCGCGAGCGGCGGTCCGTACGTCTACGCCCGGGAGGCGTTCGGCGAGTTCGCCGGGTTCCTCAACGCCTGGTCGTACTGGATCACGGCGTGGGCGGGCAACGCGGCCATCGCGGTGGCCTGGGTCGGCTACGTCGAGGTGTTCGTCAACACCGGTCACCGCACCGCCTGGTCGGTGGTGATCGCGCTGGTCGGCCTGTGGCTGCCGGCGGCGGTCAACCTGACCGGGGCGCGCAACACCGGCGCCTTCCAGGTCGTCACCACCGTGCTGAAGTTCGTCCCGCTGGTCTTCATGGCCACCGTGGGACTGCTGTTCATCGACTCCGGCAACTTCGGCGCGTTCAACGCCAGCGGCCAGTCGGCCACCGGCGCCATCTCGGCCGCGGGCGCCATCGCCCTGTTCAGCTACCTCGGCCTGGAGGCCGCCTCGGTCGTCGCCGGCCGGGTCCGCGACCCCGAGCGCAACGTGCCGCGCGCCACCGTGTACGGCACGCTCGTCTGCGCCGTCATCTACATCCTCGGCACGCTCGCGGTCTTCGGCACCGTCTCGCACGCCGACCTCGGCTCCTCCACGGCGCCGTTCACCGACGCGGCGAACAACATCCTCGGCGGGAGCTGGGCCGGTGACGCGGTGGCCGTGGCCGCCATCGTCTCCGGCATCGGCGCCCTGAACGGCTGGACCATGCTGTGCGCCGAGATGCCGTACGCCGCCGCCCGCGACGGCCTCTTCCCGCGCTCCTTCGCCCGGCTGCGCGGCGAGCGGGACGTCCCGGTCTTCGGCATCCTCGCCTCGACCGTGCTCGCCTCGCTGATCACGGTGTTCAGCTACACGAGCTTCGAGGACGTCTTCACCAAGATCGTGCTGCTGAGCGTGCTCACCGCGGTGATCCCGTACCTGTTCTCCGCCGCCGCCCAGCTGTACTGGCTGGTGCGCGACCGCGGGCGCCTGAGCCGGCGCGCGCTGGTGCGGGACGTCACCGTCGCCGGGCTCGCCATGGCCTTCTCGTACTGGTCGATCCAGGGCAGCGGCTACCAGACCGTCTACTACGGCCTGTTCGTCCTGCTCCTCGGACTGCCGGTCTACGTGTGGCTGAAGCGGGACGCCACCGCCTCGCCCACCGGGACCGCCGCCATGGCCGGGACCGCCGTCTCGCCCACCGGCACCCCCGCCGTGGCCGGCACCGCCCCCGTGGCCGGGACGGCCGCACCGGCGGCCGGGCCCGCGACCGGGACGCGGGACGCGGCCGCCACCGGTGGTGAGCGGGCGCCCGAGACCACCGCCCCCACGGGCAAGCGGCGCCTGCCCGGTTCGCGGACCGGCCGCAGGGGCGGCCCCCGCGAGACCGGCTCGCGCGGCACGGGCCTGCGCCACCACGACTGACCACGACCGACACCCCCGCCGGACCGCGCGGGCCCGAGCCAGGACCCCCGCGCGGTGCCGGCCCGGCACCCCTCACCCCACGCACCCAGGGCGGTCACCACCGCCGGCGCGTGACGCCCACTCGACCGCGAAGACCTCGTACAGCAAGGAAGCAGCCATGAGCAGCAGCACTTTCCACGTCGACTCCGAAGTCGGCCGTCTCCGCCAGGTGATCCTGCACCGGCCCGGACTCGAACTCTCCCGCCTCACCCCGCGCAACGTGGACGCCCTGCTCTTCGACGACGTCCTGTGGGCCAAGCGCGCCCGCGAGGAGCACGACGCCTTCGCCCAGGTACTGCGCGACCACGGCGCCCGCGTCCACTACTTCGCCGACCTGCTGGCCCAGACCCTGGAGGTCCCCGAGGCCCGCGACTGGCTGCTGGAGCGGGTCGTCACCCCGGCCACCGTCGGCGCGGCCCTGGTCGACCCGGTGCGCGGGCTGTGCGCCGAACTGGACGGCGAGACCCTCGCCGGCTACCTGATCGGCGGCCTGCTCAAGAGCGACCTGCCGCTGAACACCCCGCACAGCCTGGTCTGGAGCGCCCTGGACGCCGACGACTTCGCGCTCGCCCCGCTGCCCAACCACCTCTTCCCGCGCGACAACTCCTGCTGGATCTACGACCGGGTGTCGGTCAACCCCATGGCCAAGTCCGCCCGGCGGCGCGAGAGCCTGCACGCCCAGGCGATCTACCGGTTCCACCCGCTGTTCGCCGGCCGCGCCCCCGAACCGGTCCTGGACGGCCCCGGCCCCTGGGGCACCCTGGAGGGCGGCGACGTGCACGTCCTCGGCGACGGCGCCGTCATGGTCGGCATGGGCGAGCGGACCACCGCGCAGGCCGTGGAGAACCTGGCCGTACGACTCTTCGCGGGCGGCACCGCCGACCGGCTGATCGCGGTCCAGCTCCCCTCCACCCGCGCCTACATGCACCTGGACACGGTGCTGACGATGGTGGACCGGGACGCGTTCACCATCTACCCGGGCCTGGCCGACTCGCTGCGCTCGTGGACCCTGCGCCCCAGCGAGGGCCACGCCGCCGGCTTCGACGTCGTCCCCAACTCCGACCTGGGCACCGCGCTCGCGGAGGCGCTGGACCTGGACAAGGTGCGGATGCTGTCCGCGCCCCAGGACATCCGCAACGCCGAGCGCGAACAGTGGGACGACGGCAGCAACTTCCTCGCGCTGGCGCCCGGAGTGGTCGTCGGCTACGAGCGCAACGTCACCACCAACACCTATCTGCGCAAGCAGGGCATCGAGGTCGTCACCATCGCCGGCGCCGAACTCGGCCGCGGGCGGGGCGGACCGCGCTGCATGAGCTGCCCCGTCGAACGCGACGCCGTCACCGCCTGAGACACCACGACCTCCAGGGAACCCGCCATGACCACGAACAGCACCGTCAGCACCGACCTGCGCGGACGCTCCTACCTGAGCGAACTCGACTTCACCGCCGAGGAGATCCACCGTCTCCTCGACCTGGCCACCGAACTCAAGGCGGCCCGGCGCGCGCGCACCGAACAGCCCCGGCTGAGGGGCCGTCACATCGCCCTGGTCTTCGAGAAGACCTCCACCCGCACCCGCTGCGCCTTCGAGGTGGCCGCCGCCGACCAGGGCGCCGCCACCACCTACCTCGGCCCCGGCGACACCCACGTCGGCAGCAAGGAGTCCATCGCCGACACCGCCCGCGTACTGGGCCGCATGTTCGACGGCATCGAGTACCGGGGCTCCGCCCAGTCGATCGTCACCGAACTGGCCGCCGGCTCCGGCGTCCCCGTCTTCAACGGGCTCACCGACACCTCGCACCCCACCCAGAGCCTGTGCGACGTGTTCACCATGCGCGAGCACAGCCCGAAGCCGCTGCGCGAGATCTCGTACTGCTACCTCGGCGACGCCCGCAACAACATGGGCAACTCGCTGCTGGCCATGGGCGCGCTGCTCGGCATGGACGTGCGCATCGCCGCCCCCGCCGGGCTGTGGCCCGACCCGGCGCACGTCGCCGCGTGCCGGGCGGTGGCCGAGCGCAGCGGCGCGCGGATCACGCTCACCGAGGACGCCGAGAGCGCCGTGCGCGGCACGGACTTCCTCTACACCGACGTGTGGGTCTCCATGGGCGAGCCCGCCGAGACCTGGCACGAGCGGATCGACCTGCTCCTGCCCTACCAGGTCAACGCGAAGACCGTCGCCGCCACCGGCAACCCGGACGTCAGGTTCATGCACTGCCTGCCGGCCCTGCACGACCACCGCACCCGCCTGGGCCGGGACCTGCTCGACACGCACGGCCTGGACGGGCTCGAGGTCACCGACGAGGTGTTCTCCTCGCCCGCCTCGATCGTCTTCGACCAGGCCGAGAACCGGCTGCACACCATCAAGGCCGTCCTCGTCGCCACCCTGGAGGACTGAACCATGCGCATCGTCGTCGCCCTCGGCGGCAACGCCCTGCTGCACCGGGGCGAGCGCCCCGACGCCGACGTCCAGCAGGCCAACATCGAGCGGGTCGCCACCGCGATCGCCGCCCTCGCCCACGAGCACGAGGTCGTCGTCACCCACGGCAACGGCCCCCAGATCGGCCTGCTCGCCATGGAGAGCGCCGCCGACCCCGTGCTCAGCGCCCCCTACCCGCTGGACCTGCTGGGCGCCCAGACCGAGGGCATGATCGGCTCCCTGCTGGTCCGCACCCTGCACAACGCGCTGCCGGGCCGCCGTATCGCGGCCCTGGTCACCCACACCGTCGTGCGGCCGGACGACCCCGCCTTCGGACGGCCCACCAAGTTCGTCGGCCAGGTCTACTCGCGGGAGGCCGCCCGTTCCCTGGCCAAGCGGCGCGGCTGGCACGTCGCCCGGGACACCACGGGCTGGCGCCGCGTGGTGCCCTCTCCCGCGCCCGAGCGGATCGTCGAGACCGACACCGTGCACGAGCTGCTGGGGACGGGCACGCTGGTGATCTGCGCGGGCGGCGGGGGCGTACCGGTGACGGCCGACCGCGACAGCGGCGCCCTCACCGGCGTGGAGGCGGTCGTGGACAAGGACCTCACGGCCGCGCTGCTCGCCGAGGACCTCAAGGCCGACTTCCTGCTCGTCCTCACCGACGTGCCGTGCGTCTACAGCGGCTACGGCACCCCCGACCAGCGTCCGGTCGTGGACGCCACCCCGCACGACCTGCGCCGCTCCGGCTACGCGGCCGGCTCCATGGGCCCCAAGGCGGAGGCCTGCGCCCGCTTCGTGGAGCGCACCGGTGGCCTGGCCGCCATCGGCGCCCTGGACGCGGCCGACGAGATAGTCCACGGCAGGGCGGGCACCCTGATCCGCCCCGACCTGACGGTCGGCTGACCGGTCCCGTCCACGACGGGACCAAGGTCCCCCCACACCGGGCCGGAAGGATCGCTCAGGTGCCCTGTCCGGCACTGCCCGCCCGGGCCCGGCACGACGAGGCTGGTCGGTGGACACAAGCTCAGGAGAGGACCCGTGATGACCGCGACGGTGACAGCCGGCAGCACCGGCACCGAGGCCGCCCACGAGGCAGGTGCCTGGCGCAGCTTCGCCGGGACGACGTGGCGCGAGCGCATCGACGTCCGCGACTTCGTGCAGGCCAACTACACCCCGTACGAGGGTGACGCGAGCTTCCTGGCCGGCCCCACGGACCGGACGACGGCCGTGTGGGAGAAGGTCAGCTCGCTCTTCCCGGAGGAGCGCCGCAAGGGCATTTACGACGTCGACGCCGCGACCCCCTCGACGATCACCTCGCACGCCCCGGGCTACATCGACCGCGACCGCGAGCTGATCGTCGGCCTGCAGACCGACGCCCCGCTCAAGCGGGCGATCATGCCCAACGGCGGCCTGCGGATGGTGGAGAACGGGCTGAAGGCCTACGGCTACGAGCCGGACCCCTTCGTCACCAAGGTGTTCGGCACCTACCGCAAGACCCACAACGACGGCGTCTTCGACGCCTACACCCCCGGGATGCGCGCGGCCCGCAAGGCCGGCATCATCACCGGCCTGCCCGATGCCTACGGCCGGGGCCGGATCATCGGCGACTACCGGCGCGTGGCCCTGTACGGCACGGACCGGCTGATCGAGGGCAAGCTCGCAGACAAGGCCCTGCTGGACGCCCGCCCCTCCACCGAGCACGTCATCCGGGACCGCGAGGAGATCGCCGAGCAGATCCGCGCCCTGGGCGAGCTGACCCGCATGGCGGCCTCCTACGGCTGCGACGTCACCCGCCCGGCTGCCACCGCGCACGAGGCCGTGCAGTGGCTCTACCTCGGCTACCTCGCCGCGGTGAAGGAGCAGAACGGCGCCGCGATGTCGCTGGGCCGCACCTCGACCTTCCTCGACGTCTACCTCCAGCGCGACCTGGACGAGCAGACCATCGACGAGTCCCGCGCCCAGGAGCTGATCGACGACTTCGTGATCAAGCTGCGGATCGTGCGGTTCCTGCGCACGCCGGAGTACGACGCCCTGTTCTCGGGCGACCCGACCTGGGTCACGGAGTCCATCGGCGGCATCGGCAGCGACGGCCGCACCCTGGTCACCCGCACGTCCTTCCGCTTCCTGCAGACCCTCTACGACCTCGGCCCGGCCCCCGAGCCGAACCTGACCGTCCTGTGGTCGCCGAGGCTGCCCGAAGGGTTCAAGAAGTTCTGCGCCCAGGTCTCCATCGACACCAGCGCCGTGCAGTACGAGTCCGACGACCTGATGCGCCCGCGCACCGGCGACGACACCGCGATCGCCTGCTGCGTGTCGGCGATGGCGGTCGGACGGCAGATGCAGTTCTTCGGCGCCCGCGTCAACCTCGCCAAGGCCCTGCTGTACGCGATCAACGGCGGCCGCGACGAGATCAGCGGCGAGCAGGTCGCCCCGCCCGCGCCGGCGCTGACCGGCGACTACCTGGACTACGAGGAGCTGTCGGCGGCGTACGACCGCATGCTGGACTGGCTGGCGGGGACGTACGTGGACGCGCTCAACGTCATCCACTACATGCACGACAAGTACGCCTACGAGCGCCTGGAGATGGCGCTGCACGACTACCCCGTGCACCGCTTCATGGCGTGCGGCATCGCCGGCCTGTCGGTGGCCGCGGACAGCCTGTCCGCCGTCAAGCACGCGCGGGTGAGGGTGATCCGCGACGACACGGGCCTCGCGGTGGACTACGAGGTCGAGGGCGGCTTCCCGGCGTACGGCAACAACGACGACCGCGCGGACCAGCTCGCCGTGGGCCTGGTCGAGTCGTTCATGGCGAAGGTGCGCAGGCACCCCACCTACCGGGACGCCGAGCACACCCAGTCCGTGCTGACCATCACCTCCAACGTGGTCTACGGCAAGCACACCGGCAACACCCCCGACGGCCGCCGCGCCGGAGCGCCCTTCGCCCCCGGCGCCAACCCGATGAACGGCCGCGACCGGCACGGGGTGGCCGCCTCGGCGCTGTCGGTGGCGAAGCTGCCGTACGAGCAGGCCAGGGACGGCATCTCGCTGACCACGACCATCACCCCGGAGGGTCTGGGCCACGTCCCGGCGGACCGCGCGGGCAACCTGGTGGGCATCCTCGACGCCTACACCTCGGCGGGCGGTTTCCACATGAACGTCAACGTGCTGAACCGGGAGGTGCTGGAGGACGCCATGGAGCACCCGGAGAAGTACCCGGAGCTGACCATCCGGGTCTCCGGATACGCCGTCAACTTCGTCCGCCTGACCCGCGAGCAGCAGCTCGACGTGATCAGCCGCACCTTCCACGGATCGCTGTGAGAACCGTGACCACCCCGACCCCGGCCACCGTGACCACCCCGACTCCGGCCACCGCGGCCACCGCGGCCCCGGCCCCCGTGGGCCCGGTCCCGGTCACCGGCCGGATCCACTCCTGGGACCTGTCCACCGGCGTGGACGGTCCCGGGACCCGGTTCGTGCTCTTCGTCAGCGGCTGCCCGCTGCGCTGCCTGTACTGCGCCAACCCCGACACCTGGCACATGCGGGACGGCCGGCGGGCCACCGTCGACGAGGTGATGGCGGAGATCGAGAAGTACCGTCCGTTCATCACCACCGCGGGGGGAGGGGTCACCGTCACCGGCGGCGAGCCCCTCCTCCAGCCGGCCTTCACCGGCGCGGTCCTGCGCCGGTGCAAGGAGGCCGGGCTGCACACCGCGCTGGACACCTCCGGCTTCCTCGGCGCCCGCGCCACGGACGAGCTGCTGGCCGACACCGACCTGGTGCTGCTGGACATCAAGTCCTTCGACGTGGCCACCTACCGCAAGCTCACCGGGGGCGAGCTGACGCCCACGCTCAACTTCGCCACCCGTCTGGCCCGGCTCGGCAAGCGGATGTGGATCCGCTACGTGCTCGTCCCCGGCTGGACCGACGACGAGCGCGCGGTGGACGGCCTGGCCCGCTTCGTGGCCGGCCTGGACAGCGTGGAGCGGGTCGACATCCTGCCGTTCCACAAGCTCGGCGCCCCCAAGTACGAGGCCCTGGGGATCCCCTTCCCGCTGAAGGGCAACCCGGTGCCGGACGCGGCCCTGGTCGAACGGGTCCGCGCCCAGTTCCGCGCCCACGGCCTCGCCGCCCAGTGACGCCGCGGTCGTGAGCGTGACCCGAACGGCCCTGTCGGGTACCCGGGCGGCCACTGGAGGGTGGAGTGGTGTGCCGTCGGCCCGCCGCGCACGCGGCCGGCCCTCGCGCTCGTGACCGCATGCCACCCCTCCACCGCCGCTTCCCGACCCGGAAGGAATCCCGATGCCCGTCGATCCCCAGCAGGCGCCCGCCGGGCTCACGGACGAGGAACTCGCCACGCTGGACGCGCACTGGCGCGCCGCGAACTACCTCGCCGTAGGCCAGATCTACCTGATGGCCAACCCCCTGCTGACCGAGCCGCTGCGGCCCGAGCACGTCAAGCCGCGCCTGCTCGGCCACTGGGGCACCTCACCCGGTCTGAACCTGGTCCACACCCACCTCAACCGCGTGATCAAGGCCCGTGACCTGGACGCCCTGTGCATCTGGGGACCCGGTCACGGCGGGCCCGCCGTCCTCGCCAACTCCTGGCTGGAGGGCACGTACACCGAGACCTATCCCGACATCACCCGCGACGCGCAGGGCATGGGCCGGCTGTTCAAGCAGTTCTCCTTCCCCGGCGGGGTGCCGAGCCACGTCGCGCCGGAGACGCCCGGCTCCATCCACGAGGGCGGCGAGCTCGGCTACGCCCTCTCGCACGCCTACGGCGCCGCCCTGGACAACCCCGGCCTGGTCGTGACCTGCGTGATCGGCGACGGCGAGGCGGAGACCGGCCCGCTGGCCGCCTCCTGGCACTCCAACAAGTTCCTCGACCCGGTCTGCGACGGCGCCGTCCTGCCCGTCCTGCACCTCAACGGCTACAAGATCGCCAACCCGACCGTGCTGGCCCGGCTCCCCGAGGCCGAACTCGACGACCTGCTCAAGGGATACGGCCACGACCCGATCCACGTCACCGGCGACGAGCCGGCCGCCGTGCACCGCGCCATGGCCGCCGCCATGGACACGGCACTCGACCGCATCGCCGCGATCCAGCGCGCCGCCCGCGAGGAGGGCGCCACCGAGCGGCCACGCTGGCCGGTGATCGTGCTGCGCACCCCGAAGGGCTGGACCGGCCCCGCCGAGGTCGACGGCCTGCCCGTGGAGGGCACCTGGCGGGCCCACCAGGTCCCGCTGGCCGCCGTACGGGACAACCCCGAGCACCTGCGGCAGCTGGAGGCGTGGCTGCGCTCGTACCGGCCGGAGGAGCTGTTCGACGAGCACGGCGCCCCGCGCCCCGAGGTGCTCGCCTGCGTCCCCTTGGGCGCCCGGCGCCTGGGCGCGACCCCGCACGCCAACGGCGGCCTGCTGCTGCGCGAACTGCCCCTGCCCCCGCTGGAGAAGTACGCCGTGGAGGTCGACAAGCCCGGCGCGAGCATGCACGAACCCACCCGGGTGCTGGGCGAGTTGCTGGAGGACGTCATGGCGTCCACCGCCGGGCGGCGCGACTTCCGCCTGGTCGGCCCCGACGAGACCGCCTCCAACCGCCTCCAGGCCGTCTACGCGGCCAGCGGCAAGGCCTGGCAGGCCCGCACCCTCGACGTCGACGAACACCTCGACCGGCACGGCCGGGTGATGGAGATCCTGTCCGAACACACCTGCCAGGGCTGGCTGGAGGGCTACCTCCTCACCGGCCGGCACGGACTGTTCTCCTGCTACGAGGCGTTCGTGCACATCGTCGACTCGATGGTCAACCAGCACATCAAGTGGCTGCGCACCACGCGCCGGCTGACCTGGCGCGCCCCCATCGCGTCCCTCAACTACCTGCTCACCTCGCACGTGTGGCGC
Organism: Streptomyces naganishii JCM 4654; assembly: GCF_014650575.1. GTDB lineage: Bacteria > Actinomycetota > Actinomycetes > Streptomycetales > Streptomycetaceae > Streptomyces > Streptomyces naganishii. Next base: position 464,298 of record NZ_BMVF01000006.1, read on the forward strand.
CAGGACCACAACGGCTTCTCCCACCAGGACCCCGGCTTCGTCGACCACATCCTCAACAAGAGCCCCGAGGCGGTACGGGTCTACTTCCCGCCGGACGCCAACACCCTGCTGTCCGTGGCCGATCACGCGCTGCGCAGCCGGGACTACGTCAACGTGGTCGTCGCCGGGAAGCAGCCCTGCTTCGACTGGCTCTCCATGGAGCAGGCCAAGGTGCACTGCGCGCGCGGCGCCGGGGTGTGGGACTGGGCCGGCACCGAGGACGGCGGCCGGGAACCCGACGTGGTGCTGGCCTGCGCCGGCGACGTGCCCACCCAGGAGGTGCTGGCCGCCGCCCAGTTGCTGCGCCGGCACCTGCCCGAGCTGGCGGTGCGGGTGGTGAACGTCGTCGACATCGCCCGGCTGATGCCCAGCGAGGAACACCCGCACGGCATGACCGACTTCGAGTACAACGGCCTGTTCACCGCCGACAAGCCGGTCATCTTCGCCTACCACGGCTACCCGTGGCTCATCCACCGCCTCGCCTACCGGCGCACCGGCCACCGCCACCTGCACGTGCGCGGCTACAAGGAGATCGGCACCACCACCACGCCGTTCGACATGGTGGTCGGCAACGACCTCGACCGCTACCGCCTGGTGATGGACGTCATCGACCGCGTGCCCGGGCTCGCCGTGCGCGCCGCCGCCGTGCGCCAGCGCATGGAGGACGTCCGGCTGCGCCACCACGAGTACATCCGCGAGCACGGCGTGGACCTGCCCGAGGTGGCCGACTGGTCCTGGGACGGCTGAACGGGTACTTGAAACAAGGACGTTCGGCCCCGGCGGCCGGGCCGCGCAGTCCCTGCGCACCCGGCCGCCGCTGCGGGAGATTGGTAACGCACCGAGAGCGACCGACAACCACGCGAGATCCCCTGAAAGGGATGGACATCATGGCCGTGCAGGACCACTCCCACCGTCACGTCGGCTTCCACCTGCCGTTCCCCCGCCGCACCGGATCGGCATCCGGCTCGGCCACCGCGGCCTCGGAGACGACCGTGACCGGCTCGATCGCCGCCCACGCCCTGGCCGGGCTCCGGATCCTCCTGGGCTTCGTCTTCCTGTGGGCGTTCCTGGACAAGACGTTCGGCTTCGGCTACGCCACCCCGTCCGGCAAGGGCTGGATCGACGGCGGCTCGCCGACCAAGGGCTTCCTCAGCTCGGTCGCCGCCGGACCGATGAAGGGCACCTTCCACTCCTGGGCCGGCGACACCTGGGCCGACTGGCTGTTCATGCTCGGCCTCCTCGGCATCGGCGTCGCGCTGATCGCGGGCATCGGGCTGCGGCTCGCCGCGGTGGCGGGCACCGCGATGATGGCGCTGATGTGGATGGCCGAGTGGCCGCCCGCCAAGCACCTGGCCGACGGCACGCCGAGCATGTCGACGAACCCCTTCGCCGACTACCACGTCCTCTACGCCGTCGCCCTGATCGCCCTCGCGGCCGCCGGCGCCGGCGCCACCTGGGGACTGGGCCGGATCTGGGCCCGTCTGCCCCTCGTCAGCCGCAACCACTGGCTGCGGTGACCGCACGCCGGACCGTCACCGGGGCTCCACCGCAGGCGCGGTGGGGCCCCGGTCGTCGTGCGCCGGGCCCGGGCTACGACGGGCCGCCCTGAGCCGCCCGCAGGTCGGCCAGGAGCTCGGCCTGTCCGGCCAGCACCCCGGAGAGGATCGTGCGGGCCACCCGCAGCAGCTCCGCCACGTGCGGGTCGGTCAGCGAGTAGTAGACCGTGGAGCCCTCCTTGCGGGTGACCACCAGGCCGGACCGGCGCAGCACCGCCAACTGCTGGGAGAGCGCGGCGGGTTCGATGCCCACCTCGGGCAGCATCTCGGCCACCGCGTGCTCGCGTTCGCTCAGCAGCTCCAGGACGCGGATGCGCGCGGGATGGCCGAGCGTCTTGAAGAACTCGGCCTTCAGTTGGTACAGCGGCGTGGTCACCATGCTTCGTCCTGGCTCCGCCGGCTCGACCCGGCTCTGCTGTGCGTCGCGGCAGGCAGTAACAACATCAAGAATTGCGCAGATGTGCAATTCCGTGCGCGGTCCGCGCCGGACCGGCCGGGCCCACCACTCCCTGGCTCGCCAGCAGGCGGTGGGCCGCCCCGATCGCCTCCGGAGTGGTCGCGTACTCGCCGCCCTCGCGGTGCAGCAGGCCGAGCACGCCCACGGACTCCAGGACCCGCCGCTGGCCGGCGCGGATGCCCGAGGCGAGCACGGCGATGCCGCGCCGGTTCAGCTTCTCCACCGCGTCCTTCAGGACGAGGGCGCCGGTGGCGTCCATGGTGGACACGCGGGACATGCGCAGGATCACCACCCGCACGTCGGCCACCTCGGTCAGCTCCAGCAGGAAGCGGTGGGCGGCGGCGAAGAACAGCGGCCCGTCGAGGCGGTAGGCGACGATGTGCTCCGCGAGCAGGGCGTGCTCCTCGGCACTGTGGTCGCCGCAGTCGAGCGGGACCTGGTCGAGACGGGCCTGCCGGGCCACGGCGCGCAGCGCGAGGGCGCCGGCCACCAGCAGGCCGATGACGACGGCGTAGACGAGGTCGAGGGCGAGCGTGGCGAGCGCGGTCAGCGCGAGGATCGCCGCGTCCGAGCGGGTCGCCCGCGCCATGGCCCGCAGCGAGCCCACCTCCACCATGCGCACCGCGGTGGCCAGCAGGACCCCGGCGAGCGCGGCCAGCGGGATGCGGGAGACCAGCGGCGCGGCGGCGAACACGATCACCGCCAGCACGGCCGCGTGCGCGAGGGCGGCCAGCCGCGAGCCGGCTCCGGTGCGCACGTTGACGGCGGTACGGGCGATGGCGCCGGTCGCGGGCACCCCGCCGAACAGCGGGGCCGCGATGTTGGCCAGGCCCTGCCCGAACAGTTCACGGTCCGGGTCGTGCCGGCGGCCCACCGTCATCCCGTCCGCGACCGAGGCCGAGAGCAGGGATTCCAGCGCGGCCAGCGCGGCGACCGCCACCGCCGGGGCGAGCAGCGAGCCGAGCGCGCCGGGGTGCAGGAAGCCGAGCGAGGGCGAGGGCAGCCCGGCGGGCAGGTCACCGATCGGCCGCGCGCCCTTCAGCCCGGCCACCTGCACCACGACGGTCGCGGCGAGCACGGCCACGATCGAGAACGGCACGGCCGGCCGCCACCGCGCGCCGGCCAGCATCACGGCCGCCACCGCGAGGGCGCACAGCAGGGCCGTCCAGTTCGGATGCCGTACGAACTCCTCCAGCGCGCGCCAGGCGACGACCAGCACCCGGTCGCCTCCGGGCTTCGGCACGCCCAGCGCGTTCGGCACCTGCTGGAGCCCGATGACGCACGCGATGCCGAGGGTGAACCCCTCCACCACCGGGGCGGGCACGTAGCGCATGTACTTCCCGGCCCGCAGCGCCGCCAGCGCGACCAGCATCAGCCCGGCCATCAGCCCGACCGTGAGCACCCCGGACGGCCCGTAGCGGCCGACGATGGGCACCAGCACCACCGTCATCGCGCCCGTGGGCCCCGAGACCTGGAGGTCGGAGCCGCCGAACAGCGCGGCGAGCGCGCCCGCGACCACCGCCGTCGCCAGGCCCGCCCCGGCGCCGAGGCCGGAGGAGACGCCGAAGCCCAGGGCGAGGGGCAGGGCGACGACGGCCACGGTCAGGCCGGCGAGCAGGTCCCGGCGCGGGCTGCGGCCCATCCCCGCCAGGTCGGCCCGCGAGGGCAGCAGGGACATGAGCCGGGACCCGGCCCGGCTGAGTGGGGACGTCATCGCGCGGTGGCCTCGGCTCTCTTCCGCCGTACAGAACGGATATAGCATGTATGCAGTTGCAGAATTTTGCAATTGCGCAGATCACAGGACACGCGTATCCGTCCCGGCGTGGAAAGCTGGAAACAGGGCCGACCGGCCCTGGCCTTCAGTCCCCGTTCCGGGGAAGGATTCCCCCTGGCGATCGAATACAGCACAAGGAGAGCGACCGATGACGGACCGTGAGCCGGCCGGCCCCGAGACCCCGATCCGGGTCTTCCTCATGGACGACCACGAGGTGGTACGGCGTGGGGTGCACGACCTGCTGAACGACGAACCGGACATCACGGTGGTCGGCGAGGCCGCCACCGCCGAGCAGGCACTCGTGCGGGTCCCGGCGCTCCGCCCCGACGTGGCCGTTCTCGACGTGCGCCTGCCGGACGGCGACGGCGTGACGGTCTGCCGGGAGCTGCGCTCCCGCCTGCCTGAGCTGGCCTGCCTGATGCTCACCTCCTTCGACGACGAGGAGGCGCTGCTGGACTCGATCATGGCGGGCGCCTCCGGCTACGTGCTGAAGCAGATCCAGGGCTCGGACCTGGTCTCGGCGGTGCGCACCGTCGCCCGCGGCCAGTCGCTGCTCGACCCGAGCGCCACCACCAAGCTGATGGCCCGGCTGCGCGGCGGCCAGCAGCAGGAGGAGGAGCCGGACGCGCTGCCCGGTCTGACCGACCGGGAGCGGGAGATCCTGGCCCTGATCGGCGAGGGGCTGACCAACCGGCAGATCGGCCAGCGCCTCTACCTGGCCGAGAAGACGGTCAAGAACCACATCTCGCGGCTGCTCGCCAAGCTCGGCGTGGAGCGCAGGATCCAGGCCGCCGTCATCGCCACCCAGGCGCGCGACCGGCTGCGGGGTGACGGCCACTGACCCCGGCGCGCCTCAGCCGCTGATCCCCGGCCGACGGGCCGCACCGGCCCGCCGGACTTCCCCCGCCCACCTGGGCGCGCCGCAGGCCGCGGTGCTCCCGGGTCGTACCCATGCCATCCGTCCGCCGTACCGGTTAGTGTGACTACCGAGCAGTACGGCTGACGTACGGCTTTGGGCACGTCAGAGGGGCTTGGAGGAACGTCGGTGGGAAGCTCCGAGGAGTCGGGGGAGGCGCGCATGCGGCTTCCGCAGCTGCGCCTGGACGAGCTGCTGGAGGAACTGCAGGCGCGCCTGGACGCGGCCCGCGGCACCCGGGACCGGGTGCACAGCCTGCTGGAGGCGGTGCTCTCCGTCGGCCGCGAACTGGACCTGGAGCAGGTGCTCTACAGCATCGTGGACGCCGCGGCCACCCTCGTCGACGCCCGGTACGCGGCGCTCGGCGTGATCGGCCCGGACGGCAGGCGGCTGTCGGCCTTCCACACCATCGGCGTCGACGAGGACGTGATCAAGGAGATCGGCCCGTACCCGGAGGGGCACGGGATCCTGGGCGAGCTGATCCGGCACCCGGAGCCGCTGCGGCTGGCGAAGCTGTCCGAGCACGCGGCGTCGTACGGTTTTCCGGCGCACCACCCGCCGATGGACTCGTTCCTCGGTGTGCCGATCCGGGTGCGGGGTCAGGTGTTCGGCAACCTGTACCTGACGGAGAAGCGGGGCGGGCTGGAGTTCGACCAGGAGGACGAGTCGGTCCTGTCGACGCTGGCGGTCGCCGCGGGCGTGGCGATCGACAACGCGCGGCTGTACGAGGAGTCGCGGCTGCGCGAGCGCTGGCTGGGGGCGAACGCCGAGGTCACCCACAGCCTGATGTCCGGCAGCGAGCCCGGTGCCGTGCTGGGCCTGATCGCCGAGCGCGCGCGGGAGATCACCGGCTCGGCGCTCGCCGCGATGTCCACCCCCGTCAAGGGCACCGACACCCTCACCGTGGAGCTCGCCATCGGCCGGCAGGCCGACGCGCACCGCGGCCTCGTCCTGCCCGTCGGGGGCACCCTCACGGGCGAGGCGTTCGCCAACGGCGCCCCCGTGACCAGTACGGACATCTCCCAGGACGAGCGGGTCACCGCCGGGCCGCCCCGCTTCGAGGGCCTCGGCCCGGCGGTCGCCGTCCCTATCGGCGCCGGCGACCAGATCCGCGGTGTGGTGCTCCTCGCCCGCGAGACGGACACCAGGGACTTCACCGACCAGGAGGTCGACACCCTGCGCGGCTTCGCGGCGCAGGCGGCGTTGGCGATGGAGCTGGCGGAGCGGCGGCAGGACGCGGAGCA
>NZ_BMVF01000007.1 GCF_014650575.1 Streptomyces naganishii JCM 4654
CTGCAGGGGGGACCCTGTGGGAGAGTAGGACACCGCCGAACAAATATTGAAGAAAACCCCGCACCTTCCGGTGCGGGGTTTTCTGCGTTTGGGCCCCGGAGGGCGGGACCGGCTCAGAGCCGGCCCGCCGCCTTCAGCGCCAGATACGCGTCCGCCAGCGCGGGCGCCAGGTCGTCCGGTGTCGCGTCCACGACCGTCACGCCGTGCCGGCGGAGTTGTTCCGCCGTACGGTGGCGCTCAGCCTGGGCCTGCGCGGCCGCCGCGGCCTCGTACACCGCGTCAGTGTCCCCCCGGGCCGCGCCCATCGCGGCGACGTGAGGATCGGCCACCGAGGCCACCAGCACCGTGTGGCGCTGGGTCAGTTGCGGGAGGACCGGCAGCAGGCCCTCTTCGACCGGCGCGGCGTCCAGGCTGGTCAGCAGGACGACCAGAGAACGGCGGGGCGCCGTGCGCAGCGCCGTGGCCGTCAGACCCCGGGCGTCGGTCTCGACGAGTTCCGGCTCCAGCGTGGCCATCGCGCTGACCAGGGACGGAAGCAGGTCGCGTGCAGTGCGGCCCTGCACGAGGGCGCGTACCCGGCGGTCGTAGGCGAGCAGGTCGACGCGGTCGCCGGCGCGGGAGGCCAGGGCCGCCAGCAGCAGGCCCGCGTCCATGGACGCGTCCAGACGCGGCGCGTCACCCACTCTGCCCGCCGAGGTGCGGCCGGTGTCGAGGACGACCAGGATGTGCCGGTCGCGTTCGGGGCGCCAGGTGCGCACGGCGACCGTGGTCTGGCGGGCCGTGGCACGCCAGTCGATGGAGCGGGTGTCGTCGCCGGGTACATACTCGCGCAGGCTGTCGAACTCGGTTCCCTCGCCTCGGGTGAGGACGCTGGTGCGACCGTCGAGCTCGCGGAGACGCGCGAGCTTGGAGGGCAGGTGCTTGCGGCTGGTGAACGGCGGCAGCACGCGTACCGTCCACGGGACCTTGTGGGCGCCCTGGCGGGCGAAGAGGCCGAGCGGCCCGTAGGAGCGGATGGTGACGCGGTCGGCGTGGCGGTCGCCGCGCCGGGTGGGACGCAGGCGGGTCGTCAGCCGCCGGCGCTCGCCGGCGGGCACGGTCACGCGGTGGCGGGAGGCGGTCGTCTCGGTGCCGGGTTGCCAACTGCTGGGCGGCCACGCGTCGCGGACCTGGGCGCGCAGCCGGCGACCGGAGGGGTTGGTGAGTGTGAGGGTGACGTCTGCGCTCTCCCCGAGGCGGACGGAGGTGTCCCCCGAGCGGGTCAGTCCGAGGCGTCGTACGGGGGCGGCGAGGGCGTAGTCGCAGGCGCAGGCGACGGCCAGCGGTGCGTTCACGGCGAGGATGCCCGTCCAGCCGGCGTCCCAGATGCCGACGGGGATCGAGCCGAGGGCCGCGAGGAGCGCGGCACGTCCGGTGAGGGCCATCAGCGGGGGACCGGCACGTGGGCGAGGATGGCGTTGATCACCGAGTCGGCGGTGACGCCCTCCATCTCTGCTTCCGGGCGCAGCTGTACGCGGTGGCGCAGGGTGGGCAGGGCCAGGGCCTTGACGTCGTCGGGGATGACGTAGTCGCGGCCCGTGAGCCATGCCCACGCGCGGGACGTCGAAAGGAGGGCCGTCGCCCCGCGCGGGGAGACGCCCAGGGTGAGGGACGGCGATTCGCGGGTGGCGCGGCAGATGTCGACGACGTAGGCGGTGATCTCCGGGGAGACGGTCGTCTTGGCGATCGCGGCGCGGGCCGCGTCGAGGTCGGCGGGGCCGGCCACCGGGCGCACGCCGGCGGCGCGCAGGTCGCGCGGGTTGAAGCCGGCGGCGTGGCGGGCGAGGACGTCGATCTCGTCCTGGCGTGAGGGCAGGGGGATCGTCAGTTTCAGCAGGAAGCGGTCGAGCTGTGCCTCGGGCAGGGGGTAGGTGCCCTCGTACTCGACCGGGTTCTGGGTGGCGATGACGAGGAAGGGCTCGGGGAGCGGGCGCGGGGTGCCGTCGACGGTGACCTGGCGCTCCTCCATGGCCTCCAGGAGCGAGGACTGGGTCTTGGGCGGGGTGCGGTTGATCTCGTCGGCGAGGAGGAGGTTGGTGAAGACCGGGCCGGGCTGGAAGGAGAACTCCGCGGTGCGGGCGTCGTAGACCAGGGAGCCGGTCACGTCGCTCGGCATGAGGTCGGGGGTGAACTGGACGCGCTTGGTGCCGAGTTCCAGGGCGGCGGCCAGCGTGCGGACCAGCAGGGTCTTGGCGACTCCGGGAACGCCTTCGAGCAGGACGTGGCCGCGGCACAGCAGGGCGACGACGAGGCCCGTCACGGCGGGGTCCTGGCCGACCACGGCCTTGGCGATCTCGGCGCGCAGGGCCTCCAGGGAGGCCCGGGCGGCGTCCGGGTCCCCGGTGTGCCCGGCGTTGTCAGTGGTCGGGTCCATCATGGACGGCGTACCTCTCTTTCGAGGGCGTCGAGTCGGTCGGCGAGGGAGACGAGGGCCGCGTCGTCGCCGGGCGGCGGGCCGAAGAGCAGGTCGTGCAGGGACTGTCCGTCGCCGTGCAGGTGGGCGGAGAGCGCGGGGAGCAGGGCCTCGGGCGCGTGCGCCTGGGTGACGGGGATGCCCACGAGGGGGGCGAGGCGGGTGCGCGTGGTGGAGCGGAGAGCGGTGGCGGCGCGGTCGCGCGCGTTCGCCTTGCGGTAGAGGCGGGCGCGGCCTTCGACGGTTTCGGAGGCGCGGATCGCGACGGGGAGTTTCTCGGGCACGAGGGGGCCGAGCCTGCGTGCCCGCCACAGGGCGGCGAGGGCTGCCGCGACGAAGAGTTGCAGGGTGCCCCAGAGCCAGCCGGAGGGCAGCAGGTCGAAGAAGCTGCGCCGGCCGGTGTCGGGGGCGGAGGCGTCGGAGAGCGAGGGGAGGTACCAGACCAGATGGGGGCGGGAGCCGAGGAGCTGGAGGGCGAGCGAGGCGTTGCCCTGCTGGTCGAGGCGGTCGTTGTAGAGGATGCCGGGCGATCCGAGGACGACGGTGTCGCCGCCCTGGGTGGACTGCGGGAGGCGCAGCAGGGTGGGCAGGCCGCCGCTCGGGTAGCAGGAGTCGGCGTCGCGTGCGGTGGTGGAGTAGCGGATGCCGTCGCCCGTCTCGGCGGTGCCGGCGCGGCGGGCCGCGGGCAGGTCGCAGCCCGGGCTGAGCGTGGTGTCGAAGCTGGGCGCCGGGTCGGCTCTCACGCCGGGGGCGAGTCGGCCGAGGGAGGGGACGTCGGGGGCGACGAGGACGGTGCGTCCGCCGGAGGCGGTGGCCGCCGTGTGCAGGCGGGACTGCTGGTCCTGCGTCAGCAGGTCGGGGACGGCGACGAGCAGGGTGGTGTCGGGGCCGGCGGCTGCTCTGGCCTCGCCGAGGGTCGTGACCACGCGTGTGCTGACGCCGTGGTCGGCGAGCAGCGCGGCGACGGCGTGGCTGCCGTAGGGGTCGGTGGAGCGGGGGTCGAGGCGGCCGTGCCGGTCGCCGGAGCGGAGCGCCGCGATCGCCACGGCCGCCGCGACGAGGAGCAGCAGGGCGAGCAGGATGCCCCGCGTGCGGGTCCACGTCTGGCGGGCGGTGGGGGCGGTCGAGGTGGCGGGGAGCGTGGCCTCGGTCGTCATCGGGCGGCCCCCTGGCGGTGGTCGGGGGCGGTGCTGTGGGCGCTGTCGCCGCTCGCGAGTTCGGGCCGGGTGTTCTCCAGGTCGCCGTCGAGCCGGGCGGTGCGGTGGTACGACTGCTCGGTGGCCAGGCGGCCGCCGTACGTGACGTCGTCGAAGTCCCGCGCGGCGGCGTGGAGCCGGTCGGAGTGCGCGGGCAGGGCGCGGCCCGCCTCGGCGGCGGCCTCGTCGGCGGTGCGGCCGGGGCGTACGTCGAGGAGGGCGCGTTCCTCCAGGGAGCGGACGATGGCGCGCATCCGTTCCTGGACGGCCTGGTTCCAGTGGCCCTGGGCGGCGTGGGCCTCGGCGGCCGCGCGGTGTTCGGCGGCGCTGCGGGGGCGGTCGTCGAACAGGGCGGCGGCCGAGGCGGGTTCGCGGCGCGGTGTGCCCAGACGCCACCACAGCGCACCCAGCACCGCGAGGACGGCCACGATGACGACGACGAGTCCGAGGGTGCCTCCGGGTGTGGAGGCCGCGGCCGAGCCGAAGAGTTTGTCGACCCAGTCCCAGAATTTGTCGAGGGCGCGTTGCAGCAGGCCGGGGTCGTTCTCGTGGTACATCCGCTTGGACAGCTCGCGCCGGGCGGCCTCCCGCGCGGGGTCGCGCGGGATCGTCACCGGCGGTTCGGTGTCCGCCCGCGGTCCCGACGCGGCCGCGGCGGCGTGGACGCGCAGCAGCTGCCGTACGGCTCCCCGGGCCGCGCGCGGCAGCGCGGGCAGCGTTGTGAGAACTCCCCCCGGCAGGCTCACGGCATCAGCTCCCGGAGACGGGTGTGCCGGAGCCGTAGCCCTGGACACCGGCGGCTCGGGCCAGTTCGAGGTCGAGCGCCTCGCGGCGGATGCGCTGGTCGATGTAGAGGAGCACGGTGACGCCGGCCGAGATCGGGAACTTGATCATGGACGCGATCACCGCGCCGATTCCGCTGATGACGAAGTACGTCCAGCCGAGGCCGCCGCTGCCGTTGAGCAGGCCGGAGATGCCGCCGCCGCTGAACGCCGCGGCGATCAGGCTGAACGGGATGGCGATGACCGCCGAGACCACTCCGACGATGACCCCGGCCAGCAGCTGGATGCCGAGGACTCGCCACCAGGAACCGCGGACCAGCTTGGCCGAGCGGCTCATGGCCTGCCTGATGCCCTGCTTCTCGAGCATCAGCGCGGGCGAGGCCAGGGAGAAGCGCACCGCCAGCCATACGGCGACCACGCCTGCGCCCAGGCCGCCCAGGAGGGCGAGCGCGAAGCCGCCGACGGGCGATCCGGAGGCGGCGACGAGGATGCCCGGCAGTATGCCCACGCCGAAGACCACCACGCCGATGAGCAGCAACAGCAGGATCAGGCCGAAGAGTTTGAGCACCTGGGGGCGTGCGTCGCGCCAGGCCTCGCCGAGCCGGACCGGCTTGCCGAGCACCGCGCGGCTGGTGACCGTGGTGAGCAGGGCGGTGGCCAGGACGGTGCCGATCGTGGAGACGACGAAGACGAAGCCGGTCCCGATCAGCGAGTCGCCCATGACGCGGAACAGCTCGCCGGGGGTGGCGTTGGGGTTGTTGAGGGCGTCGCTGTTGGCGAGGTCGTTCAGCGCGAGGCCCTGCACGAGGACGATGACGATCTCGGTGACGACCGCGACGACGAGGGAGATGCCGAGGACAGTGCGCCAGTGGGCGCGCATGGTCGACACCGCGCCGTCGAGGATCTCGCCGACGCCGAGCGGGCGCAGCGGGATGACTCCGGGCTTGGCCGCGGGCGGCGGGCCGCCCCAGCCGGCTCCCCAGGGGGTGTAGCCGCCAGGGGCGCCGTAGCCGCCGTAGCCTCCGCTGCCCGGAGGGCCGTAGCCGCCGGGAGGGCCGTATCCGCCGTGGCCGGCGCCGGCCGGGGGCTGGGCTCCCCATCCGGGGCCGGGCGGGGGAGGCGGGGGCGTCGCGCCGGGCGCGCTCTGACCTCCGGTGGGCGCGGACCACTGGCCGGCGGGCGGCTGCTCCTTGGACCACTTCACGCCGGCGCCCTGCGGCTGCGCGCCCGGCCGGTCCACGGGCTGCTCGGGCTGCTGCTCCGGTGGCGCCGGCTGCGCGGGGCCGGTGTGGCCGGAGGCGTCGGCGGGGCCGGGCGTGCCCGGTCCACGGCCGTCGGACGGGGCGGATCCGGGCGAGGCCCAGCCCGGAGTGTCTTTCATCGTCGCTCCTTCACGGTGCCCGTCCGCGGTCGCGGCGGCAGCTTGGCAGCCATCGTGCCATGGGGTGGTCTTCGGGTGACCGGGCGCGGTGGCGGCTGCGTACCTTCAATTGTCCGCCGGATAACGGGCACACTGACGGCATGGCTGATCAGTACGCGCAGACCCGCGAGGACAACCGGCCCGCCGGGACACCGGCCATCCGCTGGGAGGAGCCGCCCGAGGGCCCGGTCGTGGTTCTCCTCGACCAGACGCGGCTGCCCGCCGAGGAGGTCGAGCTCGTGTGCACGGACGCGCCCGCGCTGGTGGAGGCGATCCGGTCGCTCGCGGTGCGCGGTGCGCCGCTGCTCGGCATCGCCGGGGCGTACGGCGTCGCGCTCGCCGCCGCTCGCGGCTTCGACGTGGACGACGCCGCGACCGCCCTGGCGGGCGCCCGGCCGACCGCGGTGAACCTGTCCGTGGGCGTGCGCCGGGCGCAGTCGGCCTACCAGTCCGCGCTCGCCAAGACCGGTGACGCCCGGCTGGCGGCGTCTGCGGCGCTGGCCGCCGCGCGTCAGCTGCATCAGGAGGACGCCCGGGCCAGTGCGCGGATGGCCGAGCACGGGCTGGCGCTGCTGGACGAGTTGCTGCCCGGCGGCGGGCACCGGATCCTGACCCACTGCAACACCGGGTCGCTGGTGTCGGGTGGGGAGGGGACGGCGTTCGCGGTGGCGCTGGCCGCGCACCGCGCGGGGCGGCTGCGGCGGCTGTGGGTGGACGAGACGCGGCCGCTGCTCCAGGGCGCCCGGCTGACGGCGTACGAGGCGGCCCGCAACGACCTGGCGTACACACTGCTCACCGACAACGCGGCGGGTTCGCTGTTCGCGGCCGGCGAGGTGGACGCGGTGCTGGTCGGCGCGGACCGGATCGCGGCGGACGGCTCGGTGGCGAACAAGGTGGGCAGCTATCCGCTGGCGGTGCTCGCGCGCTACCACCACGTGCCGTTCATCGTGGTGGCGCCGGTGACGACGCTCGACCCGGCGACGCCGGACGGCGCGGCCATCGAGGTCGAGCAGCGTCCGGGGTACGAGGTCACCGAGTTCATCAGCCCGCAGGCCCCGTTGACGGGGGCCGGAGGCGGGCTGCCCATCGCGCCGCTCGGCACGCAGGCGTACAACCCGGCGTTCGACGTGACCCCGCCCGAACTGGTGACGGCGATCGTCACCGAGGAGGGGGCCGTGTCGCCGGTGACCGCCGAGGGCCTGGCCGAATTGTGCGGGCGCTCGCGGCCCGCCACGTCGGGCTAGCGGGCGCCTCCTCGGGCGGTGGCCCGTATCGTGATCCGCGCGTGATCGCGGGCGAGGGCAGACAGTAGCGGCTCGGTACGACTATCGTCACAGGCCAGTGAGCTGCCTCACCTGGATCTTCGCCACCGTTACGAGAATGGGATGATGTCGTTTATGAAGGGACGAGTCCTTGTCGTCGACGACGACACCGCACTGGCCGAGATGCTCGGAATCGTGCTGCGTGGTGAGGGTTTCGAGCCGTCTTTCGTAGCCGACGGCGACAAGGCGCTGGCCGCTTTCCGCGAGGCCAAGCCGGATCTGGTACTGCTCGACCTGATGCTGCCCGGCCGGGACGGCATCGAGGTGTGCCGCCTGATCAGGGCGGAGTCCGGCGTGCCGATCGTGATGCTGACGGCCAAGAGCGACACCGTGGACGTGGTGGTGGGCCTGGAGTCCGGTGCCGACGACTACATCGTCAAGCCGTTCAAGCCGAAGGAGCTCGTGGCCCGTATCCGGGCGCGGCTTCGCAGGTCGGAGGAGCCGGCGCCGGAGCAGCTGGCCATCGGTGACCTGGTCATCGACGTGGCCGGGCACTCGGTGAAGCGGGACGGGCAGTCGATCGCGCTGACGCCGCTGGAGTTCGACCTGCTGGTGGCGCTGGCCCGCAAGCCGTGGCAGGTGTTCACCCGCGAGGTGCTGCTCGAGCAGGTCTGGGGCTACCGCCACGCGGCGGACACCCGCCTGGTCAACGTGCACGTCCAGCGGCTGCGATCCAAGGTCGAGAAGGACCCGGAGAAGCCGGAGATCGTGGTGACCGTGCGTGGTGTCGGCTACAAGGCCGGACCGAGCTGACGTGTCCGGGGACAGTGCCGCTTCGGCGCCCGGACGGACCGGGGCCCGCGCGGGGCGGCCTGTCGGCCGGGAGAGCGCGGGCTCCCGCTGGGGACGCCTCCTGGAGGGCGGCCTGCTGCACGGTGGTGTGCAGGGCAGCCCGGTCCTGCGCCTGCTGCTGCGCTGGGTGCGGCGGCCGCTGCTGCCGGTCATGCGGCTGTGGCGGCGCAACATCCAGCTCAAGGTCGTCGCCACCACGCTGCTGATGTCGCTGGGTGTCGTCCTGCTGCTCGGCTTCGTCGTCATCGGCCAGGTGCGCAACGGCCTGCTGGACGCCAAGGTGAAGGCCTCGCAGAGCCAGGCCACCGGCGGCTTCGCCGTCGCCAAGCAGAAGGCCGACGAGGCCGCGAGCGGTACCGCCGACGAGAGCGCTCCGAGCGACGGCCACTCCTCCCAGAACGTCATCTCCTGGATGAGCGAACTGGTGTCCTCGCTCTCCAGCGGCGGTCAGGGCGCCTTCGACGTCGTGACGCTCCCCGCGGGCGACGACAGCGCCGGCGGGCGCGGCCCGCGCGCCTCCGGCCAGGTGGACCCCACCGCGAGCGTGCCAGAGGCGCTGCGCGCGCGGATCAACGGCAGCATGGTCGCCGCGCAGAGCTACACCCGCATCGTCTACAAGGACGTCGACAAGGAGCCCCAGCCCGCCCTGGTCATCGGCAAGCAGGTCAACGACCCCAACGGCGACCCGTACCAGCTGTACTACCTCTTCCCGCTCACCCAGGAGGAGAAGTCGCTCAGCCTGGTCAAGGGCACCCTGGCGACGGCGGGCCTCTTCGTCGTCGTCCTGCTCGGGGCCATCGCCTGGCTGGTGGTGCGCCAGGTCGTCACGCCGGTGCGGATGGCGGCCGGGATCGCGGAGCGGCTGTCGGCCGGGCGGCTCCAGGAGCGTATGAAGGTCACCGGCGAGGACGACATCGCGCGCCTAGGTGAGGCCTTCAACAAGATGGCACAGAACCTACAGCTGAAGATCCAGCAGCTGGAGGACCTGTCGCGGATGCAGCGCCGCTTCGTCTCCGACGTCTCCCACGAACTGCGCACCCCGCTGACGACCGTGCGGATGGCCGCCGACGTCATCCACGAGGCGCGCGAGGACTTCGACCCGGTCACCGCGCGGTCGGCGGAACTGCTCGCCGACCAGCTCGACCGCTTCGAGTCGCTGCTGGCGGACCTGCTGGAGATCAGCCGCTTCGACGCGGGCGCGGCGGCCCTGGAGGCAGAGCCGATCGACTTCAGGGAGGTCGTGCGCCGGGTCGTCAGCGGCGCCGAGCCGCTCGCCGAGCGCAAGGGCACACGCATACGCGTGACCGGCGACCAGCAGCCCGTGGTGGCCGAGGCCGACGCGCGGCGTGTGGAGCGTGTGCTGCGCAACCTCGTCGTCAACGCCGTCGAGCACGGCGAGGGCCGGGACGTCGTGGTCCGGCTCGCCGCGGCGGGCGGCGCGGTCGCCGTCGCGGTGCGCGACTACGGCGTCGGGCTGAAGCCTGGTGAGGCCACCCGCGTCTTCAGCCGCTTCTGGCGGGCCGACCCGGCACGCGCGCGTACCACCGGCGGCACCGGCCTCGGACTGTCGATCGCCCTGGAGGACGCCCGGCTGCACGGCGGCTGGCTCCAGGCGTGGGGCGAGCCTGGCGGCGGCTCGCAGTTCCGGCTGACCCTGCCCAGGACCGCCGACGAGCCGCTGCGGGGCTCGCCGATACCGCTGGAGCCCAAGGACTCGCGCCGCAACCGGGGCCTGGCCGACGCCGGCCTGCCGCACGACGGCGCCAAGCGGGCCACCGTGCCCGTGCAGGCCACCGGCGGCGCGGCGGCGCGTACCCGGGACCCGATCGCGTCCCGGCCGGCCGCGGTGGCGCCCACGGCCGACCCGACGGCGCTGCCGGGCAACGGCGCGCGCGTGGTGCCCCGGCCCGCCTCGGGCGCGCGCCGGGAGGCCGTGCCCGCGGCCGAGCCGGCGACCGGGGAGAACGTGACCCCGGCGGACCCGGAGGGGGCCGGGCCGGCGCAGGGGCAGGGGCAAGAGGAGCCGAGGCAAGGGGAGGCATTTCGTGGGCGCTGACCGCGAGGGGGGCGCGCGGCAGCGGCCGGTGCGCGTGGTGGCGTTCGCCGCCTGCGGGGTCGTACTGCTGGCGGGGTGCGCCTCGATGCCCGACAACGGGGACCTGCGGGACGTGGAGTCCACCCCGCGCCAGGACACCGAGGTACGGGTGTTCGCCATGCCGCCGCGCGAGGACGCCCCGCCCTCGGAGATCGTGCAGGGCTTCCTGGAGGCGCTGACCAGCGACGACCCGTCGTACGCTACGGCCCGGCAGTATCTGACCGGTGCGGCCTCGCGGAACTGGAGTCCGGACTCGGCGACGACCGTGCTCTCCAACGGCCCCGACATCCAGGTGGACCGCTCGACCGGGCACGACGACACCGACGACTACGCGTTCACGCTGACCGGCACCAAGGTGGCCCGGGTCGACGAGCAGCAGTCGTACACCCCGCTCGGCGGCCACTACAGCCAGCCCGTGCACCTGGCGCGGGACAAGAAGACCGGCCAGTGGCGCATCGACGTGCTGCCGCAGGGCGTGGTCATGGGGCAGTCGGACTTCCAGCGCAACTACATGTCCGTCAACAAGTACTACTTCGCCTCCAACGGCTCTGCGGCCACCGGTGCCGCCTCCGCCGCCTCGACCGGGGCGCCCGTGACCGCCGTCGCCGATCCGGTCTACGTGCGCGAGCGCGTGGACGCGATGACGCAGGTGGTGCGCTCCGTGCTGAAGGGGCCGACGCGCTGGCTGCGGCCGGTGGTCCGGTCGAGCTTCCCCACCGGTACGGCGCTGCCCAAGGGCGTCGCCGGTCTGGTGCCCGACGACCAGAACAAGCTGACCGTGCCGCTCAACGAGAAGGCGTCCCGCGTGGGGCGCGCGAAGTGCACGGAGATGGCCACCCAGCTGCTGTTCACGCTCCAGAGCCTGACGCCCACGGTGGACTCGGTCGAACTGCGGCGCGCCGACGGCAGCACCCTGTGCACCCTCAGCGAGGAGCGCGCCGAGACGCTCGCCACGCGCGGGTCGGTGAAGCGGCCCGAGTACCTGTACTTCGTCGACGACAAGCACCGGCTGGTGCGCATCGCCGGCGGCGGCGCGCAGACGAGCGCCGCCGAGCCGGTGCCGGGCGCGCTCGGCGAGGGCACCCAGAAGTTCCGGTCGGTCGGCGTCTCCTGGGACGAGCACACGGCGGCCGCGGTCGGCTTCGACGGCAGGTCGCTGTTCGTCAGCCCGATGGTGGCGGGTGCCCCCCTCGGCGATCCGGTGCTGCAGAGCGCGGGCAAGACCGAGGACGACCGGCTCACGCCGCCCAGCTGGGACGCGCGCGGCGACCTGTGGGTGGCCGACCGCGATCCGGCCCGGCCGCGGCTGCTGGTGCTCGAACAGGGCGCGGGCCGGCCCATCGAGGTGCGCGTGCCCGGTCTCGACGGGCGCGTCAACGCGGTGCGGGTGGCCGCCGACGGGGTGCGGATCGCGCTGGTGGTGCAGCACAAGGACGGCAACCGGTCGCTGCTCATCGGGCGGATCGAGCGGGACGGCGGGAGCGGCGACCGGCCGGTGGTGTCGGTGCTGGAACTGCGTTCGGCGGCGCCGCAGCTGGAGGACGTCACCGCCATGTCGTGGGCGGGCGACAGCCGGCTCGTCGTGGCCGGGCGCGAGCAGGGGGGCGTGCAGACCATGCGGTACGTCCAGGTCGACGGCTCCACGCCGGAAGGCCCGGCGCCCGCCGCGCTGACCGGGGTGCAGTCGATCGCCGCGTCCGACGACGAGCGGCTGCCGCTGGTGGCGTACTCGGAGGACGGGATCGTGCGGATGCCGTCCGGGGCGCAGTGGCAGAAGGTGGTCAAGGACGGTTCGGCGCCGGTCTATCCGGGCTGAGCGGCCCCCGGCCGAGTTGTCCACAGGGGGTTTTCCACAGGGCTGGCAGGGCCGCTTCGGCATTGGCACAGTGGGGTCATGCGCGGGTGGTGGCAGGACCTGGCCGACCTGGTACTGCCGGCCGAGTGCGGAGGCTGCGGCAGGCCCCGTACGGTGCTCTGCCCCAGATGCCGTGCGGCCCTCGCCGGGGCCGTGCCGCGCCGGGTGCGGCCGGAGCCGGAGCCGTCCGGTCTGCCCGCCGTGCACGCCGCGGCTCCTTACGCGGACGCGGTGCGGGCGGTGCTCCTGGCCCACAAGGAGCGCGGCGCGCTGACCCTGGCCGCGCCGCTCGGCACGGCTCTGGCGGGCGCGGTGCGGGCCGGACTGCAAAACGCCCCGGGCGTGGGCGCCGGTGGACCGGTGCTGCTCGTTCCGGTGCCCTCCGCGCGGCGGGCGGTGCGGGCGCGCGGGCATGATCCGACGCGCCGGATCGCGCTCGCGGCGGCCGCCGAGCTGCGGCGGTGCGGTACCCCGGCGCGGGCCCTGGCCGTGCTGCGGCAGCGGCGTGCCGTGGCGGACCAGTCGGGGCTGGACTCGCGGCAGCGCGGGGACAACCTCGCCGGCGCGCTGGGGGTCGCGGGAGCCGGTGCCCGGCTGCTGCTCGGCGGTCCGGTGGTGCTCGTGGATGACCTGATGACGACGGGAGCGTCGCTCGCGGAGGCGGCGCGGGCGGTCGGAGCGGCCGTGCGCGAGGTGGCCGCGCGCGGGCCGGCGTACGAGTGTGAGCCCGCCGCCGTGTACGCGGCGCGGACCCGGGAAGGGATGGGGGACAAGAAGAGGGGAACGCGGCGGAAGGAGGGGAACTCGGTGTACGGCACAGGGGAAAAGGCGGCTGCCGACGGCCCTGGTCAGGTGATCTGCGCGGCCGTTGTCGCGTCGTCGCCGGATTCCTTCGAAATAAACCGGAACTGACTGCGATCTTGCGACGTTGCAGGTAATGAGAAGGTCAATTCACCTGAACGGAGGTACGCCGCAGTAGAGGGTGACGTCATCCGTCCGGGCGAGATATGTTCGGGTTGTGAGGGAAAGGCGCAGGCCATCCCCCTCATATCCGAATGCCGCGCCGCGGGTTTCCGCAATCACCCGCACCGGCAGGGTGGAGATCTCGCCCACGGGGGAGGAGGAGGTGGACGTCACCGAGTCCGAGGTTCCGGGACTGACCGGAACCGGGTGCAAAAGGGAGATGCTCCGCCGTCGAAGCGGAGCGATCCGGGAACGGAGTTCTGCGTGGACATCGTCGTCAAGGGCCGCAAGACCGAGGTGCCCGAGCGGTTCCGCAAGCACGTGGCCGAGAAGCTGAACCTGGAGAAGATCCAGAAGCTCGATGGCAAGGTGATCAGCCTCGACGTCGAGGTGTCCAAGGAGCCCAACCCGCGACAGGCCGACCGGTGCGACCGAGTGGAGATCACGCTCCGCTCCCGCGGTCCGGTGATCCGGGCGGAGGCGGCGGCCAGCGATCCGTACGCGGCGCTCGACCTGGCGGCGGAAAAGCTGGGGGCCCGGCTGCGCAAGCAGCACGACAAGCGTTTCTCCCGGCGCGGCGCGCGCCGGATCTCCGCGGCCGAGGTGCCCGACCACGTCCCGGGCGCGGCGACGATGGGCGGGGCGAACACGGCCCGGGAAGAGGAAGCGGGCCAGGTGCCCACCAAGAAGGTCGGTTCGCTCGAGGTGCAGGGGGACGGACCCCTCGTCGTCCGCGAGAAGACCCACGTCGCCTCCCCGATGACCCTCGACCAGGCCCTCTACGAGATGGAACTGGTCGGGCACGACTTCTACCTCTTCGTCGACTCCGAGACCAAGGAACCCAGCGTCGTCTACCGCCGGCACGCCTACGACTACGGCGTGATCCACCTGCGGACGGACACGATGGTCACCCAGACGCACTCTCCCGAGGCGGGCGGCACGCTGGGCGGCTGACCCCCCGGCCGAAAGGACCCCCGGCCGACAGCTGAGCCGGTGCCCCTGGAGCGCGTGTGCGCCCCCAGGGGCACCGGCGTGCGACCCCGGGGCGCACGTCTTCGTCACCGCGGTGTCGGCCGGACATGGAATCATGGCCGCAACGGCTCAACCGATGGGCCGTTGCCTTGGGTTGGCCACGGCACGAGACACCAGGCCACAGCCTCAGGGGGAGGAACACGATGACGGACAGCTTCGGACCGATGCGGGACGAGGATGCCGACGACGGCGTCGTCGGCATGGGCCCGGAGGCGGGCACTCCACGCAAGGAGCCGATCAGAGTCCTTGTCGTCGACGACCACGCCCTCTTCCGTCGCGGACTGGAGATCGTGCTCGCCGCCGAGGAGGACATCCAGGTCGTCGGCGAGGCCGGGGACGGCGCGGAGGCCGTGGACAAGGCCGCCGACCTGCTGCCCGACATCGTGCTGATGGACGTGCGGATGCCCCGGCGCGGCGGGATCGAGGCCTGCACCTCGATCAAGGAGGTCGCCCCCAGCGCGAAGATCATCATGCTGACGATCAGCGACGAGGAGGCCGACCTCTACGACGCGATCAAGGCGGGCGCCACGGGCTACCTGCTCAAGGAGATCTCCACCGACGAGGTGGCCACCGCCATCCGCGCGGTGGCCGACGGGCAGTCGCAGATCAGCCCCTCGATGGCCTCCAAGCTGCTCACCGAGTTCAAGTCGATGATCCAGCGCACCGACGAGCGCCGCCTGGTGCCCGCGCCCCGGCTGACCGACCGGGAGCTGGAGGTGCTCAAGCTCGTCGCCACCGGCATGAACAACCGGGACATCGCCAAGGAGCTGTTCATCTCGGAGAACACCGTGAAGAACCACGTCCGCAACATCCTGGAGAAGCTCCAGCTGCACTCCCGGATGGAAGCGGTGGTCTACGCGATGCGGGAGAAGATCCTCGAGATCCGCTGACGGCGCGTGCGCCGCTCGGCGGCGACCCGCCGGCAACCCGGCAGCGGTCAGCCGAGCGCGCGGGCCAGTTCTGCGACGAGGGCCTCGCGCAGTTCGGGGGCGTCCACCCGCTCGACGCGCACGTCCGTGCAGTCCACCCAGCTCGCCGCCTCGACCAGCGCCTGCGCCACCGCGGGTACGGCCCTCGCGCCGTCCAGGGTGACCTGCTTGGCGACCAGGGTGCGTCCCGCGCGGGCGGGGTCCACCCGGCCGACGAGGCGGCCGCCGGCGAGGACCGGCATCGCGAAGTAGCCGTGGATCCGCTTGGGCTTGGGGACGTAGGCCTCCAGGCGGTGGGTGAAGCCGAAGATCCGCTCGGTGCGGGCCCGTTCCCAGACAAGCGAGTCGAAGGGGGACAGCAGCGTCGTGCGGTGGCGGCCGCGCGGGGGCGTCCGCAGCGCCGCCGGGTCCGCCCAGGCCGGCCTGCCCCAGCCCTCCACCGTGACCGGCACCAGACCCGAGTCCGCGATCACGGCGTCCACCTGCTCGGCCTTGAGACGGTGGTAGTCGGCGATGTCCGCGCGCGTGCCCACGCCCAGGGACTGGCCGGCCAGCCGGACCAGACGGCGCAGGCACTCGGCGTCGTCCAGCTCGTCGTGCAGCAGCTCCCCGGGCACCGCGCGCTCGGCGAGGTCGTACACCCGCTTCCAGCCGCGGCGCTCCACGCAGACCACCTCGCCGTACATCAGGGCGCGCTCGACGGCGACCTTCGCACCGGACCAGTCCCACCACTCGCTGGTCCGCTTCGCGCCGCCCAGCTCGGTCGCCGTCAGCGGTCCCTCGGCCCGCAACTGTTTGATGACCTGGTCGTACGCGCCGTCGGGCAGCGTGTGGTGCCAGTGCGGGCGGTCGCGGTAGGCGCGGCGGCGGAACGCGAAGTGGGGCCACTCCTCGATCGGGAGGACGCAGGCGGCGTGCGACCAGTACTCGAAGGCGTGCGTGCCCTTCCAGTAGGCGTCCTCGACCGTCCTGCGGCCGACCGCGCCGAGCCGGGCGTAGGGAATGAGCTCGTGGGAGCGGGCGAGTACGGAGATGGTGTCCAGCTGGACGGCGCCGAGATGGCGCAGGACGCCGCGCACGCCGGACCTGCGGTCGGGTGCGCCGAGGAGGCCCTGGGCGCGCAGGGCGATGCGGCGGGCTTCGTCCGCGGAGAGCTCGGTGGTGGGACGCGGGGCGGTCGTCATGCTGGGCACGATAGGACCCCGCACTGACAACCCGCCCCGACCTGGGGCTTGGCCCGCAGCTCCTGGGCGCCCGGCGGCTACGAGGCGCCCGCGGCTACGAGGTGCCCGCGGTTCTGCGGCGCCCGGCGGCATCACGCGCGGGCGGGCAGATAGGGCGCCGCCGAGGGCAGTCCCAGGTCCGAGGGCAGCAGGGAGCCCACCCAGCAGTCCCGGCGCACGCCCTTGTTGTTGAGGGCCGAGCGCAGGGTGCCCTCCACCGTGAAGCCGGCCCGTTCGGCCACCGCGCGGGAGGCGTGGTTGCCGACCTCGGCACGCCACTCCAGCCGGTCCACGCAGCGCTCGGTGAACGCCCAGCGGGCCACGGCCGACGCGGCCTCGCTGACGTAGCCGTTGCCCCGGTGCTCCTTGGCGCCCCAGTAACCGATCTCCGCCTCGCCCAGTCCGCGCATGGTGATGCCGAGCATGCCCACCAGGTCGCCCGCGGGCAGGAACAGCCCGAAGGTGAACATCGAGTCGCCGGCCCAGCCGTCGGGCACCATCCGCCCGGTGAAGCCCCGCGCGTGCTCGTACAGATAAGGGGAGGGCACAGTGGTCCAGCGCTGGATGTCGGGGTCCTGCGCGGCGGCGAACACCGCGTCCGTGTCCTCGGGGCCCACGGCGCGCAGCACGAGGCGGTCGGTGGTGAGCGTGACGGGTTCCATCGCCCGATTCTGCTCGGGCCGCCGCGAAGCGCGCCATCGCTTTTAGCGGTCCGTGAGCACGCGATCACGATTCGCGCAATTCGTCGCCGGAACGCGGCACCATCGACGGCTCTGGGCCGTTGTCCCCATTGAAGGCGACTCGAAGCAGCGGACGGGAGCCGTCACGGCAGGCCCTCCCGGCTTGGCGGGGTCCTCGCATACGATGGCCGTTGCTCAGTCAGTCAAATGGAAACCGACCGTCCCAGGCCCGACCGGCAAGGAGACCAACCCCCGTGTCCGTCCTCTCGAAGATCATGCGTGCAGGCGAAGGCAAGATCCTGCGCAAGCTGCACCGCATCGCGGACCAGGTCAACTCCATCGAAGAGGACTTCATCGACCTCTCCGACGCCGAGCTGCGGGCCCTCACCGATGAGTACAAGCAGCGGTACGCCGACGGTGAAAGCCTGGACGACCTGCTGCCCGAGGCCTTCGCCACCGTGCGCGAGGCCGCCAAGCGCGTCCTCGGCCAGCGGCACTACGACGTCCAGATGATGGGCGGTGCCGCCCTCCACCTGGGGTACGTCGCGGAGATGAAGACCGGTGAGGGCAAGACGCTCGTCGGCACCCTGCCCGCGTATCTGAACGCCCTGTCCGGAGACGGCGTCCACATCGTCACGGTCAACGACTACCTGGCCGAGCGCGACTCCGAGATGATGGGCCGCGTCCACAAGTTCCTCGGCCTGAGCGTCGGCTGCATCCTCGCCAACATGACGCCGGCCCAGCGCCGCGAGCAGTACGGCTGCGACATCACCTACGGCACGAACAACGAGTTCGGCTTCGACTACCTGCGCGACAACATGGCCTGGTCGAAGGACGAACTGGTCCAGCGCGGTCACAACTTCGCCATCGTCGACGAGGTCGACTCCATCCTGGTCGACGAGGCCCGTACGCCGCTGATCATCTCCGGCCCCGCCGACCAGGCCACCAAGTGGTACGGCGACTTCGCCAAGCTCGTCCTGCGCCTGAAGAAGGGCGAGGCGGGCAACCCGCTCAAGGGCGTCGAGGAGACCGGCGACTACGACGTCGACGAGAAGAAGCGCACCGTCGCCATCCACGAGGCCGGCGTCTCCAAGGTCGAGGACTGGCTGGGCATCGACAACCTCTACGAGTCGGTGAACACCCCGCTCGTGGGCTACCTGAACAACGCCATCAAGGCCAAGGAGCTCTTCAAGCGCGACAAGGACTACGTCGTCATCGACGGCGAGGTCATGATCGTCGACGAGCACACCGGCCGTATCCTCGCGGGCCGCCGCTACAACGAGGGCATGCACCAGGCGATCGAGGCGAAGGAAGGGGTGGACATCAAGGACGAGAACCAGACGCTCGCCACGATCACCCTGCAGAACTTCTTCCGCCTCTACAACAAGCTCTCCGGCATGACCGGTACGGCGATGACCGAGGCCGCCGAGTTCCACCAGATCTACAAGCTCGGCGTGGTCCCGATCCCCACCAACAAGCCGATGATCCGCAAGGACCAGTCGGACCTGATCTACCGCACCGAGGTCGCCAAGTTCGAGGCGGTCGTCGACGACATCGCCGAGAAGCACGAGAAGGGCCAGCCGATCCTCGTCGGCACCACGTCCGTCGAGAAGTCGGAGTACCTCTCGCAGCAGCTCAGCAAGCGCGGCATCCAGCACGAGGTGCTCAACGCCAAGCACCACGAGCGCGAGGCGCAGATCGTGGCCCAGGCCGGCCGCAAGGGCGCCGTGACCGTCGCCACCAACATGGCCGGACGCGGTACGGACATCAAGCTCGGCGGCAACCCCGAGGACCTCGCCGAGGCGGAGCTGCGCCAGCGCGGGCTCGACCCCGAGGAGCACATCGAGGAGTGGGCGCACGCCCTGCCCGCCGCCCTGGAGAAGGCCGAGCAGGCCGTCAAGGCGGAGAAGGAGGAGGTCGAGAAGCTCGGCGGCCTCTACGTCCTCGGCACCGAGCGGCACGAGTCGCGCCGGATCGACAACCAGCTGCGCGGCCGCAGCGGCCGTCAGGGCGACCCGGGCGAGTCCCGCTTCTACCTCTCCCTCGGCGACGATCTGATGCGCCTGTTCAAGGCCCAGATGGTCGAGCGCGTGATGTCGATGGCGAACGTCCCCGACGACGTGCCGATCGAGAACAAGATGGTCACGCGCGCGATCGCCTCCGCCCAGTCGCAGGTCGAGCAGCAGAACTTCGAGACCCGTAAGAACGTCCTGAAGTACGACGAGGTGCTCAACCGCCAGCGCGAGGTCATCTACGGCGAGCGGCGCCGCGTCCTGGAGGGCGAGGACCTCCAGGAGCAGGTGCAGCACTTCATGGACGACACCATCGACGCCTACGTCCAGGCGGAGACCGCCGAGGGCTTCCCGGAGGACTGGGACCTCGACCGGCTGTGGGGCGCCTTCAGGCAGCTCTACCCGGTGAAGGTCACCATCGAGGAGCTGGAGGAGGCGGCCGGCGACCGGGCCGGGCTGACGGCCGAGTTCATCGGCGACTCGATCAAGGACGACATCCGCGATCAGTACCAGGCGCGTGAGGAGCAGCTCGGCTCCGAGATCATGCGCGAGCTCGAGCGGCGGGTCGTGCTGTCGGTCCTCGACCGCAAGTGGCGCGAGCACCTCTACGAGATGGACTACCTCCAGGAGGGCATCGGCCTGCGCGCGATGGCGCAGAAGGACCCGCTGGTGGAGTACCAGCGCGAGGGCTTCGACATGTTCACCGCGATGATGGAGGGCATCAAGGAGGAGTCCGTCGGCTACCTGTTCAACCTGGAGGTCCAGGTCGAGCAGCAGGTCGAGGAGGTTCCGGTCGAGGACGCCAAGCCGGTGGCCGATCTGGAGAAGCACGACGCGGTGCCAGCGCAGGCGGGCGCGCGTCCGGAGATCCGCGCCAAGGGGCTGGACGCTCCGCAGCGGCGTGAGCTGCACTTCTCCGCGCCGACCGTGGACGGTGAAGGCGGCGTCATCGAGGGCGAGTTCGCCACCGACGGCGAGCCCGTCCGCTCCGAGTCCGACGGCCTCACCCGCGCGGAGCGCCGCAAGCAGGCCAAGTCGGGCCGCCGCCGCAAGAAGTAACGGCAGCTTGCCGAAGTAACGGCACCCTGCGGAACGGCCGGGCACCCCTGGGGGCGCCCGGCCCTTCTGCTTCCCGCGCCGGGCTGGCCCGGCCCCTCGCCCCGGGCTCAGCGGACTTGGGCTCAGTCGTCCTCGGGGCGGGGTGGGCGGGGGCCGCCGAGTTCCACCGCTGTGCAGCGCCAGCGGAGGTCGCGGCCCAGTTCCAGTCGGAAGGCCATCGCGCGGAGCTGGTCGCCCGCGCCGATGCGGGCGAAGGCCTCCACGGCGCCCGGGCGGGGCTCGTAGTAGCCGATGTCCCGGACGACCGGGCGGGTGCCGCGAGTGCGCAGGGGGCCTCGTTCGGCGAGCCACGCCAGTTCGTCGTAGGCACGGCCCATGGTGTGGCGCAGCATCCAGTGGACCGGCTTCTGCCCGCTGAGCACGGCCAGGAGACGGTCGGCGAAGAGGTCGGCGGTGAGCGGGAGCTGGGCCGTGCGGGCCTCGTCCCGGCTGCTCCGGCTGCTCTGCGCCGTGGGGGCGGTGGTCCGGTCCGGGCGGCCCGGTGGGCGGGTGTCGCGGGGGCCGGTGCGGGACCGGTCGCCCGGCGATCCCGGCGGGCGTCCGCCTCCCGGCGTACGGCGCACGCTCCCGCCCGGGGGCCGGGGCGGGACGCCGCCTGGGCGGCCCGACGGTCGGGTGCCGGGCTGACCTGGGGGACGGGTGCCGGGGCGGCGGTGGTGGGTTCTGGTCATGATCTTGTTCATGGGGCCCCGTTCGTTGTCGGCCGATGGGATACCGGCCGGTAACTTGTGTTGGGGATCTTGTACGGGGAGCGCCCGGCGGCCGCAAGGAAGGTGCGGGGGCGTGCCGGGGGCCGGGAAGGTTCACCTATCCGTGTGGTGATGGGGGTCGCCGGCCTGGAAACACCGGTCGGCGCAGGGTGACCCGCGAGGCGTGCGGTGGACGCGTCCGGGCGTGTGGGCAGGGCCACGAAAGGGGACACCCGCACGTATCCTGAAGGCCGTCCGGGTGGCCCCGGCCGAGTCTCCTCACGGCCCGGCCCCCTGCACACCCACCGACCACGAAAGCGGCCAGCCATGCGCGTCTACGTCCCCCTGACCCTCCCCGGGCTCGCCGAGGCGCACAGGACGGGGGAACTGCGCAAGGGGCCGTTCACCGCGTACGCCGTCACCCCCGCCCTGCGCGAGTGGTACCTCTCGGACGACATGGAGGAGCTCGAGTACGCCGCCCTCAGCCGGGCCGCCCTGGCCTCGCTGCGGCTGCTCGCGGCCGAGCCGGACGCCCCCCGCCGCCGGGTCGTCGTCGCCGTGGACGTACCCGACGGCGAGGCCGCCGCAGACCCGGACCGGGCACTCGACCCGGTGGCGCTGGGCGAGGTGCGGGTGGCCCGCACGGTGACGCTGGCCAAGGCGGCCGCCGTGCACGTCGACTCGGACGAGGCGGAGGCCGACGTGAGCGCGGCCGCCCTGGCGCTCGACGCGGCCGGCGCCGGGGACGACGACGCGCAGTTCGTCGTGGACGGGGCCGAGGACCACGAGCTGCTCTGGTACGCCACGCAGGAGATCCCCAACCTCGTGGGGCCCGGCGACGGGAGCTGATTGTCAGTGGCTGCGGGTACGTTGTCGGGCATGGGGAAACAGTCAGCGGCGCACATCGTCTGGGACTGGAACGGCACGCTGTTCCACGACAATGACGCCGTGGTCGGCGCGACGAACGCGGCCTTCGCGGAGCTCGGCCTGGAGCCGATCACGCTGGAGCGGTACCGCGCGCTGTACTGCGTGCCGGTGCCGAAGTTCTACGAGCGGCTGCTCGGACGGCTGCCAACCCAGGCGGAGTGGGAGTCCATGGACCAGGTCTTCCACCGGTACTACACCGAGCACCGCGCCCACTGCGGCCTCGCCGAGGGCGCGGCGGAGCTGCTCGCCGGGTGGGTGTCCGCCGGGCACAGCCAGTCGATCCTCAGCATGTACGGACACGCCGACCTGATACCCCTGGTCAGGGGCTTCGGTATCGAGGCGCACTTCCTGCGCGTCGACGGGCGGACGGGACCGTCCGGGGGCAGCAAGGCCGAGCACATGGTCAGGCACCTGGGCGCGCTGTCCGCGACGGTGGACCCGGTGCGGACGGTGGTGATCGGCGACGCCGCGGACGACGCGGTGGCCGCACGGCACGCGGGAGCCCGTGCGGTGCTCTACACCGGCGGCTCGCACAGCCGCGCCAGCCTCGAGGAGACCGGCGCCCCGGTGGTGGACACCCTCACCGAGGCGGTGGCCGAGGCCCAGCGCCTGGCCGCGTAGGCCGACGGCAGACGCCGGCAGCGGACCACACCGGCAACGGACCACACCGACGCCGGCGCCGTGCGGGGCTCCGGCACGGCGAGTGCCCGACTCGGCGAGTGCCCGGCCGGTGGGTCACCGGGCCCGGTGACGCCGCCCCGGCGAGTGCCCGGCGGGCGGTCCCCCTGCCTGGGGGTCCCTGCCCGGTGACGCCGGCTTGGGGGAGTGCCCGGCGGCTGGTCCCCTGCCCGGTGGGTCGCCAAGCCCGGTGGGTCATCGAGCCCTCCGACGCCGGCTTGGGGAGTGCCCGGCGGGCGGTCCCCCTGCCCGGTGGGTCCCCCTGCCCGCTAGGCCACCGAGCCCGGTAGGTCACCCCGTCCGGCGGGCCGCCGAGCCTGGCGTGCGCGCTGGACCGAGCCTCGGCGCGCGGGCTGGACCGGCCCTCGGCGCTCGGCCTTCAGCCTGCGCTGGGCCCGACGCGGAGGCGAGCGCGGCTGGCGCACCGGCTCGGCGGGGGTGAGTGACCAGCCCGGCCGGGGCGGGTGCACCAGCCCGGCCGGGGCGGATGCCCCCGGATTCGGTGGGCCCCGTCCGTCGTGCACCCACCGCCCCCGTCGGCGGATACGCCCTCCCCCTCCCCTCCGCCCCTGTGCAGAACGTCAAAGTTCCACCCCTGGTTTTGTACACATACGGCTCATGACGGGCCCCCCGTAATGAGCGATAGCCTTGTGGCGTGATCAGCGCGATAGTTCGCGGGGGCACCGTCGCCTCCGCTCTGCGCCCGGTGAGCACGGACCACATCCGTGACCGGGCGGCGGTCGCTGGTCCTCGCGGGCGGGAAGGGGCCGAGGCGGCCCCCGGGACGCCGCGTCAACCCCGGGTACCGGCGTCGCGGAGAGCAGCGTCACACCCGTCGGGCGCGTCGAAGATGGCTGATATCCCCCCGCTCATCTCACCTCGCGGCATAGCGTCGAAGCGGACCGGACACCCCGGGCCGTGGCGTCATTCCGCAGGGGAAGAGACCGTACTTCCTTCAACGTCACGCAACGGCGCGCGACAGGAGCCAGAGGACAATGCAGACCAAGCTGGACGAAGCCAAGGCCGAGTTGCTCGAGAGGGCTGCTCGGGTAGCTGAGAACAGTCCGGTCGGGGGGCACCTACCGACTGGGACGAAGGGCGAGGACACCCCGGACCGGGACTCCGTACTCGCCTTCCTCCAGCGCTACTACCTGCACACCGCCCCCGAGGACCTCGCGGACCGCGACCCGGTCGACGTCTTCGGAGCCGCTTTCTCGCACTACCGCATGGCCGAGAACCGCCCCCAGGGCACGGCCAACGTGCGGGTGCACACGCCGACCGTCGAGGAGAACGGCTGGACGTGCAGCCACTCCGTGGTCGAGGTCGTCACCGACGACATGCCCTTCCTCGTCGACTCGGTCACCAACGAGCTGACCCGGCAGGGACGCGGCATCCACGTCGTCATCCACCCGCAGTTCGTGGTCCGCCGCGACCTCACCGGCAAGCTCATCGAGGTGCTTCCCGCCCGCCCGGCCGGCGAACCGCTGCCGCACGACGCGCACACCGAGTCCTGGATCCACGTCGAGATCGACCGCGAGACCGACCGCGCCGATCTGAAGCAGATCACCGCCGATCTGCTGCGCGTGCTCTCCGACGTCCGCGAGGCCGTCGAGGACTGGGAGAAGATGCGCGACGCGGCGATGCGGATCGCCGACGGCCTGCCCGACGAGCCCGTCCCCGCCGACCTGCCCGGACAGCGGGTCGAGGAGGCCCGCGAGCTGCTGCGCTGGCTGTCCGCCGACCACTTCACCTTCCTCGGCTTCCGCGAGTACCAGCTGCGCGACGACGACACCCTGGCCGCCGTCCCCGGCACCGGGCTCGGCATACTGCGATCGGACCCGCAGCACGGCGGCGACGACAGCCACCCGGTCAGCCCGTCCTTCGAGCGGCTGCCCGCCGACGCCCGCGCCAAGGCCCGCGAGCACAAGCTGCTGGTGCTGACCAAGGCCAACAGCCGCTCCACCGTGCACCGGCCGTCCTACCTGGACTACATCGGCGTCAAGAAGTTCGACGAGAACGGCGAGGTCGTCGGCGAGCGCCGCTTCCTCGGCCTGTTCTCCTCCGCCGCGTACACCGAGTCCGTGCGCCGCGTCCCGGTGATCCGCCGCAAGGTCGAGGAGGTGCTGGAGCGCGCCGGCTTCTCGCCGCACAGCCACGACGGCCGTGACCTGCTCCAGATCCTGGAGACCTACCCGCGCGACGAGCTCTTCCAGACCCCGGTCGCCGAGCTCCAGTCGATCGTCACCTCGGTGCTGTACCTCCAGGAGCGCCGCCGGCTGCGCCTGTACCTGCGCCAGGACGAGTACGGGCGCTACTACTCCGCGCTCGTCTACCTCCCGCGCGACCGCTACACCACCGGCGTGCGCCTGCGGATCATCGACATCCTGAAGGAGGAACTCGGCGGCACCAGCGTTGACTTCACCGCCTGGAACACCGAGTCGATCCTCTCCCGGCTGCACTTCGTCGTCCGCGTCCCGCAGGGCACCGAGCTGCCGGAGCTGTCCGACGCCGACAAGGAGCGCATCGAGGCCCGCCTGGTCGAGGCCGCCCGCTCCTGGGCCGACGCCTTCTCCGAGGCGCTCACCGCCGAGCTGGGCGAGGAGCACGCCGCCGAACTGCTGCGCCGCTACTCGGCCGCCTTCCCCGAGGGCTACAAGGCCGACCACACCCCGCGCGCCGCCGTCGCGGACCTGGTCAACCTGGAGCAGCTGAACGAGGACAAGACGTTCGCGCTGAGCCTGTACGAGCCGGTGGGCGCCGCTCCCGAGGAGCGCCGGTTCAAGATCTACCAGAAGGGCGGCTCGGTCTCCCTGTCCGCCGTGCTGCCGGTGCTGAGCCGGCTCGGCGTGGAGGTCACCGACGAGCGGCCGTACGAGCTGCGCTGCGCGGACCGCACGACGGCGTGGATCTACGACTTCGGCCTGCGCATGCCCAAGGCGGCCTCCGGCACCCCCGGCTCCGGCGACTACCTCGGCGACGACGCCCGCGAACGCTTCCAGGACGCCTTCGCCGCCGCCTGGACCGGCAAGGCGGAGAACGACGGGTTCAACGCGCTGGTGCTGAGCGCCGGGCTGACCTGGCGCGAGGCGATGGTGCTGCGCGCCTACGCCAAGTACCTGCGCCAGGCCGGCTCCACCTTCAGCCAGGACTACATGGAGGACACCCTCCGCAACAACGTCCACACCACCCGCCTGCTGGTCAACCTGTTCGAGGCGCGGATGGCGCCCGAGCGCCAGCGCGCCGGGCACGAACTGGTGGACGCGCTGCTCGAAGAGGTCGACGCGGCGCTCGACCAGGTCGCCTCGCTCGACGAGGACCGCATCCTGCGGTCCTTCCTCACCGTCATCAAGGCGACCCTGCGCACCAACTTCTTCCAGGAGGCGCAGGGCGGCCGGCCGCACGACTACGTCTCCATGAAGTTCGACCCGCAGGCCATCCCGGACCTGCCGGCGCCCCGCCCGGCGTACGAGATCTGGGTGTACTCGCCGCGTGTCGAGGGCGTGCACCTGCGGTTCGGCAAGGTCGCGCGCGGCGGTCTGCGCTGGTCCGACCGGCGCGAGGACTTCCGCACCGAGATCCTCGGCCTGGTCAAGGCGCAGATGGTGAAGAACACCGTCATCGTGCCGGTGGGCGCCAAGGGCGGCTTCGTCGCCAAGCAGCTGCCCGACCCGAGCGTGGACCGGGACGCCTGGATGGCGGAGGGCATCGCCAGCTACAAGACGTTCATCTCCGCGCTGCTCGACATCACCGACAACATGGTCGCCGGCGAGGTCGTGCCCCCGCAGGACGTGGTGCGCCACGACGGCGACGACACCTACCTGGTGGTCGCGGCCGACAAGGGCACCGCGACGTTCTCCGACATCGCCAACGCGGTCGCCGAGTCGTACAACTTCTGGCTGGGCGACGCCTTCGCCTCCGGCGGCTCGGCCGGCTACGACCACAAGGGCATGGGCATCACCGCGCGCGGCGCCTGGGAGTCCGTCAAGCGGCACTTCCGCGAGCTGGACGTGGACACCCAGAGCCAGGACTTCACGGTCGTCGGCATCGGCGACATGTCCGGCGACGTGTTCGGCAACGGCATGCTGCTCAGCGAGCACATCCGCCTGGTCGCCGCCTTCGACCACCGCCACATCTTCATCGACCCGAACCCGGACGCGGCCACCTCCTACGCCGAGCGCCGCCGCCTGTTCGACCTGCCGCGCTCCTCCTGGGAGGACTACGACACCGCGCTGCTGTCGGCGGGTGGCGGGGTGTTCCCGCGCAGCGCCAAGGCCATCCCGGTCAACGCGCACATCCGCGAGGCCCTCGGCATCGAGTCCGGCGTCACCAAGCTGACCCCGGCCGACCTGATGCGCGCCATCCTCAAGGCCCCGGTGGACCTGCTGTGGAACGGCGGCATCGGCACGTACGTCAAGGCCTCCACGGAGTCCAGCGCGGACGTCGGCGACAAGGCCAACGACGCCATCCGCGTCGACGGAGCCGACCTGAGGGTCAAGGTGGTCGGCGAGGGCGGCAACCTGGGCTGCACCCAGCTGGGCCGGATCGAGTTCGCGCAGGCCGGCGGCAAAATCAACACCGACGCCATCGACAACAGCGCGGGCGTGGACACCTCCGACCACGAGGTGAACATCAAGATCCTGCTCAACGGCCTGGTCGCGGACGGCGACATGACCGTCAAGCAGCGCAACAAGCTGCTCGCCCAGATGACCGACGAGGTCGGCGCCCTGGTGCTGCGCAACAACTACGCGCAGAACACGGCGATCGCCAACGCGCTCGCCCAGTCCAAGGACATGCTCCACGCCCAGCAGCGCTTCATGAAGCACCTGGTGCGCGAGGGCCACCTCGACCGGGCGCTGGAGTTCCTGCCCACCGACCGGCAGATCCGTGAACGGCTCGCCGCCGGGCACGGCCTGACCAGCCCGGAGACGGCCGTCCTGCTGGCGTACACGAAGATCACGGTCGCCGAGGAGCTGCTGCACACGTCGCTGCCGGACGACCCCTATCTGCGCGGGCTGCTGCACGCCTACTTCCCCACGCAGCTGCGCGAGCAGTTCGCCGAGCAGATCGGCCACCACCCGCTGCACCGCGAGATCACCACGACCGTCCTGGTCAACGACACGGTCAACACCGGCGGTACGACCTACCTGCACCGGCTGCGGGAGGAGACCGGCGCCTCGCTGGAGGAGATCGTCCGGGCGCAGACGGTGGCCCGCGCGATCTTCCGCTCGGCCCCGGTGTGGGACGCCGTGGAGGCGCTGGACAACCGGGTCGAGGCCGCGGTCCAGACGCGCATCCGGCTGCACTCGCGCCGCCTGGTCGAGCGCGGCACGCGCTGGCTGCTGAACAACCGGCCGCAGCCGCTCCAGCTGTCGGAGACGGTGGAGTTCTTCGCCGAGCGGGTCGAGCAGGTCTGGTCGCAGCTGCCGAAGCTGCTCAAGGGCGCGGACCTGGAGTGGTACGAGCAGGTCTACGAGGAGCTGTCCGCCGCCGGCGTCCCGGACGAACTGGCCACCCGCGTGGCCGGGTTCTCCTCCGCGTTCCCGGCGCTGGACATCGTCTCGATCGCCGACCGCATGGACAAGGACCCGATGGACGTCGCCGAGGTGTACTACGACCTCGCCGACCGGCTGAACATCACCCAGCTGATGGACCGCATCATCGAGCTCCCGCGCAACGACCGCTGGCAGTCCATGGCCCGCGCGTCCATCCGCGAGGACCTGTACGCGGCGCACGCCGGACTGACCGCGGACGTCCTGGCGGTGGGCAACGGCACCTCCACACCGGAGCAGCGGTTCAAGCTCTGGGAGCAGAAGAACGCGGCGATCCTGTCCCGGGCGCGCTCCACGCTCGTGGAGATCCACGGTTCGGACGCGTTCGACCTCGCCAACCTGTCGGTGGCGATGCGGACGATGCGCACGCTGCTGCGCACGCACTCGTAGTCCCGCCCCCAGTCCAGGCGCGAAGCGCCGCGAGTGACCGGAAGGCGCCCCGTCCCGTGAGGGACCGGGGCGCCTTCTCGTCCCTTTCTTGTCCCTGTCTGGGACACGCCACACGGCGAATTTACCCTTTCCTGTTAATCAGGATCATTCGGATAAAGTTGCCTTGTGACCATGAATCTCACCGAGAGTCGATCGGTCGCGACCGTCGTGGCCTGCCGTGTCGCCGTTGCGTGCCGCGCCCTCTGAGGCGCGCTCCGCGGGCAGAGCCGCGCCGCGGGCGCCGGCCCCCGCGAGGCGGGCCGCCGTCCCCTGGGCCGCCGCCGCGCTCGTCGTCGCCCTGCTGCTGGTGGTGATCGTCCGGCTGCCCTGGGCCGGTGACCTCGGGATACACGCGGCGACCATCGAGCGCCTGCGCCACAGCTTCCTGCACCCGGGCGACCCGCTCGTGCACGCCGACGTCCCGAGCCCGTACTACTCGCCGTGGATGCTGCTCCTCGGATGCCTCGCGCGGCTCACCGGGCTGTCGGTCTTCGTCGTGCTGCGCGTGGCCGCGCTCACCGGGCTCGCGCTGCTGGTCACCGGCGTGTGGCGGTACGTCAGGACGCTCAGCCGGCATCCGGCCGCGCCCGCCCTGGCCGCGCTGAGCCTGGTGCTGCTGTGGGGCACGGAGCTGATCAACTGGAGCGGCTTCCTCTCCCTGAACTCGCTCGCGCTGACCGTGTCGTACCCGAGCGTCCTGGCGCTCGGGCTGGCCTTCCACCACTGGGCGTGGCTCAGCCGGGCGCTGCGCACCCCCAGCGGGTGGGGGACCTGGCTGGGGCTGGGGGCGCTGTGGGCGCTGATCCTGCTCTGCCACCAGTTCACCGGCGTCGTCGACACCCTGGGCGCCCTCGCCACGGTGCTCGCCGCCCGGCCGCCGCGTCCGCTGTGGCGCGGGCTCGCCGCCGGCACGGCACTGGGCCTCGCGCTGCTGTGGCTGTGGCCGTACTACGACTTCTTCGCGCTGTTCCGGGCCGGCGGCGACCTGGAGGAGGTGCACCGGGCGCTCTACACCGAGTTCGCCGGACGGTACTGGCTGGCGCTGCTCGGGGTGGCCGCGATGGTCCAAAGGTGGCGGCGCGACCGGCTCGACCCGCTGGCGCTGTTCTTCGCGCTGGGCGCGCTGGTGTGCGCGGCGGGCTTCGTGACCGGCCACTACTCCTGGGGGCGGGCCCTGCCCGCCGCCCTGATCCCCGCTCAGCTCGCCGCCGCGCTCGCGGTGGTGGGCGGCGGCCGGCGGGCGGTGCGGGTGCGGTGGGCCTGGGTGCTGGCCGCGGCGCTCGCGCTGGGCGCGTGGGCGCAGGCGGGGGTGCTCGGCTACGCCGTGGGGCGCGACCGGCTCCCGGACGTGCTCGCCGCCGACTACACGGCCCCGTGGACGGGTTACCACTGGATCACGCCGTACGTGAAGTACGGGGAGGTGGTCATGACCCGCGACTTCGCGGCCCGGCTGGTCCCCGCCTACGGCGCCTACACCGTCGCCCCCGGCTACCCGGACTTCTTCCTCCCCGACGAGTCACGCCGTGAGGCGGCGGTGCAGCGCTTCTACGCGCGGGGCACGCCACGGGCCGTACGCCGCGACATCCTGCGCGCGTACGACGTCCGCTGGGTCGTGGACGGGCCGCGCACGGAACGCGACCCCGCCCTCAGACCGGTGGCCCATGGACCGGACGGCCAGATCCTGTACGCCGTGGCTCCCTAGGCCGGCGCGGAACCCGGTCCGGCCCGGGACGGCTCAGGGACGGCTCAGGGATGGCCCGGGGACGGCTCAGGCCTTGGCGGCGGCCGGCTTGTCGGCGCCGCCGGTGAAGGCCTCGTAGGCCTCCAGGACCTCCTCGGTGGGGCCGTCCATGCGCAGCACACCGCGCTCCAGCCACAGCACCCGCTCGCAGGTGTCGCGGATGGACTTGTTGTTGTGGCTGACCAGGAACACCGTGCCCGCGCGCTCGCGCAGCTCGCGGATGCGCTCCTCCGAGCGCTTCTGGAAGGCGCGGTCGCCGGTGGCCAGGGCCTCGTCGATCAGCAGGACGTCGTGGTCCTTGGCGGCGGCGATGGAGAACCGCAGCCGGGCCGCCATGCCGGAGGAGTACGTGCGCATCGGCAGCGTGATGAAGTCGCCCTTGTCGTTGATGCCGGAGAAGTCGACGATGTCCTGGTAGCGCTCCCTGACCTGCTCCCGGGACATGCCCATGGCCAGGCCGCCGAGCCACACGTTGCGCTCGCCGGTCAGGTCGTTCATCAGCGCCGCGTTGACGCCGAGCAGGGAGGGCTGGCCGTTGGTGTAGATCTTGCCGTGCTCCACCGGCAGCAGGCCCGCGACCGCCTTGAGCAGCGTGGACTTGCCGGAGCCGTTGGTGCCGATCAGGCCGATCGCCTCGCCCTTGTAGGCGACGAACGACACCTTCTTCACCGCGTGCACCCGGCGCACGCCGGCCGCCTTCTCGGCCTTCTCGCGGCGCAGGATGCGGTTGAGGGCGGCGGTGGCGCTGCCCTTGCCGGAGCCGGTGCCGTTGACCCGGTAGACGATGTCGACGTTGTCGGCGATGACGGTGGGGATCGCCTCGGTGTTTCGCTCAGCCACGGCCGTACGTCTCCTCAGCCTTCCAGAAGTAGATGAACCCGCCGACGCCGGCGACCAGCGCCCAGCCCAGCGCGTAGGCCCACACGTGGTGGGGGAGCTGGTGGGCCTTGAAGCTGTCGATCAGCGCGAAGCGCATCAGGTCGATGTAGACGGCGGCCGGGTTGGACTCCAGCAGCACCTTCACCACGTGCGGCATGTTGCTGTGCTTGAGGGTGGAGTCGATGCTCCACATCACGCCGGAGACGTACATCCAGGTGCGCAGGATGAACGGCATCAGCTGGGCGATGTCCGGGGTCTTCGCGCCCATGCGGGCCATGACCATCGAGACGCCGGCGTTGAAGACGAACTGGAGCAGCAGCACCGGGAAGGCCAGCACCCAGGACACCCCGGGCACCACGCCGAAGCAGAGCAGGATCACCACGAGGGCGGCCATCGAGAACAGCAGCTGCTGGAGCTGCTGGAGCGCGAAGGAGACCGGCAGCGCGGCCCGCGGGAAGTGCAGGGCGCGCACCAGGCCGAGGTTGCCGGAGATCGCCCGGGTGCCCGACATGATCGAGTTCTGGGTGAACGTCCACACGAACACGCCCGTCACCAGGAACGGGATGTAGTCCGACACGCCCCGGCTGGTGCCCAGCAGGATGCCGAAGATGAAGTAGTACACCGCCGCGTTCAGCAGGGGCGTGGCGACCTGCCAGATCTGGCCGAGCTTCGCCTCGCTGTACTGCGCGGTGAGCTTGGCGGTGGCGAACGCGCTGATGAAGTGGCGCCGCGCCCACAGCTGGCGGACGTACTCGCGCAGCGAGGGCCGGGCGCCGCTGACGGACAGGCCGTGGCGGGCGGCGAGCGCCGCGAGGTCGTCCTCGGCCTGGGCCGGGGCGGGGGGCGGTGTGTGGAGGACCTGGCTCACATCCGCTGCTTTCGCTCGGGGGGTGGGGGTGCGGGCGTCCGGGCCCGTGGCCGCCGCCCGTTTCCTTACGGTTCTCTTCACGTTTTCTTACGCCGGAACGGGACCGTATCGTCGCAACGTGAGCGTAGAACCAAACGACGTCGGAACGCAACCGTATCGTCGCAACGGCCTATGCTTGACGGCATGACGACGAACGCCGAGGAGCCACGGACACGTCCGCGCCGCGCCCCTGCCGGGGCCGCCGTACTGAGGGAGGACGTGACGGAGGCCATCCGCGCCGCCGTCTTCGAGGAACTGGCGGCCGTCGGATACGCGCGCATGTCCATCGAGGGGATCGCGCGCCGCGCGGGCGTCGGCAAGACGGCCGTCTACCGTCGCTGGCGCTCCAAGCTGCACCTGGTGCTCGACATCGTCTCGGCGCTCGCGGTGCAGGGCCTGCCCGCGCCGGACACGGGCCGGCTGGAGACCGACCTGCGACTGCTGTACGAGGTCACCTCGCGCGCCCTGCGCCACCCCGTGGCCTCGCAGATCATCCCCGACCTCCAGGCCGAGGCGGCCCGCAACCCCGAGATCGCCGAGGCCATGCAGAAGGCCCTGCGGGACGGGCAGGAGAGCGTCGCCAGCAGCATCCTGGCCGCGGCGGTCGGGCGCGGCGAGATCCGCGCGGACCTGGACCGCGACCTCGCCCTCGACCTCATCTCGGGCCCCCTGTACTGGCGCGCGGTCGTCATCCGCTCCCCGAAGCTGCCCAAGGGCTACCTGGGCGCGCTGTCCCGCGCGACCGCGGAGGCCATCAAGGCGCTGTGAAACACCGCGGGGCCCGCCGGAGCGGGCCCCGCGGCGCGATGCGCGGCCGGGTCAGTCGCGGGCCGCCTCCGGGTGGAGGCGGACCCAGCCCTGCCAGGCCGAGGTGATCATGTCGTTGACGTCGTGCCTGGCCTTCCAGCCCAGCTCGGTGGCGATGCGCTCGGCCGAGGCGACGACCCGGGCCGGGTCGCCGGGGCGGCGCGGGGTGACCGTCGGGGGCCGGTCGTAGCCGGTGACCGCGTTGATCGTGTCGATCATCTCGCGCACGGACACGCCCTCGCCGCGCCCGATGTTCAGGGTCAGGTCCAGACCGGGGGTGGCCAGCAGGGCGCGGGCGGTGGCCACATGGGCCTCGGCGAGGTCCACCACGTGGATGTAGTCGCGGATGCAGGTGCCGTCGGGCGTGGGGTAGTCGTCGCCGAAGATGCGCGGCGGCGCGTTCTCCGTCAGCTTCTCGAAGACCATCGGGACCAGGTTGAACACGCCGACGTCCGCCAGTTCGGGGGTCGCGGCGCCCGCCACGTTGAAGTAGCGCAGCGACGCCGTGGCCAGGCCCGTGGCCCGGCCCGTCGCGCGGACCAGCCACTCGCCGGCCAGCTTGGTCTCACCGTACGGCGACATCGGCGCGCACGGGGTCTCCTCGGTGACCAG
This sequence comes from Streptomyces naganishii JCM 4654, assembly GCF_014650575.1. Classification (GTDB taxonomy): domain Bacteria; phylum Actinomycetota; class Actinomycetes; order Streptomycetales; family Streptomycetaceae; genus Streptomyces; species Streptomyces naganishii. The sequence continues at coordinate 33,091 of NZ_BMVF01000007.1, forward strand.
GTCCACGTCCGGCATGCCGTACACGGCCGCCGAGGAGGAGAAGACGAACGCGCCGACCTCGGCCGCCGTCACCGCCTCCAGCAGGACGCGCAGGCCCTCGACGTTCTCCCGGTAGTAGTGCAGCGGCAGGTCCACCGACTCGCCGACCTGCTTCTTGGCCGCGAGGTGGACGACGCCGGTCACGTCGTGCTCGGCCAGCGTCCTGGCCACCAGGTCGCCGTCCAGCGTGGAGCCCACGACCAGCGGGACCCCGTCCGGGACGCGTTCGGCGATGCCGGTGGAGAGGTCGTCGTACACCACCGTCCTCTCGCCCGCTTCGGTCATCGCGCGGACGACGTGCGATCCGATGTAGCCGGCGCCGCCGGTGATCAGCCAGGTCATGTGCGGGCGTCTCCTCATCAGTTGGCCCATGGGTGGTACGAGAGGTGGTATGTGGACGGGCGGCCGGTCAGCGCAGCAGGCGGCGCAGCCGGCCGCGCAGCACCGAGGTGACCCCGCGCAGGCCGGTGGCCAGGCGCAGGGCGAGCGCGCCGGAGTGCGTGGCGTAGGGCTGGACGAGCAGCACGCCGTGCAGCAGGCTCGGCACGACGCCGCGGCGCAGCAGTTTGGCGCCGGTGCGCGCGTGCGCGGTGGTCTCGCGGGTCGTGCCGTCGGCGAAGCGCAGCCGCAGCCGCAGGTCCCAGGTGCCGGCGCCGAGCGCCGTGAGGTCCACGGCCGTCTCGGCCGACCACAGGTCCTCGCCTGCGGGCCGCAGCGCGACCGCGCCCTGCCGGCGTGTGCGCCCCTGTTCCCGGTGCCGCCACTCGACCTCCACGGCCACCGGGCGCGCCGCGGCCACCCGGCCGTACATCTCGTGCAGGCGCAGCCGCAGCACGGTGCCACGCGCGCGCGGGCGCAGCTCGGCGTCCACGGCGAGGGGGAGCTGGTGGGCCGGGCGGGTGAGGAACGGCTCCAGGGTGACCTGGGGCAGGTCGGCGGCCCAGACCGGGGTGCCCTGGGCGTCGCGCGCGTAGGGCGGGCAGAGCCGGGTCGGCCGGGCGGCGAGCTCCCTGAGCCGGGGCAGGTCGCGCGGCTCGGGCGAGGCGAGGATCACGCGGGCGAGCAGGCGGCCGGGCGCGGTGGGACCCGTGGTCCAGTCGGCCGCGTCGTACTCGCCGAGGAACTCGCGGGTGTGCGTCCACCAGGCCTGCCGGTACTCGGTGTCGCGCAGGCCCAGCTCGCGCGCGTACATGCGCAGCTCGTGGTCGAGGAACTTCGCCCGGGCCGCGCGCGCCAGCTCCTTCTGCCCGGAGTTCAGCAGGATCTCGTACGCCTGCCGGCTCGCCTCCGCGCGGGCCCGCCAGTTGTCGATGCCCGCCCGGTCCAGGGAGATGGACAGCTGTTCGGCGGAGCGGCGCACGTGCCACACGTAGACGCGGTCCGGTACGAGGGCCATGCGGGGGCCCGCGGCCAGCACGCGCGCGGTGAACACGAAGTCCTCGTAGCGGAAGCGGCCCTCGGGGAAGCGGATGGCGTGCTCGCGCAGGAAGTCGGCGCGGTACAGCTTGTTGACGCAGAGGGTGTCGTGCACCAGGCGCGGCTGCCGCGTGGGACGGTCCAGCACGGCGGGCTCCGCGTACAGCTCCTCCTGCCAGGGCACCTCGCGTCCGGAGGGCAGCTCGCGGCGCACGCACAGCCCGCTCACCACCTCGGCGTCCTCCGTACGGGCGGTGGCGAGCAGCACGTCCACCGCGCCGGGCGGCAGCACGTCGTCGCTGTCCAGGAACATCACGTACGGCGAGGTCACCGCGTCGATGCCGTTGTTGCGCGGGCTGCCGCAGCCGCCGCTGTTGGAGTCGCGTCTGATCACCCGCACGCGCTCGTCGTCGGCGGCGAGGCCGGTGAGCAGGGCGAAGGTGCCGTCCGTGGAGCAGTCGTCCACCGCGACGACCTCGCGGACGGCGGGCCCCTGGGCGAGCGCCGAACGCACCGCTTCGGTGATGTGGTCCTCGTCGTTGTATCCGATCACGACGACGCTGACGGCGGGCTTCTGGTGGCTGTGCGGCTGCATGGAATCCACGTGCGGGAATGGTAGGGGCGGTCGGTAATCTCCCGTTAAGAGGGACTTGGCGTCCCGTGCGGAAGACGGTGTGCGTCCGTTGAGGGTTCCCTTCGACGTGCCACCAGTTTCGTCGAGCGCCACAGCCGGGCCATGGAGAGTACCGCGGCGGAGCCCAGCAAAACATTGCGGGTGACCATCAGCGCACAGCCCGTCCACGTGCAGGCCGCGACCTCGTAGTACAGCGTGGGGTAGGCGATCACGCTCACCAGGCTCGCCAGCGCGACCAGCGCGGCCACCGGGCGCTGGGTGGTCCGCGGCGAGGTGAGGCACACCGCGGACAGCCCGAGCAGCCAGATCATGTACTGGGGGCTGATCACCCGGCTGGTGACGGTGAACAGCAGCACGGCGCTCAGGGCCGCGTCGTAGGGCGTCGCCTCGGTCCAGCGGCGGGCCCTCACCCGCCAGAGCACCAGCAGTCCGAGGGCGGCCGCCGACAGCGCCAGTGAGAGTTGCGCCACGGCGTGCACGTGCGGCCCGGTGAACTCCAGCGCCCCGTACTGGTAGCGCACCCGGCCCGGCCAGCCCGCGTGCGTGGCCAGGGAGAGCGCGGTGCCGCCGAACGACTCGATCTGCACCCCGCGCCCGCCCTGCTGGCGCACGAAGGCCAGCGGGTTGCGGAACAGCAGGGACAGGGTCAGTCCGGCCCCCGCGCAGGTCAGCGCGGCGGCCGTCCACGACGAACGGGTCGTGCGGCCCCGGGGCGTGCCCAGCAGCGCCAGGGCCGGCCACACCTTCACCAGGGCGCCGAGCCCCGCGAACACCCCGCACGCGCGCGTGGCGCGCGGCAGCGCCAGCAGGGACAGCACGGCGAACGCCGTGACCTGCACGTCGTAGCGGGCCAGCGGCACGTGCAGCAGCAGCGGCAGGCCCAGCGTCCAGTAGCCGGCCCCGCGCAGCGAGCGGCCCCGGCGCGTGCCCGCGCGGGCCAGCGCGACGGCGATCACCGCGTCCACGGCGAGGGTGAGCACCACGAACGACTGGAAGTACGTCAGCCCGGGCAGCAGCGCGGGCGACAGCAGCACCACGCCCGCCCCCGGCGGGTACTGCCACAGCGTGTCGTGGGCCGGGAAGGCGCCCTGGGACAGCACGAGGTACCAGTGGTGGTAGAGCTTCCACACCTCGCGCGCCACCGCGCCCCGGCCGAGCAGCGGCCGGGTGTTGTGCGCGAGCAGCCACAGCATCAGGGCGCGGCTCAGCAGCCAGGCGGCGGCCAGGGCGAGGAGGCGGTGCCTCGTCGGCGCGCGCTCGAGGGCGCGCGTCACGTTCTGGCAGGCACGCGGCACGGCGGAGGCACTCATCACGCCGGATGGTAATCCGAACTAATGCAATAAATCGGGCAATACGCCGATGAGCGCGTCCAAGAGCCGCCTATCGGCGGCCGGGGGTCTCCTCCAGGGCGGCCGTGTCGAGGGCCGTGGTGAGCCGGTCCAGGCGGATGTGCAGATCGCGGATCTCCTCCAGGGAGAAGCCGGTCGCCGACATGATCCGGCGCGGCACCAGGACCGCCCGCTCGCGTAGCGCCGCGCCCTCGTCGGTGAGGGCGACCTGGACCGACCGCTCGTCGCGCGTGCTGCGCTCCCGGCGCACCAGGCCGGCCGCCTCCAGGCGCTTGAGCAGCGGGGAGAGGGTGCCGGAGTCCAGCCGCAGGTGCTCGCCGAGCTTCTTCACGGGCGTCTCGCCGTGCTCCCAGAGCACCAGCATCACCAGGTACTGCGGATAGGTCAGACCGAGCTCCTTGAGGAGCACCCGGTAGACGCCGTTGAAGGCGCGCGAGGCGGCGTGCAGCGAGAAGCAGATCTGACGGTCGAGGCGCAGCCAGTCCTCTTCCGGTGCCGTGTCCCGCGAAAGCTCGGTGGTCATGGCTCCAGGGTAGCTCTGGCCGCCATTTGATTGTGCACAACTGAATTGTGTGCTCTACTTATGGCCGTGAGGCCGCCGGGCCGGACCGCCAGGACCGGACCCGGCCGCCCGGACCCGACGTTTCGAGAGGGATGGTTTCTGCCATGGACGCGCTCTACACCGCCGTCGCCACCGCCACCCACGGGCGCGACGGCCGCGCCCGCACCAACGACGGCAAGCTGGACGTGCAGCTGGCCCCGCCGGTGGAGCTCGGCGGCAACGGCCAGGGCACCAACCCCGAGCAGCTCTTCGCCGCCGGCTACGCGGCCTGCTTCGCCAGCGCGCTCGGCCTGGTCGGCCGCAAGGCCGGGGTGGACGTCAGCGACGCCGCCGTCACCGGCGAGGTTGGCATCGGCAAGCAGGGCGAGGGCTTCGGGCTCGCCGTCACCCTGCGCGTCGAGCTGCCCGACGCCGTGGACGAGGCCACCGGCCGCAAGCTGGTCGAGCAGGCCCACCAGGTCTGCCCGTACTCCAATGCCACCCGCGGCAACATCCCGGTCGAGCTCGTCGTCGAGTGACGGTACGGACGGGCGGCTCCTCGCTCGGCGCACACCGACGCGTCAGTCACCTCATCGGGTGATCGGGTTTCGGACGCTGTCGGTGTGCCGCGAGTGCGGCGGCCCGTCCGCAGTGGCGTCCGGCGTGCCCTCCGCCGTGCGCGGAGCCGGGAACGCGGGCGCCGCCCGGCCCGCCACCGCCTCCAGCAGCAGCGGCACCCCGAGCACCGGCAGCAGCCACGCCGCCACGATCAGCCGCTCGCCGTCTCCCGCCTGTCCTCGCCGCGCAGGCTCAGGGCGTAGGCGAGGTAGTTCTTGGTGTCGGGGGTGTCCCGGCCGGTGACGGTGCCGAGCTGGAGCAGGGCGAAGAGCGCGGCCAGGATCAGCACCCAGGTGCGGGGCCGCCACGCGCGCGGGCGCGTTCGCGTCCTCACCGGCGCCCTCATGACGGTGCGAGGCGGTCGTGCCCTAGGGCCTGCGCGGGCACCTGGGCGGCGGCGGCCGCCGTGGCCGGGACGGGCGCGGACGGCTGCGGCATCCAGCCCTTCTCGCCGAGCAGCAGCGTCCGTACCACCCGCTCGGCCGCCCATCCGTCGTCGAACTCGCAGAACCGCGCCCGGAACCGCTCCCGCAGCCGCGCCGACTCCTGGTCCCGCCAGCGTCCCGAGGCGAACAGACGGGCCAACTCGTCGTAGGTGCGCGAGACATGGCCGGGCGGCCGGGCCGTGATGTCGAAGTAGGCGCCCCGGCTCGCCGTGAACGCGCCCCAGTCGTCGGCGTGGACGACGATCGGCCGGTCGAGGACGGCGTAGTCGAACATCAGGGCCGAGTAGTCCGTGACCAGCACGTCGGCGGCGAGCATGACGTCCTCGACGTGCGGTTCGTCGGTCGCGTCGACGAGCACGCCGCGCCGGTGCAGCTCGGCCAGGCCCATGCCGCGCGCCGGACCGGCCGCCAGCGAGGGATGCAGCCGTACGGCGAGGGTGTGGCCCGCGCCGAGGTCCGCCGCGAACCGGGCCAGGTCGAACCGCTCGACGTGTCCGCCGCGCCGGTGGTCGCGGCGGGTCGGCGCGTACAGCACCACCGTGTTCCCGGGCGGGACGCCGAGCCGGGCGCGGACCGCCGCTCCGTCGCCCGGCCGGGCGTTGACCAGCGCGTCGTTGCGGGGGCTGCCGGTGCGCACCGAGGTGAAACCGCACGGGTAGGCCCGCTCCCAGACCAGCTCCGAGTGGCGGTTGGCGACCAGGCTGTAGTCCCAGCGGTCGGCCCGCTCCAGCATGGCCGGCACGTCCAGGCCGTGCCGGGCGCCGGGCTTGCCCAGCAGGTCGGCCGCCATGAACTTCAGCGGGGTGCCCAGGTGGGTGTGGATGTGGACGCTGCCCGGGCGCTTGGGCAGCGAACCGGGCCAGTTGACGTTGTTGACGAAGTAACCGGCCCGCGCGGCCAGTCGGCGGTAGCGCAGCGAGCCGAGCAACACGTACTCCGCGTCCGGCGGCAGCAGTCCCGCCCGCTCCGCCTGCCCCGCGTCCCGGACCACCCACACCCCGCGCAGGTGCGGGGCGATCTCGCGCGCCTTGCGGTGGATCGCCGCCGGGTCGCCGAGCGCGCCCCGGTGCGAGAACGCCGAGTACATCACCAGGTCCGGCTCCAGCGGGCGCAGGGTGTGCAGCGCGGCCCAGCCGCCCTTGACCCGCCCGGCCGCCGCCCGGCGCACCCGCAGCGCACGGCGCCCCAGCTCCCGCCGGGCACGCCCCGACTGCCGCCGCAGCCGGTAGGCGGCGTACCCGCCGAGCAGCGCCCGGACCTCCCCGTCCACCGGCGCGCCCTGCGGCCGCAGCGCGCGGAAGAGCTCGGCGGTACGGCGGAAGAACTCCGCCTTGTCGGACGGCGGCAGCCGGTCGGGCTTGGCCAGGATGTCCAGGCAGTGCTCGCCCATCTTGCGGTGCAGACAGGGCCGCCAGGAGGCCAGTTCGGGGTGGGCGTCGACGTACGCGAAGACCCGCTCGTACTGGTCGTGGATGTCGAAGTGCCTGCGGCTCGTGGTGGACCAGATGTTGCCCTGGCGGCGCCGGCGGTAGTTCACGCAGATCCGGTCCAGGGTGGCGATCCGTCCGGCGCTGAGCATGACCGGGAAGGTCCAGGGCGTGTCCTCGTAGAAGCCCGGCGGGAAGGTGAAGCCGCCCGCCTCCACGAAGTCGCGCCGGTACAGCTTGTTCCACACCACCATCAACAGGTCGAGGATCTGCGGCCGTTCGGCGGCCGTGAAGGTCTCCTCGCCCACCTCGGCCAGCACCCGGGCCGGCACGTTGCGCCGGGTGCCGCCCCACCAGTAGGTACGCGCGTAGTCGAAGACCAGCACGTCCGGGTCGGCGCTCTCCTCCAGCCGGTGGGCCATCGCCTGGAGCGCGCCCGGGGTGAGGGTGTCGTAGCCGTCGAGGAAGAGGAGGTAGTCGCCCCCGGCGAGCGGTATGCCCGCGTTGCGGGCACGGCCGAGCCCGGCGTTCTCCGGCAGGTGCAGCACCCGCACGCGCGCGTCGCGGCGCGCGTACTCGTCGAGGATCGCACCCGAGCCGTCCGGGGAGCAGTCGTCGACGGCGATCACCTCGACGTCCCGGAACGACTGCTCCAGGACCGAGTCCAGGCACTCGCGCAGGAAACCCTGCACCTTGTAACAGGGGACGATGACGCTGAAGCGGGGCACTGCTTCGTCAGCTCCTTACCGAAGTGGCCGCGGCGGGCGCGGGGACCCGCTCGGCGAGCGGGATCACGGGCGGCAGCGCCTCGGGCGGCTCGCCGAGGAACACCCGGCGCACCACGCGCTCGGCGGCCCGCCCGTCGTCGAACTGGCAGAGCCGCTCCCGGAACGCGGCCCGCAGCTCCGCGGAGCGGGCCCCCGCCCAGGAGCCGTCACGGAACAGCCGGGCCAGCTCCTGAGGTGTACGCGCCACCGGCCCCGGCGGGGTCTCCATGAGGTCGAAGTACACCCCGCGCGTCTCCCGGTAGACCTCCCAGTCGTCGGCGAGGACCACGATCGGACGGTCCAGGACGGCGTAGTCGAACATGATCGAGGAGTAGTCCGTGACCAGCGCGTCGGCGGCCAGGCACACCTCCTCCGAGGAGCGGTGCGCGGTCACGTCGATGACCCGGCCGCCGCCGCGCAGGTCCCCGCGGTCGTAGAAGTAGTGGGCGCGCAGCAGCACGACGACGTCCTCGCCGGCCGCCGCGCAGAAGGCCTCGAGGTCCCATCGCGCCTCGAAGCCGGTGTGGTGGTCGCGGCGGGTGGGCGCGTACAGGACGGCCGTGCTGCCCTCGGGCACGCCCAGTTCACGGCGGACGCGGGCGACGTCCTCGGGGCCCGCCGTGAGGTACACGTCGTTGCGCGGATAGCCGTACTCCAGTTGCTCGTACGCGCCGGGGAAGGCGCGCTCCCACGTCTCGGTGGAGTGGCGGTTGGAGGAGAGGTTGTAGTCCCAGCGGTCCACGCGGTTCAGCAGCTTGGTGAAGCTGCCGGTGGCGGCGGCGACCACGGGGTACGTCGCCTGGTCGCAGCCCATCGTCTTCAGCGGGGTGCCGTGCTGGGTCTGCAGGTGCACGCTGCCGGGGCGTTTGGCCACGGCGTCGGCGAAGTTGGCGTTGTCCACCAGGTACTTGGCGCGAGCCAGTACCCGCCGGCCGCGGGGGCTGCCGATCACCGCGTGGTCGACGTCCGGCGGCACGGTGTGCTCCTGTCCGGGCTCCACCAGGAACACCCCCCGCAGCCACGGGGCGAGTTGGCGGGCCTTGGCGTGCAGGGCGGCCGGGTTGCAGGCGTAACCGCGGCCCCAGTACGCGCAGTAGACGACCAGGTCCTCCTCCAGCGGGCGGAGCAGGTGCCACCGGTAGGCCAGGCGGGCCCGCAGCCGCCCGCCGCGCGGCAGCCTCCCCGCTGCCCCGCCGGCCGCGCGCTGCCCGGCGCACAGCGCGCCGAACACCGTGTACGCGCCCGCCGCGAGCAGCCGCAGCCGGGCGCCCGAGCGGCCGCCGGGCATCCGGAAGCCGGCCGGGCGGTGCCTGCGGTACAGCCGGCGGGCCCCGCGGAAGAAGGCCCGGCGCCGGGCCGCGGGCAGCCGCCCGGGGTGCGCGGCCGTGTCCAGTACGACGTCGATGACCTGCGCGAACAGCGCCGCGTACCGCGCCTCGGACAGGCCCGCCGCGGCGGCCCGCACGAGCACGCGCCCGGCCTGTTCCAGCAGGTCGAACTGGTGCTCGCCCGGCTGGTGCAGCCTGCTGCCCTGCCGGCGCAGCAGATGCCGTACGACGACCCGGCGCAGCACGGCGATCCGGCCGGCGGCCACCGTGACCAGGCCGCTCCAGCCGAGGCCGGTCCAGTGCCCGGCGGGGAAGGCGAGCCGGCGCCCGGTAAGGAAGGAGCGCCGGTAGGCCGCGCTCCACACGGGCAGCCGCACACCCGTCAGCCACGCGGCCTGCTCGGGCGAGAAGGCGTACGCGGGCGCCCCGGCGAGCAGTTCCCCGGCCGCGTTGACGGGCTCGCCCTCCCACCAGGGCGTGCGCTCGTGCTCGAAGTACAGCACGTCGACGTCCCCGGTCTCCGCGAGCCGGGCGTCCAGCGCGGCCAGGGCGCCCGGTGCCAGCGTGTCGTCGCCGTCCAGGAACAGCAGGTACGTCCCCGTGGCCGCCCGCATCCCGGCGTTGCGCGCCGCGCCCGCGCCCGCCGCCGGGGGTGAGTGCACCGGGGCCGCCACCCGCGCGTCCCGCCCGGCGTATCCGGCGGCGACGTCCGCGCCCGGGGCGCCGGGCGCGTCGCAGACAGGGATCAGCTCGAAGTCGCCGAAGGACTGGGCGAGGACCGAGTCCAGCGCCAGGGAGAGCCGGCCGGCGACCCCGTGGGACGGAACGATGATGCTGAAACGGGGCATTCTGCTCTCTCTGCGGTGGTGCTGGTCCCGGCCCTGGCTCTGGTTCCGGTCCCGGTCCCGGTCCCGGGCTTGCTCCTGGTCCTCACGCTCGTCCTGGCGTCGGCCCTGGTCCCGGGCCGGTTGCGGTCGCGGTCGCGGTCGCGGATTCGGTGGCCGCGGCCCGGGCGGCCCGACGGGCGCCAGGTGGACGGTCGGGTGGGGGTGGGCCGCGAGGAGCCGGAGCGCGTGCCGGGGCCCCGGAGCAGTGCCGCGCCCGCCCGCAATAGGGCGGCGCTCAGGGCGCGCAGGAGCTTGGGGGCCGGCCGCAGCGTCCGCAGGAGCAGGACTGTCGCCCGGACCGGCGCGCGCGACGCGCGGCGCGGCCCCAGCCGGACCGCGCACAGGAAAAGACTGAACCTGGGCAACGGGGACATCCAACGGTCGGTGCGGGCGCTCTGCCCGGCAACGTCCCTGGAACGTCCGAAGGAGTGAATCGGTTACGGTTTCCCTCCGGCATGTGGGGGACACCGGCCGGGCAGCGGAAAGGGGGCGGGCCGTTTCCGGACCGCCCCCGATGTCTCGTGCCCGCGCGGCTACTTCACCGCGCCCGCCATCACGCCGGAGACGAACTGCCGCTGGAAGGCGAAGAACACGGCCAGCGGGATCACCATCGAGATGAATGCGCCCGGCGCCAGTACGTCGATGTTGTTGCCGAACTGGCGCACCTGCGTCTGGAGCGCCACCGTGATCGGCTGCGTCCCGGACTTGGTGAACACCAACGCGACCAGCATGTCGTTCCACACCCACAGGAACTGGAAGATGCCCAGGCTCGCGATCGCGGGGCCACCGAGCGGCAGCACCACCCGTGTGAACAGCCGCAGTTCGCCCGCGCCGTCCAGCCGGGCCGCCTCCAGCAGTTCGCGGGGGATCTCCGCGAAGAAGTTCCGCAGCAGGAACACCGCGAAGGGCAGGCCGAAGCCCGTATGGAACAGGATCACCCCGAAGATCGTCCCGAACAGGCCGATCTTGCCGAAGAGTTCGGCGATCGGGATGAGCGCCACCTGCACCGGCACGACCAGCAGGCTCACCACGATCAGGAACCACCAGTCGCGGCCCGGGAACTCCATCCACGCGAAGGCGTAGCCCGCGAGCGAGCCGACCACGACCACCAGGACGGTCGCGGGAACGGTGATCAGGACCGTGTTCAGCAGGGAACCGGTGATGTCCCCGTTCTCCAGGAGCTTCTGGTAGCTGGTGAAGGTGAGCTGCGCGGGCTTGGCGAACACCGTCCACCAGCCGCTGCCGCTCATGTCCTCCGGCGAGCGCAGCGAGGACAGCAGCAGCCCGATCGTCGGCACCAGCCAGAACAGGCCCATCAGGATCAGGAACACCCGGACCAGCCCGCCGCTGACGGCGTCCGCCAGCCGCGAGCCGAGGGAGGGCCGGGCCCGGGCCGGTCGGGCGGGCGTCACCTTCGCCGCAGCCGATGCGTCCGCCGTCATCGCCGCACCTCCCGCCGCAGCCGGCGCATGTTGAACAGCATCACCGGGATCACCAGCAGCAGCAGGAACACCGCGATGGCGCTGGCGATGCCCGGCTGCCCCTCCGAGAAGCCCTTGCGGTACAGCTCCAGCGCCAGCACGTTCGCGTCGTCCTGCGAGGAGCCGGGGGCGATGATGTAGACGAGGTCGAAGATCTTCAGAACGTTGATCATCAGGGTGACGGCGACGACCGCGAGCACCGGCGCCAGCAGCGGCACCGTGACCCGGCGGAACACCTGCCACTCGCTCGCGCCGTCCACCCGGGCCGCCTCCAGCAGCTCCCTGGGCACACCGGCGAGCCCCGCCGCGATCAGCACCATCGCGAACCCGGCCCACATCCACACGTACGCCCCGATGATGGCGGGCGTGACCAGCGACGGGCCCAGCCAGTCGACCCCGTTGTAGGGCTCCTTGAAGTTGCTCGCCGGAAGCCTCAGCAGGGCGCCGTCCGCGCTCGCGGGCAGGGTGAAGGTGCCGTCGTCGGCGGCCTTGGCGGAGGCCACCACCTTGCCGTCCTTCACCGCCTCGACGCGCATCCCGGCGTAGCCCAGCTCCGACGGGTCGACCGCGCCGAGCCTGCCGACGCCCTTGCCGCGCGTGAAGTCCTGCCAGGTGGTGCCGGTGATCCTGCCCGGCTCGGTCTTGGCCCGCACGGCCTGCTTGGCGCTGCTGGGCATCTGGTCGGGGGCGACGCCGACCAGCGGCAGGGCCACCCACTGGCCGGTGTGGACCGGGCTGGTGGTCAGGAAGCCGCCCTGGTCCGGCTTGAGCGGCGAGTTCCGGCCCGGGTGCGCCTTGGGGAACGCCGACGACTGCGCGAAGGTGTCGTGGACGCCCACCCACACCGCGTTGGCGACGCCCCTGTCCGGGTCCTGGTCGTAGACCAGGCGGAAGATGATCCCGGCCGCCAGCATCGAGATCGCCATCGGCATGAAGACGACCAGCTTGAACGCCGTTCCCCAGCGCACCCGCTCGGTCAGCACCGCGAAGATCAGGCCGAGCGCGGTGGCCACCGCCGGGGCGAACACCACCCAGATGATGTTGTTCTTCAGCGCGGTGCGGATGCCGTCGTCGGTGAACAGGGCCTTGTAGTTGTCGATCCCGGCGAATGCGTCGCCGGAGGCGTTGTAGAAGCTGCGGAAGACCGAGTACCCGATCGGGTAGACCACGAGCGCGCCGAGCAGCACCAGCGCGGGCAGCAGGAACAGGGCCGCGACCGTCCTGCGGGTGCCGGTCACGCTCTTGCGGCTGCGGGGGGCGGAGGGCGTCGCCGGTGTCCTGGCGACGCCCTCCGCCGATGCCGACGTCATCGCGGTCAGCTCCCGCTGCCGTAGGCCGCCGCCGCGTCCTTCTCCAGCTTCGCCTGGGTGCCCGCGACGTCCGAGGGGTTCTTCAGGAAGTCCTGGAGGTCCTTCCACTCACCCTTGCCGGGGGTGCCGCCGAAGGCCTGCGGGGCCTGGTCGGACATGTCGAAGCGGAAGTGGTCGCCCGACTCGATCAGCGCCTGCGCGATCTTGCGCTGCACCTCGTTCGGATACGCCGAGTTCGGCACGTTCTTGTTCGGCGAGAGATAGCCGCCGAGCCTGGCCTGGATCGTCGCCGCGTCCGAGGAGGCGAGGAAGGTGACCAGCGCCTGCGCCGCCTTGGAGTCCTTCAGGATCACCGCCGCGTCGCCGCCGGAGACCACGGGCGCGGTCGAGCCCACGGCCGGGAACGGGAACACCTTCGCGTCCGTGCCCACCTTGGCCTTGGTCTCACCGATGTTGACCTGGGCGAAGTCGCCCTCGAAGACCATGCCCGCCTTCGGCTGGTCGCCTCCGGTGAAGGTCTGGGTGACCGAGGCCGGGAACTCCGTCTGGAGCGCGCCGCTCGGGCCGCCCGCGATGTAGTCCTTCTTGGACCACACCTGCGCGAGGGTCGTCAGGGCCTGCTTGACGGACGGGTCCGTCCACTTGATCTTGTGCTGGGCCAGCTGGTCGTACTTCTCCGGGCCCGCCTGGGAGAGATAGACGTTCTCGAACCAGTCGGTGAGCGTCCAGCCGTCGGCGCCGCCCACGGAGAACGGGGTCACCCCGGAGTCGTAGACCTTCTGCGCGGTGGACAGCAGGTCCTTCCACGTCTTGGGCTCGGCCGCGCCCGCGTTCTCGAAGACCTTCGCGTTGTACCAGATGAGCGACTTGTTGGCAGCCTTGTAATAGGCGCCGTACTGCTTGCCGTCCACCTTGCCGATGTCCTGCCAGCCCTGCGAGTAGTTCTTGGTCAGCTGCGCCACGGCCTCGGCGCCGAGGGGTTTGGCCCACTTCTTGTCCACGGCCTGCTTGATGGCCCCCGGCTGCGGGAGCAGCGCCACGTCCGGCGGCTGGCCGCCCGCGATCTTCGAGCCCAGGAAGTTGACGATCGGGTCCTGGGCGGGCACGAAGGTGACCTTGGCGCCGGTCCGCTTGGTGAACTCGGCGAGGACCTTTTTGAAGTTGGCCTGCTCGGCGCCGGTCCAGACGGCGGCGACCTCCAGGGTCGTGCCGTCCAGTTTGGGGAGGGTGACGGTGGCGCCGGTCGCGGGGGCGCCGCTGCTGCTGCTGTCGCCGCCGCTCTTCTTGTTGTCCGAGCCGCCGCACGCGGTGAGGGAGAGAGCCAGTGCTCCCGCGGCGACCACCGCCGCCGTCCTCGCGGCTCTGCCGGCGGTGCTCCTCGTGGCCGTCTGTGTCCGGATGGTGCTGCTCGTGCTGCGCATCACTGCCCCGTTCTTCGTATTCCTCGTCGAACGTCGAGCGCTGTCCCGTGCGCTCTGGTCTACGCCGGGGTCCGGAAGTCGGCAAGAGCGCCCACAGTGTCAAGCGGGCGATCGTGACCACGTCGTGACTCCATGTCAGGGGCCACGGAGGCGAAATGTCCGGGGCCACGCAGGCGAGATGTCAGGGGCCACGCAGGCGCACGAGGGATCAGATCAGCGAGGGGACCCGCGCCGCCGACACCTCCCTCGCCGCCCGCTCCAGGGCGCTGGCGAGCAGGGCCAGGTCCGTCGGCCCGTTGCCCAGCTCCCGCACCGAGCGCCGGGCGGGCGGGTCGCCCATCCGGTCCCACTCCAGCGGGACGACCGTGGGGCGCTGGGTCGCCGTACGGGGGATGCGGCCCGTGACGCGGCCGCCCTGGAAGGCGGTCGTCCGGCCGTCCGCGCGGGTCAGCCGGCCGCGTCCGGGCGCCGGCTCGTCCGGACCGGCGGCGGGCGCCTCCAGGGTGACCCGCAGCGCGGCCCGCCGGGCCGGTTCCGTCTCGGCCGTACGGCCGCCGGGCGTGGTGGCCGCCACCAGGTGGACGCCGAGCCGCTCGCCCTCGCGGGCCACCGCCTCCAGCGCGCGTATGACGGACCCGGCCGCGGGCCGCCCCGGCGAACCGAGCGCGGGGGAGACCAGGGCGTCCAGGTCGTCGACGACCACGACCAGCCGGGGCAGCGGCGGCGCGGTCGCCGCCTCGGCGCGGGCGCGGGCCGCCGCGGGGCGCAGGCGCAGGGTGGAGCTGGGCGGGGCGTCGAGATCGGCGGCTCCCGTGCCGGGGGCCGTACCGCCGGCACCGCCCGTACGACTCGCGCCACTCGCGCCCGTGCCCATGCCCGTGCCCGCGCCCTCGGCGCGGTCCGGGCGGGGGCCAGTCAGGTCGGGACCGGCCGTTCCGGGTCCGGCCGTTTCGAAACCGGCGGTGCCGGGTCCTGCCGCACCCGGTCCGGTCGCCGCGGGGCCCGCCGAGGCGAGGCCGGTCGTCCGGGTGGCGGAAGGGCCCCGGCCCGGTGGTGTGCGCTGGGCGACGATACGGCCGGACACCTCGCGCCGGGCGTGCCACTCGGCGAAGCCGGCGCGACCGAGCAGCTCGGCCCGGCGCTTCAGCTCGGCGCTCAGCGACTGGGCGAACTCCCGCATGCGGACCGGGTCGCTGGCGGTGAGGTGGGTGGTCACGTGCGGCACGTCCGTGCACACCCGCAGGCCCTCGCCGTGCCCGCCGGCCGCCGCGGTGCCGTCCCGGCCGTCGAGCAGGACGATGCCGAGGCGGTCGGGGCGCTCGGCGGCGGCCAGCGACGCCACCACGGACCGCAGCAGCTCCGTACGCCCGCTGCCCGCCGGTCCCTCGACCAGCAGGTGCGGGCCGTCGGCCACCAGGTCCGCGCAGACCGGGCCGCGCAAACCGGCCCCGAGTATCGCCCAGGCACGCCCGCCGAGGGCCACCGTGTCGTCGGCCGCGTCCGCCCAGCGGGCCTGGAGCGACGCCGGGGTGGCCCGGGCCAGCCCCAGCTCGTCCAGCAGCCGCGCCGACAGCGGCAGCGGCGCCGACACCCGCGCGGGCCGGTCACCGGCGACCGCGTCCGTGCGCAGCGGCGCCAGCGCCCGCGCGAACCGCTCGGCCCACGCGGGGGACACCGCGTCGACCACGGCGACGGTGCCGGGCCCCACGGGGGCGGCCGCGGCGTCGGCCGGCCCCGTGCGCGCCACGCGCATCAGCCGCAGCGCCGTCGCCACGTCCCCGCTGAGCAGTGCCACCGCGCCGCACTCGCGGAACACCGGCGACGCGGCGCACGCCGTCTCGTACGTCTCCGTCACCGGGGACGCCGGTGAGGCGGGCACCGCCTCGGCGAGGCACACCACGTGTATCCCGGCCCGCGGTCCCTCCTGCGCCAGCCGCGCCACCGCCTCCCGTACGTCCGCGCCGCCCGGGTCGCCGTCCACGACGAGCACGGTGTACGGCCCGGCGAAGCCCCGCGCGTGTGCCGCGTCGTCGTCGCGGGCCCAGGAGGGCCGGCGGACGCCGGCGGGCGCGGGGTCCGGTGCGGGGGCTGTCTCCCCCGCCTGGTCCTCCAGGCGGCGCAGGAGCTCGTCGGTGCGCGCGGTGGCCTGCTCGCGGTCGTAGGCCAGGAGGAGCCGGCAGTCCTGGCCGTGGACCGGGCGGGTGTGCGGGAGCCAGCCCAGCCAGGACCACTCGGCGGTGCGCTCCTGGAGCGGCCGGGCGCGGTCCGCGCACAGCAGGACCACCTCGAGCGTGTCGGGGGAGTGCAGCGCGGTGAGCTGCGCCAGCACCGCCCGCGCCAGCCCGGACAGGCGGGCGCGCGGACCGGCCAGGCCCAGGGCGCCCACCTCGCGCAGGTTCGCCGTCACCGGGACGGCGGGCAGCAGTCCCGAGCCGTCCGGGGCGGGGCGGTCGGCGGTGCCGAGCCGGACCGTGAGCGTCTCGGGGTGGCCGGGACCGCGCTCCCACAGCCGGGGGCCGGGGCCGAGGGCGGTCAGCAGCAGCGCTGCCGGGTCCGGCCAGGTCTCCGGCATCTGGGCGGCGTTGGCGTACCGCACGGACGCGTCCGCCGTCTCCTGTGCCGCCCCGTGCGCCGCCCCGGTCGTCCCGTACGGCTCCGGTCGGGCCGTCTGCTGGTCGGCGCGGCCGCCGGCCAGCCTGCGCGCCCAGGCGCCGAGACCGCCGCGCCGGCGCAGGCCCGGCGGGACGTCGGTCCCGCGCAGCGGCGTTCCCTTGCGGCCGCCCGCGTCGGCGGGGTCGCTCGCATGGCCGTACGGAGGTGCCGCACCCGCCGCACCCGGCGAGGCGTCGTACGGGACCTCCGGGGCGTCCGGGACCTCCAGGGTGTCCGGGGCGTCCTGGGCCCCCAGGGCTTCCGCGGCGGCGAAGGCTCCGGGGTGGCCGGCCACCCCGGAGCGGCCCGCGTGGGTTCCCCCGCCGTACGCGTCCCCGTCGCGGCCCTCGATGCGCGGCGCACCGCCCTGCGCGGGCACCGCGGGGGACCGGCCGGGCGCGTGCCCGCTCGTACCCGCCGCGTCACCGGAGGCGCCCCAGGCCGCCGAGCCGTAGGAGAGGTGGGTCGGCTGGGCGCCGAGGGGGCCCGCCGCCGAAGCGGGTGCCGGGCCCGGGTACGCCGTGGCGTCGCCGGTCCCGGAGGGCACCCGCGCGTGACCCTCGCCGTCCGGCGCCGTGCGCAGCCGCGCGCCGGGTCCGGCGGCCGGGGTCAGGCGCAGGAAGGACTCGCCGATGCGCAGCAGCGCGCCCGGGGCGAAACGCAGGGGGTGGGGCCCGACCGGCCGGCCGTCCAGCACGGTGCCGTTGGTGGAGCCGAGGTCGGCCACCGAGACGCGGCCGTCCGGGGCGACCGTGACCGCGCAGTGGACGCGGGAGACGTCGGGGTCGTCGAGCGGGACGTCGGCGTCGGCGGAGCGGCCCACGGTGATCTGCCCGCCGTGCAGCAGATGGACGCCGCCCGCGTCCGGGCCCGCCACCACGTGCAGCTGGGCGGGGGCGTCGTCGAGCTCGGGGTGCGGCTCGGGCTCGGCCGGGGCGCCCAGGGACAGCACCGCGCCGTCCAGCAGCGGGGGCTCGCCGAGAGTGCAGCGCTGGGCGTCGAGGCGCTCCGCGCCCGCGTACAGCACGACCGGGCCCGCGCCGGGCTCGCGGCCGCCGCGCTCGGACGCCGGCCGCTCCCGGCCGCCCCGCTCGGTCCCGGCCCGCTCACGGCCGCCGCCGGCCGCCGCCGCGCCGTCCCCGGCCGCCGCGGCGGCCAGCGCCGACGCCACCGCGGCCAGGGCCGTGCCCGCGGGCGCCGTGACCAGCACGTCGCGGCTCGCGGCGCGGCGCCGCGCGTCGGAGGAATGGCCCAGCGGGTCTACGACGGTCAGCCGGATCTGCATCGCCGTCAGCGGTCCCTTCTGCGCGGGCGCCCGCGAACGGCAGGGGCGAAGCCGCCCCGCGGTCCCCCACCGCGGACTGCCCCCACCGCCGCACGAGCACGTCGGCCAGTACTGGAGGCATCCTCGCACCTGCCACTGACACCGCGCCCGCCGCCCGCGGCCAAGTGATCTTGATTGGTCGGCTCTGCCCGCAAAAGTGCCTGTCCAGTGACCCGCGACTGTCCGGATGGGGCCCGCTTGAGATCGGTCACGTCCGCCTCTGGCAACCAACCGACCCGAGCCGAGCGTCTTCCCGTCGAACATGTACGGCATCCCGCGCGTAAGTCGCCTCGTGAGGACGCGAGCGCAGTATCACGACCGCCCGGTAGCGAACAGGGCGGCACTACAGTGGGTCGGAACACCCGCTCAAGGCCCCGGAGGGCGCGGGGGACCAGGAAAGCAAGCGATCAGGGAGCGCATGACGTGCGGCCGGTAGGCAGCAAGTACCTCCTGGAGGAGCCGCTCGGACGCGGCGCCACCGGGACCGTCTGGCGAGCCCGCCAGCGGGAGACGGCGGGCGCCGAGGCGGCCGTGCCCGGTCAGCCCGGGGAGACCGTCGCCATCAAGGTCCTCAAGGAGGAACTGGCGAGCGACGCGGACGTCGTGATGCGTTTCCTGCGGGAGCGCTCCGTGCTGCTCCGGCTGACCCATCCGAACATCGTCCGGGTGCGCGACCTGGTCGTCGAGGGTGATCTGCTCGCCCTGGTCATGGACCTCGTCGACGGCCCCGACCTGCACCGCTACCTGCGGGAGAACGGCCCCTTCACCCCGGTCGCCGCCGCCCTGGTCACCGCCCAGATCGCCGACGCGCTCGCCGCCAGCCACGCCGACGGGGTCGTCCACCGGGACCTCAAGCCCGCCAACGTGCTGCTCCAGCAGGCCGGCGGGCAGATGCACCCGATGCTGACCGACTTCGGCATCGCCCGGCTGGCCGACTCGCCCGGCCTCACCCGCACCCACGAGTTCGTCGGCACGCCCGCGTACATCGCGCCCGAGTCCGCCGAGGGCCGCCCGCAGACCTCCGCCGTCGACATCTACGGCGCCGGGATCCTGCTGTACGAGCTGGTCACCGGGCGCCCGCCGTTCTCCGGCGGGTCGGCCCTCGAGGTCCTGCACCAGCACCTGAGCGCCGAGCCGCGCCGCCCGTCCACCGTGCCCGACCCGCTGTGGACGGTCATAGAGCGCTGCCTGCGCAAGAACCCCGACCAGCGGCCCAGCGCCGAGAACCTCGCGCGCGGGCTGCGCGTCGTCGCCGAGGGCGTCGGCGTGCACGCGAACGCCGCGCAGATCGCCGCCGCGGAGGGCGTCGGCGCCCTGCTCGCCCCCGACCCGGCGCCCGCGACCGTGCCCGCTCCGGACATGCCCGGCGCCGCCGACCCGACGCAGGTGCTGCCGCAGGGCGCGGCGTCGTACGACCCGAACGCCGCGACCAGCTTCCTGCCGCACACCGGCGGACCCGGGAGCGCGCCGGGGGCGGCCGACCCCACCACGGTGCTGCCGCACCACGCCGCGGCCGATCCCACGCGCATGATGCCGCCGATGCCCCCGGGGCAGCCCGGCGGCGGCCCCCAGGGAGAGCCGGACGGGCAGCCCGAGCAGCCGCACCCCTGGCAGACCCAGCTGCGCGCCGCCCGGGACCGCAACGAGCAGACGCAGGTCCAGTACCTCGACCCGGGCGAGGACCCGCTGCGCCGCCGCCCGCAGCGGCAGGTCGCGCGGCCGCAGCCCCAGCCGCACCGGCAGGCGCCCCAGCCGCAGGGCGGTTACGGCTACGCGCAGCAGCAACAGCCGCAGCAGTACGCCCCGCCGCAGCCCCAGCAGCCGCGCCAGGCCCGGCAGCCCCAGCGCTACGCCCCGCCTCCCGCGCCCGAGCCCCAGCGGCCCGCGCGCGAGCCGAGGCCGCCGCGGCAGCGCAGCGCCAACCCGATGAAGATCCCCGGGCTCGGCTGCCTCAAGGGGTGCCTGTTCACGATCGTCATCCTGGTCGTGGCGGGCTGGCTGGTGTGGGAGCTGAGCCCGCTGCGGGACTGGATCGGCACCGGCCGGAGCTACTGGGGTGAGCTGACGCACGGGATCGACAAGGTCTCCGGGTGGCTCAAGCACATCGGGAGCGTCGTACAGGGCAAATGAGCGCCTGCCGCCGGGCGGGACGCGGGCGGGCCGCCGAGCGCGTCGCCGGACGCGAGTTTGGGTATTTGTCGACACCCAGCGGGTGATTTCCGTCTCCGCGGTGAAGGTTGGCTCGTCGGACGCGTAGTTTTGTCGGCAACACGCGTCTGTAGGAGCAGTCTTGGCACGGAAGATCGGCAGCCGGTACACCGCCCACCAGATCCTGGGGCGGGGCAGCGCCGGCACGGTGTGGCTCGGCGAGGGGCCTGACGGGCCCGTCGCCATCAAGCTGCTGCGCGAGGACCTGGCGTCCGACCAGGAGCTCGTGGGCCGCTTCGTGCAGGAGCGCACCGCGCTGCTCGGCCTCGAGCACCCGAACGTGGTCTCCGTACGGGATCTCGTGGTCGACGGCAACGACCTCGCCCTCGTCATGGACCTGGTCCGCGGCACCGACCTGCGCACCCGGCTGGAACGGGAGCGCCGGCTGGCGCCCGAGGCGGCGGTGGCCATCGCGGCCGACGTGGCGGACGGGCTGGCGGCGGCGCACGCGGCGGGGGTCGTGCACCGGGACGTCAAGCCCGAGAACGTCCTGCTGGACATGCAGGGACCGCTCGGCCCCGGCGGGGCGCACCCCGCGCTGCTGACCGACTTCGGCGTGGCCAAGCTCATCGACTCGCCCAAGCGGACGCGCGCCACGAAGATCATCGGCACGCCGGACTACCTGGCCCCGGAGATCGTGGAGGGGCTGCCCCCGCGGGCGGCGGTGGACATCTACGCGCTGGCGACGGTGCTCTACGAGCTCCTCGCGGGCTTCACCCCCTTCGGCGGGGGGCATCCGGGCGCGGTGCTGCGCCGGCACGTCACGGAGACGGTGGTGCCGCTGCCCGGCATCCCCGACGAACTGTGGCAGCTGATCGTGCAGTGCCTGGCCAAGGCGCCGGCCTCGCGGCTGCGCGCCTCCGAGCTGGCGGCGCGGCTGCGGGAGCTGCTGCCGATGCTCGTGGGGATGCCGCCGCTGGACGTGGACGAGCCGGACACCGACCCGGTGGAGGAGCCGCCGGCGGAGACCGCGGCGGAGGCTCAGGCGCCGGGCGGGGAGCGGGCGCGGCGGCGGGGAGCGGTACCGCTGGTCCCGGGTGCCCGGCCCGACTCCAACAGGGACACCCATACGTCGATGAGGGTGCCGGCGCCTGACGAGCTGGCGGGCGGCGCGCTGGGGACGGCCCGGGCGCCGCGGGCCTCGGGCGCCCCGCGCCCCGGCTCGGCCCGTCACCGCGCCGCCGCGCGCCGCCGCCGGGTGACGCTGGGCATCGCCGGCGCCGTCCTGGTGGCCGCCCTGGGCGCGGGCGCCTGGTGGGCCACCTCCGAGGGCGACCACTCCCCGCCGCCGGCCGACTCCCACTCCACCTCCCCGTAGGGCCGGGACGGGCCGCAGGCCCTCTGCCTGCGCGGGCCCGTCCGACGGGGTCCCGGGTGGTGGGCGGGGCGGCCCGGTTGGCGGAGCCGTTACGCTGGGGGTGTGGCAGTCGTCGATGTATCCGAAGAGCTGAAGTCCCTCTCCTCCACCATGGAGTCGATCGAGGCCGTCCTCGACCTGGACAAGATGAGGGCAGACATCGCCGTGCTCGAGGAGCAGGCGGCCGCGCCGTCCCTGTGGGACAACCCGGACGAGGCGCAGAAGATCACCAGCCGGCTCTCCCACCTCCAGGCCGAGGTCAGGAAGGCGGAGGCGCTCCGCGGCAGGATCGACGACCTCGGTGTGCTCTTCGAGCTCGCCGAGGCCGAGGACGACCCGGACACGCGTGCCGAGGCCGAGTCCGAGCTCGTCGCCGTCAAGAAGGCGCTCGACGAGATGGAGGTCCGCACCCTCCTCTCCGGCGAGTACGACTCCCGCGAGGCGCTCGTCAACATCCGCGCAGAGGCCGGCGGCGTCGACGCGGCCGACTTCGCCGAGCGACTCCAGCGCATGTACCTGCGCTGGGCGGAAGCGCGCGGCTACAAGACCGAGATCTACGAGACCTCGTACGCCGAAGAGGCCGGCATCAAGTCGACCACCTTCGCCGTCCAGGCGCCCTACGCCTACGGCACCCTCTCCGTCGAGCAGGGCACCCACCGCCTCGTGCGCATCTCGCCCTTCGACAACCAGGGCCGCCGCCAGACCTCCTTCGCGGGCGTGGAGATCCTGCCCGTCGTCGAGCAGTCCGACCACGTCGACATCGACGAGTCCGAGCTCCGTATCGACGTCTACCGCTCCTCCGGCCCCGGCGGCCAGGGCGTCAACACCACCGACTCCGCCGTGCGGATCACCCACCTCCCCACCGGCATCGTCGTCTCCTGCCAGAACGAGCGCTCCCAGATCCAGAACAAGGCCACCGCCATGGCCGTCCTCCAGGCCAAGCTGCTCGAGCGGCGCCGTCAGGAGGAGCAGGCCAAGATGGACGCCCTCAAGGGTGACGGCGGCAACTCCTGGGGCAACCAGATGCGTTCGTACGTCCTGCACCCGTACCAGATGGTCAAGGACCTGCGGACCGACTTCGAGGTCGGCAACCCCGAGGCCGTCTTCAACGGCGAGATCGACGGTTTCCTCGAGGCCGGCATTCGCTGGCGCAAGCAGCAGGAACAGCAGAGCTGACCAATTTGTCGACAAGGCAACTGCCGCTCACCGAGCGGTAGTTGTCGCAGTCGTCACACTCACCTTCTCTTGCCTCCGGCAAAGGACCCGTACCCGGACATCGCGCGCGCAACGGCCTTGACGTTGCTGCGGATTGTGGGAAGGGTGATGGGCGGCATGCGTGTCTCTGGGGCGCATGTGAACCGGGGGGCTCCATCGTTCTGCACCTCCGTTGATCGCTGCCCCGAGCGCGGCCCATTCGACGATCGCTACTGGGGGTAGCAGCCACATGACCAAGAAGACACGGATCCGTGTCGCGCGTACAGCCGCCGGCGCCGTGATAGCCGCGGGCGCCTCGCTCACCGCCGCGGGCGCCGCTTCCGCCCTCGACGCCCACGTCCAGGTCGGCCCGGTCGTCCTCGGCGTCGCGGCGGACGGCGGCACCACCGATGGCTCGACCGACGGCAGCACCCAGGGCAGCACCGACGGCACCACTGACGGCGGCGCCTCCGTCGGCGTCACCGAGGGCTCCACGACGGGCTCCACGACGGGCTCCTCGACCGGTACGTCCACGGGTACGTCCTCCGGCACGTCCCAGGGCACCTCGACCGGCACGTCCAGCGGTACCTCGACCGGCACGTCCACGGGTACGTCCTCCGGCACGTCCCAGGGCACCTCGACCGGTACCTCCACCGGCACGTCCAGCGGCACCTCGACCGGTACCTCCACGGGCACGTCCTCCGGCACGTCGACGGGTACGTCCTCCGGCACGTCCCAGGGCACCTCCACCGGCACCTCCGCGGGCTCCACCGGCGGCGGCTCGGGCAACAACGGCGGTTCGGGCAACGGCGGTTCCGGCAACTCCGGCGGTTCCTCCACCGGCGGTTCCGGCACGGGCGGCTCCGCCTCCACCGGCGGTTCCACCACCGGCGGTTCCGGCACGGTCGGCGGCACCGGCCCGGACGGCGGCGGCAACAACACCGTCCCGCAGGAGCAGGGCTCCTCGGCGCTCACCCCGACCGGCTCCGACAACAACGCCGCCCCGCAGGGCAACGGCAAGCAGCTGGCCGAGACCGGTGCCGGGCAGACCGCGTTCCTGCTGATCGGCGCCGCGACGATGATCGCCGGCGGCATCGGCTTCCGGATCCTGCCGCGCGTGATGGCGGGCCGCGGCGGCGCCGCCGCCTGAGGGTGACCGCGCTCTCGCGGAGCGTAGACGGAAGGGCCCGGAGCCTATGGCTCCGGGCCCTTCGCCCGTCTCACCCGGACTCCCGGGAAGTCCCGCCGGTCCCCGGCCCTCCCGGGCCCGGCCCGCCTAAGCCGTCTGGTGCGCCAGCAGTGCCACCGCCGCGATCAGCACCGCGAGCAGGGCGATCAGCGCCATCGGGTTCAGCCCGGCGAGGAAGTTCTCCTGCTGAAGCCGCTCGCGGTTCGCACGGCACACGGGGCACCGGCCCTCGCTCACGGGCGCCGCGCAGTTCGCGCACACCAACCGGTCGTACGTCATGCGCTCGCCCTCCTTGCACCGGTTCCACTCACACAACGCTCACGGACACGCGAACGTTCCCCTCTCCACAATGCCAGGTTCCCTGGGATTCAGCGCGGGGTCCCCGGAAGACCCCGGGCGGCCGTGCGCGGGGGCCGCGAGGACGGGTCGCGCGGACAAAACGTACAACTATCCACCAACCCTTCCCCAACCCCGACCGGCGACTGCGCACCCACACCCGACTCGCGTATGGTCACGCTCATCTACCCCCGGCGACCCGTGGTGCATCCGTGATCCGATTCGACAACGTCTCCAAGGTCTACCCCAAGCAGACCCGCCCAGCCCTCAGGGATGTCTCCCTGGAGGTCGAGAAGGGTGAGTTCGTGTTCCTGGTGGGGTCCTCCGGCTCCGGAAAGTCCACCTTCCTGCGGCTGATCCTCCGCGAGGAGCGGTGCAGCCACGGCCAGGTGCACGTTCTGGGCAAGGACCTCGCGCGCCTGTCCAACTGGAAGGTGCCGCAGATGCGCCGCCAGCTCGGAACGGTGTTCCAGGACTTCCGCCTCCTGCCCAACAAGACGGTCGCCGAGAACGTCGCCTTCGCGCAGGAGGTCATCGGCAAGTCCAAGGGCGAGATCCGCAAGTCCGTGCCGCAGGTGCTCGACCTCGTCGGGCTCGGCGGCAAGGAGGACCGGATGCCCGGCGAGCTCTCCGGCGGTGAGCAGCAGCGCGTGGCCATCGCGCGGGCCTTCGTCAACCGGCCCAAGCTGCTGATCGCCGACGAGCCCACCGGCAACCTCGACCCGCAGACCTCCGTCGGCATCATGAAGCTGCTCGACCGCATCAACCGCACCGGAACCACCGTGGTGATGGCCACGCACGACCAGAACATCGTGGACCAGATGCGCAAGCGCGTCATCGAGCTGGAGAAGGGCCGTCTCGTCCGCGACCAGGCTCGCGGCGTCTACGGCTACCAGCACTGACCGCCGCCCGAGACACGTCCACGGAAAGGCTTGACCGAAGGCCATGCGCGCCCAGTTCGTCCTGTCGGAGATCGGTGTGGGTCTCCGCCGCAACCTGACGATGACCTTCGCGGTCGTCGTCTCCGTCGCCCTGTCCCTCGCCCTGTTCGGCGGGTCGCTGCTGATGAGCGACCAGGTCAACACGATGAAGGGCTACTGGTACGACAAGGTCAACGTCTCGATCTTCCTCTGCAACAAGAGCGACGCCGAGAACGACCCCAAGTGCGCCAAGGGCGCCGTCACCGAGGACCAGAAGAAGGCGATCCTCGCCGACCTCGACAAGATGTCGGTGGTCCAGAAGGTCACCCACGAGTCCCAGGACGAGGCGTACAAGCACTACAAGGAGCAGTTCGGCGACTCCCCGCTGGCCAGCTCCCTCACGCCGGACCAGATGCAGGAGTCGTACCGGATCAAGCTGAAGAACCCCGAGCAGTACCAGGTCATCGCCAGCGCCTTCAACGGCCGTGACGGCGTGCAGTCCGTGCAGGACCAGAAGGGCATCCTGGACAACCTCTTCGGCCTGCTCAACGGCATGAACTGGGCGGCCCGCGCGGTGATGGCGCTGATGCTGGTGGTCGCGCTGATGCTGATCGTCAACACCGTGCGCGTCTCGGCGTTCAGCCGGCGCCGCGAGACCGGGATCATGCGCCTGGTGGGCGCCTCCGGCTTCTACATCCAGGCGCCGTTCATCATGGAGGCCGCGGTCGCCGGACTGATCGGCGGCACGGTCGCGTGCGGATTCCTCGTCGTCGCGCGGTACTTCATCATCGACCACGGCCTGGCCCTGTCCCACAAGCTCAACCTGATCAACTTCATCGGCTGGGACGCCGTGCTGACCAAGCT
Organism: Streptomyces naganishii JCM 4654; assembly: GCF_014650575.1. Taxonomy (GTDB): domain Bacteria; phylum Actinomycetota; class Actinomycetes; order Streptomycetales; family Streptomycetaceae; genus Streptomyces; species Streptomyces naganishii. The sequence goes on from NZ_BMVF01000007.1 coordinate 58,799, forward strand.
GCCGCTGATCCTCGCCACGAGCCTGCTGATGCCGGCGCTCGCCGCGTTCTTCGCGCTGCGCAAGTACCTCAAGGTGTGACGCACGCCTCCACGCGCCCGGAGGGTCGTACGGTCAAGGGGCCGTACGGCCCCGGAGCGTTGTCCTAGACTCACCGCCATGTCAGGTCGTGACCTGTTCTGCCCGCCCCGCCGCAGCCGCCGCGGGGCCGCCCTGACATTGGTCTTCGCCAGCGTCCTCGTGGCCGGCGCGGCCACCGGCTCCCTGCCCGGCTCCCCGCCCGGGTCCGGCGGCCGCAAGTCCCCGGCGCGCACGGCCGGTTCGGCCGCCCCGGCGCACCACGCGGCCGTGACGGAGGCCGCCGCCGAGGCCCTGGCCGACGGCAAGTCCCCCATGGAGGCCGCCGAACGGGCCGTCAGCCGCAGCGGCGACCGCTGGGGCGCCGTCTACTCCCAGGGCGACTTCCAGGAGTTCCAGGAGGCCCTGGACGGCCAGTACACCGGCGTCGGGCTGTGGGCCCGGCGCGAGCGGGACGGCGCCATCGACGTCACCCGGGTCCAGACGGGCTCGCCCGCCGCCGACGCGGGCATCCGCAGCGGCGACCGGCTGCGCAGCGTCGACGGCGAGAAGGTGGACGGCCTGCCGGTCACCGAGGTCGTCTCCTTACTGCGCGGCGACGCCGACGACGCGCCCGCGGGCACCGCCGTCACCCTCGGCCTGGAGCGCGGCACGCGCGCGTGGACCGAGACCCTGCGCCGGGCCCGCCTGTCGACCGACCCGGTCACCGTCCGCCGCCTCGCCGACGGCGTGACCGTCATCAGGATCGCCGCCTTCACCAAGGGCGTGGGCGACAAGGTCCGCACCGCGGTACGGGGCGCCCCCGCCGCCTCCGGGATCATCCTCGACCTGCGCGGCAACTCCGGCGGCCTGGTCACCGAGGCCGTCACCACCGCCTCCGCCTTCCTCGACGGCGGCCTGGTGGCCACGTACGACGTCGACGGCCACCAGTGCGCCCTGCACGCCGAGCCCGGCGGCGACACGGCCAGACCCCTGGTCGCTCTCGTCGACGGCGGCACGATGAGCGCGGCCGAACTGCTCACCGGGGCCCTCCAGGACCGCGGCCGCGCGGTCGTCGTGGGCTCGCGCACCTTCGGCAAGGGCTCGGTGCAGATGCCGAGCCGGCTGCCCGACGGTTCCGTCGCCGAGCTCACCGTCGGGCACTACCGCACCCCGGGCGGCCGCAGCGTCGACGGCCACGGCATCACCCCCGACCTGGACCCGGGCAGCGACGCCGTCCAGCGGGCCCGCACGGTACTGACCGGCCTGGGCGACCCCTCCTGACCTCTCACCTGGCCTGTTGAAGATCGCCGGGGCCGGGCGCCTGACGTATGCTGCGCCGCGTCGGCGACCGCACACGGCCACCACACCCCCCGCCCCGACGACCTGGGAGACCCCGATGATCTTCATCACCGCGAAGTTCCGCGTCCTGCCCGAGCACGCCGACGCCTGGCCCGAGATCACCCGCGAGTTCACCGAGGCCACCCGCCGCGAGCCGGGCTGCCTGTGGTTCGAGTGGTCCCGCAGCCTCGACGACCCGAACGAGTACGTGCTGACCGAGGCCTTCCGCGACGGCGAGGCCGGCGCGGCGCACGTCGGCTCAGAGCACTTCACGACCGCGCGCCAGGTCCTGCCGCGCCACCTCGCCGAGACCCCGCGCATCGTCAACGCCGACGTGCCCCAGGACGACTGGTCGCGCCTGGGCGAGATGGCCGTGCCCCAGGAGGGCTGACCCGGTCCGCGCCGCCACCGGAAACGACTGGCCCGGCGGCCCCCCTGCAGTGCGAAAATGGGCGGCACTATGGCTAAGGAAAAAGGGCGCAAGCTGATCGCGCAGAACAAGAAGGCGCGGCACGACTACCACATCCTCGACACCTACGAGGCCGGCCTGGTCCTCACCGGCACCGAGGTGAAGTCGCTGCGCCAGGGGCGGGCCTCGCTGGTGGACGGCTTCGTGCAGCTGGACGGTCACGAGGCGTGGCTGCACAACGTGCACGTGCCCGAGTACAGCCAGGGCACCTGGACCAACCACAGCGCCCGCCGCAAGCGCAAGCTGCTGCTGCACCGCGTCGAGATCGACAAGCTGGAGTCGAAGTCCCAGGAGACGGGTCACACCATCGTGCCCCTCGCCCTGTACTTCAAGGACGGCCGCGCCAAGGTCGAGATCGCGCTGGCGAGGGGCAAGAAGGAGTACGACAAGCGCCAGACCCTGCGCGAGAAGCAGGACCGGCGCGAGGCGGACCGGGCGATGTCGGCGGTGCGGCGCAAGCAGCGCGCCTAACCAGGTGACCGGCGGGAATACGGTGGCACGGGCGGGTGTTGTTCCCGTACGATGGGATCAGCACCCCAGGTGGGTGCGCACCTTGAGAAATCAACATGGGGATGATCGGTTTCGACAGCGGCTGTCGAAGCAGGGGAAGCGTGTCGAGGAAGCGGCCATGATCTCGTAAACCACAGGCCGAAAAAAATAATCGCCAACACCAAGCGCGATTCCTCCCAGGCTTTCGCCCTCGCTGCCTGATAAGCAGCTAGAGCGAGCCTCCTGACGGGAGTGTCAGCCCGGGGCTGTTCCCGACCCGGATCCTGGCATCAGCTAGGGAACTAAACCTTGATCCCGGTCACGGGGTGAAGAGGGAAACCAAACAGTGACTGAGCCCGTCGGAGACTTGTCCGCGTGATCTCCGGGGCTGAGAAAATCGAAGCGGACTGCACACGGAGAAGCCCTGATTCCGCACCGTTGGACGCGGGTTCGATTCCCGCCATCTCCACTTGCCCCATGTGGGCGAAGGCCCCGCCGCTCGCGAGCGACGGGGCCTTCGTCATGCCCGCGGCCCCCTCAGTGCTCCAGCTCCAGGACCAGCGAGGCCGTGCCCGCCCCCGCGTGCGCCACGCGCGTCCCGGTCGCCAGCGACCACGGCTTCGACGGGTCCGCGCACGTCGCCCGCAGCGCGCCCCCCTCGCGTACGACGGTGAAGTCCACCCCGCCGGCCCGTACCGCCACCCGCCGGCCGTCGCCCAGCCGGTACGCCCGCAGGGTGACGCCGTCCGCGTGGTCGTAGTCGGGCCGGTCCTCCACCGCGCCCACCGGGATCACCGCGCCGGGCCTGACCAGCAGCGGCACGCTGGAGAAGCCGTGCCGCTCGCGCACCCAGCCCGGGCCGCTCACCTCACGGCCGGTCACGAAGTCGGTCCAGGTGCCCTCGGGGACGTAGTACGTCACCTCGTCCTCGTCGCTGAAGACGGGCGCGACCAGCAGGTCCGGGCCGAGCATGTACTGCCGCTCCAGCTGGGCGCACCCGGGGTCGTCCGGGAAGTCCAGCACCATCGCCCGCATCATGGGCACGCCCTCGGTGTGGGCGGTGCGCGCGGCCTCGTACAGGTAGGGCATCAGGCTCAGCTTCAGCCGGGTGAAGTGGCGCAGCACGTCCACCGACTCCTCGTCGAACAGCCACGGGACCCGGTAGGACGACGACCCGTGCAGGCGGCTGTGCGAGGACAGCATCCCGAAGGCCAGCCAGCGCTTGAACAGCGCCGGTGACGGCGTGCCCTCGAAGCCGCCGATGTCGTGGCTCCAGTAGCCGAAGCCGGACAGGCCCAGCGACAGCCCGCCGCGCAGCGACTCGGCCATCGACTCATACGTCGCCTCGCAGTCGCCGCCCCAGTGCACGGGGAACCGCTGGCTGCCGGCGGTCGCCGAGCGGGCGAAGACCACCGCCTCCTGGTCGCCCCGGTGCTTGCGCAGCACCTCGAAGACCGTGCGGTTGTAGAGGTGGGTGTAGTAGTTGTGCATCCGCTCCGGGTCGGAGCCGTCGGACCAGGCGACGTCGACCGGGACGCGCTCGCCGAAGTCGGTCTTGAAGCAGTCCACGCCCTGCGCGAGCAGCGCCTCGAGCTTGCCCGCGTACCACTCGCGCGCGGCCGGGCTGGTGAAGTCGACCAGCGCCATGCCGGGCTGCCACAGGTCCCACTGCCACACGCTGCCGTCGGGCCGCCGCAGCAGATGGCCGAGCGCCTTGCCCTCCGCGAACAGCGGGGAGCGCTGGGCGATGTAGGGGTTGATCCACACCGAGATCCGCAGCCCCCGCTCCTTCAGCCGGGCCAGCATGCCCTCCGGGTCGGGGAAGACCCTGGGGTCCCAGCGGAAGTCGCACCAGTGGAACTCGCGCATCCAGAAGCAGTCGAAGTGGAAGACGGACAGGGGCAGTTCGCGCTTCCGCATGCCCTCGATGAAGGAGGTGACCGTCTCCTCGTCGTAGGAGGTCGTGAAGGACGTCGACAGCCACAGGCCGAACGACCAGGCGGGCGGCAGGGCGGGGCGGCCGGTGAGGGCCGTGTACTTGCGCAGGATCTCCTTCGGGCTCGGGCCGTAGACGACGTAGTACGTCAGCTGCTGCGTCTCGGCGCTGAACTGGACCCGCGAGACGGTCTCCGAGCCGACCTCGAAGGACACCTTGCCGGGGTGGTCGACGAAGACGCCGTAGCCCGCGTCGGTGAGGTAGAAGGGCACGTTCTTGTACGCCTGCTCGGTGGCCGTGCCGCCGTCCGCGTTCCAGATGTCCACGACCTGGCCGTTCTTCACCAGCGGGCCGAAGCGCTCGCCGAGCCCGTACACGCTGGTGCCGACGCCGAGTCCGAGCTGCTCGCGCAGATAGTGCGCCCCCGTCGCGTCCCGCATGATGCCCATGCCCTTGGGGCCGCTGCCGGTCAGCGTGCGGCCCTCCGCGAGGAAGTCGACCCGCCAGGGGCCGCCGCGGGCGACCCGCACCGACAGGGCGCCGGAGGTGAGCGTGGCGTGCTCGTCGTCGCAGGAGACCAGCGGGGTGTGCTCCGTGCGGTTCAGCTCGAACCGGGGTCCGCGCGGCTGCTCGCCCTGGAAGTGGGTGAGGGTGACGCCGACGACGTCGGGCATCGGCGCATGCGCGGCGATCGTCACCACCGGCCCCTTCAGCAGGTCGCCGCGGTGGCGGATGGGTTGGGTCGGCGCGTGGATCTCCAGCGTGCCGTCCCGCGCGGTGACGTCGAGCACCTCCACCGGGTGCGCGGCGGTGACGCCCTCGCGCAGCAGCCAGTAGCCGTCGGTGAACTTCACGCCGGTACCCCTTACTTGACCGCGCCCACGGCGATGCCGCGGGTCAGGGTCCGCTGGAAGACGAGGAAGAAGACGATCGCCGGCAGCACGCCGAGCAGCGCGGCCGCGTTGGTCATGGTGGCGTCCATCAGGCGCTGGCCCTGGAGGACGCCGAGGGCCACCGACACGGTCTGGTTGTCGTTGGAGATCAGCATGACCAGCGGCAGCAGGAACTCGTTCCAGGTCCAGATGAAGAAGAAGACCAGCAGCACGCCGAGGGTCGGGCGGCTGACCGGGACCACGATCCGCCACAGCACCTGCCAGGCGTTCGCCCCGTCGATGCGGGCCGCCTCGATGATCTCGCGCGGGAACCGCCCCAGCACCGAGGAGAGCAGATACGTGCCGAACGCGGCCTGGATCACCGTGAAGACGATGATCACGCTCAGCCGGGTGTCGTACAGGCCCACCTGCTTGCTCAGGTAGTACACCGGGTACACCAGCGCCTCCTGCGGGAGCACGTTGGCCAGCACGAAGAAGGCCAGCACCCAGGTGCGGCCCCTGATCCGCCCGATGCCGACGGCGTACGCGTTGAGCACCGACAGCACGGCCGCGAGCACCGCCACCGAGCCGCTGATCAGCACGGAGTTGACCAGTTTGCGGCCGAAGTCGACGCGCTGCCAGAAGTCCTTCAGGCCGTCCAGGTACAGCCCGCGGGGCAGGCTGAGCGGCCCGTGCCGGGAGTACTCGGCCGGCGACTTGACCGCGTTGACGGCGACGACCAGGAACGGCACCACCATGAACAGCGCGGCCAGGCACAGGGCGATGAGCACCGGGTACCGGCGCAGTGCGGTCGTCATGCGCGCCCTCCCTCCTCCGCGTCCTCCGCCCGGGTCTGCAGCCGCAGCCCCGCCAGGGCGAGCACGAGGATGATCACGGTCAGCACGGTGGAGATCGCGGCCCCGTAGCCGACCTGGGTCTTCTCGAAGAACGTGGTGAAGGAGAAGTACGACGGCACGTCCGTCGCACCGCCCGGGCCGCCCTTGGTCAGCACGTACACCGCGCCGAACACCTTCAGCGCGGCGATCGTGCACCAGGTCAGCACGACGGCGATCTCCGGGCGGATCTGCGGCAGCGTCACGTGCCGGAAGCGGCGCCACCAGCCGGCGCCGTCCAGTTCGGCCGCCTCGTACAGCTGCGGGTCGACGCGCTGGAGGCCCGCCATGAAGATCACCAGCGGGAAGCCGAGCTGCACCCACACCATCACGCCCATGACGCTGTAGAGCGCGATGTCCGGGTCGCCCAGCCAGTCCTGCTGCCAGGACGACAGGCCGACCGCCTCGAGCAGCGCGTTGAGCGAACCGCCCTCGGGGGCCAGGATCCAGCTCCACACGATGCCGGCGACCGCGATCGGCAGCACCTGGGGGAGGTAGAAGCAGGCCCGCAGGAATGCCGCGAGCCGGTCGCCGAAGTGCTTGCCGACGAAGTCGAACAGCGCGGCGGCCAGCACCAGCCCGGCGAGCGTCGGCACGGCCGCCATCGCCACCACCATGAACAGGCTGTGCCGGAAGGACGCCCAGAACTCCCCGTCCTCCAGGAGCCGCCGGTAGTTGGCGAGCCCGGTCCACCTCGGGGCGCCCACGCCCTGCCAGTCGGTCAGGCTCACGCCCGTGTTCATCAGGAACGGGACGATCACCACGGCGAGGAAGGCCAGGGCGCCGGGCAGCAGGAACAGGGCGTAGGAGGTGCGCGTGCCGCGCGGCGGCGCGGGGGCGGGGCGGCCGCCCGCCGTCCGCGTGCCGCGCGCTCCCTCTTCGACGGTGACCGTCATCGCTTCGGCACGCCCTGGTCGTACGCCTTCTGGAGGTTGCCGAGATAGGCGTCCGGCTTCTCGCTGCCCGTGATCAGCTTCTGGGTCTCGGAGACGAGGGTGTCGTAGAAGCCGGCCACCGGCCAGTCCGGGTAGAAGGCCAGCCCGTCACGGGCCGAGACGGTGTTGAAGCCGGAGATCAGGGCCTTGGCCCTGGGGTCGGTGATGGCCGAGGCGTCGGCCGCGACCGGGACGCCGCCCTTGTTGCCGAGCAGGTTCTGGATCTTCTTCGACAGGGTGATGTCGATGAAGTCGTAGGCCAGTTCCTTGTTCTTCGCGCCCTTGGGCACGACCCACAGGTTGCCGCCGGAGCCCAGGGTCAGGTTCGAGCCCGGCCACAGCGAGGTGTCCCAGTCGAACGTGGCCTCCGTCTGGAAGCGGCCGTACCACCAGCTGCCCGAGAACAGGATCGGCGCCTTGCCCCGGATCCAGGACACGCCCGCGTCCTCGGCCTTCGTGCCGCTGGACGCCTTGCTGATCCAGCCCTTCCTCACCCAGTCGGCGAAGGTGGTGGCGGCATACGTCCAGGCGGCGTCGTGGAAGTCGGTCCTGCCTTTGTAGAGCTCGTACTTGTCGACCCAGGAGCGGTCCGCCCTGGACAGGGCGAGCTGGTAGAGGTACTGCTGCGCCATGTACTCGGCGCCCGCGTTGGCGAGCGGGGTGACGCCGGCCCTGGCGAACTCGTCCATGGCGGCGGTCAGCCGGCCGAAGGTCCTCGGCTCGGCGATCTTGTACTTTCTGAACAGGTCCTTGTTGTAGAAGACCATCGTGTACTCGCCGTAGTTGGGCACGCCGTACCACTTGCCGGAGCCCATCACGCCGTTGGCGTCGTACATGCTGGTCGTGCGCACGCTCGCCGGGATCTCCTTGTCCCAGCCGCGCTTGCCGGCCTCGGCGGTCAGATCGGTGAGCAGGCCCTGGCGGGAGAGCAGCCCGGCCGTCGCGTTGCCCTTGTTGTACTCCATGATGTCTGGCGCGTCCGAGGAGTTCAGGACCATCGGCGCGGTCTTCTGGATCTGCTCGAAGCCCTTCTCCTCGAACTTCACCTTCACGCCCGGGTGCTTGGCCTCGAACTCCTTGATGGCCTCGTTCCAGGCCACGCCCATCGCGCTGTCGGGCCCCTCGTAGTGCCACAGCCGCAGGGTCTTTCCGTCGGACGTACCGCTGCCCGAGCCGCCGCAGGAGGTCAGGAGCAGTGATCCGGCCAGGACCACCGCCGTCGCCACCACACGCCTTCGTGCCGTCAACATCCCGTGCCTCCGGGGGGTCGGATGGGTTCCATGGGATTCCGCCGGGCGCCGCCCTGTCGCATGCATGCATGCATGCATGCATGCATGCCCGTCGAAGCGATTCGACCAACTGAATCGAAGCGCTTCGACGGGTGAACGTAGGTGGCCTCCGCAGGCGCGTCAATGGGTGCGACGGGAATCGCGGTCAGTGTTCGGCGGGCCGAACGGACCGCCGGGTGAGGGCGAGCCCGGCGAGGGAGATCAGCAGCGCCAGCGCCGCCGCCCCCACCGGCACCGCGTAACCGGCCGTCGGCGACACGTGCTCGACCACCCAGCCGCCCGCCGCGCTGCCGCAGCCGATCCCGCCGAGCAGACCGGTCACCGCCAGCGTCATGCCCTCGTTGAGCCGGCCCTCGGGGCTGCGCTCCTGCACCAGCGTCATGTTGGTGACCATGGTGGGCGCCGTCGCCGTACCGGCCACCAGCAGCGCCGTCGACACCAGCACCAGCGAGCCGGTGAGCGAGGCGGCCAGCAGCGGCAGCGCCATCAGCACCGTCATCGCGGCCACGCACCACGGCAGCCGCCGCTCGGCCGGTCCCGCCGGCCGCACCAGCCCGTACACCAGCCCGGCCGCGCACGACCCGGCCGCCTGGAGCCCCAGCGCCACGCCCGCCGCCGGCCGGTGCCCCTGGGCGTCGGCGAACGCCACGGTGACCACCTCCATCGCCCCGAACACCGCGCCCATGGCCAGGCACACCGCGAGCTGGGCGGGCATGCCCGGCGCCCGCAGCGGGGCCGTCGCGGGCGTACGGCGCCGGGGCGGCGGCTCGGTCGAGCGCTGCGTGGCGAACAGCAGCACGCCGGTGAGCAGCAGCACCGCCGCGACCAGCGTGCCCGCCTCCGGGAAGAACGTCCCGGTGAGGAAGGCCGCGAGGACCGGCCCGAGCATGTAGCACAGCTCGTCGGCGGCCTGCTCGAAGGAGTTGGCGGTGTGCACGGCCCCGGGATCGCCCTTGAGCAGATGGGCCCAGCGGGCACGGGACATCCCGCCCGTGTTCGGGGTCGTCGCGGTGGCGGCGTACGCGGCGAACAGCGTCCAGTCCGGGGCGCCGCCGCGCACGCAGAGCACCAGCGCCAGGCTGCCCAGCACCGCGCACACCGTGGCGGGCACGGCGACCCGGGCCTGCCCGTACCGGTCGACCAGCCGGGCGACCCAGGGCGCGGTGACGGCGGTCGCGGCGAGGCCGGTCGCGGTGACGGCCCCGGCGAGCGCGTACGAGCCGCGCGCGCCCGCGATCATCACCACCGCGCTGACGCCGAACATCCCTTGCGGCAGGCGGGCGATGAGGTTGCCGACGGTGAAGGCGCGGGTGCCGGGCAGGGTGAAGAGGCGGCGGTAGGGGTTGGGTCTCGCGGGTGGCTGAGCGGACTCCGTTGAGCTTCTCGTGGGTGGCTGAGCGGACTCCGTTGAGCTTCTCGTGGAACTTCTCCGGGAGCTGCTCGCGGCAGGGGGAGCGGTGGGCTTGGGTGGCATGTCCACCACCGTCGCGCCGAGTGGATCACAGCGTCCAACACCTTCTGAGGGCCGATTGACGCACTCGCGTTGTAAGTTCTGCGCATGCCCGCCCCGCACGCCCGCCACCTGGACCCGCGGCTGCTCGCCGCCTTCGTCGCCGTCGCCGAGGAACTGCACTTCACCCGCGCCGCGTCCCGGCTGTACGTCGCCCAGCAGGCACTGAGCCGGGACGTACGGCGGCTGGAGCGGGAACTGGGCGCGGAGCTGTTCGTCCGCACCACCCGGCAGGTCACGCTCACCGCGGACGGCGAACGGCTGCTGCCCCACGCCCGCCGCGCCCTGGAGGCCCAGGACGAACTGCTGGCCGCCTTCGGGCACGCCCGCCCGCTGCTGGTCGACCTCAACTCCCCGGGCCTGACGACCGGCCGCAGCGTGCTGCTCCGCGCCCGCGAACTCGTCCCCGAGCAGGAGATCATGGCCCGCTACGAGAGCGGACTGACCGGCGCGGCCGCCGAGTTGCTGGCGGGCCGCCTGGACGCCTCCTTCGGACGGTTCGCCGGTCTCGAACCGGCGCTGCGGGGCCGCCTCGACCACCAGTTCGTGCGCTACGAGCCGATGGCGATCGTGCTGCCCGAGGACCACCGGCTGGCCCCGCTGCCCGCCGTGCCGCTGGCCGGACTGGCCGGCGAGACCGTCTACGCCGGCGCCGGCAACCCGCGCACGCCGGAGTGGACCGACCTCGCCCACCTGCTCTTCGCCGGGCGCGGGATCGCGGTCGCGCCGCCCGCCCCCCTCGCGGTGGGAGTGGAGGAGTTCGAGCGGCTGATGGCCAAGACCGGCCACCCGGTCCTCGCCGTGGTCGGCTTCCCCGCGCTGCCGCACACCGTCGTACGGCCGCTCGTGGACCCCGTTCCGCTGTCCCCGGTGTCACTGGTGTGGCGCAAGGGGCTGGTGCATCCGGCGTTCGAAGCCGTTCGACGCGCGGCCGCGGAACTGGCGAGGACGGAGGGATGGTTGAGGCGACCCGAAACAGGATGGATTCCAGCCATCGACGAAGCGATCAATTCCGTTCACCATTGATACTTCGCAAATCCGGAACTCCCTCAGGCGCTAGGTTCGTGGCGCCGAGCACGGTGTGGCAAGGGGGCGCGCGGGACAGGTGGGGGCCTGGTTCCGGCGACGCGGGCTCGGGGTCGTACGCGCACCCGGAACTCCCTTGGGGGAAGGTACGTGCGCGTGAAAAAGGGGCCGGAAGAGGCCCAACCCGAATGGCCCGCCGCAGCATCCGCGACCGGTGAGACGCCTGCCGTGGAGGGCGGCGGAGCCGCCCGGAGACCGCAGCCGCAGACGTTCCCGGAGACGGGGGCGGTCGCGGAGGCCGGGGCGGCCGTGGAGGCGGAGGCGACCCCGCAGACCGGGGTGCTCCCGCAGGGCGGGCCCGGGAAGAGGGTGCGGGTCGAGGACCCGTGGGGGGACGGCGCGGGAGCGGGTGAGACGCCGGGCCCGGACCTGGATTCCGGCCTCGGTCCTGATCCTGAGGAGCTTACCGTCCGGCTTGACCGCGCAGCGGGACGGTCCGGCAAAACGTTCGCTCGTGCGAGCGAAGGGGGTATTGGCGGGACGGGACTTGACGGTTCAGGTGCCGGTGACCCTGAGGGCCCCGGCGGCCCCGGCGGGCTGGACGGCGGGCCGGTGTTCGTCGACGAGTCGGGCCGCCGCAGCCGCCGCTTCCGCCGGCTGGGGATGGCCGTGGGCCTCGCCTGCGCGGTGTACGCCGTCGTCATCGTCGTCACCCTGGTCTCGGGCAACTCCACCGCGCCCTGGCTGCCGGTGCCCGGCCAGGCCGACGACCGGCCCTCGAGCAAGGTCGACACCTCCCCGGTGCCCTCCGACCCCGCGCGCCCGCCCCGCACCGGCGGCGGATTCGTCGTACCCGAGGCACCCGTGACCGCACCGGGCGTCGTACGGCCGACACCGGGCGCCACCGGCACGGCGCCGCAGCCCTCCGCCGGACCGAGCAAGCCGGGCAGCACCCCGGCCGGTCCCCGGCCGAGCGCCGGCGGGCCCAGCAAGGTCCCGGGTCCGGGCACCACCGGCCCCGCCGCGCAGCCGACCCCGCCTCCCTCCTCCGCCTCGCCCGAGCCGAGCCCCAGCGGGGGCGGCGGCCCGTCCACGTCCCCCGATCCGTCACCCACGGCGGGCGGCACCGGTGGAGGGCCAGGCTCCGGCACCGGCGGGCCCGGCACGGTCGCGGACGGCCCCGGCACCCCCGTACCGGTGGCCGGCGGGACGGGTTCGGCGACGTCCCCGGGCTCCACGCCCCCCGGCCCCACCACCGCACCCGGCCCGACCACGGCCCCCGGCCCCACGGCCGGGCCCGGCGCCGGCGGGACACCGGCGGAGGCCGGACAGCGGTCCGCCTCACCCGCCCCGTCGACGGCGGCACCCGCCTCGCAGGGCTCCGGGACGACGGTCGTGATCTCCTCGAGGAGCACGACCTGATGGGACCCCGCAACCGCCGTACCACCGGCACCGCGACGGGACCCGCCCGTCCCTCACGGTCTTCCGGCTCCTCCCCCTCCTCCCGTTCCCTCCGCATGTCCGGGCCGGCCCCCCGGTCCGCCGCGCGGCGCCGCCGGCTGCCGCTGCGCCTGCTGCTGCCGACCCTCCTGCTGGCCGCGCTGATGGCGATGCTGATGCTGCGCGGTTACGTGCACAGCGAGATCCTCGCCGACCACCGGATCCGGCCCGAGGCCACCACCGACGAGGTGCCGCAGAAGATCCTCGACGGCGGCCCGGTCATCGACACCCGGGACGGCCACGAGACCGGCCTGCGCGTGCCCGACCACCGCCTGGTCCTCACCTTCGACGACGGCCCGGACCCGACCTGGACGCCCAAGGTGCTGGACGTGCTCGAGAGGCACCACGCGCACGCGGTCTTCTTCGTCACCGGCACCATGACCTCGCGCTACCCCGCCCTGGTCAGACGCATGGTGGCCGAGGGACACGAGGTGGGCCTGCACACCTTCAACCACCCCGACCTGTCGTACCAGTCCCGCAGCCGCATCGACTGGGAGCTGTCCCAGAACCAGCTCGCCATCACCGGCGCGGCCGGCGTGCGCACCTCGCTGTTCCGGCCGCCGTACTCCTCCTTCGCCGACGCCATGGACGACCGCTCGTGGCCGGTGACGCGGTACATCGGCTCGCGCGGCTACATCACGGTCGTCAACGACACCGACAGCGAGGACTGGCAGAAGCCGGGTGCCGGGGAGATCGTCCGCCGGGCCACCCCGAAGGGCGGCAAGGGCGCGATCGTCCTGATGCACGACTCCGGCGGCGACCGCCACCAGACCGTCGAGGCGCTGGACCGCTTCATCCCCGAACTCCAGGCGCGCGGCTACCGCTTCGACAACCTCACCGAGGCGCTCGGGGCGCCCAGCGCGCTCACCCCGGTCACCGGACCCGACCTGTGGCAGGGCAAGGCGTGGATCTTCCTCGTACAGGCCTCCGACGACATCACCGGAACGCTCGCGATCTGCCTCGCCGTGGTCGGCGGCCTGGTGATCGCCCGGTTCGCGCTGATGCTGCTGCTCTCGGGCGCGCACTCGCGCCGGGTGCGGCGCAAGGACTTCCGCTGGGGCCCGCCGGTCACCGAACCGGTGTCGGTGCTGGTGCCGGCGTACAACGAGGCCAAGTGCATCGAGGCCACGGTCCGTTCACTGGCCGCGAGCAAGCATCCCGTCGAGATCGTGGTCGTGGACGACGGTTCGGCGGACGGCACCGCGGACATCGTGGAGGCCCTGAACCTGCCCGGCGTACGGGTGGTCCGCCAGCGCAACGCGGGCAAGCCGGCCGCGCTCAACCGCGGCATCGCGCACGCCTCGTACGACCTGATCGTGATGATGGACGGCGACACGGTGTTCGAACCGTCCACGGTCCGCGAACTGGTCCAGCCCTTCGGCGATCCCGGGGTCGGCGCTGTGGCAGGCAACGCCAAGGTAGGCAACCGGGATTCGCTGATCGGGGCCTGGCAGCACATCGAGTACGTGATGGGCTTCAACCTCGACCGCCGGATGTACGACGTGCTGCGCTGCATGCCGACGATCCCGGGAGCGGTGGGCGCCTTCCGCCGCTCGGCCCTCGAGGAGGCCGGCGGCATGAGCCACGACACCCTCGCCGAGGACACCGACATCACGATGGCGCTCCACCGCGCCGGCTGGCGCGTCGTCTACGCCGAGAACGCGCGCGCCTGGACCGAGGCGCCGGAATCCGTCCAGCAGTTGTGGTCCCAGCGCTACCGCTGGTCGTACGGCACCATGCAGGCGATCTGGAAGCACCGCGGGGCCCTGCTGGACCGGGGCCCGTCGGGCCGCTTCGGCCGCGTGGGCCTGCCGCTGGTGTCCCTGTTCATGGTGGTGGCCCCGCTGCTGGCGCCCCTGATCGACGTCTTCCTCCTCTACGGGGTGGTCTTCGGCCCCACCCGCAGGACGGTCCTGGCCTGGCTCGGCGTACTGGCCATCCAGGCGGTCTGCGCCGCGTACGCCTTCCGCCTGGACAAGGAGCGCATGACGCACCTCATCTCCCTGCCGCTCCAGCAGATCCTCTACCGGCAGTTGATGTACGTGGTCCTGCTCCAGTCCTGGATCACGGCACTCACGGGCGGCCGCCTGCGGTGGCAGAAACTGCGGCGCACGGGGGTGGTGGAGGCGCCGGGTGGCCCGGTGCGACGCGAGCGGGCGGCCGTGGTATCCGGCGACGGGGGCGGCGTGGACCGGGCGCCGGATCGGAGCGCGGTGACATGACGGTGCCTGATGAGAAGGCGGAGCCTGCTGTGACGACGCGATCCGGTGAGGAGGCGGAGCCCGGTGGGCTGCCGCAGACACTGGCCACCGACCCGACGGCGGACCGCAGGCCACCGCCGCCCGGTGGCCGGGACCGCTACCTGGACCTCCTCCGGGCCCTGGCCCTGGTCCGGGTCGTCGTCTACCACCTCTTCGGCTGGGGCTGGCTGACGATCCTGTTCCCGTCCATGGGCGTGATGTTCGCCCTGGCCGGCTCGCTGATGGCACGCAGCCTGAACCGCCCCGCGCCGAGCGTGATCCGGGGCAGGCTGAGGCGACTGCTGCCCCCGCTGTGGGTCTTCGCGGCCGTACTGGTCCCGCTCATGCTGTACGCGGGCTGGAACCCGGTAAGCGACCCGGACCTGGGCGGCCTGACGGGCCTGCCGAAGCTCCTGGACTACCTGGTCCCGGTAGGCGCCCCGCCCTACCCCGAGCACCTGGGCTCGGACTCGGGCCTGCTGGACCCGACCTGGCCGACAGACGCGGCGGGCCCACTGTGGTACCTGCGCGCCTACCTGTGGTTCGTAGTGGCCTCGCCGGTGCTCCTGTGGGCGTTCCGCAGGGTCCCGTGGCCGACCCTGCTGGCGCCTCTGGCCCTCACGGCGGTGGTCGGCACGGGGCTGGTGACCATCCCCGGCGAGACGGGCGAGGCGATCAAGGACTTCGCGGTCTACGGCAGTTGCTGGATCCTGGGCTTCGCCCACCACGACGGAGCCCTGAGGCGAGTCCCGCGCTACATCGCGGTGTCGTCCTCGGCCCTGCTGATGGCGGTGGGCCTGTGGTGGGCGTCGGGTCACCGGGGCCCGGACGGCTGGGACCTGAACGACATCCCGTTGGCCCAGGCCACCTGGTCCTTCGGCGTGGTGGTGATCCTGCTCCAGTACTCCCCGTCCTGGACGGAACTCCCCGGCCGCCTGCGCCGCTGGGACGGCCCGATCACGTTGGCGAACAACCGAGCGGTGACGATCTACCTCTGGCACAACGCCCTGATCACCGCGGCCGTCCCCCTCCTGGACCAGGCCTACAACCTCCCCTTCATGCAGACCGACACGGCAACGTCCTTCCTGGACAAGACCTACCCCTTCTGGACCTTCACCCTGGTCTGGCCCCTCATAGCCCTGGCCATCCTCACCTTCGGCTGGATCGAGGACCTGGCAGCAAACAGAAGCCCCCGACTGTGGCCGAACGGGAGGGGAGGGCGGGGGAACAGGGCCTCTTAGCCTCGCGGAACATGACTGAGAGCCCGGTCACGGGCGAGTAGGCGCCAGGCTCTTGTGTGCGTCCTGGAGGTGGCTGGAAGTATCCACCAGCCGTCCTTCCTGGCCGAGCCGGCACCGTCCACACGTTGCCGGCCGCCGGCCACAACCGGCGCTCGATCCGGCGCCGGCTCGGCATATCCCGCTCGGCCCACAGGCGGTTAATCACGCGGCCGGTCGCAGCCGGGGCGAACCCATATGGATGGTGTCGCAGACCGTCGCACGAATCCGCCGGCCCCTGGGGTCGGTCATCTGCACCGAGGCGCCGTAGTCAGTGGGTGCCGGGTGCGGTGGTCGTGCGCTGATGCGGGGATCCTCGTCAGGCTGTATGGCGCAGTACCCGTCGCGGAGACGGACCGCCGGATAGAAGAGCGGAATCTCGATTGTGCGGCCGTGGCCCAGTAGCAGTCGGACCCGTGTCGTCGTCTTCGGCTTCGCGTCCACCGACGGCCCCTTGCCCAGATAGACCTCCAGATCCGGGTAACCGTCGAAGGTACAGGGCGTGGCACCGGTGTTCGTGAGGCTGAGCAGGGCAGTCGGCCCCTTGGACGGGTTGGCGGTGAGACGCGTCAGCCGCCATCGCAATTGCTCTGTGCCGCATGCGACACGCGCTCGGGCACCAGCCGAGGCCGTGGAGGACACACTCGTCCGGGTCGGACCGGGGCTTGATGCCGGGGGCCGCGACGGCGGTCGGGCGGTCGGCTTCCGCGTCCCGCCGTCCTGATGCGCCGGACCGCACGCCACAGCGACCCCGATCACTGCCAGGGTGATGGCGGAGACTGCGATGGTCCGCGGTGTTGCCACGACGACTCCCCTGGGAAAGTGGTCCCTGCGCGGCCGGGTGCCACCGCTTCTGCCTCCCGGTCGGGGAGATGAGTCCGTCTCCGCCGGGGTTCCGTGTTCGTGACTACGGCTTGACGCAGTCTTCAACCCGTCGCACATCCTCTTCACGGAACCCGAGTACCTGCTCGCCGAGGATCCGCGCATAGGCGACCGCGCCACCTACCACGCCATCTGGGAGGCCGTGGCCTCCGGCGCAGCCACGCCCACCCAGATCGGCGGGCTGGTCGGGATGGGCGCCAAGTCGCTGACGTACCACCTCAACATCATGAAGGCGGCCGCCTTCATCCGTTACGACCAGGACCTGCTCCTCCAGCGCAAACCCGTGATCACGGTCGCCGACCCGATCGTGCGGTTCCACGACCTGATCGTGCGGCCGAACCTCGTCGACTTCGAGATGCGGGAGGGGAGTGCGGCCTGGGAACGGTCGCGGGAGACCTTCTCCTCCAAGGTCCTGGGGCCGCACTTCGAGGACCTGGCCCGCCAGTGGACCCTGCGCTACGGCCGCGAGCGCGGCCTCGACGACATCGGGCAGGTGGGGACCACCACCGTCCCGTGCCGCGAGCACCGTGGGCACGAGGTCGACGTCGTCGCGCTCGGCCGGGAGTCCCGGGCGCGTGACAAGCGGGCGGCCCGCATCACCCTGCTCGGGGAGGCGAAGGCGACCAACAAGTCACGGACGACCGCCGATCTCAGACGGCTTGAGCACATCCGCGACGTGCTCTGCGCCCAGGGCTGGGACGCGGAGGGCTGTGCGCTCGCCCTGTATGCGCGCAGTGAACCCGCCCCCGATCTGGTCGCGGCGGCGAAGGAGGGGCGGGTGCTGCTCGTGGGGATGACCGAGATGTACGGCGGCACGCCGGCCCAGGCACCTCTCACAGGCCCGCCCCGCCCCCGGTGAGTGCAACGTTCCCTGCCGGTCACCCACAGCCACAGCGTGGAAACGCCGTCTCCCTACCTTCGGGAATCGGCCACTCAGCGGACCGTGGAGGCGTGATGGCAGGCAGTCGTGGGAGTCGTTGGATCGGGCGGTGGGATCCTGAGGACGAGGCGTTCTGGGCGGGCACCGGGCGGAGGGTCGCCCACCGGAACCTGCTCTTCTCCGTGCTCGCCGAGCACATCGGGTTCTCCGTGTGGACCATGTGGTCCGTGCTCGTGCTGTTCATGGGGCCCGAGTACGGGCTGAGCCCCGCCGACAAGTTCCTGCTCACCTCCGTGGTGACGCTGGTGGGGGCGGCGGTCCGGGTGCCGTACACCTTCGCGGTGGCCGTCTTCGGCGGGCGGAACTGGACGATCGTCGCCGCGAGTCTGCTGCTCCTGCCCACCGTGGCGGCGTTCGCCGTCATGCGGCCGGGCACCTCCTTCTCCACCTTCCTGTGGATCGGGCTGCTCGCCGGTATCGGGGGCGGCAACTTCGCCTCCTCCATGACCAACATCAACGCCTTCTTCCCGATGCGCGAGAAGGGGTGGGCGCTCGGGCTCAACGCCGGGGGCGGGAACATCGGCGTGCCCGTCATCCAGCTGGCCGCGCTCGCCGTCATCGGGGCGGGCGGCGGGCCGCGCGTGCTGCTCGGGATCTACATCCCGCTGATCGTCGCCGCCGCCGTGCTCGCCGCGCTGTTCATGGACAACCTCGCCGGCGTGAAGAACGACACCGGGGCCGCCCTGGACGCCGCCCGCGACCGGCACACGTGGATCATGTCCTTCCTCTACGTCGGGACCTTCGGTTCGTTCATCGGGTACAGCTTCGCCTTCGGGCAGGTGCTGACGAACCAGTTCGGCCGTACGCCGCTCCAGGCCGCGTACCTCACCTTCATCGGGCCGCTGCTCGGCTCGCTGATCCGCCCCCTGGGCGGCCGGCTCGCCGACCGGTACGGCGGGGCCCGCATCACCCTGTGGAACTTCGTCGCCATGGCCGCCGCGACCGGCGTCCTCGTCGTCGCGAGCACGCACAGGTCGCTGCCGCTGTTCGTGGCCGTGTTCGTGGTGCTGTTCGTGCTCAGCGGGCTCGGCAACGGGTCGACGTACAAGATGATCCCCGGGATCTTCCAGGCCAAGGCGCTCGCCCGCGGGCTGGAGGGCGAGGCGGCCGCGGCCTACGGGCGGCGGCTGTCCGGAGCCTCCATGGGGCTCATCGGGGCGGTGGGCGCGCTCGGCGGGGTCGGCATCAACCTCGCCTTCCGGCAGTCCTTCCTCTCCTACGGCTCCGGGACCGGCGCCTTCGTCGCCTTCCTCCTCTTCTACGGCGCCGCCTTCGCCGTCACCTGGGCCGTATACCTTCGCCGGACCGGCCCGCTTCCGGCCACCGCGGCCGCCGCCGGCACCGAGCCGCGGCTCGGCTACGCCGAGGTGTGACGCGAAGGCGTGGCGGACGGCGTAACACTGGTGACATCACACCGAACCGAGCCTGTCACGCACCGTTGACAGGCTCGGCGGTACGACAAGCGACACGACAAGCGACACGACGAGCGACACGACGAGCAGTGCGACGAGTGACACGACGAGCGGCACCACGACTCGAGCGCGGGACGAGAGCCATGTACGACGAACAGCAGTCACCGGAGCCGGGACCGGAGCCGGAACCCGAAGCGGCCCAGCGGGCGCGGCGGTCCGAGCACGGGCCCCTGGCCGGGTTCACCATCGGCGTGACGGCCGCGCGCCGGGCCGACGAGCTGATCGCGCTGCTCGAACGGCGCGGTGCCTCGGTCGTGCACGCGCCCGCGCTGCGCATCGTGCCGCTCGCCGACGACGGCGAGCTCCTCGCCGCCACCAAGGAGATCATCGACCAGGCCCCCGACGTCGTGGTCGCCACCACCGCGATCGGGTTCCGCGGCTGGATCGAGGCGGCCGAGGGCTGGGGGCTGGGCGAGGCGCTGCTCGCCGGGCTGCGCGAGGTGGAACTGCTCGCCCGCGGGCCGAAGGTCAAGGGCGCCGTGCGGGCGGCCGGGCTCACCGAGGAGTGGTCGCCGTCCTCGGAGTCCATGGCGGAAGTGCTCGACCGGCTTCTGGAGGAGGGCGTCGACGGGCGCCGGGTCGCCGTCCAGCTGCACGGGGAGCCGCTGCCCGGGTTCGTGGAGGCGCTGCGGGCCGGGGGAGCGGAGGTGGTCCCCGTGCCCGTGTACCGGTGGATGCCGCCGGAGGACGCCGGGCCGCTGGACCGGCTGCTGGACGCCACCGTCTCGCGCGGGCTCGACGCGCTCACCTTCACCAGCGCGCCGGCCGCCGCCTCGCTGCTGTCGCGGGCCGAGGAGCGCGGGCTGCGGGAGGAACTGCTCGCCGCGCTGGGCCATGACGTGCTGCCGTCGTGCGTGGGGCCGGTCACCGCGCTGCCGTTGCAGGCGCACGGGATCGGCACCGTGCAGCCGGAGCGGTTCCGGCTGGGGCCGCTCGTGCAGTTGCTGTGCCAGGAACTGCCGGGGCGGGCCCGGGCGTTGCCCGTCGCCGGGCACCGCATGGAGATCCGGGGGCACGCCGTGCTGGTGGACGGTGAGCTCAGGCCCGTACCGCCGGCCGGGATGTCGCTGCTGCGGGCGCTCGCGCGGCGGCCGGGCTGGGTGGTCTCACGGGCGGAGTTGCTGCGCGCGCTGCCCGGTGCCGGACGCGACGAGCACGCCGTGGAGACGGCGATGGCCCGGCTGCGCAACGCACTCGGTTCGCCGAAGCTGGTCCAGACGGTGGTCAAGCGCGGGTACCGGCTCGCCCTGGATCCGGCGGCCGACGCCAAGTACGCCGACGGGTAGCCCACCACGGCCCCGACGCCCCCTGCCCCGGTGGGCGGTACGGCTGCGGTACCGGGGCGGTACGAGGGGTTCCGGCCGCGGGAATGGGCAGGCACTGTGGGAGGGGAAGCTTCCTCCAGTCCTGACGAGCACTCCGTGCCGCCCTCCGGCGGGAACCGGAGTGGCCTAGGCGGTGACAGGCACATGGCACTGGGTACGGCCACGGTTCTGTACGAGCCGCGCTTCGACGCCGGGCGGATCTGTCTGGACCTCCTCGCCACGACCCACCCCGTGGAACGGCTGGACTCCCTCCCCCCGCTGCGCGCCTGGATAACCGGCTCCGGACTCGTCCCGCCGGGCACCCCGCTCGCCCACGCCGACACCTCCTGGCTCGCCGGCTTCCGGGAACTGAGGGTGTGTGTGGGGCAGTTGGTGCGCGGCAGCCTGGGCGGCGAGCACCGCTCGTACGATCTCGGCCCCGGCCGCGACCCCCGCTCGTACGATCTCGGCCCCGGCCGCGACCCCCGCTCGTACGACCGTGCTCTCAGCCGTGTCAACGATCTCGCCCGTGCCGCCGCGCCCCCGGCCCTCCGTGCCGTGCGCGGTGAAGACGGCGGGCTCGTGCGGGAGTTGGCGGGACCGCCCGAGTGCGCCGCCCTGCTCGCCGCCCTCGCGCGGGACGCCGTGGAACTGCTCACCGACCCCGTGGCCCGGGCGAGCCTGCGTCAGTGCGAGGGCGACAACTGCCCGATCGTGTACCTGGACATGTCGCGCGGGCGCAGAAGGCGCTGGTGCTCCAGCGAGGTGTGCGGGAACCGCGAACGGGTCGCCCGGCATCGCCGCCGCGCGGCCCTCGCCCGGGCCTGAACGGCCCGCCGCGCCAGGCCGGATGCCCGGATTGCGGCTCTTGTGAAGGGGGCCTTCGGGCATCTCCCAAGTGATTTCCGCAACATGCGGTTTGGCGTTCCCGGCCCACGGGCACTGTTGACAGCCTTTCTAACGTGTCGGAAATGTAAAGAACACACGGTGGGAATGTGCGCCCATGTCCCGCTCGTCACGTCACCCCGGGGAAAACTGTCGGTCCGGTTTGAACACCACGCGTTCCGCATCCGTACCCGTCGACGAGCGACCGACTGGGGGAACCCCCGGACATCGGAGGTGGGCGTGCGCAAGGATTCCGTCGTGGCCAATGAACGTGGATCGAGGGCCCGACATCGCATGTCCCAGCCCTCGGAACCTGACGAGGAGCTGATGCGTGCCCTGTATCGGGAGCACGCCGGACCCCTCCTTGCGTATGTCCTCAGGCTGGTCGCCGGAGACCGCCAGCGTGCCGAGGACGTGGTGCAGGAGACGCTCATCCGTGCCTGGAAGAACGCCGGCCAGCTCAATCGAGCGACCGGTTCGGTACGCCCCTGGCTGGTGACGGTCGCCCGGCGCATCGTCATCGACGGCCACCGCAGCCGGCAGGCCCGGCCGCAGGAGGTCGATCCGTCGCCGCTGGAGGTCATCCCCGCGGAGGACGAGATCGACAAGGCGCTGTGGCTGATGACTCTGTCGGACGCGCTCGACGACCTGACCCCTGCCCACCGGGAGGTCCTCGTCGAGACGTACTTCAAGGGGCGTACCGTCAACGAGGCGGCCGAGACACTGGGTATACCCAGCGGCACCGTGCGCTCACGGGTGTTCTACGCCCTGCGGTCGATGAAGCTGGCTCTGGAGGAGCGGGGGGTGACGGCGTGATGAGCATGTACGGGGGGTTCGGAACGGGTGGTTCGGGTATGTCTCGGTCCATGCAGGGATCACCGGCCCCGAACGAGCACGAGACAGTCGGCGCCTACGCCCTCGGCATCCTCGACGACGCCGAGGCGACCGCCTTCGAGGCCCACCTCGCCACCTGCGAGTGGTGCGCCCAGCAGCTCGACGAGCTGGCCGGAATGGAACCGATGCTGGCCGCCCTCGCGGACCTGCCCGGCTCCGGTACGCCCGCGATCGGTGAGTCCCTGTCGGCCAAGCCCAGCCCCAGGGTGGTGGAGAGGCTCGTCGACGAGGTCTCCGAGCGCCGCGCCCAGAAGCGCAGGCGCGGCTTCTACCTGGTCGCGGCGGCCGCGGCGCTGATCATCGGCGGCCCGATCGCGGTGCTCGCCGCGAGCGGCGGCTCGGACGGCGGGAGCGGTACCAACGTGGCGGCGAGCCCCGCGAAGGCGGCGTTCGACACGATGACGGACAAGGTCACCGCGACCGACCCGACGACGCACGCCACCGCGACCGTCGCGCTGGAGAAGAAGGACTGGGGCACCAACGCGGTCCTCCAGCTGAAGAACGTCACCGGCCCGGAGAAGTGCTCGCTCATCGCCGTCGGCAAGAACGGCGAGCGCGAGACCCTGACCTCCTGGTCCGTGCCGAACTGGGGCTACGGAGTGCCGAACGCCAAGACGGAGGAGGCCAAGAACCCCCTCTACGTCCGCGGCGGCGCGGCCTTCAAGCCGAACGAGATCGACCACTTCGAGGTCATGACCTTCGACGGCAAGCGCATCGTCCAGGTCAACGCATAGAGCGCCCGGCGGGACACAGCTTCCGCCGACGGGTCCCCTTCGCGTACGGTTGACGGCTGCCCAGCACGTCAGAAGGGGGCCCGGTGGCCGCTCAGGCTCAACATGATTCCGCGGTCGAATCGGTTCACGACGCGATCGACGGCGCGTCCCGCGCCGACGTTCACGACCACGCCCACGACTCCGTGCGCGAGCGCGAGATCGGCGTGGAGCAGGCCCACCTGGACCGGGTGTACCGGCGGCTCGAGGAGAAGATCCACGAGGCCGAGTTCCTCATGCGGGACGCGGCCAGGCGCGGCCAGGTCGGCACGCCCGGCGCGCTGGCCGAGCGGGACGCGCAGGTGTTCCGGGCGGGCGTCCACCTCAACCGCCTGAACAACGAGTTCGAGGACTTCCTCTTCGGCCGTATCGACCTGCTGCGCGGCAAGGACGGCAAGAAGGGACCGGACGGCGCCTACACCGCCGTCGAGCCGGCCGAGGGCGCGGTGCGCGAGGACGGCACCGCGGACATCGCCGAGACGCTGCACATCGGCCGTATCGGCGTCCTCGACGAGGACTACGCCCCGCTCGTCATCGACTGGCGGGCGCCCGCCGCCGCCCCCTTCTACCGCTCCACCCCGGTCGACCCCGGCCGGGTGGTGCGCCGCCGGGTCATCCGCTCCAAGGGGCGGCGCGTGCTCGGCGTCGAGGACGACCTGATGCGTCCCGAGCTGAAGGCGTTCCTCGACGGCGACGAGCTGCCCGTGATCGGCGACGGCGCGCTGATGGCCGCCCTCGGCCGGGCCCGCGGCCACACCATGCGCGACATCGTCGCCTCCATCCAGGCCGAGCAGGACCTGGTCATCCGGGCCCCCGCCGCCTCCGTGACGTACGTCGAGGGCGGCCCGGGCACCGGCAAGACGGCGGTCGCCCTGCACCGGGCGGCCTACCTGCTCTACCAGGACCGGCGCCGGTACGCGGGCGGCATCCTGATCGTCTCGCCGACCCCGCTGCTGGTGGCGTACACCGAGGGCGTGCTGCCCTCGCTCGGCGAGGAGGGCCAGGTCGCCATCCGGGCCATCGGCTCGCTCGTCGACGGCGCCGAGGCCACCGTGTACGACACCCCGTCCGTGGCCCGCGCCAAGGGCTCGTACCGGATGCTGAAGGTGCTGCGGAAGGCCGCGCGCGGGGCCCTGGAGGCGAACGAGCCGCCCACCCGGCTGCGGGTCGTCGCCTTCGGCCGGCGCCTGGAGCTGGAGGGCGCCGAACTCGACCGGATCCGGCACACCGCCCTCGGCGGCACGGCCCCGGTCAACCTGCTGCGCCCGCGCGCCCGCAAGCTGCTGCTGGACGCCCTGTGGGCGAAGTCCGGCGCCGGGGCCCGGCACACCGACCCCGAGCTGGCCGCCGAGCTGCGCTCCTCCTTCGACGAGGACGTCACCGCCGAGGACTCCTTCATCGCCTTCCTCGACGCCTGGTGGCCCGAGCTGACCCCCGGGGCCGTGCTCGCCGCGATGGCCGACGAGCGGCGCCTGGGCCGCTGGGCGCGCCGGATCCTCAACCCCGGCGAGGTGCGCCGCGTCGCCCGCTCGCTCAAGCGGGACGGGCACTCGGTGCACGACATCGCCCTGCTGGACGAGCTCCAGGCGATCCTCGGCACCCCGGCCCGCCCGCGCCGCAAGCGCGAGCTGGACCCCCTGGACCAGCTCACCGGTCTCGAGGAGCTCATGCCGGTGCGCGAGGAGTCGCAGCGCGAGCGGGCCGAGCGGCTGGCGCAGGAGCGCACGGAGTACGCGCACGTCATCGTGGACGAGGCGCAGGACCTCACGCCCATGCAGTGGCGCATGGTCGGCCGCCGCGGCCGGCACGCCACCTGGACGGTGGTCGGCGACCCGGCCCAGTCCTCCTGGTCCGACCCGGACGAGGCGGCCGAGGCCCGCGACGAGGCCCTGGGCTCCCGCCCGCGCCGCCGCTTCGAGCTCACGGTGAACTACCGCAACCCGGCCGAGATCGCCGAGCTGGCCTCCAAGGTGCTCGCCCTCGCCATGCCCGGCGCGAAAGCCCCCTCCGCGGTGCGTTCCACGGGCGTGGAGCCGCGCTTCGCCGTCGCGGACGGCGGCCTCGGGCACACCGTGCGGGAGGAGGCGGCACGCCTGCTGGACCGGGTGGACGGCACGGTCGGCGTGGTCGTCGCCATGAACCGGCGCGAGGAGGCCCGGCGCTGGCTCGCCGGACTCGGCGACCGGGTGGTGGCGCTGGGCAGCCTGGAGGCCAAGGGCCTGGAGTACGACGCGACGCTGGTCGTCTCGCCCGCCGAGATCGCCGACGAGTCCCCGGCCGGCCTGCGCGTGCTCTACGTGGCCCTCACCCGGGCCACCCAGCAGCTCACCGTGGTCTCCGGGGAACGCGACCAGCCGGACGCCTCGGGGGTGCCCGACCTGCTGCGGGACTGAGCCCCGGACGGTGCCCGAGCCGCCGCGGGACTGAGCTACAGGCGGTGCCTGACCTGCCTCGCGACCGGGATCCGGGCGCTCCCGCGGCAAGGGGAATGGCTCACGGGCATCTGTTTGTTAGCCTGGGTGTGGCACCGGCCCGATCCAAGCCCCCGGGCCCAACCTTAGTCGCTACGAGCGACCACTTGCCGCGAGGCGAGCATGGCGGGTCGGTGTCATTGAACGTCCGAGAGGTCCACGTCCGAAGTGACGTGGACCTCTTTCGTTCGTGAACAAAACGTCCGTAATCCGATGCGGCTACCACGTACTCGGTGGTAGGTGCGACGATCGGACGGCACAACTCGCGACACGGTGAAAGCAGAGGAAGTCGGCCATGGCAACGGCGCCCAGCGTCTCCTACTCGATGACCATCCGGCTGGAGGTGCCCGCGAGCGGAACGGCCGTCTCGCAGCTCACCACCGCCGTGGAGTCCTCCGGAGGCTCGGTCACCGGCCTCGACGTCACCGCGTCCGGCCACGAGAAGCTCCGTATCGACGTCACCATCGCGGCCACCTCCACCGCGCACGCCGACGAGATCGTCGAGAAGCTGCGCGGCATCGAGGGCGTCACGCTCGGCAAGGTCTCCGACCGTACGTTCCTCATGCACCTCGGCGGCAAGATCGAGATGGCGTCCAAGCACCCCATCCGCAACCGTGACGACCTGTCCATGGTCTACACGCCCGGCGTGGCCCGCGTCTGCATGGCGATCGCCGAGAACCCCGAGGACGCCCGCCGCCTCACCATCAAGCGCAACTCCGTTGCGGTCGTGACGGACGGCTCCGCGGTGCTGGGCCTCGGCAACATCGGCCCGAAGGCCGCGCTGCCCGTCATGGAGGGCAAGGCGGCCCTCTTCAAGCGCTTCGCCGGCATCGACGCCTGGCCGCTGTGCCTGGACACCCAGGACACCGACGCCATCGTCGAGATCGTCAAGGCGATCGCCCCCGGCTTCGCCGGCATCAACCTCGAGGACATCTCCGCCCCGCGCTGCTTCGAGATCGAGGCCCGGCTGCGCGAGGCCCTGGACATCCCCGTCTTCCACGACGACCAGCACGGCACCGCGATCGTCGTGCTCGCCGCCCTGACCAACGCGCTGCGCTGCACCGGCAAGTCGATCGAGAGCATCCGGGTCGTGATGTCCGGCGCCGGCGCCGCGGGCACCGCCATCCTCAAGCTGCTGCTCGCCGCGGGCGTGAAGAACGCCGTCGTGGCCGACATCCACGGCGTGGTCCACGCCGGCCGCGAGGACCTGCGCGAGGCCGCCCCCGGGTCGGCGCTGCGCTGGATCGCCGACAACACCAACCCCGAGAACCTCACCGGCACCCTGAAGGAGGCCGTGCGCGGCGCGGACGTCTTCATCGGCGTCTCCGCCCCCAACGTGCTCGACGGCGACGACGTGGCCGCCATGGCGGAGGGCGCCATCGTGTTCGCGCTCGCGAATCCCGACCCCGAGGTCGACCCGGCAATCGCCCGCCAGACGGCGGCGGTTGTGGCCACCGGCCGCTCCGACTTCCCCAACCAGATCAACAACGTGCTGGTCTTCCCGGGCGTCTTCCGCGGCTTGCTGGACGCGCAGTCCCGCACCGTCAACACGGAGATGATGCTGGCCGCGGCCAAGGCCCTGGCCGACGTGGTCACCGAGGACGAGCTGAACCCGAACTACATCATCCCGTCCGTCTTCAACGACAAGGTCGCGGGCGCGGTGGCCGGCGCGGTCCGCGACGCGGCGAGGACGGCCGCCCCGGCGGCCTCCGCGTCCTGAGGCCGGGCCCGTCCGGCACCCCTGTGAGGATCGCCACGGCCGTTCCCCGGCGCGTCGCTGAACCGGGCGCCTCGCCGCGCCCTCTATGGTGACGGCCGGGCCAGCCCTCTTTTCGTGTGACTCCCAAGGGTGTTCTCACGACTCCTACGGGTGCCGGATTGGCTTTACCGCCGCAGGTGGGGGCAGGATGCCTCCCTGGGCGCGAGGGTCTGGCGACGGACCCGGGTCCGGGGACCCACCGAGGATCCTGGCAGCATCGGCCTCGCTGTGCCCGATATGCGGCTGAGCCGCGTGGCACGCCTCAACGGCAAGAAGAACATGGGAGTAACAACATGAACCGCAGTGAGCTGGTGGCCGCGCTGGCCGACCGCGCCGAGGTGACCCGCAAGGACGCCGACGCCGTGCTGGCCGCGTTCGCCGACGTCGTCGGCGACATCGTCTCCAAGGGGGACGAGAAGGTCACCATCCCTGGTTTCCTCACCTTCGAGCGCACCCACCGTGCCGCTCGCACCGCCCGCAACCCGCAGACCGGCGAGCCGATCCAGATCCCGGCCGGCTACAGCGTGAAGGTCTCCGCGGGCAGCAAGCTCAAGGAATCCGCCAAGGGCAAGTGACCTTGCCGTCGGTACGCCGCGGGACGGCGTACTCGGCCCCCTAGGGCGGGCCACGACGTCAATGGGGCGGCCCCCCTTCCCGGGGGCCGCCCCATCGTCGTACGCGCGTCCTCGCGCGGTCAGCGGTCAGCGTCAGCGGCCGGCGTTCGGGTCAGCCGAGGGCCTGGCCCGGCAGTTCCACCTTCGCGCCGAGCTCGACGAGCTTCTCCATGAAGTTCTCGTAGCCGCGGTTGATCAGGTCGATGCCGTGGACACGGGAGGTGCCCTGGGCGGCGAGGGCGGCGATGAGGTACGAGAAGCCGCCGCGCAGGTCGGGGATGACCAGGTCGGCGCCCTGGAGCTTCGTCGGGCCGGACACCACCGCGGAGTGCAGGAAGTTGCGCTGCCCGAAGCGGCAGTCCGAGCTGCCCAGGCACTCGCGGTAGAGCTGGATGTGCGCGCCCATCTGGTTCAGCGCGGAGGTGAAGCCGAGGCGGGACTCGTAGACCGTCTCGTGGATGATCGACAGGCCGGTGGCCTGGGTCAGCGCGACCACCAGGGGCTGCTGCCAGTCGGTCTGGAAGCCGGGGTGCACGTCCGTCTCCAGCGCGATGGACTTCAACTGCCCGCCGGGGTGCCAGAAGCGGATGCCCTCGTCGTCGATCTCGAAGGCGCCGCCCACCTTCCGGTAGGTGTTCAGGAACGTCATCATCGAGCGCTGCTGGGCGCCGTGGACGTAGATGTCGCCCTCGGTCGCCAGCGCCGCCGACGCCCAGGACGCGGCCTCCAGGCGGTCCGCCAGGGCGCGGTGGGTGTAGCCGCCGAGGCTGTCCACGCCGGTGATGCGGATCGTGCGGTCGGTGTCCATCGCGATGATCGCGCCCATCTTCTGCAGTACGCAGATGAGGTCCTCGATCTCCGGCTCGACCGCCGCGTTGGACAACTCCGTGACGCCCTCGGCCAGTACGGCCGTCAGCAGCACCTGCTCGGTCGCGCCCACCGACGGGTACGGCAGGCGGATCTTCGTGCCGCGCAGCCGCTGCGGCGCCTCCAGGTACTGCCCGTCCGCGCGCTTCTCGATCCGCGCGCCGAACTGCCGCAGCACGTCGAAGTGGAAGTCGATGGGCCGGCCGCCGATGTCGCAGCCGCCGAGGCCGGGGATGAACGCGTGCCCGAGACGGTGCAGCAGCGGACCGCAGAACAGGATGGGAATGCGCGACGAACCCGCGTGGGCATCGATGTCGGCGACGTTCGCGCTCTCCACGTGGGTGGGGTCGAGCACCAGCTCACCCGGCTCCTCACCCGGACGGACCGTGACACCGTGCAGTTGCAGCAGACCGCGTACGACACGCACGTCACGGATGTCCGGAACGTTGCGCAGCCGACTTGGCGCACTGCCCAGCAGAGCGGCGACCATGGCCTTCGGTACGAGGTTCTTCGCACCGCGGACACGGATCTCGCCCTCCAGCGGGGTTCCGCCATGGACAAGCAGGACATCGTCGTTGACGGTCATGTATCTCGCGTTCCGATGAGTTGGGCAGGGGCCGGCCGATCACTTCGGTCAGGGGCCGGAGAGACAGAGTAATCGCCGTGCGCCCCCCTTAAGTAAGCCCGAGGACCACCCAGTCAGGTCATAGCTGTGTCACAACACGAACCGTTGAGCACCGGGCACATGGGGTCACCGGCGCCACCGTGCGCCCTCGGTGCTCCCGGCGGGCGTGAGCAGGCCTCACTCACGTAGCCGGATTGGCTCCCCACGCGTGGGGAAGATGCGGGATCATGTCTGGCATGACCGAGGTGTCCTCGCTCACAGGGCGGCTGCTCGTGGCAACCCCCGCCCTGGCGGACCCGAACTTCGACCGCGCGGTGGTGCTCCTTCTCGACCACGACGAGGAGGGCTCCCTGGGTGTCGTCCTCAACCGCCCCACCCCCGTGGACGTGGGCGACATCCTCGAGGGCTGGGCCGACCTCGCCGGGGAGCCCGGCGTGGTCTTCCAGGGCGGCCCGGTCTCGCTGGACTCCGCGCTCGGCGTCGCCGTCATCCCCGGCGGCGGCGCGGGCGGCCGGGCGCCCCTCGGCTGGCGCCGGGTGCACGGCGCGATCGGCCTGGTCGACCTGGAGGCCCCGCCCGAGCTGCTGGCCTCCGCCCTCGGCTCGCTGCGCATCTTCGCCGGGTACGCCGGCTGGGGCCCGGGCCAGCTGGAGGACGAGCTCGCGGAGGGCGCCTGGTACGTGGTGGAGTCCGAGCCCGGTGACGTCTCCTCGCCGTCCCCGGAGAGACTCTGGCGCGAGGTGCTGCGCCGCCAGCGCAGCGAGCTGGCGATGGTGGCCACGTACCCGGACGACCCCTCGCTCAACTGATGCGTGTGAGCTTCACCGGGGCTTCAGTACCCTGGGGCTTATGAGCACTCTCGAGCCCGAGCGCGGGACTGGTACGGGGACCCTCGTAGAGCCGACGCCGCAGGTGTCCCACGGCGACGGCGACCACGAGCGCTTCGCCCACTACGTCCAGAAGGACAAGATCATGGCGAGCGCCCTGGACGGGACGCCCGTCGTGGCGCTGTGCGGCAAGGTGTGGGTGCCCGGCCGCGACCCCAAGAAGTACCCCGTGTGTCCCCTGTGCAAGGAGATCTACGAGTCCATGGGCAGCGGCGACGACAAGGGCGGCAAGGGCGGCGACAAGTAGGGCCCAGCCATTCTTTGGTCCAGACCTCTTGTGGGCGCCGGGGGCAGTCCATAGGCTCGCCGCGTGCCGCAGGACGAGATCGACCGTGACGTTCATGACGTGATCCCGGCGCCGCGCTCCGTCGAGGGCGGGGCTCGCGGAGGGTTCCGGCTCGACCGGGACACCGCCCTGTGGGCCGCGCCGGGTACGGGGACCGCCGAGCGGTGGCTGCGCGGCACGCTCGGGGCCGCTCTCGGGCTGCCGTTCCCGGCCGCCCGCGACCGCGACGAGGCCGGGCCGAACGCGGTCCGGCTGGAGCTGGACGGCGCGCTGGCCCCCGAGGCGTACCGGCTGGACGTCACCGCCGGACACGGCGCCGAGATCCGGGGCGGCGGTCCGGCCGGCGTCTTCTGGGGCGCGCAGACCCTGCGCCAGCTGCTCGGCCCGGACGCCTTCCGCCGCGCCCCCGTACGCCCGGACGCCTCCCACGTCCTGCCCGCCTGCGCCGTCGAGGACGCGCCCCGCTTCCGCTGGCGCGGACTCATGCTGGACGTGGCCCGCCACTTCACGCCCAAGGACGGCGTGCTGCGCCACCTCGACCTGATGGCCGCGCACAAACTCAACGTGCTGCACCTGCACCTGACGGACGACCAGGGCTGGCGCGTCGAGATCCAGCGCCACCCGAGGCTCACCGAGGCCGGCTCCTGGCGGGCGCGCACCAGAATCGGCCACGGGACCTCCACCCTGTGGGAGGACAAGCCCCACGGCGGCCACTACACGCGCGACGACATCCGCGAGATCGTCGCCTACGCGGCCGAGCGGCACATCTCCGTGGTGCCCGAGATCGACGTGCCCGGCCACTCCCAGGCCGCCATCGCCGCGTACCCCGAACTCGGCAACACCGACGTCGTCGACACCGCCGCCCTCACCGTCTGGGACGACTGGGGCGTCAACCCCAACGTGCTCGCCCCCACCGAACGCACCCTGCGCTTCTACGAGGGCGTCTTCGAGGAACTCCTCGAACTGTTCCCCGCCGACGCCGGGCCCCTCTCGGCCTTCTTCCACATCGGCGGCGACGAGTGCCCCAAGGACCAGTGGCGCGCCTCGCCCACCGCGCAGGCCCGCATCAAGGAACTCGGGCTCGCCGACGAGGACGAGCTCCAGGCGTGGTTCGTCGGCCACTTCGACAACTGGCTCTCCGCGCGCGGGCGCAGGCTCATCGGCTGGGACGAGATCCTGGAGGGCGGCCTCGCCCCGGGCGCCGCCGTGTCCTCCTGGCGCGGTTACGCGGGCGGGATCGCCGCCGCGCGGGCCGGGCACGACGTGGTCATGTGCCCCGAACAGCAGGTGTACCTGGACCACCGTCAGGCGCCGGGCGGGGACGAGCCGGTGCCGATCGGGTACGTGCGCACCCTGGAGGACGTCTACCGGTTCGAGCCGGTCCCGCCCGAGCTGGAGCCGGCGCGGGCCCGGCATGTGCTGGGCGCACAGGCCAACGTGTGGACCGAGGTGATGGACAGCCAGGAGCGCGTGGACTACCAGGTGTTCCCCCGGCTCGCCGCCTTCGCCGAGGTCGCCTGGAGCGCCCTGCCCGCCCCGGAGCAGCGGGACTTCGCCGGCTTCGAACGGCGCATGAACAGCCACTACCGGCGCCTGGACGCCCTCGGCGTCGCCTACCGCCCGCCCGCCGGACCGCACCCCTGGCAGCGGCGCCCCGGAGTCCCCGGCCGGCCCGTGCAGGGGCAGCCGCCCGCCCGGTGAACGGTCCCTCGGGCTGTCTCGAACACACACGGGAAAAAACCCGCAAGAGTCAGCGAAGAGTGGGAATTCGCTCGCACCGGTGATGCCGTGCCAAATCGGACCATGTCCCCGATGAGGTGGGCGAATGCCTCCTAGCGGACCCCCGTCCTCGGCCCCTGCGAAGATGTGCCAGAGTTGCCACGTCCGGCCTGTCAGCACGTACCGTACGGCAGCACAGGTGGGACCAGTGGGGCAGTGGGAAGGGGCAGCCGGTTTGACCACGCACGCACCGCAGGCGGCGCAGGCCGTCACGCTGCCCACGACGCTGGACGAGGCCGTGGCGGCGCTCACCGCCATGCCCGCCGCCGTGCCCGTGGCCGGCGGCACCGACCTCATGGCGGCCGTCAACTCCGGGCAGCTCCGGCCCGCCGCGCTGGTCGGCCTCGGCCGGATCAGCGAGATCCGCGGCTGGCAGTACCAGGACGGCCACGCCCTCCTCGGCGCCGGCCTCACCCACGCGCGCATGGGGCGCCCCGACTTCGCCGCGCTGATCCCGGCGCTGGCCGCCGCGGCGCGCGCCGCCGGACCGCCGCACATCCGCAACGCGGGCACCCTGGGCGGCAACATCGCCTCGGCCGCCCCCACCGGGGACGCGCTGCCGGTGCTGGCCGCCCTCGAGGCGACGCTGATCATCGCGGGCCCGGGCGGAGCCCGCCGGGAGATCCCGGTGTCGCACCTGCTGGCCGGCGTGGAGATGCTCCGCGCGGGCGAGCTCATCGGCTACGTGCGCGTGCCGCTGCTGCACGCGCCCCAGGTGTTCCTCAAGGCCACCGGCCGCACCGGCCCGGGCCGCGCGACCGCCTCCGTGGCGGTCGTCCTCGACCCGGCCCGGCGCGGTGTGCGCTGCGCGGTGGGCGCCATAGCGCCGATGCCGCTGCGGCCCCTGGACGCCGAGCAGTGGGTGGCCGGGCTCATCGACTGGGACAACAACCGCGCGATCGTCCCCGAGGCTCTGAACGCCTTCGGCGAGTACGTCGCCGCGGCCTGCATCCCCGACCAGCCCCCGGCCGAGGACGGCTCCGTACAGCAGCTTCCGCCCGCCGTACTGCACCTGCGGCGCACCGTCGCCGCGCTGGCCCGACGAGCACTGGGGAGGGCGCTGTCGTGACAGACGACCAGCACGCGGAAGGCGCGGCGGGCAGCGGCGGCCGCTGGGACCCGCTGCCCCAGGGCGACTACGACGACGGCGCCACCGCGTTCGTGAGACTCCCCGAGGGCGGTATCGACGCGCTCCTGGCCGCCGACAGCCCGCTCGCCGCGCCCGGCCACGGGTACGTGCCCCCGCAGATAACGGTCACGTCCGCCCCGGCCGAGGCCACCGACCCGTCCGCCACCGGCGGCTGGGCCGCGCCCGGAGCCCCGGCGGGCGGCGACCGGTGGCCCGACCCCAACGCCGTGCCGCGGGACGCGGACACGGGCGCGGACGACCGGTTCACCTACCGTCCGGGCGCCACCCAGCAGTGGACCTTCGAGGACGCCCAGGCGGGGACGGCCGGCGCGGAGCAGGCGCCTTCCGCGCACGGACGGTCCGGGCACGGTGGTGACGCGGCCGGTCAGGATGTGACCGGGCAGTGGTCGATTCCCGTCGCCGGGGGCGATCTTCCGGACGAATCGGGCGAGTTCACCACCTCGTCCCTCGTGCAGCAGTGGGGCGGCACCCCGCCCGCCACCCTTCCCGGCGGCGCGCCCGCCCCCTGGGCGACGGAGCCGTGGGGCAGGCCGGAGCCCGAGGACGAGGGCGTGACCCCGCGCGGGGGCGCCGGGGAGGTCTCCGCCCAGGCGGCGACGCGGCCCGCGCCCGGCGCGGGTGAGTTCGCCCAGGGCGCCAGGGGCGACGAGGGAGCCGGGGGCGCCGAGGACGGGGAGGGCGCCGAGGACGGCGAAGGGGCCGTGGAAGGCGCCGGCGGGCCCGCTGAGCCGCCCGCGCACCCCTCCGTGGAGGAGGAGACCGGGCCGGCCGTCCGGGCCGCCGAGGAGGCCGTCACGGGTTCGGGCGGTGCCGGGGTTCCGGCCGCGTCCGCGCGGGACGCGTCGGCGGAGGCCGACTCCGCCGAGACGCATCCGCACGGCTCACCCGACGCGCACGGCCCGCGCGATGCGCACGGCTCGCCGGAGGAGGCCGCGCCGGCGGACGACCCGGGCGACGCGCCCCGGGCGCCCGAAGCACACGATCCGCCCCCCTCCGCCCCGCACGACGAACACCCCCTCGCCTCCTACGTGCTGCGCGTCAACGGCGTCGACCGGCCCGTCACCGACGCGTGGATCGGCGAGTCGCTGCTGTACGTGCTGCGCGAGCGCCTGGGCCTGGCCGGCGCCAAGGACGGCTGCTCGCAGGGCGAGTGCGGGGCGTGCAACGTCCAGGTCGACGGCCGCCTCGTCGCCTCCTGCCTGGTGCCCGCCGTCACCGCGGCCGGCAGCGAGGTCCGTACGGTCGAGGGTCTCGCCGCCGACGGGCAGCCCTCGGACGTGCAGCGGGCGCTCGCGCGGTGTGGCGCGGTGCAGTGCGGCTTCTGCGTGCCCGGCATGGCGATGACCGTGCACGACCTGCTGGAGGGCAACCCGGCCCCGACCGAGCTGGAGGCCCGGCAGGCCCTGTGCGGCAACCTGTGCCGCTGCTCGGGCTACCGGGGAGTGCTGGCGGCGGTCAAGGAGGTCGTCGCCGAGCGCGAGGCGCAGTCCGCCGGCGAGGACGCCGAACCGGACGGCGACGAGCCGCGCATTCCGCACCAGGCGGGCCCGGGAGCCGGGGGTGTGCACCCCTCGGCGTTCGAGCCCAGGGAACCGCACGGCCCGTACGGCCGGGACGGAGGCCAGGCGTGAGCAACGAGGCAACGACCGCCGCCACCGCTGCCGCCGCGGAGGCCGCACCGGCCCCGGAGCCGCTGCGGCACGGCCTCGGCTCCTCACTGCCGGCCGCCGACGCCCGCGCCAAGACCGAGGGCACCTTCCCCTACGCGGCCGACCTGTGGGCCGAGGGCCTGCTGTGGGCGGCCGTGCTGCGCTCACCGCACCCGCACGCGCGCATCGTGTCCATCGACACCACCCACGCGCGCGAGATGCCCGGTGTGCGTGCCGTCGTCACCCACGAGGACGTGCCCGGCCGCCCGCTGTACGGGCGCGGCACCGCCGACCGTCCCGTGTTCGCCTCCGAGGTCGTACGCCACCACGGCGAGCCCATCGCGGCCGTCGCCGCCGACCACCCCGACACCGCGCGGATGGCCGCCGCGGCCGTCATCGTCGAGTACGAAGTACTCGACCCGGTGACCGACCCCGAACAGGCCTTCCAGGCCGAGCCGCTGCACCCCGACGGCAACCTGATCCGGCACATCCCGCTGCGCCACGGCGACCCGGAGGCGGCCGGCGAGATCGTCGTCGAGGGCCTGTACCGCATCGGCCGCCAGGACCCCGCGCCCATCGGCGCCGAGGCGGGCCTGGCGGTGCCCCGGCCGGACGGCGGCGTGGAGCTGTACCTGGCCTCCACCGACCCGCACGCCGACCGCGACGCGCTCGCCGCCTGCTACGGCCTCGAACCCGAGCGCGTGAAGATCGTCGTCACCGGTGTCCCGGGCGCCACCGCCGACCGCGAGGACCAGGGCTTCCAGCTCCCGCTCGGCCTGCTGGCCCTGCGCACCGGCTGCCCGGTGAAGCTGACCGCGACCCGCGAGGAGTCCTTCCTCGGTCACGTCCACCGCCACCCGACCCTGCTGCGCTACCGCCACCACGCCGACGCCGAGGGCAGGCTGGTGAAGGTCGAGGCGCAGATCCTGCTGGACGCGGGCGCCTACGCCGACACCTCCGCCGAGGCGCTCGCCGCCGCGGTGTCCTTCGCCTGCGGCCCGTACGTCGTGCCGAACGCCTTCATCGAGGGCTGGGCGGTACGCACCAACAACCCGCCCTCCGGGCATGTGCGCGGCGAGGGCGCGATGCAGGTGTGCGCCGCCTACGAGGCGCAGATGGACAAGCTCGCCAAGAGGCTCGGGCTCGACCCGGCGGAGCTGCGGCTGCGCAACGTCATGGCGACCGGTGACGTACTGCCCACCGGCCAGACGGTGACGTGCCCGGCGCCGGTCGCCGAGCTGCTCCAGGCGGTGCAGGAGCACCCGTTGCCCCCGCTGCCCAAGGACACCCCCGAGGAGGAGTGGCTGCTGCCCGGCGGCCCCGAGGGCGCGGGCGAACCGGGCGCGGTGCGCCGGGGCGTGGGGTACGGCCTTGGCATGGTGCACATGCTCGGCGCGGAGGGCGCCGACGAGGTGTCCACGGCCACCGTGAAGGTGCAGGGCGGTGTGGCGACCGTGCTGTGCGCGGCCGTCGAGACCGGCCAGGGCTTCACCACGCTGGCGAGGCAGATCGTCCAGGACACGCTCGGCGTCGACGAGGTGCACGTGGCGCCGGTCGACACCGACCAGCCCCCGGCCGGCGCCGGCTGCCGCGGCCGGCACACCTGGGTGTCGGGCGGTGCGGTGGAGCGCGCCGCGAAGATGGTCCGTACGCAGCTGCTCCAGCCGCTGGCGCACAAGTTCGGCATGTCCACCGAGCTGCTGCAGATCACCGACGGCAAGATCACCTCGTACGACGGGGTGCTGTCCACGACCGTCACGGAGGCGATGGACGGCAAGGAGCTGTGGGCCACCGCGCAGTGCCGCCCGCACCCCACCGAGCCGCTGGACGGGGCCGGGCAGGGCGACGCGTTCGTGGGCCTGGCCTTCTGCGCGATCCGCGCGGTGGTGGACGTCGACATCGAGCTGGGCTCGGTCCGGGTGGTCGAGCTGGCGGTCGCCCAGGACGTGGGCCGGGTCCTGAACCCCGCCCAGCTGGCCTCGCGCATCGAGGCGGGCGTCACCCAGGGCGTCGGCATCGCCCTCACGGAGAACCTGCGCACCCCGCGCGGCCTGATCCGCCACCCCGACCTGACGGGCTACGCCCTGCCGACCGCCCTGGACGCGCCCGACATCCAGATCGTGAAGCTGGTCGAGGAGCGGGACGTCGTCGCGCCGTTCGGCGCCAAGGCGGTCAGCGCGGTCCCGGTGGTCACGTCCCCGGCCGCCATCGCCTCGGCGGTACGGGCCGCCACCGGCAGGGCGGTCAACCGCCTCCCGATCCGCCCCCAGGCCGCGGTGGTCACCGGCCGGTGACCGGCCCGTCCCCGGGTCTTCCACAGGGGTTTTCCACAGGCCGGGGGCGTTGTCAGTGGCGCGGCGTAGTGTTCCGGGCAGTGGGGCGAGGGCTTCGCGGCACTGTCAGGAACACGGGGGACCACATGCGCACGACCTGCACCGCCGCGGCGGTGATCACACGGACCGGGGAAGTCGCGGCCCGCTTCGCGCCCTACGCGACGCACCGCCGCGGCTCCTCGGGCCTGGCCCTGGACCTCCCGGGCCGCCTGCTGGAGCGGGAGTTCGGGCGGGGCCGCCTCATCCGGTTCGAGGAGGTCGACTTCCCGCCCACGCTCACCCACGAGCCGACCCGCCGCTTCCTCACCGAGACGGGCCTCCCCGACGACCCCCGCCTCCTCGCCCAGGACACGGACATCCCCCTGCCCACCCTCGCCGAGCACCACGCCGACGACCCGGCCACCGAACTACCTCCCCGCGCCGCCCACTTGATCCACCTCGGCACCATGCCGGGCGCCCGCACCCCGCTCCTCGACGGCGCCACGGGCGAGATACACCTGTGGAGCCCTTCACAAGCGACGGTCCACCCCCTGAACGAGGACATCTCCACCCTCGCCCACAGCCTGATACTGCTGCACCGGGCCATTGGCTGAGCCGGGGGATCCGCCGCCCGGCCGGGCTCTCTGGTTCCGTTCGCGCTGGGTGGCGTAAGCCGCGGCCACCGACGCGCAGTTGACCCGGGGGTTCCCGGCGGGCACCGACTGCTCCAGGTGCTGCAGGACGTGAACTCGTCCTCGTCGTCGACGCCGTTCTTCTTCAGGTCTTCCCGCGTGGCGTTGACGACGGCCGTCAGGCGCGGGCGGTCCTCCGTGCAGCGCGGCGCCAACGCGTCGAGAACTTGCTGGTACGCGCCGGCGGGCCGACCGTTGCCGTCGAGGTCGGCCTCTTTCCCCTGCTCAGCGGCTTCTTCGGCGCCGGAACTGGCTGCTGACCCACGATCCCCCCAGTACAGGCCGGGCGTCCCTCGTCCCGGACGCGGCATCGGGACCGTACACCTCACACGCACCGGAAGGGCGGCGCCCCGTGCGAGGTGCCGCCCTTTCCTTCCGCCTGATCAGGCAGTGGGAGGCCGTGGCGGGAATCGAACCCGCGTTGCTCGCTTTGCAGGCGAGCCCCTGATCCACTCGGGCACACGGCCGTGTCGGTGTTCGTGATCGACGGTAGGTGGGGGGTGGGGGTGGTTCAAGGGAGTGGGGCGGGCCGCAACGGGACTGCCATACGGCGTTCACGAAAGGGGGCGTACGACCAATGTCGGAGAAGGGAGTCCTACCCCCGACAGGGGTGAAGAGCGGGCTTGGACCTTACTCTGGCGGGCATGACCGTGCTTGAACCACGTGACACCGGCGTCACGGACGTACCCGGCGAAGCCGGCCCCGGCGACGAGGCGGGCGAGGGTGTGCTGAGCCGGGCCTACCGCTCGCTCAGCATCGGGATCGTCTCCGTCGTGCTGCTGATCGCCTTCGAGGCGACCGCCGTGGGCACGGCGATGCCGGTCGCTGCGCGGGAGCTGGACGGGGTGTCGCTGTACGCCTTCGCGTTCTCGGGGTACTTCACGACGAGCCTGTTCGGGATGGTGCTCGCCGGGCAGTGGTCGGACCGGCGGGGCCCGCTGGGGGCGCTGACCGGGGGGATCGGGGCGTTCGCGGCGGGGCTGGTGCTGGCCGGCACCGCGGGCTCGATGTGGGTGTTCATCGCGGGACGGGCCGTGCAGGGGCTCGGCGGCGGGCTGGTGATCGTCGCGCTGTACGTCGTCGTCGGCCGGGCCTACCCGGAGCGGCTGCGGCCGTCGATCATGGCGGCGTTCGCGGCGGCCTGGGTCGTGCCGTCGATCGTCGGGCCGCTCGCCTCGGGTGCGGTGACCGAACACCTCGGCTGGCGCTGGGTGTTCCTCGGCCTCCCGGTGCTCGTGGTGTTCCCGCTGGTCATCGCCCTGCCGCAGATACGCAGGCGGGCGTCCGGACCGGTGGGGGAGACCGCGGGGGAGGACTTCGCAGGGGCCTCGTTCGGTCCGCGCCGGATCCGGCTCGCCCTCGGCATCTCGCTCGGCGCGGGGCTGCTCCAGTACGCGGCCCAGGACCTGCGCTGGCTGTCCCTGCTGCCCGGGGCCGCGGGGGCCGCGCTGGTCGTCCCGGCCGTACGCGGGCTGCTGCCGCGCGGCACCTGGCGGGCGGCGCGCGGACTGCCGTCCGTGGTGCTGCTGCGGGGCGTCGCGGCGGGCTCCTTCATCGCCGCCGAGTCCTTCGTCCCGCTGATGCTCGTCACCCAGCGCGGCCTGTCGCCCACGCTCGCCGGGTTCTCGCTCGCCGCGGGCGGGTGCACCTGGGCGCTGGGCTCCTGGGTGCAGTCACGGCCTCGCGCCGCGCCGTACCGGGAACGGCTGATGACCCTCGGCATGGTGCTGGTGGCCGCCGCCATCGCCGCCGCGCCCAGCGTGCTCGTCCACGCCGTACCGGTCTGGACGGTCGCGCTCGCCTGGGCGTTCGGCTGCTTCGGCATGGGCCTGGTCATCGCCTCCACCAGCGTGCTGCTTCTCCAGCTGTCCGCCCCCGAGGAGGCCGGCGCCAACTCGGCGGCCCTCCAGATCTCCGACGCCCTGTCCAACGTCCTCCTGCTCGCCGCGGGAGGCGCCGCCTTCGCCGCGCTGGGCGGCGGCACGGTGAGCCACGTCACGGCGACGGCCGGCGGCCCGGCCGCCCACCCGGCCGCGTTCGCCGCGGTGTTCCTGCCGATGGCCGCGGTGGCGCTGGCCGGTGCCTGGGTGACCAGGCGGCTCCGGGAGCGGTGAGGCTGCCGGGTGGCGTGGTGGCGTGGTGGCGCGTCGGGGTGTGGGGGGTACTGACGTGGTGACGTTGGTGATCTGTGACCCGTGTCGCAACTGCCTTCCCCGCGGCGTCGTTGGCCCGAGTGGCGGGTGGGGTCACCGGTAGGGTGGCCCGGTTGTCATACGTAGCCGAGCCCCCAGCACCACGAACGAACCGGAGACCGTGAGTACCGCCGCCAGCTCCAGCTCGTCACACTCGCACCACCTCTCGCCCGCCTTCCCCGGGCGCGCGCCCTGGGGTACCGCCAGCAAGCTGCGCGCCTGGCAGCAGGGCGCGATGGAGAAGTACGTCCAGGAGCAGCCGCGCGACTTCCTCGCGGTGGCCACCCCCGGCGCCGGAAAGACCACCTTCGCGCTGACGCTCGCCTCCTGGCTGCTGCACCACCACGTCGTCCAGCAGGTCACCGTGGTCGCGCCCACCGAGCACCTGAAGAAGCAGTGGGCGGAGGCGGCCGCGCGGATAGGCATCAGGCTCGACCCCGAGTACAGCGCGGGCCCGCTCAGCCGGGAGTACCACGGCGTCGCCGTCACCTACGCCGGTGTCGGCGTGCGGCCCATGCTGCACCGCAACCGCGTCGAGCAGCGCAAGACGCTCGTCATCCTCGACGAGATCCACCACGCCGGCGACTCCAAGTCGTGGGGCGAGGCGTGCCTGGAGGCGTTCGAGCCGGCGACGCGGCGGCTGGCGCTCACCGGTACGCCGTTCCGGTCGGACACCAACCCGATCCCGTTCGTGACGTACGAGGAGGGACCGGACGGCATCCGGCGGTCCGCCGCCGACTACACCTACGGCTACGGCTCCGCGCTCTCCGACGGGGTCGTGCGGCCCGTCATCTTCCTCTCCTACAGCGGCAACATGCGCTGGCGCACCAAGGCCGGCGACGAGATCGCGGCGAGGCTCGGCGAGCCGATGACCAAGGACGCCGTCAGCCAGGCATGGCGGACCGCGCTCGACCCGCGCGGGGAGTGGATGCCGGCCGTGCTGCGCGCCGCCGACCGGCGGCTGACCGAGGTCCGCAAGGCCATCCCCGACGCCGGCGCCCTGGTCATCGCCTCCGACCAGGACTCGGCGCGCGCCTACGCCAAGCTGATCCGTGAGATCACCGGCAGCGGGGCGACCGTCGTCCTGTCCGACGACGCCGGCGCCTCGAAGAGGATCGACGAGTTCAGCGCGGGCGACGACCGGTGGATGGTCGCGGTGCGCATGGTGTCCGAGGGCGTCGACGTGCCGCGGCTCGCGGTCGGGGTGTACGCGACGACCATCTCCACACCGCTGTTCTTCGCCCAGGCCGTGGGCCGTTTCG
The DNA here is from genome assembly GCF_014650575.1 of Streptomyces naganishii JCM 4654. GTDB lineage: Bacteria > Actinomycetota > Actinomycetes > Streptomycetales > Streptomycetaceae > Streptomyces > Streptomyces naganishii. Next base: position 100,323 of record NZ_BMVF01000007.1, read on the forward strand.
TACGGTCCCGGCGGCGCGGCGAGACGGCCTCGGTGTTCCTGCCGACCGTGCCGGACCTGCTCACCTTCGCCAACGAGATGGAGGTGGAGCGGGACCACGCCCTCGACAAGCCGAAGAAGGAGGGCGAGGAGGACCCGTACGCCGAGTCCGAGAAGGAGATGGAGGAGGCGAACCGGGAGCAGGACGAGGACACCGGTGAGCAGGACATGCTGCCGTTCGAGGCGCTGGAGTCGGACGCGGTGTTCGACCGGGTGCTGTACGACGGGGCCGAGTTCGGCATGCAGGCCCATCCGGGGAGCGAGGAGGAGCAGGACTACCTCGGTATTCCGGGGCTTCTCGAGCCGGAGCAGGTGCAGTTGCTGTTGCAGAAGCGGCAGGCTCGGCAGATCGCGCACAGCCGGAGGAAGCCGGATGAAGAGGCCGATCTGCTGGAGTTGCCCGCCGAGCGGCGGCCTGTGGTCAGTCACAAGGAGCTCATGGAGCTGCGGCGGCAGTTGAACACGTTGGTGGGGGCGTACGTCCATCAGAGCGGTAAGCCGCACGGGGTGGTGCACACGGAGTTGCGGAGGGTTTGCGGGGGGCCGCCGAGCGCGGAGGCCACTGCGGGGCAGTTGCGGCAGCGGATCGACAAGGTGCGGGAGTGGGCCACTCGGATGCGGTGAGCTGCGCTGGGCTTGTGGGGTGTGTTTCCCACCCGCCCGCCCGTCTCGGTGGGCCGAGCAGCCCCCGCCACGGGGCTCCGCCCCGGACCCCGGCGGGATCGGCCCACCCTGCACCCCCCGCCCCGCCGCGGGGCTCCGCCCCCAACCCCGGCGGGATCGGCCCACCCTGCACCCGCCCGGGGCCCGGTGCCGTACTCCGCGCCCCGTGCGTGCCCCAACGCGCCTGGGGCGTATGGGGACAAAGGCAGGTAGTCCGAACCGGTCACTGACCGGATTCTGGACGGAGGCTTCCGCTGAGCGAACCGGCTTCGCTAATGTCCCGCTACGCACACGCCCCGTGGCAGCGCCGCCGCGGAGCGCAGCCGTGAAGCGACTTGGGCCCGGAACCGCAGCCGGCCCGCCGGCCGATCGGCGGCCTCTGTTGCAGCGTCACTGACGGGACTCGGTGACGTACACCGCCGCGCGGAGGGACGCCGACCTCACCACTTAAGGAGTGGGCGTCGTGACCGCGGAGACCTCCCAGACGCTCGACCGGGGACTCAGGGTCCTCAAACTGCTGGCCGACACGGACCACGGGCTGACCGTCACCGAACTCTCCCAGAAACTGGGGGTGAACAGGACCGTCGTCTACCGGCTGCTCGCCACGCTGGAACAGCACGCCCTGGTGCGCCGCGACCTCGGCGGCCGTGCCCGCGTCGGGCTCGGAGTGCTGCGGCTGGGGCGTCAGGTGCACCCACTGGTACGGGAGGCGGCGCTGCCCGCACTGCGGTCGCTGGCCGAGGACATAGGGGCGACGGCCCACCTGACCCTCGTCGACGGGTCCGAGGCGTTGGCCGTCGCCGTGGTCGAGCCGACCTGGACGGACTACCACGTGGCCTACCGCGCCGGTTTCCGGCACCCGCTGGAACGGGGCGCCGCCGGCAAGGCCATCCTCGAGGCCCGTCGCCGGCCGGCCGCGGACCCCGGCTACACACTCACCCACGGCGAACTCGAGGCCGGAGCCAGCGGCGCCGCCGCCCCGCTCCTCGGCGTCACGGGCGTCGAGGGCAGCGTGGGTGTCGTCATGCTCGCCGACTCCGTGCCGGAGCGCGTGGGACCGCGGGTCGTCGACGCTGCGCGCGAGGTCGCCGAAGCCCTCCGCTGAGCCGAGACCGGCGGCACTCGGTCCGGCGCGGGCGCCGGGGCCGCGCTGACGCGTGATGGGCTGCCGCGACTGCCGACAGCAGGGCGCGGACCACCCCGTCCTCGAACACGCACGCGTGCCACCCGCACCACGCCTCGCCCTCGCACCGCGGGCGTAGGACGCCCAGCAGGCGCAGCGCGGCCCGCTCGGCTCGGGCGCGCTCGCGGCGGAGTCCAGTACGAGCGCGTCGACCCGCACGGCGGGCTCGGGGCCCAGGCGGTGACCGGCCCCGGCCGGACGCCCTGCCCCGCTTCACCCGGGAACGGCGGGACCGTTCAGCAGACGAGGCGGACAGTCCCGCCGCAGACACCAGGCAGGCACGCCCGCCCGCCGCCGGTCCCCAGGTAAGGCTGCGGTGACCGTCGCCCGGCCGGATGCGGTCCTCGCGTTAGATTGATCCCGTGCTCTCACGCCTCACACGCCCCCAGGCCCTCACCGTCTGCGCGCTGCCCGTAGTGGGCCTCCTCGCGGCGGCGGTGTTCGCGCCGCTGCCGTTCTCGGTGGCGCAGCCCGGGATGACGGCGAACGTGCTCGGCCAGAACAAGGGCACGGAGGTCATCACCATCACCGGCGCGCCCACCCGCACGACGAGCGGGCAGCTGCGGATGACGACGATCGAGGCGACCGGCCCGGACGCGAGCGTCTCGCTCGGTGACGTGATCGACGGCTGGTTCGCCACCGACCGGGCGGTCATGCCGCGCGACGCGGTCTACCCGAGCGGCAACAGCGTCACGGAGATCGAGCAGCACAACGCCGAGCAGATGAAGCAGTCCCAGGACGCGGCCACCCGGGCCGCCCTGGGCTACCTCGGCGACAGCGACAAGCACATCAAGGTCACCCTGCGGCTCGCGGATGTCGGCGGGCCCAGCGCGGGTCTGCTGTTCTCCCTCGGCATCGTCGACAAGCTCGACGGCGACGGCAGCGGCGGCGACCTCACGGGCGGCCGCACCATCGCGGGTACGGGCACGATCAGCGCCGACGGCACGGTGGGGGCGGTCGGAGGCGTCTCCCTCAAGACCCAGGCGGCCCGCCGCGACGGCGCCACCGTCTTCCTCGTCCCGAAGGCCGAATGCTCCGACGCCCGGGCAGAACTCCCCAAAGGCCTCCGCCTGATCCCCGTGACCACCCTCAAGGGCGCGGTGAGCGCCCTGACCGCCCTGGAAAAGGGCAAGGGCGCCATCCCCAGCTGCTAGCCCACCCCCGCCGACGCCCGGCAGCGGGGGCCCGCGCCCCCGCTACTCCCCGGCCGCCTGTTCCACCAGGGGGATGATGCGCAGGGGGACCGGGTTTTCCATGACGATGGCTGTGGAGGCTCTGACGATGCCCTCGATGGCCACCACGCGGTCGATGACGCGTTGGAGGTCGGCGTTGGAGCGGGCGACCAGGCGGCAGAGCATGTCGCCGGTGCCGGTGGTGGTGTGCAGTTCCAGGACCTCGGGGACGGTGGCGAGGTGGGCGCGTACGTCCGGGCCCTGGCCCTGCCGGATCTGGAGGGTGGCGAACGCCGTCACCGGATAGCCGAGGGCCGCCGGGTCCACCTCCGGGCCGAAGCCGCGGATCACCCCGCGCCACTGGAGGCGGTCCAGGCGGGCCTGGACCGTGCCGCGCGCCACCCCCAGCCGCCGGGACATCTCCAGCACGCCGATGCGCGGCTCGCGCGCCAGCAGCACGATGATGCGGCCGTCCAGATGATCGATCGCCATGCGCCCGCCTCCCGGGTTGGACATCCTGCACAGAAAGCCCGAAGAGCTCCGCCTTTCACTGGTCAGAATGCCCAGTGAAAATGCGAACTATTGCGCACCTTGCAGGGCCGGGTGACCCTTCCGCTATGACGCAGACCACACACCACACTCCCGACGCGACCGCCCGGCAGGCCGACCCCTTCCCGGTCAAGGGAATGGACGCGGTCGTCTTCGCCGTGGGCAACGCCAAGCAGGCGGCGCACTACTACTCCACCGCCTTCGGCATGAAGCTGGTCGCCTACTCCGGACCGGAGAACGGCAGCCGGGAGACCGCCGCCTACGTCCTGGAGAGCGGCTCCGCCCGGTTCGTCCTCACCTCGGTCATCAAGCCGGTCACCACCTGGGGCCACTTCCTCGCCCAGCACGTGGCCGAGCACGGCGACGGCGTCGTCGACCTCGCCATCGAGGTGCCCGACGCCCGTGCCGCGTACGCCTACGCCATCGAGCACGGCGCCCGCTCGGTGGAGGAGCCGTACGAGCTGAAGGACGAGCACGGCACGGTCGTCCTCGCCGCGATCGCCACCTACGGCGAGACCCGCCACACCCTCGTCGAGCGCACCGGCTACGACGGCCCCTACCTCCCCGGTTACATCGCCGCCAAGCCCATCGTCGAGCCGCCCGCCCAGCGCTCCTTCCAGGCCGTCGACCACTGCGTCGGCAACGTCGAACTCGGCCGCATGAACGAGTGGGTGGAGTTCTACAACAAGGTCATGGGCTTCACGAACATGAAGGAGTTCGTGGGCGACGACATCGCGACCGAGTACAGCGCGCTGATGTCCAAGGTGGTGGCCGACGGCACCCTCAAGGTCAAGTTCCCCATCAACGAGCCCGCGATCGCCAAGAAGAAGTCCCAGATCGACGAGTACCTGGAGTTCTACGGCGGCGCCGGCGTCCAGCACATCGCGCTGAACACCAACGACATCGTCCAGACGGTCCGTCAGATGCGCGCGGCCGGCGTCGAGTTCCTCGACACCCCCGACTCGTACTACGACACCCTCGGCGAGTGGGTCGGCGACACCCGCGTGCCCATCGACACCCTGCGCGAGCTGAAGATCCTCGCCGACCGCGACGAGGACGGCTACCTGCTCCAGATCTTCACCAAGCCGGTCCAGGACCGCCCGACCGTCTTCTTCGAACTCATCGAGCGCCACGGCTCCATGGGCTTCGGAAAGGGCAACTTCAAGGCCCTGTTCGAGGCGATCGAGCGCGAGCAGGAGCGCCGCGGCAATCTGTGACGCACGGCCGCCGAAGCCGACGTAGGCTGCCCCCATGGCCAGGATCAACGACGTGGGCGGCACGGTCGGCTTCGGCGCCGTCGACACCGCCGACGACCCGGCGCCCTTCCACGCGGACTGGGAGGCCCGGGTCGTCGGGCTGTTCAACGCCCTGCGCGCCGAAGGGCTGTTCAACACCAACGAGTTCCGCGACGCCATCGAGTCGATGCCGCCCGCCGAGTACCTGACGACCTCCTACTACGAGCGCTGGTTCGAGGCGATCCGCGCCCTGCTGGAGCGCAAGGGCGTGATCGAGCCGGGTGAGCTGGATGACTGACCGGTTCCCGCCGGGCACCCGCGTGCGGACCTACGACCACGACCCCGCCCACCACACCCGCCTGCCCCGCTACGCCCGCGGCAAGCGGGGCGTCGTCGTGGAGCCGGAGGGACCGGCCGAACTGGCCGACATCAGCGCACAGGGCCGCGGCGACGCGCCCCTCCAGCAGATCTACGCCGTGCGGTTCGCCGCCCGCGACCTGTGGGGCGAGGGCGACCACCACGTCGTACTGGACCTGTGGGAGAGCTATCTGGAGGAGGACCCCGATGAGCGGTGACCACTCCGACGCGGCGATCGCCCGGCGGGTACGGCGCATGGAGACCCTGCTGGAGGAGAAGGGCGTCCTCTCCGGGGCCCGCCTCGACGAGATCATCGACGCCTCCCTCTCCGGGGCCTCACCGGCCAACGGCGCCCGCGTGGTGGCGCGCGCCTGGACCGACCCCGGCTACCGGCGCCGGCTGCTCGCCGACGGCACCGCAGCGGTCCGCGAACTCGGGTTCATGGAGGGCTCGTACCAGCGGCTGCGGGTCGTCGAGAACACCGCCGACACCCACAACGTCATCGTGTGCACGCTCTGCTCCTGCTACCCGCTGCGCCTGCTGGGCCCGTCCCCGAGCTGGTACAAGTCGGAGGCCTACCGCTCACGGGTCGTGCGCGAACCCCGCACCGTGCTCGCCGAGTTCGGCCTGGAGCTGCCGGCCGGCACCGAGATCACCGTGTGGGACTCCAGCGCGGAGACCCGCTACATGGTGCTGCCCCGGCGGCCCGAGGGCACGGAGGGCCTCGGCGAGGAGGAACTGGCCGCGCTGGTGACCCGCAACGCGCTCATCGGGACGGCCGCGGTCTGACGGCGGCCGCCGGGGAACCACCGGCCGGGGCCCCGTCGGCCCCCTGGCCCGCACCACCACCGGCCGCCTGGCCCCTGCCGGCTCCCGCACGCGTGGCGGGGGCCCCGGCGGCGCCTGCCGTCGCGCCGCCCGTGCCGCCGCCCGTCGTGGCCCCGGAGCCCGCCGGGGCGTCCGAGCCGGCCGTCGCCGTCGCCTCACCGCCGGAGGCGGCCGCCGGCCCCGCCTGTCCCTGCGCCTCCGTCCCGGCCGCCCCCGCCGCCCGCGCCCCCGTACCCGCCTCCGCTCCCGCCGCAGCACTCGCCGGCGAACCCGCGTCCGCGTCCCCCGGAACGTCCTCCACCGACGGCTCGCCCAGCGCGTCCAGCGCGGCCCGCGCCTCGGGCCCCCACAGCGGGGAGAAGTACGGGTTGGTCCGCAGCGCCTCCTCCAGATGGCGCCGGGCCGCCCCCGTCCGGTCCAGGCTCTGCTCGATCACCCCCCGGTGGAACGCGTACAGCGCGTCGCGCACCCCGCCGCCCTTGGTCGAGTCCATCGCGGCGGTGGCGAACTTGAGCGCCTCCTCGTCCTGGCCCGCCCGGTGCAGCGCCCACCCCAGCGCGTCGGCCACCGGGATCCCGGGCTGCCGCCGCCACTCCGCGCGCAGCCGCCGCACCGCCGGCTCGGCGCCCGCGTGGTCCGCCTCGAACCGGCCCAGCACCAGCTCGTCGTCCACCCCGGCCGCCGTCTCCTGCCGGACCCGGTCCCGCAGCCGGGCGTACTGCGCCGCCGCCTCCCGCTCCCTGCCCAGCGACTGGTACAGCTCGCCCAGCTCCAGCAGGTACTGCGGGCTCGGCCGCCGGTCGACCGCCTGGTGGTACGCCTTCAGCGCCTGCTCGGTGCGGCCCAGCGCGGCCAGCGCCCGCCCCCGCCCCGCCCGCGCCTCCCGCTGGTCGGGGTCCAGGCGCAGGGCCGCGTCGAAGTGGCGCAGCGCGTCCTCCCGGTCCCCGCGGTCGAAGGCGATCCGCCCCGCCCGCTCCACGTACGCCGCCTGCTCCACGGGCGTGGCCGCGGCCGCCGCCGCGTCCGACAGCTGGGCCGCCGCGTCCTCGCGCCAGCCCCGGTCCCAGTACACGCCCGCCGCGCGCGCCTTCACCGCGGGTGCGTGGCGCAGCTTCAGCAGCTTGTCGAGGGCACGCCCGGTGGCCTTGTAGTCGCCGAGCCCCGTGCAGGCGTCGATCAGCGGCGGATAGGCCGTCCACCGCTTGGGGTCCAGCTTCAGCGCCGCCTCGCCGTAGGAGCGGGCCGTACGGAAGTCCCGCCGCTCGTCCGCCAGCGCCGCGAGGCCCGCCAGCGCCTCCGCGTTGTCCTTCGGGCGCAGCCGCAGCGAGGTGCGCAACGCGTCGTCGGCCATCGGATAGTTCGCCGGGTTGGCCGTGCGCCGGCCCCGTTCGACGTACGCCGCCCCGAGCACGGCCCACGCCCCGGCGTCCCGCGGTCGCAGCCGCACCCTGCGCTCCCGCTCGCCGATCAGCGCCGCCAGATCGCCGAGCGCGGCCGGCGCCCCGTCGGTCACCGCGCTCAGCGCCTCCGTCCCGGGCGCCGGCGCGGGGGCCCGGGAGGCGGGCCGCTCGGCGGGCAGCGCGAGCCACACCGCGCCGAGCACCCCGGCCGCCACGAGCAGCGCGACCAGCAGCCGCAGCAGCAGCCCGGTCCGTGGGCGGCGCCGGCGCGGCGGCTCTGGGGTCAGGGACGTGGCGGGGCTCGGCGCGGGCTTCTCCATGGCCCACACTGTGCGCCCGCGCCCGCCCGCACCCCGGCCGCGACCCGGGCGTGGCACCCACCGCCACCCGGCAGGCGGAGGTCTGCGGCGCTCGGGCTTCACACGGATGGTCCCCGGTGCGACGCTGTGATCATGAGCCGTATTCAAGCCCCACCCGACGAAGCCCAGGGCAACCTCACCGACCGGCTCCTCGCGGGCCTGCCGGCCGAGGCGGTCCTCATCGATCCCGACGTCACGGCCTCCTACGCCAACGACATGGCGAGCTTCTGCCCGTCCGGCGCCCCGGCCGTGGTCGTCCTGCCGCGCACGGTGGAACAGGTCCAGCACGTCATGCGCACCGCCACCGAACTGCGTGTCCCCGTCGTCCCGCAGGGCGCCCGCACCGGCCTGTCCGGCGCGGCCAACGCCTCCGAGGGCTGCATCGTGCTGTCGCTGACCAAGATGGACCGCATCCTGGAGATCAACCCGGTCGACCGCATCGCCGTGGTCGAGCCGGGCGTGATCAACGCCGCGCTGTCCCGCGCCGTGAACGAGCACGGCCTGTACTACCCGCCGGACCCCTCCAGCTGGGAGATGTGCACCATCGGCGGCAACATCGGCACCGCCTCCGGCGGCCTGTGCTGCGTGAAGTACGGGGTCACCGCCGAGTACGTGCTGGGCCTCGACGTGGTGCTCGCCGACGGGCGGCTGATGTCCACCGGCCGGCGCACCGCCAAGGGCGTCGCCGGGTACGACATGACCCGCCTGTTCGTCGGCTCCGAGGGTTCGCTCGGGATCGTCGTACGGGCCGTCCTCGCGCTGAAGCCGCAGCCGCCCCAACAGCTTGTGCTGGCCGCCGAGTTCGCCTCCGCGGCCGCCGCCTGCGACGCGGTGTGCCGGATCATGAAAACAGAAGGGCGCGGAGCGCTTCCGCAGAAGGGTGGTGGTGGGCGACGGGCGGGAGGCCACGTGCCCTCGCTGCTGGAGCTCATGGACCGCACGACGGTGAAGGCGGTCAACGACCTCGCCCACATGGGCCTGCCCGAGACCACCGAGGCCCTGCTGCTGGTCGCGTTCGACACGCCCGACCCGGCCGCCGACCTCGCGGCCGTGGGCGCCCTGTGCGAGGCGGCCGGCGCCACCCAGGTCGTCCCCGCCGACGACGCCGCCGAGTCGGAGATGCTGCTCCAGGGCCGCCGGCTCTCGCTCACCGCGCTGGAGGCGGTCAAGGGCACGACGATGATCGACGACGTGTGCGTGCCCCGCTCCCGGCTCGGCGAGATGCTCGACGGCATCGAACAGATCGCCGGGAAGTACCAGCTCACCATCGGGGTCTGCGCCCACGCCGGGGACGGCAACACGCACCCCACCGTCTGCTTCGACGCCGGCGACGCCGACGAGTCGAGGCGGGCCCGCGAGTCCTTCGACGAGATCATGGCCCTCGGCCTGCGGCTCGGCGGCACGATCACCGGCGAGCACGGCGTGGGCGTGCTGAAGAAGGAGTGGCTGGCCCGCGAGATCGGCCCGGTGGGCGTGGAGATGCAGCGGGCGGTCAAGCAGGTCTTCGACCCACTGGGCATCCTCAACCCCGGCAAGCTGTTCTGAGGTCGCACGGGGATGGCCCGCTCGGGTGACCGGCCCGGCGTGAGTTCCAGGTCGCGCTCGACCACGGTGTGCCGCGTGGCTGCGCGTCCTCTCCGTCGTGTCCGGTGTGCGTGACCGCCGGGTCGTACGGGCCCGGAAGCGGGCTCGTGGAAGGGAGGAGGCGGGTGTGCGGCGGGCATGACGCGGTTGTGCCGGACTTTCTTCCGTCTCGGCTTCCGCGGTTGTGAAGCGGATGTACGAGGTTGCCCGGAAAGGAGTGGGTCCGGCCGGACTGGCGGTGCGGTCCTCGCGGGTCTGATAGATGTTGATGCCCCCAGACGACCCCGAGCAGATACGGGACGACGGACATGAGCGCCCCAACCCCGGCACCCGGTGACGACAGGCCCCGTGAGGGGTACTACCCGGACCCGTCCATCCCTGGATACGTCCGGTACTGGAACGGCGCCGCCTGGGTGCCGGGCACCAGCAGGCCGGCGCCGGGCGACGGCGAGCCGCTCAGCCCGCCGCCCGGAGCGCGCCCCGCGCGGCCCGTCACCCCGGCGGCGGTCGAGGAGACCGGCCCGCACTTCTTCGACGAGGACCCGGTCGACGCCGCAGGCCCCGGCCCGGGCCCGGCGGGCGGGGCCCCGGCGCAGCACGGCAGCCGTCCCGAGCCCGCCTCCGCCTGGGGCGCCGACCGCTCCCTCCAGTCCGGCTTCGGCGGCGACCAGGACCGCCGGGTCTCGTGGGGCGGGGGTGCGGGCGCCGACCCCAGGGCCGCCATCGCCGGGCCCGGCGCGGGCACGGGTGCCGGGGCGGGGCCCGCCGAGGGCGCCTTCCCCGCGCCCGCGATCCCGTCGCCCGGGGGGCCCGCAGACGAGGGGACGACGACCTTCCGCGGGGCGAGCGTGCCCGCCCAGGGCGGGGCGGCGCTGTCCGGCCCGCAGCACTCGGCGGGGGCGCCGGGTTTCGCGGCGGGCAGGGCGGCGGCCGAACGCGCGGCGACCGACCAGGGGCAGGCGCAGCCTCCGGCCCAGGCCCCGGCTCAGCCCGCCCAGCAGCAGGCCCGGCCCGCGCAGCAGCAGCCCGCATCGCAGCAGCCGGTACGGCAAACGCCCGTACATCAGCAGCCCCTACCGCAGCAGGTCCACGCACAGCCCGCCCCGCAGCCCGCCGTCCCGGCCGCATCCCAGGGCGAGCCCGCGTCCGCTTCCGCGGCGCCGGTCACCAGTGGTCCCGGTGGCGGGCAGTCCTCCTGGGCCCAGCAGGTGCACCAGCTCGCCGGGGCCGGCGAGGACCAGCCGGTGGTGCCGTGGAAGCCGCCGGTGGAGGACCCCTTCCAGGCGGTCGCGCGGCGGCAGGCGGCGGCCCGGCCCGCCGGTCTCGGGCGGCGGCTGGCCGCCCGGCTCGTCGACTCGCTCGTCCTCGCGGGCGTCACCGCCGTGGCCGCCGTGCCGCTCGGCACCCGGGCGGCCGACCACGTCCAGGCCAAGATCGACGCGGCCAGGCTCTCCGGCCGCACCGTCACCGTCTGGCTCCTGGACGGCACGACCGCCGGCTACCTCGGCGTCGTCGTCGGCGTGCTCCTCCTCTTCGGCGTCCTCTACGAGGCGCTGCCCACCGCCAAGTGGGGCCGCACCCTGGGCAAGAAGCTCTGCGGGCTCCAGGTGCGCGACATCGAGGCGCACGAGCCGCCCGGGTTCGGCGCGGCCCTGCGCCGCTGGCTCGTCTACAGCGTCCCCGGTCTGCTCGGCGTCGGTCTCCTGGGCGTGCTGTGGTGTCTGTTCGACCGGCCCTGGCACCAGTGCTGGCACGACAAGGCGGCGCACACCTTCGTGGCCGGCTGATCCGTGGCGGGCTGACGAGCGCGCCCCGGTACGGCCCCGGACCGGACGCGCCCGTGTCATCCGTACGGCCGCTCGCCGGATGCGACCGGACCGGCCCCGCGATGCACTCGCCCCATGAGCACCGAACCGCCCCCCGGCTCAGAACCGCCCCACGGCTCCGGACCACCGCCCACGCCCCCCGGTGACCAGCCCCCGCCCCCGGGCGGCAACCCGTACAGCGGCGGCCCGTACGGCGGCGATCCGCACGGCGGCGGCAGCCCGTACGGCGGCGGGAATCCGTACGGGGGCGGGAATCCGTACGGCGGAGGCGGCGACCCGTACGGCGGAGGCGGCCCGTACGGCGGTGGCGGCCCCTACGGTGGTGGTCCCTACCCCGGCGACCCGCTCGCCGGCATGCCCCCGCTCGCCGACAGCGGCAGGCGCACCCTGGCCCGGATCATCGACCTGATCCTGGTCGGCATCGTGGTCGGGCTGCTCACCTGGGCGTTCCAGGTCAACGAGTACGCGATGAACACCAACCGGGTGGAGGTGGGCAGGTCCATCGGGCAGTCGGTCATCGGCGTGGTGCTCTACATGGCGTACGACACCCTCATGATCGCCAGGACGGGGCAGACCCTGGGCAAGAAGTGGCTGGGGATGCGGGTGGCCAACCTGTCCGACGGCTCGAACCCGTCCGCCACGACCGCGCTGGGGCGCGCAGCGGTGCTCTGGATCCCGTTCTGGTTCTGCTGCGCCTGCATCTGGCTGGCGGTCGCGGGCGGTTGGAGCTACTTCGACCGCCCCTACAAGCAGGGCCTGCACGACAAGGCCGCCAAGACGGTGGTGGTCAGCACCGGTTGAGGACCGGGCCGGGCCGCGCCCGGCGGCTCAGGAGGCGGCCCGCTCCCGCACCGGCTCCGCACCGGCCGTGACGGACCGGCGCCGTGCGGCAGCCGCCTGCGGCCGGACAACCGCGGACGCGGGGCCGGGTGCGGCGGACGGGGCGGCGGAGGCGGGCGCGGCCGGCGCGGCGGTACGCACCGGCGCCACCGCGCGTGCCTTCGGCAGTGGCACGGTCATGGCGACCAGCAGCCCCAGCGCGAGCGCCGCGAGGGCGATGACCGCGATCCCGAGACCCGAACTCGTCTGTGACAGCAGCAGCATGGCGAGCGTCGAGAAGATCACGGTGCAGGAACCGTAGGCGAGCTGTGCGGCGGTCGGACGAGGCATGGCAATCGTGTCCTCGGAAGGATTCGGGGTGCGACGGGGGGTGACGGCCTGGCTTTCCGCCGACTTCCGGGCGTTCCGCCAATCGACTCTAATGGCCTGCATGCCCGAGCGGAACGCCTGGTAAGCGTGACCTAACCCACGGTGCCGATGCACAGGGGGCGCACGGAGTCATGGCGTCCACCAGGTGGACATCCCGCGCGCCCGTGGCTCGTGTCCGTAAAGCGAACGTCGGCTCCGCATAGTGCACTTGAACTGTCCAAGTCAAGATCTGTCTTTTCTCGTAAACCTCTAGTCAAATGTCGTCACTTGACTACACGCGTTGCTCGCGCGGACTTTCGCATGCCCGAAGCCCCCCTTCCGCGCCCAGGGGCACGCGTCAGGGGAGGACATCAAGTGACAACTAGACCCTGGACGTTCAGAACGGCCGCGATCGGTGTCGCGCTCGCGGCGGCCACCGCCACGTTCTCGACGTTCGCCGTCGCGGAGGCCGCCACCACGGGCGCCTCCGCCTCCGCGAACCGGCACGACCCGCAGCCGGTCAAGATGGAGAAGCACGACCTCGACGGCCCGCTGAGCAAGACCCAGGACGCCCAGCGCCAGGAGGCCCTGAACCAGCTCATCGCCGGCAAGGCCAAGGTGCAGGACCGCCACGGCTCCAAGGTCGTCCAGCTCAAGGGCAAGAAGGGCGACACCAAGTACGTCGAGCTGGGCCGGGAGAAGACCGACAAGATCTTCACCATCCTGGTCGAGTTCGGCGACAAGACGGACCCGAAGTACGGCGGCACGCCCGGCCCCCTGCACAACCAGATAGCCGCGCCGGACCGCAAGCAGGACAACTCCACGGCCTGGCAGAAGGACTACAACCAGCAGCACTTCCAGGACCTCTACTTCGGCACCGGCAAGAAGACCGAGTCGGTGAAGAAGTACTACGAGAAGCAGTCCTCGGGCCGCTACTCGGTCGACGGCGAGGTCTCGGACTGGGTCAAGGTCCCCTACAACGAGGCCCGTTACGGCTCCAACTACTGCGGCTCCACCAACTGCCCGAGCGTGTGGAACGTCGTCAAGGACGGCGTCAACGCCTGGGTCGCCCAGCAGAAGGCCGCCGGCAAGTCCGACGCCGACATCAAGGCGGACCTGGCCAAGTACGACCAGTGGGACCGCTACGACTACGACGGCGACGGCAACTTCAACGAGCCGGACGGCTACATCGACCACTTCCAGATCGTGCACGCCGGTGAGGACGAGTCCGCGGGCGGCGGCGTCCAGGGCACCGACGCGATCTGGGCGCACCGCTGGTACGCCTTCGGCACCGACGCCGGCGCCACCGGCCCGGACGCCAACAAGCTCGGCGGCGCGCAGATCGGCGACTCCGGCATCTGGGTCGGCGACTACACCATCCAGCCGGAGAACGGCGGACTCGGCGTCTACGCCCACGAGTACGGCCACGACCTCGGTCTGCCCGACGAGTACGACACCGCGGGCGGCGAGAACTCCACCGGCTTCTGGACGCTGATGTCCTCCGGTTCCTGGCTCGGCCGCGGCAAGGACGCCATCGGCGACCTGCCCGGCGACATGAACGCCTGGGACAAGCTCCAGCTGGGCTGGCTGAACTACGACACCGCCAAGGCGGGCGTGAAGTCCTGGCACAAGCTGGGCGTGGCCGAGTACAACACCAAGTACCGGCAGGCCACGGTGGTCTCGCTGCCCGACAAGGCGGTCACCACCCAGGTCGTGAACCCGGCGCAGGGCGCCACCCAGTGGTGGAGCGGCAGCGGTGACAACCTCAAGAACACGCTGACCCGTTCCGTGGACCTCACCGGCAAGAAGTCGGCCACCCTCTCGCTCGACGGCTGGTACGACATCGAGGCCAACTACGACTACCTCTACACCGAGGTCTCGACCGACGGCGGCGCCAACTGGACCGCCGTGGACGGCACGGTGGACGGCCAGGCCATCCCGCGCGACGGCAGCGACAAGCCGGCGCTCACCGGTTCGGTCGACGCCTACAAGAAGCTGTCGTACAACCTCGACGCCTACGCGGGCCAGAAGATCCAGCTGCGCTTCCGCTACCAGACGGACGGCGGCGTGGCGCTCAAGGGCTTCGCGGCCGACGAGATCGCGCTGACCGCCGACGGTTCGCCGCTGTTCTCCGACAACGCCGAGAGCGCCGACCCGGCGTGGACGGCGAGCGGCTTCTCCCGCATCGGCGCGTCCTTCACCAAGGACTACAAGCAGTACTACATCGCCGAGAACCGTCAGTACGTCTCGTACGACACCACCCTGAAGACCGGCCCGTACAACTTCGGCTTCAAGTCCCGTCCGGACTGGGTGGAGCACTACGCGTACCAGAACGGCCTGCTGATCTGGAAGTGGGACACCTCCGAGGCGGACAACAACACCAGCGCCCACCCGGGCACCGGTCTGATCCTGCCGATCGACTCCCACCCGGCCCCGCTGAAGTGGAGCGACGGCACGCTGATGCGCAACCGCATCCAGGCCTACGACTCGCCCTTCAGCAAGTACGGCACCGACGGCATGCTGCTGCACAAGGCCGACGTCGCCGCCTGGGTTCCGTCGTCGGACGGGGTGCCGGTCTTCAACGACCACGCGAGCACCTACTACGACGCGTCGAACAAGGCGGCCGGTGTCAAGGTCACTGACACCAACACCAAGATCAAGATCACCAAGGAGCCCAAGGACGGCTCCACGATCGAGTTCGAGGTCGGCCGCGCGGTGAAGTAGTCGACATCCCCGCAGGTCAAACGCGTATCGGCGGCAACCCCCTGGCGGGTTGCCGCCGATCGTGTTTAGGTGCGTGCTGTGCCTTTCTTATTGACACCGACCGGAACGGGGATGTGAACGCATGGCCGCAGGAGGCTTCAGCAAGCTGCCGGACGGCAGGGTGGTGGTGGCCCTGAACCTGCCGGGCACCGCCCCCGACGGCGTCGGCGGCGTCCGGGTGCTCGTCCACGCCCAGAACCGCCCCCGCGCCCTGACGCGCCTGCGCAACCTGGGTCTGCGCGCGGTCTACCTCCGGGGCAACGCCGCCCCGCCGACCCCGGACGAGATCACCGCGGTGCTGCACCACCCCGACGGCCTGATATGGCGTACGTCCCCCGACAACGCTGTCGGCGCCCCGGCCGGCTGCCCCGAGCTGTGGCACCCGATCAGGACCCTGCTGAGGAGCCGCACGGCCGCCCAGGTCCGGCCCTGACAGCACGCGGCCCGGGCGACGACGGAAGTCAGACCACGACGGGGGCCAGGCCGCGACGGGAGTCAGACCGGGGAGCCAGGCCACGACGGGAGCTAGGCCACGACCGGCTTGCCCGAGAGCTCCACGCCCGCCTGGCGCAGCTCCTCGAGGGCCCGCTCGGTGGTCTCCGCGGCCACCCCGGCGGTCAGGTCCAGCAGGACCTGGGTGCGCAAGCCCTCCTTGACGGCGTCCAGGGCGGTGGCGCGCACGCAGTGGTCGGTGGCGATGCCCACCACGTCCACCTCGTCGATCTCGCGGTCCCTGAGCCAGTCGGCCAGGGACACGCCGTTCTCGTCGGTGCCCTCGAAGCCGCTGTAGGCCGCCGAGTAGGCGCCCTTGTCGAACACGGCGTCCACCGCGCCGGAGGCGACGGCGGGGGCGAAGTTCGGGTGGAAGCCCACGCCCTCGGTCCCCGCCACGCAGTGCGCGGGCCAGGAGCGCACGTAGTCGGGGTCGTCGGCGAAGTGGCCGCCGGGTGCGATGTGGTGGTCGCGGGTGGCCACCACGTGCCGGTAGCCGGCGGGTGCCTGCCCGATCAGCTCGGTGATCGCGGCGGCCACGTCGGCGCCGCCCGCGACCGCGAGGCTGCCCCCCTCGCAGAAGTCGTTCTGCACGTCTACGACGATCAAGGCGCGGCGCATGGTCGGTGTCCTTCGGCTGTCGGTTCGGAGGGGAGGTAGGGGATACGGGGCCCGGTCGGTGAACCTACGAGCCTAGGGACTTCGCCGGCCGCGGGGGAGGGCACTTTCGGCGCTGTCGTGGGGGAGCGGGCGGGGGACACCAGCTTTAGCTACCCGAGGGCCCGTGCACGTACTCCGTCGGGAGGACCGCTTCCCCGCGCGAGAGCTGGGTCGCCGACAGCGGCAGGCCCGCGCGGGCGGCCGCGTGCCGGTCGCGTACGACGTCCAGCGGCTCGCGGGCGACCACCTCGCCGCCCTTGACCAGCTGGACCAGCAGCTGCCGGTCCGCCAGCTCGGCCGGCACCGGCCCGGTGCCCACGACCTCGGCCTCGGCGACCCCGTCCGCGTCCAGTCGGCGGGCCGCCCACTTGCGGCCGCCCACGGAGGTCTTGCCCCCGCTGGACTTCTTCGCCACCGGCTTCAGCGGCGCGTCCGGCTCGGCGCTCTCGGCGCGCGCGACCAGCTTGTAGACCATGGAGGCCGTCGGGTGGCCGGAGCCGGTGACCAGCTGGGTGCCCACGCCGTAGGCGTCCACGGGGGCGGCGGCGAGCGAGGCGATGGCGTACTCGTCGAGGTCGGAGGTGACGACGATCTTGGTGTCGCGGGCGCCCAGCTCGTCCAGCTGCTGCCGCACCCGGTGCGCGACCAGCAGCAGGTCCCCGGAGTCGATGCGCACGGCGCCGAGGCCGGGCCCGGCGACCTCGACGGCGGCGCGCACCGCCTCGGCGACGTCGTAGGTGTCCACCAGCAGCGTGGTGTCCCGGCCGAGGGCGTCGACCTGCGCCTGGAAGGCGTCCCGCTCCCGGTCGTGCAGCAGGGTGAAGGCGTGGGCGGAGGTGCCGACGGTCGGGATGTTGTAGCGGAAGCCGGCGGCCAGGTCCGAGGTGGTGGCGAAGCCGCCGATGTAGGCGGCGCGGGCGGCGGCGACGGCGGCCAGCTCGTGGGTGCGGCGGGCGCCCATCTCGATCAGCGGCCGGCCGGCCGCGGCGGAGGACATCCGGGAGGCGGCGGCCGCGATCGCCGAGTCGTGGTTGAGGATCGACAGGATCACGGTCTCCAGCAGCACGCACTCGGCGAAAGAGCCCTCGACCCGCATGACCGGCGAGCCCGGGAAGTACACCTCGCCCTCGGGATAGCCCCAGACGTCGCCGCCGAACCGGTAGTCCGCGAGCCACTGCAGGGTCGTGTCGTCGACGACGCCGCGCTCGCGCAGGAAGCGCAGCACGTCCTCGTCGAAGCGGAAGTTCTCCACCGCGTCCAGCACCCGGCCGGTCCCGGCCACCACGCCGTAGCGGCGGCCGTCGGGCAGGCGGCGGGTGAAGACCTCGAAGACACTGCGCCGGTCGGCGGTTCCCGCCTTCAGCGCGGCCTGGAGCATCGTCAGCTCGTAGTGGTCGGTGAAGAGCGCCGTCGAGGGCACGTCCACCGGCAGCCGAAGGTCCGCTGTGTTCATGGCGAGGAATCGTACTCCCATTTCGTCAGTCTGACGATTTAAGGGGTGCGGGACCCGTCCCGGCGCCGCCACCCGGGTGCCGCGCCCGCCCGTTTGTGCTCCCACCCCCCTGTGGTGGCAGCATGGGCCGTGTGACGGCAGCCGCACCCATCGAGATCGAGAAGACCGAGTCGGCGGAGGAGGTCTTCGCCGTACCAGAGCCCGACGTCCCCTGGGTGACGATCGTCCACAACGACCCCGTGAACCTCATGAGCTATGTGACGTACGTCTTCCAGACGTACTTCGGCTACCCCAAGGACAAGGCCACCAAGCTCATGCTCGACGTCCACCACAAGGGGCGGGCGGTCGTCTCCAGCGGGACGCGCGAGGAGATGGAACGGGATGTGCAGGCCATGCACGGCTACGGTCTGTGGGCCACTCTCCAGCAGGACCGCAAGTAGTACGTCCACCAGGACCGTGAGCGGCGCGAACAGCGCACGGTCCGGACCGCAGACAGCAGCCCGCAGACAGCCCGGACCCGGAAGCAGCGAACCCCCTCCATGCCAGGAACCTTCGAACCGCTCCCCGGCGGCGGCGCGGCCGTCGCCCTCGACGACGTAGAGATCTCCATCATCCGCTCGCTGGCGGTGCAGCTCCTGGAGCTGATCGGTCCCGGGCCCGCCGAGGACGCCCCGGGCGCCGGCGACCCGCTGGCAGAACTCTTCGCCGAGGGCCCGAGCGAGCCGCCCTCCGACCCGGTCCTCAGAAGGCTCTTCCCGGACGCCTACAGCGACCCCGCCCAGCCCCCGGCCACCGAGCAGGAGGCCGACGAGCGGCGCGCGTACTCGGCGGAGTTCCGCCGCTTCACCGAGAACGACCTGCGGGCGGGCAAGCGCGAGAACGCCCTCGCGGTCATCCGCTCGCTCAACGCGCTCGCGGCGGCGTCGGCCGGCGAGGGCGGCGCGGTGCTGAAGCTGTCGCCGCAGGAGTCGCGGCACTGGCTCGGCACGCTCAACGACCTGCGCCTGGCCATCGGCTCCCGGCTGGAGATCACCGACGAGGACGACACCGACGGCCTCTACGGTCTTCCGGACGAGGACCCGCGCAAGCCGATGGTGATGGCGTACCTGTGGCTGGGCGGGCTCCAGGAGACGCTCGTCTCCACGCTCATGCCCTGACTCGTCCACATTTGTGGGGATTTCTCGTTCGCTCAGCGGACGCTCAAATCCGGATAACGATCCCGTCACCGTAGCGGCCGGTTGTGCACCCTTCGGGCGCACTTTGTCCGCTTCTTCCTGTGTCTTGCGCCACACGGGGCCCGGGCGATCAGTGTTGCGGGCGTGATAAATCTTCACGACCGCCCGCCGGACACCACCCATGTCCGTCCGGGTGCGCCACCGAGCCGGCGACCGCCGGCCAGGCACCAACTCCATCATCCGGGGGGATCGAAACCCGATCCGCGGCCGACGAGCGGCCCGGGTCGGCATGGAGAAAGGCGCACAGCACATGACCTCCTCGAAGGTCGAGAACACCGCTTCGCAGGGCACCGAAGCCCCCGAAGAGGGTTATGAGCGAGGGCTCGGCAGCCGACAGGTCCAGATGATCGCGATCGGCGGCGCGATCGGCGTCGGCCTCTTCCTGGGAGCCGGGGCGAACATCGCCAAGGCCGGCCCCAGCCTCATCCTCATGTACGCCCTGGCCGGCCTGATCATCTTCTTCATCATGCGGGCGCTCGGCGAGCTGCTGCTCTACCGCCCGGTCTCGGGCTCCTTCGCGGAGTACTCCCGGGAGTTCCTCGGTCCGTTCTTCGGCTACTTCACCGGCTGGACGTACTGGCTGATGTGGGTCGTCACCGGCATGGCCGAGCTCACGGCCGCCGCGATCTACGTCAACTA
Source organism: Streptomyces naganishii JCM 4654 (assembly GCF_014650575.1). Lineage (GTDB taxonomy): Bacteria > Actinomycetota > Actinomycetes > Streptomycetales > Streptomycetaceae > Streptomyces > Streptomyces naganishii. The sequence continues at coordinate 119,947 of NZ_BMVF01000007.1, forward strand.
CTGGTTCCCCGCTGTTCCGCAATGGGTCACGGCGCTGGTCTTCCTGGTGATCCTCTTCGGTGTCAACCTGATCTCCGTCAAGCTCTTCGGCGAGCTGGAGTTCTGGTTCTCGATGGTCAAGGTCACCGCGCTCATCGGCATGATCGTCATCGGCCTGGGCGTGCTCACCTTCGGTTTCAGCCAGGCCGGCGACACCGCCACCGTCTCCAACCTCTGGCAGTTCGACGGCTTCTTCCCCAAGGGCATCGGCTCGTCCCTGATGACCCTCCAGGGCGTGATGTTCGCCTACCTCGCCGTCGAGCTGGTCGGCGTCACCGCCGGTGAGTCGGAGAACCCGGAGAAGACCCTCCCCAAGGCGATCAACACCCTGCCCTGGCGCATCGCCCTGTTCTACGTCGGCGCCCTCACCGTCATCCTGTGCGTGGTGAAGTGGACCGAGTTCGCCGCCGGCGTGAGTCCCTTCGTCAGGGCGTTCGCGGTCATCGGCATCCCGGCCGGCGCCGGCATCGTCAACTTCGTGGTGCTCACCGCGGCCCTGTCCTCCTGCAACTCGGGCATGTACTCCACCGGCCGCATGCTGCGCACCCTCGCCGACAACGGCGAGGCCCCCCGCGGCTTCAGCCGCCTGTCGGCCTCCAAGACCCCGGCGCTCGGCATCACCGTCTCCGTCGCCTTCATGGGCATCGGCGTCCTCCTCAACTACGTCGTCCCGGAGAAGGCCTTCGGCTACGTCACCTCCGTCGCCACCGCGGCCGGCATCTGGACCTGGCTGATGATCCTGGTCAGCCACGTGCTGTACCGCAGGGCCGTGGTCGCGGGCCGGCTGCCCGCCTCCGCCTTCCCGGCGCCGGGCGGCGCGAAGTGCTCGTACGTGGCCATCGCCTTCCTGCTCTTCGTCACCTGCCTGATCGCCTACGATGCCGACTCCCGGGTCTGCCTGTACGTGATGGCGGTGTGGGCCGCCGCCCTGGCCGTCGGCTGGGCGGTGCTCAAGGCGCGCAACCCGCAGGTCACCGAGCGCCGCGAGCCGGAGCTCGAGAAGGTCGGCTGAACCGGCCGGAGGGCGGCCCCGCGGGGCGCCTTCCACCCAAGGGCCGGACGTCCCGCCGGAGCGGATACTCGTGGAAACCGCTCCGGCAGCCGCTCAGGACGTCCGTCATGTGGGCCGTTCCGTACCACTCCCCGGTACGGAACGGCCCCTCTCCTATCCTTGCGGGCATGCTGACCATCACCCAGTCGCTCCACGACCAGATCGTCGCCCACGCGCGCGCCGACCACCCCGACGAGGCCTGCGGGGTCGTCGCCGGCCCGGTGGGCTCCGGCCGGCCCGAGCGGTTCATCCCCATGCTGAACGCGGCCCGCTCGCCCACCTTCTACGAGTTCGACTCGCAGGACCTGCTCAAGCTGTACCGCGAGATGGACGACCGCGACGAGGAGCCGGTGATCGTCTACCACTCGCACACGGCCACCGAGGCCTACCCCTCCCGCACCGACATCTCCTACGCCAACGAGCCCGGCGCCCACTACGTGCTGGTCTCCACCGCGGACGCCGACGGGGCCGGGGAGTTCCAGTTCCGCTCCTTCCGCATCCTGGAGGGCGAGGTCACGGAGGAGGAGGTCCGGATCGTCGAGGCCTACTGATCCCAGGCCGGTCTCAGCTGATGGATGAGAACGGTCCGAGGTGTGGAACGACACTCCGGTTCGCGGGGCGGGAATCGATACGATGAGCCCATGGTTATTCACGACGTGAGCGAGAAGACGCCGGGCACGCTGCTCGTGGCGCGGCTGCACGTCGACCTGTGCAGGCTGGCCAGCGCCATCTGTTGACGCCCTCCCCTGCCGCCGTACGGCCGTGAGCCGGCGGCGCCCCGCACCGCGTCGCACCGGACGCCCGCGTCGCCCATCGTCGCGCCCACCGACCTGACTCTTCCCGACAGGAGCCCTGAAGCCATGGCCATCGAGGTCCGCATCCCGACCATCCTCCGCACGTACACCGACGGCCAGAAGGCGGTGGAGGGTGCCGGGGAGACCCTCACCGAGCTCTTCGCCGACCTCGAGTCCCGGCACCCGGGCATCCAGGCCCGCATCGTGGACGGCGACAAGCTGCGCCGCTTCGTCAACGTGTACCTGAACGACGAGGACGTGCGCTTCCTGGACGGCATCTCCACCAAGCTCGCCGACGGCGACAACGTGACGATCCTGCCGGCCGTCGCCGGCGGCATGCGCTGATCGGCCGCTGAGCAGCGATGCGCTACGACTCCCCGCTGGCCGCGGTGGGCAACACCCCTCTGGTGCGCCTGCCGCGGTTGTCGCCGTCCCCCGACGTCCGGATCTGGGCGAAGCTGGAGGACCGCAACCCCACCGGCTCGGTCAAGGACCGCCCCGCCCTGCACATGATCGAGCAGGCGGAGAAGGACGGCCGGCTCACCCCGGGCTGCACCATCCTGGAGCCCACCTCCGGCAACACCGGCATCTCGCTGGCCATGGCGGCCAAGCTCAAGGGCTACCGCATGGTGTGCGTGATGCCGGAGAACACCTCCTCCGAGCGCCGGGACCTGCTCGGCATGTGGGGCGCGGAGATCATCTCCTCCCCGGCCGCGGGCGGCTCCAACACCGCCGTACGGGTCGCCAAGGAACTGGCCGCGGAGCACCCGGACTGGGTGATGCTCTACCAGTACGGCAACCCGGACAACGCGGGCGCCCACTACGCCACCACCGGCCCCGAGATCCTCGCCGACCTGCCCTCGATCACGCACTTCGTCGCGGGCCTGGGCACCACCGGCACCCTGATGGGCGTCGGCCGCTATCTGCGCGAGCACAAGCCGGACGTGCAGATCGTCGCCGCCGAGCCGCGCTACGACGACCTGGTGTACGGCCTGCGCAACCTCGACGAGGGCTTCGTGCCCGAGCTCTACGACGCCTCCGTGCTGACCACCCGCTTCTCGGTCGGCTCCGCCGACGCGGTCACCCGCACCCGTGAACTCCTCCAGCAGGAGGGCATCTTCGCGGGCGTCTCGACCGGCGCCGCGCTGCACGCCGCGATCGGCGTGGGCAGGAAGGCGGTGAAGGCCGGACAGGCCGCCGACATCGCGTTCATCGTCGCCGACGGCGGCTGGAAGTACCTCTCCACCGGCGTCTACACGGCGGCCACCACGGAAGAGGCCATCGACACCCTCCAGGGCCAGCTCTGGGCGTAGTGCCGCCGCCTCCGCGCGAGGCGCGGCCCCGCGGGACGCGACTCAAGCCCGTGTCAGCCCCCTCCTATGAGGGGGCTAAGTCATTCCTATGGCCGGGCAAAGAAATGCGTCCACCCGCTGCCGGTCCGATCGTGGCGGGACTACGGTCCTCCCGCACCCTGTCATGTCACGATCAGCGACAAGGCGGGTGCCTGAGAGTGTCATGCTCATGACTGCGCGGTTTCGCCGCCGCTTCGCGCGTCACGGGCCTGCCAATCCAGTGCGAATCCCCACTTCACAACCGGAGGCAGTTCCCCATGCGTGAGTCACGCCCGAGCGGGCGCAGACGGAGTCTGAGAAGGCTCCTCTCCATAGCCCTCCCCTCGCTCGCCCTCACCGTCGCAGGCCTCGCGGTGGCCCCCACCGCCGGCGCCCAGCCCGCCACCGCGCACCCGCACACCTCCAAGGCCGCCCAGAACGCCAAGGCCCTCACCGACCCGAAGCGGCAGACCTTCCACAGCACCGGCAAGGCCGGCCAGAAGGTGCCCACCCAGCACCTGTGCGCCACCGCCCACCCCGGTCACGCCTCCTGCTTCGCCCAGCGGCGCACCGACATCAAGCAGCGCCTCGCCTCGGCGCTCGCCGCCGCGGCGCCCTCCGGCCTCAGCCCGGCCAACCTGCACAGCGCCTACAACCTGCCCACCACGGGCGGTTCCGGCCTGACCGTCGCCGTCGTCGACGCCTTCAACGACCCCAACGCCGAGTCGGACCTGGCCACTTACCGCTCGACGTACGGCCTGTCCTCGTGCACCAAGGCCAACGGCTGCTTCAAGCAGGTCAGCCAGACCGGCTCCACCACCTCGCTGCCCACCAACGACAGCGGCTGGGCCGGCGAGGAGGCCCTCGACCTCGACATGGTCAGCGCCGTCTGCCCCAACTGCTCCATCACCCTGGTCGAGGCCAACTCCGCCAGCGACACCGACCTCGGCATCGCCGAGAACGAGGCCGTCAGCCTCGGCGCCAAGGTCGTCTCCAACAGCTGGGGCGGGTCCGAGTCCTCCACCCAGACCAGTGAGGACTCGCAGTACTTCAAGCACCCCGGCGTCGCCATCACCGTCTCCGCGGGCGACTCCGGCTACGGCGCCGAGTACCCGGCGACCTCCCAGTACGTGACCGCCGTCGGCGGCACCGCGCTCACCACCGCCTCCAACTCGCGCGGCTGGAGCGAGTCGGTGTGGAACACCAGCTCCACCGAGGGCACCGGCTCCGGCTGCTCCGCCTACGACCCCAAGCCGAGCTGGCAGACCGACAGCGGCTGCTCCAACCGCATGGAGGCCGACGTCTCCGCGGTCGCCGACCCGGCCACCGGCGTGGCGGTCTACGACACCTACGGCGGCTCCGGCTGGGCGGTCTACGGCGGCACCAGCGCCTCCGCCCCGATCGTCGCCGGCGTCTACGCCCTCGCGGGCACCCCGGGCTCGGGTGACTACCCGGCGAAGTACCCCTACTCCCACACGGGCAACCTGTACGACGTCACCAGCGGCTCCAACGGCTCCTGCTCGACCTCGTACTTCTGCACCGCCCGCACCGGCTACGACGGCCCGACCGGCTGGGGCACCCCCAACGGCACCGCCGCCTTCACCGCCGGCACCACCACCGGCAACACGGTGACCGTCACCAACCCCGGCAGCCAGTCCACCGCCACCGGCGGCTCGGCGAGCCTGCAGATCCAGGCCAGCGACAGCGCGGGCGCGTCCCTCACCTACAGCGCGACCGGTCTGCCCCCCGGCCTGTCCATCAACAGCTCCACCGGCCTGATCTCCGGCACCGCGAGCACCGCGGGCACCTACCAGGTGACCGTCACCGCCAAGGACTCCACCGGGGCCTCCGGATCGACCTCCTTCACCTGGACCGTCGGCACCTCCGGCGGCTGCACCTCCGCCCAGCTGATCGGCAACGCCGGTTTCGAGTCCGGCAACACCACCTGGACCGCCTCCAGCGGAGTCATCACCAACGACACCGGTGAGGCCGCCCACTCCGGCTCCTACAAGGCCTGGCTCGACGGCTACGGCTCCAGCCACACCGACACCCTGTCCCAGTCGGTGACCATCCCCGCGGGCTGCAAGGCCACGTTCACCTTCTACCTGCACGTCGACACCGCCGAGTCCACCACCAGCACGCAGTACGACAAGCTGACGGTGACCGCCGGCTCCAAGACCCTGGCGACGTACTCCAACCTCGACGCCGCCACGGGCTACACGCAGAAGTCCTTCGACCTTTCCTCGCTGGCCGGCTCCACGGTCACGCTGAAGTTCAACGGCGTCGAGGACTCCTCGCTGCAGACCAGCTTCGTCGTCGACGACACGGCGCTGACGACCAGCTGACCAGCTGACCGACCCTGATCCGTGCGAGGGGCCCCGGCCGTGCAGCGGCCGGGGCCCCGGCGTGCGTGGGGGAAGGGATCCTGATGTGCTGGAGGAACGTCACATCGGCAGCGAGGCACTGGGTATCCGAAACGACGACGAGCAGAAAGGCGGCCGCCCCATGCGCCGTACGACGCCCCACCGCATCACCGTCGCCGCCGCGGCGGCCGCGACCCTGCTGCTCGCCGGCTGCGGGACGCAGAACGACGGCAAGGGCTCTACGGGCAGCGCGACGGCGTCCGGGCCGGCCGGCGCCCCGTCCACCTCCGCCTCCCCGGCCCCGTCGGCGTCCGGGTCGCTGCGGCCTTCGGCGACCCCCTCCGACTCGGCGTCGGCCTCCCACCCGGCGACCCCGTCCGGGTGCACCGCCAAGGCCGAACTCATCACCGCCGACAACGGCCGGACCGTGTGCCTCACCCCGGGCGGACAGCTCCGGCTCACCCTGGACGGCACCAAGGACCGCCCCTGGACGCCGGTCAAGGCCACCGGCACCGCGCTCAAGGCCGCCAACCCGGGCTTCGTCATCCAGCCCGGCGACGCCGTCGCCGCCTTCGACGCGGTCGCCCCCGGCACCGCCCGGCTGACCTCCTCCCGCCCCCTGTGCGCGACCCGCCCCGGGCAGGTGTCGTGCAAGGGCGTCCAGGAGTGGGCGGTCACGGTACGGGTGGCCGCTCAATGAACACCGCCGGACTCAGCCGGCCAGGTAGCGCACCTGGTCCCACAGGACCGGGTCCACGACCCCCACCCGGCGCCGGAAGTCCCACACCGGCACCTCGCGCACCTCGTCGGTCTCCAGGAAGCTGGTCCGCCCCTGCGCGTCTCCCACCGAGCCGGGCGGCAGCGGGATCACCCCGGCGCGCTCGTCGTGGTACTTGCTGGTGATCTTGGCGACCCTGGCGCGCTTGCCCCGCACGGACAGCACCAGACAGGGCCGGTCCTTGGACCCCGGGCCCTCCTCGTAGGGCACGTTGGCCCACCAGATCTCCGCCGGCTGCGGCCGCGCCGCACCGCCCCGGCGCTCCGGGCGCCCCGGCGGACGCGTCCTCCGCCCGGCGGGCCGGCGGCCACGTCCCCACCCGTCGACGAGCGTGGCGACGAGCGCGAGCAGGACCACTGCCGCGAGCGCCAGCCACCAGGACGTGTCCATAGGGACGACGTTACCGGCGCGCGAGATCCGGCGCGCGCCCTCTCCCGAACCCCATGCGCCCCACGTCCAGCCGAACCGGTGACACCACAGGTGAGTTCGCCCACAACAGCCCTTGCCGGAGGAGCCACTGGGGGTTTCGCGCCTTACTCTCGACGGACCGCACACCCCCGTCACCTTCCTTTTTGACGTTCCCCGCCAGCGGAGGTTTCTGCTCCATGAAGCTCACCGTCGTCGGCTGCTCGGGGTCGTTCCCGTCCGCGGAATCGGCCTGCTCGAGCTACCTCGTCGAGGCCGACGGCTTCCGGCTGCTCCTCGACCTGGGCAACGGCGCCCTCGGTGAGCTGCAGCGCCACTGCGGTCTCTACGACCTCGACGCGATCTTCCTGAGCCACCTGCACGCCGACCACTGCATCGACATGCTGGGCTACTTCGTGGCCCGCTACTACCGCTTCGACGGCGGCCGCCCCGGCCCCCTGCCGGTCTACGGCCCCGAGGGCACCGAGCACCGCCTCACCACGGCCTACGCGGACACCCCCACCGCCTCCTCGATGAGCGAGGTCTTCGACTTCCACACGGTCAAGCCGGGCACCTTCGAGATCGGCCCCTTCACCGTGCACACCGAGCGCGTGGCCCACCCCGTGGAGGCGTACGGCATCCGCGTCGAGCACGGCGGCCGGACGCTGACGTACTCCGGGGACACCGGACCGAGCGACGCGCTGGAGGAACTGGCGCGCGGGGCCGACCTGTTCCTGTGCGAGGCGGCTTTCACCCACGGCAAGGAGGACATCCCCGACCTCCACCTCAACGGCCGCGAGGCCGGCGAGACCGCCACCCGCGCCCACGCCCGCCGCCTGGTCCTCACCCACATCCCCCCGTGGACCGACCCCCAGGTCAACCTCGCCGACGCCCGCGAGGTCTTCGCCGGCCCGGTGCACCTGGCGGCGCCGGGGGCGACGTACGAGATCTGACGCACGTACGGGATCCGGCGCACGTACGGGATCCGGGGCGCCCGCGCATGACGAGGCCCCCGCAGCCGTGCGGCTGCGGGGGCCTCGTGGCGTCGGCGGGGCCTACGCCTTGGTGAGGTCCTCGACCTCCTCCTCGGGCTCACGGCCCGGGGTGGGGAGGTTGAACTTGGTGATGGCGAAGCGGAAGGTCACGTAGTAGACCGCCGCGAACACCAGGCCGATGGGGAGGATCAGCCATGGCTTGGTGGCCAGGTTCCAGTTGAGGACGTAGTCGATGGCGCCCGCGGAGAAGGTGAAGCCCGCGTGGACGCCGAGCGCCCAGGTGATCGCCATGGACAGGGCGGTGAGCACCGCGTGGATCGCGTAGAGCACCGGGGCGATGAACATGAACGCGAACTCGATCGGCTCGGTCACACCGGTGACGAAGGAGGTCAGCGCGACCGAGACCATCATGCCCATCACGGCCTTGCGGCGCTCGGGGCGGGCGGAGTGCGCGATGGCGATCGCCGCGGCCGGCAGGCCGAACATCATGATGGGGAAGAAGCCGGACATGAACTGTCCCGCGGTCGGGTCGCCGGCGAAGAAGCGGTTGAGGTCGCCGTGCACGATGTCGCCCGCGGCGTTCTTGAAGTCGCCGATCTGGAACCAGGAGACGGTGTTCACGAACTGGTGCATGCCGACCGGGATCAGCGCGCGGTTGACCAGACCGAACAGACCGGCGCCGGCCGCGCCGAGACCGGTGATCCACTCGCCGAGGTTGGAGATGCCCTCACCGATCGGCTCCCAGACCAGACCGAAGAAGACACCCATGACCGTGCCGACGAACGCCATGAGGATCGGCACCAGACGGCGGCCGTTGAAGAAGCCGAGCCAGTCCACCAGCTTGGTACGGTGGTAGCGCTGCCACACCACGGCGGCCAGCAGACCCATCACGATGCCGCCGAGGACACCGGGATTGTTGTAGGTTGCGGCTATGTCCGCACCCTTCTGGATCTTCGCCTCGGTGACCGGGAAGGCCTTGAGGACGTTGCTGTAGACCAGGAAGCCGACCAGACCGGCCAGGGCGGTGGAGCCGTCGGACTTCTTGGCGAAGCCGATCGCGACACCGATGCAGAACAGCAGCGGCAGGTTGTCGAAGATCGCGCCGCCGGCCGTGGCGAAGACCGCCGTGACCTTGTCGGGAAGGTGCAGCTTGTCGTGGATGTCCTGCTGGCCGAACCGGAGCAGGATGCCCGCCGCCGGCAGCACGGCGATCGGGAGCTGAAGGCTTCGGCCTACCTTCTGCAGGCCCTGGAACAGGCCTGATCCCCGCTTCTTCGCGGGGGCCGCCGCTGGTTTCTCGGTGGCGGTGCTCATGCTTCCTCCATCGGGTGGTGGTCTACACCACTCAGTGGTGTAGACCTGTTGTAGCACGATGAAGGCGGCGTAAGGAACCCACGATTCCTGCGACGAAACCGCTACTTTCCGTATGTGTCGCGGATCACGCCTTGGTGGTGTCCTCGACCTGCTCGACGGGCTCCCGTCCGGGCGTCCTGAGGCGGAACCTCGTGATCGCGAACCGGAACACCACGTAATAGAGGACGGCGAAGCACAGGCCGATCGGCACGACCGCCCACGGCCTGGTCGCCAGACGCCAGTTGATGACGTAGTCGATCAGCCCCGCCGAGAAGCTGAACCCGTCGTGCACCCCCAGCGCCCACGTCACCGCCATCGACACCCCCGTCAGCACCGCGTGCACCGCGTACAGTGCGGGCGCGATGAACATGAACGAGTACTCGAGCGGCTCGGTGATCCCCGTGACGAACGACGTCAGCGCCACCGACAGCATCAGCCCGCCCACCTCCGCGCGGCGCTCGGGCCGGGCGGTGTGCGTGATCGCCAGCGCCGCGGCCGGCAGCGCGAACATCATGATCGGGAAGAAGCCCGAGGTGAACAGGCCCGCGTTCGGATCGCCGGCCAGGAACATGTTGATGTCGCCGTGCACCACCTTCCCGTCCGGCTGCGTGTAGCCGCCGAACTGGAACCACAGCGGCACGTTCAGGAACTGGTGCAGCCCCACCACCAGCAGCGCCCGGTTCGCCACCCCGAAGATCCCCGCCCCGTAGGGACCCAGCCCGTACAGCCAGTCGCTGAAGCCCTCCAGCCCGCTGCCGACCGCCGGCCACACCCACAGACTCAGCCCCGCGAACGCGATCGCCACGAACGACATCACGATCGGCACCAGCCGCCGGCCGTTGAAGAAGCCCAGCCAGTCCACCAGCCGCGTGCGGTGCAGACGCTGCCAGAAGAACGCGGTCAGCAGCCCCATCACGATCCCCCCGAACACCCCCGGATTCTGGAACGTGAACGCCGTGAGGCTCCCGTCCGCCGACCGGCAGCCGAACTCCGGCACCACCCGCGAGCCGCCCGGGCACCTCGGGAACTGGCGCAGCACGTTGTAGTAGACGAGGAACCCCGCCACCGCCGCGAGCGCGGTCGAGCCGTCCGCCTTCTTCGCCATGCCGATCGCGACCCCGACGCAGAACAGCAGCGGCAGGCCGAGGGAACTGTCGAGCAGGGCGCCGCCCGCGCCCTTCATCACCTTCGACAGGCCGATCCAGCCGAGCCCGTCCGCGCCGAAGACGTCCGGCTGTCCGAGCCGGTTCAGGATGCCGGCGGCCGGCAGCACGGCGATCGGCAGCTGGAGGCTGCGGCCCATCTTCTGCAGCCCCTGGAACAGCGAGTTCCAGCGCTCGCGCACGGGGGAGGGGGCGGCCTGGGCGCCCCGGGCGCTGCCGGCACTCATGAACGACCTCCCCGCGTGGTCCGCGTGACCGGTGCGCGCACCGCGTTTGGCCACCGCGCCGACGGTGGTGTAGACCAGTCGGCACGGACGGTACCGCTGTCGTGAAGGCCATCCTTCGGCACCCACGGCACGGCCGCTCGCGAAGATGGGCCAACTGTGGATTACTGCGACTAAGCGGTTCGGATCAGGGAGACAGAACATGGCCAGCAAGGCTGAGAAGATCGTCGCCGGGCTCGGCGGAATCGACAACATCGAAGAGGTCGAGGGCTGCATCACCCGCCTGCGCACCGAGGTCAACGACGCCTCGCTGGTCGACGAGGCCGCGCTCAAGGCCGCCGGCGCCCACGGCGTGGTCAAGATGGGCAACGCCATCCAGGTCGTCATCGGCACCGACGCCGACCCCATCGCGGCCGAGATCGAAGACATGATGTGAACCCGCTGACGCACTGCTGAGGGGCCCTTCCCACCACGGGAAGGGCCCCTTTCGCGCACCGGAAGGGCCCTCTTCGCGCGCGGGACGCAGGGTTACGGGCCCCCGCCCCCGTGCGCACGGGCTTCCCGTACGAGGGAGCGGGCCCGGCGGGCTAGGCTCGGCGGCATGTCTCGAATCGACGGCCGCACGCCCGATCAACTCCGCCCGGTCACCATCGAACGCGGCTGGAGCAAGCACGCCGAGGGCTCCGTCCTCGTCTCCTTCGGCGACACCAAGGTCCTCTGCACCGCCTCCGTCACCGAAGGCGTCCCGCGCTGGCGCAAGGGCAGCGGCGAAGGCTGGGTCACCGCCGAGTACGCCATGCTGCCCCGCGCCACCAACACCCGCGGCGACCGCGAGTCCGTCAGGGGCAGGATCGGCGGCCGCACCCACGAGATCTCCCGCCTCATCGGCCGCTCCCTGCGCTCCGTCGTCGACTACAAGGCGCTCGGCGAGAACACCATCGTGCTCGACTGCGACGTCCTCCAGGCCGACGGCGGCACCCGCACCGCCGCCATCACCGGCTCCTACGTCGCCCTCGCCGACGCCATCGCGTGGGCCCAGGGCCGCAAGCTCATCAAGGCCGGCCGCCAGCCCCTCACCGGAACCGTCAGCGCGGTCTCCGTGGGCATCGTCGGCAAAGTGCCCCTCCTCGACCTCTGCTACGAGGAGGACGTGCGCGCCGAGACCGACATGAACGTCGTCTGCACCGGCGACGGCCGCTTCGTCGAGGTCCAGGGCACCGCCGAGGCCGAGCCCTTCGCCCGCGACGAACTCAACGCGCTGCTCGACCTCGCCGTCGCCGGCTGCACCGACCTCGCCGCCGCCCAGCGCGCCGCCCTGGAGGCCGCACAGGGCTGAGGCACGCGGGTAAAGGGAACCCCAAGGAACGCGGCCGGCGAGGGCAACCTCCCTCCCCTCTGCCCGCGTCCCTACCGGTACGGGCGTACGGCACACCGCCGTACGCCCGGCCAGCAACGGGGAAGGAACCGTACGCCATGCCCGCGAGCCGCCGCCGTCACCGCCACCGAGCCCGCACCGGCGCCGCCGTCGCCGCCACCGCGCTCGCCGCCCTGACCCTGACGACGACGGCGGCCTGCTCGGCCGTGAACAAGGCACTCGACTGCGTCCAGACCGCCGACTCCATCGCCGACAGCGTCACCGACCTCCAGCAGGCCGTGCAGAACGCGGCGAACGACCCGACGCGGACCGACGCGTCCCTCGCCGCCATCGACAGCGACCTGCGCGAGATCGGCGACAAGACCGACGACGCCGACGTCAACAAGGCAGTCGACGACCTCGGCCGCGCCGTGTCCAACGTCCGCACCGCCATCAAGAACGGCGACGACACCCCCGACATCAGCCCCGTCACCGACGCGGCCGGCGAACTCACCAAGGTCTGCACCCCCTGATACTGGGGGCATGACCCGCTTGATCCTCGCCACCCGCAACGCCGGAAAGATCACCGAGCTCAGGGCGATCCTCACCGACGCAGGCCTGCCCCACGAACTGGTCGGCACCGACGCCTACCCGGAGATCCCCGACGTCAGGGAAACGGGCGTGACCTTCGCCGAGAACGCCCTCCTCAAGGCCCACGCCCTGGCCCGGGCCACCGGCCTGCCCGCCGTCGCCGACGACTCCGGCCTCTGCGTCGACGTCCTCGGCGGCGCCCCCGGCATCTTCTCCGCCCGCTGGGCCGGCCGCCACGGTGACGACAAGGCCAACCTCGACCTGCTCCTCGCCCAGCTCGCCGACATCTCCGAGGACCACCGCGCGGCCCACTTCGCCTGCGCGGCGGCCCTGGCACTGCCCGACGGCACCGAGCGGGTCGTGGAGGGCCGGCTGCGCGGCACCCTGCGCTTCGAGCCCGCCGGCAGCAACGGCTTCGGCTACGACCCGATCCTCCAGCCGGACGGCGACACGCGAACCTGCGCGGAGCTGACCCCCGACGAGAAGAACGCGATCAGCCACCGCGGCAAGGCGTTCCGGGCACTGGTGCCGGTGGTACGGGAGTTGCTGGGCTGACGCGGAGAAGGGGCCGTCCGTCGGGACGGCCCCTTCCTCCTCCGTGCGGCCGGAGGGACTCGAACCCTCACGGGAGTTACCCCACTGGGACCTAAACCCAGCGTGACTGCCAGTTCCACCACGGCCGCCGGACGCTGCCCGGCCATGCTACTGGCCGGGCAGCCCGGTCAGATCCCCAGATCCTTGATGATCTTGGCCACGTGGCCGGTGGCCTTGACGTTGTAGAGGGCGCGTTCGACCTTGCCCTCCTCGTCGACGATCACCGTGGAGCGGATGACGCCGGTGACCGTCTTGCCGTAGAGCTTCTTCTCGCCGAAGGCGCCGTAGGCCTCGAGGACCTGCTTGTCGGGGTCGGCGAGGAGGGTGACGCGCAGGGACTCCTTCTCGCGGAACTTGGCGAGCTTCTCCGGCTTGTCGGGGGAGATGCCGATCACGTCGTACCCCGCGCCGGCCAGCAGTTCCAGGTTGTCGGTGAAGTCGCAGGCCTGCTTGGTGCAGCCGGGGGTGAGGGCGGCCGGGTAGAAGTAGACGATGACCTTGCGGCCCTTGTGGCCGGCCAGCGACACCTCGTTGCCGTCGGCGTCGGGGAGGGTGAAGTCGGGGGCCGCGTCCCCGGGCTGGAGTCGCTCGGTCATCGAAGGTCGTCTCCTCTTGCGTGTGCCGGCAATACCGTGTCGGTCCGAGGGTAACCGGGGGTGCCGACAGTGCGGTCGTGGCGAGAGCTGACAGACTGTGCTGAACAGGCATCAGTTGACTTCGGAGGCGGTACGGTGGCGGACACCGCGGACACCAGGACCCCGGCTGAGATCGAGGCGGACATCAGGCGCCGCCGCGAGCTGCTCGCCGAGACGCTCGACGAGATCGGGGTGCGCGTGCACCCGAAGACCATCGTCGGGGACGCCAAGGCCAAGGTCGTCTCCAACATCGACCACACCCTCGGGCGGGCCTATGTGCAGGTCAACCGGGTCGTGAGCGATGTGCGGGCGCAGTTCGTGGACGAGGAGGGCGCGCCGCGTCTGGAGCGGGTCGTACCGGTCGCGCTCGTGGCGGTGGGACTGGTCGGGCTGCTGGCTTTCGGCGCGCGCAGGCGCCGGGGCTGAGCGGCACGGCGACCCACTGGCGTACGGACCCTCTCGAGGCAGGTAGGTTCGAGGTGTGAGCGCCAACAGAAACGAGCACAGCACCCAGCACGACAAGCTGCCGATCCGGATGCTGCACGACCGCGTGCTGGTCCGGCAGGACACCAGCGAGGGCGAGCGGCGTTCGGGCGGCGGCATCCTGATCCCCGCCACGGCGGCGGTCGGACGCCGGCTGGCCTGGGCGGAGGTCGTCGCGGTCGGGCAGAACGTGCGGACCGTGGAGCCGGGCGACCGTGTGCTGTACGACCCGGAGGACCGCGCCGAGGTGGAGGTGCGGGGCATCGCCTACGTGCTGATGCGCGAGCGCGATCTGCACGCGGTGGCCGCGGACCGGTTCGAGGGGTCGGAGGACTCCACCGGTCTGTATCTGTAAGCGAGTCCGCGAGTCCGCGAGTACGTCCTAGAAGTCCTGGAGGGGCCGGCGACCTGGTCGCCGGCCCCTCCGTCGTATGCGGTCCCCCTGACGGGGGCCGGGTCAGCCGCCGGGCGGTCCGGCCGCCGTGCCCGCCGTCGTGCCGCCGTCGCCGGTGCCGGCGTCGGTGCCGCCGGTGGTGGGAGTGCCTCCGGTCGTGCCGCCGTTGTTCCCGCCGCCGGTCTGGCCGCCCGTGGTCGGGGTGCCTCCGGTCGTGCCGCCGTTGTTCCCGCCGCCGGTCTGGCCGCCCGTGGTCGGGGTGCCGCCGGTGCCGCCCGTGGTGGGGGTGCCGTCGGTGCCTCCGGTGGTCGGGGTGCCCCCGGTGGTGTCTCCAGTGGTGCCGCCGGTCTGGCCGTTGGTCTGGCCCTGGGTGTCCTGGCCGCCGGTTCCGGTGCCGGTGCCGGGCGTGCCGCCGTTGTCCTGGCCGCCGGTGCCGGGCGTCTGGGAGGACGGTCCGGTGGACGGCGGCTGGACCTGGTCCGCGCCGTCCTGGACCTGGAGGTCGAAGTCGGTGGCCGGGGTGCCCTCGAGGGCGTCGTGGGTGAACTGCGCCCAGATCTCGGCGGGCGCGCCGCCGCCGTTGACGCGGGGGAGGCCCATGGCGCCGTAGAGCGACTTGTGCGCGGCGGTGACGGGGTCCTGGCCCATGACGGAGACGACGGTGGCCAGGTCGGGCGTGTAGCCGGCGAACCAGGCGGCGGTGTCCTCCTCGGCGGTGCCGGTCTTGCCGGCGGCCGGGCGGCCGGCGCCCTGCGCGGCGGTCGCGGTGCCGTTCTCGACGACGGACCGCAGGACCGAGGTGGTGGTGTCGGCGGCCTCGCGGCTGACGGCCTGCGTCGTCTGCCGTTCGGGCAGTTGTACGGCGTCGGCGCCGTCCTTGGTGATCTTCTTGAGGATGGTGTACATGCCGTGCTCGCCGTGGTTGGCGAGCGTGGCGTAGGCCTCGGCCATGTCGAGGACGCTGGCGGTGGCCGGGCCGAGCGCGATGGACGGGGTGGGGGTCAGGTCGGGCGTGCCGCCGGGGATGCCGAGGGCGGTCGCGGTGTCCCTGACCTTGTCGGGGCCCACGTCCACGGCCATCTGCGCGTACACGGCGTTGACGGACTTGTCGGTGGCCTCGCGGACGGTGATGTTGCCGTAGGAGTGCTGGTCCTCGTTCTCGGGGGCGTACGAGCCGCCGGCCCAGCCCTGGACGGGGCGCTGGTTGGTGCCGTCGTAGACGGTGCCGGGGGTGATGGTGCGGCCGTCGAGGGTGGTGGAGTGGTTCTGTATGGCGGAGGTGAGCACGAAGGGCTTGAAGGTGGAGCCGACCTGGAAGTCCCGGCGGGTGGCGTTGTTCGTGTACTGCTTGACGTAGTCGATGCCGCCGTAGAGGGCGACGACCTCACCGGTCTTGGGGTCGACGGCGGCGCCGCCCGCCCGTACGTAGGTGTCGACCTTGCGGTTCTTCTTGTCGAGCTTGGACATCAGGCGGTCGTCGACGGCCTTCACGAAGGCGTTCTGCCTGCTCTTCTGGAGCGTGGTCGTGATGCGGTAGCCGCCGGCGGCGAGTTCGTCCTCGCTGAGGATCTTGTTGGCGGCGAGGTAGTCCTTGATGGCGCGCACGAGGTAGCCGCGCTGTCCGGACATGGTGGTGGGGACGGTGGCCTCCTTCGGGGCCGGGAACTTCATCCCGGCCCGCTCGGAGGCGCTGAGCCAGCCCTGCTTGACCATGCCGTCCAGGACGTAGTTCCAGCGGGCCACGGCGGCGGCCCTGTTCTCGGGGTGGGCCGAGACGTCGTACTCGCTGGGGGCGTTGACCAGTGCGGCGAGGTAGGCGGCGCGGGCCGGGTCGAGGTCCTTGGCCTTGACGCCGTAGTAGGCCTGGGCGGCGGCCTGGATGCCGTAGGCGTTGCGGCCGAAGTAGCTGGTGTTGAGGTAGCCCTCGAGGATCTTCGACTTGGACTCGTTGCGGTCGAGTTTGATCGAGATGAAGAACTCCTTCACCTTGCGGGTGACGGTCTGTTCCTGGCCCAGGTAGTAGTTCTTCACGTACTGCTGAGTGATCGTCGAGCCGGACTGCCTGCCCTTGCCGGTGGCCGTGTTCCAGGCCGCCCGCACCATCGCCTTGGGGTCGATGGCGGACTCGGTGTAGAAGTCCCGGTCCTCGGCGGCGAGCACGGCATGCTGGGCGTTCATGGAGACCTGGTCGAGGGAGACGTTCTCCCGGTTGATGTCGCCGTCACGCGCGATCTCGGTGCCGTCCGCGTACAGGTAGACGTTGGCCTGCTTCATGGCCAACGCGTTGGCGGGCGGGATCTTCACGAGGGAGTACCCGAGGAAGAACGCCCCGATCGCGATCAGTACGACGGTGATGAACCCTCCCAGCACCATCCGCCAGGTCGGGAACAGCCGACGCCACCCACTCCGCTTCCGCCGCCCGGCTTTACCACCGGCGCCACCGGCGGCACCCTCAACGGGAGGCCGGGCGGGGCTGGTTGAGCGGGGCGCGGGGGGCGCGGTGGGCGCGGGGCGGGGGCTCGGGGGCACCGGGGCCGGGCGCGCGGAGGCGTTCCCCGAGGGCCTGACCGGCTCCCCGGCGGTGCCCTCGGCCGAAGCGGCGACCGCCCTCTTGACCGGGGCCTTGCCCGCGCCCTCGGCGGAGGCGCCGGCCGGGGCCTTGCCCGCGCCCTCGGCGGAGG
Organism: Streptomyces naganishii JCM 4654; assembly: GCF_014650575.1. Taxonomy (GTDB): domain Bacteria; phylum Actinomycetota; class Actinomycetes; order Streptomycetales; family Streptomycetaceae; genus Streptomyces; species Streptomyces naganishii. Next base: position 137,175 of record NZ_BMVF01000007.1, read on the forward strand.
CGTAGCCCGAGCCCTCACCCGTGCCCGTGCCCACGTCCTCAGCCCGGCCCTGGCCCGAACGCTCAGCCGTGTCCTCACCCGGGCCCTTACCCGTGTCCTCACCCGGGCCCTTGCCCGTGTCCTCAGCCCGGTCCTTGCCCGCACTCTCACCCGGGCGTCCGCCCGAGTCTCCGGTCCGGGTCGCGTCCGGGACGTCAGTCGCGCCCTCGTCCGGTCCCCTGCCCGTGTCCTGAGCCCGGGCCCCGTCCGAGACGTCGGCCTTGCCCGTGTCCTTGCCCGAGTTCGGGTCCGCCCCGGGGGGAGCGGGGGATGCCGCGGGCTGTGGCTCGTCGTTCATGTCGTGCACGGACTCCTGTTTTCGCCTCGTACGTTCCCGTACGCCCTCATGCGCCTTGTGCGCCCCCGGATGAAGACTCTCGCACCAACCGTTCCGTTCCCGGTTCCAGGCATCCGTTCGGGCCGGAAAACGCGTGGCACGTCACATCACGTACGTACTAGGCTCCTGCGCTTCGGTGTCGGCGGACCTGGAAGGCGGTTGACGTGGGTGCTGGGCGGTTGTACGCGGCCGTCGCGGCGGGGGGATTCAGACGGTACGCGACGTACCGGACGGCGACGGCCGCCGGGGTGTTCACCAACACGGTTTTCGGCCTGATCCTCGTCTACACCTACCTCGCCCTGTGGGACGTACGCCCGCACCTCGGCGGCTACGACCGCGCCCAGGCGGTCACGTACGTCTGGCTGGGCCAGGCCTTCCTCGCGGCGCTCGCCCTCGGCGGCGGCGGGGCCGAGGACGAGCTGATGGAGCGCATCCGTACGGGTGACATCGCCATCGACCTCTACCGCCCCGCCGACCTCCAGCTCTGGTGGCTCTGCGCGGACGTGGGCCGGGCCATGTTCCAGCTGATCGGCCGGGGCGTCGTCCCCTTCGTCTTCGGCGCGCTGTGCTTCCCCGTCGCGCTCCCGGCGGACCCGCTGACCTGGCTCGCCTTCGCCGGCACCGTACTGCTGGCGATGCTGGTCGGCTTCGGCATCCGCTTCCTGGTCGCGCTGAGCGCCTTCTGGCTGATGGACGGCACCGGCGTGGTGCAGATGGCCTGGCTCGCCGGCTTCTTCTGCTCCGGCATGCTGCTCCCGCTCAACGTCTTCCCCGGCACCCTCGGCGAGGTCGTCCGTGCCCTGCCGTGGTCGTCGCTGCTCCAGGCCCCCGCCGACGTGCTGCTCGGGCACGCGGACGTCCCGGCCACCTACGCCTTCCAGGGCGCCTGGGCGCTGGCGCTCCTCGCCGCCGGCCGGCTGCTCCAGCGGGCCGCTACCCGGCGGGTGGTGGTCCAGGGTGGCTGAACACCGGCTCGGTGAGGCCCTGCGCGCCTACCGCCTGATCGCGGGCATGTGGGTGCGCTCCACGATGGCGTACCGCGCCTCCTTCCTCATGACGACCTTCGGCAACTTCGCGGCGACCGCCCTCGACTTCGTCGCGATCCTGCTGATGTTCTCCCGCGTCGGCGCGCTCGGCGGCTACCCGCTGCCCGAGGTCGCCTTCCTTTACGCGCTGACCAGCATCTCCTTCGGTCTCGCGGACCTGGCGATCGGCTCGATGGACCGGCTGGGGCGGCGGGTGCGCGACGGCACCCTCGACACCCTGCTGGTGCGCCCCGCGCCGGTGCTCGCGCAGGTCGCCGCCGACCGCTTCGCGCTGCGCCGGCTGGGCCGGGTCACGCAGGGCGCGCTGGTGCTGGGCTGGTCGCTCACCCGGCTCGACGTCGACTGGACGGCGTCCAAGCTGCTGCTGATGCCGGTGGCGATGGTGAGCGGCTGCGGGATCTTCTGCGCGGTATTCGTGGCCGGCGCCGCCTTCCAGTTCGTGGCGCAGGACGCCTCCGAGGTGCAGAACGCCTTCACCTACGGCGGCACCACCCTGCTCCAGTACCCGCCCACGGTGTTCTCGAAGGAGCTGGTGCGCGGGGTGACGTTCGTACTGCCGCTGGCCTTCGTCAACTGGCTGCCCGCGCTGTACGTGCTGGGGCGGCCGTATCCGCTGGACCTGCCACGCTGGACGGCGTTCGCGCCGCCGCTCGTCGCGCTCGCCTGCTGCGCGCTCGCGGGGGCCGCCTGGCGGGTGGGCCTGAGGTCGTACCGGAGCACGGGGAGTTGAGACCGCGGTACGGGAGCCGGGACCGCAGCACGCAGTACGGGAGTCGGGGCCGCAGTCCGCAGTACGCGGTAAGGGGAGTCGAGGAGGGAGACGGCGGCGATGGTGACGGCGACGGAAGCGGCGGCCAAGGGCGACGGTGAGGGTGAACGCCCGCCCGGCGAGGGTGTGTTCATCGAGCTCGACCGGGTCGAGAAGGTGTTCGAGGTGCGCAGGAAGACCGGCTTCCTGCGGCGCGAGCGCCGGCAGGTGCGCGCGGTCGACGCGCTGTCCTTCACCGTGGCGCGCGGCGAGATGGTCGGCTACATCGGCCCGAACGGCGCCGGGAAGTCCACCACGATCAAGATGCTCACCGGCATCCTCACCCCGAGCGGAGGCCGGCTGCGCGTGGCCGGCATCGACCCCTCCCGCGAGCGCACCCGGCTCGCACGGCGCATCGGCGTGGTGTTCGGCCAGCGCACGACCCTGTGGTGGGACCTGCCGCTCATCGACTCCTACCGCCTGATGCACCGCATGTACCGCATCCCCGACGCCCGTTACCGCGCCAACCTCGACCGCTGCGTCGAACTCCTCGAACTGGCCGACCTGCTGGACGTCCCCGTACGCCAGCTCTCCCTCGGCCAGCGCATGCGCGGCGACATCGCGGCGGCCCTGCTGCACGACCCCGAGGTGCTGTACCTCGACGAGCCGACGATCGGCCTGGACGTGGTCAGCAAGGCCAAGGTGCGCACCTTCCTGCGCGACCTGAACGCCGAGCGCGGCACAACCGTGCTGCTGACCACGCACGACCTTCAGGACATCGAGCAGCTGTGCTCCCGCGTGATGGTCATCGACCACGGGCGCCTGATGTACGACGGCCCGCTCGCCGGGCTGCACGAGGCGGCCGAGGGCGAGCGCACCCTCGTCGTCGACCTGGAGCGCGAGCTGCCGCCGATCGAGGTGCCGGACGCCCGTGTCGTGCGCGTGGAGGGCCCGCGGCAGTGGCTGGCCTTCCCGGCGGCCGCGTCGGCGGCACCGCTGGTGGCCCGGATCGCGGAGAGGTACCCGCTGGTCGACCTGTCGGTGCGCGAGCCGGACATCGAGGCCGTCATCGCGAAGATGTACGCGGGCAAAGCGGTCTCGTAGGCTGCTTCCCATGACGGAGGAACTCCCGGAGCTTCGCGCTTCCGACGCCGATCGTGAACGAGTCGCCGAGCACCTGCGGGACGCCCTCGCGGAGGGCCGTCTCGACATGGCGGAGTTCGAGGAGCGGCTGGAGGCGACGTACAAGGCGCGCACCTACGCCGAACTCGCCCCGATCACCCGGGACCTGCCTGTGCCAGGGGTGAGCGCGCCGGCTGTGAACATGGTCAAGCAGCCTGCGGAGGACGGGAGTTGGCCGGGCCGGATGGTCGGCGGCGAGGGCTCCTCGTCGTGGGCCGTCGCCGTCATGTCCGGGTTCCAGCGCAAGGGGCGCTGGACCGTGCCCAAGCGGTTCAACTGCTTCGCCTTCTGGGGCGGCGGCGAGATCGACCTGCGCGAGGCGAACTTCGCCGACCGCGAGGTCGAGATCAACTGCGTGGCGATCATGGGCGGGGTGCAGGTGATCGTGCCGCCCGGCGTCGAGGTGGTCGTGCGCGGGATCGGCGTGATGGGCGGCTTCGACCACCGCGAGGAGGGCACCCCGGGCGAGCCCGGCGCCCCCCGCGTGATCGTGACCGGCTTCGCCTTCTGGGGCGGGGTGGGGATCGAGCGCAAGCTCACCAGGGCCGAGCGCGACCGCTTGAAGGAGGAGCGCCGCCAGGAGCGCCTGGACCGCCGCGCGGAGCGCCGGGAACTGCAGGCGTCCCGCCGCGAGGAGCGCTGGGAGGCGGCCCGCGACCGCCACCGCTACCGCCACGGCCGCCGCCCCTGAGCCCCCGCGCGGCTACAGCTGCGCGCGCCCCGCGCCGTTCAGCAGGGTCAGGTCGAACGCCTGCGCCATCCGGCCGAACCCGGCGTCGCTGGGGTGCAGGTGGTCCCCGCAGTCGTAGGCGGCCGCCAGGTGCCGCGGGTCGTGGGGGTCGCGCAGGGCGCGGTCGAAGTCGACGACCGCGTCGAACACCGTGCCGGCCCGGATGCCGGCGTTGACCCGCTGCCGTACGGCCTCCCCGGCCGGGCTGTAGCCGCGGTGGCCCTCGAACGGGGTGAGGGTCGCCCCCACGGCCTTCAGGCCGCGCGCGTGCGCCTGCCGGACCAGCTCGCGCAGCCCGCCGAGGATGCGGTCCGGGTCGGCGGTCCCGGGGGCGCGCAGGATGTCGTTGATGCCGAGGTCGATGACCACGGCCTTCACGTTCGTCCGCTCCAGCACGTCCCGCCGGAAGCGGTGCAGCCCGCTGGGGTTGCCCGCCGGGCGCCCCGGCCCGTCCGCGAGCACCTGGTTGCCGCTGATGCCCTCGTTGACGACGCTGTAGCGCGGCACGTCCTGCCCGGCCCGCACGGCGTCCCACAGCCGCCGGGACAGCACGTCGGGCCAGCGCCGGTTGGCGCCCGGGGTCGAGGAGATGCCGTCGGTTATCGAGTCGCCGAAGGCGACGACCGTGCCGGCCGTGTCCTGGCCGAGCACGTCGAGCGCGGTCAGGTAGCGCCAGTACCGGGTCCGCTCGGTGTACGGCGCCCCGGTCACGTCCTCGGTGCGGTCGCCCGGTGCGGCGTACGAGATCTGCTGGGCGTGCGGGTGGTAGGTGACCGGGCCGGACGGGGTGGGGGAGTAGGTGGTGACCAGGACGTCGCCGTCGTCCGGCACGGCCACGCGGACCGCGTCGCTCATCGCCTGCCCGCCCGCCGGTATGACGACGGTGGGGGCGCCGGCGAAGGTGAGCCGCCGCATGGTGCCCGGGGCGGCGGCAGCGGTGCCCGGCCGGGCGGCCAGGGCCAGGGACGCGTGGGTGACGGTCAGCGGCGAGCTGCCGTAGAGGTTGGACAGCGTGACGCGGGCGCCCGTACCGGCGGCGCTCGTGTGCACGACGTTGCGCACCGAGCGCCCCGCCATCCCCAGCAGCGAGGTGCCCGGCTCGGCGGAGGCCGGCGAGGTGGCCCAGGCGGCGGCCCAGGTGCCGGTCGAGACGGGGGCGGCGGACTCCCGGCCGGCCCGTCCGGCGCCGTACGGACCGACGGCCGCAGAGCCGTCGCCGGACGGGGTCCCGGCCCACACGGCGGCGACGACCGCCGTGGCCAGGGCCACGAGCGCGGCGAGCAGGGCGTAACCGTGACGCCTGGTCATGCCGATGTGATTCCCCTCCACAGACGGGAGCCCCGAAAGCCCCGATCCGACGACCACATGATGCGTCATGAGGCCGGGGCGTTTGACAGGACCCTGCCCACACCGCCCTCGGGGACAGACACCGGGAACTTACTTTCTGTTCCAGGAGTCGGTCAGGAAGGGACAATTGTGTGCGGGATCACCGATCGGGGGACCTCACCGAGCGGGACCTCACCAATCGGCCCTTCACCGATCGGCATCACCCCGCGGCACCACCGAGCGGACGGAGTGGGATGGAACGAACGACACAGGCCGGCCCCGAAGCCACGGACGCCGCCGCCGTCCCGCAGGCCTCGCACCGCGCGATGAACGTCTTCAGCCCCGCCGACGAGGAACGCCGTCGCGGGGTGCGCCGCATGAAGCTGACCGCGACCGGCCTCCTGCTCCTCGTGGCGGTGGTCTACGTCCTCGCCAAGTGGGGCCAGCACGCGGGCGCCGGCGCCTGGGCGGCCTACGTCGCCGCGGCCGCCGAGGCCGGCATGGTCGGCGCGCTCGCCGACTGGTTCGCCGTCACCGCGCTCTTCCGCCACCCCCTGGGCCTGCCCATCCCGCACACCGCGATCATCCCCACCAAGAAGGACCAGCTCGGCGTGTCCCTCGGCGAGTTCGTCGGGGAGAACTTCCTCTCCGGGGACGTCGTACGCCAGCGGCTGCGCGCCGTGGGCATCGGCAGCCGCCTCGGCGCCTGGCTCGCCGTGCCCGAGCACGCCGACCGGGTGACGGCGGAACTGGCCACCGCGCTGCGCGGCGCGCTGACCGTGCTGCGCGACTCCGACGTCCAGGCGGTCGTCGGCGAGGCCATCACCCGCCGGGCCAACTCCCAGGAGATCGGCCCCGGCCTCGGCAAGATGCTGGAGAAGATCGTCGCCGACGGCGGCCACAGACGCGTCGTCGACCTCGTCGTCACCCGCGCCCACGACTGGCTGGTCCTGCACAGCGACTCCGTGATGGACGCCGTGCAGGGCGGCGCGCCCGGCTGGACGCCGAAGTTCGTCGACCGCAAGGTGGGCGAGCGCGTCTACAAGGAGCTGCTGCGCTTCGTCACCGAGATGCGCGACATGCCGGGCCACCCCGCGCGCGGCGCCCTCGACCGCTTCCTCGGCGACTTCGCCGCCGACCTCCAGTCCGACAGCGAGACCCGGGCGCGTGTGGAGCGCCTCAAGGGCGAGGTGCTCGGCCGCGGCGAGGTCCAGGACCTCATCGCGTCCGCCTGGACCGCCGTACGGTCGATGATGGTCTCCGCGGCCGAGGACGAGCGCAGCGAGCTGCGCCTGCGGGTGCGCGCGTCCCTGCTCTCGCTCGGCGCCCGGATGGCCGTCGACCCCAAGGCGCAGGGCAAGGTGGACCGCTGGCTGGAGGGCGCGGCGGTGTACGTGGTGACGACGTACCGCAAGGAGATCACCTCCCTGATCACCGACACCGTCGCCGGCTGGGACGCCGAGCACACCACCCGCAAGATCGAGGCCCACATCGGCCGGGACCTCCAGTTCATCCGCATCAACGGCACGGTGGTCGGCTCGCTGGCGGGCCTGGCGATCTACGCGGTGTCGCGGGCGCTCGGGGCGTAGGGGGCGGGGGCGGCAGGCCGCGGGCTGCGGGCTGCGGGCCGGCGCGGGTGCGTATGGCGCGGTGCGGGCGCGGGCGCGGGCGCGTACGGCGCGGTGCGGGCGCGGGTGCGTATGGCGGTGGGGTGCGGGCGCGTACGGCGGCACGGGCGCGTATGGCGGTGAGGCACGGCTGTGCACGGCGCTGCGGGCGCGTACGGCGGCCTAAGCCGTACGGCCCAACGCGCCCCGCGCAGGGCGTGATCCACGCGCTTCGGGGGAACCCGCTTGGCGTTCCGCTCGAGGAGGAGGGAGCCCATGACCACCGCTGAGGCCGAGACGGGCCGTACCGTGACCACCGACATCCCCGCCAGACTCGACCGCCTGCCCTGGTCCCGCTGGCACTGGACCATCGTCATCGGTCTCGGCACCGTATGGATCCTGGACGGCCTGGAAGTCACGGTCGTCGGCAACATCGCCAGCCGTCTCTCGGAGCCCGGCAGCGGCCTCTCGATCAGCTCCGGCCAGGTCACCGGCACGGCGGCCGCGCTCTACGTGGCGGGCGCGTGCACCGGCGCACTGTTCTGGGGGCGGCTGACCGACCGGTTCGGCCGCAAGAAGCTGTTCATGATCACCCTCGCGGTGTATCTCGCGGCCACCGCGCTGACCGCGATCAGCTTCGACGCCTGGTGGTTCTTCCTCTTCCGGTTCCTGACCGGCTTCGGCATCGGCGGCGAGTACGCGGCCATCAACTCCGCGATCGACGAGCTCATCCCCGCGAACTACCGCGGCCGCGTCGACCTGATCATCAACGGCAGCTTCTGGGTGGGTGCGGTCGGCGGCTCCCTGCTGTCGATCCTCGCGCTGAACACCTCCCTCCTCGCCGCCGACGTCGGCTGGCGGCTGACGTTCGCGCTCGGCGCCGTCCTCGCGCTGGTCATCCTGCTGGTGCGCCGGCACGTCCCGGAGAGCCCGCGCTGGCTGCTGATCCACGGCAGGGACCGCGAGGCCGAGGAGGTCGTCACCGGCATCGAGCGTCAGGTCGAGCGGGAGAAGGGCGAGGCGCTGCCCGAGCCGCACGGCGAGATCACCATCCACCAGCGCCGCAGCGTCAGCTTCGTCGAGATCGCCCGCACGGTCTTCGCCGACTACCGCCGGCGCAGCATCCTCGGCTTCTCCCTCTTCATCGGCCAGGCCTTCCTCTACAACGCCATCACCTTCGGCTTCGGCGCCATCCTGACCAAGTTCTACGGCATCCCCTCCGACCACACCGGCTACTACTTCGCCGTCATCGCGGTCGGCAACTTCCTCGGCCCGCTGCTGCTGGGCAGGCTCTTCGACACGGTCGGCCGCCGGGTGATGATCTCCTCCACCTACCTGCTGTCCGGGCTGCTCCTGTTCGGCACCGCCTGGCTCTTCGGCAACGGCTCGCTGAGCGCCACCACGCTGACGGCCTGCTGGTGCGTGGTCCTCTTCTTCGCCTCGGCCGGCGCCTCCAGCGCCTACCTGACGGTCTCCGAGGTCTTCCCGATGGAGACCCGCGCGATGTCCATCGCCTTCTTCTACGCCCTCGGCACCGCCGCGGGCGGCATCAGCGGCCCGCTGCTGTTCGCCGACCTCACCGGCACCGGCAAGACCGGCGACACGGTCCTCGCCTTCCAGATCGGCGCGGGCCTGATGTGCGCGGCGGGACTGGTCGCCGCCTTCCTGGCGGTCAACGCCGAGCGCCGCTCCCTGGAGGACATCGCCAAGCCGCTGACCGCGGTCACGCAGAAGGCGAAGGCGGTGACGGCACGCGGCCGCGACGGACGCGGCGGCCCCGGTGGCCGGGACGTCACGCCCCCGTCGTCGAGCCCGGCCTGACGATCATCAGGACCGTCACCGCGGCCCAGAGCAGGTTGAACACCCCGGTGGACATGGCGAGCCGGACGGTGTGCCGACGGGTCACGGTGACGGTGCCCGGCACGGTTGCCGCAGTGACGGCGACCCCGGCGACCCCGGTGACCCCGGCCGCCCTGGTGGCTCGGTCGGCTGCGTCGGTCCCGGTGACCCCGGCGGCCCCGTCGGCTGTGGTGGCTCCGTGAGTCCTGGAGGCCTTGTCGGCTTCGGCGGCTCCGGCGCCCCCGTCGGTCTCGCCGCTCGCTGCGGCGGCGGGGCCGTCCACGGCGGCCTCGGGCAGCAGCCCCCGTACCACCGCTTCCTGCCGCGGCAGCACGAGCACGACGAGCACGGCCGCCGCGAGCGCGGTCAGCACGATCGACGCGATCAGCCACGCGTCGCCCAGCACCCCCATGTTCTTCGCCGTGGCGAACCCGAACACGGGGACGACGACGCCGACGACGGCGTACACCCGGCAGATCCGGTGCAGCAGTTCCACCGTCGCCACGGCGTCCGCCGCCCGCGGGCCGCCGGGCGGCGGGTCGAGCGCGCGGCGCGCGGCGGGCGGGAACATGCTGGCGGCGACGGTGACGGGCCCGACCGCGACGATCGCGGCCAGCACGTGCACGGCGAGGAGGAACTTGGTCACCCGCCAGACCGTAGGCGGGCCGGCGGCACCGCAGGAGTGGCGAGAGTGCCAGGTATCGACGGATTCCCGCCACCCACCCCACGGACCGCCAGAGCCTGTGCCTACGCTCCCGCCATGCACACCGTGGCCGTCCTGGCGCTGGACCAGGTGATCCCGTTCGACCTCTCCGCCCCCGTCGACACCTTCGGCTGGGCGAGGCTGCCCGACGGCCGGGAGCTGTACGACGTACGGGTCTGCTCGGTGGCGGCCGAGGTGAGCGCGGCCGGCGGAGCGTTCACGGTCAGGGCGCCGTACGGCCTCGAGACCCTGGCGGAGGCCGACACGATCGTCCTGCCCGGAGCGGCGGACCCGGCCGCGCCCCTCCCGCCCGAAGTCGCGGAGGCGCTGCGCGCTGCGGCCGCCGCCGGCACCCGCATCGCCTCCGTCTGCGTCGGCGCCTTCGTACTCGCGGCCACCGGCCTGCTGGACGGCCTGCGCGCCACGACCCACTGGGCGGCCGCCGACGCCCTCGCCGAGCGCCACCCGGAGGTGACCGTCGACGCCAACGTCCTGTACGTCGACAACGGCCAGTTCCTCACCTCGGCGGGCGCGGCGGCGGCGCTGGACATGTGCCTGCACATGATCCGCAAGGACCACGGCTCGCAGGTCGCCGGGCACGCGGCCCGGATGTCGGTCATGCCGCTGGAACGGGAGGGCGGCCAGGCCCAGTTCATCGTCCACGAGCTGCCGCCGGCCCCGGCGGGCGCCACCCTCGAACCGCTGCTGCGGTGGCTGGAGGCCAACTGCGACCGCGACCTCGCCCTGGAGGAGATCGCCGCCCGCGCGGGCATGAGCACCCGCACCCTCAACCGCCGCTTCCGCGAGCAGACCGGCACGACGCCGTCGCGGTGGCTGCACCGGGCGCGGGTGCGGCGCGCGCAGCACCTGCTGGAGACGACGCCGTACCCGGTGGAGCGCATCGCCGCCCAGACGGGCTTCGGCTCCCCGACGGCGTTCCGGGAACGCTTCCGCAGGGTGGTGGGCACGAGCCCGAGGGCGTACCGGCAGTCGTTCCAGGCGGCCGATCAGGTGAGACCCAGGTCACACTGATCGCCCCCGCGGCCCTGTCACACGGACCGGCCGGCCTCCGTCGTACTTGCGTAACGCCGATCAGCAGCCGCGAGGCAAGCGAAGCCGAGCGAGCCGAGCGAGCACGCGAAGCCGAGCGAGCACGCGAAGCCGAGCGAGCCGAACCAGCCGAGCGAAGCCAAGCCGCCAAGGAGCAGCCACGATGGAAGCCCGTCTGAACGTCTTCGAGAACAACGTCACGGCCAAGTTCTTCCGCTACATCAACTCCGCGGGCAAGGTCCTGTCCGACTCGTCCCTGCCCGCCGCGACCCAGGAACTGGTGAAGATCCGCGCCAGCCAGATCAACGGCTGCGCCTTCTGCACCGACATGCACACCAAGGACGCCACGGCCGCGGGGGAGACCGCGCAGCGCCTGCACATGGTCGCGGCCTGGAGGGAGGCGAAGGTCTTCACCGACGCCGAGCGCGCCGCGCTGGAGCTGGCCGAGGAGGGCACCCGCATCGCGGACGCGGCGGGCGGTGTCAGCGACGAGGTCTGGGCGAACGCCGCGAAGCACTACGACGAGGAGCAGCTGGCCGCGCTCGTCTCCCTCATCGCCGTGATCAACGCCTACAACCGCGTGAACGTCCTGGTCCGCCAGCCGGCGGGCGACTACCAGCCGGGGATGTTCGGCTGACCCGCGGCCGGGCGGACGGCCAGGCGGACGTACGGACGGACGGCCGGGCCTCGCGCGGCCCGGCCCGGCCAGTTGCCACTGCCTCCCGCCGGGTCACTTCCGCCGGTCGGCGACGGCCCAGGAGGCCAGCGCCACGGCGCCGGCGACCCCGAACACGGACGGCCAGGCGCCCACCTTCTTGGCCAGCGGGTGCGACCCGGCGAACGCGGCGACGTACGCCGCCGTCAGCGCACCCGCGGCCTTCCCGCCGGCCCGCTGCCGCCACTGCTGCGCGGCGGCGGCCCCGGCGACCGCCAGCACGGCCCCGCCCAGCGGCCGCTTCCTGGTCCAGCGAGCCACGCCGTACCCACCGACCAGCCCGCCCGCCGCGACCACAGCGCTGGGAACCCTAGCCATCGATGCCTCCTATAAGTCCCTACGTCCTCATTGGACCCCATGCACCCCATGAGACCCACGGACCCTGTGCCACCCCATGGACCCCATAGACCCCATTGACACTACGCGCGCCCCACTTGCGAGCGCAGACCTGAGCCGTAGCTTGTCAACTTTCATCCGCCGAGCTATATAAGAAGGCGTAGGGCATCGCAACCAGTGCCACCTGAGAGGAGTGACCCGTGATGCTCATGCGCACCGACCCGTTCCGCGAGTTCGACCGCATCGCGCAGCAGGTCTTCGGCCCCGCCCGCCCGGGCCAGATGTCCATGGACGCCTACCGTTCGGGCGACGACTTCATCGTGCACATGGACATTCCGGGCGTCGACCCGGAGACCATCGACCTCGACGTCGAGCGGAACGTCCTCAACATTCGTGCCGAGCGCAGGTCCCCCGCCCCGGAGGGCGCGGAGCTGATCGTCGCCGAGCGGCCCACCGGCACCTTCACCCGCCAGCTCTTCCTCGGCGAGACCCTCGACACGGAGCGGATCGACGCCTCCTACGAGGCCGGCGTCCTCACCCTGCGCATCCCGGTGGCCGAGCAGGCCAAGCCGCGCAAGATCCAGATCACCGGCGGCAGCGAGCGCAGGCAGATCGGCTCCTGAGCCGCGACCGCGACCGACGCGGCCCATCACACCCCGGCGTTCCGCGGACGGACACCCCCTCCCGCCCGCGGAACGCACTCACGTACCCCGACGGCACTCGCACGTACCCCGACGGCACTCGCGTACCCGGACGGCGCTGACGTACCCGGACGGACGGACCTTTGGCGGAGGAGGCCCGCACCATGACGGTGACTGCACACCACCCCATGACCACCATCACGCGTGAACCGAAGGCGAGTTGGGCTGCCTTCACGGAAAGGGTGAGGGAGAACGGCCAGTACCGCACGAGAGTGGAGGCGGAACAGGTCGCCCGGACGGTCCTCTCGGCGCTCGGCGGCCACGTCACGGGAGACGAGCGGGTCGAACTCGCCGCCGCCCTGCCGGAGGAGGCGGCGAGGGTGTTCGCCTCGCAGATCCCCGCCGTCCGCCCGCTGACGGCGGCCGAGTTCGTCGACGCCGTCGCGGCCCGCATCGAAGGCTCCACCACGGCCACGGCCCGCTGGGACGTCAGCTCGGTGCTGAGCGTGGTGGCCGACCTGGTGGACGAGGACCTGACGCGACGCGTGATCGCCCAACTCCCGCCGGGCTACGCCTTGCTGTTCGGCAGGGCGCAACTGGTACCGGCGGCGGGCGGCCCGGACGGCCCCTGTACATGGCCCAGCAATTAGTCCAAGAATCAACCGAACTGAGAAACCTCAAATGTTGATCAACGAGGTTGAACCAGGCGACGCGCGCTCAATAGATTTCCAAGCGCACAAGGCGCCGCTGACCACGGCGCCGGACCCGCTCCGCGCACCGCTCAGCGAACAGCAACAGGGGGAACGAGCCGGCACGCCAGGCTCGCCCGCCAGCACTGCTCGGCACGCCCACTCCAGGAGTGACCCCGCGTAAGCCGACACTCAGGGGGGTGCCGGACACGCGGTTTCGTCCCCTCTATGACGACGCTCCACAGGCACGCCAGAGCAGCGCTGACGACCGCTCAACTGTGCGGAACACGCACGGGGCACGCACCAGGAACAGGTCCCGAGCGGCAGCTGGGTGAGGATGCCAAGCACCCCCACCCAACCACCGCCCGGGACCTGCCCCGGGGACCTACCCCCATCCGATGACCACCCCACCCAAGCCCCCCCCCACAACCCGCAGCCGGCCACGAGTCCCCGCCCGGCACATGGCACCCCGCCGCCCCACCCCTGAGGCCGCCCGGCCAGGACCCACCCGCGGTGGAGGGGCGTGTGTCAAGAGTGAAGCGAAGCGCAATCGGCGAAGCTGACGCCCGAAGGGCGCTCTTGACTCACACCCCGCAACCGCCACACTCCGCAAAACCGGGCGGCCTTGGGCACCAAGTCAACTTGGCTAAATACGAGGCGCCTTACGGCGCTGACGGCAACCTCAGCGATTGCCCAGGTCGAGCAGCAACACATCATGAAGCGCTGCCCATTCCCAGGGCCGAGCCTCCCCGACCTTGCAATACCCCCAGGCATGGTAAGCAACCAAAGCGGCTCTGCTCTCAGGGTGAACGTTGAGGATCACTCTCTCAACCTCCAGCCCACTGAGCAGAGCCTCGTGCAGCCGCCGCGCGATGCCTTGCCTGCGCCACGGCCCTCGTACAGCGAGTTCCATGAGCCCGAAGGTTCGGTGCCCGTCTTCCCGCCGCACGTCGTCGGCCACGGACTCGGTCAACTGGTCCCACCAGCCGGAGCTCGGACCCAGGGGATATCCGTACGCCATACCAACCGGTTCGCCGACGACCTCGGTCCGAGCCAGAGCACCGCGAAACGTCGGCTTGCGAGTCTGAGAGCGAAAGCGCCGGAAGGCCGCAGCGACGTCATCCTCCGTCTCGCGGTAAGGAGCCTCCGAAAAGACCTCGGCGTAGACGAGTCGGAACTCCCCCTCGGCCGCTGCGGAAGCCCTCCCCTCCAACCCCTCCACGGTGATGCCGGGTTGTTCCTTTATGTCACGCTCCCCAAGACCGTCATCCGAATGTGCTCACCGCACTCGCGGGCCACGGCGCTGTCGACCTTGATGATCGCTTGCCTGAAATCGCGAATCCTGGCCGGAAGGCGTGGAGATGAGATGCCACTGCATGTCGTACACCTGCGAGCTTCACTCGGTAGGAGGCGCTGTTGCTGGCGAGGCCTTCGCTGATGCCGAGAATGGCTCGTAGAAGGCGCCACCACGCGCCTGGGCTGCTTGGCGCACGACCCGCTACGCTTCGTCATCCGGGGAGTGCTTCTCTCAGTGCGATGAACAGGGCCTTCGGTAAGCCGAGCCCCAGCTCAGAGGCACTCTTCGCTTATTTGATCACTCCCGAACGGTCCATCGGGAAAGCCCGAGGTTCACGAGTCGTGCGGTTCGGAAGTCATCGGCACTGCCGCCAACTCCAACGCGGGGATGCTCTGTCTGAAACAGTAAACTTCACTGCCGTAAGACTCAGTTGCCCGATAGTATGATCACTGATTAGTCGCCGTCTCCCGCATTCGGGAGCTGACATGTGTCGCCGTCGCCCCCACTGGGGTGCTGACACAGGAGGAGAAGCCTTGCCCGGCAAGGACTACAGCTACGACATCCCGGACCATCCGATCAAGTACATCAAGGTTGATCCGAGGAGCATCAAGTTCGACCCCCGTGCGCAACGCAACCTTAACAAGGCCCGTGCGCAAGCCATCGCCGAGAAGCTGGTCCCCACCGCCCTCGGGACGCCGATCGTCTCGCAGCGGGAGGACGGTCTGTATGCGGTGGACGGCATGCACCGCGTCTACGCCTGCCAGCTCATCCTCACAGGGAAGATCTCGGCCTCGGAGGAGGTTCGCGACGCTGTTCAGGCCATCACCTGTGAGATCCACTCCGGCCTCTCGATGGCCAACGAGGCGTCGCTGTTCATCATCAAGAACAAGGAGTCCTCGAAGGTCGGGCCGAACGACGAGTTCAGGATCGGTGTGTTGGCTGGGCACCCGCTCTTCCAGGACACCAACACCGTCCTGGAGAAGCACCAGCTCAAGGTTGGCAGCAGCAGCGTCAACGGCGTGCGCGGCATCAAGGGGATCCTCAGCATCGTCATGGAGCACGGTCCCGAGGCCCTGGACCTGTCGCTCACCATCGCTGAAGATGCCTGGGGCCGCACTCCCGACACCTGGCACTCCGTCACTATCGGAGGCATCGCCACGGTGATGTCCAAGCACTCCGATGTGCTGAATCCGCAGGAGTTGGCGCAGAAGCTCAAGCGCCAGGGTGATCCCACATCTTTCAGGGCCAAGATTCAGACCATCGCTACCAACAACAACACTCGCCACGACGGCACCAAGGGTCGTCTCAAGGCCGCTCACTTGGCCGTTGCGTCCGCCTGGAACGCCAACCGCCGCGTCAACCGCATCCCTGTCCCGAACATCTTCGAGTAGCCCCAGCAGACACGGGTGCCCCACCCCTTAGTTGCGGTGCTGGACGCCACGCCTTCTCGGCTCGCATCCGTTAACTGAGACCGTCGACCGAATGGGCGGCAACCTGCGGAGGATGCCGCCCATTTGCTTGGCCTAGTCAAAGCTGGAGGCCGTGGAGGGGATCGTGCCCGCGTAGCTTGCTTTGCAGGCGAGCCCCTGAACCACTCGAGCACACGGCCGTGTGATGAGACCGTAGTTGCGGGAGCCGGTGGGGCGACGTGATCGCTGCTACATCACTTGGTGGGCCACGACCAGACGGACAGGGGTGGGCGGCGTGCTGGACAGCGCTGGGCCTACTCCGGAGTGCGCCGCCTACTGTCACCGTCCTGCGGCCTGGACCGCCAGGCCTGATGGCAAGGAACTACACGTCGAACACCCGGACATTTAGGCTCCCTTCAGGCGACGATAACCGGGGCCAAAAGGCTCACAGCCTCTCGATGTGGCTCTGCTGTTTGTCGTCCTGTTGGATGCGCACACGGCGACCAGATACACGGGGCTGTCTCTCAGGGCCTCGAGAAGCCCTATCTGTGAGCGAGTTGGGTACGGTGTGCACCAGCCACGAAGCCCGTCCATGCTTCCGTTGACACGCTGAGATGGGGATGCCCGGGTCGCTTGGAGTCCCGCACGAGCACGCCGGATGGGACGAAGGCGGCCTCTACGCACTCGGTCCCACTGCCGCCGCTGTAGGAGGACTTGAACCAGTGCACTTCCGCCGACGTCACCATCAAGGCTCCCTGCTAATCCGTTCAATGAGTTCAGCGGAGGACTCGAAGTCGAGTGCCTGTGCGCTGAGATATTCGAACGCCAACCTATAACGCTCCAGCTCCGGCGGCTTCTCCATGAACAGGCCACCGCCGATGAGATCTACGTACACCACGTCGAGTTCGGGAGCTTGCCCACGGAGGACGGCGAAGCTGCCAACGGCCGCTGCGTGCGCGCCGCATGCGAACGGCAGCACCTGGAGGGTGATGCGTGGGCGTTCGGACAAAGCCAGCAAGTGCTCCAGTTGGTGCCGCATGACCTCTCGGCCGCCCACCTTCCGCCGGAGCGCTGCCTCGTCGATCACGCACCAGATGTGTGGTGGTTCCTCGCGGCCCAACAACTCCTGCCGCTTCATGCGGATGTCGACCATGTGCTGGACCTCGCGCTCGGGGCACTGCACCTCCGAGGCTCGGTGCACGGCTTCCGCGTACGCGCGAGTTTGCAGCAGGCCAGGTACATACATGCAGGCGTAGTGGTCCTCACGCACCACTTCGTCTTCAAGGGTGAGCATCAAGTTCATGGACTCGGGGATGGGGTCGGCCAGTGAGCGCCACCAGCCCTGGATCCTCGCTCCCTTGGCGAGATCGACTAGCGCCAGGCGCTCTTCGTCCGACGCTCCGTACTCACGACAGAGCGCGTCGACGGCCGGCCACTTGACCGCGCCTTCCTTCGTCTCGTAGCGGCTGAGCGTCGCCTTGGAGATACCGACGCGTGCTCCGGCTTCCTCCAGGGTCAGCCCCTTGAGTTCGCGGAGGCGGCGCAGGTCAGCGCCGAGCTGCCGCCTTCGAGTGGTGGGTCCAACTGCCATGCCAACGGCCCTTCCTGAGGTCGCCTAGATCGTCGCTGTCTCTCGGTCACACGGCAAGGTGGTGCACGCCGGGGGCGCGTGCGATGGTGTCGCGCTCCCAATCCAGCCTTGTGAGAGTTTCATTTTGAGAGTTTCACTGCAACTCTGAGTGTGTGGCTGAAAGCGGAGGGCTCTGAGTGGTCAGAGTCTGTGGAGTGAGCCCAGGAAGTGGAGCAGGGCATGGACTGTACGGGGTGTACACCGAAGGGGCCGTGGGACGTCGAGTTCATGGCTGAAGCTGAGGAAGTAGCCGCCCTGCGGCGCATGCTGAGACTTCAGTTGGCGCTCTGGGGCCTGCAAGAACTGAGCGACGTAGCGCAGTTGTGCGTCAGCGAGCTTGTCGCCAACGTCATCAAGCATGTCGGGCCTGGGACGCCGACCACACTCGCTGTCTCCATGAGGGGCACGCACCTGCGTATCGAGGTGCGCGACCCCGACTCCCGCGCCCTCCCCACGTTGGCCGAGGCGGGGCCGGAGGCGGAGTCGGGCAGAGGGTTGGCGCTCATCGACTCCATTGCTGAGCGCTGGGGCGTCGAACTGACCGCAGACCGCAAGGTCACTTGGTGTGAGTTGGGCACGAGCGCGGCTGGTGCCAACGGGCACCATGTGCCTTCTGGTGTCAGACGAGCCGCGGAAGTGCTCCGCTACTACGGCAATGTGGCGAAGCACCCGCAGGGCGCGGCTTCTCAACGGCTCGCTGCGGCCATGGCCGAAGAAAGAGTGATCAAGCTGATCGCCGATCTCCTGCACTGGCTGAGCACGCACGGCCAGGACGCGGACGGCGTGCTCGACCGGGCCCAGGCCTACTTTGAGGCCGAGGTCGCGGCGCACTGATGACGAGTACCGCGCGACCCGAGCGCCAAAGTCAGGGGTGGAGACCAGGGAAAGCCTCCTGAAGGACCCTGAGCAGGTTCCGGGCCGCGTCGTCATCGAGTTGGATGCTCTGGCTGATCTTTCCGTGGATCTGTCGTTCCTCAGATCCGTAGGTGTCCAACTGCAACACGCGCCGACCGTTCACGGTGAACGTACGGTAGCCACAAGTCACCGGACCGTGCAGCTTCTGAGTGTCGGAAGACACCTGCTGGAATTCTCTGATCAAAGCCATGGGCACACTTTTACCTGAGTTGGCAGCGCACCACCAAGGGGGCGTTCGGCCCGGGCTGGGGCGTCGTCCGGTCACGGCGTTCTGCGTCTGGACACCTCGGACTCGTACTCATCAGTGCGCTCGCGCCTGGTCGGTCACACCCGCGTCCCGGAGCTGGTCGGCGTCCGCGTTGCGGGCGGTCTGGACGATTGATGGCGGGGACGCGGGCATGTGCTGAACGCTGATATCGGCCTACTGGACCTCGTAGTCTTCGTGCGGCGTCGCGCGTTCCCAGACGGCGTCGAATGCCGACGCGCACAGCTTCGCGACTTCGGGACGCTCGTCCAGCTCCGGGCCGGCCGAACCGCCGTCACCTGTGAAGTGGTTCCACATGATCACGCGCCTGTCGAAGAGCCAGAAGTCGTTCGCGGGGAGCGCGAGGTCCGATGCCTTCCGGCGCGGGAGCCAGCGGACCAGTTCCCCGGCCGCCAGGTTCTGGTAGGTGCAGGCGTGTTCGTAGCGGATGTAGTCGCTCACCGGTTCGGACACGATCCGGGCCCGGCGGAACACGACCCCTCTGGCCGTCGCGTCACGGACCCAGGTGTGGAAGTCGTTCCACCACGTGGCCGGGTCAGGGTCGGGCCGCCAGCCGGAACGCCACCTCTCGAACTCGGCCGCCTCCTCACCGATTCCGTAGGAGTTGCGCATCTCCAGGTGAACGGCTGAGTGGTACGTGTTGGCGAGCAGGTCAGTGAACGCCAAGTCGGTCTGCGACAACACTTGCCTCCCTGAGCACGGGCACTATGCGGCGGGGCCTACGACTTGGTGGCCACTATGTGGGGAAGCCCTACCGCCCGCTCTCCCCGCCCCGCAACGAGGACAACACCAACCTCCCGTATCGCGTCGTAAGCGCCGCCACGGTCGCCGCGACCGACAAGCCGAGGCCCACGCAGAGGTGGGCTACCGACTGGTCGCCGAGGACCTGGAGGATGCCCAGGGCTGTGCCGAGGGGGAGGCCCAGGATGGTGAGGACGCCCAGGGCGCCGCTGATCTGCTGGCTCTCCTGGGTCTGGACGAGGCGGCTGTAGTCGGCGGCCTCGGCGAGGATCTCGGTGAAGCGGGCCGGGAGGCGGTGCTGGTTCTGGAAGGCGAGCAGGAGCTCGTTGGCGGGGCCGTGGGCGGTCAGGTGCTGGCGCCAGTAGCCGCTGCGGAAGAGGGCGATGCTGCGCTCCAGGGTGGCGACGCGGCGAGCCAGGCGTCGAGGGGAGGCGGTGAACACATCCGACAGTTCGTCGGTGAGTTCGTCGATGTGGTCGCGCTGGAGGGAGCCGAGCAGCAGGGCGTCGAGGTAGACGGTACGGGAGTGCAGCGCCCCGAACTCGAAGAAGTCGCCCTCGCCCGTGTCGGGCCGGTGGCCGAGGAAGGCAGCGCCCTGCCGTAGCACCAGGGCGCTCCAGTCCGCGGAGATCCGTACGGCCCCCTTGAGTTCTGCGGCGGCGGTCTCCGGGGCCAGAGGGAAGTCCGCCGAGTTGGAGCGGGAAGCCAGCTGCCACAGCCAGCGGTCGGCCGTAGCGGGCACCTCTTCCTCCGGGCTGACGCGGAGGGCGGGGGTGTGCCGGTCCGTCGGGGTCAGGAAGGCGATCGTGTACGGGCGGGCGAGGGCGAAGGGTGTGGCGGAGTCGCGTACGTCGGCGATCCCGGCGAGGAGCGCGGCCGGGTCGAACGGGCCGGTGAGGCCGGGCACCGGCTCGTCGTCCGCGGCGGGCCGTCGGCCGGCGAGGGACCGCAGGACCGGCAGCAGCGGTCGCTCCACGGTGAAGTGGAGTACGGCGAGGGCGTGCTCGGGGTCGCGGGCGGTGGCAGCACGGAGGAGTTCCAGACCGAGCAGGCGCAGCCCGTCATGCTTGACGTCGAGCGGCAGGTGCCAGCGCCGTGGCCGTCCGAGAGCGCCGTAGAGGGCACGGGCGGAGGCCGGGGTGAAGTACGTCGACCTGGTCGGCGCGTCCGTACGGCGGCTGCCGAGCTCGAAGGGGAAGGGGCCCTCCGGCCAGCCGGGAGCGCTGCGGAGCCGGGCGGGCAGGACGACGGTCAGCTCCTGCCGGGCGCCCGTGACATCGTCGAGGCGTGGTACCTCGTTGCCGGTCACCGGTAGTACGCCGCCGGGTCGGGCTGGTCGAGGCGGATGACGAACTCCGCGCGGTCGGGACTCTCGGGGGAGATGTGGAAGCGGACCCGTTCACCGGTGCGGATGGTGCGGAATCCCTCGGTCACGATCTGCCGGTAGTCGAAGCTGTAGTACCGCTCCTCCTCCTCGTCCCGGACGATGTAGGAGCCCAGTGCGCCGCTTGCTCCGCCGCCGCTCGGCCGGCGGTCGACGATGGTGCCGTGCCGTGGTCCGCCGCTCATGCCGTCGTCGTTCCTTCCGTCGCGCTCGTGCCGGCTGCCGGCGTCGTGGCGGGGCCGTCCACCGGGTCGACGTCCTGTACGCAGCGGAAGCCGACCGCGTTGCTTCCGCCGCGCTTGCGGTAAAGGCCCTTGGTGCTGGTCTGCACCGCGCGCATCGGGTTGTCGTAGCTGCCGCCGCAGATGACGGCCTCGGCGGGGTCGTCCAGGCTCGTGGAGGTCCACTCCCAGCAGTTGCCCACCATGTCCCGCACGCCGAACGGGGAACGGTTGCCGGGACGTTCGTCGGAGGGGGTCGCGCCGGCGCGGCGGACGGCGTCGCCTGCGAAGTCCCGGTACCACGCCTGGTAGGTCACGACGGGATGCCCGACCCAGGCGTCGGCGCAGTTGACGCGGCTGGTGTCCGGGGCGTCGCCCCAGGGGAAGAGGCGTCCGTCGGCGCCGCGTGCGGCCGCTTCCCATTCGAGAGCGGTCGGCAGCCGCTTGCCCTCGAACGCGGCGAAGGCGTAGGCGCTCCACCAGTTGACGCAGATCGCCGGGTGGTCGTCGTAGCGCGGGTTCTCGTAGTAGTCGCGGTGGCGCAGCCGGTCGGTCCACGGGCGGTGGGTGACGTGCGCCGGCTGGTCGGGGTGGTCCCAGCGCGATGTGCCGTCCGCGTCGAGCGCGTCGAGGAAGCGGCGGTAGCGTGCGACGGTCACGGCACGGCGGTCGAAGCGCACGGGGCGCTCGACGCGGCGGATCAGCAGCCGTTCGGCCGGCCCGACCACGTAGGCCCCGGCGGGCAGCACGCAGTCGTCGCGCGTGTCGCCGGCGTCGCCGGACAGGCCCGCGAGGAAGGCGCGTACCTGTTCAGTCAGGAAGGCGCCGCCGGGGATGTCCGCGGCCGCGTCCAGGTTGGCCGGGTCGCTGAGATACCGGGCAGCCAGCAGTTCCTGGTACGCGGTGTGCACGAAGGCGACGTGGTCCGGCCCCGCGGGGCGCAGCAGCGGGGCGAGGACGCAGGCCGCCGGGTCGAGGCGTCCGCCCGTGAAGGCGTCGGCACCCAGGACGCGGTGCAGGTCGAGCAGGGAGAAGACGGTCCGGTCGGCGAGGAACGGCCGGCCGAGCGCGGCGGGCAGGCGCCGCTCCAGGTCCGGCCGGCCGGCCTCGGCGAGCGTTCGCGTGATGTGGGCGCCCAGGATGTCCGCGAGCGGCTGCCCCAAGGGGAGGCCGAGCCGGGTGGTCAGCCGCCTTTCCAGCGGGGTCGCCTCGGGCTCGGTCAGGCGTACCACGTGGAAGTGCGGGACGCGGGACGGTTCGATGCCGTTCGCGTACATCTGCTCGACGAGTTGTTCGGACCGTCCGGCGCCGTTGTCGAGCAGTTGGCGCACCTGGGGTGAGTCCGCGAGGAAGGAGACCCTGGAGCTCATGACGACGGCCGACTCGGCGGACAGCACGGCCGCGAGATCGGTGAACAGGCGCAGGAACCCGGCGGCGCTCGGTTCCTCGACGCCCTCGTCCACGGCGTCGAGCACGCACAGGGCGGTCCCGGAGCGGATCAGGTAGAGGAAGAGGTCGTACGCGCGGGAGCGGTCCGAAGGGGCCATGGCCGGGGCGAGGAGGCGGGCCGCGTACTCGGAGAAGGGCTCGTCCTTCGGCTTGAGGCCGAGGTCGAAGTAGAAGCGGAAGCGGCGGATGCCGGGGTCGGTGGCCAGGGCGCACAGGAGGGTGCTCTTGCCGCTGCCCGGCCGGCCGGTGACGAGGATGTTGGCGCTTCCGCGTGCGAGCCGGGTCAGGAGGCCCGCCGCGTCACCCGACTCCGTCACCGTCTGCTCGCCGGTGCGCGGGTCAGTGGTCAGGGCCGTGGCGGCGACGGCGAGTCGCGGTTGCGGCGTGGTGCCGTCGGCGACCTCCTCGACGGTGTTGCCGGTGAGTCCGGAGAGGTGGATGTCGAGGCTGACGACGGTGTCGACGAAGCCGTCGTACCGCACGATCCGGAAGTCGGTGCCCAGGAGTTGGTGGAGAGCACCGGAGCCTCCGCTCCTGCCGTCATCGTCCACGACGACGAAACGGGTGAGTTTGGGCAGCCGGGTGCGCAGCAGTTCACCTCCCCGCGAGGCGAGGACGGCGCCCAGGTCGTCGGCGTCCCGCGAGAGCATCAGCTCCACGTATTCGAGCCGGATCCCCGACTCCCGGCAGAACAGCAGGTACACGGTGTCCGGGCTGAGGACGAAGCGCTTGGCCTGCCGGTAGCCGAGGGTGACGTGGAGCCCGGCCAGGAATTCGCAGCGGCGTGCCACCTCAGGCGCGAGATCGGGTTCCCCGCCGAGCAGGGCGGCGCTGCCGGTGTCGGTGAACCAGACCAGCACGTCCACGAGTCGGCGGACCGCGAGCAGCCCGTCCTCGTCGCTGATGTCGTAGCCGTCGTGGGTGGAGCGGTTGCGCAGGCGCCGGATGTCGTCGAGCGCGTCGAGGACCGTGCTGCTGCGGATGTACGGACGGCAGCGCTTCACGAGGTCGTTCAGCGCCTTGGTGGCAGGGTCGCCCTCGACGTCGTGGTGGCGCCACAGTTCTTTGAGGAGCTTCTCGGTCAGCTTGCCTACGAGCGCGACCGCGTTCTCGGGATAGCCGTCGTTCAAGGACCGTAACGGGCGCTCCAGGTCGAGACCGAGACGGTCGGCGATCCGCGAGTGGTCGTCCAGCTCCCTGCGCAGCCGCCGCAAGCGCTCGTCCACCACGGTGCTCACGCGCTCTCCTCCGGTCGTCGGCCGAGGACGAAGGCGAACCGGTCGGGAAAGACCAGGACGGGCTCCGGGTGGGCGGCTCGCATCTCCTCGACGCCC
This sequence comes from Streptomyces naganishii JCM 4654, assembly GCF_014650575.1. GTDB lineage: Bacteria > Actinomycetota > Actinomycetes > Streptomycetales > Streptomycetaceae > Streptomyces > Streptomyces naganishii. The sequence goes on from NZ_BMVF01000007.1 coordinate 160,808, forward strand.
TTCTGGATCTCGGCGTCGGTGAAGGTGGAGAGCAGGGACATGTAGCGGGCGCGGACCATGCCGAGGTACTTGTCCCGGTCGATGCGCAACTCGTGCTGCACGTGGTCGAGCCGGGTCTCGAGTCCCGCGTCTCTCAGATGTCCCTGGATGACGGCCGGGTCCGGCTGGAGTTCCTCGAAGCGGGCGAGGGCGGCCGCGAACAAGGGGTACTGGATGGTGGCGGGAAGCATGACCACCAGGAGCCGGCCGCCGGGAGCCAGCCGGCCTGCGAGGCCTCGCAACGTGTGCGCGGGGTCGGCGACGTGGTGCACCGACTCCTTCAGCCACATCGCGTCGAGTCGCTCGTACGGAAGGCGCGTCCGGCCTTCGGCGATGTCCTCGGCGGACGCGACGACCGGCGTCAGCGTGGGCGGAGGCGGTGTGCCGAGCCCGCGCAGCATCGCTTCGGAAGGGTCGACGCACAGGACGGGCCGGCGGGGTCGTAGCTGCCGGGCCACTTCCCTCGCGAACAGACCTGTGCCCGAACCGATGTCCGCGATGCGGTCGGTGGGACGGAGTTCCAACGCTTCCGCGATCCGGGCGGACATCCATGGGATGTACTCGGGGCCGTAGACCCAGTGCTCGTCGTAATCGGCTGCGAGCCCGTCATAGTGATCTCGCACCTCGCGCCGCCCCACGGTCCCCCCGCGTCTCACCTGGTGTGCCGTCACAGTCCACCCCGCAGGTTATCGCGGGTGTCGGTGCGGCGACAGTGCGTAACGCGACACCGGCTCCGCACGCGCGGGCGCGTGGTCGCACGCGGCTGCCGCAGCGGGTGGCGCCCTCCCCGTAACCCGGAGAGACCCCCAACGCTCACGCTCGTACGGTCAGTTAGTGTCGGCTGCCTCTTGGCTTGGGCTGGGGGTGCGTGACGCTTCGTGGCCGGAAAGGTCTGCTTCCTCGTAAGGCGCCTCGACGGTGTGGGCGCTGCTGTTTAGGGTCGTGCGCGCGCATCGCGTGTCGGTCACCGGCTGGGTGAGGCATGGAGGTGCCGTGAGGTGCCTTGCGGAGGCATTCCACACATGTCAGTCGAGTTGAATCACACCATCATCCATGCCCGGGACAACCGGGAGTCGGCCGAGTTCCTGGCGCGCATCCTGGGGCTTGAGGTCGGGACCGAGTGGGGTCCGTTCGTTCCCGTGGCCACCAGCAACGGGGTCACCCTGGACTTCGCCGCCGTCCCGGCGGAGTCGATCGTCATGCAGCACTACGCGTTCCTGGTCTCCGACGCGGAGTTCGACGCGGCCTTCGAGCGTATCCAGCAGGGCGGTGTCACGTACTACGCCGATCCGCATCTGAAGCAGCCTGGAGAGATCAACCACCACCACGGTGGACGCGGCCTGTACTTCCTGGATCCGGCCGGGCATGGCATGGAGATCATCACGCGTCCCTATGGCAGCCATGAGCGGACACCGGCGGCTTCGTCGACGGCTTCATGAGGCAGCGGCAGGTCAGGGCGGCGCCTGGCCTGCCGGTGTATCGGCTCCACCTGTTCCGCCGACCTCGTTGCGGAGCCGGGCCCGGCCGGTGGCCGCGCTCGTGCTCCGCTTCGGTGCTGACTTGTTCGCGTGGGTGCCGGTCTGCCGGTGGCTCAGTCGGTTGCCGTAGGTGTGGGGACTCCGTGGCAGTCGGTGTAGGGGCGGTTCGAGCCGCACCAGCAGGACTCGCCTCGCTGGGGTGGCCACGGGACCGCGCGGCCCCTGGCCGCCAAAGTCGTCGCGTACTGGGGCAGGAGGGCCGGGTCGGACGGGGAGGTGCCCTCCGAGGCCGCGAAGGCCTCGTAGGAGGGGACCGTGCCGGTGACGATGCCCAGGTTGGGGGTGCCGGAGGCGGACAGTTCGCGTAGGGACGCCTCTATCGTCGCCAGGTGGGCCTCGTGGGAGGGGTACTCCGCAGCGAGGTCGCCGTACGCCGTGAGGAGTTCGGCCAGTTCCGGCGCCGGCCAGTGCAGGACGGCTACCGGGAAGGGGCGCGAGAGGGCCTCGCGGTAGGTGCCCAGCTCCGCGCGCAGGCGGGCGATCTCCGCCTCCAGCTCCGCCGGGTTCTCCGAGCCGAGGGACCAGACCCGCTTGGGGTCGTGGAGCTCGTCCAGGGAGACCGGGGAGGAGTGCAGGGTGTCGGCGAGCATGTCCCAGTCGTCGTGGGCCGCGCCCAGCATGCGGCGCACCCGGTGGCGGCCGAAGAGCAGCGGATGCGTGGCGTACGGGGGCTGCTCGGCGTCGGCCAGCAGCAACTCCACGGCCTCCGTGAAGGTCTTGTGCGCCGCCTCCAGCTCGTCGTGGGTCTCCAGTGACTCCGCGACGATCACCCAGGGGGCCGGGTCCCTGGGCGCGGTGGCCCTGATTCCGTCGATGATCGCCCTGGCCTCCGCCTCGTGGTCGTACTCCCACAGGTTGGCGGCCTTCAGGGCGCGGATCAGGTGGGGGTTCTCCAGGCCGTCGGGGGACGACAGCAGGCGGTCGTAGAGCGTCGTCGCGGCGGGGCGGTCGCCGGACAGTTCCAGGTGGGCCGCGGCCCGGAGGAGCAGGGCCTCGGCGTCCTCGGGATACAGGCCTGCGGTCCGCTCCAGGCGGGCGGCTTCGGCGGTGTGGTCGACGTTTTCGGCGGGCGTGTCGGGGCGCATGGGGGACACCGTACTGCCGGGCGGCGACAACAGTCAGGTATCTGCAGGCCAGGGGGACGGGAGGGACGTCGTTCTCCGCCGGCTTCCGGCCCTCGGTGCGTATGGCTGGCAACCTTCGGCCGCCGCTCGTATGGTGCGCCGGGCCGAGGCGGGAGGAGGGCGGGCGTATGCGGGTTCCCGTCGTGCAGCACCGGACCCGGCGGAGGCGCGCGCTGCGGCGGCGGGCGCTGTGGACCGGGGGCGAGGTGCTCCTCACCGCGGGGGTGCTGCTCCTGCTGCTGGTCGTCCACCAGCTGTGGTGGACCAACCGGGAGGCGAGGCAGGGGGCCGCGCGGGAGGTGCGGGCCCTGGAGCGGGAGTGGGGGGTGTCCCGCGCGGGTGGGGCGGCGCGGGGAGCGCCGGCATCGGCGGCATCGGCGGCGGGGGGTGACTCGGGGGCGTCCCGTGCCATCGGCGGGTCCGGTGCGTCCGGTGGGCCGGCGGCGGGTGGTGGCGGCCAGGGGTCTGCGCCGACCGCCGTGTCCGGGCCGCCGCGGCCGGACTGGTCGCAGGCCTACGCCGTTCTCGTCATCCCCCGTCTCCACCTCCGCGTGCCCGTCGCCGAAGGGGTCGGACGCCAGGACGTGCTCAACAAGGGGTACGCCGGTCACTACCCCGGCACCCAACAGCCCGGACAGGCGGGCAACTTCGCGCTCGCCGGGCACCGCAACACGCACGGCGAGCCCTTCCGGTACCTCGACCGGCTGCGACCGCGCGACCTCGTCGAGGTCGAGACGCGCACCGCCGTCTACGCCTACGCCGTCGACCAGGTCCTCCCGCAGACCTCGGCGCGGGACGACGGGGTGATCCGGCCCGTGCCCAGGAGCCTGGTGAGGCCCGCGTACGGATACCGGAGCCCCGGCTGCTACGTCACCCTCACCACCTGCACCCCGGAGTTCACCTCCCGGTACCGGCTCGTGGTCTGGGGCACCCTCACCTCGATGCGGCCACGATGACCGCGCCGGCCGTGGCCAGGACCGCGGCCAGGACCGCGGCCTCGTGGAACCGTCGTACCCGTCGGCCGCGTCCTCACGGTACGAAGACTCCGACGCGAGGGACGCCAGGGAGGCGAGCCGTGATCCGTGACCGGCTTCGTCGCCGTCCCCTCGCCACCGCCGCGCCGCCGGCGCTGATGCTGCTTCCGGTCCTGCTCCTCGTCGTCCAGCTCGGGCTGTTCGACGGCGGGGGCCTGTCCGTGACCGTCGCCGCCGGGGCGGCGCTCGTCGCCTGCGCGCTGCTCGCCTCGCGGTGCGTGCCCGTCGTTCCGCCGACCCGGGTGCGTACGGCACTTCGGGACCGGGACCGCCGTACGGCCTTCCTGCCGCAGCGTGATCCCGACGCGCCCGGACGTCGCCGGCCCAGAGCGCCCGGGCGCGCTCCTGCGGCGACCGTCGTCGCGTAGGGCGCGTTCTTGCTGTTCCACCACCCAGCTCGCCCTGCGCGGGTCGTCCTGCCGTCATGTCCTCGCTTCCGGCACGACGAGACCCCCGGAGGGCTCACCCATGTCCGTACTCACCCACCTGCTCGAGCGCCTGGTCGAGCAGCTCGCCGACCTGCTCCAGCCGCTGTTCCACGCCTCCGCGGCCGCCGCCGCGATCGTCCTGTTCACCGCGCTCGTACGGCTCCTCGTCCATCCCCTCTCCCGGGCCGCCGCGCGCGGACAGCGGGCCCGGGCCGCGCTCCAGCCGAGAATCGCCGAGCTGCGGAAGAAGCACCGGAAGGATCCGCGGAGGCTGCGGCAGGCGGTGCTGGAACTGCACGCGGCGGAGAAGGTGTCGCCGCTGTCGGGCGTGCCGGCGAGTCTGTGCCAGTTGCCCGCCTTCTTCCTCCTCTACCACCTGTTCTCGCGTCCCGCGCCGAGTGACGGGTCCGGCGGGCTGCTCGGGCACGGGCTGTTCGCGGCGCCGCTCGGCGGGCGGTGGGTGGACGTGCTCGGCGACGGCCAGGTCTTCGGGGCGGCCGGGGGCGTGTACGGGGCGCTGTTCGCGGTCGTCGCCCTCCTCGCCGGCCTCAACTACCGGCGCGCGCGCCACAGTACGGAAGTCCTGCCCGCACCGGAGGGCGGCGGTGCGGCCGGTGCGATCGCCAGGGCCCTGCCGTTCATGTCCTTCCTCACGCTCGTCACCGTCGCCGTCGTGCCGCTGGCCGCCGCGCTGTACGTGGTGACCAGTACGGCGTGGAGCACGGTCGAGCGGGTGCTGCTGTACCGGTGATCAGGTGAGGTGAGGTGCGGCGGGGGGACCATGACCCGGTCCAGTACGTGAACCGGGTCTTGCGGAGTGGACGGTGGGCTTGGAGGATCGGACAGGCCTCCGACGGACGGTACCGCCGCACCCGGATCGTGACGCTCGGGCGGGCCGCCCGCGAGTGAGGGAGATGGGGAAGATGAAGCTGCTGCGAGTCGGTACGGCGGGTGCGGAGCGCCCTGCGCTGCTGGACGCGGACGGGACCCTGCGGGACCTGTCGGGCGTGGTCCCGGACATCGACGGGGCCCTGCTCGCCGACGACGCCGCGCTCGGCCGGGTACGGGACGCCGCCGTGGCGGGGCAGCTTCCCGTGCTGGACGCGGCCGGGCTGCGGATCGGGCCGCCGCTCGCACGGATCGGCAAGATCGTGTGCATCGGGCTGAACTACCACGACCACGCCCGCGAGACCGGCGCGGCGCCGCCCGCCGAGCCGGTGATCTTCCTCAAGGCGCCGGACACCGTGGTCGGCCCCGACGACACCGTGCTGGTGCCGCGCGGGTCCACGAAGACGGACTGGGAGGTCGAACTCGCGGTCGTCATCGGGCGTACGGCCCGCTATCTGGAGTCGCACGAGGAGGCCCTCGCGCACGTGGCCGGGTACGCGGTGGCGCACGACGTGTCCGAGCGCGAGTTCCAGATCGAGCGCGGCGGGACCTGGGACAAGGGGAAGAACTGCGAGACCTTCAACCCGCTGGGCCCCTGGCTCGTGACGGCGGACGAGGTGCCCGACCCGCAGCGGCTGCCGCTCCGGCTGTGGGTCAACGGGGAGCTCAAGCAGGACGGCAGCACCGCCGAGCAGATCTTCCCCGTCGCCGAAGTCGTGCGCTACGTGAGCCAGTTCATGACTCTCCACCCCGGCGACGTCATCAACACCGGTACGCCCGCCGGGGTGGCCATGGGCCGGCCCGACCCCAAGCCCTACCTGAGGGCCGGGGACGTGGTCGAACTGGAGGTGGAGGGGCTGGGGCGCCAGCGCCAGGAGCTCAAGGACGCCTAGCCGCCCCGCCGTTGAGGGTCCGCGCTCAGCCGAGGAGGGCCGCCACGCGGCGCCACCCCTGCCTCGGCAGCGACTCGCGTTCGGCGCCCGCCACCACCACCTGGAGCGCCACGTGGTCCGCGCCCGCCGCGAAGAACTCCTCCACGCGGGCGCGGATCCGGGCGTCGTCGCCCCACGCGAACACCGCGTCGACCAGGCGGTCGCTGCCGCCGTCCTTGAGGTCGTCCTCGGTGAAGCCCAGCCGCAGGAAGTTGTTGGTGTAGTTGGGCAGCGCGAGGTACATGGCGAGGTAGTCCCGGGCCGTCGTACGCGCGCGCTCGGGGTCCTCGTCCAGGACGACCTTCAACTCCGGGGCCAGGAGCGGGGCTTCGCCCAGCACCTCGCGGGCCTGCGCGGTGTGCTCCGCCGTGACCAGGTACGGCACCGCGCCCGCCGCCCGGTCCCGGGACAGCTCGAGCGTCTTCGGGCCGAGCGCCGCCAGCACCCGGCGCCCGGCGGGCACCCCGGCCGCGTCCAGGGCGTCGAGATAGGCGACCAGCGCCGAGTACGGGCGGCGGTACTGCTCCGCGAGCTTGGCGTGGCTCACGCCGAGGCCCAGTACGAAACGGCCGGGGTGGGCCGACTCCAGCCCGGCGAAACCGGCCGCGCTCGCCTCGGCGTCGTGCTGCCAGATGCTCTGGATGCTGGTGCCCACGACGAGCCGCGAGGTCGCCTCCAGCAGCGGGGCGGCGTTGCCGGGCGCGCTGCTGCCGCCGAGCCAGGCCGTGCCGTAGCCGAGCTCCTCCAGCTCGGCGGCCGCGTCGGCGATCTCACCGCGGCGCGCGGGGTCCTCCGAGCGCAGGCCGATGCTCCAGACGCCGTAGCGTCCGACCCTCTGCTTCAGCGGTGCTGCCGTGTCGCTCATCGTTCCAGTCCCTCCGGGCGGGTGCCGTGATCATCGCGCCTACAGCCACCCCAACCCTGGGGAACGCGCCGATAATCCCCGGGGGAGCCGCGAAGGGGCTACTCGTCCCGCCCTTCGAGGAACCGCTCCAGCGCCTCCACCACCAGCCGGTGGTCCTGGAGCTGGGGCAGGCCGGAGACGGTCACCGCGCCGACCACGCCGACGCCGTCCACGGTGACCGGGAAGGAGCCGCCGTGCGCCGCGTAGGCGTCGGGGTCCAGCCGGGAGGAGTCCTCGAAGGTCGTCCCCTTGGCCCGGAAGCGGGCGCCGACCAGGTACGACGCCGAGCCGTACCGCTCCACCACCCGCCGCTTGCGGGCGATCCAGGCGTCGTTGTCCGGCGTCGAGCCGGGCAGGGCCGCGTGGAAGAGCTGCTGGCCGGCGCGGTGGATGTCGATCGCCACCGGGGCCTGCCGCTCCCGCGCCAGCTCCACCAGCAGCGAGCCGAGCGCCCAGGCGTCGTCGTGGGTGAAACGCCGGAAGACCAGACGGCGTTCCTGCGCCTCCAGCTCCTCGATACCCGGGGTGATCTCGGCGGACTCGGGGGCGGAGCCGGGGACGGACCTCGGGGTGGGCCTGTTCGTCGTCACAGGGTCACCGCCACGCCCTCGCGGGCCGAGCGCCGGGCCGCCTCGAGCACGTCGAGCGCGGCGGCCGCCTCGTCGGCGGTCACCGGGTTGGGGGCGCCCTCGCGCAGGGCGGCGGCCACGGCGGCGTAGTACGCCGGGTAGTCGCCGGGCAGGGTCGGTACGGGACGGCCGCCGCCGGTCAGCGGGGACTCACCGGCGCCGACGCGGCCCCACAGGGACTCCTCCTCCGTGCCCCAGCCGCCTTGGCCCGGGCGCCCGGGGCGCCGTCCGTCGCGCAGGTCCGCCTCCTGGGGGTCGAGGCCGTACTTCACGTAGCCCGCCCGCGAGCCCAGCACCCGGAAACGCGGGCCCAGTTGGGCCGCCGTCGCGGAGACGTAGAGGTGGGAGCGGACGCCGTTCGCGTGGGTGAGCGCGATGAACGTGTCGTCGTCGGTCTCCGCCCCCGCCCGGCGCACCACCGACTCGGCGTACACCTGGGTCACGGGACCGAACAGCACCAGCGCCTGGTCGACGACGTGGCTGCCGAGGTCGTAGAGCAGGCCGCCGATCTCCACCGGGTCGCCGGACTCGCGCCAGCCGCCCTTGGGCTTGGGGCGCCACCGTTCGAAGCGGGACTCGAACCGCCAGACGTCGCCCAGCTCGCCCTCGGCGATCAGCTCGCGCAGGGTGAGGAAGTCGTTGTCCCAGCGGCGGTTCTGGAAGACGGACAGCAGCAGGCCGCGCTCCCGCGCGAGGGCGGCCAGGCCGCGCGCCTCGGCCGCCGTACCCGCGACCGGCTTGTCCACCACGACCGGCAGACCGGCCTCCAGGGCGGCGGTGGCGAGCGGGACGTGCGTCTTGTTCGGGGACGCCACGACGATCAGGTCCAGCTCGGCGGAGCGGGCGAACAGCTCGTCGGGGCCGGCGGCGATGCGGACGTCCGGGAACTCCGCGCGGGCCTGCGCCTGCCGCTCCGGGTTGGAGGTGACCACCGTGTCGAGGACCAGGCCCTCGGTGGCTGCGATCAGCGGGGCGTGGAAGACGGAGCCGGCGAGGCCGTAGCCGACGAGACCTGCGCGGAGGGGTGTGCCAGTCATGCGTCCTACTTTCGCAACGCTGTTGCCGAAGTGCAAGCGCGGGGGAGAATGGGGGCGAGGAGCCGGTGGGCGGGAGGGGGAGTGGGAGTGGCAGCGGTGAGGATGAGGTGGGTGTGGGTGTGAGCGGAGGCGTGGGCGCTGGGCCGGGGGCGGGCGCGCGCGTCGGAGGGGGGCCGGGGCCGGGAGCGGGTACGGGCGCCGGGGCCAACCTGCTCGCGCTGCGGAGCCACAACACCGCCCTCGTGCTCGACCTGCTGCGTGGGGCCGGGGCCGGGGGCATCAGCCGGCTGGAGCTCGCCGAGCGCACCGGGCTCACCCCGCAGGCCGTCAGCAAGATCACCGCCCGGCTGCGCGCGCAGGGGCTCGCCGCCGAGGCCGGCCGGCGGGCGTCCACGGGGGGCAAGCCGCGCACGGTGCTGCGGCTGGTTCCCGGGGCGGGACACGCGATCGGGGTCCACGTCGACCGGGACGAGGTGCGCGCGGTGCTGGCCGACCTGAACGGGACGGTGGTCGGCGAGCGGTGCGGTCCCCTGGACGCGGCGGGCCCGGGGGTGGGTGCGCAGGCCGTGGTGGAGGCGGTGGCCCGGCAGGTCGAGGGCCTGGTGCCGCCGGTCGCCGAGTCGCTGCTCGGGGTCGGGGTCGCGCTGCCCGGGCCGCTGGACCACCGCGGCGGGGTGCTGCGCCGGGTGACCGGGTTTCCCGAATGGGAGGGCTTTCCGCTGCGGGACACACTGGCGCGGCGGCTCGGGGTGCCCGTGGTGGTCGACAAGGACACCAACGCGGCCGCGCTCGGGCTCGCGGTCGCGAGGGGCGACGACGACGGCGGTGGCGGTGGCGGCGCGGGATCGTTCGCGTATCTGCATGTGGGTACGGGCATCGGGGCCGGGCTGGTGATCGGGGGCGGTGTGCACCGGGGGGCGCGGACGGGGGCGGGGGAGTTCGGGCACCAGGTGATCCAGCTGGACGGGCCGCCGTGCGAGTGCGGGGACCGGGGGTGCGTGGAGGCGCTGTGCCTTGCGGCGGTGGCGCGCGGGGAGACGGAGGAGGCGGCGCGGGTGCTGGGCGCCGGTGCCGCGAACCTGGTGGGGCTGCTGGACATCGAACTGGTCCTGCTGGGTGGCCGTACGGTGGCCGCGGCGCCGGACGTCTTCGTGGCGGGCGTGTCGGCGGTACTGGCCGCCCGGGCCCACCGCGAGGGCCTCCCGGCCGGCGCGGTACCGGTACGACTCGCCCCCGGCGGCGAACGCGCGGTGGCCGAGGGCGCGGCCCAACTGCTCCTCGCACCGGTGTTCGGCCGGGGCGAGGGTCGAGAGGGCCTGCGTGCCGGCCGGGGGACGGCTGAGCGGGGGCTGCCCGCCGGCCGGGGTGGCGGCTGAGTGGGTCGGCCTGCCGGCTGCTGCGGCGGCTGGGAGGGGCGCACGCTGAACGGATCCGCCCGCCGGGTGAGGGATTTCGCGGGGCCGTTCGGGGGCGGTTGGGCCCGTGGTGTCGCTCGATTGCCTGGTCGCTGCGGCATGGTCATGTGTTCATGCGACTGTGCTCGTCCCTGTCCCTCTGCCTTGCCGCAGCCGCCCTCGTCCCGGCCGGGCCCGCCCACGCCGACTCACTTCCCGCTGACACCGGCTCGCGTGCCGCCCACGCCGACCCGCGTCCTACCTCCTCCGGTTCGCGTCCTACCTCCTCCGGTTCGCCTCCCGCCGATGCCGGTTCGCGTTCCGTCTGCGGTGGGGCCGGTGATCGGCGCTTTCCCATCAGCAGCCGCATTCACGGCGGCCCCGACCGTTACACCGCCGGAGGGGGATACGGGAGCTTCTCCATCGATCTCACCAACACCACCTCCGTCAGCTGTGCCGCCATCCACCCGGTGGTCGTGCTCGTCGACGCCAAGCGCGCGCTGAAGGCCGGGCAGGTGCGGCTGGAGTTCTACGACGGTTCCCGTCCTCATCCGGTGCGCCTGGAGACCACCGACCAGGCCGAACTCGTCGGCCCGTTCGACGCGGGGCTGCCCGGGTTCACCGTGGGCCCGCACAAGACCGTCACCGTGAGGGCGCGGCTCGCGATCACCTCCGACGCCGTGGCCGACGACGTCACCGCGAACGCGGCCGTCGTCCAGCGGCACGACGACGACGGCGACTGGGTCGGCCAGTCCGGCGACTACCGCTTCCACATCGACTCCGGCACGGCCACCGCCCCCGCCACGGCCACCGCCCCCGCCACGGTCACGCCGGAAACCGGCGCCCCGGCCACCGGCATCCCCGCCACCGGCTCGCCCACCCCCACCGGCACCCCCGACAGTCCGACCCTCGCCGACGAACTCGCCCGCACCGGCCTCACCACTCTCCTCGGCGTGATCACCGCCACCGCGCTGCTGCTGGCCGCCGGCGGAACGCTCGTACTGACCTGGAGGCGCCGCTGAGTCAGGGCACGCCGTACCGGCCGGAGGCCGGACCGCCGGACCGTTTCGGCAAGATCGGGCCACTGGCTAGGCTGGAGCCACGCAGGCCCGCGTACGGCAGGAGACCCCGCACATGGCAGACCGCAAGCCCATCGAGTCGTGGCTCACCGACATGGACGGTGTCCTGATCCACGAGGGCGTCCCGATCCCCGGCGCCGACGCCTTCCTGAAGAAGCTGCGGGAGTCCGGACGCCCGTTCCTGGTGCTGACCAACAACTCCATCTACACCCCGCGCGACCTGCACGCCCGGCTGCGGCGCATGGGCCTGGACGTGCCGGAGGAGAACATCTGGACCTCCGCCCTGGCCACCGCCCAGTTCCTCGACGACCAGCGGCCCGGCGGCAGCGCGTACGTCATCGGCGAGGCGGGCCTGACCACCGCGCTGCACGACATCGGGTACATCCTGACCGACCACGAGCCCGACTTCGTGATCCTCGGCGAGACCCGCACGTACTCCTTCGAGGCCCTGACCAAGGCCGTGCGGTTGATCAACAACGGCGCCCGGTTCATCGCCACCAACCCCGACAACGTGGGCCCGTCCGTCGAGGGCGACCTGCCCGCCACCGGCTCGGTGGCCGCGCTCATCACGGCCGCGACCGGCAGGAAGCCGTACTTCGTCGGCAAGCCCAACCCGCTGATGATGCGCGCCGGGCTGAACGCGATCGGGGCCCACTCCGAGACGTCCGCCATGATCGGTGACCGCATGGACACCGACGTGCTCGCCGGCCTCGAGGCGGGGATGCGCACGTTCCTGGTGCTGAGCGGCGTCACCCAGCCCCAGGACGTCGACCGCTACCCGTTCCGCCCGTCCGAGGCCGTCGACTCGATCGCCGACCTGGTCGAACGCATCTAGCCCGCTCACCGCGCTCACCGCCCCCACCGCGCTCACCGCCCCCACCGCGCTCACCGCCCCCACCGCACCCGCCGTTCTGACGGCACTCGCCGCTCGCGCCGATCTCACCCGAACGGAGCACGGCGCGTCCCGCGCGGATGCGGGGTGGACCCATCGGCAGTCTCCTGGTAACGGAGGTTGTTCACGATGGGTCCACTACGCCTCACCGTCTGTGCGGGACTGCTGGCCGCCGCGGCCCTGGTCCCCGCGGCGCACGCGGCGGACCACGCGGCCGACCGTGCGGCGGCCCCGCGGGACCGCGCCGTGCGCGCCCCCGCCACACCGGTGCTGTCCGTGCCGGCGGCGCCCGCGCGCCCCCCGGCCCCGCGACCGAGCACACCACGGACCACACCACCGAGCGCGCGTACGTCGGCCCGGCGCGCCGTCGCGGCCGCTCCCGGCACGCTGCACGCGGTGACCGGACTGCTGCTCGCGGGGGCCGCCGCGGCCTCCCTCCTGCTGCCCAAACTCCTCGGCAAGGGCCGCCGCGGCCGGGGCGCCGACCGGGGGAGCGATCACGATGTCCGGCGGTGAACGGTCCCGCGCCACCGCCCGCCTGCTGACCGGACTGGCCTGGACGGTGCTGCTGCTCGGCCTGTGGCTGTGGGGCCGCGACCTGACCGACGTACGGCAGGCGCTGTCCAGCCCGGCCACGGGCGACATCGCCGCGGTCGGCCGCCCGGCCGGGGACCGGCTCCCGCCCGCCGCCCATCCGTTGAAGGACGCTCTGCCCCGGCTGGTCGAGGTCCCGGCCCTCGGGGTGCGCGCCCCGGTCGTGGCCCGCGCCGCCGACGCGGAAGGCAGACTGGCCCCGCCCGCCGAACCGGCGGGCGCGGTGGGCTGGTACGGCGCCGGCGTGAAACCCGGCGCGCCCGGCACCGCGCTGCTGATCGGGCAGGCCCGCACGGGGGCCAGGGGCGCGGTGTTCCGAGAGCTCGGCACGCTGGGCACCGGCGCCACGGTCCGTGTCGCCCGCGGCGACGGCACCGCCGCCGACTTCACCGTGGACCGTGTGGACCGCGCCGGGCACACCGGGCCCTCGGGGCCCGCCGAGTCGGCCCGCGCGCGGCTCGCCCCGTCCGAACGGCACCCGGACCGCGCCGAGTTGCTGCTGGTGACGTACGGCGGCGCCACGGACGTAGTGGTGCACGCGTACCTGACGGGCACCGGATCCTGAGCCGTGGCACAGGACGGCCGGCGCACCTGCCCGGTCGGCGGCCCGCTCCCCCCGAAGCCGCCGACCGGGCGGGCCCTCGACCGCGCGCGCCCGGGCTGCGGGAGTAACCCGGCGTCCGGCGCGGGAGGTTCGGAGGTCTGGTGGTCTCAGGGGATGAGCCATGTGGGGGGTAAAGCACTCTAGACCGAGTCGGCCGCCCCGGCCCAGACCCGTGACACCCGCTCGCTGTGCCAGCATGGGAGACGGCCTGGCCGAGTGCACCGAGGGGGAGTCGCATGTACGGCGTGAGGGGGCTCGTTCCGCGTGCCCGCCGCAGGCGGGCACGGGCGTCTGCGGCCGTGCTGGGGCTGGTGCTGGGGGCCGTGCCGCTGGCCGCGGGCTGCTCCTCCGCGGGCGGCGGGGACGACGGCGACGGCGGCAAGGCCGCCGCGATCACCCAGCGGCCCAAGGAGGCCGACCCCTTCTGGGTGAATCCGGACAGCAGGGCGGCCCGTCAGGTCGCCGCCTACGCCAAGGAGGGCCGCGGGGCCGAGGCCGCGCAGATCCGCAAGATCGCCGAACAGCCGACCGGCGAGTGGATCGGCCCGGAGAACCCCGAGCGGGAGGCGCGCGGCTTCACCGAGGCCGCACAGCGCGCCGGCCGCACCGCGCTGCTCGTCCTCTACAACATCCCGCACCGCGACTGCGGCCAGTACTCGCGGGGCGGCGCCGCCGACGGGAACGCCTACCGGGCCTGGATCGACGGCGTGGCCCGGGGCATCGGCGACCGGTCCGCCACCGTCGTCCTGGAACCGGACGCCGTGCTGCACCTGGTGGACGGCTGCACCGAGGGCGCCTTCGAGGAGGAGCGCTACGACCTCCTCAGCGGCGCGGTCGACCGGCTCAAGTCCCTGAAGAACACCAGGGTCTACCTCGACGCGGGCAACGCCGGCTGGGGCCGTCCCGACGAGATCCGCGAGCCGCTGGAGCGGGCCGGGGTCGGCCGCGCGGACGGCTTCGCCGTCAACGTCTCCAACTTCTACTCCACCCGGCAATCCCTGGAGTACGGAAGGCAGTTGTCGGCGAAGGTCGGCGGCAAGCACTTCGTCGTCGACACCAGCCGCAACGGCAACGGCCCCTACACCGCGGGCCGTCCGGACGAGCGCTGGTGCAACCCGCCCGGACGCGCGCTCGGCGAGCCCCCCACGACGAGGACCGCCGACCCGCTCGCCGACGCCTATCTGTGGGTCAAGCGGCCCGGCGAGTCCGACGGCACGTGCAAGGGCGGCCCCAAGGCGGGCGACTGGTGGGCCGACTACGCGCTGAAGCTGGCCCGCGCGAGCCGCTGACCTACGGGACCTTCACCCACTTCGCCTTGCTCGGCGTGCCCTGGTCGTCGTCCACGAAGAGCATGTACCAGCCCGGCGGCACCAGGTTCCGGTTCTTCGGCACCGTCACCGTGACGCGGTCGCCGGACGCCTTGAAGTCCAGGGCGATCGAGCGCTGGTCGACGTCGGTGACGTGGGTGGCGGCGCTCGGCCGGATCAGCCGCGCCTTCCGGATCGCCGGGGCCTGCTGCGAGACGAAGGTGCCCGAGCCGCCGCGCGCGATCGTGCCGGGGCCGCCCGACAGCGAGGGCCGCGCGTCCCGGTACAGGTAGGGCGGGGTGTAGATCTCGATGCGCTGCTCGAACCTGCCTGGCCTGGTGCCGGCCTTGTCCCCGTAGAGCGGGTCGGAGCCGAAGAACATCACCCGGCCGTCGGGCAGCAGGATGGAGCCCGCGTGGTAGTCGCGGCCCACGAGCGGGTCGGCGACCCGCCTGAAGGTGTTGGCCACCGGGTCGTAGAGGCGGGCCTGGAGGATGTCGGAGTCGCCGCGGCCCCGGTAGTCCTCGGAGCCGCCGGAGACCAGCACGGAGTCGTCCGGGAGGATCGAGGACTGCGGGTAGCGGGTGCCCTTCTCCAGCGAAGGCCCGTTCGTGAAGCGCGGGTCGGCGGACTTGAGGTCGATGAGCCGGGTGCGCCTGCTGGACAGCGCGGACTCGCCGACCCCGCCGCCGCCGATCACCAGGAACCGCTCGTTCTGCGCGGGCGGCAGCATGACCGTGCCGGAGGTCTCCATCCGGTCCGGGTCGCTGAGCCCGGGCAGCCTGGTGAACCGGTTGCTGTCGACGTCCCACAGGCCCGGGTCGCGGCCCACGTCGTCCGGGCCGTAGCCCGCGTTGGAGCCCGAGTAGAACAGCCTGCCGCTCGGCAGCAGGAACAGCGCGGGATAGGTGGGGAACTGACGGATTTTCGGGGTGTACGTCCACTTCCTCGTCGCCGGGTCGAAGACCTCGTTCTTGCCCGGGACCAGCTGGCCGATGTCGTCCAGTCCGGAGACGCTGAGGACCTTCCCGTCGCTCAGGGTGGTGAGCGTCGGGTACCAGCGGGCCTCGTTCATCGGGTCGACCTTGATGTACTTCTCGGCGACCGGGTCGAACTCGTAGGCGTCCCTGATCCCCTGGAAGTCCTTCTTGTCCAGGGCGAGTTTCTGCGCGATCCCGTAGGTGTTGCGGGCGTCGGCGCCGGTCAGTCCCCGGATCCGGTAGTTGTCCTGGGTTCCGGTCTCGTACTTCGCGCCGCTCCTTTGCGCCTCGACGTAGATGCGGCCGAGGCCCGGGGTGTTGCCGAGGAACCGGCCGGTCCCGCTGTCGAAGTTCTTCTTCGCGCGCGGGACCAGCACCGGGTCCTTGGAGACGAACGTCTTGCCGCCCGCCCTGCCGGTGAAGCTCGTGCCCGCGGGGAGGGTGACCGGCTTGTCCGGGTTCTCGTTGTGGACGATCATCAGGCCGCCGGCCTTGGTGACGTCGCCCTTGAGCTTCTCGTACCGCTTGGTGCCGCCCGCGATGAGGATCCTGCCGTCGGCGAGCTGGGTGTGGCCCGTGCAGAACAGGTCGTTGGGCGTGGGCACCTTCCTGATCGTGCCCTTGACCGGGTCCCAGACGCGGGTGTCGAACCGCTTGGCGTCGAAGTTGGCCTGGTTGTTGCCCGACCCGGCGACCAGCAGCACCTTGCCCGTGTGCAGGAGCACCGCGTGGATGGTGTCCTGGCGGTACTCCTTGGGGAACTCGACGATCTGCCAGTGGCCGTTGGCCGCCTTGTACTCAGGCCTGTTGATCTTGTACTCGTGGTAGCGCTCCGAGCCGAAGCGGTAGAGCCAGGGCCCGTTCATCCCCGCCAGGGCGGCCACCACCACCGCGCCGATCCCCAGCCTGCGGGCGCGGCGGAAACGACTGCGGTCCCTCATTCCTCACGTCCTCCCGCTCCCCGCAGACCGCCCAGGGCGATGCGCATGGTGTGCTCACCCGTCCCCTCGGCGGTGGCCCGCCCGGCCCCGGCCCAGCTGGGCAGCCGTTGCGGGACGCGCGCCGCGTGGCCCGCGGGCACGGAGTCCTGCGGCGCCGGCAGGGCGGCCGGCGCCGGCAGGACCGCCCGTACCGGGACTGCCGGGACGGGCGGCGGCACGGCGGCCTCGGGCGGCACGCCCCGCCGCTCCAGCCGTAGCGCCCAGCACCAGGCCAGGATCGGCGCGGCCGTGATCAGCAGGGCGAGGGAGGCCCAGACCAGCATCGCGGGGTGGGCGTGGCCGAGGACGAGGCCGGCGGTGATCGAGCCGCCGAAGACCACGACGAAGAACCAGTGCACGCGGAACGTGCCGAACAGCGTGTCCGGGCTCGCCGACTCCCCCTTGGGGGTCACCACGAACCTGCTCTTGCGCCGCAGCACGGCGTCGACGAGCGAGCGCGCGTAGATGGGGGCCGAGAGCGCCGACATCACCATGCCGGCCACCCCGCCGGAGCCCTCCGGCTCGTGCGGGGAGACGTTGTGCCGGCGGTTCCAGAGGTACAGGCCGATCTGGAGCGCGGAGGCGTTGCCGTACAGCATCAGCCAGACGGTGGGGTCGATGTTCACGCCCGAGGCGCCGAGGCCGAGGAAGAGCGCGCAGCTCAGCGCGGCGAGGATCCAGTTGAGGGCCGACATCGGATAGAAGATGATCATCATGGTGTAGTTGAAGAGGCGGCCCGGGGGCAGCGAGCCGAAGCCCTTCCAGTACTGCTTGAGGATCGTCTCGTACGTCCCGCGCGACCAGCGCAGCTGCTGGGTGAAGAAGTCCGTCCAGGCGGCCGGTCCCTCGCCGACGGCGAGCACGTCGGGGGTGTAGACCGACTTCCATCTGCGGCCGGTGGCCGGGTTCTTCGCGCGGTGCATCTCGAAACCGGTGGCCATGTCCTCGGTGATCGAGTCGTACAGCCCGCCGATCTGTTTGATCGCGCGGATGCGCACCGCGTTGGAGGTGCCGACGAACATCGGGGCGCCGTAGCGGTTGCCGGCGCGCTGGATCAGGGCGTGGAAGAGGAACTGCTGCGACTCGGCGGCCTTGGTGACGAAGGTGTCGTAGTTGCCGTAGACCTGCGGGCCGATGACGAAGCCGACGTCCGGGTCGCGGAAGTAACCGAGCATCCGCTCCAGGTAGTTGGGCAGCGGCACGTGGTCGGTGTCGACGGAGGCGAAGAAGTCGTAGGCGTCGCCGTGCGCCTGGAGCCAGGCGTTGTAGTTGCCGTGCTTGGTCCTCGCCCGGTGCGGGCCCTTGGGCCGGTTCCAGCGCTCGACGCCCTTGCGGGTGAAGTGGTGCACGCCCAGGCGCGCGCAGACCGCCTTCACCTCCTCGTCGTCGCCCTCGTCGAGCAGCCAGACGTGCAGCAGGCCCCGGTGGCGCAGCCGGACGGCCGCCTCCAGGGTCCTGGTCACCATCTCCAGCGGCTCCTTGCCGGGCACGTAGCTGGTGAGGAAGGCCACCTTGGTGCCGGTCTCGGGCACGACGGGCACCGGGTCGCGGGCGACCAGGGTGGCGTGCGCGTTGGACAGCACGTTCAGGCAGCGGAAGAGCTCGATCAGGCCGATCGAGACGAGCATCACGGTGTCCAGCGCGGGCAGGAAGCCGTAGGCCGGGTAGTCGCGCTCGGTCCAGTGCTCCGGGCGCATCAGCCAGCCCAGCAGGACCAGCGAGAGCAGCGGCGCGGCGGCCAGCATCAGCGCCACGCGGACGCGGTGCGGCTCCTGCGAGATCAGCGAGCGGTAGCGCACCCGGTACGGCCGGTCCGGATCGGGCCGGGTGAGCGGTCCGGCCAGGCGGCTGTAGTGCTCGTAGTCGTATCCGGTGCCGGCTCGGCGCGCGCCGGCAGGCGTCGACGTCATGAGTCATCCCCCCACACGCGCGGGTCGGCGCGTGTTGATCGGTTCACTGCCGTTGCATGGCTGCCCCCCTCGGCAGCCGCCGACGCGCGAAGGCCCCTTCTCCCCGCACACCGGGCAACCGGCTCAAACTGTCTTTCGAAAACCCCCCAATGCCCCCAACTGCCACCCAAAGGCGGCATCGTGGCATCAAGGGTTCTACAGCGTTCGCCATGATCACAAGATGCGAAAAAAGGAGTTCGGGTGCGAAAACGTACAGAGGTGCGACCATGGGGGCGCCTGGTGGTCGGGAGCACGGTTCCGTGTCCTGTAGAGTTGTCGACGTCAGCAGGCGCCGCTAGCTCAGTTGGTTAGAGCAGCTGACTCTTAATCAGCGGGTCCGGGGTTCGAGTCCCTGGCGGCGCACAGACGGAGAAGGCCCCTCGCAAAAGCGGGGGGTCTTTTTGCAGTACGTCGTTCAGTACGTCGTTCAATGCGTCGAGTACGTCATTCGGACCGTCAACATGCGCGTGCTGGCGACCGTTGTGAAACTGATCAACGTGCGCAGATCCATGAGTGTCCGTACGAAATGTGATGCGTATCGCACGCTCCTCGTGGCGGCCGTGACCGCCGCCGCCCTCGGCGCGGGCCACGCGCCCCCGGCGGGCGCCGCCGGGCACGTCCCCGCCCGGCCCGGCGCCGTCGCGGGCGACGACGTGGAGACCCCGCAGGGGGAGCCGGCCCCGCTGCACGGACCGGTGGGGGAGCCGGTCAAGACGGGCACCCCTGCCGTGGTCCACGCCACCACCCGCACGGCCATCCTCGCCAGGGCCAAGAAGTGGATCAGCGCCAAGGTGCCGTACAGCATGTACGCGTTCTGGCCGGACGGATACCGCCAGGACTGCTCGGGCTTCGTCTCGATGGCCTGGAACCTGCCGCGCAACGAGTGGACGGGCAGCCTCGCCCGGTACGCGGTCAGGACCACCAAGGACCGGCTCCAGCCGGGCGACATCCTCCTCTACCACAATCCCGCCAACCCCCTGAATGGCTCGCACGTGGTGCTGTTCGGCGGCTGGAGCGACCACACGCACACCCGTTACCTCGCCTACGAGCAGGCGCCGCCGCGCACCCGCCGCAAGGTCACCCCGTACGCCTACTGGAGCCACTCCTCGCGGTACGTCCCCTACCGCTACAAGGGCGTCACCCGTGCGCTGGCCCGCGCGAACGGGTCCCCGTCGGCCGCGCCGCCTCCCCGGCCCGCGCCGGCACCCGCCCCGCTGCCCGTGCCCGGCTGTCCGGGGAGCGGGGTGTTCGGGCCCGGCGCGGAGAACGAGTACCTCACCCGACTGCGGGAGCGGCTGGTGGCCAAGGGGTACGGCCACCTCTGCCCGGCCGGGCCAGGGCCGCGCCGGTCCACGGCGGACCGGGGCGCGGCGGACGGCCACCCGGGCCCGGAGACCTGGCGGCGGCCGTTGGCCTGAGGCGGGGCGCGTCCGGGGCGGCGTGAGGAATGAACTGCAGAAGTGAACCCGCGAAGCGAACCCGGGACGCGGCCCGAGAAGTGACCCACTGTCCTGAACCGTCTGGCGCGGAGGCTGGAGGCAGGTATGGCAGGCACGAGCACGACGGCTTCCGCCGTGCCCGATCCCGAGGGGTGCGAGCGCACCTCGCCCCCGGGCGGCCGGGGCGGCCCCTTCGGGGCGCGGCTCATCCAGAACGAGGCGACCACCGAGATCCCCGTCCACCTGCTGTTCCGCGACGACCCCTGCCCGGACGTGCCGCCCGTGGCGTCCACGGTCGTCGGCGGCCGGCGCGGCACCGGAGAGCAGCCGCGCTTCCGGCGCCGCCGGGTGCCCGCGCCCGCGCGCCCGGCGGCGGGCCCCGACCCCGGACCGGTGGAGCGGCCGGCCCGGGTGCTGCCGGGGGCGGTGGGGCTGCTGGCCGGGGCCTGCGGGGCGGCGGGCTGTGTGCTCACCTCCTGGTGGGCGGGAGTGCTGCCGCCGCTCGCGGAACAGGTGCTGCGGCTGCCGGCCGGCGTGGGCGCCGGGCTCGGGCTGCCGCAGTGGGCCGCGTACGCCGGGGCCGGGGCCCTCGGGGCGTCGGGGTTCGGCGGGCTGCTCAGGGGGCGGACCGGGCGGGCGTGGGTGCTCGGTCTCTTCGGCGGCTACCGGGGGACCGTCCGGCGCACCGGGCTGATGTGGGTCAGCCCGCTGGTGCGCAGACGCCGGGTCGACGTACGGCTGCGGCACTGGCGCGGCGGGCCGATGCCGGCCGCCGACGGGGACGGGATCGCGCTGCGGGTCTCGGTGCTCGTGGTGTGGCGGGTGCGGGACACCGCGCGGGCCGTGCTCGGCGTCGACGACCACGAGGGGTTCCTGCACGCGTGCGTGGAGGCCGCCCTCGCCCGGGTCGCGATGGCGGCGCCGGGCGGCACGCACGGGACGGAGACGGCCGGGGAGGCGCTGACCCGGCTGGTGGCGCGGGAGACGGCGTCGGCCGGCCTTGAGGTGCTGGCGGTCCGGCCGGCCCGGGTGGAGTACGCCCCCGAGGTGGCCGAGGCCATGCACCGGCGCAGCGTGGCCGCGCTGGACGCGCGCCGGGACCTGACGGTGGGCCTGTGCGCACGGTGCCGGCAAGCCGACTCCGAGGTGGGTGTGAACATGCTCAACTAACCGGCCTGGGCGTGCGGGCTGACGGCCGGGGCCCGCTGCCCGCACGTCGAAGGGCCCCCGCTTTCGCGAGGGCCCTTCATCTGTGCGCCGCCAGGGACTCGAACCCCGGACCCGCTGATTAAGAGTCAGCTGCTCTAACCAACTGAGCTAGCGGCGCATGACTCCCGCCGTCCGCTCTTCGCGGCCGGCGACGAAGAAAATACTACCTGGTCCACGGGGGTGCTCGTGACCACCCGGGCCCGGGTCCTAGATCGCCAGCGACAGCATCACCGGCGCCGCGTCCCGGTTGAGCCGTTGCGCCGCACGGCGCAGCCGGTGCGCGTGCTCGACGGGCAGCGACAGCGCCAGGCAGCCCACGGCGGAGCCGGCCGTGACGGGGACGGCGGCGCACACCGTGCCGATGGCGTACTCCTGGAGGTCGAGCACCGGGACCGTGGCCGGCTGGGCCTCCAGCCGGGAGAGCAGCAGCTTGTCGCTGGTGATCGTGCGCGAGGTGAGCCGGGTCATGCGGTACCGGGCGAGACGGTCGCGGCGGCCTTCGTGGTCGAGCTGGGTCAGCAGGCTCTTGCCGACCGCAGTCGCGTGGGCCGAGCAGCGGAAGTCGAACCACTCGTTGACCGCCGGGGTGGCCGGGCCGTCGGCGTACTGGGTGACGCGGACCTCGCCGTCGACGTAGCGGCTGATGTAGACGGCCGCGCCGAGCGAGTCGCGCAGCCGGTCGAGGATGCGCTGGAGCTGGTCGCGCAGGGCCTGCTCGTGGCCGCGGGCGGCGCCGAGGCGGGCGAGGGCGGCCCCGGTGACGTGACCGCCGCCGGCGACCTGCTCGACGTAGCCCTCGCGGCGCAGCATGCGCAGCAGCGCGGCCAGCCGCT
Organism: Streptomyces naganishii JCM 4654; assembly: GCF_014650575.1. Classification (GTDB taxonomy): domain Bacteria; phylum Actinomycetota; class Actinomycetes; order Streptomycetales; family Streptomycetaceae; genus Streptomyces; species Streptomyces naganishii. The sequence goes on from NZ_BMVF01000007.1 coordinate 182,621, forward strand.
CGGGGGCGAGGCCGGTGCGGCGGCCGAGCTCGGCGTCCGCGATCCCGGTGGAGTCGCGTGCCACCGTCTCCAGGACGCGCAGCGCGTCCTGGGCCGAGTGGTACGGGGCGGTCGGCTCGTGCTTCAGCGCCACGGTTTCCCCCTGCGCTCGCTGTCTGGGCCGTGATCCGGTCAGGCAATCCCTTCCACGGTAACGGTCAAGCACCTTGCCGTGAGGGGTCGTTGAGGAGATCGGGGGCGGGCGAGGCGGCCCGCCGCGCCCGCCTTCCCGCCGTACTCACAGCACCGCGCCGAGGAACTCCCGGGTGCGCTCCTGCTCCGGGTCGCCGAAGATCTTCTCCGGGGAGCCGGCCTCCACCACGCGCCCCGAGTCGAACATCAGCACCTGGTCGGAGATGTCCCGGGCGAAGCCCATCTCGTGGGTCACGCACAGCATCGTGATGTCGGTGCTGCGGGCGATGTCCCGCAGCAGGTCCAGGACGCCCGCGACCAGCTCGGGGTCGAGGGCCGAGGTCACCTCGTCCAGGAGCAGCACCTGCGGCCGCATGGCCAGCGCGCGGGCGATCGCCACCCGCTGCTGCTGCCCGCCGGACAGCTGGGAGGGCCGGGCGTCGCACTTGTCGGCGAGGCCCACCAGCTCCAGCAGCTCGCGGGCGCGGGCCTCCGCCTCGTCCCTGGACATGCCGAGCACGGTGACCGGTGCCTCGGTGATGTTCCTGAGCACGGTCATGTTCGGGAACAGGTTGAACTGCTGGAAGACCATCCCGATCTTCTTGCGGATCTCCCGGACCTGCTTCGGCGGCGCCGGGAAGAGCCGCTCCCCGTCCACCGTGATCGTGCCCTCGTCGGGCCTGGTCAGGGTCATCAGCATCCGCAGGATCGTGGTCTTGCCGGAGCCGGAGGGGCCGATCAGCGTGACGTGCTTGCCGGTGTCGACGGAGAAGTCCAGCCCGTCGAGGACGGTGTGGTCGCCGAACCGCTTGGTCACGTTCTCCAGGCGGATCAGCTCCCCGGTGCCGGAGCCGGATGCGTCGGAGGAGCCGGGGGTCGTCGGACGGTCGGGGTTCTTGGCGGTGTCAACGGACAAGACGTCGCTCCAGTGCTCGCAGGAGGAGGGAGGCCAGGTAGGAAACGAGGATGAAGGCCACGCCGATCACGGTCAGCGGCTCGGTGAACTGGAAGTGCTGCTGGGAGAAGAGCCGCGCCTGCCCCAGCATCTCCAGCACCGTGATCGCCATCAGCAGCGGAGTGTCCTTGAGCATGGAGATCACGTAGTTGCCGAGGGCCGGGACGACCCGGCGGATCGCCTGCGGCAGGATCACCGCGGTCCACGTCCGCCGCCGCGGCAGGTTCAGCGCCGTCGCCGCCTCCCACTGGCCGGCCGGCACCGCCTCGATGCCGGCCCGGTAGACCTGCATCGTGTACGTCGAGTAGTGCAGCCCGATCGCGAAGACGCCCGTGGTCAGGGCCGAGAACGTCAGCCCCCACTCGGGCAGCACGTAGAAGAGGAAGAACAGCTGCACCAGCAGCGGTGTGTCCCGTACGAACTCCGTCACCGCGCCCACCGGCCAGCGCACCCACCGGCTCGGCGTGCGCATCAGCAGCGCCCACACCAGGCCCAGCGCGAAGGAGATCAGCGAGCCGAGGGCGAGGGCCTGGAGGGTGACCAGCAGGCCGTCCCAGAAGTGCGGCATGAAATCGCGTACGGCGCCCCAGTCCCACTTCACGCGACACCACCTCCCGCGGCCCCGACGCCGGTCGTCTCGGCGCGCTTGAGTTCCCGCGCGCCGGCCTCGTGCAGCGGGTCCTTGCCGACCCCCCGCTTCAGCCGCTTCTCCAGCCCTCGCATCAGCCGGGTCAGCGCGAAGGCGATCACGAAGTAGATCAGCAGCACGTACGTGTAGATCTCCGCGCTCTCCTGGAGCGCCAGGCGCACCAGGTTGCCGCTGAAGGCCAGGTCGCCCATGCCCATGACCGACACCAGCGCGGTGCCCTTGAGCAGCTCGATCAGCAGGTTGCAGAAGGAGGGGATCATCTCCGGCACCGCCTGCGGCAGCAGGATCAGCCGCATCCGCTGCCAGGGCGTGAAGCTCAGCGCGATGCCGCCCTCCCGCTGCGCCGGGTCCACCGCGTTCAGCGCCCCGCGCACGATCTCCGAGCCGTACGCCCCGTACGTCAGCCCGAGCGCGAGCGTGCCCGCCCACATCGGCACCAGCTGCCAGCCGAAGGCGGGCGGCAGCACGAAGAACACCCAGAAGATCATCACCAGCGCGGAGGTCCCGCGGAACACCTCGGTGTAGAAGCCCGCGAGGAAGCGGACGATCCACAGCCGGTGGGTGCGGGCGACGCCGACGACGAAGGACACGGCCGTGGCCAGCAGGGCGCTGAGGACCAGCAGCTGGACGGTGGTCCACACGCCCTGGAGTACGAGTTCCCACAGTCCCTTGGTCATCCGCCGCACAGCTCCTTCGCGGTCAGATCCGTCATCTCTTCCTTCGTGAACCCGAAGGGCCTGAGGATCCGCAGCAGCTCGCCGCTCTTCTTCATCCGGTGCAGCTCGGCGTTGAAGGCGTCCCGCAGCCGTGTCTCGGTCGGGCGGAAGGCGAACGCGCCGCCGTCGACGTGCGGCTCGCCCTTCACCAGCGGCGCGAACGGCTTGGTGGCCTCCGCCTTGGACGACTTCTTCACCACCTCGCGAACGGTGAGCGCCGTACCGGCGAAGACGTCCACGCGTCCGGCCTCGACGGCGTTCAGCCCGGCCACCTGGTCGGGCACGATCAGGATGTCGCCCTGCTTGTAGCCGGCCTCCACCGCGTACTGGATCTCCGCGTATCCGGTGCCGGTGGCGAACTTCGCCTTCCTGCGCACCACGTCCTGGTAGCTGTGCAGCCCGAGCGGGTTGCCCTTGCGGACGATGAAGGCGTCGAGCATCTGGTAGTCGGGGTCGGCGAAGATCACCTGCTCGCAGCGGTCGGGGTTGACGTACATCCCGGCGGCCACGACGTCGAACTGCTGGGAGTTCAGGCCAGGGATCAGCGAGCCGAACTCGGTGGGCACCGGCTGCACCCGGTCCACCCCGAGGCGCTTGAAGATCACCCTGGCCAGCTCCGGCGCCTCACCGGTCAGCCGCCCGTCCTTGTCGATGTACCCGAACGGGATCTCGCCCGCGATGCCGAGCCGCACGACGCCCTGGGCCCGCAGCCGGCCCAGCAGGTCGCCGCCCTCCCGGGTGGAGGCCGTCGCCACGCGGCTGCAGCCGGCGGCGCCCAGCGCGCCGAGCGCCGCGACCCCCGCGAGCAGCGACCGGCGGCCGGGGCCCGCCGGCCCCGCTGTCCGTCTGCGCTTACCGAGTGAAAGTGGTGGAGCCATGGGCGCGCAGCTACCCAAGTGCATCGGGGCCATGCCGCGCGGTTTGTGCGGGAGCGATGGGGAAACGGTGACCGTGCCGCGACGGGAGGCTGCGTCGCGTGCACGGGGTACCCGAGCCCTGTTTCCGCCACCACGACGGCAGAAAGGCTGGTCATGACGGCACTCGGAATCCTCTACCCGGGCCACTTCGCCGAGGACGACTATCCGCGCATCGAACAGCTCCTGGGCAGTGACATCCGGGTGGACGTGGTCCACACCGCCATGGGCGACGGCGTGTACGGGCTGGACGCGCTGCGTGAGACGGGCTCGGCCCGGCGGCTGGCCGAGGGGGTCGAGGCGCTGCGGCTGTCCGGCGTGGAGGCGGTGGTGTGGGCGAGCACCGCGGGCAGCTTCACGCACGGCCGGGAGGGCGCCCAGGAGCAGGTGCGCACCCTGGCGCGCACGGCCGGCATGCCCGCCTCCTCCACCTCCTTCGGCTTCGAGCACGCGCTGCGCGAGCTGGGCGTACGGCGGGTGGCCGTCGCGGCGGCCTACCCGCAGGAGGTGACCGAACTCTTCACGGACTTCCTGCGGGGCGCGGGCCTGGAGGTCGCCGCCGCCCACAGCGCGGGGGTCACCACGGCCGCGCAGGTCGCGTCCTGGGGCGAGCCGGAGGTCCTGGAGCTGGCCCGGGCGGCCGACACCGCGCAGGCCGAGGCGGTCGTACTGCCGGACACCGCCCTGCACACCGCGTCCCACGTCGGCGCCCTCGAGGACGCGCTCGGCAAGCCGGTCCTCACGGCGAACCAGGTCACCGTGTGGGAGGCGCTGCGGCTGACCGACCGGAGGGTCAACGCCCCTGGTCTGGGAGCTCTGTTCACCCGGGAGCCGATCGTGCAGGTGTGAGCGCGGGCGCGGGTTGCGGGCGCCGCCGGGGAGGCGTTACCTGGAATGGTCCGGCGGCGCGACGACGACCACGTCAAGCGGCCCGCCGTCGCCGCCGTCGTCCAGTGTCCGACGCGGAGGTGACCGAAGGTGAAAGCCGTCGTCTACGAGAAGCCCTTCAGCGTGACGGTGAGGGACGTCGACGATCCACGGATCCAGCACCCGAACGACGTGATCGTACGGGTCACGTCGAGCGCGATCTGCGGATCGGACCTGCACATGTACGAGGGCCGTACGGCCGCCGAGGCGGGCATCGTCTTCGGCCACGAGAACCTCGGAATCATCGAGGAGGTCGGTGACGGGGTGACCTCGCTGTCCCAGGGGGACCGTGTGGTGATGCCGTTCAACGTGGCCTGCGGCTTCTGCAAGAACTGCCTGGCCGGCAAGACCGGCTTCTGCCTGACGGTGAATCCCGGGTTCGCGGGCGGCGCCTACGGATACGTGGCGATGGGCCCGTACACCGGCGGGCAGGCGGAGCGGCTGCGGGTGCCCTTCGCCGACTTCAACTGCCTGAAGCTGCCGCCGGGCGAGGAGTTCGAGACCGACTTCGTGCTGCTCGCCGACATCTTCCCCACCGGCTACCACGGCTGCGAGCTCGCCCAGGTCAAGCCCGGCGAGAGCGTCGCCGTGTACGGCGCGGGCCCGGTGGGCCTGATGGCCGCCTACTCGGCGCTGCTGCGCGGCGCCGCCAAGGTGTTCTCCGTCGACCGGGTGCCGGAGCGGCTCGCCAAGGCGGAGGAGATCGGGGCCATCCCCATCGACTTCAGCAAGGGCGACCCGGCCGCGCAGATCAAGGAACAGACAGGAGGAGAGGGCACCGACAAGGGCGTGGACGCGGTCGGCTACCAGGCCACGTCCCACAAGGACACCAGCCACGAGGAGCCCGCCGTCGTCCTCAACACCCTGGTCGAGACGGTACGGCCCACCGGTCTGCTGGGCATCCCCGGCCTGTACGTGCCCTCCGACCCGGGCGCGCCCGACGAGCACGCCAAGCACGGCCAGCTCCTGGTCTCCATCGGCAAGATGTTCGAGAAGGGCCAGCAGATGGGCACCGGCCAGTGCAACGTCAAGCAGTACAACCGCCAGCTGCGCGACATGATCATCGCGGGCCGCGCCAAGCCCAGCTTCGTGGTCTCCCACGAGCTCCCACTGGACCAGGCCCCACAGGCCTACGAGAAGTTCGACAAGCGCGTCGAGGGCTACACCAAGGTCGTCCTCCACCCGGGGCACGCCCTGGCCGCCTGACCCGACCCACGGCCCTCGCCTCACGCCCGCGGAGGCCGGGGGAACGAACGAGGAACAAACACGGAGTGCCTCCTGTTGACGCCCGTCAGGGCAATACAGGCACGACAGCAGGAGGCACACCCGTGGCAGACGAGATACGTGGCGAGGCCCGCGGCAGCGCGCCCGTACCGCTGTCGGTACTGGACCTGGTGACCGTGGGCGCCGGGCGCACCGCGACCGACGCGCTGCGCACCGGCGTCACCCTCTCCCGCCTCGCGGAGAACCGCGGCTACCACCGCTACTGGGTCGCCGAGCACCACTCCATGCCGGGCGTCGCCTCCTCCTCACCGGCCGTGATCCTCGCCCACCTCGCCGCCCACACCGAACGCATCCGCCTCGGCTCGGGCGGCGTCATGCTGCCCAACCACGCCCCGCTGGTCATCGCCGAGCAGTTCGGCACCCTGGAGGCCATGGCCCCCGGCCGCATCGACCTCGGTCTCGGCCGCGCCCCGGGCACCGACGGCGCCACCGCCGCCGCCCTGCGCCGCACCGACCACCTCAACGAGGGCGCCGACGACTTCCCCCAGCAGCTCGCGGAGCTGGTCCGCTTCCTCGACGACGACTTCCCCGACGGCCACCCCTACCGCCGTATCCACGCCGTGCCCGGTCCGGTCCAGGCCACCTCGCCCGGCGGGGTGCAGTCACCGCACCGGCCGCCGGTCTGGCTGCTGGGCTCCTCCGGCTTCAGCGCACGCCTGGCCGGCATGATGGGCCTGCCCTTCGCCTTCGCCCACCACTTCTCCGCGCAGAACACGATCCCGGCCCTCGACCTCTACCGGGAGTCCTTCCGCCCGAGCGCGGTGCTCGACGAGCCGTACGCCCTGATCGGCGTCGCCGCCCTCGCCGCCGACGAGGAGCGCGAGGCCCGCCGCCAGGTGCTCGCCGCCGCGCTGAACATGGTCCGCCTGCGCACCGGCCGCCCCGGCCTCGTGCCCACCCCGGAGGAGGCGGAGGCGTACGACTTCAGCCCGATGGAGCGGGAGTTCGTCACCTCCTGGAACGCCAACGTCGTCCACGGCACCCCCGACGAGGTGCGGGCCGGACTCGACGACCTCCAAAAGCGCACCGGCGCCGACGAGTTGATGATCACCAGCAACGCCCACAGCGGCGAGGTCCGGGTGCGCTCCTACGAACTCATCGCGGACGCCTACGGACTGCCCGTCAGCTGATCCCGGCCCGCGGCCGCTCAGCGCCGCCCGCAGGCGTGGTCGTCCAGCAGTTCGGAGATGCGGTCCGGTGACACCGGGCGGGAGTACAGCCACCCCTGCCCGGTGTCGCAGCCGATCCGCCGCAGCCGGCTCGCCTGGTCGGAGGTCTCCACGCACTCGGCGGTCACGCTCAGGCCCAGCCGGTGGGCGAGCTGGATCATCGCCTCCACGATGACCTCGTCGGCCGCCCCGGTGCGCGCCTCGTGCTGGAAGCCCCGTACGAAGGAGCCGTCCAGCTTCAGCACGGACACCGGCAGACGGCTGAGGTACGCCAGGTTCGAGTAGCCGGTGCCGAAGTCGTCGATGGCGATGCGCACGCCCATGTCGCTCAGCGCCCGCAGGGCCTGGAGCGGCCGCCCGGCCGAGCCCATCACCGCCGACTCGGTCAGCTCCAGCTGGAGCAGGTGCGGGGCGAGCCCGGTCTCCGCGAGCACCTCGGCCACGTCCGCCACCAGGTCCGAGTCCCACACCTGCCGTACCGCCACGTTGACGCTGACGAAGATCGGCGGCTCGCCGGGGTGGTCCAGCTGCCAGCGGCGGGCCTGGCGGCAGGCGGTGGCCAGGATCCAGCGGCCGAGCGGCACGATCGAGCCGTCCTCCTCCGCCAGTGTGATGAACCGATTCGGCGTCAGCACACCGAACTGCGGGTGCCGCCAGCGCACCAGCGCCTCCACCCCGCGCAGCCGCCCGTCCTCCATGCCGACCAGCGGCTGGTACTCCAGGGTGAACTCGCCGCGCTCGATGGCCGCGCGCAGGGTGGACACCAGGGCCTGACGGGTCATCCGGTGGGCGTTGCGCTCGGGGTCGAACAGCGTCCAGCGGGCCCTGCCGTCGGCCTTCGCCCAGTACAGCGTCGTGTCGGCGGCCTGCATCAGCGCGGTCGCCGAGGTGCCGTCCGTGCGCCGCTCGACCACGCCGATCGACGCCGACACCGACAGCCGGCGCCCGGAGATCTCGAACGGCGCCTGGAGGGCGGTCAGCACCGACTCGGCGAGGGCGGCGAGTTGCTCGGTGCCGGTCGAGTCCTCCACCAGCAGCGCGAACTCGTCGCCGCCGAGCCTGGCCACCAGCGGGGCGCTGGCGCGGCCGTAGCCCGCCTCGTCGGCGCACCGGGTCAGCCGCTCGGCGACGGCGGCGAGCAGCCGGTCGCCGATGCGGTGGCCGAGGGTGTCGTTGACCGCCTTGAAACCGTCCAGGTCCAGGTAGCACAGGCCGACCCGGCCGGTGCGGCCGCGTTCGTACGGCTCCGGCTCCGAGCCCGGTTCCGCCGGCTCCGGCCCGGCCTGCGACCCCGCCTCCAGCGCGGCCGACAGGCGTTCGAAGAACAGCGTGCGGTTGGGCAGCCGGGTCACCGGGTCGTGGCTGCGCAAGTGCCGCAGCCGGTCCTGGAGTTCGCGCCGGGCGCTGATGTCCGTGAGGGACAGCAGCACTCCGCCGGACCCGCCGGACCCGCCCGACCCGCCGGACCCGCCGGACCCGCCGGACCCGGCGGGCAGCGGCGCGAGGGCGACCTGCACCCACAGGGAGCGGCCGTCGGGGTGCTTGAGCAGCCGGGTGCAGCGCATCCGGGCCCGCCGGCCGCGCAGGACCTCGCGGTACGCGTGCCAGGCGCGGGCGTCGGAGGCGAGGTCCACCAGGTCGGCGGCGACCTGCCCGGCCAGCTCGTCCGGCGGGGCGCCGAGCAGTGCGCCGCACGTCTCGTTCGCGCTGACCACCAGCCCCTCGCGGTCGACCACGGCCATGGCGAGCGGGGCGGCGGTGAAGGCGGAGCGGAAGGAGGGGGGTTCGTCCTGTGCGGGTGCGGGTGCGGGCGCCGGTGTGGGTGCGGCGGGGGGTCCGGTGGGCTCCGGTGTTCGGAGGGGTTCGGCCGGGAGGGTGAACTCCGTGCGGGCGGGGGCGGGATCCGCCATGGGAGTGAAGCCGACCGTGCGGGCGGTGGCGGCGACGCCGGCCGCCGCGGTCACGCCGGTCTCCTCGCCGACCGGTGAGGAGGCCACCGGCGCCGCGACGGCGTCCGCACCCGGAGCCTTCGTAACATCACCCTGTGTGACATTCAGACGGCTGAGGTCTGCCGCGGGCGTCGGCCCTTCGGACGTTCCGCTCACCGCTCGCTCCCGCAGTGCACTCGGTCTTCGTATCGGTCTCGTCGGGTGGCCGGCCGGGTGACTGACGGCCGCCGGGCCCGTGTCCGCGCAGGGAAGTGCCAGGAAAGTGTGCCGATCATAGATGCTGGCGCCTGACCCCTTCCAGCCACTTGCCGGTGTTCGACAGCGAGCGGCCTTCGTGACAGATCGTTTCTGCCCGCACCTGGACGGGTTCTTCGGTCGGCCGACCACTTGTGACGTTCCGTGAGTGTTCCGGGGTGTCGCCCTTCGTTTCGCTCTCCCCGGCGGGTCACGGAGCCGTCCCTCGTGAAGCCGCAGTTCTCACCCTTCCGGTGCAGACAAACAGGGCGTACCCCTACAAAGTCGCACAGGCTGGGTGCGGTGTCCCCGCGAACCGCACCCGGAGGTCCCCGTGCCGCGTCAGCTCCCCCTGAAGGCGCTCGGCCGTGACGCCCTCGAGGCGCTGAACAGTCCCCAGGCGCGGCCCCGACTGCGCAGCACCGCCGCGGTGTTCACCACCCTGTCGGCGGTCGCGGCCACCTCCATCCTGACCGGCCCCTCGGTCGCCGAGCCCTTCTCCACCACCCCCTGCGCCCTGCACCGCACGGACGCCCACCACTCGGAGGGCGTGGACACCTGGAACGCCTCCTACGAGCGCCCCACCCGCTCGCTGGACGCCGTGATGATCTTCCTGTCCTTCCCGGACTCCGTCCCGCTCACCACGCCCGCCGAACTCGCCGCCGACCACTTCCCGGCCACCAGTCGCTTCTTCGAGCAGGCCTCCTACGGGAAGTTCACCCTGCGCCCGCACCCGCTGCGGCACTGGATCCGGATGCCGCGCCCCTCCACGGCGTACGCCATGCACCGCGACTGGAACGCCCGGGACCGCGCCGCCTATCTGCGCGACGCGCTCGCCGTGGCCGATCCGCAGGTCGACTTCTCGCGCTACGACGTCGTGTACCTGGTCGCCGACCCCGACGCGCCGGGCGTCGACTCCGACGCGACGAAGGTCGTCAACCTGGACACCCCGTTGCGGGCCGACGGCAAGGACATCCGGCGGGTGGTGACGGTGTTCGAGCGGCACCCGCCGGACCGGCTCGTCCTCGCCCACGAGACGGGCCACGTCCTAGACCTGCCCGACCTCTACCACCGGCCGGCGGACGGCAAGGGGGACTGGGACACCTATGTGGGCGACTGGGATCTGATGGGCAGTCAGTTTGCTCTGGCGCCCGACCTGTTCGCCTGGCACAAGTGGAAGCTGGGCTGGCTGGACCCGCGCCAGGTGACGTGCGTACGGGGCACGGGGCCGACCCGGCTGACCCTGGAGCCGGTGGAGGTGGGGCCGCGCGGCCCGGGCGAGCCGGCCGCGGCCGGGCCCGGCACTGGCGGCCCCGCCGGGCCGAGCGCGCCTGCGGGACCGAGTACGCCTGCCGAACCGGGCGGGCCCGCCGGGCCGAGCGCGCCTGCGGGACCGAGTACGCCTGCCGAACCGGGCAGGCCGGCCGGGCCGAGCGGGGCGGCCGTGGGCGTGGCGGCGTCGGGAGCCGACGCGTCGGGTGCGGCCGCCGCGCCGCCGTTCGGGCTGGGCAGCGGGACGAAGCTGGCGGTGGTGCGGACCGGGAGCGACAGCGCGCTGGCCGTCGAGGCGCGGGACCGGACCGGCAACGACGCGGGCGGGTGCCGGTCGGGGGTGCTGGTCTACCGGGTGCGCAGCGGGGCCGAGTCCGGCGGCGGTCCCGTCGAGGTGATCGACGCCCACCCGCACACCCGGGCCTGCTGGGAGAACTCCGTCTACCCGCCGCTCGCCGACGCCCCGATCTCCGTGGGGGAGACCTTCACCGTGCCCGGGGACGGCGTACGCGTGGAGGTGGAGAACCGTACGGCCTCGGGCTCGTACACGGTCACGATCACGCCGGGATGAAACGTAGATGGCGTGAAACAGAGACGGCGGGTGAATCGCCTGATTCACCCGCCGTCGTCATCGTGCGCCGCCAGGGACTCGAACCCCGGACCCGCTGATTAAGAGTCAGCTGCTCTAACCAACTGAGCTAGCGGCGCCTGCTGACGTCGTAGACCTTAGCACCCTGGTCGGCGGGAGGAAAAATCGAAATCCGTACGGCCGCGCGAGCCGCCCGCACGGCCGCCCAGAGCAGGATCTCCGGGCCCGGCAGCCAGGGGTGACGGGTGTCCGGGGCCACCAGCCAGCGGGAGGCGGACGGCTGCCCGGCCGGGGCGGGGACGGTCACCGCGTCGCCCGTGCCGTGGCACAGCAGCGGCGGGACGGACGCGGCGCGGCCGCCGCCGGCCTCCCTGCCCCGGGCGCCCCACTCCTCCCACTCCAGCAGCGAGGGCAGCCGGTGTGCGGTGCCGGGGGCGGTGAACAGCAGCATCCGCCCGCGGTGCACGGCCACCGGACCGGAGCCGGGGCCCTCGGCCCACAGCCGGTCCAGCATCCGGCGGCCGAACATCGCCGGCGCGTTGACCACGTCGAAGGCGGTGCCGCAGGGCAGGACGACCGGGGCGTCGGGGCGTTCCCGCCAGAGCGCCAGTGTGCTGCGGGGATACGTTCCTGCCGAGGCCAGCCAGGCAGCGCCGTCCGCGGTGACGGAGGCGGGGTGGTCGGCGAAGGGCTCGTTCCCGGTGCGGTTCATGCCGGTTACATCTACCGGCTGTGAGCGGCCGCTTCCATTCGGTTGCGGGAAACCGGGACAGGGGGAGGGGGGACGGAGTATCTTGCCCGCCCGGCATATGCCCGCGGGGGGTGGAGTCTCCGGGTGGCGGCCGGGCGGGTCACATGGGGTCGGCGGGGTTGGCGTGCACGCCGCCCTCGACCCCACGCAGCAGGTCACGCCCGAAGTCGACCATCTTCTTGGCGTAGTCCTCGGTCCACATGGCGCGCTCGGCGATGTCGGCGGGGCTCAGCCGGTCGAAGCGGCGCGGGTCGGCGAGCTGCGCCGCCGCGATCGCCTGGTACTCCACCGCCCGGTCGGCCGCGGCACGGAACGCGAGCGTCAGCTCGGTCGCCCGCGACAGCAGCGCCCGGGGGTCGTCGATCGACTCCAGGTCGAAGAAGTGCTCCGGGTCCGCCGCGGCCGCGGCGGGCTCGAAGAGCAGGGGCGCGGGGCGTAGCCGCGGTTCGTTGCGACGCGGCGTGGGCTCCGCCATGTCGTGTCCTCCTCGTACGGTTCGGATGGCGCCCACCCTGAGGAAGGGCCACCGTCCATTGTCGCGCGTGGACGCAAGAGGGCGGTCTGGCCTGAACTCGCCGGCGCGGCCCGTGCCGCCGGGCACCCCCTCGCGGCGCCGGTCACGGCCGCCAGCTCACGCGGTGTTCCGCGAGGTGGGCCAGGACCGCGTGGTTGGCCTCCCAGCCGTCCGGGAACTTGACGGTGACCCCCAGCTGGACCGGTTCCGTGGACGGGTGGTCGTCCAGGAGGTCGCTCACGCCGGCGCGGCAGACCACGATGCACGCGTGGCGGTGGCGGGAGGCCAGGACGCACAGGCGGCCGGTCTCCAGGTGGAAGGCGGTGGCGTCCGGGCGGCCGGAGAGCGGGTGCAGGACCACCGTGACGTCGAACTCGCGGCCCTGGAGCCGGTTCGCCGTGTCCACGGTGACGTCGGTGACGCCCAGCTCGGCGAGCGCCGCCCGGACGGCGGCCGCCTGGTCCCGGTGCGCGGTGCCGACCGCGATCCGGCCGGCGGTCAGCGGCACGGGGTCGTCCGGCGCCCGCTCCGAGACGGCCGTACCGCCCCGGGCCAGCAGCCGGGCCACGACCGACGCCACCGCGCGCACCGCCTCCGGGTCCGTGCGCGGGGTGTGCCGGGCGGGCAGCTCCAGCAGGCCCCAGCCCGACTCGGCCGCCTCGTCGATCACCCGGTCGGGACCGGAGCCGTCCGAGGGCACGGCGAAGGCGAGCCGCCGGTCGCCCGGCCCGGTGCCGCTGCGGAAGGGCGTGTACGGGTAGAACGCGTCCGACACCAGCGGCGCCGCCGACGCCGGGAGCCGCCAGGACACCGGCAGCCGGTGCTGGGGCAGCCGCGGATTGTGCGCGAGCAGGGTCGTCACGGCCGACGCCGAGGGGTCGTAGGAAAGCCCCGCCCACTGCTCGCTGCCGACGATCGCGAACGGGTCGAGCTGGCCCGGGTCCCCCACGAACAGCGCCCGCTCGAACAGCCCGGCCACCGCGAGCAGCGCGTCCGAGCGCATCTGGTACGCCTCGTCGACGATCGCGTGCCGCCAGGGCTCGTCCACCTTCACGTGCGCCCACTTCGCGGCGGTCGACAGCACCACGTCCAGGCCGGCCAGGTCACCGGCCTTCGCCGACTTCCGTACGTTCGGCAGGTCGTCCAGCGCCTTGTCGTACGGGTCGGTGTCACTGCTGTGCAGGCGGCCCACGGGCAGCTCGGGGTTCTTCTCCGCGAGCCGCGTCACGAGGTCGTCGACCTGGGCGTTGGTCTGCGCGACCACCATCAGGGGCCGTCCCGCGGCGGCCAGTTCCAGTGCCGCGCGGACGACCAGCGTGGACTTTCCGGCGCCGGGCGGGGAGTCGACGACGACACCGCGGTGCGGGGCGTGGAGGGTGTCGCGCAGGATCGCGTCGGTCGCGCGCCCGGCCGCGGCGCCCGGGTCGAGGGCGGCCTCGGCGGCGTCCGGGCCGGGGGCGGTCTCCTCGGCGGGGGCGGTCACAGCACGTCCTCCTCGGTCACCTGGTCGGGGGCCTCGGGCGGGGTCTCCTCGCCCGGCGGGCCGCCGTGGGTCCACGGGGTGTCCTCCGGGGCGGGCAGCTTGGCCCCGCCGCGCTGCTCGTGCTCGAAGAGCGTGAAGCAGACCCGGTCGCCCTTCTCCGGTACGGAACCGGCCTCGGGCTCCTTGCCGCGGCCCATTTTGTCGAGCACCCGCAGCACGAGCAGCGTTCCGTCCTCCTCGGCCGTGACGAACTCGGCCGACTGCGGCTTCCCGCCCAGCGAGCGGTACACCCTGGCGCGCTCGCCCAGGTGCGGCCGGTCGTCGGTACGCACGGTGACCAGCGGGCGGGGGCTCGGCCGCTTGCCCTCGCTGTAGGCCATGACGACGTCGGTGACCTCCCCGGCGAACGCCTCCCCGGCCAGCCGCCGCCCCGCCATGACCAGCGGGTCGTCCAGCGCCTCCTGGGCGTCCAGCCGGGCCTGCTCGCGCTCGCGCGTGGCCAGCTTGTTCGCCGCGGTGACCGCGTCGTCGCGGCGGGGCTGCGGCGGCTCGCCCGCCAGGACCCGGTCGCGGTGCCCGGTGAAGGACCAGCGGTCGCGCGTCCAGCGCTCCTCGACGTGCGCCCCCTCGGGCAGCGCCCGCAGCAGGTCCAGGCCGTCCCACACCTTCTCCCAGGTGGGCAGCGTGCGGCTTCTGACGAGGGCGAGGATCTGGTCCTCGGCCGCGGTCAGCGCGCCGAGCCGCTCGTCGGCCCGGGCGCCGTCCTCGGCGGCGGCGAGGGCGGCGCGCGCACGGTCGTAGCGCTCGATGGCCGGGGCGAGCAGCCTGTTGTCGAAGGCCGGGTCGGTGGCCGGGCCGGCGGGCGGGCACTCCAGCTGTCCTTCCGCGTCCCGCGCGAGCTCGGCGCGCAGCGCGGCCTCGGCGCCGGACGCGCCTTCCGGCGGCGCGATCCACGCGAGCAGCGCCCCGAGGTGCTGGTCCTCCAGGCTGGACTGCCCGGTGGTCCAGTGCCGGGCCAGCAGGTCGCTCATCGCCAGCAGCAGCGAGGAGCCGGGCACCCGGGCCCGCTCACCGAAGTGGGTCAGCCACCGCCCGAGCAGCGGCACCCTCGGCGGCGCCGGATACGGGGTCTCGGGGTCCTGCTCGGCGGTGCGCCGGAACCGCATCGAGCGTCCGAGCAGCCGTACGAAGTCGATGCCCGCGCGGCTCGGGACGATCAACTGGGGCGCGTCCGCGCACAGTTCGACCTCCACCTTGACCCGCTTGCCGGTCTCCGGGTCGGTCTCCGTGCGCTCGGCGGCCTCGACCGCCCCGGCGTGGGCGTCGATGTACGGCAGGACCACGTCGGCCAGTTCGGCCAGGAACGCGAACCTGAGGTCGCGGTCGCGGGGCTGCGGGACGGCCAGCAGCCGGGGCGCGTCGCGGTCCGTGCCGACCAGCGCGCCGAGCGGGGCGCCGGCCTCGCCGGCCGTGGTGAGCGGCACGAACACCAGCGGCCGGTCCGACAGATGCCGGTGCCGTACGGTCGCGGCGGGCTGGGCGCGCCCGGCCCGCACGGCCTCCAGGCGGGCGAGGGTGGCGATCAGGGACATGCGGCCTCCCGGGCGGCCGTGGCCGCGGGGCCTGCCGTGGCCAGGGCCTCGGCGCGCAGCGCGGCGGCCCGGCGCAGGGCGGCCACCGCCGGGTCGTCCGGGTCGCCCGCCTCGCCGTGGGCCGCCGCCAGCACGTCGTCGACGCTGTCCAGGCCGCCGAGCTCGGCGCGGACCGCGCGGCCGAGCGCCGTCACCGCGCCCTGGGCGCGGGACCGGGAGCGGCAGTGGAAGGCCAGCTCGCAGGCGGCCAGGCACTCGGGCGCGTAGGTCGCCGGGACCGCCTCGACGGCGGCCGTCAGCTCCCCGGCGGGCAGTTCGGGCGAGAAGCAGACGCCCTCGGGAAGCGTGTCCGCGATGTCCTGGACACGGGTCAGCCGGGCCAGCTGCCGGGCGGTCACCGCGCGCTGCTTGCGCACGTCCACGGCGGACGCGGTGGGCAGGTTGGAGAAGTCCTTCGGGCACACCAGGAGCACGCGGTGCCGCACGCGCGGGGCGGGGTCCAGGCGGGCGGCGACCTCCTCGAGCGCCAGCACGTACACCGCCGACTGCCGGGCGGCCGCGCCGACCTTCGCGGGGTCCGCGGAGCCGTCCAGCATCGGGAAGGACTTGATCTCCACGACCGTCCAGCCGCCGTCGGGGTGGACCACCACCGCGTCCGGTTCCAGGAAGGCGGGGGAGCCGGCCACCTCCAGGGCGAGCAGCGGGTGGTCGAGCAGCGTCCAGCCGCCGGCCTCCGTGGCCTCGCGCAGCGCCAGCGCCGTACGCGCGACGCGGCCCTCCGGGCCCGGGGCGCTCAGGTCGGGGACCGTGCCGCCGCGGGGCGGCTCGGCGCCCGGGTCCAGCCGCTCGTGCACCAGCCGCAGCAGCTCGGCGCCGCCGTCGGCCTTGACCTTCGCCTCGAAGGCGTTGCCGCGGGTGAGGGCGAACTGCGACTGCCCGAAGACCGAGGGCGCCCCGAGCGCGCCCGCCAGGGCCGCCTTGTCCACGCCCGCGCCGTCCAGGATCGCCCGCCGCCTGCAGCCGGGGTTGGCGGCCAGCGCCGCGAGGGCACGGGCGTCCAGCGGCTTGGCCGTTGTGCCGGCCCCGCGCAGCTCAGCGAGCCGCTGCCGGAGCGCCGTCCCCCGCGTCCTTGGGTGCGGCGCCCGGCTCGGCTCCGGGACCGGGCCGTCCTTCGCGCTGCCGTGGAAATCGCTCACCCGCCGAAGTCTGGCATCCGCCACTGACAATCGGGGAGCCAGTGCCGCCCGGGCGTCCCGTGACGGCGGTGATCCGGGCCGCCAGCAGCGCCCCGGCCCGGTTCGCGCCACGCGTCACGTACGGCGCGAGCAGCAGGCCCACGCCCATCACGGCGACGCCCGCGACCGCGTCCAGGAAGTAGTGGTTGGCGGTGCCCATCACCACGAGCGCGGTCAGCAGCGGATAGGCGACGCCGGCCGCCTTCGCCCAGCGGGTGCCGCCGTGGCGCCACAGCATCACCCCGCACCACAGGGCCCAGCCCACGTGCAGGCTCGGCATCGCCGCGTACTGGTTCGTCATGCCGCCGAGCCCGCGCGGGGCGCTTGCCTGGCCGCCCCACCAGCCGTACGAGCTGTAGTGCGCCATCGTGTCCACGAAGCCGTTGCCGGGCGAGAGCAGCCGGGGCGGGCAGGTCGGCAGCAGGGTGAAGCCGATCAGGCCGATGAACGTGGACGTCATCAGCCAGGTGCGGGCCGCCCGGTAGTGCGCGGTGCGCGCCCGGAACAGCCAGATCAGGATGGCGGGCGTCACCAGGTAGTGCAGCGACGCGTACCAGAAGTCGGCCGGCACACCGAGCCACGGCTCGCGTGTGAAGAGGCGGTTGAGGGGGTGCTCGGCGTTGAGGCGGAGCACCTTCTCCGCCCGCAGGATCGCCAGGCCGTGGTCCACGGCACTGGAGACGTCGCCGCGCACCAGCAGCCGTCCCACGGAGTAGCAGCCGTACACCAGGAGGATCAGCGGCAGCTCGGTCCACCAGCGCAGCCGGGTCAGCGGCGCGGGCCCGGTGCGTGCCGGCGGTGCCTCGGTCTGCGGCATCCGGTGCCCCTCCCCCTGTCCGGTCGTCTTGCGGCGGTGCCCGGCGGTGCCCGGACGGTCGTGCCACCTTACGGTGTACGCGCCCGTCCCCGCGGGCCGCCCCCGGCACTCAAAGACGCAGGGACGGCCCCCCGGGTTGCCCGCGCGCGCGGTGCGTGATGATGGAGGGGTCCGCCGGAACCTCTCACTTTCTCCCGTTCGCCCGGAAGGGATCCCATGGCACCGCGCATCCTGCTGGCCCGGCACGGACAGACCGAGTGGTCGTTGTCCGGCAAGCACACCGGCAGGACCGACGTACCGCTCCTGGAGGAGGGCCGGCGCGGCGCCAAGCTGCTCGGCGAGCGGCTGCAGCGGGCCCCCTTCGACGGACTGCCCGGCACCGAGGTCCGCACCAGCCCGCTGGCACGCGCGCGTGAGACGTGCGAGCTGGCCGGCTTCGGCGACCGCGCGATGTGCTGGGACGCGCTGGTGGAGTGGGACTACGGCGCCTACGAGGGGCTGCGGCCGGAGGAGATCCTGGCCGAGCGGCCCGGCTGGCTCATCTGGCGCGACGGCGTCCCGCGCGGGGAGACGCTCGCCGAGGTGACCGCCCGCGCGGACGAGGTGGTGGCCTGGGCGCGCGCCGAGGACCGTGACGTGCTCGTCTTCGCGCACGGGCACATACTGCGGTCGATCGGCGCGCGCTGGCTCGGCCTGCCGATCGACTTCGCGGCCCGTATCCGCCTCAACCCCACGTCCCTGTCGGTACTGGGCTGGGCCTACGGCGAACCGGCCCTGGAGAGCTGGAACGACGTGGGCCATCTGACGGCGTAGCGGACCCGGCGCCGCTCAGGTGCGCGGTGCCGAGGCGTGCCTGTCGAGGAACTCCGACACCCCGGACGCCCGCCGGTGCGGCAGCAGCACCCTGGCCGTGCCCGCCAGCATCGCCTGGATGCGGGAGGACTGGACCTGGTCCAGGAGGTCCAGTACGCGCATCCCGGCGTCCGCCGCCTCGTCGGGGCGTCCGCCGCGGGCGAGGTCGTCCGCCAGTTCGGCCGTGTAGAGCGCGGTGTTCCGGGTGAAGTGCGGGTCCTGGAGCCGTGCGGCCCGGCGCGCGTGCCGAGCAGCGCGCGGCCAGTCGCCGAGCGTGGACCAGCACTGCGCCTCCAGGCCCTCGAGCTCGGCCTCGCCGTAGAAGCTCATCCACTCGGGGTCGGCGTCCGAGCAGCCGCGTTCGAAGAGGGCCTGGGCGCGGGTGAGCGCCTGCTCGCAGCCGGTGCGGTCGGCCAGCCCCGCCCAGCCGCCCGCCTCGCGCAGCGCGAGCAGCGACATCAGCCGGTCGGAGCCCAGGCCGGCTCCGGCGCGCCGGGCGGCCTGCGCGGCCCGCACCGCCTCGCGTGGCCGGCCGGCGTCGCGGGCGAGGAACGCCATGTTGCAGAAGGCGTGCGCCTCCAGTGCCGGGTCGCCGGTCGTGCGGGCGGTGGCCAGGGCCTCGGAGTAGTGCGAGCGGGCGTCGTCGAAACGTCCCGAGTCGTGCGCCAGCCAGCCCACGGAGATGGCCAGTTCACCGGCGCCGGAGTGGAGCCGGTCGGCGGTGGTCTGCCGGGTGGCGCCGGCGTCGAGCAGCGCGTAGGCGGCGCGCAGTGGGGCGGCCGCGCGGCGGTAGAGGCCGTCGGCTCCGTGCCGGTCGTCGAGCAACCGGATTCTGCGGACGGCCTCTTCGAGGGCGCCGGCCTCGCTCGCGCCGGCCCTGCGGGCGGGGCGGTCCGCCGCCGAGGCGTCGAAGGCGAACCCCAGGGGGCCCAGCGAGGCGGCGGCCATCGTGGCGCCCCCTCGGGTCATGAACGCGCGACGCAGCACGTCGCTCTCCTCGTGGTCTTCGTGCGGGTGGTACGGGTCCTGCGGGTCGTGAGGGTCCTGCGGCTCCTGCGGTCGGTACGGGTCCGGCGTTCGATACGGGTGGCGCACCCCTCGCGTTTCATGCCGGGCGCGCACCGGGCTCGTGGTGCGCGGCGGGGGCGCGTCGACCGCGGCGGTGCGCGCCGCCCGCCCGCGGACGGACGAGCGGGGGGCGAACCCGAGGTCGGTGAGCGTGCGGCCGGGGAACATGTGCAGGAACACGCGTTCGTAGGCGTAGTTGGGACACCGGATCTCACCGGCCTCCACCCGTCCGATGTAGCGCGCGTCACAGCTGACCCGCTCGCCGATCTCGCGGGCGGCCCGCCGTACCGCCGCGGCGAACTCGGCCGGCGAGCGCTGTCCGCGCAGGCGCCGGAAGGCGAGGTTCGGCCGCGGCGGCCGGGGGGACTGGGACGAGGTCACCGTCGACGACGTCATGGCCGGGCCCTCTCGTGCGAACCGTCGAACCATGCCGGATGTGAGGCGACTTGAGTGAGTTGCCCAAGTGGCGCCCTGTTTCCGGCGAGCAAGAACGTACCCGTTGTGTTCGGCCCGCCACGCAGTGTTTGGCTACAAACCGGATATCTCATCCACGATCTGCCATGAAGTGCCATCCTTTGCGGCGGACTTCGACCGTGCCTGTTGACGGGCGCGAAGCGTTGGACCCCGTGGACCGGGAGGCGCCCGACTCCCGACCCGCTCGCTCACGAGGAGGGGTTTTCGTGGTGGAGGCCGGGATGGAGACCGAACCAAGCGCCGATCCGTGTCCGGCGCCCGCGTGCGACCTGGTGACCGTCCCGGCCCGGCAGGGCCTGGAGGCGGTCGACATCCTGCGCCGCGGCCCGGGGGACGCGGTGGGGCCCGTACTGCACGACGACGGTGGCGACACCCTGGGCTTCGTGGTCCCGGCGGGCACGGCCGCCGGATGGGACGTGCCCGGCAGCACCTGCACGCAGACCGACGGGAGGGGCCTGTGCCTGGCCCCGGAGCCGTCCGCGGAGGGCTCGGACTGGCTCCTCCCGCCCGGCGAGGCCGACCTCGCCACCGACCCCGCCCTCCTGCGCCGTGCCCTCGGCGAGGCGGCCCGCATGATCGAGGTCGCGGACAACTGCTGCTGACGCCGGGCACCCGCGGCGACGCGGGCCGCCGGGGCCGCACCCCGCCGTCCGGGGCGGCCGTCGTCCCGCGGGCGGCCGTCGTCCCGCGGGCGGGTGCCGGGGAGCGGGGCTTGCGACAATGGGGGGATGGGAAAGGCCAGGGGCGCGAGGCGCGGGCGGGAGGCGGCCGACGCCGTCAGTGAGCAGGTCGACGGTGGGCTCGCCCAGCTCATACCCGACCGGGAGCGGGCACGGGCCTGGACGCTGCTGATCGACGGGGCCCCGCAGTCGCACGTCGATCTGGACGACCCGGCGTACCTCTCCTTCGAGTACCAGCGGCGCCTCGGCCACGTCGTCGACCTCGCCGCACCCCCCGGCAAGCCCCTGCACGCCGTCCACCTCGGCGGCGGGGCGTTCACCCTCGCCCGGTACGTCGCCGCCACCCGCCCCCGCTCCACCCAGCAGGTCGTCGAACGCGACGCCGCCCTCGTCCAACTGGTCCGCCGGGAGCTGCCGTTGGAGACCGGCGCACGCATCCGGGTGCGTTCGGCGGACGCCCGCGAAGGGCTGGCGAAGGTGCCCGAGGGCTGGGCCGACCTCGTCGTCGCGGACGTCTTCAGCGGCGCCCGCACCCCGGCCCACCTCACCTCCACGGAGTTCCTCGACGAGGTGCGCCGGGTCCTGCGCCCGGGCGGGATCCTCGCCGCCAACCTCGCCGACGGCCCCCCGCTCGCCCACCTGCGCGGCCAGATCGCCACCGCCGCCGCCCGCTTCGGCGAACTCGCGCTGATCGCCGACCCGGCCGTACTGCGGGGAAAACGCTTCGGCAACGCCGTACTCGTCGCCTCCGACCTGCCACTGCCGATCGCCGAACTGACCCGCCGGGCCGCCTCCGACCCGCACCCCGGCCGGGTCGAACACGGCCGCGCCCTCACCGACTTCGCCGGCGGCGCCCCGCCGGTCACGGACGCCGGCGCGGTCGCCTCACCGGCCCCGCCGCCCTCGGTCTTCCGCTGAGGTCCGGCAAAGGGCCCGCCGGCGCTGGGGCCTCTCGTCTGGATCAGGCCGGGCTCGCGGGCCCTGGCACCGCGCCTCGCGGCGTTGTCGTCGGTTGCCATGGCTCCGCCATGACGCCCTCCTCCGCCTTGCGATGCACGGCACCAGACCCCGCTCCCTGATCCGGCCTGATCCAGACGAAAGACCCTAGTAGTTGCCCACGTCGACGTGCGGCGGCCCGTCGTGCCACGCGCAGATGACGGACACGCGGTTCGCGCCCGAGGTGAACTCCACGCGGATCCAGGTCTCCGTCTTCCACACCTGCATCGACCAGCCCGTGCCCGGCGTCGCCGACACCAGGGTCGCCGAGGCCGGACCGAGGTCGAAGACCACCCGGCCGCCGTCGGTGTCGTAGCTCTTGACCTGCCCGGACGCCGAGGGCGAGGGGTTCGGGTCCGGCGCGGGCGCCGACGCGGAGGGGCTCGGCGCGAAAGACGTCCGGCGCGGGGAGGCGCTCGGCTTCGCCGACGGGCTCTTCGCCGGGGGCGGCCGGTGCGTGGAGGACGCCAGCGGCCTCGACTCCTGCGTGGTCGCGCCGGCCGCCGTGATGGGCAGGGCGCGCGGCGGGTCGTAGGCCGTGCCCGCCATCACCGTATGGACGCCCCACCACGACAACGTGACCGCCGCGCCGGTGGCGAGCGACCACGCCAGTACGTGTACGAGTCCTCTGAGCATCGCGGCCATACTGCCTCACCCGCCCCACCCGTGTCGCCCGAACGCCGCGCGGGTGAGGTTGTCCACAGGCGCCGGGAGCGCGCGCGGAGTTGTCCACAGGCCCGCACCGGGGGCCCTCGCATGGCGTACGGTGCGGCGCATGGCAAGTGTGCTCGTGGTCGAGGACGACCAGTTCGTACGCTCGGCGCTCATCCGGCATCTGACCGACGCCTCGCACACCGTGCGCAGCGTCGGCACCGCGCTGGAGGCGCTGCGCGAGGTCGCCCACATCCGCTTCGACGTGGTCGTCCTCGACCTGGGACTGCCCGATCTGGACGGCTCCGAGGCCCTGAAGATGCTGCGCGGCATCACCGACGTGCCCGTCATCATCGCCACCGCGCGCGACGACGAGGCGGAGATCGTCCGGCTGCTCAACGCCGGGGCGGACGACTACCTGACCAAGCCGTTCTCCGTCGAGCACCTGTCCGCGCGCATGGCCGCCGTACTGCGCAGGGCGCGCTCCGGGGCCGCCGAGGCCCCGTCCTCGACGGTGATCCGCGTCGGCGGACTCACCGTCGACCCGCTGCGCCGCCAGGCCGAACTAGACGGCGCCCGACTGGACCTGACCCGGCGTGAGTTCGACCTGCTCGCCTTCCTGGCCGGACGCCCGGGAGTCGTCGTTCCCCGCCGCGAGCTGCTGGCCGAGGTGTGGCAGCAGTCCTACGGCGACGACCAGACCATAGACGTCCACCTGTCCTGGCTGCGGCGCAAGCTCGGCGAGACGGCCGCCCGGCCCCGCTATCTGCACACCCTGCGGGGCGTCGGCGTGAAGCTGGAGCCGCCCGGAGCGGAGTCGCCGCGATGAGATGGGCACTGGTCAAGGTCTGCCTCGCGGTCACCACCATGGTCGTGGTCGCCTTCGCGGTCCCGCTCGGGCTCGTCATCAAGGAGATGGCCCGCGACCGCGCCTTCTCCAACGCCGAGCGGCAGGCCGCGGCGGTCGCGCCCGCGCTGTCCATCACCACCGAGCGGGAGCAGCTGGAGCGGGTCGTCGCCTCGGCCGGCTCCGACGCCCAGATGGCCGTGCACATACCGGCGGTGGACGGCGGGCAGGCCGTCGACATCGGCCGCGGCCGGGCCGCGGGCGCGGACATCGCGACCGTGCGGAAGATGGGCCGCGCCTCCACCACCGAGGTGCCCGGCGGCTCCACGCTCCTCCAGCCGGTCGCGCTGAGCTCCGGCGCCATCGCCGTGGTCGAGGTCTTCGTCCCCGAGTCCGAGGTCACCAACGGGGTCGGCACGGCCTGGGCGGTGCTCGCCGTGGTCGGCGCGGCGCTCGTCGTCGGCTCGGTCGCCGTCGCCGACCGGCTCGGCGTGCGGATGGTGCAGCCCGCGCAGCGCCTGGCCGAGGGCGCGCACGAACTGGGGGAGGGCAAGCTGGGCTCCCGTGTGCCCGAGGAGGGGCCGACCGAACTGCGCCTCGCGGCGGTCGCGTTCAACTCCATGGCCGACCAGGTCGTGCAACTCCTCGCCAACGAGAGGGAGCTGGCGGCCGACCTGTCCCACCGGCTGCGCACACCCCTGACCGTGCTGCGGCTCAACGCGGCCTCGCTCGGCCAGGGTCCGGCCGCCGACCAGACCAGGGCGGCCGTCGCCCAGCTCGAGCGCGAGGTCGACACCATCATCCGTACCGCCCGCGAGGCCAAACCGCAGACCGCCGCCGCGGGTCCCGGCACCGGATGCGACGCGGCCGAGGTGGTCCGGGAGCGGATGAAGTTCTGGTCCGCGCTCGCCGAGGACGAGGGCCGCAAGTGGCGGCTGGCGGGAGTGGAGCGCCCGGTGCGCATACCCGTGGCCCGCGCCGACCTCGCGGCCGCCCTCGACGCCCTGCTCGGCAACGTGTTCCGGCACACCGCCGAGGGCACGGCGTTCGCGGTGGACGTGCACAACGGCGACGACGCGGTGATCGTGCTCGTCTCCGACGCGGGTCCCGGCATAGCCGACCCCGAGGCCGCCATGGCCCGCGGCCGGGGCTCGGGCGCCGACGGGTCCACCGGGCTCGGCCTGGACATCGTGCGGCGCCTCGCCGAGTCGACCGGCGGGGACGTACGCCTCGGGTCCTCCGTGCTCGGCGGCACCGAGGTGCGTGTCTGGATACAGCTCGACGGCCGCCGGCCGGTGCGCCGCGGCCACCGCGGAGCCGTACGGCGGCGCAGGCGCCTGGCCCTGCGGTGATCCGGGAGGAGCCCGCGCCCCGTAGGGCCCAGCAGGGCTTCAGGAGTCCGCCCCCGAAGCCCCCGCCCGCCCCTCGGTTGGTCTCGACCTTTAACCGCCCCCGATCCCTTCCTTAAGCGCACCCTAAGATCCTCAACCACCGTCCGGATCAGGCCGATTGCCCGATTCCCGCCCGCTAGCGTGCTGCCGCACCCCACCCCCCGTGAACAGCGAAGGCAGGCACCATGAGCACGCACCGGCGCAGGATCAGTGGCAGGAACAAGGCGATAGGCGGCCTGGTGGCGGCGGCCGTGGTCGGCGGCGGCGCGCTCCTGTTCACCGGCATCGCCCAGGCGGCCGGCGTCGGTGCCGCGTACACCAGGACCAGCGACTGGTCGACGGGGTACACCGCGCAGTACGTCGTCACCAACAACACCCAGCAGACCGAGAAGGACTGGACGCTGGAGTTCGACCTGCCGGCGGGCGCCAAGCTCAGCTCGCTGTGGAACGCCGAGTCCAGCGTGAGCGGCAGCCACGTCACCGTGAAGCCGGCCAAGTGGGACACCGCGGGACTCGCCCCCGGCAAGTCGGTCACCGTCGGCTTCGTCGTCAACGGCAGCGGCGACCCGACCGGCTGCCGTATCGACAACGCCTCCTGTTCCGCCGACGGGGGCCCCACCCCCGAGCCCAGCGGCCGCCCGACGCAGACCGCGACGCCCACGCCGACGCCCACCCCCACCAAGACCTCGACGCCGAGCGGCACCCCCACGCCGACCCCCACCCCCTCGCAGAGCACCGGCACCGGCACCAAGACCAGCGCCGGTTTCGCGCCCTACGTCGACACCTCCCTCTACCCGGCCTTCGACCTCCTGGCCAGCGCCGACGCCACCGGGGTGAAGAACTACAACCTCGCCTTCATCACCGACGGCGGCGGCTGCACCCCCAAGTGGGGCGGCGTCACCGACCTCGCGAGCGACGGCGTGGCCTCCCAGATCGGCGCGCTGCGCGCCAAGGGCGGCGACGTGCGGGTCTCCTTCGGCGGCGCGGCCGGCTCGGAGCTCGCGACCACCTGCACCTCGGCGGACGCGCTGGCGGCGGCCTACGGCAAGGCCGTCGACCAGTACAAGCTCACCAAGGTCGACTTCGACATCGAGGGCGGCGCGCTGCCCAACACCGCCGCGAACACCCGCCGCGCCCAGGCCATCGCCAAGCTCCAGCAGCAGCACCCGGGCCTGGACGTCTCCTTCACCCTCCCCGTCCTGCCCCAGGGACTGACCCAGGACGGCGTGAACCTGCTGTCCGACGCCAAGTCGGGCGGCGTGAAGATCTCCGCCGTCAACATCATGGCGATGGACTACGGCCCGTCCTTCAGCGGCGACATGGGCACCCTCGCCGAGCAGGCCGCCACCGCCACCCAGGCCCAGATCAAGAGCGTGCTGGGGCTGTCCGACAGCGAGGCCTGGAAGACGGTCGCCGTCACCCCGATGATCGGCGTCAACGACGTCTCCTCCGAGGTCTTCAAGGTCGACGACGCCACCCAGCTGGTGAACTTCGCCAAGTCCAAGGGCATCGGCTGGCTGTCCATGTGGTCCGCCGCCCGCGACAAGCAGTGCGCCGGCGGCCCCAAGCCCACCGCCGACGCCACGTGCAGCTCCATCGCCCAGGACGCCTTCGCCTTCTCCAAGGCCTTCGGCGCCTTCAACTAGGCGGCACACACCCGCGGCACGAAGCCGTCGCGGGAACGACAGCCATCGGGAAAAACGGGGAACGCGCCCCGGCCGGGTCTCAACCCCCCATCTGGCCGGGGCGCGTGGTCGTCGGGTCAGGCGGCCTCCACCGGGGGCAGCTGACCGGTGCGGGCCGCCTTCGCGTACCAGTGGGCGCTGGACTTCGGGGTCCGGGCGAGGGTGGCGTAGTCGACGTAGACCGCGCCGAACCGCTTGCCGTAGCCGTAGGCCCACTCGAAGTTGTCCATCAGGGACCACAGGTAGTAGCCGCGCACGTCCGCGCCGTCCGTGATGGCACGGCGCACCGCCGCCAGGTGGCCGTGCAGATAGGCGATGCGCTCCGGGTCGTGCACGCGGCCGTCGGAGTCGACCTTGTCGTCGTAGGCGGCGCCGTTCTCGGTGATGTAGAGCGGCAGGCCGGGGGCCTCGCGGGTGTAGCGCATGATCAGCTCGTGCAGGCCGGTCGGGTCGATCGTCCAGCCCATCTCCGTGCGCTCGCCCGGGGTCTGGTGGAAGGCCACGTCGTCCGCGCCCGGCCACGGCGAGTACGAGCTCGCCCCGTGACCGTCCGCGCGCGGCCCCTGCCGGCTCTCGTCCGCCGCCGACACCAGCGCCGGCGTGTAGTAGTTCAGGCCCAGCGCGTCCAGCGGCTGGTTGGCGGTGCGCAGGTCGCCGTCCTGGACGTACGACCAGTCGGTGATCGACGAGGTCGCCTCCAGCAGCGTCGCCGGGTACGCCCCGTGCAGCATCGGGCCGTGGAAGACGCCGTTGGCCAGGTCGTCGATCTTCCGCACGGCCGCCAGGTCGGCGGCGGACTGCGAGAAGGGGCGCACGACCGAGGAGTTGAGGCTGACGGCGACCTGGTTGCGGGCCGGCATCACCGACCGCAGCGCCTGCGCGCCCAGCCCGTGGGCCAGGTTCAGGTAGTGGGCGGCGCGCAGCGAGGCCAGGGGCTCGGTGCGGCCGGGGGCGTGCACGCCGGAGCCGTAGCCGAGGAAGGCGCTGCACCACGGCTCGTTGAGCGTGATCCAGTTCTCCACCCGGTCGCCGAGCGCCTCACCCACGATCCGCGCGTACTCCGCGAAGCGCAGCGCGGTGTCCCGCTCCGGCCAGCCGCCCGCGTCCTCCAGCTCCTGCGGCAGGTCCCAGTGGTAGAGGGTGATCGCCGGCTTGATGCCGTGCGCCAGCAGCTCGTCGACCAGCCGGCGGTAGAAGTCCAGGCCCACCTGGACGGCGGGGCCGCGCCCGGTCGGCTGCACCCGGGACCAGGAGATGGAGAAGCGGTAGGCGTTCAGGCCCAGCTCCGCCATCAGCTTCACGTCGTCGCGGTAGCGGTGGTAGTGGTCGACAGCGATGTCACCGGTGTCGCCGCCGGCCGTGCGGCCCGGGGTATGGCTGAAGGTGTCCCAGATGGAGGGCGTACGGCCGTCCTCCCGTACCGCGCCCTCGATCTGGTACGCCGAGGTCGCGGCGCCCCAGAGGAAGGCGGGAGGAAAGGTCACCGGGGTCACCGGCTGTGCGGACTCAGACATGGAAGCGCTCCCATAAGAGCTCGAGAAGACGACTGTCAGGGGAAAGGGGGCAGTGGGAAAGGGGGAGAAGGGGGAAGGCGTGGTCGCGGAGAAAAGGGACGGGAGGAGGGGCCGAGGCGTCGGTGACCCGGCCCCTGGGCACCACGCGGTCAGCCCTTGACCGCGCCCTGCATGATCCCGCCCACGATCTGCTTGCCGAAGACCGCGAAGACCAGCAGCAGCGGCAGCGTGCCGAGCAGCGCGCCCGCCATGATCAGGGACTGGTCGGGGGTGTAGCCGCGGCCCAGGCCCGCGACGGCCACCTGCACCGTGGGGTTGCCGGTCTGCGTCAGCACCAGGAACGGCCACAGGAAGTCGTTCCAGGTCTGCACGAACATCAGCATGCCGAGCACGGCCATCGCCGGCCGGGCCGCCGGGAACACCACGTGCCACACCACGCGCCAGCTGCTCGCGCCGTCCACCCGGGCGGCCTCGATGATCTCGTCCGGCAGCGCCTGGATCAGGTACTGCCGCATGAAGAACACACCGAACGCGCTGACCAGCGACGGCAGGATCACCGCCTGGAGCTGGTCGGTCCAGTCCAGCTTCGCCACCATCATGTACAGCGGGATGATGCTCAGCTGCGGCGGCACCATCATCGTGCCGATCACGATCAGCATCAGCGCGCCCCGGCCGCGGAAGCGCAGCTTGGCGAAGGCGAACCCGGCGATCGTCGACAGGAAGACGATCGTCCCCGCCGAGATGCCGGCCACGATCGTGGTGTTGAGGAACGCCTTGCCGAGGTTGGCGTCCGACCAGGCCACCTGGAGGTTGTGCATCAGGTTCGAGCCGAACCAGAACGGCGGCGGGGTCTGCGCCAGGCGGTTGTTGTCCCGGGAGGCGGCGATCGCGCTCCACACCAGCGGGAACAGCGAGCCGATGGTGAACAGCGCCAGGATCACGTACGCGACCGGGCCGGCGTGCAGCTGCCCGCCCGCGCGGGAGGCCTTGGACCTGAGGCCCCGGCGGGACCGCGCGGGCGGGGCCGCGGGCTCGGGTCCGTGCTCGGGACCGGGTTTCGTCAGGGTCGTCGTCACGGCCGTACTCCTTAACTACTGGCGCGCAGCCGGCGCGAGATGACGTAGTTGACGATGCCGATCACGATCAGGATCAGGAACATCGTCCAGGCGATCGCGGAGGCCCGGCCCAGGTGCTGGTTGACCCAGCCCTGCTCGTACAGGTACAGGCCGAGGGTCTGGAACTGGTGCTCCGCGCCGCCCGAGGCGCCCTTGTTGGCGTCGAACAGCAGCGGCTCGCCGAAGACCTGGCTCGCGCCGATCGTCGAGACCACGGTGGTGAACAGGATCGTCGGGCGCAGCTGCGGCAGCGTGACGTGGAAGAACTGCTGCCAGCGGCTGGCGCCGTCCAGCGCCGCCGACTCGTACAGGTCCTGCGGGATGGCCTGCATCGCGGCGAGGTAGATCAGCGCGTTGTAGCCGGTCCAGCGCCAGATGATGATCGAGGACACGGCGATCTGCGAGGGCCACTTGTCGTTCTGCCAGTCGATGGCGTCCACGCCGACGGAGTGCAGCGCCCAGTTGATCACGCCGTAGTCGCGGCCGAAGAGCAGCACGAAGACCAGCGAGGCGGCGGCGATCGAGGTGGCGTACGGCGCGAGCATCACGACCCGGTAGAAGGTCGACGCGCGCAGCTTGTAGTTCAGGATGTGCGCCAGGCCCATGGCCATCAGCAGCTGCGGGACCGTGGAGATGATGCCGATGGTCAGGGTGTTCTTCGCCGCGTTCCAGAAGAAGTCGTCGTCGAAGATCCGCGTGTAGTTGCGCAGGCCCGCCCACTGCATGTCGGTCGGCGCGGTCAGCTCCACCGTGTGCAGCGAGGCCCACGCCGTGTAGATCAGCGGGAACAGGCCGAACGCGACGAACAGCAGGAAGAACGGCGAGACGAACGCGTACGGACTCCACCGCACGTCCCGCTGCCAGCGACGGGACAGCCGGGACCGGCGCCGCAGCTCCGCCTCGTCGTGCACCGTGCCCGTGGCCGGGCGGCCCGGGGCCGCGCCCCCCTCGACGGGGGGCGCGGCGGTGTCGTGCCGGGTGGCCATACCGGTCACTTCTCCAGGTTGTTGTCGATGGTCTTGGTGGCCGTGTTCCAGGCGTCGGCCGGCGACTTGCCCTTCGTCACCAGGATGACGCCGTTGTCCGTCAGACCCTGCTGGATGATCTGGTCCTTCGGGCCGATCACCTGCGGCGGGATGGCCTTGGCGGCCTCCGCGAAGATCTTGCCGATCGGTGCGTCACCGGTCATCTCGTTCTTCGCGTCGGTCACGGCGGGAAGGCTGTAGGCGCCGGTCGCGCTCGGGAAGCTGCCCTGAACGCTGAACAGCTTCGCCTGCTGGGCGGGGGCGGTCAGCCAGGCGACGAAGGCCTCCGCCTCCTTCACGTGCTTGCCGCTCTTGGGCACGGCGAGGAAGGTGCCGCCCCAGTTGCCGGCCTTCGGCGCGGCGGCCACGTCCCACTTGCCGGCCGCGTCGGGCTTGGACTTGCCCTTGAGGTAGCCGAGCATCCAGGGCGGGCAGGCGACCGTGGCGAACTTGCTGTTGGCGATCGTCTGGTCCCAGGCCGGCTGGAACTGGGTCTGCGACTGGACCAGCCCGTCCTTGGCGGCGTTGGCGGTCAGGTCGAAGGCGCTCTTGACGGCCGGGTTGGTCTTGTAGATGACCTGGCCGGAGGCGTCGTAGAACTTCTTGTCCTCACTGCTGAGGACCGCGTTGAGCAGGCCGCCGGGGGAGTCCATGAAGTAGGTGCCCGAGGGCGCCTTCTTCTTGTACTGCTCTCCGACCGACACCAGCTTGTTCCAGTCCCCCGCCCACAGCTTGCCGACCGCCTCGCGGTCGGTGGGCAGGCCGGCCTTCTGGAAGAGG
Source organism: Streptomyces naganishii JCM 4654 (assembly GCF_014650575.1). Taxonomy (GTDB): domain Bacteria; phylum Actinomycetota; class Actinomycetes; order Streptomycetales; family Streptomycetaceae; genus Streptomyces; species Streptomyces naganishii. Next base: position 212,920 of record NZ_BMVF01000007.1, read on the forward strand.
TCCTTGCGGTAGCAGATCGCCAGCGGGCCGATGTCGGTGCCCAGGCCGACGGTCTGGCCGTCCTTGGTGGTGGCCTGCTGCCACTTCCAGTCCACCCAGGAGCTCTTGTTCACGCCCGAAACCTTGGAGAGGTCCACGAGCTTGGACGCCTGGGTCTGCACGACCTCGGCGATGTTGCCCACCTCGACGGCCTGGACGTCCATCAGGCCGCTGTTGGTGGTCAGGTGGTTGACGAGCGCCGGGTAGTAGTTCTCGTTCCGCTCGGTGACGTTCTCCTGGATCTTGATGTCGGGGTGGTCCTTCTCGTACTCCGCGTAGAGACCGGCCTCCTTGAAGCCCTGGGTGCCGAAAAGTCCCAGCGTGAGGGTGGTCTTGCCACTCCCACTGCCACCACCGTCCGACGAGCCGGACTTGTCTCCGCTGTCGCTGGCGCAGCCGGCCAGCAGCCCGGCGCCCAGCGACGCGGCTGCCGCCAGGACCACCGCCTTGCGGGCGGTACGGAAACGTGCTCGCATTGCGTCCTCCTGTTGCCCTGACGTGCCGACCCCCCGGCCAACTGCATGTTGGGCCCGTTCATGTTCTCGCTGCGGCTCGGGCGGGGAACGTGCGGGTTGTGTATGTGTCAGGTACCGTGGGAGCGCTCCCATCGGTGATGTGTTGAAGAGTCGCGGGTTCGAACCGGGGTGTCAAGAGTGTGAGCGAGGCAAGACGCGTTCGGTTATCGGGCTGTTAACTAACGGCTGCGGAGGGGATGTTCCGGGGTCGTGGGGGAGGCGCCTCGCGGGCCGCCGGCCTGTCACCGGGCGCGGGGGCGGGGCCGCGCGGCGACCGGGTACGGCCGTCCGGAGCGCGGGGCTGTTAGATTCCAGGCCAGCGAGGTGTCGACGGCGGGGAGGCGGAGCCCATGGCAGGCCACGGAGCGCGGGGCCGGAGCGGCGGTCGGCCGACGCTCGAGGAGGTCGCCGCACGGGCCGGCGTCGGCCGCGGCACCGTCTCACGGGTGATCAACGGCTCGCCCCGGGTCAGCGACGCGACCCGCGCCGCCGTCGAGGCGGCGGTCGCGGAACTCGGCTACGTCCCCAACACCGCCGCCCGCGCCCTGGCCGCCAACCGCACCGACGCGATCGCCCTGGTCGTCCCCGAGCCGGAGACGCGCTTCTTCGCGGAGCCGTACTTCTCGGACATGCTGAAGGGCGTGGGCGCGGAGCTGTCCGAGACGGAGATGCAGCTGCTGCTGATATTCGCGGGCAGCGACCGCGAGCGGCAGCGGCTGGCCCAGTACCTGGCGGCGCACCGGGTGGACGGCGTCCTGCTGGTCTCGGTCCACGCCGACGACCCGCTCCCGGACATGCTGTCCCAGCTGGAGATCCCGGCCGTGATCAGCGGCCCCCGCTCGGCGGGCGAGACCCTGACCTCGGTCGACTCCGACAACTACGGCGGCGCCCGCTCGGCGGTGGAGCACCTGCTGGCCCGCGGTCGCCGCCGCATCGCGCACATCACCGGCCGCATGGACGTCTACGGCGCCCGCCGCCGCGTCGACGGCTACCGCGACGCGCTGCTCGACGAGGGCCTGGGCGTGGACGAACTCCTCATCGAGCAGGGCGACTTCACCGAGGAGGGCGGCCGCCGCGCGATGTCCCGGCTGCTGGAGCACGCCCCCGACGTGGACGCGGTCTTCGCGGCCTCCGACGTCACCGCGGCCGGCGCCCGCCAGGTGCTGCGCGAGGCGGGCCGCCGCATCCCGGACGACGTGGCCCTGGTCGGCTACGACGACTCCGCCATCGCCCGCCACATGGACCCGCCCCTGACCAGCGTCCGCCAGCCCATAGAGGAAATGGGCCGCGCGATGATCGACCTCCTCCTCGCCGACATCGCCGACCGCCGCCCGTCGGCCTCCCGGGACCTGGAACGACGGCATGCGGTGCTGCCCACGGAACTGGTGGTACGGACGTCGTCCTGAGGCGACGGCGGAAGCGGGGGACAGCGCGCCGTTTCGCACGCGGGGCGCTGTCGGTCAGGTGTCGGCTCGTTGCGGGCCCGTCGTGGACCCGTCGTGGGCACAAACGAAACAGCCGGTCACCGCGATGCGAACATCGCGGTGACCGGCTGATCACCAAGGGTGAGTGACGGGACTCGAACCCGCGGCATCCTGGACCACAACCAGGTGCTCTACCAGCTGAGCTACACCCACCATGACCGGCGGCGGTTCACTTTGTCGTTTCCCCGACCGGCCGAGAAAAAGTGTACAGGGTCCGAAGGGGTGCTCGCGCACGACTTTCGCGGCGCCCCTTCGTGGACCGCTGTCAGGCCTGCTGACCAGGCAGGACGTACTTGGCCGCGATCGCCTTGGCGGTCTCGGAGTCGGGGCCGGGCTGGGGGACGAAGACGGCCTCGCGGTAGTAGCGCAGCTCGGCGATGGACTCGCGGATGTCGGCGAGGGCGCGGTGGTTGCCGTTCTTCTCCGGGCTGTTGAAGTACGCCCTCGGGTACCAGCGGCGGGCCAGCTCCTTGATGGAGGACACGTCGACGATCCGGTAGTGGAGGTAGGCCTCCAGGTCCGGCATGTCGCGCAGCAGGAAGCCCCGGTCGGTGCCGACGGAGTTCCCGCACAGCGGGGCCTTGCCGGGCTCCTTCACGTACTCCCGGACGTAGGCCAGGACCTGCTCCTCGGCGTCCTTCAGCGTCGTGCCGCCGGCCAGCACCTCGAGCAGTCCGGACGCGGTGTGCATCTGACGCACCACCTCCGGCATCGTCTCCAGCGCCGAGTCCGGCGGCCGGATGACGATGTCGACTCCCTCGCCCAGCACGTTCAGCTCGGAGTCGGTGACGAGGGCGGCAACCTCGATGAGCGCGTCGTCGGACAGCGAGAGGCCGGTCATCTCGCAGTCGATCCACACCATGCGATCGTTCATGTGTCTAACCTTACGGCTCCCCGCCCCGCCCCGGCCCCGCCCGTGCGGGCACGAAGGTCTTCGGGAGGTGCGGGAGGAGTGGGCCCCGGCCCTGAGGCGGCCGGATCCCCGCGTGGCTCCGACGCCTGGCGCGCGTGGCGTCAGTGCACCAGGAGACCGATGGCGGCCTTCAGGCGTTCCAGGTAGAACTCGCGTGACGCGGCCTGGTGCTTGAGGCCGATCGACGCGCTGATCAGCGTCTGTGCGACGGCGGTGGCCGTCTCCTGTCCCGACTCGGCGGCGATCGCCTCTGTGATCAGTTCCTCGAAACGTCGCGGAGCGGTCTTCGCGATCTCTCCGAGGAGGTCGGGGTTGTCCTCGACGACCACCGCGATGTCGCGCGTCAGCGGGCCGACGTAGCGGCCCGCCCACCGGTCGAAGGCTTCGACGAGGCGCTCCTGAAGGGGGCGGTCGGCATCGGCGAGGGCATGTTCGACCGCCGCGATGTCGCGCTCCAGGACCTGGGTGACGGCGGCACGGAACAGGGCCTCCTTGGAGGAGAAGAGGAAGTAGAGCCCGGGGCGGGAGATCTGCGCCGCCCGCGCCACTTCCTCCATCGAGGTCTTGCGGTAGCCGAATCGCGCGAACGTGGCCAGAGCGGAGTCGAGGACCGCGGTCCGGCGGTCCGTGCCGGTGGTTGGCGGTGACAGGGGGCCGGCCTCGGGGCTGCTCATGAGGCGAGCATAGGAGCAGGAATCCAGCTATACAAATTCAGTTAAGTATGTATAGCCTCGCTGCTCATGACCGCTCGGGAATACCTCACCACCTCCTTCACCGCCTCCAGCACCGCGGATGAGGTGGTGCGGGGAGTCGACCTCACCGGCCTCCGCGCGGTCGTGACGGGAGCTTCCTCCGGCATCGGGGCCGAGACGGCCCGTGCGTTGACCGCGGCTGGGGCACAGGTGACGCTCGCCGTGCGGAACACGGCCGCGGGTGACGCCGTCGCCGGATCGATCGAGAGCTCGACCGGAGCGATCCGCCCCCGAGTCGTCCGGCTGGACCTCGCCGACAGGGCCACTGTCAGGTCTTTCGCCGCCGCGTGGAGCGGCCCGCTTCACCTGTTGGTCAACAACGCGGGCGTGGTCACCGGTGGCCTCGAACGGACGCGCGACGGCTGGGAGTTGCAGTTCGCGACGAACCATCTGGGCCACTTCGCACTCGCCGTCGGACTGCACGACGCCCTGGCCCTCGGAGCGTCCGACCGCGACGGGGCACGGATCGTCTCGGTCAGTTCGACGGCGCACATGCGGTCCGGCGTCGACTTCGACGATCTCCACTTCGAGCGGCGCGACTACGACCCGCAGATCGCCTACGCCCAGTCGAAGACGGCGAACTCCCTGTTCGCCGTCGAGGCGACCCGCCTGTGGGCGTCCGACGGCATCGTCACCAACGCGGTGAACCCCGGCGGTGTCGCGACGGGTCTGCAGCGGAACTTCACCGCGCGGCAGAGGCAGTCACTCGATGCGGCCGAGGCCGCCGGAGTCTTCAGGTACAAGACAGTCGAGCAGGGAGCCGCCACCACCATGGTCGCGGCCGTCGCTCCGCAGTTCGCCCACTCCGGAGGCCACTACCTCGACGACGCGCGGGAGGCCTACACCGTGCCGAACGACGCCGACCTCGCGCGACATCCGCACGGTGTCAAGGAATGGGCGCTCGATCCCGCTGCCGCCGAGCGCCTCTGGGCGGTCTCGGCCGACCTGCTCCGTGCCTGATCTCCCGACGCCACGCCCCCCCACGTCACGGGGGGTCCCCGGGGCAAGCCCCGGGGACCCCCCGTCTCAGCTGCCGCTCCGTGGCCCCGGCACGCTTCCCGACAGCGCCGCCGGCGCCCGCCGGGCCTGGTGGGGCACGGACCCCTCCGGGTGCAGCCCGGGCACCGGCGCCCCCGGCCCGCCGGGCAGCCCGAGCGGCCCGCCACCGGCCCCGGCCTGCCCGCCGCCGGGCACCGCGGCACCTGGGCCGCCCGGCCCCGCGGGACCGCTCACCGCATCGCCCTCCGCCGGCCGCTCACCCTGAGGCCGGCGCGCCCGGTACGCGGCCCGGTACGCCGCGGGCGACGACCCGAGCTGCCGCCGGAAGTGCCCGCGCAGCGCCACCGGCGAGCGGAAGCCGCAGCGCCCCGCGACCTCGTCGACCGAGTAGTCCGACGTCTCCAGCAGCCGCTGCGCCTGAAGCACCCGCTGGGTGATCAGCCACTGCAGCGGCGCGCTCCCGGTGAGCGAACGGAACCGCCGGTCGAACGTGCGGCGGCTCATGTACGCCCGCGCCGCCAGCGTCTCCACGTCGAACTGCTCGTGGAGGTGCTCCAGCGCCCAGGCGACGACCTCGGCCAGCGGGTCGGCGCCGATCTCCTCGGGTAAAGACCTGTCCAGGTAGCGCTCCTGGCCTCCGCTCCGGCGCGGCGGCACCACCAGGCGGCGGGCCAGCGCACCGGCCGCCTCGTTGCCGTGGTCGGTGCGCACGATGTGCAGGCACAGGTCGATCCCGGCGGCCGTACCCGCCGACGTCAGCACGTCGCCGTCGTCGACGAACAGCTCCCGCGGATCGACGTGCACCGACGGATAGCGCTTGGCCAGCGTCGGTGCGTACATCCAGTGTGTGGTCGCGGGCCGGGCGTCCAGCAGCCCGGCCGCCGCCAGCACGAAGGCCCCGGTGCACAGGCCTACGATGCGGGCACCCTCTTCGTGCGCCCGGCGCAGCGCGTCGAGCGCCTCCTCCGGTGGCGGGGAGGTGATCGAACGCCAGGCCGGCACGACGACCGTGCCCGCCCGCGAGATCGCCTCCAGGCCATGCGGCGCGGTGAGTTCCAGGCCCCCTGTGGTCCGCAGTGGGCCTTCCTCGCCGGCCGCCACCAGCAGGCGGTAGCGCGGCACGCCGGCGTCCTGGCGGTCAACCCCGAACACCGACAGAGGTATGGAACTCTCGAAGATGGGGCCGCCGCTGAACAGCAGCACCGCGACGATCTCCTTGCGGCGTCGCCCGGACAGCTTCCGGGCCGCGTTTTCCGGCGCGGCAGTGGAGTCGTGGCTCATACTGCTAAGCCCCCCTCGGTGGTCGCGGCTCCTCGGTTGTGTCGCTCCTGCACGTTTCCCCTCGGTCCTGCACGAGTCCCCCGCCGTAAAGACAGTCAAGATCGAATCTACTGTGTCCCGCCGTGCCGCGGTGACCAGTTCGCCACCCAGCACATTGTCGACATGGCAACTTGGCGTGAAGCATTCGATCACGAAGCGTTGCACTCGGGGAGCGTGCAGGGAAGTGCGCCTCGTGGCGGTGGCCAAACCCCGTAGGCTCCGCGGGGCCGCCAGGACCCTTTCAGTGCAGGTCGAACGGGGGTTGGGGGGCACTTCCCCCGAGGGATGCACGAGTTCCAGAAGTTGGCTGAAAAGATACGGGCGCGTGCGCGGAAACCGGTCAGTTGACCGGTGTCGTCCCGCCGGGATGGCGGCCGCCCCGATGGGCTCCCGTACCCGTCCTGTGATGCCTGCCACGGTGCGGGACGCGCTCCTCGGCGCGCATCCTCGCCGCCCCGCGCTCCGACTGGCGCAGCAGCACCCTGCACACCCCCGTGACGGCCGCGAGGCCGAGGGCCGTGCCGATGGCGCCGGCCAGCGAGGTGCCGTACCAGAGGAGGACCACCGGCACGAGGACGCAGCTGAAGGCGGCCCAGCGCACCACGTCGCTCGCCGTGTCGCCGCCCGCCGTGTCGGGCGCGGCGGGCGGCGACGGGCGTCGCCCGGGTGCGCTACGGGGTGCGGACACGGCGAGCTCCCTACGGCGGCCGGCGGCGGTACACCGGGTTCAACGCCTGTTCGACGGGCCGGTCACTGTGCGATACCGGTACGGCCCCCTCGCCCGTACCCGGACCCCGGCGCCGGGGCGGGTGATTCCCGTGCGAACCGCCTGTACGGGGCAGCAACCATTGCGTTACGGGCGTCGCTCGTGCATGCTCCGGGGAACCGCCACGGAGAGTGCGCGGGATGTGGGCGAAGGAGGCGTGCCGCCGTACCCTTGGGGGTATGGGGACGGGAAGACGATTCCCGGACACAGCTCCGCCGCACACCGTCGTCCCCGACAAAGGATCACAACGCCGAGACAGCCATGGCCGGTCACGAATTCTTCGAACCCGCGGACCGCAAGCGCCCCGTCGCCGACCCCACGGCGGCCGACCCTCTGGCGGCCGAAGAGGCGCGCCAGTCCTGCGACCCGGCGTTCAAGCACGGTGTGGTCGTCGGTTTCGACGGGTCCACCTCCAGCGAGCGGGCCCTCGCCTACGCGATCGGGATGGCCCACCGCTCCGGGTCGGGGCTGATCATCGTGCACGTCGCCAACCGGCTGCCCACGACCGTCTGGGCGGGCTGCGAGCCGCCGGTCTTCGTGGACGTGCCCGACCACCGCACCGAGGTCCTCGGGCTCGAACTGGCCTGTGCGGACTACCTCGCCGAGGTGCCCTGGATCCTGGTCGAGCGCGGCGGCGACATCTGCCACGAGCTCGAAGAGGTCGGCAAGGAGTACGAGGCGGACGCGATCGTCGTGGGCTCCACGCACGGCATCGTGGGCCGTATCTTCGGCTCGGTCGCGGGACGCCTCGCCAAGCGGGCGCAGCGGCCGGTCGTCGTCATCCCCTGAGCGGGCCGGCCGGTTCCGGCCAACTGCCCTCCCGCTGACGCCTGTTTTCCGTGCCACCGCGTGAACCTACTGACGCGTAGAGGTGTTTGTGCCTTTGTGAAGGGCATATACCGGTCACCGCAGCATCGCACGCGCACGAAGGGAGCCCGCCGTGGACCACGACGTCACCGCGGGAAGCACCACCGCCGTCGCCGGACGGCTCGCCCTGGGCGTCACCCTGCTGGCCTTCGGCCTCGGGTACACCCGCGTCATCCATGGAGTCACGGCCGACGACGCCGTGACGGTCGCTCACTACGTGGGCGGCGTCGCCCTGTTCGTCGTGGGACTGCTCGCCCTGCGCGAGCGCGACACGGTCGACGGCACCGCCTTCGCCGCGCTCGGCGCCCTCTGGTTCACCTGGGCCATGTCGGCCGGCAACCAGATCTCGGGCAACGGCACCGGACTGTTCCTGGTCCTGTTCGCGCTGGTCGCCCTGACCTCGGCCCTCGCCGGCGGCGAGCAGCTCGCCCAGGCCACCTACGGGCTGTTCTTCGTCTCCCTGGTCCTCCTGGCCGTGGCCCGGTTCGCGGGCAACGACGCCATCAGCAAGGCCGGCGGCTGGTTCGCCGCGGTGGCCGGCGCGGTGGCCTGGTACGCGGCGACCGCGGCCCTCGCGCACTGGCCCACGGCCCTTCCGCGACGCGCTGCCGGCCGGGGGGTGACGGCCACCGGCTGAGCAGCCGCAGGCCGGGGTACTGGGCGGCCCCGGCCCGGAGAGGAGCGACCCCCTGTGCTGGTGGCACACAGGGGGTCGTTCGCGCGCGCCGGGGCCGGCGGTCGGTGAGGCGGACCTACTCCACCGTCACCGACTTGGCCAGGTTGCGCGGCTTGTCGATGTCCCGGCCCAGGGCCAGCGCCGTGTGGTAGGCGAGGAGTTGCAGCGGGATGCCCATGAGGATCGGGTCCAGCTCGTCCTCGTTCTTGGGCACCACGATCGTCCGGTCGGCCTTCTCCTGTTCCTGGTGGGCGACGGCGAGGATCGGGCCGCTGCGGGCCTTGATCTCCTCCATGGCCGCGCGGTTCTTCTCCAGCAGGTCGTCGTCCGGCACGATCGCCACCGTCGGCAGGGCGGGCTCGATCAGGGCCAGCGGGCCGTGCTTGAGCTCGGAGGCGGGGTAGGCCTCGGCGTGGATGTAGGAGACCTCCTTGAGCTTCAGGGAGGCCTCGCGGGCCACCGGGTAGCCGCGCACCCGGCCGATGAAGAGCATCGAGCGGGCGTCGGCGTAGCTCTTGGCCAGCTCCTCGATCTCCTCCTCCTGCTTCATGATCTCGGAGATCTGCTCCGGCAGCTTCCGCAGGCCCTCGATGATCCGCTTGCCGTCGCGCACCGACAGGTCGCGGATGCGGCCGAGGTGCAGCGCGAGCAGCGCGAAGGCCACGGTGGTGTTGGTGAAGCACTTGGTGGACACCACGCACACCTCGGGCCCGGCGTGCACGTAGATGCCGCCGTCCGCCTCGCGGGCGATCGCGGAGCCGACCACGTTGACCACGCCCAGCACCCGAGCGCCCTTGCGCTTCAGCTCCTGCACGGCCGCCAGCACGTCGTACGTCTCACCGGACTGCGACACCGCGACGTACAGCGTGTCGGGGTCCACCACCGCGTTGCGGTAGCGGAACTCGGAGGCCGGCTCGGCGTCGGCGGGGATGCGGGCCAGCTCCTCGATCATCTGGGCGCCGATCATGCCCGCGTGGTACGAGGTGCCGCAGCCGAGGATCTTCACCCGGCGCACCGCGCGCGCCTCGCGGGCGTCGAGGTTGATGCCGCCGAGGTGCACGGTGGCGAACCGGTCGTCGATGCGGCCGCGCAGCACCCGGTCCACGGCCTCGGCCTGCTCGTGGATCTCCTTGTGCATGTACGTGTCGTGGCCGCCCATGTCGTAGGAGGCGGCCTCCCACTCCACGGTGGTGGGCTCGGCGGTGGTCCGCGTGCCCTCGGTGGTGTAGGTGCGGAAGTCGTCGGCCTTGAGGGTGGCCATCTCGCCGTCGTCGAGCGTGACTATCTGGCGGGTGTGGGCGACCAGCGCGGCGATGTCCGAGGCGACGAACATCTCCTTCTCGCCGATGCCCAGCACGACCGGCGAGCCGTTGCGGGCGACCACGATCCGGTCGGAGAAGTCGGCGTGCATGACCGCGATGCCGTACGTGCCCTCGACCAGGCGGAGGGCGACGCGGACCTTCTCCTCCAGCGTCCCGGCCTCGGAGCGGGCGATGAGGTGGGTGAGCACCTCGGTGTCGGTCTCGGAGAGGAACTCCACGCCGTCCGCCTCGAGCTTGCGGCGCAGGTCACCGGCGTTGTCGATGATGCCGTTGTGCACGACGGCGACCTTCTCGTCCGCCGACATGTGCGGGTGGGCGTTCACGTCGGAGGGGGCGCCGTGGGTGGCCCAGCGGGTGTGGGCGATGCCGGTGGTGCCCTTGAAGCGCGCCGGGACCTTCGCCTCCAGGTCGCGCACCCGGCCCTTGGCCTTGACCATCTTCAGGCCCGCCGTCTTCGGCGAGGTGACGACGATGCCCGCCGAGTCGTAGCCGCGGTACTCCAGGCGCTGGAGGCCTTCCAGGAGCAGGGGCGCGACGTCACGCTTGCCGATGTATCCGACGATTCCGCACATACAGGTACCTTTTTCCCCGAGTCTCTGTCGGCCTCAGCCGTAGACGATCCGCCGCAGCTGCCGGAGCGAGAGCTCGGGCGGCGCCACCGCGCGGTACTTCAGATCCGCCCCGATCCGTTCGAAGATCTCCGCGTTCACCAGGCCCTGCGCCTGGAGTTCGCGGTGGCGGCGACGGACGAACTCCTCGGTCGTCTCGTCGAAGTAGGCGAGCACGTCCTGGACCACCCGCAGTGCCTCGCCCCGGCTCAGGGGCGTGGAGCGCGTCAGGTGATCAACAAGTTCGTCGTGCACCCGGTGGATTCTGGGGGACCGGCGGCGCTTTCGCAAGAATTCTGCCCGATTTCGGGCAGGCGTGCTGTTGGTCGTCTCGTGAGCCTCTGTTCGCGCACTGTCCACCCGGTGTCCCAGGTGCCGTAGCGGAGGTGGACCACTTTCAGACGCCATGGACATTCCACGCATGGGAGTACCCGAGAAGCTCGCCGCGCGCATGAGCATGGCCGAGCAGCACGAGTACCTGCGGTCGCGGTTCTCGCGGCGCACGATGATCAGAGGCGGCGCGGTCACGCTGGGCGCCGTCGCGGGTGGCGCGTTCGTGACGGGCGCGACCGCCCAGGCGGCGGTGCCCGGCCCGCGGACCGCGGCCCCTTCCACCGTCTCCTCCTCCACCGGTGACGTCGACGGCGCCCTCGTCGCCCCCTTCGGCCGCCACCTCGCCTACGGCGACGACCCGCGCACCGAGATGACCGTCTCCTGGCAGGTCCCGGTCGCCGTCCGCGAGCCGTTCATCCGTGTCGGCGCCCACCCCTGGGACCTCTCGCGGAGGATCCCCGCGGAGGTCCGCGCCCTGCACACCCCGGCCGGCGTCGGCGCGAGCGGCGACCGCACCCAGTACTACCTCCACGCCAGGCTCACCAACCTGCGCCCGGGCCGGACGTACTACTACGGCGTCGGCCACCAGGGCTTCGACCCGGCCGAGCACCACCTCCTCGGCACGCTCGGCACCTTCACCACCGCGCCCGCGCACAAGGAGCCGTTCACCTTCACCGCCTTCGGCGACCAGGGCGTCAGCTACCACGGCCTGGCCAACGACGCCCTGATCCTCGGCCAGAACCCGGCCTTCCACCTGCACGCCGGCGACATCGCCTACGGCGACCCGGCCGGCCAGGGCAAGACCTCCGACACCGGCTTCGACTCCCGGGTCTGGGACCAGTTCCTGTACCAGACCGAGTCGGTCGCCAAGCAGGTGCCGTGGATGGTCAGTTACGGCAACCACGACATGGAGGCCTGGTACTCGCCCAACGGCTACGGCGGCGAGGAGGCCCGCTGGACCCTCCCCGGCAACGGGCCCGACCCCAGGAACCTGCCGGGCGTCTACTCCTTCGTGCACGGCAACACCGCCGTGATCTCCCTCGACGCCAACGACGTCTCCTTCGAGATCCCGGCGAACCTGGGCCTGTCCGGCGGAACCCAGACCAAGTGGCTCGAAGCGCAGCTGAAGAAGTACCGGGCGTCCAGGGACGTCGACTTCGTCGTCGTCTTCTTCCACCACTGCGCCTACTGCACCTCCACCGCGCACGCCTCGGAGGGGGGCGTGCGCCAGGAGTGGGTGCCGCTGTTCGAGAAGTACACCGTGGACCTGGTCATCAACGGCCACAACCACGTCTACGAGCGCACCGACGTGCTCAAGGACAACCAGGTCGCCAAGAAGCTCCCGATCGGCGGCACCGCCTACCCCGAGACCGACGGCGTGGTCTACGTCACCGCGGGCGCGGCCGGCCGCAGCCTCTACGCGTTCAGCGCCGACCAGTCCTACGAGGGCCACGAGAAGGACCTGGAGTCCGTGTCCTCCTTCGTCTGCCTCAAGGACGGCGCCCGGCAGAACGAGACCGTCGGCTGGTCGCGCGTGCGCTACCTCGACTACTCGTTCCTGCGCGTGGACGTCACCCCGGCCGCCCGCGGCCGCCACGCCACGCTGACCGTTCGGGGCATCGCCGAGACCGGCGAGCAGGTCGACCACTTCACGGTGGCCCGCCGGGCCAAGTAGGGCCCGGGGCGGCGGGCGGAGCAGTGCCCGGCCCGGCGGGCGGCCCTCAAAGCGGCTCTCACATCCGCTTGAGGACCGCCTGCTTGGCCATGCTGAACTCCGCCTCCGTCAGCACCCCGGACCGGTGCAGCTCGCCGAGCTCGCGCAGCCGCCGCAGCAGGGCGTCGTGGTCGTGCTCGGCGGGCGGCGCGGGACTGACGGCGGCGTCCTCCGGCTCCGGGACCTCCGGCAGGGGCCCGGAGGGCGGCGCCGCGTCGGCGGGCGCCGACGGGTGCGGCAGCCGCGCCTGCACGGCCGCCGCGACCAGCGCCATCAGCGGGTCCTTCTTGAAGCCCCACAGCTCCACGGCGTTCGGGTCGTACTTGGGCGGGGCCTGGGTGGGCGCGTCGCGCACGGTCAGGCGCAGATGGCCGTTGTCCAGGCCGACCGCCGGAAGCCACTCCACCGCCGTGATGTCCCGCAGCGCGAGGGTGCGGGCGCCCGCGGCGGCCTTGGCGTCCTCCGTCTTCCAGTTCCACTCCAGCCGGACGCGCTCCCCGTCGAAGCTCGCCGTGCCGTCCCCGGCGGCCACGGACAGGGGCACGGGCGGCCCGGGCAGCAGATACTCCGTCACCGGGCCGGCCGGCACCCGCTCCAGCAGCAGGGCGCTGCGGACCTCCTCCACGAAGTACTCGGCGACGCCGTAGCGGTCGGACTCCACCAGCAGCTGGTACGGATCGTTGGGCTCGGTCAGCCGTCCGCCGGTCGCGTGCAGCAGCGGGTCCGCGCCGTCGCGCAGCCGCAGCCTCAGCCGCCCCGCCTTCTTGCCCTGCTCCAGCGACACACCCGCCAACGCGGCCAGCGGTACGAGGAGTTCACCCAGGGTGCGGCGCAGCAGACTGACGTTCTTGTCACGTCCCGGAGTGAGCCGCAGGGCGTCGCCGTCGAAAGTCCACGTGCCGTCCTTCTGGATGATTTCCGCCATGGAGGGATTGTTTCACCGCCGGTGCGAGAGAGTGGTCTATACCGTCGGGGCTCAACGGGTCCCGAGCCGAGCGTGAAGGGAGCGCATGTGAGACGGCACCACAGAACGACTCCCCGCAACCCCCGTACGACCCGGGTGTCCCGCACCCGGGTCTCCCGCGCCCTGGTGTCGCTGCTGCTCGTCGCGGCGGCCGGGGCCTTCGCGGCGGGCGCCGCACCCGCCGGGCAGGCGTCGGCGACCGGACAGGCGTCAGCGACCGGCCAGGCGGCGGCGACCCCGCTGGGGCGGGTGATCCCCGCGCCCGCCTCCGTCCGGGCGGCCGGATCGCCGTACCGGATCACCGCCGGCACCCGCATCCGCGTCGACGGCGGCCGCGAGGCCCGCCGGGTCGGCGAGTACCTCGCCGGACTGCTGCGCCCCTCGACCGGCTACCGGCTGCCGCTGACCACGCACGGCCCGGCCGGCATCCGGCTGCGCCTGGCCCAGGGCCCGTTCGGGGCCGAGGGCTACCGGCTCGACAGCGGGCGCGGCGGGGTGACCGTCACCGCCCGCGAACCGGCCGGCCTCTTCCACGGGGTGCAGACGCTGCGTCAGCTGCTGCCCGCCGCCGTGGAGAAGCGGTCCGTCCAGCCCGGCCCCTGGCTGGTCGCCGGGGGCACCGTCCAGGACAGCCCGCGCTACGCCTACCGGGGCGCCATGCTCGACGTGTCCCGGCACTTCTTCACCGTCGCCCAGGTCAAGCGCTACATCGACGAACTCGCCCTCTACAAGATCAACGAGCTGCATCTGCACCTCAGCGACGACCAGGGCTGGCGCATCGCCATCGACTCCTGGCCGCGCCTGGCCACCTACGGCGGCTCCACCGAGGTCGGCGGCGGAAAGGGCGGCCACTACACCAAGGCCGACTACAAGGAGATCGTCCGCTACGCAGCCTCCCGCTATCTGGAGGTCGTCCCGGAGATCGACATGCCGGGCCACACCAACGCGGCCCTCGCCTCCTACGCCGAGCTCAACTGCGACGGCGTGGCGCCCCCGCTCTACACCGGCACCGACGTCGGCTTCAGCTCGCTGTGCGTGCCCAAGGAGGTGACGTACCGCTTCGTGGACGACGTCATCCGCGAGCTCGCCGCCCTCACCCCCGGCCGCTACCTCCACATCGGCGGCGACGAGGCGCACTCCACCAGCCACGACGACTACGTGAAGTTCATGGACCGCGTGCAGCCGATCGTCGCCAAGTACGGCAAGACGGTCATCGGCTGGCACCAGCTGACCGGCGCCACCCCGGCCAAGGGCGCCCTCGCCCAGTACTGGGGCCTGGACTCCACCAGCGCGGCCGAGAAGGCCCAGGTCGCGCGGGCCGCGCAGAACGGCACCGGGCTGGTCTTCTCCCCGGCCGACCGGGTCTACCTCGACATGAAGTACACCAAGGACACCCCGCTGGGCCTGGCCTGGGCGGGCTACGTCGAGGTGCGGCGGTCCTACGACTGGGACCCCGGGAGCTACCTGCCCGGCGTGCCCGCCTCCGCCGTACGGGGCGTGGAGGCCCCGCTGTGGTCGGAGACCCTGTCCACCTCCGCCCACATCGACTACATGGCCTTCCCCAGACTGCCGGGAGCCGCCGAGCTCGGCTGGTCGCCGGCGGCCACGCACGACTGGGACGCCTACAAGGTGCGCCTCGCCGCCCAGGCGCCCCGCTGGGACGCCCTCGGCATCGGCTACTACCGCTCGCCGCAGGTGCCCTGGCCGGCCGGCTGACCCGGCCCCGCGCATGCCGGCGGGCGCCCCGGAGGACCGTACTCCGGGGCGCCCGCCCGTCTTCAGACAGCCGTGAGCCCTAACGGCCCGCGAGCGGGTTGTCGAGCGTGCCCACCAGCTGGAGGGCGGCCGAGGGGTCGGCGAGGTCCACCATCTGCCGGTTGTCGCGCAGCTGGAGCCGGTTGAGGCAGGACAGCGCGAACTCGGGCGCGAACAGGTCGTACCGTTCGAACCTCCCGGCGAGTTCGGGCACCGACTCCTGGTACTCGCGCGCCACCTCGGCCACCGTGTCCCAGAAGCCGTCCTCGGTGAGGACCCCTTCGGAGGCGAGGTTCGCGGCCAGGAAGCGGAAGAAGCAGTCGAAGACGTCCGTGAACAGCGACAGCAGCCTGTGGTCCTCGGGGACGTCGACGCGGATGCGCGCGACCTGCGGCGGCAGCGCCGTGTCCGGGTCCAGCACCGCGATCTCCTCGGCGATGTCCTTGAACACCGCCCGCCGCACCACCCCGTCCGCGAGGACCAGGATCACGTTCTCGCCGTGCGGCATGAAGACCAGGCCGTAGGCGTAGAAGCTGTGCAGCAGCGGGGTGAGGTAGGCGCGCAGGTAGTGGCGCAGCCACTCGCGCGGGGGCAGCCCGGAGCGCTCCACGAGGGCGCCGGCGAAGGACGCGCCCGCGTGGTCCACGTGGAGCAGGGCGGCCATGGTCGCCAGGGACTCGCCCTCGCGGAGCGAGGGCACCGGGCTCTCCCGCCACAGGGCGGCCAGCATCCTGCGGTACGGCGAGTGGCGGTCGGTGGCCGCCTCGTACTCCAGGTGCCGGTAGCCCACGGCCGCGCGCTCGCGGATCACGGTCAGGCCCGTCGACTTCAGCACCGGGTCGTTCTCGACCAGCCGGGCCAGCCAGTCGTTGATGGCCGGGGTCGCCTCCATGTAGGCGGCCGAAAGACCGCGCGTGAAGCCCATGTTGAGCACGGACAGGGCCGTCTTCACGTAGTGCTTGTGCGGGTGGGAGGTGTTGAAGAAGGTCCGTACGGACTGCTGGGCCAGGTACTCGTCGCCGCCCTCGCCCAGGCAGACCAGGTGCCCGCGGGCGACCTCGGCGGCGAACGTGACGGCGAGCTTGTTCCACCACTGCCAGGGGTGGACGGGGATGAGCAGGTGGTCGGCCGGGTCGAGGCCCCGCCCGGTCAGCAGCCCGTGGAAGCGCTCCACGGTGTCCGCGCCCAGCTCGGCCCGGAGGAAGGACTCGTACTCGATGCCGGCGCCCGCGGTGAACGCGGCCCTCGAGCGGTGCGCGGCCAGCCACACCAGCCGTACGGGGCTCGCGGTCTCGGGGGCGTAGGACAGGTACTCGTGGACGCCGAAGCCGAGGCGGCCGTTGTTGGCGACGAAGCAGGGGTGGCCCTCGGTCATGCCGCTCTCGATGTCCTGGAAGGAGCCCCGCGCCAGCTCGGCGGAGGCGACCGGCGGCTTGGCGAGCTTGTAGCAGGTGCTCGCCAGGGTGGAGGAGATCTCCTCCAGGTAGACGGGCAGGATCTCGTCGCTCAGCCCGAGGGAGGACCTGAACTCGGTGAAGAAGTCCAGGGCGGCGAGCGGCAGCGCGGCGCCGTCGCGGTGGCGGGTGATCGAGCCGGGGTCGATCTGCCAGTGGTCGAGGGCGCGGCGGGCGGCGGTGAAGCGGTAGCGGGTGCGCCCGTCGTCGCCGGTCACGGTGTAGCCGTCGCCGTCCGGGCGCGGGGCGATCAGGCGCTCGTGGGCGAATTCGGCGAGCGCCTTGCGGATCAGCAGGCGTTCGGCGCGCTCCCAGTGCCCGGGCGTGAGGTGGGCCACGGCGTCGGAGAGGGTCACGCGGCCACCGCCTTCTCGAAGCGCTCGCGGGTGCAGAAGCTGAGCAGGGCCCGCTTCTCGGGCTTGTCGATCTCCCGCTCGGCCACGAAGCCCACGGCCGCGTTGAGCGCGTGCACGGCCCTGTTGCGCACGTCGGGCTCGACCACGATCCGGCCCACCGCCGGGTCCTGGAACAGGTGGCGCACCACGGCGGTGACGACGGCCCGGGTGAACCCGTGGACGGGCGTCTCGGTGGGCGCGACCAGGAAGTGCATGCCCACGTCGCCCGGTTCGGGCTCGTACAGGCCGACGAGCTCCCGGTGGGCGGGGTCGTACTGCTCCATCAGGAAGGCGGGCACGCCCTCGTGCAGCCCGAGGAGCGCGTGGTGGTGCTCGTCGGCCGCGATCTGCATGTAGGCGCGCTCGACGTCCTCGAGCCTTGCGTCCCCCATCATCCAGAAGGACGCCTTGGGGTGCGTGACCCAGCCGTGCAGCAGCTGGGCGTCCTTCAGGGGGTCAAGCGGCCGGAAGGTGAAGGCGGTGCTGTTCATGCGGCGAACTCCTGGAAGGCGATCGTCTTCTCGACGGGGTAGTACTCGCAGCCGAGCAGTTCGCGGATGATGCAGCTGTTGCGGTACGGGCCCATGCCGAGGTCGGGGCTGGTGACGCTGTGGGCGTGCACGCCGGCGTTCTGGAGGAACACGCCCCGGCCGGTGACGTCGACGGCGTAGTTGCGGCCGATGTCGAAGTTGCCGCGCGAGTCGTAGCGCAGCCGGTGGCGGACGGGGCGGAGGAACTCCGGTTCGGCGTAGCGGTGGCCGGTGGCGAGGACCAGGCCCTCGGAGCGCAGCTCGAAGTCCTTGCCCTGCTCCTCCTGACGGAAGGAGAGCGTGTACGTGGCGCCGTCCCAGGAGGCGCTGTTCAGCGAGGAGTTGGTGAGCAGCCGGGTGGGGACCGGGCCGGCCAGGCTCTTCTGGTACAGCAGGTCGAAGATGTCGTCGATCAGGGCGCCGTCGATGCCCTTGAACAGGCCCTTGTGCTGCTCGGTGAGGCGGTAGCGGGTCTCCTCGGGCAGCGCGTGGTAGTAGTCGACGTACTCCGGGGAGGTCATCTCCAGGGTGAGCTTGGTGTATTCGAGGGGGAAGAAGCGCGGGGAGCGGGTCACCCAGTTCAGCTGGTAGCCGTGGACGTCGATCTCGCCGAGCAGGTCGTGGTAGATCTCGGCGGCGGACTGGCCGCTGCCCACCAGCGTGATCGACTTCTTGCGCCTCAGCTCGTCGCGGTGGTCCAGGTAGCGGGAGCTGTGCAGGAAGTCGCCGGGCAGGTCGCGGCAGGCGTCCGGGACGTGCGGTGGGGTGCCGGTGCCGAGGACCAGGCGGCGGGCGCGGTAGGTGTCCCCGGTCTGCGTGCGCACGGAGTACAGCTCTTCGCCCTCGTCGTACGTCACCTCGGTGACCGTCGTGCCGAAGCGGACGCTGCTCAGCCGGGCGGCCGCCCAGCGGCAGTAGTCGTCGTACTCGACGCGCAGCGGGTAGAAGTTCTCGCGGATGTAGAACGAGTACAGCCGCCCTTTCTCCTTCAGGTAGTTGAGGAAGGAGTACGGCGAGGTCGGGTCGGCCAGTGTGACCAGGTCCGACATGAACGGGGTCTGGAGGTGGGCGCCGTCGAGGAACATCCCCGCGTGCCACTCGAAACCGGGCTTGGACTCCAGGAAGACGCCGCCGAGCCCGGCGATCGGCTCGGTGAGGCAGGCGAGGCCGAGGTTGAAGGGGCCGAGCCCGATCCCCACGAAGTCGTACACGGTGCGGGGGGCGGCCGGGGCTTCAGGACGCGCGGTCAAGGGACTCTCCCAGGTACTGCTCGGCGTGGCCGGCGATGAGGCCGAGGACGGCGGCCAGGTCGGCCGGCCGGGTCTCGGGGTTGAGGAGGGTGAACTTCAGGTAGTGGCGGCCGTCCGCCCTGGTGCCCGCGACCACGGCGTCGCCGGAGGCGAACAGGGCCTTGCGGGCGTGGAGGTTGGCGCGGTCGATCCCGGCCGGGTCGGTGACGGCCGCGGGGATGTACCGGAAGACCAGGGTGGACAGCGCCGGTTCGGCGACCACGTCGAAGCGCGGGTCGGCGGCGAGCATCCGCCAGCCCTCCCGGGCCAGGTCGCACACCTCGTCGAAGAGGCGGCCCACGCCCTCGGCGCCCATCACGCGCAGCGTCATCCACAGTTTCAGGGCGTCGAAGCGGCGGGTGGTCTGCAGGGACTTGTCGACCTGGTTGGGGATGCGCTCGGCCACCGCGCGGCGCGGATTGAGGTAGTCGGCGTGATAGGTGGCGTGCCGCAGGGTGGCCCCGTCCCGGACCAGCAGGGCGGAGGAACTGACCGGCTGGAAGAAGGACTTGTGGTAGTCGACGGTGACGGAGTCGGCGCGCTCGATGCCGTCGAGGAGGTGACGGCGGGTGGGGGAGACCAGCAGGCCGCAGCCGTAGGCCGCGTCGACGTGCATCCAGGCGCCGAACCGGTCGCACAGCCCGGCCACTTCGGGCAGCGGGTCGATGGAGCCGAAGTCGGTGGTGCCGGCGGTGGCCACCACGGCCATCGGGACCAGGCCCTCGCGGCGGCAGCGCTCCAGCTCGCGCGCGAGGGCGAGGGTCCGCATGCGCCGGTCCTGGTCGACGGGGACCACGATCACCGCCTCCGGGCCAAGGCCCAGCAGCTTCGCCGACTTGCGCACGCTGAAGTGGCTCGCCTCGGAGGCCAGGATCCGCAGCCGTGCCGCGTCGTCGGTCTTGGCCTCCTCGCGGGCCAGCAGCAGCGCCTGGAGGTTGGACTGGGTGCCGCCGGAGGTGAACACCCCGTCGGCGCCGGGGCCGAGGCCGACCCGGGCGGCCGTCCAGTCGACGAGCCTGCGCTCGATCAGGGTGGCGCCGGCCGACTGGTCCCAGGTGTCCAGGGAGGAGTTGACCGCGGACAGGACCGCCTCGCCGAGCACCGCCGGGATGGCGACCGGGCAGTTGAGGTGGGCGACATAGCGGGGGTGGTGGAAGTAGACCGCGTCCCGGAGGTAGACCTCCTCCAGTTCGTCCAGGGCCGCCGTGGTGTCGCCGAGCGGCCGGTCGAGGTCGATCCCGTCGATGCGGGGGGCGAGGTCGTCGGCCGTGACGCCGGTGAACGGACGGTCGGTGGCGGCGAGTCTGGCGGCCACCCGCTCCACTCCTTCGGTCACCGAACGGCGGTAGTGCCCGGCGGTGAGGCCATTGAGCAGGTGTGAGCGCATACGGGGTCCTCCGAGATCGTTTTACTTGGCTCATTGCGTCGCGCCGGGGCAGGCCTGTGCCGCGACCGGCCCCGCTCCGGGGAGGGTCACTTCGCCGCGCGCGACTGCTCCTCCGTCATCCCGCGCCGCCAGTAGCCGACGAAGGTGACACGGCGGCGGTCGATCCCGCGCTCGCCGGTGAAGTGGCGGCGCAGCGCCCTCACCCGCCCGGACTCGCCCGCGATCCACACGTACGGCCGCTCGGCGGCGGGCAGGCGGGCGGCGGAGACGGGGTCCACGTCCGCGGCGGCGCCGTCGCCCCGTACCAGCCAGGTGATCTCCGCGTCCGCGCGCGTCGGCACGTCCTGGATGTCACCGGCGTGCGGCACCTCCAGCCAGGCGCGCACGCGGGTGCCGGCCGGCAGGGACTCGAGGACCGCGGTCGCGGCCGGTACGGCGGTGTCGTCGCCCCACATCACCACGAGGTCGGTGTCCTCGGGCGGGCGGAAGCGGACCGCCCGGTTGTCCGCGACCGCGGGGCCGATCAGCAGCACACGGTCGCCGGGGGCCGCCCGGGCGGCCCAGCGGGAGGCGGGGCCGGGCGGGGAGTGCAGGACGAAGTCGACGTCGATGCCGGTCGTGACGCCTGCGGGGTCGCGGTGCAGCGCGCGCAGGGTGTACGAGCGCATCACCGCCCGCATGTCGTCGGGGAGTTCGCGCCAGCCCTGCCACCAGCCGTCGCCGAGTCCGACGGGCACGACGGGCTCCGCCTGGCCGGGGTGCGGCAGGAAGAGGGAGAGGGACTGGTCGCGTCCCAGGGAGCGGAAGGCGTGCAGGTCGTCCCCCGCGAAGGTGACCCGGACGAAGGACGGGCCGAGCCGCCTGGTCCGTACGACCTGCGCGGAGAAGAAACGGAACGGGGCGGCCACGGCCGTCGTCATGAGTGCTCCTCGTCGGGAAACCTTGTCCGGCGGGTCGAGAGACCTCGTCCGGCGGGTCAGGAGACCTTCTTCGCGCTCTCGATGGTCTTCGCGAGTTCCTCGAGCAGCGGGGCGCACTTGTCGTAGGAGAGGATCGGCTCGGGGTCGCGGGCGATGACCTGGCCGGCCTTGACCGCGGGGAGCTTCTTCCAGGTGGCCTGGGTGATGGCGGAGGGCTGGATCGCCGAGGTGCGGTTGTCCATCATGATGATGTCCGCCGCGTACTTGTCGACGTTCTCCCAGCTCAGCGACTCGTACCAGCCGCCGCCCTTGGCCTTGGCCGCCTCCGGCGGCTCGACGAAGTTCACGCCGAGGGCCTTGAAGTACTCCAGGTCGACGGAGAGGTCGGTGCCGGAGACGTAGAAGAGGTCCTGGGCGGCGGAGCCGGCCATCACCTTGATGCCCGGCTTGGACCTGGCGGCGGCGCGCAGCCGGGCGGCCGCGTCCTCGAACCGCTTCCTGGCCCGCGCGACCTTCGCGGACGTCACGTCGCCGCCCAGCGACTTGGCGAGCGCGAGCATGCGCTGGAGCGGCCCGGTCAGCTGGCGGTCGTAGACGGAGATGCCGACGGTGGGGGCGCCCACGGCGAGGATCTTCTTCCTGGATTCCTCCGGGAGGTACCAGAGGGTGCCGGCGTCGTCGAACATCGTGGAGACGAGGACGTCGGGGGCGAGGGCGGCGTACTTCTCGATGTTGAACTGGCCCCACTCGTTGCCCAGTACGGTCACCTTGCTGACGTCCATGTCGCCGGCCTGGACGTCGGCTTTGCCGTCCTTGGTCGTGGTCGGGCCGAAGACGCCCTTGCTCCGGACGCCGTAGTCGTGCAACGCGGCGGCGACGCCGACGAAGGCGACGATGTTCGCGGGGACCTCGCCGGCTTCGGCGGTCCGGCCGCGGTCGTCCTTGAAGGACCAGGGGCCCGGCTTCCCCGCCGCCGTCCCGCTGCCCGGGCCGCCGCTTTTCGCCTCGCCGCAGGCCGCGAGCGCGGCGCCGAGGCCGAGGGCGCCGCCGGCGGCGAGGACACCGCGTCGGGAGAGGTGTGGGGCACGGGACTTGGGCATGGGTGTGACCGCTTTCGAACGGGGCGCGGCGCCCGCCGGACAGGTTCGAGCTTAGGTTAGCCTAACCTCAGTAACTGTCCAGGGCGGGGCGGCGCGCCCGCGCTCGTCAGCGGCCGTGCGCCGTCCGTCCGGCGCCTGGTGCGGTCAGCCGGTCAGCCCCAGCTCACGGGCGATCAGCATGCGCTGGACCTCGCTCGTGCCCTCGCCGATCTCCAGGATCTTGGAGTCCCGCCACATCCGGGCGACCGGGTACTCGTTCATGAAGCCGTAGCCGCCGTGGACCTGGGTGGCGTCGCGGGCGTTGTCGACGGCGATCGTCGAGGAGTAGAGCTTCGCCAGGGCCGCCTCCTTCTTGAACGGCTCGCCGGCCACCAGCCGGTAGGCCGCGTCGCGCCAGGCCAGACGGGACGTGTGGGCCTTCATCTCCATGTCGGCGATCTTGAACTGGATGGCCTGGTTGGCGCCGATCGGCTTGCCGAACGCGTGCCGCTCCTTGGCGTACTTCACCGACTCGTCCACACAGCCCTGGGCGAGCCCGGTCGCCAGGGCCGCGATCGCGATCCGGCCCTCGTCCAGGATCCGCAGGAACTGCGCGTAGCCGCGGCCCTGTTCGCCCAGCAGGTTGGCCGCCGGCACGCGGACGTCGGAGAAGGACAGCTCACGGGTGTCCGAGGCGTTCCAGCCCACCTTGGAGTAGGCCGGGGCGACCGTGAAGCCGGGGGTGCCGGAGGGCACGATGATCGCGGAGATCAGCGGCCTGCCGTCGGGCTTGCGGCCGGTCACCGCGGTGACCGTGACCAGGCCGGTGATGTCCGTGCCGGAGTTGGTGATGAAGCACTTGCTGCCGTTGATCACCCACTCGTCGGTGTCCGGGTCCAGGCGGGCCGTGGTGCGCGTGGCGCCCGCGTCCGAGCCGCCGTCCGGCTCGGTCAGGCCGAAGGCGCCCAGGATCTCGCCCGCGCACAGCCGGGGCAGCCACTCGCGCTTCTGCTCCTCGGTGCCGAACAGGTGGATCGGCATGGCGCCCAGCGAGACGCCCGCCTCCAGCGTGATGGCGACCGAGGAGTCGACCCGGGCCAGCTCCTCCAGCGCGATGCCGAGCGCCAGGTAGTCGCCGCCCATGCCGCCGTACTCCTCCGGGAAGGGCAGCCCGAACAGGCCCATGCGGCCCATCTCCCGCACGATCTCGTACGGGAACTCGTGCCGCTCGTAGAAGTCGCCGATCTTGGGCGCCACGACGTCGTGGGCGAACTCCTCCACCGTACGGCGGAGTTCCTCCAGCTCGGGGGTGAGGCGGTGGTTCATCACTGCTCCTTGTGGGAGAGGGCGCGAAGGGTGCGGGAGGGGCTGGGGCGGCCCAGCCGGCCGGCCATCCACTCGCTCGTGGCGACGAGACGGCCGAGGTCGACACCGGTGTCGATGCCGAGGCCCTGAAGCATCCACACCAGGTCCTCGGTGGCGAGGTTGCCGGTGGCGGACTTGGCGTAGGGGCAGCCGCCGAGGCCGCCCGCGGAGGCGTCGACGGTGGTGACGCCGTGCTGGAGGGCGGCCAGGGTGTTGGCGAGCGCCTGGCCGTAGGTGTCGTGGAAGTGCACGCCGACGACGTCGGTGGGCACACCGGCCTCGTTGAGCGCGGACAGCAGCCCCAGTACGTGGCCCGGGGTCGCCACGCCGATGGTGTCGCCGAGGCTCAGCTCGTCGCAGCCCATCTCCAGCAGCGCCTTGCACACGTGGACGACCTGGTGGAGCGGCACGGCGCCCTCCCAGGGGTCGCCGAAGCACATCGAGACATAGCCGCGCACATGCGCGCCCTCGTCCCTGGCCCGCGTCACGACCGGCTCGAAGACCGCGAGGGACTCCTCCACCGTGCGGTTGAGGTTGGCCTTGGCGAAGGACTCGGTGGCACTGGCGAACACGGCGACGCGGTGCGCGCCGAGCGCGAGCGCCCGCTCCAGGCCGCGGCTGTTGGGCACCAGGACGGGCAGGCGCACGCCCTCCAGGTCCCGCACGCGCGGGAACAGTTCCTCGGCGTCGGCCAGTTGAGGCACCCACTTGGGGTGGACGAAGCTGGTCGCCTCGACGGTGGTCAGGCCCGCGTCGGCGAGGCGGTGGATGAACTCCGCCTTGACCTCGGTGGGCACGGTCGACGCCTCGTTCTGCAGGCCGTCGCGCGGGCCGACCTCGTGGATCCTGACCCGCTCGGGCAGGCCCGGGGCGGGGACGGTCATCGGCAGACCCAGGTCGGGGGTGCTCATGCCGTCACCTCCTTCTCCTCCGTCGTCTGCTCCTCGTGCGGGGCGATGACCGCGAGGACCTGGTCCATGGCGACCGTGGTGCCCGGGGCGACGTCCAGCTCGGTGACCGTGCCGGCGTGCGGGGCGGAGATGACGTGCTCCATCTTCATCGCCTCGACCACCAGCAGGCTCTGGCCCGCGGTCACCTCGTCGCCGACGGCGACCTTCACCACCGTGACCGTGCCGGGCATGGGCGCGGTGAGCGAGTCGGCGCCCGCGTGGGCGGCACGGGTCAGGGAGGCGGCCACCGGGTCGTGGTCGCGCACGTGCCAGGCCTCGCCGTCGCGGCCGAGCCAGTCGGCGGCGCGGTGGAAGGTGTGGCGGACTCCGTCGAGGGTGACGCTCACCGTGTCGCCGGTGACGGTGTGGGCGCCGCGCGGGGTGTACTCCACCGGGTCGCCCACCCGCAGGTGGAAGGCGACCGGCTTCGGCTGTCCGCCCAGCCGCCAGCCGCTCGGCACGGAGAACGGGTCGGTCCAGCCCCCGCCCGCCGGCCGCAGGCCCTCCAGGCGGACGGCCGCGGCGGCCTCGTAGACCTCCTCCGGCACGTCGGTGGAGACCAGTTCGTCGACCACCCGCTCCACCAGCCCGGTGTCCAGGTCGCCCGCCATCACGTCCGGGTGGGCCAGCAGCCGGCGCAGGAAGGCCGCGTTGGTCTGCACGCCGAGGGTGACCGTCGCGGCCAGCGCGGAGCGCAGCTTGCGCAGCGCGGTGGCGCGGTCGGGGCCGTAGGCGATCACCTTGGACAGCATCGGGTCGTACAGGCTGCCGACCTCGGTGCCCTCGCTGAGGCCGGAGTCGGTGCGCACGCCGTCGCCCTGTGGCTCGCGCAGTTTGAGCACGGTGCCGCCCGAGGGCAGGAAACCGCGCGCGGGGTCCTCGGCGCACAGCCGCGCCTCCACGGCGTGCCCGGTCAGCTCGATGTCCTTCTGGCCGTACGGCAGTGGCTCGCCCGCCGCCACCCGCAGCTGCCACTCCACCAGGTCCAGTCCGGTGACCAACTCGGTGACCGGGTGCTCCACCTGGAGGCGGGTGTTCATCTCCATGAAGTAGTACGACGACGGGTCGCCGCCGGGGACGATGAACTCCACCGTGCCCGCTCCCCGGTAGCCGCAGGAGCGGGCCGCCTGGACCGCCGCCTCGCCCATCGCGGCCCGGGTCTCCTCGTCGAGGAGCACGCTGGGCGCCTCCTCGATGATCTTCTGGTGGCGGCGCTGGAGGGAGCACTCGCGCTCGCCCAGGTGGATCACGTTGCCGTGGCCGTCGGCCAGGACCTGGATCTCGATGTGCCGGGGGGTGTCCACCCAGCGCTCGACGAGGAGGGTGTCGTCGCCGAAGGAGGCGCGGGCCTCGCGGCGGGCCGAGGCGATCTCCTCGGCGAGCCGGTCCTCCTCGCGCACCAGCCGCATGCCCTTGCCGCCGCCGCCCGCGGAGGGCTTGAGCAGCACCGGCATGCCGATCTCACGGGCCGCGTCGGCCAGTTGGCCGTCGCTGAGCCCGGAGCCGCTGGAGCCGGGCACGACCGGCACCCCGGCCGCCCGGACCGTCTCCTTGGCGCGGATCTTGTCGCCCATGAGGGAGATCGCGTCCGCGGGCGGGCCGATGAAGACCAGCCCGGCCGCCTCGCAGGCACGCGCGAAGTCCGCGTTCTCCGCGAGGAAGCCGTACCCCGGGTGGACGGCCTGCGCGCCGGTGCGGGCGGCGGCGTCCAGCAGCCGGTCGATGGACAGATAGCTCTCGGCGGCGGGCGCCGGCCCGATCCGCACCGCCGTGTCCGCCTCCCGCACGTGCCGGGCGTCGGCGTCGGCGTCGGAGAACACGGCCACCGAACGCACCCCGAGGGCGCGCAGCGTGCGGATGACACGGACGGCGATCTCGCCGCGGTTGGCCACCAGAACTGTGTCGAACATGGTCACTGAGTCCTCCCCCTCACATCCGGAAGACGCCGAACTGGGGGTCACCCAGCGGGGCGTTGGCGCACGCGGTCAGGGCGAGGCCGACCACCTGGCGGGTCTCCAGCGGGTCGATCACGCCGTCGTCCCACAGGCGGGCGGTCGCGTAGTAGGCGTTGCCCTGGTGCTCGTACTGGGCGCGGACCGGGGCCTTGAAGGCCTCCTCGTCCTCGGCCGACCACTCCTCGCCGCGGGCCTCGAGCTGGTCCCTCTTGACGGTGGCGAGCACGGAGGCGGCCTGCTCGCCGCCCATCACCGAGATCTTGGCGTTGGGCCACATCCACAGGAAGCGGGGGGAGTAGGCCCGGCCGCACATCGAGTAGTTGCCCGCGCCGTAGGAACCGCCGACGACCACCGTCAGCTTGGGGACCCGGGTGCAGGCCACGGCCGTGACCATCTTGGCGCCGTGCTTGGCGATGCCGCCCGCCTCGTAGTCCCTGCCGACCATGAAGCCGGAGATGTTCTGCAGGAACAGCAGCGGGATGCCGCGCTGGTCGCACAGCTCGATGAAGTGGGCGCCCTTCTGGGCGGACTCCGAGAACAGGATGCCGTTGTTGCCGACGATGCCCACCGGGTGGCCGTGGATCCGGGCGAAGCCGGTGACCAGGGTCTGCCCGAACTCGGC
This sequence comes from Streptomyces naganishii JCM 4654, assembly GCF_014650575.1. GTDB lineage: Bacteria > Actinomycetota > Actinomycetes > Streptomycetales > Streptomycetaceae > Streptomyces > Streptomyces naganishii. The sequence continues at coordinate 239,893 of NZ_BMVF01000007.1, forward strand.
CTTGAACTCGGCGAAGCGCGAGCCGTCGACCAGGCGCGCGATGATCTCGCGTACGTCGTAGGGCGTGCGGGAGTCCACCGGCACCGCGCCGTACAGCCCGTAGGGGTCGACCTTCGGCTCGACGGCCTCGGTGACCTCCCAGGGCAGCGACCCGCGCGCGGGGAGGGTGGCGACGATGTTCCGCACGATGCGCAGGGCGTGGGCGTCGTCCTCGGCGAGGTGGTCGGTGACGCCCGAGACGCGGGAGTGCACCTCGCCGCCGCCGAGCTCCTCGGCGGTGACGACCTCGCCGGTGGCGGCCTTCACCAGCGGGGGGCCGCCCAGGAAGATCGTGCCCTGATTGCGCACGATCACCGCCTCGTCGCTCATCGCCGGGACGTACGCCCCGCCGGCGGTGCACGAGCCGAGGACGGCGGCGATCTGCGGGATGCCGGCCCCCGACATCCGCGCCTGGTTGTAGAAGATCCGCCCGAAGTGCTCCCGGTCGGGGAAGACCTCGTCCTGCATGGGCAGGAACGCGCCCCCGGAGTCCACCAGGTACAGGCACGGCAGCCGGTTCTCCAGGGCCACCTCCTGGGCGCGCAGGTGCTTCTTCACCGTCATCGGGTAGTACGTCCCGCCCTTGACGGTGGCGTCGTTGGCGACGACCACGCACTCGCGGCCGCTCACCCGGCCGATGCCGGCGATGACCCCGGCGGCCGGGGCCTGCCCCTCGTACATCCCGTCGGCGGCCAGCGGCGCGAGCTCCAGGAACGGCGAGCCCGGATCCAGCAGCGTGTCCACGCGGTCGCGCGGCAGCAGCTTGCCCCGCGCGGTGTGCCGGGCGCGCGCCCGCTCGCCGCCGCCGAGCCGTGCGGCGGCGAGCTTTCCGCGCAGCTCCTCGACGAGCGCGCGGTGTGCCTGTTCGTTGGCTCGCCAGGCCTCCGACGCGGGATCGGCCGCGCTCGTCAGCTCCGGTGCCTCGTGCATCCCTGTGGTCCCCTCACCCTGTGGTTAGACGCGGTCCACTGTTAATGAGCGTTAACCCATCCCCATCAGGTTAACGAGCGCTAACGTCCCTGTCTAGAATTGTTCGCATGGCCACGCGAACCGACGCACCCACCCGCCGCGAGCAGATCCTCAAGGAAGCCGCGCGGCTCTTCGCCGAACGCGGCTTCCACGGCGTCGGCGTCGACGAGATAGGCGCCGCGGTGGGCATCAGCGGACCGGGTCTGTACCGGCACTTCCCGGGCAAGGACGCCATGCTCGCGGAGCTGCTGGTCGGCATCAGCGAGCAGCTGCTGACGGGAGCCAGGCGGCGCCTGGCGGAGACCGGCGGCGCGGCCGGGCCCGAGGCGGTGCTCGACTCCCTCATCGAGGGCCACATCGACTTCGCCCTCGACGACCGTCCCCTCATCACCTTGCACGACCGTGAGCTGGACCGCCTCCGGGACAGCGACCGCAAGCTCGTGCGGCAGCTCCAGCGGCAGTACGTGGAGCTGTGGGTGGAGGTCGTGCGGAAGGTTCATCCCGGCCTCGCCGAGCCCGCGGCCCGGTCGGCGGTGCACTCGGTGTTCGGGTTGCTGAACTCGACGCCTCATCTGGGGCGGCCGGGGTCGTCGCCCGGGCGGGCCGCCACGGCGGGGCTGTTGCACCGGATGGCCCGGGGGGCCTTCGCGGCGGCGTCGCCTGCGGCGGGCTGAGCGGGGGCGCCTATTGGGGTGGGGGCCTTGTCGTCCGGCGGGTGCTGGTGCGTTGTGGCCTGGCGCGCAGTTCCCCGCGCCCCTGCGGGGAGCGGGCTTCGCCCTGCCCCCTGCCCCTTGGCCCCTCTCCCCAGGCCCCCCTTGACCTCCCGCGTCCTTCCCGCGTGACGAGCGTTACGACGGGGTGTGCTTTACGGGTTCATCTACTCGCCGGTACGGTTGTGTGAGCAAGCGCTTAGACAGGTTCGATGTGCGTGGAGGTGGCGGCGTGCGCCGTACGGTGTTCAACGAGGATCACGAGGCGTTCCGGGAGACCCTCCGCGCCTTCATCGAGGCCGAGGTCGTGCCCGTCTACGACGAGTGGTTCACGCAGGGCATCGTGCCCCGCGAGTTCTACTACAAGCTCGCCGAGCTGGGCCTGTTCGGCATCAACGTGCCCGAGGAGTTCGGCGGCGCCGGCATCGAGTCGCACAAGTTCGAGGCCATCCAGTACGAGGAGACCGCCCGCGCGGGCGTCACCTTCGGCGGCTCCGGCGTGCACGTCCTGCTCGCCCTGCCGTACATCAAGATGCTCGCCACCGACGAGCAGAAGAAGCGCTACCTGCCCAAGTTCGTCTCCGCCGAGGAGATGTGGGCCATCGCGATGACCGAGCCGGGCACCGGCTCCGACCTCGCGGGCATGAAGACCACCGCCAGGCTCTCCGAGGACGGCACGCACTACGTCCTCAACGGCGCCAAGACCTTCATCACCGGCGGTGTCCACGCCGACAAGGTCATCGTCTGCGCCCGTACCTCCGCCCCGAAGGAGGACGACCGCCGCTTCGGCATCTCGCTGTTCGCGGTGGACACCAAGTCCGAGGGCTACTCCGTCGGCCGCAAGCTGGACAAGCTGGGCCTGCGCACCTCCGACACCGCCGAGCTGGCCTTCGTCGACGTCAAGGTGCCGGTCGAGGACCTGCTGGGCGAGGAGAACAAGGGCTTCTACTACCTCGGCCACAACCTCGCCTCCGAGCGCTGGGGCATCGCCTTCGGCGCCTACGCGCAGGCCAAGGCCGCCGTCCGGTTCGCCAAGCAGTACGTCCAGGACCGCACGGTCTTCGGCAAGCCGGTCGCCCACTTCCAGAACACCAAGTTCGAGCTGGCCGCCTGCCAGGCCGAGGTGGACGCGGCCGAGGCCGTCGCCGACCGCGCGACCGAGGCCCTGGACGCCGGCGAGCTGACCCCGGCCGAGGCCGCCTCCGCCAAGCTGTTCTGCACCGAGGTCGCGCACCGGGTCATCGACCGCTGCCTCCAGCTGCACGGCGGCTACGGCTACATGAACGAGTACCCGATCGCCCGTCTGTACGCGGACAACCGCGTGAACCGCATCTACGGCGGCACCAGCGAGATCATGAAGACGATCATCGCCAAGGACATGGGCCTGTAGGGTCCCCGGAAACCTCCAGGACAACGGTGCACGGTACAACTGGCATATGAGTCAGGCACTCCAGTCCCTGCTCGATCTGCTCGACCTCGAGCGGATCGAGCAGGACATGTTCCGCGGCCGGTCGCGCTCCGCGGTCGTCCCGCGCGTGTTCGGCGGACAGGTCGCGGCGCAGGCGCTGGTCGCCGCCGGGCGCACGGCCCCCGCGGACCGGCTCGCGCACTCGCTGCACGCCTACTTCCTGCGCCCCGGCGACCCGGGCGCGCCCATCGTCTACACGGTGGACCGCATCCGCGACGGCCGCTCCTTCACCACCCGCCGGGTGGTCGCGGTCCAGCACGGGCAGCCGATCTTCCACCTCTCGGCGTCCTTCCAGACGTACGAGGAGGGCCTGGACCACCAGGCGCCGATGCCGCCCGCCCCTCAGCCCGAGACGCTGCCGACCTCCGCCGAGCGGATGCGCGGCTACGACCACCTGCCGGCCGAGGTGGTGGAGCGGTTCATCGAGGCGCGCGAGGCCGTCGACCTGCGCTACGTCGACGAGCCGCCGTTCGGCAGCTTCGGCGAGCCGCGCGAGCCGCACTCGCAGGTGTGGTTCCGCACCAACGGCAAGCTCGACGACGACCCGCTGCTGCACGTCGTCCTCGCCACCTACGTCTCCGACATGACGCTGCTGGACTCGGTGCTGCTCGCGCACGGCCGGGGCGGCTGGGCGGTCGGTGACGTGGTCGGGGCATCGCTGGACCACGCGATGTGGTTCCACCGCCCCTTCCGTGCCGACGAGTGGCTGCTGTACGACCAGGAGTCGCCGTCCGCGCACGGCGGCCGGGGGCTCGGCCAGGCCCGCATCTACACGCAGGACGGCCGGCTGGCCATCTCGGTGATACAGGAGGGCGTGGTCCGCGTTCCCCGGGAACACTGAGGAGCATGGCGCAAACGGCGGGGCAGTCGGCACAGGACCGCAGCGGCGGCGGCGAGAGCACCTTCACGGTGATCGTCGCCGCCCTGGCCAATCTGGGGGTCGCGCTGGCCAAGGCGGTCGCGGGCGTGATCAGCGGCTCCAGCGCGATGCTGTCGGAGGCCGCGCACTCCGTCGCCGACACCGTCACCGAGGTGCTGCTGCTCACCGCGCTCAAACGGAGCGGGAAGCCCGCCGACGAGGAGCACCCGCTCGGCTACGGCCCCGAACGCTACGTCTGGGCGCTGCTCGCCGCCGTCGCCACCTTCGTCGGCGGCGCGGTCTTCTCCCTCTACGACGGCATCCACGCCCTCACCCAGGGCGAGGAGCTCGGCGACCCGCTCGCCTCCTACATCGTGCTCGGCGTGGCCTTCCTGCTGGAGGGCTTCTCGCTGCGCACCGGTGTGCGCCAGGCGCGCGGGGAGGCCTCGCGCCTGCGCGTGCCCTTCCGCCGCTATCTGCGCCGCACCGCGGACACCGCGGTCAAGGCCGTGGTCATGGAGGACTCCGCCGCGCTCGTCGGCCTGCTCCTCGCGGCCGGCGGCCTGCTCGGCGGCCAGCTCACCGGCTCCGGCGTCTGGGACGGCGTCGCCTCCCTGTGCATCGGCGTGCTCCTGCTGTACGTCGCCTGGGTCCTGGGCCGGTCCAACGTCGAACTGCTCGTCGGCCGCCCGCTGCCCAGCGCCACCCGCGAGCGCATCCGGCAGGAACTGCTGGCCGTGGAGCACATCGAGGACGTACTGGAGCTGACCACGCTGCTGCAGGGCCCGCGCGAGGCGCTGGTCGCCGCCAAGGTCGACTTCCGGGACGTGTCGACCGCGGCCCAGATCGAGTGGGCCTGCGAACGGGCCGAACAACGCCTGCGCGAGGCCTTCCCCTCGGTCAGCCGCGTCTACCTGGACCCGACCCCGCGGGACGGGAGCCTCAGAGCCGGCCCGGGCCGGGCTTGATGTCGCCCGCGAAGACGATCATCTGGTCGATGCGGTCCCGCCGCAGGTGCACCACGTCCGTGCCGGCCAGGCGCGGCCCGTCCTCCGGTGTGGTGAACACCCACTGGTAGCGGGCCCACTCGCCGGGCATGTCCACCGCCGAGCAGCGGACCATGGTGCCGGGGCCGGCCGGATGGCGGCGCAGGTCCAGCACGAACCGCTCCACCGCCTCGACGCCCTCGCTGCGTCCCAGCGGCCCCCAGAAGACGACGTCCGCGGTGAGGGCCTGGGACAGCAGCTCGGTCACGTACCGGTCGTCCGCGGCGTTGAACGCGGACACGAACATGTCGATCGCCGACTGGGCGGCTGCTTCGTCCATGCCCCAGTCATACCAGCCGCCGCCCGGTTCCCGGGCCCCCTTCCCGGCCGCTACGCCAGCCCCGCCTGGTCCAGGAGGTAGGCCGTCATCGGGTCGTAGTAGCGGGGGCTGAGCACGTGGTCGTCGAGGGGGACGGTCACCTGGAGGGTGCCCTCGGACTCGGCGAGGAAGAGGGCGGGGTCGTTGCAGTCGGCGTAGCCGACGGAGTCGACGCCGTGCTGCCCGGCGTACCCGGCCCAGCCGTGGTCGGCGACGACCAGGTCGGGCAGGGGGCGGCCCTCGCGCTCCAGGCCGGTGAGGATGGCCCGCATCGGCTCGCCGGAGTGGGTGTGCCACAGGGTGGCGCCGTGCTCCAGGACGGCCACGTCCGCGAACTGCATGACGTAACCCTCGTCGGTCCGCAGCCCGTCCGGGACGACGACGATCTCGCAGCCCGCGCCGCGCAGCGCGGCGGCCGTGGCGCGGTGCACGTCGAGCAGGCCGCCGGGGTGGCCGGTGGCCAGCAGGACCCGCTGCTGTCCGTCGGCCGCCTTGCGCAGCCGGCCCGCCAGCCGGTCCAGGGCGGCCACGGTCAGCTCGGGGTCGATGGTGTCCTGGCCGTGGCGGTGCTGCGGGTCGTCGCTCACGCCGGCGCGCTCCGCCATCACCGCGAGCACGTCCTGCTCGTCGCTCCAGCGGTCGCCGAGTTCCAGTCCGAGCCAGAAGTTGCGGTCGCCGTTGGCGAGCTTGCGGTAGTGGGAGAGGTTGTTCTCGCGCGGGGTGGCGACGTCCCCGGCGATACGGGTTCTGACGAGGTGGTCGACGAGCTCGGCGCGGCTGGGAGTCCCGGATATCGGCATGGCTCCCATTGTGGGGCAGGGGGCCGTGTCCGTCCCCGGCGTCCGGGCCGCTGGGACGCGGGTCACTTGTCGATCTTCCCGCGCGCCCGGTCAGACGCGGCGCAGCGCGAACCACAGCTCCATGCGTACGTCGGGGTCGTCCAGGTCGGCCTCCAGCAGGGCCGCGCAGCGGGCGATGCGCTGCCGGACGGTGTTGCGGTGCACCGCGAGGGCGACCGCGGTGCGGTCCCAGCTCCCGTGCAGGGAGAGCCAGGTGCGCAGGGTCTCGGTGAGCGCGGGCACCGCCTCGATCGGGGCGAGGAGCGCGCGGGCGTGCGCCTCGGCCTCGCCGGGCGGGACCAGTTCGGCGAGGCCGGGGCGGGAGCCGTGCCGTACCAGGGCGGTGCGGGTGGCGTGGGCCCTGGCCAGGGCGCGGGCGGCCTGGGTGTCGGCGGCCGGCCAGTCGCCGGGCACCGCGGGGGCGCTGACGCCGAGGGTCCAGCCGGGCTGCGCGGCCGGTTCCCGCCCGGCGGGGACCAGGACCCGTACGACACCGTCCGCGAGGTCCACCAGCGGTGAGCCGAGGGCCGCGCCGAGCGCGGAGGCGGCCACCGCGTCCGGGGCCTGCGCCTGCGGCCGCGCGTGCACCACGACCCACCGGCCGGACCCGAGCAGCGGCGCCACCTCATCGGGCGCGGCGCCCAGCAGCAGCCGCACCAGCGCCGAGGAGCGGGCCGCGCCCGCGCCGCTCTGGTGTTCGCCGGTGAGCAGCGAGAGCAGTACGGCGGCGACGGAGGCGATGGTGTGGTCGCCGGGGTCGCGGTGCGGTGAGGCCACGGCGAGCACGAAGCCCCGGCCGGCGCCGAGGGCGTAGGCGGCGAGGTGACTGCCGCCGGCGGTGTCGGTGGCGGAGGCGGGCGCGGGACGGGGGGCGTCGGAGGGCGCGGGGCGCACCACCGCGGCCAGTTCGGCGAGGGCCGCGCGCACCTGCTCGGCCGGTTCGCGGCCCGCCGCGGCGATCTCCGTGCCGTCGGGCCCGTGCAGCACCGCGCGGCCGTCCACCCGCTGGGCCAGCCGGCGCAGCACCGAGGGCACCGGGTCGGGGCGGGAGGCGGCGGCCGCCAGGCTCTGCTGGGCCTCGGTGACACGCCGCAGCTCGGCGAGCCTGGCCTGCGCCATCAGCTGCCAGACCGCTCGGGCCACCCCGGAGAAGGTGGTCTGCGGCGGGACCTCCAGGAGCGGCAGGCCGTGCCTGTCGCAGGCCGCGGCCAGGGCGGGCGGGACCGTGTCGTGCACCGGCGCCAGCCCGAAGCCGAGTGCCGCGCCGCCCGCCGCGACGATCCGCGAGACGTAGCCGTCGAAGTACCTGCCCGCCGGGTCGGCGACCGCCGTCGCCGGCACGTGCACCCCCGCCGTGAGCAGCAGCTCGCCGCCCAGCAGGTACGGGTAGGGGTCGGCCATCTCCGAGGTGTGCGCCCAGTGGATCACGGTGTCCTCGGCCGCGGGGCCGGCGATCCGGCGCAGGGCGAGGTCCTCGCGTGCGAGCAGGGCCGTGAGCGGGACGGGCGGGGTCGGCGGGACGGAAGGGGCCAAAGAAGCCGCCGGTGTGCCCTGTGCCGCTTGTGCTTGTGCGGCCCGCGTCGCCGAAGGGGCCGGTGGTGGAGCCGCCGGGGCCGGTGGGGCTCCGGGAGGAAGCGGTCCCGCGGTCGCGGGGTGCTGCGCCTCGGGCATGGTGTGCGTTTCCTCCACGGTGAGCCCCCTCGAATGGATGAAACGTACACTTCGCAGTCGCTTTCCGGCCACCTACTGTCATTTCCAGACCGGCAGCCGCGGGTACGGGCGGATGTCCCCGCGAGCCGCTGCCGACGTCCCCACCCCCACGTATCTGCACGACACGCCACCGGAATGTGCGCGAAGGAGGGCCCCACATGGCCGTCGACTACACAGTGATCGTCGTCTATCTGGCCGGCATGCTGGCCATGGGCTGGTGGGGCATGCGCCGCGCCAGGTCCAAGAGCGAGTTCCTGGTGGCGGGCCGCCGCCTGGGGTCCGCGATGTACTCCGGCACCATGGCGGCGATCGTGCTCGGCGGCGCGTCCACCATCGGCGGCGTCGGCCTCGGCTACAAGTACGGCCTGTCGGGCGCGTGGATGGTCTTCACCATCGGCCTCGGCCTGCTCGCGCTGTCGGTGTTCTTCTCCGCCCGCATCGCCCGCCTGAAGGTCTACACCGTCTCCGAGATGCTCGACCTGCGCTACGGCGGCCGGGCCGGCGTCATCTCGGGCGTGGTCATGTGGGCGTACACCCTGATGCTGGCCGTCACCTCGACCATCGCCTACGCCACGATCTTCGACGTCCTGTTCGACATGAACCGCACCGTCGCGATCATCCTCGGCGGCTCTATCGTCGTCGCGTACTCCACGCTCGGCGGCATGTGGTCGATCACGCTGACCGACATGGTGCAGTTCGTGGTCAAGACGATCGGCGTGCTGCTCCTGCTGCTGCCCATCGCGGTCGTCAAGGCGGGCGGCTTCAGCGAGATGAAGGCCAAGCTGCCGACCTCCTACTTCGACCCGCTGGGCATCGGCGGCGAGACGATCTTCACCTACGTCCTGATCTACACCTTCGGCATGCTCATCGGCCAGGACATCTGGCAGCGCGTGTTCACCGCCCGCAGCGACACCACCGCCAAGTGGGGCGGCACGGTGGCCGGAACCTACTGCCTGGTCTACGCGCTCGCCGGCGCCGTCATCGGCACCGCCGCCAAGGTCATCTACCCGAACCTGGGCAGCGCCGACGACGCCTTCGCCACCATCGTCAAGGACGAACTGCCCGTCGGAGTGCGCGGACTGGTGCTGGCCGCCGCCCTGGCCGCCGTGATGTCCACCTCCTCGGGCGCCCTGATCGCCTGCGCGACCGTCGCCAACAACGACATCTGGTCCCGGCTGCGCGGCGTCGTCCGGCCCTCCGGCGAGCAGCACGACGAGGTCAGGGGCAACCGCCTGTTCATCCTGATCATGGGTGTGGGCGTCATCGGCACCGCCATCGCGCTGAACAACGTCGTCGAGGCGCTCACCGTGGCCTACAACCTCCTCGTCGGCGGACTGCTCGTGCCGATCCTCGGCGGCCTGCTGTGGAAGCGCGGCACCGTGCAGGGCGCGCTGGCCTCCGTGATCGTCGGCGGCCTCGCGGTCGTCGGCCTGATGGCGGCCTTCGGCATCCTGGCCAACGAGCCCGTCTACTACGGCCTGCTGTCCTCCCTGGTCGCCTACGTCGCCGTCTCGCTCGCCACCCGGCCGACCGACGAGGCCGTCCTCGCCGCCTGGCGCGAGCGCCTCGCCGGGCGCACCCCCGACCTCGCCCCCGAACCGGTCCCGGCTCACCAGTAGAGTCATACGAAAGCAGTACATGCGCGACGAAGCGCAAGAAGAAAGGCATTTCATCATGAGCAGCAGCGAGACGCCCCGCGGCCCCGTCGACTCCTCCCGCGTCCCGCGGTACGCCGGCCCCGCGACCTTCGCCCGGCTGCCCCGCCTCGACGAGGTCGGCCGCGCCGACGTCGCCGTCGTGGGCGTGCCGTTCGACTCCGGCGTCTCGTACCGGCCGGGCGCCCGCTTCGGCGGCAACGCGATCCGCGAGGCGTCCCGGCTGCTGCGCCCCTACAACCCCGCGCAGGACGCGTCCCCCTTCGCCCTCGCGCAGGTGGCCGACGGCGGCGACATCGCCGTCAACCCGTTCAACATCAACGAGGCCGTGGAGACCATCGAGGCCGCCGCCGACGACCTCCTCGGCACCGGCGCCCGCCTGATGACGCTGGGCGGCGACCACACCATCGCGCTGCCGCTGCTCAGGTCCGTCGCCAGGAAGCACGGCCCGGTGGCCCTGCTCCACTTCGACGCCCACCTCGACACCTGGGACACCTACTTCGGCGCCGAGTACACCCACGGCACCCCGTTCCGCCGCGCGGTGGAGGAGGGCATCCTCGACACCGAGGCGCTCTCCCACGTCGGCACCCGCGGCCCGCTCTACGGCAAGCAGGACCTCACCGACGACGAGAAGATGGGCTTCGGCATCGTCACCTCCGCGGACGTCTACCGCCGCGGCGCCGACGAGGTCGCCGACCAGCTCCGTCAGCGCGTCGGCGACCGCCCGCTGTACATCTCCATCGACATCGACTGCCTCGACCCGGCCCACGCGCCCGGCACCGGCACCCCCGAGGCCGGCGGCATGACCTCCCGCGAACTGCTGGAGATCCTGCGCGGACTGGCCTCCTGCAACCTGGTGTCGGCGGACGTCGTCGAGGTCGCCCCGGCCTACGACCACGCCGAGATCACCTCGGTGGCCGCCTCCCACACCGCGTACGAACTGACCACCATCATGAGCCGCCAGATCGCGGCGGCCCGCGACGCGTAGGGTCTTTCGTCTGGATCATGCCGGATCAGGGAGCGGGGTCCGGTGCCGTGCGTCGCAAGGCGGAGGAGGGCGTCATGGCGGAGCCATGGCAACCGACGACAACGCCGCGAGGCGCGGTGCCAGGGCCCGCGAGCCCGGCATGATCCAGACGAGAGGCCCTGGCCTCGAACGCCGTCGCCCGCAAGCCTCCTAGGAGACCGAGCCCCAGTGACTCACGACCACGACCTGGTACTCCGCCCGACGCCCGCCCAGATCGAGGCGGCGCTGAACCCCCCGCCGGGACGCAACGGCGGAGACCTGGTCGTGGAGACCCTCACCGGGCTCGGCGCGACCACCGTCTTCGGACTGCCCGGTCAGCACGCCCTCGGCATGTTCGACGCGCTGCGCCGCTCGGACCTGCGCTACGTCGGCCTGCGGGTGGAGAACAACGCGGGCTTCGCGGCGGACGCCTACGGCAGGGTCACCGGCGAGGCGGCCCCGCTGCTGCTGTCCACCGGGCCGGGGGCCCTGACCTCCCTGGCCGCGCTCCAGGAGGCCGCCGCCGCCTCCGCGCCCGTCCTGGCCATCAGCAGCCAGGTCCCCACGGCCGGGCTCGGCGGCGGCCGCCACGGCTATCTGCACGAACTGCCCGACCAGGCGGCCTCGTTCCGGGGCGTGGTGAAGTCCGTCCACACGGTCCGCGCCCAGTCACAGATCCCCTCCGCGATCGCCGCGGCCTGGAAGTCGGCGCTGACCGTCCCGCACGGCCCTGTGTGGGTGGAGATCCCGCAGGACGTGCTGCTCGCCAAGACCTCCCTGCCGGTGGTGACGGCCGTGGACGCCACCCCCGACGAACTCGCCCCGCGTCCCGAACTGACCGCCGTGGCGGCCGAGTCGCTGTCCAGGGCCGAGCGCCCGGCGGTCATCGCGGGCGGGGGAGTGGTCCGCGCGGACGCCTCCGGCAAGCTGCTCGCGCTGGCCGAGAAGCTGAACGCCCCCGTGGTCACCACCTTCGGCGGCAAGGGCGCCTTCCCCTGGGAGCACCCGCTGTCCCTCCAGTCCTGGCTGGAGGACCGGCACACCACCGACTTCCTCGAGGACGCCGACGTACTGCTGGTGGTCGGCTCCGGGCTCGGCGAACTCTCGTCCAACTACCACACGTTCGAGCCGCGCGGCCGGGTGATCCAGATCGAGGCCGACCTCGGCAAACTGGAGTCCAACCACCCCGCCCTCGGCATCCACGCCGACGCCCGCCTCGCGCTCCAGGCGCTGCTGGAGACCGTGGAGGAGCGGACGGACCCGGGCGCGCCGGACCGCGTGCGCGAGGTGCTGGGCAAGGTCCGCGAGCGCATCGCCGCGCAGGAACTCACCCTGGAACAGGACGTGCTGGCCGCCGTCCGCCGCGCCCTGCCCCCGGACTCCCCGTCCTTCTGGGACATGACGATCCTCGCGTACTGGGCCTGGTCGGCCTTCGACGCGCAGAGCCCCAACACCATGCACTCGGCCCAGGGCGCCGGCGGCCTCGGCTACGGCTTCCCCGCGGCCCTGGGTGCGGCGGCCGCGGACCCCACGCGTCCCGTCCTCGCCGTCTCCGGCGACGGCGGCGCGCTGTACTCGATCGCCGAGCTGGCCACGGCACGCCAGTACGGCCTGAACGTCACCTGGCTGATCGTCGACGACGGCGGCTACGGCATCCTGCGCGAGTACATGACCGACGCCTTCGGCCAGGCCACGGCGACGGAGCTGACCCGGCCCGACTACGTGGCCCTGGCCGAGTCCTTCGGCGTCCCGGGCCTGCGCACCACCCCCGGGACGCTGGAGACCGACCTCGCCAAGGCCCTGGCCGAGCCGGGCCCGTCCGTGGTCGTCCTCCCGGCGGTCCTGCGCATGTTCGCACCGACGCACCTGGGCACGGACTGATCACCCCATCGCCTGTGCACGTCAAGAGCGCAAGGCACCGGCTCAACCGCCGTGGGCGGGGTGATCCGGCCCGTAGCCGGACGTCTTCTCGGTGAACCAGGAAGGGACCTGCCCCTTGGGCTCGGCGCCCTCGCCGCGCAACGACGCCCCGAACCGGCTCACCGCCTTGTGGGTGACGGGGTCGGCAAGGGGCGCCGGCCAGAGCTGGAGCAGATAGGTCTCCACCGGGTCGCCCTCGTCGCGTACGTCGCCGTCGTCGCGGTGGCGGCCGTGGGCCAGGAGGCGGTAGGGGCCGGGGCCGGGCAGGGTCAGCCGGGGAGCGTCCTCGGGGTCTTCCTCGTCAGGGCCGACGCAGACGCGCGTGGTGGTCCAGGTGAAGGAGATCTCGGCGACGTCCTGCCAGTCGTCAAGGTGGAGGGCGGGAGGGCCGTCCCAGAGTTCGGCGGTGACATCTACGTCACCGCCCTCGGTGGCACAGATGACGGCGGCGTAGTCCTCCCGCGCCGAGACGATCCCGTTGGCGTCGTAGTCGAGGGGGACGTCCTCGAAGGTGTCGAGGTCGATCAGGTCGAGGGTGCCGTGGGCGACGAAGAGACGGGGGTCGTGAACGCGCTCGATGAGTGAGGCCATGGCAGGGGCTCCTGGCGAAGAGAGGGGGCAGCGAAAGCGCTGCCCCCTTCGGTGTGCGCTACGCGGCCGACGTTACGGGCACTGCACCAGCGGGCGCATCACGGAAGTGGCGGCCGACGCCGGGACGTTGGTGACGGAGACCCAGAACTTGTCGTTCTCCAGCAGGCGGTTGGCGTTGTACCAGGCCTTGCGCGCGCCGCCCTCGCGACTGTTCTGCGTCGCGGGCACCATGTGGCACGAGAAGTCCGGGTTGACGCTGGCGCCCTGGTGGGTGGACGCGAACGGGTACTCGTCACAGCTCTTGCCGGACGGGCGCGGGATCGAGGACGGGCAGGCGGTACGCCGGTTGGCGCGGATCAGGGAACGGTCCATCGTCCGCGTCAGCTCCGGGCCGTGACCCTGCCAGCCCCAGTGGTGCGTGAGGTTGCGCTGCGCCCACAGGATGTGCCACGCGACCTGGTCGTAGGGGCCGGTGACGGATATGTCGTAGGTGGGGGTGTAGTCGGGGTAGACGCAGCCGCCGGTGGCGACCGGGCTCATGCGCGGCGTGTTGTCACAGCGCACGTTGAGCTTCGGACCCAGGTCGATGGTGACCGGGGTGTAGGGCGCGGCCTCGTAGTTGAGGTGGGGAGCCTGGGCGTCGGTGGTGGTGACGGATCCGGGGGAGTCGATGACCAGGTCCCAGTTCCGCGTCGTGCCCAGGGTGGTGATCTGCGGGGTGCCGCCGGTGGCGGTGCAGGATCCGCACGTCTCGGTGAGGGTGGCGACGCCGAGTTCGGCCGCCGCGACGGTGGTGGACTCCAGCGTCAGGGTGACGTGGTCGGTCCACTTGTGCCGGTTGCGGTTGTCGAGCTGGACGCTGGAGGTCCAGGCGAAGTTGGCGCTGCCCTGGTACTGGTGCTCGGGCTCGATGTAGAAGTCGACGCGCAGGCCGCCGGAGGCGCACGAACTGGTGCGGTCCTCCCTGACCTGGCCGACCGTGCACGACACCGAGTCGACGTGTCGCGTCGACAGGGTGGTGAGGTGCGCGACGGCGCTGTGACGGGGCTTGGGCGACGGAGCGGCTTGCGCGTCCGCGGCGAACATGGCACCGATCGCCATGAACGCGGTGAGGAGAGCCGCCCCCCGTTTGAGCATTCTCACGAGCATGTCCTTTCGCCGGTTTTGGCGTGGCCATGCTTCACAGGGGCTTGATGGGGCGTCAACGGCCTTTGTGGGCCTAGTGGTTCATCTCGGACACCGGTGTCACCTGGGCAGGAGGGCCCACGTGGTGGCCAGGCGCTGGCTGTGAGGGGCCGGGTGCCGGAGCGGGGCGGGGATCCTTGTCCCAAATCCTCCTTCCGCGACAGCGAAGGGCTGTCGTCTCAGGTGGAGGGCGTGTGGAGAGCGCGGAAAGGAAGTGAAGCCTCCGCCGGAGCCTCCCCGGAGGCCGGAGGCCGGAGGCCGGAGGCCTGAGGCCGGGGGCCGGGGATCGGGGGCCGGGGTCTTCGGCGGGCGCGAGCCGGATGCCGTACGCCCGGACCTTCGAGCCCCGTTCCCCGTGACGCCCGTACAACCTCCCGCCACTCCGGTGAGTCCCACCTGGCAGCGCACGGGTGCGCTCAACGGCGTTCAGGGGGACGCCAGTACGACGTTCGAGGGGAAACTTCTCATGACTCACCGGACATCCGGCCGCACCGGCGTGCTCGCCGCGGCCCTCGGTGCCGCCGTGCTCGTGCCGACCGCGGTCGTCGCCACACCGGCCGCCGCGGCCACCGCACCCACCGCCAGCTGCACCTCCGGCAAGTCCGGGCTGGCCGCCAAGCTGCGGCAGGACATCACCGCGGCCATGGCCGGCCGCAAGGGCACCATCGCCGTCGGCCTGCGCGACCGCGGTACCGACACCACCTGCACGCTGCGGGAGTCGACCGCCTACGACTCCGCCAGCGTGGTCAAGGTGACCGTGCTCGCCACGCTGCTGTGGGACGCCAAGAAGCACAACCGCTACCTCACCTCGCGTGAGGTCACGCTCACCAAGGCGATGATCACCCAGTCCGACAACAACGCGACCAGCGCCCTGTGGAAGCAGCTCGGGGTGACCAAGGTCAAGGGCTTCCTCACCGCGGCCGGCATGACCCAGACCAAGCCGGGCGCGAACGGCTACTGGGGCCTGACCCAGATCACCGTGCGCGACGAGCAGAAGCTGCTGGGGCTGATCACCGCGAAGAACTCCGTGCTGAGCGACAACGCCCGCGCCTACATCCTCAAGCTGATGGGCCAGGTCGTCTCCTCCCAGCGCTGGGGCACGCCCGCCGGGGCGCCGTCCTCCGTCTCCGTGCACGTCAAGAACGGCTGGCTCCAGCGGGCCACGCACGGCTGGCGCGTGCACAGCGTCGGCACCTTCAAGGGCGCCGGCCACGACTACATGATCACGGTGCTCACCCAGGACAACAGCACCATGAGCTACGGCGTCACCACCATCCAGAACATAGCCAAGGCCATCCACAAGGACCTGATCCCGGCCACCACGAGCCGCTACGCCCCGACCACGACCCCCAGGGAGTCCTTCGTGGCGGTCCCCCCGGGCGCCTGATCCCCGGGGGCACCCCCCCCGCCCGGCGGAGCGTTTTGTTGCAGAGGGATGAAATCCGCATCCCCCGGCGTTGATGCCTTCCGGAAGATCAGGTCGGCTGAAGGAAGGCGGCTCCCGCGTGGGTGCGCAACGGGGATGGGGACGGCGGCTCGGCGGGTACGCCTGGCGTTATCCGAAGGACGTCGTCCTGGCCCTCGGGTCCTCGCTGGCCGGCATGGCCGTCATGGCGCTGGTCCCGCTGATCACGAAGGTGATCATCGACGACGTGATCGGCTCCCACACCAAGCCGATGGCCCCCTGGGCCGGCGCCCTGATCGGCGCCGCGCTGCTCGTCTACGCGTCGACCTACGTCCGCCGCTACTACGGCGGCCGCCTCGCCCTCGACGTCCAGCACGACCTCCGCACGGAGATGTACGGCACGATCACCCGCCTCGACGGCCGCCGCCAGGACGAGCTGTCGACCGGGCAGGTCGTCGGCCGCGCCACCAGCGACCTCCAGCTGATCCAGGGCCTGCTGTTCATGCTGCCGATGACGATCGGCAACGTCCTGCTCTTCCTGATCTCCCTGGTGATCATGGCCTGGCTGTCGCTGCCGCTGACCCTGGTCGCCCTCGCCGTCGCCCCCGCCCTCGGCTGGATCGCCCGCCGCAGCCGCACGAAGCTGCACCCGGCCACCTGGTACGCGCAGGCCCAGGCCGCCGCCGTCGCCGGTGTGGTCGACGGCGCGGTCGGTGGCGTACGCGTGGTGAAGGGCTTCGGGCAGGAGGAGCAGGAGACCGGCAAACTGCGCGAGGTGGGCCGCCGGCTCTTCGCCGGCCGCCTGCGCACGATCCGGCTGAACGCGCGCTTCACCCCCGCCCTCCAGGCCGTCCCCGCCCTCGGCCAGGTCGCCATGCTGGCCCTCGGCGGCTGGCTGGCGGTCGAGGGCCACATCACCCTCGGCACGTTCGTCGCCTTCTCCACCTACCTCGCCCAGCTCGTCGGCCCGGTCCGCATGCTCGCCGTCGTCCTCACCGTCGGCCAGCAGGCCCGCGCCAGCACCGAACGCGTGCTGGAGCTGATCGACACCGAGCCCACGCTCGCCGACGGCACCCTCGAACTGCCCGCCGACGCCCCCGCGACCGTCGAGTTCGACGACGTCTCCTTCGGCTACGAGCAGGAGGCGGGCGCCGCCACCCCGGTCCTCGAAGGGCTCAGCTTCGAGATACGCCCCGGCGAGACCCTCGCCGTCGTCGGCTCCTCCGGGTCCGGCAAGTCCACCCTCTCCCTCCTCCTGCCCCGCTTCTACGACGTCACCGGGGGCGCCGTCCGCGTCGGCGGCCACGACGTGCGCGAGCTCACCCTCGACTCGCTGCGCGCCGCGATCGGCCTGGTCCCCGAGGACTCCTTCCTCTTCTCCGACACCGTCCGCGCCAACATCGCCTACGGCCGCCCCGACGCCAACGAGGAGCAGATCGAGGCCGCCGCCCGCGCCGCCCAGGCGCACCGCTTCATCGCCGAGCTGCCCGAGGGCTACGACACCAAGGTCGGCGAGCAGGGCCTGACCCTCTCCGGCGGCCAGCGCCAGCGCGTCGCCCTCGCCCGCGCCATCCTCACCGACCCGCGCCTGCTCGTCCTCGACGACGCCACCTCCGCCGTCGACGCCCGCGTCGAGCACGAGATCCACGAGGCGCTCCGCCAGGTCATGGAGGGCCGCACCACCCTCCTCATAGCCCACCGCCGCTCCACCCTCAACCTCGCCGACCGCATCGCCGTCCTCGACGGCGGCCGCCTCGCCGACATAGGCACCCACGCCGAGCTCCAGGAGCGCTGCGCGCTCTACCGCCGCCTGCTCACCGACCCCGACGAGCTCGGCGGCGTCTCCCCGGGCCACGCCCCGCCCGCCGCCCCGCCGGAGGACACCTCCGTACGGGAGGAACTGGACGCCGAGTTCGACGCCGAGCGCGGGATCACGCCCAAGCTGTGGTCCGGCGAGCGTGAACCCAGGGACGCGGCGATGGCCGGCACCCCCGCCACCCCCGAGCTCCTCGCCCAGGTCGAGGCGCTGCCGCCGGCCACCGACACCCCGGACGTCGACGAGGAACGCGCGGTGCGCCCCGAGGCCTCCTACGGCCTGCGCCGCCTGCTGCACGGCTTCGGCCTGCCCCTCCTGGTCAGCCTCGCCCTGGTCGCCGTGGACGCCGGCGCGGGCCTGCTGCTTCCCGTCCTGATCCGGCACGGCATCGACCAGGGCGTGAGCAGGATGGCCCTCGGCGCCGTCTGGACGGCCTCGCTGCTCGGGCTGCTCGTCGTGCTCGCCCAGTGGGCGGCGCAGACCGGCGAGACCCGCATGACCGGCCGCACCGGCGAGCGCGTGCTGTACGCGCTGCGGCTGAAGATCTTCGCCCAGCTCCAGCGGCTCGGCCTGGACTACTACGAGCGCGAGCTGACCGGCCGGATCATGACGCGCATGACGACCGACGTGGACGCGCTGTCCACGTTCCTCCAGACCGGCCTGGTCACGGCGTTCGTCTCGGTCGTCACCTTCTTCGGCATCATGGTCGCCCTGCTGGTGATCGACGTGGAGCTGGCGCTGGTCGTCTTCGCCACCCTGCCCCCGCTGATCGTCGCCACCTTCTTCTTCCGCCGGGCGAGCGTGAAGGCGTACCAGCTCGCCCGCGAGCGGGTGTCCGTGGTCAACGCGGACCTCCAGGAGACGGTGGCCGGGCTCAGGATCGTGCAGGCCTTCCGGCGCGAGCGCGACGGCGGCCGCCGCTTCGCCGAGCGCAGCGACAGCTACCGCCGCGCCCGCATCCGCGGCCAGTGGCTGATCTCCGTCTACTTCCCCTTCGTGCAGCTGCTGTCCTCGGTCGCCGCCGCCTGCGTGCTCATCGCGGGCGCGGGCCGGGTGGAGGCGGCCACGCTGACCACGGGCGCCCTGGTGGCGTACCTGCTCTACATCGACCTGTTCTTCGCGCCCGTCCAGCAGCTCTCCCAGGTCTTCGACGGCTACCAGCAGGCCTCGGTCTCCCTCGGCCGCATCCAGGAGCTGCTCCAGGAGCCCACCTCCACCCGGCCCGCCGACGCACCCCTCGACGTGCCCGCGCTGCGCGGCGAGATCGCCTTCGAGAACGTGCGCTTCGCCTACGGCGACGGCGAGGAGGCCCTGAGCGGAATCGACCTGCGCATCCCCGCCGGGCAGACCGTCGCCTTCGTCGGCGAGACCGGCGCGGGCAAGTCGACCCTGGTCAAGCTGGTCGCCCGGTTCTACGACCCGACCGGCGGCCGGGTCACCGCCGACGGCACGGACCTGCGCGAGCTGGACCTGACGGCGTACCGGCACCGGCTCGGCGTCGTACCGCAGGAGGCGTACCTCTTCCCCGGCACCGTCCGCGACGCCATCGCCTACGGGCGCCCCGACGCCACCGACGCCGAGGTGGAGGCCGCCGCCCGGGCGGTCGGCGCGCACGAGATGATCGCCACCCTGGCCGGCGGCTACCTGCACGAGGTCGCCGAGCGCGGCCGCAACCTGTCGGCCGGCCAGCGCCAGCTCATCGCCTTGGCCCGCGCCGAACTCGTCGACCCCGACGTGCTGTTGCTCGACGAGGCGACGGCCGCCCTCGACCTCGCCACCGAGGCCCAGGTCAACCGGGCCACCGACCGGCTCGCCGGCCGCCGTACGACCCTGGTGGTCGCGCACCGGCTGACCACGGCCGCCCGCGCCGACCGGGTCGTGGTGATGGACCACGGCCGCGTCGTCGAGGACGGCACGCACGACGAACTGCTCGCCCTCGGCGGGCGGTACGCCGCACTGTGGCGGACCTTCGTCGGCGCGCCCGGGCCGGAGGAACCGGTCGGCGCGTCCCGCTGACGACGGCAGGGAACCCGGCCGGGCAACCATTCGGGGTACGTCGTGCGTCCGTACATCTGTACGCCTGTACGTCCAGACGCGTGTCGCAAGGGGGAGGGTCGATCGTGGACAGTGGTGCGATACGGCGGCGGGCCGGGTTGGGCCTGGCGGTGCTGACCGGATCCGGACTGCTGGCGCTCGCCGTTCCCGGCACCGCCCAGGCCGCCGACTCCACCTGCTCGGGCCGCGAGGTCAAGTCCCTGCCGTTCACCACCGGCACGGTCCACGTCTACAAGCGCGACGGCTACGTCTGCGCGCTGACCACCCCCGACCAGCCGGGCCGCAAGCAGTTCATGTCGGTGACCGTGCAGGCCCGCGGCAACCGCCCGGTCACCGACAAGGGCCGCTTCACCTACCACGCCGGCCCCGTCACCGTGCACGCCGGCCACCGCTGCGTGCGGGTCTCCGGAGCCGTGGGATCCGGCTCGGTGTCGAGCGGCTGGATCCTGTGCTGAACGGCCGAACAGGCCCGCGGATCGCCCGGTGAATCGCCGACTCCTCTGGTGCGGGGGCGAGTTGCTCCGATAGCTTCCGGCGCACATCTGTCTCACAGGGGAGTGTGCATGCGCAAGGCGCTCAGATGGCTGCTGGCGCTCGCGGTGCTCATCGGCACCATGAGCACGGCGGGGGCGGCCACCGCCGCGGCCCGGCCGGAGGCCACGAACACCACCACGAGCAACGGCGACACCGACATCCTGGACCGGCTCCTCGCCGTCAAGGGCATGAGCCTGATCGAGGAGAAGCCCTACCCCGGCTACCGCTTCTTCGTCCTGAACTACACCCAGCCGATCGACCACCGGCACCCCTCCGAGGGCACCTTCCAGCAGCGGATCACCGTGCTGCACAAGGGAGTCGACCGCCCGACCGTCTTCTACACCGGCGGCTACAACGTCTCCACCAACCCCAGCCGCCGCGAGCCGACCCAGATCGTGGACGGCAACCAGGTCTCCATGGAGTACCGCTTCTTCACCCCCTCCCGCCCGGCCCCGGCCGACTGGTCCAAGCTCGACATCTGGCAGGCGGCGAGCGACCAGCACCGCATCTTCCAGGCCCTCAAGCCGCTCTACCCGCACAACTGGATAGCCACCGGCGGCTCCAAGGGCGGCATGACGGCCACCTACTACGAGCGCTTCTACCCGCGTGACATGGACGGCGTGGTCGCCTACGTGGCGCCCAACGACGTGGTGAACGACGAGGACTCCGCCTACGACCGCTTCTTCACCACCGTCGGCACCAAGGAGTGCCGCGACCGGCTGGACGCAGTGCAGCGCGAGGCGCTGGTGCGCCGCGAGCCGCTGGAGAGGAAGTACGCGCAGTACGCCGCCGGCAACGGCTACACCTTCACCACCATCGGCGGCCTCGACAAGGCCTACGAGGCGGTCGTCCTCGACTACGTCTGGGGCTTTTGGCAGTACAGCCTGCTGAAGGACTGCGACACCGTCCCGGCCGACGCCAGGAACGCCACCGACCAGCAGATCTGGGACTCCGTCGACACCATCTCCGGCTTCTCCGCCTACACCGACCAGGGCCTGGAGACCTACACGCCGTACTACTACCAGGCAGGCACCCAGCTCGGCGCGCCGACGGTCCACTTCCCGTACATCGAGAAGAAGCTGATCCGCTACGGCTACCAGCCGCCGCGCAACTTCGTGCCCCGCTCGATCCCGATGCGGTTCCAGCCGAACGCGATGCGGGACGTGGACACCTGGGTGCGCCACCACGCCCACCACATGCTCTTCGTCTACGGCCAGAACGACCCGTGGGGCTCGGAGCGCTTCCGCCTCGGCCACGGGGCCCGCGACTCCTACGTCTTCACGGCCCCCGGCATGAACCACGGCGCCAACGTGGCCGGTCTGGTCGCCGACGAGAAGGCGCTGGCCACCGCGCGCATCCTGACCTGGGCCGGTGTCGCGAGCCCCGCGGTCGCCTCCGACCCGTCGGCGGCGAAGCCGCTGGCGCGCCACGACGCGAAGCTGGACGTGCGTGACGTGGAAAGGGAGCCGGCCCTCAGGCCGTGACCTTCCCCGACGGCGCGGCGCCCGGGGACGCCCCTCACAGTCTCCGGGCGCAGCCCACCGGCTCCTCACCGCCCAGCTGCACGTACAGCGCGGTGGCCGGCGGGCACTCGGCGCGGCGGGCGACGGCCCGGGTCACCCGGTACTCGGGCCGGTGCTTCCCCGTCCCGTCGCAGGCGGTCTCGCGCACCTCGCCCCGGCCGGTGCCGTAGACGCAGTCGCCGACGATCGTGCGCGGGCCGCCCCCGCCGCCGGGGTCGCCCGGGTGCGGCGGTTCGAGGTTGCGCATGCAGGCGTAGCCGCGAGGTACGGCACGGTCGCCGGCCGCCCCGGCCGGGGCCCGCTGGGCGCTGATGTGGAGCACGAAGTCGGTGGTCGCGGGGCAGGCCGGGCCGTGGTCCGGGTCCCCGTCGTGGCGGGCGACCACCCGGGCCGCCGCCCGCTCGCCGTCGCACGGCACCTCGGTGAAGGTGGTGGTGCCGAAGGAACTGCACGCGCCGACCCCGAGAAACACCGTGCCGTAGTTGGAGGGCCGCGCGGAGGCGGGAGCGGCGCCCGGCCGATTCCGCGCCCCCTCCTGCCCGGCCCCTTCCGGCGCCCTCTGGCAGCCGGTGACGGCCAGCAGCGCGGCGAGCAGCGCGGCCCCCGCCCCGACGGACCATCTCGCACCCATCGCCATCCCCCCGATCACCGCACCCGGTCCAGCGTGGCCCGCGGCGGTGGGCCACGCCAGGCGTATGGGGTGGTTCGGGTCATAGTGCGGTGTTCCGCCGGGTGCGCGGCGTACGTCTCGTACGCCCGCGGTGCCGGACCGGCTAGTACGACAGGCCGTACCCGATGGGGTACAGCACCTTCGCCGGATCGTCCGCCCGCTGCACCGGCACCGGCAGCCTCCCGCGCGGCCGGACCCGGCCGGCGATGACCCGGGCGGCGGCGCGCAGCTCCACGTCCGTCCAGGAGTAGGTCGCCAAGCAGGCCGGCACGCCGGGCAGTTGGGCGATGTCGTAGGGGTTGCGGACGGCGACGGCGACGACCGGCCTCCCGGTGGCGAGCAGCCGCTCGACCAGGGTCCGCTGCGCGCTGCCCGCGGTGACGTTGTACGTCCCGACCACCACCGCGTCCGCGTCCCCGGCCGCGGCGACCGCCTGGTCGATCACCGTGGCGGAGGGGGTGATGCCGGTGGACAGGGCGGTGGCGGTGAAGCCGAGTTCGGTCAGGGCGGCCGCGAGCACGCCGGTGGGCGGCCCGGTGGTGCCCGAGGGGGAGGCGGGGTCGGCGCCGACCACCAGCAGCCTGCGGTGCGTGCGCCGGGACAGGGGCAGCAGGCGGCCCTCGTTGGCCAGCAGGGTCGTCGTGCGCTCGGCGATGCGGTCGGCCTCGGCCAGGTGCTGCCGGGTGCCCACCGTGCGGTCCACGCCGGCCCCGCTGACGTAGGGCTCCTCGAAGAGGCCGAGGCGCGCCTTGAGCCGCAGGATGCGCAGGATCGATTCGTCGAGCCGCGCCTCGGTGAGTTCGCCCTCGCGCACGGCCTTCAGCACGGCGTTCCAGGCGACGTCCAGGGAGGGCGGGTTGAGCAGCTGGTCGACGCCCGCCTTCAGGGCGAGCACCGGCACCCGGTCGTCGCCGTACTTGGTGCGCACGCCCTCCATGCCGAGCGAGTCGGTGACCACCACGCCGTCGTAGCCGAGTTCGCCGCGCAGGATGCCGGTGAGGATCGGATGGGAGAGGGTGGCCGGGTCGCCGGAGTCGTCGAGCGCCGGGAACTGGATGTGCGCGGTCATGACGCAGTCGATCCCGGCCCTGATCGAGGCCCGGAACGGCACCGCGTCCAGCTTCTCCCACAGCTCGCGGCTGTGGGTGATGACCGGGAAGCCGTAGTGGCTGTCGACGGCGGTGTCGCCGTGCCCGGGGAAGTGCTTGGTGGTGGCGGCGACGCCCGAGCCCTGATAGCCCTTCACCTCGGCCGCCACCAGCCCGGCCACGGCCTCCGGGTCGGCGCCGAAGGACCGTACGCCGATGACCGGGTTGGCCGGGTTGACGTTCACGTCGGCGTCGGGGGAGTAGTCCTGGTTGATGCCGATGGCGCGCAGCTCGGCGCCGGAGATGCGGCCCAGGGTGCGGGCGTCGGCGCGCGAACCCCCGGCCCCGATCGCCATGGCGCCCGGGAAGAGTGTGGCGGGCTTGCCCACCCGGCACACGATGCCGTGCTCCTGGTCGGTGGTGACCAGCACGGGCAGACCGCGCGGCTGGGCGAGCGAGGCGTGCTGGATGCCGTTGGAGAGGGCGGCGATCTGGTGCGGGTCGCGGGTGTTGTGGGCCCAGGTGAAGTAGATGATGCCGCCGACGCGGTACCTGGCGATCAGCTCGGCGGCGGTGCGAACGCCGATCTCCTTGAGGTTGGCGTCGATGTCGGCCTGGTCGGGGTCGGTGGCCGAGTGGCCGTAGACCCGCATCACGAACAGCTGGCCGACCTTCTCCTCCAGCGTCATCCGGGAGATGAGGGCGTTCAGACGGCGGTCCCCTGCGGGCGAGGCCGCGTGCGCGGCGCCGGCCGCCGTCGCGTCGGCAGCGAGGGCGGCGGTCAGGCCCGCGGTGGCGGCGAGGACCGTGCGTCTGGAGGGGCGGGCGGAGGGCTTGGTGGAGGTTGGGGCGGAGGGGCGTGTGGAGTCGGGCACGTGCGCTCCTTCCGGAGGTGTTCCGTTGAAGGAAACTTCCAAGGAGCCACCAATATCCGGGAAGTTTCTGCCAGTCAAGGGAACGCGCAGCACCCGTGCGGGCGGTGCGCGGGGCGCCGGCCCCGCCGGAAAGGGGCCGCCATCGGCGCAGTTGGAGGGGGGCGCACCGATGGCGGCGTGCCGCCGGCCGCGGTGCGGAGGAGAGGGTGGTCGGCGATCGCAGCCAGCAGCGAGGGCCGACACCGCACCGCGCAGACTCGTCCGGAGGCTTGCCGGTTGGACGAGCGGGGCGGTTGCGGGGTTCCCCGGCGGGGGCGGTTCCGGGAAGTCGGTACGGGGGTGGTGCGGAGGGGGCGGAGGGACCGGCGGGGCGGGGAGCCGGGGCGGGCGCGGGAGGTCACCGGTGCCGGGGCGCGGCCACCTCGGGCCAGTGCTCCCTCAAGGTGCGCACGGTCTCGGCGATGGCCGGGCGGCGGGCGGCGCCCTTACGCCACAGCGCGTACAGCCGCCGTACGGGCACGGGGTCGAGCGGCACCTCGACGACCCCCTCGGGCAGCGGGCCGCGGCCCAGCCGCGGGATCAGCGCCACGCCGAGTCCCGCGGCGACCAGAGCCACGAGCGTGGGGTTCTCCTCGGCCTGGTGGACGACCTCCGGCTCGTGGCCGGCCGCGCGCAGGGTGCGCAGCAGCCAGTCGTGGCAGACCCGCCCCGGCGGCTGGCAGACCCAGCGCTCGCCGCCCAGCTCCGAGCGCTGCACCCCGCTCCGTCCCGCGAGCCGGTGCCCCACGGGCACCAGCAGGTCGCACAGGTCCTCGCCGATGGCCGCGTGCTCGACCCCCTCCGGCGCGGGCAGCGGCGCGATGTCCCAGTCGTGCGCGACCGCGAGGTCGACGGCACCCTTGGCGACGAGGCCGACGGACAGGTGGGGGTCGATCTCGGTGAGCCGTGCGTCCAGGCCGGGGTGGCGCCTGGCCAGGTCCGCGAGGACCGGCGGCAGCAGGCCGCGGGCCGCCGAGGGGAACGCGGCCACCGTCAGCCGCCCGGCCGGCACCCCGCGCCGCTCCTCCAGCTCGGTCTCGGCCCTCTCCACGATGGCGAGCAACTCACCGGCGGTGGCGACCAGTTGCCGCGCCTCGTCGGTGAGCCGCACGCCCCGTCCGGCCCGCTCCAGGAGCACGGTCCGCGTCTCGCGCTCCAGCTTGGCGATCTGCTGGGACACGGCCGAGGAGGTGTAGCCGAGCGCGACGGCGGCCGCCCCGACGCTGCCGTGCACGGAGACGGCGTGCAGGGCACGCAGACGCTGCAGATCGAGCACGAGTGACTCCCGCCGTTCAAGGGGTCGATGCGTTCATGGCGCCGGTGCCCGCCTGGGACCGGTTAGCGATGCTTCAGGCAACACTCCATCAATCATCGCTGGTGCTTCATGGTCCGGGGAAGTGATCCTCGACGCATGCGATCAGCCCATGTTCTTCTCGCCGTTCTCGTCGCCGCCGTCTGGGGCGTGAACTTCACCGTCATCGAGGTCGGCCTCGGCCACTTCCCGCCCCTGCTGTTCTCGGCCCTGCGCTTCCTGGCCGCCGCGCTGCCCGCGGTGCTCTTCGTGGGGCGCCCGAAGGTGCCGTGGCGGTGGATCGTGGCGGTGGGACTGGTGCTGGGCGTGGCGAAGTTCGGGCTGCTGTTCGTGGGGATGGGCGCGGGGATGCCGGCCGGGCTGTCCTCGCTGGTGCTCCAGATCCAGGCGGTGTTCACGGCGCTGTTCGCGTGCGTGGCGCTCGGCGAACGGCCTTCGCGGCGGCGCCTCGCGGGCATGGCGGTGGCCCTCGCCGGCATCGCCGTGGCCGCCGTAGACGAGGGCGCCTCGGGCCCGCTGGGCGCCTTCGCCCTGGTCGTCGCGGCGGCGGCCTGCTGGGGCGTGTCCAACGTCCTGACCCGCAAGGCGGCGCCCCCGGACGCGCTGAACTTCATGGTCTGGGTGAGCACGGTCCCCGTGCTGCCCCTGCTCGCCCTGTCCCTCCTCCTGGAGGGCCCCTCGCGCGACCTGGCCGCCCTGCGCGCCCTGGACTGGCAGGGCGCGGGCACGGTCCTCTACGTCGCCTGGGTCACCACGGTGTTCGGCTTCGGCGCCTGGGGATGGCTCCTGCGCAACCACCCGGCGTCCACGGTCGCCCCGTTCTCCCTCCTCGTCCCGGTCTTCGGCATGACGTCCGCCACCCTCCTCCTCGGCGAGCCCATCACCCCGCTGCGCTGGTGCGCGGCCGCACTCCTGGTGTGCGGAGTGGCCCTGACGTCCCTGCCCCAGGGCCGCCCGTCCCCCGAGCCCCGGCTCAGCCCGCGACGGCTACGGCAAGAGCCGCTGCCCCTGCCGCCCCGCAGGTGACCAGACACCCCAGAGAGACCCGCATGACGTTGCGGACCCACGCGGGAGCGTCCGGATCGCCGGGACGGAACGGCCGTCCGAAACGGAGCGGGGGCAGGGCGCAGGTGAGGAGACACCCTCCGAGGAAGAACCCGCACAGCCAGCCGAGGACGTAGCCCGGCTTCGCGACGTAGTAGTCGCCCGACGCGGCCCGGGTGACGGGCACCGGCGCGTCCCCGTCACCACCGTCGTCGAGACGGACGTGACTGTCCGTCACCTTGCCGTCGTCCGACCGGAAGGTGCCCTGCCACACGGTGTGCGTGTGGTAGCCACCCCGCCCACCGTCGAGCACCTGCTCGGGGTACTCCGCGTAGAAGCGGCCGGGGGTACCCACCAGCGCGGTGGCGTAGGCGAACTCGGCGCCCGAGGCGAGCAGGAGGGCCAGACCGATCACCAACGCGAAGACGCCGCCCATACGGGCTCGGGGTTTGCGAGTGTACGCACGGCCCGCCCGCTCCCTGACGGGCGTACGCGGGGTCCTGCCGGAACTCACCGCCGCTCCATCCACCGGCGGGCGCCGACCTCGCTGGGGTACTCGCGGACGGTGAGCCAGGCGGTCAGCCAGCCGACGGCGTAGGCGGCGAGCGCCGGCACGACGGGCGCGGCGAGCACGGCGAGCCCGCGGCCGAGGGCGACCAGACCCGGGGCCCGGCCGCTCTGATCACGCCGCGCTAGCCTGCTCTGAAGGGGAGTGGGCGGGTTGCGGAGCTGTTCGCGGTGTCCCCGGCGCTGCTGGACCCACCCCCAGACCAGGACCGCGCAGGCCGCGATCGCCTGGACCGTGTCCCACACGACACGCACGCCCGGCGGCAGCACCTCGCGGAAGCCCATGTAGAAGGCGAGCGCGAACGCACAGGTCATGCCCATCACGACGAGCAACCCGACGGCGGTGCGCATGCGGCGCAACCAGTAGGGGACCCCGCGGTCGTACCACGTCGTGCCGAGTCTCGGCAGCGCGGGGATCTCGACGCGGGGCGCCGGGGCCGGCATCTCAGAAGACGCTCGTGATGCCATGCCAGACCTCCTTGCCCAACCTCTTGATGTCACCCGTCGTCTCCGCCGCGACGTGCTTGCCGCCGACCAGAACACCGTCGACCACGCCGTGGTCATGGATGTCCTCGCTCCAGTGCTCGTGCAGGGCGTGGTCGACGACGCTGGTCGAAACGACCGCCACTCCTACGCCGACCACCGCCACGGCGGCCGCGGGCGCCGCCTCGGGCAGCACGGCGGCCGCGAGCGCACCGGCGGCCAGACCCCCGAGGTTGGCACCCTCGTCGACGGCGACGGAGTGCTGCCAGGACCAGCCCTTGTCGTGGTCGTCGGACGCTTCGAGCAGCCCGCAGGTGCCGGCGGCGGCGACGTCCAGAACCGGGAGTTCCTTGAGGAAGTCGGGCAGCTTCTCCAGGGCCTTGCCCGCGCGCAGCGCGTCCGCGGCGTCGGCGAGCTTGACGTTCAGCGCACGGTCGTACGGCAGTTTCGTACTGCCGTGGTCGGCGCGGGCGATGTCCTCCTCCAGGGACCGGACCTGCGCCACCGCGTCACGGTAGGCGCCCTTGGCCGGAAGATCGTCCGGCAGAGCCCGCCCGGCCTTCTGGAAGGCCTTCCGTTCCGCCCTCAGCTCCTTCTTCGCGGCCCGCTCCTCGGCCCTGGCCTCGTCGATCAGCCCGCGGGCCTTCCTGCCCGAGGCCCTGGCGTCCTCGGCGTCGTAGGCGTAAAGGCCCCGCAGGGCGTCGGCCAGCGTCACCTTGTCGCCGGTCGACACCGGTGCCGTGACCTGCGCGTACAGGCCCCGCAGTTTGTCCGCGGCCAGGAGGCGGGCGTGCTGGGCCGTGTGCAGGATCTCGTCGCGGGCCTTGGCGTACTCGGCCATCGCGGCGATCGTCCTGTGGTCGTCCGCGCTGGGCGGGTCCGCCGTGAGCAGCTGGAGCGGGACGCCCTTGTCGCCCGTGGGCACGCCCTTGCGCCGGGCGACGTGCTCGGCGTTCTGCAGCGCGGTCTCGCACGCGGACAGCGCGTCGGCGAGGTCGCCGATGATGCCGCCCGCGTCGTGCACGAGGTTCGCGAACGCACCCGCCGTCAGCGCGTCCTCGCTCCAGCGCCCCCGGAAGCTGTCGGCCGACTCGCCCTTCCAGTGCGCGTCCGTCACCAGGTGCTCGACGGCCGTGCTGACCGGCCGGACGACCTCCTCCAGCTTCGACTTGGCGTTCTTGTACGTGTCGGCCATCGTGCGCAGCCCGCCGATGTCACCGCCGACCCAGCTGTCGCCCATCAGTTCCCGCCCTCCGGCATCAGGTCGTCGAAGAGCCCGTGCACGTCGATGTCGTGCCGCTGGAAGGCGTCCCGCGACTTCGCGACCAGGTCCCCGTGGTCGTCCAGCCGGTCGGCGAACCCGCAGTGCAGCGCGGAGATGAGGAGGGCCACCTCCCTCAGCGCCGCGTCCAGCCCGGCGTCGCCGCCACTGGCGCCCGGCGGCGACAGGGAAGGCCCCAACTCACGGTAGGCGCGCGCCTGTTCATGGAGCGTCCTGGCCAGCGAGGTCAGGTCGCCCATGACCGCCTTGAAGTCGGCCGGCATCAGCGCACCTCCCGTGCGTAGGAGGCCAGGTCCTCCGGCCGCCAGTTGTACTGCCCGCCGGCGACCCGGGGATCGAGCAGGACCGTCACCCCGTGCTCGCGCATGCCCTCGGCCAGCGGTCCGATCGAGGCCGCGATCCACGGCTGCGCCTCACCGAGGGCGGCGACCAGCCGGGCCGGGGTGGTGAAGGCGAAGGCCACCGTCCCGGCCGTGGGGTGGGCGAAGAGTTCGTACGCCACGAAGGGCACGCGCCCGGCTCGCCCCTCGGCGTCGACGGCTTCGACGTAGCGCGGGTGTGCGGGCACCAGCACCGGTGTGTGGTACGGGGGAACGCCGGGCTTCGGGCCGGGTCGCGCGTCCTCCTCCGTCCGCGCGGGCGGCGCGTCCTCGGCGTAGTCGAGAAGCCGGGAGCGGGGGGTGTGCGGTGCGTCCTCGGGGGCGGTGGCGGCCGGTTCGGGGCCGTCCGTGTGCGGTCCGGCGTAGTCGAGAATGCGCGACCGTATCGGTCCATCCACCGCCGGACTCCCCCTGCTCCTCCTGATCACCACCCACCGGGCCCTGCCACAGTAGCCAGCCCTCACGGGCGCAAATCCGGGCATGTCCGGGCGGCCCGGCGGTCGCATGCGCAATGCTTACGGTCGTTTGGGCGTCGGGAGGAAAGCCCTTGACCCGACGATGACTTCACCGTCGGACCCCACCGCAGGGCCCCGCCGTCGGATCCCGAAGTCGGGTCTCGCCGCTGGATCCCGAAGTCGGGTCCCGCCGTCAGGCCGCGTCGTTCAGGAGGCGGGAGAGGTGGTCGCGGCCGGGGCCGAGCAGATCCGGCAGCGGGGCCGCGGACTCGTACCACCGTTTCTCGTACTCCCAGCACAGCCAGCCGTCCCAGCCGCCCTGGCACAGGACGTCGACGCACTCGGCGAGGGGCAGCACCCCGGAGCCGAGCGGCAGCGGAGTGGTGTCGTCGGGCGCGGCGATGTCCTTGACCTGGACGTATCCGAGATGCGGCGACAGGGCGGCGTACGTGTCCTGCGGCTGCTCGCCGCCCAGCCAGGTGTGCATCACGTCCCACAGCGCGCCCGCCCGGCGGTGCCCCACCAGGCCCAGGACGCGCATCGCGTCCGCGCCCGTGCGGTGCGAGTCGTGGGTCTCCAGCAGTACGCGCACACCGAGGTCCGCCGCGTGCTCGGCGGCCGTGCCAAGGCGCCGGGCCGCCGTAGCGTCGGCCTCCTCGCGCGGCAGGTCCGGGTCGCCGCCGGGGAAGACCCGTACGAAGGGAGCGCACAAGTCGGCTGCCAGACCGAGGAGTTCTCGGACCTCATTGAGAACGGGCGCGTCCTCTCCGGGGGCCGCGACCCGCGCGTACCCCGCCACGCACAGGACTTCGACTCCGGCCGCCTCGAACTCGGCCGCCACCCGGTGCCGTTCGGCCCGGTCCAGGCCCGGATGGACGGGTTCCTCGGGGTGCGCGCGCAGTTCGACGCCGTGGTAGCCGTGCGCGGCCGCGAGACGCGCCACGTCCGGTACGGGCAGGCCGGGGACACCGAGGGTGGAGAACGCCAGCTTCATACCCCTCGACCCTACTCGTCGTACGTACCCTCCGCCCCCGCCCGCCGCCGTCCGGGCGTCGCGCGCAGGTCGAGCCGCCAGTCCTGGCCCACCAGGTCCTGGCCGAAGGAACGGTGGGGCCGCTCGTCCACCAGCGAGAAGCCGTGCCGCAGGTAGACCGTCCGGGCCGCGGCGAGCACGGAGTTCGTCCACAGGACCAGGTCCCGGTAGCCGGCCTCGCGCGCGAAGTCCACGACCGCCCGCACCAGCCGGTCGCCGATGCCGAGGCCGCGCGCCTCGGGCTCGACGAGCAGCAGCCGCAGCCGGGCGGTGGCCGGCGCCTCGTCCCGTACGCACATCACGCAGCCCACCGGACGTCCGTCGAGCTCGGCGATCCACACCCGCTCCAGGTGCGGGTCGTGGTCCCCGGCGAAGTCCGCGACGATGCGCGCCACCAGCCCCTCGTAGTCGGGGTTCCAGCCGAACTCGGCCGCGTAGACGGCGGCGTTGCGCTGCACGATCCACCCGAGGTCGCCGGGGACCGTGTCACGCAGCAGCACGTCCTCGGAGCGGGGCGGGCGGCGGGCGGTCAGCACCTCGCGCACGGTGCGCATGGCCTCCGCGAGGCGGGGGCGGTCCCCGGGCGGCACGGAGGCGAGCAGGCGGCCGACGGTCTCGCGCGCCCGCTCGTCGAGCAGGTGGGCGGCGTCCCGCCCGCGCGGGGTCAGGGTGACGCGCCGG
Organism: Streptomyces naganishii JCM 4654; assembly: GCF_014650575.1. Taxonomy (GTDB): domain Bacteria; phylum Actinomycetota; class Actinomycetes; order Streptomycetales; family Streptomycetaceae; genus Streptomyces; species Streptomyces naganishii. The sequence continues at coordinate 271,451 of NZ_BMVF01000007.1, forward strand.
CGCCGGGGGTCCTTCTCGGACGGCGCCCGCTCGACCAGCCCGTCCCGCTCGAACCGGTTGAGGATCCGGCTCAGGTACCCCGCGTCGAGGGACAGCCGGCCCCGCAGGTCGGCCGCGTCGGTGCGCGCCGAGTGCGCGAGCTCGTACAGCACGCGTGACTCGGTGAGGGTGTACGGGGCGTAGAGGTGGCGGCCGTAGTCGAGCGCGCCGACGACGTTGGTGTAGAAGCGGTTGAAGGCGCGGACGTCCTGCACGGTCATGGTCGGCCTCCGGGGAGGGTCGGCCGCGACGCCCTGTCCGCCGGGAGCGGTACCGGTCGCGGGCGGGCGCCGCGATGTCTGACTCAGTCAGAGAAACCTTGCTACGAGGCTAGCCCCGCGAACCCTCCACCGTCCACGGTCGTACCCCCCTCGCGAGCGGCCGTTCACTGGACCCGCGGCACCCCCGAGGACCCTCGGACCATGAGTTCGCCCCGTACCGTCGCGATCCCCCCGGGAGGCGGCTCCTCGCGGCCCATGGCGATACGGCCGGCGCGGGCGCCCGCCTCGGCCAGCGGGAGCCGGACGGTCGTCAGGGACGGCACCGCGTCGATGCTGAAGGGCAGGTCGTCGAAGCCGGCGACGGAGATGTCCCCGGGGACGCGCAGCCCCGACTCGCGCAGGGCCGCGCAGGCGCCGAGCGCGACGGAGTCGTTGGCGGCGACGATCGCGGTCAGGTCCGGGTCGCGTCGCAGCAGTTCCAGCGCGGCCTCGTACCCCGAGCGGCGGTCGTAGTGCCCGTGCACCGTGCGCCGCGGGTCGTCCTCGACGCCCGCGGCGGCCAGCGCCTCGCGGTGTCCCTCCAGGCGGTGGCGGGTGGTCGTGTGCTCCCGGGGGCCGGCGATGCAGCCGAGCCGCCGGTGGCCGAGGCCGATCAGGTGCTCGGTCAACTGCCGCGCCCCGCCCCGGTTGTCGAAGGCCAGGGCTATGGCCCGGGTGTCGGGCGTGGGCGCCCGCCCGCACAGCACCACCCGCGTCCCGGCCTCCGTCAGCTTGCGCAGCTTCGCGGCGACCGCCTCCGCGTGCGGCTCGTTCTCCACCGCCCCGCCGGTGAGCACCACGGCCGCGGCCCGCTGCCGCTGCAGCAGCGTGAGGTAGGTCAGCTCGCGCTCGGGCGAGCCGCCCGTGTTGCAGACCACCGCCAGCCGTTCTCCGCCCGCCCGGCCGCCGGGCCCGCCGATTTCCGACTGGATCGCGCTCGCCATGATCCCGAAGAAGGGGTCGGCGATGTCGTTGACGAGGATGCCGACCAGGTCGGAGGTGGCGGCGGCGAGCGCGCTGGCGGGCCCGTTGAGGACGTAGTCCAGCTCGTCGACCGCCTTGAGCACCCGCTCCCGGGTGGAGGCGGCCACCGGGTAGTTGCCGTTCAGCACGCGCGACACCGTCGCGGGCGAGACCTGGGCGCGGGCCGCCACGTCCGCCAGGGTCACCGTCATCTCGTCGTCCTCCGGTCGCGCATGTCGTCGTCGTACGTGAGCAGCCGTGCCGGGCGGGCCCCGCCGCAGGTCGCGCAGGTGTTCCGCCGGTCGCGCTGTCGTGCCGACCTTACGGCCACCGGCCCTGCTTGTTCGCCCCCTCGAACAACACGGTACGGACGCGCTCTTGTCCCGGCCGCCGCGCAGGGCTAGCTTCTGAGCGCATAGAAAGCGGTTGCTGCGATACTCGCCGGGTGCGGTCGGCAGCCGGTGCGGCGGGCAGTCGGTGCGGCGGGTAGCCGGTGCAGTCCGCCGCCGGCGCCGCCAGCCTCCTGTGGCGCTGTCCGCCGACGCGCCCGCCGGGATGTTCGGGGCTCGTGAACCGCCGCCGCACGAAGGGACCGACGTGACACGCAAGACGGTTCGCATCGCCATGAACGGCGTCACCGGGCGCATGGGCCACCGCCAGCACCTGGTGCGCTCGATCCTCGCCCTGCGCGAGCGGGGCGGTCTCGACCTCGGCGACGGCACCCTGCTGTGGCCGGAACCGGTCCTGGTCGGCCGCCGCGAACACGCGCTCAGGGCGCTCGCCGCCCGGTACGGCCTGGAGCACTTCTCGACCGACCTGGACGCCGTGCTCCGCGACCCGGACGTCGACATCTACTTCGACGCCCAGGTCACCTCGGCCCGCGAGGAGGCCGTCCGCAAGGCCGTCGCCGCCGGGAAGCACGTCTACACCGAGAAGCCCACCGCCACCGGCCTCGACGGCGCCCTGGAACTCGCCCGGCTCGCGCACGCGGCGGGCGTCCGGCACGGCGTCGTACAGGACAAGATCTTCCTGCCCGGGCTGCTCAAGCTGAAGCGGCTGGTCGACGGCGGCTTCTTCGGCCGGATCCTGTCCGTGCGCGGGGAGTTCGGCTACTGGGTCTTCGAGGGCGACTGGCAGGAGGCCCAGCGCCCGTCGTGGAACTACCGCGCCGAGGACGGCGGCGGCATCGTCGTCGACATGTTCCCGCACTGGGAGTACGTCCTGCACGAGCTGTTCGGGCGCGTGAGGTCCGTGCAGGCCCTCACCGCCACCCACATCCCCCGGCGCCGGGACGAGCACGGCAAGCCCTACGACGCCACCGCGGACGACGCCGCCTACGCCGTCTTCGAGCTCGAGGGCGGCGCGGTCGCGCAGATCAACTCCTCCTGGGCGGTACGCGTCCACCGGGACGAACTCGTCGAGTTCCAGGTCGACGGCACGGAGGGTTCCGCCGTCGCGGGCCTGCGCGACTGCCGCGTCCAGCACCGCTCCGCCACCCCCAGGCCGGTCTGGGACCCCGACGTCCCCGCCACCGAACCCTTCCGCGGGCAGTGGCAACAGGTGCCGGACAACGGCGAGTTCGGCAACGCCTTCAAGGTCCAGTGGGAGCTGTTCCTCAAGCACGTGTACGCCGGCGCCCCGTACCGCTGGGACCTCCTCGCCGGCGCCCGCGGCGTCCAGCTCGCCGAACTGGGCCTGAAGTCCTCGGCCGAGGGCCGCCGCGTCGACGTGCCGGAGATCACGCTGTGACCATCCGCCTGCCGGCCGCCGACGGAACCCTGCGGGCCTACGAGCCCCGCACCGGGCCGCGGGTGCCAGGGCCCGGGGCCGCCCCCCAGGGGGCGCCGCTCACCTCCCGTACGGTCTTCGCGGCCGCGCACGTCGTGGCCGACCCGTACGCGGACGTCTCCCCGGACTCGCCCGCCGCCCTCGACTGGGACGCCACCCTCGCCTTCCGCCGCCACCTGTGGTCCCACGGCCTCGGGGTCGCCGAGGCCATGGACACCGCCCAGCGCGGCATGGGCCTGGACTGGGCGGCCGCGGCCGAGCTGATCCGCCGGTCGGCGGCAGAGGCCCGGAGCGTGGGCGGACGCCTCGCCTGCGGCGCCGGCACCGACCAGATCACCGGCGGCACCCTCGCGGAGGTCCGCCGGGCCTACGAGGAGCAGCTCGCGCTCGTCGAGGACTGCGGCGCGCAGGCGATCCTGATGGCCTCCCGCGCCCTCGCGGCCACGGCGAGGAGCGCGGAGGACTACCTGGAGGTGTACGGCCACCTGCTGCGCCAGGCCGCCGGACCGGTGATCCTGCACTGGCTCGGCCCGGTGTTCGACCCCGCCCTGGAGGGCTACTGGGGATCGTCCGACCTCGATACGGCCACCGGCACCTTCCTGGAGCTGATCGCCGCGCACCCGGCCAAGGTCGACGGGGTCAAGATCTCCCTGCTGGACGCCGGGCGCGAGATCGGCCTGCGCCGGCGGCTGCCGCGGGGCGTGCGCTGCTACACCGGCGACGACTTCCACTACCCGGAGCTGATCGCGGGCGACGAGCGGGGCTTCAGCCACGCGCTGCTCGGCGTCCTCGACCCGCTGGGCCCGCTCGCGGCCGAGGCGGTACGGATCCTGGACACCGGCGACACGGCCGGCTTCCGCGCCCTGCTCGACCCGACCGTGGCCCTCGCCCGCCACCTCTTCCAGGCCCCGACCCGCTTCTACAAGACCGGGGTCGTGTTCCTGGCCTGGCTGGCCGGCCACCAGTCGCACTTCACCATGCCCGGCGGCCTCCAGTCGGCGCGCTCCCTGCCGCACCTGGCCCGCGCCTACGAACTCGCCGACGGCCTCGGCCTGTTCCCCGACCCGGAGGTCGCGCAGGAGCGGATGCGGACCCTGCTGTCCCTGTACGGAGTGGACCAGTGAGCGATCTCGCGCGTCTCAGCATCAACCAGATGACCGTACGGCAGCTGTCCCTGCCGGAACTGGCCCGTACTTGCGTCGAGTTGGGCGTACCGTGCGTCGGCCTGTGGCGCGAGCCGGTCCAGGAGTACGGCGTCGGCGCCGCCGCCGGGCTGGTCCGCGACGCCGGTCTGCGCGTCAGCACCCTGTGCCGCGGCGGCTTCCTCACCGCGACCGACCCCGGCGCCCGCGAGGCGGCCCTGGCCGACAACCGCCGCGCCGTCGACGAGGCCGCCGCCCTCGGGACCGGCACCCTGGTCCTGGTCTCGGGCGGCCTGCCGGCCGGCTCCAGGGACCTGCGCGGCGCACGCGAGCGCGTCGCGGACGCGTTGGCCGAACTCGGCCCGTACGCGGAGGGGATGGGCGTGAGGCTGGCGATCGAGCCGCTGCACCCCATGTACGCGGCCGACCGCTGCGTGGTCTCCACCCTGGCCCAGGCCCTCGACCTCGCCGAACGCTTCCCCGCCCGGCAGGTCGGGGTCGCCGTGGACACGTACCACGTCTGGTGGGACGACACCGCGCCCGCGCGGATCGCCCGCGCGGGCGCGGCCGGCCGCCTCCACGCCTTCCAGCTCGCCGACTGGACCACCCCGCTCCCCGCGGGCGTGCTCAACGGCCGCGGCCGGCTCGGCGACGGCGCGATCGACATGCGCGAGTGGAAGGGACACATGGACGCGGCCGGCTACACCGGCGCCATCGAAGTCGAGCTGTTCAGCGAGGAGTTGTGGGCGATGGACGGCCGTGAGGCGCTGGCACGGACGGCCGAGCGCTTCGTCACGCACGTGATCCGGTGACCGCTTGACGGCCTCTCGCGGGAGACAGGGGACCCCGTCGGCACACCGGCGAGGGCGTGCCGGGCCGCGGTCGGCCGAGGCACATCGGCTGTGCGGGGGCTTCAGGCCCCTTCCTCCGGTGCGCGGGCGGTGCCGCCGGCCGGGGTGAGGCAGCGGCGCACGAGTGCGAGGGTGCGCTGTGTGACCGTGTCGAGGGGGGTGCCGTTCTCGACGGCGGTCAAGGCGGTGTGCAGCATTCCGGCGATCAGGTCGGCCGTGAGCGCGGGCTCGGGAGCGCCGAGTTCCCGGACGGCGGCGCGGAACGGTTCGACCTGATCCAGGTGGAGTTCCGTCAGCCGCTGCCGGCAGGCCGGAGGAAGGCCGGCGTTCATGAGGGCGACGGCGGGCCGGTGCGCGCCTTCGGCTGCCAGGCGGAGGCTTTCCGCGAAGAACGCCTCGACGCGTTCCACTGGGCCGTTCGCGGTGGCCATGGCGCGGGTGAGTGCCTCGTTGGAGCGCCGGAAGGCTTCCTCGGTGATGGTGGCCAGGAGGGCCGCCGAGGAGTCGAAGTACTGGTACACGCTGGAGCGGGCCAGGCCCGCGCGGGCGCCGACCGCCGCCGGTGTGACGGCGGCGGCGCCCTCGTTGACCAGGATGTCGATCGCCGCCCCGATCAGCGCCTCGCGTTGCTGGGCACGGTGCTCGGCGACGGTGGAGGCGTTGATCTTCGGCATGCGGGGCGGGCTCCTGGAGGGGTGGACAGGGCCGGGGACGCGGTGCGGGTCGGCGGCCCCCGTCAGGACAGGCGGCCGTCGACCATCTCGTGGACCCGGTCGGCAGCGTCCATTATCGCCGTGTCGTGGGTGACCATGACCGTGGCCGTTCCGCGCTCGTGGGTCTGTTCGGCGATCAGCCGTACCGCCTCGGCGGACCGTACCCGGTCCAGTGCCGAGGTGGGTTCGTCCACCAGCAGGACGGCGGGGGAGGTCATCAGGGCGCGGGCCAGGCCCGCGCGCTGGCGCTCGCCGCCCGACAGCTGGTGCGGACGGGAGCCGGCGCGGTGGGTCAGTCCGACCGCTTCGATGAGTTCGTCCGCGCGGGCCCGTGCGGTGGCGTCGAGGCGGCCGTCGATGTGCAGGGGCAGCAGGAGCTGTTCCCTCACGGTGAGGGAGGCCAGCAGGTTCGACTGCTGGAAGACGAAGCCTATGTGGTGAAGGCGGGCGGCGGTGCGTTCCTTGTCCGACAGCGCGGTCAGCTCGGTGCCGGCGATGCGCACGGTGCCCGAGGTGGGCCGTTGGAGGCCGCCGGCGACGGCGAGGAGGCTGGACTTGCCGGATCCGGAGGGGCCGACGACGGCGACGAACTCACCGGGGGCGACGGTCAGGCCGACGTGGTCGAGGGCGGTGACGGCGGTGTCGCCGTCGCCGAGGGTGAGGGTGATGTCGTCCAGGCGCAGCCCACCGGAGCCCGCGGGGTCCGCGGCGGCCTGGTGGTCGGTGGCGGGTGTGGTCATCGGGTGGCTCCCAGAGCGGTCAGGGGGTCGACGGAGGTGATGCGGCGGACGGCGACGACGGCGCCCACGGTCCCGAGGACGATGAGGAGGCCGGAGGAGGTGGCGATGGCCGGGGCGGAGAGGGAGAAGGGGGCCTTGCCGATCATCGCGCTGCCCAGGGCCAGGCCGACGGCGGTGCCCAGGGCCGTGGCTCCCGCGAGCACGGCGACGACCTGGGCGAGCGCGTCGCGCAGGATGTACCCGGTGGGGGCGCCCAGCGCCTTCATCAGGGCGATCTCGGGCCTGCGCTGGACGGTCCAGACGGTGAAGAACGCGCCGACGACCAGGGCGGAGATGACGTACAGGAATCCCTTGATCAGGGCCATGGTGCTCGACTCGGCCTCGTAGCCGGGGGACGCGTCGAACGTGGCCTCCTTGGTCTCGGCGCGCGTGCCGGTCGCCTTTTCCACCGCGGCGATGTCGGCGCCCGGCTTCAGGGTCAGGGCGACGGCGGTGGCCTGCCGGCTCGCGGCCTCGGGCAGGTCGCCGGGCAGGCCGTAGTGCAGATGCCGCCAGGTATCGAGGTTCGCGTAGACGACGCCGATGTGGCCGTAGGAGACGGTCTCGTCGACCAGTCCCACGACCTTCAGCCGCACCCCGCTCCGGTCCGCGGTCAGCACATCACCGATCCTCACCCCGAGGTCGGCGATCTCCCGGGTGATCACGATGCCCGCACTGCCCTCCTCCAGGCCGTCGCCCTTGCTGGGACGGGGCGCCAGGGAGGAGTCCGGCGCCATGCCGAAGACGGCGAGGTTGACCTGCTCGCCCTTCTTGGCTCCCTGGGTCACCTGGGCATTGGCCAGGGTGTTGCCGAACGGCTCCGCCCGCTCCACTCCCGGGGCCCTGGACCATGCCTGCCAGTCCTCCTGCTCCACGGTCGAACGGGAGAACTGCTCGCTGGTCGCCTTCTCGTCGAAGGCCATGTGGGTCACGGGCAGCGCACGCAGGCCGGATATGCCGGCGTCCGCCAGACCGGAGGCGAGCCCGGACAGGAGGACACCGAGCACGGCGATGAGCGCGACCACCGCGCCCATCAGGGCGAAGCGACCGCGGGCGAAGCGCAGATCGCGTAGGGCAAGGAACACGGAGCTCTCCGAGCGACGAAGGAGACGAGGACACGACAGGCCGGACACGTCGCCGTCTTTGCTTGAACTTGACGACGCGAACGTCGGCATCTTATCCGATGTTATCGACACACCTGTCGGTACGTTGCGGGGAGGGTCCAGCCGGGGGTTCCGGCACGGGGAGGGGAAACCGAGAGGGCCCGGTCCACGGACCGGGCCCTCTCGGCTTCCTTCCCTGTACGCCTCACAACGCGTCGACCTCGGCCGCCGTGGGGAACGAGTCCTGCGCGCCCCGTCTCGTGACCGCCACGGCTCCCACGCGGGCGGCGTAGGCGGCGGCGTCCGCCAGGGGGACGCCCGTGCCGAGCCGCCAGGCCAGGGCGGCGGTGAACGCGTCGCCCGCCCCGGTGGTGTCCACGGCGTCGACCTTGACCGACGGCACCCGGTCGACCTTGTCGCCCGAGGCCACCAGCGCCCCCTCGGCCCCGAGGGTCACGACCACCGACCGGGGGCCGAGAGCGATCAGGCCCCGCGCCCACTCCCCGGGGTCCGCACCGCCGGTGCCGCCCCCCGCACCGCCGAGGATCACGTGGGCCTCGTGCTCGTTGACGATCAGCGGGTCGCAGGCTTGGAGCAGTTCGCGGGGGAGGGGCTGCGGAGGCGAGGGATTGAGGACGAAGCGCCCGCCCGCCGGCAGGTGACGTACCGTCTCCACGACGGTCTCCAGCGGGACCTCCAACTGCGCGGACACCACCCGCGACGCCCGCACGAGCGCTGCCGACGCCCGTACGTCCTCGGGGGTGAGCCGGCCGTTGGCGCCCGGCGAGACGACGATGCTGTTGTCCCCGGACGGGTCCACGGTGATCAGCGCGACCCCGGTCGGCGCCCCGCCGACCAGCACGCCCGCCGTGTCGACCCCGGCCGCCCGCTGCGAGTCGAGCAGCAGCCGGCCGTACGCGTCGTCACCGACCCGCGCCAGCAGGGCCGTACGGGCCCCGAGCCGCGCGGCCGCGACGGCCTGATTGGCGCCCTTACCGCCGGGATGCACGGCGAGGTCGGACCCCAGCACGGTCTCCCCGGCTCCCGGCCGCCGCTCCACCCCCACCACGAGATCGACATTGGCCGACCCCACGACCAACAGGTCGTACTCGTGGCCGTACTCGTCCATGGGAACTGTCTCCTCGCGGTGTTCAAGGGAGCGGCGGGCGGGTGGCGGAGGGCGACCACTCGCTATTCCTGGCCGAACAGCTCCCGCGCATCCGAGGCCCGCACGGCCTGCTGGGCCCAGCGCTCCAACTGGTCGGGATCGGTGCACGCCTCGACCCGTTCGCGGACGTCGTCGGAGACCGGGATGCCACGCCCTTCCAGGATCCGCAGAACCATCTCGGCCTTGGCCTCGGCCCGACCTTGCACCAGGCCCTGTTCACGCCCTTCCTCACGCACCTGCTCGGCGAGCGGGTGCCGCCAGAAGTACTGGATCGCCGTCATCAGATCCCTCCACATCTGCTTCGCTCGGGCGTCTGCCAGGCGTTGTCGGGGTCGATGGTCCGCAGTGCGGTGGCCAGGGACTCCAGTATGGCCGGTGCCTGCGGCCCGCGCCCGAGGACGAGCGGACGTACCGTCACGGAGTGCCAGCCCGGGGATTCCGGTGATCAACGAGCTAGGCCGCCGCGAGTTCGCACCACACGTACTTGCCGTGTTTGCCGTGTCCGGAGAGTGGTTGCCAGCCCCACAGGTCGGCGCAGGCGCGGACCAGTGCCAGGCCGCGGCCGTCCTCCGCGTCGTCGTCGAGTTCGGCCAACGACTGCGGCGGCACGGGGGGTTCGGGATCGGTGTCCCACGCGCCGAGCTGGAGGGTGCCGCCGTACCAGCGGACGCGGAGGGCCGCGGGGCCTTTGGTGTGCCGTACGGCGTTGCTCACCAGCTCGGCCGCGAGCAGTTCCGCGGTGTCGGCCAGGCCGATCAGGCCGTGCAGGACGAGGATCAGGCGGAGGGTGCGGCGGCAGACGGTGACGGCGCGCGGGTCGTTCGGGATGTGGAGGGAGTACTCCCAGGGCTCTGAGGAGTCCACGGGCATGCGTCAGCTCCGGTTCGAGGCGGGGTTTCGGAGAGGATCTGCGGTGGGCGGGCGGTGGCATTGCCGCAGCCGTCATGGCAGGACGGAGTGGTGCGCTTCCGGGATCCCGGCGTTCTCGCAGCGTGTGCGTCGCGTGACTGACGGTAGGGGTTGCATGTAAGCCAAGGCAAGCCGATCGCGTAACCTGACCCCGAACGAGGTGCGGGCGCTGGCGCGTTGAGAACGAGGAGTGGTCGATGGTCCAGAGGCGCGAACCGACCGCACGCCAGGTGCGTCTGGGGACGGAGTTGCGCAGGCTGCGCGAGGCGGCGGGCCTCACCGCCATCGAGGCCGCAGCGCTGCTGGGCGCCAACCGGGTTCAGATCAACCACATCGAATACGGACTCACGGGAGTGAGCGAGCAGCGGCTGCGCCGGCTCGCGTCCCACTACTCCTGTACGGACGAGGAGTTCATCGACGCCCTGGTCACGATGGCCACCGACCGAACGCGCGGCTGGTGGGAGGAGTATCGGGGCTTGCTGCCCACATCGTTCCTGGACCTGTCGGAACTGGAGCACCACGCCCGGTCCCTCCGTCACGTGGCCATCCTGTACGTACCGGGTCTGCTCCAGACCGAGGAGTACTCGCGCGCCGTCTTCTCCTCCAGGCTGCCGGAACTGACAGCAGAGGAGCTTGAGTTGCGCATCGAGCACCGTAAGGCCCGGCAGGAGTTCACCATCCCCTACGAAGCGGTGATCCACGAGGCGGCACTGCGCATCAGGGTCGGCGACCGTGCCACATCGAGGGCCCAACTCGCCCGCCTGCTCGAACTCTCCGAGGCCGACCACATCACCGTGCGTGTCATCCCCTTCGATCTGGACGGTTTCGCTCGAGCCGCCAGCACGATGACGTACGTGGGCGGTCCGATGCCCAGGCTGGACACCGTGGTCCGCGACGCGCTGCACGGCTCGGCCTTCATCGATTCCGAGGCTCAGCTCAACACCTACCGAACGAGTTTTCGTAAGGTGGAGGCCGCGTCACTCGACGCCGGACCGTCGCGTGACCTCATCCGCAGCCTGGCGAAGGAGCTGTAGGTACCCATGGACAACTGGCGGAAGTCGTCCTACTCGGGCCCGGGCGACGGCAACGAGTGTGTCGAGGTTGCTCCCACCCCCACCCTCATAGCCGTTCGCGACTCCAAGGCCCCCGCCCGGGCCGTCCTCACCTTCCCCGCCCCCGCCTTCGCCGCCTTCATAGGCGCCTTCAAGGCGCGCCCCCCGCGCTGACCGCCCGGCGACCCCGCCACTCGGTGTCATACCCGGCCGGTACCGTCGGGGCATGTCCAACCTGGCGGGGAACGCGACCGGTGAGCGGCGGCTCGCCGTGCTCGAAGGCGTCCTGGAGCGCATCACGTACGCCAACGAGGAGAACGGGTACACGGTCGCCCGCGTCGACACCGGCAGAGGCGCCGGTGACCTGCTCACCGTGGTCGGCGCGCTGCTCGGGGCGCAGGTCGGCGAGTCGCTGCGCATGGAGGGCCGCTGGGGGTCGCACCCCCAGTACGGCAAGCAGTTCCACGTCGAGAACTACACCACCGTCCTCCCGGCCACCGTCCAGGGCATCCGCCGCTACCTCGGCTCCGGCCTCGTCAAGGGCATCGGACCCGTCTTCGCCGACCGGATCACCCAGCACTTCGGCGTGGACACCCTGCGGATCATCGAGGAGGAGCCCAAGCGGCTCATCGAGGTCCCCGGCCTCGGCCCCAAGCGCACCAAGAAGATCGCCGACGCCTGGGAGGAACAGAAGGCGATCAAGGAGGTCATGCTCTTCCTCCAGACCGTGGAGGTCTCCACCTCCATCGCGGTCCGCATCTACAAGAAGTACGGGGACGCCTCCATCTCCGTCGTCAAGAACCAGCCCTACCGGCTCGCCGCCGACGTATGGGGCATCGGTTTCCTCACCGCCGACAAGATCGCCCAGTCCGTCGGGATACCGCACGACAGCCCGGAGCGCGTCAAGGCCGGCCTCCAGTACGCCCTGTCCCAGGCCACCGACCAGGGGCACTGCTACCTGCCCGAGGAACGCCTCATCGCCGACGCCGTCAAGCTCCTCCAGGTCGACACCGGTCTCGTCATCGAGTGCCTCGGCGAGCTGGCCCGGCCCGCGGAGGAGGGCGAGGACCCCGGGGTCGTACGGGAGAAGGTCCCCGGTCCGGACGGCGAGGCCGAGCCCGTCACCGCCGTGTACCTGGTGCCTTTCCACCGCGCCGAGCTGGCCCTCTCCGGCCAGCTGCTCCGCCTGCTGCGCACCGGGCAGGACCGTATGCCCGCCTTCCAGGACGTGGCCTGGGACAAGGCGCTCGGCTGGCTCAAGGGGCGCACGGGCGCCGACCTCGCCCCCGAGCAGGAGGCGGCCGTACGCCTCGCGCTCACCGAGAAGGTCGCCGTCCTCACCGGCGGCCCCGGCTGCGGCAAGTCCTTCACCGTGCGCTCGATCGTGGAGCTCGCGCGGGCCAAGCAGGCCAAGGTCGTCCTCGCCGCGCCCACCGGGCGGGCCGCCAAGCGCCTCGCCGAGCTGACCGGCGCCGAGGCCTCCACCGTCCACCGCCTGCTGGAGCTGAAGCCCGGCGGCGACGCGGCGTACGACAAGGACCGCCCCCTCGACGCCGACCTGGTCGTCGTCGACGAGGCCTCGATGCTGGACCTGCTGCTGGCGAACAAGCTGGTCAAGGCCGTGCCCCCGGGCGCCCACCTGCTCTTCGTGGGGGACGTGGACCAGCTGCCCAGTGTCGGCGCCGGCGAGGTGCTGCGCGACCTGCTGGCCGAGGGCAGCCCCGTCCCGGCGGTGCGCCTGACGCGCGTGTTCCGCCAGGCCCAGCAGTCGGGCGTGGTCACCAACGCCCACCGGATCAACGCCGGGCAGCACCCGGTCACCGAAGGGATGAAGGACTTCTTCCTCTTCGTCGAGGACGACACCGAGGAGGCGGGCCGGCTCACCGTGGACGTGGCGGCACGCCGGATCCCGGCCCGCTTCGGCCTCGACCCGCGCAGGGACGTGCAGGTGCTCGCGCCCATGCACCGCGGCCCGGCCGGCGCCGGCACGCTCAACGGCCTGCTCCAGCAGGCGGTCACCCCGGCCCGCCCGGACCTTCCCGAGAAGCGGTTCGGCGGCCGGGTCTTCCGCGTCGGAGACAAGGTCACCCAGATTCGCAACAATTACGAGAAGGGGAGGAACGGTGTCTTCAACGGCACCGTGGGCGTGGTCACCTCGCTCGACCCGGTCGACCAGCGCCTGACGGTGCTGACGGACGAGGACGAGGAGGTTCCGTACGAATTCGACGAACTGGACGAACTGGCACACGCGTACGCGGTGACCATCCACCGCTCCCAGGGAAGTGAATATCCGGCCGTGGTGATCCCGGTCACCACGGGAGCCTGGATGATGCTCCAGCGGAATCTGCTCTACACGGCGGTGACCAGGGCCAAGAAACTGGTCGTCCTCGTCGGCTCGCGCAGGGCGATCGGCCAGGCGGTGCGCACCGTGTCGGCCGGCCGGCGCTGCACGGCGCTGGACTTCCGCCTCGCGGGCGGCTGAAAGCCGCCGCTCCCGGGGCCGGAACCGGCCGCTCGCGGCGCCCGCGAGAGGTTTCTGACCCCGCGTCACAAAAAATGATCGATCAAACGAGTCGTAAAGGTCACAGAGCACTTCCCGTGGCCGGACCGAGCGGGCAGGATGAGCAGGTTGACGGCACTGAGTGCCGCCAATAGGCCCAATGGTCGACCCCGAGTGCACTCTCCTGAGCCAAATGGGGGATGGTAGAGACAGTCAGGGCACCTCGAAGATGAGGCACTACGTCGGTGAGGGAAGACGTGAGCGACAACTCTGTAGTACTGCGGTACGACGGCAGCGAGTACACCTACCCGGTGATCGACAGCACCGTCGGCGACAAGGGCTTCGACATCGGGAAGCTCCGCGCCCAGACCGGTCTGGTGACTCTGGACAGCGGCTACGGCAACACCGCCGCCTACAAATCCGCCGTCACCTATCTCGACGGCGAGCAGGGCATTCTCCGGTACCGCGGCTACCCCATCGAGCAGCTGGCCGAGCGCTCCACCTTCCTGGAGGTGGCCTACCTGCTGATCAACGGTGAGCTGCCGACCATCGACGAGCTCACCACCTTCAAGAACGAGGTCACGCAGCACACCCTGCTGCACGAGGACGTCAAGAACTTCTACAAGGGCTTCCCGCGCGACGCCCACCCGATGGCGATGCTCTCGTCGGTCGTCTCGGCGCTGTCGACCTTCTACCAGGACAGCCACAACCCGTTCGACGAGAAGCAGCGCAACCTCTCCACCATCCGCCTGCTCGCCAAGCTCCCCACGATCGCGGCGTACGCGTACAAGAAGTCGATCGGTCACCCGTTCGTCTACCCGCGCAACGACCTCGGTTACGTGGAGAACTTCCTGCGCATGACCTTCTCGGTCCCCGCGCAGGAGTACGACCTGGACCCGGTCGTGGTCTCCGCGCTGGACAAGCTGCTCATCCTGCACGCCGACCACGAGCAGAACTGCTCGACCTCCACGGTCCGCCTGGTCGGCTCCTCGCAGGCCAACATGTTCGCCTCGATCTCCGCGGGCATCAACGCGCTCTGGGGCCCGCTGCACGGCGGCGCCAACCAGTCGGTGCTGGAGATGCTGGAGGGCATCCGCGACTCCGGCAACGACGTCGACACCTTCATCCGCAAGGTGAAGAACAAGGAGGACGGCGTCCGCCTGATGGGCTTCGGCCACCGGGTCTACAAGAACTTCGACCCGCGCGCCAAGATCATCAAGGCCGCCGCGCACGACGTGCTCTCCGCGCTGGGCAAGGAGGACGAGCTCCTCGACATCGCCCTGAAGCTGGAGGAGCACGCGCTGTCCGACGACTACTTCGTCGAGCGCAAGCTCTACCCGAACGTCGACTTCTACACCGGCCTGATCTACCGGGCCATGGGCTTCCCGACCGAGATGTTCACGGTCCTGTTCGCCCTCGGCCGGCTGCCGGGCTGGATCGCCCAGTGGCACGAGATGATCAAGGAGCCGGGCTCCCGCATCGGCCGCCCGCGCCAGATCTACACGGGTGTCGTCGAGCGCGACTTCGTTCCGGTCGAGGAGCGCTGATCCGGGAGGCGCCAAGCCTTCCCACTCCCACTTCGGGTACTTCGGGCCCCGTGTCCCGCGCAGCCCGCGCGGGTGCGGGGCCTTGTGGTCCGGCCGGCGCCGCCCGGTGCCGGCCGGAAAAGCGAAAGGCGCCCTGGTCCGCCAGTCCCCCCACGGGCCGGCGACCAGGGCGCCTTCCCATGTCCCGGTGCGGATTCCCCCCACGGGATCCGGCCGGGCGTCTGGAACACCAGCGCCTGAATCGCTGTGAGCACAACGAGCAGAACTCGTCGTGCCTCTGTGCTGCCGTACAGCTTTCGCCGTACTGCCGTGCCGTACTGCTTGGCGTACTGCTGTGCGATCTGCCGGGACAGCGCACGCGCGGGAGGGCCGCTCAAAGCTTCCCGGTGTACGTGCCCCGGCAACGCATCTCCGGGGAAGTCCCCCAAGACATCCCCAGACGTCAGTCCGCGCCCCCCAAGACGCTTCCTGACATCGCCAACTTAGACCTTCGAACCCCTTCGATGGTTACGTTCACATCACTGTGATCTGCGTCTCTTGCATATGTCCGATAGGCACGCAAGAGCCCTGGTACGGCGACTGGGACCCAAGCGTAAGGATGATGCGCGAGGCTTGTGAAGAGCTTATGTGAGTCCCGCGCCCGTCTCTAGAGGGACTCTTACTCCAGTCTCGATCGTTTCCCAGGCCCCGCCGCGCCGCCCGCGCTCAGCGGAACGTGCGCAGACGGAGGCTGTTGGTCACCACGAACACCGACGAGAAGGCCATCGCCGCGCCCGCGATCATCGGGTTCAGCAGTCCGGCGGCGGCCAGCGGCAGGGCCGCCACGTTGTAGCCGAAGGCCCACACGAGGTTGCCCTTGATGGTGGCGAGGGTGCGCCGGGACAGCCGGATCGCGTCCGCGGCCACCCGCAGGTCACCGCGGACCAGCGTCAGGTCGCCGGCCTCGATCGCCGCGTCCGTGCCCGTGCCCATCGCCAGACCCAGATCGGCGGTGGCGAGGGCGGCCGCGTCGTTGACGCCGTCGCCGACCATGGCCACGGTCCGCCCCTCGGCCTGCAGCCGCCGTACGGCGTCGACCTTGTCCTCGGGCAGCACCTCGGCGATCACGTCGGCGGAGTCGATCCCGACCTCGCCGGCCACGGCCCCGGCCACCGTCCGGTTGTCCCCGGTCAGCAGCACCGGCCGCAGGCCCAGCGCCCGCAGCTCCCGTACGGCCTGGGCACTGGTCTCCTTGACCGCGTCCGCGACCGCGACGACACCCCGTGCCACGCCGTCCCAGCCGACCACGACGGCCGTACGACCGCCGGTCTCGGCCTCGCGGCGGGCGCGGGCCACGTCCTCGGGCAGCTCGTCGAAGAGGCGCCCGACGCTCACCTCGTGGCCCTCCACGCGCCCCCGCACGCCCCGTCCCGGCACGTTCTCGAAGTGCTCGGCGGCGGGCAGCGGGCCGACCCGTTCCTCGGCGCCGGCCGCGATCGCCCGGGCGACCGGGTGCTCGGAGGCGTGCTCCAGGGCGCCCGCGATCCGCAGCAGCTGCTTCTCGTCGGTGCCCTCGGCTGCGTAGACCTCCTGGAGGGTCATGCGGCCGGTGGTGACGGTGCCGGTCTTGTCCAGGACGACGGTGTCGACGCGGCGCGTGGACTCCAGGACCTCGGGGCCCTTGATGAGGATGCCGAGCTGCGCGCCGCGGCCGGTGCCGACCATCAGCGCGGTCGGGGTGGCCAGGCCCAGCGCGCAGGGGCAGGCGATGATCAGTACGGCGACGGCCGCGGTGAAGGAGGCGGTGACGTCACCGCCGGCCAGCAGCCAGGTGAGCAGGGTGCCCAGCGCTATCAGCAGGACCACGGGCACGAAGACGGCGGAGATGCGGTCGGCCAGGCGCTGCACCTGGGCCTTGCCGTTCTGCGCGTCCTCGACCAGCTTCGCCATCCGGGCGAGCTGGGTGTCCGAGCCGACCCGGGTGGCCTCGACGACCAGCCGGCCGCCCGCGTTGACCGTGGCGCCCGTGACCGGGCTGCCGGGGCCGACGTCCACCGGGACGGACTCGCCCGTCAGCATCGAGGCGTCGACCGCGGAGGTGCCCTCCACGACCGTGCCGTCGGTGGCGATCTTCTCCCCGGGGCGTACGACGAACCGGTCGCCGGCCGCCAGTGAGGCCACCGGGACGCGGACCTCGCCGCCGTCGCGCAGCACGGAGACGTCCTTGGCGCCCAGCTCCAGCAGCGCCCGCAGCGCGGCGCCCGCGCTGCGCTTGGAGCGGGCCTCCAGATAGCGGCCGAGCAGGATGAAGGCGACGACTCCGGCGGCGACCTCCAGATAGATCGTGGACGCCGCGTTCATACGGGAGACGGTGAGGCGGAACTCGTCGTGCATGCCGGGCATGCCCGCGTCACCCAGGAACAGCGCCCACAGCGACCAGCCGAACGCGGCCAGCGTGCCCACCGAGACCAGGGTGTCCATGGTCGCGGCGCCGTGCCGGGCGTTGGTCAGGGCGGCGCGGTGGAAGGGCAGGGCGCCCCAGACCACGACGGGCGCGGTGAGAGTGAGGGCCAGCCACTGCCAGTTGTCGAACTGCAGCACCGGGACCATCGAGAGCAGGACGACGGGCACGGCGAGGAGTGCGGAAACGATCAGGCGCTGACGCAGGGAGCTGAGCTCGGGGTCGGCGGCGGGTGTGCCGGCCTGGCCGGCTCGGTCCGGCGAGTCCGCCGCCGTGCCCGCCGTGCCCGCCGTCCGGGGCTCCGGCTGCGGGGGCGGTGGTTCCTCGGCCGTGTAGCCGGTCTTCACGACGGTCGCGATCAGGTCCTCGACCTGTACCCCCGGGGGGTAGGCGACCCGGGCCTTCTCCGTCGCGAAGTTCACCGTGGCGGTCACGCCGTCGATCCGGTTGAGCTTCTTCTCCACGCGGGCCGCGCAGGAGGCGCAGGTCATCCCGCCGATGAGCAGCTCGACCCGGGACAGCTCGGGCGACTCGCCGCCGGTCGCGCCGGTCGCGCCGGTCGCGCCGGGCTCGCCGGTCGCGGTGGTGCTGCTGGTTGTGCCGCTGCTCGTGCTGGTGCTGCTGGTCATGTCCGTACTCCAGTGGACCGACCGGGCCGTACAGAACCAGTATCAGCTGGTCGATACGGCCCGGTGTCGAGAGATACGTTTCGGAGTGGGGGATGTGGGGGGTGATGCGGGGCCCGCTCGCCCGGTCGTCAGACGGGTCGGGTCGTCAGACGGGTCAGGTCGCCAGGCGCGTCAGGTCGTCAGGCGCGGCCGACGAGCTCGAAGCCGGCCTCGTCCACGGCGGCGCGCACGGCCTCGTCCTCGAGCGGGGCCTCGGAGACGACGGTGACCTCTCCGGTCGAGGCGACGGCCTTGACCGAGCTGACGCCGGGGATCTCGGAGATCTCGGCGGAGACGGAACCCTCGCAGTGCCCACAGCTCATCCCGCTCACCTTGTAGACGGTGGTGACGGTGCCCGGGGTGCCGGTCTGAGCGGTCATGGCTTTCTCCTCGTCGTTACTGGTGTGACCGAGTGGCCCCAGAGGGGCTCACACCGTTCACACTATACCCCTAGGGGGTATTTCTCCAAGGAACCCCGGCGGGAGCGCCCGCACGTGGCGCGGTCAGCGGGGTGAGGTAGCGGACGAGGAGGTCCTTCAGCTCCCGTACGTACGCCTCGCGCTCGGCGCCCTCGTGGCCGAGCACCACCTCCAGGGCCGCCTTGTAGACGCTGAGGCACACCTGGGCGGTGCGGGAGACGTCGGCCGCCGGGGTGTCCGGCATGAAGCAGGCGAGCAGCACCTCGACCCGGGACAGCAGCGTCGCATGCAGGGCGTCGTGTTCCTCGGCGATCCGGCCGGGGATGTCGGGGCCGTGCATCAGTGCGAAGAAGACCGGGTGGCGGCAGTTGAAGTCGATGAACCGGTCGACGGCGGCGGCGACGGCCTCCTCCAGCGGGGTGCCGGGCTCCACTGGTGCGAGCGCCTCGCCGTACGTCTCGCGCATCTCGTGCACGAGACGGTCGCCGAGCTCGATCGCGATGGCCTCCTTGTTCGGGAAGAACTGGTAGAGCGTGCCGGGTGACACACCGGCCTCGCGGGCGATCGCGTTGGTGCTGGCGGCGGTGTAGCCCGCACTGCAGAAGACGGAGGCGGCGGCCGCGAGCAGCTGTGCGATACGGCGCTCACCGCGCGCCTGACGGCGGCGCGGGCGCTCGCCGGCCGCCGTGTCGGTTCCAGATCTCACGGGCTTCTCGGTGTTGTCGGGCACGAGTTATCCCCAGCCTCCGCGGGTGTTTGACAAACACGAGAGGTCGCTCGCATTCTAGGGAAACGCGAGTGACTGCTCGTGTTTGCCAGTTTATGGCAACAGCAGATCCATGCTGCCTGTCGTGCGTGTGCGTGTGCGTGAGTGCCGGGTGCCTGGCGCGAGTGCCGGGTGCGGGGCGTGGGGTGGGGAGCAGGGTCGTGGTGAAGGGGACACCGTGCGATGACCGGAGTCGATGTGCCGCCGGGTGACGGCGAGGGCGAGGACAAGGGCAGTGACGGGGGCGGGGGCCGGGAGAGGGGCTCGGCCAGTGGCCGGGGGAGGGGTCGGGACGGGCAGGCGGGGATGTCCGGCGGGGGAGCGGGGGCGCGTGTCGGGGGCTGGACGCGGTTCGTGACCGCCCGGCCCCGGCTGTCGCTGCTCACGGCGCTCGTCCTCACCGTGCTCGCGGTGCTGGCGGGCAGCGGGGTGGCCGACCGGCTGGGCAGCGGCGGCTGGGAGGACCCCGCCGCCGAATCGACCTACGCGACGAAGGCCCTGGAGCGCGAGTTCCCCGCCTCCCAGCCGAACCTGCTGCTCCTGGTCGACTCCGGCGGCTCCGCGGTGGACGCCCCGGCCGTCACCGCCGAGGCCCGGCGGCTCACCGCGCGCCTGGCGGCCGAGAAGGGCGTTACCGGCGTCGGCTCCTACTGGCAGTCGCGCTCACCCGCCCTGCGTGCCAAGCACGGTCACGAGGCGCTGATAGCCGCGCACCTCACGGGCGACGAGAAGGCCATGGGCCGGACCCTGGACCGCCTCGTTCCCGCCTTCCGGGGCGTGCACGGACCGGTGAAGGTCACGGTCGGCGGCCCGGTCGCCGTGCGGCACGAGATGCAGACGATCATCAAGGAGGACCTCACCAGGGCGGAGCTGATCGCCCTGCCGATCACCCTCCTGCTGCTGGTCATGGTATTCGGCAGCGCGGTGGCCGCGCTGCTGCCGCTCGGCATCGGCATCGTGGCGATCCTCGGCACCAACGCGGTGCTGCGCGGGCTGACGGAGTTCACCGACGTCTCCGTGTTCGCCCTCAACCTCACCACGGCCCTCGGACTCGGCCTGGCGATCGACTACGCGCTGTTCATCGTCCGCCGCTTCCGCGAGGAGCTGTCCTCGGGCGCCGATCCGGTGGCCGCCGTCGGCACGACCCTGCGCACCGCCGGCCGCACCGTCCTCTTCTCCGCCCTCACGGTCGCCGTGTCGCTGGCCGCGATGCTCCTCTTCCCGCAGTACTTCCTGCGGTCCTTCGCCTACGCGGGCATAGCGGTCGTGCTGCTCGCGGCGGCCGCGGCCCTGATCCTGCTGCCGGCGGCCCTGGTCCTGCTCGGCCACCGGGTGAACTCCCTGGACCTGCGGCGCCTGTTCCGCCGCGGCGACCGGACGCGGACCACCGCGGCGGACGGCGCGGAGGGCGCGCAGGCCGTGGCGGACGGCGCGGAGGGCACGCAGGCCGTGGCGGACGGCGCGGAGGGCACGCAGGCCGTGGCCGGTGCGGGGACCGTTGAGGGAAGCGCCTGGGCCCGGACGGCCACCCTCGTCATGCGGCGCGCCCCGTTCTTCGCGCTGGGCACCACGGCCGTCCTGGTCCTGCTCGGACTGCCGTTCCTGGGCGTGAGGTTCGGCACGGCCGACGACCGCCAGCTGCCCTCCACGGCCGAGTCCCACGTGGTGCAGCAGCACCTGCGCGAGGGCTTCCCCGGCAGCCCCGGCGGCGGCCTGGAGGTCCTCGCCGAGGGCAGGGCGACCCCGGCGCAGTACGCCGCGTACAAGGAGCGGATCGCCGCGCTGCCCGAGGCGCTGCGGGTCGACGGCCCGCTGGTGAAGGGCGACTCGGCGTACTTCACCGTGCAGCCCCGGGGCGAGGCCGTGGACGACGCCGCCCAGCGCCTGGTGGGTGAACTGCGCTCCACCGGCGCCCCGTTCGCCACCAAGGTGACCGGCACCGCGGCCGTCCTGGTCGACTCCAAGCACGCGATAGCGGAGGAACTGCCCTGGGCGGCGGCCTTCATCGCGATCGTGACCCTGCTGCTGGTCTTCCTGCTCACCGGCAGTGTGGTGATACCCGTCCAGGCCGTGGTGCTCAACGCGCTCAGTCTGACGGCCATGTTCGGCGCGGTGGTATGGGTCTTCCAGGACGGCCACCTCTCCGGCCTGCTCGGCTTCACCAGCCCCGGCTCCATCGAGACGACCCTGCCGGTCCTGATGTTCTGCGTGGCCTTCGGCCTGTCCATGGACTACGGCGTGTTCCTCCTCTCCCGCATCAAGGAGGAGTACGACCGCGGGGGCGCCCTTGACGACGAGGAGACGGGCGAGGACCGTCACCGCCGGGCGGTGCGGCAAGGGTTGCAGCGCACCGGAGGGCTGATCACGGCCGCGGCGGTGATCCTCGCGGTGGTGATGGTCGCGATCGGCACCTCGCGGGTGACCAACACCAAGATGCTGGGGCTCGGCATCGCGCTGGCGGTGCTGATGGACGCGATGATCGTCCGCAGTCTGCTGGTCCCGGCCGTCATGCGCCTGACCGGCCGGGCGACCTGGTGGGCCCCCGCTCCGCTGCGCCGCTTCCACGCCCGGTTCGGACTGAGCGAGGGCGGCCCGGCACCCACGGGAGCGCAGGTCGCGGTCCCGCCGGCGGCCGCGTCCGCCGCCCCGGCCGGGGGGCGGCCCGGCGAGGCGACCGAGGACCCCGGCTCCGGGGCGGCGGAAGGTGACCGGGGGCGGGACAGGGCCGCCAGCCGCCGCTAGGACCTGGCCGGCCGCGTATTACCGTTCCGGCGGAAGCGGTGGCGATCTCCCGGTGAAGGCGAGGCGGCGGATGCGGGCTGTGGTGTTCGAGCGGTACGGGGAGCCCGCCGAGGTGCGCGAGGTCGCCGACCCGCGTCCCCCCGAGCACGGGGTGGTGGTGCGGGTCGAGGCGACCGGCCTGTGCCGCAGCGACTGGCACGGCTGGCAGGGCCACGACCCGGACATCACCCTGCCGCACGTGCCCGGGCACGAACTGGCCGGCGTGGTGGAGGCGGTGGGCCCGCGCGTCACCCGGTGGCGGGCGGGCGACCGGGTGACCGTGCCCTTCGTCTGCGCCTGCGGGACCTGCCCCGCCTGCGCGGTGGGCGACCAGCAGGTGTGCGAGCGACAGACCCAGCCCGGCTTCACCCACTGGGGCTCCTTCGCCCAGTACGTCGCGCTCGACCACGCCGACGTGAACCTGGTCGCCGTACCGCGGGAGATGTCGTTCGCGACGGCGGCCTCGCTCGGCTGCCGGTTCGCCACGGCGTTCCGCGCGGTGGTGCAGCAGGGCCGGGTCGCCGCCGGGGAGTGGGTCGCCGTTCACGGCTGCGGGGGAGTGGGGCTGTCGGCGGTGATGATCGCGGCGGCCTCGGGGGCCCGGGTGGTGGCGGTGGACGTGTCGCCCGGGGCGCTGGAGCTGGCCCGCCGGTTCGGCGCGGCGGAGTGCGTGGACGCGACCGGGGTGCCGGACACGGCGGAGCGGGTCCGGGAGCTCACCGGCGGCGGCGCCCATCTCTCGCTGGACGCCCTGGGCTCGCCCACCACCTGTGCCGCCTCCGTCGACGGGCTGCGCCGCCGGGGCCGCCATGTCCAGGTCGGCCTGCTGCCCTCCGCTGCCGGCACGACGCCCGTGCCCATGGCCCGGGCCATCGCGCTGGAGCTCGAGCTCCTCGGCAGCCACGGCATGGCCGCGCACGCCTACCCGCCGATGCTGGAACTGGTGCGCGCCGGTGTCCTGCGCCCCGATCTGCTGGTGACCTCGACGATCCCGCTGGCGGCGGTCCCGGACGCGCTGGCGGCGATGGGCACGGCCCCGGCGGCGGGGGTCACGGTCGCCGAACCCTGGAGCTGACACGGCGGGGCCGGGGGATCAGTCGGTTCCGCGGTTGCGGTTGCGGGGCCGGGAGGCCACCCAGGCCCGCACGGTGTCGGCGTACCAGTAGGGCCTGCCGCTCTCCACGCGGTCTGGTGGCGGCAGCAGACCGTGTTTGCGGTAGGAGCGCACGGTGTCCGGCTGCACCCGGATGTGCGCCGCGATCTCCTTGTACGACCAGAGCCTTCGGTCGGTCATGTGGTGCACCTCCCCGCGCCCACCGCGGCGGCGGCGCGGGAGGCCGTCGGGGGAGCCGGGTGGACGCTGGTGATCCATAAGCCTGTGGCCGGTGAACGAGGTCGTCCCGGGATCGGCAAGCGCCTGTCGAACGGGTGTTACCGGCAACCCGCGTATCTGCGACACGCGTGACACGGATGTCGCGGTTGTGACGAAACCGCGGCACAGGGAAGAGAAGGGAGCGGGAACACTTCCCCCGAGTCGTCCTTATGTCCGGACAAACCATTGACAGGACTCCCCGCCCGGCACTACAACCGGGGTGGGCCGACGCGAAGGGAAGCCGATGGCGCACGGAGCGATGTCGCGCGCGGCGCCGGGTGGCACACACACGTTCACCGGCGGCGACCGCGGGTGGACCGTGCCCCGGCCCTGCGGCGGCTGTACGGTTCAGGCGCAGGACGACACAGAGGACGAAGAGCTCCAAATCCCGGGCCGCGAAGGCAGGTTGGGTGGACCGTGCACCCACGTGCCGTGCGCGGCCCGGCCACCGATCGCCTCCGGCGCGGGAGGCCGCTTCGCCCTGGCAGGAGCGAAGTGCGAGCGTCGACTCCCCGCCCGCTACGGCCCCGCGCCGGAGGTCCCCCCGTCCCGCGCGTCCGGCCCACGGGGCGCCGGCCGGCGGACATTCCCACATGTGTCTACGCGGACACCGAAACCGCAGACACTGTGTCGGGCGCGTGCGGAGCCGGGGCCTGGTGGGATGTATCCGTGGCCGGGCCGCGACCCCAACGTCCGCGGACAGGGCACATGAGCTGTACGAACGGCAACGTCTCCACCCGACGCCGCCATCTGCGAAGGAGTTACCGGGCATGACGAAGATCGTCAACCACTGGATCGGCGGGAAGACCGTCGAAGGCGCCTCGGGGACGTACGGGCCGGTCACCGACCCGGCGACCGGCGCGGTCACGACGAAGGTGGCGTTCGCCTCCGTCGACGAGGTGGACGCGGCGGTCGCCGCGGCCAAGGACGCCTACGCCACCTGGGGCCAGTCCTCGCTGGCCCAGCGGACCTCGATCCTGTTCAGGTTCCGCGCGCTGCTCGACGCCCACCGCGACGAGATCGCCGAGCTGATCACCGCCGAGCACGGCAAGGTCCACTCCGACGCGCTCGGCGAGGTGGCCCGCGGCCTGGAGATCGTCGACCTGGCGTGCGGCATCAACGTACAGCTGAAGGGCGAGCTGTCCACCCAGGTCGCCACCCGGGTCGACGTGGCCTCGATCCGGCAGCCGCTCGGCGTGGTCGCCGGCATCACGCCGTTCAACTTCCCGGCGATGGTCCCGATGTGGATGTTCCCCATCGCCATCGCCTGCGGCAACACCTTCGTGCTCAAGCCCAGTGAGAAGGACCCGTCGGCGTCCGTGCGGATCGCCGAGCTGCTCGCCGAGGCCGGGCTGCCCGACGGCGTCTTCAACGTCGTCCACGGCGACAAGGTGGCCGTGGACCGGCTGCTGGAGCACCCGGACGTCAAGGCCGTGTCCTTCGTCGGCTCCACCCCGATCGCCCGCTACATCCACACCACCGCCGCCGCCAACGGCAAGCGGGTGCAGGCCCTGGGCGGCGCCAAGAACCACATGCTGGTCCTGCCGGACGCCGACCTGGACGCCGCCGCCGACGCCGCCGTCTCGGCCGCGTACGGCTCGGCCGGCGAGCGCTGCATGGCCATCTCGGCCGTGGTCGCCGTCGGCTCGATCGGCGACGAGCTGGTGGAGAAGATCCGCGAGCGCGCCGAGAAGATCAAGATCGGCCCCGGCAACGACCCGTCCTCCGAGATGGGCCCGCTGATCACCGCCGCCCACCGCGACAAGGTCGCCTCCTATGTGAAGGGTGCGGCCGACGAGGGCTGCGAGGTCGTCCTGGACGGCACCGGCCACACCGTCGAGGGCCACGAGGACGGCCACTGGATCGGCATCTCGCTGCTCGACAAGGTCCCGACCAGCGCGAAGGCGTACCAGGACGAGATCTTCGGCCCGGTGATGTGCGTGCTGCGCGTGGACACCTACGAGGAGGGCGTGGCCCTCATCAACGCCTCGCCGTTCGGCAACGGCACCGCGATCTTCACCCGCGACGGCGGCGCGGCCCGCCGCTTCCAGCTCGAGGTGGAGGCCGGCATGGTGGGCGTCAACGTGCCGATCCCGGTCCCGGTGGGCTACCACTCCTTCGGCGGCTGGAAGGACTCGCTCTTCGGCGACCACCACATCTACGGCAACGACGGCACGCACTTCTACACCCGCGGCAAGGTGGTCACCTCGCGCTGGCCCGACCCGTCCGAGGCCCCCGCGGGCGTCGACCTCGGGTTCCCCCGCAACCACTGAGCGTCACCGCACGCCCTCGTCAGGCCGTCCGAATACCGGACGGCCTGACATTTTTTTGCGCCCCCACCTGCGAATGCCGTGTGGACGGGATGAAAGGGATGGCTTAGGTAGTTGAGAAGGTGAGCCTTGGAAAGCAAGGTAAAAGCCCGCTCATGCGTATCGAATGCAACATGTGGTCGTGATCGCCTAGGAAAGTGATGTCGGCGGCGCGGACCGTCCGGTGCGGATTTCGAAGGTAAACAGCCATTGACGCGGCGGTTTTCGTCGGGGTTCGATGCTCGCGCCGGGAGCGGACGAAGAGAGCTGCACGTTACGACCGAAGCCGCCGGAGGCGATAGCGCTCCCGAGCCCCTCACCTATTGCACGAGTCGATCGGAACCGCCGCATGACCGACACGCTCCGCCCTGTCGACCAAGCCGCCTCAGGGGACCTCGGTGCCCCCGCACAGGCGACGGACAGCCCCAAGACGCTCAAGCGTTCCATCGGGGTGGTCGGTGGCACACTCCTGACCCTCTCGTGCGTGACGCCCGCCTCCACGCTCTTCGTGGTCGTGCCCGACCTGTTCGGCTCGCTCGGCACCGCCACCGCCCTCACCATCGCCATCGGCTCCCTCCTCTGTATCGCCGTGGCGTTCTGCTACTCCGAGCTCGGCACCCTCATCCCGAGCGCGGGCGGCGAGTACGCCATGGTGTCCACGATGGCCGGACGGCTGGCCGGCTGGCTGGTCTTCGTGCTGTCCCTGCTGGTGGTCATGATCGTGCCGCCGGTGATCGCGATGGGCACCGCCGACTACCTGGCGCCGATCGCGCACCTCGACCCGGCGATGACGGGCGCCGGCGTCATGCTGCTCGCCACCCTCGCCGGCCTGCTCGACCTGCGGGCCAACGCCTGGATCACCGGCATCTTCCTGGTGCTGGAGGTCATCGCGGCCGGCGTGGTGGCCATGCTCGGCTTCGCGCACAGCCACCGGGGCGTCGACAGCCTGGTCTCCATGCAGGTCGCCGGCCCCAACGGCCACACCGACGCCGTCACCGGGATGCTCGTCATCTCCGGGCTCGCCATCGCCCTCTTCGCCACCCAGGGCTTCTCGACGGCCGTCTACCTCTCCGAGGAGCTGGAGCACCCGCGCCGCAACGTCGCCCGCACGGTCCTGGCCACCCTCGCCATCTCCTCCGTGATCATCATCGTGCCGGTCGCCGCCATCACCATGGGCGCCTCCGACATCAAGGAACTGACCAGCGGCGACCTGAGCGCCATGGTGACCGCCTGGTCCAACTCCGCCGTCGGCACCTTCGTCAGCCTCTGCGTGGCCCTCGCCATCATCAACGCGGGCATCGTCATGGTCATCCAGAACTCCCGCGTGCTGTTCGCCTCCGCCCGCGACAAGGCCTGGCCCGAGCCCGTCAACAACGTCTTCTCCAAGCTCGGCCGCTTCGGCTCCCCCTGGGTCGCCACCCTCGCGGTGGGCGTGCCCGGCGCGCTGCTCTGCTTCGTCAACCTCGACACCCTCTACGGCGTCACCGGCGTCTCCGTGACCGGCATGTACCTGCTCGTCGCGATCGCCGCGCTGCTGGCCCGGCGCGGCCACCACAAGCACACGCCCGCCTGGCGCATGCCGCTGTGGCCGGCCATGCCGATCCTGCTGATCGTGGTGCTGGCGTACATCCTCAGCCAGCAGGAGGTCACCTACCTGCTGTGGACCGGCGGCATCACCGCGGTAGCCACCCTCTACTGGGCCTTCTACCTCCGCCCCCGCCGCGACACCCGCTGGCTGGTGTCGATCCCGGAGGACGCCCAGGTCTGAGCCCCGCCCGGGCTCCGAGCGTCGCCCCGCCGCCCCGTTGTACCGCGTCCGCGGTACGGCGGGGCGGCGCCGTACTCCCGGGGGAGGGGGCGGGGTTCCGTCCACAGGCCGCACCGGATGTCGGCGGCGGCCCGTACCGTGGAGGGCATGGATCTTCGACTGCCCGGACTGCGCGGGCTGCTTCGGGGGCCCCGGCGGTGGTGGGCCGCCGGGGCCGCCGCCGTCCTGCTCGCCGGCGCGGGCACCTGGACGGCGGCCGCCGGCGGCGACCCGCCCCGGGTGCACCGCGCCGACCGGGTCGTCGGCACGGCCGACGGGGTCCGCATCGACACCTCGTACTTCACCCCCGCGGACGCGGGCCGCCACCCCGCGATCCTGCTGGGGCACGGCTTCGGCGGCAGCAAGGACGACGTACGGCAACAGGCCGAGGACCTCGCCCGCGACGGCTACGCGGTGCTGACCTGGTCCGCGCGCGGCTTCGGCAGGTCCACCGGCCGGATCGGGCTCAACGACCCCAAGGCCGAGGTCGCCGACGTCTCCAAGCTGATCGACTGGCTGGCCCGGCAGCCCCAGGTCCGCCTCGACCGGCCCGGAGACCCGCGCGTGGGCGTCGCCGGCGCCTCCTACGGCGGAGCGGTCTCCCTGCTCGCCGCCGGGTACGACCACCGGGTGGACGCCATCGCCCCGGCGATCACCTACTGGAACCTCGCGGACGCCCTCTTCCCGAACGGCGTGTTCAAGAAGCTCTGGGCGGGCGTCTTCTTCAACTCCGGCGGCGGCTGCGCGAAGTTCGAACCCGAGCTGTGCCGGATGTACCAGCGGGTCGCCGAGTCCGGCAGGCCCGACGCGCGGGCACGCGCGCTCCTCGAAGCGCGCTCGCCGTCCGCCGTCGCCGGGCGCATCAAGGTGCCGACCCTGCTGGTGCAGGGCCAGACCGACTCCCTCTTCCCGCTCGGCCAGGCCGACGCCGCCGAGCGGGCCATCCGCGCGGGCGGCGCCCCCGTGGACGTGGACTGGATCGCGGGCGGCCACGACGGCGGGGACATGGAGAGCGCCCGGGTCCAGGCGCGCGTGCGGGCCTGGTTCGACCGCTACCTCAAGGGCGACACCCACGCGGCCACCGGCCCAGCCTTCCGCGTCACCCGCACCGGAGGCGTCGACTCCACCGACGGCGCCGCCCTGCTGCGCGGCGCGAGCGCGAACGCCTACCCCGGTCTCGAGAGCGGCCGGCGCTCGTTCCCGCTGCGCGGCGGCCCCCAGCGCTTCGAGAACCCGCCGGGCGGGAACCCGCCGGCCGTGTCCTCCCTGCCCGGCCTCGGCGGCGCGGGCGGCGGCCTCGCCCAGCTCTCCGCGCTCGGCGTCGGCGTCTCCCTGGACTTCCCCGGGCAGTACGCCCACTTCGACTCCGCCCCCCTCACCGGCGACCTGCGCGTCACCGGATCGCCCACGGTGACCGTCCATGTGACGTCGACCGCCGACGACGCGGTGCTCTTCGCCAAGGTCTACGACGTCGGGCCCGGCGGCACCCGCCCCGTGCTGCCCTCCCAGCTGGTCACCCCCGTCCGGGTCCAGGGTGCCAAGGCGGGCAAGGACGTCACCCTGACCCTCCCGGCCGTCGACCACGAGGTGCAGAAGGGCCACCGGCTCCGCCTGGTCCTCGCCTCCACCGACCTCGGCTACGCCTCCCCGGCCGCCCCGGCGACGTACACCGTGTCCCTCAGGAGCGACCTGAGGGTGCCGACCGCGCCCGGCGTGACCACGGCGGCCACCCCGCTGCCCGCGTGGGTGTGGTGGCTGCCGGCCGCCGGCGCCGTGATCGCGCTCGCCCTGCTGCTGACCTCCCGCCGCCGCACCGCCGCCCCCGCCCCCGACCCCGCACTGGCCGGCGTCCCCCTCCAGATCACCGACCTGAGCAAGCGGTACGCCCGCTCCGCCGACCGGTACGCCGTGCGGGAGCTGTCCTTCCGGGTGGAGCAGGGCCAGGTGCTCGGCCTGCTCGGGCCCAACGGCGCCGGAAAGACCACCACCCTGCGCATGCTCATGGGCCTGATCCGGCCGGACGGCGGCGAGATCCGCGTCTTCGGCCACGCGATCCGGCCCGGTGCGCCGGTGCTCTCCCGGGTCGGCGCCTTCGTCGAGGGCGCGGGCTTCCTGCCGCACCTGTCCGGCCGGGAGAACCTCGAGCTGTACTGGCGGGCCACCGGCCGCCCGGCCGAGGACGCCCACCTCGACGAGGCGCTGGAGATCGCCGGCCTCGGCGACGCGCTCGCCCGCGCGGTGCGCACCTACTCCCAGGGCATGCGCCAGCGCCTGGCCATCGCCCAGGCCATGCTCGGCCTGCCCGACCTGCTGATCCTCGACGAGCCGACCAACGGCCTCGACCCGCCCCAGATCCGCGAGATGCGCGAGGTCATGATCAGGTACGCGGCAGCCGGCCGCACGGTGATCGTCTCCAGTCACCTGCTGGCCGAGGTCGAGCAGACCTGTACGCACCTGGTCGTCATGGACCGGGGGCGGCTGGTGCAGGCGGGGCCGGTCGGCGAGATCACCGGCTCCGGCGACACCCTGCTCGTCGGCACCGCGACACCCGTCGAGGAGCCGGTGGTGGAGAAGGTGGCCGCCCTGCCCGGCGTGGCCTCCGCCCTGCGCACCGACGACGGGCTCCTGGTCCGGCTGGAGTCCGGCGGCAGTGCCGAGGCGCTGGTCGTCGAGCTGGTGCGGCTGGAGGTGCCGGTCGCCTCCGTCGGACCGCACCGCCGCCTGGAGGACGCCTTCCTCACCCTGATCGGAGGTTCCGCATGAGCACGCTCACCGAGGACGACGTGTCCGCACAGGCCGCCTCCGGATACCGCAGGGGCAGCACCCTGCCCCTGCGGGTGGAGCTGGTGCGCCAGCT
The DNA here is from genome assembly GCF_014650575.1 of Streptomyces naganishii JCM 4654. Taxonomy (GTDB): domain Bacteria; phylum Actinomycetota; class Actinomycetes; order Streptomycetales; family Streptomycetaceae; genus Streptomyces; species Streptomyces naganishii. Next base: position 301,684 of record NZ_BMVF01000007.1, read on the forward strand.
GAAGCGGCGCCGCACGCTGATCATGGGCGGCATCCTGGCCGCGCTGCCGTTCGTGCTCGCCGTCGCCTTCGCGATCGGCGGCAGCCCGGGCGACCGCAACGGCCGGGTGACGCTGATGGACACCGCCACCGCCTCCGGCGCCAACTTCGCCGCGGTCAACCTGTTCGTGTCGGCCGGCTTCCTGCTGGTCGTCCCCGTCGCCCTGTTCTGCGGGGACACGGTCGCCTCGGAGGCGAGCTGGTCCTCGCTGCGCTATCTGCTCGCCGCGCCCGTGCCCCGGGCCCGGCTGCTGTGGTCCAAGCTGGTGGTCGGACTCGGGCTGAGCCTGGCCGCGATGGTGCTGCTGCCCGTGGTCGCGCTCGGCGTGGGCACCGCCGTCTACGGCTGGGGTCCGCTGCGGATACCCACCGGTGGCGCACTGGACACGGCGACCGCGACCCAGCGCCTCGCGGTGGTCGTGGCCTACGTCTTCGTCTCCCAACTGGTCACCGCCGCCCTGGCGTTCTGGCTGTCGACCAAGACGGACGCGCCCCTCGGCGCGGTCGGCGGCGCGGTCGGGCTGACCATCGTGGGCAACGTGCTGGACGCGGTCACCGCCCTCGGTCACTGGCGCGACTTCCTGCCCGCGCACTGGCAGTTCGCCTGGGCCGACGCCGTGCAGCCGCACCCCGAGTGGTCCGGGATGATCCAGGGCACGGCGATCTCCGTGACCTACGCGCTGGTGCTGTTCGCGCTGGCCTTCAGGGGGTTCGCCCGCAAGGACATCGTGTCCTGACCGGGCCGCGGTCGTGGCCGGCCCATTGACCTTTCCTTACGCGTGAGTAAGTTTACTTCCCGGTAAGTACGTTCGGAAGGATCACAGCCCCACCGCGACCGGGAGCCGTCATGGGCGTACGCAGGGACTTGAAACGGGCACGTCGGCACGCCGATCTGGCGGCCCGCACCGAGACCGAGCTGGTCAGGGACGCCACCGGCCGGGTCCGGGAGGTGCGGACCGCCCCGATGGCCACCGCGCCCGCCGCCGGCAGCATGGCCGACCTGCCCTTCACCAACGCCGCCGAGGCGCCCGGCGACGTGGCCCTGCGCCGCCGGGTGAACGGCGCCTGGCGGCCGGTGACCGCCGCCGACTTCGCCCGCGAGGTCACCGACGTGGCCAAGGGACTGATCGCGTCCGGTCTCGAACCGGGCGGCCGGGTCGCGGTGATGTCCCGCACCCGTTACGAGTGGACGGTCCTGGACTTCGCGATCTGGGCGGCCGGCGGGCAGAGCGTGCCGGTCTACGCCACCTCGTCCGCCGAGCAGGTGGAGTGGATCGTCCGCGACTCGGGCGCCCGCCTCGTCGTCACCGAGAACGCCGAGAACGCGGCGACGGTCACCACCGGGACAGCCGGCCACGAACGGCCGCCGCGCCTGCTGCAGTTCGACGCGGGCGCCCTCGCCGAGCTGACCGCACTCGGCCGGGGCGTCTCCGACGAGGAGGTCACCAAGCGCCGTACGGCCCTGACGCCCGGCACCGCCGCCACCGTCTGCTACACCTCCGGCACCACCGGCCGGCCCAAGGGCTGCGTCCTCACCCACGCCAATCTGCACGCCGAGGCCGCCAACACCGTCGAGCTGCTGCACCCCGTCTTCAAGGCGGTCACCGGCCAGGTCGCCTCCACCCTGCTCTTCCTGCCGCTCGCCCACATCCTCGGCCGCACGCTGCAACTCGCCTGCCTCATGGCGCGGATCGAACTCGGTCACTGCCCGGGCATCAAGCCCGACGAACTGCGGCCGATGCTCAGGGAGTTCCGGCCGACCTTCCTGGTCGGGGTGCCGTATCTGTTCGAGAAGATCCACGACACCGGGCGTGCGACCGCCGAGAGGATGGGCCGGGGCGCCTCCTTCGACCGCGCCCACCGGATCGCGGTGCGCTTCGGCCGGGCCTACCTCGACAAGTTCACCGGCACCGGCAAGGGCAAGGGCGCGGGACCCGGCCTGTACGCGGCCTGGGCGCTGTACGACCTGCTGGTCTACCGCCGCATCCGCAAGGAGCTCGGCGGCCGCCTGCGTTACGCCATCAGCGGCGGCTCCCCGCTCGACCGCGACCTCAACCTCTTCTTCCTGGCCGCCGGGATCATGGTCTACGAGGGCTACGGTCTGACCGAGACGACCGCCGCCGCCACCATCGTCCCGCCGCTCGCCCCGCGCCCCGGCACGGTCGGCCTCCCGGTGCCCGGCACGGCCGTGCGCATCGCCGCCGACGGCGAGGTCCAGGTCAGCGGCCAGGTGGTCTTCGGGTCGTACCTGAACAACCCCGAGGCCACGAGCGCGGTGCTCCGCGACGGCTGGTTCAGCACCGGCGACCTCGGTTCGCTGGACGAGGACGGCTACCTCGCCATCACCGGGCGCAAGAAGGACATCATCGTCACCTCCGGCGGCAAGAACGTCTCCCCGGCCGTCCTGGAGGACCGGCTGCGCAGCCGGCCGCCGATCGGACAGTGCCTGGTCGTCGGCGACAACCGCCCGTTCGTCGCCGCGCTGATCACCCTCGACCCGGAGGCCGTCGCGCACTGGCTGTCCGTACGCGGGCTGCCCGCCGGGACGCCGATGTCCGAGGTGGTCCGCGACGCGCGCATGCGGGCCGACGTCCAAAAGGCCGTGGACCACGCCAACCGGGCCGTCTCACGCGCCGAGTCCATCCGTGCGTTCGCCCTGGTCGAGGGCGAGTTCACCGAGGAGAACGGGCTGCTGACCCCGTCCCTGAAGGTCAAGCGGCACGCGGCGGCAGCGGCGTACGCGCGTGAGATCGCGGAGCTCTACAGCAGCTGAGCGGGCCCCCGGACATCCGGTGACCCGCTCGGTCCGCCACCGCCCGGCCGGGTCAGTGACGGTCGGCCTCCGAGTTCTGGGACAGGATCGACACGTCCTGCAGCAGGTGCGCCAGGGCGCCGTCGCGCTTGGCCTGCGTGGAGTTCTCGGTGCACTGCTGGTTCATCTGGTCCGAGAGGACGTTCAGGTCCTGGACGTTCACGAGCTGGCCCACGCCCACCGGCAGGTCGCTGACGGCGATGCACGGCTTGTTGAAGGAACCCTGGATCAGCGCCATCTGCGGGCTCATGTTCCCGTACGTGGTGGAGTTGCCGAAGCTCTGCCACGAACCGTTTCCGTTGGCAGCGGTCGGCCCGCTGTCGTTGCCGATCGCCAGCGCCTGCGGAGCCGCGGCAGCGGTGGCGCCCATGGCGGAAGCGGCGATGGCCGCGGTGGCAACAATCTTCTTGATCACTGGCCAGATCCTTTCTGAGGAAACCCCGTCCACCGGAGCGTTCTGGTCAACTGTCCGACCGCGGCCTGGTTTCTCCCCTTCACTCGCACGGTGGAGAAGGCGAAATGCTCGTGTGTTTGTTGGACTCCGTGATTTTCGGGCGCTTCGGGAGCCCGTGCGGGCCAACTGGGTGAACCCCCGCAACCAAACCCCGCACCTCGTGTTGATGAGGCCGTAGGACCTGCGTCGCTACGAGGAAAGGAACGCGCAGTGCTCAAGAAGGCAATGGTCGCCGCGGCGGCCGCCGCTTCTGTCGTCGGAATGTCGGTGGCGGCCGCTCCCGCGGCGCTTGCCATCGGGAACGACAACGGCCCGACCGTCGCGAACGGCAATGACGCCATCTCGGCGTTCGGCAACTCGGCGACGAAGGGCAACATGAGCCCGCAGCTCTCGCTGGTCCAGGGCACTCTCAACAAGCCGTGCCTCGGTCTGGACGACACCAACGTCGGTGTCCTGCAGGTCGTCAACGTCCAGGACGTGAACGCCCTGGCGGACCAGCTGAACCAGCAGTGCTCGGACAACTCCACCCAGGCCAAGCGCGACGGCGCGCTGTCGCACGTCCTGGAGAACCTGTCGGTCCTCTCGGCCAACGGTGAGGGACACTGAGCCGGTTCCGGCCGGGCTCGGGCCGTCCGCTGCTCCGACTGCGGCCTGCCTGGGCTTTTTCCAAGAAGTCTTTTCCCCCGACCAGTCGAGGGTGAAGCGTAGGGTCGCGCGGGGCAGTCGAGTGAATTGTCCGGCAACTGGTGTTCCGCGGTTACCCATTACGTCTATTCCTCGTTCAGTGCCGCGACCCTCACGTCGTGCTCACTCGGTTTTCGACCGTCACCGGGGCATGGCCCCGCAGAAGGGAACATTCATGAAGAAGAGCGCTGCTGTCGTCACCGGTGCCATCATGGCCCTGGGCATGGCCGCCCCCGCCTTTGCCGACGCCGGCGCGGAGGGCGCGGCCGTCGGTTCGCCGGGCGTGCTCTCCGGCAACGTCATCCAGGTTCCTGTGCACATCCCCGTCAACGCGTGCGGCAACACCGTGGACGTCATCGCCCTGCTGAACCCGGCGTTCGGCAACGCCTGCGTCAACGGCTGACACCTCAGTCGCGCCGGCGCCCCGGCCGCGACCGGCCGGCCTCGGAGGACGATCCCTCGTTCCCGGGCCGGCCTTCCACTTCCCCACGTTCTTCAAGCGCCCATGTGCGGCTTTGAGCAGGAAGACAAGATATTGCGACAGACCCTGACCAGGGGAGTGTTCGCGGCGGCCGCCGCGACGAGCGCGCTTTCCCTGTACGGCAGCCCCGCCCTCGCCGACTCGAACGCGGACGCCGTCGCCAATGGCTCGCCCGGCCTGCTCTCCGGCAACAGCGTCCAGGCCCCCGTCGAGGTGCCCGTCAACGTCTGCGGCAACACCGTCGATGCGGCCGCGGCGCTCAACCCGGCCTTCGGCAACAAGTGCTCCAACGTCTCGGAGAAGAAGACCGAGCACCGCTCCAAGCCGCCGTCCGGCGCCGACGAGTGCCCGGGCTACGGCTCGGAGAACGACCACGGATACGGCGTCGACTGCTCCACGCCGCCGCTCACCCGCGTGGAGACGCCGCTGACCAGGCAAACGGCGCCTCCCACGCACGTGGAGACGCCGCTGACCAGGCAAACGGCGCCTCCCACGCACGTGGAGACGCCGCTGACCAGGCGCACGGCGCCCCCCACGCACGCGGTCCAACAGCCGCCGCAGATGGCCGAGACCGGCAGCGGGACCCTGCTGGCGACCTCCGCCGCCAGCGCCGTGCTCCTCGCCGCCGGCACGGTCCTGTACCGCCGCGGCGCCCACCGCTAGCCCGCGCCGCAGGGGCGGTCCCTCCACGGGCCGCCCCTGACGCGTGCTCAGCCGCCCGTCGAGGGCGGCGCGGTCGTCCGCCCGGCTGCCGGACACCGGCACCGGAAACCGCGCCGGGCGCCGCGGGAGCCCCGTACGCACGTGGCGCCGCACGCGACGCACCGGCGCCGCCGCCGCACAGCCGGCACGGTGCGCGAAGCGCGGACGGTCTCGACGCTCACGGCTCCGGCTCGGGGAACGTCCCGCGGGGCATGCGCTCCCCGCCGGCAGGCCATGGGCCGGCCGGCCGAGGACGCTCAGGTCGAGCCCGCGGCTGCGGCGTGGGTGCGATGGACAGGCCGTAGGCGATGGACAGGCCGCAGGGGTCCGCGTCCACCGCCGGCAGGGCGCGCATCAGCAACTGCTCGCTTTCTCCTCGTCGGTCGGCAGGGGAGCGGCCGGTCCGTGGCCCGCGCGCACCGGTGCCTGTGCCGCGGCTGTCCCGCCCAGCCGCCTGCGCAGCCGGCCGGCCGCATGGCGGATCCACAGCGCCCACATCGCGCGCCCCGGCGCGAGATCGTCCCGGGCGTGCCAGGCGAGCTCGCGTCCGCCCGGCGCCGGCCGCAGCGCGGCGAGCGGCGCGTAGTTCTCCACCACGAACTCCCGCCCTACCAGTGCCTGACCGTGCGGCAGCGGACGGCCCGTCAGGTCCAGGTGCAGGGCCCGTACGACGTCCAGGCCGGCGCTGTCGGCGAACAGCCGGAACTGGGCGCCGGGGCGCGGATTGAAGTCGAGCAGGTGGTAGCGGCCCGTCGCGCCGCAGCGGCGGAAGTCGAGGTCGAGGATGCCGCGGTAGCCCAGCTCACCGATCAGCCGCTCGGCCAGCGCCCGCACCTGCGGGTTGGGGCTCCAGAAGCCCACCGCGGTCAGCCCGGCGCCGCGCGGCCACGCCTGCTGTTTGCTGCCCAGGCCGCCCGCGCGCACGGCGCCCGAGCGGTCGGCGTATCCGTGGAAGAACCAGTCGCGGTGCGGGCCCGGCGGCAGATACGCCTGGAGCACCAGCCGGCTGCCCGCCTCGGCGGAGCGCGCGTACAGCTCCCCGGCCTGCCGGGTGGAGCGCACCAGCACGGTGCCGCGCAGCCCGGATCCGGCCGGAAGCAGCCAGGGCCTGCTCCATTTCGCCACCATCGGCAGCCCCAGCCGCCAGGCCGCGCCCGTGGCCTGCGCGGGGCTGTCCGGGACCAGCGTCACCGGGTGCGGGACGTCCACCGAGGCGCACACGGTGACGAGTTCGGCCTTGTCGGCGACGCGTTCGGGCAGCCCGCGCGGGGTCGCGGGCAGCAGGTAGGCGGGCGTGAGCTCGTCCCGCAGCCGGTCCACCGCGACCGCGCTCGCGTCGTCCATCGGCACGAGGACCGCGGGACGGCCGAGGCGTCCGGCGACGCGCAGTAGCGCGCGCGAGATCTCGCCCGGGGAGGCGCCGGGCGGCGGCGGGGGATGCATCTGCCGTACGAAGCGCGAACGGCGGACCGGGCCGCCCGTGGAATCGGCCACGACGTGGACCTCCACACCGGCTCTGCCGAGTGAGCGTACGGCTCCCAGCGTGCCGTGGTGGAAGGGGTCGCGGTCGATCCGCAGCAGTACGGCGGGGACGCGGGTGTCGAGCAGCGGCACGGATCGTTCTCTTCTCTCGGATCGGCTCACCCGCACGGGGGAGCGGGGCACTCGGACGCCACAGCGGCGGTGGCGGGGTGGTCCCGGCTGTGCCCGACCTGCGGGTGAGGGACCGTCAAATCGTGGTTCCGCGATGACGATGGGTCAGCGGTGAGCACGGGCCCGGGTGGAGCGAGGAAAGGGTCAGGGATGGCTGTCGCACAGCACGGCGGAAGACGGCGGCCGGCCGTCGTCGCGGCGGCGGTCGCCGCGTCCGCCGCCCTGGCGTCGGGCCCCGCCGCGTGGGCGACCCCGGCCGACCCGGCACCACCGGCGGCAGGGCATCAGCGACAGGGTCATCGGGATCTGGGCCACCTTCTGCGCGTAGTTCAGGTGCGAGATGGCCCCGGCGGGCAGCGTGGAGGCGAGGAAGCGCTCGATGAGGACCTGCGACTGACGGCACAGCGCGAACAGCAGCACCGAGGCGAGCAGGGCCGAGTCCACCGGGCGGGCGGGGGACCCGGCCGCCGCCGGTCCTGTCACGGTCGCGCGGTCCGCGCGACCGGTCCTCGCCCTCCGGCCGCGAGCCGGGACGCGTGTTCTCAACTCCTCCCAGAGGGACGGCACCTGCACCGCCACCATGGCCAGCCCGCCCACCGCGACCCCGGCCGCAGCCGAGCGCACCCCCCAGGAGCCGCCCAGGAGGGGGACGCGCCTCACCGCCCGGCGCCGACGGCCGCGAAGGGGACGCCGGCCCAGGGCGTGTCCGGCGGGGAGACCGGGCGGAAGGCCGGCCGGTCACCGCTGTACGCCGGGGCCGGGCCCAGGCCGGACCCGTCGGAGTCGTGGCCGGGCGTGCCCGCGCACGCCGGGACGCGCGCCGCGGGAGCCGTACCCGGCTCGGCGATCGTGGAGTTCAGGACGCCGTCGCCCGGGTCGCCGGGACCGATGAGGAGGGCGGACGTGCGGGTGGGCGCGGGCCGCGCACGCCAGGGACGGCCGCGGCCGGAGGCGCCGGCGCGTTCCGCCGTCACGGTGAGGGAGTCGCCCCTGTCGCCCCTGTCGCCCCGGTCGCCGTCGTGCGCCACCCGGCCCACGCGTCCGCCCGAGCCCGCGCGGAAGGCCGGGCCGCGCGGCCGGACCCGCTGTCCCGCGCGGGAGTCCGGCACGCTGAAGCCGTCCCGAAGGGCGACGCGCCGCAGCGGCTCCGCCGCCCTCCTGGACGCCGCCCTCCCGTGCGCCGCCGCCGGCGTCCGGCCACCCCAAGCGCCGCCCGCAGTCCGGCCCTTGGCCGCGTCGGCCCGGGCGACGGCGCAGAGGCCGCCCTCGCTCGCGGGCACCAGACGGGTGACGTCCGCCGAGGCGGCCTCGCGGGCGTCGGCGCCCCGCGCCACGCGGTGGCCGGCGGCAGTGTCCGCGAGCACCTCCTCGTACTGCCCCCCGGGTTCGGCGAACAGCACGCGCGCGTCCTCGGCGGCTGGCCTCTGCTCGCCCGCCCTCAGGTTGCCGTCCCAGTACGGGTGTTCGTACGCGGCGCGGGCGTCCGGGGGCGGACGCAGTCCCGCGCGGGATGAGCCGTGGGTGCTGGGGTCGTCGTCGACGTCGACGTGGGTCATGGCGAAGTCGCCGTTCGGGGTGGCGACCGCGGTGCCCGGGGAGCCGCAGGGCGGGCGGAGCGCGGCGCGCGCGCGGGTGCCCACCGTCGCACGGCGCAACTGCGGTCCCGGGGAATGGCGCATGACCGTCGGGCCTTTCGAGGCGGATGGGCGGTGGTGCCAGGGTCCGCAACTCTAGTCATCAAGCGGGCTAATTACTCCAAACCCGACAAGTGTGTCGGAATGGTGAAGCTGGTCATCTTTCGAGATCACCCGTTCGGCGGCACAACTCACGCGGGCGTCACGCGTTGACACAGCGCCGGGCAACCCCGCCCGGGTGTTTTTGTGTCAACCCAAGGAGCACCTCTCCATGTCGCGTATCGCCAAGGGCCTGGTCCTGTCCTCCGTCGCCGCCGTGGCTGTCGCCGGCGGTGCCGGCATCGCCTCCGCGGACAGCGGCGCGAGCGGCCTCGCCGCCAACTCGCCGGGCGTGGCGTCGGGCAACGTCATCCAGGTTCCGGTCCACGTTCCGGTCAACGTCTGCGGCAACACCATCAACGTGATCGGCCTGCTGAACCCGGCGTTCGGCAACGCCTGCGTCAACGGCTGACGTCGGCGCGCCTCCCTTCGGCCGGCCGTCTGCCCCGGTTCCCCGTGGGTGGGCGGCCGCTCGCGCGTGCCCGGGCCGCCGCCGTCACCGCGGACGACGCCCTTCCCCCGAACGGTCGCCGCGCACCCGAATGGAGTTGACCCACCGTTTACTGAGGCAGGACGCGGCGGGAGTGCCGGCGGCCGGACGAGCGCGGGCTTGCGCGCGGTTGCACGGGGCGGCAAGCGCTTCCACGGTGAGTCCAGGATCCGAGGCTCACCGAAAGGAACCCCCATGCGTGGTCTGTCCGCACGGCGCATCGCGTCCTGCGCACTCACCGTCGCCTTCCTGGCCGGGGTCAGCGGTCCGGCCGCCATGGCGGCGGACTCGGCCCGCGAGCACAGCCATGCGGCGTCACCCCGAGCGCCCCTGCCCGGAGCGGACCGGCTCCTCGCCCAGGTCCACAGCCTGCGCGACCCCGACGGCCGGCTCGCTCCGGTCACCGACCTGCTGACGGCCGTACTGCGCTCCGACCACGGCAAGCTCTCCGCCGCCGACGCCAAGAGGCTCGGCGACGCGGCGAAGCGCGCCCTCGGCGAGGCCACGGCCCCGGCGGCACCCACGGCGTCCGCCACGCCCACGGCCACCGCCAAGCCGACGGCGTCCGCCTCGCCGGCCGCCCCGGCCCCGGCGCCCGCCGCGAGCGGTGTGCTGCTGCCCGCGCCCGCCAAGCACGCGGCCGGCTCACGAGCCGTCGGGCAGCGCGCCGCCGACCCCACGTCCGACGCCCTGGCCGCCGTGCAGAAGGCGCTCGACAACCTGCTGAAGACGGTCACCTCCGGTGACGTCAGCCAGGTGCTCCCGGCGGTCACCGGCCTGGTGAACGAGCTGATCGGCCTGGTCACCGCGACCCTCTCCGGCAACGGCCTGTCCACCCCGACGGCCGCCACCACCGCCACCGCCTCGACCCTTCCGGCCCTGACGGTCCCGGACGTCACCGTGCCCGAGATCACGGTGCCGGACGTCACCGTGCCCGACGTCACGATCCCCGACATCACCCTGCCCGCCGCGGCGGCGACGGTGACCGCGACCACGACCACCACCACGACGAGCACCACGTCGACGACCCCGGCGACCTGACGCGGGCGTACCAACCGCCGGCCGCCGCACCGCCCCCGCGTGGGCCGGCGCGGCGGCCGTCCGCGTGCGCCCGCGCGGATTCGCCCGGCGGCGGAACTCACGGGCCGCGGACCACCGGCGGGTCCGCGGTGGCGGATCTCATATGACGACTCGGCAATCGGTCGCGGCGGGGTTTCCAGGCCGCCTGAGGCTCGTTGGACACGGCGACGCAATCGCCGTGGTGACCCCGAGTCGCCGGAGAAAGGAGCACCATGAAGTCCCTCAAGGCCGCCGCCGTCCTCGCCGGGTCCCTGGCCCTCGCCGGCGCCGCCGCGCCCGCGTTCGCCTACAACGCCTCCGACGCCACGCCCACCAGCCTCAACGGCGCCGTCAACACCCTCACCAAGGGCCCCCTGGACGTCATGCCGCTGCAGCACCAGTCGCACGCGCTGGACTCCGAGAAGAAGGGCACGGTGCTCAACACCGTGAAGGGCGCGACCAAGACCCTGAACTCCAGCAAGTCGCTGCTCGGCGGCATCCCGCTGGGCGGCTGACCCGGGCGCCCCTCGCACCGGCCGGATCGTCGTACCACTGCGGCACTCGGGGGAATCCCGCGCTGGTTCCCGAGCCAGGATCGTTGGGCGGTACGGGGCGCCGACACGCCGGAGCCCCGTAAGCCCCCAGAGCGCCGAACCCCGGAAGGGACCGCAGCTGACATGAAGTCGATCACTCGAGGAACCCTGGCCGCCGTCGTAGCGGGCGTCGCGGCGGCCGTGGGCGCCGCCGCCACCCCCGCCGCGGCGGTCGGCACGGTCCCCGTCCCCGTCCCGCTGGGCGGCGCGGAGACCGCCCTCGGCACGGAACTGCCCAGGGTCGGCGGCCAGCTCCCGCTGCCCACGGTGGGCGGCCCCGAGGGCCCGCGCTTCGTCCAGGGACGCCTCCTGCCGGAGCGCGTGGTGCCGCAACTGCCGGTCGAGGGCGGGCTGCCGGGCCTCGACGCCGGCGCCCCGCCGGCGCCCGTCCTCGGCCACGGCCTCGACCACATGACCGTCGACGCGCCCGCCTCCGAGCTGCGCGCCCTCTCCCCGGGCCTGTCCGTGGGCGCCCCGCCGGCCGAGCCGAAGGCCGGCGGCTCCGGCCTGCCGGACCTGAACCAGCCCGAACTGGGCGTCCTCACCCCGGCACTGAGCACCACGCCGGGCGCCGTCCTCACCGCGGGCCTCGGGTCCTAGACACCCCGGTCACTCCCGCTGGACCATCAACGACGGTGTAACCGACGGCAAGTTCCTCACCCGGGACCTCGGCCGCGCCCGCGACCTGATCGAGCTGCCCACCAGGAGCGAGCTGAACTGGGCCCTGAGGGACCCCGCCTACGACAGCGCGCCCTGGGACTCCACCGTCACCAAGGGCTTCCGCAACAAGCTGGAGGGGTGGGGCACCGGTCGGTGCAGCGTCTCCTGGCGCAACCACAACCGCGTGCACCGCTGGGTCGGCGGAGCGATGCTCGGCGGCGGGTCCGTGAACGACCCGGTCTTCTGGCTCCACCACGCCTTCGTCGACCTCCAGTGGTCGCGCTGGCAGCGCCGGCACGGGGAAGCCCGGTACCTGCCCGCGTCCCCGCCGGACCCGGCGACCCGCAGCACGACCGTGTCGTCGCCCGCCACCAGAAGACGCCGCCGTGGGAGGTCACCCCGGACGAGCTGGAGGACGTGAGCCGGATCTACCTGTTCAACGCCTCCCCGATCCCCGGTCACGGCGACCCGCCCCGCATCACCCTTTTCCAACATCGCTTTTCCGCCGTCCGCGCTAAGGAGCCGCGTCCGGGCCGGCGTTGCGCCAGGTCAGCTGGACCTGGAGGTGGCCCTGGGCGGCGGTCCGGGCCAGGACCGCGCCCACCTCGGCGTCGAGTTGGACGCCGAACTCGACGGTGACCTCGTCGGGACGCTGGGGCAGGTCCCGCATCCGGCGGACCGTCAGGGCCGCGGCGGCCCGCACCTGTTCCAGGGCCGCGGCGAAGGAACCGGTGGCCCTGGCGACCACGTCGGACGCCGAGGCCGCGTCCACCACACCGCCGTCGGCCCGCTCCAGCTCCGCCACCACGGACTCGCCGTCACCCACGTCGAACCTGACCAGCACCCCGCCCACCCCCGCCGTCGACAACCCCACCACCGTAGCGATCGGGGACCGGCCGGGCGGCCCCCCGCGTGCGCGGATCGAAAGATTCCAGCCGCGATGGCCGCCATGGGCTCTTTCGGCATGGCTGCTCGGGGGTCACTATGAGGTAGGTGCGTCCGCGCCGCGCCGGTCACCAGCAGGAGCCGACAGGGGGAAGCCTGACGTGAAGACTAGTACGGCCGATATCGATAGCGGTCTTGTCGATCTGAGCGGTTGTGGTCTTCGAGAGGCTATGGCGCTGTCAGGCCCGCTGATAACCCGGGCCGAGGAACTCCTGCTCGGCGAGCTGACCCGCGAAGCGGTGGGCCAGAGCGCGGGCGGACCGAACGCGGGCCGGTACTCCTCCGCCCGGTGCGACGCGTCCGACGACTGAGGCCCGCTCGATGTCCGGGACGACATCAGGGCTGCTCACGGGCGACGCACGGCACCACATACCGGTCACCGACCTCGACGCGGTGGCCGCCGGCCGGGTGACACCCCGGACGGCACGCCGGCTCTTCGGCGTCGAACGCACCCGCCGCATGCTCATGTTCCGCGGTGTCGTCGCCGCCGCCACCGGGACCGACCCCGGCCCGCTGCCGCCGCCGGCGCGAGCCGTCGAGCTGCTGCTCAGAGCCGAGCGGGCCCACCCCGAGGCCGTCCAGGAGATCATCGACCACCCGGCGGTCGGCGTCTGGGCCGTGCACCTGCTCGGGCGGCTGCGTTCGCCCGGGCCGCCCGACCCTGCTCAGCCCCCGCTGTGGCAGGACACCGGATACCTGCATTCCCTCGCCGCCGCCGCGGCCCTGCGCGCCGGGATCAGCGCGAGCGTGCCCGTGCCCGTGCGGGCCGGCACGGTGAGCCTGCCCACCCTGGGCCGCGCCGAGTTCCCCGGCCCCCACACGGACGACGACGGCACGGCCGTACTCGAAACGACGGCGCGCGACACGGCCGTACGGGACGACACCGCCGTATCCGGGACGGCCGGTGCGCGGCTGACGTACGGGTCGCGCACCCTGTTCCTGCCGCGCGACCCCCGGCGGTCCGGGCCCGGCTGGCACCCGGTGCGCACCCTCGTGTGGCACCCGGGCGGGCAGGCGCACTCGGTCGCGCTCGACGACGCCGATCCCTACCGGGACTTCCGCGACCTCCACCCCCGCCGCGACGCCATCGGCGCCGGTGAGGAGGCCCAGTGGCGCCGCCTGCTCGCCAGGACCGGGCGCCTGCTGACGGCGCGCCACCCGGAGGCCGCGGGCCTGGTGTCCTCCACCCTGAAGGCCCTGGTGCCGCTGCCGCGCACGCCCCGCTTCCACCCCGCCAGCGCCTCCTACACCGAGGCCGTCGGCAGCACGCTCGCCTCCCTGCCGCACGACGCCATCGAGTTCGCGGCGACCCTCGTGCACGAGGCGCGGCACTCCGTCCTCAACAGCCTCGGCCACCAGGTCCGCCTCGTCGGCCCCGCCGAGCCCGCCGGCGAGCCGCTGTTCTACGTGCCCTGGCGTGCCGATCCCCGGCCGGTCCAGGGCGTTCTGCACGGGGCGTACGCCTTCGCGGGCGTGGCGGATTTCTGGCGGGTGGAGCGGCACGCGCTGCGCGGCGGCCGGGCCGCTCTCGCGCACTTCGAGTTCGCGCTGTGGCGGGACGCGGTGACCGAGGCGCTGCGCGCACTGGCCGAGCCGGGGGCCAGGGCGCGCCTGACGTCCTGGGGCCGCCGCTTCGTCGCCGAACTCGCCGCCCGGCATGCCCCGTTGGAGGCCGAGGCGGTGCCCGAGCGGCCGCTCGCGCTGGCCCGGGGCGAGGCGCTGGACCTTCGGGTGACGTGGCGCCTGCACCATCTGCTGCCCGAGCCGGAGGCCCTGCACGCCCTCGCGGACCGCTGGGTGAAGGGGGAGACGGCGGCTCGGGCGGCGGACCCCGCGGGGGCCCTGCCCGACGCCGGCCTGCGGCCCCTCGCCGACGTCCCCGCCCACGAACCCCGGGGCGAACTGCGCCGCGCCCTGCTGCTCGACGGCTCCCTGGACGGCTTTCCGGCCCGCTCCACAGCCGGCTCCACGGGCGGCTCCCCGGGCGGGGCGGCCGACGCCCCGGCCCTGGGCGGCCGCCGCCCGGACCTGCTCGCCGCCGACCTCCGGCTCGTAGCCGGGGACGCGGCGGGCGCGCTGGCCGCCTACCGCGCGATCCTGGCCGGCGCCCCGGACGCACGCCCCGCATGGGCCGGTCTCGCCCTAGCCCTGCGGACCACTCGTGGCGACCGGGCGGCCCGCCCCCTGCTCGACCGCCCCGAACTCGTCCGCTCCCTGGCCCTCGTACTGCGCCAGCGCGGGGAGGCCGCCCCGGACCCGCTGTCCCTGTGCGCCTGGCTCACGGGCGACCGCGGGCCGGCGACCTGACGGGCCCGACGGACACCCGGCCGGACCGGCCGGAAACGCCGACCGGCCCCGGCGCGCACCGTCGGCCGGTGCGCGCCGGGGCCGGCCGGGGCCGCTCCCGAAGGGGGGAATGTCAGATCTGCAGCGGGTCGATGTCGCAGTTGGCCGAGCGGCCGTCCTCGGCGGCGCGGCAGGCCGGGTGGTCCTCGCCGAGGGCCGTGCGGTAGCGGCCGAGCGTGTCGGCGTAGAGCTCCTCCGCCTCCTCGCTCTGGCCCAGTTGCCGCAGGCCCAGAGCCAGGTTCAGCGCGGTGGCCAGGACCACGGGGTGGTCGACGCCGCTGCCGAAGCGGGCCCGGCCCTGCTCCAGCGCGCGCCGGGCGACGTCCACGGACTGCTGCACCTCGCCCAGCTCGTACAGGTCCACGGCCAGGTTCGAGCTGCACGCCAGCGCGTTGGGATGGTCCTCGCCCAGCGCCTCGACCAGCCGGTCCCGCGCCTCCGTGTCGATCGCGTGCGCCTCCTCGACATGCCCGGCCAGGCGCAGGCAGATCGCGTGGTTGACCCTGCCGGCCACGGTGTGCGGGTGGTCGTGGCCCAGCAGCACCTCGAAGCCCTCGTACCCCTCCTGCCCGAGCCGCAGCGCCTCCGTGAGGTCGCCGCTCTGCCGTACGTCGATGGCATGGGCCACCAGCGTGGACACGGTCAGCGGGTACTTGTCGCCGTACCGGGTGCGGAAGAGGCCGAGCGCCTGGCCGGACAGCTCCAGCGCGCGGGCGTGGTTGCCGGCCCGCCGCTCGGTCACCGACTGCAGCCTGAGCGCGGCCATGGTGTGCGGGTGGGCGTGGCCGTAGTTGTACTGGTAGCGGTCCGCGACGTCCCGGGCCTGGTCGCGGGCGGCGAGGTACTGTCCGCCCTCCTGGAGGTCCAGGGCGACCGCCGCCATCGTGGACAGCGTCGAGAGGTGGTTCTCGCCGAACTCCTCCACCCTGCGCCGGTACGTCTCCCGGTCGAGGTCGAGGGCCTCCTGGAACGCGCCGATGTAGCGCAGGTTGAGCGCGTGCCGGTGGGCCGCGACCAGGGTCGTCACGTCGTTCGGCCCGAACAGCCGGGTGCAGGTGTCGAAGACGTGCTTGTCCAGTTCCAGCGCGCGCGAGAAGTCGCCGCGCAGCCGCAGGTCCCAGGCGAGCATGCTGGTGACCTCGAGCGTCGACTCGTGCTCGGAACCGAGCACCTCGCTCATCCCGGCCAGGGTCCGCTGGTCGAGCTCGTACGCCTCCGAGTAGCGGCCCAGGATGCGCAACGCGTCGGCGTACGGCTTGGCCGCGGCGAAGACGTGCTCGGCGTCCGCGCCGTCCTGGCCCCGCCAGGTGTCGTACGCCAGTTTCGCCAGGTCGGCGCAGCCCTGGTGGTCGCCCCAGGCGAACATGTACGCCACCTCGTTCAGGACGAGCTGGCGCACCCACGGGTCGGTGGAGCGCACGGCGCCGCTGTGCAGCACGTGCGGGAGCAGGTCGCCGTACTGCTGCCACTGGTGCGAGGCCTCCGGCTCGCCCGGGTCGCCCTTGGCGAGCAGCCGGTGTGCCCCTTCGCGCATCTGCCTCTTGAGCGGTTCCGACATCTGGTTGATGAGGACCCGCTGGACCAAGCGGTGCAGCTGGATGGTGTTGGTGTTGTGGTTGATGCGCGCCAGCGCGTACCGGTTGATCTCACGGATCGCCCGGCTCAGTTTGATCGGGTCGCTGAGGGCGGCGCTGAGCTCGGCGGGCACCGGTGCGTCCCGCACGCCCGACAGCAGCCGCCGGGAGATCGGCTCGGGCGCGAAGAAGGCGCAGACCTGCAGGAGTTGGAGCGCGGCGGGGTGGTTGCGGCGCAGCCGCTCCAGCGACACGTTCCACGCGGCCGCCACCGTCAGCGGGTAGTCCGCCGGCGGATCGCTGTTCATCAGCTCGTTGGCCTGCTGCTCGAACAGGCGCAGGTACTCCTCGGCCGGCATACCGGTCTCGGACAGCCACACCGCCGCCTGCTCGATGCCCAGCGGCAGATCGCCGAGCGTCTCGGCCAGCCGGTCCGCGGTCTCGTCGTCGAGGGTGGGGGCGCGCAACTGGAGCAGCGCCCGGCTCTCCTCGCGCGTGAACACGTCGACTTCCAGCGGCCGGGCCGAGGCCGCCCACTGGGCGTTCCGGGAGGTGACGAGAATACGGCCGGGGCCGTTCGTCGGGAAGAATTCGCGCACGGCCTCGGGATTTTCCGCGTTGTCGAAAACAAGAAGCCAGTTCTTGTACGGCTCACCGACGCGCAGCGCTTCTATCACCGCCGGGACCGCGCTGTTGGCCTCACCGTTGCCGACGTTCAGTCCGAGCCGGCCCGCCAGCATCACCAGGAACTGGCGAATCTGCTGCGGCTGTTCGGAGGGAATCCACCAGATGACCTGATATTCGTGGAGATGTCGGTACACGTATTCGACGGCGAGCTGGGACTTCCCTACGCCGCCCATTCCCTGGAGCGCCTCGGGCAGCACCGCGGTGGTCCCCTCCTGCAGTCTGCGGTGCAGATCCTGCAGCAGCTGGACCCGGCCGGTGAAGGCCCGGTTGCGCGGAGGGACATTTCCCCAGACTGGTGGCGGCTTCTGCAGCCCGTCACTCCTCGGCCCGACTTCGGCGGACTGCAAGCCGCTCACTTCAGCGTTCCCTTCTTCTTCGGACTGCGGTACTTCGGCCGCACCCGGTGCTAACGGGGTGTCGCCGTCGGAGGTTGCGTCGTCCGGCACTGAGGGGGGTGGTGCGCCTGGCGTCTCAGCGGCCGCCGACAATCTGTGTTTCAGCTCCTTCAGGGCCACGGCGTAGGGGCCGGCCATGGCCGCGAAGGCAGGCAGAATGGAGGAAACCCATGGTTGCAACGCTTCCACGGGCAGCCGGGAGACGCGAGTCGGGTCGCGCACGATTCCGCCCAGCTGGCCGAAGGTGTAGCCCATAGGGCCCTGAACGGCGGTCGCGAGATAGTCGAAGGTGACCGTCATCGCGCGGGCCGTCTCCGCCTTCGTGCCGTCCGAGAGCAGTTCCCGGCGCAGGTCGTTGCCCAGTTCCAGCTCCGCGCGCACCAGCGAGGGCGCCTCCGGATCGGCCGGCACCCGCCGCAGCAGCCCGCTCAGCAGCAGTTCGGCCACGTGCCAGGTGCGGGCCTCGGGCAGCAGCCGGGCCTGGACCATCTGAAGCACCGCCAGATTGAGC
Organism: Streptomyces naganishii JCM 4654; assembly: GCF_014650575.1. GTDB lineage: Bacteria > Actinomycetota > Actinomycetes > Streptomycetales > Streptomycetaceae > Streptomyces > Streptomyces naganishii. Next base: position 319,501 of record NZ_BMVF01000007.1, read on the forward strand.
AGGGGGAGCGCGGCGCACATCCGGGCCAGCCGGTAGGCGGTCGGGGACACCTGGGCGCGCAGCGCGCGTGCCTGGGCGTCCGGCGCCGCGTGCCGGGCGGGCTCCGGGCGGGGCACCGGGCCCGCCGCCGTGACCGTGGGGGACACGTGCAGCGCCCGGGTGGCCCACTCGCCCGGCTGCTCGCCCGCCGTGAACCGCGCCCAGCCGCCCAGCCCTTCCGGGCTCAGCGTGACCACGGGCACCGCGACCCCCGCGTCCGCCGTGACGCCCGCACCGCGTGCCCCGTCCGCACGGCCCCCCTCGCCCCCGCCGCCCGCTGCGGGCGCCGTCGCGGGATCCTCCAGGGACGGCTCCAGCGCGAGGTCCTCAAAGGCCAGGGCCAGCTCGTCGTGCGTCACGTCCCAGTCGGCGTTGGGCGCGGCCGGCCGGGGGCTGCTCAGCCGTACGCGACCGGCCTGCGTACCGGTGCGCGCCCACACGTGCTCGGGGAGGACGTGGGCGACGGCGACGGGTAAGTCCCGCGCCCAGTGCGCGAGCGCGCGGTGCGCGCTGCCGTCGGACCAGCGGGGCGCCTGGAGATCGGTGAGCACCAGCAGCACGTGACGGCCGTCGCGGTCGTTCCCCCGGCACGGGAGGCGGCCGTCGGCCGGCCAGGTCGTCAGCGGTACGTCTCGGAAGGCGCCGGAGCCGTACAGCGTCTCCTGGAGGCGCTCGGCCGTGGGCGCCCACAGGCGCATCGACTCGCCGGTGTCGACCACCAGGGTCAGCGTCAGCCAGCGTTCCTTCCGCGGCCGTTGCAGAAGCAGCCACAGACCCTGCTCCGCCGCGGCCTCGGCGGTCGCCTCCTCGTCCAGGACCAGGTCGTGCGGCGAGTCGACGAGCCGTTTGAGGGGCAGCATCGCCTTCTCGACGGCCCGCGAACGGTCCAGCGCCAGCTTCCGCCCCAGCTCCACCAGCAGGGACTCCATGCGGTCCGCGCGTGCGGTGGCGGGCGGGCCCAGGGCGGCGGCCGTGTCGGTGGCGCCCGTCGCGGTGGGGTCGGTGCCGGGCGTGAGGGGCGGCTGCCCGGCGCCGGCCGGCGTACCGTCGTCGCCCGTCGCTCCGGTGCCGTCGCCCGGTTCCCGGCCGTCGTACGGCTCCTGGCCCTCGTACGGTCCGGGGTCCGAGCCGGTGTCGCGGGTCGCTTCGTTCAGGGCCTCGAGGGCGTCGGCGGGCAGCCCGTCGGTGTTCTCCGCGCCCGGGCCGGTGTCCGTGCCCGTTCTGGCGCCCGGCCCGGTCCGGGTGTCCGCCCCGGTCGCGTGCGAGCGCTCCGCCGTGGGCCCCTGGGCGCCCCCGGCGGCCTGGCCGCGCTCGGCGGCCGCGGCCAGGATGAGCCGTTCCCGCTGCATGGCGAGCCACAGCGCGTCACGGGCCACGTCCCACGGGGGCGTCGCGTTCCCCGGCTCCTCGCGCAGCCCGGAACGCGAAGCGGCACCCGGCCTGACACCGTCACGCGCCCCGCCGCCTCGGAAGGGCAAGTGGATCATCCAGACCCGACCCCGTCGAGCCTGCGCCACAACGAGTGCAGCAGTCCGTTCCAGGAGTTCTCGTCCGGGCCGGCCGGGGTCGTGCGCAGGAACTCGGAGGCCAGCAACTGGTCCGCGGCGAGCGTGCCCGTGGTCCGGGAACGGGCGAGGAAGTCCCTGATCAGCGTGGCGCGTCCCGCGTCGCCCTCGGACAGGTGGGCGGCGAGCATGGCCGCCAGCTGACCGGCGTCGGGCGGGGGAAGTTCGAGGTAGAGACAGCGGCGCAGGAAGGCCGGGGGCAGCACGCGCTCGCCGTTGGTGGTGATCACCACGACGGGGAACGCGGCGCAGCGCACCAGGCCGTGGTGGATCACGGCGGTGCCGTCGGGGTCGTCCGTGTGCACCTCGACGTCGGGCATGCGGGAGCGGACACGGGCCAGTTCGGGGATGCGGTACTCGCCCTCCTCGAACACGCTGAGGAGGTCCCCGGCGAGGTCCATGTCCGCCTTGTCGAACTCGTCGATCAGCAGGACGCGGGGTTCGGGCCGGGGTAACAACGCCGTTCCCAGCGGGCCGAGTTGGATGTAGGCGCCGAGCTCCTGGGTGCCGTCGGGCTCCGGCAGGGGCCGGTCCGCCCGGTGGTCGGGGGCGTCCGCCGCGTCCGCGTGCGGGGTGGTTTCCGCGTCCGGGGTCGCGTCCGCTTCCGGGCCGGCGTCCGGGCTCGCGTCCGCGTCCGCGTCGGTGGGCCCGGACGTGGAGAGCGCGGTGCCCGCGGCCGATCCGCGCCAGGCACCGCGCGCGGCGGCCTCCTGCACCCTTCCTATGGCGTCGTAGGCGTACAGGCCGTCCTTGAGCGTCGTACGGCTGGTGATGGACCAGCGCAGCACACGGCCGAGGCCCAGTTCACGGCTGACGCAGTGGGCGAGGCTCGACTTGCCGATGCCGGGCGGTCCCGCCACGATCAGCGGGCGGCGCAGGAAGAGCGCCGCGTTGACCATGTCCTTCTCCTGCGTGGACGCGGAGCGCTTCACCGCGTCGTCGGCCGGTCCCAGCCGGCGCGTGAACTCCGCGTCGTCCCGCGGCGCGGGCTCGGTGATCAGGGGCGCGCCGGCGAACCGGCGCCACGGCGGGGGCGGGGGCAGTTGACCGATCAGCGGAGCGCCCTCGGGCGGCCGGCCCGTACCCTGATAGATGTGCCATGCACCTGGATCGGCAACAGTGCCGTCGGCCGCTGACGGATCGTGCAGACCCCTGTCGGCCATCGACCGTCCCCCTCAACCCTGAGTCGTGCACGAAGCGGTGCACGTCCGTACGAACCGGCCCCCGCCCCGTCGGCCCGGCAGTCCGGTGGGCTGGCACACCCGCCGGGTTACGCAGGGAGCTCAGCCTGCGGACTCCGGGACTTCGGGAAGGCGGCTTGGATCGTCCCACAGCACAGCTATGCGAGAGCGCAGTGCGCCCTCGCGCCCATCGTCCCGTGGATCGGAGGCGAAGCGCAAGCGCGTCACGCGTTCCCGGAGTGACTCCCAGCCGTCGACGTCGGTGAGGTCGTCGACAGCCGTGTGCTCCCGGTCGTCGAGTGACCCCTGATGCGCCCAGAGCAGAACCGGCAGCCCCAGCCGCAGCCCCAGCACGAGCTGGCTTCGACCGGCGGCCTCGTCCGGCGAGGTGCCGAGCGCCAGCAGCACGATGGACGGGTCGCGCCTCAACTTCTTGTAAAGCAACGCCTGTTGGTCGTCATCGCCCTGCTCGCACCGATGCGAGCTCACCGCCGCGCCGCCCGCGAGGACCTCCCAGCGCAGGTTCCACACCCGGTGCGACTCCAGTGCCTCGATGCGCTCCAGGCTCCGTATGACGACCTGGTACTCCATTCCGAAGGGCGGGTCGAAGCCGGTGTCGCCGGCCGCCTCGCCGAACGGGTTCGCGCGGGGCCAGTCCTCGACCGGCTCGTTGACCATGTCGACCGGAAGGATGAACTCCAGGACGATGTCGCCCGTGTGGTGGCGCAGCCGGGTCTCCTCCTGGTCGACCAGCGCGGCCACCCGCGAGGGCACCTCGTCCAGGGGCAGCCGCCGGTCGTCCCGCTGGCGCGGCTCCCAGGCCCCGCCGGCGCTGGTCCAGCAGGTCAGCCAGACGTGGCCGGGGGCGTCCGACAGCGGATGGATGCGGACGACGAGATAGGCCGTGCCGCCGCGCTCCCGGCGCCGGGGCCCGGTGTCGCGCCGGGAGCGTTCGAGCACCTCCATGGCCTCGCTGCCCTGGCTCACGGACGTGCGCACGTACCGGCTGAGCCACCGGCGCAGCGCGTCCCCGAGGTCGGGGCCGACGGCGTAGGCGACCTCCTGCACGAAGCGCACGGCACGGGGGACGCCGTCGGGCGGGACGTTGCAGTTCTCCAGGAGTTCGTACGCCTCCCAGGCCGTGCGCGCGGTGGCGGGCAGCGGGCCGAACGCCTCCCCGGCGGCGGACACGAACAGCCCCTCCAGCGCGGGAAGGCTCCGCCGGTCCAGCCCGCCGAGGTGGGAGGCGAGTTCGCGGCGGGGCGTCAGGTCGCCGGTGTGGTGGGCGAGCCCCTCGGCCACGGCGGCCGCCTGGGCGGAGGGCAGGTCGTAGTCGGCCAGGAAGGACACCGCGGCCGCCAGTTTCTGCCAGCCCTGCTCGACCGCGCCGAACACCTGGACCATCTCGACCAGATGGGGTTTCTTCTCCGCGAAGTCGCTGACGGAGAGCTGCTGTCCGAGCCGTGCGAGCGTGTTGCTCACGCAGAGCCTGCGGTTCTTGAGGTCGTCCAGGACCGGCACCTTCATCAGCGCGTCCACGAGCTGGGCCTCGAGCTCACCGGGGGAGAGGCGCGCGCCGGTGTACGCGGTGTAGGGGGCGTGCGGGGTGCGCAGGGTGTGGGGCGTCTGTGGGGTCAGCGAGGCCGGCGGGGTGTACGGGGTGAGCGAGGCGCGGGGGGTATCCGGGGCAGGTGAGGCGTAGGCGGTGCCCTCGGTGGTGCCCTCGATGTGGCGGAGACCGTCCGGCTGCGGCAGGTCGTCCGCGTGCCGCCCGCCTTCGGCGTGCTGGTTGCGCGCGGTGTGCGGTTCCGGATCGCTGGGTTGGCGGCGTTCGGGGAGCCGGCCCTGCGCCGTGGCCGCGGTGCTTGCCACGCCCGCAGTGCTTGTCGCGTTCGTGGCGTTCGTGGCGTTCGTGGCGTTCGCGGCGCTGGTGGCGCTCGTGGGGCTCGTGGCGCTTGTGGGGTTCGCCGCGTTCGTGGGGTCGTCCGCGCCGGTCGGACGCGCCCCCCGCGGCATCCGTTCGGACCTCTCAGACATCACGGTCCAGCCGGTCCGGCCACAGCGCACGCGCCTGTTCGACGAATTCCCGCACGGAGATGCTGTCTCCCTCCAAGCGCCGTACCGCGCGCACCAGCGCGGCCGGTCCGTCCGCGAAGTCCCCGCACCGGCTGACCAGATGGAACATCTGCAGCCGTGTCCGGTCGTCCCGGAGCATGCCCCCGGTGATGTGGCCCGGAACGAGGGTCAGCAGCCCCCGGCCGCCGTCGGCCGCGGCCACGCCCGTGGCCAGCAGCGCCTCGACGACGTCCCACGGATCGGCCTTGACGGCGGTCGCGACCGGGCCCGTCGCGTGGTTCCGGCCCCGCACACCACCGTCGGCCAGGGCGGCGAAGTCGGTGCCCGCCAGCTGCCCGAGCGGGATCATCCAGGCGACGCGCGTAGTGGTGGGTCCGGAGCCGTCCAGTACGGAGGCCACGACCCCGATCACCTTGCCGCGCTCCTCGTCCCAGACCCCGGCGCCGCTGAACCCCCGCTCGATGCGGGCCCCTTGCCCGGCGACGCCGTCGAGCTGGAGCCAGTGCGCCTGCGGTCCGCCCGCGCCGATCGTGCGCGCCCGCGCCCAGAGCCCGTCCGGGATCGCGGCAGGATGGCCGTACGCCCGTACGCGGACGTCGCTCGCGGGAGGCGAGCCGTCCAGCGGCGCGGGCCGCGCGCCGGGCGGCGGCGCCCCGTCCAGTGCCAGCACCGCGAGGTCACCGGCGGGCGGGCTGCGCAGCCAGCCACCCGGGGCCACGCGCGCGGTCACCGTGGATCCGTCCCGGGAGAGCGCGGGGAAGTCCACCGGTAAGGATCCGCCGGGAGCCTCCGGGAGCGGCCCGCGCAGGCCGAGCGCCTGCTCGACGACGTGCGCGCACGTCAGCGCCAGCCGCTCGCCCACCAGCACGGCGGCACCGGCCACGGAGACCCGTCCGGACCCGGCCGCTTCGGGCCCCCGGACGCCGAGAACCCGTATGCGCCACGGGGCCCCGCGCTCGCCGTGATCCACCACCGTTCCGGGAGGCGTCCCTCCCGCTCGCGCCATGTCCACGTGTCCCCCTCACGCGTACCGCGGGCAGCGTGTCACGCGACAACTACCCGGGCCTGACAGGTTAAGCCGTTCCAACGCGCGTGGGTACAGTACCGATCGCCACGCGGGCCACGCCGGGACGGTACGCCGAACGCCGGGCCCCGCGGGCCGTCTCGGGCCACCCCGGCAGCGGCCTGTCCGGCAGCGGCCTGTCCGGCCTTGGCGCGGGCGCTGCTCGCCGACTCCGGCGCGCCCGCTCTTCGGCAGGTGCCGGCCGGGAGCGGCCAGGTCGCGCGCACCTCGGCGGAATCGGCGCCGGCCGCGGCGAGCGTCTCCGCCGGCTCCCCCGGAGCCTCGGCGCGTGCGGGATGCCCCCCCGACACCCGAAAGGCCCGCAAGCGTCGCAAGGCCCGCAAGCGTCGCAAGGCCCGCAAGCGTCGCAAGGCCCGCAAGCGTCGCAAGGCCCGCAAGCGTCGCAAGGCCCGCAAGCGTCGCAAGGCCCGCAAGCGTCGCCGCCCCGCTGTCATTCCTCGCCATCGCTTCCCAGCCCGCGCGGCGCGATGCCGACGTCGTTGCGGGCAGAGGCCTGGCCGTCGGCCGCGCCGGTCCGCTCACCAGCGTCACGCCACGACGGTCCCGCGGCTGTCGAAACCGCCCCGACCAGCAAAAACGCCCTCCCGGAGGAGGGCGGAGCGCGGGCGCCCCCGGCAGGACTCGAACCTGCGGCCAAGCGCTTAGAAGAGATGTGCTTGCTTTCGATCTCCTAGGCTGCTGACCTGCCCGTTCTCTGGCAAGAGTCCGCCCGCCTGTTCGGTTTCGCCACGCATTTGCCGGAGGGGTGGATTCCGGCACCCTGCGAATCGCCCCGCTGGTCGCACGGCGAGAAGGCTGTAACACCGCCCCGGGGTGTTACAGCCTTCCAGCCCCGGACACCCGGACACATGCCTTTTGAGGGTGTCCGGTTCATTGGTGCAGTTCAGCGCCTCAATCGGACAGTCGGACACGCAGGACACCCCCCTGCCCGCCAACCTCAGTACACGAGCGTGGGCCCGGACAGTCTGTCCGGGCCGCGCCTTGTCGCGCCCCTCACGATCGAGCGGGCGGCCGGGCTATCTGTCCAGCTCGACGACCGGCTCGGTACCGTGAAGCGGGCCCCTACGTTCAGGAGGCATCACGCAATGCGTGGTCTTGGAGATCACCTCAGCATCGGTGAGCGCATCGCGTTCTACCGGAAGCGCCGTGGCTACACGCAAGAGGTGCTGGCCGGTCTGGTCGGTCGTAGCACTGACTGGCTCGCGAAGATCGAGACCGGGCGTCGGAAGCCGCCCCGCATTGACATGCTCGCGGAGCTGTCGCGCATCCTGCGCGTACCTCTGGGGGATCTGCTTGGACAGACAGTCCTCATGGAAGACGAGCGGCAGCAGGACGACGTCCCGGCGGTACGCGACGCCCTCATGAGCCCGCGCCGGCTGTCCCGACTACTCTTCGGGCCGGATGCTGAGGCGCAGCTTCCAACCCCTGCCCCCGTGGCCGTCCGTGTGGAGCACGCGTGGAACGACTACCAGGGAGGTCGGCTCGGCAGCGTGGTTGCCGCGCTTCCCGCGCTGCTTCAAACCGCACAGGAGCTGGAGGAACGAGCGGCGCGCCGTGGGGACGACCGTGGCGACTGCTGGGCCGTATCGGCACGCACGCACCACCTCGCGGCCACGACGCTCGCGAAGATCGGTGAGTCGGACATCTCATGGCTTGCCGCCGAGCGCGCCATGCGAGCCGCCGATGAGTCGGACGATCCTCTTGTCCTGGCATCGGCAGCACGGTCCGGCACTCACGCCCTGCTGGCCAACGGGCGCTACAACGAGGCTCTCGAACTCGGGAACACGGCCGCCGCGTGGCTGTCATCTCAGGTGACCGAGCACGATCCGGCCGCGCTCAGCCTGCTCGGCATGATTCACCTTCGTGCCGCCGTAGCGGCAGCACGACACCAAGACCGTCCCACCGCAACGGCGCTGCTGAACCGCGCCGAGGAACTCGCGGATGACCTCGGTTCGGATGAGAACTTCTGGCAGACGGGCTTCGGTCCGACGAATGTCCTGCTGCACCGCCTGTCCATCGAGCTGGATCTCGACAACGTCTCCTACGTGGTGGAACACGGCCGGATCAACGTCGACCACATGCCGCAGGAGCGCAGCGTCTCGCACCGCATCGACTTCGCGCGTGCCCTGTCGCTCGCGGGGCAGGGGGACGACGCGTTCGCGGAACTGCGCACGGCTGAGCGCACCTCGCCGCAGCTCGTACGCAACAATCCGAGGGTGCGTGAGACGCTCCGAGACCTGATCAAACAGTCCCCGGTTACCGGTGCCTCGCGCTCGTCCGAGGTGTTCGCTATGGCTCAGCGGTGCAAGGCGGTGCAGTGAGTTCAGGCAGGCGTGGGGTGCTGGGAGTCGTCGGGTCAGCGGCCGGGGGCGTAGAGGTGCTGCGCACCGGTCTCGTTGAGCCCGCCATGGACCGCGGATGGCGGGTGGCTGTCACGCTCACGCCGACCGCAGGGCAGTGGCTGCGCATGAGCGGCGAGGTTGAACGGTTGGAGAAGCTCACCGGCCTGCAGGTGCGCGACGAACCGCGCCTCCCCGGCGAGGCTCGCCCCCATCCGCCGGTTGACTGCTACGTGGTTGCTCCGGCGTCGGCCAACACGGTCGCCAAGCTTGCTACCGGCGTGATGGACAACCAGGCCCTGACGCAGGTTGGCGAGGCTATCGGGACCCTCGGTCTCCCCGTCGTCGTCTTCCCGCGGGTGAACGCTGCGCACGCTCGCCACCCGGCATGGCAAGGTCACCTCGACGCCCTGCGAGCCGGGGGAGTGCATGTCGTCTACGGCCCGGAGGTATGGCCGCTGCACGAGCCGAGGGAGGCGCCGGCCGGGCGTGAACTTCCATGGGCGGCAGTGCTGGACGCCGTGGATGCGGCCAGCCGATGACGATGCGTCAACCCGCCTGAGCTGCAAAGAAAGAGGACCCGGACAATCTGTCCGGGTCCTCTTCCGCTTCCAGCCGCATGCTCATTGGCATGTCAGGGATGCAGGAGCGAAGCGCAGAGTTGGAAGGCCTCACCCCCGCAGAACTCGCATTGGTTGAAGCGAGTTTGAGGGAGGCGCGCGCCACGGTGGAGCGACTTCTGAGGCGCGCGGACGAACTCATTGCGCGGGCGGAGGCTCGTTGCCAACGAGTTGCTCAAGACGGTCCAGTCGCTCACCGACCAAGCGAAGAGCTTCGTGAATCGAGCTGAGTTCTGCGGCCAGAGCGCTGAACGCGGGGCTGCTGCCCGGCTCAGTGCCGAGCGGCACGGAAGGGTCACGGACGAATGTCCCACGGCCCTGCTGCGTGAGGACCAGCCCCTCATCACGGAGCTGGCTGTACGCGCTCTGCACGGTGAGGAGCTGCACGCCAAGTTCCTTGGCGAGCCTGCGGGCCGCCGGGAGCTGCTGGCCCGGTTCGTATTCGCGGTCCGGGCCTGTGATCTTCGCGCGGAAGTCGGCAGCGATGTCCTTGGCCGTACGCGCCTGCTTGGGCGCCTCTGAGCTTTGCTCCATGGGTTCGAGAGTAGCTGGGACCTAAGTCAATCTCCGCCTCTCCCCCGGACCCCCTTGACAGTCAGATTGACTTAAGTCAATCTGAGAATGCGCCTGACGGGCCCCGCCCCGCAAGGGACGGGAGCCCCCTTCACCAGGGGGGCTACCGCGCTCGCCGGAAGCGTTCGTTCCTTGACAACTCCATGGGGATCACGCCGCCTCTCCTCGGCCAAGTAGGCGGCCACGCGGGCTCTGTCCCGCGTGAGGTACAGCGCAACCCAACCTCTCGCAGCGCTTCGGCACTGCGGCCCCGGCATGCCGTGAGACAGCGGATCGAATCCGCTCCGGGGCGCTCGGGGCGGCCGCCTCTCACCACGCCACGACCGCGGCCGCCCTTTCCACCCCTTCGACTCCTGGGAGTCCTCATGGCTGTTGTCGAGATCGTCTCGTTCGGCTACCTGCACGACGCGCCGCCGGCCGCGCATCTGACCATCGATCTGCGCGACCATTTCCGCGACCCGCATGTCTCGCCGGAGCTGCGGGACATGACTGCCGACGATGAGCCGGTCCGTGCCGCGGTGCTGGGCACGCCGGGGGTCGCGGCACTGGTCCTGGCGACCGCATCGGCGGTCGAGGCACTCGCGTCTGGGCCGTCCGCCGGGGTCATCACGGTCGCCGACGGATGCGCGGGCGGCCGGCACCGTGCTCCGGTCTTCGCTCGCGCCCTTGCCGAGCTGCTGAGTGACGCCGGGCACGGCGTGATGGTCCGCCACCGCGACCTGGACAAGCCCGTTGTCCGCCGCTGAGCCGTACGACAGCCCCGATGGTCGCAAGACCGGGTTCGACTCCCGGTCGGGGCACCACCCCGCCGCCGACGCGGCTTGGGGTCCACCTCGGGCGGTCGCCTCTCACCACCAGGCCACGACCGTCCGGGCGCCTTCCCTGTCCCTTCGACATCAGGAGCGCTTCATGCGTGCCTACATCGGCGGTCATCAGGCCGTCTCCGTCAACGACTTCATCGAACTGGCCCTGGGCATCCCGCCTGAGCTGTGGCTCGGGGTGGAGGGCGAGAGCAAGGAGGAGCGCGCGGCCCGGCTGGACGCGGCGCGCGACATCCTCGCCGACAACCCGGAGCTCCCGGACGACGTGGCCCGCGTCGCCGCGGAGGTCATCGGGGTGCACGCCCCGGAGCTGTTCAACGTCGTCCCGATGCCCCGCCCGGCCGGGCGCCGTCGGTCGTCCCGGAAGGGAGCGGCGGCATGAGCGAGCCGCTGACGCTGGACGGGCTGACCGCTCCACTGCGTGCGCTGCGGCTGCTGGCCGCCGACTTCGGGCACCTGCCCGCCCCGGACGTCGACCTGTCGGGCATCTACCCCGAGCGGCTGACCCTGCGGTTCCACGAGGGTCTGCACGCGTTCGAGGCATGGCGCGAGGCCCTGGCCGTGGCGCCGGAGAAGGTGGCGCACGGGGTGCAGGGCGACGGCATGACGCGCGTGCTGAAGGCGTCGGCCGACTACGCGGGCGCTGAGCTGCATCTGATCGGCTACAGCGACATGCCCGGCTCGGACGGGGGTGCGCAATGACCGTTCCCGAGACGGCACCTGCGGCCGAACGTCCGGCGGTGCCGCCGCTGACGTTCCCCGAGGTGTGGCTCGCCGCAGTCGGGGCGCTCGCCGCCGCCGCGGTCGGCGCTCTGGGGCTGATCTCCTCCTTCGACGCGGTGTCCCTGGCCGCGGCTCGCTGGGGGTTCACTCAGCCGCAGATCCTGCCCGTCGCGATCGATGTGGCCATTCCGGTCTTCACGCTGGCCAACCTGCTGCTGATCCGCCTGGACATGGCCTTGGCGTGGGTGCGGTTCGTGCCCTGGGTGCTCACCCTGGTCACGTGCTGGCTGAACGTCGCTGCCGGACACTCGCTGTCGGCGAAGGTGGCGCACGGCACGATGCCGCTGCTGTGGGTGGTCTTCTCCGAGATCGGCGCGCACGTCTACGCCGTCCGCATCGGCGCCGTCACCGGACGGCGCATGGAGAAGATCCGGTTCTCCCGCTGGCTGCTGGCCCCGGCCTCCACGTTCGCGCTCTGGCGCCGGATGACGCTGTGGGAGGTCACTTCCTACACCGACGCCCTGGCGCTGGAGAGGGAACGGCTGCTGGCCCGCGCGGACCTGCGGGAGCGCTACGGCCGCACCTGGCGCCGCCGGACCCCGCGCCGCGAACGCGTCCTGCTGCGGCTGGGGGAACTGGCCCCGGCCGCTGCCGACGTCAAGCCCGACCCGGCGCCGGTGCCGGAGCAGGCCCCGGTGGAACCGAAGCGCGAGGCGCCCAAACCGCCGCGCAAGCGGCCGGCCAAGGGCAGGGCCAGGGCGGCGCAGCGCACGACGGCCGACCTGCTCGCCGAAGCGCGCACCGTCACGGCCGACTGGACGGACGCCGAGATCAACGGCGAGGCGCTGCGCAAGGAACTGCACTGCGGTTCCGGCCCCGCCCGGCAGGTGCGTGACGCCCTGCTCGCCGAGCGAGCCGACGGCCGCGCCCTGCACCCCGTGGACACGTCCGAACAGGCGGAGGGGGTGGCCGCGTGAACACCCTGACCACGGTCCTGCTGTCCGCGCTGCCGTTCGCGGCAGGTTGGGCGGTCCACGTGTGGTGGCTGCGCGGCTGCCTGAACACCGCCCGGCGTGACCCGCTCACCGGGTTACGCACCCGCGACGGCTTCACCCGCCGCGCCACGGCCCTGCTGAAGGACCCACGCGCGGTCGTGGTGCTGGCCGACGTCGACAAGTTCAAGCACATCAACGACACCTACGGGCATGCAGCTGGCGACGCGTTGCTGAAGGCGACCGCGGACCGGCTCGCCCATCACGTCGGCCGGTCCGGGGTCGCCGGACGGCTCGGGGGCGATGAGTTCGCCGCCGTCCTCATCGACGACCACGGCACCGCCGCCGACCTGCTCGCCGTGCTCCACGGCGTGCTCGCCCGCCCGGTCGAGGGCCAGGACCCGGCAGTCCGCACCACTGTCTCTCTCGGCTGGGTGCGCGCCGCGGACTTCCCGGCCGACGACCTGTCCGGCCTTCTGCGGCGGGCGGATGAGTCGATGTACGCGGCCAAGCAGGCTCGCGCCGGAACCCGCCGCGCGGGGCTGGGCTGGCTGTTCGCCACCGTCACCGGGCGCCGCGCCGGACGGATGGGCGCTCGCACGGACGCACCGGCCGTGGGGGTGGTCGCATGAGTGAGCCTCTGGCCGGGATCGGCACGTGGCGGCCGGTGATGGAGGCGGCGGGCTACCGCTGCCAGTGCGCGGGCGAGTGCGGTAATCCGCACGCCAAGACCGGGGGCCGCTGCCCGCGCGAGCACGACGGCTACACCAGCAAGCACGGCCACCGCATCCGCCTGATGGCCGCCCCCGCGGACCCGCTCACCCCGCCCGTCAAGGCCGTCACGCTGCCGCCCGGAGAGCTGTGGGCCTGGTGCCCGGAGTGCCACACCGCCGCCGCCCGCCGGGCGCGCGGCAGGGCGCTCGCCGACGACGCGCCGGGCCTGTTCGAGCTGTGAACCCCCCTGGTCTGAAAGGAAGCTCAGGCATGAGCCTGACGTTCACCGATCTGTTCTGCGGTGCCGGTGGTTCCTCCACCGGACTGGTCGCGGCTGGGCTGGAACTGCGGCTCGCGGCGAACCACAGTCCGGTGGCCATCGAGACGCACGCGGCCAACCACCCGGACGCCGACCACCTGTGCGCCGACATCGACCACTACGACATGCGGCGTCTGCCGCGCACGGATGTGCTGTGGGCCTCGCCCATCTGCACCGAGCTGTCCCCGGCCGGCGGCCGTCGCCGTAAGAAGGTCTCGCCCGGCCAACTCGCCCTCGAAGTGGACGGGCCGGTCTCCTCCGGCCTGTTGGAGCGAACCCGCGCCACGTTCTGGGACGTGATCCGGGCGAGCGAGGTGCACCGCTATCCCGTGGTCCTGATCGAGAACGTGGCGGAAGCCGCGGACTGGGAACTGTTCGACGTCTGGTTGTCGGGGATGCGGACGCTTGGCTACCGCCATCAGTTCGTGTCGGTTTCCTCCGCGCACATCGGCGGGGACGGCAACCTCCCGGCGCCGCAGTGGCGGGACCGGATCTACGTCGTACTCACCCGCGAGGGCATCCCCCTGCCGGACGTGCAGCCGCGCCCTCTGGCCTGGTGCCCGGCGTGCGGCGAGACAGTGGCCGCGTTCCAGTCGTGGAAGAAGCCCGGCGGAAGGCAATTGGGCAAGTACGGACAGCAGTACGTCTACCGCTGCCCGAACGGCCCGCGGTGCCGTCACACGGTCGTGGAACCCTACGTGCGGCCCGCAGCGGACATCATCGACTGGACGAACCTCGGGGTACGCATCGCCGACCGGCCACAGCACAAGCTGCCGCCGCTCGCGGCGAACACGCTGCGGCGCATCCGTACCGGGCTGGACCAACTCGGCAACCGGCGCATGGTGCTCACCGTCAACCACGGCGGGCACGACGGTCGTCCGGTCCCCGCCGACGCCTCGCCGCTCGCTGCGCGCACGGCGAAGATCGGGGATGCGCTGTTGGTCCCGGCCGGCGGCACGTGGAACACGACCGCGACGACCACGGCTGAGCCGATGCGTACCCGGCTGGCGAACCCGAAGGGGTTCGAGGCGTTGGTCACCCCGCCGCAGGTCGCCGAGGATGCGTTCATCGTCACCTTGCGCCGCAACGCCACTCCGACCGCGGTCGCCGAGCCGGTGGACACCGTGACCGCGAAGGGACGGCATCACTGGCTCGTGGTCCCGTACCGCAACGCGGCGACGAAGACCACAGCGGAGCCGCTGCACACCCTCGGGACCGTCGATTCGGCCGCGATCGCCTCTCCGGCTCCGGTGCTGGAGGAGTGCCACTACCGGATGATCCAGCCGCGTGAACAGCTGCTCGCGCAGCGCTTCCCCGCCGACTACATCGTCCACGGCACCAAGGGCGAGCAGACCATGCAGGCCGGAAACGCCGTCTCTTGCAACGTCGCCCAATGGCTCGGTGAACGCGTCGCCGCCGCGCTCAACTCCACGGCCGCGAACGCTGCTTGATCGCCCGAGGGGTACGAACTGTACCCCTCCGCGAGGGGGTACGGACTGTACCCCTTCCGCCTTCACACAGCGCCCACCATCGGTGCACGGGCCCGGCCTTCCACCTCCTACAGCGTCGGCCGGGCCCGCTCTCCCTCACACCCGAAAGTGGAAGGAACCTCAGTGAACCACCCCGACGACAACGAACTGTTCCACCGGCTCGAAGCCGAGATGGCCGCCGACTCCGGCGCCGAGGTAGTCGACCTGAGCAAGGCCCGGTCGGCGCGCGGCGAGTCGGCCGACCCGCGCGCCGACCGGTCGGCCGACTCGGTCGACGACGACCCCGACGACCGGTCGGCCGTGATGGTCGACGGCCCCGCCCCGGCCGGTCCGGGCCTGATGGACCGACTCCGGGCGGGACAGCGGCGCGAGGTGATCCCGCCGTGGGCGAAGTCCAAGCCGGAGTTCGTCACCGCGCTCGGCTGGCTGGGTGGCTTCGCCTGGCACACCACCGCCTTCCATGCGGTGCGCCTGCCCTGGTACTCCGTCCGGCTCTCCTTCCAGGCCCCGGCCGGGGTCGCCAAGTTCGTCAGCGGCACCCTGCGCTGGGTCGCCGACACCGAGGGCGAGCCGCTGCGGCAGGTGGCCGCGCGGCGCGAGAACGTCGAGGAGTACCTGAAGCTGTCGCGGCAGCGCGACAACCGGGTCAAGCTGCGCGGCATCCTCCTGCTGCTGGCCCTGGTCGTCGGCGTGCCGCTCGCCCTGGTGCTGTTCGTACTCGCCCCCACCTGGCTGGAAGTGCTGGCGCTGGCCCTGCTGACGGCCGGGTTCGGCTTCCTCGGGGCGTCGGCCGACAAGCCGGTCATCTCCCGCGCGGTCGTCACGACCGAAGTCGAGCGGCTGACGAGCGGCATCGTGGAACGCGCCCTCGGGGCGCTCGGTATCGCCGAGATCAACAAGGCGCTCGCCAAGGGCGGGGAGGGCATCAAGTTCCCCGCCCCGATCACCCGCGACGGCCCCGGCTGGCGCGCGGACGTCGACCTGCCCTACGGCGTCACGGTGCCGGACATCCTCGACCGGCGCGAGAAACTCGCCTCCGGTCTGCGCCGCCCCCTGGGGTGCGTGTGGCCCGAGCCGGTCGCCGACGAGCACGCCGGCCGCATGATGCTGTGGGTCGGCGACCGTGCGCTGAACAAGGTGCCCGCCCCGCCGTGGCCGCTGGCCAAGAACGGGTCGGCGTCGCTGTTCAAGCCGTTGCCGTTCGGCACCGACCAGCGCGGCCGGAACGTCGACCTGACGCTGATGTACGACAACGTCCTGATCGGCGCCATGCCCGGCATGGGCAAAACCTTCTCGCTGCGCACCCCGCTGCTCGCCGCCGCGCTGGATCCCACGGCTGAGCTGCTGATCTGGGAGCTGAAGGGCACCGGCGACCTGCACCCGCTGAAGAAGGTGGCGGCCGACTACGGCTCCGGCCCGGACGACGAGACCGCCGCCGCAGCGCTGGACTCCATCCGCTACGTCCATAAGGACCTGGAGCGGCGGGCCAAGGTCATCAGCTCCCTGCCCAAGGACAAGTGCCCGGAGAACAAGGTCATCCCGTCCCTGGCCGCGAACCGCTCCCTCGGTCTGCACCCGCTCGTGCTCGCCATCGACGAGTGCCAGGAGCTGTTCAGCCACGACAAGTACGGCAAGGAAGCCGGAGCGCTGTGCACGGCCATCATCAAGCGCGGCCGGGCGCTCGGGGTGATCCTTCTGCTGGCCACGCAGCGCCCGGACAAGGACTCGCTTCCGCCCGCGATCAGCGCGAACGTGGGCACGCGGTTCTGCCTGCGGGTCATGGGCCAGATCGAGAACGACATGATCCTGGGCACGTCGATGTACAAGAACGGCATCCGCGCCACGTCGTTCACCCGCTCCGACAAGGGCATCGGCTACCTGGTCGGCGCTGCCGACGACCCGCAGATCGTGCGCGGCTACTACCTTGACAACCCGGCCGCGGATGCCATCTGCGAGCGCGCCCGTAAGGCCCGCATCGACGCGGGCACGCTGCGCGGCATCGCCGCAGGCGAGGCGCCGGAGCGGCGCGAGGCGGCCGATCCGCTGCTTGAGGACATCCTCGCCGTCGTCCCGGCGGATGAGGCCAAGCCGTGGAACGACGTCACCGTGGACCGGCTCGCCGAACTGCGGCCGGAGAAGTACGGGCCGTGGGGCGAGATGGCCCCGGCGGACAAGGCGCGGCAGCTCACCACGGCGCTCAAGCCGTACGGCGTGAGCACGGGCCAGGTGGCCCGCAGGGTCAACGGCAAGACGGTCAACCGGACCGGGTTCGAGCGCGCTCACATCGTCACGGCGATTGCGGAGCGTGACCGTAACCGGGACGCGGGCTGACGCCGAGGGGTCTCTAGTGCTAGGGGTCAGACCCTCTAGCGCTAGAGGTCCCGCTAGCGCCCCATATGGGCCCTGATCAGCGATCTAGCCGATAGGACCCCACCTGCGGAAACCCCCGAAAACCGCCCTGGGAGGGCTGTTGTGACCCCGATCCTGCTCGCTATCGCGCTCCTACTGTTCGTCACGCTCGGTTACGCATCGGTGTGCGCGGCGAGCCCGTTCGGCTCCTGCCGCAAGTGCAACGGCTTCGGCTTCGCCATGACCACCGACCGCAAGGGACGGCCCAAGCGCGGCAAGACCTGCCGCCGCTGCAAGGGCCACGGCAAGCGCATCCGCGTCGGCCGCTGGCTCTACAACCGCGCCGCCCGCACCTACCGCCAAGGCACTCGCTGACCCCAACCCGGCTCCAATGAAAGGAGATCCGCGCCCGTGGCCGTGACCGTCTCCCTCGCCCTGCTCTTCGGTTTCCTGCTCGCCGTCCTGATCCGCTCCGGCTCGCTCAAGGCCGGCGGCGCCTTCGTCGCCGCGATGTTCGGCTTTTACCTCGCCTCGACCGGAGCTGCCCCCACCGTCAACCACCTCATGCGCGCCGTCGTCGACGCGCTGCCGAACCTGTAGAGGAGCAAGGCCGTGAACGAAAACGTCCCGGCTCTGCGGCTGGACACATCCACCGCCCCGGCGCACGACCCGGCAGCGCTGAGCCTGTACGCACCGGACCTGGCGGTCGTCGAGCTGGCCGCTGAACGCGGGCCGGTCGTATGGGTGCCCGACGCCTACGGGCGCATGGTCCCCATGCCCAAGCACCTCGCCCCGCCGCCTTTGGTGCGCCCGGAGCCGCGCGACCTGACCCCGCTGCCGCTGCTGGACCCGGTCGCTCAGCGGTTCATCGGCGCCGGAATTGGCGGCGGCGCCCTGTCGGCCGGCGTCGGTTACGGCATCGGCGAGGTCATCAACGCGGTCGCCGGGTTCAGCTCCGGCGCCGCCATGTGGATCGCCCTCGCCGTCCTCGCCTGGCGCACCCCCCGCTCCCTCACCAACGGCCGGAGCGGAAGCACGGTCCACATCCGCAAGGCCGTCATCAAGCGCAGCCACTTCCACGGCTGAATGCCCCGAAAGGAGGACCGTGTTCGAGATCCGCGTCATCTGCGAGCCGGACGACGGCGACCGCGTCTGCGAGGCCCTGGCCGCCGCGTTCGACACCGGCCCGGCACGCCAGTACCCGACCCGCGACGGCAAGCGCACCCGGCTGTACGTCACGGCCGACCACCGCGACTCCAGCACCAACACCGACCACGCCGGAAGCGAGTGATCCCCATGTCCGTAGGAGAGACCCCCATCACCATCGTCGGCAACCTCGCCGCAGACCCCGAACTGCGGTTCACCACCAGCGGTGACGCCATCGCCCGGTTCTCCGTCGCCTCCACCCCGCGCAGCTACGACAAGTCCACCGGCCAGTGGCGCGACGGAACCGCGATGTTCCTGCGCTGCACCGCGTGGCGCGACCTCGCCAACCACGTCGCCGACAGCCTGACCAAGGGCATGCGCGTGGTGGTCACCGGCCGTCTGCGTCAGCACAACTGGCAGACGGACCAAGGCGAGAACCGCTCCATGCTCGCCCTGGAAGTCGACGACATCGGCCCCTCGCTGCGGTTCGCCACGGCCAAGGTCGCCAAGGTGCAGCGCAACGGGACCTCGTCCGGCCCGGCCAACGACGCGTGGAACACCCCCGCCCCCACCGGGGCCACCGCGTCCACGGGCGGATGGGGCACCCCGTCCTCCGGCGACGAACCGCCCTTCTAGACACGCCCAGGGCGACCGCCTCTCACCACAAGACCGCGGTCGCCCTGGCTCTCCTTGTCCCTTCGACAGAACAGGAGACCTCCAGAATGCCCTACCTGGACGGCCCTGCCCAGCTCGCCGCAGCGCTTGACGCTGCGTCGCGCGGCTGGCACGTCTTCCCCCTCATCCCCGGCGCCAAGCGCCCCGCCGTCCGCGACTGGGAGACGCGCGCCACCATCGACCGCGAGCGCATCACCCGGTGCTGGACGCACGCCCCCTACAACGTCGGCATCGCTACCGGCCCCTCTCGGCTGGTCGTCGTCGACCTCGACATCCCCAAGGGCCCGGACGACACCCCGCCGGCCGAATGGGCCGCGCACGGTGTCACCAAGGGCGCCGACGTGCTCGCCCTGCTCTGCGAGCGGCACAGCCAGCCCTTCCCCGCCGACACGTACTCGGTCCGAACCTGGAGCGGCGGCACCCACCTGTACTTCGCCGCCCCCGAGGGCGAGCCACTGCGCAACACCGCGGGAGACAGCGCGCGCGGGCTCGGTTGGAAGGTCGACACCCGCGCCGCCGGCGGACTCGTGGTCGGTGCTGGAAGCACCTTCGCCGGAGAGCCCTACACAGTGGCTCACAAGGCCCCCGTGGCGCCGCTCCCCGACTGGCTCGCGGAACTGCTACGCCCGGCCCCGCTGCCCCCGCAGCGTCCGCTCACGGTCCCGCTCACGGCCCGCGACCGGCGCGGCAAGTTCCTGA
This sequence comes from Streptomyces naganishii JCM 4654, assembly GCF_014650575.1. Taxonomy (GTDB): domain Bacteria; phylum Actinomycetota; class Actinomycetes; order Streptomycetales; family Streptomycetaceae; genus Streptomyces; species Streptomyces naganishii. The sequence continues at coordinate 338,906 of NZ_BMVF01000007.1, forward strand.
ACGCCGCGCTCCACGGCGAGTTGGCGCGCGTCACCGGCTCCGGCGCCCACCAGCACAACAACGCGCTCTACATCGCCTCCGTGGCTCTCGGTCAGTTGGTCGCAGGGGGAGAGCTGGACGCGTACGAGGTGACCGAGAGGCTTGTCGAGGCGGCGCTGAGCGTCGGGCAGGGCGAGCGCGAGGCACGGCGCACCATCGCCTCCGGCCTGCGAGCCGGAGCCAATCGCCCCCGGACGGTCGCGGCATGAGCACCAACCCGATTCCCCCGCTGCACCTGTACTCCGTGCCCAGCGACCCCGAGGCGGCCCCGCGCGAGTTGCCGAAGCGGGAGCGCCCGCGCACGGCGTGGACCGCGGACCAGCTCATGGCCGCAGACTTCCCGGAGCCGAGGTGGGCCGTGCCCGGCATCCTCGCCGAGGGCGTCAACCTGCTCGCCGGACCGCCCAAGGTGGGCAAGTCGTGGCTGTCCCTCGGCCTGGCTCTCGCGGTCGCGGCCGGCGGTCAGGCTTTCGACTCCGTACCCGTCAAGGGCGGCCCGGTGCTCTACCTCGCCCTGGAGGACACCCCGCGCCGTCTCCAGACCCGCATGGGCAAGATCCTGGGCGGGCAGGCGGCCCCGGCCGGTCTGACCCTGGTCACCGAGTGCCCGCCCTTCCCACAGGGCGGCAGCGAGGCCATCGCCGGATGGCTGGACCGCAACCCGGACGCCCGCATGGTCGTCATCGACGTGTTCGCCAAGATGCGCGGCCCCGCCCCACAGGGCGTCTCGCAGTACGACGCGGACTACGTCGCCGTTGGCTACGCCAAGCGGATCGCCGACCACTACGGCATCGCCGTAGTGCTCGTGCACCACGTCCGCAAGGCAGGCTCGGACGACTTCCTGACCGAGGTGTCCGGTACGAACGGCATCGCCGGAGCCGCCGACGCAACGCTCGTCCTGAAGCGGGCCCGTGGGCAGGCAGACGGGATCCTGCACGTCACCGGACGCGACGTGGATGAAGCCGAGTACGCGCTCAGGTTCCACGCTGCCTCCGGTGCTTGGCAGATGCTCGATGGGCCGGTCTCCGACCACACCATCGGCGACACCCGTGCGGCCATCCTCCGGTACGTCCGGGAGAACCCCGGCGTCCGGCCGCGGGACATCGTGGCCGCGCTGCCGGACATCGACGCGGACACCGTGCGCCGGTACTGCTCCCGCATGGCGGAGGCAGGACAGCTCACCAAGGACGCCGGAGGCCGCTACTACCCGGACACCCCGCACCCGGAGGTGTCCCAGGTGTCCGACTGTCCGGTCACCTCATCTCACCTGCACGAACAGACCGGACACCCCCAGACCCCCAGTGTCCGACTGTCCGACCCCAACGACGAAGGGAGCGCGCGGTGACGACGGCTCTGCCCAGGTCGCGAGACGACAAGCTCACGCTTGCCGAGATCTGCACGGACCTGAAGATCTCGCGCTCCACCTTCTACGACTGGCGCGCGAAGGGGCGCGCACCGCGCTGCATCAAGCTGCCCAACGGCGACCTTCGGATCCGACGCAGCGATTACGAGCACTGGCTGAACGACCGGGAGGACCGCGCCTGATGGAGACGACGTACAACGTCAAGATCTGGAGCATCAGGGTCTACCGGGGCAAGCAGAAGACGTCATACAGCGTGCGCTGGTCCCTGGCCGGTCGAGAATGGCGCCAACCCTTCGATACGCGGGCGCTCGCGGACGCGTTCCGCTCCGAACTGGTCAGTGCCACGCGCCGTGGTGAGGCTTTCAGCCTCACCACGGGCCGCCCCATCTCCCATCAGTCCGGGGCGAGCGCTGTGAACTGGTACGACTTCGCCGTCCAGTTCGCGGACGCTCAGTGGCACCGCACCGCGGGAAACAGCCGGAAGAACACCGCCAAAGCCCTGATGACAGCAACCGTCGCGCTGCTGCGTACGCCGCCGGCCGCCTTCAAGCCGGTCGACGTGCGCACCGCGCTGCGAGAGTTCGCGTTCAACACCCGCCGTCGGGAAGAAGCCCCCGATGAGGTGCTCGCGATCCTGAAGTGGGTGGAACGCAACACCATGTCCATGGCCGTATGGGAGGACCCGGCCAAGGTGGACGAAGTTCTGTACGCCCTGGGAACGAAACTGGATGGCACGCGTGCCGCCGCCAGCTCCGTCAAGCGCAACCGGCGGATCCTGAACGTCGCGATGGAATACGCGGTGAAGCACCGGATCCTGCGGGCCAACCCGCTGCCGAAGGGCCGGGGCTCGGTACCCAAGACTTCGTCCGCCGTCGACAAACGGTCTCTGCTCAATCCTGAGCAGGCGGCCCGCCTGCTGGGCTGGGTGCGACGCCGGCCTCGGGGCGGCAAGAGGCTGCACGCGTTCTTCGCCACGCTCTACTACGCCGGGCCACGCCCGGAAGAGGTGGTGGCGATGGGCGTGGCGGACGTCCGGCTGCCCGAGGAAGGAGCCGACGACCAATGGTGTGAGTTGCTGTTCCACACAGCTCAGCCCGAGGTCGGGAAGAACTGGACCGACGACGGCGGGATCCACGAAGAGCGCGGCCTGAAGGGGCGCGCTGCGGACGACACCCGTGTCGTACCGGGTCACCCCTCGCTGACCCGGATCCTCCGCGAGCACATCAAGGGCAGGCACCTGAAGCCGGGAGATCTGCTGTTCCAAGGAGAGAAGGGAGAGATGCTCGCGGGCTCTGTCATCCGTCGGGCGTGGCGAAGCGCGCGTGCGGAAGTCCTTACGCCGGAAGAGTTCGCGTCGCCGCTGGGCAAGAGGGTGTACGACCTGCGGCACACCTGCCTGACGCGATGGCTGAACGACGGCGTACCGCCCGCACAGGTGGCGGAGTGGGCGGGAAACAGCGTCCCGGTCCTGCTCGCCATCTACGCCCGCTGCGTCTCTGGGCAGCTTCGGGACCTCAAGCGCCGCATGGAGGCAGGGGAAGACCTTCCAGAGCTGCCTGAGACGGCGTGACGGTGCCGGAAGGCTTCGCCACGCATTTGCCACAGCCACCCGCAGAAACCCGGTGACAGCCGGACAGCGCCGGACCCTTCCCGTGATCAATGGGGAGCGGTCCGGCGCTCTTCTGCGAAGGGTTCCACCTGTTCTGACCAGCAAAAAGCCCTCCCGAGGGGGAGGGCGAGGGGTGGCGCCCCCGGCAGGACTCGAACCTGCGGCCAAGCGCTTAGAAGGCGCCTGCTCTATCCACTGAGCTACGGGGGCCTGGTGTGGTGGCCTCGGTCGTGGTGCCCGGGTGTGGGCTGATCCTTGACGTTGCCGGGGACAAGGATAGGGCTCCCGGATCCGTGTCCCTGTTGCTTCGCCTCCGTGGCTCAATGTGGAGGTTCGGTGAAGCGGTCCTGATAATCGCAGGCAGGTACGAATCGTGCACCGCTTTTCGCCTCCGGCGCACCGGGTGTTGTGCACTCGTTATGCCTTGACTGTGCCCGCGCCCCAGTCATCCCTTCCGTCCCTTGTGTTCTATCGGCACGCAGACATGCTCATATGCTTCAGAATTCCCCTAAAATTGGGCATTCTTCGCATGTGGTGACCTTGGACGTACGGCCTCAGCTGCTCGAAGCACTCTCCGCCCTGCGCGACCGTGTCGCCGCCGCACGCTTCCCGCTGCCCCTCGCCGGGGCCCCGCGCGCGCGTGCCAACCGCGACGAACTGCTCGCACAGCTCGACGACTACTTGGTGCCCCGGTTGAGAGAGCCCCAAGCGCCGTTGCTGGCCGTCGTCGGGGGCTCCACGGGCGCCGGGAAGTCGACACTCGTCAACTCCCTTGTGGGACGGCGGGTCACCGAGGCGGGAGTACTGCGGCCGACGACCCGCAACCCCGTGCTGGTCTGCCACCCGGAGGACCATCACTGGTTCAGCGGCGTACGGGTGCTGCCCGACCTCCCGCGCGTGTGGGAGCCCCGGTCCGACCCGCTGGCCGCAGACGACCTGCTGAACCCCGAGGACGATCCCGCGCGGGTGCTGCGCCTGGAGACCGTCGAGACCGTGCCCCCGGGCCTCGCCCTTCTCGACGCCCCCGACATCGACTCCCTGGTCGCCGACAACCGCGCCCTCGCCGCGGAACTCATCTGCGCCGCGGACATCTGGGTGATGGTCACCACCGCGGCCCGCTACGCCGACGCCGTGCCCTGGCACCTGCTGCGCACCGCCAAGGAGTACGACGCCATGCTGGTGACCGTGCTGGACCGGGTGCCCCACCAGGTCGTCTCCGAGGTCTCCCGGCAGTACGGCGCCCTGCTGACCAAGGCGGGCCTCGGCGACGTACCGCGGTTCACGGTGCCGGAACTGCCCGAGTCCGCCTGGGGCGGCGGACTGCTGCCCGCCACCGCCGTCGCGCCGCTGCGCACCTGGCTGGTCCACCAGGCCCAGGACAGCGCCGCCCGGCAGCACGCGATGGCACGCACCGCGCACGGCGTCCTCGACTCGCTGAAGTCCCGGATGCCCGAACTGGCGAGCGCCACCGCCGCGCAGTACGCGGCCGCCCTCCGCCTCACCTCCGCCGTCGACAGCGCCTACGACACCGAGCACGCGCGCGTGCGCGCCCGGCTCCAGGCCGGCGCCGTCCTCGCCGGCGACGCCCTCAAGCGGTGGCGCGCCTTCCCGCTGGACTGCACCGCCCCCGAACTTCTGGACGCGCTCGTGGAAAGCCTCGGCGCCCTGCTGCTGTGCTCCGTCACCGCCGCCGACGAACGCGTCGACGACGCCTGGCGGCGCGAACCCGCCGCCGGCGCCCCCGGGCTCGCCGCCCGCGACACCACGTACGAGAACGCCGAGCACCGCATCGGCATGGCCGTACGGCGGTGGCGGCGCGAACTGGAGGAGTACGCCGAGGACGAGGTGAGCCGCCTGGACCGCAGTGCCGCCCCGGACCCCGAGGTCGTCGCCGCCCTGGCCGCGACCGGGCTGCTGGGCGGACGCCGCGCCCGGTCCGCCGGCGAGGGGCTGGCCGAGCGGATCGGCGCCCACGGCGCGCTGCGGCTGCGCGACCGCGCGGGGCGGCTGCTCGCCGACTACCTGGACCGGGTGATGCACACCGAGCGCGAGCGCCGGCTGGCCCCGCTCGACGCCCTTGAGGTGCATCCGGAGCCCCAGGCCGAACTCATTGCCGCGCTGTCCGTACTGCTGAAGGAGAGGTGACCGGTGACCGCCGTCACTGACCAGAACCGAACGGAACACACCGATCAGACGGAGGGCACGGTCACCACGGACAGGGAGATGACCGAGATCACCGGGAACCCGCCGGAGCAGCGGGGGGCCGACGGGGCCGACGTTGCTGGTGGGCCTGCGGGGGCCGGTGGGGCCGGTGGAAACGCTGCAGCCGGTGGGACTGGCGGTGGTGTTTCCGGCGGCGCGGCCGAGCCGGGGGCCGCCGTGTCGGCGGACTCCGCGGACGGCCGCGGGGGTCCGGACCGTCCGGACGGTCCCGACGGCCCTGGGGCCAGGGCCACGGAGGGGATGAGCGCCCACGCGCGCGTGGAGCACGGAGACCGCCACGCGCGCGTGGAGCACGACGACCGGCAAGCCGCGCGTGCGAAGGAGGACGACGGGCGCGCCGCAGGCGCCGAGGAAGGCGACCGGCACGCGCGCGCCAAGGACGATGAGCGACACGCCCGCGTGAAGGACGATGACCGACACGCGCGCGTGAACGACGATGAGCGGCAGGCGCGCGTGCAGGACGACGGCCGGCAGACGCGGGCCAAGGACGACGGCGACCGGGAGCGCACGGAGCCCGAGGACATCTGGGACGACGGGCTGATCGCGCGCCGCGTCACCGAGTCCAGCGCCGCCGAACTCGCCCCGGTCGTCGAACCCCGGGTCTCCAGGCCGCTGCCCGTGACCCCGCTGGCGTACGACGGGCCGCTGCGGTCGCGCCTGGACGCGCTGCGCGAGCTGGTGGGCCTGTCCCGCACCCGGCTCGACAGCCGCACCCTCGCCGAGGCCGGCCGAGTCCTCGACGAGGCGGCCGCGCGGCGCCGGCTCTCCGGGCAGCACACCGTCGTGGCCATCGCGGGCGCGACCGGCAGCGGCAAGTCGCAGCTGTTCAACGCGCTCGCCGGAGTGGCGATCTCCGAGACCGGCGTACGGCGCCCGACGACCGCGGCCCCCATCGCGTGCAGCTGGAGCGACGGCGCGGCGAGCCTCATCGACCGCCTGGGCATCCCGGGCCGGCTGCGCAGACGCCCGGTCCAGGGCCCCGACGGCGATCCGCAGCTGCGCGGCCTGGTCCTTGTCGACCTGCCCGACCACGACTCGGCCGCCGTGCAGCACCGCGAGCACGTGGACCGGATCCTCGGACTCGTCGACGCCGTGATCTGGGTCGTCGACCCGGAGAAGTACGCCGACGCGGTCCTCCACGAGCGCTACCTGCGGCCGCTCGCCGGCCACGCGGAGGTCATGTTCGTCGTCCTCAACCAGGTGGACCGGCTGCCCGGGGAGGCCGCCGACCAGGTCCTCGACGACCTGCGGCGGCTGCTCGACGAGGACGGGATCGCCCTCGGCGAGCACGGCGAGCCCGGCGCGACCGTGCTGGCCCTGTCCGCGCTCACCGGGGAAGGAATCGGCGAACTGCGCGAGGCGCTCGGCCAGTTCGTGGCGGAACGCGGGGCGGCCGCGCGGCGCATCGCCGCCGACGTGGACGCGGCGGCGCTGCGGCTGCGGCCCGTCTACGCGACACCGCGCCGCGCCGGGCTCAGCGAGGAGGCGCGCGAGGAGTTCGCGGCCCGGCTCGCGGACGCGGTGGGCGCCACCGCCGCCGGCGAGGCCGCCGAACGCGCCTGGCTGCGCAACGCCGGCCGGGCGTGCGGAACCCCGTGGCTGCGGCTGTGGCGGTGGTACCAGGACCGCAGCGAGCCGCCCACCGGCCGGCTGCCGGTGCGCGCCCAGCCGGACGAGGAGGCCACCGCACGCCAGCGCGTCGAACAGGCGGTCCGTACGGTGGCCGACCGAGCCTCGGCCGGACTGCCGACGCCCTGGGCGCAGGCGGTGCGCGAGGCCGCGGTGCGCGGGGCCCACGGGCTGCCCGAGGCGCTGGACGAGCTGACGGCGCGGGCCGGGCTGTCCCCGGGGCGGCCGCCGCGGCCCGGCTGGTGGCCGGCGGCGGTCCTCGCGCAGGCCTCGATGACGATCCTCCAGGTCGTCGGGGGGCTGTGGCTGGTGGGCCAGATCATCGGGGTGATGTCGCCGAACCTCGGGGTGCCCGTGCTGCTGATGGTCGCGGGCATCGTCGGCGGGCCGCTGGTGGAGTGGAGCTGCCGGATCGCGGCGCGCGGACCGGCGCGGCGGTACGGGCAGGAGGCGGAGCGCCGGCTGCGCGAGGCCGCGGCGGGCTGCGGCAGGGCCCGCGTCCTGGATCCGGTGGCGGCGGAACTGCTGCGCTACCGCGAGGTGCGGGAGCAGTACGCACGGGTCATGAGGGCGGGGGTGCGCTGAGCGGACTCTGCCGGAGGGGCATGGGGGGCGCCGGTCGCCCACTCCGTTGATCGCGTACTCCGTTCGGGTGGGCGAGTTTTCCACAGGCGGGCGCTGTTCCACAGGGCCCGGCGGGCTCGGCCCGGCGGCGGCAGTCTGGTTCCGCGGCGATCGCGACGGAGCGGTTGCCACGACGGACGCAGCCGTACGGGACGGGCCCGTACGCGTCTTCACCCGGCCCCGGACGGGCCGGCGAGGGAGGGGTTCACGATGAACGAGACGATGGTCTGCGCGGTGGGCAACGTGGCGACGCAGCCGGTCTACCGGGAGCTGGCGTCGGGCGCGTCGGCGAGGTTCCGGCTGGCGGTGACCTCGCGCTACTGGGACCGGGAGAAGGGCGCCTGGACCGACGGGCACACCAACTTCTTCACGGTCTGGGCCAATCGCCAGCTGGCGTCGAACGCGGTGGCCTCGCTGAACGTCGGCGACCCGGTCGTCGTGCAGGGCCGGCTGAAGGTGCGCGCGGTGCCCCGGGACGGCAACACCCGTACCTCGGCGGACATCGACGCCGTGGCGATCGGCCACGACCTCGCCCGGGGCACGGCGGCCTTCCGCCGCACGAGCAGGCCCGACAGCACCACGGCCGCGATGCCCGCACAGCCCGAGCCCAGTTGGGAGACCCCGCCTGAGGACGCGGCCGAGGACACGGCGCCACAGCAGCAGCGGGAACCCGCGGCGGTCACCTGAGCACCGGTCCCCGGACGGTTCTTCCGCCGTACCCGGGCAGTTCGCCGGCCGTTCTCCGGCGATAACGATTCCGAGTCGGATCAGTCATCTGACGATATGACAGCGGGTAGTGGTGCCCGTGATCCATAGGATGCCGAACAGGCTCTGTGGGCTTGAAGATTCTGCTGGTGGGACCGCGCCCCCACGTCAACGGGTCCCGCTCGAAGGGGAATTCTGTGTGTGCTTCGTACGCTGCGCCGTTCACGCGCAGTCGAGGGGCGGGCCGACGCACCGCCGCACTCCTGGTCTGCGGGCTGGCGGCCGCCGGTGTCGTGGCCGCCGCCGGGCCGGCCGCCGCCGCGGGGACGCCGCGGGGCCAGGGCGGGGCGACCGCCACCATCGGCAGCCTCAAGACGTACGGCACCGCCGTCATCCATGACAAGGACGGGAACTACCAGGTCTCCGCCGGACTGTTCCAGATGTTCGTCGACGGCGGCGGCATGCTGCAGACGTACTCCGTCGACCTGCGCAACCCCACGCAGAAGGACGCCAAGTACCACGAGACGCCGTGGAGCGGCACCTCGCTGGGGACGAACAAGAACGCCGGCCGGATCCGCTGGATCCTGCAGAACTCCTACCCGCAGGTGAACGACCTCGCGGCGCTCGCCGCCAAGGCGGGCGTCAAGAGCCTCACCGAGCAGGACGCGGCGGCCGGCACCCAGGTGGCGATCTGGCGCTACTCCGACGGCGCACGCGTCGACGCCGTCGGCCCGCAGGCCGAGAAGCTCGCGGACTACCTCCAGGGGGGCGCCGGCGACCTGCCCGAGCCGAAGGCCTCGCTGACGCTGGCCCCGCCCGCCGTCTCCGGCCGGCCCGGCAAGCGGCTGGGTCCCGTCACGGTGCACACGGACGCGAGCAGCGTGACGGTGACGCCTCCGGCGGACGCGGCCGCCGACGGCGTACGGATCGTGGGGAGCGACGGCAAACCCGTCACCTCCGCCAAGGACGGCAGCCGGCTCTTCTTCGACGTCCCCGAGGACGCGGCGGCCGGCGGTGCCGAGCTGACCGTCCAGGCCTCCACCACCGTGCCGGTCGGCCGCGCCTTCACCGCGGACAGCCGCAGCCAGACCCAGATCCTCGCCGGCTCCAGCGAGTCCACGGTCGCCGCGACCGCCACCGCGGCCTGGGCCGCCGAGGGCGCGATACCCGCCCTGTCCGCGGTGAAGGACTGCGCGAAGAACGGCCTGGACATCACGGCGGTCAACAAGGGCGACAAGGCGTTCACCTTCGAGCTGCTGGGCACGGAGCACACCATCCCGGCGGGCGCGTCCCCGACGGTCACGATCCCGCTCCAGGAGGACCAGGCCTACGACTTCACGATCACGTCCCCCTCAGGCCGGGGCCAGCGCTTCACCGGCGTCCTCGACTGCAGGACCGAGGGCGCGGCGATCGGCACGACCACCCAGACGCTCAGCGCACCCAGCCCCGCCACGGTCGGCGGCACCGCGCCGGGCACCAACCTCGCCGACACCGGCGGCACCAGCACCACCCCGCTGATAGCCGCCATCGGCCTCAGCCTCCTGGTCCTCGGCGCCACGGCCCTGAGCATCGTCCACAAGAAGCGCACCACGCAGAACTGACCGGCGAAGACCGACGATCCTTGCCAATTCCACAACGAGTGCCAAGCACACGTCTTCCACACGCTCTTCGATGACTTCTGCGATGCCGACGAGCCCGGGCGATACCTCGGGGTCAGGCTGAGGACTGTGGAAGAGGTCGTCCTCATGCGTGAACTGGGCATCATGCTCAACGCCGCGGCGGCCGAGGCACCCAACGACGCCGATCTGAGCGCCTCAACGTGAGCCGCAGCGTTGAGTGTCCAAAGGCAGTGAAAGGGCGCTCAACGATGACCAACGTCGACAGCTGCCGACAGCTCAGCAGTAGTCAAGGCGTTGATCGGTAAGGCGGCCGCCGGCCATGGCCGCCGGTAATCAGTTTTGGCTGTACAGATCACACATCGCCGAGCTGAGCGGCCAGGAAAACCGCTGCCACCGAGGGGCGGACTGCGTATGTCGCGCCCGTGCTCCCCTCGGGTGCCTCCCACCAGTAGAACGGAAGCCGCCGCCCACTGTTGCTGTGTCCCTTGCTCATCCCGGACAGCACTCCTGCCACGCGCCGCGCCGGATCACGCTCGTTAGGCCCGCCCAGAGCCTTGTCCACCAGCTCCGTGCAGTGGATCCTCCGGCCAGGGTTGCGCGCCAGGTACTCGAGCACTTGCCGGGCCTGCGGTGCGAGTTCAGCCAGGAACTCCGCGGCGCTCTGCAAGTCCTCCGGACCCCATTCCGGGGCGCCGTAGTGCCCCGCTTCGCCCGAGTGCTCAGCCCATCGCGGATCAACCTCAGACAGATACTCCGTCATGCCCGCCCCCAACAGTTCGTGCGCAGTGTGTGTCGTTGGCACCGTACAGAGTCACCAGGACACTGCGTGTCGAATCCGTGTCGGAGTTCTACTGACAAGCCGCTCAGCTGAGGAAGAGCCACAGGTCAAGGGGAGGATGGGAAGCCACAGAGCGCCTTCTGAGCGCCTGGCCCTGGGGCTCGGCTCGTCGTACCTAGCCACCCAGCGAGCACCCAGAAGTCGGCGTCTTCCAGGCCCTTGGTCGGGTCGACGCGATGAAGAAGCGCCGGCCCGGCATGTTGGGCGGCGACCCAGAGGCGGTCCATGCTGCTGATCTCGTCGTCGACCCAGATGAACGGCCGGCCATTGGCCCACTCGACGAGATGACGGGTCTTCCAGTGCAGGCCCCGCGGACTGTCGTCGGCACAGGCGTCCGGCCACGCCATGACGGGCAGTCGTGGCAGTCCGATGCGTGGGGCGACGGCCTCGTTTGCCTCCTCCATCCATGCCGAGGCCCACACGAGATCACAGCCCAGGGCCGTGAGGCGCAGCCCAAGATCAGGGTCAAGCCGCCCGAGCAGGGGGTTTCCCTGGTCGACGGCCACCTCAAGGCCGGAGGCAGGGGTGCGCAGACTGCTGGCTGACGACCCGTGGCAGGGGTGGCACTCTGTGTCCTGGCCGTCCCTGGGCCGTGCGAGGGCGCCCGAGGCCACTCAACGACAACCGACAGTGAGGACGGGCCGCAGCTCCCACCAGCGAAACCCCAGGTCAGAGGCGCCCGGCCTTACTGGTTTCCGCTACGGGGTGGCGGTCAGGCAAGATGGGGTGTATCTGCCCACTGCCAGTTTCAAGCTGCCGGACGGTTTCTCTTGGCTGAGTTCATTTACACCATGCGCAAGGCGCGCAAGGCGCACGGCGACAAGGTGATCCTCGACGACGTCACCCTGAGCTTCCTTCCGGGTGCGAAGATCGGCGTCGTCGGCCCGAACGGTGCCGGTAAGTCGACCGTGCTGAAGATCATGGCGGGGCTGGAGCAGCCGTCCAACGGCGACGCGTTCCTGTCGCCCGGCTACAGCGTCGGCATCCTCCTCCAGGAGCCCCCGCTGAACGAGGAGAAGACGGTCCTGGAGAACGTCCAGGAGGGCGTCGCCGAGATCAAGGGCAAGCTCGACCGGTTCAACGAGATCGCCGAGCAGATGGCCACCGACTACTCCGACGCGCTGCTCGAGGAGATGGGCAAGCTCCAGGAGGAGCTCGACCACGCCAACGCCTGGGACCTCGACGCCCAGCTCGAGCAGGCCATGGACGCCCTGGGCTGCCCGCCCGGCGACTGGCCGGTCACCAACCTCTCCGGCGGTGAGAAGCGCCGCGTGGCGCTGTGCAAGCTGCTGCTCGAGCAGCCCGACCTGCTGCTGCTCGACGAGCCCACCAACCACCTCGACGCCGAGTCGGTGAACTGGCTGGAGCAGCACCTCGCCAAGTACGACGGCACCGTCGTGGCGATCACCCACGACCGGTACTTCCTGGACAACGTCGCCGAGTGGATCCTCGAGCTCGACCGCGGCCGCGCCTACCCGTACGAGGGCAACTACTCCACGTACCTGGAGACCAAGGCGACCCGTCTGAAGGTCGAGGGCCAGAAGGACGCCAAGCGGCAGAAGCGACTCAAGGAAGAGCTCGAGTGGGTCCGCTCCAACGCCAAGGGCCGCCAGGCCAAGTCCAAGGCGCGCCTGGCCCGCTACGAGGAGATGGCCGCCGAGGCCGAGAAGATGCGGAAGCTGGACTTCGAGGAGATCCAGATCCCGCCGGGCCCCCGCCTGGGCAACGTCGTCGTCGAGGTGAGCAACCTCAACAAGGCCTTCGGTGAGAAGGTCCTGATCGACGACCTGTCGTTCACCCTGCCGCGCAACGGCATCGTCGGCGTCATCGGCCCGAACGGCGCGGGCAAGACCACGCTGTTCAAGATGATCCAGGGCCTGGAGGAGCCGGACTCCGGCAGCATCAAGGTCGGCGAGACCGTCAAGATCTCCTACGTCGACCAGAGCCGCGAGAACATCGACCCCAAGAAGACGCTGTGGGCCGTCGTCTCCGACGAGCTGGACTACATCAACGTCGGCCAGGTCGAAATGCCCTCGCGCGCGTACGTCTCCGCCTTCGGCTTCAAGGGACCGGACCAGCAGAAGCCGGCGGGCGTGCTGTCCGGCGGTGAGCGCAACCGCCTCAACCTCGCGCTCACCCTCAAGCAGGGCGGCAACCTGCTGCTCCTCGACGAGCCCACCAACGACCTCGACGTCGAAACTCTCTCCAGCCTGGAGAACGCGCTGCTGGAGTTCCCCGGCTGCGCCGTGGTCGTCTCCCACGACCGGTGGTTCCTGGACCGCGTCGCGACGCACATCCTCGCCTACGAGGGCGACTCCAAGTGGTTCTGGTTCGAGGGCAACTTCGAGTCGTACGAGAAGAACAAGATCGAGCGGCTCGGCGCGGACGCCGCCCGTCCGCACCGCGCCACCTACAAGAAGCTGACCCGGGGCTGATCCAGCAGATGCGCCACACCTACCGCTGCCCGCTGCGCTGGGCGGACATGGACGCGTACGGCCACGTGAACAACGTGGTGTTCCTCCGCTACCTGGAGGAGGCCCGCATCGACTTCCTGTTCCGCCCGGACAAGCAGTTCAAGCAGGGGTCGGTCGTGGCGCGCCACGAGATCGACTACAAGCGCCAGCTCGTCCACCGGCACGCCCCGGTGGACATCGAGCTGTGGGTCACGGAGATCAGGGCCGCCTCCTTCACCCTCGCCTACGAGGTGAAGGACGGCGACCAGATCTACGTCCGGGCCTCCACGGTGATCGTTCCCTTCGACTTCGAGGCCCAGCGGCCGCGCCGGATCACCGAGGAGGAGCGCGAGTTCCTCCGGGAGTACACCGACGACGGGTCGCAAAAGGCCGACGAGGAGGAGGCCGTCGCCGCATGACGGTGCTCCACCTCACGGACGACACGGAGGCGGCCGACCTCGCCGCCTTCCTGTCCCGGCTGCTGCACTACGACCGCGCGGCCGCCGTGCGCCTTCAGGCGGCGGGCACCGCGCTCGCCGTGTTCGGACGGCCGCCGTCCTTCGAGGTGCTGGCCGTGCGTGCGGTGCGGCTCGCCAAGCCGTACGAGAACGGGCTCGACGTCACCCTCGACGTGACCGTGTCCGCCGGTGAGCTGCTGGAGTCGGTGGACGAGACGGCCGCCACGGCCGTCGTTCCGGCCGCGGTGACCGGGCCGCCGTGGGCGGGTGTGCTCCCGCCGCGCGGGGGCTGGCAGCCCGAGCCCGGGCTGCCCCCGGCGGAGCGCCTGCGGGCGACGGTCGCCGCCGCCGTCACCGAATTCCGCACCCGGAGCGGAGAGTTGGCGCCCGAGGAGCGCACCCGCGCCGGACTCGACCTGATCGGGCGGGAGATCTGGTCCCGGACCGTGGGGCAGACCCGGCTCCCGGTGCGGGCCCTGCACGCGGCGCAGTCCCTCGGCTTCCTGCGCTCCCGCGCGAGTGCCGGCGAGGGCGACCTCGCGCTGTTCTCGTCGGGGGCCTGGCTGCGGCTGCGCACCCCCTACGGTTCGATAGCCGTGCGGCAGGCCGGGCTCGGCACGCTGGGCGTCAGCGTCCGCTGACCCCCTGGCCCGCCGGGGCGGAGAGCCGGTCAGTCCCGTTCGCTGTCGTCGGGGCGTACCGCGATGTGGTCGGGCTCCAGTTCCAGCGCCACACGGTCGCGCATGCCGAGGGCCTGGGTGTACTCGGCGGGCAGTTGCAGGCGTCCCGCGCGGTCCAGCATGGCGTACTCGCGGCTCACCACCCGCTCGTGTCCGGTCGCCTCGTCCACCTCGCTGCGGCGCAGCACCTCGGTGGAGGTGCGGCCGTCGCGGATGGCGACCGTGCGGCGGACCTCCGTGGCCACCGCCTGGTCGTGGGTGACGATGACGATGGTGGTACCCAGGCGTTCGTTGGCGGTGCGGAAGGCGGCGAAGACCTGCTCGCCGGTGTGGGAGTCGAGTTCGCCGGTGGGCTCGTCGGCGAGCAGCACCGCCGGGTTGTTGGCGAGGGCCACCGCGATCGCGACGCGCTGCTGCTGGCCGCCGGACATCTGGTGCGGGCGGCGGTCCCGGCAGTCGCCGACCTCCAGGAGTTCCAGCAGCTCCAGGGCGCGTTCGGCCTTGGCGCGGCGGGTGCGTCCGCGGGCGCCCGCGAGCTGCATCGGCAGGGCGACGTTCTGCGCGGCGGTCAGGTACGGCAGGACGTTGCGGGAGGTCTGCTGCCAGACGAAGCCGACGACCTCACGGCGGTAGCGCAGGCGGTCCTTGGCGGTCATGGCGAGCAGGTCGTGGTCGGCGACGCGGGCCGCCCCGGCGGTCGGGGTGTCCAGCCCGGCGAGGATGTTCATCAGGGTGGACTTGCCGCTGCCGGACGCGCCGACGAGGGCCATGAGCTCGCCCTCGCGGACCAGCAGGTCCAGGCCTTGGAGGGCCTGCACCTCGACACCGTCCGCGGAGAAGATGCGCACCAGGCGGTCGCAGGTGATCAGGGCGTCGTGGCCGTAGGCCGGCTGCTCGCGGTGCGCGGTCGCCCGCCGGGCGAGGTCGGCGAGCGTGGGATGCGTCGTCATCGGTGAGCTCCTGCGCGGCGGCTGGGGCGGATGAGGCGGTCGCCGGGACCGCCGACGGGGATGGGACCGCCGGGGTCACTGGGACTGGGACCGCTGGGGCGATAGGGGTGAAAGGGACCACTGGGGTCACCGGGACCGGGCCCGCCGGGGCCGCTGCCGGGGGCACCGGCACCGCTGGGGTGGCTTGGACCCGGGCAGGCACGGAGGCCGGGGCGGTTCATCCGGAATCCCCCGCCCTGAGCTCCCGTACCGAACCCCTGCGCCCCGTCCACCAGGCCTGCCCGGCGGCGACCCCCACAGCGAGCAGCAGCACCGCGGCGGCCGGCAGGGCCAGCGACAGGGGGTCGGTCCGCAGCACACCCGCGCCGGAGTAGGCCGCGGCGGGAGGCAGGGCCACCGTGGTCAGATCGATGCCGGGGGACAGCAGCCGGATGGTCGCCCAGCCCGTCAGCGCGCCGCCCGCCGCGGCGAGCACGGCCTGGGGCAGGGACTCCAGGATCAGCAGGCGGCGGCCCTGGGCTCGGGTGAGGCCCATGGTGCGCAGCCGGGCGAGGAGCGCGGCGCGTTCGGGGGCCGCGCGCAGCAGCGCGAGCAGCAGAGCGAGTACGGCGTAGCCGGCGCTCGCCGCGACCGCCGCCGCGTAGACGCGCCCGGCGCCGGTCTGGAGGGGCGAGTCGACGTAGTGCGCCCGCTCCTCGGACCGCAGCTGCACGGACGCCGCCTTGCCGGTGGCGGCGCGCAGGGCGTGGGCGTCGAGGTGGGCGCCGGTCACCAGCAGGGTGGTCGTGCGGGCGGCCGCCCGGTCCAGCCCGGCGCGGTCGACGACCAGGAATTCGTCGCCGACCACGGCCGGGGTCCGGTCGCGGACGACGGCGATCCGTACGGTGATGTCGGCGCCGTCGCCGAGGCGGACCGGGAACGGCTGGGTGCCGTAGGTCCGGGCGACGGACGGGGAAGCCAGCGCGGGCAGCGCGGAGGAGCGCCCCGCGGCCGGGCGGTGCAGCCGCTCCACGGGGAAGGGGCCGAGGCCGGTGCGGCCGGCGAGGGAGGCGTAGTCGGCGGGGGCGACGCCGGCCAGGGACACCGGGGTGAGGTTCGCGCCCGCCTTGGCCTGGTAGTCGACGCTCATCTCGCTGACGTGACCGACGCCGGGCGCCCGGCGGACCCGGTCGGGCAGCCCGGCCGGCAGCGCTGCGCTGCCCTCCACACGGGCGTCCGCGCCCACGGCGGACAGCGCGGCGTGGTCCCGCGCGTCGGAGATGCCGGCGAGGACCGATCCGCCGAAGGCGGCCGTGGTGAGCGCGGTCAGCAGCGCGAGCAGCGGCAGCACCGCGGAGACGGACGTGCGTCCCGCGCGGGCGAGCGACAGGTGCCCCACCGCCCCGCGCAGCCGCCGGGCCGGACCCGCCAGCCGGCGCAGTGGCAGCGGGTACAGCCGGACCAGCACCAGGGCCGCGATCACACCCACCAACACCGGGGCGAGGGAGACCAGTTGGTCACCCGAGACGCCGGACGAGGTCTCTGCGGAGCCGCCGCCCGAGCCGGAGGCGCCGGACGTGCCCGACACGCCCCTGCGCCGCAGCGCCTCCACCGCGCCCGCCGCGATCACCAGCAGGGTGAGTTCGGCGACCGTGCGGCGCCGGGACGGGCGCCGTGACACCGCGTCCTCGCGCGGGCCGTGCACGCGGACCGCGCGGTGGGTGACCATCGCGCGCAGGGGCAGCGCCGAGCAGGCGAGCGCGGTGACCGCCACCGCCGCGAGGACCGCGGGCACACGGCGCTCGGTGGGGACCGCGAGCAGCGCGGCCGCGAGTCCGAGCGCGCCGGCGGGCACGGCGGCCACGGCCGTCTCGGCGAGCAGGCGTCCGCCCAGGGCGCGCAGGGAGGAGCCGCGGGCGCGCAGCAGGGCGAGTTCGGCGCGGCGGCGGTCGGCGGCGAGACCGCCTGCCATCAGCAGGACGACGGCGGCGACCGTCGCGGTGCCGAAGGCGGCGACGGACACGAGCGGTTCGATGCCGGCGGCGAGACGGTCGTAGTCGTTGAGCACGTCGTCGAGGTCGGTGTCCGCCTGCGTGGTCTGGTCGGTGACCGTGCGGACCTGCCCGAGCCCCGGCCCCGACTCCAGAGCCGCGACCGAGGACTTCAGGCCGCCCAGCTCGTGGGCGTGCAGGGCGCGGGTGTCGGGCGCGATCTGCCAGTAGCGGAACGGGTGCCCGGGGGTGCCGAGCAGGGCCGGGGCCGCCTCGGGCTGCAGCAGCAGGGCGCCGAGCCAGTAGTACTGCGGGTCGGCCGAGGGGACGCGCACCAGCGAAGGGGTACGAAGGAGGGGCTCGGACGCCCAGTAGGCGCCGCCGGGTTCGCGCGGGTCGAGGATGCCGGTGACGCGCACGGCGAGCGGGCGGCGGGCCGCGCCCGGCACGTGGAGGACCGAACCCACCCGCAGGCGCAGGCTTCTGGCCGTCTCGGCGGTCACGGCGGCCTCGACCTCGGCGGTCGCCGCCGTGACGGTGCCGTTCACGCGGGGCAGCCGGCCCGCGCGCACCGAGGAGTGCCCGCCGAGGCCGTTCTGCGCGACCAGCCGCAGCCGCGCGGGCAGTCCGCTGGGCCGGGGGATGAAGGTGTCGGGCACGGCGAGGGGGTCGCTGTTCTGCACGCCGTACGAGGACTGGGCGCGGTCGGCGACCAGTGGCCGCTGGACGGCGCGCAGCACCCCCGCGAACTGCCGCCCCAGAGCGGCCGGGCGCAGCGCGTCCTCCCGCTGCGGCTGACCGGACCCGTCGTCCAGGCCCGGGGCGAACAGCCACACGCTGGTGCGGTCCGGGTGCGCCCGCTCGACCGCGTGGACCAGGCCGGCGTCCCGGTACCGGTCGAGCGCGCGCGGGAACACCGCGGCCAGGCACGCGGTCAGCGCGACCAGCAGCGCCAGGGCGGCCGCGGCGGCCGGTGCGGTGCGCAGCCGGACGCGGACCCAGGAAGCGGTGACGCGGTCCACCTCACTCACCTCCGCCGTCTCGCAGGGACACCGCCGGGTCGGACCGGCGCAGGCTCAGGGCCGCGGTGACGAGCAGCGGCGCGGCGGCGACCGCCGCCAGCAGCACGGCCACGCGGCCGGGCGGGAGCTGGACCAGCACCGCCGGCACCGGCTTCGCCGCCTGCCCGGTGAGCACGATCAGCGGCACCACCGCCCGGGTCAGCACCGCGCCCAGGGCGACACCGACCGCCAGTGCCAGGGCGACCAGTACGCCGTGCTCGGCGGCGAGCATGCGGGCCAGCTTCCGGCGCGGGGCGCCCAGGGCCCGCAGTACGGCGAACTCGGCGTCCCGTTCCCGCAGCGCGCCGGCCGCGCTCACCGCGAAGCCGAGCGCCGCCAGGGCCGCGGCGACGACGGCCGCGGCGGTGAACGCGGCCGCGGGCCCGGCGCCGAACGGGTCGCCGCGCAGCTGCCCGGCGATCTCGTCGCGCACCACCACCTGCGCCGGCTCCACGTCGGGCAGGGCCCGCAGCGCGGCGGCCACCTGCGCCGACCGGCCCGGGTCGGCGCTCAGCCACCACTCGGTGGGCGGCACCCCGTCGCCGTAGCGCGCCTGGAGCAGCCGGTTCACCGACCGCAGGTCCATCAGCAGGCCGCCGCCGTCGTGGGCCGCGTCGGCCGCGCCGGCCGAGGCCTGGTCCGGCTGTCCCGCGGTGGTCGGCAGCGCGCGCACCGACCGTGCGATGCGGACCGGGACGGAGCGGCCGTCGATCGTCACGTCCACGCGCTGGCCGGGGTGCGCGCCCGCGGCGGTCAGGAACGCGCCGGTGGCGAGTGCGGCGACCTCGGGCTGCGGCGGCTGGACGACCCGCACCCGTACGGTGACCGTGCCCACCACCCAGGTGTCCTCGTGCGGCACGTAGCCGGTGCCGTAGGCGACGGTCAGCGGGCGGGCGGAGGTGACGGAGGGCCGGGACGGGGAGGTGCTGCCGTCGGGGGAGGAGGTGGTGCCGGTGCTGGAGGAGACCGCCTGCCAGGCGGTGGGCAGCGACAGCCGCCGTACGGTGCCGTCGGCGGCCTCGGCCGTCATCTCCAAGACGGTCAGGCTGTGCTGCTCGGCGCGGTCGACCGGCTGGGTCAGGCTCAGCTCGAGAGCGGTCAGGAGCAGCGGGCCCGCGGCGGCGGGCACGTCCAGCGTCAGGGGGCGGGAGCGGCCGTCGGCCGGGAGCGAGCCGAGCGGCATCCGGTACGGCACCCCGTAGCGGTCCTCCAGGGTCACGGCCACGTCCACCGAGGGGCTCGTCGCGGAACCGCGGATGCCCGCCGTCAGGTGCAGCCGGGCGGTGCCCGCGGGCAGCTTCACGCCGGCCGCCGCGCCCTTCGGCGCCAGCCCCGACAGCAGCGGGCCCACCGGGGACGCGGCCAGATCGGGGCGCATCAGGACCGCGTCCGACGCCCGGGTCGTGTCCAGTGCCAGCACGGTCGCCGTGCGGTCGCCGGACAGGGGCAGCGCGGCGCGCACGGCGGGGGCGGCGGCGCGGACGTGCCCGACGGCGGCGTAGTTCTCGGTGCGCCCGAGTTCGCCCTCCCCGGCGGCCAGCACCCGCACCGGCACCCCCGCCCGGAAGTCGGCCTGGTCGTCCTGCGAACGGTCCCAGGAGGCGCCCTGGCCGATTGCCAGCATGCCCAGCGCCACCGCCAGCACCAGCAGCAGCACCGGACCCGCCCCGCGCATTGGGCGGCGGCTGAACTGCCAGCCCGCCAGCGCCGCCGGCAGCCCCCGGCCGCCCGCGGCGCGCCGCTCGGCCAGCCGGGCCACCGGCGGCAGCAACCGCAGCGTCAGGACCGTGCCGGCCAGCAGGGCGAGCGCGGGCGCGGTGACGAGCAGCGGGTCGATGCCGAGCGCGCCCGTGCGGTCCCCGGCGACGGCGCCGGTGGGCTGCCGGTCCAGCTGCCAGTACGCGACGGCGGCCACCGCCAGCAGCCCGACGTCCGCGCCGGCGCGCAGCGGCGCGGGCAGCGCACGGGCCCGCGGTCCGGCCGCGAACGACGACGTCAGCGCGGGCAGCGTCACCGCCACCGCGCAGCCCAGCGCCACAGCCACCGCGACCAGCCACACCCCCGGCCGTCCGGCCGCCGGGATGTCCGGGTGCAGCCCGATCCGGGCCAGGGCGCCCTGCCCGGCCAGCAGCCGGGTGAACGGCCCGGCGAGCAGCGGGGCGCACAGCACGGCGGGCAGCGCGAGCAGCAGCGCCTCCAGGGCGGCCAGCGAGGCGATCCGGGCGCGTGAAGCGCCGCGCGCCCGCAACAGGCGGGTCTCACCGGCGCGTTCGGTGCTCAGCAGCCGGGCCACCAGCAGCAGTGCGTAGGCCGCGAGCAGGACCAGTTGCAGCGCGGCGATCAGCAGGGTGGACCGCGTGACGAGCAGCGAGCGGTCGATCCGGTCCAGCACCTCCGGCAGCGAGGTCGTCACGGTCACCGTGTCGCCCGGCGCGACCGTCCTGCGCAGTTCGGCGGCGCCCGGGCGCACCGCCTCGCGCAGCGCGCCGATGCGCCCGGTCGTCAGCGCCGTGAAGTCCGCGGACACCTGCCAGGCCGACTGCCCGGCGGTCACCCTCGTACCGGAGAGCACGCCGGGCGCGGCGAGCAGCGGGCCGTACGTCGTGAAGTCGACCTTGCGCACCCCGCGGCCGCCCAGGTCGTCCAGCTGCCAGTACGCGGCGCCGGCGCGGGCGGGCCGGTACAGACCGGTGATCCGCACCCGGACCTTCGGGCCGCCCAGCCGGTCGGCGAGCGTGAGCCGGGCGCCGGTGGCCAGGGAGAGCCGCCGGGCGGCCGTCTCGGGCAGCGCGGCCTCCAGGTCCCCCGCCGCCGTCGCGCGCGGCAGGCGGCCGGAGACCAGCCGCACCTGGCTGCCGTCCAGGCCGGCGAAGTAGGTCAGGTCCGGGTCGCCGGACCGGTCGGCGGGCGGTCGCAGGGAGACGGGAAGGGCGTACGGGCCGGAGCGCACCAGCTTCCGCACGGTCACCGGCAGTCCGTCGAAGGCCTCGCCCGCCCGCTGCCGCACGGCGGCGTCGGCCCGCGCGCGGTCGGCCACGGGCACATCGGCCCGCACGGTCAGGGCGGCGTCCGCCGCGTTGCGCGGGTCGCGCAGGGCGTGGCGCAGGGCCGCGTCGCCGATCGCGCCGGAGTAGGCGGCGAACGTCGAAAGGACGGCCGTGGTGAGCAGGACGGTCAGCAGCGCGGCGGCCGCCGGCAGACGGTGCGCCCGCGCGCGCAGCAGCACCAGCCCCGTGAACCCCGCCACCCGGCTCCCCCCGCCGTTGTCCAGACCTCCGAGCGATGCTGTCAGAGGGAGGGGACCGCGGGTAAGCGCTTGTGGATCGACCTTGACCGGATTGTGACCGCAATCCGGCGCACGGCGACCGGATTCCGGGACGACCGGATCCGGTCCAGGGGCGCTTAGCGCAGGGTGCTCAGTCGGGAATGCTCGGCCGGGGTGCTCAGTCCGGGGTGTTGATCATCGAAGCGGCCGCGTACGTCAGGTAGTTCCACAGCGTCTGCTCGTGCTCGGGCGAAAGGCCCAGCTCGTCGACGGCCACCCGCATGTGCCGCAGCCAGGCGTCGTGCGCGGCGCGGTCGACCGTGAAGGGCGCGTGCCGCATGCGCAGCCGGGGATGGCCGCGCCGCTCGCCGTACGTCGTCGGGCCGCCCCAGTACTGGATCAGGAACAGCCTCAGCCGCTCCTCGGCCGGACCCAGGTCCTCCTCGGGGTACATCGCCCGCAGTTCGGGGTCGTCCGCGACGCCCTCGTAGAAACGGTGGACCAGCCGGCGGAAGGTCTCCTCCCCGCCGACCTGCTCGTAGAACGTCTGCTCCTGAAGCGTGCCGCGCCGAATCTCATTCACCCGTCCATGGTCTCAGACGCCCGGACCGAGGTCCGCGGTCCTAGGCCCTCGGCCCCACGGCCCTCCCGGTCCGCCGGACGTACTCGCCACGGCGGGCCCCCGCGCAGCACAGTGGAGTCATGGGCGCGCACTCCGCAGACCGGGAGACCGACGACCTCGCCGCCGAACTGCGGGCGGAACTGGTGCGGGACATCGAGGCGAGCGGCGCCTGGGCGTCGGACCCGGTGTGGCGGGAGGCGTTCGGCGCGGTGCCCCGGCACCTGTTCGTGCCGTACTACTACGTCGTCGCCGTGCGCGGCTACGAGCGGCGGTGGGGCGAGAGCCCCGACCCGAGGGCGCGCGAACGCTGGTTGCGGGGCGCGTACGCCGACGTACCGCTGGCCACCCGCCTGCGCGACGGCGAGCTCGTCTCCTCCAGCAGCCAGCCCTCGCTCATGGCGCAGATGCTGGCCGAGCTGCGGGTGGAGGACGGCGACCGGGTCCTGGAGATCGGCGCGGGCACCGGCTACAACGCCGCCCTGCTCGCCCACCGGCTCGGCGCCGACCGCCTCGTCACCACCGTGGACCTCGAACCGGAGATCACCGAGTCGGCGCGGCGGCACCTGGCGGCCGCCGGGCACCACCCGGCGGTCGTCACCGGCGACGGGGCGCGCGGGGTGCCCGAACACGCCCCCTACGACCGGATCGTGGCCACCTGCGCGCTGCCCTCGATCCCGCGCGCCTGGCTCGCCCAGTGCGCATCCGGCGCCCGCGTCCTGACACCGATCGCCACCGGCGTGGTCGCGCTGACCGTGCGGGACGCCGCGCACGCCGAGGGGACCTTCCTGGACACTCCGGCCTACTTCGTGCCGCTGCGCGGGAGCAGCCGGCCCGGGCCGCCCGTCCCGTCGCTGGACGGTGTGCCGCCCGGGGCGCGGGAGCACGAACTGTTCCGCTTCCTGCTCGCGCTGGCCCGCGGCCGCCTGGACGCGCGGGAGGCGTACGTCCTGTGGGAGGGCGAGGGGCGGCCTGAGCGCCCCCGCTACGGGATCACGGTGAGCGGGGCGCACGCCTGGGCGTGGCTGGACCATCCGGAGGGGCCGTACGCCTGGCCCCTTCCGGGCTGAGCCGGGCCGGGCCCGGTCGGACCCGGCCGGCCGTCAGCCGCGCCGGATCGTGATGGTCGTCCAGGCGCCCACGTGCACCCGGTCGCCGTCCTGGAGCGGCACCGGCACGAAGGGCTGGATCGGGTCCTCGGAGCCGTTGACCGTGGTGCCGTTGGTGGAGTTCTGGTCCACCACCGCCCAGGTGCCGTCGGGCTGCTGGACCAGCACCGCGTGCTGGTGCGAGACGCCCGGGTCCTCCGGCGGCACCGACAGGTCGATGTCGGGGGTGTCGCCGGTGGAGTGCCGGCGGCGGCCGATGGTGACCTGGTTGCCGGAGAGCGTGCGCTGCTGCTCGGGCGAGTAGGCGGGCAGGTTCAGGCCCGCGGCCTCGGGGCCGGAGCGCTGCATCATCGCCATGAAGTAGTCGCGGTCCGGGCCGATCGTCGCCGTCCACGTCGCCGGCTGCTGCGGGAAGGGCGGGCCGGACGGGGCCTGCGTGGCGCCGGGCTGCGGATAGCCGTAGCCGCCGCCCTGGCCGCCGTACCCGCCCTGACCGCCCGGACCGGACGGGCCACCCGCGGACGACGGCGGGGAGATCACCCAGTCGTCGTCACCGCCGAAGGCCGGGCCGGGCGGCTGGGACCGGCCCGTCTCCTGCGGGAACGGCGGGGCCGGCGCCCCGGCCTGCTGGAAGGCCTGCGGGGCACCGCCGTGCGTACCCGGACCACCAGGACGCGGACCGCCCGGGCCACCCGGGCCGCCCTGCGTAGGACCGGGCGGCGGCGGAACCGGCCGCGAGGGGTCCTGGCCGAAGGGGGAGGGACCGCCGGGACGGGGGTCGCCGCCGAAGCCCGAGGGGCCGCCGGGACCACCGGGTCCTCCCGGTCCGCCGGGACCGCCCGGGCGTCCCTGCGGGTCGCCGGGATAGTGCGGGCCGGGCGGGATCGGCTCGGCGGGCCGGTTCACCTGGGACGGGCGGGAGCCCTGGTACTCGTAGGAGTCACCGCCGAAGGACAGGCCGGGCGGCTGCTGGAAGCGCCCGCCGGGACCGGCACCGGGGCCGGGAGCCGGGGGACGCGGGGCCGCCGGGGTGTACGAGGTGGCGGTGTTCGTCAGGAAGTTCCAGCGGCACTCCTCGCAGAACGGCGCACCGCCCTCGCGGGGCGTGCGGCACTGCGGGCACAGCTCCGGCTCCCGGTCCGGCACCGCGGACAGGTGCGGACGCCCACCCGGCGCACCGGGACCGCCAGGACCGGCACCACCAGGACCACCGGGACCGGGACCCCCCGGACCGCCGTAGCCACCGGGACCACCGGGGCCGCCAGGGCCTCCGGGTCCCGGCGCGGGCGGGAAGCCGTAGCCGCCGGCCGGGGGCGGTGGGGGAGGCGGAGGCACGGCACCGGCCATGCGGTGACCGCAGACCTCGCACCAGTCGTCGGAACCCGACTGGTGTCCGTTCGGGCAGGTCGGCATGTCGGCGCTTCCCCCTCTCCTTTTCCGGCCCGCGGGGGCCGGTTTTCTCCCACCCCGAGGGGCCGGGCTCGCTGGCGTTCGCTGTCTTGCTGTGTCACTTCTTCACGCGAACGGTCTTCGTGGACCGCGTCTCGAGAGTCATCTCGTCGGCGTCCTCGACCTTCGCCTTCAGTCGCACAGTACCTGTCGCGGCGTCGACCACGTCCACCACCTTCGCAAGCAGTTTCGCAGTATCCGCGTTCCCCGAGGCACTGGCGAGCTGAACAGCACGCCCCAGTTTGGCCGTTGCTCCGTCGAAATCACCCGCTTTGCGAAGGTCGAGGCCCTGTTGGATGGCCTGGGCCAGTTCGGCCTGGCCGGTGTAGTGCGCGACCTGCGGGTTGATCGAGGTGGAGGCGGCCATGTCGTCGGTCCACACGGCCCGCACCAGCCCCTGCGCACCGAGGTTCTGTACCGTTCCGTCCGGTTGCGGGACGACCAGGGAGACGCGGGCGGCCAGCATCTCCTGCCCGATGTGAGCGGCCGGCACCTCCACGCACAGGTGGTAGTCGCGGGACTCGTCGCCCCAGGAGCCGGTCGGATAGTCCCCGGCGCGCGGACCGGCCTCGGTGCGGCGGTCCGTCAACTCCTCGACCGTCGGCGCGACTTGCTTGACGAATTTGATCGCCGTGCCGACCGGGGTCCACACCCGCAGCGCGACGTCGGCGACCTCCTTGCCCATCGCCGTCTCCATCATGTGCGTGAAGTCGGCGGCCAGCGCCGCCGGGTCGGCGACGATGTCGGCGGTGCCGAGCAGCGCCGAGGCGATCCCTGTGACTTCTTTCACTTCCCAGTCGGTGCCCACGCCCCGCGCGTCACACGTGAAGCGCCCGGCGCACTCCTGGAGCGTCCGCTTCAGGTCCTCGGGCGCCTCGTGCTCGTTGCGGCCGTCGGTGAGCAGGATGCCGTGCCGGATGGAGACGTCCGCCGAGGACAGCAGCCGGTCGGCCAGCCGCAGCCAGGTGCCGATGGCCGTGCCGCCGCCCGCGGCGAGCTTGCGCAGCGCCTGCTTGGCCTGCTCGCGCGTAGTGGCGTCGGCGACGGCCAGCCGGCCGCCGCCGGGATAGACCTCCTTGGCCACGTGCGTGCCGCCGATCACCGCGAAGTGCACGCCGTCGCGCAGGGTGTCGATCGCGGCCGCCGTGGCGTCCCGGGCGTTGCGCATCTTCGTCGGCGGGTAGTCCATCGAACCCGAGCAGTCGACCATGACGGCCACCGCCGCGGACGGCCCGTGCCCCGGCGTGAAGAGGTGCGGCGCCGAGACCGCGGTCCCGACGGTGCCGCCGCCGGTCGCGGTGACCGTGACGATCGCGTTGACCTCCCGGCCGCCCTCCGGCAGGTACTCGTTCTGGTACACGTCCACCGAGAACTGCGGCACGTTCGACTTCGAGAAATTGGCCATGCCTTCTCAGATCCCCCTCGGGACCCCGCGAGCGGGCTCCCCCTTCAAGGCCCCCGCGAGCGGGGACGACGACTGTGAACGGACCGGTCCCCTCCGATCCTGTGAGGCTTCCCCGTTTCCCCGTGCGGGAGTCCCGGTACCGGCCGGGGCCACCGCCCCGTGCCGCGTCCCGAGTCCCTCAGGCCGATCCTGCCCCCTGCGGCGGGGCGGGGAACGGCAGGACGGCCACTGTTACGTTGTCGTGGCCCCCGCCGTCCAGGGCGTGGCCGACCAGCACCCGGGCGCTGTGCAGGGGCCGTACGGCCGCGTCGAGGGGGACGGCCTCGGCCATCTCCTCGGCCGTCTCGGCGTAGTTCCACAGCCCGTCCGTGCACACCACGACCACCCCGGGCCGGTCCGGCTTGAACGACGCGGTGTGCGGCTCCAGTTCGTAGGCGTCCGCGCCGAGCCAGCCGGTGATCGCGTGGGCGCGCTCGTCGGCGTACGCCTCCGCCTCGTTCATCAGGCCCGCGGCGACCATCTGCGCCGCCCAGGAGTCGTCCTCGGTGAGCCGGGCCGCGGGCGTGGCGCGGTCCAGCGGCACCCAGTAGGCGCGGCTGTCGCCGACCCAGCCGACGACGAGCAGCCCGGAGGTGACCACCGCGCCGACGAACGTGCAGGCCGGCGCGTTCTGGTGAGGGGTGTGCTCGCGGGCCGTGGCGGGCTCCCCGGCCAGCGCGTCCACCGCGCGCGCGGCCGCGACGATCGCGTCGTGCATGGCCTGCTGCGGGTGCGTGCCGTGCGGGAGGGCGGCCAGCAGGCAGTCGCTCGCCGCGCGTGAGGCGGCGAGCGAGGCGTCGTCGGGGCGGGTCGCGGAGGACACGCCGTCGCAGACGACCGCCACGAGCGCGGACGAGCCGTCCGGCAGCCCGGCCCGGCCGAGCGCGAACGCGTCCTCGTTGCGGTGGTGGCGCAGGCCGCGGTCGCTGACGGCGGCCACCGGGCCGACCTCCTGCTCCATGTGGTCGCGCTCGCGGGGCTGGGCGTGCCCGCAGTTCTCGCAGTAGCCGTCGCTGTCCACGCGGCCCGCGCGGCAGGCCACGCACACCGCGGCGTCCTCCTCGGCCGCGGTCTCGGCGGCCACCCGCGGGTCCGGCGCCTGGAGCGGGTACTCGTCGGGCTCGGCGGGGCGGTCGAACCGCACACCGGACGAGGGTTGCGCCGCCTGCTGGGGGTGCGCGGACGCCGGCGCTCCGGCCCCGGAGGCGTCCGGCCGCGGCGCGTGCGGCGGCCGGGCGGGGACCTGCGGGTCGTCGCCGGGCGCGGCCGGGCGCGGCACCGCGCCGCCCGACATGGTGAGCGTCGGCGTGTCGTTGTGCGGCACGGCGGCCACGGACAGGTCGTGTCCGCACGCGCCGCAGAAGCGGTCGCCCGACTCGAGCGGCTCCGCGCAGCTCGGGCACTTCGACAGGGCGGCCTGCGGGGGCATCTGGGACATCAACTACACCCACGTCCGGGGGCGGTAACGGTTGGCACGTTCCACCAGGTCGATCCTCTCCTCGCCGCCGGGCGCCAGCCGGGCCAGCGTGCGGTACGAACGCTCCAGGCCGAAGCGGAGTCCCCGCTCGTCCAGGTCGCTGCCGAGCAGCACCCGCCGGGCGGCCGGGCCGGCGGCCCGGCCCCCGGAGAGTATCCAGTCCAGCGCGCAGCCGAGGACCTCCGCCGACAACTCCTCGCGGCGCGCCGGGTCCAGGCCGTACGCCTGGAGCGCCTCCACCTGCCCGGCCGCCGCCGTCACGTCGTCCAGGAACGGCGTGTCGGACGCGGCCGCCGTACGGTGCCGCAGCCGCGCCCGTACGGCCGCCACCCGGGCCGCCGTGTAGTGGATGGACGACTCCGGCACCGACTCCAGCGTCCGTACGGCGCCGCGCCGGTCGCCGGCGGCGAGCTGCACGCGGGCCAGCCCGAAGGCCGCGCTCACATGGCTCGGGTCGGTCGACCACACCAGGCGGTAGTACTCGGCCGCGTTGTCCAGCTGGCCCAGCACCTCCGCGCACAGGCCGAGGGCCAGCTTGGGCGCGACCTCGCCCGGGAAGGCGTCGTAGATCGCGTCGAAGGCCAGGGCCGCCTCCTCGTGGTCGCCGGTGACCAGGGAGGCCACGCCCCGGTACCAGACGACCCGCCAGTCGTCGGGGTCCTCCTCCTCCAGCGCGCGCAGCGCGGCCAGCGCGGTGGCCGGCTCGCCGGTCTCCAGCCAGGCGCGCACCTGGCGCAGCCGGGTCTCGGTGGAGGGCGCGGGCGCGGCGGCCAGGGCGTTGACGAGTTCGGCGGGCGCCGACGTCAGCAGGCCCGCGAGGAAGCCGGCGTTGGGGTCGGAGGGGTCCACGTGCGGCACGGGCAGCGCGAGGGCGGCGGCGGGTGAGTCGGCCGGCTTCACCAGGGCGGGGGCGCCCGTGAGGGCGCCCGGGGCCGCCGGGCCGACCGTGCCGGTCGTGCCCGCCGTGCCGGCGGCGCTCGCCCGACCGGCGGCCCCGGGTCTGCGGGCGCGGGGCGCCCGTGCGCCGAGCCGGGAGACGTCACCGTCCAGCTTCGGGAACAACTCCGTGTCCGTGACCTTCAGTTCCGGGCCGAACAGCGTCGACAGGGCGGGCCGGGCCCGGCCCGTCTGCAGGGACACGACCTCCCGCAGCACACCCGTCAGCTGCTCGGCCATCTCCTGCGCGGAGGCGAACCTGCGGGCCGGGTCGGGGTCGGTGGCGCGGACCAGCAGGCGGTAGAAGGACTCGTAGCGGCGGAAGACCTCGATGGTGTCCGGGTCGGGCAGAGAGTCCACGAAGACGTTCGTGTAGCCCTGGAAGTCGAAGGTGAGCACGGCGAGCGTACGGCCCACCGTGTAGAGGTCGCTGGCCACCGACGGGCCGGCCTCCGCGACCTCCGGCGCCTGGTAGCCCACCGTGCCGTAGATGGCCGACTCGTCGTCGTCCATCCTGCGCACCGCGCCCATGTCGATCAGCTTGAGCTGGTCCTCGGTCTGGATGGCGTTGTCGACCTTGAAGTCGCAGTACAGCAGGTTGCGGCTGTGCAGGTGGCCGAGCGCCTCCAGGGCCTCGATGCCGTACGCGCACGCCTGCTCCACAGGGAGCGGGTCGCGCTTGCCGTCCGGGGTACGGCGGGAGTTGGCGATCTCCTTGAGCGACTTGCCGCCGACGTACTCCATCACGATGTAGCCGTCGAGCGAGCCGGTGCGCTGGTCCAGGTGCTCCACGAAGTTGTAGATCCGCACGATGTTGGCGTGCTCGATCTCCGCGAGGAAGCGCCGCTCGGAGATCGCCGCCGCCATCGCGTCCTGGTCGCCGGTGTCCAGCAGGCCCTTGAGCACCACCCACCGGTCCGACACCGCGCGGTCCACGGCGAGATAGATCCAGCCCAGGCCGCCGTGCGCCAGACAGCCCGCCACCTCGTACTGGCCGTGCACTATGTCACCGGCCTTCAGCTTGGGCACGAAGGAGTACGGGTGACCGCACTTGGTGCAGAAGCCCTCGGTGCGCCCCGGCCGCTCGCCGCGGGCCCGGCCGACCGGAGCCCCGCAGTCGGAGCGCGAGCAGAACCGCTTGCGCTCGGGGACCTCCGGGTTCTCCAGCACCATCGAACGCGGGTCGGGCCGCGGCACCTGCGGCACCTGCACCAGGCCGGCCCCGAGCCGGCCGCGGCCCGAGGAGCCCGCCGTGGAGCCCGAACCGCGCACCGACACCGAGCGGCCGCTCGTGCGCCCCGACAGGGAGCGCGAGAGCCGGCCCGACACCGAACGGCGCGACTTGGAGGACTGCGACGAGGTGCGCGAGCTGCGGCCACTGCGCGCGGAGGAGTGCGAGCCGCCGCTGCCCCCGGATGCGCCCGAGCCCTGCGAACCCGGTGAGTTGTCCGACCCTGCCTTTCCGCCGGACGTCACACCGGTGGGCGGTGACGAGAGCGAGCCGTTCGACGACACCACCGGCGCCAGGCCGCAGGTGTCGCAGTACAGCTCGCCGCCGCCCACGTCCTCGTAAGCGCCGCCGCAGTCCGGCCGCTGACAGGTCTGCCCCGCCTGACTCATGACTTCCCCCCGCCGTCACCGTCTTCGGGCGTGCCCCGGCCCGGCACGCGCGTGGTGCCGAGCAGTTCGCCCGCCGCCTGCTGGTAGCGCAGCACCGCCTGCTCGGCCACCCGCAGGTCGCAGGGCGCGCTCCACAGCATGCGGCGCGCGGCGTCGTACCGCTCCACCAGCAGCGGATCCTCCGCCAGGCCGTGCCGGGCCACCTTCGCCTTGTACGCGTCGAGGCGGCCGCGCAGCTCCGCGCGCACCGCGAGCGGCGCCGTCACAGCCGCCAGCGACTCGCGGGCGCGCAGCAGTTCGTCCTCCGCCTTCTGCTCCAGCGAGTCCAGCAGCGGCGACAGCCGGTGCCACTGCGCCTGCCTGCGGTACTCGGCCGCCGCCGCCAGTTGCTCGTGCAGCGCGGTCGGCGGGCCGCTGACCACCGGGACCTCCGTGGCCGCGATCTTGGCCAGCACCTCCCCGCGCGCGGTGCGTGCCTCGGCGAGCGTGCGGTCCGCGCGGGAGAGCACGTCACGCAGCTTGATCAGGCGCTGCTCGGCGTCCTGCCGGACGGTGAGCACCGCGTCGATCTCGCGGCGCACCTCCTCCAGCGCGCGGGCCTCGCGGTCGTACACCGTGGTGTCCGGGCGTCCGCCGCCCGGGGCCGAACTGCCCTGCGTGGGCACCCAGAAGGCGAGCGGGTCGGAGACCACCTCCTCGCGCAGCCTCGTCAGCGTGCGCGTGATGCGCTCCAGGTCGTCGCCGGCCGGGTGCTCGCCCGGACGTACGCCGACCGAGTGCGCCAGCCGGCGGGTGCGCTGGAGCTCCGCGGCCAGTAAATCGATCCGCGCGGGCAGCGCCGACCACACCGCGTCCGCCGCGACCACCATGTCCAGGCCCGACGCGTACAGCTCGTTCATCCGGTCCACCAGGGAGGCCAGCGAGAAGCGGTGGCTGAGCCGGCCCGGGCCGGCGTGCAGCGTCGGCGCGTTGGCGGTCGCGCCGGCCGTCGCCGCGTCCGCGACCGTGACGGACTCGCCGCGCAGCAGCTCGGTCAGCTCCACCAGGTCCTCGCGGCTGGACCAGCGGCGGCGGGCGCGGATCTCACGGGCGGTGCGCAGGGCGCCGGCGTACGCGTCGAAGTACGCCCACAGCAGCGTTATCGACGCCTCCGTCGCCACCCAGCGCTCCTTGGTCACGCCGGTCAGCTCGGCGCCCTCGAGGAGTCTGCGGCCCGCGTGGTCCTGGAGGGCGAGCAGCGAGGTCTCGATCGCCTCGTGCTCCGCGCCGAGCCGCGCCAGCGCACGGTCCACCTCGTCCCGGTCCATCACCGGCCCGGCGGGGTCCGTGACGCCCATCGATCACCTCTCGCTGCGATGTTTCGGTCGACAATTGCGGGGAGTTGCGGTGCCTGGACCGGCAGTGGTTCCTGTACGTGCCTGTCGTCAGCGGTAGTTCGCCGTCGGCGGTGTCGCCGAGCCGGATCCGTCGCCCAGCGTGGCGGAGAGCCACTTGTCGTACGAGGCCTTCCAGGCGCCGTCCTTGCGGTAGTTCTCCAGTGTGCGGTTGACCTGGCGTACCAGATCGTCCGCCCCCAGCTTCATCGCCACGCCGTAGTACTCCTTGGTGAAGGTGCCGCCCTTCAGCTGGACCGTCGGGTCCTGCGCGGCCTGGCTCGCCGCGAGCGCGCCGTCCGTCACCACCGCGTCCACCTCGCCGAGTTGCAGCCGCACCAGGCAGTCCAGCTGGTTGGGGACGGTGGTCGTGATGTCGGTGGAGGCGGGCAGCGTGCCGTCCTTCTTGTCCGCGGACAGGTGGTCGTAGGCCGTCGAGCCGGTCGCCGAGCAGACGCGCTTGCCGGCGAGCGTCTTGTCGTAGCCCGTGATCGGCGACGTCTTCGGGGCGAGCACCTGCTGGCCGGTCAGGAAGTACGGCGCGGAGAACGCCACCTGCTTGAGCCGGTCGCACGTGATCGTCATGGTGCGCACCACCATGTCCACCCGGCCGCTCCTGATCGCCGGTATGCGCTCGTTGGTGGGGATGGCCCTGAACTGCACCTTGTCCGCGTCGCCCAGGATGTCCTTGGCGATGCGGTGCACGAGGTCGATGTCGAAGCCCTCGAGTTCCCCGGAGGAGTTGTTCGGGTTGCGGTAGCCCCAGTTGTAGCTGTTCTGGTCGACGCCGACCGAGAGGTAGCCCCGGCTCCTGATGGCGTCGACGGTGGGACCGCCGGCCGCCGAGGGGGCCGGGCTCATGTTCTGGGCGTCGCCGTCCTTGCAGTTGTCCGCCTTCGCCTGGGTGGCGCGGGCCGTGCCCAAGCCGCCCGGCGTGGTCCGCGCCGGGGCGCCGTGCGGCTGGGTGCGCGGCAGCAGCAGGACGAACGCCAGCGCCAGGACGCACAGGGCCGCCATCGCGCCCACACCGCCCCAGCCCCTCAGGCCGGCCGGCACCGCACGCGGACGTCGTGCTCGCATGGTCGCGCCCCCTTCCACCGCTCGCGTACCCTTCATCACCGGTACTCCGACAGTCTGCGGCCGATGCCCAGCACGGCGCCCGCCGCGCCGAGCACCGCGAGCGCCGCGGAGCCCTCCGGCAGGCCGGTCATCGCGCCCAGACCGTCGCCGGCCGCCTGCTTGAACTCGTCCGTCTCGTGGGTGAGCGCGGACGCGAGCGAGGCGTCGACGCTGTCGAAGCACTCGCCCGTCGACTGGGCCTGGGCGCTGGTGCCGATGACCCTGTCCCTGGCCTTCTGGTAGTCGCCCGAGTCGTTGGCCTGGCGGGCCAGTTCGTGCCGGGACTTCCACACCTTCATCGACTGGTTCGCCACCTGCACCGGCTTGCGGCCCGCCGCGTCGTCGGCCAGCGCGCCGGCGCCGGTGAGGGTCTTGGCGAGCTTGCCGATCTCCTGGTCGTACGCCCAGTCGTAGGCGTCCATGACCGTGCCGTCCTTCAACGTCTTGGTCTCCGCGCCCCTGCTGACGAGGGTGAGGTTCTCGTCGCTGCGGGCCTTGAGGGAGGCGATACGGGCGTCGTGCAGCACGTTGAGCGAGCGGACGCCGTGGGCGTAGGAGCCGTTGAGGCCCGCGCGGGCCAGGGTGTGCCCCGCGAGCAGCCAGGCCAGCACGATGAACGTGGCGGTGGTGGCGGCGACCAGGCCGTGGTTGAGCACCCTGTTGGTGCGGTGGTAGTTGCGGCGCTGCGCCCAGGCGAGGGCGGCCAGGGCCACGACGCCGAGGGCTATGGCCGCCCAGGGGTACGGGGTCGCGTCCGCGTAGTCCGAGCGCAGGCGCTCGTTCTCCTTCTGGTACAGGTCCTCGGCCGCCGGGAGCATCTGGTTCTGCATCGTGTCGTTGGCGGTGCGCAGGTAGGCGCCGCCGACCGGGAACCCCTGGCGGTTGTTGGCGCGGGCGGACTCGACCAGGCCCTTGTAGCGGGGGAGGAGCTCGTTGAGCTTGGCGATGGTGGCCGCCGAGGGGGAGCCGGGGTCGGAGTTGGCCGCGGCGGTGACGAGTTTGGCCGCGGCGGTGCGGATGTCCGTCTCGTAGCGGCTGCGGGTCGCCGTCGTCTCCTGGAGGCCCGCCAGGTAGCCGCTGCTGGCCATGGTGTTGGCGTCGGCCAGGGAGCGGTAGATGTCGGCGGCGTCGGAGCTCAGGGGCTGGCTGCTGTGCAGGACGTCGTCCGCGGCCGTGGCGCGGGACGTCGTCTGCCAGGCCGTCACCGCGCCGAAGGCGATGACCAGGACCGCCAGGACCGCGCCGATGGCGCGCAGGCGGCCCGGTTCCGTGGTGGCGGCCGTGCGCAGGCGGTCGACGCCCTCCGCGAACGCCGTGCGGCGCGGGGGTGTTGGGGTGGTGGCGGCGGGGGGTGCGGGTGACTGTTGCGGCGGGACGGCCGGCAGCGTGAGCACAGCTCGGTTGTCCGGTGGCGCCGCGCTGCTGTTCTGTGTCACTTCGACCTCCCCCATGGTCATCCGTCACCGCCAGTATCGCTGGCGGCACCGACATCCGCACCGGGCTTGGCTGGATCTTGATCGGATCGCAGCTCCGGATGGGAATTCCCCTGCCATGAATACGCCGTGGGGGGTGGTTCGGTTCCCCGCGCGGGCGTGCGCGCCGGGGTGCGCCGGAGGCCGGGGCTGTGGCGCGCCCCCACGGCCCCTTCACGCCGCGGGCGGCCCTCCGTCGTGGGGGTCGCGATCCGTCCGTGTCTACTCGAAGTGGGTCCGCAGGCGCGCCTGTGCCTGTGGGGTGGAGCGGACGTGGTCCAGGCCCAGCAGGGCCGCTCCCAGTACCGGGCTCGCCGTCACCACTTGGGGGACCGCCTTGGGGGCCCGGGCTGCCAGGAGGTCGCGGATCGTGTCGTTCAGGGACGGGTGCTGGGCCGCCAGGACGCTGCCTCCCAGGAGGACCGGGGTCTCCTCGTTCAGGAGGTCCAGGCGGGTCAGGGCCACTGTGGCCATCGAGACGACCTCCTCGGCCAGACGGTCGATGATCCGGCGGGCGATGGGGTCGCCCTCCGCCGCCGTGGCGAACAGGACCGGGGTCAGTTCGTGGCGGCGGTCCTGGTCGATGCGGCCGAGGTGGAGGGCCTCGATGAGGGCGTACATGGTGGGCAGGCCGAAGTGGGCGGGCAGGGTGCCGGCCAGGGTGGTGGCCGGGCCGCGGCCGTCCTCCGCGCGGGCCGCGTGCCACAACGCCTCCTCGGCCAAGGCCCAGCCGCCGCCCCAGTCGCCGGAGATGCGGCCCAGGGCCGGGAAGCGGGCGGTGCGGCCGTCGGGGCGCATGCCCACGCAGTTGATGCCGGCGCCGCAGACCACGGCGACGCCGCGCGGTTCGGCCACGCCTGCCCGCAGGATGGCGAAGGTGTCGTTGCGGACCTGGGTCGTCGTGCCCCACGCGCGCGCGTGCAGGGCCGCTGCCAGTTGCTCTTCCTCGACGGGCAGGTCGGCGTTGGCCAGGCAGGCGGAGACATGAGTGACGGAGGTCAGGCCGGCGGAGGCCAGGGCGCGGGCGGTGGCCTCGGCGAGGGTGTCCACCGCCTTCCGGATGCCCACCGCCGGGGGGCGGAAGCCGGCTCCGCGGGCCGTGGCGAGGACGTCTCCGTCGGACGTCACGACCGCCACGTCGGTCTTGCTGTTGCCCGCGTCGATGGCGAGGACGCTTGCGGTCAGGCCCACGCGAGGTGCTCCCGGTTGTGCGCGATCAGCTGGTCGGTGAGGGTCTCGGCATACTCGTACTGGCCGACGAGGGGGTGGGCGAGCAGGGCGCGGAAGACGCGGTCCCGGCCGCCGCGCACGGCCGCCTTGAGGGCCAGGTCCTCGTACGCCGTCACGTTCGCCGTCAGGCCCGCGTGGAGGGGGTCGACGGGGGCCACGGGCAGGGGGGTGGCGCCCTTGGGGCCGACCGCCGCCTGGACCTCGATCACCGCGTCGTCGGGCAGGAAGGGCAGGGTGCCGCGGTTGTACGTGTTGACCACCTGGTAAGGGCTTCCTCCGCCGCCCAGGAGGGCCGCCGCCAGGTCCACGGCCGCCTCGGAGTAGTAGGCGCCGCCGCGCTTGGCGAGCAGAGCCGGCTTCTCGTCCAGGGCCGGGTCGCCGTACATCGTCAGCAGTTCGCGCTCCATCGCGGCCACTTCCTCGGCGCGGGAGGGCTTCGTGCGCTGCTCGGCCACGACCTCGTCGTGGGCGTAGTAGTAGCGCAGGTAGTAGGAGGGGACGACGCCCAGGCGGTCCAGGAGGACGCGCGGGAGGCTGAGGTCACCGGCGATCGCGTCGCCGTGTTCGGCCAGGAGCTTGGGCAGGACGTCATCGCCCTCGGGGCCGCCCAGGCGCACCCCCGTCTCCCAGGTGAGGTGGTTGAGGCCCACGTGGTCCAGGTGGACGTCGACGGGCGCGACGCCCAGCAGGGCGGCGAACTTGCGCTGGAAGCCGATCGCCACGTTGCACAGGCCGACCGCCCGGTGGCCGGCCTGGAGCAGGGCGCGGGTGACGATGCCGACCGGGTTGGTGAAGTCGATGATCCAGGCGTCCGGGTTGGCGCGGCGGACGCGTTCGGCGATGTCCAGGACCACCGGGACCGTGCGCAGTGCCTTGGCCAGTCCGCCCGCGCCGGTGGTCTCCTGGCCGACGCAGCCGCAGTCCAGCGGCCAGGTCTCGTCCTGCTGCCGTGCCGCCTGGCCGCCGACGCGGAGCTGGAGCAGCACGGCGTCGGCGCCGTCGACGGCCGCGTCCAGGTCGGAGGTGGTGACGATACGCCCGTCGTGGCCCTGGCGGGCGAAGATGCGGCGGCCCAGCCCGCCGACCAGCTCCAGCCGGTCGGCCGCCGGGTCGGCGAGGACCAGTTCCCCGATGGGCAGGGTGTCCCTGAGGCGGGCGAAGCCGTCGATGAGTTCGGGGGTGTAGGTCGAGCCGCCGCCGACCACGGTGAGTTTCATCTTTATCCCTTTACTCCAGTGAGCGTGACGCCCTCGACGAACGCCTTCTGGGCGAAGAAGAACACGAGGATCACGGGGGCCATGACCAGCACGGTGGCGGCCATGGTGAGGTTCCAGTCGGTGTGGTGGGCCCCCTTGAACGACTCCAGGCCGTACGACAGGGTCCAGGCGCCCGGGTTCTCCGAGGCGTAGATCTGGGGGCCGAAGTAGTCGTTCCAGGCGTAGAAGAACTGGAAGAGGGCGACCGCCGCGATGCCCGGCCTGGCCATCGGCAGGACGACCCTGACCAGGGTGCGCAGCTCGCCGCAGCCGTCCACGCGGGCCGCGTCCAGGTACTCGTTGGGGATCGTCATCAGGAACTGGCGCAGCAGGAAGACGGAGAACGCGTCGCCGAACGCCATCGGGATGATCAGCGGCCACAGCGTGCCGGACAGGTCCAGCTGCTTCGCCCAGAACAGGTACATCGGAATGATGACCACCTGCGGGGGCAGCATCATCATCGAGATCACCAGCATGAGTGACAGGTTGCGGCCCCGGAAGCGGAACTTGGCGAGCGCGTACGCCACCGGGACGGAGGACGCGACCGTCAGGACGGTGCCGAGGCCGGCGTAGATCAGCGTGTTCTTCCACCAGGTGAGGAAGCCCGGGGTGTCGAAGACCTGGCGGTAGTTGGACCACTCCCAGGTGTGCGGGATCAGGTCGCGGCTGAGCGCCTGGCTGTCGCTCATCAGGGAGGTGAGGAACACGAAGACGAAGGGCAGGGCGAAGAAGAGGGCGGCGGCCACGCCGAGGGAGTGGACCGCGATCCACTGAAGGACCGCCCT
Source organism: Streptomyces naganishii JCM 4654 (assembly GCF_014650575.1). Taxonomy (GTDB): domain Bacteria; phylum Actinomycetota; class Actinomycetes; order Streptomycetales; family Streptomycetaceae; genus Streptomyces; species Streptomyces naganishii. The sequence continues at coordinate 376,281 of NZ_BMVF01000007.1, forward strand.
GCGGCGCGCGGTGCGTTCGGCGGGGGAGACCGGCGCCTTCAACGAGACCGGTTTGTCGAGCACTTGGGTCATCGTCAGTCACCTGCCTGGATGAGACCGCCCCGGCGCCGCATGAGGAACGCGGTGAACACCATCGACAGGGCGAAGAGGACGAGTGCCACCACGCAGGCGGAGCCGTAGTCGAAGCGCTGGAAGCCGAGGTTGTAGACGAGCTGGGGGAGGGTGAGCGTGGACTTGTCCGGGTAGCCGGGCTCGAACTGGGTGCCGGCGCCCTGGATCACGCCGGAGGCGACCTTCCCGGCGATCAACGGCTGGGTGTAGTACTGCATCGTCTGGATCACGCCGGTGACCACGGCGAACATCACGATCGGGGAGATGTTCGGCAGGGTGACGTAGCGGAACCGCTGCCAGGGCGAGGCGCCGTCCAGTTCGGCCGCCTCGTACTGCTCGGTGGGCACGTCGAGGAGCGCGGCCATGAAGATGACCATCAGGTCGCCGACGCCCCACAGCGCGAGCAGGGTCAGCGCGGGCTTGGACCAGGTGGGGTCGTTGAACCAGCCGGGGGCCGGGATGCCGGTCTTCTCCAGCAGGGAGTTGACGGGGCCCGTGCCGGGGTTGAGCAGGAAGGCGAAGGCCATGGTCGCCGCGACCGGCGGGGCGAGGTAGGGCAGGTAGAAGAGGGTGCGGAAGACGCCCGTACCCGTCTTGATCTTGGTGATCAGCATGCCGACGCCGAGGCCGAAGAGCACCCGCAGGGTGACCATGACGACGACCAGCCACAGGGTGTTGCGCAGGGCGGGCCAGAACAGCGGGTAGTTCTCGAAGACGTAGGTCCAGTTCTTCGTCCCGCTCCAGGTCGGCGGCTTGAAGCCGTCGTAGTGCATGAACGAGAAGTAGACGGTCGAGGCCAGCGGGTAGGCGAAGAAGACCGCGAAGCCGATCAGCCCCGGGGACATGAAGGCCAGCGTCTTCAGCGCCGAGCGGCGGCGCTTGGCGGCGAGGCCCGCGGGCCTCGCCGCGGCGGCGGGCGTGGAGGTGGTCAGGGTGCTCATCGCGCTACTTCGCCTGCGCGATGTCCGTGTCGATCTGGCGGGCCGTCCTCGCCAGGCCCGCCTTGAGGTCCTTCTCCTTGCCGCTCTCGTAGTCGTAGCCGAACTGCTGGATCGTCACCAGGTACTGGCCGCCGTTGATGGAGGCCGGGCTGGTGGTCGAGTTCGGGTTGGCCGCGATGTCCAGGAAGGTCTTGAAGCGGGGGTCGTACTTCAGCTTCGGCGACTTCAGGGCGGCGAGCGTGGAGGGCACGTTGTGGATGTCGTTGGCGAAGCCGACGACGGCGTCGGTGTCCGTGGTGATGTACTTGACGAACTCCCAGGCCGCGTTCTGCTTGTGGCTGGTGGCGGCGATGCCGGCGACGGTGCCGGTGATGTATCCCTTGCCGTACTGGTCCGCCTGGTCGTCGGGGACCGGCAGCGGGGCGACGCCGATGTCGAACTTCGGCTTGGCGTCCACCGCCATGCCCAGCCGCCACTCGCCGTCGAGCTGCATGGCCACCTGGCCGGTGTGGAAGGGGTGCTTGGGGCCCCACTCGTCGCCCAGCGTGGCGCGGTACCTCTCCAGCTTCTGGAAGCCGCCGAGCTCGTCGACCAGCTTCTTCTGGAGGGTGAAGCCCTTCTCGAAGGCCGGGTCCCTGGCGACGTCCGACTTGCCGCCGGGGCCGAAGTAGGTCGGCGAGAACTGCGCGAAGTAGTGCTCGGTCGTCGTCTCCCAGCCGTGGTAGTCCGGCATGAAGCCGAGCTGCCGGTAGCCGTCGCCCTGCGGGATCGTCAGCTTCTTGGCGTCCGCCTCGAACTCCGACCACGTCTTCGGCGGGTTCTTGATGCCGGCCTTCGCGAAGGCGGTCTTGTTGTAGTACAGGCCGTAGGCGTCGCCCAGCAGCGGCACCGTGCAGCGGTCGCCGTCGAACTGGGTGTACTCGTTCATCGCCTTGGGGAACGTGGCCTGCGCATCGATGCCTGCCTTCTTGAAGAAGGGGTTGAGGTCGATCAGCGCGCCCGAGGAGCAGAACTTGCCCACGTTGTTCGTGGTGAAGGAGGAGATCACGTCCGGCGCCTTGTCACCGCCCGTGCGCAGCGCCTGGTTGATCTTGTCGTCGGTCATGTTGCCGACGACGTTCACGTGGATGTTGGGGTGCGCGTGTTCGAAGCCGGCGATCAGCGACTTCACGGCCGCGACCTCGTTCGGCGCGCTCCAGGCGTGCCAGAAGTTGATCGCCGTCTCCTTGGAGGCGTCGTCGTTCGCGCCCGAGTTCGACTGGCCGGTACAGGCCGTGGCGAAGAGCGCTATGGAGGCGGAGGCGGCGAGAGCGATGGCCGCTTTCCGGGACACTTCGGGCATGGCTGGATCTCCCTGGGACGGGCGGGGGTCGGACGAGGGGAGTTCTGGGTACGGCAGGGCGGGGCGGTCAGCGCGAGGTGTCGAAGACCTCGTCGCGGGTGGCGGCGAGCGCGCTCTCCAGCGCGCCGCGCAGCACGGGGTGTTCGGTCACGTCGCCGACCACCAGGTGCGGCCGGGAGGCGGCGAGCTCCTCCAGTTCGGCCTGGACGAGGGCGCGCAGCACCTCGCCGCCGGCGGTGAGCGCGGCGCCGCTGAGGACGACGAGTTCGGGGTCGAGGACGGAGACGAGGGAGGCCAGACCGGTGGCGAGCCGGGTGGCGTACGTCGTCAGCAGGGTGCGGTGGGGGCCGCTCGCGTGGTCGGCGGCGCGGGCGACGAGTTCGGCGGCGGCCTCGGCGTGCGGCCCGCCGGGCACGTCGGTGATGCCCAGGTCGCGGGCGAGCGCGGGCAGCGCCTGGGAGCCGGCCAGCTCCTGGTAGCCGCCGCTGTTGGCCTTGGTGACCTGGCGGACCAGCGGGGCCCCGGGCACCGGCAGGAAGCCGACCTCGCCGGCGCCGCCGGTCCAGCCGCGGTGCAGCCGGCCGCCGAGCACCAGCGCGGCGCCCAGGCCCTCCTGGTTCCACAGCAGGACGAAGTCCTGGTGGCCGCGGGCCGCGCCGAGGCGCTGCTCGGCTATCGCGACGAGGTTGACGTCGTTCTCGTACTCCACCGGCATCGGCAGGGCGGCGGCCAGCTCCTCCAGGATGGTGGGGGAGTGCCAGCCGGGCAGGTGGGAGGCGTAGCGCAGCCGGCCGGTGCCGGGGTCGAACGCGCCCGGGGTGCCGATGACCACGCGGTGCAGGTCGGCCCGGGCGAGGCCGGCCGCCTTCACCGCGCCGTCGAGGGCGTCGGCGACCTGCCGTACGACGGGCTGGGAGGGGTGCCGGCCGGGGGTCGGCAGCTCGTACTCGCCGACCGTGCGGCCGGTGATGTCGGCGACGGCGGCGCGGATGCGGTACGGGTTGACGTCGAGGCCGGCGGCGTGGGCTGCGGCCGGGTTGATCGCGTACAGCTGGGCGTTGGGGCCCGGCCTGCCCTCGCTGGTCCCGGTGGCCAGCACCAGGCCGGCGGCTTCCAGTCGGGCCAGGAGCTGCGAGGCGGTCGGCTTGGACAGGCCGGTGAGCTTGCCGATCCGGGTGCGCGACAGCGGGCCGTGCTCCAGCAGGAGGTCCAGGGCGGCCCGGTCGTTCATGGCGCGCAGGACGCGCGGGGTGCCCGGCGTGCCGGCGGTTCCTGCCATGCCTCTTTGCCACCTGCCCTTCGGGTGCCAGCTTCCCAGCATGATCGCCCGGAAGTCCACGGCGGGGTGCGCCGGATCCCTGCGGAGATCACTGTTAGGAAGGTTTCCTATTCAGGTGGGAGGAACGTAAGCCCCGGACGAAGCGGGCGTCAATAGAGAGCGCCCCCGGGGCAACGCAGTCGTTACCTCGGGGGCGCGGAAGCGGACGGTCCGCCTACTGCTTGGGGACGGGGCGCTGCGGAACGATCGGGGCGGCGGCCTCCGCCTGCGGGGAGGCCGAGTTGGAGAACGCCGAGGGGGCCGCGACCGCCGCGGACGGATCGGGCGCCGGGTCCTCCTCCGGCGTCGCCGTGGCGCCGCCCACGATGGGGATGTCGGCCGCGTCGAAGGCCCGCTTGATGCGCCAGCGCAGCTCGCGCTCCACCGCGGCGGACTTGCCCGGCATGGTCCGCGCGGACACCCGTACGACCATCGAGTCGATCAGCACGCTGTCCAGGCCGAGCACCTCGACGGGGCTCCACAGGAGCTCGTTCCAGGGCTCCTCCTTGCTCATCTTCTCGGCGACCTCGTCGAGGGTGGCCTTCATCCGGTCCAGGTCCTCGTCCGCCCTCACGGTGACGTCGACACCGGCCGTGGCCCAGCCCTGGGACAGGTTGCCGATGCGCTTGACCTCGCCGTTGCGCACGTACCAGATCGCGCCGTTGTCGCCGCGCAGCTTGGTCACCCGCAGGCCGACCTCGATCACCTCGCCGGAGGCCACGCCCGCGTCGATCGTGTCGCCGACGCCGTACTGGTCCTCCAGGATCATGAACACGCCGGAGAGGAAGTCCGTGACCAGGTTGCGGGCGCCGAAACCGATCGCCACGCCCGCCACGCCGGCCGAGGCGAGCAGCGGGGCGAGGTTGATCTGGAAGGTGGCCAGCACCATCAGGGCGGCCGTGCCGAGGATCACGAAGCTCGCCACCGAGCGCAGCACCGAGCCGATCGCGGCGGCCCGCTGCCGGCGGCGCTCGGCGTTGACCAGCAGACCGCCCAGCGCGGTGCCGTCCACCGCCTGGACCGTACGGGTCATGCGGTCGATGAGCTTGGTGATCGCCCGTCGGACCACGACTCTCAGGACGCCCGCGATCACCAGGATCAGCAGGACCCGCAGGCCGATCGCCAGCCAGGTCGACCAGTTCTGCTCGACCCAGCTCGCGGCCTGGTTCGCGCTCTGCTGGGCGTCCTGGAGCGTGGGGACCGTCACCGTGGCCGACCCCGAGGGGGACGGCGAGGGGGACGGGCCGGCGGCCAGTAGGACGGCGGGCAAGGACACGGCAGGTACCTCCAGGTGCGTCCACCCTCCGGCGCGGCGGTCAATATCGTCTGGGTCACGAAGAGGTCACCGGACGGGCAGAGCCACCACACTAACGGGCCACGGTGTGCGGGTCCCGCGAAGCCCTGAGGAGGTCCGGGGGAGGCGGCGTGCCCACCCGCCTCTGATCAGGCCGTGTGAACGTGCGGCCGCGTGGGGGATGAATCAGGTGTGGTCGAAAACACTCCCAGCCCGTTACCGGGACATGGTGGCGCGTTCACCAGGCATGAGGGGAGACTGGCTGCAGATCGTCCCGGCGCGAGCCACGCGCCGCCGACGCACAAGGAGGCATCCGTGCCGCACGTCCTGGTCCTCAACGCGTCGTACGAGCCGCTCGGCGTCGTACCGCTCCGCCGCGCGCTCGTCCTCGTCCTGGAGAACAAGGCAGTCTGCCTCGAGGAGTCCGGCGCCCATCTGCACAGCGCGACCGTCACTGTCCCCGCACCCAGTGTGGTCCGGCTCAAGCGCTTCGTGCGGGTTCCCTACCGGGGGCCCGTTCCGCTGACCCGACGGGCGCTGTTCGCGCGCGACGGGGGCCGGTGCATGTACTGCGGTGGCGTCGCAACCAGCGTCGACCACGTCATCCCGCGCTCGCGCGGGGGCAAGCACGTCTGGGACAACGTGGTGGCCTCCTGCCGCCGCTGCAACCACGTCAAGGCCGACCGCCACCTCGTCGAGCTCGGCTGGCGCCTGCGCCACAAACCGGCTCCGCCCACCGGCCTGGCCTGGCGCATCATCGGCACCGGCCATAGGGACCCGCGCTGGCTGCCCTACTTGCAGCCCTTCGGCGCGGACGACGCCATGGCCCGGATCGACGGCATCTCCGCCTGAGACCTCCGGGCCTTCGCATTGCCGGCCCCGCCCCGCCCGGCGGCGGGACCGGCCACCCGGCGTCCGGGCCGGCCTCCAGGTGCGGCCCGGCCCCGACCGTCGTCCCTACGCGTACCGCAGCTCTCCCGGGCGCACGGCCCGGTTGAGCAGGGGCAGGGAGGCGGCGCCGGTCCTCAGTCGTCCGCGACCGCGTACGCCTCCACTGTCCACAGGGAGTAGCCGTACTGGGTGGCGCGTTTTTCGCCCTGGATGCGGAGGTAGCGGACGTCGCGTTCGTCCATGCGTACGGTCTCGCGGCCGCCCTCGCTGTCGCGGACCGTGGCGGCGGTGCGCCAGCGGCGGCCGTCGGGGGAGACCTGGACGCGGTAGGCGGAGGCGTGGGCGTCCTGCCAGTGGAGGGTGACGCGGCCCAGGCGGACCGGGCGGACCAGCTCCACCTGCCACCACGCGCCGTCGTCGGCGGGGGAGGACCAGCGGGTGGCGGGGTCGCCGTCGTTCGCCGCGGAGGCCGGGAAGGCGGGGGTCTCGTCGCCCGAGGAGGCGGCCGTGCCGGTGCGGGCCAGGTCGGGGCCGGCCGTGCGCGGGAAGGTGCGGACGGTGAGCGTGCGGGTGACCCCGGCGAAGCCGAGGCGGATCTCGTACGACCGGGACGGGGCGTTCTTCGGGACGGTCACCTCGACGGGGACATCCACCTCGGTGCCGCGCGGCACGGTCAGCGCGCCGGTGGGGACGCGGACCTGGATGCCGTGCGGGGCCTCGACGGTCACGCTGCCGTGGGCGTCCGCCGGGCGCAGCGAGGTCAGACGGGCCGTCAGCCGTTCGGTGCCGCCGGTCTCGGCGTCCGCCGACGCGCGCGGCAATTGCATGTCCGCGGCCGGGGTGTCGGCGAACCACGGGACCAGATGGCGTACCCGGGAGGAGGCCGGGCCGGTCACGCGGACCGCGTCGACGAGGGTGCCCGCGGCGGCCGGGGTGGTGGGTGTGACGGCCGGCGGGCGCGTCCAGGCACCGGAGACCGGCGGCCACGGGGCCCGCGCGGACGGGACCTGGCCGGCGGCCGCCGGGAGCTGCCCGACGGCCAGTTCCGTCGCGCCGCCCGCCGCCAGGGAGCCGACGCGGCGCCAGCCCTGGCCGGGGACGTGGACCTCCACGTCGCCCGTGGTCCCGGCGTCCGTCAGCGCCGTCACGGCGGTCAGGGCGCGGGCGTGCGGGAGGCGCACCGTGCGCCCCTGCGCGCCGCCGTCCCAGTCGGCCGCCGGTTCACGGGTCAGGCCGGCCCAGGCCTCGTACGCCTGCCGGGCCCGGTCGAGGAAGGGGTCCAGCACGCCCTTGCCGACGGTCACCCCGCCGCGCCGCACCTCGTCCCGCAGCCCTTGGAGCCTCTGGTACGCCTTCCACGCCCCGGTCGCGTCGCCCTCGCGCTGGGCGCGCAGCATGTCCAGGGCCGTCGTGCCCGCCTCGCCGTACCGCGCCAACTGCGCCGACCAGGGGGCGACCTCGCCGGCCAGGACACGGTCGTACGCCAGGCGCTGCGGCAGTTCGCGCAGGACCGTGAAGGCGGAGCGCAGCCGCTGCCCGGCGGTGTCGTTCGCGGCCCGGTCCGTCGTCGTGCGGGCCTGCCACAGGGCGGCGATCAGCGGGCGCAGATACGCCGACTCGGTGCCGCCGAGGATCGAGGACGCGTCGTTGCCGGCGAGCGCCGACAGGGCCTCGGCGCGGCGCGCGTCACCGCCCGCGAGGTCGGTGATCGCGGCCCGCCAGGACTGCTCGGGGCGGTAGTCGCGCGGGTTCCAGGCGTAGTCGGCCGCCGTGAACAACGGGATGCGGGAGGCCTCCGCCTGGCCCATCGCGTTGGCGAGCAGGGCCGCCGAACCGCTCGCCACGGCGGGCTCGCGGCCGGTGTAGGGGCCGAGGAAGACGCGGTCCTCGGCGTAGTCGTTGACCGGGTAGTTGTCCATGGTCACCAGCGGGTGCCCGAACGTCTCGCGGGCCTCGGCCAGTTCGCCGCCCGTGATGGTGCGGGGCACCACGCCCACGCCGGTCCAGGCCACCTGCACCGACTCGTCCAGGCCGCCCGCCAGCGCCTGCCGGTAGGGCGTCGTGCCGTCCTCGTAGTACTCGGTCGGCATCAACGACAGGGGGACGGAATCCGGGTGACGGTCCGCCAGGTAGCGGGCCACCGCGTTCGCCACCCGGGCCTGCGCCCGCGCCGCGGCGTCCGGGCCGGAGCCGAACCGGTCGCGGTCCGCGCCGCAGTGCCACTCGTCGTAGCTGACGTCCTGGAACTGAAGCTGGAACGCCCGGAATCCGAGCGCCCACATCGCCTCCAGCTTGCGCGTCAGCGCCCGCAGGTCGGCGTCCGAGGAGAAGCACAGCGACTGCCCGGGCGCCACCGCCCAGGCGAGCGTGACGTGGTTGGCGCGGGCCCGCTCGGCCAGCTCACGGAACGCGGCCCGCTGCCCGGCCGGGTACGGCTCGCGCCAGCGGTCCTGCCGGTAGAGGTCGTCGCCGGGCGCGTACAGGTACCGGTTCTGCTTGGTGCGGCCCATGAAGTCCAGCTGGCCGAGCCGCTGCTCCTGCGTCCACGGGGTGCCGTAGAAGCCCTCGGTGGTGCCGCGCACGGCGGTGCCGGGCCAGTCCCGCACGCTCACGCCGGGGATCGTGCCGTCGGGGCGCAGCAGCTGGCGCAGCGTCTGCGCGGCGTGGAACAGGCCGTCCTCGCCGGCGCCGGTGAGCGTCACGGCGCCGGGGCCGTGCCCGGCGCCCCGCTCCACGGTCAGGAGGTAGCCGCCGGAGGGCAGCGCGTGGCGCGGATCGGCGTGCGGTCGCTCGGTCAGCGCCCGCACCACCAGCGCGCCCGGCGGCACCGGGTCGGCCGCGGTGAGGTCCGTGACCGTCCGCGCCCCCGCCCCGCGCAGCATCGCGCGCAGCGCGTCGAGCGCGTACGGGTCGGCGGCCGCGTCGGCGACCAGCGCCACCCTGTCGGTCACCGCCACCGCGTCACCGGTCGTGCGCAGCGACTGGGGACGCGGCCAGACCGCGGTCTGCGGTGAGGCGGCCTTCTCGGCGCCGGATCCGCCGCCGGGCGCGGGCGGAGCGGCCACCGCCGAGGGGGCGGCGGCCCCGAGCGTCCCGGCGACCACGGCGAACGCCAGGGCCGCAGCCGACCTTCCGCGCCCAACCCGCACGGCCCCTCCTTCGTCGCACGGCCTGCCCGCGCCGGTGTCGAGGAGGTCCGAGCCCACCACCAAGGGGGACGGGTGTCAACGAGAGTGGCCGTTGTGCCATCTTTGCCCCACCCTGGAGAGTGGGGAATGTGACCAGAAGCACGTACGCCGACCGGGTACGTCTGCCCTCGCGCGCACTGGGTAGGGCTGCGGTATTCACCGGATGCCGCACTCGACAAGGAGGCCCCCGTGGCCGCACCGGCACACCTTCTGCTCTCGGCCCTGTCCGACACGGCCCTGTCCAAACCCTGGGCGGGATCGCCCGAGGACGGCCTGCCCGCCGCCCCGGCCGGTTCCGCGAGCCCCGACGCCCCACTGGGCGTGTTCAGCGCGGAGGGCGCCTGGGCCGAGACCCCGCTGACCAGTGAGCCGCCGCTGCCCGACGCCGAGGCCCCGCTGACCAGCGAGCCGCCGCTCGCCGAGGCCGCGCCGCTGACCAGCGAGTCCGCCGCCGAGCCGGACGGCGCCGACCCCTGTCGCCCGGAGGCGTAGATGGAGCAGCCGGCCGGTGAGTCCCTCGGCGCGGACCTGTCGCGGCTCGCCGGGCTGCACGGCGTCGCGACCTCCTACAGCCCCTCACCCGGCCGCACGGTCGCCGCCTCCGCCACCGCCGTCGTCGCCGCACTGGCCGCCCTCGGCGTCGACGCGGGCTCCCCGGAAGCCGCACGCGCCGCACGCACCGCCCGCGAGCGCGAACTGGCCGAACGGCTGCTGCCGCCCACGGTGGTGCACTGGAGCGGCGAGGGCCCGCCGGCCGCCCTGACCGGACTGCCGCCCGGCACCCGGCTCCGCATCGAGACCGAACAGGGCGACACCCACGCACAGGCGGACCTCCTGCCGCCCCTGCCGCCCGGTGTCCACCGACTGACCGCCACCGCCCCCGACGGCCGCACCGGCGAGGCGCACCTCGTCGTCGCCCCGCCCCGGCTGCCCACCCCGCGGGGCCGCTCCTACGGGCTCCTCGTCCAGCTCTACTCCCTCCTCTCCCACCACTCCTGGGGCATGGGCGACCTCGGCGACCTCACCGAGCTGAGCGCCTGGGCCGGACGGACGCTGGGCGCCGGGTTCGTCCAGGTCAACCCGCTGCACGCGGCCGTCCCCGGAGCGCCCACCGACCCCTCCCCCTACCGCCCCTCCTCGCGCCGCTTCCCCGACCCGGTCCACCTGCGGGTGGAGGCCGTCCCCGAGTTCGCCTACGTCGGGGACCGCGAGCCGCTGCGCGGCCTGCTGGAGCGGGCCGCACGGCTGCGCGCCGCCGTGCTCGGCAAGGGCGCCCTCATCGACCGGGACGCGGTGTGGGAGCTCAAGCGCGAGGCGCTGGAACTGGTGCGCGAGGTGCCGCTCGGCCCCGGCCGCCGCGCCGCCTACGCCGACTTCCTCGCCGGGCAGGGCCAGGCCCTGGAGGACCACGCCACCTGGTGCGCGCTGGCCGAGGTGCACGGCTCCGACTGGAGGAGCTGGCCCGAGGAACTGCGGGACCCCCGCTCGGCCGGGACCGCCCGCGCCCGCGCCGAGCTGATGGACCGCGTCGACTTCCACTCCCGCCTCGCCTGGCTCACCGACGCCCAGCTCACCGACGCCCAGCGCGCCGCCCGCGAGGCCGGCATGCCGATCGGCATCGTGCACGACCTCGCCGTGGGCGTGCACCCGGACGGGGCCGACGCCTGGGCCCAGCAGGACCACTTCGCGGCCGGCATGTCGTTGGGCGCCCCGCCGGACGCCTTCAACGCCCGGGGCCAGGACTGGGGTCTGCCGCCCTGGCGCCCCGACCGCCTCGCCGCGTCCGGCTACGCGCCCTTCCGCCGCCTGCTGCGCGCCCTGTTCCGCTACGCCGGGGCCCTGCGCATCGACCACGTCATGGGCCTGTTCCGGCTGTGGTGGGTCCCCCAGGGCCACCCGCCCACCGAGGGCACCTACGTCCGCTACGACGCCGAGGCCATGCTCGCCATTCTGGTGCTGGAGGCCGCGCGCGCCGGGGCCGTGGTGATCGGCGAGGACCTCGGCACGGTGGAGCCGGGGGTGCGCGAGGCCCTGGAGCGGCGCGGTGTCCTCGGCACCTCGGTGCTGTGGTTCGAGCGCGACTGGGAGGGCGACGGCCGCCCCCTGCCGCCCGAGCGCTGGCGCTCCGGCTGCCTGGCCACCGCCACCACCCACGACCTGCCCTCCACCGCCGCCCGGCTCACCGGCGAGCACGTCGAACTGCGCCACCGCCTCGGGCTGCTCACCCGCCCGCTGGAGGAGGAACGCGCGGAGGCGGCGGCCGACACCGGCGAGTGGCTGGCCCTGCTGTCGGAGCTCGGCCTGCTGCGCGGCACGGGCGGCGGGCTGTCCGCCCCCTCGGAGGAGGCGCAGATCCAGGCGGTCCACCGCTTCCTGCTGCGCAGCCCCGCCCGCATGGTCGGGCTCTGGCTCCCGGACACCGTCGGCGACCGCCGCCCGCAGAACCTCCCCGGCACCTGGGACCAGTACCCCAACTGGCGCCTGCCCGTCGCCGACGACCGGGGCCACCCGGTCACCCTGGAGGAACTGGCCGCCTCGCCCCGGCTGCACGCCCTGACGGAGGTGCTGCGCGCGGGGGTGGAGAGCCAGGCGGACGCGAGGGCGGACGCGGACGGAGGGCGGGCGGGGGAATGAGGCGAGGGTGCATATGGCACCCCGGGCGCGCGGCCCGTTCCGGCGTTCGCTACTTTTGCACCGTGGACAAGAAGAACGCCCTGCGCGCCGGCACCCTGGCGGCCGGTACGACGCTGATGATGCTGCTCATGTCGTCCCCCGCGCTCGCGCTGACGCGCGACGACGGTGACGACCCGGGTCCGGGCCTGAGCGTCATCCAGACGCTGGGCATCTTCGTCGGTATCCCGCTCGCTCTGTTCCTGATCATCACCGGCCTGGTGGTGGCCCTGGACAAGTCCCGCGCCAAGCAGCGGGACACGAGCCGCAACGTGAAGGTCAAGGCCGAGGCCTGACCCGGGCCCGCCGGGGCCCTGCCGGGCCGCCGGCCCCGGGCACGCCCGCGCCGAGGGCGCCGACCCCGCCGTACGTACGCACCGCCGTACGTGGGCGAGGTGGGCGCCCTTTCGCGCGTTCCGCCACGCCCGCGCACGCTTCGCCCGCGCACGGGTGCGGCCGGCCGCGCGAAGGACGAGCAGGGGGCGCCCGGTCGCACCGGGCGCCCCCTGCCGCCGTAGAACCTGCCGATGCGGCGGCTACTTGGCGGCCGCGTCCGCCGCCTGGGCCTTCAGCGCGCGCTCGACGCCCGCGCGCGACTCCGAGACCAGCCGGCGCAGGGCCGCGTTCGGGGCGGCGGAGTCCAGCCACTCGTCGGTCCGGCGCAGGGTGTCCTCGGACACCTGGATCGACGGGTACAGGCCGACCGCGATCTGCTGGGCCATCTCGTGCGAGCGGGAGTCCCAGATGCCCTTGAGCACCTCGAAGTAGCGCTCGGTGTAGGGGGCGAGCAGCTCGCGCTGGTCGGTCTGGACGAAGCCGGCGATGACCGCCTCCTGGACCGCGTTCGGCAGCTTGTCGGAGTCGACGACCGAGGCCCACGCCTCCGCCTTGGCCTCGGCGGTCGGGCGGGAGGCGCGCGCGGTGGCCGCGTGCCGCTCACCGGCAGCCGTCTTGTCCCGCTCGTACTCGCCCGCGATCTCCGGCTCGTCGAAGCGGCCCACGGCCGCGAGCCGCTGCACGAACGCCCAGCGCAGCTCGGTGTCGACGACCAGGCCCTCGACCGTCTGGGAGCCTTCCAGCAGGGCGTTCAGCAGGTCCAGCTGCTCCGGGGTGCGGGCCGTGGCGGCGAAGGCGCGCGCCCAGGCCAGCTGGTGGTCGCTGCCGGGCTCGGCGGAGCGCAGGTGGGCCAGCGTGGCGTCGGTCCAGCGGGTGAGCAGGGTGTCGCGGGCGGCCGGGTCGGCGTACTGGTCGATGGCCAGCTTCACCTGGCGGTGCAGCGACTGCACGACACCGATGTCGGACTCCTTGCCGACGCCGGACAGCACCAGGGACAGGTAGTCGCGGGTGGCGAGCTCGCCGTCGCGGGTCATGTCCCAGGCCGACGCCCAGCACAGGGCGCGCGGCAGCGAGGACTCGAAGTCGCCGAGGTGCTCGGTGACGACCGCGAGGGAGTCCTCGTCCAGGCGGACCTTGGCGTAGGACAGGTCGTCGTCGTTGAGCAGGACGACCGCGGGACGGCGGCGCCCGGCAAGCTGCGGCACGGCGGTCAGCTCGGCGTCCACGTCCAGCTCGATCCGGCCGTCGGCGGCGCGCACCAGCTTGCCGCTCGCCTCGTCCAGGTCGTACAGGCCGACCGCGATGCGGTGCGGGCGCAGGACGGGCTCGCCCTTGGCGCCGGCCGGCAGCGCGGGGGCCTCCTGGCGGATGGCGAAGGAGGTGATGACGCCGTCGGCGTCCGTCTCGATCTCCGGGCGCAGGATGTTGATGCCGGCCGTCTCCAGCCACTTCTTCGACCAGGTCTTCAGGTCGCGCCCGGAGGTCTCCTCCAGCGCGCCCAGCAGGTCGCTCAGGCGGGTGTTGCCGTAGGCGTGCCGCTTGAAGTACGCCTGGACGCCCCGGAAGAACTCGTCCATGCCGACGTACGCCACCAGCTGCTTGAGCACGGAGGCGCCCTTGGCGTAGGTGATGCCGTCGAAGTTGACCAGGACGTCGTCCAGGTCGTTGATCTCCGCCATGATCGGGTGGGTGGACGGCAGCTGGTCCTGCCGGTACGCCCAGGTCTTCATGGAGTTGGCGAACGTGGTCCACGAGTGCGGCCAGCGCGAGCCGGGGGCGTGCGCCTGGCAGGCGATGGAGGTGTAGGTGGCGAACGACTCGTTCAGCCACAGGTCGTTCCACCACTCCATGGTGACCAGGTCGCCGAACCACATGTGGGCCAGCTCGTGCAGGATCGTCTCGGCCCGCACCTCGTACGCCGCGTCGGTCACCTTGGACCGGAACACGTACTGGTCGCGGATGGTGACGGCGCCCGCGTTCTCCATCGCGCCCGCGTTGAACTCGGGCACGAAGAGCTGGTCGTACTTGGCGAACGGGTAGGCGTGGTCGAACTTCTCCTGGAACCAGTCGAAGCCCTGCCGGGTGACCTCGAAGATCGCGTCGGCGTCGAGGAACTCGGCCAGCGAGGGCCGGCAGTAGATGCCGAGCGGCACGGACTGGCCGTCCTTCTCGTACACGCTGTGCACGCTGTGGTACGGGCCGACGATCAGCGCGGTGATGTACGTCGAGATGCGCGGCGTCGGCTCGAAGACCCAGACGTTGTCCTGGGGCTCGGGGGTCGGGGAGTTGGACACGACGGTCCAGCCCTCGGGGGCCTTCACGGTGAACTGGAAGGTGGCCTTCAGGTCCGGCTGCTCGAAGGAGGCGAAGACGCGCCGGGCGTCGGGCACCTCGAACTGCGTGTAGAGGTACGCCTGGTCGTCGACCGGGTCGACGAAGCGGTGCAGGCCCTCGCCCGTGTTGGTGTAGGCGCAGTCGGCGACGACCCGCAGGATGTTGCGGCCCTCGAGCAGACCGGGCAGGGCGATCCGGGAGTCCTCGAAGACCTCGGCGGCATCGAGCGCGTCGCCGTTCAGGGTCACCTCGTGGACGGCCGGGGCGACCAGGTCGATGAAGGAGGCGGCGCCGTTCTCGGCGACGTCGAAGCGCACCGTGGTCACGGACCTGTAGGTGCCGCCCTCCTGCGCGCCGGAGAGGTCGAGATCGATCTCGTACGAGTCAACGGTGAGCAGCTTCGCCCGCTGCTGCGCCTCTTCGCGAGTCAGGTTTGTGCCAGGCACGCGGTCATCTCCTCGTGATGTGTGGGTGCGGTCATCCTTCCACGTCGCGGCGCAACCGAACGGGCGGTCACCGGCTGCCGGTGACCGCCCGTCCCAAGTGAGGGGTCCCCTACGCCGCCCGGGCGCTCAGCTCCGCCGCCACCAGCTCCGCGATCTGCACCGCGTTCAGGGCCGCGCCCTTGCGCAGGTTGTCGTTGGAGATGAACAGGGCGAGGCCGTTGTCCACCGTCTCGTCGCGGCGGATGCGGCCGACGTAGGAGGGGTCCTGGCCGGCCGCCTGGAGGGGGGTCGGGATGTCGGAGAGGGCGACGC
Organism: Streptomyces naganishii JCM 4654; assembly: GCF_014650575.1. Classification (GTDB taxonomy): domain Bacteria; phylum Actinomycetota; class Actinomycetes; order Streptomycetales; family Streptomycetaceae; genus Streptomyces; species Streptomyces naganishii. Next base: position 391,464 of record NZ_BMVF01000007.1, read on the forward strand.
CGGGGGCGCCGGCCAGCAGCTCGGTGGCGCGCTCCGCGCTGATCGGACGCGCGAAACGGGCGTTGACCTGGAGGGAGTGGCCGGAGAAGACCGGCACGCGCACACAGGTGCCGGAGACCTTCAGCCCGGGGATCTCCAGGATCTTGCGGGACTCGTTGCGGAGCTTCTGCTCCTCGTCGGTCTCGTTCAGGCCGTCGTCGACGAGGTTGCCCGCGAAGGGCAGCACGTTGAAGGCGATCGGGCGCTTGTAGACGGCCGGCTCGGGGAAGTCCACGGCCGAGCCGTCGTGGGTGAGCCTGTCCGCCTCGGCGGCCACCTTCTGGGTCTGGCCGTGCAGCTCGGCCACGCCCGCGAGGCCCGAGCCGGACACCGCCTGGTAGGTGGCGACGACCAGCGCCTCCAGGCCCGCCTCCTCGTGCAGCGGCTTGAGCACGGGCATCGCGGCCATCGTGGTGCAGTTCGGGTTGGCGATGATGCCCTTGGGGCGGCTCGCGACGGCGTGCGGGTTCACCTCGGACACCACCAGCGGCACGTCCGGGTCCTTGCGCCAGGCCGAGGAGTTGTCGATCACCACGGCGCCCTGCGAGGCGACCTTCTCGGCCAGCGCCTTCGAGGTGGCGCCGCCGGCCGAGAACAGCACGATGTCCAGGCCGGTGTAGTCGGCCGTCGAGGCGTCCTCCACGGTCACGCCGTCGAGGACGGTCCCCGCCGAGCGGGCCGAGGCGAACAGGCGCAGCTCGGTCACCGGGAAGTCGCGCTCGGTGAGGATCCTGCGCATGACCGTGCCGACCTGACCGGTGGCTCCGACGATTCCGACCCTCACGGCGACTCCTTAACGTGTCCTGCTGTACGTGCCTGTCCGGCCCGCGTGCTCGGCCCAGGCCCTTCCATGATGCGGCCGACCCCGGCCCGCCTGTCCAATTCATTGCCCCGCGTGCCCGAGGAGTGGGACGGCCAGGACCGGGCCCCGGTCGCGGAACTGCGGCGCGCACCCCGGGCGGGCCGCAGATGTTCACCCCGCGGGGCCCCCGGGCCGCAAGCCGTGCTGCTGCGTCCCTGCCCGGCCCGTCCCGGGGCATACGGCGATGTGACGTACGCCTCTGCCCTCCCCGCGGCCGTCCGGGAAATTCCGTGCGGTCGCGGTGAACGTTCAGGCCCGCCGCGGCGTCGTAGGACTGACGCGGTGAGGGGAGGGCTTGTGCTGCGCAGAAGGGCGCGCCCCGGCCGGGAGGCGGACCCGGCCGGGGCTGATCCACTGGACGCGGCCCAGGAACGCCGGGTGCGGGCGGTGCTCGCGCTCGGCGGCGTGCCGCAGGCGGACCTGCCGGACGGGGTGCAGCAGGTCCGCCTGCGGCTGCTGGAGCGGGCCGCGAGCGGCAGGGAGGCGCCGCGCGACGTGTCCGCCTGGGCCGCGGTGGTCGCCTCCAACCTCGCCGTGGACTGGCACCGCGCCCGGCGCCGCCAGGACCGTCTCGGCGAGCGGCTCGCCGCGCTGCGCCCGCCCGAGCACACGGTGGGCGGCGAGGACACCCGGCTGCTCTCCCTCGCCGTCGCCCGGGGGCTGGACGAGCTGCCCGACGCACAGCGGCAGGTCGTCGTGCTGCGCTTCTACGCCGACCTGCCGGTCCGCTCCATCGCCGAGCAGCTCGGGGTGCCGGAGGGCACCGTCAAGAGCCGGCTGCACACCGCCGTACGCGCCCTGCGCGACCGGCTGCACCAGGACGAGGTGGTGTGAGATGAGCGCCGAGCACGAGTCCCACGGGCCCCACGAGGCCGTCGACCCGCTGACGGCCGCCCTGACCGGCGGACCGCTGCCCCCGGGAGCCGGCGCCGACCCCGCCTACCTGGCCGCCTACCGGTCGGCGCGGTCGGATCTGGCGCTGCTGCGCCGGCACCTCGACCTCATCGCGGAGGCGGTCGCGGAGCCGCCCGCTCCCGCACCGGTGGCGCCGGAGCGGCCGGTCCGGCGCCGGGTGTCCGGGCGGCGGTGGGCGCGTGGGCGCCGGCCCCGCGCGCTCGCCCTCGGCGCGTTCGCCGCGGCCGCCGCCGCTTCGGCCGTGTTCGGCCTGGGGTGGGTCCTGTCGCAGGGCGCCGGAAGCGGCCTGGACGCCGGGGGCGGTGCCGGCAAGGAGGTGTCGAGCCGGGGCGCCGCGTCCGTGTTCGGCACGCCCGGGTACCTCGCCTGCGCCCGGCTCGTCGCCGAGGGCGACGTACGGCAGGTGCGGCGGGAGCCGGGCAGTGACCGGGACCGGGTGACCCTGCGCGTGACCCGCTCGTACCGGCCCGCGAAGGCGGACGCCGAGGTCACCTTCCTGGTGGAGGAGTCCGCCGCGCCGGGCCCGGGCGACCACGTGCTCGTGGGGATCGGGCGCCATGCCGCCTCCCCCGACACCCTGGTCACCGGTGAGCGGGACATCGCGCCCCTGCGGGACCGGATCACCGGCGCGCTGGCCGCCGCGCGCTCCCTCACCTGCGAGCAGCCGTGACCGGGCCGGCGTGACCGGACACCGGCCGTGACCGGACCGGCGTGACCGGGCCGGCTGTGACCGGGCCGGCCGTGGCGGGGCCTCAGCCGCGTGAGCGGGCGTAGTGGCGGGAGGCCTTGGCGCGGTTGCCGCAGGCGGCCATCGAGCACCAGCGCCGGGTGCCGTTGCGCGAGGTGTCGAAGAAGTGCAGTACGCACGACTCGTGGGCGCAGGCCCGGATGCGGTCCGGCGCGGTGGTGAGCAGCTCCAGGTAGTTGCGGGCGGCGAGCCAGGCGGGTCCCCAGGCCGGGTCGGCGAACTCCGGCCGCTCGACGGGGCCCCGTGCCGTGAGCCCGGCCCGGATGCGGCCGTGCCCGAGCACGGCGTCGACGAGCGGGGCCCCCTCCCGCGGTGAGCCGTCGACGGCCGCCTTCAGCGCGTCGCGCGCCTGGAGCAGGTGCCGCAGCACGGCCGCGTCCGGCGCGTACTCCCCGTCCAGCCCGTTGGCCGCCAGCCACACCGCGAGGCCGTCGGGGCCGGTGAGGAGGTCCTGGAGGGAGCCGTCCCGGTTCCACCGCGTGTTGAGCAGGTCGAGCGCGAGGGGCTCACCGGTCAGGGGACGGGGATCGCGGGCGCCGGACATGGGACCACTCCTTCTCTGCTAACCCCTCAAGAGTAGATGACCGGTTGACGATCGGCCGACCTAACCGTTAAATGGCAGATGACTGGTTAGGCTTCGAAGGTTCTCATCAAAGAGGTGTCCCATGACCTTGCACACCGGCCACATCGGCCTGAACGTCACCGACCTCGACCGCTCGCTCGCCTTCTACCGCGACGTGCTCGGCTTCACCCTGCTGGCGGAGGGCAAGGAGGAGGGCCGCCGGTACGTGTTCCTCGGGGACGGCGAGGGCGGCGGGCAGCCCGTGCTCACGCTCTGGCAGCAGGCCCGGGGCGCGTACTCCGGCGACCGGGCCGGCCTGCACCACCTCGCCCTCGCCGCCGGGTCGGCCGAGCGGGTCAGGGAGTACGAGGCGGCCCTGCGCGCGTACGGCGTGGAGTTCGCCCACGAGGGGGTGGTGGCCCACCGGGAGGGCTCGGCCTCGGGCGGCGTCTTCTTCCACGACCCGGACGGCATCCGGCTGGAGATCTTCGCCTCCGAGGGCGCCGAGGGCGCGCCGGCCCCGCACGAGTCCGCTCCGACCTGCGGCTTCTTCTAGAGATGGCCGCGCAGACCGAAACCGGGCCCGCCTCGCGCGCCGGCGACGGGATCTACCACGCCGGTTCCCGCGCGGTGCAGGACCGGGTGGGCGTGCGCGAGGCGGCCGACCACGTGGGTCGGTCCGTGGGCCGGGGCATCAGGCCGGTCGCCGCCGCCTTCCTGGAACTCCAGCCGCTGCTCGTGGCCGGCGCCGCCGACCCGGCGACCGGAGCGGTCTGGGCCGCGCCGCTCACCGGCGCACCGGGCTTCGTACGGGCCACGGGACCGCACACGATGTCCGTCACCGGCGGCGTACCCGCCGACGACCCCCTCGCCCGCGCCCTCGCCGCGCCGGGCACGTACACCGGGACCATCGCCCTCGACCCGCGCACCCGCCGCCGCATGCGCCTGAACGGCGTGCTGACGCCCACCCGTGCGGGCTTCTCGATCGAGGCGGACCAGGTCTTCTCCAACTGCCCCAAGTACCTCCAGCGGAGGGAGTCCTTCACGTACGTCGACCGAACTCCCGGACCGGCGCGCGTCAGCGGCGAACTCACCGCCGGGCAGCGGGACCTGGTGACCCGTGCCGACACCTTCTTCCTGGCCACGGCACACGTCCGGGGCGCCGACGCGAGTCACCGGGGCGGCAACCCCGGCTTCGTCCGGGTGACTTCGCCGCGCGAACTGCTCTGGCGCGACTACCCGGGCAACTCCATGTTCCTCTCCCTCGGCAACCTCGCCGCCGACCCGCGCGCGGGGCTGCTGTTCCTGGACTGGACGGCCGGCACGACCCTGCAGCTCACCGGCGAGGCGCGCGCCGAGTTCGGGGCGGACGGGGAGCGCCGGGTGCGCTTCACGCTCGCGCGGGCGGTCTGGCGGGACGGGGCGCTGCCGCTTGCCTGGGCTCCGCCCGAATACTCACCGGCCAACCCGTTGCTGCCGTAACGTCACCGCATGCGCAAGGAGTTGAGGGTGGCGGCCTACGCCGTGTGTGTGCGGGACGGACGGATGCTGCTGGCCCGCTGGGTCGCCCGGGACGGGGCCCGCCGCTGGACGCTGCCCGGCGGCGGCATGGAGCACGGCGAGGACCCCTACGACACGGTCGTGCGCGAGGCCGAGGAGGAGACCGGGTACACCGTCGAGCCGGTCGCCCTCCTCGGCCTCGACTCCATCCGCCGCGCCTATCCGCGCCCGCTCGGCAGCCAGGCCGACTTCCACGGCCTGCGCATCGTCTACGAGGGCCGCGTCACCCGCGGCGAACTGCGCCACGAGACCGGCGGTTCCACCGACATGGCCGCCTGGCACCCCCTGGAGGCGGTGCCCGGTCTGGAACGGGTGGGCCTGGTCGACGTGGGCCTGCGGCTGTGGCGCGAGCGGCCCGCCGCGGGCCGTGCCGCGACCGATGACGGAACGCCTTGCCTACCCCGCGAGATGAACGAGGAGTAGCCGCCCCCAGGCCGTCCGGCGAGCGGCGGCGAACGCGTGAGGTGGCCCGGGACCGACGTACGGTGATGGGCGTCGCGCGTTGCCGCCGCGTTCACGCGCAGGCCATCCCCGGTGCCAAGCATCCGGTATGAGCGGGACGTTCGCGTCCGTGAGCCCCCGCGACCACTGCCGACGCGTTCGCACCCGGGGAGAGAAGCGCCATGTCGCGCACACGCTCTGTCACCGCCTCCGCGCTGGGGGTCGACCGCCGTACCGTCCTCGCCGCCGCCGGGGCGGTGACCCTGACCGCGGGCACGGGCTACGCCCTGCGCCCCGCCGAGAGCCACGCCGCCACGGCGGCCGGCACCCCGCCCGCGGGCCCGTCCGGTGCCTCGGGGGCGCCGCTCGCCGCCACCACCGCCGCTCCCGCCGCACCCCTCGCCCCCTACACCCGGGGCACCACCCTCGACTCGGTCGCCACGCCCCGCGCCGGCGGCCCGTACCGGCGGCTGGGCGACGGGCCCGGCTGGAAGCGGGTCGTACGCGACGAGCTGGCCGCCGCCCGGTCCGGGCGGGCCGGACGCCGTACCACCCTGGCCGCGTTCGTGCAGTTCACCGATCTGCACCTGGCCGACACCCAGCACCCGCTGCGGGTGGAGTACCTGCGCTCCTTCGACAGCCATCTGTGGCGGCCGCACGAGGCGCTCACCGTGCAGGGCGCGATCTCGCTGGTGGAGCGGGTCAACGCGCTGCGCGGCGGTCCGGTCACCGGCGCCCCGCTGGGGTTCGTCATGACCACCGGCGACAACACGGACAACAACGCGCGTTCCGAGCTCGAGTGGTTCATGAAGGTGATGAGCGGCGGCCGGGTGCGCCCGGACTCCGGCGACCCGCGCCACTACGAGGGCGTGCAGAGCAGCGGCCTGAAGCTGTACTGGCAGCCCGACTCGGCCGTCCGCGACGCCGACAAGCGGCTCGGCTTCCCGCACCTGCCCGGCTTCCTGGCCGCGGCGACCCGCGAGGTCAACAGCCCCGGCCTGCACGTGCCGTGGTACTCCACGGTCGGCAACCACGACGCCCTCCCGCTCGGCATCTACGCGCCCGGCGACCCCTACCTCGCCGAGTACGCCGTCGGCGGCAGGAAGCTGATGAGCCTCCCGGCGGCCGAGGCGCGCAAACTCCAGGACTCCATCAAGAGCACCAGGGACCCCCGGGGCGTGCGCCTGCGCGAGCTGCTCAAGGCCCACACCCGCGACATGCGCCCGGTCACCCCCGACGAGCGGCGCGCCCCCTACACCCCGGCCGAATACGTCAAGGCGCACCTGGACCCCGCCCACCGGGGCGCCGGACCGGTCGGCCACGGCTACTCGCCGGCGAACCTGGACGCGGGCAGCCAGTACTACTCCTTCCGGGTCGCCGACGACGTCATCGGCATCAGCCTCGACACCACCGACCCCGGCGGGAACTACCAGGGCTCCATCGGCACCGCCCAGTTGACGTGGCTGGAGCGCACGCTGCGGGAGAACAAGGACTCCTACGCCGTCGTCTTCAGCCACCACACCAGCGCCTCCATGGACAACACCCGCCCGGACCCGGGCCGTCCCGCCGAGCGCCGGCACGGCGGCCGCGAGCTGGTCGCCCTGCTCGCCGGCCACCGCAACGTGCTGGCCTGGGTCAACGGCCACATCCACAAGAACCTCGTCACCGCGCACTCCACCGCCGGCGGCCACGCCTTCTGGGAGATCTCCACCGCCTCGCACATCGACCACCCGCACCTGGCCCGGATCATCGAGCTCACGGACAACAAGGACGGGACCCTGTCGCTGTTCACCACGCTCGTGGAGTCCGCCGCCCCGCACCGCACGGATTTCGCCGATCTCAGCCAGACCGGACTGGCCGCCCTCTACCGCGAACTCGCCTTCAACGCCCCGGGCGCACTGCCCAACCTGGCCGGGAGCGCGGCCGACCGGAACACGGAACTGCTCCTGAAGAAGGACTGAAATGCGCCCAACCGGCGTACGAGAGGGCAACTCGACCGGGCCCTCGCTCGGTTCTCCCTTCCGACCGGACCCTACGAAGGGGGAAGTTCATGTCCGTACGTACGATCCTGGTGGGAGCGACGGCCGTCGCGCTCTCGGCGGCGCTGGCCGCACCCGCCCTGGCGGTGGCCGCCCCGGCGGCAGCCGGCCGGCACGAGGCCGCCCGCCAGGCGGTCCGGGCCGCGGTCGCGGCCGGCGCGCCCGGCGCGACCGCGACGGTGAGGGACGCCCACGGCAGCTGGTCCACCACCGCGGGCGTGGGCGACCTGCGCACGGGTGCGCCGCGTTCACCGCTGGACCGCTACCGGGTGGGCAGCATCACCAAGACGTTCGTGGCCACGGTGCTGCTCCAGCTCGAGGCCGAGGGCCGGCTGTCGCTGGACGACACCGTGGACCGGTGGCTGCCCGGAGTGGTGCGCGGCCACGGCCACGACGGCCGCCGCATCACCCTGCGCCAACTGCTCAACCACACCAGCGGGATCTACAACTACACCTCCGACGAGACCTTCGCCCGCACCTACTTCACCAAGGACGGCTTCTTCGAGCACCGCTACGACACCCTGCGGCCCGAGGACCTGGTGCGCATCGCCATGTCCCACGAACCCGACTTCGCGCCGGGCACGTCCTGGAAGTACTCCAACACCAACTACGTGCTGGCCGGCATGGTGATCCAGAGTGCGACCGGCCACTCCTACGCCCAGGAGATCCGCCGCCGCGTCATCGAGCCGCTGCGCCTGACCGCCACCTCACTGCCGGGCACCCGGGCCACCATGCCCCGCCCCAGCAGCCGCGCGTACTCCAAACTCTCCCTGGACACCACCACGGGCCCCACCTACGACGTCACCGAGCTCAATCCCTCGCTGGCCTCCTCCGCCGGTGAGATGATCTCCGACTCGGCCGACCTGGACCGCTTCTACTCGGCGCTGCTGCGCGGCCGTCTGCTGCCGGTGCGCCAGCTCAAGGAGATGAAGACCACGGTGCCGGTGACCGGGGCGCCCAACGCCGCCTACGGCCTCGGCCTGATGGAGCAGACCCTCTCCTGCGGGGTGCGGGTCTGGGGCCACGACGGCGGCATCCACGGCTCGGTGTCCTCGGCGGTCACCACCGCCGACGGCCGGCACTCCCTCGCCCTCAACCTCAACGGCGACTGGGCGGGCGGCGGGCAGCCCGTGCTGGAGGCCGAGTTCTGCGGCAAGCCGGCGCACGAAGAGGGGCCGTCGGACAAGCGCCCGCCGGCCCCTCTTCTCCCCTCCTGAAAGACGCGTGTGACAGCCGCCTCCTGACGGCGGCCCCGGCGCTGCCCCGGTCCCTCCCTACCGGGGCAGCGCCACGACGTACTCGGCCGGGTCCCGGTCGGCCGCCGCCATCAGGGCCGTGCGGACCACGGCCGCCTGCTGTTCGGGGGCGTCCCGCAGCTTCCTGGGCGTGATGTGGACGACCGTGATGCCGAGGCGCTCCAGGTGCTCGCGCTTGCGGGCGTACTGCGACCACTGCGCGTCCTCGTCCTGCCCCTCGCCCGGGCGCGGGGCGCGGGTGTCCAGCTCCACCGCGACCGCGGGCTGCGGCCAGTACGCGTCCACGCCCCCCAGGTGCGGGCCGCCGGGCAGCCGGAGGTCCACGTTCCACACCGGGTCGGGCAGCCCGTACTCGCGCACCATGCGGTAGAGGCGGTCCTCGGCGATCGCCCGGCCCTCGGCGAGCAGCGAGTCCACCGCGTCCACCACGTGCCGTCGGCCCAGCAGCCTGCCCTCGGACAACTCCCGCACCACGGCGGCCGGTTCGCAGTGGCCGCCGCGCACCGCCTCGGTGAGCAGCCGCCGTACCGTGGCCGCGTCCGTCAGCCGGGCCACCGCGTCGGCCAGGGCCCGCGGCACCGGGGCCACCGGCAGGCCGGTCACCGGTTCCGGTTCGGGCAGGTCGGCGGTGCGCACGATCCGCGCGCAGCCGGCCGAGCGCAGCCGGCGCATCCGCGGCACCAGCACGTCGATGGCCTCCAGGGACGGCAGCGCGGGGGCGGAGGTGAAGCCGTGCAGGGCGAGGGCGGCCAGGCCGGTGATCATCGCCTCGGTGTACACCGGGCGGTGCGGCTGCCGCGCGGTCGGCTGGGCCGGCACCCCGGGGGCCGGCTCCCGGTGGCGCGCGCGGGTGGCGTACATCAGGACCGCGTGCAGCCGTTCCTCGCTGGTCGGGGGGGCCGCGTGGAGCAGGAAGACACCCGGCAGGAGCTGCTGCCAGGGCCCGCCGGCCCGGGACTGCTCGTTCGCCTCGGCCGCCGGGATTCCGTGGGCGCGCAGCTGTGCCGTGGTCATCAGACGGCGGTGCGCCTCGGCGAGGTGGCTGAGGGGGCGGGGGGAGAGCGGGGTGTTGTGGTTCATGCCGGGGGAGTTCCCGCCCCCGGTCCCACCTTTAACCGCTGTTACACGGCCGTCGACAAAGCCGGACAAGCTCGCCCTAAAGGACGGGTGTTCGGATGCCGAAAACCCCTGGTCCGCCCGCGAGTGGACCAGGGGTTACGGGGTATCTTGCCCGAATTTCGTAACGGTTACCGCGCGCCCTACCTTTGGCCAGAGCCGGAGCCGGAGCCGGGGTCAGAGCCGGAGCCGGAGGCGCCGGCCACCGCGTCGCACGCCTGACCGCGCAGCGCGCGCGCCAGATCGTCGCGCGCCTCCAGCACCAGCCGGCGCAGCGCCGGGGCCGCACCCTCGTGAGCGGCCAGCCACGCGTCCGTCGCCTCGAGCGTCCCGGGCGAGTCGTCCAGCGCGGGGAACAGGCCCTGGACCACGTCCATCCCGATCTGGATCGACCGCTCGGTCCACACCCGCTCGATCGCCGCGAAGTACTTCGCCGTGTACGGCGCGAGCAGCTCGCGCTGCGAGGGCCGGACGAAGCCCGCGATCGTGGCCTCCACCAGCGCGTTCGACAGCGAGTCCGACTCCACCACCTGCGCCCACGCCTGCTCCTTGACCGCGGCCGAGGGCCGCGCGGCCAGGCAGCGCACCTGGTGCCGCTTGCCGGAGGCGGTGTCGTCCCGGGCGAGCTCGGCGGCCAGCGCCTTCTCGTCCGCGACCGCGTACGTCGCCAGCGGCTCCAGGAACGCCCAGCGCAGCTCCTGGTCGACGTCGAGGCCCTCGATCTCCTCGGTGCCGTCCAGCAGACCCTGGAGCAGGGCCAGGTCGTCGGGCTCGAAGGCCACCGACGCGAAGAAGCGCGCCCACGCCAGCTGGTGCTCGCTGCCCGGCTCGGCCTGCCGCAGCTCGGCCAGCGCGCCCTCGGCAAGCGCCCGCCCGCCCGTCTCGCGCCACTCGGGCGCCGCGTAGCGCACCAGCGCCGAGTCCGCCCACGCGTGCAGCATCTGGAGCACGCCGATGTCGCTCTCGCGGCCCGCGAAGCGCAGCACCAGGTCCACGAACTCCCGCGCCGGCAGCAGCGCGTCCCGGGTCAGGTTCCACAGCGCCGACCAGCACAGCGCCCGGGCCAGCGGATCGGTCAGCGCGCCCAGGTGCTCGCGCAGGGTGGCCAGCGAGGTCTCGTCGAAGCGGATCTTGCAGTACGTCAGGTCGTCGTCGTTGACCAGCACCAGCTCCGGCGCGTCCTGCCCGGCCAGCTCGGCCACCAGGGTGCGCGCGCCGTCCACGTCCGCCTCGGCGCGCGCGTACCGCTCCAGCGCCCCGACCGAGGAGCGGCGGTACAGGCCCACCGCCACCCGGTGCGGCCGCAGCGTCGGGTACGACTCGGGCGCCTCCTGCACCACGGCCAGCTCCTCGATGCGGCCGTCCGGGCCCAGCAGCACCTGCGGGGTCAGCGAGTTGACCCCGGCCGTCTGGAGCCACGCCCGCGCCCAAGCGCCCATGTCCCGGCCGCTGGTCTCCTCCAGCACCGTCAGCAGATCACCCAGACGGGTGTTGCCGTAGGCGTGCCGCTTGAAGTAGCGGCGGGCGCCCTCCAGGAACGCGTCCTGCCCCGCGTACGCCACCAGCTGCTTGAGCACCGAGGCGCCCTTGGCGTAGGTGATACCGTCGAAGTTCAGCTTGGCGTCCTGGAGGTCGCGGATGTCCGCGGTGACCGGGTGCGTGGAGGGCAGCTGGTCGGCGCGGTAGGCCCACGCCTTGCGGCGGTTGGCGAAGGTGATCCAGCCGTCGGTGAAGCGGGTCGCGCCGACCAGCGCGAAGGAGCCCATGAAGTCGGCGAAGGACTCCTTCAGCCACAGGTCGTCCCACCACCGCATGGTGACCAGGTCGCCGAACCACATGTGCGCCATCTCGTGCAGGATGACGTTGGCCCGCGCCTCGTAGGACGCCCGGGTGACCTTGCCGCGGAAGATGTACTCCTCCCGGAAGGTCACCAGGCCCGGGTTCTCCATCGCGCCCAGGTTGTACTCCGGCACGAACGCCTGGTCGTACTTGCCGAACGGGTACGGGTAGTCGAAGTGGTCGTGGAAGAAGTCCAGGCCCTGCTTGGTCACCGCGAAGACGTCGTCGGCGTCGAAGTGCCTGGCCAGGCCCTTGCGGCAGAGCGCGCCCAGCGGGATCTCCAGCCGCGTGCCGTCCTCCAGCACGCGCTCGTAGGAGTCCGTGACGTAGTGGTACGGGCCGGCCACCACGCACGTGATGTAGGTGGAGATGGGCTTGGTCTCCGCGAAGCGCCACACCCCGTCGTGCCGCTCGCCCGTCCCGTTGCCCCACACCGTCCACTCCTCGGGCGCGCGCACCTCGAAGCGGAAGGGGGCCTTGAGGTCGGGCTGCTCGAAGTTGGCGAACACCCGGCGGGAGTCGGCCGGTTCGTACTGGGTGTAGAGGTAGACCTCGCCGTCCTCCGGGTCGACGAAGCGGTGCAGGCCCTCACCGGTGCGCGAGTAGGCGCACTGGGCGTCCACCACCAGCTCGTTCTCCGCGGCCAGGTCCTCCAGCAGGATGCGGGAGCCGTCGAAGACCTCGCCCGGGTCCAGGTCCTTGCCGTTGAGCGAGACCGCGGTGACGCTCGGCGCGAGAAGGTCGGCGAAGCTGGTGGCGCCCGGCTCGGCGCAGCGGAAGCGGATGGTGGTGACGGACCGGAACGTCCGCGGCCCCTCCTCGCCGTGCTCGCCCACCGCGGAACGCACGTCCAGGGACACCTCGTACCCGTCGACGGACAGCAGGGCGGCCCGCTCCCGGGCCTCGTCGCGGGACAGATTCTCACCGGGCACGGGCGACTCCCTCAAGGACGTATCGGATCAGGACGTGACGTATCGAATATCGGACGCCAGGAACACGACCGATCCTGCCACGCGTGCCTGACCTTGGGCAGCCGGGAATGCGACGCGGATCACCGGTGTTGCGTGTCGTGGACCGCATGGGCCCGTATGCGCCGTATTCCGAGGAGAGCCATGTCCGAGAGCGCGACCACGTCCGGCAAGACCCCCGTCGACTTCTGGTTCGACCCGCTGTGCCCGTGGGCGTGGATGACGTCCCGCTGGGTGCTGGAGGTGGAGAAGGTCCGCGACATCGAGGTCCGCTGGCACGTCATGAGCCTCGCGGTGCTGAACGAGCCCAAGCTGGACGAGCTGCCCGAGGACTACCGCGAGCTGCTGACCACCAAGGCGTGGGCGCCGGTCCGCGTGGTGACCGCGGCCTGGCAGAAGCACGGCGAGGACGTCCTCGGCCCGCTCTACACCGCGCTCGGCACCCGCTTCCACAACCGCGGTGAGGGTCCCACCCGCGAGGCGATCGCGGCCGCGCTGGACGAGGTGGGCCTGCCCGCCGGCCTGATCGAGTACGCCGACCAGGAGGACTTCGAGTTCGACGCCGAGCTGCGCGCCTCCCACAAGGAGGGCATCGAGAAGGTCGGCCAGGACGTCGGCACCCCGGTGATCGCGGTGCCCGGCGCGGACGGCGAGCAGATCGCCTTCTTCGGGCCCGTGGTCACCCCCGCGCCCAAGGGCGAGGAGGCGGCCCGCCTGTGGGACGGCACCCTCGCGGTCGCCTCCGTCCCCGGCTTCTACGAGATCAAGCGCACCCGCACCGCGGGACCCGACTTCAGCAACCTGTAGGCCCCGCCCGCGCACGGCAGACCCCCGCGAGTCCTGTCCTCGCGGGGGTCTCCTTCGTTCCGCCCGCCCGCGTGAGGGGTGAGAAGACGATCCGGCCTCGACGAAGTCCGCCTCCTGGTTCCTCTACTACAGGTGGAAGGCGTGCTCCCGGGCGCCGAAGGCCGGAAGCGGCGTCGAGCCCCGCCGACGTCGCCCTGATGTCAGCTCCGGGCGGTGCGGCTGCGCCGGGAGCGCTGCCAGGCCAGGCCCACGGCCGCCAGGACCAGCGTCATCGCACCGGTCGAGTACAGCTGCACCCGGGTGCCGGGCTCCCGCGCCATCAGCACGAAGACCGTCGCCATGCCGGCCAGCGCCACCCAGGTCAGCCACGGGAACGCCCACATCCGCACGACCAGCCGGTCCGGGGCCTCGCGCTCCAGCCTGCGCCGCAGCCGCAGCTGCGAGACGGCGATGAAGATCCACACCACCAGGATCACCGCGCCGATCATGTTCAGCAGCCACGGGAAGACGTCGTCGGGCCGCCAGTAGCTCAGCAGCACACAGCCGAAGCCGAACACGCTGGAGACCAGCACCGCCACCCGCGGCACCCCGCCGGACACCCGCGCCAGCCCCTTGGGGCCGAGCCCGCGCTCGACCAGCGAGTACGCGATGCGCGAGGAGCCGTAGATGTTGGCGTTCATCGCCGACAGCAGGGCCACCAGGACGATCACGTTCATCAGCCGGCCCGCGCCGGGAATGCCGAGCTGGTCGAGCGCGGCGACGTAGGGGCCCTTGTCGACGACGTCCGCCGCGTTCCACGGCACCAGGGTGACGATGACGGCCATCGAGCCGACGTAGAACAGGGCGATGCGCCACATCGCGGTGCGCACCGCGCGCGCCACGCCCCGCACCGGGTTCTCCGACTCGGCCGCCGCGATGGTGACCGTCTCCAGGCCGCCGTAGGCGAAGACGGACGCGAGCAGGCCGGTGATCAGGCCCTGCCCGCCGTGCGGCAGGAAGTCGGTGAGGTGGGAGAGGCCGGGGGAGTCGGTGCCCGGCAGCACGCCCGCCACGGCGAGCACGCCCAGTACCAGGAACAGCGAGATCGCGCCGACCTTCAGCGCCGCGAACCAGAACTCGAACTCGCCGAAGTTGCGCACCGCGGCGAGGTTCGCCCCGCAGAACACCACCATGAACAGCGCCACCCACGCCCACTGCGGCGTGCCCGGCAGCCAGCCCGTGACGATCTTCGCGGCGCCGATGCCCTCCAGGCCCACCGCCGTGCACAGCAGCACCCAGAACGACCAGCCCGCGGTGAAGCCCGCCCACGGCCCGAGCGCCCGCTCGGCGTGCGCGGAGAAGGAGCCCGACGACGGGTACGCCGCCGACATCTCGCCCAGCATCCGCATCACCAGCATCACGAGGACACCCGAGAGCGCGTAGGCGAGGACGATCGAGGGCCCGGCGGCGGCGATGCCCGCGCCGGAGCCGACGAACAGCCCGGCGCCGATGACACCGCCGAGCGCGATCATCGAAAGGTGGCGCTGCTTGAGACCGTGGGACAGGGTGGCGCCGGCCGCCCGTTCGGGCGTCTCGACGGTGGTGCTGGTGTTCGGCATGGGCGCGGCTCGTCCAGTGGGGGGAGTGGGGGGCGGGCAAAACGCCCCACAGTCTGCTCGGCCTCCCCTGCCGCGCGGGGAGGCCGACCAGCATCCGGACGTCCGCGGTGCGGACGGTGAACGGCCCGCTACGCGGCGGCCGCCGCCGGCCCGGCCACGCTCGTGTAGTGCGCCGACCTGGCCACGCTCGTGTAGTGCGAGGCGTCGCCCTCGATCGAGTAGCTCTCCTTGCCCTCGGTGCCGACCGGCACGTCACCGGCGACGGTCACCCGGTTCAGCCGGCGGGGGAGGCCGTCGTAGTTGTCGATGGCGTAGTGCTGGGTGATGCGGTTGTCGAACAGCACCAGCTGGTTCTCCGACCAGCGCCAGCGCAGCACGTTCTCCGGGCGGGTGACGTAGGCCTGGAGCAGGTCCAGGATCCGCCGCGACTCCGGCACCGACAGGCCCACCAGGCGCTGCGCGAACCCGCCGATGAACAGCCCGCGCTCACCCGTCAGAGGGTGCACGCGGACCACGGGGTGCGCGGTGCGGTACTTGATGGAGGTGAACTGGGCCCGCTGGGCCGCCCTCTCCTCGTCGACCGACTCCTCGGGCACCGCGTAGTCGTAGTCGTTGGTGTGCTCCGCCCACAGGGTGTCCGCCAGCCGGCGCAGCGGCTCCGGCAGGTCGCGGTAGGCCGCCGCCGCGTTGGCGATCAGGGTCTCGCCGCCGTACGGCGGGACGGTGATGCTGCGCAGGGTGCTGGCCTGGGGCGGGTTGAGCACGAAGGTGACGTCGGTGTGCCAGTGGTTGGCCCGGCCCCGCTCGCTGTCCACCGGCAGGACGTTGGGGGCGCCCTCCACGGCCGGCACGGTCGGGTGGGCGGTGGTGAGCTCGCCGAAGTGGCGGGCGAACGCCTCCTGGCCCGCGTCGTCCAGGCGCACGTCGTCGAAGACGAGCGCCTTGTGGACGTTGAGGGCCTCGCGGACGGCGGCGACCGTCTCCTCGTCGAGCGGCCGGGCGAGGTCGACGCCGGTGACCTGGGCGCCGATGGTCGCGGTGACCTTGCGGATCTCGATGTCTGCCATGGCGGGACGTTCCTTTCAGACGAGTGCCGGAGCGGCGGTGTACTGGTTGGCGGGGCGGGGCAGGCCGTAGCGCTCGCGCAGGGTCTGCAGGGGGCCGTACTCGGTGCGCAGCAGGCCGCGGGCGCGCAGGACCGGGACGACGTGCTCGACGAAGGCGTCGAGGCCGGAGGGCAGCACCGCGGGCATGATGTTGAAGCCGTCGGCCGCGCCTTGTGTGAACCACGTGCCGATGGCGTCCGCGACCTGCTCGGGCGTGCCGGCGAAGGTGAGGTGGCCGCGCCCGCCGCCGAGCCGGCCGATCAGCCGGCGCACGGTCAGCCGCTCGCTGCGGGCCAGCTCGACCACCAGCGTGTAGCGGCTCTTGGCGCCCTCGATCGCGGACTCGGGCGGCAGGTCCGCGGGCAGTTCCCGGTCCAGTTCGAGGGTGCCCGGCTCCAGGTGCAGCAGGCTCTCCAGACGGGCCACCCCGTGCTCGTGCACGATGTGGTCCTCCAGCTCCCGCTCCGCGGCCAGCGCCTCGGCCTCGGTGGAGCCGACGACGGGCACGATGCCCGGCAGCACCTTGATGTGCCCGGGGTCCCGCCCGGCCTCGCGCGTACGGGACTTGAGGTCGGCGTAGAAGGCCTGCGCGCCGGCGAGGGTCTGCTGCGCGGTGAACACCGCCTCCGCGTACCGGGCGGCGAACGCCCTGCCGTCCTCGGAGGAGCCGGCCTGCACCAGCAGCGGGTAACCCTGGGGAGTGCGCGGTACGTTGAGCGCGCCCTCCACGCTGAAGTACGTCCCCCGGTGCCGGGGCGGGTGGATCTTGGCGTCGTCGCCCCACACCCCGGCCGCCTTGTCGGCGACGACCGCGTCGTCCTCCCAGCTGTCCCACAGCTTCAGCGCCACGTCCAGGAACTCCGCGGCGCGCGCGTACCGTTCGGCGTGCGCGGGCTCGGCGTCCAGACCGAAGTTGCGGGCGGCCTCGGCGCCGGCGGTGGTGACGATGTTCCAGCCGGCCCGGCCGCCGCTGACGATGTCCAGCGAGGCGAACCTGCGGGCCAGGTTGTAGGGGGAGTTGTAGGAGGTGGAGGCGGTGGCGATCAGGCCGATGTGCTCGGTGGCCGTCGCCAGCGCGGTCAGCAGGGTCAGCGGCTCCAGCGCGCCGGCCGGCCGCTGGGCGAGGTTGCTCCACAGCTGCGGCCCGTCGGCCAGGAACAGCGAGTCGAAGGTGCCGCGCTCGGCGATCCGGGCGAGGTTCACGATGGGGGTGCCCCCTGCTCGTTGAGAGCTTGGGGGAGCGCGAGGTCGACGTGCGCGTACGGGTCGCTCTCCGGCAGCCGCCACGACGCCTCGTGGTGGCCGGTGTTCATCAGGAACGCGTTCAGGTGCAACTGGCGGGTCATGCGAGATCCTCCGTGACGCCCAGCGCGGCCAGCAGCCGCTCCCGGTACTCGCCGAGCAGCGGGTCCCGGTAGGAGCGCGGGTGCGGGCGGTCGATGGTCAGGTCGAGGCCGATACGGCCGTTCTCGAGGACGAGGACCCGGTCGGCGAGCACGATCGCCTCGTCCACGTCGTGGGTGACGAGCAGCACGGCCGGCCGGTGGCGCTTCCACAGCTCCCGCAGCAGGCCGTGCATCCGGATCCGGGTGAGCGCGTCCAGGGCGCCGAACGGCTCGTCGGCAAGGAGCAGTTCGGGCTCGCGGACCAGGGATCGGGCGAGCGCGGCGCGCTGTGCCTCGCCGCCGGAGAGCTCGCTCGGCCAGGCCCGCTCACGGCCCGCGAGGCCCACCTCGGCGAGCGCGGCCCGGCCGCGTGCGGCGGCCTCCTTGCCGTCGGCGCCGAGCAGTACGTTGTCCAGCACCCGGCGCCACGGCAGCAGCCGGGAGTCCTGGAAGACCACCGACACCCGCTCGGGGGCGGTCAGTTCACCGCCGCCCTCGACCTCGTGGTCCAGGCCCGCCACGGCCCGCAGCAGGGTGCTCTTGCCGGAGCCGCTGTGCCCGAGCAGGGCGGTGAACTGGCCGGCCGGGAACTCCAGGTCGACGCCGTCGAGGACGGTGCGCCCGTCGAAGGACCGGGTCAGGCCCGCGAGGCGGACGGCGGGGGCGGTCAGCTGTTCAGTGTGCGGCGCCACGACAGCACCCTCCGTTCGACGAGACGGACCGCGCTGTCGGAGACCAGGCCGAAGACGCCGTAGATCAGCAGGCCGACGAGGATGACGTCGCTCTGGCCGTAGTTGGTCGCCTGGAACATCATGTAGCCGAGTCCGCTGGTGGCGTTGATCTGCTCCAGCACCACCAGGCCCAGCCAGGACCCGGTCACCCCGAGCCGCAGGCCGACGAAGAAGCCGGGCAGCGCGCCGGGGACGACGATCCGGCGGACGAAGGCGAGCCTGGACAGGCCCTGCACCTCGGCGAGTTCGACGAACCGGCTGTCGATGCCGGACAGCGCGGCGTGCGTGTTCAGATAGACCGGGATGTAGACGACGATCGCGATGATCGCGATCTTGAAGGTCTCGCCGATGCCCAGCCAGAGGATGAACAGCGGGATCAGACCGAGGGTGGGGATCGCCCGGTTGAGCTGGACCGTCCCGTCGATCAGCGCCTCGCCGACCCGGCTGAGCCCGGAGGCCAGCGCGAGCACCACACCGGCGGTCAGCCCGATGGCGAAGCCGTAGGCGGCCCGGCGCAGCGAGGTCACCACGTCGGTGGCCAGCGTGCCCTCGGTCCACAGGCGTCCCGCCGTCCGCAGCACCGTCCACGGCGCGGGGATCGCGCCGGGGTCGAGCCGCCCGGCGGCGGAGGCGCCGGCCCACAGGGCCAGCACCGCGAGCGGTCCGATCAGCCCGGCGGCGGGCAGGCGCCTGCCGGGGGACAGGCTCCGGCGCCTCCGCCGCCGTACGCCCGGGGCGCCGGCCGCCGGGGGCGGGGCGGCGGCGGCCGTGGTCGTGGTCGTGGTCGTCGTGGACACGGTGCTCACCTTCGGTACTGGGCCGGAACGGCCCGGGCCGCGATGGACTCGAAACGCCGGTCGAAGAGCGTGTCGACCTTGAACCGCTTCACGAAGCCGCCCTCGGCGAGCAGGTCGGCGGTCTCCTGCTCCCACTTGACCGCCTCGTCCCAGCGGGGCGGGAACAGGGGCTTGTTGGCGAGGCGGGTGATCGCCTCGGCCTGCGCGAGGCTCAGGTTCTGCGTCTTGACGTAGAACTCCCGGTTCCAGACGTCCGGGTGTTCCCACTGCCACACCAGGCCCTGGGCCCACTGCGGGATGTACGCGGCGACCGCGGCGGCCTTGGCCCGGTCGGCGAGCACGGAGACCGGCGCCCACAGCAGGTTGAGCAGGTCGACGACGTCGGTGGGGATGGTGTGGGCGCCCTTCGGGCCGTACTGCTTGAGATACGCCGGGGCCTGGCTGTTGCCGAGCGGGGCCACGTCGACCTGGCCGGACTGCAGCGCGGTGAGGAACTGGTTGCTGGTCAGCGGCACCAACTCGACCTGGTCGTAGGTCAGTCCCGCCTCCTTCAGCGCGCGCAGCAGCACGACGCCCTGGGCCTGCCCCTGCGAGAACGCGAGCTTCCTGCCCTTGAAGCCGGCCACCGTGCGGATGTCGCTGCCGGGCCGGGTGGCGAAGAGGTAGTTCGGCCTGCGCGTCAGGTTGATCGCGACGATCTTGGCGTCGTACCCCTGGTAGTGCGCCTGGATCGGCGGGATGCCCGCGTTGTTGGCGAGGTCCAGGGACCTGGCGCGGAAGGCGTTGATGACATCGGGGCCGGCGCCGACGTTCAGCCAGTTCGACACGGTGAACGGCAGCTTCGGCAGTCCCGCGAGCCTGAACTGCAGTTGCTGCACGTTCTGGTAGGACGCGATCTTCAGGCTCGTGCCGGCCGGGACCTTCCCGGCGAGCGGCGCGGACAGGTCGGCGGCGGACGACTTGGACGCGGCGGCGCTCGATCCGGCGCAGCCGCCGAGCCCCGCCGTCGCGGCGGCCACCCCGAGCAGCGAGGTGAGGAAAAGACGCCGGTCGTAACCGGACGTGGGCGCGGACGACATGGGAGTACTCCCTGGGTTCACAAAGCGGTCACAAAAGAGGAAGGCGTACGGAATTCCGCACCCGGCGCGGGCGACGATCGAGAAATGGAATTCACGCAGAAAAAGACAGAACCGGAGGTCGAAGGCGCTCCGGGGCGCGTCAACGTGTCAGCAACAAAGGGTGCGACAGCTCGTGAGCGGGCTCATGGACACGATATTCCCGGCCCCGCACAACCCCTGTCAACATTCGAAGTTTCTGAATTAATTAACTTCGTGTGAAACGGCCAGCGGATCCCGGTACAGCGCGTCCAGCGCCACCGCACCGCCCGCCACGGCGAGCACCGAGTCCCCGAAACCGGTCGGCACCACGTCCGCCGCGCGCGGCGCCCCCACCTCGTCCCGCAGCGCCGCCAGACAGTCCTCCCGGCGCATCACACCGACCTCGGTGACGATCACCGTCTCGGGGTTGAGCACGTCCAGCAGCAGCCCCACCGCACGGCCGGTCATCCGGGACCGCTCCACCAGCAGCCGTACCGCCCTCGGGTCCCCGTCCGCCGCGGCGGCCACCAGCCGCATCGGATCGCCCCCGTCGGCGATCCCCGCCTCACGCCCCCGCCGGCACAGCGTCCGCTCGCTCAACTCCGCCTGGAGGCAGCCGGTGCGCCCGCATTCGCACGGCTCGGTGCCGCCCCTGAGCGGCAGATGCGCGATCGCGCCCGCCTGGGACCGCGGTCCGTGGTGCACCTCGTCGTTGGTGGCGAAGGCCGCGTCGACCACATTGCCGGCGAACAGGTGCAGCACGCTGCGGCTGCCCCGCGCCCGCCCGAACAGGCGCTCGGCGTTGACCAGCGCCCGCGCGTGACCGTCCACCCGCACGGGCAGCCCGGCGCGCGCGCCGAGCACGTCCCGCACCGGCACGTCCCGCCAGCCGAGCAGCGGATGCCGTACGACCGTCCCCGAGTCCCGGTCCACCCAGCCGCCGGCCGCGAACCCGATCCCGAGCACACCGCGGCCCGCCGCCCGCGCCCCGGCCACCAGCGCACCGATCCCGTCGGCGGCCCCGGCCAGCACCCGCGCGGGCTCCACCCCGCCGGTGTGCTCCAGTTTCCGTCCGGCCACCACCCGGCCGCGCAGGTCCAGCAGCGCCACCGTGGTGTACGGCACCGCTACGTGCACCCCGCCCACCAGGAGCCGCCCGTCGTCCACGTCGACCGGTACGTGCGGCCGGCCCGCCCTGCTGGAGCGCCGGGGCGCGTCCGACTCCCGTATCAGGCCGAGTCCGGCGAGCCGGGCGCAGTGGTCCGTCACGGAGGCCGGGGACAGCCCGGTGAGACGGGCGAGGGTGCTGCGCGCCACCGGCCCGTGCTCCAGCACCGAGCGCAGCACGAGACTGGAACTGGTCCGGCGCCGGTCACGGTCGGCGGCGCGAGGAACGGCGGACGTCAACGTGGCTGCCGCGGTACGGGACATGGGGAACTCCCTGGGGGAACGGGTCCGACACTGCGCTGACCGCGGGTGCGCGCGTGCCGGAGCCCGCCGCTACCCGCGGCGGCGACAGGTGGCCGTGCCCTGGCGTCGCAGGTCGACGTAGCGACGCGACGAGAAGTACCGGGACTGGGCGACCATGCGCCCGAAGCTAGCAAAAGCGCCCACCGCTGCCCAGACGGCGACCGACCGGCGAGACGGCGGCCGCGGCGGCGGGCCCCGGCCGCCCGGCCGTTTGGTGGGAACCCACAGTCGCCGCGCACCGGCCGGCGTGGCGGAAACCGCCCGACCTCAGTGACCGGCATCACGTCCGCAGGGGTGTACGCCCCCCGGTTTGTGCGAAGTTGACCAAGCGTCCGTTCCACCCTTTGTCGAGCGCTGACGGTGATCGGCGCGAGCGGACTGGGATAGCGTCACGATGTCCCGAACTGCCCTCACCCCGCGGAGTCCCCATGAGCACCGCTGCCGCCGCCCCCGCCCGCACCGGGCAGGTCCTCGCCGACCTGCTGCCGTCCGCCAGGATCTCCGACCGGGCCATGGACATCGCACTCGTGGCCGGCGGCGCCGCGCTCACCGGGCTCGCCGCCCAGATCTCCGTGCCCGTGCCCGGCTCGCCGGTGCCGGTGACCGGCCAGACCTTCGCCGCCCTCCTCGTCGGCGCCTCGCTCGGCGCCGGCCGCGGCTTCCTCGCCCTCGCGCTGTACGCGCTCGCCGGCACCGCGGGCGTGCCGTGGTTCGCCGGCGGCGCCTCCGGCGCGGGCGCCCCCTCCTTCGGCTACGTCCTCGGCATGCTGCTCGCCTCCGCCCTCGTGGGAGCGCTGGCCCGCCGCGGCGCCGACCGGAGCGTGTGGCGCACGGCGGCCACCATGGTGCTCGGCGA
Organism: Streptomyces naganishii JCM 4654; assembly: GCF_014650575.1. Classification (GTDB taxonomy): domain Bacteria; phylum Actinomycetota; class Actinomycetes; order Streptomycetales; family Streptomycetaceae; genus Streptomyces; species Streptomyces naganishii. The sequence continues at coordinate 413,656 of NZ_BMVF01000007.1, forward strand.
GGCCGTCATCTACGCGGTCGGCGTGCCCTACCTCGCCCTGGCCACCGGCATGTCCGCCTCCGCCGCCATCGCGGCCGGCCTCACCCCCTTCCTGATCGGCGACGCCCTGAAGGCCGCCCTCGCGATGGGCGCGCTGCCCACCGCCTGGAAGCTCGCGGGCCGGCGCTGACGCGGCTTCTGAGAGACGGTCAGGGCGGCCGGGGTGACGAGATCACCCCGGCCGCCCTTGCGCATGCCAGGCCTGGCGGCGTGCGGCGTGCGCGGCCTGCGGCCTGGCGGCGCGTGGCCCGGCGGCCTGGCGGCCCGGCGGCCGGTCAGGTCCGCCGCGGGCGCGGGCGCCGGCCGGACCACCACAGGCCCGCCGCCCCGGCGGTCACCAGTGCCGCGCCGGCCGCACCCAGCGGCAGCAGGTCACGGGCCGCGCCCGTCTTCGGCAACTGGTCGCCGCCCGGCGCCACCGGCTTGTTGTCGGTGCCCAGCAGCAGCGGCGTGGCCGGGGCGTTGGGCGAGGGATTCACCGTCCCGAACGGCACCGGCCCCTGCTGCCAGTAGGTCTTCCTCCCGTCGGCGGTCTGCACCGGCAGGCAGATCCTCCCCTCCTTGCCGAGGTCGTACGACGCCTCGACCACGTACGACCGCGACTTCCCGGCGGCCAGCGGGCCGATCCCGCAGCTGAACCCGCTGTTCGAGCCGGCCGGCAGATCCTTCTGCGCAATCGCCGAGCAGCCCGCCACATTCGTGATCCTCAGTCCGTCGAAACCAACGACCAGAAGTTTGAGGTCACCGCTGTCCTTGGTCCCTTCGTTGCGCACGGTGGCATTGATCACCGTATTCTTCGAACTGTTGTCGACCGAGATCTTCTTCGGCAGCAGCGTGGTCACCTTCACACCCGCGGGCGCCTTGTCGACGGTCTTTCCCCCTTGTCCGCTCATCGGCTGCTGATCGTTCGCGACGGCGGTTCCGGAAAGGATCAGCACCGCCGAGAAAGCTGCGGTGACCAGCGATCCCGTGACGGCCGCCCGTGTGGACACACGACGAGAACTCATGTTCGTCCCCCTTTACTGCGCCTGAATTCGCAGTACTCGAAGAGGTACCACAAGATTTCTCCGCACTATGCTGGGACGGCCTCAAGTGTGACCATCGTGTGGCAATGCGCATGGACCGGAGGCAGTCGTTGAGGGGGTGCGGCGAATTGCCGGGGAATTCGATGAGCGACGGTGTTCCGGGGCTGCTCGTGGCAGGACGGTACCGGTTGGCCGAGAGTATCGGCCAGGGGGGAATGGGGCGGGTGTGGCGAGCCGCCGACGAAATGCTCCACCGGCAGGTCGCGGTGAAGGAGATGCGCATCGACGGCGTGGACGCGGAGGACAGCCGCACCCGCCGTGAACGCACACTGCGCGAGGCCAGGGCCACCGCCCGGATCGACCACCCGGGCGTGGTGCGCGTCTACGACGTGGTCGACGAGGGCGAACGGCTTTGGATCGTCATGGAGTTGGTGCCCGCCCGCTCACTGGAACGACTGCTGCTGGACGAGGGCCCCCTCGGCCCCGGGGAGACCGCCCGCATCGGCCTCGGCCTGGTGTCGGCGCTGCGCCAGGTGCACGCCGGGGGCGTACTGCACCGGGACATCAAGCCCGGCAACATCCTCGTCGAGGGCGGCGGCGGGCGGGTCGTCCTCACCGACTTCGGCATCGCCGCGATCCAGGACGCCAAGGCGCTCACCATGGTCGGCATGCTCGTCGGCTCCCCCGACTACATGGCTCCCGAACGCGTCTCCGGCCGCCCGCAGGGCCCGCCGTCCGACGTGTGGTCCCTCGGCGCGACCCTGTGCGCGGCGCTGGTCGGCCGCTCCCCGTTCTCCCGCGACACCACTCTGGCGACCCTGCACGCGGTGCTGTACGAGGAACCCCGGCTCCCGCCCGCGGCCGGGCCGTTGAGCGAGACCCTGGCCGCCCTGCTGGTCAAGGACCCGGAGGCCCGCCCGGGCCTGGACGCCCTGGAGTCCGCCCTGCGCCCGGTGGCATACCCGTCCCGCACACCGACGCGGGCGGTGCCGGGACCCACGCGGGTTTCCCACGGGCCCGGGGACACCGGCCCGGCGCCCACGCCCACGGCGGGACCGGAACCGGGGCAGGGACCGGCACCGGAACAGGGGCAGGGACCGGCGCCGTCACGGGCACCGGGACCGGAGCGGGCCCCGGCCGGGGCGGCCCGCCGGGGACACCGGCTCCCCTGGCTCCGCGTGGCCGCAGGCGTGCTGGTCGCGGGGGCGGTACTGGGCGCCGTACTGGCCCTGCTGCCCGACGGCACGGCCAAGCGGCACGACGCGTCGGCGGCCGCCCCCGGCTCATCCGCCTCCGTGTCGCCCTCCGGGGCCTCCTCCGCTTCCCCTTCCTCAGCGCCCACCGTCGAGGGCACGTCCAGGCCGCCGGGCGTTCCGCCGGGCGCGCACCGGGAGGCGGGAGGGTTCGCGTGGGAGACGCCGAGGGGATGGCGCAGGGACGTGAAGACGGGGGCGGAGGTGCACTACACCTCGCCGGACGGCGGGCAGGAGCTGGCCGCCAAGTCCTCGCTGGCCCGCGGCGACCTCATGGAGACCTGGCGCACCTCGGAGCAGAACGCCCACCAGGGACAGGACTACCGCAAGATCCGCCTGGAACGCACGACGTTCCACGGCCGCCCGGCGGTGGTGTGGGAGTACACGTTCACGCTCGGGGGCGCCGACTGGCACGCGAGGCTGCTGGGCTTCGACGCGGACGGCAAGTCGTACCAGATCGACACCTGGTACCGTCCGGAAGAGGAACCGCAGGCGCTGACGGCGTACGAGACGGCCCGGGACAGTTTCACGATCCTGTGAGAAAGCGGAAGGGAGGGAGCCGGCCGTTCACAGGCCGACTCCCTCCCTGCGGATCACCGCTGCCGGCGTCAGCCGGCCGCGGGCACCTTCTCGGTCTCGTCGTCCGAAGCCGCCTGGACCGGGGCGCGGCCGCCGCCCCGGACCTTCTGCTTGATCACGGCGACGGCGAGCACCACCGCCGCGACCAGCAGCGACAGCAGGACGGTCTCGCGGCCGTCGTGCTCGGTGTCGGTGAGCATGTAGCCGAGGACGAAGACGATCAGCGCGGCCGTCGCCCAGGTCAGGTACGGGTACAGCCACATCTTCACGACCAGCTTCTCCGGCGCCTCGCGCTGGATGATCCTGCGCATGCGCAGCTGCGAGAAGCAGATCACCAGCCAGACGAACAGGGCGACCGCACCGGAGGAGTTGACGAGGAAGAGGAAGACGGAGTTCGGGAACTTGTAGTTGAAGAACACCGCGAGGAAGCCGAACGCGACCGACACGAGGATGGCGGTGCGCGGCACTCCGCGCTCGGTGGTCCGGGCGAAGCCCTTCGGGGCGTCACCGCGCGCACCGAGCGAGAAGGCCATGCGGGAGGCGGTGTAGAGGCCGGAGTTGAGGCAGGACAGCACCGAGGTCAGCACGATGAAGTTCATGATCTCACCGGCGTGCGCGATGCCGAGGGAGTCCAGGGCGGCGACGTAGGAGCCCTTGTCGGTGATCGACTTGTCGTTCCAGGGGATCAGGGAGACGACGACGAGGATCGAGCCGAGGTAGAAGACGGCGATGCGCCAGATGATGCTGTTGGTCGCCTTGGTGACCGCGCGCTGCGGGTCCTCGGACTCGCCCGCGGCGAGGGTGGCGATCTCGCTGCCCATGAAGGAGAAGACGACGAGCAGCACACCGGTGAGGATGGAGCCCGGGCCGTGCGGCAGGAAGCCGCCGTGGCCGGTGAGGTTGCCGAAGGACGCCTGGTCGGCGTGGACGCCGGGCAGCACGCCGAAGACGGCGAGCAGGCCGACGATGATGAACGCGGCGATCGCGACGACCTTGATCCCGGCGAACCAGAACTCGAACTCGCCGTAGGAGCCGACGGAGACCAGGTTGGTGGCGGTCAGCACCAGCATGACGATGAGGGCCCAGCCCCACTGGGGTACGGCGGGCACCCACCCGGAGAGGATCTTGGCGCCGGCGGTGGACTCCACGGCCAGCACGACGACCCAGAAGAACCAGTAGAGCCAGCCGATGGAGAAGCCGGCCCAGCGGCCGAGCGCGCGGTCGGCGTGCGCGGAGAAGGAGCCGGAGGTGGGGTTGGCGGCGGACATCTCGCCCAGCATCCGCATCACGAGGACGACGAGCGTGCCGACGAGGGCGTATGAGAGCAGGATGCCGGGTCCGGCGGTGGCGATGCCGGAGCTGGAGCCGACGAAGAGGCCCGCGCCGATGACGCCGCCGATGGCGATCATCGTCAGGTGCCGGTTCTTGAGGCCGGCCTGGAGTCCGGAGCCGTGGGCGGGGGGAGAGGCGGGGCCGCTTCCAGCCTTCGGCGGGTTCGGCTGCGAGGTCATGGACGGAGTTCCTTTGCGCCGGGTGAGCGGTTACTCGTACGAGCGGTGTACGAGCCGGTCCAGTGAATCCGAGGCCACGGGATTCGTGAACCTTCGAAACCTAATTGTTACTTGAGGTTCTCTTGAGGTTTGTAGTTTTCCTCACATCGGGTAGGCGCCTGTGATAAATGGCCTACCGCTGCCTCACCCGGAGCGTGGCGGGGGGCGCCGCCGTGTCACACTCGGACCATGCGCGTGTATCTCGGCTCGGACCATGCGGGCTTTGAACTGAAGAACCACCTCGTCGAGTGGCTCAAGGCGGCGGGGCACGAGCCCGTCGACTGCGGGCCGCACATCTACGACGCCCAGGACGACTACCCGCCCTTCTGCCTGCGCGCCGCCGAGCGCACGGCCGCCGACGAGGGCTCCCTCGGCATCGTGATCGGCGGCTCCGGCAACGGCGAGCAGATCGCCGCGAACAAGGTCAAGGGTGTCCGCGCGGCCCTGGCCTGGAGCGAGGAGACGGCGTCCCTGGGCCGTCAGCACAACAACGCGAACGTGGTCGCCGTCGGCGCGCGCATGCACACCGCCGAGGAGGCGACGAAGTTCGTCGAGACCTTCCTCGCCACCCCGTTCTCGGGCGACGAACGCCACATCCGCCGCATCGACATGCTGACGGCCTACGAATCCACAGGCGACCTCCCGCCCATCCCGCCCCACCACCCGCAGCAGTAACGAAGAAGCCGGGACCCTGCGGGGGTGCAGGGGGCGAAGCCCCCGCCGGGGCCTGGGGCGGAGCCCCAGGACGGCACTATCCAGCCCACGAGTCGGGTGGGCGGGTGGGAGACGGGGTCTGGGGCGGAGCCCCAGTACGGGACTACGCAGCCCACGAGTCGGGTGGGCGGGTGGGAGACGGGGTCTGGGGCGGAGCCCCAGGCGGGACCTTGTGCCCTACCGAGCCGGGTGGGCCGGGTGGGAAACTCCCCCCGGGGCGCAGCCCCACCCCACCACCCAGGTGGCCGACACCCCCGTAGGAGAAGACCCCGTGCCAGAGGGCCACACCATCCACCGCCTAGCCCTGGACTACGCCCACCACTTCACCGGCACGGCCCCGCAGGCAACCAGCCCCCAGGGCAAATTCTCCGACGCCGCCGACCTCCTCACCCGAGCGGAGCTCACCCGCACGGAGGCCCACGGCAAACACCTCTTCCTCCGCTTCCGCGACACCGACTGGGTCCACATCCACCTGGGCCTCTTCGGCAAGGTCGCCTTCGGCGCCACCCCCGCACCCCCGCCCACGGACACCGTTCGCCTCCGCCTGGTCAACGAGACGTCGTACGCCGACCTCCGCGGCCCCACCACCTGCGCCCTGATCACCCCCACCGAGAAGCAGGCGATACACGACCGCCTCGGCCCCGACCCCCTCCGCGAGGACGCCGACCCGTCGGCCGCCTACGCCCGCGTGCGCCGCAGCCGTACGACGATCGCCGCGCTCCTGATGGACCAGAAGGTCATCGCCGGCGTGGGCAACGTCTACCGCGCCGAGGTCCTCTTCCGGCACCGCATCGACCCGTACCGCCCCGGACGCGACATCACCCCGTCCGAGTGGGACGCGATCTGGACCGACCTGGTCGAGCTGATGCACGAGGGCGTCCGCGACAACCGCATCGACACGGTCCGCCCCGAGCACACCCCCGAGGCGATGGGCCGCCCGCCCCGCGTCGACGACCACGGCGGTGAGGTCTACGTCTACCGACGCGCGGCCATGCCCTGCCACATCTGCGCCGGCGAGATCCGCACCGCGGACCTCGCCGCCCGCAACCTCTTCTGGTGCCCCACCTGCCAGCGGAGCTGAGGGACCCCCGGTCCTCCTAGAACCCGTGCGGCAGCCAAGGCGCCACCGTCGCCCCGAACCCCACCGAGGCCTCCGCCAGCGCCCCCCGCCGGAGTTCCCCCACCCGCCCGGCGGCCGCGAGCCCGGTCAGCGGCACGCCCCCGAGATACGCCGCCCCCAGCTCCCGTACCGAAAGGGCGAGGTCCGCGGGGTCCGAGGTCCGTTCGCAGGACGCACCCTTGGCGTCCCCGCTCAGCCGCCACCGCCCCGCGTTCCAGGGGCAGAAGGCGTCCTCGACCTCGAACACGACGTCCACCGGCGCCTGGTACGTCCGCGCCGCCAGCGCCGCGCCGACGTCCACGAGCCGTACGTACAACGCGTCCCGCAGCCGCGGCCGGCAGCGCCGGATGTCGGACACCAGGTACTGCCAGGCGTCGTCGACCGGTCGCATCCGCACGTTCAGCGACGACGTCAGGTCGATGCCGAACAGGAAGCGCCACAGCGCGGCAGCGCTCACCGGGTCGAGCGCGTCGAGATCGCTGAGCACGACCGTGCCCTCCGCGCCCCCGGTGTCCCAGCTCGGCTTCACGCGGAAGCGGGCGTACCCGGTGACCGCGCCGTCCCGCTCCGCGACCACGCACTGCAGCGGCGAGGCCCCGTCCCGCATGCCCGCCGCGTCGAGCAGCGGCAGCCGCTCCCAGCCGGCGGGCCGCGCGATCATCCCGGGCCGGTCGGCCGCCAGGCGCGCGTACACCGCCTCGCAGGCGTCCAGCACGTCGGCGGGCGCGGCGTACCGCAGCCGTACGTCGTCCGTACCGGCCGGGACGGACAGTCCGGCCCGGCCCGTGTCGATCTCGGCGGCCAGCTGGAAGGTCGCGGCGCCGTAGCCGAAGCGCCCGTAGATCGCGGGCTCGGACGCGGTCAGCACCGCCAGCGGCTCGCCCCAGGAGCGCACGTCGTCCAGCTGCCGCCGCATCATCGACGTCAGCACCCCGCGCCGCCGGTGCGTGGCGGCCACGCTGACCATCGTGACCCCGGCCGCCCGCACCTGGGCCCCGCCGGGCACGGTGATCCGGAAGCTGAACGCCCCCGCCGTGCCCACGGGCGCGTCCCCGTCCCACACGCCCAGCGAGCGGTCGAACTCGGTCACGGAGTGCCAGGCGGCCCGCTCCTCGTCGGACTCCGGCAGTCCGCCGAAGGCCCGGATCAGGTTGTCGTACCACCGGTCCCACTCGTCCCGACGCAGCACCCTCGGCCCGGTCACAAGGTCAGTCTCCATGCGCCATGCCTACCAGGGCCGGGTCGGACGGGCGAACGAATTTCGCCCGGTGGGCAGCGCGGCGGCTCCTGGTGAAGTTCACTGTGAACTTGAGCCTCGGACGGGGGACAAGTGGGACCTCCCGTGCCAAGCAGCAGGTCCGATGGATAGGGTCCCGAACTGATGGCAGCAGGACGAGAGCGGCGCGCGGAAGCCGAGACGTTCACGGCCCGGTTGAGGATGCAGTGGCACCGGGTCCGGGTCGGCGTGCGCAGATCCGCCGTCGACTACTTCCGCGGGGACGGCTCGGACTGGGTCGCGCTCGGCGGACTGCTGCTGACCATCCCGTTGATCGCGGCGCTCACCCTCGCCAACTCGGTCTGGTTCTCCCCGGTCGCGCTCGTGCTGCCCATCGTCGCGGGCGGTCTGCTGCTGCGCCCGGCCAGCCTGCTCGGCCTGTACGCGGCGGGGGCCACCGCGCTGATCGTGGAGTCGGTCCGGCTCGGCCCGTACACCGAGGGTCCCTCCCGGGTTACCCCGGGCGTGGTGCTGGTGGTCGCCGCCTGCGGCTTCTTCGGGCTGCTGATCGCCCAGTTCCGCAGCCGGGTCGGCGTGCCCTGGCGGCGCGGCGGCACCATGCTGTTCGACCTGCGCGAGCGCATCCGCGTACAGAGCAAGCTGCCGCAGCTGCCCGACGGCTGGCACCGCGAGATGGCCCTGCGCCCGGCCGGCGGCCAGTCCTTCTCCGGCGACTTCGTGGTCGCGGCCCGCACCAACGGCGACCGCACCCTGGAGGTCGTCCTCACCGACGTGTCGGGCAAGGGCATGGACGCCGGCTCGCGCGCGCTGCTGCTCTCCGGCGCCTTCGGCGGACTGCTGGGCAGCCTGCCCCCGCACGCGTTCCTGCCCGCCGCCAACGGCTATCTGCTGCGCCAGGACTGGGAAGAGGGCTTCGCCACCTCCATCCACCTCGTGCTGGACCTGGACTCCGGCGACTACGAGCTGTACTCCGCGGGGCATCCGCCCGGCCTCCAGCTCAACGCGGGCAGCGGCCGCTGGGAGGAGAAGGCGGCCGACGGGCCGCTGCTCGGGGTGTACGACGGCGCCCAGTTCGACTCGGTGAAGGGCTCGCTGCGCCCGGGCGACGTGCTGATGCTGTTCACCGACGGCCTGGTGGAGACCTCCGACCGCGACATCGTCGAGGGCATCGACCGCCTCACCGGCGAGGCCGACCGCTATGTGGCCGGCGGCTTCCACGGCGCTGCCTGGCACCTGATCGAGGCGGTCGCCAAGGACGTCAACGACGACCGCGCCCTGCTGCTGATCTGCCGCGAGGGCCCGACGGCCGCGGCACGCTGAGCCTTCCCGCAGCCTTTGCACCACCATCCCGCGAACTGCCGGGCGCCGGAAAGGAGATCGCCGTGCCGTACGACAGGAAACCGCCCCCGGCCGGAGCCGGGGCCGTGCCCGAGGCGGAACTCGCGGCCGGACCCAAGGCCGTGCCCGAGGCGGAACTCGCGGCCGGACCCGAAGCCGTGTCCGAGGAACTCGTGGCCGGCGCCGAGGCCGTGGCCCGTGCCGCGCACGCCGGGCAGCGCGACAAGGCCGGGCGGCCCTACGCCGAGCACCTGGCGGCCGTCGCGGCGGGCGTGCGCACCCGTGGCGGCGACGCCGCACTGGTCGCCGCCGCCTGGCTGCACGACGCCCTCGAGGACGGCGTGCTCAGCGAGGAGTGGCTGCGGCAGGCGCCCTTTCCGCAGCGTACGAAGGACGTCGTACGGGCCCTCACCAAGCGCCACGGCGAGGACCTGGAGGCGTACGCGCGCCGCATCCTGGCCACCCCGGGCGCCCGGCTGGTCAAGACGGCCGACATCGCCCACAACGCCGACCCGCGCCGGCTCGCCGCCCTGGACGAGCCGACGGCCCGGCGCCTGGCGCTCAAGTACGCCACGATGCGAGCGCACTTGGGCCTGACGGCCGCCGACTGACCGACGGCGGAGCCGTCCGCGGGTCAGCCGGCCATGGCGGTCTCCGGCTCGGCGGCGCGCCCCGCGACCGGCCCGCCGTCGCCGCCGGGACCGCCGGCACCGGTCACCCGGTTGAGGTCCGGCCGGAAGGCCCACTCCATCGCGGGTTCCATGGCGAACCGGAAGACGCGGCGCACCGGCGCGGTGCACAGCAGGGTGACGCCGGCCGCCGCGAGGGCGGTGACCAGGAGCGCCCCGAGCGGCCGGTGCAGCCACGAGGGCTCGAACCAGCCCGCGTACAGCACGGTCTTGACCACGAAGCCGTGCAGCAGATAGCCGTACAGCGTGCCGGCGCCCAGCGCGGTGAACCAGGTCCGCCGCCCCGGCACCCAGGCGAAGAAGCAGGCGGTCAGCAGCAGCGCGCAGCCGAACATCGCCAGCACCATGACCGGCCCGGTCCACCAGGGCGCGCCCAGGTCCTGCGCCGCGCTCTGCCGGTAGAACCACGAGACGTCCATGCGCGGCGCGGTCCACCAGCCCACGGCCAGCGCCGCAGCGAACACCGGCACCGAGGCGATGCGCACCGAGCGGCGGCGGACCATGTGGAAGTGCTCGGCCTTCATGCACAGGCCCAGCACGAAGCAGGGCAGGAACTGCAGGACGCGCTGGAGGTCGAGGTCGGCGCCGACCCCGGGGCTGACGGAGGCCAGTACGGCGATGCCGAGCGCGAGGGGCACGGGCCACCGCACCACCCGCCAGACGGGCGCGGTCAGGCGCCAGATGAACAGGGCGACCAGGAACCAGGTCAGGTACCAGGGCGTGAGCAGGCTGATCTGCCGGTCGGAGGAGCCGCCGACGTAGATACGGAAGAGTGAATACGCGGTCTCGAAGATGACGTACGGCACGACCACGCCGGTGAGCAGTCGTTTGAGCCGGTCCGGGCGCAGGTCGAAATTCCGCGAGAAGAAGCCGGAGATGATGATGAACGCCGGCATGTGGAAGGTGTAGACGACGTTGTAGGCGCCGTCGAGGAACTGGCTGCCGCTCTTGATCGGGGCCCAGGAGTGGCCCATGGCCACGAGCACGATCGCCAGGTACTTCGCGTTGTCGAAGAACGGGTCGCGCCGGTCCGCACAGGCGCCGCCGCCCTCGCCGGGTCTGCGCGGGCCCGGCACTCCGGATGCCGGCGACTGTGCCGGGGGAAGCGGCGTTCTGCTCGGGCCGGGGGAGGAGGCAGCGTGGAACATCTGAGGCACCCTAGCGTTGTCTGCGGGATTGTGTGAAACCCCCGACGTCATTCCTGGTTATTCGCTGCGCATACCCGGGATTTGACGTAGGCGACGTAAGTGGACGGGTGACGGTCAACACATCGCGGGTACCGGTCGGGCACACCATATGCACCTCATGTGCACCCTCAATGTCCGAATACTTCCGGACGAGTTGGAGCATGGCGTGCCGTCGGCGCCAACAATTCGAATTAATTGCGAACATGATGTGTGGACATGGAAACGGAGTCCCGGAATTGACGCCGCCGCCGCGGCGCGGGAGCCCGCCGAATTGCCGTGCCGAACGAGTCCTGGGACACCCGGCGCCCAAGCAACGGGCCGGACTTGTGGCACGGTCGTGACCGATGATGCGTCAGGCCCGGCATACGTGCGCCGGGTTGGTGGCACGATGGTTCCAGCGGGGGTGTGCCGGGTCGGCACCCCCGGGCCGGGAGAGCGGACCGACCGAGGGTGTGATCAGTTGTGGCCATTTCACTGTCAGTGGTGCTGCTGTTGGCGATCATCCTGGTGGTGTTGCTCCGAGGGGGATCGCTCAAGGCGGGGCCGGCCATCGTCGCCGTACTCTTCGGCTTCTTCCTCGCCTCCACCGGCATGGCGCCGTCGATCAACCGCTTTCTGAACTCGATAGCGGAGACGATCAACTCGATCCACTTCTGACGCCAAAACGATCAGGGCCGGGCCGGAGGAACACCTCCGGCCCGGCCCTGACCCCTGGAGCGGGCGACGGGAATCGAACCCGCGTAGCCAGTTTGGAAGACTGGGGCTCTACCATTGAGCTACGCCCGCACACGACACGCGCCGCAGGTCCGGTGACCGCGGCACACAAACATCGTAGCGGGTGACGCCCTCCCGCCGCACACCCCCACTCCGGGTGCGGTCCGGCCGGGCGCGTGACCTGGGGCGGCCGGGCGGGAGCGCGCGCCCGGGCGCCCACCGAATGCGGCAGCCGTACTGCCTGCGGGCATGTACCCTACGTGTCGCACCAGACGGGGTGTGGCGCAGCTTGGTAGCGCGTCCGCTTTGGGAGCGGAAGGCCGTGGGTTCAAATCCCGCCACCCCGACCACCCGCCGATCCGCCGGTCGGCGCCACCTCGCGTGATCGGCGTGCTCGCCCTTTTGGGGCGCCGAGCGGCTGCGGCTACTATGCAAACTGCGCGCCCGTGTGTCCGGCCCCTGGGCCTACGAACTCCTCCGGGCGGCGAATCCGCCGGACAGCCCTCAGGCTCCGGCGAAATCCGAGAAGTCAGCCACAAGGAGACCGAACCGTGAAGAGCGCCGTGGAGACCCTGAACCCGACCCGGGTTCGGCTCACTGTCGAGGTGCCCTTCGAGGAGCTCAAGGACAGCCTCGACGCGGCGTACAAGAAGATCAACCAGCAGGTCACGGTGAAGGGCTTCCGCAAGGGCAAGATCCCGGCCCGGGTCATCGACCAGCGGTTCGGCCGCGGTGCGGTCCTGGAGGAGGCCGTCAACGACGCGCTTCCGAAGTTCTACACCGACGCCGTCAACGAGGCGGAGCTGAACCCGCTGGGCCAGCCGGAGGTCGACATCACCGAGCTGAAGGACGGCGAGACGCTGAACTTCACCGCCGAGGTCGACGTCCGCCCGACGATCGAGATCCCGGACTACTCCGGCATCGAGGTCGAGGTCGACGCCGTCGAGGTGACCGACGAGGACGTGGACAAGGCGGTCGAGCAGCTCCGTGAGCGCTTCGCCTCCACCACGCCGGTCGAGCGCGCCGCCGAGGACGGCGACGTCGTGACCGTCGACCTCGAGGCCAAGGTGGACGGCGAGGTCCTGGAGGACGGCGTCGCGAACGGCGTCTCCTACACCATCGGCTCCGGCGAGCTGCTGGACGGCATCGACGACGCCGTGAAGGGCCTTGAGGCCGGTGGCGAGGCCACCTTCACCTCCGAGCTCAAGGGCGGCTCCGCGGCCGGCCGCGAGGCCGAGGTCACCGTCAGGGTCACCCAGGTCGCCGCGCGCGAACTGCCCGAGCTGGACGACGACTTCGCGCAGCTCGCCTCCGAGTTCGACACCCTCGAGGAGCTGCGCGCGGACAGCCGCAAGCGCCTGGAGAACATGAAGACCTACGACCAGGCCACGCAGGCCCAGGAGCGCGTCCTGGACAAGCTGCTCGAGCTGGTCGAGGTCCCGGTCCCCGAGAAGCTGCTCGAGGACGAGATCAACACCCGCAAGCACAACCTCGAGCACCACCAGCTCGGGCAGATGGGCCTCACCCTCGAGAAGTACCTCGAGATCCAGGGCAAGACCGCCGAGGAGTTCGAGACCGAGACCCGCGAGGCCGCGGTCAAGGGCATCAAGACCCAGTTCGTCCTCGACGAGCTGGTCAACAAGGAGAAGCTCAACGTCAACCAGGAGGAGCTCACCGAGCACCTCATGCGGCGCGCCGCCTCCTCCGGCATGTCCCCCGACCAGTTCGCCCAGGCCGTCGTCCAGCAGAACCAGGTTCCGCTGCTCGTCGGCGAGGTCGCCCGCGGCAAGGCCCTGGCCGTCGTGGTCGAGGCCGCGACCGTGAAGGACACCAACGGCGAGATCGTCGACCTGGACGACGAGGACGACGAGGCCGAGACCGCCGAGGCCGCCGCCGAGGACGCCCCCGCCGAGGGCGAGGGCGAGGAGAAGTCCGAGGCCTGAGCCGCACGGCGCCTCCCATGCACACAGGACGGGCCCCGGGTACGTTGTGACCTGGGGCCCGTTCGGCTACCCGCGTGTCCGGGCCGTCGACGGGGCGCCACGGGGCGGTTGCGGGCCGTGGCGCTACGCCCCCGGCGAACACTCCCCTCTGCGGGATTCCCCGGAGGGACCCGCGCGTTAGGGTCCATGAATACGAGGGCAGGGGAGTCCCCGAACAGCGCCGGACGGCCCCACGCCCCGGCAGTACACGTGAGACGGCCCGGCGCCGTCGTAAGACGAGCAGGTGGATACGTGACGAATCTGATGCCCTCCGCCGCCGGCGAGCCTTCCATCGGTGGTGGCCTCGGCGACCAGGTCTACAACCGGCTGCTCAACGAGCGGATCATCTTCCTCGGCCAGCCGGTCGACGACGACATCGCGAACAAGATCACCGCACAGCTGCTGCTCCTTGCCGCCGACCCGGACAAGGACATCTACCTGTACATCAACAGCCCCGGCGGCTCGATCACGGCCGGCATGGCGATCTACGACACCATGCAGTACATCAAGAACGACGTGGTGACGATCGCCATGGGCCTGGCGGCCTCGATGGGCCAGTTCCTGCTCAGCGCGGGCACCCCCGGCAAGCGCTTCGCGCTGCCGAACGCCGAGATCCTGATCCACCAGCCCTCCGCGGGCCTGGCCGGCTCGGCCTCGGACATCAAGATCCACGCCGAGCGGCTGCTGCACACCAAGAAGCGCATGGCCGAGCTCACCGCCCACCACACGGGCCAGACGGTCGAGCAGATCACCCGCGACTCGGACCGCGACCGCTGGTTCGACGCCCACGAGGCCAAGGAGTACGGCCTCATCGACGAGGTCATGGACTCGGCCGCCGCCATGCCGGGCGGTGGCGGCACCGGGGCCTGAGCCGCACGAGGGGGCCCGCGGCCCCCTCCCACGCAGCCCAGCCAGCCCCCAGCCGACCGCCCAGCCCCTTTCCAGGAGACACCGTGAACGACTTCCCCGGCAGCGGCCTCTACGACCGTGCGCGCGCCGAGTACACCGGCCCCACGGCCGAGTCCCGCTACGTCATCCCGCGCTTCGTGGAGCGCACCTCCCAGGGCATCCGCGAGTACGACCCGTACGCGAAGCTCTTCGAGGAGCGCGTGATCTTCCTCGGCGTCCAGATCGACGACGCCTCCGCCAACGACGTCATGGCGCAGCTGCTGTGCCTGGAGTCGATGGACCCCGACCGGGACATCTCGGTCTACATCAACAGCCCCGGCGGCTCCTTCACGGCGCTGACGGCCATCTACGACACGATGCAGTTCGTCAAGCCGGACATCCAGACGGTGTGCATGGGCCAGGCGGCCTCCGCCGCCGCCGTCCTGCTGGCCGCCGGCACCCCCGGCAAGCGCATGGCTCTGCCGAACGCGCGCGTGCTGATCCACCAGCCCTACAGCGAGACCGGCCGCGGCCAGGTCTCCGACCTGGAGATCGCCGCCAACGAGATCCTCCGGATGCGCTCGCAGCTGGAGGAGATGCTGGCCAAGCACTCCACCACGCCGATCGAGAAGATCCGCGAGGACATCGAGCGCGACAAGATCCTCACGGCCGAGGAAGCGCTGTCGTACGGCCTGATCGACCAGATCATTTCCACCCGGAAGATGAACAACGCGTCGGTGCGCTGACGCTGACGCGCACGCGTCCGCCGCTCCTTGGCACGGGCCACGCGGAAGTGAACCGTGCCAAGGGGGGCCCGAACGAGGGGCCCGGCAAGGTACCGTCGACATAAGGCAGCACCAGGAGCCGCTGGACCTAGGCGTCTCCCAGGCGAAGGGGAAGCACACCGTGGCACGCATCGGTGACGGCGGCGATCTGCTCAAGTGCTCGTTCTGCGGCAAGAGCCAGAAGCAGGTCAAGAAGCTCATCGCAGGGCCCGGTGTGTACATCTGCGACGAGTGCATCGATCTCTGCAACGAGATCATCGAGGAGGAGCTCGCCGAGACGAGCGAGGTGCGCTGGGAGGAACTGCCCAAGCCCCGCGAGATCTACGAGTTCCTCGACGGGTACGTGGTCGGCCAGGAGGCCGCCAAGAAGGCCCTGTCGGTCGCGGTCTACAACCACTACAAGCGCGTCCAGGCCGGGGAGAACGGCGGCGGCCAGGGCCGCGAGGACGCCATCGAGCTGGCCAAGTCCAACATCCTGCTGCTCGGGCCCACGGGCTCCGGCAAGACCCTGCTCGCCCAGACCCTGGCCCGGATGCTCAACGTGCCGTTCGCGATCGCCGACGCCACCGCGCTGACCGAGGCCGGCTATGTGGGCGAGGACGTCGAGAACATCCTCCTGAAGCTGATCCAGGCGGCCGACTACGACGTCAAGAAGGCCGAGACCGGGATCATCTACATCGACGAGATCGACAAGGTCGCCCGCAAGAGCGAGAACCCCTCGATCACCCGTGACGTGTCCGGCGAGGGCGTGCAGCAGGCGCTGCTGAAGATCCTCGAGGGCACCACCGCCTCCGTGCCGCCGCAGGGCGGCCGCAAGCACCCGCACCAGGAGTTCATCCAGATCGACACGACGAACGTGCTGTTCATCGTGGGCGGTGCCTTCGCCGGCCTGGAGAAGATCATCGAGGGGCGCGCGGGCGCCAAGGGCATCGGCTTCGGCGCCACGATCCGCTCCAAGCGGGAGCTGGAGGCCAAGGACCAGTTCGAGGACGTCATGCCCGAGGACCTGGTCAAGTTCGGCATGATCCCCGAGTTCATCGGCCGTCTCCCGGTCATCACCTCGGTCCACAACCTGGACCGCGAGGCCCTGCTGAAGATCCTCGTCGAGCCGCGCAACGCGCTGGTGAAGCAGTACCAACGTCTTTTCGAACTCGACGGTGTCGAGCTGGACTTCGAGCGCGAGGCGCTGGAGGCCATCGCCGACCAGGCCATCCTCCGCCAGACCGGCGCGCGCGGACTGCGCGCCATCATGGAGGAGGTCCTGATGTCGGTGATGTACGAGGTCCCGTCCCGCAAGGACGTGGCCCGCGTCGTCATCACCGCCGACGTCGTCCACTCCAACGTCAACCCCACCCTCATCCCGAGGGACGCGCGCGGCCGCGGCCCGGGCGAGCAGAAGACGGCGTAGCCGGACGGACGGGAAGCGAAAGGGAAGGGCCCGGCGCGCGGAACGCGCCGGGCCCTTCCCTTTCGCCGTCAGGCCTCTTTTCGCCGTCAGGCCTCTTTTCGCCGTCAGGCCTCTTTTCGCGGTCAGGCCTTGACGCGCACGTCGTTGCGGAGCTTCGCGGCGAGCGAGGCCGTGTCGTCGACCGAGCCGCCCTCACCGGAGGCCAGCGAGGCGAAGCTGAACGCGGAGACGTCGGCGACGGTGCTGTGGTCGCCCCAGATGCAGAAGGGCACCTTCATGGTCTTGACGCCGGTGGTCGACGCCGACGAGCGGGTGCTGTCGATCTGCGCCACCTGGCACTTCATGACGCCGTCGAAGCCCGCCGGGTGCATCGTCTGGGGGCTGCCCAGCAGCTTGCCCTTGGTCCCGTCGCCGCTCTTGTCCGACTCCGACTCCGACTTGACCTTGGCGAACGCCGCGTCCACGACCGCCTCGGGGTCGTCGATGGTGCCGTAGACACCGCTGAAGGAAAGGCTCTTGACCGTCAGGCCCGTTCCGGACTGGTACGAGGCACCCGCGTGCTTGGCGTTCTTCACGCCCCACTTCCGGAAGTCCGCCAGGTCGCTGTCGCTCATGTCGTCGGAGCTGGCGTTCGACTTCTTGGTGTACGTCCCGTTGATCACCGTCGCCGGTGTCGTCAGCTTGTGCGGGCCGTCGTCCGCGACGGAGCCGCTGCCGCCGCTTCCGCTCAGGACGAAGTACGCCCCCACCGCGATCGCCGCGACCACCGCCACGGCGCCGATGATCAGGCCGGTCTTCTTCTTGCCGCCGCCCGGCGCCGGGGGCTGGGGCACCGCGCCGTAGGGCTGCTGGCCGTACGGGGGCTGGCCGTAAGGCGGCTGCTGCTGGCCGTAGGGGCCGGCCTGCGGCGGCACGCCGGGGGGCTGCTGCGGGTAGCCGTAACCGGGCTGCGGCTGGGGCGGAGGGGCCTGCTGGGGGTAGCCATAGCCGGGCTGGGGAGCCTGGGGCGGCTGGCCGTACGGGCCCGGGCCTCCCGGCTGGCCGTACGGTCCGGGCTGCTGGGGCTGCCCGCCGTACGGGCCCGGCTGGTTGTAGCTCATTACTGGGTTCCCCTCCAGATGCTTATGTGTTCCTGACATCCTGGCGCAGGCACAGCGGGCCCATGGCGTCGGGGTGCGCACCGTTACAGAACAAATGCGGTTCGGGACGGCGCCGTGACACCTCTAAACTGACCCCGTGACCGAGAACGCTCAGCAGCAGCCAACAGCGCCCGACACCGAACTGCCGACCCAGTACGCGCCGGCCGACGTAGAGGGGCCGCTGTACGAGCGCTGGGTGGAGCGGGGTTACTTCGAGGCGGACGCCAAGAGCGACAAGCCTCCGTACACCATCGTCATCCCCCCGCCGAACGTCACGGGCAGCCTGCACCTCGGGCACGCCTTCGAGCACACCCTCATCGACGCCCTCACGCGCCGCAAGCGCATGCAGGGCTTCGAGACGCTGTGGCAGCCCGGCATGGACCACGCCGGCATCGCCACGCAGAACGTCGTCGAGCGGGAACTCGCCAAGGAGGGCAAGTCCCGCCACGACCTCGGCCGCGAGGCGTTCGTCGAGCGCGTCTGGCGGTGGAAGGGCGAGTCCGGCGGCCAGATCAGCGGCCAGATGCGCCGTCTCGGCGACGGCGTCGCCTGGTCCCGCGAGCGCTTCACGATGGACGAGGGCCTCTCCCAGGCCGTCCAGACCATCTTCAAGCGGCTCTACGACGACGAGCTGATCTACCGCGCCGAGCGCATCATCAACTGGTGCCCGCGCTGCCTGACCGCGATCTCCGACATCGAGGTCGAGTACCAGGACGACGACGGCGAGCTCGTCTCCATGACGTACGGCGAGGGTGACGACACCATCGTCGTTGCCACCACCCGCGCCGAGACCATGCTCGGCGACACGGCCGTCGCCGTCCACCCGGAGGACGAGCGCTACAAGCACCTGGTCGGCAGGCTCATCAAGCTGCCGCTGACCGACCGCTCCATCCCGGTCGTCGCCGACGAGCACGTCGACCCCGAGTTCGGCACCGGCGCCGTCAAGGTGACCCCGGCGCACGACCCGAACGACTTCGAGATCGGCCAGCGCCACGGCCTGCCGTCCATCGCCGTGATGGACGAGCACGCCGTCATCACCGCGCACGGCCCCTTCCAGGGCCTGGACCGCCTGGAGGCCCGCTCCGCCATCGTCGCCGCGCTGCGCGCCGAGGGCCGGATCGTCGCCGAGAAGCGGCCCTACGTCCACTCCGTCGGCCACTGCTCGCGCTGCAAGACCACGATCGAGCCGCGCCTGTCCATGCAGTGGTGGGTCAAGGTCGGCCCGCTGGCCAAGGCCGCCGGTGACGCGGTCCGCGAGGGCAAGGTCAAGATCCATCCCCAGGAGATGGAGAAGCGCTACTTCGACTGGGTCGACAACCTCCACGACTGGTGCATCTCACGCCAGTTGTGGTGGGGCCACCGCATCCCGGTCTGGTACGGCCCGGACGGCGAGGTCGTCTGCGTCGGCCCCGACGAGGAACCGCCGAGCGGCGAGGGCTGGCACCAGGACACCGACGTCCTCGACACCTGGTTCTCCTCCGGCCTGTGGCCCTTCTCCACCCTCGGCTGGCCCGAGCGGACCGAGTCGCTCGCGAAGTTCTACCCGAACTCCGTCCTGGTCACCGGCTACGACATCCTGTTCTTCTGGGTCGCCCGGATGATGATGTTCGGCCTGTACGCGATGGACGGCACCCCGCCGTTCCACACCATCGCCCTGCACGGCATGGTCCGCGACCAGTTCGGCAAGAAGATGTCGAAGTCCTTCGGCAACGCGGTCAACCCGCTGGACTGGATGGACAAGTACGGCTCCGACGCCCTGCGCTTCACCCTCGCCCGCGGCGCCAACCCCGGCGTCGACGTGCCGATCGGCGAGGACTGGGTCCAGGGCTCGCGCAACTTCGCCAACAAGATCTGGAACGCCACCCGCTTCGCGCTGATGAACGGCGCCACGGTGGACGGCCCGCTGCCCGACGCCTCCCGGATGTCGGCCACCGACCGCTGGATCCTGTCCCGCCTGAACTCCGTCGTCGCCGAAGTCGACGCGTACTACGACGACTTCCAGTTCGCCAAGCTCTCCGACGCCCTCTTCCACTTCGCCTGGGACGAGGTCTTCGACTGGTACGTCGAGCTGTCCAAGACGACGTTCCAGGCGGGCGGCGAGCCGGCCGAGGTCTCCAAGCGGGTCCTCGGCGAGGTCCTCGACGTCACGCTGCGGCTGCTCCACCCGGTCGTCCCCTTCGTCACCGAGACCCTGTGGACGACGCTGACCGGCGGCGAGTCGGTCGTGATCGCCGACTGGCCGGCCGACAGCGGCTTCCGGGACGCGGACGCGGAGCGGGAGATCGGCACGCTCCAGTCCGTGATCACCGAGGTCCGCCGCTTCCGCGCCGACCAGGGCCTTCAGCCCGGCCAGCGGGTCCCGGCCCGGCTGGTGCTGGAGGGCACCGCGCTCGCCCCGCACGAGGCGGCCATCCGCCAGCTGCTCCGCCTCCAGCCGGAGGGCGACTCCTTCACGGCCACCGCGACCCTCCCGGTCGCCGGTGCCGAGGTCGCCCTCGACCTGTCCGGCACCATCGACGTGGCCGCCGAGCGCAAGCGCCTCGCCAAGGACCTGGCGGCGGCCGAGAAGGAGAAGGCCCAGGCGAACGCCAAGCTCGGCAACGAGGCGTTCCTGTCGAAGGCCCCCGACCAGGTGGTGGAGAAGATCCGCACGCGCCTGGCGAAGGCGGAGGAGGACATCGAGAGGATCCAGGCCCAGCTGGAGAGGCTGCCCGGGCAGTAGCCGGCCTCCCAGGGGCGCGGGGAGCGCGCGACCGGACACACCGGCCTCCCCGCGCCCGCCGGGCGGGACCAGCCGCCCCTTGCCCCGGGCGCACCCCTAAACTGGCCCTGTGAGTGAAAGCGACCCCTTCGACGAGATCATCGCCGCCGAGACCGACCGCGACCCCGATCTCGCCGTCATCGAGGCGGGCAGCCGCACCCTGCGCACGCAGGGCGGCCCGCCGCAGGCAGACGTGCCCGCCCGCCCCGAGGACCCGGAGGTCGACGAGGCGCTCCGCGAGGTCGAGGCGGACCTCGCCACCCGCTGGGGCGAGACCAAGCTGGAGCCCTCGGTCAGCAGGATCGCCGCGCTGATGGACGTGCTGGGCGAGCCGCAGCGGTCGTACCCCTCCATCCACATCACCGGCACCAACGGCAAGACCTCCACCGCCCGCATGATCGAGTCCCTGCTGGGCGCCTTCGAACTGCGCACCGGCCGGTACACCTCCCCGCACGTGCAGTCGGTCACCGAGCGGATCAGCCTGGACGGCGCTCCCGTCTCCGCCGAGCGGTTCGTGGAGACCTACCGGGACATCAAGCCGTACATCGAGATGGTCGACGCCTCGCAGGAGTACCGGCTGTCCTTCTTCGAGGTGCTCACCGGCATGGCGTACGCCGCCTTCGCCGACGCGCCGGTGGACGTGGCCGTCGTCGAGGTGGGCATGGGCGGCAGCTGGGACGCCACCAACGTCATCGACGGCGATGTCGCCGTCGTGACCCCCATCGACCTGGACCACACCGACCGGCTCGGCTCCACGCCCGGGGAGATCGCCGGGGAGAAGTCCGGCATCATCAAGCAGGGCGCCACGGTGATCATGGCCCAGCAGCCGGTGGACGCCGCCCAGGTGCTGCTGAAGAAGGCCGTCGAGACCGACGCGACCGTGGCCCGCGAGGGGCTGGAGTTCGGTGTCGTCTCCCGGCAGGTGGCCGTGGGCGGGCAGCTTCTGACCCTGCGCGGGCTGGGCGGCGAGTACACCGACGTGTACCTGCCGCTGTACGGCGCCCACCAGGCGCACAACGCGGCCGTGGCGCTCGCCGCCGTGGAGGCGTTCTTCGGGGTCGGGGCGCAGCGCGCCGAGCCGCTGGACGTGGACGCGGTGCGCAAGGCGTTCGCGTCGGTGTCCTCGCCGGGCAGGCTGGAGATCGTGCGCCGCTCGCCGACCGTGGTGCTGGACGCCGCGCACAACCCGGCGGGCGCGCGGGTGACCGCCGAGGCGGTCCAGGAGGCCTTCGACTTCAGCCGGCTGATCGGCGTGGTCGGGGCCAGCGGCGACAAGAACGTGCGCGGTCTCCTCGAGGCCTTCGAGCCGGTCTTCGCGGAGGTCGTCGTCACGCAGAACTCCAGCCACCGCGCCATGGACGCCGACGAGCTGGCCGGGATCGCCGTGGAGGTGTTCGGCGAGGACCGCGTCCAGGTCGAGCCGCGGCTGCCGGACGCGCTGGAGGCCGCGATCACGCTCGCCGAGGAGGAGGGCGAGTTCGCCGGCGGCGGTGTGCTGGTCACCGGGTCCGTCATCACCGTCGGTGAGGCCCGGCTGCTTCTCGGGAAGGGCTGACTTGCGGTGCGTACGCTCTGTTCCTCGACGCTGATCGGCGAGTTCTTCGTCATCGGCTTCGCCGCGCTGGTCGCGATGAAGGACCCCGGCCTGTCCACGACCGCGGTCTGGACGGTCAGCGGCGTCGCCATGCTGCTGTGCGTGCTGCTGTGCGGCATGCTGAACCGGCCCGGCGGCGTCGCACTCGGCTGGGCCCTGCAGATCGCGCTGATCGCCTCCGGCCTCGCGGTGCCGACGATGTACTTCATGGGCGCGGTGTTCGCGGCGCTGTGGTGGGCCTCGGTGCACTTCGGGCGGAAGGTCGATGAGGCGAAGGCGAGATTCGCGGCGCAGGCCGCCGAGGCCGGCCCGTCCGGCTCCGTTTCCGGCTGACGCGGCGTGACAGGGCCGCGGACACGCCCTGTAACCTCGTCCCACCGCACGTCCTGTAAGGAGAAGGAGTCCCCCGTGACCCAGCGCACCCTCGTCCTCCTCAAGCCCGACGCCGTCCGTCGTGGCCTGACCGGCGAGATCATCAGCCGTATCGAGCGCAAGGCCGGCTGGCAGATCACCGCGCTGGAGCTGCGCTCCCTGGACCAGGACACCCTGGAGCAGCACTACGGCGAGCACAAGGGCAAGCCCTTCTACGAGCCGCTGGTGGAGTTCATGTCCTCCGGCCCCGTCGTGGCCATGATCGTCGAGGGTGAGCGGGTCGTCGAGGGCGTGCGCGCCCTGGCCGGTCCGACCGACCCGATCGCGGCGGCGCCCGGCTCGATCCGCGGCGACTACGGCGTGATCGTCCGGGAGAACCTGATCCACGCCTCCGACTCCGAGGAGTCCGCCGAGCGCGAGGTGAAGATCTTCTTCCCGGGTCGTGCCTGACATACCGTCAGCTGATCATCCCGCCTGTACAGGGCGGCCGTACACACCCGGCCGCCCTGTCGCATAGGCGATGCCGATCGGGGGAACGCGTGCCCCCGATGGACCGTCTCCACAAGCGAGGCGGTACGCCATCTGCTGACAATGGCGAAGACCCTCGCGCAGTGTTCGTGCAGGCGCGTCTACGATGGAAGCCTTCACGTCACAGCACCCACCTCGCCGTACCTGAAATGCCCTCAAAAGCTCCCAGGGAAGGCCAGACGAATCCTGATGGGGAACTCAATGTCGTTCATCGGCCGTGACATGGCTGTCGACCTCGGGACCGCCAACACGCTGGTGTACGTCAGGGGTCGCGGGATCGTACTCAACGAGCCGTCCGTCGTCGCGATCAACACGAACACCGGTGGCATCCTCGCGGTCGGCGCCGAAGCGAAGAAGATGATCGGGCGCACCCCGGGCAACATCGTGGCCGTGCGTCCGCTGAAAGACGGCGTCATCGCGGACTTCGAGATCACCGAGCGGATGCTCCGCTACTTCATCCTGAAGATCCACAAGCGGCGCTATCTGGCGCGTCCGCGGGTCGTGGTCTGCGTGCCCTCCGGCATCACCGGCGTCGAGCGCCGCGCCGTCATCGAGGCCTCCTCGCAGGCCGGCGCCCGCCAGGTGCACATCATCGAGGAGCCCATGGCCGCGGCCATCGGCTCCGGCCTGCCGGTCCACGAGGCCACGGGCAACATGGTGGTCGACATCGGCGGCGGCACCACGGAGGTCGCGGTCATCTCGCTCGGCGGCATCGTCACCGCCCAGTCCATCCGTGTCGCGGGCGACGAACTGGACAACGCGATCATCCAGCACGTCAAGAAGGAGTACAGCCTCCTGCTGGGCGAGCGGACGGCCGAGCAGATCAAGATCACGATCGGTTCGGCGTACGACCTCGACTCCGACGAGCACACCGAAATCCGCGGCCGGGACCTGGTCTCCGGACTGCCCAAGACGGTCGTCATCTCGGCCGCCGAGGTCCGCAAGGCCATCGAGGAACCGGTCAACGCGATCGTCGACGCGGTCAAGACGACCCTCGACAAGTGCCCGCCGGAGCTGTCCGGCGACATCATGGACCGAGGAATCGTTCTGACCGGCGGCGGGGCCCTGCTGCGCGGTCTGGACGAGCGGCTGCGCCGCGAGACCGGCATGCCGATCCACATCGCCGAGGACCCGCTGGACAGCGTGGCGCTCGGCTCCGGCAAGTGCGTCGAGGAATTCGAGGCGCTGCAGCAGGTGCTGGACGCCCAGCCGCGCAGATGAGGTAACTCTTCGATTCCGCCGTACGAGATGATCCCCTCTCGTACGGCGGATCGTTGATATAGAGGCATAAGCTCCCACAAATGGGCCCCTTGGGTTTGCGTTTCGCCATTTCGCGGCTTCGGGGGGCCACCCGATTCCTAGAGGGAAGGGCACGGCCGTCGCACGTGAGGGACACGAAAGAGAGCCGGCTGCTCCTGGTACTGCTGATCGCCATCGCGTTCGCGCTGATCACAGTGGACATCCGGGGCGGAAAGAACTCCCCGGTCGACGGCGCCCGGCAGGCCGCCGCCACCGTCTTCGGTCCGATCGAGAACGGCGTGTCGTCGGCGGTCGATCCCGTCGGCAACGCGGTCTCCGCGATCCGCGACTCCGGCGAGCGCCACGACCGGCTCGCCGCGCTGGAGAAGGAGAACGCGGCCCTCAAGGCGAAACTCGGCAGCGGCGACCGCAACCGCAGCCGCCTGAACCAGCTCGACCGGATGCTGAAGCTCGCGGGCGACGGCCAGTACGGCATCAAGGGCGCCGAGGTCATCGCGATAGGAGCCGCCCAGGGCTTCTCCTGGACCATCACCATCGACGCCGGCGCCAACGACGGCATCAAGCGCGACATGACCGTCCTCAACGCCGACGGACTGGTCGGCCGCGTCACCACCGTCGGCCCGAACTCCTCCACCGTGCTGCTCGCCAACGACCCGGACTTCACCGTCGGCACCCGCATGGAGGGCAGCGACGAACTCGGCTTCGCCTCCGGACAGGGCGACCGCCCGCTGCGCGTCCAGCTCCTCAACGCCAAGGCGGACGTCAAGAAGGGCGACCGGCTCGTCACCTTCGGCTCCGAGGCCGACAAGCCCTTCGTGCCCGGCGTCCCGGTCGGCGTCGTCTCCCGCGTCGACCCCTCCGGCGGCGACCTGACCCGCACGGTCTACGTCACGCCGTTCGTCGGCTTCACCAAGCTCGACATCGTCGGAGTCGTCGTCCAGGGACCCAAGAAGGACCCGCGCGACGAGGTGCTGCCCCCCAAGCCCAAGCCGACCCCGACGCCCACGGTGACCGTGACGGTCACCCCGTCCGCCGACGCCACCGCCACCGGCCGGCCGCAGCAGTAGGAGCTCGAAGTCCCCATGCGTCTCAACCGGATCCTGCTGTCCACCGCGCTGGTCGTCGTCGCCCTCGTCATCCAGGTGAGCGTGCTCTCCCGGCTCCATCTGCCCGGCGCCGTCCCCGACCTGCTGCTGCTCACCGTCCTCGGCCTCGCCATGGTCTACGGCCATGTCGGCGGCTGCCTCGTCGGCTTCGGCGCCGGACTGCTCGCCGACCTCGCCCCGCCCGCCGACCACGCCGCCGGCCGCTACGCCCTCGTGCTGTGCGTCATCGGCTACCTCGCGGGCCTCATCAAGCCCGAGACCGGGCAGGTCAAGTCGGCCACCGGCCCGATGGCCGTGGTGGTCGCCGCCGCCATCGGCTCCACCCTGCTGTACGCGGGCGTCGGCGCCCTGGTCGGCGACACCGCCGCCCGCCACGTCGGCCTGCCCGGACTGCTGATCAGCGCCGCCGTGTACGACCTGCTCCTCGCGCCCTTCGTGGTCCCCGGGATCATGGCCCTGGCCCGGCGGGCGGAGAACGACCCGCTCGCCGCGACCGGCTCCGCCGCGAAGAAGGCCGACATCTCCTCCGGCTGGCTCTCCTCCGGCACCGGACTGCGCATCGGCGGGCAGCGCGGCGCCCTCGGCGGCCTGAAGGTGAAGGCCGCCCGCTCCCGCACGGCCCGCGCCGGACGCATCAAGGGGGTCAAGCGGCTGTGAGGCAACGGGGGCGAGCGGCTGAGACCGGGCCGGGGCAAGCCGCCCCGGGCACGGGGGAGTTCACCCGAACGGGGAAGCCGGGCAGGAACGGGGGCTCACAGGCCCGTCGTTCATCATTCGTACGCGCACACACGTCCGCACACTGAGAGGGGGAGGCAGCACCGTGACCAACATCCCCGAGACCGGCCGGACCCCACGGGTCCAGACACGGCTCATCGTCATCCAGATCCTCGTCCTCTCCCTGCTCGGCACCCTCGGCGGCCGTCTGTGGTACCTCCAGATCCGCAACGGCGCGGAGTACCAGAAGGAGGCCTCCGGCAACCACGTCCAGCAGGTCGTCCAGCCCGCCGTGCGCGGCTCGATCCTGGACGCGCGCGGAGTGCCCCTCGCGGACAACGAGACACGGCTCGTCGTCTCCGCCTCCCGCACCGACCTGCTCAAGCAGAAGGACGACGGCAAGGCCGTCCTCACCAAGCTCGCCGGCGTCCTCGGCCTCGACCCCGAAGAGGTCAGGCAGAAGGTGCGGCTGTGCGACGCCAAGACCCCGCAGCCCTGCTGGAACGGCTCGCCGTACCAGCCCATCCCCATCACCGACGAGGCCACCCCCCGCCAGGCACTCCAGATCCGCGAGCGCGCCGAGGACTTCCCCGGCATCACCGCCGAACCCGAGGCCGTCCGGCGCTACGCGGCCCCGGGCAAGTCCAACGCCGCCCAGGTCCTCGGCTACCTCTCCCCGGTCACCGACGACGAGATCCAGCAGGCCAAGAACACCGACTCGCCCTTCCTGCGCTCCGACATGGTCGGCCGATCCGGGCTGGAGCGGCAGTACGACAAGGAACTGCGCGGCAAGGCCGGCGTCACCCGCTACGAGGTCGACAACCTCGGCCGCGTCATCGGCAAGGCCAAGTCGGACGCCGCCGAGCCCGGCTCCAACCTCGTCACCAGCATCGACGCCCGCGTCCAGCGAGTCGCCGAGTACGAGCTGGACAAGGCCATGAAGGCCGCCCGCCAGCAGTTCGACAAGATCACCGGTGAGAACTACAAGGCCGACTCCGGCGCCGTGGTGGTGATGGAGGCCAAGACCGGCCGCATCGTCGCCATGGCCTCCGCCCCGACCTACGACCCCAACGTCTGGGTCGGCGGCATCTCCGCCAAGGACTACAAGGCGCTCACCGGCAAGGACTCCGACTACCCGCTGCTCAACCGCGCCATCCAGGGTCAGTCCGCGCCCGGCTCGACCTTCAAGGTGGTCTCCACGGCCGCCGCCGTCGAGGCCGGCTACGACTTCAACGGCAACTACCCCTGCACCAGCTCCTACTCGGTCGGCGGCCAGGTCTTCAAGAACTTCGAGGGCGAGAACTTCGGCCCCATCTCCCTGGGCCGCGCCCTGGAGGTCTCCTGCGACACCGTCTTCTACGGCCTCGCGGACAACGAGTGGAAGAAGGACGGGGGCATCAACCCCAAGAAGGGCCAGCCCAAGGACTACTTCTTCAGGGCCGCCCACCAGTTCGGACTCGGCAAGGAGACCGGCGTCGACCTGCCGGGCGAGGTCACCGGCCGCGTCCCGGACCGCCGGTGGAAGCAGAGCTACTGGGAGGCCAACAAGGACGCCTGGTGCAAGACCGGCAAGAAGAACGGCAGTTACGTCGAGAAGATCGCCTACGAGAACTGCCTCGAGGGCAACAAGATGCGCGAGGGCGACGCGATCAACTACTCCATCGGCCAGGGCGACACCCTCGTCACGCCGATCCAGGAGGCCGTCATCTACGGCGCCATCTCCAACGGCGGGACCATGTACACCCCGACCATCGGCAAGGCGATCGTCAGCGCCGACGGCAAGCACGTCACCGAGATCAAGCCCAAGCCGCACGGCAGGCTGCCCGTCACCCAGGCCACCCGCAACATGATGGACGAGGCCCTCGCCGGCGTCGCCACCCGGGGCACGGCCGCGTGGAAGTTCGCCGGCTGGCCCCAGGACAAGATCCCGCTGCACGCCAAGACCGGTACGGCGGAGGTCTACGGCAAGCAGACCACCTCCTGGCTCGCCACCTACACCAAGGACTACTCGGTCATCATGACCATCGCCCAGGCCGGTACTGGCTCGGGCGCCTCCGGTGAGGCCGTGCGCAACATCTACAGCTCCCTGTACGGCGTCCAGGCCGACGGCTCCATCGACAACAAGAAGGCCCTGCTGCCCACCCCGCTCAAGAGCCTGCCCAAGATCCAGGCCGACGGCTCGATCAGCGCGCCGAAGATCACCGGCGACCCGGCCAAGGACCAGGAGAAGGTCGCCCAGCAGGTCAACCAGCAGGGCGACACCAGCCAGGGCGGCAACCAGACACCGGCCGCCACCACCCCCACACCCACCACGGGCAACCGCAACACCCGCAGGCGCCGCCGCGGCACGCGAGGCCGGAGGACCACCGCATGACCGGCGCGAACAGCTTCTCCGTCTCCGGGTACGGACCGCGCCGCGCCGGCTGGACCCGGCTGCTGGCCCGCGACTCCATGGCCCGCCGGCTGGACTGGCCGATGCTGCTGTCGGCGCTCGCCCTGTCGGGCATCGGCTGCGCCCTGGTCTTCTCGGCCACCCGCAACCGCACCGAGATCAACCAGGGCGACCCGTACTACTTCCTGCTCCGGGACCTGATGAACACCGGCATCGGGGTCGCCCTGATGATCGGCACCATCTGGCTCGGCCACCGCGCCCTGCGCAACGCCGTGCCGATCCTCTACGGCGTCTCCCTGTTCGGCGTGCTGCTGGTGCTCACCCCGCTCGGCGCCACCATCAACGGCAGCCGCAACTGGATCGTCCTCGGCGGCGGCTTCTCGCTCCAGCCGTCCGAGTTCGTGAAGATCTCGATGATCCTGGGCATGGCCATGCTGCTGGCCGCCCGCGTCGACGCGGGCGACCGGACGTACCCCGACCACCGCACCGTCCTCCAGGCGCTCGGACTGGCCGCCGTACCCATCCTGATCGTGCTGCTCATGCCGGACCTCGGTACCGTCCTGGTGCTGCTGACCATCATCCTGGGCGTGCTGCTCGCCTCCGGCGCCTCCAACCGCTGGGTGTTCGGCCTGATCGCCGTCGGCGTCGTCGGCTGCCTCGCCGTCTGGCAGCTGCACATCCTGGACCAGTACCAGATCAACCGCTTCGCGGCGTTCGCCAACCCCAGCCTCGACCCGGCCGGCGTCGGCTACAACACCAACCAGGCCCGCATCGCCATCGGCTCCGGCGGCCTGACCGGCGCGGGGCTCTTCCACGGCTCCCAGACCACCGGCCAGTTCGTGCCCGAGCAGCAGACCGACTTCGTCTTCACGGTGGCGGGGGAGGAGCTCGGATTCGTCGGCGCCGGACTGATCATCCTGCTGCTCGGCGTCGTGCTGTGGCGCGCCTGCCGTATCGCCCGCGAGACGACCGAGCTGTACGGCACGATCGTCGCCGCCGGGATCGTCGCCTGGTTCGCCTTCCAGTCCTTCGAGAACATCGGCATGACCCTCGGCATCATGCCGGTCACGGGCCTGCCCCTGCCGTTCGTGTCCTACGGAGGCTCGTCGATGTTCGTGGTCTGGGTGGCAGTGGGCCTCCTCCAGTCGATCCGGGTACAGAGGCCCATGTCGGCGTGAGGCGGGGGCCGGGGCCTGGGGGCCAGGGCCCCGGGATTCGGGGGGCGGTGACCGACGGCCGATGGTCGGTAGTCGGTGGTCGGCCAGAGGCGGGGGCCGGAGGGCTGAGCCGGTGGCCGCTGGTCGGCGGCCAGTGCCCAGGCTGTGGGCCGGTTCTGCGGCCGGACGCCGGGAGGCGCGAGCAAGCGGCCGGGAGGTGGAGGCCGGTACTCGGCAGGCCGGGAGTCGGCGGGCCGGGCTGCGGCAGGCCCGGGGCTCGAGGCCACTGCCGTATCGCCCTCGGGGCCGTTAGATTCGGTTCATGGCGGCCACCAAGCGCGAGATCGAGCGCAAGTACGAGTCCGACGCCGGCTCTCTGCCCGACCTGACCGGCGCAGCCGGGATCGCCGCCGTCCTCGACAAGGGCGTCGCCGAACTCGACGCCCTCTACTACGACACCGCCGACGAGCGCCTGGCCGCCGCCGGGCTCACCCTGCGCCGCCGCACCGGCGGCACGGACGCCGGCTGGCACCTGAAGCTCCCGGTCGAGCCCGGCGTCCGGGACGAGATCGCGGCGCCCCTGTCCGACACCGTCCCGGACGAGATCGCCGCCCTGGTCCGCGCCCGCGTCCGCTCCGCCCGGCTGGTCCCCGTGGTCCGGCTGCGTTCCGTGCGCGAGGTACGGCACCTGCTCGACGCGGACGGCGGACTGCTGGCCGAGGCGAGCGCCGACACCGTCACCGCCGAACGGCTCAACCGGGCCGGCGGAACCGCCCGCTGGACCGAGATCGAGGTCGAACTGGCCGACGGCGGCGACCCCGCCTTCCTGGACGCGGTGGAAAAGCGGCTGCGCAAGGCGGGCGTACGGCCGTCGAAGTCGCCGTCCAAGCTCGCCCGGGCGCTGGCGGAGACCGGCGGCCCCCACCGCGGGCCCACCAGGCGGGCCAAGCCCGTCACGGCGGGCGACCACGTCCTCGCCTACCTGCGCGAGCAACGCGAGGTCCTGCTCCACTGCGACCCGGCCGTCCGCCGGGACCTGCCGGACTCCGTGCACCGGATGCGGGTGGCGACCCGCCGTATGCGCAGCGCCCTGCGCTCCTTCGGCGCCGTACTCGACCGCGCGGTCACCGACCCGTTCGCCGCCGAACTGAAGTGGCTGGCCGGCGAGCTGGGCGCCGACCGCGACCAGGAGGTCCTCGCCGAGAGGCTGACCAGCGCCCTCGCCGCACTCCCGCCCGAACTGGTCCTCGGCCCCGTGCCCGAGCGGCTGTCCGCCTGGGCCGAGTCCCGGCACGGCCGCACCCGCGGCCACCTCATCGCCGTACTCGACTCGGGCCGGTACCTGGCCCTGCTCGACACCCTGGACGCTCTCCTGTCGGACCCCCCGCTGCGCAAGAAGGCCGCCGCAGACCCGGAGAAGGCGCTCGCCCGGGCCGTGCGCGAGGACCGGGCCAAGGTCGCCCGCCTGATCGAGGAGGCGCTCGCCCTGCCGCCGGGCCACGAACGCGACCTCGCTCTGCACGAGGCGCGCAAGAAGGCCAAGCGCACCCGCTACGCGGCCGAGGCCGCCGTCCCCGCCCTGGGCGCCCCCGCCCGCTCGCTGGCCAGGTCCATGAAGTCGCTGACGGCCCTGCTCGGCGACCACCAGGACAGCGTCATGGCCCGCCGCACCCTGCGCGAGCTGTCCGCGGTGGCGCACGCGGCGGGGGAGGACACCTTCACCTACGGGCTGCTGTACGGCGGGCAGGAGCAGCGGGCGGCTCAGGCGGAGGCACGGCTGCCGGACCTCTGGAAGCGGGCGTACGAATCGGGCTGTGCACCGGGTTAGGCTAGATGGTCCCCCTGTCAGCTCATGAAGGTTCGCGAGATGCCTGTCGAGTCGGTTTTCCCGCAGCTCGAAGCTCTGCTCCCGCACGTGCAGAAGCCGATCCAGTACGTCGGCGGTGAGCTCAACTCCACCGTCAAGGACTGGGACGAGTGCGACGTCCGCTGGGCGCTCATGTACCCGGACGCCTACGAGGTCGGGCTGCCCAACCAGGGCGTCATGATCCTCTACGAGGTTCTCAACGAGCGGGAGGGCGTCCTCGCCGAGCGCACCTACAGCGTGTGGCCTGACCTGGAGGCGCTGATGCGGGAGCACGGCGTCCCGCAGTTCACCGTGGACAGCCACCGCCCCGTGCGGGCCTTCGACGTCTTCGGCCTGTCCTTCTCCACCGAGCTCGGCTACACCAACATGCTCACGGCCCTGGACCTGGCGGGCATCCCGCTTCAGTCGCGGGACCGCACGGACGAGGACCCGATCGTGCTGGCCGGCGGCCACGCCGCGTTCAACCCCGAGCCGATCGCCGAGTTCATCGACGCCGCCGTCATCGGCGACGGCGAGCAGGCCGTGCTGGACATGACCCGGATCATCCGCGAGTGGAAGGCCGAGGGCCGCCCCGGCGGCCGTCAGGAGGTCCTCTTCCGCCTGGCCAGGACCGGCGGGGTCTACGTCCCCGGCTTCTACGACGTCGAGTACCTCCCCGACGGCCGTATCGCCCGCGTGGTGCCCAACAGGTCGGGCGTGCCGTGGCGCGTGTCCAAGCACACCGTCATGGACCTGGACGAGTGGCCCTACCCCAAGCAGCCCCTGGTGCCGCTGGCGGAGACGGTCCACGAGCGGATGTCGGTGGAGATCTTCCGCGGCTGCACCCGCGGCTGCCGCTTCTGCCAGGCCGGCATGATCACCCGCCCGGTGCGCGAGCGTTCGATCACCGGCATCGGCGAGATGGTCGACAAGGGCCTGAAGGCGACGGGCTTCGAGGAGGTGGGCCTGCTCTCCCTGTCCTCCGCGGACCACAGCGAGATCGGCGACATCGCCAAGGGCCTGGCCGACCGCTACGAGGAGGACAAGATCGGCCTCTCGCTGCCCTCCACCCGCGTGGACGCCTTCAACGTCGACCTCGCCAACGAGCTGACCAGGAACGGCCGCCGCTCCGGCCTGACCTTCGCCCCCGAGGGCGGCTCCGAGCGCATGCGCAAGGTCATCAACAAGATGGTCTCCGAGGACGACCTGATCCGCACGGTCGCCACGGCGTACGGCAACGGCTGGCGCCAGGTGAAGCTGTACTTCATGTGCGGCCTGCCCACCGAGACCGACGAGGACGTCCTCCAGATCGCCGACATGGCGACCCACGTCATCGCCAAGGGCCGCGAGGTGTCCGGCTCCAACGACATCCGCTGCACGGTCTCCATCGGCGGCTTCGTCCCCAAGCCCCACACCCCCTTCCAGTGGGCCCCGCAGCTCTCGGCCGAGGAGACGGACGCCCGCCTGGAGAAGCTGCGCGACAAGATCCGCGGCGACAAGAAGTACGGCCGCTCGATCGGCTTCCGCTACCACGACGGCAAGCCCGGCATCGTCGAGGGCCTGCTCTCCCGCGGCGACCGCCGCGTCGGCGCCGTCATCCGCGCCGTCTACGAGGACGGCGGCCGCTTCGACGGCTGGCGCGAGCACTTCTCCTACGACCGCTGGATGGCCTGCGCGGACAAGGCGCTGGCCCCCTTCGGCGTCGACGTCGACTGGTACACCACCCGCGAGCGCTCCTACGAGGAGGTCCTGCCCTGGGACCACCTCGACTCCGGCCTCGACAAGGACTGGCTCTGGGAGGACTGGCAGGACGCCCTCGACGAGACCGAGGTCGAGGACTGCCGCTGGACCCCCTGCTTCGACTGCGGCGTCTGCCCCGCCATGGACACCAGCATCCAGATCGGCCCGACCGGCAAGAAGCTGCTGCCGCTGACGGTCAAGCAGCCGGCCGGCACCGGGCACACCCACTGAGCCGACGCGGCCCGTACTCTGGGTAGGAGCAGGACCGCTCTCACGAAGGACTGAACGACACTGGGCAAGCGACAGCCCGAAGGCCCGCCGCCCGCACCCGCGGTGCAGCGCATTCGACTGCGTTACACCAAGCGCGGCCGCCTCCGGTTCACCAGCCACCGTGACTTCCAGCGCGCCTTCGAGCGTGCGCTGCGCCGCGCCGAGGTGCCCATGGCGTACTCGGCGGGGTTCACCCCGCACCCGAAGGTGTCCTACGCCAATGCCGCACCCACCGGCACGGGCAGTGAGGCGGAGTACCTGGAGATCGCGCTCACCGCGCCCCGCGACCCGGAGCGTCTGCGCGTACTCCTCGACGAGTCGCTGCCCACCGGGCTCGACGTCGTCGAGGCGGTCGAGGCCCGTACGCCCGGACTCGCCGACCGGCTCACCGCCTCCGTGTGGGAGCTGCGGCTGGCCGGCGTCGACGCGGCCGAGGCCGAACGCGCGGTCGCGGCCTTCAACGGCGCCGGAAGCGTCGAGGTGCAGCGCCTGACCAAGAACGGCATGCGCACCTTCGACGCCCGCCCCGCGGTGGCGTCCCTGGAGAGCGCGGACGCGCACGGTTCGGCGGCTGATGGGCCGACCGACCAGCCCTGTGCGATACTGCGGCTGGTTGTTCGGCACGTGACGCCTGCCGTACGACCCGACGACGTCCTGTCCGGTCTCCGCGCCGTGGCCGACCTGGCGCCGCCGGTCCCCGTAGCGGTGACCAGGCTGGCGCAGGGGCTTTTCGATGAAGAGACCGGCACGGTGACCGACCCGCTCGCGCCCGACCGCGAGGCAGCAGCGACCGAGCCGCACCCGGCCGACGCGACTGCCGCCGCGACGGCGCCCGCATAGGGAAGGTCCCCCGCCGGGACGGACGTCGAAGCGCCGCCCTCGTACTCGGGAGCCACCTGGGTCGGGCAGCGCGACCACCACAAGACTTTCGCCAGGCCGTACGCGACAAGGCGCACGGAACCGGCGAGACAGGACACAGAGAGCTCCCGTGCGGCGCACGCGCCCCGGACGGCGGCCGACGCGCATCGCGCGGCCGCGGACGTCAACGGTGTCCGATCCACGTGATCGGGCACCGGGCCAGGCGCGGCGCCCGGGAGCCTGACGGGAGATACGCCCGCATGCTCGAGCCGACCGAACCCACCGAGGGTTCCGAAGAACTGAACACCCCCAGCGACACCCTGCCGCCGCGTCGCCGGCGCAGGGCCGCCTCGCGTCCGGCGGGCCCGCCCGCCGGCGACGCGCCGGCCGCCGAGGTCACCGCGCCGGCCATACCGCCCGCGGACGCCGCCGAACTCGCCGAGGAGGCCGAGCCGGAGGCAGTGGAGGACACCGCTGGGGAGCAGACCACCGGGGACGCAGGGGCTCCTGAGACCGGCGAGACCGGTGAGGCCCCCGCAGCCGCCGGGGCCGGCGAGGAGGCACCCGCGCCTCGAACGCGTCGCCGCCGGGCCTCCGCGCCCGCCGGGGCGCCCAAGGCCGCGGCCGGCGCCGAGGCCGAGACCGTGGTGACCACCGCCGACACGCCCGCCGAGCCGGTCGAACCCGCGGGTTCCGTACAGAGCGGCGAGGACGCCGCTCCGCCGCGCTCCCGCCGCCGCGCCACCCGCCGCGTCTCCGCGCCCGCCGCGGCCCCGGCCGCCGAGACGGCGGTCGTCGCCGAAGATGGCGGCGCCGAGGCTGCGGCCCCAGCTCAGGCCGAGTCGACGCCCGCTGAGGCCGCGGCCGGTGGCCGTACGCGTCGCCGGGCCACCCGGCGTGCGTCCGCCCCTGACGAGGCGCCTGCCGCCGAGGGCGGCGTCGAGGCCGAGGTGAGCGCCGAGGCCGAGGCCCCGGCTCCCGTTCAGGCCGAAGCTCAGGCTCAGGCCGAGGCCGCGCCGGCCGAGGCCGCGGCCGGTGGCCGTACGCGTCGCCGGGCCACCCGGCGTGCGTCCGCCCCTGACGAGGCGCCTGCCGCCGAGGGCGGCGTCGAGGCCGAGGTGAGCGCCGAGGCCGAGGCCCCGGCCGCCTCCGAGCCGGCCCCGCAGGCCGAGGCCGAGGAGACGGCGCCTCGCCGCACGCGTCGTCGCGCCACGCGCCGCGCGTCCGAGCCCGCCGTCACCGCCGAGGACACCGCCCCCGCTGCCGCGCAGGCCGAGTCCGCCGCCCCCGCTGCCGAGGCGCCGGAGGCCCCCGGCGACGAGGCCGGGGCGCGACGCGGTCGCCGGCGGGTCGCGCGGCGGGCCGCCACCGGGTTCTCCGAGCCCGCGAGCGCCGCCGACGAGGCCGGTGAGGACGAGGCTCCGCGTCGGCCCGCGCGGCCGGCTGTCGCCGTGTTCCAGCCGCCGGTCTTCACCGAGCCCAGGTTCCAGACCCCGCAGCGCGCCGCCGCCGAGGCGGCCGCCGAGGCCGCCGAGCCCGAGGAGGCCGAGGAGGCCCCCGCCGAGCAGCCCGAGCCGGCCGGCGAGCAGAGCGGCTCGCGCCGCCGTCGCCGTCGCCGGGGCGCCGGTGAGGAGCCCGAGGAGCGGACCGCCGAGACCGTCTCCGAGGAGGAGGAAGAGGCCGAGTCCGCCGAGTACGCCGGTGAGGGCGAGGACGGCGAGGAGTCCGGCTCGCGCCGCCGCCGCCGTCGCGGTGGCCGTCGCCGCCGCCGGGGCGAGTCCGCCGAGAGTGGCGGTGACGAGGAGCCGGAGTACGGCGACGAGCTCGCCGCCGAGCAGGCCGCCCAGGACGCCGAGGACACCGCCGAGCAGCTCGAGGAGGACGAGGAGTCCGAGACGGGCGACGAGGACGAGGGCTCCGGCGGGGGCGGCTCCAGCAGCAGCCGCAGGCGCCGTCGCCGGCGTCGCCGGGCCGGGGACTCGGGCACCGAGGCCGAGCCGTCGGCCGACGACCCCGAGCGCACCGTCGTCAAGGTCCGCGAGCCCCGCAAGCCCTCCGAGCCGTCCGACGAGGTCCAGTCCATCAAGGGCTCGACCCGTCTGGAGGCCAAGAAGCAGCGCCGCCGCGAGGGCCGCGAGCAGGGCCGCCGCCGCGTGCCGATCATCACCGAGGCCGAGTTCCTGGCCCGCCGCGAGGCCGTCGAGCGCGTGATGGTCGTCCGCCAGTACGGCGACCGCACCCAGATCGGCGTCCTCGAGGACAACGTGCTCGTCGAGCACTACGTCAACAAGGAGCAGGCGGTCTCGTACGTCGGGAACGTCTACCTCGGCAAGGTGCAGAACGTCCTGCCCTCGATGGAGGCCGCCTTCATCGACATCGGCAAGGGCCGCAACGCCGTCCTCTACGCCGGTGAGGTGAACTTCGGGGCGCTCGGCATGGCCAACGGGCCGCGGCGCATCGAGTCCGCGCTGAAGTCCGGGCAGTCCGTCCTCGTCCAGGTCACCAAGGACCCCATCGGCCACAAGGGCGCCCGCCTGACCAGCCAGGTCTCCCTCCCGGGCCGGTACCTCGTGTACGTGCCCGAGGGCTCGATGACCGGCATCAGCCGCAAGCTGCCCGACACCGAGCGGTCCCGGCTGAAGACCATCCTCAAGAAGATCGTCCCCGAGGACGCGGGCGTCATCGTGCGCACCGCCGCCGAGGGCGCGAGCGAGGACGAGCTGCGCCGGGACGTCGAGCGGCTCCAGGCGCAGTGGGAGGAGATCAAGAAGAAGTCGAAGAACGGCAACGCGCCGACGCTGCTGTACGGCGAGCCGGACATGACCGTCCGGGTCGTGCGCGACATCTTCAACGAGGACTTCTCCAAGGTCATCGTCAGCGGTGACGAGGCCTGGGAGACCATCCACGGATACGTCTCCCACGTCGCCCCGGACCTCGCGCCCCGTCTGCAGCGCTGGACCAGCGAGGTCGACGTCTTCGCCACGTACCGGATCGACGAGCAGCTCGCCAAGGCGCTGGACCGCAAGGTCTGGCTGCCCAGCGGCGGTTCGCTGGTGATCGACCGGACCGAGGCGATGGTCGTCATCGACGTCAACACCGGCAAGTTCACCGGTCAGGGCGGCAACCTCGAGGAGACGGTCACCAGGAACAACCTGGAGGCGGCCGAGGAGATCGTGCGCCAGCTGCGGCTGCGCGACCTCGGCGGCATCATCGTGATCGACTTCATCGACATGGTGCTGGAGTCCAACCGGGACCTGGTGCTGCGCCGCCTGCTGGAGTGCCTGGGCCGGGACCGTACGAAGCACCAGGTGGCCGAGGTGACCTCGCTGGGCCTGGTGCAGATGACCCGCAAGCGGGTCGGCCAGGGCCTGCTGGAGTCCTTCTCCGAGACCTGCGTCCACTGCAACGGCCGCGGTGTCATCGTCCACATGGAGCAGCCCTCGGCCGGGGGCCAGGGCGGCGGCAAGCGGCGCAAGCGCGCCCGCGCCGGTGCCGAGCAGCCGCACGAGCACGAGCACGAGGCCGCCCGGGCCGGCGCCCTGACCGCCGAGGAGGAGGCCGAGAACGAGGCCGAGACCGAGACGGCGGCGGAGGTCGCCGCCGAGGCAGCCGCGCCGGTCGCGCTGCCCGCGCCGGAGATGACGCCGGACGAGGAGCTCTACAGCAGCGTCGCCGAGGCCGAGGCCGCCGCCACCCGTGGGCGGAGCCGGCGCCGGGCGAGCCGGCGGGCGTCCGCCCCGGCGGGCGCGCCGAAGGCCCACGCCGACGGCGCCGCCCAGGCGGCCCACGCGGTCGCTCCCACGGCGCAGGGCGTCACCGCCGCCGAGGAGGCCGGGCGCCCGGTGCGCACCGAGCCGGCCGCCGAGGCGCAGGCCGAGCCCGTGGCGGCCGAGGACCCGGTCGTCCCGGCCGGCGGTGCCGAGGAGGCCGCTCCCAAGGGCCGTACCCGCCGTCGCGCGACCCGCAAGGTCTCCGCGCCGGCCGGTTCCCCCGCGGGCGCCGAGGCGGCCGTGGTGACGGTCGCCGAGACCGTCCCCGCGGAGAGCGCCGAGCAGGCGGAGACGGCGGAAGCGGCCGGCACGGCCGAGGCGCCGGAGGCGGTGGAGAGCGCCGCTCCCGCCCGTCCGCGCCGCCGCGCCGTGCGCAAGGCCACCGCGCCGACCGCGCCCCAGGAGACGGCCGTCGTGGTCGTCCCCTCGGCGCCGGCGGAGGAGAGCCCGGAGCAGGTGGCGTCCGCGCAGGAGGCCCTCGCCGAGGCCGTCGAGGCCACGGAACCGGGTGAGCCGGCCGAGGCGGGCGACGGCGAGGCGGGCGAGCCGGGCGAGGAGGCGGCGCCGGCCAAGAAGACGGCCCGCAAGGCCGCCAAGAAGGCCACGGCGAAGAAGGCCGCCACGAAGAAGACGGCGGCGGCCAAGAAGACCGCCGCCAAGAAGGCGACGGCCAAGAAGGCGGCGACGACCGCCAAGACGGCCACCGCCAAGAAGACGGCCGCGAAGAAGACGGCGGCGGCGCAGCAGACGCTGTCCTCCGTCTCGGCCTCCGCCGACGAGAGCTGAGGCTCCCGGAGGCGAGGCGATCGCGTCCACGGGTGTGCGACCGGGTGACCGGCCGCACACCCGTGGGGGCCGGCCCGGTTTGACCCCTTCGGCCGCGGCCCCGTAACCTAGACCGTCGGCGTGTCCACTGAGCACGCCACATCCCCGTAAACCTCTTCCTCCCGGACACAGGGCTGGCCGAGAGAGGTCGCCCGCGTGCCGGGCGGCTGGCCTGCGGGGGTGCCGTTTCCCGAGCGAGAGAGTGAGATCCGCGTGTACGCCATCGTGCGCAGCGGTGGTCGCCAGCACAAGGTTGCTGTCGGCGACATCGTTGAGGTTGACAAGATTTCCACTGCCAAGGTTGGCGACACGGTCGAGCTCTCGACCCTGCTCGTTGTCGACGGCGACTCCGTGACCAGCGACCCGTGGGTGCTGGCCGGCATCAAGGTCCAGGCCGAGGTCGTGGACCACCACAAGGGCCAGAAGATCGACATTCTGCGCTACAAGAACAAGACCGGTTACCGCCGTCGCCAGGGCCACCGCCAGCAGTACACGGCGATCAAGGTCACTGAGATCCCCGCGGCTGCGAAGTAAGGGACTGAGGAGAAATGGCACACAAGAAGGGCGCATCGTCCACCCGGAACGGTCGCGACTCCAATGCCCAGCGGCTCGGCGTGAAGCGCTTCGGCGGTCAGGTCGTCAACGCGGGTGAGATCCTCGTCCGCCAGCGCGGCACCCACTTCCACCCCGGTGCGGGCGTCGGCCGTGGCGGCGACGACACGCTGTTCGCGCTGCAGCCGGGCGCGGTGGAGTTCGGTACCCACCGCGGCCGCAAGGTCGTGAACATCGTTCCGGTCGCCTGACCGGAAACCTGTCGCGAGGCGGACCTCACTTCCCGGGGGGAAGGCGGGTCCGCCTTTCGCGTGTTGTACCGAAGACAGTTCCGTACTTTTCTGGAGGCACATCCCATGACCACCTTCGTGGACCGCGTCGAGCTGCATGTCGCCGCGGGTAACGGGGGCCACGGCTGTGCCTCCGTCCACCGTGAGAAGTTCAAGCCGCTGGGCGGCCCGGACGGCGGCAACGGCGGCCGCGGCGGCGACGTGATCCTCACCGTCGACCAGTCCGTGACCACGCTGCTCGACTACCACCACTCCCCGCACCGCAAGGCCACCAACGGCAAGCCCGGCGAGGGCGGCAACCGTTCCGGCAAGGACGGCGAGGACCTGGTCCTGCCCGTCCCGGACGGCACCGTCGTGCTGGACAAGGCGGGCAACGTGCTCGCCGACCTGATCGGCCACGGCACCTCCTTCGTCGCCGCCCAGGGCGGCCGCGGCGGCCTCGGCAACGCGGCGCTCGCCTCCGCCCGGCGCAAGGCCCCCGGCTTCGCGCTGCTCGGCGAGCCGGGCGACCTCGGGGACATCGTCCTGGAGCTCAAGACCGTCGCCGACGTGGCGCTGGTCGGCTACCCGAGCGCCGGCAAGTCCTCGCTGATCTCCGTGCTGAGCGCCGCCAAGCCGAAGATCGCCGACTACCCGTTCACGACCCTGGTGCCCAACCTCGGCGTGGTGACGGCCGGTTCGACCGTCTACACCGTCGCCGACGTGCCCGGTCTGATCCCGGGCGCCAGCCAGGGCAGGGGGCTGGGCCTGGAGTTCCTGCGGCACGTGGAGCGGTGCAGCGTGCTCGTGCACGTGCTGGACACGGCGACCCTGGAGTCCGACCGCGACCCGGTCTCCGACCTCGACGTCATCGAGGAGGAACTGCGCCAGTACGGCGGCCTGGACAACCGTCCGCGCATCGTCGTCCTGAACAAGATCGACGTCCCCGACGGCAAGGACCTCGCCGAGATGGTCCGGCCCGAGCTCCAGGCCCGCGGCTACCGCGTCTTCGAGGTGTCGGCGGTGGCCCACACGGGCCTGAAGGAGCTGTCGTACGCGCTCGCCGACCTGGTCGCCCGGGCCCGCGCCGCCAGGCCCAAGGAGGAGGCGACGCGCATCG
The DNA here is from genome assembly GCF_014650575.1 of Streptomyces naganishii JCM 4654. Lineage (GTDB taxonomy): Bacteria > Actinomycetota > Actinomycetes > Streptomycetales > Streptomycetaceae > Streptomyces > Streptomyces naganishii. The sequence continues at coordinate 454,437 of NZ_BMVF01000007.1, forward strand.
TCATCCGGCCCAGGGCGGTGGACGACGCCGGCTTCACCGTCACCCGCGAGGAAGTGGACGGCGAGCCCCTGTTCCGGGTGCGCGGCGAGAAGCCGGAGCGCTGGGTCCGCCAGACCGACTTCAACAACGACGAGGCCGTCGGCTACCTCGCCGACCGTCTGGGCCGCCTCGGTGTCGAGGAGGAGCTGATGAAGGCCGGCGCCCGCTCCGGCGACGGCGTCGCCATCGGCCCCGAGGACAACGCGGTCGTCTTCGACTGGGAGCCGTCGGTGATGGCCGGCGCCGAGATGCTCGGCCGCCGTGGCGAGGACCACCGCTTCGAGGCGCCGCGCCCGGCCGCCCAGCGCCGCCGCGACCGGCAGGCCGAACGCGACGAGGCGCACGAGGAGTACGAGGGCTTCGAGCCCTTCTAGGCGACAGCCCTTCCGGGGCGGCAGCCGTCCGAGACGACGACTGAGGGGGCGGGGCCCGGAGTTCGCTCCGGGCCCCGCCCCCTCGGTTCGTCCGCCGGGCTGCCGTCAGGCGTCGGCGCCGGTCAGCTCCTCGTCGACGTAGCCACGCAGCCAGGTCCTGAAGTCGGGGCCCAGGTCCTCGCGTTCGCATGCGAGTCTGACAATGGCTCGCAGGTAGTCGCCGCGGTCGCCGGTGTCGTAG
>NZ_BMVF01000008.1 GCF_014650575.1 Streptomyces naganishii JCM 4654
CGCTTCCACCGGAGGGCGGCTGCGGGCCGGGCGCCCCACTGTCCCGCTTCCACCGGAGGGTGGGTGCGGGTCCGGGCGCCCCGTCGGCGTTTCGCCTCGGGGGGAGGGTGGGTGCGGGTGCTAGTCGGCCAAGTGCCGTTCCACCGTTTCCACCTTTGCGGTCAGGGCGTCTGTGACTCCTGGGCGGATGTCCGCCTTCAGGACCAGGGAGACTCGGGGAGCCCTGGCCTCCACTGCCGCCACTGCTTGTTTGATCACCTGCATCACCTCGTCCCAGTCGCCCTCGATCGAGGTGAACATCGCGTCGGTGCGGTTGGGCAGGCCGGAGGCCCGGACCACTCGGACGGCGTCGGCCACGTACTCCCCCACGTCCTCGCCGACGCCCAGGGGGGTCACGGAGAAAGCGACGATCACGCGTTCACGACCCCCTCGCGGCGGGCGCGGGAGGCGATCACCGCGTCCTCGGCCTCGCGCTTGAGCTTGCGCTCGGCGAAGAAGCCGCCGGTGGGCAGGACCGACAGGACGAAGTAGAGGGCGGCGGTCCTGAGCGACCACTTGGCGCGGTTCCAGGCGTCGGCCCAGAAGATGACGTACAGGACGAACAGGACGCCGTGGATCGAGCCCATCACGGGTACCGCGTTGAAGTCCGTGGTCCGCTTCAGGACCGAGCAGATCAGCAGGAGGATGAAGGACACCGCCTCGGGGGCGGAGACCAGGCGGAGGCGGCGGAGGGCGGTGGCGGTCTTGATGTCCACGGGTCACCTTCGGTCGGGACGGAGGGGATGGGCGCCGGCGGTTTGTGAATGCGGGCACAAAGTTCCGGTCCATTGTGGCAAATCCTCCGGGCGGTCCGCCCCAGGGGTGTGTGCGGCGTCCCTGCGCCGCTACCTTTCGCTGCGTGGCGATGTTCCGACTTCAGGGAAGCAAGGTGCTCGCCGTCGACATGACCGGGGATGCCGTGAAGGCGAAGAACGGCTCGATGGTCGCGTACGACGGGCAGATGGCCTTCAAGAAGCTGACGGGTGGCGGTGAGGGGCTGCGGGGGATGGTGACGCGGCGGCTCACCGGTGAGCAGATGACGGTGATGGAGGTGCGGGGGCAGGGGACCTGCTGGTTCGCCGACCGGGCCGCCGAGATCAATCTGGTGCGGTTGCAGGGCGAGAAGCTGTTCGTCGAGTCGAGCAACCTGCTGGCGACGGACGCGGGGCTGCGGACGGGCACGACGTTCACGGGGCTGCGGGGGGCCTCGCAGGGCAACGGGCTGTTCACCACGACCGTGGAGGGGCACGGGCAGGCGGCGATCATGTCGGACGGGCCGGCCGTGGTGCTGCGGGTCAGCGCGCAGTACCCGCTGATCGTCGATCCGGGCGCGTACATCGCACACCAGGGGAACCTGCGGCAGACCTTCCAGTCCGGTGTGACCTTCCGCACCTTTCTCGGCGAGGGCGGCGGGGAGGCCTTCCAGATCCGGTTCGAGGGGGACGGGCTCGTGTACGTGCAGCCGAGCGAGCGGAACACCATCGCGGGGGACGTGTGATGGCCTTCCGGGAGATCAACTCGAAGATGGTCGAGGCGACCGTCGTGCCGGGGCAGCGGCTGTTCAGTCAGCGCGGGGCCATGCTCGCGTACAAGGGCGAGGTGTCCTTCACCCCCAGCCTTCAAGGGGGTCAGGGCGGGCTGATGTCCATGATCGGACGGCGGGTCGCCGGGGAGGCCACCCCGCTGATGACGGTGGAGGGCAGCGGGACCGTGTTCTTCGGGCACGGCGGCCACCACGTGCACGTGATCGGCCTGACGGGCGACACCCTGTACGTGGAGGCGGACCGGCTGCTGGCCTTCGAGGGGACGCTGCGGCAGGGGACGATGTTCATGGGTTCGCAGGGCGGGGTCATGGGCATGGTGCGCGGCCAGGTCACGGGCCAGGGGCTGTTCACGACCACGCTCCAGGGCCACGGGTCCGTGGCGGTGATGGCGCACGGCGGGGTCTTCGAGGTGCCGATCACCCCGCAGCGGCCCGTCCACGTGGATCCGCAGGCCTACGTCGCCCATCACGGTGACGTGCGCAACCGGCTGTCCGCCGCCCTGGGGTGGCGCGACATGGTGGGGCGCGGTTCCGGGGAGGCCTTCCAGCTGGAGCTCAGCGGCAGTGGCGTGGTCTACGTGCAGGCGTCGGAGGAGAAGCTGTGAACGCGTGGGGACCGCCCGGTGCCGGGCCCGTGGTCTACGACCCGATGACGCTGCCGGCGGACGACAACGTCAACAACTACACCTTCTGCGTGGAGCTGAAGGGGAGCCAGTGGTTCCTCCAGAAGGGGAAGATGATCGCCTACTACGGGGCGATCGAGTTCAACGGCGTCGGGCACGGACGGCTGGACCGTCTGGTGCGTACGTCGTTCCATTCGCCTCTGCACGCGAGCGACTGGGTCGTGGCGGAGGGCTCGGGCAAGATGCTGCTCGCCGACCGGGCCTTCGATGTCAATTCCTACGACCTGGACGACGGCAATCTGACCATTCGCTCGGGCAACCTGCTCGCTTTTCAGCCAAGTCTCGCGCTCAAGCAGTCGATCGTGCCGGGGTTCCTGACCCTCATCGGAACCGGAAAGTTCGTGGCCGCGTCAAACGGGCCGGTGGTGTTCATGGAACCCCCGGTCCGGGTGGACCCGCAGGCGCTCGTCGGATGGGCCGACTGCCCCTCCCCGTGCCATCACTACGACCACGGGTACCTGACAGGCGTAATGGGCGGTCTACGTGCGATGACGGGCCTCGGCGGGGCCTCCGGGGAGGAGCACCAGTTCGAGTTCGTGGGAGCCGGCACGGTGCTGCTTCAGTCGAGCGAATCCCTGATGGCCGAGCAGGCCATGGGGGTGGTCCCGCAGGAGCCCGGCGTGCCCGGCGGAGCGGGGGTGTCCGGAAGCCATGGACAGCAAGCCGGCGCACCGCGCCTTCCCGGACAGCTGGGAGACCTCCAGCGTCGCTTCGGGCTGTGAGCGGTAGTCTGCGGAGTGTGACGGCTCGAACGCGTGCGCACCGTCACAGCACCCCTCACTAGTTCGCCTTTCAACTTCTTAGGTAGACTTCATTCATGGAGACCGAGACGGCCACGCGCTGGCTGACCGATGCGGAGCAGTGCGCCTGGCGCACCCACCTGGAGGTCAACAGGCTGTTGACGTACCAGCTCGAGAAGGACTTGCAGCCGTTCGGCCTGACGATGAACGACTACGAGATCCTCGTGAACCTCTCCGAGTCGGAGGACGTACGGATGCGGATGAGCGACCTCGCGTCCGCCACCCTCCAGTCCAAGAGCCGCCTCTCGCACCAGATCACCCGCATGGAGAACGCGAACCTGGTGCGCCGTGAGAACTGCGAGTCCGACCGCAGAGGGCTCTACGCGGTCCTCACCGAGCACGGGATGGAGACCATGCAGAAGGTCGCGCCGCACCATGTGGCGTCCGTGCGGAGGCACTTCATCGACCTGCTGGCGCCCGAGGCGCTGACCGAGCTCGACAAGGCCCTCAAGCCCGTCGCCGAGCATCTGCGGGCACAGCGGGGACGCTCCTGAGCGCGTGCGGGAACGGCGGAAGGCGGGGCCCTGGACGGGATCCCGCCTTCCGCCGTTCACCGCCTGTTCTCAGGCCTCGGTGAGGCCCGCCACCAGTTCGTCCGCCGCGCGGTACGGGTCCAGCTCGCCCGCCACGATGCGTTCGGCCAGCGCGCTGAGGCGGCGGTCGCCGTGCAGGTCGCCGATGCGCTCGCGCAGCGCGGTCACCGCGATCGTCTCCACCTCGCGGGCCGCCCGCGCCCGCCGGCGCTCCGCGAGCACGCCCCGCTCCTCCATCCACGCCCGGTGCTTCTCCAGGGCCTCCACGACCTCGTCGACGCCCTCGGCGCGGGCCGCCACCGTCTTGACGATGGGCGGGCGCCAGTCGCCGGGGCCGCGGGCCTCGCCGAGGCCCAGCATGTGGTTCAGCTCGCGGGCCGTGGCGTCGGCGCCGTCGCGGTCGGCCTTGTTGACCACGTAGACGTCGCCGATCTCCAGGATGCCCGCCTTGGCCGCCTGGATGCCGTCGCCCATGCCCGGGGCGAGCAGGACGACGGAGGTGTCCGCCTGCGAGGCGATCTCCACCTCGGACTGGCCGACGCCCACGGTCTCCACCAGGATCACGTCGCAGCCCGCCGCGTCCAGCACGCGGATGGCCTGCGGGGCCGCCCAGGCGAGTCCGCCGAGGTGGCCGCGGGTCGCCATGGAGCGGATGTAGACGCCCGGGTCGGAGGCGTGCTCCGACATGCGCACCCGGTCGCCCAGCAGGGCGCCCCCGGAGAAGGGCGAGGACGGGTCGACGGCCAGGACGCCGACCCGCCTGCCCTGTTTGCGGTACGCCGTCACCAGGGCCGACGTGGACGTCGACTTGCCCACGCCCGGGGAGCCGGTGAGGCCGACGACGTAGGCGTTGCCCGTCAGCGGGGCCAGGGTCTCCATGACCTCCCGCAACTGCGGGGACGCCCCCTCCACCAAGGAGATCAGCCGGGCCACGGCCCGCGGCCGGCCTTCCCTGGCCTGGGCCACCAGAGAGGAGACGTCCTGCATCACAGCTCCGTTCACGTGATCCGCGTACGCGGTCGGCGTACGAAAGGGGTCGGTGGGGTGCTACCCGGCGCTCAGGCCTTGGGCACCCGGACGATCAGGGCGTCGCCCTGGCCGCCGCCACCGCACAGCGCGGCCGCGCCGACCCCGCCGCCCCGGCGCTTGAGCTCCAGGGCCAGGTGCAGCACCAGACGGGCGCCGGACATCCCGATCGGGTGACCGAGAGCGATCGCGCCGCCGTTCACGTTCACCTTTTCCGTGGATACGCCGAGGTCCTTCATTGACTGCACGGCGACGGCGGCGAACGCCTCGTTGATCTCGATGAGGTCCAGGTCGGAAACCTCCAGGCCCTCCTTCTTCAGAGCGTGCTGGATGGCGTTGGACGGCTGGGACTGCAGGGAGTTGTCCGGCCCCGCCACGTTGCCGTGGGCGCCGATCTCGGCGATCCAGTCCAGGCCCAGCTCCTCGGCCTTGGCCTTGCTCATCACGACCACGGCGGCGGCGCCGTCGGAGATCTGCGAGGCCGAGCCGGCGGTGATCGTGCCGTCCTTGGCGAAGGCCGGGCGCAGCTTGCCCAGGGACTCGGCGGTGGTGTCGCCGCGGATGCCCTCGTCCTTGCTGAACAGCACCGGGTCGCCCTTGCGCTGCGGGATCTCCACCGGGGTGATCTCGGCCTCGAAGATGCCGTTCTTCTGGGCGGCGGCCGCCCGCTGGTGGGAGAGCGCGGCGATCTCGTCCTGCTCCGGACGGGCGATGCCCAGACGGGTGTTGTGCTTCTCGGTGGACTCGCCCATGGCGATGCCCTCGAAGGAGTCGGTCAGGCCGTCGTACGCCATCGCGTCGAGCATCTCGATCGCGCCGTACTTGAAGCCCTCGCGGGACTTGGGGAGCAGGTGGGGCGCGTTGGTCATCGACTCCTGGCCGCCGGCGACGACCACGTCGAACTCGCCGGCGCGGATCAGCTGGTCGGCCAGCGCGATCGCGTCCAGGCCGGACAGGCACACCTTGTTGATGGTCAGCGCCGGGACGCTCATCGGGATGCCGGCCTTGACCGCGGCCTGACGGGCCGGGATCTGCCCCGCCCCGGCCTGCAGCACCTGCCCCATGATCACGTACTGCACCTGGTCGCCCCCGATCCCCGCACGGTCGAGGGCGGCCTTGATCGCGAAGCCGCCGAGGTCGGCTCCCGAGAAGGACTTCAGCGAGCCCAGCAGCCGCCCCATGGGCGTGCGCGCGCCCGCGACGATCACCGAGGTGTTCGTACCGGAATTTCCAGAAGACATGAGCTGCGATCCCCTTACCGGCCTGCCCAGGCCGAGGAGTGAACGAGGGTTTACTTCGAATGTACTGATGGCACTCGGTGCCGTCATCGGGCCGTCGGTGTGATCGCGCGCACGTTGCGTAACCACCCGCGGAGCGCTGCACTGAATCCATGCTGACGCGAATCGACCACATCGGGATCGCCTGCCACGACCTCGACGCGACCGTCGAGTTCTACCGGGCCACGTACGGCTTCGAGGTGTTCCACACCGAGGTCAACGAGGAGCAGGGCGTGCGCGAGGCCATGCTCAAGATCAACGAGACGTCCGACGGAGGTGCCTCCTACCTGCAGCTTCTCGAGCCGACCCGCGAGGACTCCACCGTCGCCAAGTGGCTCGCCAAGAACGGCGAGGGCGTCCACCACATCGCTTTCGGTACGGCGGATGTGGACGCCGACGCCGCGGACATCCGCGACAGGGGCGTACGCGTTCTGTACGAGGAGCCGCGACGCGGCTCCATGGGGTCACGGATCACCTTCCTGCACCCCAAGGATTGTCACGGCGTCCTGACAGAACTGGTCACTTCAGCGCCTGTTGAGTCGGCTGAGCACTGACCCTCGTACATAAGGGCCGGTAGGGTTGGGAGCGGTCGTCCCCGAAGCGGGGGCGGCCGGGTCCTGCCGTCCTTCGGCCGGACCGTGCCGGGGTCCGGGTTTCGGGGGACGAGCGTCGGGGCAGCAGCCCATGCTCCGCCGTTGATCTGACACCATTCCCCGGGGGCCCCGTTCGGCGGATGGACGGAGCTCGTTTGGACAGGCTTGCGACCAGGGGACGGATGGGACCGCGCAGTGCGGGGCTACGAACGCCAGGAGCGAGAGCCGGCGGCTGACGTCGACCACCTCTCTCGGTTCGAGGCCGAGATGGATCGGCTGAAGACCGAGCGGGAGAAGGCGATCCAGCACGCCGAGGACCTCGGCTACCAGGTCGAGGTGCTGCGCGCCAAGCTTCACGAGGCGCGCCGCACCATCATGTCCCGGCCCGCCTACGACAGCGCGGACATCGGCTACCAGGCCGAGCAGCTGCTGCGCAACGCGCAGATGCAGGCCGACCAGATCCGCGCCGACGCCGAGCGCGAGCTGAGCCAGGCCCGGGCGCAGACCCAGCGGATCCTCCAGGAGCACGCCGAGCAGGCCGCGCGCCTGCAGTCCGAGCTGCACCAGGAGGCGGTGACCCGGCGCCAGCAGCTCGACCAGGAGCTCGCCGAGCGCCGCCAGACCGTCGAGTCCCACGTCAACGAGAACGTGGCCTGGGCCGAGCAGCTGCGCGCCCGCACCGAGCAGCAGGCGCGCCGGCTGCTCGAGGAGTCCCGCGCAGAGGCCGAGCAGGCCATGGCCGCCGCCCGCGCGGAGGCCGAGCGGGTGGCCGCCGAGACACGCCAGCGCCTCCAGAGCGAGGCCGAGTCGGCCCGCGCCGAGGCCGAGCAGATCCTGCGCCGCGCCCGCACGGACGCCGAGCGCCTGCTGAACGCGGCCTCCACGCAGGCCCAGGAGGCCACCGACCACGCCGAGCAGCTGCGCTCCTCCACCGCCACCGAGTCCGACGCCGCCCGCCGCCAGGCCACCGAGCTGAGCCGGGCCGCCGAACAGCGCATGGCCGAGGCGGAGGAGGCGCTGCGCAAGGCGCAGACCGAGGCCGAGAAGCTGGTCACCGAGGCCAAGGAGGCCGCGGCCAAGGCCCTGTCGAGCGCGGAGGCGGCCAACGAAACGCGCACCCGCACCGCCAAGGAGCAGGTCGCCCGTCTGGTCGAGGAGGCCACCAAGGAGGCCGAGACCACCAAGTCCGAGGCCGAGCAGGTGGTCGCGGACGCCCGCGCCGAAGCCGAGAAGATCGTCGCCGAGGCCGCCGAGAAGGCCCGTACGATCACGGCCGAGGAGAGCGCCACCCAGCTGTCCAAGGCGGCCAAGACCGCCGAGGACGTGCTGAACAAGGCCGCCGAGGACGCCAAGAACACCACCAAGGCCGCGGCCGAGGAGGCCGAGCGGATCCGCCGGGAGGCCGAGGCCGAGGCGGACCGGCTGCGCGCCGAGGCGCACGACATCGCCGCCCAGCTCAAGGGCGCCGCCAAGGACGACACCAAGGAGTACCGCGCCAAGACGGTCGAGCTGCAGGAGGAGGCGCGCCGGCTGCGCGGCGAGGCCGAGCAGCTGCGCGCCGACGCGGTCGCCGAGGGCGAGCGGATCCGCGCCGAGGCCCGGCGCGAGGCCGTGGTGCAGATCGAGGAGGCGGCGAAGACCGCCGAGGAGCTGCTGTCCAAGGCCAAGGCCGACGCCGACGAGCTGCGCTCGACCGCGCAGGGCGACAGCGAGAAGGTCCGCACCGAGGCCATCGAGCGGGCCACCTCCCTGCGCCGGCAGGCCGAGGAGACCCTGGAGCGCACCCGCAAGGAGGCCGAGCGGCACCGCGCCGAGGCGGAGGAGCGGGCCGAGTCGGTCCGCGCCGACGCCGAGCGGGCCGCGCGCGAGCTGCGCGAGGAGACCGAGCGCGCCGTCGAGGCCCGGCGGGCCGAGGCCGCCGAGGAGCTCACCCGGCTGCACACCGATGCCGAGCAGCGCCTGGCCGCTGCCGAGCAGGCGCTGTCCGAGGCCCGTGAGGAGGCCGCGCGGATCCGCCGCGAGGCCGCCGAGGAGGCCGAGCGGCTGCGCGCCGAGGCCGCCGAGCGCATCCGTACGCTCCAGCAGCAGGCCGAGGCCGAGGCGGAGCGGCTGCGCGACGAGGCCGCGGCCGACGCGTCCGCCTCCCGCGCCGAGGGCGAGGCCCTCGCCGTGCGGCTGCGGTCCGAGGCCGCGGCCGAGGCCGAGCGGCTCAAGGCGGAGGCCCAGGACACCGCGGACCGGGTGCGCGCGGAGGCGCAGGCCGCCGCCGAGCGGCTGGGCGCCGAGGCGTCCGAGACGCTGGCCGCCGCCCAGGAGGAGGCCGCCCGGCGCCGCCGCGAGGCCGAGGAACTCCTCGGCGCCGCGCGCGCCGAGGCCGACCAGGAGCGCGAGCGGGCCCGCGAGCAGAGCGAGGAGCTGCTGGCCTCGGCGCGCAAGCGCGTCGAGGAGGCGCAGACCGAGGCGACCCGGCTGGTCGAGGAGGCCGACCGGCGCGCCACCGAGATGGTCTCGGCCGCCGAACAGCACGCCCAGCAGGTACGCGACTCCGTCGCCGGGCTGCACGAGCAGGCGCAGGAGGAGATCACCGGGCTGCGCTCGGCCGCCGAGCACGCGGCGGAGCGCACCCGCCGGGAGGCCGGCGAGGAGGCGGACCGGGTCCGCGCCGACGCCTACGCCGAGCGGGAGCGGGCCGGCGAGGACGCCGCCCGGCTGCGGCGCGAGGCCCACGAGGAGGCCGAGGCCGCGAAGTCGCTGGCGGACCGCACGGTCTCCGAGGCGATCGCGGAGGCCGAGCGGATCCGCGCGGACGTCGCCGAGCACGCCCAGCGGGTGCGCACCGAGGCCTCCGACGCGATCGCGCAGGCCGACCAGGACGCCACCCGCACCCGCGCCGAGGCCCGCGAGGACGCCAACCGCATCCGCTCGGACGCGGCGACCCAGGCGGACACGCTCATCAGCGAGGCGCGTGCGGAGGCCGAGCGGCTCCAGACGGAGACGATCAACGAGGCCGACCGGCTGCGCGCCGACTCCGTCGCGAAGGCGGAGAAGCTCATCTCGGACGCCACCGGCGACGCGGAGCGGCTGCGCGCCGAGGCCGCCGAGACGGTCGGTTCCGCGCAGGCGCACGCCGAGCGGATGCGCGCCGAGTCCGAGCGGCTGCGCGGCGACGCCGAGGCGGAGGCCGAGCGCACGCTGGCCGCCGCCCGCGAGGAGGCCGAGCGGACGCTGGACGAGGCCCGCAAGGAGGCCAACAAGCGGCGCTCGGAGGCGGCCGAGCAGGTCGACACCCTCATCACCGAGACCACGGCCGAGGCCGACAAGCTGCTCACCGAGGCGCAGCAGAGCGCGGTGAAGACCAAGGCGGACGCGGAGTCGCAGGCCGACGCGATGGTGGGCGCGGCCCGCAAGGAGGCCGACCGGATCCTGTCCGAGGCGACCATCGAGGGCAACGCCTCGGTGGAGAAGGCCCGTACGGACGCGGACGAGCTGCTCGTCGGCGCCCGCCGGGACGCCACGCAGATCCGCGAGCGCGCCGAGGAGCTGCGCGAGCGGCTGACCGCCGAGATCGAGGAACTGCACGAGCGGGCGCGGCGCGAGGCCGCGGAGACGATGAGGTCCACCGGCGACCGCTGCGACGCGCTGATCAAGGCCGCCGAGGAGCAGCTGGCGAAGGCCCAGGCCAAGGCGAAGGAGATCGTCTCGGAGGCCAACTCCGAGGCGGGCAAGGTGCGTATCGCCGCGGTGAAGAAGGCCGAGGGGCTGCTGAAGGAGGCCGAGCAGAAGAAGGCCACGCTCGTGAAGGAGGCCGAGGAGCTGAAGGCCGAGGCGATCCGCGAGGCGCGGGCCACGGTCGAGGAGGGCAAGCGCGAGCTGGAGATCCTGGTGCGCCGGCGCGAGGACATCAACGCCGAGATCTCCCGGGTCCAGGACGTCCTGGAGGCGCTGGAGTCCTTCGAGGCCCCGGCGTCCGGGAAGGACGGCGGCGTCAAGGCGGGCGCGACGGTGGGCGCACCCCGGTCGGGTGGCAAGTCGTCAGACGGCTAGGGTGAGGGGCGGATTCCGGTCTTTCGGAGGGCTTTGCCCGGCTCTTTGGCAAGCTCTCCGATGGTCAGCCACTCAAAAGAGGTGTCATTCTCCAGATCAAACACGTATCCGCTCGATGACACACCGCTTCGGCCCCTAGGATTCCACCTATCACCTCACCGGTCTCATTCGACAGGAACCCCATGAGCGACACTTCCCCCTACGGCTTCGAGCTTGTGCGGCGTGGGTACGACCGCGCTCAGGTGGACGAACGTATCTCCAAGCTCGTCTCCGACCGTGACAGCGCTCTTTCCCGCATCACCGCCCTGGAGAAGCGCATCGAGGAGCTCCACCTCGAGACGCAGAACGCCCAGGCCCAGGTCACCGACGCCGAGCCGTCGTACGCGGGTCTCGGCGCGCGCGTCGAGAAGATCCTGCGTCTCGCCGAGGAAGAGGCGAAGGATCTGCGTGAGGAGGCCCGGCGCGCGGCCGAGCAGCACCGCGAGCTCGCCGAGTCGGCGGCCCAGCAGGTGCGCAACGACGCGGAGTCGTTCGCCGCGGAGCGCAAGTCCAAGGCCGAGGACGAGGGCGTCCGGATCGTCGAGAAGGCCAAGGGCGAGGCGGCCCAGCTGCGCTCCGAGGCCCAGAAGGACGCGCAGTCCAAGCGCGAGGAGGCGGACGCCCTCTTCGAGGAGACCCGCGCCAAGGCCGCGCAGGCCGCCGCCGACTTCGAGACCAACCTCGCCAAGCGCCGCGAGCAGTCCGAGCGCGACCTGGCGTCCCGTCAGGCCAAGGCCGAGAAGCGGCTCGCGGAGATCGAGCACCGCGCCGAGCAGCTGCGCCTGGAGGCCGAGAAGCTGCGCACCGACGCCGAGCGCCGCGCCCGCCAGACGGTGGAGACCGCCCAGCGCCAGGCCGAGGACATCGTGGCCGACGCCAACGCCAAGGCGGACCGCATCCGTTCGGAGTCCGAGCGCGAGCTGGCGGCCCTGACCAACCGCCGCGACTCGATCAACGCCCAGCTCACCAACGTGCGCGAGATGCTGGCGACCCTCACCGGTGCCGCGGTGGCCGCCGCGGGCACGCCGGCCGAGGACGAGCCGATCTCCCGCGGGGTCCCGGCCCAGCAGACCCGGTAGTCACCGGACGCACGGCACGTATCGCACGTATCGCACGCGCCGCCGCACGGTCCGCCGAGCGGTTCCGGTTCGGCGTGAAGCCCCTGTCACCCGTGTGACAGGGGCTTCCGTCTTTTACCTTCTTTTGGGCGGAACCGTCAGCGCCCGGTTATCCTCCTAACCCTTACGGGGGCGTGTGCCCTGACGTGAACCTTTCGATGGGTGCGGAGCATGATCGAGGCAGTCGGCCTGACCAAGCGCTACGGCGACAAGACCGCTGTGTACAACCTCTCCTTCCAGGTGCGGCCCGGAGCCGTCACCGGCTTCCTCGGGCCGAACGGCTCGGGCAAGTCGACGACCATGCGGATGATCCTCGGCCTGGACAACCCCACCGCGGGGACGGTGACGATCGGCGGCTATCCGTACCGCAGGCTGCCGAACGCCCCCCGCCAGGTCGGCGCGTTGCTCGACGCGAAGGCCGTGCACGGCGGCCGCTCCGCCCGCAACCATCTGCTCTGCCTGGCCCAGCTCTCCGGCATCCCGGCCCGCCGGGTCGACGAGGTGCTCGGCGTCGTCGGTCTCCAGGGCGTGGCGAAGAAGCGGTCCAAGGGCTTCTCGCTCGGCATGGGCCAGCGGCTCGGCATCGCCGCCGCGCTGCTGGGCGACCCGCAGGTGCTGCTGTTCGACGAGCCGGTGAACGGTCTTGACCCCGAGGGCATCCTCTGGGTGCGCAATCTGATGAAGGCGCTGGCCGCCGAGGGGCGGACCGTGTTCGTCTCCAGTCATCTGATGAGCGAGATGGCACTGACCGCGGACCACCTGATCGTCATCGGGCGCGGGCAGCTGCTCGCCGACATGAGCGTGACGGACTTCATCTCCGCGAACTCGGCCGACTTCGCCCGGGTCCGCACCCCGGACGCCGAGCCCCAGCTGCGCGAGAAGCTCACCGCCGCGCTGACCGAGGCGGGCGGGCACGTGCTGCCCGAGCAGGACGGCGCGCTGCGGGTGACCGGCCTGCCGCTGCCCCGCATCAGCGACCTCGCGCACGAGGCGGACGTACGGCTGTGGGAGCTGTCCCCGCACCAGGCCTCGCTGGAGGAGGCGTACATGCGGATGACGCAGGGCGCCGTCGACTACCGCTCCACCACCGACCAGAAGGCGGGGCTGATGCAGCCCCTGCCGCCCGGCGCGCAGCCGCCGGTGCCGGTGCCCGGCCAGGGCCAGCCCGGCTGGTACGCGCCTCCGCCGCCGCAGCAGGGCGGTCAGCCGTTCGCGCCGCCGCAGGGGCCGCCGCAGGGCGCGCCCGGGCAGCCGGCCGCGGGTCCGTACGGCGCTCCGGGCGCCGGCGCCCCGAATCCGTACGGCGCTCCGGCCGCGGGCGGCCCCGGTGCGGGCGGCCCGAACCCGTACGCCCAGGCCGCTCCCCCGAGCGCGCCCGCCGAGCCCACCTCCGCCGCCGAGCCCACCTCCGCCGCCGACTCCACCAAGCCCGAGGACGCCCGATGAGCACGCCCCAGTCCCCCATGCCGCAGGCAGCGCCGACCTGGCAGGCGGCACCCGGTTCCGCGTTCCCCTCGTACACCTCGCCGATCCCGGTCGTGCGCACGCACCTCGGGCACGCGCTCGCCTCGGAGTGGACGAAGATCAAGTCGGTGCGCTCCACGATGTGGACGCTCGGGGTCTTCGTCCTGCTCGTGATCGGGATCGGGCTGCTGACCGGAGCCGTGGTCGTCAACTCCTCCGCGGACCTGTCCGGCAACGAGAACCCGCTCGCGCTGGGCTTCTTCGGGCTGCTGCTCGGCAGCATCTGCGTCATGACGCTCGGCGTGCTGACGACCGCCTCGGAGTACGGCACCGGCATGATCCGCACCACGATGACCGCGTGCCCGAGCCGGGGGCGGGTGCTCGCGGCGAAGGCGATCGTCTTCTTCCTCGTCGCCTTCACGGTGTCCCTGGTGTCCACGGCCCTGGTCGCCCTGGCGCAGACCGCCATGCTGGACGGCACGCACGCGCGGCAGCCCACCGGTGCGGAGTGGTTCAAGGCGACGGTCGGCGTCAGCCTCTACATGGCGCTGCTCGGCCTGCTCTCGCTCGTCATCGGCTCGGTGCTGCGGCACTCGGCGGGCGCCATCACCATCATGATCGGCGTCGTGCTCGCGCCCCTGGTCATCGCGCTGTTCATGTTCGCGCGGTCGCTGGAGAAGGTGCGCCAGGCCCTGTTCGAGTACTCCATCCCGAACCAGCTGAGCGTGTTCTACTCCAACTCCCTTTCTCAGTCCGGCCCTTCGGGCTGGGACCCGCTGTGGATCATCCTGGGCACGACGGCCGTCGCCTTCGCCGGCGCCTGGGCGCTGCTGCAGAAGCGGGACGTATGAGCCCCACGGCCCCGACGGGGGCCCAGCCGGCCTAGAACTTCGGCGCGTTACGGGACCGCTGCACCCGCGTGGTGCGGCGGTCCTTCGCGTTCCAGCAGGCCTTGTGCCAGTGCCTGCGGTCGTCCACGCCCGCGTGCTCGGGCCAGGCCACCACGTGCGGGACGCCGGAGGGGATCATCTGGTCGCAGCCCGGGCAGCGGTAGGTCTTTCCCTGCGCGCTCGCCCCCGCGACATGGCGCACGCTCCAGTCCTCGCCCCGCCAGCTCTCCGTGGCCTGCAGGCCGCCGTAGCGGCCCGCGGGGTCGTCCTCGGCGCTCCGGCCGGACGAGCCGGAACCCTTGGGGCGGTTGCGACGCGGGGACACGGGACACCTCACGGAGCTGTTCGGGGAGCAGGGACCGCGTCCAGCGTACGCGGCGCGGGGCGGGGTAGGCGCAAGGAACCGATTACCGACCAACCCCCACAAGTCCCCCTGCCCCACGAGGCATTCCGCAGACAATCCGGAAATCTCTCCGCCAGGCCGTGTCTTCGGCACGTGTCGGCCGGTTATGCCGGGTGGGGGAGCTCCGTGTCGGAGCCAAGGAAGCAGGAAAAGGCAATGCGCGTTGGAAGTTTCGTGCTGGCGGCCCAGTTCCCGGGGCAGGGCCAAGGGGAAACTCTGCACCGGGCGGTCCGTACGGCGGAGGTGGCCGAGGAGGCCGGCCTGGACGCGGTCTGGCTCGCCGAGCACCACTTCGTACCGTACGGGACGTGCCCTTCGGCGATCACCCTGGCGGCGCTGCTGCTCGGCCGCACCCGCTGGCTGCGGGTGGGCACCGCGGTCAGCGTGCTGCCCACCGTCCATCCGGTGGCGCTCGGCGAGCAGGCAGCGCTGCTCCACGTGACCAGCGGGGGGCGCTTCTCGCTGGGCGTGGGGCGCGGCGGCCCGTGGGTGGACCTCGAGGTCTTCGCAACCGGCCTCGAGGCGTACGAGAAGGGGTTCCCGGAATCACTCGACCTGCTGGTGCGCTGGCTGCGCGAGCCGGCGGTCTCCGCCTCGGGGGAACGATTCACCTTCCGTGAGGTCCCCGTGGTGCCCCGCCCCTGCGAGGCGCTGACGGACGCCCCCGGCCCGGAGGTCGTCGTCGCGTGCACCTCACCCGCCAGTGTCCGGCTGGCCGCCGAGCGCGGGCTGCCGATGCTGTTGGGGATGCACGTCGGGGACGAGGAGAAGGCCGAGATGGTCGCCCTGTGGCGGCGCTGCGCGCGGGCCGCGGGGCGCCCGCCCGAGGAGATCCGGGGCGCCGGCCATGTTTCGGCGGGCGTCTGCCAGATCGCCGACCGGCGCACGGACGCGGTGGAGACGCTGGTGAAGTCGATGCCGGGCTGGCTGAAACAGGGGCTGGACGCCCATGTCACGGTGGACGGCCGGGCCCGCTCGATGCGCGATCCGCTGGCCTACACCGAGCTGCTGTGCGGGCTGCACCCGGTGGGCACGCCACGGCTGTGCGCCGACCGGCTCGCGGCGACCTCCGAGCGGACCGGGATCACCCGCTTCGCCCTGCTCGTCGAGGGCTCGGGCGACCTCGCGGCGACGGAGGAGAACGTGCGGCGGCTGGGCGCCGAGGTCCTGCCCCACCTGGGGTGAGGGTCGCGTCGCGGGATGGCTTGCCGCCCCAGCACTGAACACCTCCCGCGGGCGGAGCGGCAAGCGGGCGAAAGACCGACTCAGCAGTCCCTGAGCTCCGGGGACTGGTTGAGCAGCTGGCCGCGCACCGAGGTGAAGCGGGTCAGCGACTCGTCGGCCGAGGCGTCCAGCGGGAACACCGCCACCCGGTGGCAGTTCTGGAAGGCCAGGCGCACACCGAAGTGCCGCTGCAGCGCACCGCGTATGGCGTCACTCGCGAGCGCACGCAGGAGCTGACCGCGTGCCTGCTCGTCCGGCGGGGGCGTCTGGTTGTCGGCGAAGTTGCCGCCGTCCACCTTCAGCTGGGCCACCAGGGAGCTGATCATCTCCCATGCGTAGGGCAGGGAGGTCCGGACGCAGTCGACGAAGTCTGCTTCGTCGACCTCGCCTCGCTCGGCCTGTTCCAGTAGGGCCGGTGAGACGTCGAGCGACATGGGTTCTCCTCTCGCACCCCCGAACAGCAGGGGTTGCCGGACAGATAAGGGAGGTTCGCGATATCGAACACGGTGCGTACACATAGCGCGACCTCCCGGTCACTACCGTAAGCATCAGAACGAGGGGCCACCAGGCGAATGCACGTAGAGGCAGGGCGGGTTGGGCACACAATCGGCCACAAGTGAACACGGGTGATCCAGGGAAAAAAGGGGCGCCCGCGAAGGGGCGTTCCGTGGTCCGCGGGGGCGGCCGGTCCGGGCGAATCGCGCGCGGTGCGGTGCGTCGAGTAGCGTTGCCGACCATGCGTCTCGTCATCGCCCGGTGCTCCGTCGACTACGCCGGCCGGCTCACCGCCCATCTGCCGTCAGCGCCCCGTCTGATCCTGGTCAAGGCGGACGGCAGCGTCTCGATCCACGCGGACGACCGGGCCTACAAGCCCCTGAACTGGATGTCGCCGCCGTGCACCCTCAAGGAGGGCACGGACGAGGACGAGGGCGTCTGGACGGTCGTCAACAAGGCGGGCGAGAAGCTCATCATCACGATGGAGGAGATCCTCCACGACTCCTCGCACGAACTCGGCGTGGACCCGGGGCTGATCAAGGACGGTGTGGAGGCGCACCTCCAGGAGCTGCTCGCCGACCGCATCGAGACGCTCGGCGAGGGCTACACGCTCATCCGGCGCGAGTACATGACGGCCATCGGGCCGGTGGACATCCTGTGCCGGGACGCGGACGGCGGTACGGTCGCGGTCGAGATCAAGCGACGCGGTGAGATCGACGGCGTCGAGCAACTCACGCGCTACCTGGAGCTGTTGAACCGCGACCCGCATCTCGCCCCGGTACGCGGCATCTTCGCGGCCCAGGAAATCAAGCCCCAGGCACGGGTCCTGGCCACCGACCGCGGAATCGGCTGCCAGGTCCTGGACTACGACGCCCTACGAGGCATCGAGGACGACAAACTCCGCCTGTTCTGACCACGGGCGACGGAACATCCGACACGGGCGCACACACCCCCGACGGACGCCCAACCGCCGCCGGACGGCCGGGTGCCGGACGGACAGCGACCGCCGCCGCACGACGGACCGGGCTGGCCGCCGTCCACCGCCGGGCGGGCGGGATGCTGCCGGGCGGGCGGCCGGCCCGGACGGGCGGGCGTCACCCAGCGGACGGGCGTCGCCCGGACGGGCTGGTGGCCCGGCTGCCGTGCGCGCCGGATGGCGAGTGCCGCAGACAGACAACGACCGCTGCCGACCGGCGAACGGCCCGGCCGCCGTCCACCGCCGTGCGGCCGGATGCCGCCAGCCAGGCAGCCGGCCCGGACGGGCGGGCGTCGCCCAGCGGGCGGACGCCGCCGGACGGGCTGGTGGCCCGGCTGCCGTGCGCGCCGGATGGCGAGTGCCGCAGACAGACAACGACCGCTGCCGAACGGCGAACGGCCCGGCCGCCGTCCACCGCCGTGCGGCCGGATGCCGCCAGCCGCCGGCCCGGACGGGCGGGCGGGCGTCGCCCAGTGGGCGGACGCCGCCGGACGGGCGGGTGGCCCGGCTGCCGTGCGCGCCGGATGGCGAGTGCCGCAGACAGACAACGACCGCCGCCGAACGGCCCGGGCGGGCAGCCGCTGCCGCGCGGGCGGCCGCCGTACGGCCGGGCCGCCGCCGGGCGGGCGGCCGGCCCGGGTGTCGGCCGGGGGCACCCCGGTTACATCACCGTGTTGCCCGAGCTGCTCGGGGAGCCCGTGCCGGCGGTTTTCGCCGGGGTGCTTGCCGGGCCGCCGGAGGCGGTGGGGGCGGCGGAAGCGCTGCGGCTGGCCGAGTTGGAGACCGAGGGGCTGGTCGTCGACTGGCTCGCGGACGGGCTGGCCGAGGAGGGCGGCGGCGCGGGGGTCGACGGAGGCGCCGGCTTCGACGGCGAGTCGGACGGCTTGGACGAGGGTGACGGCTTGGACGTCGGTGGCTTGGAGGGCTCCGGGGTCGTGCCGGTGCCTCCGCCCGTGCCCCTGGTCCCGGTCGGGTGGTCCGACGGGCGGGCCGTCGCGGCGGGCGGGGCCGAGTCGCCCGAGGTGCCCTTCGGGCCCGGGTTGGTGGGGCGGCTGGTGGCCTTTCCGGTGTCGCTCTTGGGGGCGTCGCTCTGCTTCGGGGTGTCGGCGCCGAGACTGCCGTCGTCGGGGCCCTGGCTGGCGGAGGGGTTGACGCCGACGTTGTCGGAGGGGTTGTTGGCGTCGTTGTGGGAGGTGGCGCCCAGCGTCACCACGGTGCCGAGGACCGCGGCGAGCAGCGCGCCCGCGCCGGCCGCCACCACGTTGCGCCGGGCGAGCCCCTTGAGGCCGACCCGGGGCTTGGACGGAGCCGCGGAGGAGTAGGAGGCGTACGGCGTCGCTGCCGGGCCCGCGGTGCCGGACATCTGGTAGGTGACCAGCGCGGAGGCGTCGGCGGGCGGCTGGAGCGCGGGGAAGGCGGTGGGCGTGCCACCGGGCGGCGAGGCCGACTCCTCGGTGCGGGCGTCGGGCACCTCGTCCCCGGCGATGGCGGCGAGGCCCGGCACCGTGCCGGAGCGGTCGGCGACGAGGGCGAGGGCGCGGCGCCCGGCGACGGTGCCGCGCTTGTCGGCGAGGGCGCCGCGCAGCCCGATGGAGGCCTCCAGCTCGGCGCGGGCCCGGTCCAGCAGCCCCCCGCAGAGCGCGAGGATGCCCAACTCGTGGTGGAAGTACGCCTGTTCGGTGACCTCCCCGGCGAGCCGGGAGGCCTCGGCGCCGGAGCGCAGGGCGCGTTCCCAGGCGCTCCAGTGCAGGCCGGCGGCGAAGGCGGGCGCGGCGGTGCGGGCGAGCTGCACCGCGGTGCTCTCCTCGTCTTCGCCGGCCGGTGAGGTGGCCGGCACCAGCACGGCCAGCGCGGCGAGCACGGCGTCGGCCTCCGCGCACACCCGCTCGGGCGTGACGGAGGGGTGCCCGGCCCACCAGGCGTAGTGCTGGGCGGCGGTCCGGGCCAGGGTCACGGCGTCCTCGCCGTACCCTGCGGCCTCCAGCTGGGTGAGCACGCCGGAGGCGAGCCGGTAGCGGGAGCCGACCGGGGAGACCAGGCCGCAGCCCGCCAGCTCGCCGAGGGCGGCGTCGGCGTGGGTGTCGCCGATCAGCGCGGGCAGGTGGGCCTGGTGGGGCACCTCGCCGCCGAGCGCCACGGCGAACCGCAGGGTGGCGCGCGCGGAGGCGGACAGCCGCTTGGCGAGCAGCGGGGCGGGCGCGGCGGCCTCGCCGAGGGAGGGCAGGGGTACGTCGTCGCCCTCGCCGCCTTCGGCGACGGCGTCCGCGGGGGGCGCGTCCTCGAAGACGCCGTACTCGTCGACGGCGTTGGTGGCGGCCCTGAGCTGGTCGTGCTGGCGCAGCAGGGCGCCGGCCTGGATGAAGCGCAGGGGCAGGCCCTCGGACTCGAACCAGAGGTCGCCGGCCCAGTTGGCCTCCTCCTCGGTGAGCACCCGGCCCACTCCGCGCTCGATGAGTTCCACTCCCCCGGCCCGGTCGAGCCCGCCGAGGACGACCTCCTCGACGGCGGACTCGGCGGACGGGGCGGGCACGTCCGGGGTGGCGGAGAGGAGGAAGGCGCACTCGGGGGTGGCCTCGAGGAGTTCGTCGAGGGCGCTGCCGCCGAACTCGACGTCGTCGAGGACGACGACCGCGCCGATGTCGCGGACGTACTCGAGCAGTTCGGCGCGGTCGGGCCGGTGCAGGGGCGCGCTGTGGACGGCGTGGAAGAGGTCGTACAGCACGTCGGTGGCGGTGCGGCGGAAGCCGGTGAGGCGGACCACGCCGTCGGGGGCGAGGTCGGAGCAGTCCTCGGCGACGAGGTCGAGGAGGCTGGTGCGGCCGGAGCCGCCGGGGCCGGTCAGCCGTACCGAGCGGCCGCGCGCGAGCAGCCGTACCAGTTGCTCGCGTTCGTCCTGGCGCTCCAGGAGCGGCTCGGCGGACGGCGCCGGGCCCGGCGGTACGGGCGGACGGGCGGCGCGGTCGTGCTCGGCGCGCTCGGCCTCGGTGTACTTGCGGGGCGGCTCGGGGCGCTCTCCGGGCGGGCAGGCCTCTATCTCGCTGCCGTCCACGGGGTTGACGGTGAGAAGGAAGTCGCCCGCGACGAGCTGCACGGTGCGGGCGAGCGCGGGTGCGTGCTGTCCGAAGTCGGCCGAGAGGGATTCCCTGGGCGGCCGGCGGCCCGGCGCGTGGCCGTCGCCGTCAGGGCCCATGCCCTCGGGTTCCCGGGTGTTCGGGTCCATAGGTTCCAAGCCCCCCAAAAGCGTCGTGTGCTGACACCGGCCAGCCCCTCCCGGCCTTGCCGCACTCCGCGCTGTCGCTTCTGGTCCGGGCCCGCGTGAGGGTTGCATGGCAGCGGGCGACCGAACCCTAAACCTTCGCACAGTATCTACGACAGCCCGGGGTGCCGCGCCGTCCGAGACGTCACAGTCTCATGAGGATTGCACGCGTCGTACGTTTCGACGACACCCGCCCGGGTCCCCCGCGTCGCCCGTTTCACACCTGTACGGAACGACCGGTTCCGGCGGCTGGGCCACCGGCCGTGAGGGACGGTCAGACGCGGGGCAGGGAGTCGACCCCGATGCCGCCCTCGATGGCGAGGATGCGGTGCAGCCGGGTGGCCACCAGCAGGCGCTGCAGCTGCGCCGGCACCCCGCGCAGCACCAGCCGCCGGCCGCAGCGGCCGGCGCGCCGGTGTGCGCCCATGATGACGCCGAGTCCGGTGGCGTCCCAGGAGTCGAGCGCGGACAGGTCAAGGACGAGGTCTCCGGCACCGCCGTCGACGGCCGAGTGCAGGACCGTACGGGCGTCCGCCGCGCTGCGGACGTCGAGGCGGCCCCCGACGACCAGCTCGGCGTGGTCGCCCCTGATGTACATATGCGCTCCCCGTGACTGCGGTGGCGTGCTCCATGACGGTGGCTGTGCAACGTCTGACTGCTTCTGTGGCGGTCCGGTTGCTGCTTGTAAGCGAACCGATACCGAATTCACCCAACCGGGTGACGTCGGTGGTGGGCTGTGGGGTTTCAGTGCTTGTAGAAGCCCTGCCCGCTCTTGCGCCCGATGTCACCGGCGTCAACCATCCGGCGCATCAGCTCCGGCGGGGCGAACTTCTCGTCCTGGGTCTCGGTGTAGATGTTGCCGGTGGCGTGCAGCAGGATGTCGACGCCGGTGAGGTCGGCGGTGGCGAGCGGGCCCATGGCGTGCCCGAAGCCCAGCTTGCAGGCGAGGTCGATGTCCTCGGCGCTGGCGACGCCCGACTCGTAGAGCTTGGTGGCCTCGACGACGAGCGCCGAGATGAGACGGGTCGTCACGAATCCGGCGACGTCCCGGTTGACGACGATGCACGTCTTGCCGACGGACTCGGCGAACTCCCGCGCGGTGGCGAGGGCTTCGTCGCTGGTCTTGTAGCCGCGTACGAGCTCGACGAGTTGCATCATCGGCACCGGCGAGAAGAAGTGGACGCCGACGACCCGCTCGGGGCGCTCGGTGACGGCAGCGATCTTGGTGATCGGGATGGCGGAGGTGTTGGAGGCGAGCACGGCGTCCTCGCGCACCAGCTTGTCGAGGGTGCGGAAGATGTCGTGCTTGACGTCGAGCTTCTCGAAGACGGCCTCGACGACGACGTCCGCGTCGGCGGCCGCGTCCAGGTCGGTGGTGGGGGTGATGCGGGCGAGGGCGGCCTCGGCGTCCTGCGCCGCCAGCTTGCCCTTGCTCACGAACTTGTCGTACGACGCCTTGATTCCGTCCGTGCCACGCCTCAGTGCCTCGTCGGTGACGTCCCGCAGGACGACGTCCCAGCCCGCCTGCGCGGAGACCTGGGCGATGCCGGACCCCATGAGACCGGCTCCGATGACGGCGAGCTTCCGTGCCACTCCGACTCCCCTTTGAACGAATGCTGACGACTGCTGACGAGTACTGCCGATCGCGGACGAGTGCTGAACGGTTGCCGTGCGGTGGTCCTGCGGGTGCGCGACTGCCGCGCGGCCGCGCCGGCGACGGTGATGTGAGCGCTTACACACTGCTTACGTTCGGCTCTGGAGCGGACACTAGCGCCCGCGCGGGGCTGTGTGACCAGTAAGTAATGCGCGTCACGTCTCAGATGACGGACATCACACCCGCAGGCGTCACGCCGCGCCCCGGACGGCGTAGTTGAGCACCTTTTCGCTCAACAGGTCCTCGATGTCGTCGAGCAGGTCCAGTACCTCTCGGGACACTTCGCGCGGATTGCGCCCCTTGCCCATCTCCCGCCCGATGACGGCCATGACGGTGCTGTGCGCCCAGCCGATCTGACCTGCCATCAGATGCGGCAGCGGATCCCCGTCCGCCGCACTGGTCTCCTCGCGCAGCGCCGCCTCCAGGCTGGACTGCGCCTCCTGGCCGATCGCCCACAGCCGGGAGCGCAGCGCGGGCGCCTGCTCGACGACCCGCATGAAAGCCGCGTGCCCGGAGAACAGCCCGATCCGCGGCGAGACCGCCTCGACCTCGCCGCGCAGCTCGCGCAGCACCGCGCGGGCCGCCGACTCGCCCTCGTCGCGGCCGCGCACCCAGCGGGCGAGCCGGTCGACGACGCCGCTGGAGCGGTCGAGGAAGAGGTCCTCCTTGGCCGGGAAGTAGTTGTAGACCGTGTTCACGGACACGTCGGCCGCCTCGGCGACCTCGGCGACCGTCACGGCGTCGAAGCCGCGCTCGACGAACAGCCCGGTGGCCACGTCCGAGATGTACTGCCGGGTCCGCCGCTTCTTCCGCTCCCTGAGTCCCTCCGCCATGGCCGAATCCTAGCTTCCCTGACGTCGCTGAAAACTTGGGGTCATTGCGAATTTGGTGAGTCTCTGTTTTTGTTGGCGCCATGGCAGCAGTCATCAGCGCGGCCGGACTGGCCCGCACCTTCCAGACCAAACGCGGCCCGGTGGCGGCGGTGCGCGGCATCGACCTCACCGTCGCCGAGGGCGAGATCCTCGGCCTGCTCGGCCCCAACGGCGCCGGCAAGACCACCACCCTGCGGATGCTCACCACCCTGCTCGCCCCGACCGGCGGCACGGCCTCCATCGCGGGCCACGACCTGGCCTCGGACCCGGCGGGCGTGCGCCGGGCGTGCGGGTACGTGGCGCAGTCCGGCGGCGTCGACGGGCAGATCACCGTGCGGGAGGAACTGGTCACCCAGGGCCGCCTCTACCGCCTGACGAAACATCAGGCCATGGCGCGCGCGGAGGAGTTGGCGCACGCCCTGGGCATGGACGAACTGCTCGACCGGAAGGCCGGCACCCTCTCCGGCGGCCGGCGCCGCCGCCTCGACATCGCCATGGCCCTCACCCACCGCCCCCGCGTACTCTTCCTCGACGAGCCGACCACCGGCCTCGACCCCGGCAGCCGCGCGAACCTGTGGAGCCTGGTGGGCCGCCTGCGCGAGGAGCGGGGCACCACCGTGTTCCTCACCACCCACTACCTGGACGAGGCGGACGCGCTCTGCGACCGGCTGGTCGTCGTCGACCGGGGCGTGGTCGCGGCCGAGGGCACGCCGAGCGCGCTGAAGCTGCGCCACGGCGGCTCGACCGACGCCTCGCTCCAGGACGCCTTCCTCGCCATCAGCGCGGGACAGACCCCCAAGGACGCCCAGCATGCTGCTCCATGACACGGCCCTCATCTACGGCCGCTACGCCCGCCAGTCCCTGCGCTCCCGCTTCGCGCTGCTCTTCGGCGTGCTCACACCCCTGCTCTACCTGCTGTTCTTCGGCCCGCTGCTCACCGGGCTGCCGCTGGGCGGCCGGGGCAGCTCCTGGCAGGTGCTCGTCCCCGGCCTGCTGCTCCAACTCGGGCTGTTCGGCGCGCTGTTCGCGGGCTTCGCGATCATCATGGAGAAGGGGCAGGGGGTGGTCGAGCGCATGCGCGTGACCCCGGTCAGCCGTCTGGCGCTGCTGCTCGGCAGGGTGCTGCGGGACGCCACGGTGTTCGTCTTCCAGGCGGTGCTGCTGGTGCTCGCCGCGCTGGTCATGGGCCTGCGCGCGCCGCTGGCGGGCATCGTGATCGGCTTCGCCTTCGTGGCCCTGCTCACGCTGTCGCTGGCCTCGCTGTCGTACGCGCTCGGGATGCTGGTGCGCACCCCGCAGGAGTTCGGCCCGCTGATCAACATGGTGTCGATGCCGTCCATGCTGCTGTCCGGCCTGATGCTGCCGATGAGCCTGGCGCCGCGCTGGCTGGACGTGCTGTCGCACCTCGTGCCGTTCCGCTATCTGGTGGACGCGGTGCGCGACGCCTACGTCGGCCGGTACGCGAGCGCGCACATGCTGTACGGCGTCCTCGTGGCCGTCGGTTTCGCGGCGTTCTCCGTGATCGTGGGCACACGCGTCTTCCGTACGGCCGGGGCGTAACTACGCTGGCCGCATGGTCAATCTGACGCGCATCTACACCAGGACCGGCGACAAGGGCACGACGGCCCTCGGCGACATGAGCCGGGTCGCCAAGACCGATCTGCGGATCTCCGCCTACGCCGACGCCAACGAGGCGAACGCCGTCATCGGCACGGCCATCGCGCTGGGCGGGCTCGAGGGGGAGATCGTCGAGGTCCTCACCCGGGTGCAGAACGACCTGTTCGACGTGGGCGCGGACCTCTCCACGCCGGTGGTGGAGAACCCGGCGTTCCCGCCGCTCAGGGTGGAGCAGTTCTACGTCGACCGGCTGGAGGCGGACTGCGACCGCTTCAACGAGCGGCTGGAGAAGCTGCGCTCCTTCATCCTGCCCGGCGGCACCCCCGGCGCGGCCCTGCTCCACCAGGCGTGCACGGTGGTCCGCCGGGCCGAGCGTTCGACGTGGGCCGCGCTCGAGGCGCACGGCGAGGCGATGAACCCCCTCACCGCGACCTACCTCAACCGCCTCTCCGACCTCCTGTTCATCCTGGCCCGTACGGCCAACAAGGAGACCGGGGACGTGCTGTGGGTCCCGGGCGGGGAACGCTGACCCCGCTCCCCCGGGCGGCCCGAGCCCGCGCCTGCGCGCCCCCGGCGGACCGGGGGCGCGGGGCGGGTCAGCGGTCGGCGTCGCTCGTCGCGTCCTTGTCGGCGGCGGCCGCCGCGGACTCGGCGGCGTTCACCTTCTTCTCCATGTCGGCGTAACCCGAGGCAGCCGTGCCCGGCGCGGACGCCGAGGACGCGGCGGTCCCGCCGCTCCCGGTGGACGCGCCCGTCCCACCGCTCCCGGTGGACGCGTCGGTCCCGGTGGACGACGACGCCGCCGTGGCCGGCGTTCCGGTGTGGTGGGCGCAGCCGGCGGTGAGTGCCACGAGCAGCGACACCGACGCCGCCGTGCCGGCCGCCCACCGGGCGCGCATCAGCCGGCCGCCTTGCCGTCGCCGTTCGCCGCGCACCAGGTCTTCACGGCGGCGAGGTCCTTGTGCCGCTTCTCCAGGTTGTTGCGCAGAGACTTGCGGAAGTCCAGGCGGTCCTGGAGGTAGGTGGCGATCTCGGTGTGGCCGGCCTTCTTGGCGTTGTCGACGCGCTTTTCCAGCCGGGAGATCGAGCCGCGCGTGCCGGCTCCCGCGTCCAGCCGCTTCAGGGCCCGGTCGATCCGCCGGTCCAGCTTGGGCACGCGCCTGCACAGCGCCTTCGCCCCGTCGCCGGAGTGCTTGGCGGCCGCACTGGCCGCGGGGGCGGGGGTGCTGTCGGCGGTGGCCACCCCGGTGGTGGCCGCCAGGGCCGCCGTCACGGCGAGTGCCGTCAGCAGCGTGCGCGTCCGTCGTGGTGCGTGCATCTTTCCGTCCTCCGTTTCGGGTCGCGGGACGGCCCGTCGTCCGTCCGTCGCGACCGCAGGCTACGGACGGTCCTTGGGGAAACTCTGTGACCGGTTTGCCCCGGCTGTCCGGGCGGTCCCCGCCGTGCCGATCAGCCAGTCCCGCCGCTCGGGCAGCGCGCCTCCGGCGGAGGGCAGCCGTACCTCGAAGCGCGCCCCCGTGCCGCCCGGCGCGTCGGTGACCGTGACGCTCCCCCGGTGCAGCGCGGCCTGCTGGGCGACGAGGGTGAGGCCGAGGCCGGAGCCCGCGCTGCCCGGGCCGCGCCGGAACCGTTCGAAGACCGCCTCGCGCGCCTCGGGCGGTACGCCCCCGCCGTGGTCGTCCACCGTGATCACCACCTGGTCCCCGGCACACCGCAGCCCCACGGCGATCCTGGCCCGGCCGGCCGCGTCCCGGCCGTGGGCGAGCGCGTTGGCGAGGAGGTTGTCCAGCAGCAGCCGCAGGCCGGGCTCCCAGCCGTGCACGGTGAGCCCGGGCGGGGCGTCGAGGGCGATCTCGGCGTCGGGGGCGCGGCGCCTGGCGTCGGCCACGGCCGCGTCGGCGGCCTCGCAGACGTCGACGGCGCCGAACGCCTCCGCCTCCACGAGGTCGCCGCGCCCCAGCTCGCGCAGCATGACCAGCAGGCCGAGCAGCCGGGTGTGCTCGCGGCGCAGATCGGTCAGGACCTCCGAGCGGTCGGGCTCGGGCAGCTCCGGGTGGTCGGCGAGGATGTCGAGGTTGGTGCCCATGCTCATCAGCGGGGTGCGCAGCTCGTGGGCGGCGGCCGAGGAGAAGGAGCGGGCCGTGTCGAGCGCCTCGGTGGTGCGGGCGGTCTGCTCGTCGTAGCGGGCGAGGACGGTGCGGACGGTGGCGGCGAGCTCGTCGACCTCGGTGACACCGGTGGGCCGTTGGTCGGGGCGGGCGGCGGTGGTGCGCGGGTCGAGTCCGGCGGTACGGCGGGTGAGGCGGCGCAGGGGCGCGCTCGCCCCGGCGGCCAGCCCCCAGGCCAGCAGCCCGGACACCGGGGCGGCGAGCAGCGCGGTGAAGGCCACCCGGCGGCGCACGGCGCGCAGTTGGGCGCGGTCGGCGGTGTCCGGGGAGAACACCCACAGGGTGCCGGAGACCCCGGCCGCCTGGACCGGCCGGGACAGCGCGCGCCAGCTGCGCCCGCCGCCGCGCAGCGTGACCGGCCGGCCGGCCCGAGCGGGCAGGTGGACCAGAGGGCCGGGCTGGGGGCCACCGCTGAAGGTGGCGTCCGGACCGACGACGCGTACGCCGACGTCGAGCGCGGCGGTGAACAGGCGCCGTTCCCGGGTGTCGGCAGCCTTGGGCCGGCCGTTCTCGGTGGCCCGCAGCAGGGCGCGGGCGTCGGGGGCGACGGCCGCGGCGCGCTGTGCGAGGTGGTCGTCCTCCACGCGGTGCAGGTCGCGGGCGACGAGGTGCAGCAGCAGCCACCCGGAGGCGGCCACGAGCAGCGGGACGGTGCAGCCGACGGCGATGCCTATGCGGGTAGAGAGCCTCATGGCGTGAGCCGTCCCGCCCCGGGTGTCCGCGGCGTGTCGGCCGCCCCGCTCGTCTCCCGCAGGACGAAGCCCACCCCGCGCACGGTGTGGACGAGCCGGGGCAGCCCGCCGGCCTCCAGCTTGCGGCGCAGGTAGCTGACGAAGGTGTCGACGGCGTCGGTGCGCACGTCGAAGTCGTAGCCCCAGACCCGGTCGAGCAGCTGGTCGCGGGTGAGGACCAGGCCGGCGTTGCGGGCGAGCACCTCCAGGAGTTCGAACTCGCGCCGGGTCAGCTCCAGCGGCCGGCCGGCGCGCTCGGCGGTGCGGGCGGCCGGGTCGACGACGAGGTCGGCCACGCGCAGCACCTCGCGTCCGGCGGGTGGCCGGCGGCGCAGCAGGGCGTGCAGGCGCAGGACGAGTTCCTGGAGGGCGAACGGCTTGACGAGGTAGTCGTCCCCGCCCGCCTGGAGTCCGGCGATGCGGTCGGCGGTCTCGTCGAGGGCGGAGAGCATGAGCACGGGCAGGTCCTGGCCCTCCTGGCGGAGCCTGGTGCACAGCTCGATGCCGCTCATGCCGGGCATCGACACGTCGAGGACCAGCACGTCGGGGGGCGCCTCGCCGATGGCGGCCAGCGCCTCGGATCCGCCGCCGGCGGTGCGCACCGCGAATCCGCTCAGCCGCAGTCCGCGCTCCAGTGAGCGGCGGATCGCCGCGTCGTCGTCCACGACCAGCACCGCGCCGGGGCGCGTCGCGTCCGTCATGCACCCTCCTCGCAGGTCCGTATGGCCGCACAGGGTACGGCCCCTGGTTCGGAGAAGGACGGCGAGCGGGTGCCCCGCGGGTAAGAAGGCGCGAGCTCCGGGACAAACACCGTGATCCGCAAGGGAGTTGGGGATCAAGAAAGCCCACATCAAAGTGGTCCAGACCTATTGACCTGTGGTCCAGACCTTTCTACTCTCGCAGCACTGCGGGCATGGAGGCTCAGTCATGCCCGCGTCAACCACCCTGACAACGGAGGGCGCAGCATGCGCTTCAGACACAGAGCCGCGGCAGGGTTCGCGACCCTGTTGCTCCCCCTGGCCGGACTGGTCGGCCTCGCCGCGGCCCCCGCCCAGGCCGCGAGCACCGCCACCGCCACGTTCACCAAGACCAGCGACTGGGGCACCGGCTTCGGCGGGCAGTGGACCGTCAAGAACACCGGCTCCGCCGCCATCAGCTCCTGGACCGTCGAGTGGGACTTCCCCTCCGACACGAAGGTGACCTCCGCCTGGGACGCCACCGTCACCAACTCCGGCAACCACTGGACCGCCAAGAACGCCGGCTGGAACGGCACCATCGCCCCCGGCGCGTCCGTCTCCTTCGGCTTCAACGGCTCCGGACCGGGCTCACCCAGCAACTGTGCGCTCAACGGCGGCAGTTGCGACGGCGGTCCGAGCGTCCCCGGCGACAACCCGCCCTCCGCGCCCGGCACGCCGACCGCCTCCAGCATCACCGACACCTCGGTGAAGCTGTCCTGGGGCGCGGCCACGGACGACAAGGGCGTCAAGAACTACGACGTCCTGCGTGACGGCAAGAAGGTCGCCACCGTCACCACCACCTCGTACTCGGACACCGGCCTGACCGCCGGCACCGACTACTCCTACACCGTGCAGGCCCGCGACACCGCCGACCAGACCGGTCCGGTCAGCGGCTCGGTCGCCGTGCACACCACCGGAGGCGGCACCAATCCCCCGCCCACCGGCGACAAGGTCCGGCTCGGCTACTTCACCGAGTGGGGCATCTACGGCCGCAACTACAACGTCAAGAACCTGGTGACGTCCGGCTCCGCGTCCAAGATCACGCACATCAACTACGCCTTCGGCAACGTCACCGGCGGCAAGTGCGCGATCGGCGACTCCTACGCCGACTACGACAAGGCCTTCACCGCCGACCAGTCCGTCAGCGGTGTCGCCGACACCTGGGACCAGCCGCTGCGCGGCAACTTCAACCAGCTGCGCGAGCTGAAGGCCAAGTACCCCAACATCAAGGTGCTGTGGTCCTTCGGCGGCTGGACCTGGTCCGGCGGGTTCGGCGACGCGGCCAAGAACCCGGCGGCCTTCGCCCAGTCCTGCTACGACCTGGTGCACGACCCGCGCTGGGCCGACGTCTTCGACGGCATCGACATCGACTGGGAGTACCCGAACGCCTGCGGCCTGAGCTGCGACACCAGCGGGGCGGCCGCGTTCAGGGACGTGATGGCCGCGCTGCGTGCCAAGTTCGGCTCCTCCGCCCTGGTCAGCGCCGCGGTCACCGCTGACGGCTCGGCCGGCGGCAAGATCGAGGCCGCCGACTACGCGGGCGCCGCGCAGTACCTCAACTGGTACAACGTGATGACGTACGACTTCTTCGGCGCCTGGGACGCCAAGGGCCCCACCGCCCCGCACTCCCCGCTCACCTCCTACAGCGGCATCCCGAAGGACGGGTTCACCACGGCCGACGCGATCGCCAAGTACAAGGCGATCGGCGTGCCGGCGAACAAGCTGCTCATCGGCATCGGCTTCTACGGCCGCGGCTGGACCGGCGTCACCCAGGACGCCCCCGGCGGCACGGCCACGGGCCCGGCGGCCGGCACCTACGAGCAGGGCATCGAGGACTACAAGGTCCTCAAGGGCTCCTGCCCGGTCACCGGCACGATCGCGGGCACGGCCTACGCCCACTGCGGCAGCAACTGGTGGTCGTACGACACCCCCGCCACCATCGCCTCCAAGATGAGCTGGGTGAAGTCCCAGGGTCTGGGCGGCGCGTTCTTCTGGGAGTTCAGCGGCGACACCAGCAACGGTGAACTCGTGAGCGCCATCAACAGCGGCCTCGGCTGACCCCCACCGGGGGCTGAGCCAAGCCCCCACCGCGACACACCCCCGCGCCGCGGGCGGCCCCGGAGCACGGGTCGCCCGCGGCGCTTTTCCGCGCTCTACGCGACGTTCACCCGTTGTCCGGGCGGGGCCGCCTCCAGCCAGGCCAGGAAGCCGGTCAGGGCGTCCTCGCTCATGGCGAGTTCCAGTCGGGTGCCGCGGTGCAGACAGGTGAGGATCACCGCGTCGGACAGCAGGGCGAGTTCCTCCTCGCCCTCGGGCAGCCGGCGGCCGGCCACCTCGATGGAGGCGCGCTCCAGGGTCCGGCGCGGGCGGGGGGCGTAGGAGAAGACGCGGTACCACTCGACGCGGTCGCCGTTGTAGCGGGCCACGCCGTAGCTCCAGCCCTTGCCGCTGGTGTCGGTCTTCTCCGGCACGTCCCAGCGCAGGCTGCAGTCGAAGGTGCCGCCCGAGCGCTGGATCAGCCTGCGCCGCAGACCGAACACGAAGAGTCCCACTACCACGAGCAAGACCACGAGCCCGCACACAGTCAGAGCGAGGACCATCGGCACCGACCTCCTCGTCTCCTAGGTAATGGAACGGAAAAAACACCCACATTCACCTCAGCCGCGGCCGGTACCGGATTGCTCCGGTACCGGCCGCGGCTGAGTGACGTCATCACATCGCGCGGCGCGTTCAGCGCACCGCCGTCACCGCGCGCAGTCGCACGTCCGCGCGGCGCTCGGCGGAGGCGTCGGCCGCCGCCTTGGCGCGCTCGAGCGCCCGCTCCGCGCGCTGGACGTCGATCTCGTCCGAGAGCTCGGCGATCTCGGCCAGCAGCGACAGCTTGTCGTCCGCGAACGAGATGAATCCGCCGTGCACCGCGGCGATGACCGTCGCACCTTCACTCGTACGGATGGTCACCGGGCCCGACTCCAGCACACCGAGCAGCGGCTGGTGACCGGGCATGACGCCGATGTCGCCGGACGTGGTGCGCGCGACGACCAGGGTGGCCTCGCCGGACCAGACCTTCCGGTCGGCCGCGACCAGCTCGACGTGCAGCTCAGCAGCCAAGAGTGGCTCCTCGGGTCACCACCCGGCAGGGGCGCCGGGTGTTGGGGTCAATTCTACGGGGCGTGTGTGAGGGGGCGGGACGCGCCCGCCCCCTCACACGAACTCAGGAACGAGTTCAGGAGACGCCCAGCTCCTTCGCGTTCTTCTTCAGGTCCTCGAGACCACCGCACATGAAGAACGCCTGCTCGGGGAAGTGGTCGTACTCGCCGTCGCAGATCGCGTTGAACGCGGTGATCGACTCATCGAGCGGCACGTCCGAGCCGTCCACACCGGTGAACTGCTTGGCCACGTGGGTGTTCTGGGACAGGAAGCGCTCCACACGACGGGCACGGTGGACGACGAGCTTGTCCTCCTCGCCGAGCTCGTCGATACCGAGGATCGCGATGATGTCCTGCAGGTCCTTGTACTTCTGCAGGATGTTCTTCACGCGCATGGCCGCGTTGTAGTGGTCCGCGGAGATGTACCGC
Source organism: Streptomyces naganishii JCM 4654 (assembly GCF_014650575.1). Classification (GTDB taxonomy): domain Bacteria; phylum Actinomycetota; class Actinomycetes; order Streptomycetales; family Streptomycetaceae; genus Streptomyces; species Streptomyces naganishii. Next base: position 31,758 of record NZ_BMVF01000008.1, read on the forward strand.
GGGTCCAGGATCCGGGACGTGGAGTCCAGCGGGTCCACGGCCGGGTAGATGCCCTTCTCCGAGATCGGACGGGACAGAACCGTCGTCGCGTCGAGGTGGGCGAAGGTGGTGGCCGGGGCCGGGTCGGTCAGGTCGTCCGCGGGGACGTAGATCGCCTGCATCGAGGTGATCGAGTGACCCCGGGTCGAGGTGATGCGCTCCTGGAGGAGACCCATCTCGTCGGCCAGGTTCGGCTGGTAGCCCACCGCGGAGGGCATGCGGCCGAGCAGGGTGGAGACCTCGGAACCGGCCTGCGTGAAGCGGAAGATGTTGTCGATGAAGAACAGCACGTCCTGCTTCTGGACGTCACGGAAGTACTCGGCCATGGTCAGGCCGGCCAGCGCGACGCGCAGACGGGTGCCCGGGGGCTCGTCCATCTGACCGAAGACCAGCGCGGTCTTGTCGATGACGCCCGAGTCGGACATCTCCTCGATCAGGTCGTTGCCCTCACGGGTGCGCTCGCCGACACCGGCGAACACGGAGACACCGTCGTGGTTGTTGGCGACACGGTAGATCATCTCCTGGATGAGCACCGTCTTGCCGACGCCGGCGCCGCCGAACAGACCGATCTTGCCGCCCTTGACGTACGGGGTCAGCAGGTCGATGACCTTGACGCCGGTCTCGAACATCTCGGTCTTCGACTCGAGCTCGTCGAAGTTCGGCGCCTTGCGGTGGATCGGCCAGCGCTCGCCGTCGTAGGTCTCGTCGACGTTCAGCACCTCACCGAGGGTGTTGAACACCTTGCCCTTGGTGAAGTCGCCGACGGGGACGGAGATGGCCGCGCCCGTGTCGGTGACCGCGGCCTGGCGGACCAGACCGTCGGTGGGCTGCATGGAGATGGTGCGGACCAGGCCGTCACCCAGGTGCTGGGCGACCTCCAGGGTCAGCGTCTTCTTCTCGCCCTCGTTCGCCGGGTCGGCGACCTCGACGTGCAGGGCGTTGTAGATCTCCGGCATCGCGTCGACGGGGAACTCCACGTCGACGACCGGGCCGATGACCCGGGCGACGCGGCCCGTAGCCGTCGCGGTCTCAACAGTGGTGGTCATTATCGGTCACTCCCCGCGGTCGCGTCGGCCAGGGCGCTCGCGCCACCGACGATCTCGCTGATTTCCTGGGTGATTTCGGCCTGGCGGGCCGCGTTGGCAAGACGGGAGAGCGTGTTGATCAGCTCGCCCGCGTTGTCGGTGGCCGACTTCATCGCGCGCCGCGTGGCGGCGTGCTTCGAAGCGGCCGACTGGAGCAGCGCGTTGTAGATGCGGCTTTCCACATAGCGCGGCAGCAGGGCGTCCAGGACGTCCTCCGCCGACGGCTCGAAGTCGTACAGCGGCAGGATCTCGCCCTTGGGCGCGGCCTCCGCTGCGACCTCTTCGAGGCGCAGAGGGAGCAGCTGGGAGTCGATCGCCGTCTGCGTCATCATCGAGACGAACTCGGTGTAGACGATGTGGAGTTCGTCCACGCCGCCGTCCGCCGTCTCCCTCTCGATGGCCTCGATCAGGGGCGCCGCGACCTGCTTGGCGTCCGCGTACGAGGGCTCGTCGGTGAAGCCCGTCCAGGATTCCGCGATCTTGCGCTCACGGAAGTTGTAGTGGGCCACACCGCGCCGGCCGACGATGTACGTGTCGACCTGCCTGCCCTCGCGCTCCAGGCGCTCGGTCAGCTGCTCCGCGGCCTTGATGGAGTTGGAGTTGAAGGCGCCGGCCAGGCCGCGGTCGCTCGTGAGGAGCAGGACCGCGGCACGGGTCGGGTTGTCCGCCTCCGTGGTCAGCGGGTGCTTGGTGTTCGAACCGGTGCCGACCGCCGTGACCGCGCGGGTCAGTTCCTGCGCGTACGGCGTGGAGGCCGCCACCTTGCGCTGCGCCTTGACGACGCGCGAGGCGGCGATCATCTCCATCGCCTTGGTGATCTTCTTGGTCGCGGTGACGGATCGGATGCGACGCTTGTAGACCCGGAGCTGGGCTCCCATGAGTCAGGTCCCTTCCTTACGTCACTTGGCGGCGGCGGCCGGGGTGTCCTCGCCGAGCAGCTTGCCGTCGCTCGTCTCGAACTGCTTCTTGAACTCCGCCACCGCGTCGTCGACGGCCTGGATCGTGTCGTCCGACATCTTGGCGCCCTCCTTGATGGAGGTCATCAGGCCCTGGTGCTTCCGGTGCAGGAAGTCGATCAGTTCCCGCTCGAAGCGGCGGATGTCGGCGACCGGGACGTCGTCCATACGGCCGTTGGTGCCGGCCCAGACGGAGACGACCTGGTCCTCGGTGGCCATCGGCTGGTACTGGTCCTGCTTCAGCAGCTCGACCATGCGCGAACCGCGCTCCAGCTGCGCCTTGGAGGCCGCGTCCAGGTCGGAACCGAAGGCGGCGAACGCCTCCAGCTCACGGAACTGGGCGAGGTCCACACGGAGGCGGCCGGAGACCTGGCGCATCGCCTTGTGCTGGGCGGAACCACCGACTCGGGAGACGGAGATACCGACGTTCAGCGCGGGACGCTGACCGGCGTTGAACAGGTCCGACTCCAGGAAGCACTGGCCGTCGGTGATGGAGATGACGTTGGTCGGGATGAACGCCGAGACGTCGTTGGCCTTGGTCTCGACGATCGGCAGACCAGTCATCGAACCGGCACCCATGTCGTCGGAGAGCTTGGCGCAGCGCTCCAGCAGCCGGGAGTGCAGGTAGAAGACGTCGCCGGGGTAGGCCTCGCGGCCCGGCGGGCGGCGCAGCAGCAGCGACACGGCGCGGTAGGCGTCGGCCTGCTTCGACAGGTCGTCGAAGATGATCAGGACGTGCTTGCCCTCGTACATCCACTGCTGACCGATGGCCGAACCGGTGTACGGCGCCAGGTACTTGAAGCCGGCCGGGTCGGACGCCGGGGCGGCGACGATGGTCGTGTACTCCAGCGCGCCGTTCTCCTCCAGCGCGCGGCGGACCGACGCGATGGTGGAGCCCTTCTGGCCGATGGCGACGTAGATGCAGCGGACCTGCTTCTTCGGGTCGCCGGTGCGCCAGTTGTCACGCTGGTTGATGATCGTGTCGACGGCCAGGGCGGTCTTGCCGGTCTGCCGGTCGCCGATGATCAGCTGACGCTGACCACGGCCGATCGGGGTCATGGCGTCGACGGCCTTGTAGCCGGTCTCCATCGGCTCGTGCACCGACTTGCGCTGCATGACCGTGGGGGCCTGCAGCTCCAGCGCACGGCGGCCGGACGTCTCGATCTCGCCGAGGCCGTCGATCGGGTTGCCGAGCGGGTCGACAACGCGGCCGAGGTAGCCCTCGCCGACCGCCACGGAGAGGACCTCACCGGTGCGGGTGACCGGCTGGCCCTCCTCGATGCCGCTGAACTCACCGAGGACGATGGCACCGATCTCGCGCTCCTCGAGGTTGAGGGCGAGGCCGAGGGTGCCGTCCTCGAACTTCAGCAGCTCGTTGGCCATGGCCGAGGGCAGGCCCTCGACCTTCGCGATGCCGTCGCCGGCAAGGGTGACCGTACCGACCTCCTCGCGCGAGGCCGCGTCCGGCTTGTACGACTGGACGAAGTTCTCCAGCGCGTCCCGGATCTCCTCCGGCCGGATCGTGAGCTCCGCCATCTGGGTTCCCTGCTCTCCTTGTTGGGCCCGAAGTTTCACTTGGGGGGTATGGGGACTCCCCCCAATAAGAGGTGAATCCTCTGCACGGCCCAACCAGGGCCGTCGTGTACGTCTTGTGTTGAGTTGCTGCTAGCTCGCCATGCGGCGGGCGGCGTCCTCGAGCCGGTCCGCGATCGAGCCGTTGATGACCTCGTCGCCCACCTGCACCCGGATCCCGCCGACGACCTCGGGGTCCACGTCGAGATTGAGGTGCATCCGGCGGCCGTAGAGCTTGGCGAGAGCCGCGCCGAGGCGCTGCTTCTGCGTGTCGCTCAGCGGTACCGCCGAGGTGACGACGGCGACCATGCGGTCCCGGCGGTCGGCGGCGAGCTTGGACAGGGACTCCAGTCCCGACTCCAGGCTACGACCCCGAGGCGCGGTCACAAGGCGCGTCACCAGACGCTCCGTGGTCGCCGTGGCCCTGCCGCCGAGCAGCCGGTGCAGCAGCTCGGTCTTGGCCGCCGTGCTCGCGGACTGGTCGGTCAGCGCCGCGCGCAGCCCAGTGCTCGAGGAGACGATCCGCCCGAAGCGGAACAGCTCGTCCTCCACGTCGTCGAGCTCACCGGTCCGCTCGGCGGCGGTGAGGTCGGCGGTGTCCGCCAGTTCCTCCAGCGCGTCCACCAGGTCGCGGGGCTGCGACCAGCGCGAGCGCACCATGCCGGCCACCAGGTCCACGGCGTTGCCGCTGACCTGGCTGCCCAGCAGGCGCTGGACCAGCGTGGCCTTGGCCTCGCCGGACTGCGCCGGGTCGGTGAGAACCCGACGCAGGCCGACCTCGCGGTGGAGCAGCCCGGTGACGGCCGCCAGCTCGTCGGCGAGCCGAGCGGGGTCCACCGAGGTGGAGTCCGTCAGCGCGTCCAGACGCTCACGTGCGGCGGTCAGTGCCTCGCGGCTGGCTCCGTGCGCAGTCATCGAGCCGCCTCGGCCTTCTCCTCGAGCTCGTCGAGGAAGCGGTCGATGACACGACTCTGCCGGGCGTGGTCCTCGAGGGACTCGCCGACGAGCTTGCCGGCCAGCTCGGTCGCCAGCTTGCCGACGTCCTGCCGGAGCGCGGACGCGGCGGCCTTGCGGTCGGCCTCGATCTGGGCGTGACCGGCGGCGACGATCTCCTCGCGCTGCCGCTGGCCCTCGGCCCGCATCTCGGCGATCAGCGTGGCACCCTGCTCGTGCGCCTCCTGGCGCAGGCGCGCGGCCTCGTGCCGGGCCTCGGCGAGCTGGGCCTTGTACTGCTCGAGGACGCTCTGGGCCTCGGTCTGCGCGGCCTCGGCCTTCTCGATACCGCCCTCGATGGCCTCCCGGCGCTCTTCCAGAACCTTGTTGATGTTCGGGAGGAGCTTCTTGCCGAGGAAGCCGAAGACGATGACGAAGGCGATCAGGCCGATGACGAGCTCGGGAATCGGCGGAAAGAGGGGGTTCTCCGACTCCGCCGCGATCTGAACCAGAGGGTTCACATCAGTGCCTTTCGTCTATGGTCTGTGGTCGCTGTTCGGCTTACTTGTAGACGAACGGCATGACGAGGCCGATGAGGGCCAGCGCCTCACAGAACGCGAAGCCGAGGATCTGGTTGGCGCGGATCAGACCGGCGGCCTCGGGCTGACGGGCCAGAGCCTGGGTGCCGTTGCCGAAGATGATGCCGATGCCGACGCCGGGGCCGATGGCAGCAAGGCCGTAACCCACGGAGCTGAGGGAACCGGTGACGGCGGCGAGGGTCTGGGACATGCCAGTTCTTCCTTCTCTTTGCGGACCGGTGGGGGTTGGCCACCGGACGAATCGGGGGTGGGAGCCGGGGGTGTGCTCAGTGGTGTTCGGCGAGCGCGCCCTGGACGTAGCTGCAGGCCAGGAGGACGAAGACGTACGCCTGGACAGCCTGGATGAAGAGCTCGAAGGCGGTCATCAGCAGGACCATCACGAACGAGACGCCGGCGTAGGCGATGCCGATGCCGTTCAGCAGGTACCAGCTGGCGAGCGTGAAGAGCAGCAGCAGCGTGTGGCCCGCGAACATGTTCGCGAAGAGTCGGACCGCGTGCGTGAACGGCCGGACCAGGATGTTCGAGAAGAACTCGATCGACATGGACAGCGGCAGCACCGGACCGATCGTCGGGTCGTAGCCGGTCACGTTCTTGAAGAAGCCGACGAACCCGTGCCTCTTGAAGGTCAGGATGATCCAGGTGAACCAGACGATCACCGCCAGTACCAGCGGGTACGAAATGATCGCCGTCACCGGGAACTGGGCGACCGGGATGATCGACCAGAGGTTCATCATCCAGACGAAGAAGAACAGCGAGACCATGAAGGGCACGTACTTCTCGCCCTCGCGCTTGCCGATCGTCTCGTAGACGATGCCGCGGCGCACGAAGTCGTACGCGGCCTCGCCGACCATCTGGAACTTGCCCGGAACGACCTTCGGCTTGCGGAAGGCGACCCAGAAGAACCCGACGATGACGATCGAGCCGAGCAGCGCCAGGAGCATCGTCTTGTTGAAGTACAAGTTGCTGTCCCCGTCGCCCCACAGGGGCTTGAACAGGAACGAGTGCAGGCCCGGAGCGGGGAAGCCACAGCCGTTGAAGATGTGGCAGTCGGTCTCGAAGGCGAGCACCTGCGTCGGGTCAGCACTCACCGCGGACTCCTTCAGCGTGGCGCATGGGTACGGCAACCTCGTTGTGTCGGCGCGGCGCGCAGCCGCGGGTCGGCACCGGACTGGTGTTACGGATGTGGAGGCGGCTGGGGGGCATCGAGCCTCGCGTTCGAGCAGGCGTCAGCTCAGATGCCCGCGCCCGCGATGCCGCAGTTGGCACCGGACGATAGCAGGAGAACTCTGCCGTCTTTATCCCGGCCCTACCCCTCACGACGAGGACCCCGTCTTCTCGGACTTCTCACTCTTCTCCGAGTCCGGTTCGACGTAGAAGATCTTGGCCTTCATGTGCGCACGCGCCTGGGCGGCCATCCATACGACGGTCGCGACGACGAGTGAGAACGCGAATGCCTTGGCGTTGAAGAGGGTCGTGCCCTTGAAGAGGGCCAAGAAGATCATCAGCAGCAGGAGTTGGGCGACGTAGAGCATGAGGCCCATGGCCTGGAACAGCTGCGGGAGCGTCCTCGCGGTCCACTGCAGCACGTACAGGCCCAGTCCCATGAAGGCGATGGCCAGCAGCGCGCCCACCGCCGCTCCGAGCGCGCCCTTGCCGCCGGCCACCACACCGCTGACGGCGACCGCGACCACGCCGACGGCCGCCGTGGGGACGGCGATCGGCACGAGGTTCCGGGCGTCATTGGACGGCATGGCGGCAACTCCGCTTTCGCAGGGGGGGCAGGGTGTCGTCATGGACGAGCGTAGTCCCGGATTTCGGAGAGAAAACTCAGCACCTGGGGCCCCTTGTTCTGGGGTCCTTCGGCTCTATCCGGGGTTCTCGTGAACCGTATCACAAACTATTTGATGAGTCCTTTACCTGGTTGGTGTGCTCGCTGTCACACATGAGAGTGACTCCGCCCGTCTGTGCAGAAACCGGGCCGAGTTGTCTGGTATTGGGGGGATATGCTCCCCCACGGATTGGCAACGTCTTAGTCAGATTCTTACCTTGAGCGAGGGCCCACGGCAGTCGCTCCGTTGACTCCGGCCACTCCCGCCGCGACCCCGCAGGTGTCGTGCGCCTCACGGGCGGGAGCCGCCGACGCGGCGGCGGCCGGCGTCGAGGCGGCGGGCGTCGAGGCCGCCGGCGCCGTGGCCGCACGGCGGCGGCGGTAGCGCGGCGGGACCAGGTGCTGGGCCCAGCGCGGGGCGCGCGGCGTGAAGCGCGGCAGCAGGAGCAGCACCAGGCCGATGAAGCTCAGGAAGACGATGCCCAGCACGATCCACATCGAGGCGGAGTTGACCGAGTAGGCCAGCGCCCCGAAGCCGATCAGGGCCGCCCAGAAGTACATGATCAGCACGGCCCGGCTGTGCGAGTGGCCGATCTGGAGCAGCCGGTGGTGCAGGTGGCCGCGGTCGGCGGCGAACGGGGACTGGCCGCGCCACGTGCGCCGCACCACCGCGAAGACGAAGTCGGCGGCCGGGATGGCGATGATCGTCAGCGGCATCAGCAGCGGGATGTAGACCGGCACCATCTGGTGCACGGTGTTGCGCTCGGACCCGGAGAACAGCTTCATCACGTCCGGGTCGACCTGCCCGGTCACCGAGATCGCGCCGGCCGCCAGCACCAGGCCGATCAGCATGGAGCCCGAGTCGCCCATGAAGACCCGCGCGGGATGCATGTTGTGCGGCAGGAAGCCCAGGCACATGCCCATCAGGACGGCCGCGAAGAGCGTGGCCGGGGCGGCGGCCTCGATGCCGTACGAGTACCAGATCCGGTACGTGTACATGAAGAACGCGGCGGCCGCGATGCACACCATGCCGGCGGCCAGGCCGTCGAGGCCGTCGACGAAGTTGACCGCGTTGATCGTGATGACGACCAGGGCGACGGTGAGCAGGGTGGCCTGCCACTGGGTCAGCGCGACCGTGCCGACACCCGGGACGGGCAGCCACAGGATCGTCAGGCCCTGCATGACCATCACGCCGGCGGCGATCATCTGGCCGCCCAGCTTGATCAGGGCGTCGATCTCGAACTTGTCGTCCAGGACGCCGATCAGCCAGATCAGGGCCGCCCCGGAGAGCAGCGCGCGCGGCTCGTTGGACTTCTCGAACACCTCGTTGAGGTTGGTGAGGTGGTCCGCGGCGAGCAGGCCCGCGCACATGCCGAAGAACATCGCGATCCCGCCGAGGCGCGGAGTGGGTTCCCGGTGCACGTCACGCGCCCGGATCTCCGGCATGGCTCCGGCCACGATCGCGAACTTCCGTACCGGTCCTGTCAGCAGGTACGTCACCGCGGCCGTGATGCAGAGCGTCAGCAGGTATTCACGCACGGGCTTCCCCACATGTCTCGCTGGCCATCTCAGCCCCACACACTAGCGACGCAGGCATATGTATGGGGACTTCCGGGTAGCGACGATGGTTGCACGCGTGCCTGTGCACGGCTGTACCCGGCCGCGTCATGCCCCTGCGCCTACCCCGCTTCACCCCGGATAGGGCGGGAATCTCCCCGTGAGTTCGCGCACGTCCTCGCGGGCCCGCGCCCCGTCCACCTCGCCGCGCAGCACCTTGCCGAACAGCACGGCGATCCACTCCATCTCGCCCTGGCCCATGCCCTGCGTGGTCACCGCCGCGGTGCCCAGGCGCAGGCCCCGGTCGTCGGTGTGCGGAAGCGCACAGCAGTCCAGGACGATCCCGGCGGCGGCGAGCCGTCCGCGCGCGGTGCGGCCGTCCACGCCGAGCGGCGCCGGATCCGCGGTGATCATGTGGGTGTCGGTGCCGCCCGTGGTGACGGCCAGCCCCTCCGCGCCCAGCCGGGCGGCCAGCACGCGCGCGTTGGCGACGACCTGGTGGGCGTAGGCGCCGAACGCCGGCGTGGCCGCCTCGCCGAACCCGACGGCCTTGGCGGCGATGGTGTGCATCTGCGCGCCACCCTGCGTGAACGGGAACACCGCCCGGTCCACCCGCTCGGCGAGCTCGGCGCCGCACAGCACCATCCCGCCGCGCGGGCCGCGCAGCACCTTGTGCGTGGTGGCGCACACCACGTCGGCGTACGGCACCGGGTTCGGCGCCGCTCCCCCGGCGACCAGCCCGATGGGATGGGCGGCGTCGGCGATCAGATAGGCGCCCACCTCGTCGGCGACCGCGCGGAAGAAGGGGTAGTCCATGTGGCGCGGGTAGGCGATCGAGCCGCACACGATGGCCTTGGGGCGGTGGGAGCGGGCCAGGGTGCGCACCTGCTGATGGTCGATGAGCCCGCTCTCGGCGTCGACGCCGTAGCCGACGAAGTCGAACCAGCGCCCGGAGAAGTTCGCCGGCGAGCCGTGGGTGAGGTGCCCGCCGTAGGGCAGGCCGAGGGCGAGCACGGTGTCTCCGGGGCGCAGCAGGGCGGCGTAGGCGGCCAGCACGGCCGAGGAGCCGGAGTGCGGCTGCACGTTGGCGTGCTCGGCGCCGAAGAGTGTCTTGGCGCGCTCCACGGCGAGGCGTTCGGCCGCGTCGACGATCTCGCAGCCGCCGTGGTGGCGCGCGCTCGGGTAGCCCTCGGCGTACTTGTTGGCCAGGGGCGAGCCGAGCGCGGCGAGCACCGCGGGCGAGGTGAAGTTCTCCGCCGCGATCAGCTGAAGTGTCGTCGCCTGCCGGTCCAGCTCGCCCAGCAGCAGATCGGCCACTTCACGGTCCTGCCGCCGCAGGACGTCGCCCTCTGGAGCGGGGATGACCGACATGGTGGTCTCCGGACGGTCGACGGTGACGTACGTCCAATGTAGGGCCGCCCCCGGCCGCCCGCGCGGCTGTTACGCCGTCACGGTCAGCCCTCCCCGGCCGCTCAGGCGCGTGCCCGCACTCCCGTCAGGGCCGTCACCACCGGGTCCAGGGCCTGGTGTATCTCCTCGCCGATGGAGCGGAAGAACGGCAGCGGGGCGCCGTAGGGGTCGTGGACCTCGTCGGCCTCGGGAGTGGGCGCCAGGAGCCACCCGCGTAGAGCGGCGGCGGCGCGCACCAGTGCGCGGGCGCGCTCGACGACGCCGTCCTCCAGGGGAGGCAGCGTCGCCGGGTCGATCGCCCGCACCAGGCGGGTGAACTCCTTGAGCGTGAAGGTGCGCAGGCCCGCGGAGTGGCCCATGGAGATCACCTGGGCGCGGTGGTCGCGGGTGGCGGTCAGCACGAGGTCGGCCATGATGACGTGCTCGTCGAGGAGTTCGCGACCGGTGAAGCCGGAGGCGTCCGCGCCGAAGTCGGCGAGGACGGCCTCGGCGTTGGCCTCCATGGGCGCGCCCTCGTGGCCCCAGGTGCCGGCGCTCTCCACGATCAGGCCGCCGCCCCGGGCGTCGCCGAGCCGGTCCGTCAGGAAGTGCCGGGTCAGCCGCTCCGTGATGGGCGAGCGGCACACGTTGCCGGTGCTGACGTGGAGGATGCGGAAGGTCTCGCCGGGCGGGCCCGGCTGGGCCGGGATCGCCCGGTCGCCCCCCTCGCCTATGCCACGCCCCGTGTCAGGGGCCGTCAATTCGCCACCTCGAGGTCGGGTACGACCTTGCGCAGCTCCTCGGGCGACAGCGCGCCCTCGCGCAGCAGGACGGGCACCCGGCCGCTGACGTCCACGATGGAGGACGGAACGTTCCCGGGGGTCGGGCCGCCGTCGAGGTAGACGGAGACGGAGTCGCCGAGCATGTCCTGCGCGGCGTCGCAGGTCTCCGGCGCCGGGTGGCCGCTGAGGTTGGCCGAGGAGACGGCCATCGGGCCGACCTCGGTGAGCAGTTCGATGGCGACCGGGTGCAGGGGCATGCGCACCGCGACCGTCCCCCGGGTGTCCCCGAGGTCCCACTGGAGGGACGGCTGGTGGCGGGCGATCAGCGTCAGCGCGCCCGGCCAGAAGGCGTCGACGAGCTCCCAGGCGAGCTCGGAGAAGTCGGTGACCAGGCCGTGCAGCGTGTTCGGGGAGCCGATGAGCACGGGCGTGGGCATGTTGCGGCCCCGGCCCTTGGCGGCCAGCAGGTCGGCGACGGCCTCCGAGGAGAACGCGTCGGCGCCGATGCCGTACACCGTGTCGGTCGGCAGCACCACGAGTTCGCCCCGGCGGACGGCGGACGCGGCCTCGCGCAGACCCGTCACGCGGTCGGTCGCGTCGTTGGTGTCGTATCGCCGTGCCATTGTCAGCGGGCCTCCTCGTACACGTACTGCTGGCTTGAAGTCCTGGTGCGTGGCTGGGTGCGGGTCACGGCAGCGCCTTGCGGGCGGTGGCGAACCGCGGCCGGTTGTTCAGGTCGGGGTGGTCCGCCGCGTCCGCCCAGCCGCGCTCCTCGGTGAAGATCCACGGCACCTGTCCGCCCTGGGTGTCGGCGTGCTCGACGACGACGACCCCGCCGGGGCGCAGCAGCCGGTGCGCGGTGCGTTCCAGGCCGCGGATCAGGTCGAGGCCGTCCTCGCCCGAGAACAGGGCGAGTTCGGGGTCGTAGTCGCGGGCCTCGGGCGCCACGTACTCCCACTCGGTGAGCGGGATGTACGGCGGGTTGGAGATCACGAGGTCGACCTGTCCGTCGAGGTCGGGGAACGCGGTCAGCGCGTCGCCCTGGCGCAGGTCGACCCTGGACCCCTCGACGTTCTTGCGGGTCCAGGTCAGCGCCTCCTCGCTCAGCTCCACGGCGTGCACCCGCGAGCGCGGCACCTCCTGGGCGAGGGCGAGCGCGATGGCGCCGGAGCCGGTGCACAGGTCGACGATGCAGGGCTCGACCACGTCCATGGCCCGCACCGCGTCTATGGCCCAGCCGACCACGGACTCGGTCTCGGGCCGCGGCACGAAGACGCCGGGCCCGACCTGGAGCTCCAGGTAGCGGAAGTAGGCGCGGCCGGTGATGTGCTGGAGCGGCTCGCGCTGCTCGCGGCGGGCGATGACCTCCCAGTAACGGGCGTCGAAGTCGGCGTCCTTGACCGAGTGCAGCTCGCCCCGCTTGACGCCGTGCACGAACGCGGCGAGCTCCTCTGCGTCGGTGCGCGGCGAGGGCACGCCGGCGTCGGCGAGCCGCTGGGTGGCCTGCGCCACCTCGGCGAGCAGCACGCTGCGGGGGCCTGGCGGGCGCCTCCCAAAATCTTGCTGCACGCTGGTCCTCCGGGGCTGGGCTGTGATGCGTGGTACGGGTCTTCGGTGCCGCGGGCGGCGGGCGGCCGCCGCGGCGCCCTAGGCGGCCGCGAGCTTGGCCGCCGAGTCGGCGTCGACGCAGGCCTGGATGACGGAGTCGAGGTCGCCGTCCAGGACCTGGTCCAGGTTGTACGCCTTGAAGCCGACGCGGTGGTCGGAGATGCGGTTCTCCGGGAAGTTGTACGTGCGGATCTTCTCGGAGCGGTCGACGGTGCGGACCTGGCTGCGGCGGGCGTCCGCGGCCTCCCTCTCCGCCTCCTCCTGCGCCATGGCGAGGAGCCTGGAGCGCAGGATACGCATCGCCTGCTCCTTGTTCTGCAGCTGGCTCTTCTCGTTCTGGCAGGAGGCGACGACGCCGGTGGGCAGGTGCGTGATGCGCACCGCGGAGTCGGTGGTGTTCACGGACTGGCCGCCGGGGCCGGAGGAACGGTAGACGTCGATGCGCAGGTCGCCCGGGTTGATCTCCACGTCGACCTCCTCCGCCTCGGGGGTGACCAGCACGCCGGCCGCGGAGGTGTGGATACGGCCCTGGGACTCGGTGGCGGGCACGCGCTGCACGCGGTGCACCCCGCCCTCGTACTTCAGCCGCGCCCACACGCCCTGGCCGGGCTCGGTCTGCCCGCGGGTCTTCACCGCGACCTGGACGTCCTTGTAGCCGCCGAGCTCGGACTCGGTGGCGTCGATGATCTCGGTCTTCCAGCCGACGCGCTCGGCGTAGCGCAGGTACATGCGCAGCAGGTCGCCCGCGAAGAGCGCGGACTCGTCGCCGCCGGCGCCGGCCTTGATCTCGAGGATGACGTCCTTGTCGTCGCTGGGGTCGCGCGGGACGAGCAGCAGGCGCAGCCTCTCGGTGAGCTCCTCGCGCTGCTTGTCCAGCTCCTTGACCTCGGCGGCGAAGTCCGGGTCGTCGGCGGCCAGTTCGCGCGCGGTCTCGATGTCGTCGCCGGTCTGCTTCCAGGAGCGGTACGTGGCGACGATCGGGGTGAGCTCGGCGTAGCGCTTGTTGAGCTTGCGCGCGTTCGCCTGGTCGGCGTGGACCGACGGGTCGGCGAGCTTCTTCTCCAGATCGGCGTGCTCGGCGACGAGCTCCTCGACGGCCTCGAACATCTTGCGGCTCCTGTACTGCCGGTACTGCTTGGGTAGGGGAAGGCGGGCGACCAAAAACGCCGGTCCCGGCCCGCCCCCGGGTGGGGACGCGACCGTGGACCGGCGAAAGGGGCTCGCTACTTCTTGGAGCCGGCGGCAGCCTTGCCGAAGCGGGCCTCGAAGCGGGCCACACGGCCACCGGTGTCGAGGATCTTCTGCTTGCCCGTGTAGAACGGGTGGCACTCGGAGCAGACCTCGGCCCGGATGGTGCCGGAGTCGATGGTGCTGCGGGTCGTGAACGACGCGCCGCAGGTGCAGCTGACCTGCGTCTCGACGTACGCGGGGTGGATGTCGCGCTTCAAGGTGTCTCCTAGGTTTCGGGAGGGCGCCGGGTCGCCGCCGCGGGGTGCGGGGGCGTGAACCGGGGCCGACGTACCAGTCTGCCAGGACTGGCGCCATCCCCCAAAACCGGGGGCGGGGGCCGTGTATTCCCGGGGGGTTCCCCCTCGGGGCCGCGGACCCTACGGGGCGCTCACCACGTCCTTCGCCTCGCCCGTGGCCGTGCCTTCGGTGGCCGCCTTCGGGACGGGGCGGTCGTTCCTCAGGGCGTCCCAGACCAGCTGGGCCTTGGAGTGCACGACGACGACGCGGTTGGGGTCGGCCGGGTCGTACCTGACCGGCATCGTGACCATGGTCATGTGTGAGGAGCTGATGCCCTTGAGGCCGTCGGCGAAGGACATCAGGGAGTTCACCGAGCCGAGGTCGGAGTCGGCGGTGACGGCCTTGGTCGCGGTGTCGGCGAGGTTGTAGAGCTTCTTGGGGCTGGTGAACAGCCCGATGTGCTTGACCTGCTCGGCCAGCGCCTTCACGAAGGCCTGCTGGAGCTGGATGCGGCCGAGGTCGGAGCCGTCGCCGACGCCGTGGCGGGTGCGGACCAGGCCGAGGGCCTGCTGCCCGTTCAGCGTGTGCGGGCCGGTCGTGAGGTTCAGGTGGCTGTGCGGGTCGTGTATCGCCTTGGTCGTGGTGACCTGGACGCCCCCGAGCTCGTCGATGAGCTTCTCGAAGCCGCTGAAGTCGACCTCGAGGTAGTGGTCCATGCGCAGGCCGGTGAGCGACTCGACCGTCTTGACCGTGCAGGCGGCGCCGCCGGTGGAGTACGACTCGTTGAACATCGCGCCGTGCACGGCGGGGTGCTTGGCGCCCTTGCTGTCGGTGCACTCGGGGCGGTCGACGAGGGTGTCGCGCGGCATGGAGACGACGGTGGCCTTCTTGTGGCCCTCGTACACGTGCACGATCATCGCGGTGTCGGAGCGGGCGCTGCCGTCGTCGGTGCCGCCGCCGAGCTTCTTGTTGGTGCCGGAGCGCGAGTCGGAGCCGAGGACCAGGATGTTCTCGGAGCCGTTGTCGGCCTTGCCGGGCCGGTCGGTGCCGAGGGCCTGGTTGATGTCGACCGTCTTGAGGTTGTTGTTGAGCTTGAAGTACAGGTAGCCGGCGCCGGTGCCGCCGAGCACCACGATCCCCGCGGCGGTCCAGGCCGTCACCGTCAGCGCCCTGCGCCTCCCGGTGGGGGGCTTGCGCCGGCGGCCCTTGATGCGGCCTGCGGGGCTCGTGGGGCCGGTTTCCCCCGGTATGGCGGGGTCCGGCGTGCTCTGGGCGGACATGCGCTCCTCGAATCCGATTTAAGGTCGGTTACCCACAATCGTCGCTCGCATGGTCAGACGGGGGAACCCGGGAAAGGGTTGCACAGGCGCCGGGCACCGCCGTGATCCTGTGGCAAAGGTCTCGCCGGTACGGCGAAGGGCCGCCCCGTGCGGGAGCGGCCCCTCAGTGCCTGTGCGCGTGACCTCAGTCGCCGTTGCCCGGCGCCGGGGTCGTCTTCTGGATCTGCATCAGGAACTCGATGTTCGACTTGGTCTGCTTCATCTTGTCCAGGAGCAGCTCGATCGCCTGCTGCTGGTCGAGCGCGTGCAGCACCCGGCGGAGCTTCCAGACGACGGACAGCTCCTCGTTGCCGAGCAGGATCTCCTCCTTGCGGGTGCCGGACGCGTCGACGTCCACCGCCGGGAAGATGCGCTTGTCGGCGAGCTTCCGGTCGAGCTTGAGCTCCATGTTGCCGGTGCCCTTGAACTCCTCGAAGATCACCTCGTCCATGCGGGACCCGGTGTCCACCAGGGCGGTGGCGAGGATGGTCAGCGAGCCGCCGTCCTCGATGTTGCGGGCCGCGCCGAAGAAGCGCTTCGGCGGGTAGAGGGCCGTGGAGTCGACACCACCGGACAGGATGCGGCCGGAGGCCGGGGCGGCCAGGTTGTAGGCGCGGCCCAGACGGGTGATCGAGTCCAGCAGGACGACCACGTCGTGGCCCAGCTCGACGAGGCGCTTGGCGCGCTCGATGGCGAGCTCGGCGACCGTGGTGTGGTCCTCGGCCGGGCGGTCGAAGGTCGAGGAGATGACCTCGCCCTTGACCGACCGCTGCATGTCGGTGACCTCTTCCGGACGCTCGTCGACGAGGACGACCATCAGGTGGCACTCGGGGTTGTTGTGCGTGATCGCGTTGGCGACCGCCTGCATGATCATGGTCTTGCCGGTCTTCGGCGGGGCCACGATCAGACCGCGCTGGCCCTTGCCGATCGGCGAGACGAGGTCGATGATCCGCGTCGTCAGCACGCCCGGGTCGGTCTCCAGGCGGAGCCGGTCCTGCGGGTACAGCGGCGTCAGCTTGTTGAACTCCGGCCGCCCGCGGCCGTGTTCGGGCGCCATGCCGTTGACGGAGTCCAGGCGCACCAGCGCGTTGAACTTCTCGCGGCGCTCGCCCTCCTTGGGCTGGCGCACGGCGCCGGTGACGTGGTCGCCCTTGCGCAGGCCGTTCTTGCGGACCTGGGCGAGGGAGACGTACACGTCGTTGGGACCGGGCAGGTAGCCGGACGTACGGATGAAGGCGTAGTTGTCGAGGATGTCGAGGATGCCCGCGACGGGGATCAGGACGTCGTCCTCGGTGAGCTGCGGCTCCTGCACGTCGTCGCGGCCTCGGCGGCCACGGCGGTCCCGGTAGCGGCCGCGGCGGCCACGGCGGCCGCCCTCGAAGTCGTCGTCGTCCTGCGGGCCGTTGTTCCGGTCCTGGCGGCCGCCGCCCTGCTGCTGGTTCTGCTGCTGGCGCTGGCCGCCCTGGCCCTGCTGGTCGTCGCCCTTGCGGCGGTCACGGTCGCGGTCCCGGTCACGGTCACGGTCGCGGCCGCGCTCACGGCGGTCGCGGCGGCGGCCCTCGCCGCCGTCACCGGCGTCGCCCTGGCCCTGCTGCTGCGGCTGCTGGGCGGCCTGCTGCTGGGCGGGGGTCTCGGCCCTGGGCTCGCTCTTGGCCTCGGCGGCGCCGGTCTCGGCACCGGCCGCCGGGGCGCCGGCCTCGGCGGTCGCACGGCGCCGGCGGCGCTCGACGGGAGCGTCGTCGCTGGCGGGCTGGCCGGGGATCTCGATCTGCTGCTGGGCCACGGCCTTCTCGGCGCCGGCGTCGGCCGCCTTCTTCTCGGCGGCCTCCTCGCCCGTGCGGGCGCGGGAGGTGGAGCGGCGCTTCGGCTTGGTCTCGGCGGCGGCGTCGGCCTTCGCCGGGGCGGCGCCCCCGGCCTGCGCCTCCTTGATGACCTCGATCAGCTGGCTCTTGCGCATCCGCGCGGTGCCCCTGATGCCGAGGCCGGATGCGACCTGCTGCAGCTCGGCCAGCACCATGCCCTCGAGGCCGGTACCGCGGCGCCGCCGGGAGCCGGCACCGGTGGCAGGCGCGGAGGCGTCCGTGGCGGGCGCGGCAGCGGTCTCCTCGACACGTGCGCCCATCAGATCGGTGGTGTCGCTCACGAAGGGTCCTTCCCTGGAGCGGACGTCGGCCTGTCTGGCTCGGCGACCGGTTGTGCTGTCCGGCATTGGCCCTTGCTGTGTGGACCTGCCGGGGCGGTGGTCCGCCAAAGCGGCGGAAGAGATTTCTGGTGACTGGCGCTTCCCCGACGATCCGTGGCACCGAGTGTCACAGTGTCACGTGGTCTGGTAGCACCGATTCCGGAGCGTGCCCGGTGGACCGCTCAGTGTCCGCGTACGACGTACTGCCCAGGTACGACGTTCACCACACAGTGCGGTTTGGGGGGCTCCCGGAAGAATGTCTGTCCCGGACGGGGACACGAAGCACCTCGCCATGGTGGGGTCGGGTGCAGACTTGAGATTAACACTACCGGATCCAACAAACATTCCCCCTCTCGAAATCCGGTAATCGCGTGTCAGCCCGCGAGAGGCAGCACGCTTGCTCCCTGCAGATCGAGGCTCAGCCGGTTGGCGGCCCAGCCGGTGCCCGCCAGTTGTTCGACCTTGTCGGCGGTGCCCGCGTCGGCCAGGGCCATGACGGTGGGACCGGCGCCGGAGATGACCGCGGGGATCCCGTCGGCCCGCAGCCGCTCCACCAGCGCCGCGCTCTCCGGCATGGCCGGGGCCCGGTACTCCTGGTGCAGGCGGTCCTCGGTGGCGGGCAGCAGCAGCTCGGGGCGCCGGGTGAGGGCCTCTACGAGCAGGGCGGCGCGGCCCGCGTTGACGGCGGCGTCGACGTGCGGAACGGTGCGCGGGAGCAGGCCGCGGGCGATCTCGGTGAGGACCGGCTTTCCGGGCACGAAAACCACCGGAACGATGGAATCGCGGGGCTCCATCCTGATGGCGCGGGCGGCGCCGGCCTCCATCCAGGACAGGGTGAAACCGCCCAGCAGACAGGCCGCCACGTTGTCCGGGTGGCCCTCGATCTCGGTGGCCAGCTCCAGCAGCGCGGTGTCGTCGAGGCGGGCCTCGCCGCCTATGGTCACGGCGCGCGCGGCGACGATGCCGGCGCAGATGGCGGCGGAGGAGGAGCCGAGGCCGCGGCCGTGCGGGATGCGGTTCGCGCAGACGATCTCCAGGCCGCGGGGCTGGCCGCCCAGCACGTCGAAGGCGGTGCGCAGCGAGCGTACGAGGAGGTGCTTCTCGTCGCGCGGCAGCGTCTCGCTGCCCTCTCCGGCGATGTCGATGTGCAGACCGGAGTCGGCCACCCGGACGACGACGTCGTCGTAGAGCCCCAGCGCGAGGCCGAGGGCGTCGAAGCCCGGGCCGAGGTTGGCGCTGGTGGCGGGGACGCGCACCCGGACGGCGGCGGCGCGGAACGCTGGACCGGCCATCGCTCGTTGACTCTCCTTGAGCTGCGTGACGGTCGAATGGGATTCGACTGACGTTCGAGTGGGGGTTTTCGACAGGGAGTTTTCGACAAGGGGTTTTCGACAGGGTCGGGGATTCCCGGGCCGCGCCACACGGACGACGGCACCACGCCACGTGCGAGGGCATATGCGGCGGGCGGGTTCCCTACAGCCTATCGAAGGAAGGTTCTGTCGCGACATAGGGCGCACAGGAGGCGCACGATGCGTGTCGAAAGCCCCCTGTGCCCCCTCCTCGGGGGTGACGCCGACGGCGTGGCCGGGGTTGCTCCGGGACCGGCGACCACCGCCGCGAATCGCCGCCGCGCATCGCCGCCACGCGACCTTGCCCCCGCGGAACCGCGGAGTCACTCCACGTACCGCACCCAGCGGGTGAGCCCACGCGGCGGGCGCGCGGACGGCACAGCCGCGGGGCGGGTCCGCGCGCACACCGCGAGGTGCGTCCCGAGCCGCCGCCCCGCAGGGTGCCTCACGTGCCCGGCCCCGCGAGGGGTGCCTCACGCATCCGGCCCCGCGGGGCCCCGCGTATCCGGCCCCGCGAAAGCCCGCCCCACGCGACCGGTCCCACAAGACCCCGCAGGCCACAGCCCACAGCCCACCCAGCAAGGGACAGCACCCCGCGGGGAGCTCGCGCGCCCCGCGAGGGGCACCGCAACGCCCGTTGCGGTGGCCCCAGCCGCTGTCCGGCTACGCCAGACCCAGCCGCTCCGCGGCCGTCGCCGCGTCGACCGGGACCGTAACCGGCTGGGGTGCGCCGGCGACGGCCCAGTCGGGGTCCTTGAGGCCGTTGCCGGTGACGGTGCACACGATCCGCTGCCCCGGGTCGACCTTGCCCTGTTCGGCGGCCTGCAGCAGGCCGGCCACGGACGCGGCGGACGCCGGCTCGACGAAGACACCCTCCTGAGCCGCCAACAGCCGGTAGGCGCGCAGGATCTCACGGTCCGTCACCTCGTCGATGGCACCGCCGGACTCGTCACGCGCGGCCAGCGCGTACGTCCAGGAGGCCGGGTTGCCGATCCGTATCGCGGTGGCGATGGTCGACGGGTCCTTGACCACCTCACCCCGCACGATCGGCGCGCTGCCGGAGGCCTGGAAGCCCCACATCCGCGGAGTCCGCGCGGCCACACCGTCGGCGGCGTACTCCTTGTAACCCTTCCAGTAGGCAGTGATGTTGCCCGCGTTGCCGACCGGCAGCACGTGGATGTCGGGCGCGTCCCCGAGCATGTCGACGATCTCGAACGCGGCCGTCTTCTGCCCCTCGATACGCACCGGGTTGACCGAATTGACCAGCGCCACGGGGTAGTTGTCGCTGAGCGAGCGGGCGAGCGTGAGGCAGTCGTCGAAGTTGCCGTCGACCTGGAGGATCTTGGCGCCGTGCACCAGCGCCTGCCCCATCTTGCCCAGCGCGATCTTCCCCTGCGGCACGAGCACCGCGGACACCATGCCGGCCCGCACGCCGTACGCGGCCGCCGAGGCGGAGGTGTTGCCGGTGGAGGCGCAGATGACCGCCTTCGCCCCCTCCTCCTTGGCCTTGCTGATCGCCATGGTCATGCCCCGGTCCTTGAAGGACCCGGTCGGGTTCGCGCCCTCGACCTTGAGGTGGACCTCGCAGCCGGTGCGCTCGGAGAGCACCTGCGCGGGCACCAGGGGCGTACCGCCCTCACGGAGCGTCACGACCGGCGTGCTCTCGGACACCGGCAGCCGGTCCCGGTACTCCTCGATGATTCCGCGCCACTGGTGGGTCATTGCTGCTTACTCTCCTTCAACCCGCATGATGCTGGCGACACCCCGCACGGTGTCGAGGCTGCGCAGCGCCTCGACGGTGCCGTTCAGGGCGGCGTCGGACGCTCGGTGGGTGACGACGACGAGGGAGGCCTCGCCGTCCTTGCCCTGCTGGCGAACAGTGTCGATGGACACCCCGTGCTCGGCGAACACGGTGGCGACCTGGGCGAGGACGCCCGGTTTGTCGGCGACGTCCAGGCTGATGTGGTAGCGCGTGACGACGTCGCCCATGGGTGACACGGGCAGTGCCGCGTACGCCGACTCGCCGGGCCCGGTGGCCCCGCTGAGCCGGTTGCGGCACACGGCGACGAGGTCGCCGAGCACGGCCGAGGCGGTGGGCGAGCCGCCCGCGCCGGGACCGTAGAACATGAGCTGCCCGGCCGCGTCCGACTCGACGAACACGGCGTTGTACGCGCCGCGCACTGAGGCCAGCGGATGGCTGAGCGGGATCATCGCGGGGTGCACGCGCGCGGTCACGGAGGCGCCGTCGGCCGCCCGCTCGCAGATGGCGAGCAGCTTGATGGTGCAGCCCATCTCCTTGGCGGAGGCGAAGTCGGCGGCGGTGACCTCGGTCATGCCCTCGCGGTAGACGTCGTCGAGGCGCACCCGCGTGTGGAAGGCGATCCCGGCGAGGATGGCGGCCTTGGCGGCGGCGTCGAAGCCCTCCACGTCGGCGGTCGGGTCGGCCTCGGCGTATCCGAGCGCGGTGGCCTCGTCGAGGGCCTCCTGGTAGCCGGCGCCGGTGGAGTCCATCTTGTCGAGGATGAAGTTCGTCGTCCCGTTGACGATGCCGAGGACGCGGTTGACCTTGTCGCCGGCGAGGGACTCGCGCAGCGGGCGGATCAGCGGGATCGCGCCGGCGACGGCGGCCTCGTAGTACAGGTCCTTGCCGTTCTCCTCCGCCGCGGCGTGCAGGGCGGCCCCGTCCTGGGCGAGCAGGGCCTTGTTGGCGGAGACGACGGAGGCGCCGTGCTCGAAGGCGGCGGTGATGAGGGTCCGGGCGGGCTCGATACCGCCGATCACCTCGACCACTACGTCGATGTCGCCCCGTTTGACGAGGGCGGTCGCGTCGGTGGTGACGAGGGCCGGGTCGATGCCCTCGCGCACCTTGCCGGGCCGCCGCACGGCGACCCCGGCGAGCTCCACCGGGGCCCCGATCCTGGCCGCGAGATCGTCGGCGTGCGTCGTCATGATGCGCGCCACCTCTGAGCCGACGACCCCACAGCCCAGCAGCGCCACCTTCAGCGGACGCGTACGCATCATCCGACCTCGTTTCCTCATACCGTCTACGGTTGGACCAGTCTCACTCACCACACCGGAGTTTCTGCCTTTTGTCCGGATCGTGAGACGTTTATTTCATTTTCGCCGACCCGAAAGCCGAAGATCTTCCGGCATCCCCGGGCGGCTTTCCCAGCCCCCGGCTTTCTCCGCCACCAGCCTTCTCCGTCACCGCCACCAGCCTTCTCCGCCACCGCCACCAGCCTTCTCCGCCACCGGCTTGCTCCGCCACCGGCCTTCTCACCCGACATCGAGACGGAGAAGGTCCTCCTCCGTCTCCCGCCGCACGATCACCCGCGCCTGACCGTCCGCGACCGCGACGACCGGCGGACGCAGCGCGTGGTTGTAGTTGCTGGCCATGGACCGGCAGTACGCACCGGTCGCGGGCACGGCGATCAGATCGCCGGGCGCCAGGTCGGCCGGCAGGAACGCGTCCTTCACCACGATGTCCCCGCTCTCGCAGTGCTTGCCGACGACACGCACGAGCATGGGCGCCGCGTCGGAGGTGCGGGAGACGAGCGCCACGCTGTACTCGGCGTCGTAGAGCGCGGTGCGGATGTTGTCGGACATCCCGCCGTCGACGGAGACGTACGTCCGCAGCCCCTCGAGCGGCTTGACCGTCCCGACCTCGTAGAGCGTGAAGGCGGTCGGACCGACGATGGCGCGCCCGGGCTCGACGGAGACGCGCGGGGTGCGCAGCCGCGCGGCCTCGCACTCCCTGGTCACGATCTCGGTCAGCGCCTTGGCGATCTCGTGCGGCTCGCGGGGGTCGTCGTCGCTGGTGTACGCGATGCCGAGACCGCCTCCGAGGTCGATCTCGGGCAGTTCGACGCCGTGCTCGTCGCGGATGTCCCGCAGCAGCCCGACCACCCGGTGCGCGGCGACCTCGAAGCCCGACATGTCGAAGATCTGCGACCCGATGTGGCTGTGGATCCCGATGAGCTCGAGCCCGTCGAGCCGCAGCGCCCGCCGTACCGCCTCCGCGGCCTGTCCCCCGGCCAGCGGGATGCCGAACTTCTGGTCCTCGTGGGCGGTGGCGATGAACTCGTGGGTGTGCGCCTCGACGCCGACGGTGATACGGATCTGCACCGGCTGCCGCTTCCCGAGCGACTCGGCGATGTGCGCGACCCGGACGATCTCCTGGAAGGAGTCGAGCACGATCCGCCCGACCCCGGCCTCGACGGCCCGGCGGATCTCGGCCTCGGACTTGTTGTTCCCGTGGAAGGCGATCCGCTCGGCGGGCATCCCGGCGGAGAGCGCGGTGGCGAGCTCGGTGCCGGAGCAGACGTCGAGGTTCAGCCCCTCCTCGTCGAGCCACCGCACGACGGCGCGGGAGAGGAAGGCCTTGCCGGCGTAGAAGACGTCGGCGTCGGCCCCGAACGCGTCCCGCCAGGAGCGTGCACGCGCCCGGAAGTCCGCCTCGTCGAGTACGTACGCCGGAGTCCCGAACTCCTCGGCGAGCCGGGTGACGGGAATCCCCCCGACGGTGACGACCCCGTCCCCGTCCCGGCCGACGGTCTGGGCCCACACCTTGGGGTCGAGGGAGTTGAGGTCGGCGGGCGGGGCCTGGTAGTGCCCCTCGGGCAGTACATCGGCGTGACGGGGCCCGGCGGGGTGTGCGGAACGGCTCATGTTCGTCTGTCTCTCTGGTGTCTCAGAGGTGGTCAGGGGCGTCGATGCCGAGCAGGTACAGGCCACCGGCCAGCACCGTCCCGGCGGCTTCGGCGAGGGCCAGCCGGGCGCGGTGGGCGGCCGAGGGTTTCTCCTCCCCGACCGGAAGCACACCGGCGAGGAAGGGCAGCACGGCATCGGCGACGGTGACGAGGTGCCGGGCGAGAACGTCGGGGGCGCGGAGCTCGGCCGCGCGGGCGAGGATGCGGGGATGATCGGCGAGCAGCCCGAGCAGCGTTTCGGCCCCGGCTTCTCCCTCCGCCCCGCCGACGGCCCCAGGCTCGGCCTGGAAGCCGAGATCAGCGGCGTTACGGCTCAGAGCCCGGGTCCGGGCGTGGGCGTACCGAACACGGAAGAGGGGATTGCTCTCCCGCTGGACGAGATGCGGATCGGCGGAGACACGGGGCCGATCATGCCCGGCGGGCAGCAGCAGCGCCCACCGCCCGGCATCGCGCCCGAGGGGAAGGGGATCGGCGGGGGCGGGCACGGGCCGCACGGTGACGTAGGACTCGACAGGCGGCGTCCGTCGGCAATCGGAACGAGCGCCGAGCACGTCACCCCAGGCGGCCGGAGCCTCCCCGTCACAACTGGTACTCACGGCCGCGCCCTGGGCCCGGAGCAACCGCGCGACGACATCGGCGACGACGACGGCCCGGACCTCGCAGACGGGGCGAAGGTGGACGACGCACGACTGGAACGGCGAGCCGTCGGTCTGCGCCTGAACGCTCCCGTAGGCCACCCCACCCCGCAGAACCCGATCAACGAGGACGCCGGCCCGTGTACCACTGCCGTGGCGACGCAGAGTGATGTTGATGAACCCGGGCCCGGTGACGGAGATGTCATCGATGGCCTCGTCCTGGAGAAGATGACCACGCAGCACCTGGGCGACCCGCAGGGCGGGCTGCCCGGCCGGCCTCGCCAGCTGAAGGGCGACGTTGCTGGCGTAGTCACCGCACCCCCCGGGCCGCGGCGGAGTGACCACGACCCGCTCAGGCACGGCGACGCTCAGCTCCCCCGAGTCGACAGCCCGACGCACCGCGCGCCGCACGGTACGGGAGAGCTCGACGGGGGTCACGGGACAAGCGTAGGGGAGGAGGGGGGTGGATAAGCGAATGGGTTAAACGATGCTCTCAGCATGCGGACAGGACGTGAGACGCCAAGGCGCGGCGCGACGAGGCCGTGAGGACGACATCGAAGCCGCAGGGACGACGTCGAGGCCGTAAGAACGGCTGAGAACGACTGAGAACGGCATCGAAGCCGCGGCCTACTGCAACCCGGCCCGCTCGGCCTCCCCGGCAGCCCCGAGGGAACGCGGCCGGCCCCCCTGAGCGGCGTCACGGGCCGCGGCCCGGCGCACGGCACCACCGGCGATCAACTGCCGGACGACGCGGACGAGTTCGGCCGGCTCGAAGGGCTTGGCGAGGAAGGCGTCGACACCGGCGTCGAGCCCGGCCTCGAACTCGTACTGAGTGCAGGCGCTGACGATGGCGAGAGGAAGATCACGGGTACGGGGGTCGGCACGCAGCCGGGCGGCGGTACGGAGCCCGTCGAGCCGGGGCATGACGACGTCGAGGGTGATGGCATCGGGCCGGACCTGATGCACGACATCAAGACACTCGGCACCATCGGCCGCGGTCACGACCTCGAGACCCTCGAGCTCGAGATTGACCCTGATCAACTGCCGGATCACCTTGTTGTCATCCACAACAAGCACCCGGCCCGGAGCGGCTGGCACAACTCGAGAGTAGGTCGCCCCCGGCCACCGCGTCCGGGTTTTCCCCACTTCCACCCCGTGCGGGGTACACCTCCACACAAAGTAGACGCGGAGGTCACTCGCGTCCGCCCCAGGAAAACGTTCATGACCACCCCCGCAGAGCTGGTAGTGTTCTACCCGTCACCGCGCAAACACCGCGCCCGACACGCCCCCGTAGCTCAGGGGATAGAGCAACGGCCTCCGGAGCCGTGTGCGCAGGTTCGAATCCTGCCGGGGGCACCCAGCATGAGGTGCCCAAAGACCCCGTCACCAGCGGAAACGCTGAGGCCGGGGTCTTCGCGTATGTGCAGGCGTATGCGGCCCGGAGCGGGCGTATGCCGGGGTCTGTGGACGAGGCGTGGACGGGATCTCGGCGAGCGCCAACCAGGAGAACGAGCAGTGGTGGTGCCGAAGATCGCAGGCTGACGGCAGGTTCGTCCCCACGCCGGTTCCCGCGGCCCGCCGACTCGGCACGTGGAGTCACATCCCGCGTCTAACCGGCTGAGGCGTTTGGGATCTATGCTCGGTACTTGCGCATTCAATCTTTTCCGGGGGGCCGTATGAGCCAGGAGCCCGAGTTCGTTTCGTACGCCAAGGGCTGCATGAGCTGCCTCGTCCTGCTGATAATCCTTGTCGTGATCGGCGAACTCGCAGTCCAGTCGATAGGTGTGGGAGGGGTGGTGACCTTCATCGTCGCAGGTGTGGCCATCTTGGGCGTGGCGCTGTACCGGTGGTTGTCAGCCTCCGCGAAAGAGGGACAGTAGAGGCACTGCCCCGTGTGAATCGTCATCTCGCGGGGCCACCCACGGGCGCCCAGGTACACGGCTGGCCCTTGCCGAGGCGCCCGCTTCAGCCCTCACTCCAGGCTTGCCGATGGCGAGCCACGCCGTACACCTGGTCGATCTGCTCGTACGTCAGCTCCTGTCGGACGGTTCGCTCACAGCTTCTCCGCTGTCTCGGGTTTGCCACAGCTCGCCCCCCTCGTACTTGCTCCGGAGCAGGGGAATCACCCCGCTGGGAATGCGGAACCCCTTCGCCCAGGAAGGGTCGGTGGCGTGGCCGTAGACGGTGGTGAGCAGGAAAGGCTCCCCTCCTGTCAGCACACCTGTCGCTTGCAGATCCCTCGACAGGGTGCCGATCGGTTGGGTGAAGCCGCGGAGTCTGCGTGTCTCGTCGTAGCCGGCAAGCTCGTACACCGTCTCCCGGTCCACGAAACCGCCGTTTGCCGCAGCTGCAACGATTGCTTTGACTCGGGATGGGTAGCGCCTCATCAGCTCGTCCATGAACGCGGCCAGCGACTCCGCCGTCCAGGCTTCATCTTCGGAGTCTTTGTCGGCCGATGCCTCGCCCAGTTGTTCCAGGTCGCGGACCGAGCCCTCGTCCACGTTCAGTTCAAGGAGTTCTTTGGCCCAGCGGAGCAGTTCGCTTGGAGTGAGCATGTAGAGTCCCACCCCGGCCTGCTCCCGCAGTTCCTGGAGAAGTTCGGCACGGGGACGAGGCGGGATGTCGTATCCGCGGTTGGTCCACCAGTCCTTCTTCACGTCCCCCGTGACCAGTAGAACGTCGCACCCGCGGTGCCGGGCCTCCGCCATGAGCTGTACCCACACGAGGTAGTCACCGGCAGCTAGCTCGGGTTCCTTGGTGCGGAAGTCCTCGTGCCCCGGCGGGATCCCCTCGTCGGCGCGCTCCTGTGCTTCTTTCACGGCCTTGTCGTATTCGTCCGACGACAGCGGCTCGCCGACACGGCCGTGCAGAAGCGGTTCGAGAGCGTTGAGCACGGGGTCAGTGTGAGTGGTGGCAGTCTCCTTGAGTGCGTCGCACTCGGCCTGCGCCCGGATGAACTTCTTGAGGCTGCCAGCTGCTTCGGCGAGCTCGGTCAGGTCTCGGTCAGTCCGCTCTACAGCCTCTTCGTTGTCCTTGAGTTGGACGGCGGTCAGCCAAGTGGTCACTGCTGTCCGGGCCGCGTTGACCGCCTTATCGAGCGTGGCGCTCGCCTCATTGGCCTTGGTCGCGTGGTGATGGCGTACGGTCGGCGACTCGCGGTTACGCCAGAACTCCGTGAGCACCTGGTGTGGAATCCACAGGCGCTCGCGAAGCCTAGCGAGGGCAGCAAGGGTGTCCCGGCGGGTGCTCTCGTTCGAGCGGTAGAGGTTGAGCAGCACATTGGTGTCAAGCACGATCAGACCGGAATCGAAGATCCGCTTGTAGTCGGAGCGGAGTGGGCTGCGATGGGCCTCGTCGCAGTCGAAGACGCCCCGGACTTGCGGCTGGTCGGACGTGGTGTGCGCTGCTGCCATGAAACGCTCCCCTGGAATCGTAAGGCGCATCAGCCCTCCCCGGCTGGGTGCGCGGGGGAAAGTCTAAGACGGGATCGAGCTACTGCGACCGAGGAAACAGCGGTGGTTCCGACACTCCGGACGTCTGCCGATCACCGACCGTCAGGGCATACTCATCCGACATGATCCACGGCGAAGTACCCGTGGCCCGGACAACGTCCAACTGGCCTGTCAGGCACGGCGGAGTTATACACCTCATTGTGCTAGCCGTTCTAAGACATCGCCCGCTAGCCGCTGTCCACAAAATCAGGCGTGGCTCCAAGCCTGACGATGGCGAGCAACGCTGTACAACTGCTCCACCTGGTCGGCCGTGAGAACGCCTGAGAGCGGAGCGAGGGCAGACAACTGGCGCTCCTGGTACACCCGGACATCGAGCTGCGTAGCGACCACCTTCAGCTCGGTGACACCGACGAAGACGAGCACCGGCTCCACCGGCACCGGGAAGTCGCAATAGCGCTCAAGCACTCGGGTGACACGCTTGGCCTCCGCCCGGCTCTTACGTGCGTAGGGTGCTGGTTTCCCGTGATCGACTTTCACGGAATCGTCCCCGACCCATACAGCCTTCTTGTCGTGGTGCTTCGTATTGATGCTGAACACCCCACCAGACCCGATCAATAAGTGATCGATATCCACTTCATTGGCCAAGGGGATAGAGTGCAGGACGCGCCAACCGTGGCGCCCCAAGCGGTTCAGCTCCGCTCCCACTCGCCGCTCCCCCGCCAATCCCGCCCTCCAGCGGTCCCATTCCGAGGGCCGCTGCAGAAGCCGTGAGACGACTCGCTCCATCAGCCCCGGGCCGGATTCGTCAAGCAGGTCCCGCAGGGACCGCCCAGGAGGGTTGACGGCCAGGTCGTCGGCCGGCGTCAGAGGTGGCAGCACCAGACGCGCCTGACTCTCCGGCGCCCTGCCCGACGAGACAGGCTCGGTGAGGTTCTGTAAGTGCTTCGTGAGTACGGCGACCACGTCGTCGCGATGCTCGGCCCGCAAGACCGTGATGTCCCCTGTCGTAACGTCCGCCCAACCGACCGCGGTGCCATCGGCCAGGTTGGCGTACAGACGGTCATGCCCGTACCGCTTCCAGCGCGTGACGTGCAACTCCACAAGGCCCCCCTGTGCTACCGCATTTGACGTTGCCAACATGCCAGCAGCAAGCGAGACGCGGCCACAAGACCGCAGAGCAAGCAGCGCGGCTCAGCTCGCTCGTTCCGAACGAAGCATCGCCACAGGTAGGGCAGAAGACGAGGGAGGCCCCAGGCGCCATGCCTGAGGCCTCAGTGTGGGTGCAGCTTGTCTTACTCGTACTCGCGGAGCAGATCCTCGATGCGCCGGTTGGCCACGTCCTGCCGTCCGTCGAGGCACTTCGCGTACCGGGTCAGCAGGACCTCAACGCTGTTGCCAGCGCGCTCGGCAATCTCGGTGGGATCCACGCCCGCATTGAGCCACGTCGACAGCGCCGAGTGCCGAAGGTCGTACGGCCTACTCGCGAGCGGCGAGGCCACGACAGCCGGCGGAAGCGCCAGGAGCCGAGCCTCCTGCCACACCCGGTAGTAGGTCGAGGACGGGACAACCGAACCCTTCTCACTGAAGAAGAGCCGCCCATCCTCCGCCGTGCCGAACGTGGCCAGGTGCTCGCGCAGCACGGCGACGAGCTGGGGCGGGATGGGCACACGCCGAACGTCCTCAGCCGGGCGATTCTTGAGCCCGCGGTCGTCGTGGGTCTCCCCCGAGTCGGTCCACTGCTTGCCGACCGAAGGACGGGTTCGGTGGAGCAGCGCCGACCCCCAACCCTGCTCGGGGAGGACGAGGTCAGTCTCAACCAGGCCGACCGCCTCAGCGGGCCGGAGGCCGCCGAAGTACATCGCCGCGAAGAGCCCGACGAGGCGCCGGCCGCGAGCACGCCGGTAGCCGCCCACGTAGGACACCGCCGCCAGGAGGTTGCGTGCCTGCTCCGGATTGGCGACGACGCGAGGATCGACCTGATTCGAGACCTTCGGCTTCTGCCAGCGAACCGCCGTGATCGGATTCTCACGGAGCTCCCCCAAGTCAATCGCGTAGTTCGCGGCGTTGACGAGGGTCCGCCGCTTCCGCTGCACGGTCTCAGCCGCTGCCGCGGTGCCGTCGAGCTTCAGCTTCAGCCCGTCGAGCACCGCACGGGCAGTTGCCGGTTCAGCGAGATCCGCAAGCGGTCGGCAGGCCTTTGCCACCCAGTGCAGAACGTTCCGGACGTTATCCGGGACCTCCTGCTCGTTGGGCCCTGGCAGCACGAAGGCCCAGTTGCGTAAGGCCTTACGGATCTCCTCGTCGGACGGCCGCCCTGGCCGCTCCAGGAGGAGTTCCATGGTCACGCTGGTAAGAGATTCGTTGATGCCGTCGCGCGTATTCGGCGCAGCATGGGGCCATTTCATCGCGAGGTACCTGAGGGCGAAGTCGTACCAGGACAGCGGCGACTTCTTCTGTTCCATCGAGCCCGGGAGACCACTCTCCGTGTCGAATTCTTCACCACCTCGCATGGCGCTCATGAGCTTCGCTCGGTAGTGATCAGCGAGCGCCTTGGTTCGGAACGAGTCCGAGAAGACGTTGCCCGCGACAGACCAGCGCACTCCGTAAGAAGGTGTCTTGGTGTCCCGCTTACGTACGCCCCAGACCTTGACGTCGAGAGATTTCACGCAGCCTCCTCCAGTTGCCGGAGCCACGAGGCGAAGTCACTACGCCAGACCCGAAGCTCGCCGTTGGGGAGCTTGAACGCGGCCGGCCCCTGTCCCAGCTCGCGCCAGCGGTAAAACGTCCGTCGGGAAACGCCGCCCAGCTCGGCCAGGACTTGGCGAACGGTCATCAGTTCGTCGCGGCGGGCGTCCATGTCGGTTCTCCTTCCGTTCCGGGGGCGGGCTCGAGAGACTCGGCAAGCCAGGCTTCGGCGCTCGACAGGCCGGTGCCGGCGAAGACCCAGTGCGCGAGGACGAGAGTGGTCTCACCGTCCTGCGAAACGGGCGACGCGGCTTGGGCCCGGCGCCAGTCGGCGCGAGCATCGCGTAGGGCGCCCAGGGTGGTGGAGTAGCGGCGGGACTTCGTGGAGAAGTGACCGCGGAAGCCAAGCATGTGAGCCCAGGCCCGCAGGCGGAGCTCTGCCAGTTCGGCACGGGCGCCCAGGGTCCAAGCGGTGCGGATCATCCGCCGGGCGTGTTCGCTGATCTGGACCTGTGCCAGCTCGGCGAGGAACTTGATAGGCCGGTCCAGGGTGCCGGTCGCGGTCTCTGCTCCCTTGGTGGCGTACTTGGCGATGTACGCCGCTACGGCCCGCTCGGTCAGCTCCTGGCCGTCGTCGAAGTCGGCGGAGCGGATCGTGCGGACGTCGAGCTGACGGCCGAAGACGAAAGTATGGGGCCGCCCGTCGACCACCGGCCCGCCGGCACGCGCCGTGGTTGCAGCTGCCCGAACGGCATCGGTCAGCAGCTCGGCGGTGGCCCAGGAGGGAGGAGCGGAGTCACCACCCTCGGGGCCGTCGAGGCGGATCACTGCGTGGAAGTGAACAGCACCCCTCTTCTGGTACTCGGCCACCTTCGCGAAGGAGATCCGGGCGTGGTGCCGGAATGCTCGCTGAGTGAGGCCGGCCCGCTTGGCGACCTCGCGGCGGAGATAGATCGAGAAACGCCGCCACAACGCCCCAGCATGAGCGTTCCACAGCACGGCCGCTTCATAGTCGTAGGTGTCCGGGTCGAGTGGCGTCCCCAGGACGGCGTCTCCTTCCTCGTGCCGGACGCCGCAACGGCAGTTCCGGCCGCCAGAGGGTCGGTTGTGGACCGGGCCGAAGCTCGGGGCGGTGAAGGTGGCAAAGACGCGCGGGTGTGTGCCGACCCTCTCCGGGGTGCCTTTGCCACCGCGGAGTCCGGCGGTGATCAGGTGGTAGGTGTCGCGACGGTAGGTCTCGGCGCAGGCCGCGCACCGGGTGGCCCGGCGGTTGTTGCAGCGGACGAGGAGCTGACCGGCGGGCAGGGCCGAGGAGTCCAGGTGGTGCAGGACGCGGCCGATCTCGCCGGTCGTCTGGTCCGCGGCGTACTCGGTGCGGTGGCCGTCGAGGCGGACGGGGTGGGTGCAGCCGCCCAGTCCGGACAGTTGGTGAGCCAGCTCGGGCATGGTGCCGAGGGAGGCCAGCATGGAGAGTTCCGCTAGCGGGGGCGGAGTCTGCCGGGTGATGATGGCAGTTCCTTTCGGCTGTTCTGACGGTTGGAAGGGACGGCCCCGGGCGGCGGGATGCTTGGCGGCTTGTTGCCGCCCCGGTGGCCGGTCAGCGCTTGTTCGCGCTGCTGAGGAGGGACCGCAGGACCACGGCGGCGACGGCCACGGACATGGCCGAGACGGCGACCGCCGCCAGGAGCGCGGTGAGCACGATGCCGACGACGACCACGGCGGCGACCGCGCCGATACCGACGCCCACGTACGGAGCGACCGTGCGGCCGGCGAAGAAGGCCGGAGCCTGCGTCTGCTGAGGCGTGACGGTTGTCGTCGGCAGAGTCGGGACGTCGGGCAGTCTGGGGCGGAGCACAGCGGACCTCCTTGTCACTTGTGGGTGCCATTTACGACGCCGACCCCGGAACGGGTGCCGGATTCGATGGCGGGAGCGAGGAAGGTGTGCGAGAGGAAGAAGCCGAACAGCGCGATCACGACGGCGACCCAAAGCCGGACGCCGAGAAACTTGATCGCGGCCCAAGCGATGACGCCCAGGACGAAGACGAGCGGCAGCGAGACGGTCACGGGAGCTCCCTGGGCGGATCAGCGGACGTGGCAGCGATGGGTGCGGGCAGCCAGTTCGGCGGCGGCGCGGCTGTCGTAGTCGGCCGAGAAGCCGCAGCGCGGGGCTGTGCAGACGGCGGCGTGCTTCTCGCGGCCCCGGCCGTCGTAGTACGTGCCGACCTGGACGGGACCGATGCGGATGACTCGGCGGAATCGGCGGTTGGCAGGCATGAGTGCTCCTCTCAGAGTTGTGCGGCGATGGCTTCGGCCAGTGGTGCCGGGATGCCGAGCCGAGCGCGAAGGGTTGAGGTGTCGATGGCCGATCCGGTCCGGGCGTGGTGTTCGTCGGCGACCTTGCGGGCGTGAGCGACGAGCGCGGCCGGGACCGGTACCGGGCGAGGGGCGACGGCCGGTCGTTGTTCGGGCTCCGGGGCCGTCGCGGTCGGCTCCGGAGCAGCCGGTGTGGACTCTTCGGCCGTTTCGTGTGTGGTGTGGGCGAGCAGCGTCCCGCCGAGGAAGGCGACCGCGGGCCATCCGGCGACGAGGATGCGCAGCCAGGCCGGCACCTGGTGCAGGTTGAGCAGACCGGCGGTGGCCACGTTGGCGCCGAGCGAGGCGGCGAGGGCGATCACGAACCAGCACCACCCGGATGCTTTCGCGTCGCCGAACCGCAGTCGGCGCCAAGCGGCGACGAGCAGGAGGTCGACTGAGACTGGGTAGGCCCATGCCTTCCACCCGGCTTGCCCAGCGGCCGAGGCGACATCGTGCAGGTGGGCGAAGGACAGCGCCGCCGCGATGAGCGCTTGGACGAGGACCGCGTCGACACGGGCCAGGTGAGCACGCATGACGCGGCTCCTTCCGGAATCGGGCATGACGGGGTAGGGACGTGGCGCGAGAAGTCACGCCGACCGAGGACTAAGCAGATGAGAGGGTCAGTCGGTGACCGGGACCGGTCGGACGCACGGTGCCGGGGTCACAACCGGACCGGCCGGGAGTTCGGGCCGGAACGGTTCCAATGCGGCCAGCTCGGGTGTGAGGTGCGCCGACTCTTGGCAGATGCGGGCCGCGTCGCCAAGGGAGAGGTACGGCGGACGGATGCGGGACCAGCCGCCCGAGGTGGCGCCGGCCACGGCCAGGCCCGGCCGCTCGGGAGCGATGGCACAGGCGGCCATGACGGCTTCGGGCGCGATGTCGCCGAGCGCCATCTTGGCGGAGGCCTCGTCGTTGACGCGATGACAGACGCGGCCGGTCAGTTGGGCGCGGAGCATGGTTGCGCCCTTGCCCAGCTCGGCGCCGAAGCGCTGCCCGCAGACTTCCAGGTAGATCCCCGCGGCCCGGCCGAGCTGGGCGAGGCGGATGAGCTGGGTGACCATCTCATCGCGTCGTTCCTCGTCCTTCTTCGTGGCGACGAGGAAGAGTTCCGCCACCTCGTCCACGAAGAGCACGACCGGCACCGGACGCTCGCTTTCGGGCAGACCCCAGATGTCCGAGGTGATGTCCTCAGCGGGAGTGCCGGGAGCGATGCCTTGCCGGGTCTTGATCAGGTCGTACCGATCCTCCATCTCCTTGATGAGCACGGGCAGGAGTTCGGCCGCCTGCTCCGGGTCGGTCGCGAGCGCCGACAGACGAGCGGCAAACGGCGCCAGCTCTACACCGCGCTTGCAGTCGATGCCGACCAGGGCGACCGGTTGCCGCGCCAGTCCGGTCACCAGGTGCCGCAAGTACATCGACTTGCCCGAGAGCGTTGCGCCGAGCGTTAGCTGATGTGGGACGGCGCGATAATCCCGTACGAAGGCCGTCGCGTCCTCCCTCAGCGCCACCGGCACTTTGAGATGCCCGCCTTCTGCTTTCCTTAGCATCCGGACGTCGCGCAGCACGTCGAAGCCGACGAGCCGCAGCTCCACCACTCCGGGCTTCACGTCCTTCACGTACACGGCGTGGACGCCCCAGGCATGCCGCAGCCGCTCAGCTGAGGCGGCGACATCCGCCGGTTCCTGCCCAGGAGCGAGGCGCAGCCGAAGCCGCAGGCCGGTCGAGGTGGGCCGGATGATGCCCCGACGCGGGGGAACCGGCCGGACCTCACGTCGAGTCGTCGCCCTGACGGCGAAAGCACGCAGCCGGGAAGGCTGCACCGTCAGGCCGCACGCCTCCATGACGGAGCCGTACGAGCCCAGGAGCCGGACCGTCGATAACGGCAGTCCGAACGTGGACCAGTAGACGCCCGGGTGACGAGCCCGGGTGTAGGCGGCCCCGCCGCCGAACGCGGCGAGGGGACCACCCACCTCCAGCAGTGTCATCCAGTCCGACATCAGGCCGATGCCCCGACGGCGGCCGGGAAGGCGGCCGGCGCGACCGCAGCGGCACGGAAGGCGATGCCGTGTCGCTGCTGGCCGTTGAACACACTCTCCCAAGGCCGTGCCACCAGGCCCACCAGCGAGACCGGAGCGCCCAGCGTCAGACCTTCGGTGACGCCGCTTTCCGGAACCGTGACCTTGATCAACGAGGACTCGCCATCCTCGATGTAGACGACGCCGATCGTCATCAGCGCTTCGCCGCTGTTGGCGTCCTTCGCGATCTCCCCGGTCTGCCTGTCCCGGATCTTCGGTTCCGGTGCCTCGGTCAGCAGGACGGTGGCCGACGAGGTCTCCACACGGATTACACGCACAGAACTGATCTCCCTTGCGCCGCACCGCACGCATGCACGGCGGTGCAATTAGTGAGGAATGACTACGCAACGGGAGGTTGACCGCATACCGACTGGGCGCGATACGCTCCAAGAGCGTTGATGCCAACGACGCACCCGGCCTGAGTGGGCTGCCTCCCGCTCAGGCCACATCTGCTTTCTGTGGCCCTTTCCGCTCACGTGCCGGCGCAGGTCTGCCTTCCTGCTCCGGCGCGTTCGCATGCCCGCATCACCAACTCCGCTGGACGCGAAGGGGCGTGCCGACAACAACCACAGTAACCCGTACTCGAAGTACTGTCTAGTACTTCAGGTACCAGTCCGTACTTCGTGTACGCCTAGCTCTCCTGCCAGGGCGCGCAGTTCCTCAGAGGGCGGCTGGCTCATGGTCAGCAGGTCGGCGATAAGTTGCTTCACCATCGGCAACGCTCGCACCAGCTCCGGTGACAGCCCACGGGCCGCCAGCAGCGCTGAAACGGCGTCAGCGACTTGGCGTCGCTGGGCATACGCCCTGGCAAGGTCGATCTGGAAGCGTGTCTGCCGTTCCGCCGACAGCCCAGAGGCGTCAACGGTCTGCGCAGCCCGCAGGGCGACTCCGGCGTCCCCCAGGTCCACCGCGACGGCCACCTCATGCAAGGCGACGTTGGTGGGCCCGAACTCGGTGTTGTAGTCGTTGCGCCCGTCACCGACCTGGTCACCCAACTCGCGGGCCTCACGGAGGTAACCGTAAGCGTCATCGGCAAGGTTCAACCGAGCCGCGGCCACAGCGCGTTGCAAGGTAAGCGCACCCCGCAGGGCGACTGCCTCAACCTGCCCGGACTCGGCCAGGGGCCGCAACGCATCAGCCGCGCTCCCGGACACCTGGGCCGCCTGATCAAATTGACGCGCGCCCAGGAAGACCAGCGACAGACGGAACTCGCCGGCCGCCATCAGCAGCGGATCATTCGCCCGCTCGGCAGCTACCACGGCCCGGTCTACGGCGATCCAGGCAGCTTCCGGCTCGCCCATGTTCGCCAGAGCGCCACTACACGTGTGGTACATGACCGCCAGGAGCCGGAACAGCTCGGGCCGTTCCGACTCGGAGACCGACCGGGTAGCCGCCTCCAGCCGGGGCACCAGCCCTTCGAGCAGTTCGGCCAGGTCGGCGTAGTTCCCCTCGTGGGTGAGCGACCAGGCGCGGTCGACTTCCGCGCGCAGTGCCGGCACGTCAGGGGAAACGTCCTTCCGACCGAGGACCGCTTTGAGTGAGTGAGCCGCGCTCAGCACCAGCCGCAGACGGCTCGCACCAGGCGGCTCTCCTTCGGCCACCGACGCGACGAGCGGTGCCTCTGCCGCCAGCTCAGCGATCGGGACTTCCAGGACGTCGGCGACCTTCTCGAGCACGGTCATTCGGTCGATGCGCCGTACGCCCCGCTCGACCTGGGAGACCCAGGCTTCCGAGCGTCCCAGCAGGCCGGCGAACTCCTTCTGCGACAGCCCCCGGCGTTTGCGGTTGAAGGCGATCTTGCGACCAAGCGCCTTCTGGTACTCAGTGCTCAACGTCCACGCCCTTGCCGGACACGAAGTCCAAGCGGTCCACCTCGACGGCGGACAGGTACTGATCCCGCTGAGAGAGGAAGGCGCGCACGTAGGCCTTCGACTCGTGTTCTTCGAAAGCCTCCTTGTCCCGGTAGAGCTCGTAGAACACGCGCTCCAGCGGACGCCCGTCAACGCGGTGCACGGCGTAGACCACCGTGCCGGGTTCGTTCGCCCGGATCAGCTCCCCTGTCCGCGCCACCAGGTCATCGAACGCAGCCGCCGCCGCGTCGTCCTTGCACGTGAAGCGCACAAACAGCCCGAACATGCGGAGTCCTTCCTCCCTCGGCATCAGGTCAGCACCAGACCATGCGGCGAACGCTATGTGCCCACCCGGCCGCACGAAAAGTACGAACCCGCACTCCCCGTACGCGCACATTCGGTACGGTGCTAGTACTAATTGTACGGCTCTGTGTGGTCCGTGTCAGCCAGTCGATCTGGCAGACACAGAAGCAGCAGGTCATCGCCATGGAGGACGCCATGCGCACCCACCAACGCACGTTCCCGGGGGACCCCCGAGCGCTCCGCAGCGCGCGCAACTGGATCCACGCCGCGCTGAATGGCCATCCCCGCTCCGACGACGCCGCGCTGATCGTGACGGAACTCGGCACCAACGCCCTCACCTACACGGCTAGCGGACGCGGCGCCGGCGCTTTCCACGTCACGCTCACCGTCTCCGAGCTCACTACCACGATCGCGGTGACCGACTCCGGCCACGCCAGCAGCACCCCGGAGATCCAGCATCCGCCTCTCAACGCCACTCACGGCCGCGGACTCGGCATGGTGGCCGCCCTCGCCGACAACGTCACGGTCCAGGGCGACGACTCCGGCCGCACGGTCACCGCGGAGCTCCGCGCAGACGGCCACCAAGGAGGACACCTGTGCTGATGCAAGGTCTTCGCCGCGGCTACTGGTGCGAGTGCTGGACAGAAGATCTCACCGAGCAGCAGTGGCCGGCGCTGTTGGCATCCTTCGATGCCTACACAGCGCCCCAAGCAGACCGATGGATCTCAGTCGCGCTCCGCACCATCTCCCCGGCTCTCGACGCGGACGCATCGGACGCAGCATGGGAGTGGCTGTACGACGGCCGCATCGAGACCAGACGAGCCCTCTTGCGCTCCAAGCCCAGCACGGTGTCAGTCACCCACGAGCAGTGCCGCATCACATGGACGATCCGACCAGTGATTTTCCTGCCGCTCGCACATCGCCAGAGCGCTGAACTACCAGTCTGCGCCTACGACTTCAAAGACCAGGCGCCCCAAGCATCCGACTGAGTAACAACCTTCTTCACGGGTTCAAGGCGGCTCGCTCCGCTCCCCGCGCGCGGCCCGGCCCCCGGCCGGGCCTGCGCTCCTGTCTCCGCCCCGCTCCAGCCCGACCGGCGCCCGTGCCGCGCGCACAGCAATCAGCCACCTGAAGCCAGAGGAGGGGTACGTCATGGCCGCGTCAGGGCTTGCTCTGCTTACGTAGCTCCTTGAGTGCGCTTCGCATCTGTTGGCGCACGATGCTGCGCTGTTGGGAGTCCTTGAGCAGATCTTGGCGCATTTGGGCGCCAGTCTTCTCTCTCAGCCACCTGGTGCACTCTGCTGAGGCTTCATCAAGTTTGAGGCCGTCGTCTTCCCGCTCCATGCACCACTCCTCGATCACGTCCGCCTCTTCGTAGACGCCGAGGTTGGCTTCCTGGAACTTATAGGTTTGCACGGTCACACGACTGAAGTGTTTGACCCTGCGCTGCAGCATGAGGTTGATACCAAGCGGGTTGAAGCAGGCAATTCGATTGCCAGACTCAAGCTGCTCGGGTGAGACATGGAAGCAGGAGTCGAAGAAGGCCGCGCATGGGTTCGTCTTGCCGTCGGCGGCCGGGAAGGGCGCAGGTAGCCACATTCTGTTGTAGTAGCCCTGTCTCCAGCTGCCCTGCGTCGTACGCCTGACCTCGGCCGTGAGGAGACGCCGTGTCAACTTGACCCCGTCAGCACGAAGAGAGCAGGGGTGATCCAAGATCATGACCGTGCGTATCGTCGTGGTGCCATCGAGGTCAAGGACGGGAACGCTCTCGAAGACATCACCCGTAAGAATCGGGCGTGCAGGGTTCACCTCGTTGCCGAGCGCTCGGTAGAGGTCTTCCGAGCGCTCAGGCTTCTCCATATCGTGCGGCACGTATCACGCATCCTTGGGGCGAATGGACATTTCGCCATCGACGTCGCGGTAGACCTCGAACGCAGAGCGGAACCGGTCCCGCCAGTCGGGGTCATACGCGGTCAGGATCTGCTCGCTGTCACTGTGCCCGCTTGCGTGCTCCAGGACGAGGTCGTGCTGGCCCTCGGTATAGAGGTCGACGGGCGTGATGGGTGCCAGCGAGGAGATCGGCATTTCGAACCACGATGCGACGTCTTGAACCATGTATCGCTCAGTGACCACATCGCAGAGAGCGAGGATGCTGGCGAGTCGCCGGCGGTTCTCGCCAGTAACGCCACCGGCTCGGCGCCACTTCTGTACGGCGGGAACACTTACCCCGATCATGCGAGCGACGTCGCGCCAGGCGAAGCCAAGGTCTGCCAGCTCCTCGAGCAGCGTCTTCGGCGCGAGTCGTCCACGCTGGTTGACGCGGTACTGCCAGTCCTCAAAGGAGGCTCGCTGGTGCAGCTCGGTCGACGTCTCGGCGATGTACCTGGCCTGGCTGCGTAGCGAGCCAGTCTCTTCCGTCAGCTCGCTGAGCTGGCTGGCGACCGTAGCGGTGGGTTCTGATGGCTTAGCGAGGTTGGCGGTCGGCCGAGTTGCACCCTGGACGGGGCGGTGGGTCTCACTGCTCAGGCTGTTCACGCAGGACCTCCTCGCGGTATTCGTCGGTGATGAGCTGCTCGAAGAGACCGTAGGCACTCAGCGCGGCCTTGTCGTAGTGCGGCTCGATGTTGGCCCAGTCGAGGGGGGGCATCTCGTTGGCCGGGACCCAGTAACTGTCGAGGTCCAGGAGGTAAAAGGGGCCAGGCGGGGGGGTGGGGCGCCTCAGCTCGCCTCCGGGGGCCACGGCATACCCGTCAAGATTGCCGTGACGGAGCACAATGCCACGCTGCTGATCCCCGAAGGAGGCCATCCCCTGCCAAGCTTGCGTATGGCTTCCCTCGTCTACGCGTAGGCCGGAGACGCTAGTGAGGGCAGGCGAAATCCACTTTGACCAGTCCGCTGGACCCTCGATGTCCGCGCGGATCTCATTGATGTAGCGAATACCCAGTCGGGCGATGCCATCAGCAGGAGCTACGTGCTGCCGTGCGTCGACAGCGCGGTGCAGAATCTCTCGTAGGACGCTCCGACGCTTGTAGGTGGTGGTCTCCACCGCGATGGCGTCTGCACGGAAAGTGACCGCAGTAGTGGTGTCGCGGGTCATGTAGCGGGGGTCGAATGTTTGCTCCGTCGTTGGAGCGACCCCGGGCGCAAGCGTGACATTCAGGGCTCTGGCAGCCGGACGGGCTAGCGGGAAGGTGTCCGCGAGCAGCTTTTTTAGGACTGCCTGGTCTGCCTCACTGAGCGGTGGCGTGGCTGTGTGGCGTAGCTCCACGACGGTCAGCGCCAGCGGCGCGTTCGAGTAGATCTTGCGTTGCCCCATACCTGCAATCTACCTGAGCAGAAACCCAAACGACAACCGGAAATACAACTTGGCGTGTCCACAGGGACGCGGAGAGCAGTCGAGCCACGATCCGGCCGGCGCGCCTTGCTCCCGTCGACGCACTGCACCTTGGCTGAGGCCGGTAGGGGTGCAGCGAGACATACGCGCGCCTGTTCGGCCGACGCACCCGCCGTCGTGGCTGACTGTCGTCGGTCGGGGGTTCGAGCGCGGGTCCGCCGCACTCCGGGGCACGCGATCAGCTCGCTGCCGCCTTCGGTGACGAACAACCGGAACGTTTAGGCGCCATCGGCAGCCCTGATTCGCCCCACACGGACCCGTTGCTGATGCCAGCTGAGCAGCCTCCGAGGCGTATGCCAGTTCATGCTCTCGATGCCCCGGCGGCGCTGTCCACAGTCAACGTCCATAGACAAGGGCGAGCGACTTAGCAGACCTCGTCCCGTCCAGGCCTCATGGGAACCACCGCGGCAGAGCGCACCGCGGCCACGGCCGCCTCACCTCTGCCGACCAGCGGGAATGTGAGTAAATCCCACTCCAGCGATCCCCGCCAGGATCCTGCTATACAGCAGCCGGATACAGCAACCAAAGCGCCCAGCCTCACCCCGTAGCGTCTCCTCTAGGCCGATGCGCGAACTGTACGACCGACTGGGACGTGCCGCTGAGGTTCCCGGACGGGCGCAGCAAGTGGTCAGAGGGCGCCAAAATCGGGATGAGCACTGGGGACCACCAGCGTGATCCTGCACGAATGGGGTCAATGTTGGCGACAGGCTGTACCGTCCACGCAGACGTGGCGTGAGGGAGATATCTAGAGCATGGCAGCAGTGATCGAGAACCCGATCATCAATTCGCCGTACGCGGAGCCGGCCTGGCACTGGGAACTGGACGAGCGGGGCCAGCCGACCGGTGAGCGGGTCCCTGGGCGTCGTCCAAGCGAGACCTGGATGCCCGTCCCGCGCGCCCGGAAGGGACGCAAGACGTCGGCCGGCGTCCAGCACGAGCTGTTTTTCGACGGCATCCTGGAGGAGCGTAAGGGCCAGGACGTCATCGGTAACATCCGCAACGAGGTCGCCCGCTGGCGCACCGCGGGATACCCCAACATCACGCCGACGACCCGCCGTCTCCTGGAGTACTGGACCGACCCGGCCCGGGAACGGAAGCTGTTCTTCGCTCAGGTTGAAGCGGTGGAAACCGCCATATACCTGACGGAGGTGGGCACGAAACTCGGCAGGCCGTGGATCAA
Organism: Streptomyces naganishii JCM 4654; assembly: GCF_014650575.1. GTDB lineage: Bacteria > Actinomycetota > Actinomycetes > Streptomycetales > Streptomycetaceae > Streptomyces > Streptomyces naganishii. Next base: position 73,061 of record NZ_BMVF01000008.1, read on the forward strand.
GACCCACCTGGAAGAGACCAACCAGGACCACAATGCGGGGCTGCCCAGGGTCGCCCTGAAGATGGCGACGGGCGCGGGCAAGACCGTCGTGATGGCGATGCTCATCGCTTGGAACACCCTTAACAAGGTCGCCAGCCCAAAGGACCCTCGGTTCGCCAAGCGCTATCTCCTGGTCGCGCCCGGTGTGACCATCCGGGATCGGCTGCGGGTCCTGATGCCCTCCGATCCGAACAACTACTACAAGGAACGGGACATCGTCCCGGCGGACCTGTGGGGTGCGCTCGGCCAGGCGCAGGTGGCGATCACCAACTACCACGCGTTTATGCTCAAGACGACGCGGGAGGGCCAGGGCCTCGCGTCCAAGACCAAGAAGCTGCTGCTGGCCAAGTCGAAGAGCGACCCCTTCGTCGAGAATCCCGACATGATGGTCAACCGGGTGCTGCGTGATCTGGGCGGAAGCAAGGGCGAGATCATCGTCATCAATGACGAGGCGCACCATTGCTACCAGACCCGCGGGGCCGCCCTGGAGGGGGCCGTCACCGTCGACGACCTGAAGGGGGAGGAGAAGAAGCAGGCCGAGGAGGAGAACAAGCACGCGCGCCAGTGGTTCGACGGCCTGAACCACATCATGCGCAAGACCGGCATCAAGGCGGTCTACGACCTCTCCGCGACTCCCTTCTACCTGAACGGCTCAGGCTACCCGGAGGGCACCCTTTTCCCCTGGGTGGTCAGCGACTTCGGGCTCCTGGACGCCATCGAATCGGGCCTGGTCAAGATCCCGCGCGTACCGGTGGACGACGACGCGAAGCACAAGGAAGTCTCGTACCTGAACCTGTGGGAGCACATCAGGGACGAGATGCCGAAGCGTTCCCAGAAGCCGGAGACGCTCGCGGACAAGACGCTGCCGGCCGTCCTGGATGGGGCAGCCCACAGCCTGTACCGGAACTATGCGGAGGCCTTCGCACGCTGGGAGGAGGAGACCCGGGGCACCGGCTCCACTCCGCCGGTGTTCATCGTCGTCTGCAACAACACGACGGTATCGAAGTGGGTGTACGACCAGATCGCCGGGCACGAGCTGCCGGATACTGACGGCCTCGGCAAGAGGGGCATGCTGGACCTCTTCTCCAATTACGACGAGCAGGGCCGCCGTTATCCCGTGCCGCGCACCATCCTGGTCGACTCGGCGCAGTTGGAGTCCGACAACCCCCAGTTGGACGCCCAGTTCAAGGCTGCGGCGGCCGAGGAGCTGGAGGCGTTCAAGGAGGAGTACCGCACCCGATTCCCGGACCGTGATGTGGAGGCGCTGACGGATGCCGACCTGCTTCGCGAGGTTCTGAACACCGTCGGCAAGAAGGGCAGACTCGGGCAGGACGTCCGGTGTGTTGTGTCCGTGTCCATGCTGACGGAGGGCTGGGACGCCAACACGGTCACCCACATCTTGGGAGTCCGGGCCTTCGGCAGCCACCTGCTGTGCGAGCAGGTGGTGGGCCGTGGCCTTCGCCGCATCTCGTATGCGGTGAACGACGAGGGGCTGCTGGAGCCGGAGTACGCGGACGTGTACGGCATCCCCTTCCAGTTCATTCAGACCGACCCGAACCGTGAGCTGAAGACCAAGCCCCGCCCGGAACCGAAGCACGTCCGAGCCATGAAGGACCGGGAGGAGCTGCGCATCACCTTCCCGCGCCTGGAGGGGTACCGCGTGGAGGTCGAGGAGGCGCGCTTCTACGCGGACTTCACTCAGGCGGAGCCGTTCAAGGTGAACGACCAGGTGGCGACGCGGGCCGAGCTGGAAGGTCTCATCGGGAAGAGTGCCACACACACACTGGTCGACGGCCAGGGCGTCCGCCTCCAACAAGTCGCCTTCCAGGTGGCCAAGCTGGCTCTGGAACTCTTGGAGGATCCGAAACAGGGACGCAAGCCGTGGATGTTCCCGAACCTGGTGAGGCTCGCTAAGGACTGGATCACGCACTGCGTCGGAACGGAAAACCAGCGAGACTTGGTGATCATCTCCAAGGTCTCCGAGGAACAACTGCGCGCTGCTCAGCAGTTCTTCGCTGCGCTGAACCGCCAAGAGGGCAACAACTCGTCCAAGGTGGTGCCCATCTTCGCGCGGTACACACCGGAGGGTTCCACGGACGAAGTGAACTTTTACACGACCAAGGCGGTCTACGAGGCGGAACCCGACAAGTCACCGGTGAACTACGTCGTCCTCGACGGGATAGGCGGCAACACCTGGGAGCAGACTTTGGCGAGGCTGCTCGACGCCAGTAAAAGCGTGGAGTCGTACGTCAAGAACGACCACCTGGAGTTCGCGATCCCGTATCTCTTCGCCGGGCGCACGCACCGGTACCTGCCTGACTTCATCGTCCGGCTGAAGCGGCGCGACGGAGAGGATCAGCAGCGTCACCTCATCGTGGAGGTATCGGGTTCTCGAAAGTCAGCCGGCAAGCGAGCCATGAAGGCGGAAACCGCGCGCATGTGGTGCGCGGCCGTCAACAACCACGACGGATTCGGGAAGTGGGGCTACGTCGAGCTGTCGCAGGACCCGACTACGTTCAAGTCCGGGCTGAGCGCTGCGATCGAGGCGCTGTACGGTGACGGTGCCGTTACGGGCTTGCACGAGGACGGGCTCAAGAGCGTGGAGAGGCTCAAGAGCGACGATGACGATGCGGACTGGGGCGACGACGACTACCCCTGGGACGACCTGTTTAGCGCGGCGCGCGAGGCGGAGGCCGAGCAGCGGCGGCACGACGGCAACGACGAGGAAGGGAAGTAAGGACGATGGCCGCTCCCCGCAGAGACAACGCGAAGACCGCCGCGAACCGCACTAAGGCCGTGCAGGCTATAAGCCATGAGGACAAAAGAGTGAACAACCCTACGGCGGACGCCATCGACCTTGTCACGGAAGACGTCGAGCAGTGGAAGACACTGCTATACCCGCGTGACCCCTCACTCGACCCTCAGCTCGTGTGGAAGGGCAAAGACGAGCAGGACGCACAGGACTTGGAGGTCCCGGCGCCGCCGATCTTCCGCCAGGAGTTGATCGAGCCGCGGTATCTCGTCAAGCAGCTCATGGACGAGACGAAGAGGCGACAGAATGACGGGGAAGACGATGGTACCGAGGAGGCATTGTCACTCTTCGGTACCGACTTCTTCGATGACGGCATCCCGGATGAGCTGGAGAAGATCGAATGGTATAAACACCAGATGAACTGGACCAACCGCATGATCCTGGGCGACTCGCTCCAGGTGATGGCGAGCCTTGCAGAGCGAGAGAATCTGCGAGGAAAGGTCCAGATGGTGTACATCGATCCGCCGTATGGGATCAAGTTCAATTCGAACTGGCAGGTGTCAGCCCGATCACGTGATGTCAAGGACGGGAATCTCGCTTCAGCGACGCGGGAAGTAGAGCAGCTCAAGGCGTTCAGGGATACGTGGGACTTGGGCATTCACTCATATCTTGCGTACCTTCGGGATCGCCTCCTTGCAGCACGAGACCTACTGACGGAGTCCGGATCGGTCTTCCTGCAAATCGGTGACGAGAATGTTCACCTTGCCCGTACACTTCTAGATGAAGTGTTCGGAGTCGAAAACTTCGTAACACTGATCACCGTAAAGAAAACCTCTACGGGGACGGGTGATTTCCTAGCCAGCGTTTCCGATTACGTGATTTGGTATGCAAAAGACCGCTCACTCCTTAAATATCGTCAAATCTATAAGCTGAAGTCAGTTGGGGGCGAAGGCGCATCTGCCTACAATCAACTTGAGCTTCCCGACGGGAGACGCCGTCGTGCCACCAAGGAGGAGAGGGAAGACTCATCTCTCGCACCTACGGGAGCTAGATTCTTCCGCCCTTCTCCACTCACAAGCGACTCCGTTGGCCGGGAAAAGGGTGAGGGTGCGGCAAGCTGGTTTCCGGTGATCTTCAACGGCCAGGAGTTTCTTCCCTCGATCAAGGTTCGTTGGAAAACGAACGAAGTGGGAATGAGCCGCCTCAAAGCAGCGAACCGCTTGGTCGCAACAGGACGGTCACTCAACTACCTGCGTTACCTGGACGATTTCCCGGCCTATCCGATCAATAATCTATGGGAAGACACCCAGTCCGGTAGTGGCATGGATAAGATTTACGTCGTTCAGACCAACACCAAGGTCGTCGAACGCTGCATGCTCATGGCCACTGACCCTGGTGATCTAACCCTCGACCCCACCTGTGGATCTGGCACAACCGCCTATGTCGCTGAACAGTGGGGCCGCCGCTGGATCACCATCGACTCCTCCCGCGTCGCCGTCACCCTCGCCAGGCACCGTCTCATGGGCGCCAAGTACTCGGCCTACCTCCTCGCCGACTCCCCGGAAGGAAGGGCCAAGGAAGCCGAACTAAGCCAACAGCCGCTCGACCGTTCGCCCTCGAACCACGACATCCGTCGCGGCTTCGTCTACGAGCGCGTCCCGCACATTACGCTGAAGTCGATCGCGAACAACCCTGACATCAAGGAGGGGATGACCCGCGAGCAGATCGACAAGGCGATCAACAAGCACGCCGAGTACGAGACCCTGTACGACCGCCCCTACGAGAACAAGAAGGCCGTACGGGTTGCCGGAGCCTTCACCGTCGAATCCCTGTCGCCGCACCGCTCCGTCTCCTTCGACCAGGAGGTCCCCGCCTCTGAGAAGGCCGCCGAGATGATGCCGTCCGGCGCCTCGTACGAGGAGACGATTCTGGAGCACGTCAAAAAGGCCGGCGTACAGAACGGGTACCGAAACGAGCGGCTGCAGTTCGAGTCGGTCGAGCCGGTCTCCGGCCGCATACTGACCGCCGTCGGCATCCGCAAGGACGCTGAGGAGGGCACACCGGCCCGCGTGGGCATCGCGCTCGGCCCCGAGTATGGAACCGTCGACTCACTCTTCATCAAGAACGCGGCCCGTGAGTCGCTCCGGTTCGGCAAGATCGACCTCCTACTCATTCTCGGTTTCGCCTTCGACGCTAACGCCACCGAGGCGACCAACGAGATCAACGAGGAGAGGGGCGAGTTCTCTGTCATCCAAGAGCGGCACGTCGGCAAGATGACCGTGCTTAACGTCCGCATGAACCCGGACCTCGCTATGGGTGACGAACTGGCCAACACCGGCACGGGTAACCTGTTCACCGTCTTCGGTGAGCCCGACATCGAGGTGACCGAGGCGGACGACGGCCAACTCGTCGCCGAAATCAAGGGACTTGACATCTACAACCCGACGACGGGTGACGTCCGCGCCGAGGGCCCGGACGACATCATGATGTGGTCTATCGACACGGACTACGACGCCGAAGCCTTTATCGTGCGCCACGTCTACTTCTCGGGAGAGAACGGGAAGTCCACAGGACTTAACCCGTACGAGCGGCTCGGCAAGGCACTCAAGGGACAGATCGACGAGGAGGCGCTGGCCACCCTCTTCACCACGAGGTCGCGTCCCTTCCCCAAGCCCGAGTCAGGCCGAATCGCGGTCAAGGTTGTCAACTACTACGGCGACGAGGTCCTCAAGGCCATCGAGGTCTGAGGCCGCCAATGGGCGGGGCGGGGTGGGGTGGGTGCCGCCACAGCACGCACCCACCCCGTCCGTGACTGGTCATGCCACCACACAAAAGTGGCAGGTCACCACGCCATCACAAGCAAGTTCCGGGGGGGACTAATGAATTTCACGGATGCTCAGCGCACCGCCATCAACACCCACGACGACAACCTCCTGATCGTCGCCTGCGCCGGCTCGGGCAAGACCGAGGTCATCTCGCAGCGAATCGCCGGCCTGATCGGGCGGCCCGATATGCAGCCCAAGAACATCGTTGCCTTCACCTTCACTGAGAAGGCCGCAGGTGAGCTGAAAGAGCGTGTGCACACCCGCATCCGCGAGCTCCACGGCGAGGTACACGGCCTTGCCGAGATGTACATCGGAACCATGCACGGCTACGCCCTGGACCTGCTACACAGCCACGTTCCCGAGGCGTTCAAGTACAACGTCCTCAACGACGTTCAGACCCGCCTGATCATCGACAAGTACAGCAAACAGTCCGGTCTGACTACGACAAATGCGATCGTCAACGGCTCTGCGAAGCCCCTGCGGCGCTGGGTCAACTCCAAGCTGTACCAGCAGGTCATGTCGATCCTCCGCGAGGACGAAGTGGATCACGACGGCCTGCGCGCCGATGTATCAGAGGGTCTCGAAAAGTACATGACGCTTCTGAGAGATCGGTCGTACTTCGACTACACGGCCATCCTCCACTACGCCGCCGTCCTGCTAAACGACGACAACGGCGAAGGCGATGAGTCCGTCCTGAACCTTCAGCGACACATCAAGGAGACTGTCAAATACGTCGTCGTCGACGAATACCAGGACACCAACCCGGTCCAGGAGCAGGTAATCCACGGGCTCACCCGTCACGGGGCGAATCTCTGCGTGGTCGGCGACGACGACCAGACGATCTACCAGTGGCGTGGCAGTGCCGTCGAGAACATTCTCACGATCGAGAACCGCTACCCGGACGTTCACCGCGTCACTCTTAACGAGAACTTCCGCTCCAGTTCCGCCATCGTCGACCTCGCGCGCCGCGTCGTCGAGCATATTCCGCCCGGCGAGCGTCTTAACAAGGCTATGACGGCTGCGGGCCACCAGACCTTCGAGCGCGGTGACCTGCTCGCGCTGGAATTCCCAGACACCGAGGCTGAGGCCACATGGCTCGTCGACCGTATGGAACGGTTGCGCGGCGTCGCGTTCCAAGACCGGGAAGGCGGCGAGCCGCGAGGACTCGACTGGTCGGACTTCGCCGTCTTGTTCCGCTCCGTCAAGGCCGACGCCGGGCCGCTAGTCGAAGAGCTCCGCCGTCGTGGTATCCCCTACGTCATTAAGGGACTGACCAAACTCTTCGAAACGCCGGAGGTGCAGGCGGCCGTCACCTGTTTCCGGTTCGTTGCTGGGCTAGTCGACGAGCAAGACCTCATCGACGCCTGGGTCGACGCCAGCATCGGGCTCACGGAGGCCGACGTCCGGGTCGGGCTTCCCGTGCTCAACACCGCCATGCAGTGGGATGCCTCCAAGCCCTGGGACTCCACCACACTCCAGGGTGTCTTCCTCGAGTTCCTCGAAGCCGTAGAGCTGCGGGAGGAGCGTGTTCCGAACGAGCGAGGCGAACTCATCTACTACAACCTCGGTCGCTTCTCCACCGCGATCGGGGACTTCGAGCGCATTCACCTCACCAGCGAACCTCAGCAGCGGTTCGACGCCTTCGCCAAGTGGGTCGAGCACCAGGCACCCGACTACTACGAGGAATCCGACGGGGACAACGGCTACGCCCAACCCAACGCCGTCGTCATCGCCACTGTCCACCAGGCTAAGGGCATGCAGTGGCCCGCTGTCTTCCTCCCCGCCTTGCGTAAGAACACCTTCCCCACCTCCGGCCGGGGCGGTCTGGGTGTGTTCCATGTGGTGGAGGCAAACCTCGTCCCGGGCGCCGCCCGCTACCGGGGCACCGAGGCGGACGAGCGGCGCCTGTTCTACGTAGCCGTCACCCGCGCCCAGAAGTACTTGGCGCTCTCCTTCGCACCCAACGATAAGCGCACCGGAAAGAAGCGCTCGGACTTCTTCAACGAGGCCACGCAGGTCCACACCGTCCTGACCCGCGAGGTCGTCCCCTCTCCCGACGGTCGGCTGACACCGGCCCCCAGGCGTGGCACTCCCGAGGTCGTCATGTCCTTCTCGGATCTGAAGTACCTCTTTCAGTGCCCCTACTCCTTCAAGCTCCGTCTGCTCTACGGCTTCGACTCGCCGCTGCAGAAGGAACTCGGCTTTGGCAAGTCTCTCCACGACGTTATGGCGGAGATCCACAAACGCGCCATCGAGGGTGACATCGCCACCCCTGACGAGGCGGAGGATCTCGTGGACCGCCACCTCAACCTCCCCTTCGCAAATCCGGCGGCGCAAGACCAGCTCCGCCCAGCCGCCGAGACGGCCGTGCGACGCTATCTGGAGCGCCATGGTGCAACGTTGCATCAGACGAGGTACTCGGAGCAGCCCGTTGAGATCCACCCGGTCCCCGGCGTCACCGTGACCGGCCGCGTCGACCTGATCAAGCGACTCGACACGAACGAGACGTCGGTCGTCGACTTCAAGTCCAGCGAGCGCGCCCAGGCCGAGGACCTGACCCGTGACCAGCTGCACCTGTACGTGCTCGGATACCAGGAACTAACCGGACAGAACGCGGACGTCGTCGAGGTCCTCAACCTCGACAAGGCGGGGCGGGACACCCGCGAGCTGGTGGATCCCGAAGTCATGACCGACCTCGGCAGGCGCGTCACGGAAGCAGCGGATTCGCTGCGCACCAACCAGCTCTCCCGCCTTGACAACTGGTGCTCATCCTGTGCCGGCTGCGACTTCGCGGGCATCTGCCGGAGCCGCGAGAGCTGACGGCCACCGATCCGTTGCCGAAGGGGTTGGAAGCAACGGTCCACTGGCACGAAGCCGTTGGCTATGAATTCAGCTCCGCTCATAGCGCCTTTCCGTCGGGGTGGTACGGACGGGTGTTGTCGAGCTGACCGCAGCAGTACCCTGCAAGGTAGAGGCTGTTCAAACCCGGGGAGGGTGACACGAGTGCCCGCACGATGCACTGGATGGATCCGCGAACTCCGAGGCCAGACACTCATGTTCACCGGTAAGACTCTGGTTGATGGGGAATGGGTATTCCGTAAAGACTGTATCTCTCGGGCCGGGACCTTAGGAGCCGCCTGTCAAGATAGCTTCTCTAAGCGAGTAACACTCGTTGTTCACGGGGAGTTGGCAGGCAACGTCAAGGACACAGACCGGGGGCTAAGTCGAAAGCTCCTCAAAGTGATAGAGTCACGCAGAGCCGGACAGCACATTCATGTAGTCGACGCCGCCGGCTTCTCGGATCTTCTCTTCGGAGCCCCCGCCCGTTGCCGAGATCTTAAGATGCAAGGTGACCAAGTCACAGTATTGCCCGAAGTCGGCGATGGAATCCTCGGCGGACCGTTCGATCGGCTTGGTCTACGCAACCGCAGGATCAGCCAGCTTGAGGCACACATCTTCGGGCGGGGAACACCTCGACATGAGAGGCTTTTGACGAGTCTGGTTAATCAGGTGGCAGGACGGACGCACCTCGAAGTCCGAGGTCCAGCCCGTCGCGCTCCACAATTCGACCTCGGTTGGGTCGACGGACCCACCGCTTACGGTGCTTGGGTAGCAAGCCCGGAATCCCCGAACGGTGAGGGACTAGATCCGCTGGAAGAGGCCGCCCGGCAAATTGGCCGGTCACTCCGCTCTATTCGCTCGCAGACTCAGCTTCGACCCCTAATGGCGCTGGATAATTCCGTCGACATCAGTTCTAGGCTCCGGCAGACAGCTAAATCCGCCGGTGTTCACGTCAGCAGGATTAAGGATCTTCCCGGCTGAAGCTAAAAGGGGCATTTCCATACCGGGTGCGCCTCAGCCTGTATGTTCACATGAGTGGCCTCCAAGCCCCGGAGGCCATCATCCTCACGGCTCTGCCCACAAGGCGTATCGAGCCCCCTAGAGGTCCATGGGGCAGTTGCACTGCCCCATGGACCATCCGTGGACAGGCACCACCTGATTCGTCGGGATCAAGCCCCTGACCAGCATGTTGCCTGGAGACCAAAACGGCCTCCGGAGCCGTGTGCGCAGGTTCGAATCCTGCCGGGGGCACCCAGCATGAGGTGCCCAAAGACCCCGTCACCAGCGGAAACGCTGAGGCCGGGGTCTTCGCGTTTGTGCAGGCGTGTGGGGGCCCGAGCGGGCGTATGCCTGGGTCGGTGGACTGTTCGTCGACAGGATCTGGACGCATCTGCCCAGGTCACAGCGGCTACCTCGGAGCGGCCACAGCTTGGCGTGCCGGTTCCGCTTCAGGTTCGCGGGGCCGAATACGCTGGGAGCATCCGCCCTGACGTCCTTGGTAGTGCGTGCACACGGCTCAGTGCCGCACGACGGCGGCTCCTCACGTCGGGCCGGCCGGCACAGCTGCCGCATACAGGATGGGGTTCGGCATGAGGTCTCCAGGCGTGCACCTGCGGCAGATCACCGACGAGAACCGGGATGCCGTTCGTGCCCTTCGCGTCCGACGCGACCAGAAGCAGTTCGTCGCCTCCGTGTCCAAGTCGCTCAAGCAGGCGGCACAACAGCCGGAGGCCAATCCGTGGTGCCGCGGTGTGTACATCGGCGACGAGCCAGTCGGCTTCGTGATGCTGTCGTGGAAGCCGCTGGCTGGTCCCTACAAAGGGCGGCACTTCATCTGGCGCCTCCTCATCGACAAGCGGCACCAGAGGCGAGGGATCGGCCGAGAGACTCTCAAGCAAATCGCCGCTTTGGTTCGCGCGGACGGTGCCACCGAGCTACTGACCAGCTACGATCCCGGCGACGGCGAACCGTGGCCCTTCTACCAGAAGTTCGGATTCGAGCCCACCGGGGAGATCGACGACGGCGAGATCGTTCTGCGGCTCACCTTCTCCGCTCAGTAAGCCCGCACGGGAAACCGCAGACAGTCTTCCGGTGGTTGCCTGACCAAGCATGTGATGTGCTCTGGAAGCCGACCAGGAAGTCGACGCCCTGCCACCGGGACACGGCGAAGCCCTCACGGTTGGCGATTTCCTGCCGTCCATCAAGGCATTTGGCGTAGCGGCTCAGCAGCACCTCCATACTGCTGGCCGTGACGCCAGTGCGCTGACCACGACGGGGGTGGCCGTCGGCACGCCGGCCTTCATGGCGCCCGAGCAGCTCACCCAGGATCACCCCGTCGGGCCGGCGACGGACGTGTTCGCACTGGGGGGCGTGCTGACGTTCGCGGTGACGGGAGTGGGGCCGTTCGGTGAGGGGCCTACGCATGGGGTTACGTATCGGATCGTGCATCAGGAGCCTCAACTCGACCGTCTGCCACCGCCATTGCGTGATGTGGTGGCGGGGTGTCTGCGGAAGGATCCCCGCGAGCGGGTGAGTGTGGGTGAGATTCTTGAGGTGATGGGGAGCCGCCCGGGGGCGGAGGCGTTCCGTGGTGGGGTGGGCTGGCTGCCCGGCTCCGTCGCGGATCTCGTCACCCGTCGTGCCGCGGTGCCTCATCCGCCGACGCTCCTCGATCCGGACCCCGAGCCGCGTCCGTCGGCACTGCCCGGTCCCGGTCCGACGCCGCGTCCGTCGGCACTGCCCGGTCCCGGTCCGACGCCGCGTCCGTCGGCGCTGCCCGGTTCCGGGCCGGAGGCGCGTCCGTTGGGGCCTCGCGATCCCTCCGATCCGCTTATTCCATCCAGCAAGTTCGTGCCGTTGGTCTCCGCCCATTCCGGTGAGGGGCGGTCGTCGGTCGCGGGGGGCCGGGGCGCCGGCCGTCCCGGTGTCGCGTGGTGGGGTGGGCGGGTTCGGCGGGGGCCGGGTGGCCCGGCGGAACGTGCTGCGGATGGGCGGGGCCGCGGTGGCCGTCGGCGGGCTGGGCTTCGGCGGGTGGAGGGGGGTGAAGTGGCTGGTGGGGGTCGCCGAGGGAGGTGTCTTCGGGGACACCTTCGTGCCCGACGCGAAACGGCGGTGGGTCTTCACCGAGGGGATGGACGACACGTACGACAAACGATTCCTCCCCCGCGGTGTCCGGGGGCCTCGTCTACGTCGGCGCTCGGGCCTCCGACTCCACCGAGCGCCTGTGCGCGCTCGACGCCCGAACGGGACGGCTGCGCTGGGCGTTCCGCACCCGGGGGCGAGCCGGGTCTCCGGTCGTGTCGGGCGGCACCGTGTGCGTCGCCGACGAGGTCTCCTACCTGTACGCCCTCGACGCCGCCACCGGCCGCCGGCGATGGACCTTCGCCACCGGCGACCAGGTGGAGACCGCTCCGGCGGTGTCCGGCGGGACCGTCCTCGTCGGCGGCGACGACCGCCGGCTGTACGCGCTGGACGCGGCCACCGGCCGCAAGCGCTGGGAGTTCTCCGCGGGAGCCGCGGTGAACGTTTCGCCGGCCGTGTCCGGGGACGTCGTGTGCGCGGGCGTGGGCAGGAATCCCGGGATTCTGTACGGCGTTGACCTCGCCACCGGCCGGCAGCACTGGAAGTCCACCTTCGGGTCCGGCATCGCGTCGGCCGGTCTCACCGTCGCCGGGGGGCTGGTCCTCCTCGGGGTGGACGGGCGCCTGTTCGCGATGGACGCCGGGAGCGGTCGCAGACGGTGGAAGTGCGACATGGGCAAGGGTGGCGTCAACTCGCGTTCCGTCCCCGCGGGTTCCGGGTCCGTGGCGTACGTCAGCGGATACGGCGGCGTGTACGCCGTGGACGCGAAGGGGACTTGAGCGCCACCCGTGCGGCGGGCGCGGCTTCGTTCGCGCTGAAGCCGCGCCACCACATCCCCGGGGCCCGCAGGGTCCCGGAAACCCCTGTCAGGCCGCCAGGTGGATCTCCGTGCCCGGGGCCGTGTCCCCGTACGCGGCCACGACCAGGTTGAGCTGGCGCTGCATGTACCAGGTGTTCAGGCCGAAGACGAAGGTCAGGAAGGTGCTCGCGGCGGGGCTGCAGGTGACCGGGAGGCCGGCCGCGCGCTGGGCGTCGGCGATGGCCTTGCCCGTGTTGTGGAAGGAGATCAGGGGGGCGATCAGCGTCCAGCCCAGGAAGATCATGACCAGCAGGCTGCCGGTCGGGTTGAGCACGCGGCGCCGGTCGAACTCCTGCAGCTCCTTGTGGATCTTGTAGTACCAGACCAGCTGGTAGATCCCGAGGGTGACCAGCGGCAGTCCGAGCCACACCGCGACCGGGCCGCGGCGCTTCATGGCCAGGCCGGTCGGGCGGACGGATACGGCCGCGCCGGCGGCGGCCGCGACGGCGCCTCCGGCCGGGGCGACGGCGCCGGGGGTGGCCTCGGCGGTGGGCTTGATGTCGTCCATCAGTTGAGCTCCGTTTGGTGACCTTGGTTACAGGTGGAGCAGCTTCGCAGATGAAGTAAAGGTTTTGTGAAGTCAGTTGTCGGTTCGTGATCGTTCGTCATGCGATCGTGATCAAGTCGGCTCAACCAGAGGCCCGTTCGGCCCTCTCATGGGGCCCTGCGGCCCACTCCCCCGCCGTTCCGGGGCCGCCACCATCGCAGGGCGGAGCCCCAACGGACCCCGCTCGCTGGTAAGAGGGCCGAGGGAAGGGGGCGTTCGGTGTCCGACGCGGGCGCGCTGCTTGCCGACGCCGTGGGTGCGCGGCACGTGCTGAGTGGTGAGGCGATCGCCGAGGAGTACGGCGGTGACGAGTCGTTGGCCGTCGCACGCCGGGCGCCCGCGTACGCCGTCCGGCCCGCCTCCGCCGCCGAGGTCGCGGACGTGCTGAGGATCGCCGGGGAGCGGCGGATTCCCGTGACCGCGCGGGGCGCCGGGACCGGGATGTCGGGGGCGTGCGTGCCCGCGCCGGGCGGGATCGTCGTGTCGTTCGAGCGGATGAACCGCGTCCTGCAGGTGGACGCGGTCAATCACGTGGCCGTCGTGCAGCCCGGCGTCAGCCTGGAGGCGCTGGACCGGGCCGTCGCCCCGGCCGGGCTGTGCTACCCGGTGCGGCTCGGCGAACCCTCGGCCAGCGTCGGCGGGACCATCGCCACCAACGCCGGTGGGATGCACGCCGTACGGCACGGGGTCACGCGGCACCATGTGCTCGGCCTTGAGGCGGTGCTCGCGTCCGGGGCGATCGTGCGCAGCGGCGGCAAGTACGTGAAGACGTCCGCCGGTTACGACCTCACGCAGTTGCTCGTGGGCTCCGAGGGCACCCTCGCCCTGGTGACCGAGGCGACGCTCCGGCTGCGGCCCAGGGCCGGGCGTTCGGCCACCGTGCTGGCGGCGTTCGGGTCGGAGGAGGACGTCTTCCGGGCGGTTCCGCCGCTGGCCGGCGGGGGTCCAGAGCCGGGCGGGGGCCCCGCACCGAGCGGAGGTCCCGAGCCGGTCGCGCTGGAGTACGTGGATCTGCTGGCCATGGCCGCCATCGCCGCGGACGGTCCCGAGGGGACTTCCGGACTGGGCATCCCCGAGGACGTCCGTCGCGCCGCGCTCGGCTACCTGCTCGTCGTACTGGAGGACCGCTCCGCCTCGCGGCTGGAGGAGGACGTCGAGTCGGTCGCCACGCGGCTGCTCGGACTCGGCGCCCTGGACGTCTTCGTACTGCCCGCGGGCGCGGCCAGGAAGCTGACCGAGGCGCGGGAACGGGCCTTCTGGACGGCGAAGGCGGCCGGCGCCGACGACGTCGTGGACGCGGTCGTGCCGCGCGGCGCCCTGCCGGAGTTGCTGGCCGCCGCCCGCGCCGCCGCCGAGGACACCGGGTCGCTGGTGACCGGCTGCGGACACGCGGGGGACGGCAACGTGCACCTGTCGGTCTTCCAGCCGGACCCGGTCCGCCGCGACGAGGTGCTGCGCCGGCTGTTCCGCGCGGCCGGGGAGCACGGCGGCGCGGTCTCCGGCGAGCACGGCGTGGGGCGGGCCAAGAAGCCGTACTTCCTGGAACTGGAGGACCCTGCCAAGGTGGAGCTGATGCGCGGGATCAAGCTCGCCTTCGACCCTCGCGGCATCCTCAATCCCGGTGTTCTGCTCGATCCCGGTCCTCAAGCCTCGACCTCGGTGGGCTCGGCCCCGCTGGTCTCCCCGGTGACGGAAGTGACGTGACGTGACGTGAACGGTGCCGAAGCGGTCGTCGCCTCCCTGCGCGCGTGCGGGGTGGAGGTGTTCTTCGCCAACCCCGGGACCTCCGAGATGCATCTGGTCGCCGCGCTGGACGCTGAGCCGGGGGCGCGCGCCGTGCCCTGTCTGTTCGAGGGCGTGGCGACCGGGGCGGCGGACGGGTACGGGCGGATGACCGGCCGGCCCGCGGCCACCCTGCTGCACCTGGGGCCGGGCCTCGGCAACGGCCTGGCCAACCTGCACAACGCGCGCCGCGCGGCCACCCGGCTGGTCAACCTCGTCGGCGACCACGCCACGTACCACAAGCCCCTCGACGCCCCGCTCGAGTCGGACATCGACGCGGTGGCCGGCACCGTCTCCGGCTGGGTCCGGCGCTGCCGGGACAGCCGTACGGCGGGTGCGGACGCCGCCGCGGCCGTGGCCGCCGCCACGGCGGGGCGCGGCCGGGTGGCCACCCTCATCCTGCCCGCCGACGTCTCCTGGTCCCCGGGGGCGGCCGCCGCCGGCGCGGTACCGCGGGCCTCCCGGCCCACGACTGGCCCGTCCGCGGAGACAGCGACCGAGTACGCCGTAGCGGACGACGCCGTGGCCGAAGCCGCCGCCGCCCTGCGCTGCGGCGAGCCCGCCGCGCTCCTCCTCGGCGGTCCCGCCTTGCGTGAGCCCGCGCTGCGCGAGGCGGCCCGCGTCGCCGCCGCCTCCGGTGCGCGGCTGCTGTGCGAGACCTTCCCGGCCCGGCTCGAACGCGGTGCGGGCCTGCCCGCCGTGGAGCGGCTGGCCTATCTGCCCGAGGGCGCGCTGGCCCAACTCCGTGGCGCGCGGCACCTGGTGCTGGCCGGGGCCCGCTCCCCGGTGTCCTTCTTCGCCTACCCGGGGACGCCGGGCCGGCTGGTCCCCGAGGACTGCCGGGTGTACGACCTCACCGGGCCCGACAGCGACGTACGCGGGACTCGGGAGGCGCTCGCCCACCTCGCGGACCGCCTCCCCGGCTCGCACGGCACCCCCGCCACACCCGGCCCGGCCGAGCCGCTGACGCCGACGGGCCCGCTCACCGGTGAGACGGTCGCCGCCGCCGTAGGGGCGCTGCTGCCCGAGGGCGCTGTCGTCGTCGACGAGGCGAACACGTCCGGGCTGTGGCTGCCCGCGGCCACCGCCGGCGCCCCGCGCCACAACTGGCTGTGCCTCACCGGGGGCGCGATCGGGCAGGGGCTGCCGCTGGCCGTCGGCGCCGCGCTGGCCTGCCCCGGGCAGCCGGTGGTGTGTCTGGAGGCGGACGGCAGCGCGATGTTCACCCCGCAGGCGCTGTGGACCATGGCCCGAGAGGGGCTCGACATCACGGTCGTCGTGTACGCCAACTCCTCTTACGCGATCCTGGAGATGGAGTACGACCGGCTGATCGCGCCCTCGGCCGCGCCGGGATCCGAACCGGGGTCCGAACCGGGATGCGGGCCGGCCCGCCGGGACCTGCTCGACCTGTCGCGGCCCGTGCTGGACTGGGCCGGGATCGCGCGGAGCATGGGGGTGCCGGCCGCGCGGGCCACCAGCGCCGAGGAGTTCACGGCCGAGTTCGCCAGGGCGCTCGCCGAACCCGGTCCACACCTCGTCCAGGCGTGTGTGCCCGCGCTGTTCGGGCCGCCGTCACCGGCCGGCGCACCGAAGGCCGACCGAGTGCCGTAGGTCACGTGCGCCAGGTACGTGCCCCAGGTCACGTGCGCCAGGTCACGTGACCTGCCACACCTGCCCCAGGGCCGCGTGCTCCAAGGCCGCGTGCTCCAGGGGCGCGTGCTCCAAGGCCGCGTGCTCCAGGGGCGCATGCCGCAGGTCACATACCCAGAGCCGCGTGCCGCAGGTCACGTGTGGTGCGGCACCGTGCCCCAGGTCACATGGCATCACATCCGGCCATTCACCCCCAAATCGCCCCGCACGCAGGGGGATCACCGCCCCATGCGCCTCGGCCCCCGAGTGACCCGGCACACACATCCAGGCCACCGTTTGCTCAACTTCGCGCGTATTCATGGCGATTGCGGGTATTCGTACACGCGTCCTGTTTGCGGCCCTCATCTAATCCCATGGTTTTTCGCTCGTTCGCCCCTTTCACTCGGAATGGTCCGCGATACGACACTTCGGGTAACAGGAAGCTGCACGGTATGTCCCATTCGTCCGAGATGCCGCAAGTCCCCATCAACCCCCACGCAGTTACCGCCGCAGAGGTGGTCCCCGGCGATCTGCTCGCCGTGACGCGGGCCGAGGCGGAGCAGCGGCAGTGGTGTGTCGTGACGCACACGCTGCCGGAGTCGCCCGAGACGATCCGCGTGACGCTGCGCCCGCCGCTCGGCGGCCTGGACCGCGACGAGGTGCTGGAACGGGGTCAGGAGGTGGTGGTCGCGGGCCGGCGGGTGGACGCGGCGGCCGTGCCGGCCGTGTCGTCGCCGCGGCTTGACGCCGTGGCGTTCCGGGACGGGGACCGGGTGACCCGGCTGCGCGCCGTGGACCCGGAGGGCGTCGAGGTGACGTACCAGCGGCGCTGGGGCGTCTGGCACCAGGACCTCGACGCGGTCGCCGCCCCGGGCGGCGCCGGGACCGTCTCCGACGACACCGTACGGGCGTGGGCCGCGGACGCGGACCACGAGGGGTACGTCGTACGGCACCACGCGCGGCCCACGCGCGAGACCGCACCGGCCGCGCCGCGGCGGGTCGTCGTGACCGGGCTCGGCGCGGTCACCCCGCTCGGTGTCGGGGTGGACGAGCTGTGGCAGGGGCTGCTCGACGGGCGGCACGGGATAAGGGAGTTGGAGGACGAGGAGTTCGACGGTCTGCCCGTGCGGGTCGCGGGCACGGTGCCCGTGGACCCCGCCTCCCTGCTGCCCCGGGCCGCCGCCCGCCGGATGAACCGGGCCGCGCAGATGGCCGTGCTCGCCGCCCGCGAGGCGTGGGCCGACGCCGGTTTCACGGCCGGCGGGACCGTCGAGAGCGGGCTCGACCCCGAGCGGGTCGGGGTCAGCCTCGGGGCCATCCTCGGGGACGCCTCGATCCTGGTCGGCGGCGACCGCAAGCTGCGGGAGAAGGGGCCGCGGGCTGTGTCGCCGCTCACCACGCCCATGACCGTGCCCTCCCAGGCCGCCTCCCAGGTCTCGCTGGACCTGCACATCACCGGCGAGGCGCGGACCGTGACCGCCGCCTGCGCCTCCGGCACGGAGGCGATCGGCGAGGCCATCGACCGCATACGGTACGGCCGTGTCGACGTCGCCCTCGCCGGTGGCGCCGAGGCGGTCGTCACGCCGGCGATCATGGCGTCCTTCTCCGCCATGCGCGCCCTGTCCGACCTCGGGCTCGAGGACGGCGAGTCGCCCTCACGGCCCTTCGCCAAGGACCGCGCCGGGTTCGTCAACGGCGAGGGCGCGGGGCTGCTCGTACTGGAGTCGGAGGAGCACGCGCTCGCCCGCGGGGCCCGGATCTACTGCGAGGCCGCCGGCTGGGGGCTGTCGGCCGACGCCCACCACATGGCCGCGCCCGACCCCAGCGGGAGCGGGGTCGCGCTGGCGCTGCGGCGGGCCGTGCGGGACGCCGGCGGTCACATCGTGGACGTCGTGCACGTCAACGCCCATGCCACGGCCACGGTCGAGGGCGACCTCGCCGAGGCCGGCGCCCTGCGGGCCGTACTGGGGCAGCCGGGGGTGCCGGTGACCGCGCTGAAGGGCCACCTCGGGCACCTCCAGGGCGCCGCGGGCGGCGTCGAGGCCGTCGCCGCCGCGCTCACCCTGCACCACGGGGTCGTCCCGCCGACCGTGGGCTGCGCCGAGGTCGACGAGGCGATCGGGCTCGACGTCGTCACCGGCAAGCCGCGCCCGCTGCCGGGCGACGGCGACCTGGTGCTCAGCAACTCCTTCGGCTTCGGCGGCCACAACGCCGTACTGGCACTGCGGCGCGTGAACCAGTAGCCGCACGCCAGACCGCGCCAGGGCCAGGGCCAGGACCAGGGCCAGGGCCACCGCCACCGCCACCGGCGCCGGGCAGGGCCCCGCGGGACTCGCTCCAGCGGGGCCCTGCCCGAACCTCTTAATTCGGCACGGCCCGGGGGCCTCAAGCCGTGCGCTTGCGGGACGCCGTCTTGGCCGCGGGCTTCTTGGCGGGGGCCTTCTTCGCCGTGCCGGTGCTGCCCCCGGCCGTGGCGGCGGAGGCAGACGCGGAGGCGGTCTTCTTCGTGGTCTTGGACGACTTCGCCTTCGAGGCCGTCTTCTTCGCCGCCGAGGCGGACTTCTTCGCCGTCGTCTTCCTGGCCGCGGACGCGGACTTCCCCGTGCCCGTCCCGGCCTTCCCCGCCCTCCCGCCGACGGAGTCCGGGGCGGCCTCGCGGGGCGCCAGGTGTCTGACCTCCGCCTCCTCACCCCGGGACTCCCTGGCCGCGCGGACGCTGTTCTCCAGGGCCGCCATCAGGTCCAGGACCTTGCCGCCGCGGGCGGGCTCGGGGGCCTCGGGGGGCGCCTCGCCGGAGGTCTTGGCCGCGATGACCTCCTCCAGGGCCTCGCGGTACTCGTCGTGCAGCTCCTCCAGGTCCACCTCGCCGAGGGTGTCCATCAGGGCGTCGGCGAGGTCGAGCTCCTTGTCGCGGACGGTGACGTCGGCGTCGGGGGCGACACCCTGGGGGGCGCGGATCTCGTCCGGCCAGAGCAGGCCGTGCATGGCGATCACGTCGTCCACCACACGGAGCATCCCCAGCCGCTCGCGGCCGCGCAGGGCGAACTTGGCGATCGCCACCCGCCTGCTGCGCTTGAGCGCCTCGCGCAACAGGGTGTACGGCTTGGCGGCGGGGGCGCCGCTCGCGGCCAGGTAGTAGGCGTGCTCCAGCTGGAGCGGGTCGATCCGGTCGGCGGGCACGAAGGCCACGATGTCGATCGTCCGCGTGGTCGGCAGCGGCAGATGGGCCAGGTCCTCGTCGGTGATCGGGATGATCGAGCCGTCCGCGTCCTCGTATCCCTTGCCGATCTCGCCCTGGGTGACCTCGCGGTCCTCCAGTTCGCACACCTTGCGGTAGCGGATGCGTCCGCCGTCCTCAGTGTGGATCTGGCGGAAGGAGATGGTGTGGCTCTCGGTGGCGTTCACCAGCTTGATCGGGATGCTGACCAGGCCGAACGAGATGGCGCCGTTCCAGATCGATCGCACGTGCAGCACCTGCCTCGGGGCTGTTTGCCCTGTTTTACGAAGTATCCGTGGTTTTCTTATCGTATGGCGCCGATCACAGAGGTGGAGGGGCGACGGGTCGCGCTGAGCAACCTGGAGAAGGTGCTGTATCCCGCGACCGGGTTCACCAAGGCGGAGGTACTCCACTACTACGCGACGATCGCCGAGGCGCTGCTGCCGCACCTGCGGGACCGGCCGCTGTCCTTCCTGCGGTATCCGGACGGGCCGGACGGGCAGCTGTTCTTCGTCAAGAACGTACCCGCGGGCACGCCCGAGTGGGTGACGACGGCGGAGGTGCCGCGCTCGGACGGGCCGGCGCGGATGGTGCTGGTGCAGGATCTGCCGAGCCTGATGTGGGCGGCCAACCTGGTGACCGAGTTCCACACCCCGCAGTGGCTGATCGGGGATCCGGAGGAGGCCGACCGGCTGGTGTTCGACCTCGATCCGGGGCCGCCGGCGACCGTGGTCGACTGCTGCCAGGTGGCCCTGTGGCTGCGGGAACGGCTTGCGCGGGACGGGATCGAGGCGTACGCGAAGACGTCCGGGTCCAAGGGGCTGCACCTGCTGGCGGCCGTGCGCGGGGCGTCCAGCGAGCGGACCTCGGAGTATGCGAAGGGGCTCGCCGTGGAGGCGGAGAAGGCGATGCCGCGGCTGGTGCTGCACCGGATGACGCGGAGTCTGCGGCCGGGGAAGGTGTTCGTCGACTGGAGCCAGAACGCGGCGCGCAAGACCACGGCCGCCCCCTACACCCTGCGGGCCCGGACGGAGCCGCTGGTCTCCGCGCCCGTGACCTGGGAGGAGGTGGCGGAGTGCCGGACGCCGGCCCGGCTGGAGTTCCGCGCCCCCGACATCGCCCCGAGGCTCCAGGACTACGGGGACCTGATGGCACCCCTGATGGACCCGGACCGCGCCCCCGAACTGCCGTGAGCGCCGACGCCCCACGGGCTCACCGGGCACAGGCGCCCACCGGCTCCCGCAAGCGGCGGCGCCCGGCCCCGCCCGGAGCGCAGGCACCCCCGCCCGGAGCGCAGGCACCCCCGCCCGGCCCGCGACCGGCGCCGCCCCGCTCGCACCGGTGACCGGCGCGGCGTCACTCGCACCCGCGAGCCAGGATGGCGCGCCAGGCCCCGCCGGACGGCGGCGACCCGCCACGCCGGCGAGCGGCGGCACCGCACCCGCACCCGCGAGCGACGGCGTCCCCGTCCGCCCCGCCCGGTCAGACCCGCTCCCAAGTCCCCCGGTCCCGGGCGATCGCGTGCAGGGCCTCCACGTCCGCCGGCTTCAGGACGCCGCCCATGCGGGCCAGGCCCCCCAGTTCCTCGTCGCGCAGGACGCGGACGCCCTTCGGCGGGGCAGTGACCCGCACGGCGGCCGGGCCGTCCAGGACCAGCAGGGGGCGTACCTCCGCGGTGAGCGCGTAGGAGGCGCGGTCGGCGCAGGAGCGGACGCGGCGCAGGACGGGCTCGGCCTCGTGGCGGCCGAGGGCGACCATGGGGTCGGCGACGTGGACGCGCTGCCTGCGGGCGTTGAGGCTGTGGACGGCGAAGAGGCCGCCGGGGCCGATCACCAGGTGGTGGATGCGGTCGCCGCCGGGCAGCGCGACGGAGTGCAGGGCGTGCCAGCCGGCGCCGTCCAGGCGGTCCAGCGCGTCGCCGACGCTCTGCTCGGCGGCCAGGGCGCGGCGGCGCGGGTCGGGGCGGAGGCGGTGGGCGGGGGCCGGGTCCCGTTCGAGGGCGACCAGGAGGGCCTCGCCGGGGCGGTTGGGCGCGAGGTCGTCGTCCGGGTGGAGGCTGAGGCGGGCGAGTTCGGCGGGGGTGGGGACGGGCGGCGGGCCCACGGCGACCGGGCCGGTGAGGAAGGGGGCCAGGGCCTCCAGTACGGCCTCCCGCTCCTCCTCGTCCTCGCCGAGGAGGTTGACGCGGGCGGCGTCGCGGTCGTACCAGGCGGCGTTGCTGCCGTCCGGGCGGCAGACGTAGAGCCTTTGCTGTCCGTGGCGCCAGGTCGGTATGACGCGCAGTCCGCGGTGTCCGCTCATGCACCATCACCCCCACGACCATGGGAACAGGCGGGGTGCTCCCGGGGCAAGAACCCGGCTACCTTTGAGGGGCGGTTGGGAGCGGAGTGGGGGAGGCGCCCGTTGCGTACCCGCAGGAAGCAGCCCGACGTACCGGCTCCGGACAGCCCGTGGAGCGAGATCGTGCCCGGCCTGTGGATGGGCGGGCACGAGTTCAGGAGCCGCTCGGGAAAGCTGGAGCTCGCCGTCGTGCGGGACGAGTTCGACCTGGTGCAGAGCCTGCTGAGGCTGCCGGGGTACGGTCCGGACGCCGGGGTGGAGCACCACGTGTGGCCGATTCCCGACGGGCCGCTGGACGGGACGCAACTGGCGGGGGTGATGCGGCTGGCGCAGGCGGCCTGTGAGGCGGTGGAGGCGGGGCGCCGGGTGCTGGTGCGCTGCTACTCGGGGTACAACCGGTCGGGACTGGTGGTCGCGCACTCGCTGATCCGGCGGGGGCTGACCGCCAACGAGGCGATCCGTCTGATCCGGGCCCGCCGCTCGCCCTGGGCCCTGCACAACGAGCTGTTCGTCGAGTATCTGCGGGCCGGCCTGTCGACGGCGAGGCTCCTGGAGGAGCTGGCCGAATAATCGTTTTACCTTCGAGTGCGTACGCTCTGCGGGCAGCACCGCGCGGTCACCGCGCCGCCGTCACGCCGTCCCCCGGGACACGGACGACGGGCGGCGGCGGACGGCGGCGGTGAACAAAAAGGACTTCCGTACTAATAAGGTGTACCAGTGTCCCGCAGACCCTCCTCCACCGCCCTGACCACCGCCTTCGCCGCCCTCGTGCTGGTGACGGCGGCGGGCTGCGGCGACGCGGGCGGGCTGCGCGGCGCGGGTGCCACGCCGACCGCGATCAGCCCGGCCCGGCTGTGGCCCTCGCTGCGCCCGGCGGCCAGCCCCGCCTGGCCCTACGACGAGGTGCAGATCGAGACGGTCAAGGGCATAACCGCCCCCGGCGACGACATCCGCAAGGTCGATCCGGTGGCGGTCGTACGGGCGGAGATCGCCGCGCATCCGGACGACTACACGGTGGCCAAGGCGCCCTACCGCGAGACGGTCACGCGGCTCGCGGACTGCGGCCGGCACAAGAGCGCCGCCGAGCGGAGGCTGTGCCCGGTCATGCAGCCGTACTACCGCGACCTGACCGGGGACGGGCGCGAGGACATGACGCTCGGTTTCCGGCTGTACCCCACCAATCAGACGGCGGTGCGCGTCTACACCTTCGAGAAGCACCGGCTCGTGCAGGTGTTCGCCAACGACGACGCGGTGATCGGCGTCGAACTGGCCGGGCGGGCGGTGATCATCCGGTCCCCCGCCGGGATCGCCGGCTACGAGTACCGCACGACCTGGTCCTGGGACCCCGACCAGCGGGCGATGGTGTTCTCGCGCGACGAGTTCCTGCGCACCGGCACCCACAAGCCGACCCGCGCGCACACCCCGGCGCCCTCCGCCTCGCTCTCGCCGGTGCCCAGGCCCTCCCTCACCCCGGACGTGCCGTCCGAGTCCCCCGCCGACTCCCCCGCCGCGAGCACGCGATGAGAGCCGTGCTGCCCCGGTGGGCCGGGACGCTCGCGGCCAAGGCCGCCGCCTTCATCACGGTCATGTGCTGTGCGCTGGCCGCGCTGCTCGGCGTCCTCGTGCACGTCTCGGTGACCGACCAGACCGTGGGCCAGGCGCGCGCCCTGGCGCTGGCCCGGCTCAAGGACGCGACCAGCGCCTTCGAGTCCGGGGACACCATGCTGCCGGGCGCCGGGGTAGACCCGCCGGGGCTGCCGGGATCGCTGCGGCACCTGGCGGCGCGGGGGCAGCGCGGCACGGTGGTCGACCAGCACAACGGGCGGCCCACCATGTGGGCGGCCGGCCCCGCCGACCACGGGCGGGCGCTGGCCGTGGAGGTGGACTACTCGCAGCAGGCCCGCACCATCGCGGCCCTGGACCAGTCGATCCTGTGGTCCTCGGGACTGGCGATCGGCGTGACGCTGCTGATCGGCGCGTTCGCCGTGACCCGGGTGACGCGGCGGCTGCACGCCACCGCCCAGGTGGCCCGCCGGATCAGCACCGGTGACCTGGACGCGCGCGTGCACGACCCGCTGACCCGGGACCCCTCGCGCCCGCAGGACGAGGTGGCCGCGGTCGCCGCCGCGCTGGACTCGATGGCGGCCTCGCTCCAGGGCAAGCTGCTGGCCGAGCAGCGGTTCACCGCGGACGTCGCGCACGAGCTGCGCACCCCGCTGACGGGACTGC
This sequence comes from Streptomyces naganishii JCM 4654, assembly GCF_014650575.1. Taxonomy (GTDB): domain Bacteria; phylum Actinomycetota; class Actinomycetes; order Streptomycetales; family Streptomycetaceae; genus Streptomyces; species Streptomyces naganishii. Next base: position 97,202 of record NZ_BMVF01000008.1, read on the forward strand.
ACGCGGCGGCCGAACTGCTCCCGCCGGGCCGGCCCACGGAGCTGGTGCGCGACCGGGTGGCCGCGCTGCGCACCCTCACCGAGGACCTGCTGGAGATCTCCCGGCTGGACAGCGGGCGGGAGCGGCCCGCGCTGGACGCCGAGCACCTGAGCACGGTGGCCGAGCGCGCGGTGCGGGCGGCGGGCGCCGCGGCCGGGACCGGCGCGGAGGTCAGGATCGTAGGGGACGTGTACGTCGAGACCGACCGGCGGCGGCTGGAGCGGGTGCTGGGCAATCTGGTGGCCAACGCGCACCGGCACGGGCGGCCGCCGGTGGTGCTGACGGTGGACGGCCCGGTCGTCACCGTGCGGGACCACGGCGACGGCTACCCGGACTACCTCGTGGCGCACGGCCCGCAGCGCTTCCGCACCGAGGGCGGGGCCACCGGTCACGGGCTCGGGCTGACGATCGCGCTGGGCCAGGCCGAGGTGCTCGGCGCCCGGCTGGAGTTCGCCAACGCTCCGGACGGCGGGGCGGTGGCGACCCTGACGCTGCCTCAGAGCCCGCCGGAACCGGAGGACGGGCCCGGGCAGGCGGGCGGTCCGGGCGTACGGGCGGCCACCGGCGGCGGCCCGGGCGACGGCGCCACCCGGTGACAGCCGCCCGCCCGGCCCGGCACGCAGGTGACGGTGGCTCAGGTGGCGCAGTGTGACGGGCGGCCGGGGTGCGACGCTCCTAATGTGGCGATTAGTCAGATCTGCCCGTGACCGTACGGCCGGCGGGCTTCGCCACCTCAGGTGGAGGTACCACCCCATGTCCCTGCACTCCCCCCTCACCCGGCTGGCCGTGGCGGCCGCCGCCGGCGCCCTGCTGACCGCCGCGGCCGTCGTGCCGGCCGTCGCCGACGACGGCCGCGGCGCCGCCCCGGACCCCGCCCCAGGCCACGCGGCCCCGGCCACCCCGGCCCCGGCCCCGGCGCCGGGCGGCACCGGCACCACCGCGGGCAAGAGCACCACCCCCGGCAAGACCGACGCCACCGGCAAGACCCACGCCGCCGGCACCACCGCGAGCGAGAGCACCGGCAAGACTGCCGTCCCCGCCGGCCAGGACGACCCCCGCTTCTACCGCGGCCGGGTCGTCGCGCGCGGCGGGCTCGCCCTGCACACCCGGCCGGACCGGGGCAGCCGGGTGCTCCGGATCGCACGGCCGGGCGAGATCGTGTGGATCTACTGCAAGACGCTGGGCGGGAACGTCCTCGGCAATCGCGTCTGGTACCTGCTGGCGGACGGCACCTGGACGTGGGGGTCGGCCCGCTTCATCCGGAACATCGGGCCCACGCCACGCTGGTGCTGACGTCCGAAGCGGACGCACCACCTGATTTGGGTAAGTTCCGGACATGACCAAGACCGGCACCACCGTGACAGCGGCGGCCCCGCCCGCGCCCGCCGCCCGCCTCCCCAGGCGCCGCGGCGTCGAACTCGCCCTCATCGTCCTCGCGGTCCTGCTGTCGGTGTACGGCTACTGCGCCGTCGGCCTGGCGAGGTACGGCACCGTCCCGCCCGGCGCCGCCGGTTACGGCGCCGGGCTCGGCGTGCTCGCCCTGCTCGCGCACGGCGCGGTGCGGCTGCGGGCGCCGTACGCCGACCCGCTGCTGCTGCCCATCGCGGTGCTGCTCAACGGGCTGGGGCTGGTGCTGATCTACCGGCTCGACCTGGAGACGCCGGGCGCGCGGGCCGCGCCGGTGCAGCTGGTGTGGTCCACCCTGGGCGTGGCGCTGTTCATCCTGGTGGTGCTGGTGCTGCGCGACCACCGCTGGCTCCAGCGCTACTCCTACGTCTGTGTCGTCGCCGCGCTGGCGCTGCTCACCCTGCCGATCCTGTTCCCGCCGGTGAACGGCGCCCGCATCTGGATCCGGCTCGGCGGGTTCTCCTTCCAGCCGGGCGAGTTCGCGAAGGTGCTGCTCGCGGTGTTCTTCGCGGCGTACCTGGCCGCGGGCCGCAGCGCGCTGGCGTACACCGGCCGCCGGGTGTGGTGCCTCCAGCTGCCCACCGGGCGGGTGCTGGGTCCGGTGGTGGCGATCTGGCTGCTGAGCGTGGGCGTGCTGGTGCTGGAGCGCGACCTCGGGACCTCGCTGCTGTTCTTCGGCCTGTTCGTCGTGCTGCTGTACGTGGCGACCGGGCGCACCGGCTGGATCGCGGTGGGACTGCTGCTCGCGGCGGCGGGCGCGGTGGCCGTGGGCTGGCTGGAGCCGCACGTGCACAGCCGGGTGGAGGAGTGGCTGCACCCGTTCGCGTCGATCGAGGAGGGGCGGGGCCCGGGCCAGGTGGCGCAGTCGCTGTTCTCGTTCGCGGCGGGCGGGGTGCTGGGCACGGGACTGGGCCTCGGGCACTCCATCCTCGTCGGCTTCGCCGTCAAGTCGGACTTCATCCTGGCCACGGCCGGTGAGGAGCTGGGGCTGGCCGGGCTGTCGGCGGTCTTCCTGCTCTACGCCCTGCTGGTCGAGCGCGGCTACCGGGCGGGCCTGGCGCTGCGCGACCCCTTCGGGCGGCTGCTCGCGGTGGGCCTGGCCTCGATCGTGGCCCTGCAGGTGTTCGTGATCGCGGGCGGGGTGACCGGGCTGATCCCGCTGACCGGCATGGCGATGCCGTTCCTCGCCCAGGGCGGCTCCTCCGTCGTGACCAACTGGGCGATCGTGGCGCTGCTGATCCGGGTGAGCCATGTGGCGCGCCGGCAGTACGACGGGAAGGTGGCGCCGTGAGCAGGTACATCCGGCACGCGGCCGCGTTCTGCGTCCTGCTGCTGGGCGCGCTGCTGGTCAACACCGCCTGGTTGCAGGTGCTCCAGGGTCCCTCCTACGGCGGCAACCCGGCCAACCGGCGTCCCACGATCGCGCGTTACGAGCAGCCGCGCGGCCAGATCCTGGTGGGCGGGCGGGCGGTGACCGGCTCCAGGGACACCGGTGAGCAGCTGCGCTACGAACGGACGTACACGGACGGGCCGTTGTACGCGCCGGTCACCGGCTTCGTCTCGCAGCGGTACGGGACGACGTTCCTGGAGCACGCCGAGGACCGGGTGCTCGCGGGCACCGATCCGATGCTGGCGGGCTTCCCGCTGTGGAACGACTTCACGCGGGCGCGCAATCCGGGCGGCAACGTGGTGACGACCCTCGACCCGGCCGCGCAGCGGGCCGCGTTTCAGGGTCTGGGCACGCGCAAGGGGGCGGTCGTGGCGATCGAGCCGACGACGGGCCGCATCCTGGCGATGGCGTCCACGCCGTCCTACGACCCGGGCGAACTGTCCGGCAACGGCCCCGCGGTGGCGGCGGCCTGGGCGCGGCTGAACGACGACCCGGAGAAGCCGATGCTGAACCGGGCGGTGCGGCAGACCTATCCGCCCGGTTCGACGTTCAAGGTGGTCACCGCGGCGGCGGCGCTGGACGCGGGCCTGGTCACGGACCTGGACGCGCCGACCGACTCGCCGGACCCCTACCGGCTGCCGGGGACGAGGACGAGCCTGGCGAACGAGGCCGAGGGGTGCGAGAACGCCTCGCTGCGGTACGCCTTCGAGTGGTCGTGCAACACGGTGTTCGCCAAGCTCGCCGTGGACGTGGGCGTGGACCGCATGCGGGAGGCGGCGCGCGGCTTCGGGTTCAACGACGAGGGGCTGCGGATCCCCTTCTCGGTCGCGCCGAGCACGTTCGACACGCATGTGGACCGGGCGCAGCTGGCGCTGTCCTCCATCGGGCAGTACAACACGCGGGCGACCCCGCTGCAGATGGCGATGGTGGCGGCGGCGGTCGCGAACGACGGGCAGGTGCGGGCGCCGTACCTGGTGGAGCGCACCACGCGCCGCGGCGGGGGCCTGGTGTCGGCGGCGGGCTCGCGGCCGCCGCGGCAGGTGATGCGCCCGCAGACGGCGGTGCGGCTGCGGGAGCTGATGTGCGACGTGGTCGCCGACGGCACCGGCCACAACGCCGCGATCCCGGGCGCCACGGTGGGCGGCAAGACCGGCACCGCCCAGCACGGGGTCGGCAACTCCGGTACGCCGTACGCCTGGTTCGTCTCGTGGGCGCAGGGCCGGGACGACATGGACGCGCGGGTCGCGGTCGCGGTGGTGGTGGAGGACGCCTCGGCACGGCGCGGCGACATCAGCGGCGGCGGTACGGCCGCGCCGATCGCCAAGGCGGTGATGCAGGCGGTGCTGCGCTCCCGGCCGGCGGGGTGAGGGCGGCGCCGGTGGGCGTCAACCGGCCACGTTCTGGCCCTCCTTGATCGCCTCCTCGACCTCCGCCACGCGCTCCTGCTCCTCGGCCGCGAAGCGTTCCGCGTCCAGCTTCTCGGCGATCTCCTCGTCCTGGGCCATGAGGAGGTCGAGGTTGGAGTCGCCCATCTCGAAGACGCCCATGTCGACGTAGGCCTGCTGGAGCCGTTTGCCCCACAGGCCGATGTCCTTGACGCACGGGACGATGCGGCTGAAGAGCAGCCGGCGGAACAGCTGGAGGAATTCGGAGCGCTCGCTCAGCTCCTCGGCCTCGGCCCTGGGGATGCCGAAGTTCTCCAGGACCTCCACCCCGCGCAGCCGGTCGCGCATGAGGTAGCAGCCCTCGATGACGAACTCCTCGCGCTCGCGCAGTTCGGCGTCGGTGAGCTGCTTGTAGTAGTCGCGCAGCGCCATGCGGCCGAAGGCGACGTGCCGGGCCTCGTCCTGCATGACGTAGGCGAGGATCTGCTTGGGCAGGGGCTTGTCGGTGGTGTCGCGGATCATGCCGAAGGCGGCGAGCGCGAGCCCCTCGATGAGGACCTGCATGCCGAGGTAGGGCATGTCCCAGCGGCTGTCGCGCAGGGTGTCGCCGAGGAGGGACTGGAGGTTGTCGTTGATCGGGTAGACCAGCTGGATCTTCTCGTGCAGGAAGCGGCCGTAGATCTCGGCGTGCCGGGCCTCGTCCATGGTCTGGGTGGCCGAGTAGAACTTGGCGTCGAGGTCGGGGACGGACTCCACGATCCGGGCGGCGCAGATCATGGCGCCCTGCTCGCCGTGGAGGAACTGGCTGAACTGCCAGGAGGCGAAGTGCTGGCGCAGCTCGCCCTTGTCGCGCTCGGTCATCCGGTCCCAGTGGCGCGTCCCGTAGAGGGTCATCGCCTCCTCGGGGGTGCCGAGCGGGTCGTACGGGTCGACTTCCAGGTCCCAGTCGATCCGCTTCTGCCCGTCCCACTGCTTGTCCTTGCCCTTCTGGTACAGGGCGAGCAGTCGGTCGCGTCCCTCGTCGTACTCCCAGCTGAAGCGCGCGGCGCCGGAGGCGGGGACCTGCCAGTGGGGGTCGCCGGGGTCGTTGGCGTACAGGTCGTAGGTCGGCATACCGGCAGGCTCACACGTAGACGCCGAGTCAACAAGTCATGTGCAAGGGATTGACGAGCTTGCTGACAGGCAGTCTCATAAGACTCGGAAGAACTGACCCGCGGGTAACCAGCGATCCCAGCCGCACCCCCGTACGACGAGGTGGACAGCCATGACGACCGTGACGGAAGCCGACGCGCTCGCCGGACTGCGCGACGCACTCGGCCTGCTCAAGGACCGGGAGCAGGTGGCGGAGCGGCTGCTCGACTCTTCCGCCAAGCACTCCTTCGACCCGGACAAGGAGCTGGACTGGGACGCGCCCTTCGAGGAGGGCAAGTGGTTCTGGCCGCCGGAGCTGGTGTCGCTGTACGACACGCCGATGTGGAAGCGGATGAGCGAGGAGCAGCGGATCCTGCTCTCCCAGCACGAGGCGGCCGCGCTCGCCTCGCTCGGCATCTGGTTCGAGCTGATCCTCATGCAGCTGCTCGTGCGGCACATCTACGACAAGGCGGCGACGAGCGCGCACGTGCGGTACGCGCTGACCGAGATCGAGGACGAGTGCCGCCACTCGAAGATGTTCGCCCGCGTGATCCAGCGCGGCGGCACCCCCTGGTACCCGGTCAGCCGGGCGCACCAGAACCTCGGCCGGCTCTTCAAGACCATCTCCACCACGCCCGGCTCCTTCACGGCGACGCTGCTGGGCGAGGAGGTCCTGGACTGGATGCAGCGTCTGACGTTCCCCGACGAGCGGGTGCAGACGCTGATCCGGGGCGTCACGCGCATCCACGTGGTGGAGGAGGCGCGGCACGTGCGGTACGCCCGCGAGGAGCTGCGCCGGCAGATGATGACCGCGCCGAAGTGGTCGCAGGAGTTCACCCGGGTGACCTCCGGCGAGTTCGCCCGGGTGTTCTCGGTGGCCTTCGTCAACCCCGAGGTCTACACGAACGTCGGCCTGGACAGGCGCGAGGCCATGGCGCAGGTGAAGGCCAGCGGGCACCGGCGCGAGGTCATGCAGACGGGCGCCAGGCGGCTGACGGACTTCCTGGACGACATCGGCGTGCTGCGCGGAGTGGGCCGCCGCCTGTGGAAGTCCTCCGGGCTGCTGGCCTGACCCCTGCCCGAAGCAGGCCGGCGGCTCCCCGCTGCCCGAGCCGCCGGCCTTCGCCGCCCGGGCCGCGGGCGGGCGGCCTCGGGGGCGCTCGCGTGGATGACGCTCCCGGTGGGTGACGCTCGCGGTGGGTGGCGCTCGCGTGGGTGGCGCCGCCGGGAGGCGATTACGCTGCCGGGCATGAGTGCTGCCGCGTCCACGCCCGCCTACCGCCGCCTCAGCGTCGAGGAGCGGCGGGCGCAGTTGCTCGACGCGGCGCTGTCGCTCTTCGCGCACCGCGCGCCCGAGGAGGTCTCGCTGGACGACGTGGCGGAGGCGGCCGGGGTCTCGCGGCCACTGGTGTACCGGTACTTCCCCGGCGGCAAGCAGCAGCTGTACGAGGCCGCGCTGCGCTCCGCCGCCGAGGAGCTGCGGCACTGCTTCGACGAGCCGCACGTCGGACCCCTCCTCCCCCGCCTCGCCCGCGCCGTGGACCGCTATCTGGCCTTCGTCGACGAGCACGACGCCGGGTTCTCCGCGCTGCTCCAGGGCGGCAGCGTCGTGGAGACCTCGCGCACGACCGCCATCGTGGACGGCGTGCGCCGGGCCGCCGCCGAGCACATCCTCAGCCACCTGGGCGTCAAGGACCCCGGGCCCCGGCTGCGGATGACCGTACGGGTGTGGATCACGGCCGTGGAGGCGGCCTCCCTCATCTGGCTCGACGAGGACAAGCAGCCGCCGGTGGCGGAGCTGCGGGACTGGCTGGTCGAGCAGTTCATGGCGGTGATGGCCGTGACCGCCGTCCGGGACCCGCAGACCGCCGCGCTCGTGGAGCGGGTGCTGTCCGCGCAGGATGGCTGACACTGGTGCCGTGAAGAGCCAAGACACCCCCTTCGAGGGCGGCCCCATGGACGGCAGGGTGCTGCCCGTGCTGCTGGGACCCACCGGGCACCCGCCCAAGACGTACCGCATCCCCGTGCCGGACTCGGCCGGCGGCCCGCCGACCGTGCTGGTCTACCGCAGGGTGCCGCGCGGGCAGAGCAAGCGGCTCGGGGTGCCGCTGGGGTGGAAGTACGAGTTCGATCCGGAGGGCGCCAGGAGCGGGCGGCTCAGGTGGCCGTGGTCCAAGCCCGGGCCCCGGAGCGCGCCGGAGGCCCAGGAAGGGCCCGAGGGCAAGCCGGGTGACACCGGCGGGTGAGCGCGTTGGGCCAGGCGGCCCACAACGGGCACACAAGTCGGTTCATACGTCCAATCCTCACGGTGTGGAGCGGAAGGGCCGCCCCGCACCGGAGGTGATGGCGTGTCAGGAAGGATGCTGCGTCTGGTGTGCACGGCCGCGGTGGCGGCGCAGGCCGCCCTGGCCCCGGTGGGAGCCGTGGCCGTGCCCGGACCGACGGGGCCCGGACAGCGTTCGGTGGCCGACCTGCTGACGGACCTTCAGAAGCTGTACCGGCAGACCGAGGAGGCCACCGAGACCTACGACACCGCCGCCGAGCAGATGGCACGGCAGCGCTCCGAGGTCGCCCGCCTCGACGCCGGCCTCGCCCGCGCCCGGCTCGCCCTGCACGACAGCCGGGGGGACGCCGGACGGCTGGCCCGCGAGCAGTACCAGGGCAGTTCCGGCGCCCTCTCCCCGTACGTACGGCTGCTGCTGGCCCGTGATCCGCAGCGCGCGCTCGACGAGGGGCACGTGATCGGGCGGCTGGCGCGGGAGCGGGCCTCGACGGTGGGGCGGCTGGCCGGCAGCGAGAAGCGGGCGGCCGACCTCGCCCGCGAGGCCCGCAAGGCGCTCGACACCCAACTCGCCCTCGCCCAGCGGCAGCAGCGCGCCCGCGACGACGTCCGGTCACGGCTGCACGAGGTCGAGCGGCTGCTCGCCTCGCTGACCCCCGAACAGCTGTCCGCCCTCGCCGCGTTCGAGCGCGACGGCACCGCCGAGGCGCAGCGAAAGCTCCTGGCCTCCGGGGCGCTGGGCGACGACCGGCCGCCCACCGAGAAGGGCGAGGAGGCGGTCGGCTACGCCGTGCGGCAGGTCGGCAAGCCGTACCAGTGGGGCGCGGCCGGGCCGAAGGCGTACGACTGCTCGGGGCTGACCTCGCAGGCCTGGCAGCACGCGGGGACGCCCATCCCGCGCACCAGCCAGCAGCAGTGGGCCCGGCTGAAGCGGATCCCGCTGAACGAGCTGCGGCCGGGCGACCTGGTGGTCTACTTCCCCAAGGCCACCCATGTCGCCCTCTACCTGGGCGACGGCATGGTGGTGCAGGCGCCGAGACCCGGCGCGCAGGTCAAGGTGTCACCCGTCGCCGTCGCGCCGGTGCTGGGCGCCGTACGGCCCGACCCGGGCGGGAAGCCCCTGGCGCGCTACACGCCGCCGAAGCTTCCCGCGGGCGCCCCGCACGGGCCGGACGCCGCGCTCTAGACGGCCGGGGCTCCGGTGACCGAGGCCAGGTAGGCGGCTGTCTTCTCCGGCTCGTAGAAGAAGTTCTCGAAGTCGGACGGGTCGTTGAACGCGTTGGCGAAGCGGTCGGCGACCGGCTGGAGCTGACCGGCCGCACCGATCAGGTTCAGGACGTGCTCGGGCGGCGGGGCGAGCATGGCGTTCGTCCACTTGGTGACGTGCTGGGCGGTGTTCCAGTACCGGTCGAACGTCTGCTGCATCCACTCCTCGTCGAACGGCTTGTCGCCGTGCTCGAGGATCGAGGCGAGGTAGGCGGCCGCGCACTTGGAGGCCGAGTTGGAGCCCTGCCCGGTGATCGGGTCGTTGGCGACGACGACGTCCGCGACGCCGAGGACCAGGCCGCCGCCGGGCAGCCGGCCGACCGGCTTGCGCACGGTCGGGGCGTAGCGCCCGGCCAGCGTGCCGCCGGCGTCCGTGAGCTCGACCTTCGTGGCGCGCGCGTACTCCCAGGGCAGGAACTTCTCCAGGAGCTCCAGGGTCAGGCGCAGGTGCTCGCCCGGGTCCTTGACGCCGTTGAAGACGTCCAGCGGGCCGCCGGGGACGCCCTCCCAGAAGAGGATGTCGGCGCGGCCGGAGAGGGTGTACGTCGGCATGACGAACAGCTCGCCGACGCCGGGGACCAGGTTGCAGCGGACCGCGTCGAAGTCGGGGTGCTCCGGGCGCGGGCCGAGCCCGTGCACGTAGGCGACCGCCAGCGCGCGCTGGGGCTCGCTGTACGGGGAGCGGGAGGCGTCCCGCTCGAACATCGACACCAGCTCGCCCTTGCCCGCGGAGACCAGCACCAGGTCGTAGGCGCGGGAGAAGTAGTCGAGGTCGCCGACGGCGGCGCCGTGGATGACCAGTTGGCCGCCGCGCTGGGCGAAGGCCTCCATCCAGCCGGCCATCTTCACCCGCTGGTCCACCGACTGCGCGTACCCGTCGAGGCGGCCCACCCAGTCGATCGCGCGCTGCGAGGGGCCCGGGTCGAAGGAGCCGGGGGCGGCGACGGAGACGCCGAGGCCCTCGATGCGCGGGGCCTGCGACTCCCAGAAGTTCAGCTTCAGGTCGCGCTCGTGCTGGAGCGCGGTGTGGAACATGCACTGCGTCGACATGACCCGGCCGGAGCGGATCTCGTCCGCGGTCCGGTTGGACATCAGGGTGACCTCGTACCCGTGCGACTGAAGGCCGAGGGCGAGCTGGAGGCCGGACTGGCCGGCCCCCACGACGAGTATCTTGCGCATGCGGGTGGTGCCTCCTAGGACTTCTGGACGGCGGGAGGAGTGCTACGGGCGGTCACCCGTTCACTCGGGGGTTTCCTCCAGGGCGTGGGCCACGAGGGCCAGCAGGGTCTCGATCGCCGAGATCCGGCGCCGCGCGTCCATGATCATGACAGGTATGTGCGGGGGGATCGTCAGCGCCTCCCGCACGTCCTCCGGCTCGAACAGCTCGGTGCCGTCGAAGTGGTTGACGGCGACGACGTACGGCAGCCCGCAGCTCTCGAAGTAGTCCAGCACCGGGAAGCAGTCCTTCAGCCGGCGGGTGTCGGCCAGCACGACCGCGCCGATCGCGCCGCGCACCAGGTCGTCCCACATGAACCAGAACCGCTGCTGCCCCGGCGTGCCGAACAGGTAGAGCACCAGGTCGTCGTCGAGCGTGATGCGGCCGAAGTCCATGGCCACCGTGGTGGTCAGCTTGCCCGGCGTGGCGGTGAGGTCGTCGGTCTCCTCGCTCGCCTCGGTCATCAGCGCCTCGGTCTGCAGCGGCGTGATCTCCGAGACGGCGGTGACCAGCGTGGTCTTGCCGACGCCGAAGCCGCCGGCCACCACTATCTTCGTGGCGATCGGGGCGCGGGTGCGGTCCGTCTGCCAGGACTTCAGGTCCTCGTCGGCCTCGACGAGGGGGGCGACGCCGGCGGCGTCAGAGACGGCGGAGTCCACTCAGCACCCTTTCCAGCAGAGCGCGGTCCGGACGGCCGGTGCCGTGACCGGTCCCGGTTCCGTACACACGGATCTTTCCCTGGTCCGCGAGGTCGCTCAGGAGCACGCGGACCACACCGAGCGGCATCTTCAGCAGCGCGGCGATCTCGGCCACCGTGCGCATACGGCGGCACAGTTCGACGATGGCCCGCATCTCCGGCATGACCCGGGTGGTGAGCGAGCCGTTCGTCAGTTCCCTGCGCTCCTCGGGCGCCTCCAGCGCGGCCACGAACGTCTCCACCAGCAGGACGTGGCCGAAGCGGGTACGGCCGCCGGTGAGCGAGTAGGGGCGAACGCGGGCGGGCTTGCGGTCCCCGCCGCGCACCGGGAGCCGGCGTTCGTACGCGGCGTCGGCCGGGCCGCTCATGGGACTGCTCATCGGTGACTCCCCGCCGGATCGGACTCCAGGGACTTCCTCAGCTCGCTGCGCAGTTCGGGCGTCAGCACGTGCCCGGCGCGGCCCACGAAGAGCGCCATGTGGTACGCCACCACGCTCATGTCGCAGTCGGCGGAGCCGTGCACGCCGAGCAGCGAGCCGTCGCTGATCGACATCACGAACACACTGCCCTCGTCCATGGCGACCATCGTGTGCTTGACGGCCCCCGAGTCCATCAGCTTGGCCGCGCCGATGGTGAGGCTGCCGATGCCGGAGACGATGGTGGCCAGGTCGGCCGAGGAGCCGCGCGGGCCCGTGCGGGCCACCGCGCCCTTCTCTCGGGCCTCGGAGTTGCGGCCGGGGTCGGAGGAGAGCAGCAGCAAACCGTCGGAGGAGACCACGGCCACCGATTCGATGCCGGGTACCTCCTCGACGAGGTTGGTCAGCAGCCAGTGCAGGTTGCGGGCCTCACTGCTCAGTCCGAAGGTACTGGGCGCGGTCAACTGCTTGCCTCCTCGACTGTGCCCCCCGTGGCTTCTTCGGCGTGTTGGCGGCCGTGGCCGGGTGCGGGGACGGCCGGCCGGTCGTTGCCGGCCGTCTGTTCCGCGATCTCCGTCGCCACGGCGCGCTGGCCGGCCTGGGCGCCCTGACGGAAGCCTCCCAGCCGGCGGCGGAGTGCCTCGGCGTCCACGGAGCCGGTGCGCCGGCGGGGGGCCGGGGTGGGTGCGGTGATCTTGGGAGTGCGTTTGGGCAGGCCCTTGGCGGTGACGGGCTCGTCGTCCGCCTCGTCCTGGGCACGGTGGTGCTCCGCCTCGGCTGCCGCGTCCTTCGCGGTTCCTGTCGCGGTTTCCCTCACGGGCTCTGCCTCGGGCTCCGCTTCGGGCGCGTGGGTGCGGCTCGGCGGGGGGCCCTGCGGGAAGGGTGCGTCGTCGACCCGCGGGGCGTGGACGCGGAAGGGCTCCTCCGGATGACCGGAGGGGGCCTCGGCCTGCGGCTGGGGCTGGGCCATGGCCTGCGGCCGGCGCTGAGGCTCGGCCTGCGGCCGCGGCTGCGGCTGGATGGGGAGCAGGAGCTCCATGGTGGTCTCGGCCGGGGACTCCGCCGGGAGGTCCGCGGTCGCCGGCGAGCCGGTGGTGGACGTGGTCTCGCCGGCGGAAGCCGCCTCGCCGGTGGGGGCGGGCGCGTCGGTGCGGGTGGGCGCGTCGGACGGGTGCGTGTCCGGCGTTTCCCGCTCGGCCGGTGACTTGGCCTCCGCCTGGCGGGTGGCGTGCTCGGCCAGGGCGACCAGGGGGTCGGCCGACTCCGAACGGCCGTGCAGGACGTTGGAGTTGACCTCGGCGTTGGCGCCGGGCAGGGAGTACGTGCGGGGGCCGCCGTGGGCCTGGCCGGAAGCGGGGACGCCCTCGGCGGGCGCCGCCGCGAGCAGGGTGCGGGGGACGACCACGACCGCCGCCGTGCCGCCCTGCTTCTGCTCGCGCAGCCTGACCCGCACCCCATGCCGGTGCGCGAGCCGCGCGACCACGTACAGGCCGAGACCCAGGCCGTCCTCGCCCTCCTGGTCGTAAGGGGAGTCGGGGTCGAATTCGGCGAGGCGGCCGTTGAGGCGGGCCATGCGCTCGCCGGCCATGCCTATGCCCTCGTCCTGGACGGAGAGCATGATCTCGCCGTTCTCCAGCAGCCACCCGGAGACCTCCACCGGCTGGTCGGGCGGGGAGAACGACGTGGCGTTCTCCATCAGCTCGGCGAGCAGGTGGGAGAGGTCGTCCGCGGCGAAGCCGGCCACGTGCGCGTGCGGGGGCAGCGCGGCGATGCGGACGCGCTCGTAGCGCTCGATCTCGCTGACCGCGGCGCGCACCACGTCGACGAGCGGGACGGGCCCCGCGTGCTGCTGCACGTGCTCGGTGCCGGCCAGCACGAGGAGGTTCTCGCTGTGGCGGCGCATCACGGTGGCGAAGTGGTCGAGCCGGAAGAGCGTGGCGAGGCGGTCGGGGTCCTGCTCGCGCTCCTCCAGGCCCTCGATGACGGCGAGCTGCCGCTCGACCAGGCCGAGGGTGCGCAGCGCCAGGTTGACGAAGGTGCCACCGATGCTGCCGCGCAGCCGGTCCAGCTGGGCCGCGGAGGCGGCGAGTTCGGCGCGCAGCTCCTCGCGGGCGTCGGCCATCTTCTGGCGCTGGCCGACCAGGTGCTTGCGGTCGGACTCCAGGGTGGCGACCCGCTCGGCGAGGGCGGCGGCCCGGGCGTGCAGTTCGTTGACGGAGCGGACGACCTGCGCGAACTCGTCGTTGCGGCCGGTGAAGGCGATCGGGTCCGCGGTGGTGACGTCCTCGGCGCCCGCCAGCCGGGCGGAGCCCAGGCGCAGTACGGCGAGGGGGCGGGTCAGGGTGCGGGCCAGAGCGGTGGCCACGGCGATGGTCAGCAGCAGGAGGGCGCCGAGCAGGGCGATGCGCAGCTCCAGGGCGGTGACATCGTCGTCACGGAGCTTGGCGAGGTCCTTGGTGCGGTGGTCGTAGAGGGAGGACTCCACGCCGCGCATCAGGTCGATACGGGCGGTGAGGGCCGCCTCCGCCTTCGTGGTGCTGGTGTTGAGCTCGGAGTCGGACAGGGTGGGCCGGTCGGTGAGCTTGGTCAGGTAGGACTCGCCGGAGTCGGCCTCGGGGCCGGTGACGGTGGAGTCGTAGGACTCGCGGGCCGCGTCGGGCGCGGTGTCGCGGAAGCCGGCGAGGGCCGCGTCGGAGCGCACCCGGGCCTGCTGGGCGGCGGCGCTGAGGGCGTCGCGCTGCTTGGCCGCGGCGGCCGAGGAGGTGCTGGTCGTGGTGGGCAGGCCGGTGACGGGGCTGATCACGGTCTGCGTGGAGTGGGGCACGCTGAGGGCCGCGAGCAGCAGTCCGCGGGCGGCGGCTGCCTGCTGGACGGCCGTGTCGAGCTCGGCCAGGGAGTGGGCGCCGGACCCGGCCCGCGGGGGCATGCTGTCGGCGAGCTGTTCGGCCAGCTTGTGCAGTTCGGCGATGGCGGCGGAGTACGCCTGGTGGGCCTGGAGCGCGGTGCTCTGCCCGGTGAGCGCGGCGCGGCGCACGGCGGCGATGCCGTCGAGGTCGGTGCGCAGCCAGGCGGGCGTGTCGGGGTCGGCGCGCAGGTCGTCGACCTGGCGGTCCACGCGGGTGCTGCGCTGCTCGGAGGGCGCCTTGGACTTGGGGCGGCCGGCGGCGACGTAGGAGGTGACCTCGTCGCGTTCGTCGGCCAGGGAGTGGGCGAGGGCGAGCGCGTCCTGGGTCCGGCCGGCGAGCGTCACCAGGTCCTGGGAGTCGCTCAGCTGCCCGGAGGCGGCGACCAGGGAGGGTGCCCCGGCGCCGGCCACGGCGGCGGCCACCACGGCCACGGCGGCGATCAGGCGGTTGCGTACGTGGGTCGGCCGGCCCTTGCCGACAGGGGTGGCGGGGGCGCCGGGAGCCGTGCCGGGCACGGGCCCGGGCCCGGGGATCCCCGCCGGAGCCGTCTGCCTGTCTGGGCGCCGAGGCCGCGTCTTCTGCACCGGTGCTCGCATTCCTGACTCGTGTACTCGTGGGTCCGGGTGACGTTCCGTCAGTTCTGGACGACGGGTGCGTACACCCTCCCCGTGCTGCCGGATTCGCCGGAGCAGGGGGCCTGCATCGGTTTCCGACCCTCCCAGTGCCGGTGGGCGGTGGTCCCGCATCGTCCGACCGGCCACCCGAAGGAGTGAACATCGGAGGGGAGTTGGCGGGCAAGTCCCGACGGCACGTGCGACGGCCCGGCGCGGCGGGCCGGTTGGACGTGCGCCGCAGGCTTTGGCAGGATTCGCCGCCACGGGTCGGCCGAGCCCGCCATTCCGGGCCAAAACAGGCGTCTGACCTGCGTCGCCGCATCAATTCAGGGCCGGTTGCCAGCCTTTGGCGAACCTTGTGAAGGCCTCGTGCAGACTGGCCGGATGCGCACTGAAGTTGTTTCGGAGCCCGGCCACGAGGACCGCCCCAACGAGGACTTCGCGAGCGTCGGAGTATCCGCCTTCGGACAGGGCGGTTGCCTGGTCGTCCTGGACGGCGTGACACCGCCGAGGACCGGTACGGGATGTCTGCATTCGGTTCCCTGGTTCACCGCCCGGCTGGGCGGCGCGCTGACCGAACTGACCGTTTCCTACCCGGATCTGACGCTGCCGGAGATCCTCGCCCGCGCGATCTCCACGACCGCCGGGGCCCACAAGATCACTTGTGACCTTTCTCACCCGCGGACACCCCAGGCAACCGTCGTCCTGGCCCGCTGGTCGGCCCGGACGCTGGACTACCTGGTCCTGTCGGACTCGGTGCTGCTGCTGGAGTCCCCGGGCGGGCAGGTCACCGCGGTCCTCGACGACCGTCTGGCCCGCCTGCCGCGTGCCTCGCTGGCCACCGACGCGCTCATCGACGCCGAGATCCGCAACAAGGAGGGCGGCTTCTTCACCGCCGCCGCGGATCCCTCGGTGGCGGCCCGCGCCGTGACGGGCAGCGTGCCGCGCTCCGGGGTGCGCGCCCTGGCCGCGCTGACGGACGGCGCGGCGCGCTGGGTGGAGAAGTTCCACGAGGGCGACTGGGCCCAGTGCCTGGGCCTGCTGCGCAAGGAGGGCGCCCGCGCCCTGGTGGACCGGGTACGGGCGCTGGAGACGGCGGACGAGGAGGAGCGCGCGTATCTGCGCCGCAGCAAGACCCACGACGACGCGACGGCGGTGTTCGTGGAGCCCTGAGCCGCCGGCGCCCCGGGTCTACTTCTCCGCGACCTCGTTGAGTTCGTGGAGCAGGCGGGCCAGTTCCGCGACCTCGCCGCGGTCCCAGTGGGCGAGCTGGCGGACGTAGCGGGCGCGGCGGGCCTCGCGGACGCGGCCCACGCGGCGGCGGCCCTCCTCGGTGAGGGCGACCAGCCAGGCCCGGCCGTCCGCCGGGTCGGGTTCCCGTGCGACCAGGCCCAGTTCCTCCAGGGCGCGCAGCTGGCGGGACATGGTGGCCTTGCCCACGCCGATGTACGCGGCGAGCTCCGTGGCCCGCCGTCCGCCGCACTCGTCCAGCCGCACCAGCAGCCCGTAGGCGGCGGACTCCAGGTCCGGGTGGACCTCGCGGGCCATCTCCCCCTGGCTGGCCCGCGCCCGCCGCAGCAGCACCGTCAGTTCGCGTTCCAGGGCCAGGAACGGCCGGTCCGGTCCGGTCGGCGACGCGCCGGGCCCGGCCGCGCGCCCGTCGCCTCTCGCGTCTTCCTGCACGTCAGCCCCTGCCTCGAGTTTCCCGGTCCTGAAAGTTTCCGTCAGGCGCGGCCATCGCCGCAGCTCCGTCAGTATTTCGCAGGCGTAGACCAACGGCAGCCACCGGACCCCCTTCCCAGCCCCGTTCTACGTGCGTAGCGTCTTCGTCAGGCAACGAATGGCATGCCCACGCCAGCCGTGACCCGCACCTCGGCGAGCGGCGGCCCACCCTCCCCAGCGGTGCCGGCCGGCATGCCCCGCACCTCCCCCCCCCCACCGTGCACCACCGAGCTTCGGAGGCACGTCATGCCCGTACGCAGATCCAGCAGGTTCAGATCCGCCAGGCCCGCCGCCCGCGTCCGGCGGCTGACCCTCGCGGGAGCCCTGCTCGCCGCCTGCTCCCTGCTGGCCACCACCCCCTCCTCGGCCGCCACCACGCCCGCCCGCGGCTCCGCCCACATGGGCATGGGCGTACTGGCCCACGACGGGCAGGCCGGGACGCCGACGAGCGACCAGGCCACCCAGACCGAGGGCGTCGACGTCGCCGGCTACCAGGGCAACGTCGCCTGGTCCACGCTGTGGAACAGCGGCGTCCGCTGGGCCTACACCAAGGCGACCGAGGGGACGTACTACACGAACCCCTACTTCGCGCAGCAGTACAACGGCTCCTACAACGTCGGCGTGATCCGCGGCGCCTACCACTTCGCGACCCCGGACACCACCAGCGGAGCCACCCAGGCGAACTACTTCGTCGACCACGGCGGCGGCTGGTCCCGCGACGGCAAGACCCTCCCGGGCGCCCTCGACATCGAGTGGAACCCCTACGGCGCCGCCTGCTACGGCAAGTCCGCGAGCGGCATGGTCAGCTGGATCGCGGACTTCCTGAACACCTACAAGGCCCGCACCGGCCGTGACGCCGTCATCTACACCGCCACCAGCTGGTGGACCCAGTGCACGGGCAACTACGGCGGCTTCGCGGCCAACAACCCGCTGTGGATAGCCCGCTACGCCTCCGACCCGGGCACGCTGCCGGCCGGCTGGGGCTACTACACGATGTGGCAGTACACCTCGTCCGGCCCGACGGTCGGGGACCACGACAAGTTCAACGGCGCCCTCGACCGCGTCCAGGCGCTGGCCAACGGCTGAGCCCCGCACTCCCCGGCGCACACGGTGAAGGCCCGGGCCTCCCTCACGGGACCCGGGCCTTCCCTCTCCGGCCACGTCCTCCCCCAGTGCTCAACGCCTGGGAGGTGCCCCCTACGCCGCGACCGGAACCTCCGGCTCCACGCCCTCCGCCACGGGCGCCAGGGCCAGCTCCAGGACCTCGCGGACGTCGGTGACGGCGTGGACGTCCAGCTTGTCCAGCACCTCGGCCGGGACGTCGTCCAGGTCGGGCTCGTTGCGCTTGGGGATGATCACGGTGGTCACCCCGGCGCGCTGGGCGGCGAGCAGCTTCTGCTTCACGCCGCCGATCGGCAGCACGCGGCCGGTCAGCGAGACCTCGCCGGTCATCGCCACGTCCGTGCGCACCAGGCGGCCCGAGAGCAGCGAGGCGAGCGCCGTGGTCATCGTGATGCCCGCGCTCGGGCCGTCCTTCGGCACCGCGCCCGCCGGGAAGTGGATGTGCACGCCCCGGTCCTTCAGGTCGCCCACGGGCAGTCCCAGTTCGGCGCCGTGGCCGCGCAGGAAGCTCAGCGCGATCTGCGCCGACTCCTTCATCACGTCACCCAGCTGACCGGTCAGGGTCAGCCCCGCCCCGCCCGTCTCCGGGTCGGCCAGGGACGCCTCGACGAAGAGGACGTCGCCGCCGGCGCCGGTGACCGCGAGCCCGGTCGCCACACCGGGCACGGCCGTGCGGCGCTCCGCCGGGTCCTGGGCGGACTCGGGCACGTGGTGCGGCCGGCCGATCAGGGCGCGCAGGCCGTCCGCGGTGACGGTGAACGGCAGCTCCCGCTCGCCCAGTTCGTGCTGGGCCGCCACCTTGCGCAGCAGCCGCGCGACGGACCGCTCCAGGGTGCGCACGCCCGCCTCGCGCGTGTACTCGCCCGCGAGCCTGCGCAGCGCTCCCTCCTCGATCGTCACCTCGTCCTTGCTCAGACCGGCCCGCTCCAGCTGGCGCGGGAGCAGGTGGTCGCGGGCGATGACGACCTTCTCGTCCTCGGTGTAACCGTCGAGCCGCACGATCTCCATACGGTCGGCGAGGGCCTCAGGGATTGCCTCCAGCACGTTGGCGGTGGCCAGGAAGACCACGTCCGACAGGTCGAGCTCGACCTCCAGGTAGTGGTCCCGGAAGGTGTGGTTCTGCGCCGGGTCCAGGACCTCGAGCAGGGCCGCGGCCGGGTCGCCGCGGAAGTCGGAGCCCACCTTGTCGATCTCGTCCAGCAGGACCACCGGGTTCATGGACCCGGCCTCCTTGATGGCGCGCACGATCCGTCCGGGCAGCGCGCCGACGTACGTGCGCCGGTGGCCGCGCACCTCGGCCTCGTCGCGGACGCCGCCGAGGGCGACGCGGACGAACTTGCGGCCCATCGCGTGGGCGACGGACTCCCCGAGGCTGGTCTTTCCGACGCCGGGGGGTCCCACGAGGGCCAGCACGGCGCCGCCGCGACGGCCGCCGATGACGCCGAGGCCGCGGTCGACGCGCCGCTTGCGCACGGCCAGGTACTCGGTGATGCGCTCCTTCACGTCCTGCAGGCCCGCGTGCTCGGCGTCCAGGACCGCCTTGGCGCCCTGGATGTCGTAGGCGTCCTCGGTCCGCTCGTTCCACGGCATCTCCAGGACCGTGTCGAGCCAGGTGCGGATCCAGGAGCCCTCGGGCGAGGCGTCGGAGGCGCGCTCCAGCTTGTCGACCTCCTTGAGCGCGGCCTCGCGGACCTTCTCGGGCAGGCCGGCGGCCTCGACGCGGGCGCGGTAGTCGTCGGACTCCTCGCCCTCGCTCTCGCCGTTCAGCTCGCGCAGCTCCTTGCGCACCGCTTCGAGCTGGCGGCGCAGCAGGAACTCCCGCTGCTGCTTGTCGACGCCCTCCTGGACGTCCTTGGCGATGGTCTCGGCCACGTCCTGCTCGGCGAGGTGGTCGCGCAGCTGCTGGGTGGCGAGCTTCAGGCGGGCCACCGGGTCGGCGCTCTCCAGCAGCTCGACCTTCTGCTCGGTGGTCAGGAAGGGCGAGTAGCCGGAGTTGTCGGCGAGCGCGGAGACGTCGTCGATGGCCTGCACGCGGTCCACGACCTGCCAGGCGCCGCGCTTGCGCAGCCAGGCGGTGGCGAGGGCCTTGTACTCCTTGACCAGTTCGGCCACCTGGCCGGGCAGCGGGTCGGGGACGCTCTCGTCGATCCGCGTGCCCTCGACCCACAGCGCGGCGCCGGGGCCGGTGGTGCCCGCGCCGATCCGTACCCGGCCGCGGCCGCGGATCAGGGCGCCGGGGTCGCCGTCGGCCAGCCGGCCGACCTGTTCGACGGTGCCCAGCACGCCCGTCCTGGCGTACGTCCCCTCGATGCGCGGTACCAGCAGCACCCTGGGCTTGCCCGGCTCCGACCGTGCGGCGGCCTGGGCGGCCTCGACCGCGGCGCGCACCTCGGAGTCGCTCAGGTCCAGCGGTACCACCATCCCGGGCAGCACGACCTCGTCGTCGAGCGGCAGCACGGGCAGGACGAGCGGTGTGAACGCCGTGGACTCAGCAGCCATGATCTCCCCTTCGGCAGTCAAGTTGAGCTATGCCGACTCAATGCCCGGGGCGGCCTGGAATGTTCCCGGCGCGGCGTTCGCCCACAGCGATCAGCGGACCGGCGGCCGGGGACCTGCGGATCGAGGGAGGTCGGCGACCCGAAGTCATCGACCCGCGAGGCAGCCCCCGAGGGAGTCAGCGCCCCGCGAGGGAGGTCAGCGACCCGCCAGGGAGGCCCGCAGTCGTGGTGAGCGCCGCAGCCACGGCCAGGCCGCCATGCCCAGCCCCACGGAGATGAGGTGGCCGCAACTCGTCATGGGGTCGACGAAGGTGAGCAGGTCCTCGAGGATCGTGGCCACGAACAGCGTCAGCATCGGCCAGCGCACCCACGGGCCGAGCAGCCCGGCCAGGGCGCCGACGCTCGCGGCGACGCCGAAGCTGATGCCGTAGTCGAGGCGGTGCAGCGAACTGTCCGGCAGGCCCCCGGCCAGCACCCCGAGGGCGACCGGGATCTCGGTGGCCAGCGTGGCCAGCACGTGCCCGGCCAGGAACACCCCGGCCGTCCGCGACGCGCCCGTGCGCCGCTCCAGCGCGGTGAGCACCAGCAGGAAGCACAGCGCGTACGGCGACATGACCCCGCCCGCGATCCACAGCGCGCTCGCCGGCAGCACCAGCGCCGGCACCCGCACCAGGTGGGCCACGTCCGTGCTGGAGTGGCGGTACAGGGCGTCCATGAGGTGCGGATCGGCGTACCGCGCGATCAGCGAGGTGACGGCGAGCAGGGCCGCGTACCAGAAGGTGAACGGCGTACTGGCGGGGCCGGGCAGCAGTCGCCAGGGGTGCAGCGCCCACGGCCACTGAGCGGCGCGGACCGGGCCGGCGGCACGCACCGGCGCGAGAGGCACCCGCCCCGCCGCCTCCACGCAGAGGCCGCGCGGGGCCGCGGCGGACTCGCCGCGCGGGCGCTGCTGCGGCATCCCGTCCAGCAGGCGTCCCACGTCCCCGGGCGGCGGCGGAAGGGGCGCGTCCGGGGGCGCCGGCAACGCCCCGGCCTCGGCCGTCGCAGTCCGTTCCACCGTGGGGAGCTCCTTCCGTCGCAACCCACCCTTCGGGTCACGGACGCCTCGTGTCTATGACCGACGCCACCGCGCGGCCGATTCTCAGGAAGCTATTAAGTTCCTCATGCAAGATCCTCATCGATGATCCTCGCAGATTGTCGTACCGCCGCTGTCACCCGTAATTCACGTGGCCTTGCAGGCGCGTTGGGGCAGGATGACCCCATGACCACGTCGTACGGCACCCCGGTCGTGCTGGACCGCCGCGAGGGTCCGCACGGCGAGGTCGTGCTGCGCCGGCACGGCCCGCTGCTGCAGATCATCGCCAACGGCTGCTTCCTGATGGACACCTCCGACGGGCGTTCCGAGCGCCTCCTCGTCGACGCCGCGCTCGCCGCACTGGACGGCAGGCCCCGCCCGGACGTGCTGATCGGCGGCCTCGGCGTCGGCTTCTCGCTCGCGCACGCCGCGGCCGACCCGCGCTGGGGGCGGATCACGGTCGTCGAGCGGGAGCGCGCGATCGTCGGCTGGCACCGCGACGGCCCGCTCGCCCACCTGACCGCGTCCGCGCTCGCCGACCCGCGCACCGAGATCGTCGAGAGTGACCTGGTCGACTACGTCAATGAGACATCCGCCACGTTCGACGCGCTCTGCCTCGACATCGACAACGGCCCAGGCTGGACGGTCACCGAGGGCAACGCGGGACTGTACGCTCCGGCCGGACTGGCAAGCTGCGCAAGGGTGTTGAGGCCCAAAGGAGTGCTCGCCGTGTGGTCGGCCGAGCCGTCTCCGGAATTCGAGGGAACCTTGCGGAATGTCGGGTTCCAGCAGGTGCGCACCGAAGAGATCCCCGTTGCCCGGGGCGTTCCGGACGTCGTGCACATCGGCGTCCGACCTGGATAGCAAAGCCGCGGTGACTCCCCGTACGCTGCATCCCTGACGCCGATCATTCAAGCGTCAATCGCAACCAGCGCAGTCAAGGGATCACCCCACGGATTCCGGAAAGCAACTCAGGGGCGGGCGATGGAGCAGACACACACCGCGCACAACGGCACGACGGCCACCCCGGGCGCCCAGCGCCGGGTCCTGGTGGTCGAGGACGACCAGACCATCATGGACGCCATCGCCACCCGCCTGCGGGCGGAGGGATTCCTCGTGCAGACCGCGGGCGACGGGCCGGCCGCCGTGGACACCGCCGAGGCCTGGCAGCCCGATCTGCTGATCCTCGACATCATGCTGCCCGGCTTCGACGGGCTGGAGGTCTGCCGCCGCGTGCAGGCCGCCCGGCCGGTGCCGGTGCTGATGCTCACCGCGCGCGACGACGAGACCGACATGCTGGTCGGGCTGGGCGTCGGCGCCGACGACTACATGACCAAGCCCTTCTCGATGCGGGAGCTGGCGGCGCGGGTGCACGTGCTGCTGCGCCGCGTGGAGCGGGCGGCGATCGCCGCGGCCACCCCGCGCAGCGGCATCCTGCGCCTGGGCGAGCTGGAGATCGACCACGCGCAGCGCAGGGTGCGGGTGCGCAGCGAGGACGTCCACCTCACGCCGACGGAGTTCGACCTGCTGGTGTGCCTGGCGAACACCCCGCGCGCGGTGCTCTCGCGCGAGCAGCTGCTGGCCGAGGTCTGGGACTGGGCGGACGCCTCCGGCACCCGGACCGTGGACAGCCACATCAAGGCGCTGCGCCGGAAGATCGGCGCCGAGCGGATCCGCACGGTGCACGGCGTGGGTTACGCGCTGGAGACGCCCACCCCATGAGCGGCGGGCCGGCCGCGCGGAGGGACCCCGGCGAACGCCTGGGCGGCGTACGCCCGTTCTCGATCAAGACCAAGCTGGGCGCGCTGGTCGTCATCTCGGTGCTGATCACCACGGGCCTGTCGATGATCGCGGTGCACACCAAGACCGAGCTCCGCTTCATCATGGTCTTCTCGATGATCGCCACGCTTCTCATTACGCAGTTCGTGGCGCATTCGCTCACCTCGCCGCTGGACGAGATGAACGCCGTGGCCCGGTCCATCTCGCACGGCGACTACACGCGCCGGGTGCGGGAGAACCGCCGGGACGAACTGGGCGCGCTGGCCCAGACGATCAACCGCATGGCCGACGAGCTCGCCGCGCAGGACCGCCAGCGCAAGGAGCTGGTGGCGAACGTCTCGCACGAGCTGCGCACGCCCATCGCGGGCCTGCGCGCGGTGCTGGAGAACATCGTGGACGGGGTCACCGAGGCCGACCCCGAGACCATGCGCACGGCCCTGAAGCAGACCGAGCGCCTTGGCCGGCTGGTCGAGACGCTGCTGGACCTCTCCCGCCTGGACAACGGCGTCGTACCGCTCAAGACGCGGCGCTTCGAGGTGTGGCCGTATCTGTCGGGCGTGCTGAAGGAGGCGAACATGGTCGCCTCGGTGCGCGCCGGCATCGCCTCCGGGTCGGGCAGCCACACCCGTACCGACGTCCACCTCCACCTCGACGTCTCACCGCCGGAGCTGACCGCGCACGCGGACCCCGAGCGCATCCACCAGGTCGTCGCCAACCTGATCGACAACGCCGTCAAGCACAGCCCGCCACACGGGCGCGTGACGGTGAAGGCGCGGCGCGGGCCGCAGCCGGACTCGCTTGAGCTGGAGGTCCTCGACGAGGGGCCCGGCATCCCGCGCTCGGAGTGGCACCGCGTCTTCGAGCGCTTCAACCGGGGCGCGGTGAGCCGCCCGCACGGTCCGGGCAGCGACGGCGGCACGGGACTGGGGCTGGCGATCGCGCGCTGGGCGGTGGACCTGCACGGCGGCCGGATCGGCGTGGCCGAATCCGAGCGTGGCTGCCGGATCCTCGTCACCCTTCCAGGGCCTCGCTCCGCACCAAGTTGACGTAAAGTTCGATCCGGAACCACAAGATCCACGATCACCGGCGCCGCCGGGCCCGTGTGATCAGGCAGGGGCCTGCACCTCCGGGGGGTCAGGCCCGGGCCCAGCATTCCCATCAACCGGTGAACCACGGTTGTTTCCCGCCATTTCAAGCCCCGAAACACAGCTTTTCATGTGACTTACGCGACGAAGGACGGGCCCGACCTGACCTTCACGGTCTTGGAGGCGTAGCCTTTATTCCCGCTGTCCATCACCTTGTGAAGCGGAAGAGGGCGGTTGCCGCCGTGTCGCCACAGTCCCCCAGTAACGCATCGAGCATCTCGACCGACGCAGACCAAGCCGGGAAGAACCCCGCGGCCGCGTTCGGACCCAACGAGTGGCTCGTCGACGAGATCTATCAGCAGTACCTCCAGGACCCGAACTCGGTAGACCGCGCCTGGTGGGACTTCTTCGCCGACTACAAGCCGGGGGCCGCCGCCACCACGGCTGCGGCGGGCACTGCGGCCGCGGGGGCCGCAGGGACCACCACGGCCCCGTCGGCGCCCGCCCAGGCCACGCCCGCGGCCCCGGCCGCGCAGGCCCAGGCCGCGCCCGCTCCGGCGAAGCCCGCCGCGGCTGCTCCGGCGCCCGCCAAGCCGGCCCCGCAGGCCGCTGCTCCTGCCGCGCCCGCCGCCGCGAAGCCGGCCGCCGCCGCGAAGGCGAAGGCCGCGCCCGCCGCCGAGGCGCCCGAGGGCCCCGAGTTCGTGACGCTGCGCGGCCCGTCCGCCGCGGTCGCCAAGAACATGAACGCCTCCCTGGAGCTGCCCACGGCCACGTCCGTGCGCGCGGTCCCGGTGAAGCTGCTGTTCGACAACCGCATCGTCATCAACAACCACCTCAAGCGGGCCCGGGGCGGGAAGATCTCCTTCACGCACCTGATCGGCTTCGCGATGGTGCAGGCCATCAAGGCCATGCCGTCGATGAACTGGTCGTTCGGCGAGAAGGACGGCAAGCCGACGCTGGTCAAGCCGGCCCACGTCAACCTCGGCCTGGCCATCGACCTGGTGAAGCCCAACGGCGACCGCCAGCTGGTCGTCGCGGCCATCAAGAAGGCCGAGACGCTGAACTTCTTCGAGTTCTGGCAGGCCTACGAGGACATCGTCCGCCGCGCCCGCGACGGCAAGCTGACGATGGACGACTTCACCGGCGTCACCGTCTCCCTCACCAACCCCGGCGGCCTCGGCACCGTCCACTCCGTGCCGCGCCTGATGCCCGGCCAGTCGGTGATCATGGGCGTCGGCTCCATGGACTACCCGGCGGAGTTCCAGGGCACCTCCCAGGACACCCTGAACAAGCTCGGCATCTCCAAGGTCATGACGCTCACGTCGACCTACGACCACCGGGTGATCCAGGGCGCCGCCTCCGGCGAGTTCCTGCGCCAGGTGGCCAGCCTCCTGCTCGGCGAGAACGGCTTCTACGACGAGATCTTCGAGGCCCTGCGCATCCCCTACGAGCCGGTCCGCTGGCTCAAGGACATCGACGCCTCCCACGACGACGACGTCACCAAGGCCGCGCGCGTCTTCGAGCTGATCCACTCCTACCGGGTGCGCGGCCACGTCATGGCCGACACCGACCCGCTGGAGTACCGCCAGCGCAAGCACCCCGACCTGGACATCGTCGAGCACGGCCTCACCCTGTGGGACCTGGAGCGCGAGTTCGCCGTCGGCGGCTTCGCCGGCAAGTCGATGATGAAGCTGCGCGACATCCTCGGCGTGCTGCGCGACTCCTACTGCCGCACCACCGGCATCGAGTACATGCACATCCAGGACCCCAAGCAGCGCAAGTGGATCCAGGACCGCGTGGAGCGCCCGCACTCCAAGCCGGAGCGCGAGGAGCAGCTGCGCATCCTGCGCCGGCTGAACGCGGCGGAGGCCTTCGAGACCTTCCTGCAGACCAAGTACGTCGGCCAGAAGCGCTTCTCCCTGGAGGGCGGCGAGTCCGTCATCCCGCTGCTCGACGCGGTGCTGGACTCGGCCGCCGAGTCCCGCCTGGACGAGGTCGTCATCGGCATGGCCCACCGCGGCCGCCTCAACGTGCTCGCCAACATCGTCGGCAAGTCCTACGCGCAGATCTTCCGCGAGTTCGAGGGCAACCTCGACCCGAAGTCGATGCACGGCTCCGGCGACGTGAAGTACCACCTGGGCGCCGAGGGCACCTTCACCGGCCTGGACGGCGAGCAGATCAAGGTCTCGCTGGCCGCGAACCCCTCCCACCTGGAGACGGTCGACCCGGTCATCGAGGGCATCGCCCGCGCCAAGCAGGACATCATCAACAAGGGCGGCACGGACTTCACCGTCCTGCCGGTGGCGATCCACGGCGACGCGGCCTTCGCGGGCCAGGGCGTGGTGGCCGAGACCCTGAACATGTCGCAGCTGCGCGGCTACCGCACCGGCGGCACGGTCCACATCGTCATCAACAACCAGGTCGGCTTCACCGCCGCCCCGGAGTCCTCGCGCTCGTCGATGTACGCCACCGACGTGGCGCGGATGATCGAGGCCCCGATCTTCCACGTGAACGGCGACGACCCGGAGGCCGTGGTCCGCGTCGCGCGGCTGGCCTTCGAGTTCCGCCAGGCGTTCAACAAGGACGTGGTGATCGACCTCATCTGCTACCGCCGCCGCGGTCACAACGAGTCGGACAACCCGGCCTTCACCCAGCCGCTGATGTACGACCTGAT
The DNA here is from genome assembly GCF_014650575.1 of Streptomyces naganishii JCM 4654. Classification (GTDB taxonomy): domain Bacteria; phylum Actinomycetota; class Actinomycetes; order Streptomycetales; family Streptomycetaceae; genus Streptomyces; species Streptomyces naganishii. The sequence goes on from NZ_BMVF01000008.1 coordinate 123,905, forward strand.
CGACAAGAAGCGCTCGGTGCGCAAGCTCTACACCGAGTCCCTGATCGGTCGCGGCGACATCACCCTGGAAGAGGCCGAGCAGGCGCTGCAGGACTACCAGGGCCAGCTGGAGAAGGTCTTCACCGAGGTCCGCGAGGCCACCTCGCAGCCGGCCACCCCGCAGTCCCCGGACCCGCAGGCGGGCTTCCCGGTCGAGGTCAGCACCGCGATCTCCGCCGAGGTCGTCAAGCGCATCGCCGAGTCGCAGGTCAACATCCCCGAGCACTTCACCGTCCACCCGCGTCTGCTGCCGCAGCTGCAGCGCCGGGCGGCGATGGTCGAGGACGGCACCATCGACTGGGGCATGGGCGAGACCCTCGCGATCGGCTCGCTGCTGCTCGAGGGCGTCCCGGTCCGGCTCTCCGGCCAGGACTCCCGCCGCGGCACCTTCGGCCAGCGCCACGCGGTGCTGATCGACCGCGAGACCGGCGAGGACTACACCCCGCTGCTGTACCTGTCCGACGACCAGGCCCGCTACAACGTCTACGACTCGCTGCTCTCCGAGTACGCGGTGATGGGATTCGAGTACGGCTACTCGCTCACCCGCCCCGACGCGCTGGTGATGTGGGAGGCGCAGTTCGGCGACTTCGCCAACGGCGCCCAGTCGGTCATCGACGAGTACATCTCGGCCGCCGAGCAGAAGTGGGGCCAGACCTCCGGCGTCACGCTGCTGCTGCCGCACGGCTACGAGGGCCAGGGCCCGGACCACTCCTCGGCCCGCATCGAGCGCTACCTCCAGCTGTGCGCGCAGAACAACATGACGGTCGCGATGCCGACCCTGCCGTCGAACTACTTCCACCTCCTGCGGTGGCAGGTGCACAACCCGCACCACAAGCCGCTGGTCGTCTTCACCCCGAAGTCGATGCTGCGCCTGAAGGCCGCGGCCTCGAAGACGGAGGAGTTCACCACCGGCAAGTTCCGGCCGGTCATCGGCGACGCGTCGGTCGACCCGAGCGCGGTGCGCAAGGTCGTCTTCTGCTCCGGCAAGGTCTACTACGACCTCGAGGCCGAGCGCCGCAAGCGCGGCGTGACGGACACGGCGATCATCCGCATCGAGCGCCTGTACCCGCTGCCGGGCGCCGAGCTCCAGGCGGAGATCAAGAAGTACCCGAACGCCGAGAAGTACCTGTGGACGCAGGAGGAGCCGGCGAACCAGGGTGCCTGGCCGTTCATCGCGCTCAACCTGATCGACCACCTGGACCTGGCGGTCGGCGCGGACGTGCCGGCGGGCGAGCGCCTGCGCCGCATCTCGCGTCCGCACAGCTCCTCCCCGGCCGTCGGCTCCGCCAAGCGCCACCAGGCGGAGCAGGAACAGCTCGTGCGCGAGGTGTTCGAGGCGTAGGGGCGCCAGTGCCTCGCGGCCGGGCCGCACCTCCTTCCAGGGGGTGCGGCCCGGCCGTTTTCACGCGCCTATCCTTGAGCCATGTACTTCACCGACCGAGGCATCGAAGAACTGGAGAAGCGGCGCGGCGAGGAGGAGGTCACCTTCGAGTGGCTGGCCGAGCAGCTGCGCACGTTCGTCGACCTGAACCCGGACTTCGAGGTCCCGGTCGAGCGGCTGGCGACCTGGCTGGCACGGCTGGACGACGAGGACGACGAGTAGCAGGGCCGGTCGCGACCGGCAGCCGGGCCGGTGGCAGCCGGGCCGGTGCCGGGCATCGCACCACGGGCGCCCTCGAGCGCCACTGCGGGCGCCCCTTGGGGGCGCCCTCCGTGTTTCCGGGCGCGGGCGCTTTTCGGGTTCGCGGGCGCGGGGTGCCGGGTGCCTTTCGGGGGCGCGGGGGCCGGGCGCTCTCCGTGTTGCCGGGCGCCGGGCGCCTGCGGACTCGCGGGCGCCGGATGCCGCGCCTGTTCACCCTGACGGGTGCCTTGACTTTCGATGGCCGCGATATATCGTGTTTCACGTAAGACGCGATATGGCGCGTCGACGTGTCGCGTCGTGCCGTTCCGTTCCGTCTCCGGTGCCGCCCCGCGCGCGGTCCGGTCGCCTCAGGAGGTCAGCACCATGTCCGAGTGGTCCGTGGGCGAGCCCGGCAAGCTCACCTTCGACGAGCCCGTGACCGAGCTCAACGTCCGCATCGTCAACGGAACGGTGAACGTGGTGGGCACCGACGAGAGTTCCGCCCGTCTGGAGGTCACCGAGATCGAGGGGCCGCCCCTGGTGGTCACCCAGCAGGGCGGCACCCTGACGGTGGCCTACGAGGACCTGCCCTGGAAGGGGTTCCTCAAGTGGCTGGACCGCAAGGGCTGGCGGCGCAGTGCCGTGGTGTCCCTGGCCGTGCCGGCCGCCACCCGCGTCGAGGTCGGCGTGGTCGGCGCCACCGCCGTGGTCTCGGGGATCGACGGACGTACCGAGGTCAAGGGGGTCACCGGCGACACCACGCTGGTGGGCCTGACCGGCCCGGTCCGCGCGGACACCGTGTCGGGCAACGTGGAGGCGCAGGCGCTCTCCGGTGACCTGCGGTTCAACTCCGTCTCCGGGGACCTGACGGTGGTCGAGGGCGCCGGTTCCTCGGTCAAGGCGGACTCGGTGAGCGGCTCGATGATCGTCGACCTCGACCCGGCGGGGCGCCCCACCGACGTCAGCCTGACCAACGTCTCCGGGGAGATCGCCATCCGGCTGCCCCACCCGGCGGACGCGCAGGTGGAGGCCAACACCGCCAGCGGCTCGGTGTCCAACGCCTTCGAGGACCTCCGGGTCACCGGCCAGTGGGGCGCCAAGCGCATCACCGGCCGGCTCGGCGCGGGCAACGGCAAGCTGAAGGCGACCACCGTCTCCGGCTCGATCGCCCTGCTGCGCCGTCCCCCGGTGGAGGACGGCCCGTGGGAGGAGCGGCCACGCCCCGCGGGCGGAACCAGCGACGACCCGACCGACGGCACGACCGACAAGAAGGTGCTCTGACATGCCCCCCGTCTTCGCCCACGGACGCCTCCGCCTCTACCTGCTCAAGCTGCTCGACGAGGCCCCGCGCCACGGCTACGAGGTGATCCGCCTCCTGGAGGAGCGCTTCCAGGGGCTGTACGCGCCGTCGGCGGGCACCGTCTACCCCCGGCTGGCCAAGCTGGAGGCCGAGGGCCTGGTCACGCACACCACCGAGGGCGGCCGGAAGGTGTACGCCATCACGGACGCCGGCCGCGCCGAGCTCGCCGACCGCAGCGGCGAACTGGCCGACCTGGAGCTGGAGATCCGCGAGTCGGTCGCCGAGCTCGCCGCCGAGATCCGGGCCGACGTGCGCGGGGCGGCGGGCGACCTGCGCCGCGAGATGCGCGCGGCCGCCACCGAGGCCCGCAACGGCCCGGGCGCCGGCCGCACGGCCCGAGGCGCCGGGGAGTACGCCGACTTCACCGACAAGGAGGCCTGGCAGGCCGCCAAGGAGGAGATGCGGCGCGCCAAGCAGGAGTGGAAGGAGCAGGCGAGGCGGGCCAAGGACGAGAGCCGCCGCGCCCGCGAGGAGGCCCAGCGGGCCCGGCGCCAGGCCAAGGAGGCGCAGGATCGGGCCCGGGAGCAGGCGCAGGAGGAGTTGCAGCGCATCGCCAGGCGGGTGCAGGAGCAGGTGCAGGACCACTTCGCGCGGGGCGACTGGCCCACGGGGATGCGCGAGGGCCTGACCGAACTGGCCAAGGAGATGGGCGACTTCGGCAAGGACTTCGGGAAGGAGTTCGGCCGGGACCTCGGCTTCGGGCGCCCGGCGGCCGGCACCGCCGCGGGCAAGAGCCGGCCCGAGTACTCCACGACCCCGGAGGACTTCCCCGCCGCCTACGAACCCGCCTGGGCGCACGAGGACCCGACCGGCGATCCGGCCCGTGACCTGGACCGGCTGCTGGACCGCTTCCGGGACGACATCCGCGACGCGGCCCGCGACCACGGCGTCACCGCGGAACAGCTGCGGGAGACCCGCCGCCATCTGTCGACGGCGGCGGCCCACATCGCGGTGGTGCTGCGGCGGCCCAAGGTCTGAGGGCCGGCCCGGCCGTCGTGCGCCTCACCTCACCCGGCCGCGCGCGCCTCTCCCCCGCCGTACAGGACGCGGTTCAGCGTCTCGTACGTCACCCCGTGATCGGCGAGGACCTCGGCCGGCACGCCGGGGCGGGAGGCGAGGGCGAGCAGGAGGTGCTCGTCGCCGATGTGCCGGTCCCGGTGGCCGAGGGCCACGCGCAACGACTGGGTGAGCAGGTCCTTGGCGCCGCGGCTGAACGGCCGCCTGCCGGACCAGTGCCGGCCGGGGGCGGGCCGCCTTGCCGCCAACGCGCCCTCGCCGTGCGTCTCTTCGACGCGTGAGACCACCGCCGACAGGTCGATGCCGAGTCCGGAGAGCGCCTCGGCGTCGGCCCGGGAGAGCCCGCCCTGTCGGCGCGCCCGCTCCAGGTCCCGTACGACGGCCTGCCGCCGGGCCGGGGTGAGGCCGAGCGCCGCCAGGGCGAACGAACCCCGGCTGCCCTCGCGGTCGAACAGGGCGAGCAGGACGTGGGACTCCTCGACCCGTTCCGCACCCGCCCGTTCGGCGTGCCCCACCGCGCCCTCGACCACGGCGCGGGCGTCCTTGGTGAACCGTTCGAACATCACTGCCTCCCGTACTTCTTGTGCACGGCCTGCCTGCTGACGCCGAGTTCGGCGGCGATCTCCTGCCACGACCAGCCCTGGTTGCGCGCGCTGCGCACCTGCACCGCCTCCAGCTGCTCCAGCAGCCGGCGCAGCGCGGCGACGGCCCGCAGGCCGACCCGGGGGTCCCGGTCGCCCGCGCGCTCGGCGAGATCCGTTGCTTCGGTCATGGTGTCAACGTACGTTGACATACAGGCAGGCGTCAACCTTGGTTGACGTAAGGCGTGGTGGTCAGTCGTTGGTCAGTACGATCTTGCCGAACTGGTCGCCCGCCTCGAGCCGTTCGAAGCCCTCGCGGGCCCGGTCGAGCGGAAGCACCTCGTCGATCACGGGACGCACACCGGTGGCCGCGCAGAAGGACAGCAGGTCCTCCAGTTCGTCCTTGGTGCCCATGGTGGAGCCGACGACCTTCAGCTCCAGGAAGAAGATCCGGGTCAGCTCGGCGTGCGAGGGACGGTCGCCGCTCGTGGCGCCGGAGATGACGATCGTGCCGCCCGGCCGCAGCGACTTCACCGAGTGCGACCAGGTGGCCGCGCCCACGGTCTCGATCACGGCGTCCACCCGCTGCGGCAGCCGGGCCCCCGACTCCAGCGCCTCCACCGCGCCGAGCTCCAGCGCCCGCTTGCGCTTGGCCTCGTCCCTGCTGGTGGCGAAGACCTTCAGCCCGGCCGCCTTGCCGAGCACGATGGCCGCCGTGGCGACACCGCCGCCGGCGCCCTGCACGAGGACGGAGTCGCCGGGCCGCACCCCGGCGTTGGTGAAGAGCATCCGGTAGGCCGTGAGCCAGGCCGTGGGCAGGCAGGCGGCCTCGGTGAAGGAGAGCTCCTTCGGCTTGGGCAGGATGTTCCAGGTGGGCACGGAGACCTGCTCGGCGAAGGTGCCCTGGTAGTGCTCGGTGAGGATGGAGCGGGGCTCACGGGGGCCGACCCCGTGTCCGCTCTGGCCGATCACGGAGTGCAGGACGACCTCGTTGCCGTCCTCGTCGACGCCCGCGGCGTCGCAGCCGAGGATCATCGGCAGCTTGTCCTCGGACAGGCCGACACCCTTGAGCGACCACAGGTCGTGGTGGTTGAGTGAGGCGGCCCTGACGTTGACGGTGCTCCAGCCGGGGCGGGCCTCGGGGGCCGGGCGCTCCCCCGACTCCAGACCGTTCAACGGCCGGTCGCGGTCGATTCGGGCGGCGTAGACAGCGAACATGACCTTGACGATAGGCGCGCGTCCCCGCGGAGGGAACCAGCCCCCTCTGTGACACACACCCTCTTGCCAATCCCCCGCGCCATGGGCCGGTCCCACGGCCCACCCGCCCCCGGGCACGCGTACGGCCCCGCCCGTGAGCCGGGCGGGGCCGTACGCGGTGGGTCAGCGGCGGGCGACGCCCTCCGCCCGGGCGGCCGCCGCCACCGCGGCGGTCACCGCCGGGGCGACCCGCTCGTCGAACGGCGAGGGGATCACGTAGTCCGGGGCGAGGTCGTCACCGACCACGCCCGCCAGCGCCTCGGCGGCCGCGATCTTCATGCCCTCGGTGATCCGGGAGGCCCGCACCTGGAGCGCGCCCGCGAAGATGCCGGGGAACGCCAGGACGTTGTTGATCTGGTTCGGGAAGTCCGACCGGCCGGTGGCGACGACCGACGCGTACTTGCGCGCGACGTCGGGGTGCACCTCCGGGTCGGGGTTGGCCATGGCGAACACGAAGGCCCCCTCGGCCATCGACGCCACGGCGGACTCCGCGACCGTACCGCCGGAGACGCCGATGAAGACGTCGGCGCCGGCCAGCGCGTCCTCCAGCGAGCCGGTGACGCCCGCCTTGTTGGTGAACTGCGCCAGCTCCCGCTTGACCGGCGTGAGGTCCTCGCGGTCGGCGGACACCACGCCCTTGCGGTCGGCGACCGCCACATCGCCGATGCCGGCCTCGACCAGCATCTTGGCGATGGCGACACCGGCCGCGCCGGCGCCCGAGATCACGGCCCGCAGCTCACCGAGCGCGCGCCCGCTCAGCCGCGCCGCGTTGCGCAGCGCCGCCAGCGTCACGACCGCCGTGCCGTGCTGGTCGTCGTGGAAGACCGGGATGTCCAGCCGCTCCTGCAGCCGGCGCTCGATCTCGAAGCACCGGGGCGCCGAGATGTCCTCCAGGTTCACTCCGCCGAAGGACGGCGCGAGCCGCACCACGGTCTCGACGATCTCGTCGACGCCGGTGCAGTCCAGCGCGATCGGCACCGCGTCCACGCCGCCGAACTGCTTGAAGAGGATGGCCTTGCCTTCCATCACCGGAAGGGAGGCCTCGGGGCCGATGTCCCCGAGCCCGAGCACGGCCGTGCCGTCGGTCACGACGGCGACCACGGACGACTTCCACGTGTAGTCGTGGACCAGTTCCGGCTGCTCGGCGATGGCGGTGCACACCCGCGCGACGCCGGGCGTGTACGCCAGGGACAGGTCGTCCTTGTCGCGGACGGGCACGGTGGCCTGCACGGCCATCTTGCCGCCGCGGTGCAGCGCGAAAGCCGGATCGAAGGAATCGAGCGGCTCTGCCCCGCCGTCCCGTTCCGTACTGCCGTCGCTGCGAGGATTGACGATCTCCGCTGCCACTTGGTTTTACCCCTTAATTGTTCATGGATTGAGGGTGGCCACTCCTGGTGAGGGGTGGGCGGGACCGCGCACGCCCCAGTAGGTGATGCTTCGGGCGCATACGCGACGGGCGCGCCGCACACGCGCCCTGAGCCCCGGATGAGGGGTGTAAAGAACCTTCTTACCGGACGGACGGCGTCGGGGACGAGTCCATAACGCCAAGGTCACATGACGGCGAGCCGACACTTGGCCCAATATGGGGACAAGCTCTCGCCGAATGCTCGACACGGCCTGGAGCCGCCCAAACACCCTGTTCCACCGTCCGCATCCCGAGATGGGCCGAAGATCTTCCGGCCGGGAGGAGGCTTTCCCGTAGATGGTCCGGCCCTCGTGGGCCGGTTCCGAGCGGCTGGGGGATCACCCGTTATCCGATTTTGACATGGCGATTCCCCTGAATGGCGCAACCCGAATGGCAAGATGCGTCAATCACACGAGGTCGCGACACCCGAAGGTGTGTGTTCTCGTCGACCCATCGGCATCTCCACCCATCCGCCGGAGGAACCCACCATGACCGCAGGCTCCACCCGTCGTACGACCGCCGCGCACTCCCGTCTTGCCGCGGTCGGTGCGATCGCGGTCGCAGGCGCCCTGATTCTCACCGGCTGCGGTGACCAGACCAAGAACAAGAACAACTCGTCCGGCAGCTCGTCCGCCGCCTCCGCGCCGCTCGCCGGCAAGCTCCCGGCCTCGATCCGCGACAAGGGCGTCATCCGGGTCGGCTCGGACATCTCCTACGCGCCGGTCGAGTTCAAGGACAACTCGGGCAACGTCGTCGGCCTCGACCCCGACCTGGCGGCCGCCATGGGCAAGCAGCTCGGCGTGAAGTTCGACTTCCAGAACGGAACGTTCGACGCCCTGCTCACCGGCCTCCGCTCCAACCGCTACGACATCGCCATGTCCGCGATGACGGACAACAAGAACCGCCAGGAGGGCGTCGACCCGACCACGGGCAAGAAGGTCGGCGAGGGCGTCGACTTCGTCGACTACCTCACCGCCGGTGTCTCCATCTACACCCGCAAGGGTGACACCAAGGGCATCACCTCCTGGTCCGACCTGTGCGGCAAGAAGGTCGCCGTGGAGCGCGGAACCGTCTCCGAGGACCTCGCCAAGGCCGAGGCGAAGAAGTGCCCGAGCGGCAAGACGCTCTCCATCCAGGCCTTCGACGACAACCAGCAGGCCGAGACCCGCCTGCGCTCGGGCGGCGCGGACGCGGTGTCCGCCGACTTCCCGGTCGCCGCGTACGCGGTCAAGACCTCCGGCGGCGGCAAGGACTTCCAGATCGTCGGCGGCCAGGTCGAGGCGGCCCCGTACGGCATCGCGGTCGCCAAGTCGAACACGCAGCTGCGCGACGCCCTCCAGGCCGCGCTCAACGCGGTCATCAAGAGCGGCGAGTACGAGAAGATCCTCCAGAAGTGGGGCGCCCAGGACGGCGCCGTCAAGGAGTCGGTCATCAACGGCGGCAAGTGACCGCGCCGAGCGGCCACTGAAAGGCAACACCCGTGACTGCTGACATCGACAAGACGGCGGGGCCGACGAGCACGCCCCCGTCCGGCCCGGATGCCATCAAGGCCATCCCGGTCCGGCACTACGGACGCTACGTCTCCGCCGTCATCGCCATCGCGATCCTGGTGGCGATCATCTACGCGTTCGGCCAGGGCAAGATCAACTGGCATGCGGTGCCGAGCTACTTCTTCGACGACCGCATCATCAGGGGCGTCGGCAAGACCCTCCTGCTGACGGTCCTGTCGATGCTGATCGGCATCGTCGGCGGCATCGTCCTGGCGGTGATGCGCCTGTCGAAGAACCCGGTGACCTCGTCCATCTCGTGGTTCTACATCTGGTTCTTCCGCGGCACCCCGGTCCTGGTCCAGCTGTTCCTGTGGTTCAACCTCGGCCTGGTGTTCGAGTACATCGACCTCGGTCCGATCTACAAGGACTACTGGTCGGACTTCATGACCCCGCTGCTGACGGCGCTGCTCGGCCTCGGCCTGAACGAGGCCGCGTACATGGCGGAGATCTGCCGCGCCGGCCTCCTCGCGGTCGACGAGGGCCAGACCGAGGCGGCCCACGCGCTGGGCATGAGCCACGGCCGGACCCTGCGGCGGATCATCATCCCGCAGGCCATGCGGGTGATCGTGCCGCCGACCGGCAACGAGGTCATCAACATGCTGAAGACGACCTCGCTCGTGGCGGCCGTCCAGTATCCGGAGCTGTTCCGCTACGCCCAGGACATCGGCCAGGTCTCCGGCGCCCCGGTGGAGATGTACTTCCTCGCCGCCGCCTGGTACCTGATCATGACCTCCGTGCTGAGCGTGGGCCAGTACTACATCGAGCGGTACTACGCCCGCGGCTCCAGCCGCAGCCTGCCGCCGACGCCGTGGCAGAAGGTCAGGGCACATCTGACGACCTTCTCCAGCAGGAAGGTGACGGCATGACCGACAAGCTCGAGAAGAACGACGCCACCACCCCGCGCGACGCCTCCGCCGCGATGGTCAAGGCCGAGGGCGTGCACAAGTCCTTCGGCCAGGTGGAGGTCCTCAAGGGCATCGACCTGGAGGTCAGGCCCGGCGAGGTGTTCTGCCTCATCGGCCCCTCCGGCTCCGGCAAGTCGACCTTCCTCAGGTGCATCAACCACCTGGAGAAGATCAACGCCGGCCGGCTGTACGTCGACGGCGAACTCGTCGGCTACCGGCAGCAGGGCGACAAGCTCTACGAGCTGCGCGACCGCGAGGTCGCGATGAAGCGCCGGGACATCGGCATGGTCTTCCAGCGCTTCAACCTGTTCCCGCACATGACCGCGCTGGAGAACGTCGTCGAGGCGCCGGTGCAGGTCAAGGGCCTGAACAAGGGCCAGGCCAAGGAGCGGGCGATGCAGCTCCTGGAGCGCGTGGGCCTCGCCGACCGCGCCGGGCACTACCCCTCGCAGCTCTCCGGCGGCCAGCAGCAGCGCGTGGCGATCGCCCGCGCGCTGGCGATGGACCCCAAGCTGATGCTGTTCGACGAGCCGACGTCGGCGCTGGACCCGGAGCTGGTCGGTGACGTCCTCGACGTCATGCGCGACCTCGCCGAGTCCGGCATGACGATGGTCGTCGTGACCCACGAGATGGGCTTCGCCCGCGAGGTGGGCGACAGCCTGGTCTTCATGGACGAGGGCGTGGTGGTCGAGTCGGGCCACCCGCGCGAGGTGCTGACCAACCCGCAGCACGAGCGCACCCAGTCCTTCCTGTCCAAGGTGCTCTAGGGCGAAGGCGCCGCGGGCGGTACGCCCGAAGGGGGCGGTACGGATCGATCCGTACCGCCCCTTCGCCGTACGGTGTGCCGATGCCGTACCGCCCCCTGGCCGTGCCGTCACTTCACCGCGAGCAGCAGTGTGTCCGAGGGCGAGCACCAGACGGGGCGGGCCTCGGCGAACCCCTTCTCGCGCAGCACGCGCGCGTGCCACGCGGCGGAGGGCATGTCGCCGTCGGCGTGCTCGCCGTAGATCTCGAAGCGGCGGGCGGTCGGGCCGGCGAGCACCGGGTCCCCGGCGGCCAGCTGCCACCACTGGCTCCAGTCCAGGGCGCCCCCGCGCGTGGCCTCGTCCATGCGCGCGTGCCGCTGGGCGCGCTCGGCCGCGTTGATCCGGGGCGTGCTCTCGTCGATCATGTGGTCCGCGTTCATGAAGACACCGCCGTCGCGGACGAGTTCCGCGACCGATCCGTAGAGGACCGCGAGGGGTTCGCTGTGCAGCCAGTGCAGGGCCGTGGCGGTCAGGACGGCGTCGTAGGAGTCGTAGGGCAGTTCCGCCCGCCAGCCGGGGTCCTTCAGGTCGGCCGTCACGAAGGAGACCCGCTCGTCGCCCTCGAAGGTGCCGCGCGCGATGGCGAGCAGCGCGGGGTCGAGGTCGACGCCGGTGCTGGTGGCCTCGGGGAAGCGGGCGAGCAGCCGGGCGGTGATGGAGCCGGTGCCGCAGGCGAGGTCGAGGACGCGCGGCGCGGTGCCGACCAGTGCCTCCACCATGTCCAGCATGATGCGGAAGCGGTCCTCGCGGTCGGGCATGTACCACTCCTGCTGCCGGTCCCAGCTCTCCTGCCAGGCCCGCCAGTCGGCCCCCGTCGCGGTGATGTCCATGCTCGTGTCCGTCATCGCTGCCCTCCCTGAACGCCGGTCACGCGACCACCGTCGCGTAATACCCTGTAAGCACGACCGGCTGTTACCGACCGCCTCCATGACCATAGAGCGCCGCCGTAAGGACTACAAGTGGAACTGGCCTATTACTCGGATTACGCCGTACGTCTCGTCAACAGCGAGGAGCCGGCCCGGGGCAAGGACGCGCTGACCTCGGTCGAGGCGGTGCGCGACCTGTTCGGCGCCAACGCCTCGGCGGCCCGCCGCGCCACCGACGCCGACGTGACCCGCTTCCGTTCGGTACGCGCCCGGCTGCGCTCGGTCTTCGAGGCGGCCGACGCCGGCGACGAGACGCTGGCGGTGGACCTGCTGAACTCCCTGCTGCTGGAGTTCCCGGTGAGCCCGCAGATCTCCGGGCACGACCACCGCGACGAGGACGGCCGCCCGCTGTGGCACATGCACCTGGCCGACCACCCGTCCAACGCCACCGCGGGCTACGCGGCGATCGCCGCCATGGGCCTGGCCTTCCACCTGACGGAGTACGGCGTCGACCGGCTCGGCCTGTGCGAGGCGGCCCCCTGCCGCAACGCCTACCTCGACACCTCGACCAACCGCTCGCGCCGCTACTGCTCGGACCGCTGCGCGACCCGCGCCAACGTGGCCGCCTACCGGGCCCGCAAGCGCCTGGAGGCCGACCGGTCGGTGAACACGGGCCTGGCCGCGGACAGCGCCCAGCGCAGCAGCGCCAGCGGCGAGCGCTGAGCGGGCTTGCGCGGCCGGTAGCGGAACCACACCTTGCCCAGGACCAGGTCCTCGGGCACGGTCCCGTAGTCGGTGCTGTCGCCGCCCGCGTAGGCGTTGTCCCCGAGCACCCACCAGCCGCCCTCGCGCAGCTCCGCCGCGCGCTTGACGACCAGCAGGTCCTGCTGGAAGGGGTGCCGCAGGACCATCACGTCACCGGGCCGGATCCGGGCGCCGTACTGCACCAGGAGCCGGTCCCCGTGGTACAGCGTGGGCACCATGGACGGCCCGGTCACCTCGGCCAGCCCGAAGGGCAGCACCGCGCCCCTGCGCTCGGTCTCCTGCGACAGCTCCGGCATCCCCGGCACCTCCCCGGTCCGTTCCTCCACCAGTCTCAGTCTGACCCCGGACTTTTGTCCTAAGCCCTAGGGGGCACTCGCGAAAACACGCCTTGCAGGGAGTAATGTCCCACCTGAGAAGACGATCACGAGGAAGGAATGCTCCATGCTTTCCCGCCTGTTTGCCCCCAAGGTCAAGGTCAGCGCGCACTGCGACCTTCCCTGCGGTGTGTACGACCCGGCCCAGGCCCGCATCGAGGCGGAGTCGGTGAAGGCCATCCAGGAGAAGATGGCCGGAAACGACGACCCGCACTTCCAGGCGCGGGCCACCGTCATCAAGGAGCAGCGTGCCGAGCTGGCGAAGCACCACGTCTCCGTGCTGTGGAGCGACTACTTCAAGCCCCCGCACTTCGAGAAGTACCCGGAGCTGCACCAGCTGGTCAACGACACGCTGAAGGCCCTCTCCGCCGCCAAGGCCTCCACCGACCCGGCGACGGGCCAGAAGGCGCTGGACCACATCGCCCAGATCGACAAGATCTTCTGGGAGACCAAGAAGGCCTGACACCGGCTTTCCCCGGCGCACCCGGCACGCAGGCCCCCGAGCACGGCGGCCCTCGCGTGCCGGGTGCGTGCTTTCCGGTTCTGGTCAGCCCTCCTTCAACGTTGCTGGCCCAACCGGCCGTTCCCGTCCGGGAGTCCTACCGGCCACCGTGCCGGTGACGGCGCCGTCCACCGGACCGGTGTCCGTGTCATGCTGTGCGGATGACCCCCGAAGACCTGGTGCGGCTGCGGCGGGCCCGTGACCGGATGAACCGCGAGTACGCCGAGCCGCTCGACATGGCCTCACTCGCACGGGACGCGCTGATGTCGCCGGGGCACTTCCAGCGCAGCTTCCGGGCCGCCTTCGGCGAGACGCCCTACAGCTACCTCATGACGCGTCGTATCGAGCGCGCGAAGGCCCTGCTCAGGCGGGGCGACCTCAGCGTCACGGAGGTGTGCGTGGCGGTGGGCTGCACCTCGCTCGGCTCGTTCAGCTCGCGCTTCACCGAGCTGGTCGGGCAGACGCCGAGCGCCTACCGGGCGCGGTCTCACGAGGACGGCGCGGTGATCCCGGCGTGCGTGGCGCGGACCTTCACGCGCCCGAGGCGCGCGGGGCGGCCGCTCGCGCCCTAACGTGTGGGCATGGACCTCAAACTCCACCAGTGCTTCATCGCCGTCGACGACCACGACAAGGCGCTCACCTTCTACCGGGACGTCCTCGGGCTGGAAGTCCGCAACGACGTCGGGTTCGAGGGCATGCGGTGGGTGACCGTGGGGTCACCGCTCCAGCCGGACGTGGAGATCGTGCTGGAGCCGCCCGCCGCCAACCCCGACGCCTCCCCCGCCGACAAGGAGGCCATGGCCCAGCTGCTGGCCAAGGGCATGCTGCGCGGTGTCATCTTCTCCACCCCCGACTGCGACGCCCTCTTCTCCCGGGTCGAGGAGTACGGCGCCGATGTCGTCCAGGAGCCGATGGACCAGCCGTACGGAGTGCGCGACTGCGCCTTCCGCGACCCGGCCGGGAACCTGCTGCGCTTCATGGAGCGCCCCCGGGACTGAAAGCCGCCCGGGCGGGGGACTTCAGCGCCCTACGATCACGCCATGAGCATCCGCTGGACGTACGTCTTCGCCGACCGGCCCGCCGCGCGGTTCGCCCGCGCCCGGGAGTTCTGGACCGCCGTCACGGGCACCCGGGCGTCCGAACCACGCGGCGAGCACGGCGAGTTCGTCACCCTGCTGCCGTCCGGGGACGCGGCGGGCGCCGGCCCCGACCCGTGCGTGAAGCTCCAGGCCGTCGCCTCCGAGAAGGCGGGCGCCCACCTGGACCTCGCCGTCGACGACGTGGACGGGTTCGTGGCGTCGGCGGTGCGGACGGGTGCCGAGGTGCACGCCGGGCACGACGGCTGGGCCGTACTCCGTTCGCCCGCCGGGCAGTTGTTCTGCGCGGTGCCCTGGCACGGTGAGTCCGCGCGCCCGCCCGTCGTCCGGGGCAGCCGCCTGGACCAGGTATGCCTCGACGTCCCGCCCTCGGCCCACGACGCCGAGGTCGCCTTCTGGACACGGCTGCTGGACGGCTGGGAGTCACGCCCCGGCTCCCTCCCGGAGTTCCACGTCATCACGCCGCCGCCCGGACTGCCCGTCCGCGTCCTGGTCCAGCGCCTGAACGAGGAACGGCCCGCCTCCGCCCACCTGGACCTGGCCTGCGCGGACATCCCCGCGACGCGCGCCCGCCACGAGGAACTCGGCGCCGTCCATGTCGCCGACCACCCCCACTGGACGGTGCTGCGCGACCCGGCGGGCGCCCTGTACTGCCTGACGGCACGCGACCCGCAGACGGGCGGCCTGCCCCCGAAGACCGGGAACGCGGGCTAACCGTCCCCGAGCGTCCGCGCGGACGAGGCCCCCGCGTCCGGACCCCGCACCGGTGGTCCGCCGGGACCCGGCGCCGGTGCCTGGCTTGGCGCCGGTCTCGGCGTCGGTGTCGGGTCCGGACTCGGTGTCGCGCTTGGGTCCGTGTCCGGGTTCGGCGTCGCGTCCGGAGTCCGTCTCGGCTCCTCGGGCCGGTCGGCCGCCGCGGCGGTGTCCGGCCCGCAGCGCGGGTTCCGGCACGGTCCGGGCTCCCATACGGGGACCCAGGCGCCCAGCGTCTTGCGCCGCCGGACCACTGTCTCCACCGGCTGCCCGCAGACGGGGCACCGGTGTTCCTGGCCCTCCATGCCTCCAGGCTAGGCCGAGCGCGGCTGCGCCGCTTCCCGCGAGCGGGGCTCCCGCCACATCGGCCACATCCGGGGGCCGCCGTCCGGGAGGTCGAGCGTGGCTCCCGTGAAGGCGAAGCCGAGGCGCTCGTACAGCTTGGTGCTGCGGGCGCTGCTGGCCTCCAGATACGCGGGCAGGCCCGCACGGTCGCACCGCCGCAGGGCGTGCTCGATGAGCGCGCTGCCCAGACCGTCGCCCTGCCGGTCCGGCGTCACGCCGATCATCCACAGGTACTCGTGGGCACGGCCGGCGGGGTGCGCCTCGGCCATCAGCCGGGCTATCTCCTCCACCCGCTCGTTCGCGGGATCCACGGCCTCGCGCAGTCGCACGGCCTCGTCGGTCCCGTCGTCCTCCTTCCCGTCGTCGCCTTCGTCGCCTTCTTGTTCCTGGTCACCGGCGGGCACCGGCAGCCACAGCGCGCACGCCGCGCCGTCCACCGTGACGTCGATCCGTCCGTCGGCCAGCACGATGTCGGTGAACGCGGCCATCAGCCGATGGTGGGTCGCACGGCGGTACTCCTCACCCGGGAAGACCCAGCCGCTCACCGGGTCGTCCTGGAATGCCTCGTCCAGCAGCCGCACGACCAGCTCCCGGTCGCCCGGTCCTGCGGCCCGGATTCCCACGCCCATCAATGCCCCTCCGCCTCAACCGACCGCCCCCGTACGGGTGTTGAGCCTACTGGGTGGCCGCGCGGACCGGGTGGGGTGGCAGGCCCCGCACACCGTGGGGCAGTGCGGGACCCGCCGAACCGGTGCCCCGGCGGCCGTACGGGGTCAGGAGCCGTACGGGCCCGGTGACTCCGGGGTCCAGAGTCCTCAAGAGCCGGTCACGCTCGGCGGTGCCGGGCCGTGGTCTCAGGCCGTGCGCCGGGTGACGAACTCCGCCAGCGCCAGCAGTCCGTCCGCGGCCCGGGGGTCCGGGATGGCCCGGGACAGGTCGTGCAGGGCCCGGGACATGCGGTCGGCCGCCTGGGTCTGCGCCCAGTCGCGTCCCCCGGCCCGCTCCACGGCCAGCGCGGCGCGGTCCTCGTCTCCTTCCTGGTGGGGCCGGGCGTACAGCTCGGCGAGTTCCGTCGCGGCCGGTGTGCCGGAGGTCAGCGCGGCGACCACCGGCAGGGACTTCTTGCGGGCGGCGAGGTCGGCGCCGGCCGGCTTGCCGGTACGGCCGGGGTCGCCCCATATGCCGATCACGTCGTCGATGAGCTGGAAGGCCAGCCCGGCCTGCCGGCCGAACGCGTCCAGCGCCTCGACCTCCTCCTCCCCCGCCCCCGCGTACAGCGCGCCGATGGCGCAGGCGCAGCCGAGCAGCGCCCCGGTCTTGGCCTCGGCCATGGCGAGCACCTCGGCGAGGGTGACCTCGTCGGGGGCGCGGGCCTCCAGGGCGGTGTCCGCCTGCTGTCCCGCGCACAGCTCCACGACGCAGGCGGCGAGCCGGGCGGCGGCCGCCCGGGACGCCGGGTGCGGGTCCCCGGCCAGCAGCCCGAGGGCGAGTGCCTGGAGGGCGTCCCCGGCGAGGATGGCCTCGGCGTCCCCGAACACCGTCCACGCGGTGGGCCGGTGCCGGCGGGTGGCGTCCCGGTCCATCACGTCGTCGTGCAGCAGCGTGAAGTTGTGGACCAGTTCCACCGCCGCGGCCGCCCGGGCCGCCGCCGCCCTGGCCTCCGGCCCGCCGAGTGCGGCGGCCGCGGTCAGGACCAGCGCCGGGCGGATCGCCTTGCCCGCGTTCCCCGCGGCGGGGGTGCCGTCCGGGTGTTCCCAGCCGAAGTGGTAGCGGGCGATCCGCCGCATGGACGCGGGCAGTGAGGTGACCGCCGCCCGCAGTTCGGGCTCGACGGCGGCCCTGGACCGCCCGAGGATCACCGCGGCGTCCTGCCCTTCGGCCACCCCCTCGCCCGCTCTCTCGGCCGTCCCTCCGGCCGCTCCTGCGGCTGCCCGCCCGGCCGTGCCTTCGACCGTGCGCCCGGCGGTCCCCTCCGCCGTCCCCCCGGCGCCACCGCCGTCGTCCCCGAGCGGGCGCCGGGGCAGCGGCGCGACGGGCACTGGTCCCCGCCCCGTACCGGCCTGCCGCTGCACATCGGGCGGGTGTTGCGTCGTCTCCGTCATGATCTCGGCCATCCGATCCCCCTCGGGCAGTCCCCGGGCGCCGGCGGCGACGCCACCGCGTCCGGGCGCGTACCCCCCGGGTGTACCCGGCCGGGCCGGCCGGGACACCGTGCTGCAGCGAGCGACGTCAGCGCCACCGGCCGACCTCGATGTTCTCCAGGACACCGAGCGCGTCGGGCACCAGCACCGCCGCGGAGAAGTAGGCGGTGACGAGGTACTTGATGATCGCCTGCTCGTTGATGCCCATGAAGCGCACGGACAGGCTCGGCTCGATCTCGTCCGGGATGCCCTTCGCGCGCAGTCCGATGACTCCCTGGTCCTCCTCTCCGGTACGCAACGCGATGATCGAGCTGGTCCGGGCCTCCGTCACCGGGATCTTGTTGCACGGGAAGAGCGGCACTCCCCGCCAGGTGGGGATGCGGTTGCCGCCCATGTCGATGGTCTCCGGGACCAGTCCCCGCTTGTTGAGCTCACGGCCGAACGCGGCGATCGCGCGCGGATGGGCGAGGAACAGCCTGGTGCCGCGGCGCCGGCTGAGCAGCTCGTCCATGTCGTCGGGGCTCGGCACTCCGTCGTGCGGCTGGATCCGCTGGTCGTACTCGCAGTTGTGCAGCAGTCCGAAGTCCCGGTTGTTGATCAGCTCGTGCTCCTGGCGCTCCTTCAGCGCCTCGACGGTGAGCCGCAGCTGCTGCTCGGTCTGGTTCATCGGCTGGTTGTAGAGGTCCGCCACGCGCGAGTGGATGCGCAGGACGGTCTGGGCGATGCTCAGCTCGTACTCACGGGGCCTCGCCTCGTAGTCGACGAAGGTGTGCGGGATGTCCGGCTCGCCGCTGTGGCCCGCGGCGAGGTCCACCGCCTTCTCGCCGAACTTGTTGGTGCGCTGCTCGGGGATGGAGCGCTGCCGCTGGAGGTGGGCGCGCAGGGACTCGGCGCGCTCAGCGACCTGCTCGAAGTCGTGACGGGACAGGATGAGCACGGTGCACGCGGTGTCCGCGCGGGCCGTGTACTCCCAGATGGCGTCCGGGTCGAGGAGCGCGTGCTCGCCGAAGTACGCCCCGTCGGCGAGGAAGCCGAGCACCTGGTCGTCGCCGTAGGGACCGGTGCCGACCTTCTCGACCCGGCCGTGGGCGAGCAGGTACACCTCCTCCGCCTGGTTGCCGAAGGCGGCGATCACCTGGCCGGCGCCGATCTCGCGCTGCCGGCAGCGCTGGGCGATCTCGGAGAGCACTCCGTCGTCCTCGTAGCCCCGCAGGGCGGGCAGTTCGCCGAGTTCCGCGGGGATGACCTCGACGCGGTCGCCGGTCTTCACGAACGTGATGCGGCCGTCGCCGACCGCGTAGGTCAGCCGCCGGTTCACCCGGTACGTGCCGCCCTGCACGTCGACCCAGGGCAGCATGCGCAGCAGCCAGCGCGAGCTGATCTCCTGCATCTGGGGAACGGACTTGGTCGTGGTGGCCAGGTTCCGCGCGGCCGCGGTGCCGAGGCTCTGCTGCGGCCGGCCCTGCTCCGTGCGGACCTCTTCGCCTACCGACATAGAGATTTGCCCTCCCGTTTCATGCCCGGCCGGATCGGCGCCGGGCATCGATTGCACGCACCAGCGTTCCATCACGCACCGTGCTCGTACCATTACACGAAAGAGCGGGAATGGATCATCGTGGCCCCGGGCACACATGGGGACCACGATCGCGACCGGCGGGACAATGGCCCGGTGACCAGCTCCGCAGCCCCCGGCCCGGCCGGCTCCGCTCCGACGGCGACCGGGCACCCCGTCCCCGGCCTCACGTCCGGTTCCGACCCCGGCTCCGGCATCACATCCGGTGCCGGCTCCGGCATCACGTCCGGTTCCAGTCCCGGCTCCGCGGACCATTTCCCCGCCCCCGGCTCCGCGCCCGATCCCTCCACCCCCGGCTCCGCGTCCGCTCCCGCCGCCCTCTCCCCCCTTCTGCCGTCCCCCGTCCAGGAGCTGGACGACGAGCGGTTCGCCCGGCGCGGGCTGCGGCTGCTGCTCAAGCGGGACGACCTGATCCACCCGGAGCTGATCGGCAACAAGTGGCGCAAACTCGCACCGAACCTCGAGGCCGCGGCCGGACGGACGGTGCTCACCTTCGGCGGCGCCTACTCCAACCACCTGCGCGCCACGGCCGCCGCGGGCCGCCTGCTCGGCCTGCCCACCATCGGCGTGGTCCGCGGCCACGAGCTCGCCGGCCGGCCGCTCAACCCCTCCCTGGCCCGGTGCGAGGCGGACGGGATGCGGCTGTGCTTCGTGGACCGCGCGACATATCGCCGCAAGGGCGAGCCGGAGACGCTCGCGGCACTGCTGCGCGCGGCCGGGGCCGAGGACGCGTACGTCGTGCCCGAGGGCGGCAGCAACACCCTCGCGGTGCGCGGCTGCACCGCCCTCGGCGAGGAGACCGGCGAGCAGGCGGACGTCGTCGCCCTGGCCTGCGGCACCGGCGGCACCCTCGCCGGGCTGGCCGCCGGTCTGGCCCCGGGCAGGCGCGCCCTCGGCATACCGGTCCTCAAGGGCGGGTTCCTGACCGCCGGCATAGAGCGGCTGCAGGAAGAGGCCTTCGGCGCCCGCCGCGGCACCTGGTGGCTCGACGACCGCTTCCACTTCGGCGGCTACGCCCGCACCAGCCCGGAACTGCACGCCTTCGCCGAGGACTTCACCGACCGCCACGGCGTTCCCGTCGAGCGCCTGTACGTCGCCAAGCTGCTGTACGCGCTCGTCGCCCTGGCCGGCGAGCGCGCCTTCCCGCGCGGGACGACGATCGCCGCGGTGATCACGGGCCGCCCCTTCCCCGAGCCCGTCTGATCAGGCGGCCTCGCGGTAGGCGGCCGCCTCCTCCAGGTCCAGCCTGCGCAGCAGGGTGCGGAGCATCTCGTCGTCGATGTAGCGGCCGTCCCTCAGCCGTACGAAGACCGAGCGCTCGACGCCGATCATCTCCCGGGACAGCCGGCGGTAGGTGTCGTCGACCGACTCGCCGGTGACGGGGTTGGTCTGGCCCAGGCGTTCCCAGACGGCGTTGCGGCGGCGTTCCAGCACCGCGCGGAGCCGCTCGGCGAGCGGTTCGGGCAGTGTGTTGCGCTCGTCGGTGAGCAGTTCCTCCAGGCGCCGCTCGGCGGCCCGTGACGCCTGTGCCTGGGCGTTCGCCTCGGCGAGCGTGACGGCCTGGGCGTCCCGGCCCGGGAACTTCAGCACACGGATCAGCGGGGGCAGGGTGAGTCCCTGGACGACCAGCGTCCCGATGACGGTCGTGAAGGTCAGGAAGAGCAGCAGGTTGCGCTGCGGGAAGGGGGCGCCGTCGTGCGTGGTGACCGGGATGGAGAAGGCGATGGCCAGTGACACCACGCCCCGCATCCCGGCCCACGCGGTGACCATCGCACCCCTCCAGGTGGGGCTCTCCTCGCGCTCCCGGACGCCCCGGAACAGCAGCCGCGGCAGGAAGGCGGACGGGTACACCCACACGAACCGGACGGCGACGACCGCCAGGAAGACGGCGATCGCGTACCAGGCGGCCGCGGCGCCCTGGTTCCGCCCGAGCCCCTTGAGCACGAACTGCAGCTGCAGCCCGATGAGGGCGAACACCGAGGACTCCAGCACGAACGCCACCATCTTCCACACGGCCTCCTCCTGCAGCCGGGTGGCGAAGTCGACCTCCCACGCGCGGTGTCCGAGGTAGAGGGCGACCGTGACGACCGCGAGGACACCGGAGGCGTGCAGCTGCTCGGCGACGCCGTAGGCGACGAAGGGGATCAGCAGGGAGAGCGTGTTCTGCAGCAGCGCCTCGTGCAGGTGGGTGCGCAGCCAGTGGATCGGCGCCATGAGCACCAGCCCGATCCCGACGCCGCCGACCGCCGCGACCAGGAACTCGCGCACCCCTCCCGCCCAGGTCGCCCCCTCGCCGACCGCCGCGGCCAGGGCCACCTTGAAGGCGGTGATCGCGGTGGCGTCGTTGAGCAGGGACTCCCCCTGGAGGATGGTGGTGATGCGCGAGGGCAGACCGACCCGGCGGGCGACCGCCGTGGCCGCGACCGCGTCCGGCGGCGCCACCACCGCGCCCAGCACCAGGGCCGCCGTGAGCGGCAGCCCTGGGACGATCAGATAGGCGACCCAGCCGACCGCGACGGTCGCGAAGAGCACGTAGCCGACCGAGAGCAGCGCCACCGGCCGCAGCTGCGCGCGCAGGTCCAGGTAGGAGCTGTCGACGGCCGAGGTGTAGAGCAGCGGGGGCAGCAGCAGGGGCAGGACCACTCCGGGGTCGAGGGTGTAGTCGGGCACGCCGGGGAGGTAGGAGACGGCCAGCCCGGCGGCGACCAGCAGGAGAGGCGCCGGCACCGGGGTGCGCCGGGCGGCCCCCGCCACCGCCGCACTGCCCGCCACCAGCAACAGCAGCGGCATCACGTCCATGGTCCTCGCCCACCCATCGTCTCTCGACCGGCCATCGTTTCCCGCCCGCCCGCTTTTTCCACGCGGCCACCCGCGAGCCCGTCGTAACCTGGCAATCATGAAACAGTGCATGCACGCAGGCGCGCTGCCGCGTCCGGAGCCCGGACCCCAGAGCGAGACGTGCCTGGAGTGCCTGGCGGAGGGCACGAACCCGGTGCAGCTCCGCCTGTGTCTCACCTGTGGCCACGTCGCATGCTGCGACTCCTCCCCGAGTCAGCACGCGACCAAGCACCACAAGGACACCGGCCACCCGGTGATGCAGACCTTCGAGCCCGGTGAGGACTGGCGTTGGTGCTTCGTGGATCACGTACTCGTGTGACCGGCGCCGGGGACGGTTCGACCGTCTGACGTCTGGGTACGTCAACCCGGCGCGCGCTGTTCCCATTTGGGCCCGCAGAACCTCTAGCCACGGAGCGTATCCGCAGCTTTACTATGAGTGACGGCAAGGGTCGGGGTCCCGGGACAGGAATGCCGAGAGCGCGGTAGCGTCACCGCTGAACCACGTAGGGCGTTACCCCCGAGGGGCGACCCTCGGCCCTGAGAATGCTTGTACCACCTTGGAGGTGAGGGTGTCCCAGATCGCAGGCGAGCCCGCGGCGAACCAGGACTTCGTGGAGGTCCGGCTGCCGGCTGCGGGTGCCTACCTGTCGGTGCTGCGGACGGCCACGGCCGGCCTCGCGGCCCGTTTGGACTTCACCCTCGACGAGATCGAGGACCTGCGCATCGCGGTCGACGAGGCCTGCGCGATCCTGCTCCAGCAGGCCGTGCCGGGCTCGGTGCTCAGCTGCGTCTTCCGGCTCGTCGACGACTCGCTCGAGGTCACCGTGTCGGCCCCGACCACCGACGGTCACGCGCCTTCCCGCGACACGTTCGCCTGGACCGTGCTGTCGGCCCTCGCGGGCAAGGTCTCCTCCGCCGTGGACGAGGACAAGACCGTTTCGATCAGTCTCTACAAACAGCGCGGCGCGGGACCCGGGCCGGCGTGAGGAACGGGGACGGGCCGGTGCGGGACGAAGAGCGCGGCACACGGGAGCTGCCGGCCGAGCGCGGGACGGCGTCCCGCGCGGACGGGGCCGCGAGCCCGGGCGAGGGCGGCCCGGGAGGCCCGGCCGCGTCCGGGCGCGCGGCGGGCGGCATCGACGGGATCCCCGAGCAGGCGAGGCCCCATCCGGAGGACGGGCCGCTCAGCCACGTCCCGCCGGACCAGGGGCCGCCGGAGCAGGACGACGCCGTGCAGGTCACGCCTCCACCGGCGCGGAGCGAGGGCTCCGCCGGCCAGGGGGGCCCTCCCACTCGCGGGCCGAGGGTGGGGGAGGAGGCGAGGACTCGGGGAAGGGCAACGGGCGGGACGATGAGCGAGCACGAGCGGAACTCCGAGGACGACGCGCACTCCGTGCCGAACACGCACAGCGCGCCGAACGCGCACGGTGCGCACGGCGCGCCGCACGACCGCAGCGGCGCACGCGCGATGTTCGTCGAACTGCGCGCGCTGAAGGAGGGCAGCCCGCAGTACGCGGAGCTGCGCAACCAGCTGGTCCGCATGCACCTGCCGCTCGTCGAGCACCTCGCGCGCCGCTTCCGCAACCGCGGCGAGCCGCTGGACGACCTGACCCAGGTCGCCACCATCGGCCTGATCAAGTCGGTGGACCGGTTCGACCCGGACCGCGGGGTCGAGTTCTCGACGTACGCGACCCCGACGGTCGTCGGTGAGATCAAGCGGCACTTCCGGGACAAGGGCTGGGCGGTGCGCGTGCCGCGCCGGCTGCAGGAGCTGCGGCTCGCGCTCACCACGGCGACCGCCGAGCTGTCCCAGCTGCACGGCCGCTCCCCCACGGTGCACGAGCTCGCCGAGAAGCTCGCCATCTCCGAGGAGGAGGTCCTGGAGGGCCTGGAGTCGGCCAACGCCTACTCCACGCTGTCCCTGGACGTCCCCGACACCGACGACGAGTCCCCGGCGGTCGCCGACACCCTGGGCGCCGAGGACGAGGCGCTGGAGGGCGTGGAGTACCGCGAGTCGCTCAAGCCGCTGCTGGAGGACCTCCCGCCGCGCGAGAAGCGCATCCTGCTGCTGCGTTTCTTCGGCAACATGACCCAGTCGCAGATCGCGCAGGAGGTCGGCATCTCCCAGATGCACGTCTCCCGGCTGCTGGCCCGCACCCTGGCCCAGCTGCGGGAGAAGCTCCTGGTGGAGGAGTAGCCGGAAACGGGCGGGCAGGGGTCGTACGGCTACTGCCGCTCGGTCTCCCGGGCGCGGCCCGGTCCCTTGATGCCGAGGGCCCGGGTCGTCGCCGGGTTCACCAGCAGGACCAGCCCCGCCACGGCCACCACCGCGAGCGCGACGCCGGCCCAGACGGCCACGCTGTCGGCCTGGAGCAGGCTGTAGGCGACGGGAAGCGCCATGATCTGCGTGATGACCGCGGGGCCGCGGCTCCAGCCGCGCCGCAGCAGCAGCCCGCGCGCGGCCAGCAGCGGCAGCAGCGCGAGCACCAGGACGGTGATCCCTCCGGTGACGGCCTGCTGCCGGTCACCGCCGTCACGCGTCACGCCGAGGACGAGCATCCAGACCCCGCCGGCGACCAGGGCGAGCCCCTCCAGCGCGGACAGCACGGCCGCGTACGTCAGGCGGCGCGGGCGCGGTCCGGCGGGGCCCGTGTCCGTGTCGGCGTCCGCGGCGGTGGCGGCCGTGGTCTCGGGGGTGGGGTTCTGCTTGCTGCTCACCCCAGAAGGGTAGCCCTCGGGGAGCCCGGGGCCGTGTCCAGGCTCACGCCCGTGGCTCTTACCGGATCCCTACCTCGCTATGGGCCGAGTACCGCCCAGTAGGTACGCTGCACCCCATGCGTGCACTTCTCGTGGTCAATCCGGCGGCTACCACCACAAGCGCACGTACGCGTGACGTCCTGATCCACGCGCTCGCCAGCGAGATGAAGCTGGAGGCGATCACCACCGAGTACCGCGGCCACGCCCGCGACCTGGGCAGGCAGGCCGCGGACAGCGACGACGTCGGCCTGGTGGTGGCCCTGGGCGGCGACGGCACCGTCAACGAGGTCGTCAACGGCCTGCTGCACCGCGGCCCGGACCCCGAGCGGCTGCCCCGCCTCGCCGTGGTCCCCGGCGGCTCCACCAATGTCTTCGCCCGCGCCCTGGGTCTGCCCAACGACGCCGTCGAGGCCACCGGCGCGATCCTCGACGCGCTGCGCGACGGCAGCGAGCGCACGGTCGGCCTGGGCCTCGCCTGCGGCACCCCGGGCTCCGAGGACGCGGCGGTCCCCGAGCGCTGGTTCACCTTCAATGCCGGGCTCGGTTTCGACGCGGGCGTGGTCGGCCGGGTGGAGCAGCAGCGCGAGCGCGGCAAGAAGTCCACGCACGCCCTCTACGTACGGCAGGTGATCCGCCAGTTCCTCGGCGAGCCGAGCCGCCGGCACGGGGCGATCACACTGGAGCGGCCCGGCGAGGACCCGGTCGCCGATCTGGTGGTGGCCATAGTGTCGAACACCTCGCCGTGGACGTATCTCGGCAATCGCCCGATGTACACGTCGCCTAAGGCCTCGTTCGACACGGGGCTCGACGTACTCGGTCTCAGCCGCCTGTCCACGGCCGCGGTTGCCCGGTATGGCACCCAGTTGCTCACTTCGTCCCCGGAGCGCGGCCCCCAGGGCAGGCATGCCGTTTCACTCCACGACCTGAGCGGCTTCACCTTGCATTCGAAGGTCCCGCTCCCCCTCCAGATGGACGGTGACCACCTGGGGCTGCGTACGAGCGTGACGTTCACAGGCGTACGCCGTGCACTGCGTGTGATTGTGTGAGCGGAACGGGCCAAAGTCCTTTCACTCGAACGTTTAGGCCAGGATCCACCCCATGGAAGTACGGCTGTGACCTAGTCGACACCGAGGAATCAAAAAAAACTTTTCGGAAGGGGTTGTATCCGCCGCTGAGGTTTGCGAGTCTCTACGTGGCGATCGGGACGGCCCACCACACGGGCTCGTGAGATCACCGAAACCCCTCTTCAACTCACAGGACCACGTCAGGGAACCTGACGGTAGGCCCTTCCCTTGTTGAGGGATTCGTGAAAGCGTTCACATTCACAAGCAAGCTGAATGTAATACCAAGGAGAGGTAGCAGCCATGGACTGGCGTCACAACGCCGTTTGCCGCGAGGAAGACCCCGAGCTCTTCTTCCCCATCGGCAACACCGGTCCTGCGCTGCTGCAGATCGAGGAAGCCAAGGCCGTCTGCCGTCGCTGCCCGGTTGTGGAGCAGTGCCTGCAGTGGGCGCTCGAGTCCGGTCAGGACTCCGGCGTCTGGGGTGGTCTCAGCGAGGACGAGCGCCGCGCGATGAAGCGCCGCGCCGCCCGCAACCGGGCCCGTCAGGCCTCCGCCTGACCACAGCCATCCCGCTGACAGCCTGAGCTTGGCGGCGCGTACAGCGAGTACGCATCTCCCGCCCCCGAGCCGCAGCGCGCAGTATCAACGAGCGACTAGCCCCGGACCGCCAACGGTCCGGGGCTCTTTGCCGTGCCGCGGCTACTTGTTCGCCCGTACCGGAATGTCGAGGATCACGCGCGTGCCGCGCCCGGGCGCCGGGACCATGTCGAAGCTGCCGCCCAACTCCCCCTCCACCAGGGTGCGGACGATCTGCAGGCCCAGGTTGCCGGAGCGGTGCGGGTCGAAGCCGTCGGGCAGGCCGACGCCGTCGTCCTGGACGGTGACGAGCAGACGCGCCTCGCGCGAGCTGCCGCCGCGCACCGCGGAGACCTCCACGGCGCCCGTGTCGCCCTCACGGAAGCCGTGTTCGAGGGCGTTCTGAAGGATCTCGGTGAGCACCATGGACAGCGGGGTGGCGACCTCGGCGTCCAGGATGCCGAAGCGGCCGCTGCGCCGGCCGGTCACCTTGCCCGGGGAGATCTCGGCGACCATCGCGAGCACCCGGTCGGCGATCTCGTCGAACTCCACCCGCTCATCCAGGTTCTGAGACAGCGTCTCATGCACGATGGCGATCGAGCCGACCCGCCGCACCGCCTCCTCCAGCGCCTCCCGGCCGCGTTCCGATTCGATGCGCCGGGCCTGGAGCCGGAGCAGCGCGGCCACCGTCTGGAGGTTGTTCTTGACCCGGTGGTGGATCTCCCGGATCGTCGCGTCCTTGGTGATCAATTCCCGCTCGCGGCGGCGCAGTTCGGTGACGTCCCGGAGCAGGACCAGTGAACCGATGCGGGTGCCCTTGGGTTTGAGGGGGATGGCCCGGAACTGGATGACCCCGTCGTGCGCCTCGATCTCGAACTCGCGCGGGGCCCAGCCGCTGGCCAGCTTCACCAGGGCCTCGTCCACCGGGCCCTTGGTCGGGGCGAGTTCTGCGGTGGTCCGGCCGAGGTGGTGGCCGACGAGATCGGCGGCGAGACCGAGGCGGTGGTAGGCCGACAGCGCGTTCGGGGAGGCGTACTGCACGATGCCGTCCACGTCCAGCCGGATCAGTCCGTCGCCGACGCGCGGCGAGGCGTCCATGTCGACCTGCTGGTCCGGGAAGGGGAAGGAGCCCGCCGCGATCATCTGCGCCAGGTCCGAAGCGCTCTGGAGGTACGTCAGCTCCAGCCGGCTCGGGGTGCGCACGGTCAGCAGGTTGGTGTTGCGCGCGATGACTCCGAGCACCCGCCCTTCGCGCCGCACCGGGATGGACTCGACGCGGACCGGGACCTCCTCGCGCCACTCCGGGTCGCCCTCGCGCACGATGCGGCCCTCGTCGAGCGCGGCGTCCAGCATGGGCCGGCGGCCGCGCGGGACGAGGTGGCCGACCATATCGTCCTGGTAGGAGGTCGGGCCGGTGTTGGGCCGCATCTGGGCGACCGAGACGTACCGGGTGCCGTCGCGGGTGGGGACCCACAGGACCAGGTCGGCGAAGGAGAGGTCGGAGAGCAGCTGCCACTCCGAGACCAGCAGGTGGAGCCACTCGAGGTCGGAGTCGTCGAGTGCGGTGTGCTGGCGTACGAGTTCGTTCATGGAGGGCACGTCTGCGAGCGTACCTGGGCTTTTGGCCGGCGTTCGAACAGCCGGGGAGGGTCCCGTGCGCGGAGGGCGGGGCGCGGAGGCCGGAGCGGGGCGGGCCCCGAAGACACCCGCGGGCCGCGGCGCCTGAGAGGGACCCTCAACCCTCCCGGCACCGCAGCCCGGAGCAGAATCGGCCGTGGGGTGTGCGGTCCCGGTCGGCCGAAGGTCGAGGAGCCGGTGCGGTCAGGGCAGAGAGCCCCGGTTCCTCGGTCCGCCTTCCTGTGCGGGGAAGGCGGAGGTCATGTGTGCGGACGTCGTGCGCGGACTCGGCGTGCGTTGCGCCGTTCGAGGCTACTTCCAGCATTGTGGACTAGACCACTTCGGGCTGTCCATGAGCGGGAAGTCGTTCGTTGTCGTTTCTTCACCGACCCCGGCCGGTCCGGCGTCCACCCGCAGCCTAGCCCGCCCGGATCAGCCACGGGGCCAGATGGCCATGGCAATTTCCGCCAGTGCCTCCAGTTCCCCGCGGCTCGCGCCGTCGCGCGCCTGCTGCGACATCCCCTGGATCAGGGCGCCGACGTACCGGGCGAGCGCGCCGGTGTCGGTGTCCGCGGGCAGCTCCCCCGCCGCGACACCCTGTTCCATACGGCTCCGGAAGGCGGCGATGTCGGCTTCGCGCCGCTCGCGCAGGAGCTCCTCGACCTCGGGGCTGGTGCAGTTGGTCGCGGCGTGCAGGACGAGGCACCCGTGCGGGTGACCGGGAGCCGTGTACGTGACGGCGGCCTCCCGCAGCAGCCGCTCCACGGCGGCGCGGGCCGTGGGCTCCTCGGCCAGGGCGCGGGGTGCGAAGGAGCGGTGGCGCTCGTCGTAGACCCGCACGGCCTCGGTGAAGAGCGCCTGCTTGTCACCGAAGGCGGCGTACAGGCTCGGGGCGCCGATACCCATGGCGCGGGTGAGGTCGGAGACGGAGGTGGCCTCGTACCCGTGCTCCCAGAAGGCGAGGACCGCCTTCTCGAGCGCGGTGGCGCGGTCGAAGGAACGGGGGCGCCCCCGGCGCCGGGAGGCACGCTCGGCCGACTCGGCCGGCGCACCCCGCTCGACCCGTTCCACCGCCCTGACCTGCGGGTTCGTCTGCTCGATTCGCTCCATGGGGTGATTCTATAGCGGGCACTAGAGAAATGTCGGCGGGCTGTTGTACGGTCTTTCTGTAGCGATCGATAGACAAATGGCGGAGGAGGAGCGGACATGGGCTCGCGGACCACCCCTCGACAGGGGCCGATTCTGTTAGATTGGTCTAAACCACATCACCCCTCGTTCCCGGGTGCGGTCCCCTCCCCGGTACCCCTCAGATCGGCAGGCCCAGCGTGGAAGTTGTCATCGTTCCGGACGCCAGAGCGGGCGGCGAGCTCATCGCCGAGGCCATGGCACGACTGCTGCGACGCAAGCCCGACGCGCTGCTCGGCGTGGCCACGGGCTCGACACCCCTTCCCGTCTACGAGGCCCTGGCGGCCAAGGTGGCATCAGGCGCCGTGGACACCTCACGGGCGCGGATCGCCCAGCTCGACGAGTACGTGGGGCTGCCCGCCGACCACCCGGAGTCCTACCGCTCCGTGCTGCGGCGCGAGGTGCTGGAGCCGCTCGGGATCAAGATGGACGCCTTCCTCGGGCCCGACGGCACCGCACAGGACGTGCAGGCGGCCTGCGAGGCCTATGACCGGGCGCTGGCCGGCGCGGGCGGAGTGGACCTCCAGCTGCTCGGGATCGGCACCGACGGGCACATCGGGTTCAACGAGCCGTGCTCCTCGCTCGCCTCCCGCACACGGATCAAGACGCTGACCGAGCAGACCCGCGTGGACAACGCCCGCTTCTTCGACGGCGACGTCGAGCAGGTGCCGCACCACGTCATCACCCAGGGCATCGGCACCATCCTGGAGGCCCGCCACCTGGTGCTGCTGGCCACGGGCGAGGGCAAGGCCGACGCGGTCGCCGCGACCGTCGAGGGACCGGTCGCCGCCGTCTGCCCGGCATCCGCGCTCCAGCTCCACCCGCACGCCACCGTCGTGGTCGACGAGCCCGCCGCCGCCAAGCTGAAGCTGGCCGGCTACTTCCGCCACACCTACGCCAACAAGCCGGACTGGCAGGGCATATAGCCCCGGGGTCGCCGCGCCCGCAGAAGGTGCCGGCCACCCCGAGGCGGGGTGAGCGGCACCTTCGCCGTATCCGGGCTAGGCGGTCGGGATCCCGGTGCCCGCGATGGCCTCCGCAGCCGCGCGGCCGCAGACCCGGGCGGCGCCGTGGGTGGCGATGTGGAGGGCGCCCCGGGGGGAGGCCTGGGGGACGCCCATCTCGACCACGATCGTGTCGGGGCGGGCGGCCAGCAGGGCGTCGAGGGCGGCGGCCATCCAGGGGTGCCGGTGCTCGTCGCGCACCACGGCGACCACGCGGCGGTCGCCGGCCGCCCCGAGGATCTCGCGACCGGCGTCGTCACCGGCGAAGGTCCCCGTCAGCGTGCCGGGCAGCAGGTGGGCGAGCTCCGCCGCCACGCCCCAGGGCGTCTCGTCACCGACGGCGATGTTGGCGACCGGGGTGAGCGCGGCGACGTAGGGCGGTGCGGTGAGCGGGGTGAACGGGATGAACGTCTCGCCGGGCGTGACCCTCAGGGCGCGGCGGGCCGCTCGCAGGCCGACCTCCTCGTCGCCGGCGCCGGGCCGGTGCGAGGCGGCGGCCGCCGTCCAGCGGGCGAGCGCGCGCACCCGCCCGGCCGCGTCCGCGAGCCGCTCCTCGGGCAGTTCACCGGCGCGGACGGCCTCGACCAGGGCGTCGCGCAGCCGGCGGACCGTCTCCTCGTCGGCGAGGCCGCCGCCCACGCAGATCGCGTCGGCGCCGGCCGCGACGGCGAGGACGCTGCCCCGCTCGATGCCGTAGGTGCCGGCGACGGCCCGCATCTCCATGCCGTCGGTGACGATCAGGCCGTCGTACCCCATCTCACCGCGAAGGAGGTCGGTCAGCACCCAGTTGGACAACGTTGCCGGACGGTCCGGATCCAGGGCCGGGACCAGGATGTGGGCGCTCATCACGGCCTTGGTGCCGGCCTCGATCGCCGCGCGGAAGGGTGCCAGTTCGCGCTCGTGGAGGACGGAGGCGTCCACGTCGATGCGGGGCAGGGCGTGGTGGGAGTCGACGGCGGTGTCGCCGTGGCCGGGGAAGTGCTTGGTGCAGGCGGCGACGCCGGCGGACTGCAGGCCGGTGACGTAGGCGGCGGTGTGCCGGGCGGCCAGGGCGGTGCCGGCGCCGAAGGAGCGGACGCCGATGACCGGGTTGGCGGGATTGGAGTTGACGTCGGCGGAGGGGGCCCAGTTGAAGTTCACCCCGCACTCGGCGAGGCGCCGGCCGAGTTCGCGGGCGACGGCGCGCGTCAGGTGCACGTCGTCCACCGCGCCGAGGGCGTGGTTGCCGGGGAAGCTGGAGCCGGTGCGCACCTCCAGACGGGTGACGTCGCCGCCCTCCTCGTCGATGGCGACCAGGACGTCCTCGCGTTCGGCGCGCAACTGGGCGGTCAGTTCGGAGAGTTGTTCACGGGAGGTGATGTTGCGGCCGAAGAGGCCGACCGAGGCGAGGCCCTCGCCGAGCCGGCGCAGCAGCCAGTCGGGAGCCTTGGTGCCGGTGAAGCCGGGCTGGAGGACGGTGAGCGCGTCACGCGTCAGACTGTCGTTCTCCGAGTTGGACGCAGTGGTTCCGCTGGCGAATGTCGTCATCGGGTGGCGTTATCCCTTCACGGCGCCCGCGGTCAGGCCCGCGGCCATCTTGCGCTGGACGATGAGGAACAGGACGACGATCGGCACGGCCATCATCGTGGCTCCGGCCATCATCGGGGCGTACTCGGTGCCGTGCTTGGTGGTGAAGTTGCCGAGCCAGACGGTCGCGGTCTGGTGCTCCTGGCTCAGCAGCATCAGGGCGTAGATGTACTCGTTCCAGGCCTGGATGAAACCGTAGACCGAGGTGGCGACCATGCCGGGGGCGAGCAGCGGGAAGACCACCCGGATGAAGGCGCCGGTGCGGGAGCAGCCGTCGACCATGGCCGCCTCCTCCAGTTCCCGGGGGATGTTGACGATGAATCCGCGCAGGGTCCACACCGTGAAGGGGAGGATGAACGTGAGGTAGGTGATGATGAGGCCGGTCAGCTTGTCGTACTGCTTCAGGTCGTTGAGCAGCAGGAAGACCGGGATGATCATGGCGACCAGCGGCACCATCTGGACCGCCAGGATGCCCACGATCACGACCTTGCGGCCGCGGAAGGCGAAGCGGGAGATGGCGAGCGCGGCCAGCATGCCGACGACCATGCCGATCACCACGACAGACAGGGACACCACGAGGCTGCGGCCGACCGGGCCCCAGAAGTCGGAGATGTCCAGGGCGCGGCGGAAGTTGTCCAGGGTGACGCCGGTGGGCAGCAGGCTCGGGTCCGGGTCGATGGCGTCCTTGGCCGGCTTGAACGCCGTGTTGAGCATCCAGTAGAGGGGGAAGCCGGCGATGACGAAGACGAGGAGGCCGAGCAGGTTCCAGCCGAGCCTGGACCTGCGCCGTCCGGCCGTCGCGGTGGCGCTCATTCGACCTCTCCGATCTTCAGCATCTGGCGCATGTAGACGGCGACCACGCCCAGCAGCAGCAACACGGTGATCAGGGCGATCGCCGAGCCCTGCGCGTAGTCGTTGACCACGAAGGCGCGGTCGTAGGAGTAGGTGTTGAGGACCTGGAACTCCGCCTCCGGGTGGCCGCCGCGCATGACGAACACCTGGGGGAAGACGCCCATGTCCCAGATCACCGACAGGGTCGTGAGCATCACGATGATGGGCTTGAGGACCGGGAGGGTGACATAGCGGAAGACGCCCCAGGCGCCCGCGCCGTCCAGGCGCGCGGCCTCCTCCAGTTCCCTGGGGACCTGGGTCAGGCCGGCGCTGAGGGTGATGACCACGAAGGGCACGGCGCCCCAGACCACCAGGAGCATGATCACGGCCAGGCCCTCGGGGCCGCTGGCGAACCAGTTGTGCCCGATCATGTGCACGCCGGGCAGCTTGCTGAGGAGCGCGTTGAAAACGCCGTAGTCGGAGTCGAAGAGCCACTTGAAGACGGTGGTGGCCACGATGACGGGCATGCCCCAGCTCGCCACCAGCACGATGTTGATCAGGGTCTTCACCCAGCCGGAGACCCGCTGCTGGAGCAGCGCGATCGCCATGCCGATGACCATGGTGAACACCACGGAGCCGACCGCGAACACCACCGTGCGCAGGACGACCGCCCAGAACTCGCCGTCGGTCAGCACCTGGGTGAAGTTGGTGAGTCCGACCCAGTCGGCCGACTGGAAGCCCCACAGCTGCGGCTGGCCGAACTTCTGGAAGGACAGGGTGACCAGCCGGACCAGCGGATAGGCCATGACCAGGGCCAGGATGAGCAGGCAGGGCGCGAGCAGCAGCCACGGGGTCGCCGCCTGGCCCGAGGTGGCCCGCCGTCGGCCGGACCGTGCCGCCGCGGGCGGTGGGGGTGCCTGCCGCGGCGGCGGCACCTTGGCGGGGGTGGTGGTGTCTGCGGCACTCATCGCGCGCTCCTCAGCGGTCCCTCAAAGGGTCGTACGAAGGCGAAGCCCCCGTACGGCCGTGCGCGGACGCGGGTCCGCGCACGGCCGTACGGGAGGCAGGGCCCTGCCGGCGGCAGAGCCCTGCGCTCGGGTCACTTGGTGTTGATGACCTTGTCGATCGCGGCGTCCGCCTCCTTGGCGGCGGCCTCTACCGACTTCTTGCCGGTGCCGATGTTCTGCAGCATGGTCTGCAGCACCTGGGCCTTCTCGACCTGGCCCCAGCCGGGGGCCATCGGGACGAACCAGTTGGACTCGGCCGCGGTGGCGGGGACGACCGTGGCGGGGTCGTTCTTCAGGGTCGCGAGGTCGGTCTTGTTGTTGGGCAGGTTGCCCTTGGCCATCAGGCCCTTCTGGCCGGAGGGGCCGGTGAAGGCGTTGATCCACTCGGCGGCCAGCGCCTGCGCCTTGGACTTCACCGGGACGGCGAGGTCGGAACCGCCGAGGAAGACCGGCATGTTCTTGCCGGACGGGCCGGGCATCACGAAGTTCTCGAGGTTGTCCTTGAGCTTGCCCGTCTTGTCGTTCTTCGGGTCGGCCGCGGTGGCGCCCTCCCAGGCGGCGGCGAACATCATCGCCGACTTGCCCTGGCCGTAGACGATGTACCGGTCGGACTCGTCCTTGGTCTTGTCACCGTGCATGTACTGGTCGATGACGTTCTTGAACTCGTTCAGGCCCTTGAGGGACTCCGGCGAGGAGAGGTTGGCCTTCCACTGGCCGCCCTCCTCCTTGGCGATGGAGCCGCCCGCGTCGTAGACGAAGGACATGCCGGCGTACCAGTCGCGCGTGGGCTGGTACCAGGCGCTGAACTTGTCGCCCTGCTTCTTCTGCACCTTGTCCAGGTCGGCGGTGAGCTCCTGGTAGGTCTTCGGCACGGACTTGACGCCGGCCGCGGCCATCACGTCCTTGCGCCAGGTGGCCACACGGCCGCCCGCGTAGTACGGCACGCCGTAGGTCTTGCCCTCGTAGGTCACCGAGGTCTTCAGACCGTCGAGCCAGGCCGAGGAGTTGTCGAACTTGGCCGGGTCGACCGGGGCGAAGGCTCCCTTGACCATGTAGCCCAGCATCTCGCTGTTGCCCATCTCGACCACGTCGGGGACCTTGTCGGTGGCGAGCACCGCGTCGAGCTTGGTGTTCTTGTCGGGCCAGCCGTAGTACTCGTGCTTGATCTTCAGGCCCGGGTGGTTCTTCACGACGGCCGCGTCGGCGGCCTTCACCAGCTCGGGCCAGTTGTTCTGCGCGTCCACGGTGAGCCAGACGGTCAGCTCCTTGGCGTCCGCGCCCTTGTCCGACCCCCCGCCGTTGTCACTACCGCATGCCGCGATGGAGACCATCATGCCCGCGACACCGATCGCGGCTGCCAGCTTGCGCTTCACGCCACCCTCCTCAGGGATGCCACAAAACCCCCCTGCCTCCCCGTGGCTCGAAGCGTCAACGCATACCGCCCGTGGGGCCGGGACCTGGACCAATGGTGTAGACCAGTACGGGGAGCTTGGCCCAGACCAATAGGGCTGTCAAGGGTGCTCAAGCGCGCTCTCGACGTCCGTTATGGGACCGCGATATGCAGGGACCTTTCATTGCTCAACCGGCCAAACGGACGCGCGGGTTCCGTCGGGGCGCGCACTGGACCACCGGCGCCCACTCCCCCACGCGCGCCCGCTCGCGCGCGTGGACCACTCCCTTCGCCCGGGAGATGGACTAGACCAACCACGGTCACGACGGTATACAGAGGAGATCACGGAGCGTGCGGGTGAGGACCCGGCGCACGAAGCCGTGCCACGATGTGAGCCGTGGCCGATGGGGATGTCGGTCGCTTCGGCACCTGGAGCCGGGAAGGCAGAGCATGAGCACCGACGTCAGCAGTGCGGAGAACGAGGGTGGGGCGACCGTCCGTACCGCGCGCGTGCCCAAGTACTACCGCCTGAAGAAGCACCTGCTCGACATGACGCAGACGCAGGCGCCGGGCACACCGGTGCCGCCCGAGCGGACGCTGGCGGCCGAGTTCGACACCTCGCGCACCACCGTGCGCCAGGCACTTCAGGAACTGGTCGTCGAGGGCCGGCTGGAACGCATCCAGGGCAAGGGCACCTTCGTCGCCAAGCCCAAGGTCTCCCAGGCGCTGCAACTGACCTCCTACACCGAGGACATGCGCGCCCAGGGCCTGGAGCCGACCTCGCAGCTGCTCGACATCGGCTACATCACCGCCGACGACCGGCTCGCCGAACTGCTCGACATCACGGCCGGCTCACGCGTGCTGCGCATCGAGCGGCTGCGCATGGCCAACGGCGAGCCGATGGCCATCGAGACCACGCACCTGTCGGCCAAGCGCTTCCCGGCGCTGCGCCGTTCGCTCGTGAAGTACACCTCGCTCTACACCGCCCTGGCCGAGGTCTACGACGTCCACCTCGCCGAGGCCGAGGAGACCATCGAGACCTCGCTCGCCACCCCGCGCGAGGCGGCACTGCTCGGCACCGACGTGGGGCTGCCGATGCTGCTGCTGTCCCGGCACT
Source organism: Streptomyces naganishii JCM 4654 (assembly GCF_014650575.1). Taxonomy (GTDB): domain Bacteria; phylum Actinomycetota; class Actinomycetes; order Streptomycetales; family Streptomycetaceae; genus Streptomyces; species Streptomyces naganishii. The sequence continues at coordinate 159,814 of NZ_BMVF01000008.1, forward strand.
CCCTGGACCGGGAGGGCAATCCGGTGGAATGGGTGCGTTCCGTCTACCGGGGCGACCGCTACAAGTTCGTGGCGCGCCTGAAGCGGCCCGCCGACTGAGGCGGCCGCCGCCCTCCCGCACGAGAAGGTATGCGGACAAGGGGTTCCGTTCCCTCGGCACCGTGACCTAGATTGCCTGCGCGTTACACCGGTGATCAGCGAGGGGACGGAGCACCACATGTCAGATGCCCCAGAAGCAGAAGTCGGCGGAGGGACGGTGACACCCCTGCGGGTGGCCATCGGGATCTGCCTCGTCGCACCGTTCGTGGCGATGCTGTGGGTCGGTTCGTACGCCAAGACCGATCCCGCGTTCCTCGGCATCCCGTTCTTCTACTGGTACCAGATGCTGTGGGTGATCGTCTCCACGGCGCTGACGATGACCGCCTACAAGCTGTGGCAGCGTGACCAGCGCGGCCGCGCCGCCCGGAGCGCGAACGGGGGCGAGGCGAAGTGAAGACCGGTGTCAACGGCGTCGCGCTCGGCGTCTGCATCTTCTTCTTCCTGCTCGTCACCGTCATGGGCTTCCTGGCCGCCCGCTGGCGCAGGCCCGACAACGAGCACAGCCTGGACGAATGGGGCCTGGGCGGACGGTCGTTCGGCACCTGGATCACGTGGTTCCTGCTCGGCGGCGACCTCTACACGGCGTACACCTTCGTGGCGGTGCCGGCGGCGATCTACGCGACCGGCGCGGCCGGCTTCTTCGCGGTGCCGTACACGATCCTGGTGTACCCGCTGATCTTCACCTTCCTGCCCCGGCTGTGGTCGGTCTCGCACCGGCACGGATACGTGACGACCTCGGACTTCGTGCGCGGCCGGTTCGGCTCCAAGGGCCTGTCGCTGGCGGTGGCGCTCACCGGCATCCTCGCGACCATGCCGTACATCGCGCTGCAACTCGTCGGCATCCAGGCGGTGCTGGACGTGATGGGCGTCGGCGGCGGCGACAGCACCAACTGGTTCGTGAAGGACCTGCCGCTGCTGATCGCCTTCGGCGTGCTGGCGGCGTACACCTACTCCTCGGGGCTGCGGGCGCCCGCGCTGATCGCGTTCGTGAAGGACGCGCTCATCTACATCGTCATCGCGGTCGCGATCATCTACATCCCGATCAAGCTGGGTGGCTTCGACGACATCTTCGCCAAGGCGACCGCGGCCTTCGGCCAGACCAACCCGGCCACCGGCAAGCCGCGCGGCGCACTCGTGCCCGCGGAGGCGGGCCAGTGGACGTACGCGACGCTCGCCCTCGGCTCCGCGCTCGCGCTCTTCATGTACCCGCACTCGATCACCGCGACGCTGTCCTCGCGCAGCCGTGAGGTGATCCGCCGCAACACCACCATCCTGCCGCTGTACTCGCTGATGCTGGGCCTGCTGGCGCTGCTCGGCTTCATGGCGATCGCGGCCGGTGTGAAGGTGACCAACGGTCAGCTGGCCATCCCGCAGCTGTTCGAGGACATGTTCCCGAGCTGGTTCGCGGGCGTGGCCTTCGCGGCGATCGGCATCGGCGCGCTGGTTCCGGCGGCGATCATGTCGATCGCCGCCGCCAACCTGTTCACCCGCAACATCTACAAGGACTTCATCAAGCCCGGCGCCACGGCCAAGGAGGAGACCCGGGTCTCCAAGATCGTGTCGCTGCTGGTGAAGGTGGGCGCGCTGGTCTTCGTCCTGACCATGGACAAGACGGTCGCCATCAACTTCCAGCTGCTGGGCGGCATCTGGATCCTGCAGACCTTCCCGGCCCTGGTGGGCGGCCTGTTCACCCGCTGGTTCCACCGCTGGGCGCTGCTGGCCGGCTGGGCGGTCGGCATGGTCTACGGCACGGTCGCCGCCTACGGGGTCGCCTCGCCCACGCAGAAGCACTTCGGCGGCTCGGCCAAGGAGATCCCGGGCATCGGCGAGATCGGCTACATCGGCATGACGGCGTTCGTGCTGAACCTGGCCGTCGCGGTCGTCCTCACCTTCGCGCTCAAGGCGCTCAAGGCGCCCGAGGGCGTGGACGAGACCCGCCCCGAGGACTACACGGCGGACGCGGGCGACCCCGGCGTCCAGGTCGAACTGCCGCCGGCCACGGCGGGCAGCGCGCACTGATCCGACGCACCGTGAGCGGGCCGCCGGGGAAATCCGGCGGCCCGCTGTCGTACCCGTCCGGCACACTCGGCTCATGGACATCGTGATCCGGCCGGCGGAGCCCGGCGAGTACGCGGCTCTGGGCGAGATCACCGCCCAGGCCTATCTCCGGGACGGTCTGCTCGACTTCGGGGAGAGCGACGCCTACCTCGGCGAGCTGCGGGACGTGGCGAAGCGGGCGGCCGCCGCCGAGGTGCTGGTCGCCGTGGCGGAGGGCCGAGTGATGGGCGGAGTGACGTTCGTGCCCCGCGGCGGCCCCATGGCCGACATATCCGGACCGGGCGAGGCGGAGATACGGATGCTCGCGGTCGCGCACGCGGCCCGCGGACGGGGCGCCGGCGAGGCCCTGGTGCGCGCCTGCCTGGAGCGCGCGCGGGCGGTCGAGGGCTGCGTCCGCGTGGTGCTGTCCTCCCAGCGGACCATGCGCGCGGCCCATCGCATCTACGAGCGCCTGGGCTTCGTGCGCACCCCCGAGCGCGACTGGAACCCGCTTCCGGAGCTCGGCGACCTGCTGCTGATCACCTATGAGCTGACGCTCTGACACTTTCCGCGGTCCGTACGGCGCGCCACGAGCGGCACAACATATGGGGGTGGTCGACTCTCCCGGCACAAGATGTATGCTCATGCTCGCTGTCGCCGCAGGGGAATCCGGTGTGAATCCGGAACTGTCCCGCAACGGTGTACGTGTGCGTGTTCATCGGCGTTCGTCGCCTTCATCGCGTTCGTCCGCGTGTTGAGCCCGCACTCGCGTCAGTCCGAGGACCTGCCGACAGTGCGCCCGGCCGTCCGGCCGGGTGCCCAGACGTCCGGGCCTCGCGGAATGGGCCGGTGGACGCGGCGCCGTAGTGCGCGCGTGTGCCGCCCCCTGCCCTCGGCGAGGTTCCCGTGCCGAGCGAGGGAGAGCCCCACGTGACCATCGCGCCAGCCGATCCGGCCCCAGCGACTTCGGTGGACGACGGTCCGGGAGCCGCGCTGCTGCGGACCCTGACCGAACTGACCGCCGACCTCCCCGACACCGACCCCGGCCGGGTCGCCGCCGCCGCGCTGCGCGGCCGGTCGGCGCACGCCGACGAGGCGGAGCTGCGGGAACTGGCCACCGAGGCGGCCGCCGGACTCATCTCCGAGGACCCCGCCTACTCCCGGCTGGCCGCCAGGCTCCTGACCCTCGCCATCCGCGCCGAGGCCGCCTCCCAGGGCGTCACCTCCTTCACCGCGTCCATCGAGGCCGGACACCGCGAGGGCCTGATCGCCGACCGGACCGCCGAGTTCGTACGCCTGCACGGCGCGCGTCTGGACGCCCTGGCCGACCCGGCCGCCGACGACCGCTTCGGCTACTTCGGACTGCGCACCCTGCACAGCCGCTACCTGCTGCGCCACCCGCTCACCCGGAAGGTGATCGAGACGCCGCAGCACTTCCTGCTGCGCGTCGCGGCCGGTCTCGCGAAGGACGGCACCTCCGGCGCGGCGGACGAAGTGGCCGCGCTGTACGGGCTGATGAGCCGCCTGGACTACCTGCCCTCCTCCCCCACCCTGTTCAACTCCGGCACCCGGCACCCCCAGATGTCGTCCTGCTACCTGCTCGACTCCCCCAGGGACGAGCTGGACAGCATCTACGAGCGCTACCACCAGGTCGCCCGGCTGTCCAAGCACGCCGGCGGCATCGGCATCGCCTACTCCCGCGTCCGCTCCCGGGGTTCGCTGATCCGCGGCACCAACGGGCACTCAGGCGGCATCGTGCCGTTCCTGAAGACGCTGGACGCCTCGGTGGCCGCCGTGAACCAGGGCGGCCGGCGCAAGGGCGCGGCCGCGGTCTACCTGGAGACCTGGCACTCGGACATCGAGGAGTTCCTGGAGCTGCGCGACAACACCGGCGAGGACGCCCGGCGCACCCACAACCTGAACCTCGCGCACTGGGTCCCGGACGAGTTCATGCGCCGGGTGAACGCCGACGGCCAGTGGTCGCTGTTCTCCCCGGCGGACGTGCCGGAGCTCACCGACCTGTGGGGCGAGGAGTTCGACGCCGCCTACCGCCGGGCCGAGGCGGCCGGGCTCGCGCGCCGGACGCTGCCGGCCCGGGAGCTGTACGGCCGGATGATGCGCACCCTGGCGCAGACCGGCAACGGCTGGATGACCTTCAAGGACGCCGCCAACCGCACCGCCAATCAGACCGCCGAGCCGGGTCACGTCATCCACTCCTCGAATCTGTGCACGGAGATCCTGGAGGTCACCGACGACGGGGAGACGGCGGTCTGCAACCTCGGCTCGGTCAACCTGGGGGCGTTCGTGACCGACGGCGGCATCGACTGGGAGCGGCTGGACGAGACGGTCCGTACCGCCGTGACCTTCCTCGACCGCGTCGTCGACGTCAACTTCTACCCGACCGGGCAGGCGGGCCGCTCCAACGCCCGCTGGCGTCCGGTGGGCCTCGGCGCGATGGGCCTGCAGGACGTGTTCTTCAAGCTGCGCCTGCCCTTCGACTCCCCCGAGGCGAGACAGCTGTCCACCCGCCTCGCGGAGCGGATCATGCTGGCCGCCTACGAGACCTCCGCCGACCTCGCCGACCGGGACGGCCCGCTGCCCGCCTGGGAGAAGACCCGTGCCGCGCGGGGCGTGCTGCACCCCGACCACTACGACGTCGGGTTCACCTGGCCGGAGCGCTGGGCGGCCCTGCGCGAGCGGATCGCCGCGGTCGGCATGCGCAACTCCCTGCTGCTGGCCATCGCGCCGACCGCCACCATCGCGTCCATCGCGGGCGCGTACGAGTGCATCGAGCCGCAGGTCTCGAACCTGTTCAAGCGCGAGACGCTGTCCGGGGAGTTCCTCCAGGTCAACTCCTACCTGGTGGCGGAGCTGAAGCGGCTCGGCGTGTGGGACGCCCGCACCCGTGAGGCGCTGCGCGAGGCGAACGGGTCGGTGCGGGACTTCGCGTGGATCCCCGAGGACGTGCGGCGGCTGTACCGCACGGCGTGGGAGATCCCGCAGCGTGCCCTGATCGACATGGCCGCGGCCCGCACCCCGTTCCTGGACCAGGCGCAGTCCCTGAACCTGTTCATGGAGACGCCGACCATCGGCAAGCTCTCCTCGATGTACGCCTACGCCTGGAAGTCCGGGCTGAAGACGACGTACTACCTGCGCTCCCGCCCGGCGACGAGGATCGCCCGCGCGGCCCGCGCCACCGTCCCCGTACAGCAGCCGGCCGACCCCGAAGCGGTCGCCTGCTCCCTTGAGAACCCCGAGTCCTGCGAGGCCTGCCAGTGACGACCACCCGGAACGCCAACCTGCTCGACCCGGGCTTCGAGCTGACCCTGCGCCCCATGCGCTACCCCGACTTCTACGAGCGCTACCGGGACGCCATCAAGAACACCTGGACGGTGGAGGAGGTCGACCTCCACTCCGACGTCGCCGACCTCGCCAGGCTGAGCCCCGGCGAGCAGCACCTGATCGGCCGGCTGGTCGCGTTCTTCGCGACGGGCGACTCGATCGTGGCCAACAACCTGGTGCTGACGCTCTACAAGCACATCAACTCACCCGAGGCACGGCTGTACCTGAGCCGGCAGCTGTTCGAGGAGGCCGTGCACGTCCAGTTCTACCTGACGCTGCTGGACACCTATCTGCCCGATCCCGGCGACCGGGCGGCCGCGTTCGCGGCGGTGGAGAACATCCCCTCCATCCGCGAGAAGGCGGAGTTCTGCTTCCGGTGGATGGACTCGGTGGAGGGGCTGGAGCGGCTGGAGACGAAGGCCGACCGCCGGCGCTTCCTGCTCAACCTCATCTGCTTCGCCGCGTGCATCGAGGGCCTGTTCTTCTACGGCGCCTTCGCCTACGTCTACTGGTTCCGCGGCCGGGGCCTGCTGCACGGGCTGGCCACCGGCACCAACTGGGTGTTCCGCGACGAGACGATGCACATGTCGTTCGCCTTCGACGTGGTGGACACCGTGCGCAAGGAGGAGCCGGACCTCTTCGACGAGGAGCTCGGCCGGCAGGTGACCGGCATGCTGAGGGAGGCCGTCGAGGCCGAGCTGCAGTTCGCGCGCGACCTGTGCGGCGACGGCCTCCCGGGGATGAACACCGACTCCATGCGGCAGTACCTGGAGTGCGTCGCCGACCAGCGTCTGACGCGGCTCGGCTTCGCCCCGGTGTACGGCTCGGAGAACCCGTTCTCCTTCATGGAGCTTCAGGGCGTTCAGGAGCTGACCAACTTCTTCGAGCGGCGTCCCTCGGCGTACCAGGTGGCGGTGGAGGGCACCGTGGACCTGGACGAGGACTTCTGAGCGTTCTCGATCTGGCGGTCGATGCGCCGGTCGCGCACGATGCCGATCACCGAGGGCAGGACCATCAGGACCAGCAGTCCGAAGGTCGCGAGCATTCCTATCAGGGCCTGGATCTGGTTCGTGTTCATGCACACCACTCTCGCGCCGGATGCTCCTTACCGTGAGTGGCAGGACTGCCGTAAAGCTTCAAATTCCTGCCACTCCTCGGGCAGACTGGAGGCATGCTGAAGAACGTGGCCGCCGTCCTGCTGGACGGAGTGCATCCCTTCGAACTCGGTGTCGTCTGCGAGGTCTTCGGTATCGACCGCAGCGACGACGCACTGCCGGTGTACGACTTCGCGGTGGTCTCCGCCGAGGGCCCGGCGCTGGGCACGCACGTGGGCGGGCTCAGCGTGAGCACGCCGTACGGGCTCGACCGGCTCCAGGAGGCCGACCTGATCGCCGTGCCGGCCGGGAACGACTTCCCCAGCCGCCGCTACCCGCCCGGGCTGCTGGCGGAGCTGCGGCGGGCCGTGGACCGGGGCGCGCGGGTGCTGAGCGTGTGCTCCGGGGTGTTCGTGCTCGGGGCCGCGGGGCTGCTGGACGGGCGGCGCTGCGCGGTGCACTGGCACCACGCGGCCGAGCTGGCCCGGCAGTACCCGCGCGCGGTGGTCGAGCCGGACGTGCTCTACGTGGACGAGGACCCGGTGATCACCTCGGCGGGCACGGCCGCGGGCATCGACGCCTGCCTCCACATCGTGCGCAAGGAGCAGGGCCCCGAGGTCGCCAACAAGATCGCCCGGCGGATGGTGGTGCCGCCGCACCGGGACGGCGGGCAGGCGCAGTACATCGAGCGGCCGCTGCCCAAGTCCCGCTGCGACACGGTGGGCGAGGTGCTGGCCTGGATGGAGCAGCACCTCGACGAGGAGGTGACCGTGGAGCAGCTCGCCGCCCGGGCGCACATGTCGCCGCGGACCTTCGCCCGCCGCTTCCAGCAGGAGACGGGCACGACTCCGTACCGCTGGATCCTGCGCCAGCGCGTGCTGCTGGCGCAGGATCTGCTGGAGGCGACGGACGAGACGATGGACTCCATCGCGGACCGGGCCGGCTTCGGCACGGCGGCCGCGCTGCGGCACCAGTTCGTCCGGGCGCTGGGCACCACGCCCAACGCCTACCGGCGCGCGTTCCGGGGCCCGGAGGCCGCCTGACCGCGCGCCGCCGGACCCCGTCACCGCTCGGCGCCGGCGCTCACCGCTCGGCGCCGGCGCTCACCGCTCGGCGCCGGCGCTCGGCGTCCGCCGCCCGCGATCAGCGCGCGAGCGGCCGCACCAGCAGGTTGTGCGGACGGAGCGTGATGCCCACCCTGACCGCGTCGTTGGACCCGGGCGCCTGCTCCAGCCGGAACCTGGTCGCCACCGCGGCGGTGACCAGGGAGAGCTGGGCCATCGAGAAGTGGTCGCTGGGGCACTTGCGGTTGCCCACACTGAACGGGCTCATGGCGTATTTCGGTACGTCCTTGGACCGTTCCGGAAGCCACCGGTCGGGGTCGAACTCGAGGTGGTCCGGGTACGACCGCGGATCGCGCTGGATTGCGTACGGACTGTAGATGATGTCCGCCCCGGCCGGAATGCGATAGCCACCGAGTTCGGTGTCGGCGACCGCCCGCCGCGTCAGAATCCATACGGCGGGCCGCAGACGCATCGTCTCCACGATGACATTGTTGGTGTGGGTGAGCCTGCGGACGTCGTCGAATCCGACCGGTCGACCATTGGTCACAGAATCGACCTCGGCGCGGATGCGGTCAGCGTGTTCGGGATGCGCGGCAAGTGCCTGAAGCAACCACATCACCGTGGAGGCGATGGTTTCGCTCCCGGGGGTGAGTATCGCGACCACCTGGTCGTGGATCTCCTGCTCCCCGATGGGCTCGCCATTTTCGTCCTTCGCCTCCAGCAATGCCGTCAGCAAATCGTCCGGCTTTTGACCGGATGCGCGGCGCTCGGCGACGATCTCGTCGACCAGGAGGTGCAAATCGGCCAGCGCCCGGTTGAATTCCCTGTTGCCCGGCAGGGGCAGCCGGTACAGGGGCCCGAGCGGGACCACCATCCGCCGGTACATGCCGCGGAAGACGGTGGCGAGCGCGGCGCACAGCCGCTCGGCCCGCTCGTCCATGTACTGCCCGCGCAGCAGGCAGCGGGCCGCGATGCGCACCGCGATCCGGAACGACTCCGCGGTGCAGTCGACGACCTCCCCCGAGCTCCAGCGCGCGGTCAGCGCGTGCGCCTCCTCCTCCATGATCGGGCCGTAGGCGGGTATGGCGTCGAGCCGGAAGGCGGGCTGGATGGTGCGGCGCTGGCGCCGGTGCAGCGCGCCGTTGGCCGTGGCCACGCCCTGCTTGCCGAGCAGGCCCTCCAGGGACTCCCACAGGGGTCCGGAGATGATGTAGTCGGGGCTGAGGGCCACCGCGCCGGTGAGGGTGGGCGCGGTGACGGCGTAGACCGTCTTGGGGCCGAGCCTGAGGCGGACGACGTCGCCGTGGTCGCGCAGCCCGGACATGAAGCCCAGCGGGTCGCGGACCAGCTTCAGGCCGTGTCCGAGGAAGGGGACCGCGCCGCCGGCGACGGGCGGTTCGAGGAGCTGCCCGGCGGGCGGCTCGTCCGGCGCGGCGGCCGGTTCCGGGCGGCTTTCGGGTTGCACCGACTCGACGGTCATTTCTCACCTGCCGCTTCGTTGTTGACGTACGGGGGCGTGGACCGGTCGTCCCAGCTGTCGACCATGTACCGGCCCGATTCGTGGTGGAACCAGTAGACGGAACTGAACCAGTTCCGCATATTGCCGACACAGGCCCGCACCGCGGCACCGAGTTCCTTCCCCCGCACCGTGCCGTCCGCGAGACGGTCCGCGAGACGTAACGCCTCGTTTTCCGCGTCGAGGAAATCCGATATGCATTCCTCGATGCGCCGCCGCATTTCCGTGACGGCCTCCTCGAGGGTCAGTCCCTCGTGTTTCACGAGACTGATCCCGAGATTGTGCACCTCGTCGCCCGCGATTTCCTTGGGCAGCGAGCACAGGTCGTTGTACCAGGCGGCGAATTCCTGGCTGAGCAGTGCGGGGCGCCGGTACGCGGGGTGTTTCCGCACGGCGTCCGGGAGTTCGCATTCCGCGCTCGGCTCCAGCAGGTCGGTCCAGATCCAGTGCGCGAAGGTGAGCCGGCGCAGCGCCAGGTATTCACCGACCGTGGGCACGACGCCCTCGGTGCGGTTGTGGAACTCCTGGTCGTACGCCTCGATCACCGCGTGGAAGTGCCGCGCGAACCGGGCGTTCCAGTCCGGCGACAGGAACGAGTACAGGCGCAGCACGCTGTCCGCGAAGGCGGCGACCAGGGCGTCCTGGTGGTGCAGATGGTCCTGGGGGGAGTCCAGGGCCGTGTGCAGCGCCTGCCGCAGCCGCCGCCAGGCGGCGGGCCTGCCGTGGACGATGTCGCGGTCGTGGCGGTCGTCCCAGACGAAGAACCACGCGCTGTAGTCGGCTATCGCCTGGAGCACCTCGTCGGGTGCGCCGAGGTAGTAGCCCGCCATGAGGTCGGTGTAGCACAGGCCGTCGGCATATTCCTCCACCTTGTCCGCGGGCATGAGCCGTTTTTCCAGCAGCCAGCAGCGCGTCTTCTCCTGGAGTTCTGGCCAATAGGCATGGAGTTGCCTGGGAAACGCGGCCTCGATCACCGGGAGAGCAAGCGATGGTGGGACTGCGACCGCTGTCGATGTGGTGCTGTGTGGGAAAGCTGGCACGAACAAACCCCTCTCAGCCGCCAGTTGTGCGTCCGCCCCCTTCGTCGTGCCGGGCGCACGCCGTCGCTCATCCCCGCACTCCCATTCAGCACCACAACTGACCGGTCTGGGAACGGATTTGCTTCACTCACCACCCCTGGATGCCGAGAATATCCCCTTGTGTGTCTGAATATGAATCGACGGGGCGTACAAGGGATCGATTGTGTGGCGCACACATGAACGCGCCCGGCCGGGCGAGTCCGGTCGGGCGCGTGGTGCGAGCGAGAGGGTCAGTCGTTGGCGACGACGGGGTAGCGCGGCTCGTTCTCGGCCATCTGCCGCAGCGCGTCCTTGCGTTCACGCTTGGAGAGCCGGTCGATGTAGAGGTAGCCGTAGAGGTGGTCGGTCTCGTGCTGGAGGCAGCGGGCGAAGTAGCCGGTGCCGCGCACCTTGACCGGGTTGCCCTTCTCGTCCTGCCCGGTGACCTCGGCGTAGTCGGGACGGGCGAGCGGCGCGTAGGCGGTCGGCACCGACAGGCAGCCCTCGTTGCTGTCGTCCAGGCGGCGCCGGTCGGCGGGCAGCTCGACCAGCTTGGGGTTGCAGATCACACCGACGTGCCGGACGCCCTCGTCGTCGGGGCAGTCGTAGACGAAGACCTTCAGGTCCACGCCGATCTGGTTGGCGGCCAGGCCCACGCCCTCGGCGGTGCGCTGGCTGGCGAACATGTCCGCGACCAGCTGCGCCAGTTCCTCGCCGAACTCGGTGACGTCCTTGCACTCCTTGTGCAGCACGGGGTTCCCGACGACCGTGATCGGCCGGGAGGTGCCGCGCTCGCGCCAGGCCGTCTCGCGCTCCTCGCAGTCCTCCGTGTCGACGACGTAGCCCTCCTCGTCGACGGGGAGCACGCCCGGGTGCTGCTGATCCGTGTCCTGCTGCGCCATGACCGACCTGTGCCTGCCTTCCTGGAACGAGTGTTGCCGATAAAGAGTACGGGCAGTGCTCAGCAGACCTCTTCCAGGTCCCGCCAGTCCCGCGAGTCCGGGCTGTCGGCGACCCAGCCGTCCAGCAGCCCGCGCACCAGCGAGGCGGGCGCGGCCACCCCGCACTCGCGCTCCGGCACCCACAGCTGCCCGTCGGTGCGGTGACCGAGCGGCCCCGGGTGCCCCGGCTCGCTGTGGTCGTGCGGGTCGAGGTGCGTGCCGTCGCCCTCGTCGGAGGGCATCCGGGACTCCGAGCAGGTACGGCACAGCAGCCGTACGGAGGACGACCAGTCCTCGGCGGCGAACCCGGCGTCGGCGGCGAGCTGCTCCAGCGCGTCGCGGTCGGCCTCGGTCGCCGCCTCCAGCAGCACCACCCAGGTGGGCACGGGCGAGGGCGCCCACAGCTCGATCTCGTCGAAGACGGGGTAGGTGTGGCCCGCGGCGGTGGTCCGCTCCCCGTGGGGCACCCCGTCGTGCAGCACGACCTCGCCCCAGCGCCGCCCGGAGGACGGCAGCGGGATGGACAGCACCTCCATGCGGGCCGGGTCCAGGCGCCGGCCCCACACCACCTCGGCCTCGCCCTCCGGCGACAGGCGCACGGCCGCGCTGCCCAGCTCCATGCCGGTCGGCTCCCCGGCGGCGGCCATGCCCCCGGGCACCTTCAGGCCGTAGGCCTGCCAGGCCCGCCGGGCCAGCGGCCAGTCCTGCAGCGCGGTGGCGGCGATGCCGACGTTCCACCAGTCGGGCGCGCCGGTCTCCCTCTCCAGCAGGGCCACGGCCCGCAGGCCCGCCGTCCTGGCCTGCTCCCAGTCGTGCCGGAACTTGTGCAGCAGGGCGAGGTTGAACCAGGACTCCGAAAGCCAGGGCTCCAGATCGGCGGCGCGTGTCAGGAGCGCGCCCGCGTCCTCGTACCGGCCGTCACCGATCAGGGTGAACGCACGGTCGGTGGCCTGCCGCCAGGAGGCGGAGGGCCGATGCCGTCCCTTGCCGAAGATCCTCACGATTCCCGCCTGCCAGTTCCGTTCAGTGGGCTGGCTTATGCCCCCGGACACCCTCTCCTTCGCATCCAACCACGTGCGGCTGGAAGGTCGCTCATTACCCATGGGTTACCCCAGCGGGGGCCGGGTCAGACAGTCGCGCGAGAGCACCCGCGCCAGGGACTCCACCACCTCGGGGGCGTAGTCGCCCGCGGTGGCCAGGCGCAGTTCCTCCAGTGCCTTGAGGGGGCCGCCGGGTCCGGCGTCGCGCGCCTTCTCCTCGTAGGCGTTGACGGCCCGCACGATCCGCGCGGGCAGCGGCTGCTCCCGGCAGGGGTCGGCCTGCCGCTCCACCACCACGGCGATCCGGGCGTCGACCCCGGTCTGCCGTACGACGGCGCCCCCGAGCAGGGCGATGCGCCGCTGCTCCTCGGCGGGCAGGCAGGCCGTCGCGCCCGCGGGCACCGGGTCGACGAGGCTGAGCTGCCCGATGTCGTGCATGAGCGCCGCGTGCTCCAGCACGGTCAGCTCCGGGCCCGACAGGCCCAGGTCGCTGCCCACGGCACGGCTGAGCGCGGCGACGCGCCGGGCGTGCCCGGCCGGGGTGCAGCCCGCCACCTCGGTGGCCCTGGCGAGCGAGGCGATGGTCTGCCGGTAGGTGGCCCGCACGGCCGCGTACCGCCGGCAGGAGAGCTGGGCGAGCAGCAGGGGCAGCGAGAACACGGGCAGCGCCCACAGGCCCACGACGGCGACCGCGAGCGCCATCACCGCGCCGGTGGCGCACACCGCCGAGCCGATGCCGAGCAGTCCCCGCAGTTCCTCGCGCAGCAGCGGGCCGAAGGGCCACCGGGTGCGGCAGTGGCCGGCCGCGGCGGCGAGCACGGCGCCGCACAGCGCGGTGAGCGCCAGCAGCGCGAGCAGCAGCAGCGCGTAGGCCGGTCCGCTCCAGTCCTCGAACACCCCTTGCCCGTAGAGCGGTTGGAAGCAGACGGCGGCGAAGGCGACGGTGAGGATCCGCCGCGCCAGGTGGTCCGAGGTGGGCCCGCGTCCGCGCGCGATGTGCGGCACGCTGCCGAGCAGGCCGGCGGCCAGCACGACCGCGACGACCTGGAAGGCGCCGTGGTGGGTGGGCCGCCCGGCGTCCTCGCCCAGCAGGGCGTACGACAGCGCGCCGGCGGCCCCGAGCGGTGCGGCCTCGCGGACGTCCGGCCCGCTCCACCGGGCGAGCTCGCCCACCAGCACGAGCAGCCCGAAGGCGAGGGCGGCCCCGCGTTCCTCCAGACCGCCCCAGAGGGTCACGCCCAGCGAGAACAGCGCGACCAGGAGGGCGGCCGCGCGCATCAGCACCAGGGGCAGGAGCGGGCACCACCGTTGCGGCCGTCTCACCGGCGCACGTCCCGGGGTCCGGGGGTGGCGGGGACCGCCGGGTCGGGCGCGGGCGCGGTCCCGGACGCGGGCGCGGGCGCGGGCGCGGTCCCGGACGCGGGCGCGGGCGCGGGCGCGGTCCCGGACGCGGACGCGGGCGCGGACGCGGGCGGCGGTTCGACGGCCTGGGCCGCCGGATCGACGGCCTGGGCCGCCGGATCGACGGCCTGGGCCGCCGGATCGACGGCCTGGGCCGCCGGTTCGTCGGCCGTGACGGCCGGGTGCCAGCCGTGGCGGTCGAGGGCGCGCGTGAGCGCGGTGACCATCCGCGGGTCGAACTGGGCGCCCGCGCAGCGCTCCAGCTCCTCCAGCGCGGCCCCGACCGGGCGGCCCCGCCGGTAGGAACGGGTGGAGGTCATCGCGTCGAAGGCGTCGGCGACGGCCACCACGCGCGCGCACTCGGGGATCTGCCCGCCCGTCAGCCCGTAGGGGTATCCGCTGCCGTCCAGCCGCTCGTGGTGGTGCAGGATCGCCGCGCGGGCCTCCCCGAGGAAGGAGATGCCGCGGACCATCTCGTGCCCGTACTCGGGGTGCAGCTCGATGACCCGGCGCTCCTCGGGGGTCAGCGGGCCGTCCTTGCGCAGCAGCCGGGTGGGGACGCCCAGTTTGCCCACGTCGTGCAGGATCCCCGCGAAGCGGAGCACCTCCACGCGCTCGTCGTCCATGCCGAGCTCGCGGGCGATCATCATCGAGGCGTGCCCGACCCGTTCGCTGTGCCCGCGCGTGTAGCCGTCCTTGATGTCGACGGCCTGGACCAGCGCGCGGATGGTCGCCTGGTGAGCGGCCCGCTCGCGGTGGTACTGCGCGTACGCCCACCAGGACACGCACATGGGCAGCAGCACCAGCAGCGCGGCGACCGGCCCGTAGGGGCTGCGCCAGAGGACGGCCATCATCAGGCCGGCCAGGCCGTGCACCGCGATCGGCGCGAGGGAGCGGGCGAAGGTGCCCTGCCAGGCGCGGCGCACGGGCACCTGTTCGGCCAGGGCGAGGATGCCGCCGTCCAGCGCGGTGAGCACCAGGCAGAACACGGCCACGGCGGCCGCGGCGGGCACGAGGGCGTAGGGGAAGTCGGAGCCGACGACGGCGTCGCGGCCGCCCAGCGACCAGTGCGTGCGGGCGGCTGCCCACACGGCGAGGGCGAGCTGGGCGGCCCGCCAGACGCGGCGCAGCGTCTCGGGGCGCTGCCCGGCCGGGGTCAGCAGGGCGCCCGGCAGCGGGACGAGCGCGGCGGCGGGCGGCGGAAGCAGGAAGGCGGCGGCGAGCAGCACGGGGTAGAAGGGCCCCGCGAGGCTGTGCCGGGCGAACTGCTTGCAGGCCGCGTAGACCGCGGCGAGCAGGGCGAGCGCCCACCAGGGCGTGTGCGTCAGCGGCAGCGGCAGCAGACAGAGCAGGACGCACAGGACGACACAGGCGACGTACGCACGGGCCTGCGGCGCAACCGCCTCCATGCCGCCCTCCCCCGGTCATGCCAGTCCACTACGGGAGCCTAGGACGGCCGGGGGGCGCTCCGCGGGCCGATAACCCGCGGATTAGCACGTACGAGTGACGTGGGTCGGGCGTGTGTCAGGACTCCCGGGGGGTCACCGGGGCCGCGGTCACGTCGCGCTCGGGGACGGTACCGCCGGAGCGGATCAGCTCGATCCGGCCCATCACCTTGGCGCGCAGGTCCGCGGGGACGTCGTCATGCCCGCAGCACCGCTTGACCAGCTTCTTCACGGCCTGCTCGAGGCCGTACTTCTCGAGGCACGGCGAGCACTCCTCGAAGTGGTGCTCGAACTTGGTGCGATCGACTTCCGGCATCTCACTGTCGAGGAACTCGTACAGGTGGTCGAGTACCTCACCGCAGTCCGTCTCGTGCGGCTCTCCGCAGCTCATGAGCCCGAGCCTTTCGCTTCGTCCGACTCTCCGGCGCCCGCCGGGACCAGCCCGCGCTCGCGGGCGTAGTCCTCGAGCATGCCGCGCAGTTGCCGGCGGCCCCGGTGCAGCCGGGACATCACCGTGCCGATGGGTGTCCCCATGATGTCCGCGATCTCCTTGTACGCAAAGCCCTCGACGTCCGCGAGATACACGGCGATGCGGAACTCCTCGGGGATCGCCTGGAGCGCTTCCTTCACGTCCGAGTCGGGCAGGTGGTCGAGCGCCTGCGACTCGGCGGAGCGCAGACCCGTCGACATGTGCGACTCGGCGCGGGCGAGCTGCCAGTCCTCGATCTCCTCCGCGGCGCTGCGCTGGGGCTCGCGCTGCTTCTTGCGGTAGGAGTTGATGAAGGTGTTGGTGAGGATCCGGTACAGCCACGCCTTGAGGTTGGTGCCCTCGCGGAACTGGTGGAAGGACGCGTACGCCTTGGCGTAGGTCTCCTGCACCAGGTCCTCGGCGTCGGCCGGGTTGCGCGTCATGCGCAGCGCGGCCGAGTACATCTGGTCGAGGAATTCGAGCGCGTCCCGCTCGAAGCGCGCGCTGCGCTCGACGGTCGACTCCGCGGACGCGTCCGCGCCCCGGCCCTCGGGCTGCTCCGCCACGCCGTTGTCGGTCCCTGCGTCGGTACCGGGAACCGGACCCACCTCCTCAAGCGATGTCGTGAGGCCGAGTGAAGCCCCACTCGAATCGGAGGATAGACGACGATCCGGTCCGCCCGCCGCCCGAATAGGGGCGGTCTTCGCCGCGTGCAGCACCGTCCAGTCCAGGTCGGTGCGGGCACTGCGGCGCGGGCAGAAGGTCGAACCCATGCGGCGGACTTCCTCTCCTACGGCGTCGGTGCCGGGGTCCGGCACTCTCGACGGCCACAACAGCGGCGGGGCACCGGGCATTCCCGGCCCCGGCGCACGTCACACGAGTGACGTGGTCCACCGTGCCACCGCGTCCGTGAGCAGCCGCATGGCCTCCTCCTCGGTGATCCCCGCCCGCTTGGGCACCCCGAAGCCGTGGTCGCCGTGGGGGATCTCGGCCATCTCGTAGGTGCCCGGCGGGAACTCCTCCGGCCTGCCGAACGGGTCGTTGCCGCCCTGCACGACGAGCGTGGGCACACCGGCGTCCAGCAGCTCCCCGGCGCGGGACTTCCCGGGCCTGCCCGGCGGGTGCAGCGGGAAGCTCAGGGCGAGCACGGCGCGGGCGCCCAGCTCCGCCGCCGTACGGCAGGCGACGCGCGCGCCGGCGCTGCGGCCGCCGGAGATCACCGGCAGCCCTCGTCCGGCGATCACGGGCCAGACGCCGCGCCAGCCGGTGTCCAGCGTCTTCGGCGCGGGCGCGACCTTCCTGCCGGCCACCCGCCAGGGCTGCTCGACGAGGGCCACGCTCACACCGTGCGCGGGCAGGACGCGCGCGAGGGCCCTCAGGTCGCGGGCCTCGATGCCGCCGCCGGCGCCGTGGCCGGCGGCCAGCACCAGGCGTGCCTTCTTCGCCGGGTGCCAGGTGATCCGGGCGGTCCCGGCCTCCGTCTCGGCGGTCTCGGTGTCGACGGTCCCGGTCTCGGTCTCGGTCTCGGTTTCGACGGTGCCGATGTCGGCGGTCCCGGTCACGACGGGCTCGGTTCCGGCGGTCCGGTTGTCAGTGGTGTCGGTCACGCTAGAAAAGTGTGCCCTCCTCGGGCGCCGGAAGCTCCTTGAGCAGTTCGGGTCCGTTGTTGCGGACGTTGCTCACGGCGGTGGAGACGGGGTAGGCGCGCATCAGCCCGGGCGGCGGGGGTGCCAGCAGCTCGCGCAGGCCGTCCGCGTCCGTGCGGGACGGGTCCAGCCAGGCGTCCCAGCGGTCGGGGGTGAGCATCAGCGGCATCCTGGGGTGGATGTCGGCCAGGGAGCGCGGCCCGTCGGCCGGGGCGACGGCCAGCGGGGTCCGCTCCGCCTCCGTGGTGATCACCGAGCAGGTCGCCCACCAGGCCCGCGGGTGGTCGTCGGGCAGCGTGCGGTCCCGCCAGAACTCGTACAGCCCCGCCATCGCGAACACCGACCCGTCCGCCGGCGTGACGAAGTACGGCTGCTTGCGCGGGCGCTTGCGCCGCCCCTCCACCTCCAGCTCCCGCTCCTGGGTGCCGGTGACCCACTCGTAGTAGCCGTCGGCGGGCACGGTGCAGCGCCGGGCGGCGAAGGCGCGGCGGTAGGAGGGCTTCTCGTGCACGGTCTCCGCGCGCGCGTTGATCATCCGGGCGGCGCCCTCGGGCGTCTTGGACCAGGAGGGGACCAGCCCCCACCTCAGCCTGCGCAGCTGGCGAACCGGGCGGTCGTCGCCGGCGTCCTTCAGGGGGCGGTCGAGGACGACGTGGACCTCCTTGGTGGGGGCCACGTTGTAGTCGGGTTCCAGAGTCTCCTCGGGCTCCCACTTCTCGACTTCAAAAATTCCCGCGAGATCCTCGGGTCCGCGACTCGCTGCATACCGTCCGCACATACGTGCAACACTGCCAGACTCCGCACGAGCACAGGGAGCCACCGGGAAACATGGCCAGCACCGCCGCCACCGCGCTGCCCGATCTCTGGGACCGTCTGATCGGCACCCAGCCCGACCCCAGCCTCTGGGTGGTGGTCGCCACCGCCCTCGCCGCGCTCGCGGTGGTCGTCCCGCACACCCTGTGGCGCCTCTCGCGCAACGCGATCACCATCGCCCACGAGGGCGGGCACGGCCTGGTGGCGCTGCTGAGCGGGCGCACGCTGACCGGGATACGCCTGCACTCCGACACCAGCGGCCTGACGGTGAGCCGCGGCAAGCCGTACGGCGTCGGCATGATCCTCACCGCGGCCGCCGGCTACACCGCTCCCCCGCTGCTCGGCCTCGGCGGCGCGGCCCTGCTCGCGGCCGGGCACATCACCCTGCTGCTGTGGGCGGCCACGGCGCTGCTGGTGGCGATGCTGGTGATGATCCGCAACGCCTACGGGGCGCTCACCGTGGTCCTCACCGGCGGCACCTTCCTGCTGGTGTCGTGGCTGGCCGGTCCCCAGGTGCAGGCGGCCTTCGCGTACGCGGTGGTGTGGTTCCTGCTGCTCGGCGGGGTGCGCCCGGCCTTCGAGCTCCAGGCCAAGCGGTCGCGCGGCGGCGCCGGGGACTCGGACGCGGACCAGTTGTCACGGCTCACCCACGTACCGGCCGGGCTGTGGCTGTTCCTGTTCCACGCGGTGTCGCTGTGCTCGCTGATGGGCGGGGGACGCTGGCTTCTCGGCCTGTGATCACCGCGCCGCCGCACGACGGCCGGTGCCACCGCCTCCTTATACAGTGGGCCCATGGCCCCGAACCACGCACACACCGCCCTCTGGCCCGCCCCGCACGCGAGCGGAGCCGTCGACGCGACGGTCCACGTGCCCGGGTCCAAGTCGGTCACCAACCGCGCCCTGGTGCTCGCCGCCCTCGCCTCCGAGCCGGGCTGGCTGCGGCGTCCGCTGCGCTCGCGCGACACGCTGCTGATGGCGGGCGCGCTGCGTGCGATGGGCGTCGGCATCGAGGAGACGGTGTCCTCGGCGTCCGGCGCGGGCGCCTCCGGGGAGGCCTGGCGGGTGATCCCGGCGGGGCTGCACGGCCCGGCCACGGTGGACGTGGGCAACGCGGGCACGGTGATGCGCTTCCTGCCGCCCGTCGCCGCGCTGGCCGACGGCCCGGTCCGCTTCGACGGCGACCCGCGTTCCTACGAGCGTCCCCTGCACGGCGTCATCGACGCGCTGCGGGTGCTCGGGGCCCGGATCGACGACGACGGGCGCGGCGCGCTGCCGCTGACCGTGCACGGCAGCGGCGCCCTGGACGGCGGCCCGGTGGAGATCGACGCCTCCTCCTCGTCCCAGTTCGTCAGCGCGCTGCTGCTCTCCGGACCGCGCTTCAACCAGGGCGTCGAGGTGCGGCACGTGGGCACCGCGCTGCCGTCGATGCCCCACATCCGGATGACCGTGGACATGCTGCGCGCGGTGGGCGCGCAGGTGGACACCCCCGAGTCCGGCGGCGAGCCGAACGTCTGGCGGGTCACGCCGGGCGCGCTGCTCGGCCGGGACCTGACCGTGGAACCGGACCTGTCCAACGCCCAGCCCTTCCTGGCGGCTGCCCTGGTCACCGGCGGCAAGGTCGTGATCCCCGACTGGCCGTCCCGGACGACCCAGCCGGGTGACCGGCTGCGGCAGATCTTCACCGAGATGGGTGGTTCCTGCGAACTGACCGAGTACGGCCTGGTCTTCACCGGCTCGGGCTCGGTGCACGGCATCGACGTCGATCTGGGCGAGGTCGGCGAGCTGACCCCGGGCATCGCGGCGGTCGCCGCGCTCGCGGACTCGCCCTCGACCCTGCGGGGCGTGGCCCATCTGCGGCTGCACGAGACGGACCGGCTGGCCGCGCTGACCAAGGAGATCAACGAGCTCGGCGGCGATGTGACCGAGACGGGCGACGGCCTGCACATCCGCCCGCGCCGGCTGCACGGCGGCATCTTCCACACCTACGAGGACCACCGGATGGCGACGGCCGGCGCGATCATCGGTCTGGCCGTCGAGGGCGTGCAGATCGAGAACGTGGCGACGACGGCGAAGACCCTGCCGGACTTCCCCGAGCTGTGGACCGGGATGCTCGGGGCGGCGTAGAGGCGCGGGGACCAGGTCATGCGCCGCTACGGCAAGCACACCGACGAGGACGACATCCGCTCCCGGCCCAACCGCCGGGGCAACCGGCCGCGTACGCACATCCGCCCCAAGCACGAGGACGCCGCCGAGGGCATGGTCCTCACCGTGGACCGGGGGCGGCTGACCTGTCTGGTCGACGGCCGCACGGTGCTCGCGATGAAGGCCCGTGAACTGGGCCGCAAGGCCGCCGTGGTGGGCGACCGGGTGGCCCTGGTGGGCGATCTGTCGGGGAAGAAGGACACCCTCGCCCGCATCGTCCGCATCGAGGAGCGCGCCTCGGTGCTGCGCCGCACGGCGGACGACGACGACCCCTACGAGCGCGTGGTCGTGGCCAACGCCGACCAGCTGGCCATCGTCACCGCGCTCGCCGACCCCGAGCCGCGGCCCCGCCTGATCGACCGCTGCCTGGTGGCGGCGTACGACGGGGGGCTCTCGCCGCTGCTGGTGATGACCAAGTCGGACCTCGCCCCGCCGGACCAACTCCTCGATCTGTACGGGGCGTTGGACATCCCCTACGTCGTCACCAGCCGTGCGGAACTGGAGGCCGGCGACGCGGCCGACCGGGTGCGCGAGCATCTCGACGGCCGTGTGACGGCGTTCGTGGGCCATTCGGGCGTCGGCAAGACCACGCTGGTCAACGCGCTGGTGCCGGAGGAGCTGCGGCGGGTGACCGGGCATGTGAACGCGGTGACGGGCCGCGGCCGGCACACCACCACCTCGGCGCTCGCGCTGCCGCTGTCCGGCGCGGGCGGCTGGGTCGTGGACACGCCGGGCGTACGGTCGTTCGGCTTGGCGCACATCGACCCGTCCCGTGTCATCCACGCCTTCCCCGACCTGGAGCCGGGCACCGAGGGCTGCCCGCGCGCGTGCAGTCACGACGAGCCGGACTGCGCGCTGGACGAGTGGGTGGCCGAGGGCCACGCGGACCCGGCCCGGCTGTACTCGCTGCGGCGGCTGCTGGCCACGCGGGAGCGCACGGAGGGCGACTGACCTCCGCGTTGTTTGTCGGGGCCCGCGCCTGGCAAGTGCATAATCGCACGGGGCCGGTTCCGAGCCGGTCCGGGTCTGCCCAGGCATGACGAAGCGGTCACGGGACGCGGACGCAGGTGAGGAGCGCACATGGCGTGGCTGCTGGTCATAGTGGCCGGGTTGCTGGAGACCGGCTTCGCCGTGTGCCTGAAGCTGTCCCACGGTTTCACCCGGCTGTGGCCGACCATCGCCTTCTGCTGCTTCGCGCTCGGCAGCTTCGGTCTGCTCACCCTGTCCCTGCGCAAGCTCGACGTCGGGCCGGCGTACGCGGTGTGGACGGGCATCGGGGCGGCGGGCACCGCGATCTACGGCATGGTCTTCCTCGGCGACCTGGTGTCCACGCTGAAGATCGTCTCGATCAGCTTCGTCATCATCGGCGTGATCGGCCTCCAGTTGTCAGGATCCACGCACTGACGTCGGCGCGATCCGCGCACTGTCGCGGGCGCGCCACCAACTCCGGGGCCGCTCAGACGGGTTGACGGTGCAGTGTGGCGCGGACCAGTTCGGCGACGCCGCCCTCACCGGGCGGGGCCGCGACACAGGACAGGGCGAGACGGACGATCAGCTCGCAGGTGCGGGCCAATTCGGCGGTGTCCGGCCTGGACGCGCCCGGGGCGGCGCCCGGCCCGGTGTCCGGCCTCGGCGCGCCCGGGATGATGTCCGCTCTTAGGGCACCCGGGCCGGTGTCAGGCCTGACGGCACCCGGGGCGGTGTCCGGCCTGGGCGCGCCCGGTGCCGACAGTGCGGCCACGGCGCGGTCGCGGACGGCGGCGACGAAGTCGCCCGGCGACGGCGGCGGCCCGTCCGCCCGGCGCTGCGCCGGGACGGCGGAGGAGGAGGGCACCGCGGACAGCGTGGGCGCGGGCAGCCGCTCGCTCCAGCAGCCGGTGAGCATGGCCTTCACCAGCGCGTTCTCCCGGGCCGCCGAGGCGGTCCACTCCGCTGCGGCGGTCAGCCGCTCGCGCGCGTCGGCGGGCAGGGCGAGCGCGCGCTCGACGCCGGCGAGATAGCCGTCCGCCTCGCGGCGGACCAGCGCCCGGGCCAGGCCCTCCTTGCTGCCGAACTCGTTGTAGAGCGTCTGCCGGGAGACCCCGGCCGCCGCGGCCACGTCCACCATCCGCACGGCGGACCACGGCCGGCGCGCCAGCGCCGTGTAGGCGGCGTCCAGCAGGGATTCCCGCGCTGCAGGCATCATCGCCTCCCGGGGGCGAGCGACTCTGCGCCCAGATTTGACGCGCCCGCAGGCACTGTCAAGGGTGTGCGGAGGCACCCGGTCCCCCTCGGCCACACCCGCGCGCCCTGCCCCTCGCGCCCGAGGGGCCTTCCGTACGGCCGCCGCGCCCCCTGTGGCCCGATGCGGCCCGCGCCGGATACGGTTCGTTACATGCCGGACTACCTCGACGATCTGCGCCTGGCCCACGTCCTCGCGGACGCTGCCGACGCCGCGACCATGGACCGCTTCAAGGCCCTCGACCTCAAGGTCGAGACCAAGCCGGACATGACCCCGGTCAGCGAAGCGGACAAGGCGGCGGAGGAACTCATCCGCGGCCAGTTGCAGCGCGCCCGCCCGCGTGACGCGGTGCTCGGCGAGGAGTACGGCATCGAGGGCACCGGCCCGCGCCGCTGGGTGATCGACCCGATCGACGGCACCAAGAACTACGTCCGGGGCGTGCCCGTGTGGGCCACGCTGATCTCCCTGACGGAGGCGGGCGAGGGCGGCTACCAGCCGGTGGTGGGCGTCGTCTCGGCCCCGGCGCTCGGGCGGCGCTGGTGGGCCGCGCGGGGCCACGGCGCGTTCACCGGCCGCAGCCTGACCAAGGCGGGCCGGCTGCGGGTGTCCCGGGTGTCGAAGCTCGCCGACGCCTCCTTCGCGTACTCCTCGCTGAGCGGCTGGGAGGAGCAGGGCCGGCTGAACGGCTTCCTGGACCTCACGCGGGAGGTGTGGCGCACGCGCGCGTACGGCGACTTCTGGCCGTACATGATGGTGGCCGAGGGCTCGGTCGACTTCTGCGCCGAACCCGAGCTGTCGCTGTGGGACATGGCCGCCAACGCCGTCATCGTGACCGAGGCGGGCGGCACCTTCACGGGTCTGGACGGCCGGCCCGGCCCGCACAGCGGGAACGCGGCCGCCTCCAACGGGCTGCTGCACGACGAGTTGCTGGGGTATCTCAACCAGCGCCACTGAGAAACGGGAGACGCCTGCGCACGCCCCCAACCGGCCGCGCGCGCCCTCTTGTTGACCCCCGCTTTACCTGCGACTCTGAGAGTCCCCCCACTTGTGAGCTTGTGAATCCGGCCACGAGCCGGGTTCCTCGAGGAGGTGGCTCCATCCCATGCTCGTCCGCGACGCCATGAGCACGGTGGTCCTCACCATCGGCCCCGCCCACACCCTCCGCCAGGCAGCAGCCCTGATGTCCGCGCGCCGCATCGGCGCCGCCGTGGTCCACGACCCCGACGCCGGCGGCATCGGCATCCTCACCGAGCGCGACATCCTCAACTCCGTGGGCCTGGGCCAGAGCCCGGACACGGAGCACGCCCATGCCCACACCACCACCGACGTCGTCTTCGCCGCCCCGTCCTGGACCCTGGAGGAGGCGGCCCGCGCGATGACCCACGGCGGCTTCCGCCACCTCATCGTCCTCGACGGCGGCGAGGTCGCGGGCATCGTCTCCGTCCGCGACATCATCCGCTGCTGGACGCCGGCCCCGCGGCGGGCGGAGCAGGTGTCCGTCTGAGCGGACGCGAGCGGGCCGGGCCCCCTCGGGGACCCGGCCCGCTGCCCGCGGCAAGCGGTCCAGTTGCCGGAAGGTCAGCCGCGCAGGGCCTGCACGGCGGCCTCCAGCCGCTTGCCGAAGTCGCCGTCCGCGCGACGGAAGTTGCCGATGGCGCGCTCGGCGATGTCCTCGCGCGAGACCTGGGAGATGGCGCCCGCCAGGTTGCCGATCAGGCGGTCCTTCTCCTCCTCCGTCATCAGCCGGTAGAGGTTGCCGGCCTGGACGAAGTCGTCGTCCTCGGCGTGCACCGGCGCCTCGTGCTCGCCGGTGACTCCCGAGACCGCGACCGGCTGCCACAGCGGACGGTCCGTCTGGAAGGGGCCGCCGAAGCTGTTCGGCTCGTAGTTCTTCGCGCCCTTGTGGCGGCCGTCGTAGAGGTGGCCGTCACGGGCGTGGGTGCGCGCCTCGGTGGCGTGCGGCCGGTTGACCGGCAGGTGGTCGGCGTTGACGCCGACGCGGTAGCGGTGCGCGTCGCCGTAGGCGAACAGGCGGCCCTGGAGCATCTTGTCCGGGGACGGCCCGATGCCGGGCACGAAGTGCGCCGGGGAGAAGATCGACTGCTCGACCTCGGCGAAGACGTTCTCCGGGTTGCGGTTGAGCTCCAGCCTGCCGAACTCGACCAGCGGGTAGTCGGCGTGCGGCCACACCTTGGTCAGGTCGAACGGGTTGAAGCGGTACGTCGCCGCCTCGGCCGCCGGCATGATCTGCGCGTAGACCGTCCAGGACGGGAAGTCGCCGCGTTCGATCGACTCGCGCAGGTCGCGCTGGTGGGAGTCGGGGTCCTCACCGGCGAGCCGGTTGGCCTCCTCCTGGGTGAGGCACTTGATCCCCTGGTCGGTCTTGAAGTGGTACTTGACCCAGAAGACCTCGCCGGCCTCGTTGTTCCACTGGTAGGTGTGCGAGCCGAAGCCGTCCATGTGGCGGTACGACGCCGGGATGCCGCGGTCGCCGAACAGCCAGGTCACCTGGTGCGTGGACTCCGGGGACAGGCTCCAGAAGTCCCAGACGTTGTCCGGCTCGGTGGAACCGGTGTAGGGGTCGCGCTTCTGGGTGTGGATGAAGTCGGGGAACTTGATGGCGTCCTTGATGAAGAACACCGGGGTGTTGTTGCCGACGAGGTCGTAGTTGCCCTCCTCGGTGTAGAACTTCAGCGCGAACCCGCGCGGGTCGCGTACCGCGTCCGCCGCGCCCAGGTTGCCCGCCACGGTCGAGAAGCGCAGGAAGGTCTCCGTCTGCTTGCCGACCTCGGAGAGGAACTTGGCCCGGGTGTACTTCGTCACGTCGGCCGTGACCGTGAAGGTGCCGTAGGCCCCGGCGCCGCGGGCGTGCACCACGCGCTCCGGGATGCGCTCCCGGTTGAAGTGCGCGAGTTTCTCGAGCAGGAGCTGGTCCTGGACGAGCACCGGGCCGCCGGCCCCCGCGGTCTCGCTGTTCTGGTTGTCGGCCACCGGAGCACCGGCCTCCGTCGTGAGCGGTCCGTGGGTCACGTCGCCTCCTGCGCCACTTCTGTGCGTTCCTGTTCCTTGGTCAAAGCCAGTGTCGATCCTATATTGGACATTGTCCAAGTCAAGTCGGGCTCCAAAGTCACACCTGTTCGGAAACTGTTCCTCTTGCTGTTAAGGTGGTCGGTATGAGCGACCTTCTGGAACGGCTGCGCGGACGCGGATGGCGGATGACCGCGCAGCGGCGAGTCGTGGCCGAGGTCCTGGACGGCGAGCACGTCCACCTGACGGCGGACGAGGTCCACGCCCGGGCCGTCGTCAAGCTGCCCGAGATCTCCCGGGCGACCGTCTACAACACGCTGGGCGAGCTCGTGACGCTCGGTGAGGTGATCGAGGTCACCACCGACAAGCGCGCCAAGCGGTACGACCCGAACGCGCACCAGCCGCACCACCACCTGGTCTGCGCCGGCTGCGGCGCGATCCGCGACGTGCACCCGAGCGGCAACCCGCTCGCCGACCTCCCGGACACCGAGCGCTTCGGCTTCACGGTCTCGGACGTCGAGGTGACGTACCGCGGCCTGTGCCCGGACTGCGCTGCGGCGGCGTAACGGAAGCCCTTCCCGCGGGCAGTCGCCCCGGCACCACCACGGTGGACGCCGGGGCGTTCTCATTTCCGTGGGCACGGGTGCAAACACCGAGGGCCGGAATCCTTGATCGGATTCCGGCCCTCGGCCTTCAGTAGCGGGGACAGGATTTGAACCTGCGACCTCTGGGTTATGAGCCCAGCGAGCTACCGAGCTGCTCCACCCCGCGTCGATGAATAGAACACTACGTGACCGATGGTGAAAGAAGCAAATCCCTTTCGGCGAGCCACCGGGGAAGCCCACGCCCGCCCGGCGTCACGCGGATCCCCCCGGTCCCGGAGACCTGCCGCACACCCCGCACCCTCGACGCGCCCGAACACCACACCGATGCCGCCCCACCGCGAGCGGCGGAGGAACCCGTGCGCCCGAAGGCTCACAGGTCACGTCCGCCACTTCTCCCACAACACGGCCCAGCGCCACGGCGCGGTCGCCGCCAGGGGGCACGAACCCGCGCGAGCGGCGGCTCGCCGGGCCGAGGGACCGGCGGTCAGGCCGAGAGTTCCTCGCGCAGGGCGTCCCGGAGGCGGGCCGCGCGTTCCGCTACCTCGGCCGGGCCGAGGGTCGCGGCGCGGTCGGCCCAGCGCTGGCCCTCCGCGAGTTCGCCCCGACGCGCGTACACGAGGGCCAGCCGCAGCGCCGCCCGCCCGTGCCCCGCGTCGGCGGCCCGGGTCCACCACACGGCGGCCTCGGGCTCGCTGCCCTCGCGGGCGAGCAGCAGCCCGAGGTTGAAGGCGCCGTTGCGCGAACCGGCCTCGGCGGCCGCGCGGTACCACCGGGCCGCCTCGACCACGTCACCCCGGGCCGCGGCCAGCATGCCGACCCTCACCTGGGCGCGACGGTGCCCCTGGGTGGCGGCCCGCTCGTACCACTCCTCGCACTCGGTCTTCTCGTGGACCGCCGACTCCCCGAGCTCGTGCTCGGGCGGCGGCGGGCGGCGCGCGTCCAGCACGGTCGCCAGCCGGTAGGCGGCCTCCGCGCTGCCGCCGCCGGCCGCGCACCGCAGATGCCGCTCGGCCTCCGGCTCGTCCCCTGCCCGCAGCCGGGCGATGCCCACCTGGAGCGCGGCCTCGGTATGCCCGGCGGCCGCCGCCCGCTCGTACCACCGCAGGGCCTCGGCCTCCATGTCGCGCCCGGCGTAGAGGATGCCCAGGTTGAACGCGGCGTCCACGCTCCCGGCCTCGGCCGCCTTGGAGAACCACGGTTCGGCGCCCGTGGTGTCGCCGCCCTGGAGGAGCAGGATGGCCAGCGCGTTCGCCGCCTCCCGGTGCCCGGCGTAGGCCGCGCGCCGGTACCACTGCTCGGCCTGCGGGGTACGGCCCTGCTCGGCGCAGAGCAGCCCGAGGTTGTACGCGCCGTTGACGTCGCCGGCGTCCATCGCCGCCCGGTACCAGCGCTCGGCGGTCTGCGTCTCGCCGCGCTCGGCGTGCAGCGCGCCCAGCGCGTTGGCGGCGTTGCCGTCGCCGTCCTGCGCGGCCCGCAGCCACCACACGGCCGCGCTCTCGGTGTCGCCGGCGTCGCGCAGCAGGAACCCGAGCGCGCAGGCGGCCCGCGCCTCGCCGTCCTTGGCCGAGGTCAGGTACCAGCGGCCGGCCTCCTTGAGCTCGCCCCGCTTCTCCAGGATCGCGCCGAGGTGCAGCGCGGCCCGGCGGTGGCCGCGCGCGGCGGCCTGCCGGTACCACTGCTCGGCCTCCTCCGCCGCGCCGGCAGCGTTGTCGCCGTCGTGGTCCTGCGCGGCGCGCCGGTCAAGCGCCCGCGCCAGCCGGTACGCCGCCTCCCGGTGCCCCCGCTCGGCGGCGACCCGCATCCAGCGCTCCGCCGCGGCGTCCGCCCGGTGCTCCAGCAGATCGGCGAGCGCGTAGGCGCCGAGCACGTGGCCCTGCTCGGCGGACTGGCGCAGCCAGTACTCGGCCGCCGGCTCGTCGCCGCGCTCGCGGTGGTGCCGGCCGAGCGCGTGCGCGGCCGCGGCGGAACCGGCGACCGCGGCGATGCGCCACCATCCGGCGGCCTCCTCGGCGTACCCGCGCTGGTGGAGGAGGACGCCCAGGTTGTTGGCCGCGGCCCGGTCACCGGCCGCGGTGGCGGCGCGCAGGTGGGGTTCGGCTCCGTCGAGATCGCCGCGGCGCAGCAGCATGGCCCCGAGGACGCTCATGGCCCCGACGTCACCGGCCTCGGCGTCGAGCCGGCGGCGGGCCTCCTCGGCCACCTCGTCGGCGGCCGTCCCGGCCTCGTCCCGGCCCTCGCCGCCGAGCACCTCCGGCCCGCTCGGCTCCTCGGGATCGGAAGCCTGCACAAATCGCCCTGTCTCGAACAGAGTTACCTTGTCCCCCATAACGTCCATCGTCGCACCACCCGCAACCCGGGTACACCTGGTATACCGCAGCCAGTGAGGTCACTTCAGCGTTTTGTCGACATGCCCACAGAGAGACAAGTCAAACACAGACGGCCCAACTCTCCACGGCGGCAGGGCCGTCGCGCGCCCGAAGCACATGAGTTCGCACACCAGGAAGGCCCGGATCCGTGAGGGGATCCGGGCCTTCGGTCTACGCGACCGGGCGACGTGGGCCGCAGGGCGGCCGGTTGACGGTCAGCCCCCGCCGCCCCCGTTCTTGCCGGTGGACTTGGAGGCCTTGGCCTGCGCTTCCTCGGCCCGCTTCAGCGCGTCCTGGAGGTCCTTCTGCGCCTTGCCGTACGCCTGCCAGTCGATCTGGGGCCCCTTGAGGGCGGCCTGGCTGTCGTCGAAGGCCTTCTGGGCGTCCTTCAGGGCCTGTTGCACCGTCGGGTTGCCCGACGCCGGCGGGTTCGTGTTACCGGTCTGGGGCGGCGGTTGCGCGCCCGAGGTGCCGAACACCTTGTCCAGGGCCTGGTCGAGGGTGTCCTCGAACGCGGTGGCGCCGCCGTAGGTCACCAGCACCTTGCGCAGCAAGGGGTACTTGAGCTGCCCGCCGCGCACGTAGACCGGTTCGACGTACAGCAGTCCGCCGTCGAGCGGGACGGTCAGCAGGTTGCCGTACTCGATCTCGGAGTCGCCGCCTCTGATGAGCCGGACGAACTCGGCGATGTTCTGCTGGGAGTTGGAGTTGAACTGGCTCTGCACCTGTTTGGGGCCGCCGACCGTGGTGCTCGTCGGCAGCTTCAGGATCCTGATCTGCCCGTAGTCGGGCGTGCCCGCCTGCGAGTCGACCGCCATGAACGCGCTGAGGTTGTCCCGGCCGTTGGGCGTGAACGTCGTCGTCAGGGAGAACGCCTGGGAGCCCTGGTCGGGCATCTTCATGGTCAGGTAGTACGGCGGCACCGCGTTGCCCGACTTGTTGGTCGGGTCGTCCGGCACCTGCCACACCTCGCTGCCGCTGAGGAAGGTCTGCGCGTCCTGCACGTGGTAGCGGGTGAGCAGCTCGCGCTGGACCTTGAACAGGTCCTGCGGGTAGCGCAGGTGGTCCATCAGGTCCTGCGAGATGTCCGCCTTGGGCTTCACCGTGCCCGGGAAGGCCTTCATCCAGGTCTTGAGCACCGGGTCCTGGGTGTCCCACTGGTACAGCTTGACCTCGCCGGTGTAGGCGTCGACCGTCGCCTTGACCGAGTTGCGGATGTAGTTGACCTGGTTCTGCTGGGCCACCACCGCGCGCGAGTCGTTGCCCGCGGTCAGGGAGTCGGCCGTGGTGTCACCGAGGGTCGTACGGGAGGCGTACGGGTATCCGTTCGTCGTCGTGTAGGCGTCGACGATCCACTGGATGTGGCCGTCCACCACCGCCGGGTAGGCGTCGCCGTCGATGGTCAGCCAGGGGGCGACGGCCTCGACGCGCTCCTTGGGCGTGCGGTTGTACAGGATCCGCGAGCCCTCGCCGATCGCGCCCGAGTAGAGGATCTGCGGCTCGCCGAACGCCACCGCGTACGCCGCCCGGTTGACCGGGCTGGAGAGGCTGACGCCGCTCTTCTCCCGGTAACTGGTGGTCTTCTCGCCGTCGTTGTCGGAGTAGTCGATCTCCTTCTGGGGACCGCCGACGATCGAGTACGTGGTGGTCTTCTCGCCGTAGTAGATCCGCTGCTCGTACGTCGGGAGTTCGCCGGAGGACGGCAGGTCCGACTCGGTGAAGACGGGCTGGCCGTTGCCGTCCGCCTCGGTGCCCTTGGCCGCGACGACGCCGTAACCGTGCGTGTACCGGAAGTGGTTGTTGATCCAGTTCTTCTTCGGGATGCCGTCCAGGTTCAGCTCGCGCAGACCGATGACGGTGTCCTGGACCTTGCCGTTCTTGCTGTAGCGGTCCACGTCCAGATTGTTCGGGAACGTGTAGTAGTTCCGGATCTGCTGGAGTTGCTGGAAGGTCGGCGAGACGATGTTGGGGTCGAGTATGCGGATGCTCGCGGTCTTGTCGACGTCGTCGCGCAGGGTCGACTTGTCCTTGGCCGAGCCGGTGCCCGCGTACTCCGTCACCTTGGCGTCGTCGATGCCGTACGCCTCACGCGTCGCCTTGATGTTCTTGGCGACGTACGGCGCCTCCTTCGCCTGCTCGTTGGGCTGGACCTGGAACTTCTGCACGATCGCCGGGTAGAGCCCGCCGATGAGGATCGCGGAGAGCACCATCAGGCCGAAGCCGATCACGGGGAGCTGCCAGGTGCGCCGCCACAGGGTGGCGAAGAACAGCAGCGCGCAGATGACCGCGATGCAGAACAGGATGGTCTTGGCGGGCAGGTAGGCGTTGGCGTCGACGTAGCGCAGACCGGTCCAGTTGCCCGTCGCCCGGAAGTCGCTGGACTTCACCGCCAGTCCGTACCGGTCCAGCCAGTAGGCGACCGCCTTCAGCGCGACGAACACGCCCAGCAGCACCGACAGGTGGCCGGTCGCGGCGGCCGTGGCGCGCGCGCCGGGGCTGGTGACGCGCAGGCCGCCGTACAGGTAGTGGGTGAGCGCGGCGGCGATCAGCGACAGGACCGTCGCGGCGAAGCCGAAGCCCAGCAGGAACCGGTACCAGGGCAGGTCGAAGGCGTAGAAGGAGACGTCCAGGTGGAACTGGGGGTCGCTCTGGTGGAACGGCACGCCGTTGACCCACATCAGCCATGTGCGCCACTGGCCGGCGGCCGAGGCGCCCGCGATCAGGCCCACCACCGCGGTGATCCCGCACAGCAGCCACTTCTTGTACGGCGCGATGCCCATGCGGTAGCGGTCCAGGCTCTGCTGCTCCACGGACATCGCGCTCAGCGGCGGCCGCATCCGGTGCGCCAGCCAGACGTTGAAGCCGACCGCGGCCGCCATCAGCAGGCCGAAGACGAAGAACAGCCCGACCCTGGTCCACAGTGTGGTGGTGAACACGGACGAGTAGTGCACCGAGCGGTACCACAGCCAGTCCGTCCAGAACCCCGCGAACATCGAGAACGCCATGCCGAGGACGGCGAGGACGCCCAGTGTCATCAGCAGGGTCCTGGCACGCCGGGACGGGCGGCCCACTCTGATCCGCGGCCCCGTGGGGCCTCCGCCGCGGTCCGGCATCTGGAAAGCCAAGGTGCGCACCTCGAAGTTCGCTGTTGGTTCGCTGTCGTTGCGTCAGGCCCGGTGTCCGCGGACCGAACGGTGGGCCCGCGTGATCGAGGGCCCACACCTATGCAACTTACTCACCGTTTACTCGGTTCCCGATTCCGCCCAGGAACGAGGCAGGATTGTGACCATGTCCAACACTCCCATGGCAGCGAACCCGCTCACCCGGGCCGTGCTCGAGATCGACGAGTACGCCTCCGGCCTCGGCTGGGACCAGCCCGCCCGCCTTTTCGCCCTCGTAGACACCACGCGGCTGCGGGCCCAGGAGCCCGCCCTCGCGGACCAGCTCGGCCTGGCGGACGAGCAGGAGACCTCCGGTCTCACCCCCATCGAGCAGGACGAGATCCCCGCTGACCGGCCGCTCGACGAGTTCCTCGCCACGATCGCCTGGCCCGACGCGGTGACCGGGTGCGCGCTGACCGTGGAGCGCCTGATGCTGCCCCCGTCCGCCGAGGCGCAGGTCCCGCAGGGTCTCGACGAGACGAAGCTCACGCAGTGGGTGGCGGAGCACCCCGAGCGCCAGGAGGTGCGCATGACGGTCGCGGTCCTGCGTGACGGCGCGCGGGAGTCCGCCCTGCGCCTGCGCGAGAAGGACTCCGCCACGGAGGTCCTCACCGGCGCCGACCTGGTGCCGGGGCTGGCGGAGGCACTTGCGGCCACCTTCGAGGACTGAGGCGCCGACCGGAGGCTGACGACCCGGGGGCCGGCGGCCGGCGGCCGGCTTCGGTGCGGGGCCGCCGGGGGTGACCTGGGGCTGCCCTGGGGGCGCGCTCGACTGCGAGTGCGCCCCGGCCAGCTTCCCCGCTCCCCCGTCTTCTTCCCCGCTCCCCCGTCTTCTTCTCTCAGCCCTTGGTGGTGCACTTCGGCAGGGCGGCGGTGTCGCCGGTGCGGATGTCCTTGAGGGCGTTCAGGGCGTCGCCGATGGTGTTGACCTTGACCAGGGTCAGCCCTGAGGGGGTGTCCTTCGCGGCGGCCGCGCAGTTGTCCGCGGGCGTCAGGAAGTACTGCGCGCCCTTGTCGCGGGCGCCGACCGTCTTCATCTCGACGCCGCCGATCGGGCCGACCTTGCCCTGGTCGTCGATCGTGCCGGTGCCGGCCACGAACTTCCCGCCGGTCAGGCTGCCCGGGGTGAGCTTGTCGTAGATGCCGAGGGCGAACATCAGGCCCGCGCTGGGCCCGCCGACGTCGGCGAGCTTGATGTCGATGGTGAACGGGAAGGTGTGGTCGGTCCCGGCGGAGATTCCCACGATCGCGCGCTTGGCGCCGGTGTCGTCGGACTCGGCGGTCGTGATGGTGACGTCCTTCGTGGCCGTCGCCTGCTTGTGCGCCTTCTCGGCCGCGGCCTGGTCCTTGGCGGGCACGATCGTGAAGACGACGTCCTGTCCCGGCTTGTGCTTGGTGACCAGCTTGGCGACGTCCGAGGGCTGCTTGACCGCCGTGCCGTCGACGGCCTTGATCACGTCGCCGGCGTGCAGCCGGCCCTGGGCCGGGGTGCCCTTGACGACGGTGGAGACGATCACCCACGACTTGACCGGGACGCCGAGTTCCTTCAGGGCCGCGACCTTGGCGCTCTCCTGGGACTGGCTGAACTCCTCCGCGTTCTCCTGGGTGGACTGCTCCTCCGTCTTGCCGTCCGGGTAGAGCGTGTCGTGCGGGACGACCCGGTCGTCGTGCGCCAGCCAGCCGTAGACGGCCTCCACCAGGTTCATCCGGTAGTCGGCGCTGGTGACCCGGACGGTGGTCATGTTGAGGTGGCCGTCCGCCGGGTAGGTCTTGTGCCCGGAGATCTGCAGCACCGGCTCGCCGTCGTGGTCACCGAGGGTGTTGACCGTGGGTCCCGGGGACATCTCCGAGTACGGCACGGGGAGGAAGACTCCCGCGCACAGGAGCGCGATCAGCATCAGGGTGGAGGCGAGCATCGTCGCGGTGCGGCGTGGCATGACTCGACAGTACGGGACGGGTGTGTCGGCGCACCGTCAGGGCCGCCGTCCGCCCCGCACGACGGGCTTCGGTCAGGTGCCGGAGGTGGACCGCTCCATGGCCTCGCGGAACCGGGCGTACCCGTCCAGCTCGGGGCCGTCGGAGCGCGCCTTGCGGGTCCGGTTCGCCCAGCTCCCCCACAGTCCGGCGCCTATCGCAGCCATCAACGGAATCAGCAACCAGGCGAGCGCCGCCATGCTGACCTCCCAACCCCAATTGAGCGACCGCAACTGACTGATCAGCAGATTAACCATCCGCACTGACAACGCTCACGGCAGGGGGCCGGTTACGCAACCCGGGGTACGGCACAGGGGTTCGGCTCAGCAGGCGCCGACCCACTCCTCGGTACCGTCGGAGAACTTCTGGTGCTTCCAGATCGGCACCTCGTGCTTGAGGTCGTCGATGAGTTTGCGGCAGGCCTCGAAGGCCTCGCCCCGGTGCGGGCACGACACGCCGACGACGACGGCGAGGTCCCCGACCCTCAGACCGCCCACCCGGTGCACGGCCGCGAGCGCCCGCACGGGGTACTCGGCGGCGACCTTCTCGGCGATCCGCCGCATCTCGGCCTCCGCCGTGGGGTGGCAGGAGTAGCCGAGCTCGTCGACGTCGGCGCCGCCGTCGTGGTTGCGCACGGTGCCCACGAAGAGCGCGGTCCCGCCGGCCGCGTCGTCCCCGACGGCCCGGAAGACCTCGTCCAGGGAGAGCGGCGTCTCCCTGATGCCGATCAGCTTGATGGGGTCGTCGGCGGCGCGCTCGCCGGGGTGGTCAGTGGTGGGTGCCATGGCTCAATCGTGCCGCACGCGCGCGACCACGGGAAATGCCCCCGTCGTCCGGCACGCGCGCGTGGCCGTTGTGGTGTCCTACGAGTGCGGTGCCCCGGGAGGCCCCGTCGCGCCCGTGCCCGCGCGGGACGCACGGCGGCGAGCAGGACCGCCCGCGCGTGCGCCCCGGCTCAGATCCGGCGACGGGCCTTGCGGGCCCGTCGTACGACCGCCGCGGCGCCCAGGAGGGCGACCGTCGCGCCGGCCGCTCCCGCCGCCGTGGCGTCCTTGCGCCCGAGCCGCCGTCCGGCCACCGTGTGACGCCCGGAGACCTCCTCCAGGAGCTCCGCGAGGACCTCCTCGTTGGTCCACTTGGGACGCCACCCGGCGTCGTGCAGCCGGCTGCCGCTGACCACCCAGGGGTACATCGTGTAGGCGAGGTCGCCCGCAGGTGACGGCGTGAGCCCGATGCGGTGCAGCCGTGCCGCCGCGCCCAGCGCGACCGCCGACGGCAGCTCCATGCGCCTGATCCCGCTGAGCTCCTCGACCTCCTCCTGCTCCAGCCACCCGTCGCACCCGACGGCCAGCTCCCCCTCAGCCTTCTCCAGCACGGCGTACTCCAGCGCCCCGCACAGGTCGTCGACGTGGCAGAACTGCCACGCGGGGCGCGATCCGGCCACGACGAGCAGGCGCGGCGACTCGAAGTACCTGGTCAGCGCGGTGTCGGTGCCGCCGACCAGCACGGCAGGGCGCACCACGGTGACGTTGAGCCCGGGATGCGCGCGGGGGGCCCGGCGCGCGAGGCGCTCGATCTCCAGCAGGTCGCCGACGCCCGTCGCCTCCGCGGTCGCCCGCAGCTCCGCGTCCTCCGACAGCGGCAGTTCGTTGTCCGGCAGCGCGCCGTACACCATCGCGGAGGTGCACAGCACGACCCGGTGCACCCCGGCCGCGGCCGCGGCGGTCAGCACGGTCTGCGTCCCCCGGACGTTGTAGGCCGTACGGGCGGCGGGGTCGGTCTCCAGGTCGAGGTCGAGCGCGAGGTGCACGACGACGTCCGCCCCGCGCAGCTTCTCGGCGATCGCCGGGTCCCGTACGTCGAGGATGTGCCACTGCGCCGCCGCGCACTCCCCGCGCCGCTCGTCGATGGCGATGACCTGCTTGATCTCGCCGGACGCGGCCAGCCGCCCGGTGAGCAGGGCGCCGACGCCGCTCGCGGCTCCGGTGACCGCGACGACGGGCCCGCGCACGGCGGGGGAGCTTCGAGGGTTTCGCGCTGCGCGAACCTGTGGATCTGGGGAACTCACCGGGCGTCTCCAGCGGTTGTCTTCCATACGGGCGCGAATGACGCGTACGTACCAGGTGGCTCCATCCTGCCGCAGGCGTCGTGTCGGCGAAGCACCGAGGCCCGAACCGCCCGCGGTGTCTACGCTGGGTGGTGTTGTCGGGCAGCCGCGCCGCCGGAGAGAACCGGTGGCCTTACCAGCCGAGGAACCCCGTGAGTGACACCCCATTCGGATTCGGCCTTCCGCCGGAGGAGCCGGACGACGGCGACGAGGGCAAGAAGAAGGACCAGCAGAGCGGTGGTGGGCAGGGACCGGCCAACCCGTTCGGTTTCGGGCCTGGGGCCGGAGGCCTTGGCGGGCCCGGCGCCGACAATCCGCTCGCTGCCATGTTCGGTTCGCTGAACCCCACCGACCTGGGCGCCGCCTTCCAGCAGCTGGGCCAGATGCTCTCCTACGAGGGCGGCCCGGTGAACTGGGACATGGCCAAGCAGATCGCCCGCCAGACGGTGTCCCAGGGCACCTCCGACGGCACCAAGGACGCCAGCGTCGGCCCCGCCGAGCGCAACGCGGTCCAGGAGGCCGTACGCCTGGCCGACCTGTGGCTCGACGACGTGACGTCGCTGCCGTCCGGCGCCGCCTCCGCGGTGGCGTGGTCCCGCGCGGAGTGGGTCGAGGCGACCCTGCCGGCCTGGCAGGAGCTCGTCGACCCGGTCGCCGAGCGCGTGGGCACCGCCATGGGCGACGTGCTGCCCGAGGAGATGCAGGCCATGGCCGGCCCGCTGATCGGCATGATGCGCTCGATGGGCGGCGCCATGTTCGGCACCCAGATCGGGCAGGCCGTGGGCGTGCTGGCCGGCGAGGTCGTCGGCTCCACCGACATCGGCCTGCCGCTCGGCCCGGCCGGCCGGGCCGCGCTGCTGCCGGTGAACATCGAGGCGTTCGGCAAGGACCTGGGCGTGCCCCAGGAGGAGGTGCGGCTGTACCTCGCGCTGCGCGAGGCCGCCCACCAGCGCCTGTTCGCGCACGTGCCGTGGCTGCGCTCGCACCTGTTCGGCGCGGTCGACGGGTACGCGCGCGGGATCAAGGTCGACACCGCCAAGCTGGAGGACGTGGTCGGCCAGTTCGACCCGCAGAATCCCGAGCAGCTGCAGGACGCCCTCCAGCAGGGCATGTTCCAGCCGGAGGACACCCCGGAGCAGAAGGCCGCCCTGGCCCGTCTGGAGACCGCTCTGGCGCTCGTGGAGGGCTGGGTGGACGCGGTGGTGCACGCGGCCGCCAAGCCGCGCCTGTCGTCCGCGGACGCGCTGCGCGAGACGCTGCGCCGGCGCCGTGCCTCCGGCGGCCCCGCCGAGCAGACGTTCGCCACGCTGATCGGCCTGGAGCTGCGCCCGCGCCGCCTGCGCGACGCCTCCCGGCTGTGGGCCTCGCTGACCGACGCGCGTGGGATCGAGGGCCGCGACGGTCTGTGGGCCCACCCGGACATGCTGCCGACGGCCGCCGACCTGGACGACCCGGACGGCTTCGTGCACCGCGAGCAGCTGGACTTCTCCGAGCTGGACAGGATGCTCGGCGAGGCGGCCGGCGGCGCCGGGAAGCCCGACCTGCACAAGAAGGACCCGGCGCAGGACGGCGACCACAAGGACGACGGCAAGGGCGACGGCGAGGAGTGAGCCTTCACGACGACGCGGTCCTCGTACTGAAGGGGTACGGGGACCAGGACGAGCTGCGCCAGGCCTATCTGGACCACCTGTCCGCGCACCCGGACGGCATGTGGAAGGCGTGCCACGCCGGCCACCTCACCGCGAGCGCCCTGGTGATCGACCCCGAGCGCGGCCGGGTGCTGCTGACGCTGCACCGCAAGCTGCGGATGTGGCTCCAGATGGGCGGCCACTGCGAGCCGGGCGACGCCACCGTCGCGGCGGCCGCGCTGCGGGAGGCCACGGAGGAGTCCGGCATCGCCGGGCTCGCGCTGCTGCCCGGCGGACCGGTCCGGCTGGACCGGCATCCGATCCCGGCGCCGTGCCACTGGCACCTCGACGTGCAGTACGCCGTGCTCGCCCCGCCCGGCGCGGTCCACGAGATCAGCGACGAGTCCCTGGACCTGCGCTGGTTCGCCTACGACGAGGTCGCCGGCGTCGCGGACGACTCCGTCGTACGGCTGCTGGAGGCCACCCGGGCCAGGCTCTGAACGCGGCCGTGCACGAAAGATGGCCGTGCACGAAGGGTGCGGGTAAGGGGTGACCGCCCTGGCGGTCACCCCTTACCCCGTGCTCAGCTCCAGACGTTGCCCTGGTTCTGCCCGCGCGCGCCCTGCTGGCCCATGCCGAACTGGGCGGCCAGCCCCTGCCCGATCACGGCGTTCTGGGGCGGCAGCAGCTCGCTGGGCTGGACGAGCGCGTAGCCGCTGCCCATGAAGCTGAGCTCCCAGCCCTCGCCGGTGTTGCCGCGCCGCCGCCACACCCCCGAGGAGTGCGTCTGGGCCTGCATCTGCACCCGCAGCCCGGTGGACCAGGCGACGATGGCGTCGGCGTCGCAGTTGACGTACTTGTCGGGCGTGACCTGCATGAGCAGCGGGGCGCCCGAGGTCATCAGGGCGACCTTTCCGCGGCCGGTGATGTTCAGCTGGTACTTCCCGGAGCCGGAGATGCCGTACATGCTGTCGACGGCGATGACCTCGTGGTGCAGCGAGGAGTCCATCGCCAGCACGTAGGCGCTGTCGACGGTCAGGCCGTCCTGCTCCACGTCCATGAGGTGCACGTACTGGGCGAGGTTGGCGAGGTAGACCGTGCCCTGCCCGTGGCAGCGCATCAGGTCCAGGCCCTCGCCCGTGTAGGCACGCGCGCGTGCCTGTCCGTGGCCCTGGTACTCCGCGTCGAACTCCATCAGGCCCTGGTAGGCGACCATCGTGCCCTTGCGGGCGAGGATGTCGTCGTGGCCCTCCAGGGTGACGCGCAGCATCTGCTTGTTCTGCAGGCTCCAGCGCTCCTGGGTCTGGGCGTCGTTGAAGGCGAAAAGCGGGCTCTGCATGATGTACTGACTCCCCCTCAGCCCCGGAACCGGAGGCGGTCGGTGCTGTCCTCGCTGGGCTGGACGACGACGATGCCCGTGCCGGAGAACGCCATCTGGTACGCCTCGCCGCTGCCCCGGCCGATCAGGGACTGCGCCTTGAAGCTGCGCTTGCCCTTCACCTTCAGGTTCGGCGACCAGGCGACGAGCGCGTCGGGGTCGACGTAGGTCTCGTCCTCGCCGCCGCCGCAGTCGACGACGATCGGCTCGCCCCGGGAGGTGAGCGCGACCCAGCCCTGTCCCGAGATCTTGGTGTTCCACAGGCCCTGTCCGGCGAACTTGGCCAGGCCCTTGACCCGTTCGACGCCCCACTGGAGGTTCGCGTCGAAGGCCAGCAGGTTGGTGGCGTTGACGGAGATCGCGTCGCCGCCCAGGTTGATGACGACGACGTTGGCCCCGTAGTCGGCGAGATAGAGCAGGCCGTCGCCGGAGCACTTCATCAGCGGTGCGCCCTCGCCGGTGATCCAGTCGCGGGCGATCTGGCGCACGGCGGGCGGGTTGGGCTCGTACTGGATGAATCCCTCGTAGGCGACCATCGACCCCACGCGCGCGAGGAGGTCGTTTCCGGTCTGCATGGCGACCTTCAGCATGTGGCTGCCGTGGTTCTCCATGCGGGCGGTGACGGGTGCCGGGGCGTAGCCCGCGAGCGGCTGGTTCATGACGGGCTCCCCTTAGACCTCGTAGGGCTGGACGACGACGAAGTTGCCGGGTGCGGCGCGGAACTGCAGGTTGACGCCCTCGCCGGTGTCCCCGGGGTAGGCGTTGCGGCGCATGCGCACCTGGCTGGAGACGATGACCTGCGCGGCGGCCGACCAGGCGACGACCGCGTTGGAGTCGACGAACGTCGTAGGCGTGACGGGCAGTACGACGGGCGTGCCGTGCGTCTTGACGACGATGGTGCCGGTGCCCTGGAACTGCATGGTGAACAGGGCGCCGCCGGGGATGCCGTGTCCCTCGATGCGGCGGACCTCGTACTGGAGGCTCTCGTCGAAGGCGAGGACGTTCTCGGCGGAGACGCAGATCGCGTCGCCCTGGAGCTCGACCGGGTGCAGGTGGGCGGCGCTCTCGGCGAAGAACACCTGTCCCTGGCCGGTGCAGCGCATCAGCTGCATCTCCTGGCCGGTGGCGTTGCCGACGATCCGGCCGACGAAGCCGGCGCCCTTGTAGCTGAAGTCGACCTTGCCCTGGTAGAGCACCATGCTGCCCTGCCGGGCGAGCACGGGCTGTCCGCCCACGCCCAGGTCGGCGCGGACCAGCTTGCCGTTCTGCAGCGTCCAGCGCTGGCCGGTGGGCGTCTCCTTGAACTTGCTGAGCGCCGCGGCCACGCCGGTGCCCTGGGGCGCGCCCTGGGGGACGCCCTGCGGGACGCCGCCGTACGGCGCGGGCGGAACCTGGCCCGGAACCTGGCCGTAGGGCTGCTGGCCGTAGCCGGGGGGCGGGGGCGGGGCGTGAGGAGCGGGCGGCTGTCCGTAGCCGGGAGGTGGCGGCGCGGTCGGGGCCGGGGGCTGGTGGCCGTAGGGCTGGTGCTGTCCGGGCTGTCCGTAGGGCGCCGGGGCCGGGGCGGGCGGCGGGACCGTGCCGCCCGGCGGGGTCATGGGCGCGATGATCGTCGGCGCCGCGTGCACGGAGGGCGCGGGGGCCGCGGGCGGGGGCGGCGGGGTGGCCGCGGGCGGCGCGAACCCCTGGTGGGCGGGCTGCGGCGCGGGCGGGGGCGTGGGAGCGGACGGCGCGGGCGGGGCCGAGGGGGCGCCGAAGGCGGGCGGGGCAAAGCCGGGCGCGCCGCCGGTCTGCGGCTGCTGCGGGGCCGGGGCGGGTTCGGGGGTGTCCTCCTCGAGGACCTCGCCGCCGAAGTTCTTCAGCAGCGCCTCGAGGCCGCCGTCGAAGCCCTGGCCGACGGCCGCGAACCGCCACACGTCCTTGAGGTAGAAGTCGCCCAGCATGACGGCCCGTTCGGTGGTGAACTCCGAGCCGCTGAACGAGTACCGGGCCACCTCTTCCCCACCCGCCACGATGCGCAGGTATCCGGGGTTGATCCGGGACATCTGCCCGTCGCCGTCGATCGTCGCCGTGAAGGACAGCTTCTGGACGGTGGGCGGGATGCGGTCCAGCGTCACCCGGAAGGACTCCGTGTCGCCGGCCTGGGCCCCCAGCAGCTGGATGGCCTCCTCGGGGGACTTCGGCTGGTTGAAGAAGATGAAGTACCGGTCGTCCGAGAGCCGTTCGTCGGCATCCAGGCCGAAGCAGCTGATGTCGAAGGTCAGTCCGGGGGCGGAGATCTGCACGCCGACGTACAGATCCGTGCCCGCGGTCAGGTCACTGATCCTGGCCTTGTGGCCGCGTTGGAATTCCCTGGGCATGCGTAACGACCGTCCCCCGTCCCGAGTGCGAGTGCGTCGCGCCAGGCTAACCGCAAACTCCGACACCGGACGAAGTCGGTACGAAGCCGGTACACAATCCCTGTCGGGCCGCACCGGACGACGGCGGGCGGCGCGATCGGCTCACTCGGCGCGGGCCCCGGGCAGTTGGGGCAGGCGGGCCGCCGCGACGACCCCCTCCAGGTAGCCCCTGGCCCGTTCGGTGCGCGGATAGGCCTCGAGGAGCCGCCAGAAGTCGGGGCCGTGGCCGGGCACGAGCAGGTGCGCGAGTTCGTGGAGGAGGACGTAGTCGACGACGTACTCGGGCATGCCCTGGAGCCGGTGCGAGAGGCGGATGCTGCCCTCCGCCGGCGTGCACGACCCCCAGCGGGTGTTCTGGTTGGTGACCCAGCGGACCGAGGCGGGCCGGGCCCTGCCGTCGAAGTACTGCGCCGACAGCCGCCGGGCGCGCTCGGCCAGCTCGCCGTCACCGATGGTCCGCCTGTTCTCCTGGGCGGCCAGCTTGTCCAGCATGACGGTGACCCAGCGCCGCTCCTCCGCCTCGGACATGCGGGCGGGGATCAGCACGATGGTGCGGTCGCCTTCGCGGTAGGCGGAGACGGTCCTGCGGCGGCGGGCGCTCCTGCGGACCTCGATCGCGCTCGCCGTCAAGCCGCTCGGCGGCGGGCTCGTCTTGCTGCGCTGTGGCGTTCCGGCGCTGTGCAGTGGGTCGGCGGACACGCCCCGACGTTACCGGGTGCACCCAGGAGAAGTCCCGGGTCCGGGACGGTTCCGTACCGATCCCCCACCGGGCGTTTGCTTCGTACGACCGATTATTACGACGAGTACGACGATCATCCACCGCCTGTGGACAACTTTCCGCACCGGCCGGCCGGGCCGTGCATTCTGGCACTCGACGGCGGAGCGACGACCGGCTCCACCGGCACATGAGGACGCTCTGCGACCTTCCGACTCTCTACGGCTACGGGGGCCCGTATGCATCCGATGGTGAAGAGCGCGCTCCGGCGCGCCTGGCGCGACCGCAGCACCGTGCAGTTCGGGATGACCCCCGCGCACGCACTGACCGTGGGCCCGATGGACACGGCGACGGGCCACTTCCTGGAACTGCTCAACGGCACGCGCGGCCTGCCCCTGCTCCGGCAGGAGGGGCACCGCATGGACCTCCCGGAGGGCCACGTCGACCGGCTCGTGCGGGGGCTCGCCCGCGCGGGGCTGCTGGACGACGCGCGGGGAGGCGGGGATGCGGCCTCAGCCCTGCGCGAGAAGCGGGAGGTCATGGACCGGCTGGCCCCCGATCTCGCCTCGCTCTCGCTGGTCGCGCGCGGACCGGGCGAGGCGATCGGGCGGCTGGCCGCCCGGCGCGAGCTGCGGGTGCGGGTCCGCGGCGCCGGCCGGGTGGGCGCGGTGCTGGCCGCGCTGCTGTCGGGCGCGGGCGTCGGTGAGGTCGAGGTGCTCGACGGCGGCCGCGTCGAGCCGTGGGACGTCGCTCCGGGCGGGCTGCCCGCCGAGGCGGTCGGCGAGCGCAGGGACGCGGCGGCACGGCGCGCGGTGCGGCGGGCCGCCCCGGACCGTCCGGTGCGCGGTGGGCCGGGCCCGGAGCCGTCCGGGGCCGGGGACCCGGGGTTCGCGCTGGTGGTCCTGGCCCCGCGGGACGACCTCGCCGTGCACGCGCCCGACCCGTCCGCGACCGCCGGCCTCGTAGAGTCGGGGACCCCGCACCTGTACGCGGGTGTGGTGGAGGGCACCGGCGTAGTGGGCCCGCTCGTGCTTCCGGGCGCCACGGGCTGCGCCGGCTGTCTGGACCGCGACCGCGGCGAGGGGGACGCGGCCTGGCCCCGGCTGGTGGCGCAGTGGCGCTCGGGGAGACAGCGCGCCGTGCGCCCCTGCGACCTGGCGCTCGCCACGACCGTCGCCGCACTGGCGGCCGCGCACGCCCTGGCCTTCCTGGACGGCGGGCTGCCGTCCAGCGCGGACGCCCGCTGGGAGGTGTCCGTGCCCGGGCTGGACTGGCGCTCGCGCCCGGTGCGGCCGCATCCCGCGTGCCCGTGCGGGGCGGCGAAGGAGGGCTCGCGGGAAGGCGTGGGCAAACACACCTCCGAGGAAGCGGGCCCACGCGGGACAATGGCGGTGCAACGGCCGTCGTCCACGCCCTGCCGCCAGGCAGACGCGGAGCGGCTTGCTGGGACTTGGAGGGCGCATGTCTGATCTTCCCCGGAAGGCGGTCACCCGGACCGCCAAGCTCGCCGCGCTCCCGCTCGGCTTCGCCGGGAGAGCGACCTGGGGACTCGGCAAGAGGATCGTCGGGGAATCGGCGGAGCTCGTCGGCCGCGAGCTGCAGCAACGCACGGCCGAGCAGCTGTTCAAGGTGCTGGGCGAGCTCAAGGGCGGGGCGATGAAGTTCGGGCAGGCGCTGTCCGTCTTCGAGTCGGCGCTGCCCGAGGAGGTGGCCGGGCCCTACCGGGCCGCGCTCACCAAGCTCCAGGAGGCGGCGCCGCCGATGCCGACCCGCACCGTGCACGCGGTGCTGGAGGAGCGGCTCGGTGCCGACTGGCGCGAGCTCTTCGTGGAGTTCGAGGACAAGCCCTCCGCCGCGGCCTCGATCGGACAGGTCCACCGCGCGGTCTGGCACGACGGCCGCGAGGTGGCGGTCAAGGTCCAGTACCCCGGAGCCGGCGAGGCCCTGCTGTCCGATCTGAGCCAGTTGAGCCGGTTCGCCCGGCTGCTGGGTCCGCTGATCCCGGGCATGGACATCAAGCCCCTGATCGCCGAGCTCAGGGACCGCGTCTCCGAGGAACTCGACTACGGCCTCGAGGCCCAGGCCCAGTCCGCACACGCGACGGAGTTCGCGGACGACCCCGACGTCGTGGTCCCGGCCGTGGTGCACCAGCGCGAGCAGGTGCTGGTCACCGAGTGGATCGACGGCGTCCCGCTGTCGGAGGTGATCGCGGACGGCACCCCGCAGCAGCGCGACCGCGCCGGCCAGCTCCTCGCCCGCTTCCTGTTCTCCGGTCCGGCCCGCACCGGCCTGCTGCACGCCGACCCGCACCCGGGCAACTTCCGTCTCCTGCCCGGCGGTCCGGACGGCGAGGAGGACTGGCGGCTCGGCGTGCTGGACTTCGGCACGGTCGACCGCCTGCCCGGTGGTCTGCCCGCCCCGATCGGCGAGTCCCTGCGCATGACGCTGGACGGGGAGGCGGAAGCGGTCTACGAACTGCTGTGCGCGGAGGGCTTCGTCAAGGAGTCGATCGACCTGGACCCCGACGCGGTCCTCGACTATCTGCTGCCGATCATCGAACCGGCCCAGGTGGAGGAGTTCACCTTCACCCGCGGCTGGATGCGCAGCCAGGCGGCCCGCATCGCCGACCCCCGCTCCCCCGCCTACCAGCTGGGCAAGCGGCTCAACCTGCCACCGTCGTACCTGCTGATTCACCGCGTCACCCTCAGCACGATCGGTGTGCTGTGCCAGCTCGGGGCCACGGTGCGGTTGAGGGAGGAGCTGGAGGAGTGGCTCCCCGGGTTCGTGCCGGACCTGGAGAGCGAGGAGCCGGAAGAGCCTGAGGAGTCGGTCGCCGAGGCCTGAGCCGCGCGGGCCCGGTGCGGGAGGAGGGCCGGGTCTACCACCAGGCGGAGTCGAGCCGGCCCTCGATGGCGCGGAGGTTCTCCCGGGAGCAGGCGTCGCAGAAGTAGCGGCGGACGCCGTTCTCCACGGAACACGTCCACGTGGGCGGCGGGCCCTCGGCCCGGTTGCCGCAGCGCGCGCACACCGCGGACG
Organism: Streptomyces naganishii JCM 4654; assembly: GCF_014650575.1. GTDB lineage: Bacteria > Actinomycetota > Actinomycetes > Streptomycetales > Streptomycetaceae > Streptomyces > Streptomyces naganishii. Next base: position 204,594 of record NZ_BMVF01000008.1, read on the forward strand.
GGCGCTGCCGCGTGCAGTCGTCGTGGTCGTGGCCGCCGGTGGGACTCGTCACGAGGCGACGGTACCGCCGCCCGGTGGAGCGGGCCCAGCAACGCACCGTGGGGGCCGGCCCGCTCGTCACGGACCGGCCCCCACGAGGACGGTTGTGCCCGCCGCGTGTCTCCCGGTGAGGGGAGAACACCGCCGGGCGGTGCGGCCGGTTACTGCATGACCGCCATGGCGAGGGCGCGGCGGGCGCGGCGCGAGGCGCGCTCGGCGCGGCGCTGCATCCGGCGGGCGGCGATCAGGCGCACGGCCTGACGTTGCTCCTCCGCCTCGCGCAGGCGCTCGTGCATATGCGCACGGGCCAGGGCTTCTGGGATGAGTTGCATCTCTCGGGTCCTGTTCTGACGCGAGTCGTTCGCGCCGGTGGTGGTGACGTCTTCGGTCGCGGAGCCTGCGGGCTCGCTGGTGGACGGCTTCATCGGGGCCTGCTTCTCGGGGTCGTGCGTGAGGGGGCGGTCGATCGTTCCTGCGGTGTTCATGCCGTGACCGGGTTCTTGCGCGGGCGGCCACGCGGCCGCTTCCGGGCGACGACAACACCCTGGACGAACAGCTCGCCACCCCAGACGCCCCAGGGCTCACGCCGCTCCTTGGCGCCGGCGAGGCAGGCCTCGATCAGCGGGCAGGTGCGGCAGAGGGACTTGGCGTACTCCACGTCCGCCGGCGACTCGGCGAAGAAGACCTCCGGGTCGTAGGAGCGGCACGGGACGGGCACGCCGAGGTTCTCGATGGCGTCGTCGAGCGCGGTGAGCGCGGTGAGCGGGATCAAGGCGGGGTCCTCCGTGAGACCGGGCTTGGGGATCGTGTCGGAAGGCGGTACGGACGGGGCGTGCGCTTCGAGTTGCACGGTTCGTCTTCCTCGTCTGGTCGGTCCGGCCGGGTGGGCCGGGTGTCGGCTGGGTACCGGGTCTTTTCTTGTCCCGAGGCCCCTTCGCTCCGTTCTCCCGCTCAGGGAAAACAGAAGGGCCGCGGATCCCGGGTGGGGTTCCGCGGCCCTGAAGGCGCCGGCCTGATCGGCGATCAGGCTGGATCACTCCAGGGTTCTGGCCCACGGAAGGCCCACATCAGGTGGTGCTGCGTCGTCTGCTTCCGGTTTCCGGCACCGGCCGCCGCAAAGGCATAGGCCTGCGCCTGTGCCTCTACCGCTGCTGCCAGTGCCTTGGTCGGTCGCTCATCGCGCTCACGGACGGGAAGACCCGCGGGAGCCACGAGGGACGCCGGACGCACGGCACGAATGCCGGACAGACCGGTGCCCTGACCGAAGACGCCGAGCATGCACAGGGAGACGACCGAGCGATCGGTCATTTTGGCGGTGCTGACAAAGCTGCTCTTCATGCTGATCACTTCAATCGCCTCCTCTCGGCGTCCAAGGGGACCGGTGGTGAGCCGGCCCGTACGGATATGTAAGTACAGCACGGAATCAGGGCCTCAGGAAGGCCGCTGTTCCCGTGACCAAGAACCTATGGGGACTGACGGGGCGTACGCAAACTATTTTTTCGACGAGTTGGCATCAGTCCGCGCCCTCTTCCTCCCCGGGGCGCCCACCTGCGCAGATGGCCAGGACATCGGCCCCGTAGCGGTTGAGCTTGCGCGTCCCCACGCCGGGGATCCGCGCGAGCTCCCGGTCGTCGTCCGGGGACGCCTCGGCGATCGCCATCAGCGTCTTGTCGGTGAAGACGCAGAACGCCGGCTGCCCGCTGAGCCGCGCCTGTTCCGCCCGCCACTCGCGCAGCCGCTCGTAGAGCCCCTCGTCCATGTCGGAGGGGCAGTCCTCGCAGCGCATCAGTTTCATCTCGCCGGCGTCGGTGAGCGTGCGCCCGCAGACCCGGCAGCGGGCCGGCACCCGCCGGGTACGCCGGGGCGCCGAGCCCACGCCGGCCGCCGGGGCGGTGAAGCCGCGCTCGACTCCCCCGGCGCCGGCCGCCTGCGCGCGGGCGGCGAGCGCGGCGGAGCCGGGCCGCAGCCCGTCCAGGAAGCGGCTGGGGCGTCTGCTGGGGCGGCCGCCGGGCGAGCGGGACAGCGACCAGGAGACGTACAGCTGCTCGCGGGCGCGGGTGACGCCGACGTAGAGCAGGCGGCGCTCCTCCTCGATCTGCTCGTCGGTCCTGGCGTAGGTGATCGGGATCATGCCCTCGGCGACGCCGACCAGGAAGACGGCGTCCCACTCCAGTCCCTTGGCGGAGTGCAGGGAGGCGAGGGTGACGCCCTGGACCGTGGGGGCGTGCTGGGCGCCGGCGCGCTCGTCCAGCTCGGCCACCAGGTCCCCCAGGGTGGCGCCGGGGCGGGCGGCGGCGAAGTCCTGGGCGAGGCTCACCAGGGCGGCGAGCGACTCCCAGCGCTCCCGGACGGCGCCCGAGCCGGCCGGGGGCTGCGAGGTCCAGCCCTCGCCGGAAAGGACGGCCCGCACCTGGGAGGGCAGGTCGACGGCGTCGTCCAGCAGGGAGTCGTTGCCGCCGAAGCGGGCGGCGGCCCGCAGGGCGATGCCCGCCTTGCGCACCTCCGGACGGTCGAAGAAGCGCTCGGCGCCGCGGAGCTGGTAGGGCACACCGGCGTCCGCGAGGGCCTGCTCGTAGGTCTCGGACTGGGCGTTCGTCCGGAACAGGACCGCGATGGCGCTCGCCGGGACACCGGAGGCGATGAGGTCGTGGATGCGGCGGGCGGCGCCCTCGGCCTCGGCGGGCTCGTCGGTGTACTCGGTGTAGACGGGCTCCGGGCCGGGGGCGCGCTGGGAGACCAGTTCCAGCCGGTGGTCGGCGGCCCGGCCGCTCGCCTGGGCGAGCAGTCCGTTGGCGAGGTGGACGACCTGCGGGGTGGAGCGGTAGTCGCGGACCAGCTTGACGACGGTGGCGCCGGGATGGCGGGCACGGAAGTCGAGCAGGTGATCGGGGGTTGCTCCCGTGAAGGAGTAGATCGTCTGGCTGGCGTCGCCCACCACGCACAGGCTGTCCCGCTCCCCCAGCCACAGCTCCAGCAGGCGCTGCTGGAGCGGGCTGACGTCCTGGTACTCGTCCACCACGAAGTGCTGGTACTGGGCGCGGACCTGCTCGGCGATGTCCTGACGGCTCTGCAGGATGCCGACCGTCAGCAGCAGCACGTCCTCGAAGTCGATGACCGAGCGGTCCCGCTTGAGGTCCTCGTAGACGGAGTACAGCTGGGCGATCTCGGCCGGGTCGCGCGGGGACTCGCGGCCGGCCTTCGCGGCTGCGAGCGCGTAGTCGGCGGGCACGGTCTGGGTGACCTTGGACCACTCGATCTCCGCGGTGACGTCCCGCAGCTCGCCCCGGTCGAGGTGGATGCGGCAGGCGGCGGCCGCGTCGGCGACCAGCTGGATCTTGCGGTCGACCAGCCGGGGCAGGCTGCCACCGACCGCTTTCGGCCAGAAGTACTGGAGCTGGCGCAGCGCGGCCGAGTGGAAGGTGCGGGCCTGCACGCCCGGCGCGCCGAGCTGGCGCAGCCGCCCGCGCATCTCGCCGGCCGCGCGGTTGGTGAAGGTGACGGCGAGCACGCTGGAGGGCTGGAGGATGCCCGCGCGCACCCCGTAGGCGATGCGGTGGGTGATCGCCCTCGTCTTGCCGGTGCCGGCTCCGGCCAGCACGCACACCGGACCGCGCAGGGAGGTGGCCACCTCGCGCTGCTCGGGGTCGAGCCCCTCGAGCACCGCGTCGGCAGAGTCCGGGACCTGCGAGAAGAGCGGGGAGTGCGTTGCTGCTGTCACACCGCCATGCTGCCAGGTCGGCGGAGACGGGTGAGCCGGTTGTCCACAGGCAGGGCCCTGCGGTCGTACTAATGCGGCAGGCGTCACGCCGGACCGGATACCCCCCGAGGGAATGCCGGGCCGGTCGCGTACGTTCCTCACGAGCGAGGATCCGTCCCCGACCCGCCGAAGGAGCGCGAGAGACATGCCGGGCACTGTGACGATGTACAGCACCACGTGGTGCGGCTACTGCCGCCGGCTCAAGAGCCAGATGGACCGCGAGGGCATCGCGTACACCGAGATCAACATCGAGCAGGACCCGGAGTCCGCGACCTTCGTGGAGAAGGCGAACAACGGCAACCAGACCGTCCCGACCGTGCTCTTCGAGGACGGCTCCACGCTCACCAACCCGTCGCTGGCGCAGGTCAAGCAGAAGATCGGCGCCTGACACCGGCCACCCGCCGACCCGCCGGACCAGACAGTGAGAAGGCGGCTTCCGAGATCACCTCGGAAGCCGCCTTCTCGCTGTCTGCGCCTTTGCCCTGCGCGACCGCGGAACCCTCAGACGAAGCTCCGCGTCGGCAGCGGCTGGCCGTACCAGAGCTCGATGAGCCGGGCCGCGATCGAGATGCCGTACGGAGGGAGCACCTCGCCGGACTCGAAGGCCGCGCCCAGTTCCTGGCGGGAGAACCAGCGGGCCTCGTGGATCTCGTCGCCGTCCACGTCGATGTCGGTCGAGGTGGCGTGGGCCATGAAGCCCAGCATGAGGCTGGACGGGAACGGCCAGGGCTGGCTGGCGACGTACTCGACCTGGCCGACGGCGATGCCGACCTCCTCGTGGACCTCCCGGCGCACCGACTGCTCGATGGACTCGCCGGGCTCGACGAAGCCGGCGAGCGTGGAGAAGCGGCCCTCGGGCCAGTGCACCTGGCGGCCGAGGAGGATGCGGTCCTCGTCGTCGGTCACCGCCATGATCACCGCGGGGTCGGTGCGCGGGTAGTGCTCGGCGCCGCAGGCCGGGCAGCGGCGGATGTGGCCGGCGGCGGCGATCACGGTGCGCTCGCCGCAGCGGGAGCAGAAGCGGTGCAGGCGCTGCCAGTTCTCCAGGGCCACCGCGTGCACCATCAGGCCGGCGTCGCGGGGCGACAGCAGCAGGCCCGCCTCGCGCAGGCCCGCCGGGCGGGCGGACTGGTCCATGCGGCCGGGCAGGGAGTCCTTCTGGAGCGCGAAGTAGCTGACGCCTTCGGCGTCCGTGCCCAGGAAGTAGCGGTGCGCCTCGGTCAGGGGCGCCTCGAAGGACGGGGTCATGACGAGTTCGGTACGGCCGTCGGCCGTCTCGTCGATGAGCACCTGGCCGCCGGAGACCACGAAGCAGCGGGTGGTGGGGTGGCTCCAAGCCGCGGCGAGCCAGGCCTCGTCGAGCCGGTGGTGGGCGGCGCGGTCGATGCCGCTGGGCGCGGTGAGTGAGACGGGCCGGTCGGCGGTGTGGTCGGTCCAGGTGGTCACGGGTGCTTCCAACTCCCCCGGTGCAACGGTTGTTTCGGCGGCGGTTCGGTGGGACGGGCGTCAGGCGGCGACCGGGTCCGGCGGGGCGTGGAGGTGCGGGACGGCCCTTCCAGTGTGCCCCGCGCGGGTGCCGGTCCCGGACGGCGGCCGTGTCTCAGGGCGCATCGGGCCAGTGCTCGGCGAGGTCGCCCCACAGATGCGCGCTGGTCTCGACGCCCTTGAGGAGGAGGTCCAGCTCGACCTTCTCGTTCGGCGCGTGCCAGCCGTCGGAGGGGACGGAGATGCCCAGGAAGAGGACGGGTGCGTCGAGGACCTCCTGGAGGTCGGCGGCCGGTCCCGAGCCGCCCTCGCGCGTGAAGCGGACGGTGGTGCCGAAGGCGCGGCCCATGGCGCGGACCACGGATTGCAGGGCCGGGTGGTCCAGTGGGGTCAGGCAGGGGCGGGTGGCCGCGCCGAAGGCGATCTCGCAGCGGATGCCGGCGGGCGCCTGCTCGGCGGCCCAGGCGCGGACGGCCTTCTCGACGTGGTCGGGGTCCTGGCCGGCGACCAGGCGGAAGGAGAGCTTCACCATCGCCGTGGAGGGGATGATCGTCTTGCTTCCGGGGCCCTGGTAGCCGCCGCCGATGCCGTTGACCTCGGCGGTGGGGCGGGCCCAGACGCGCTCGAGGGTGGTGTGGCCGGCCTCGCCGTGGGCAGCGTGCGACTTGGCGGTGCGCAGCCACTGCTCCTCGTCGAAGGGCAGCTCGGCGAAGAGTTCGCGCTCGCGGTCGGTGAGTTCGACGACGCCGTCGTAGAAGCCGGGGATCGCCACGCGCGCGTGCTCGTCGTGCAGGGCGGCGACGAGGCGGGCGGCGGCCGTTGCCGGGTTGGGCACGGCGCCGCCGAAGGAGCCGGAGTGGATGTCCTGGTCGGGCCCGTACAGACGGATCTCGCACTCGGCGAGGCCCCGCATGCCGGTGCACACGGTGGGGGTGTCCCGCGACCACATGCCGGTGTCGGACACGATCACCGCGTCGGCCGCCAGGCGCCCGGCGCGGCTCTCGACCAGCGCCCTGAAGTGCGGGGAGCCGGACTCCTCCTCGCCCTCGATCAGCAGCTTGAGGTTGACGGCCGGGCTGGTGCGGCCGGTGGCGGCGAGGTGGGCGCGGACGCCGAGTGTGTGGAAGAACACCTGCCCCTTGTCGTCGGCGGCCCCGCGCGCGTACAGCCGGCCCTCGCGGACGACCGGCTCGAAGGGGTCGCTGTCCCAGCCGTCCTCGAGGGCGGCGGGCTGGACGTCGTGATGGCCGTAGACCAGGACGGTGGGGGCGCCGGGGTCGTCGGAGGGCCACTCGGCGAACACGGCCGGGGCTCCGGGGGTCTGCCAGACCTCGGCGGTGGTGAAGCCGGTCTCCTTCAGCTTGGCGGCGAGCCAGTCGGCGCTGCGCCGTACGTCGGGCGCGTGGTCGGGCTGGGCCGACACGGAGGGGATGCGCAGCCACTCGGCGAGGTCGTCGAGGAAGGCGGTGCGGTGCTGCTCGATGTACGTGCGGACGACGCTGTCCGGGGTCTGGCTCATGCTCCCGAGCCTAGCGGCACTCGGTGCCAGCCTGTTCGGGCGGTTCGTCACACCGCGGGCCGGCCTGCGGACCCTGGAGCAGCAGCCGCTCCAGCTCCGCCCGGCCGGGCAGGTCGCGCGGGCGTACGACCTCGCCGGTGCGCACGAACACGAACGCGGCCGTGACGCGCTCCGGGGGCACGCCCTGCTGCTCCGCCCAGGCCAGCCGGTACACGGCGAGCTGGAGCGGGTCGGCGGTGTGCGCGCTGCCGGTCTTCCAGTCCACGATCTCGTACACCGCCCCGTCGCCCTCGCCGTCACGGTAGACGGCGTCGATGCGGCCGCGCACGACCCGTCCGGCGATCTCCAGCTGGAAGGGCGCCTCGACGCGGTGGGGGGTGCGGTGGGCGTACTCGGTGCGCTCGAAGGCGTCCTTGAGGGTCTCCAGGTCGCGTTCGTCGGCGATCTCGGCGTCGGTGCCGGGCAGTTCCCCGGGCTCCAGCATGGGCAAGGTGAGCTCCTCGAAGCGGGTCTCCACCCAGGCGTGGAAGCGGGTACCGCGGCGCGCGGCAGGCTGCGGAGGGCGCGGCATGGGGCGCGCGAGTTCCCGTGCGAAGCCGTCCGGGTCCGCGGCCAGGTGCAGCAGCTGCGAGGCGGTCAGGGTCACGGGGAGGGGGACCTCGGTGACGCCCTGCCGGGCGCGGCGCAGCTCGCCCGCGAGCACGTCCAGGTCGCGGTCCCAGGAGGCGACGGTACGGGCCTCCTCAGGGGTGAGCGGCTCGGGCTCGGCCGCGGGCACGGGTGGCCGGGCGGTGGGAGGCTCCGGTGGAGCCGCCTGGTGCGGGACCGTGGGGCGGTCGGCCGTCCACTGGTCCCAGTCCCCGGTGTCCTCGTCGTGCTCCTTGTGCTCGCCGCCCTCGTACGCCGCAGGCTCGTCGAAGTCGTCGTGGTCCTCGTAGTCCCCGTAGTCGTCGTGGTCGTCGCCCTCGTCGTACTCGGGTGGCGCGGGCCAGTCCGGGTCGTCGTGGGTGTCCGGGTCGTGGGCGGGCCGCGGCCGGTCTTCCGCGCGGGTCGTCAGGGCCAGGTCCTCCAAGTGGGCCAGGACGGTCGCGGCCGCGGCGCGACGGCGGGCCAGGGCGGCCTCGTCCAGGGGCAGGGGCCAGGCCTGGTCGGCGGTGGCCCGGCGCAGGGCGGGATTCTCCTCGCCCTCCTCCGGTTCGTCCGCCCAGGCCTCGATCTCGCCGTGCCCGGCCGCGCAGTGGTCGTGGAGGGCCTGGAGGAAGGCGGAGGGGCCGCGGGGCCTCTTCTGGCTCGGGCCCCACCAGTGGCCGGAGCCTAGGAGCAGGGAGCGCGGGCGGGTGAAGGTGACGTAGCCGAGGCGGAGCTCCTCGGTGTGCTGGTGGTCCTTCATGGCCTCGTGGAAGGCTTTCAGTCCCCGCGCGTCCCAGGCGTCGACGGCGGGGAGGGTGCCCGCGTCGCCGCGCAGCGCGTGCGGGAGCACCTTGGCCTGGGCGGTCCACTTCTCGCGGCCCTGCCCGCTGGGGAAGGTGCCGGTGACCAGGCCGGGGACGGCGACGACGTCCCACTCCAGGCCCTTGGACTTGTGCGCGGTGAGCACCTTGACGGTGTTCTCGCCGCCGGGCAGGGCGTTGTCGAGGCCCTTCTCGTACTGGACGGCGGTGCGCAGGAAGCCGAGGAAGGCCAGCAGGGTCGCCTCGCTCTCGTTGGCGGCGAAGGAGGCGGCGACGTCGAGGAAGTTGGACAGCGTCTCGCGGCGGCGGGCGGCCAGGGCGTGCGGGGAGGCCGAGAGCTCGACCTCCAGGCCGGTGACGGCGAGGACGCGGTGCAGTACGTCCATCAGCGGATCGGACAAGGAGCGGCGCAGGTCGCGCAGCTCGGCGGCGAGCCGGGCGAACCGCACGCGCGCGTCGGCCGAGAACGGCAGCCCGTCGTCGTCCCCCTCCGCGTCCAGCGGTGTCTCCAGGAAGGTGTCGAGGGCGTCCGCGAGCGAGATCACTTCGGCCGGGTCCACGCCCTCGACGGCCTCCGCGAGCCGGCGGTCGGGGTCGTCGCCGGCGTCCACGCGCGCGTGCGCGACGAGCCGCCTGGCCCTGCGGCCGAGCAGTGCGAGGTCGCGCGGGCCGATGCGCCAGCGCGGGCCGGTCAGCAGCCGTACCAGCGAGGCGTTGGCGCCGGGGTCCTGGAGCACCTCGCAGACGGCGACGAGGTCGGCGACCTCGGGCAGGTGCAGCAGTCCGGACAGGCCCACGACCTCCACGGGCACGTCCCGCGCGACCAGGGCGCCCTGGATCTCGGCGAAGTCGGTCGCCGTACGGCACAAAACGGCGATCTCGCCGGGCGCCTTGCCGGTCGCCACGAGGTGGGCGATCGAGTCGGCGATCCACTCGATCTCCTCGGCGTGCGTGGGCAGCAGCGCGCAGCGCACCACGCCGTCGCGTTCGGCGCCGGGGGCGGGGCGCAGGGCCTCCACGCCCGCGTGCATCGCGCGCAGGGGCTCGGCGAGGCCGTTGGCGAGGTCGAGGAGGCGGCCGCCGCTGCGGCGGTTCTCGCTGAGCGCCTGGCGGGTGGCGGGGCGGCCGTCGGCCCGCGCGAAGTGCTCGGGGAAGTCGTCCAGGTTGGCCACGGACGCGCCGCGCCAGCCGTAGATCGCCTGGCAGGGGTCGCCCACCGCGGTCACCGGGTGGCCCGTGCCGCCACCGAAGAGGCCGGAGAGCAGGACGCGCTGGGCGACCGAGGTGTCCTGGTACTCGTCGAGGAGGACCACCCGGAACTCCTCGCGCAGGATCCGGCCGGCCTCGGGGAGCTGGGCGAGCCGGGCGGCCAGGGCGATCTGGTCGCCGAAGTCGAGCAGGTCGCGCTCGCGCTTGGCTGCTCGGTAGCGGACCACCAGCTCGGCCAGCTCCCGGCGGGCGGCGGCGGCCTCGGGCACCTTGCGCAGGTCGGCGTTGGTGAGCTTGGCGCCCCGGAGGGTGAGCAGCAGTTCCGCGTCCCACGCGCGCAGCTTCTCGGGGCGCACGAGGTGCTCGGAGAGCTCGGCGTCCAGGGCGAGGAGGTCGCTCACCAGGTCCGGGAAGGAACGGGTCAGCGCCGGGTAGGGGCCGGGCGCCTCGCGGAGCACCCGCGCGGCGAGCTGGTAGCGGCCGGCGTCGGCGAGGAGACGGGCGGTGGGTTCGAGTCCGATGCGCAGGCCGTGGTCGGTCAGCAGGCGGCCGGCGAAGGCGTGGTAGGTGGAGATGACCGGTTCGCCCGGAGGGTTGTCCGGGTCGATGGCATCGGGGTCGGTGATGCCCGCCCTGACCAGGGCCTTGCGGACGCGCTCGGCGAGCTCGCCGGCGGCCTTGTTGGTGAAGGTCAGCCCGAGGACCTGCTCGGGGGCCACCTGCCCGGTCCCGACGAGCCACACCACCCGGGCCGCCATCACGGTCGTCTTGCCGGACCCGGCGCCGGCCACGATCACCTGCGGGGCCGGCGGCGCGGTGATGCAGGCCGTCTGCTCCGGGGTGAAGGGGATCCCGAGGAGCTCCTTGAGCTGCTCGGGATCGGTGATACGGGCGGGCACGTCGAAGAGGCTAGCGGCGGGCACTGACAACCGGTGCCGGACGACCCCGGGGTGACGGCGTCGACGCAGGTCGGCGCGGGTGGTGCGGTCGGTCACACAGGGCACGCGCGTCCGGGCGGCCCGCCCCGGCCACGCCTCCGCTCACTCTTCGTGGCCACTCACTTCACGCGTCCGCTCACCCCGCGTCGGCTCACTCGACGTGTCTGCTCACCCCACGCGTCGGCTCATTCCACGCGCCGCTCACTCGACCACGTGCCGCCCCTCGGGCCGCGCGCTGCACGAGGCCCGGAAGGAGCAGTGCGCGCAGTGCTGCCCGGCGGTCGGGGTGAACCGTTCGTCGAGGACCTTCCCGGCGGCGGTGGCCAGCAGGTCGCCGACCCACTCGCCCTCCAGCGGCTCCTGGGCCTGGACCTTCGGCAGGCTCTCGCCGCCGTCCCGTCTGGCCGCGCCCTGGCGCAGCTGGACGAGTTCCGCGCCGCCCGGCTCGGGGCGCGTCCCGTCGAAGGCCTCGTCGACGGCGCCTTCACGGACGGCGAGCTGGTACACGGCGAGCTGGGGATGGCGGGCGACGTCCGCGCCGGTCGGCGCCTGCTTGCCGGTCTTGAAGTCCACGACGTAGGCGCGGCCCTCCCCGTCCGCCTCCACGCGGTCCATGGAGCCGCGGATGCGCACCTGGTACTCCCCGGCCGCCAGGGTCACGTCGAAGTCGTGCTCGCTGGCCACCGGTGTGCGCCCGGCGCGGTCCAGGACGTGCCACTGCAGGAAGCGTTCGAGCGCCACGCGCGCGTTCTCCTTCTCCTGCGCCGACTTCCACGGCGCGTCGAAGGCGAGCGCGTTCCACACGGTCTCCAGGCGTTCCATGAGGACGTCGAGGTCGGCGGGGGTACGTCCCGAGGCGACTTCGTCGGCCAGTACGTGCACGACGTTGCCGAAGCCCTGGGCGGCGGTCGCGGGCGCGTCGGCCTTGACCTCGCGGCCGAGGAACCATTGCAGCGCGCAGGTGTTGGCGAGCTGGTCGAGGGCGCTGCCGGACAGCGCCACGGGCTGGTCGCGGTCGCGCAGCGGCACCTTGCTCTCGGTCGGGTCGGCCATGCCCCACCAGCGGTACGGGTGCGCGGAGGGCACCAGGGGGCGTCCCTCGTCGTCGGCGAGCGCCGCCAGCCGTGCCAGCCGGTGCGCGGCCGCCTGCCGCAGGGCGTCGGACACGCGCGGGTCGACGGTCGTGGCGCGCAGCTCGGCGACCAGCGCGGCGACGGACAGCGGGCGGCGGGGGCGGCCGGTGACGTCACGGGGCTGGACACCGAGTTCGGTGAGGAAGCGGGAGGGCTGGTCGCCGTCGTCGGCGGGGGCCTTCACCGCGGTCACCACCAGGCGTTCACGCGCGCGCGTGGCGGCCACGTAGAACAGGCGGCGCTCCTCGGTCAGCAGCGCGCCGGGGGTCAGCGGTTCGGCGAGTCCGTCCCGGCCGATCCGGTCGGCCTCCAGCAGGGAGCCGCGGCGGCGCAGGTCGGGCCACAGTCCCTCCTGGACGCCCGCGACGACCACCACGCGCCATTGCAGGCCCTTGGAGCGGTGCGCCGTCATCAGCCGTACGGCGTCGGGGCGCACGGCGCGCCGAGTCAGGGTGTCGGCGGCGATGTCCTCGGCCTCGATCTGCTCCAGGAAGTTGAGGGCGCCCCGGCCTCCGGTGCGCTCCTCCGCGCGGGCGGCGGTCGCGAACAGCGCGCACACCGCGTCCAGGTCACGGTCGGCGTTACGTCCGGCGGCGCCGCCGCGCCGGGCCGCCCGCTCCAGGCGCGCCGGCCAGGGGGTGCCCTCCCACAGGTCCCACAGCGCCTCCTCGGCCGTGCCGCCGCCCGCGAGGCGCTCCCTGGCCTTCCTCAGGAGGGCGCCGAGGCGCTGGGCGCCCCGCGCGTACGTGGGGTCGTGCACGGCCAGGCGCTCGGGCTCCGCGAGCGCCCGCGCGAGCAACTCGTCCGAGGGGGCGGGCAGCGGGTTGCCCGCGGCGCGTTCCTCCTCGCGCAGGGCGCGGCCAAGGCGGCGCAGATCGGCGGCGTCCATGCCGGCCAGGGGCGACGCGAGGAGGGTGAGTGCCGTCGCGGTGTCGAGCCAGCAGGCCTCGTCCTGCGGCTCGGGCGGCGTCTCATCCCCGACCTCGTCCCGCGGCTCCTCGCCCGCTTCCCCGCCGGGCTCCTCGCCAGCCTCCCGGCCCGGCTCCGGCTCCGGCTCCCCGCCGGGCGCCGCGTCCGGCATTCCGCCGGTCTCCTCACCCGGCCCCAGGCCGGACCCCGCCTCCGCCGCCCCCTCCCCTCCCTGCCGAGCCGCCTCCGCCGTGGCCACCGCGCGCAGGGCCGTCAGCAGCGGAGCCACCGCCGGTTCGTGCCGCAGGGGCAGGTCGTCGCCGTCGACGTCCAGGGGCACGCCCGCGGCCGTCAGGGCGCGGCGGAGCGGCGGGATGGTGCGGGCGCCGGCGCGCACCAGCACGGCCATCTCGCGCCACGGGACGCCGTCCTCCAGGTGCGCGCGGCGCAGGATGTCGGCGATGTTGTCCACCTCGGTGCCCGGTGTCGGGTACGTGTAGACCTCGACGCGGCCGCCCTCCCGCTGCGCGGTCAGTTCCCGGTGGGCGCGCACCTTGTCGGCGGGCAGGCGCGTGAGCGGCATGCGCCGGGCCAGCAGCCGGGTCGCCGCCAGCAGCTCGGCACCCGAGCGGCGGGAGGTGCGCAGCACCTCGACGGGCGCCGGGCGGCCGTCCGCGCGGGGGAACGTCTGAGGGAACCGCAGGATGCCGTTCACGTCGGCGCCCCGGAACGCGTAGATCGACTGGTCGGGGTCGCCGAAGGCGAGCAGTGTGCGCCCGCCTCCGGCGAGGGCGCGCAGCAGCCGGACCTGGGCCGGGTCGGTGTCCTGGTACTCGTCGACGTACACGGCGTCGTACTGGGCGGCGAGCCGTTGCGCGACCTCGGGGCGGCGGGCGAGGAGCACCGCGCGGTGGACGAGTTCGGCGTAGTCGAGCACGCCCTGGAGGTCGAGGACGTCGAGGTACTCGGCGAGGAAGGTGGCCGCCGCCTGCCAGTCGGGGCGGCCGATGCGCCGCGCGAAGGCGGCCAGCGAGTCGGGACCGAGGCCCAGTTCCCGACTGCGGGCGAGGACCGCGCGGACCTCGTCGGCGAAGCCTCGCGTGGTCAGGCAGGCGCGCAGCTCGTCCGGCCAGCGCACGTGCGCGAGGCCGAGCCGTTCGAGGTCGAGCTGGCCGGCGAGAAGCTCGCGGACGGTCACGTCCTGCTCGGGGCCGGACAGCAGGCGCAGCGGTTCCACGAACAGACCGCTGTCCTGGTGGGCGCGGACCAGGGCGTAGCAGAAGGAGTGGAACGTGGTCGCGCGCGGGGCGCGGGCCGCGCCGGTGCGCAGGGCCATCCGGTCGCGCAGTTCGACGGCGGCCTTGCGGCTGAACGTCAGCACGAGGACGCGCTCGGGGTCCCCGCCGCGGGCGATACGCGCGGCCACGGACTCCACCAGCGTGGTGGTCTTGCCGGTGCCCGGACCTGCGAGGACGAGCAGCGGGCCGGACTCGTGGTCAACCACGGAGCGCTGTACGGCGTCCAGACGAGGGGGATCGGGTCGGGACGGTGGAGTACGGACCAGTCGGAAAGCGCCACGGTCCCCCTGCCGCACCCGGGGGTGCGGCAGGTGCCTGGTGGAGGAAGAGGAGCTCACGTGGTTCGCCGGTCCTGGTGGGTGTGCTGGGGTCTGTCATGGCCGGCGCGGGGCGCCGTCGTCGAAGGGGCGGGCCGCCGGACGGTGAGGACGGTGGCCGAGAGGTGAGGGGGACGCGTGCAGCCGACGCTACGCCGACGCGGAGTGCGGGAGCGGGCCTTCTTCCGCTTTCTGCCGTGCTCCGTGGGCGCACCGTCGTGCTCCGTGGGCGCACCGTCGTGCTCCGTGGACGCAGGCGTCACCCCTGTCCCTCTACTCACGAACGTACGGCATGCCGCGGACGTGCCCCGGTTCGCCCGTACGGGCCACGGGCTCCCCTCAGCCCCGCCGGATGGCGGAAGCTGTCAGGTGTGACCCTGCGCACGTTCGCCGCCGTCCCACCGGGCGCGCCTCATGTCGAGGCGCGGCAGGTGGCCCTCGGCCGCTCTGCCGGCCTCCCTCAGGGGGGTGCCCTCGGTGCGGTAGCGGGTGAGCGCGCGCAGTTCGTGGCCCGGGAGCAGGACCCCGTCGGCGCGCACCACCCGCCACCAGGGCACGGCCCCGCCGTACAGGGACATGACCCGGCCGACCTGGCGCGGGCCTCCCTCGGCGAGCCACTCGGCCACGTCGCCGTACGTCATGACGCGACCCGGCGGGATCAGTTCGGCGACCTCGAGGACCCGCTCGGCGTACTCCGGCAGCGCGTCGGCGGGCTCCGCGCGGCCGTCGTCCGGAAGGCTCACTTCGCTCATCCGCCCCATCCTGCCCCACCCCACCGACAGTGCGACCCGCGCGTGACGGAGCGCGGTCTCGCCCCGGGGCGGCGCTTCGGGCAGACTGTGCGCCCCCGCATATGCACCCTGATGCCCCTGTGTGTCGGTGGGGCATGCCACCATCGTGCGGGCAGTGACCGGTGATACGAGACCAAGAAGAGACCATGAGGCAGCAGGGAGTGCACCCCGACGGCGCGGAGGGCACCTCTGGGGTTTCTTCGCGCCCCGGCACCGACGGCGCCGACGAGAAGGACGGCAAGGCCCCTGAGCCGGAGGGGAAGCCGGGCGAGGGCACCGATGTGACGCACATCGACGAGGTGGAGGGCGACGAGCCGCTGCTCCCCGCGCGCGTGCACCGCCCCTCCGACCTGATGCGGCTGCTGGTGGGCTTGCTCGCCATCGGCGTGCTGCTGGCCATCGCCGCGTTCGCGCACGGCACCACCTCGGGCCTCGAACAGGACATCAACAAGGGCACCGGTCAGGCGCCCGACCTGCTCATCAAGATCGCCGGGCTGGCCTCGAGCATCGCGATCCTGCTGGTGCCGGTCGCCTTCGCGATCGAGCGGCTGATCAAGCGGGACGGGCTGCGGATCGCCGACGGCGTGCTCGCGGCGGTCCTCGCGCACGGGGTGACGCTCGCCACCGACCTGTGGGTCGCCAAGGGGGCCCCGCACTCCATCCAGGAGGCGCTCACCCAGCCCTCCCCCGGCGACATCCACGCGCTGACCGACCCCGTGCACGGCTACCTCGCCCCGGTGATCGCGTACATGACGGCCGTCGGCATGTCGCGCAGACCGCGGTGGCGCGCGGTGCTGTGGATCGTGCTGATGCTCGACGCCTTCTCGATGCTGGTGACGGGCTACACGACGCCGTTCTCGATCATCCTGACGGTGCTGATCGGCTGGACCATCGCCTACGGCACCCTGTACGCGGTCGGCTCGCCGAACGTGCGTCCCACGGGACGGACGCTGATGGCCGGCCTGCGGACCGTGGGCTTCCGCCCCGTGAGCGCGGCCCGCGAGGAGGCGGCGGAGACCGCGGACACCGCCGACCGGGGCCGGCGCTACTTCGTGACCCTGGAGGACGGCCCGCCGCTGGACGTCACGGTGGTCGACCGCGAACAGCAGGCGCAGGGCTTCTTCTACCGGGTGTGGCGCAACCTCACCCTGCGTGGTTTCGCCACCCGCAGCAGCCTCCAGTCGCTGCGCCAGGCCCTGGAGCAGGAGGCCCTCCTGGCCTACGCGGCCATCGCCGCCGGCGCCAACGCGCCCAAGCTGATCGCGACCTCCGAACTAGGCCCCGACGCCGTGATGCTCGTCTACGAGCACACCGGCGGGCGCACCCTGGACTCGCTGGCGGACGAGGAGATCACCGACGAGTTGCTGCGCCACACCTGGCAGCAGGTGCGCGCGCTGCAGTCGCGGCGCATCGCGCACCGCAGGCTGGCGGGCGACGCGATTCTGGTGGATCGTTCCCGCAGGGTGATCCTCACCGATCTGCGCGGCGGTGAGATCGCCGCGGGCGACCTGCTGCTGCGGATGGACATCGCCCAGCTGGTGACGACGCTCGGTCTCAGGGTGGGCGCCGAGCGCGCCGTGGAGTCCGCGCTGGAGGTCCTCGGGCCCGACGCGGTCGCCGACTGCCTGCCCATGCTCCAGCCCATCGCGCTGACGCGGTCCACCCGCGCGACCCTGCGCCGGCTGGCCCGGGAGCGGGCCCAGCGGGAGCGCGAGGCGGTCCTGGAGGCGTCCCGGCAGGACAAGCACGCCCGTCTGGAGCAGGCGGCAGCGGAGACCACCGGCTCGACCGCCCTGGCGCGACTCGAGCGGCCCGAAAAGCCGGACAAGAAGGACAAGAAGACGGAGCGGGCCGAGGCGCGCGCGGAGAAGCGGGCCATCGACGAGGCCGTGGAGGAGGCCCGCGAGGAGGACCTGCTCACCCAGATCCGCCACCAGGTGCTGCGCATCCGGCCGCAGGCCCCGGTCGAGCCGGCCCGGCTGGAGCGGGTGCGGCCGCGCACGCTGATCAGTTTCATCGCGGGCGCGATCGGCGCGTACTACCTGCTGACCCAGCTCACCCACATCGAGTTCGGCACGCTCTTCGCCCACGCGCAGTGGGGCTGGGTGGTGGCCGCGGTGCTGTTCTCGGCGCTCAGCTACGTGGCCGCGGCCATGGCGCTGCTGGGGTTCGTGCCGGAGCGGGTGCCGTTCGTGCGGACCGTGGGAGCGCAGGTCGCGGGGTCGTTCGTGAAGATCGTCGCGCCGGCCGCGGTGGGCGGTGTGGCGCTGAACACCCGCTTCCTGCAGCGCGCGGGCGTGCGGCCGGGGCTCGCGGTGGCCAGTGTCGGCGCCTCGCAGTTGTTCGGGCTCGGCTGCCACATCCTGATGCTGCTGTCCTTCGGCTATCTGACCGGTACCGAGAAGACGCCGTCGCTCTCGCCCTCCCGCACCGTCATCGCGGGTCTGCTGACGGTCGCGGTGCTCGTGCTGGTGGTCACCTCGGTGCCGTTCATGCGCAAGTTCGTCGTCACGCGCGTGCGCTCGCTCTTCGCGGGCGTCGTGCCGCGCATGCTCGACGTGTTGCAGCGGCCGCAGAAGCTCGTCACCGGCATCGGCGGCATGCTCCTGCTGACCTTCTGCTTCGTGATGTGCCTGGATGCCTCGATCCGGGCCTTCGGCGACCAGTCGACCTCCCTGAGCATCGCCAGCGTCGCGGTCGTCTTCCTCGCGGGCAACGCGCTCGGTTCGGCCGCGCCCACCCCGGGCGGGGTCGGTGCGGTCGAGGCGACCCTCACCGTGGGCCTGATCGCCGTGGGGCTGCCCAAGGAGGTGGCCGCGCCCGCGGTGCTCATGTTCCGGCTGCTGACCCTGTGGCTGCCGGTGCTGCCGGGCTGGCTGGCCTTCAACCACCTGACGCGCAAGGGCTCGCTGTAAGGAGCCCGGGGGTTCGCGCGGGCGGGCTCCCGGTACTCCGGTCGGCCCGCGTCCCGCGCGGGAGACCGCACGCGGCGTGAGGATGGACGTATGCACAACCGCCGCGGGCTGCGTGCCGCCTCCCTGACCGCAACCGCCGCCCTGCTGTCCGCCGTTCTGGCCGGCTGCGGCGGGGGCGGGGGCGGAAGCGCCAAGGGCGGGGATCTGGCGGCTCAGAAGCTGGACTGGAAGGGCTGTCCGCCCCCATCGGCCTCGGAGGGCGGCGGAGACGCGCCGTCGCCGCTGCCGGGCGGCGGCACCTGGCAGTGCGCGACCATGCGGGCCCCGCTGGACTGGAACAAGCCCAAGGGCGACACCATCGGCATCGCGCTGATCAGGGCGAAGGCGAGCGGGCCCGGCACGCGCATCGGTTCGCTGATCTTCAACTTCGGCGGCCCGGGCGGCTCCGGGGTCAGCACGCTGCCCGCGGTCGGCCAGGACTACGCCAAACTCCGCACCCGCTACGACCTGGTGAGCTTCGACCCGCGCGGGGTGGGCCGCAGCGCCGGCGTGCTCTGCGAGAGCGACGCACAGCTCGACCAATACTTCCAGCAGGACGCGACGCCCGACGACAGCGCCGAGCGCGGCGCGTTCCTGAACAACACCAAGCAGTTCAACACGGCGTGCGAGAAGAACTCCGCGAAGATCCTCCCGCACGTGCGCACCACCGACGCCGCCCGCGACATGGACCTCATGCGCCAGGTCCTCGGCGACAGGAAACTCCACTACTTCGGGATCTCCTACGGCACCGAACTGGGCGGCGTCTACGCCCACCTGTTCCCCCGGAACGTGGGCCGGGCCGTCCTGGACGCGGTCGTCGACCCCACGCAGAACCCGGAGCAGGCCTCGCTCGGCCAGGCCAAGGGCTTCCAGCTCGCCCTCGACAACTACGCCCGCGACTGCGTCTCGAAGAGCACCAAGTGCCCCGTCGGCGACAGCGTGCAGGACGTCGAGAACCGCATCGCGAAGCTGCTGAAGGACCTGGACAGCAAGCCGATCCCGGGTGTCTTCCCGCGCCGGCTGACCCAGACGGCCGCCACCAACGGCATCGCGCAGGCCCTGTACTCCAAGGAGCTGTGGCAGCCGCTGACCGAGGGACTGCAGCAGGCCTACGCCGGTGACGGCAGGATCCTCATGCTGCTGTCCGACGCGATGAACGGCCGCAGCGAGAACGGCGAGTACAGCAACATCGGCGCCGCGAACGTCGCCATCAACTGCTCGGACGAGAAACAGCGCTACGACACGGCGTACGTGCAGCAGAAGCTGCCCGAGTTCCGCGCCGCCTCGCCGCTGTTCGGGGACTTCCTGGCCTGGGGCATGCTCAGCTGCACCGACTGGGCCGTGCCGGGCGCGGCGGACCACCCCGACGTCTACGCACGCGGCGCCGCGCCGGTCCTGGTCGTGGGCAACACCGGCGACCCGGCGACGCCGTACGAGGGCGCGAAGAAGATGGTGGACGCACTGGGCCCGGGCGTCGCCGTGGAGCTCACGTACAAGGGCCAGGGGCACGGGGCGTACGACAGCAAGAACCCGTGCGTGCAGAACGCGGTGAACGGCTATCTGCTCGACGGAAAGGTGCCCCCGACCGGAACGGTCTGCACGTAGCCGGGACCGGTTCACCCAGCCGTCAGCGGTCCGCCACTCACCTCGCCCCGGCAGGCAAACCCGCAGGTCAAAGCGTTATCCACAGGCCGGTACCGGTGGGCCTCGTTCCGCCTACGATGGCCCCATCGCTTTCCGCGGCCGATCCGCGGAGCAGTGAGGGGGAAGCCATGTCGCGGGTGACGCAGTGGGCGGCCGCGGCCGCCGCCGCGGTGCTGCTGGCCGGGTGCAGCGGGGGATCGTCCGGCGGGACCGGTGCCGAGGGGAAGGGCCGGACCGATCCCTCGGCCACGGCCTCGTCGACGTCGAAGGGCACGGCCTCCTCGGACCTGCCCGCCTCTCTCACCTCGCAGCGCCTGGCGTGGGGCCACTGCAGGACCACTTCCACGTCCGCAGCGCCGGGCGGCGACTGGCAGTGCGCGCGGATCAAGGTGCCCCTGGACTGGTCGCGGCCGGGCGGCGAGACCATCGGCCTCTCCCTCATCCGGGCCAGGGCCACGGGCGAGCACGCGGGATCGCTCCTGTTCAACTTCGGCGGCCCCGGTGCCTCCGGCGTGGCCACGATGCCGTCGTACGCCGCCGTGGCCGGCGACCTACGACAGCACTACGACCTGGTGAGCTGGGACCCGCGCGGGGTCGCCGGGAGCGAGGGCGTGCGCTGCCGCAGCGACCGCCGCATCCAGGCCGCCGAATCCGTCGACGCCACCCCCGACACCCCGGCCGAGGAGCGCGCCTACCTCCAGGACGCCGTCGACTTCGGCAAGGGCTGCGCCAAGGCCGCAGGCAAACTGCTGGCACACGTCTCGACGACCGACACCGCCCGGGACATGGACCTCATCCGCCAGGTCCTCGGCGACACGCGCATGCACTACTTCGGCATCTCCTACGGCACCGAACTCGGCGGCGTCTACGCCCATCTGTTCCCCGGACACGTGGGGCGGATGGTCCTGGACGCGGTCGTCGACCCGACCGCCGACTCGGTCGGCCACGCGCTGAACCAGACCAGGGGTTTCCAGCGAGCGCTGGACGACTACCTGAAGTCCACCGGACAAGACCCCGCGCAGGGCTCGAGGAGAATCGCCGCCCTGCTCAAGCGCATCGACGCCAAGCCGCTCTCCACCGTCTCGGGCCGCAGGCTGTCGCAGACGCTGGCGCTCACCGGCATCGTGCTGCCGCTCTACAGCAAGGACAACTGGCCCACGCTGACCGGCGCGCTGGACGCCGCGGAGAAGGGGGACGGCAGCGGCCTGCTGTCGCTGGCCGACGCCTACAACGACCGTGACGCCTCGGGCCACTACGGCACGACGACCCACTCCCAACGGGTCATATCGTGCCTGGACGACAAGCAGCGGCCGACGCCGGAACAGACCAGGCGGCTGCTGCCCGAGTTCGAGAAGGTCTCGCCCGTGTTCGGCGACTTCATGGGCTGGGACACGGCCGGCTGGTGCCACGACTGGCCGGTCGCCGGACAGTACGACCACCCGCTGGTCGGCGCGGCGGGCGCGGCGCCGATCCTCGTGGTCGGCAACACCGGGGACCCGGCGACACCCTACGAGGGCGCCCGGAAGATGGCGGACGGACTCGGCAGGGGGGTCGGTGTGGAGCTCACCTGGAAGGGGGAGGGCCACGGCGCGTACGGCAGCGGCAGCGACTGCGTGGACTCGACGGTGAACGCCTATCTGCTCAACGGCACGGTGCCCAAGGACGGCAAGGTCTGCTCATGACGACGGCGGGGGCCCCGTGCACCCGCGGTGCGCGAGACCCCCGCCGTCGGGGAGTCGTGACGAGCCCTGGCTCAGTAGACCGGCTTCTCGGGCTCGATCTGGTTGACCCAGCCGATGACGCCGCCGCCGACGTGCACGGCGTCGGAGAAGCCCGCGGACTTCAGCACGGCGAGGACTTCCGCACTGCGGACACCCGTCTTGCAGTGCAAGACGATCTTCTTGTCCTGCGGGAGGCTCTCCAGGGCGGTGCCCATGAGGAACTCGTTCTTCGGGACCAGCCGGGCGCCCGGGATGGAGACGATCTCGTACTCGTTCGGCTCGCGGACGTCGATGATCTCGATGTTCTCGCCGTCGTCGATCCACTCCTTGAGCTGCTTGGGAGTGATCGTCGAGTCGGCGGCCGCCGCCTGGGCCTCCTCGGAGACGACGCCGCAGAAGGCCTCGTAGTCGATGAGCTCGGTGACGGTCGGGTTCTCGCCGCAGACCGCGCAGTTGGGGTCCTTGCGGACCTTGACCTGGCGGTACTGCATTTCCAGGGCGTCGTAGATCATCAGGCGGCCGACCAGCGGCTCGCCGATGCCGGCCAGCAGCTTGATGGCCTCGTTGACCTGGATGGAGCCGATGGACGCGCACAGCACGCCGAGCACGCCGCCCTCGGCGCAGGAGGGAACCATGCCGGGGGGCGGGGGCTCCGGGTAGAGGCAGCGGTAGCAGGGGCCGTGCTCGGACCAGAAGACGGACGCCTGGCCGTCGAAGCGGTAGATCGAGCCCCACACGTACGGCTTGTTCAGCAGCACGCACGCGTCGTTGACCAGGTAGCGGGTCGCGAAGTTGTCCGTGCCGTCGACGATCAGGTCGTACTGACTGAAGATGTCCATCACGTTGTCGGCCTCGAGCCGCTCCTCGTGAAGGATCACGTTCACGTACGGGTTGATGCCCTTGACGGTGTCACGGGCCGACTCGGCCTTGGAGCGGCCGATGTCGGCCTGGCTGTGGATGACCTGGCGCTGCAGGTTCGACTCGTCGACCTCGTCGAACTCCACGATGCCGAGCGTGCCCACACCGGCCGCGGCCATGTACATCAGCGCCGGCGAACCCAGGCCGCCGGCGCCCACACACAGCACCTTGGCGTTCTTCAGCCGCTTCTGCCCGTCCATCCCCACATCGGGGATGATCAGGTGGCGGGAGTACCTGCGGACCTCGTCTACGGTGAGCTCGGGGGCCGGCTCGACCAGGGGTGGCAGCGACACGGGGACTCCGTTGGTCGGTCTATCACTACGGTTGTTCTCTCCGTAACACTGCCACGGCCTTCTTCATTCCGAGACACCCGTTCCGATGCGCGAGACGATGTCGTCCCAGTAGCCGGGCAGGGCCTCCCAGGGGTCCGCACTGCCGCCGCGATCGGTGCGGTCGGTGAACCAGATCGTCGCCGCGCCCTGCCAGCGGGCGATGCGCAGCGCCTCGTCCAGGTGCCCGCGCGGGACACCGTGCACGAAGTGGCAGAAACGCTCGGGCGGGTGGTCGGCGGTCCACTCCGCGACCTGCGACCAGCGGTAGTCGCGCCACGGACCGCGGAAGGTCACCAGCTGGTCGGCGGTCTCCGCGTAGCCCGGGTGCGGGTGGGTGCCGTGGCCGAGCACGATGTGGGCATCCTCACGCAGCGCACGCAGAGCGCCGACCGTACGGCGGACCTGGGGCAGCGTGGCGCGGTCGGCCGGGCAGTGCTCCAGCAGGAAGCCGTCGACCTGGTACCACTCGAGGTACCGGTGGGCCTCGGCGATCACTTCGGCGAAGGGACGCGTGCCGTACGCGGTGTCCAGGTGGCCGAGGACGCGCACGCCGGCGTTGCGCAGCCGCCCGGCCGCGTCCAGGCAGTGCGGGTCGGGCTGGACACCCGGGCCGCCGGCGACGTCGAGGACGACCCAGTGCAAGGGCGGCCCGGTGCGGGCCAGCGCGTCCCACTCGGCGGCGGCCAGCAACGGGTGGGCGCAGCCGGGGACGCCGAGGCCGGTGCGGACGCCGGTGCTGGAGGTGCCCGCCCTGGTGCTGATCAGATGCGGCATGCCGCCTCCATCCAGATGTCGGCGAGGGACTCCTCGAGGTTGATCCTGGGCCGCCAGCCGAGCCGGTCGCGTGCGGTGCGCACATCGGCCTGCTGCCAGCTGCCGCACCCGTCGGGGTACGGGTACGCGACGGGGGCCGGGTGGTCCGGGTCGCTGCGGGGGTGGCCGATGGCGGGCCTGAGGTGGCCGCCGGGCGGGCCGTCGAGTTCGTGGAGGGTGCCTCCGTATCCGGCGACACGGGCGAGCGTGGCGGCGGCGTCGCGGAGCCGGACGGCGCGGCCGGAGCCGATGTTGATGACGCCCTGCGCGGCGGACAGGGAGGCGGCGTGGACGGCGCGGGCCACGTCGCGGACGTCGACGAAGTCGCGCTGGGCGCCCAGCCCGCCGAGTTTGAGTTCGCCGTCGCCGGACTGCATGGCGCGGCGCATGGCCTCGGCGAGCCGGCCGAGCGGTGAGCCCGCCGGGGTGCCGGGCCCGGCGGGTGAGAAGACGCGCAGCACCACGGCGTCCAGGCCGGAGCCGAGGACGAGTTCGGTGGCGGCGAGCTTGCTGACGCCGTACGGGCCGCCGGGTCGGGGCACCGCGTCCTCGGCCGTGGAGGAGCCGGGCTGGCTCGGTCCGTACTCGGAGCTGCAGCCGATCTGCACCAGGCGGGCGCCGCAGCCGCTGCGGCGCAGGGCCTCGCAGACGGTGGCGACGGCGACGGTGTTGTGCCGGGTGAGCTCGCGGGCCCCGCCGCGGGTGGCGCCGGCGCAGTTGACGACGACTCCGGGGTGGACCGCGTCCAGGAAACGGGTGAGCGCGCCGGGGCTGCCCGTGGCGAGGTCGAAGCGGACGTCGGCGTCGTCGCCGCGGCCGAGCGCGGTGAGCTGGACGGCCGGGTCGGCGAGCAGACGGTCGGCCACGAAACGGCCGAGGTATCCGCCGGCTCCGATCAGCAGAACCCTCATCGGGCGGCTCCCGGGGTGTGCGCTCCGGTGGCTCCGGATGCTCCGGACGCTCCGGATCGGGCGGTGGTCATCTGGTGTTCTCCTTCAAGGGGGTGGTGCGGCCGGCTCCGGCGGTGCGGCCGGGGTCTCCGGCCGGCGCGGCGACACGGGGTGCGCCTGCCGCTCGGGCCGGGTGAGGGGCGCGTACGGGGGGCCGTGGGGTGGCCTTGGGTGTGCCGGCTCCGGCGGCCGACGCTCGCCGGTGGCGGCGGGGCGTGCGGTGGGAGACGCGAGGGTGCGGGGGGTGCGAGGGGGTCCCTGGGCCGGTCACTGCTGCTCCTCCGGTCGCGCGTGCGCCGAGGCCCTGGTCAGCGTGCGGTTGGCGTGGGCCAGGAGGGCCAGGGCCGCGGCCGCGCAGGCCAGTGCCTGCACGGCGCCCGGGCCGCGGGCGGTCACGAGGGTGTCGACCGGACCGGCGAGGGGGCCGCAGCCCGGCAGGCGGCCGGCGAGGACGGTGGCCTGGGCCAGGGCCTCGACGGCCGCGGCGGCGCCGAGGGCGACGGCCGGGGCGTGGGTGAAGCCGTGCGTGACGAGGAGGCGGGCGAGCAGCAGGAGGGCGCCGAGTGCCAGGGCCTGGGCGTAGCCGGCGGGTTCGTGCAGGACCGCGGCACAGGCGGCGAGCAGCGCGGTGAGCGCGCACAGGAACAGGCCGAACGCTCCGAGCAGCAGGGGGCGTACGACGGCGGTGAACTCCTCCAGACCGCGGCTGGTGGCGAGCCTGCGCCGGGCGCGGGCGGTGAAGAGGTGGGCGGTCCAGGCCGCCGGGGCGCAGGCGAGGGCGAGCGCGAGGAAGGGGGCGGTGGTGAGGGGCCAGGCGCCGGCCCGGGTGCCGTCGGGCAGTCCGTCGGGCCCGCCCGCGACGGTGGCCGCGAGCAGGCCGTCGCCGAGGAGGGCGTAGGCGAGCAGCCAGTACGTGGCGGCGCGGGTTCCGGGCGCGGAGGTGCCGGGCGGGGTGTGCCCGGGTGTGCTCAGCGGGCCGTGACGCAGGGCGGCGCGTGCGCCGAGGGCCACGGCGAGGACGCCGGCCGCGGCCACCGCCAGGCGGGTGCGGCCGCCGGTGAGGTGCAGTCCGGCCACGGCAGCCGCGCACAGGGCTCCGGGCAGCAGGCTCAGCAGCACCTGGTCCGGGGCCAGGCGGGGGGCTCCGGTCCTCTCCGGGTGCGGGGTTACGGCGTCGTCGTGGGAGGAGCGGGCGTACATCTCCTCGGCGAGGGAGAAGACGTCGCGGTGGCGGAAGCGGGCGGCGGTGCGGTCGGTGACGCCGTGCGCCTCCAGTCCCGCCGCGATCTCCATCGGATCGACGGCCCGCCGGCACAGCTCGCGGTGGTGGTGCATCAGCGTCTTCACCGGGTCGGCGGCGCCGCGCCGGGGCGCGACGGCGGAGCGGCCGTGGTCCGCCAGATCGCTCATCGGGTGGCCTCCGGGGCACGTGCGGGGACGGCGGTCCTGGCCGGGGCGGCGACCGCAGGGCCGGGCGTCCGGGCGGGGGCGGCGGGGGCGGTCCAGTGGCCGGGCACGTGTGCCTCGGCAGGGGTGGCGAACGGAAGGGGTTCTCCGCTGCCGTCGAGAAGGACGCGCCGCACCGGGCAGTGCGAGACGATCTCGAGGTAAATGCCGTGAAACGCCGCGATGTTCTGCTCGACGGTGAACAGTTCGAGCGCGCGGGCGCGGGCGGCGGCACCCAGGCGCGCGCGGCGCTCCGGGTCGCGCAGCAGCGCCACACAGGCGTCCGCGAGCGCCCTCGGGTTGCGGGGCGGCACCACCAGGCCGGTGCCGCCGATGACCTCCACGACCGCGCCGACGTCGGTGGAGACCGTGGCGCGGCCGCAGAACATGGCCTCGACGAGGCTGACGGGTAAGCCCTCGACGACGCTCGACAGCACGACCACGGCGCCCGAGGCGTAGGCGTCCGCGAGGGTCGGGGCCTCCGGGCCGCCGAGTTCCTCGAAGGACACCGGGTTGTCGCCGACGGTGTGCGGGCCGTCGGCCTCGTCGGGGAAGAGCTGGGCGGCCAGGGCTCGGCAGTGCCCCAGGTAGGCCGCCGCGTCGGGGCCGGCCGCCGTGCCGAAGATCCGCAGCCGGGCGCCGGGCTCCTGCCCGCGGACCTCGGCGAAGGCGTGGAGAAGGGACACGAGATCCTTGGCGGGCTCGATCCGGCCGACCCAGACCAAGGTGGCGGGGTCGGCGGCCTCGGGCGACTCGCCGGCCTCGGCGAAGGGCGCCGCGTCCATGCCCGGGTGCACGGTGCGCAGCCTGGCGCGGTCGGCGCCGCACCGTTCCTGCCAGCGGCGGGCGTGCGCGTTGCCGTGGGTGACGACGGCGGCGCGCCGGTAGACCTCGGCGGCGAGGGCGCGGTGGAAGGCGGCGAGCAGGGACCGTACCGCCGGGGCTGTGGTCTCGGCGCCGGTGGCGAGGTAGTGCGCGCGCAGGTGCACGCCGTACTCGGTGACGAGGAGGGGGACGCCGCAGAAGTGGCGGGCGAGCAGTCCGGGCAGGGCCGCCGTGCCGCCGCCCGCCGTGTGGCAGAGGTCGGCTGCGCCGAGGCCGTCGTCCTCGTACCAGTCGAGGGAAAGGGGGCGCAGGGCGCGTTCCAGGTGGGCGGCGACCGCGAGCAGATCGGGCACGCGCGCCTCGCGTGCCGCACTCGGTGCGCCGGGCGCACGACAGGCGCGTTCCAGCGCGCGGACGGCGCTCTCCGAGCGGAGCGCGCCGGCCAGGCCGCCCTCGTCGCGGGCGAGTTCCGCGAGCCCGTACAGCGCGCTGGCGAAACGGTCCGCCTGATCATCCGTACCGCCCGCACGGTCGTCGTGCGCGCCGGAGTCGCCGAGGTCCCGGAGGTCTGCGAGGCCGCTGGGGTCTGCGAGGCCGGCGGGGTGGCCGGGGCCGCGGGGGTCGTCGCGGTCCGCCGTGCACACCACGGCCGCCAGTTCGCCGTAGCACTCGGCGAAGCGGCGGCGCGCACGGCGGCCGTGCACCACTCCGTCGTCCTCGGCCGTCCACAGGGGTGCGGTGCGGACCCGGCCGACCTGGGGCGGGAGCGGGACCCACCCCCCGTCCTCCTGACGCCGGCTGCGGCTGAGCGCGTACAGGTCGAACTGGTGCTGCTCGAGCCCGCGCACGAGCCGTTCGCACCAGGGCCCGGCGTCACCGCTCACGTACGGATAGCCACCTTCCGTCACCAATCCGATGCGCACGCGTGCACCCCCGATCTCCTCCTGTCCGGAGAGCCGCCGTGGTGTCGGCGGCTCACAGCGGGACGAAGGTATGCGGACATGGCGGTGGTGCGACGGACGGTTGTCCGTCGCACCACCAAAAGGGGTGAACGGTCGTAACTTTCCCGTGCGGCCCGCGTTTCGTCGCGCTAGGACATCAATCGGACACGCATCGTCACGCCGTGGCCACCGGCGCCGCCGGGGGCGGCCAGGAGTTGCCGGGCGCGGCCTCCACGGAGATGTTCGTGGAGGCACATGCCGAGGCGATCCTGGAGTCGCCCGTCAGCTCCCGGGATAGGGCCAGGGGTTGGGCAGACAGTGGATCCCGTCGTGGTCGAGGAACTTGGTCTGCTGCTGCATCACCGGCGCCAGCTGGCCGTTCTTCTCGCAGTTGACGTGGCCGTGGCCCAGGCGGTGGCCCACCTCGTGGTTGATCAGCATCTGCCGGTAGGCGAACATCTTGTCGCCGTAGGTCTTCGAGCCCTGCGCCCAGCGGTAGGCGTTGATCATGACGCGTTCCGTGGCGGCCGAGTCGCAGGAGACGTTGTCCTCGGTGGTGTCCAGGCCGGACTTGGCGCACCAGGTGGCGGTGGTGCCGGGGCTGGCGAGCGTGATCACGAAGTCGGCCTTGCCCGAGGGGACGCGCTCGAAGGTGCGCGCGCCGCCGTGGGCCCAGCTGCGGTCGTCGTTGAGGGTCTTCTGCACGGCGTCGGCGAAGAGCCGGCCGTCGAGTTCAAGGCCCTGCTCCACGTCGACGCGGTAGGTGAACTTCTGCCCCTTGCCGGGCGCCTTGGCGGCCCCCGGGACCGTCTCGAATTTCCCCGGGCCCTTGAGGGTGGGGCTCAGCGGATACTTGGCGTTCATCTGCTGGTCGTACGTCAGCGGTGTCGCGCTCGGCGCCGGTGAGGGGGACGGGTCCGCTCCGTCCGCGCCGGCGAAGGCCCGGAGGTCGCCGCCCTGGTCGGTGGCGGCCTGCGTGCGGGCGTCGGCGCCGGTCCGGCCGTCGGCGACCTGTCCGGCGACCACGACCGCGAGCACGGTCGTGACCGCGGCGGCCGCGATGCCCGTGAAGGCGCGGCCCTTGGCGCCCTTGCCCGGCGCGGGGGCGCCGGCGGGCGGCGCGGCGCCGTCACCGGCCTCCGTCTCCGCCGTCTCCGGGCCGCGCTCGGCGGGGGGCGCGGACACGTCCACGGCGCGCGCGGTGCCGCGCGGCCGGGGCATGAAGACGTCGTCGTCCTCGCCGTCCTCGTCGTCCCGGTCGAAGGCGTCGAGGTAGTCCGGGCGCGGGCCCTCCGGGGGCGCCTGCCGCTGCCGCGGGAAGGGAACCCCGGGCCGCAACGGGGTCGCGGCCCCGGCGAAGTTGCCACCCTGCCCGGGCACGCCGACTCCCCCGCCGGCACCGAGCCGCCCCCAGCCGCCCCCGGCTTCCCACTGCTCGGGATGCCCACCCCGCGCACGGGGGATGCCGTGAGCCGGGGTGCCGTCGGGCAGCCGCGGCATGCCGTGCGCGGGCGTGCCGTCAGGGAAGCGCGGGACGCCACCGGCAGGGGTCCCGCCGTCGTAACGCGGGATACCCCGCGCGGGAGTGCCATCGGGCAAACGCGGCATGCCATGAGCCGGGGTGCCGTCGGGCAGCCGCGGGACGCCGTGGGCCGGGGTGCCGTCCGGGAGGCGGGGGGTGCCGTGGGGTGGGGTCGTGCGGGACGGCTGAGGGCGGGCTGGGGGCACCGTGCCCGCGGTGTCCCAGTTCTCGCCGCGGGGGCGCTCCGCGCCCTGGGTCGCGACCCGCGCGCCCCGGCCGTCCGGGTCGCTGCCGTCCGGGTCGCGGTCGTCCCGGCCGCGCTCGCGGCTGCCTCGTCCTGCGGTTGTGTCCGCGGTGCCCTTGGGTACCGGCCCGCGGCGGCTGTGGCGTCCCACCTCGCCCCTCAGCCTCCCGTGCCCGCGCCGGACGTGTCGCCGCCGGTGTCGGCGGGAGCACGACCGCCCTTCGCTCTCACCGTGTCCAACTCTCCCGCCTCCACCAGCAGTTCACGAAACGCCGTGGCCACCGTACCGGGATACTCCATCATCGCCACATGGCCCGCGTCCGGCAGGGTCACGAGGCGGGAGTCGCGGAAGCGCCGGGCGGCCCGCTGGGCCATGCGGAACCCGACGAGCTGGTCGCGGCCGCCGTAGACGAGGAGCGTGGGCGCGAGCACGCGCTCGGCCTGGCGCCACAGCCCCTGCTGGCCGCCCAGCGTGTACGCGTTCACCAGCCCGCGCGCGGAGCGCGCCATCGCGTCCCAGAAGTACGGCAGCTGGAGCCGCCGTTCCATCTCCTGCACGGCGTTGCGGAAGCCTTCCGGCGAAACCCGCGCGGGATCGCCGTAGCACAGGGCCATGACCCCGCGGACCCGCTGCTCGGCGGTCCACTCCCGGGTGAGCCGGGTGAACAGCGCGGCCACGCCGGGCACCGCGAGCAGCCCGGTCGGCACGGCGGTGCGCTGCACGCGCAGCTCCGGCAGGGCGGGCGAGACGAGGGTGAGCGTGCGGACGAGGTCGGGCCGCAGCGCGGCGACGCGCGTGGACACCGCGCCGCCCAGCGAGTTGCCCAGCAGGTGGACGGGCCCGCGGCCGGCGGAGTCCAGGTAGCGGATCACCGCGCGCGCGTGCCCGGTGATGGAGTAGTTGCCGTCGTCCGGCGGCGGCGAGTCGCCGAAGCCGGGCAGGTCGACCGCCTCGCCGTCCACGACGTCGTCGAGCAGCGCCATGAGCGCCGACCAGTTCTGGGACGAGCCGCCCAGCCCGTGCACGTAGAGCGCGGACGGCAGGCCCTCCCGCGCGGGCGGCCTGGAGCGCACCGAGAGCGTGATCCCCGGCAGTTCGACCGACCGCAGCCGCTCGCCTTCCTCGACCCTGATGGGCGCCACCCTGGGAAGTACGTTGGCGGGCGGCACGGAGGGCAGCTCGGTCGAAGACATGCGGCAATGTTACGAGACGATCACGTAGTGGTTCGTGTGTCCGCCGTCACACGAATCGCATGGCGTCCACTTCGGGTGTCTCCTACGCTCTTACAGAGGGCACCCGCATGTGGACCCTGCCTCTCCAAGGGAATCCAGGGACATCCGTAGGAAGGGAGCCCAGCGATGGCATTCGACCCCACCGATCCCGAGACGTTCGCGGACGAGGAGGAGGTCACGGAGATCGACGTCGAGGCCCCGGAGAACGACGCCGTGGAGCAGCACGCGGAGATCGCCCCGGAGGACGACGAACCCGTGACGGACGCGGACAAGGACCGCGCGAACGAGGCCGACCTCATCGAGCAGGCCCGGGTCGTCTCGCTCGACGAGGACGACTACCGGTGAGGGGCCCGGCGGCGCGTGGAGGGGACCGCGGCTGAGCAGGAGCGAAGCCTGGCTATGTCCGGCTTGCAGGGGTTCGAAACCGTCTGCGCCGGTTTCGCCGCCGTCCGGTCCGTGAAATTCTGCGCTCGCACCGCGCACAGCACGGTTACCGAAAAGTACGATGGCGGCGCGGCGCACACCGCATGTGGACGACATTGGGAGGCGGCGTGACAGCCATCGAGCAGACAGAGGCGGCACGCCCGCGAGGCACGCGCCTGCCGCGCCGTGCCCGACGGAACCAGTTGCTGGGCGCCGCCCAGGAAGTCTTCGTGGCGCAGGGCTACCACGCGGCGGCGATGGACGACATCGCCGAGCGCGCCGGGGTCAGCAAGCCCGTGCTCTACCAGCACTTCCCGGGCAAGCTCGACCTCTACCTGGCGCTGCTGGACCAGCACTGCGAGGCGCTCATCCAGTCCGTGCGGGGCGCGCTCGCCTCGACGACGGACAACAAGCAGCGCGTGCGGGCCACGATGGACGCCTACTTCGCCTATGTGGAGGACGACGGCGGGGCCTTCCGGCTGGTCTTCGAGTCGGACCTGACGAACGAGCCCGCGGTGCGCGAGCGCGTCGACAAGGTCACCAACGAGTGCGCCGAGGCGATCTGCGACGTCATCGCCGAGGACACGGGGCTGTCCCGCGCGGAGTCGATGCTGCTCGCCTCGGGGCTGGGCGGACTCGCGCAGGTGGTGGCCCGGTCCTGGCTGCACAGCGACCGCAGTGTGCCGCGCGACCAGGCGGTGCAGCTGCTGACCTCGCTCGCGTGGCGGGGCATCGCCGGCTTCCCGCTGCACGGCACGGAGCAGCAGCACTGAGCGGTGCGGGCCGGGCGGGGAGGGTTTGTTCCCGCCGGGTGTTCGCTCCTGGCGTTCTTCGGCGGAGCGTGTTCGTCCCCTCACCGGGCTAATGTTTGCTGGGTACGGCGCGGCAGGCCGCGCACTTCACTGACCGTCGGAGGGACATAGCCGTGGAGGTCAAGATCGGCGTGCAGCACGCGCCCCGCGAGATCGTTCTGGAGAGCGGTCAGAGTGCCGAGGAGGTCGAGCGGGCGGTGGCCGAGGCGCTGGCCGGGAAGTCGCAGCTGCTGACCCTCGTCGACGAGCACGGACGCAAGGTGCTGGTGCCGGCCGAGCGTCTCGCCTACGTCGAGCTCGGCGAGCCGGCGCCGCGCAAGGTGGGCTTCGGCGCGCTGTAGTCACGCGGCACGCGGACCGGAGAGTGGGCGAGGGCCCGGCGGCATGACCGCCGGGCCCTCGTGTTTTCCCGCACGGGCGGTTCACAAACAGCCTCTGGGAAGGGTTGTGTTCCGCAGGTCAGGGGTATGACGGGCTACGACCGTGAGCACCGGCCGGCCGTCTGGGAGGGACCCGTGATGATCTTGGAAGCGTTCGGCTCCGCTGTGCTCGGTGTCCTGCTCGCGTGGGCGGCGCTGCACCGTCTCTCGCACCGGCTGCCGGCGCGGCCGCTGGTGCTGTCCACCGGCGTGGCGGGCGCGCTGTTCGGTGACTTCGTCACCCACAGTGCGCTCGGGTCCGGCAGCGCGCTGCCGGGTCTGCTCGGCGCCGCGGTGGTCTCGGCCGCCTCGCTTTCCCTGCTGCTTCGCCCCGCGGGAAGACTGCGCCGACGATCGGCCCCGGCCTGACCCGTCGCCCCCACCGGACGCCGTGAGCCCACGGCCCCGTGAGGGCGCCCACGCCCCGCCCCGCGCGGCCCCGGAAGCCCGAACGTCCTCGGCCGCCCAGCCGCGGGACTGTCCCGGGAAGCCGGCGGGCACAACCACCGGCGGACACAACCACGCTGACCGCGCTCCCGCCGCCTCTCGCCCTCCCGCCGAGGCCTTCCGCGCCGACGAGGGCTGAAGCCACGCGGGACGGAGCCCACGCCGGGCGGGGCCACGCAGGACGGAGCCACGCAGGACGGAGCCACGCAGGACGGAGGGCAGGCCACCAAGAGCCCAGCCCGGGCCCCGCGTCAGCCCCGCCCATGCCCGCGTCAGCCCGCCCAGGCCCGCGTCAGCCCCGACCCGCCCGGACGAGGGCGCGCCATGGCGGAGCCATGGCAACCGACGACGCCGTGAGGCGCGCGCGGTGCCAGGCCCGACGAGCCCGGCGCCCGCAGCGCGCGGTGCAGGCCCGGCGCCCGCAGCGCGCGATGCCAGGCCCCGCGAGCCCGCCGCCCGCGCCCGTAGTTGGGCTACGCCGCCAAGCCCAAGGCGGCCATTCGCTTCGTGTGGGCCTCCGTGATCCGGGAGAACATCCGGCCGACCTCGGCGAGGTCGAAGCCGTCGGCGACGCCGCCGACGAGCATCGTGGACAGGGCGTCGCGGTCGGCCACGACCCGCTGGGACTGGGACAGCGCCTCGCCCATCAGCCGCCGCGCCCACAGCGCGAGCCGCCCGCCCACGCGCGGGTCCCGCTCGATCGCCGCGCGGACCTTCTCCACCGCGAAACCGGCGTGCCCCGTGTCGTCGAGGACGGCCAGGACCAGCTCGCGCGTGTCGGAGTCCAGCCGGGCGGCGACCTCCCGGTAGAAGTCGCTGGCGATCGAGTCGCCGACGTAGGCCTTGACGAGCCCCTCCAGCCAGTCCGAGGGCGCCGTCTGCCGGTGGAAGCCGTCGAGCGCGGCCACGAACGGCTCCATCGCCAGGGTCGGCTCCTCGCCGACCTCCGCGAGCCGGTCCCGCAGCCGCTCGAAGTGGTGGAACTCGGCCGACGCCATCTTCGCCAGCTCGGCCTTGTCCGCGAGGGTGGGCGCCAGCTTGGCGTCCTCCGCGAGCCGCTCGAACGCCGCCAGCTCCCCGTACGCGAGCGCGCCGAGCAGGTCCACGACCGCGGCGCGGTACTGCGGGTCGGCGGCGGCCGTCGCCCAGCCCTGGGCGGCGATGCCGGTGGGTCCGGCGGGTGCGGCGGAGTCGTTGTCAGACTTGTCAGAGCTCGTCATGGAGCGCACAATAGCCCGCCTGCCACGCCCGCGAAGGACCTGGTCAGTCAGTGTGACGACGACTACGTGACCAAATCGGCCATCGCGTGTGCGTGATTCCGGGGTATGGTGGTAATGCGCCTGCTGAGTACGCCGACGTTACGTGACGTACGCCGACAGGCCGCACGCATGAGGATGCCCGGTCGGTGGCCCGATCGGCTCCGACCCGACAGCCCTCCCTGACCGTACGGCACTGTGCGTACGACGATCGGAGGGACACCCTCAGCGGTACGAGCGCTGGGCCTGTCCCGCGGACAGACCCTAGAGCGTCGGCAGAGGTCCCGTGCCATACGGCCGGCCCGAGCGGTTAGCCCGCACGGCCGCCGACGTCCCCGGCACGGTCAGACACGACCCCCGCGCTCGCCTCGTGCCGCGCACACAGAAGAGGCAGCACCCTGACTACTACGTTCCGAGACCTCGGGATCCTCCCCGAGACCGCCGAGGCCCTGGAAGCCGTCGGCATCACCACTCCCTTCCCCATCCAGGAGATGACGCTCCCCGTGGCCCTCACGGGTACGGACGTCATCGGCCAGGCCAAGACCGGCACGGGCAAGACCCTCGGCTTCGGCCTCCCGCTCCTCGAGCGCGTGACCGTCCCCGCCGACGTGGAGGCCGGCCGCGCCGCCCCCGAGGCCCTCACCGACGCCCCGCAGGCCCTCGTCGTCGTCCCCACGCGCGAGCTGTGCGTCCAGGTCACCAACGACCTCCTGACCGCCGGCAAGGTGCGCAACGTGCGCGTCCTGTCCATCTACGGCGGCCGCGCCTACGAGCCCCAGGTCGAGGCCCTGAAGAAGGGTGTCGACGTCGTCGTCGGCACCCCGGGCCGCCTGCTGGACCTCGCCGGGCAGAAGAAGCTGAACCTCAAGCACGTCAAGTGCCTGGTCCTCGACGAGGCCGACGAGATGCTCGACCTGGGCTTCCTGCCCGACGTCGAGAAGATCATCGACATGCTGCCGGCGAAGCGGCAGACCATGCTGTTCTCGGCCACCATGCCGGGCGCGGTCATCGGCCTCGCCCGCCGCTACATGTCGCAGCCCACGCACATCCGCGCCACCGCGCCGGACGACGAGGGCGTGACGGTGGCGAACATCAAGCAGTTCGTCTACCGCGCGCACTCCATGGACAAGCCGGAGATGGTCGCCCGCATACTGCAGGCCGACGGCCGCGGACTCGCCATGATCTTCTGCCGCACCAAGCGCACGGCCGCCGACATCGCCGAGCAGCTCCAGCGCCGCGGCTTCGCCTCCGGCTCGGTCCACGGCGACCTCGGCCAGGGCGCCCGCGAGCAGGCGCTGCGCGCCTTCCGCAACGGCAAGGTGGACGTGCTCGTCTGCACCGACGTGGCCGCCCGCGGCATCGACGTCGAGGGCGTCACCCACGTCATCAACTACCAGTCCCCCGAGGAAGAGAAGACGTACCTGCACCGCATCGGCCGTACCGGCCGCGCGGGCGCCAAGGGCACGGCGATCACGCTCGTCGACTGGGACGACATCCCGCGCTGGCAGCTGATCAACAAGGCGCTGGAGCTGGACTTCAACGACCCGCCGGAGACGTACTCCACCTCTCCGCACCTGTTTGCCGAGCTGGGCATCCCGGAGGGCACCAAGGGCGTCCTGCCGCGCTCGGAGCGCACCCGCGCCGGGCTGGACGCGGAGGAGCTCGAGGACCTCGGCGAGACCGGCGGCCGCGGTGCGCGCGGACGCGGTGGCCGTGGCGGCCGCGGCGAGGCCCGCCCGGCGGAGCGCGACCGCGACCTCGAGCGCCCGGCGCGCACCCCGCGCCGCAGGCGCCGTACGCGCGGCGGGACCCCGCTGGACCCGGCCGCGGACAGCGCATCCGGTACGGCGCAGTCCGGTACTGCCGTGCCCGGTACGGAGTCTGACGGTCCGTCGGCCGGTTCGCCGGTCTCGGATGAGTCCGGCAGCCGTACCCCGCGCCGCCGTCGGCGGATGCGGAGCGGTGTTCCGGCGCAGCCGGTGACGGGCGCCGAGGCGGCCGCGCCGTCCGCGTCCGACGACAACCGTCTGCCTGAGCAGGCCGCCGATGCCGCGGTGATCACGGCCGAGGGCCCCGCCCTCGACGCCGCCGAGGCTTTGGTGGAGGCCCCGGCCCAGCCGCGCCGCCGTACCCGCAAGTCCGCCGCCGCGACGGCCGTGGACACCGCTGACGGGACGGCCGCCGCGGAGGAGCCCGAAGCCAAGCCCCGCCGGCGCACCCGCAAGACGGCGCAGGCCGCCGCCCCGGAGACCGAGGCCGCCCCCGCGGCCGAGGACGCCGAGGCCGAGCCGCGCCGCCGTACGCGCAAGGTGGCCGCCAAGGCCGCCGAGGTCACGGAGGCCGTCGCCCCCGAGATCCCGGCGCAGGCCGCCGAGGCGCAGGACGGCGCCGCCGCGGCGGTGGCCGACTCCGTCGAGGCCGTCGAGAGCAAGCCCCGCCGCCGTACGCGCAAGACGGCCGAACCGGCCGAGGCGCCCGCGACCGCCGAGGGCGCGGAGAGCAAGCCGCGCCGCACCCGCAAGGCGGCCGCGACCGCCACGGTGGACGCTCCGGAGGAGGCCGAGGCCAAGCCCCGCCGCACCCGGAAGACCGCGGCCACCGCCGAGGCCGCTGCCGAGACGGCCGTCGACACGGCCGAGGGCGCGGCGACCGTCGCGACCAAGCCGCGCCGCACCCGCAAGGCGGCGACGACTGCGCCCGAGGTCACCGAGGCCGCTGCGGAGCCGGAGGCCGAGGCCAAGCCCCGCCGCCGTACCCGCAAGGCGACCGCCGAGACCGCCGTCGACACGGCCGAGGGCGCGACCGCCGACACGGCCGAGGCCGCCGAGGCCAAGCCCCGCAGGCGCACCCGCAAGGCCGCCGCCACGGAGCCGGTCGCCCCGGAGATCCCGGCGCAGGCCACCGCCGAGCCGGAGGCCGAGGCCAAGCCGCGCCGCCGCACCCGCAAGGCGACGGCCAAGGCCACCGAGGCGGCGCAGACGGCACAGTCGGCGGAAGCCTGATCCCTGCCCGACCCGGTACGACCCGACGGCCCGGCCCACCTCACGTGGGACCGGGCCGTCGGTCGTTCACGCCCCCGCCCGTACCGGCGCCCCCGCCCCGGCCGGCCCCGGCCAATCGCCGACGCCCGCCGCGCCATCGGCCCCCGGGGACCGATAATCTCGGCGTATGAGCAGGCCGCCCACCTTCGTTCCGCCGCGCGGGGCCCGTGCGTACCGGCTGTCCACCGCCCGGGGTGAGTTCGCCGTGGTCGACGCGCCCGCCGCGCCCGGTGCGCGGGCGCGCGGCACCGCCTTGCTGCTGCCCGGGTTCACGGGGAGCAAGGAGGACTTCAACCCGCTGCACGAGCCGCTCGCGGCGCGCGGGTACCGGACCGTGGCCGTGGACGGGCGGGGGCAGTTCGAGTCGGACGGGCCCGAGCACGACGAGTCGGCCTACGCCCAGGAGGAACTCGCCCGTGACGTGCTCGCGCAGGCGGAGGCGCTGGGCACCCCGCTGCATCTGCTCGGGCACTCGCTCGGCGGCCAGATCGCCCGTGCGGCCGTGCTGCTCGACCACTCGCCCTTCGTCTCGCTCACCCTCATGGCCTCGGGGCCGGCGCAGATCTCCGTGTCGCAGCAGCAGCGCGTGAAGCTGCTGCGGGAGGCGCTCGGGGTGATGTCGATGGCCCAGGTCTGGGACGCCATGCAGGCGATGGACGCGCCCGAGGAGACCGACACCGGCGCGGAACTGGACCCCGGCCTCGACGACCGCGACGACCTGCGCCGCCGCTGGCTGGGCAACAAGCCGGCGCAACTACTCGCCACCGGACGTCAGTTGTGCACCGAGCCGGACCGGGTGGCCGAACTCGCCGCCCTGCCGCTGCCGTTCCACGTGCTGTCGGGCGCGCTGGACGACACCTGGCCGGTCTCGCTGCTGGACGGGATGGCCGAGCGGCTGGGCGCGCACCGCACGATCGTCCAGGGCGCCGAGCACTCCCCCAACTGCGACCAGCCCCTCGCCACGGCCGACGCCCTGGCCGCCTTCTGGGACACGGTCCCGGAGCAGACCTGCGAGTAGACGTACGAGCAGACGCACGAGTAGACGTACGGGCAGCCGTCAGTACTGCGCCCGCACGTGCTCCCAGAAGCCGTCCCTGAGGGCCCGGCGCAGGTCGGCCTGGCCGCGCAGCGAGTACTGGAGCAGGCCCTCGGCCTCGACGAGGAGGTCCTGGTCGACCGAGCCCGGCAGGTAGGGGTGGCCGGGGAGGAGCTCCATGAGGGCGTCCCGGCCGCGTGCGGCGAGCCACTTGGCGGCGATCTGGGCGCCCACGAAGCGGACGTCGTCGCGGGTGGGCCGGGTGCCGCCGGCCGCGTCGTAGGCGGCGGCGGTGCGCCGGGAGACGTAGGGCTTGAAGAAGTCGAGGTCGAGGGTGCGCTGGCTGTCGACCTCCCACAGCAGCGGCTCGGCCTGGTTGCGGCCCTCGGGCGCCTCGATGCCCCACAGGTGGACCCGGGCGCCGTACCCCTGGGCGGCCTCCACGGCCGAGACCAGGTCCTCGTCGCCGCCGAGCAGGGCCGCGTCGCTGATGGCGCGGTGCCGGGCCAGTGACTCCAGGTCCGTGCGGATCAGTGAATCGACGCCCTTCTGCTGGTTGTTGGCGTTGAGGTTGCCCAGGCGCACCTTGACGTCGGGCAGTTCGGCGATCGACTGCTGCTCGGCGGTGTGGATGCGGCGGCGGGCGCCGTCGTACCAGTAGACGCGCAGCAGCCGGCTGTCGGCGAAGATGGTGCGGGCGCGGTCGATGAGCGCGTCGATGAGGCCCTCGGCGTCCAGGTCGAAGGCGCGGCGGTCCTCCGTGCCCGCCACCAGACGTCCCGCGGCCGCGTAGAGGTAGCCCGCGTCGACGAAGATCGCATGGGTCGAGGGCGTCTTGGCCACCTCGGCGAGCATGCGCTGCAGCAGCTCGTTCGTGCGGTCGATGCGGGCGGCGAGCGCCGGGAGGTCGTCGTTCATCGCTTCCATTGTCCCGGCGGTCACGCTGCGAACACAACCGGTCCCGGTCGGTCGTTCCATGAACCTCTACCGGTCAGTAGTTAGACGTTCGAAAATTTTCTTTAGCGTAGGGAATGTTTGTAACACGCAGCTCGTTAAATACG
The DNA here is from genome assembly GCF_014650575.1 of Streptomyces naganishii JCM 4654. GTDB lineage: Bacteria > Actinomycetota > Actinomycetes > Streptomycetales > Streptomycetaceae > Streptomyces > Streptomyces naganishii. The sequence continues at coordinate 243,478 of NZ_BMVF01000008.1, forward strand.
TAGGGAACACCGGGCACCGCCGCCCCGTGCGCCGCCATCCATCTCAAGTAATTCTCCGCAGGAGGATGACCAGACGAAGGGAGAAGCCCTTGCGCTTCGAGATCATGCGACTCGACGAGGTCGACGGCACCACCGTGGACAGCACCGTCGTGGACGCCGCCTCCGTCAACCGGATCGTTCAGCAGGCCGCAGCGATCGGCCAGCGGCTCTGGATCCGCCCGGCCGATACCCCGGCCTCGTAGGGCGGACCGCTTCAGACGTTTCGGAGCCCCCGTACGGCAGCGATGCCGCACGGGGGCTCGGTGCGTACGCGGTCGTATACGCATGCCGCACGTACGCGCTATGCCGCGTTGATCACCTGCATGACCCCGTTGATGATCTGCTGCACGGCGATCGCGGAGAGCATCATGCCCGCGAGCCGTGTCACCAGGACGACCCCGCCGTCCTTGATGACCCGGATGATCAGCAGCGAGTAGCGCATGACCAGCCACAGCACCACGTGGATGGCGAGGATGGCCGACCACACCGAGACCTGGGTGGCCACGCTGCCGGCCTTCTGCACGGCGAGGATGACGGACACGATCGCACCCGGCCCGGCCAGCAGGGGCATGCCCAGCGGGACCAGGGCGACGTTGACGTCCTTGGTCTGCTTGGGCTCGTCGGTCTTGCCGGTGAGCAGGTCCAGCGCGATCAGCAGCAGGAGCAGCCCGCCGGCGATCATCAGCGCCGGCACCGAGACGTGCAGGTAGTTCAGGATCTGGTGGCCGAGCACGCCGAACACGGCGATGACGCCGCCGGCCACGCAGACGGCCTGGAGGGCCATCCGCCGCTGCACCTTGCCGGGCCGTCCGGCGGTCAGCGCGAGGAAGATCGGGGTGATCCCGGGGGGATCCATGATGACAAAAAGGGTCAGGAAGAGAGAGCCGAAGACGGCAGCGTCGAACATGGGTGAACATGCCTTGCGGGTGCGTGGGTGAAAGGGGGACGGCGGAGGGGCGCGGTTCAGGCCCCGCCGGCTCCCGGCACCGGGAACGCCCCGGTGGCGCGCCGTGTGATCTCCCCGTAGACCTCGGGGTCGGTGGTGAACTCGCCGAGCGAGACGGTCTTGCGGCTGCCGTGGTAGTCGCTGGAGCCGGTGACCAGCAGTCCCAGCTCCCCGGCGAGGCCGCGCAGATAGGCCCGGGCGTCGGCGTCGTGGTCCATGTGGTCGACCTCGATGCCGTCCAGTCCGGCGGCCGCCATCTCGGCGATACGGGACTCCGGCACCGTACGGCCCCGCTTGGCGGCCGCCGGATGGGCGAAGACGCAGACCCCGCCCGCGCCCTTGACCAGCCGGATCGCCTCGAACGGGTCCGTCTCGTGCTTGGGCACGTAGGCCCGGCCGCCGTCGGCCAGCCACTGCTCGGTGAAGGCGTCGTTCACGGTCGGCACCACGCCGAGCTCGACGAGCGCGGAGGCGACGTGCGGCCGGCCGACCGAGCCGTCGCCCGCGATCCGCGCCACCTGCTCCCAGGTGACCGGCACGCCCAGCTCGTTGAGCCTGGCGACCATTCCCTTGGCGCGCGGTACGCGGTCGTCGCGGACCAGCTCGCGCTCGGCGAGCAGGTCGGGCTCGTCGGGGTCGAAGAGGTACGCCAGCATGTGCATGCTGATGCCGTCGATGCGGCAGGAGAGCTCGGCGCCGGTGACGAGGGTGAGCCCCGCGGGCAGCGCGGCGATCGCCTCGGCGTGGCCGCGGGTGGTGTCGTGGTCGGTCAGCGCGACCGCGTCCAGACCGGCCGCGGCGGCGGCGCGCACCAGCTCGGCCGGGGTGTCCGTGCCGTCGGAAGCGGTGGAGTGGGTGTGCAGATCGATGCGCACGACACGACTCCAGGCGGGACGGGACGGAAGGGACGCTTAAGGATAACGGTCCCCGAGGAGTGTCCTGTCACAACCGGAGCCGCCCTGCACCCCCTACAGCGCCCCTTCGCGCGCCTTACGCACACCTACGCGCCCCACGCGCGCGCCCGCGCCCCCACAACTCACGCCCCGCGCCGCCGCAACTCACTCCCGCACCCGGAACACCGGATGCCGCGCCCTGCGGCCCCTGCGGCCGAGGCTCCCTACGGCCGCAGCAGCCGTGGCGACAGCGCGCCGCACGGGACCAGTTCGACCTCCGCGCCCGCCTCGCGCAGATCCGCCAGCACCAGTTCGTCGTACATCAGCAGGCCGGACTGCTCGGGCCAGACCACCGCCCACAGCCACAGCCCGCGCGCCTCCCCCGCGAAGACCGCGCGGTCGGACGGTGCGCCGGAGACGTGCCAGAGCGGGGTGGGGCGGCCGCCTGCCAGGACCTTGGCGTCCGGGGGCTTCTCCACGTTCAGGCAGGAGCCGGGGTCGGGGCCGTCGATGCCGGCGTAGCGCGCGCCGAGGCCCACGCCGAGCTCCTCGGCAACCAGGATCAGCTCGCCCACGCCGCCGAGCGGTCCGGGTCCCGAGCACGCCACGGCGGTGGCACGGCCGCCGCTGCGCTCGTCCCCGGCGTAGGTCACACCGGTGAACAGCCAGCCGACGGGCAGCGGCCACGGCATCCACACCGGCACCTGGGTGCGGTGCACCACGACACCGAGGGCCTCGACGCTGGGCGGGATCACGGGCTGCAGCGGAAACACCGTCCCGTGCGCGTCGCACTGCCAGGAGTCGCTGAAGAGTCCGGGAGCCCTGACCCGGCCACCGCACTTCGGGCAACTGGGTTCGCCCCTCATAGGGCCCCACGGTCCTACCCCGGCCGCGCCGCGTCAAGGACGATCACCCGTCCGGAGGGAAGACCCGGCCGCCCCGGAACTAGATGCAATTTGCACTAATTAGCAGAGCTAACTTACTATGTGCATAAGCCAACTATCACGGATGGGAGAACGCATGGCCGCGGACCCCTTCGACGCGGGAGCGGGCAGCATCCTGCGGCAGCCGAAGGCTGTCTGGGCGACGGCCGGCGCGTCCGTCGTCGCCTTCATGGGCATCGGACTCGTCGATCCGATCCTGCCCTCCATCGCCCAGGGCCTGAGCGCCACCCCCAGCCAGGTCTCCCTGCTCTTCACCTCCTACTTCCTGATCACCGCCTTCGCGATGCTGGTGACCGGCTTCGTCTCCAGCCGCGTCGGCGGCCGCAAGACGCTGCTGCTCGGCCTCGCCTTCGTCGTGGTCTTCGCCGGACTCGCCGGCACCTCCGGCTCGGTCGGCGAACTCGTCGGCTTCCGGGCCGGCTGGGGTCTGGGCAACGCCCTGTTCGTCTCCACCGCGCTCGCCGTCATCGTCGGCGCGGCGGCCGGGGGCAGCGCGGCGGCCATCCTGCTCTACGAGTCCGCGCTCGGACTCGGCATGGCGTGCGGCCCGCTGCTGGGCGCGCTACTGGGCAACGCCAGCTGGCGCTACCCGTTCTTCGGCACCGCGTTCCTGATGGCCGTCGGCTTCCTGTGCATCACGGTCTTCCTCAAGGAGCAGCCCAGGCCCGCCCGCAAGACCTCGCTGCTCGACCCCGTCAGGGCGCTGGGCCACGGCGGGCTCGCCTCGGCGGCCGTCTCGGCGTTCTTCTACAACTACACGTTCTTCACCGTGCTGGCCTTCACGCCGTTCGTGCTGAACATGACGCCGTACAAGTCGGGGGCGGTGTTCTTCGCCTGGGGTGTGCTGCTCGCGGTGTTCTCGGTGATCGTGGCCCCGCGCCTGCAGCAGCGGTTCGGCTCGCTGAAGGTGCTCGGCGGCTCGCTGGTGCTGCTCGCGGCCGACGTCGTGGTCCTCGGCTACGGCGACCACACCACCGCCGTGGTCTGCACGATCCTGTCCGGCGCGTTCATCGGCGTGAACAACACCGTCTACACCGAGCTCGCCCTCGGCGTGTCGGACGCGCCGCGCCCGGTGGCGAGCGCGGGCTACAACTTCGTGCGCTGGTTCGCGGCGGCCGCCGCGCCCTACTTCGCGCCGAAGATCGAGGAGTGGACCGACCTCCACGTCCCGTTCGTGGTCGCGGGCGGCACCGCGGTGGCGGGCGCGCTGGTGGTCCTCCTGCGGCGCGACGCGCTCACGCACGAGGCGGAGGAGCTGGAGCCCCGGCACGCGGCCGAGGACGGGGTCACCGTCTTCGCCAACTGACCCCTCCTGCCAGGCGGTTGGTGAGCTTGCTCACTCGAGCGGGACGGACTTGCGGGCCGGGTCGCGCAGGTCCGTCCCGCTCGCCAGCCAGCGCTCCTGGAGGGCCTGGGCGCCGTGCACCCGCTTCCAGGCCGCCTCGTTCGGCGTCATCGGCAGCAGCGGCAGGAACCGTACGGGATCGAGGGGCGCGTCCAGCTCCAGGTCCTCGACCAGCCCGCCCGGCTCGGCCACCAGGACCGAGGTGAAGGGCGCGCCCGGCCACAGCGGCTCGCCCACGTCCAGCGAGGCGCCCGGCGCCACGACCACGCCCTCGACCTGCGGGGACGCACCCAGCACGGCGAGCGGGCGCAGCACCTTGTCGGTGTCGGCGAGCCCGGACCTGACCGACAGCACCAGCTCGGCACGCGGCCCCTTGACGGGGTCGGCGAGCACGGCGGTGGGGTCGCTCATGGGCTGGGCGGACATGCCGAGCGTGGCGTACCGCACGATGTCCCCCTCCTGGAAGCGCAGCACCTCGATACGGTCCGTGCCGAGGAAGGTGACGGCCGCGCGCGCGTCCGGCTCGCCCAGCGCGGAGCGCAGCCGGGCCTCGACCAGGGGAAGAACATCTACCATGCGGCGAGCATAGAACTCGTCAGCAGCGGGCAAAGCGGCGCCTTGACACGCGGCCGGCTGGTACTCTGAGCCGGCGGTATCGGGGCAGCATGCAGAAGCATCGCGTATCGAGTCCCGACACCCGATGAGACGTCCCCCAGCGGGGATTGGACCGTCCCTCACCAGGGACCGGCCGGAGGAGGTGGGGCTGTCATGGATCGAAGTCGACCGTGCAGTACCACCCGCTCTTCCGGCCTCTGATGCGGCTGTTTCCGGATCCGGCTGTTCGCCCACCTCTCGCGTTCGTACGCGTTCACTCGCGTCAGCGACTTCGTGTCATGGTGTCGCGGCCGTCGTGTCGTGCGCGTCACTCGGAAGAGCACTTCGTTTCGTCTGCTTGACCCGTCCGACCTGATCTTCCTGATCTGTCCGGTCCGACCTGCGACGAATCACGCCACCGCGACGGTGCGGTGCTCCCCGCTTTGTGGACGTGCCAAACATCCGAAGTCAGGACGTCCTCATTCCGGGCAGTTCCAGCCGCCTCCGGCGGCGGTTCCTCGTCGCTCGTCGCTCGCCGCGAAGGAGCCTGCCATGTCGATGATCCGCGACCTGCGTGCCGTGGTCCGCCCGTCCCGTCCCGCGCAGCGCAAGGACGGCGGCACCTACGACACCACGCGCGACCCGGCCACGCCCTCCGCGGTCGTCGACTGCGCCGTCTACCGCGACGGGGCCCGGCTCGACACCCGGCAGCCGCTCACCCCGCAGGAGGCGATGCGGCAGGTGCGGCGCGACGGGGGCTTCGTGTGGATCGGGCTGCACGAGCCGACGGAGTCCGAGTTCGCCGGGATCGCGCGGGAGTTCGGGCTGCACCCGCTGGCCGTGGAGGACGCCGTCCAGGCGCACCAGCGGCCCAAGCTGGAGCGCTACGACGACTCGCTGTTCACCGTGTTCAAGACGATCCACTATGTCGACCACGACCGGCTCACCGCGACCAGCGAGGTGGTGGAGACCGGCGAGGTGATGTGCTTCACCGGGCGGGACTTCTTCATCACCGTCCGGCACGGCGGGCAGGGCTCGCTGCGGGCGCTGCGGCACCGGCTCCAGGACGACCCCGAGCTGCTGGCCAAGGGGCCCTCGGCCGTGCTGCACGCGATCGCCGACCACGTGGTCGACGGGTACATCGCGGTCGCGGACGCGCTCCAGGACGACGTCGACGACGTCGAGACGGAGGTGTTCTCGCCGGGGCGCGGCGGCACCGCGCGCGGCACCGACGCCGGCCGGATCTACCAACTCAAGCGCGAGGTCATGGAGTTCAAGCGGGCCGTGTCGCCGCTGCTGCGGCCGATGCAGTTGCTGAGCGAGCGGCCGATGCGGCTGGTCGACCCGGACATCCAGAAGTACTTCCGCGACGTGGCCGACCACCTCGTGCGCGTGCAGGAGCAGGTCATCGGCTTCGACGAGCTGCTCAACTCCATCCTCCAGGCCAACCTTGCCCAGGCGTCGGTGGCGCAGAACGAGGACATGCGGAAGATCACCGCCTGGGCCGCGATCATCGCCGTACCGACGATGGTGTGCGGGGTGTACGGCATGAACTTCAAGTACATGCCCGAGCTGCACTGGCGGTACGGCTACCCGGTGATCATGGGGATCACCGTGGCGATCTGTCTGGGCATCCACCGCACGCTGAAGCGGAACGGATGGCTGTGAGCGCGCCGGTCACGGGGTTCGGGGGCCTCGTTAGGCTGCTGCCATGACAAGAGCGACGCTCGACCGGGCCCTCGTCGAGGAGGCCACGAAGAAGTCCGGCCTCATCTGGGTGGCCGCATCCGGCGCCCCGTCCCGTGCCCTGTGGCACGTCTGGCACGAGGGCGCGGCCTGCGTGGTCGGCGACGGGCCCGGCGAGCAGCCGCTGCCGGGGCTGGCCGACGGGGCGGCGGCCGAGGTCACCGTGCGCAGCAAGGACAAGGGCGGCCGGCTGGTCACCTGGTCGGCGAGGGCCGTGGAGCTCGCTCCCGAGTCCGAGGCCTGGCAGGCGGCGGTGGCCGAACTGAAGGGCAAGCGGCTCAACGCGCCCGACGCCGAGACCATGCCGGACCGCTGGGCCCGCGAGTGCCGGGTCCTCCGCCTGGAACCCACCGGCCCCCTCACCCCCCTCCCCGACGACTCCCAGTCCCACCCCCCACTCCCCACCCCAGCCACCACCCGCCACCCCGTCCCAGCAGCCCTGCCCCGCCTGCTGACGAAGGGACGCAAACGCAAGTAGCGCCCCACCGGGCGGCGCGGCCTTGCCGGGCAGCGACCCGGACGCATTTTGGCGAGCTGCCCACAGGGCGGTCGCCCCGCCGAGCAGTCCGGCCCGGACGAGCAGGGCCCCGCCGGCAGGCGCCCCCGCCGGACAGTGCGGCCTTGCCGGGCCGACGCCCGCGCGAAATCTGACCGCGAGGCGGTCGCCCTGCCGGACGGTACGGCCCGACAGGCAGGCACCCCGCCAGGCGGTGCGCCCCGAACAGACAGGCCCCCCTGCGAGCAGGCGCCCCCGCCGAGCCGATGGCCCGGAGCGGACGCCGTCGGGGCCGGAGGGGTGGCCTGGGAGGCGGGCGCCCGCCCCGACGGGTGGTGCCGTCGGGAACGGGGCGCCCCCGCCGGGTGGTCCCCCCTCGGGCCGCTCCGGACCGTCTCGGGGGCCCCGCCCCGCCCCCGCTCCGGGCCGGTCCGGGGCCGGGCTACGACGTCGGGAGTTGTCTGCCGTAGTCGACCGTGTCGTTCTTCTGGGGTTCGGTGAGGGGGAAGTCCTTGTTCCAGTCGGAGAAGGTCAGGGTGCCGGCCCCGCCGGCGCGGACCAGGCGGAGGGGGTAGGGGGTGCCCTCGAGGCAGACGTCCAGGGTGCCGCCGGAGCCCTTGTCGCCGGTGACGCGGATGGTGCGCAGGCCGGACTGCTCGTGGTGGCCGTCGGTGGCCAGCGTGCCGTGCAGGGTCAGCAGCCCTTCGAGGAGGACGTTCTTGTCGGTGAAGCCGCTGAACCGCTTGTACGCGGGGTCGCCCTGCGGCACCTTCACGTACTTGCCGTCGAGCTTGCCCGCGGCCCCCGAGTCCTTGCCGTCGCCGTCGGCGTGGTTCCAGAACTCGGCGTTCGCCTTCAGGTACAGCTGCTTGCCCACCCGCAGCAGCCCGAAGGTCACCCCCTGGGAGGTGACCGAGCCGGTGCCGCCGTCGGACTTCAGCCGCATGTCGAGCCGGTACGTACGCCCGTTGCTGACCACGTTCCCCGCCAGGTGCACCGCGGCCGCGGAGTCCGCCGCGGTCCGGGTCCGGCTCTGGATCCTGTCGGGCGGCAGTTTGCCCACCCCGTTGGTGCCCGCGTCCGGATCGTCCCCGGAGCATCCCGTCAGCCCCGCCCCGGCGACCACCACTGCGCACAGCGCGCTGGTCAGCGCGGCCCGGCGGGAACGGCCCTGGGGAATCGCAGTCACAGGTCAGGGTGCCTTTCTGAGGGGTGTCCTTCGGCGGCGTACGGCAGCGTACCGGTGCCCCGTAGGGTGAGCGGAGCCGGATCGTCGGACCCCTCACCAGGGCGTATCCGAACGGGACGGGCTAGCCTGAAGCCCACCTGAGCGGGCAATTGGGAAAAGAAACCCACCCCATCCAACACGCAACCCGTACCACACAGAACACAGCCACGCGCACAGCACGCCACGCGCAGAAACCTAGCCACGCAAAGGAGGCGCAGCCATGGCAGCGGGCGCCCCCCGGATCTTCGTCTCGCACCTCGCCGGAGTCGCCGTCTTCGATCCGACGGGCGACCAGGTGGGGCGGGTCAGAGATCTGGTCGTCATGCTGCGCGTCGGGCGACGGCCGCCCCGCCTGCTCGGACTGGTCGTCGAACTGTCCACCCGGCGCCGCATCTTCCTGCCCATGACCCGGGTCACGAGCATCGAGTCCGGCCAGGTCATCAGCACCGGCGTGCTCAACGTCCGGCGCTTCGAGCAGCGTCCCACCGAACGGCTGGTCTTCGGCGAACTGCTCGACCGGCGGGTGACGCTGGTGGAGACGGGCGAGGAGGTCACCGTCCTGGACCTGTCGGTTCAGCAGCTGCCGGCCCGCCGGGACTGGGAGATCGACCGCGTCTTCGTGCGCAAGGGTCGCAAGGGCGGCGCCTTCCGGCGCAATCGGGGCGAGGCGCTGACGGTGGAGTGGTCCGCGGTGACCGGCTTCTCCCTGGAGGAGCACGGGCAGGGCGCGGAGAACCTGCTCGCCACCTTCGAGCAGCTGCGCCCCGCCGACCTCGCCAACGTCCTGCACCACCTCTCCCCCAAGCGGCGCGCCGAGGTGGCCGCCGCCCTCGACGACGACCGGCTCGCGGACGTCCTGGAGGAGCTCCCCGAGGACGACCAGATCGAGATCCTCGGCAAGCTGAAGAGCGAGCGCGCGGCCGACGTCCTTGAGGCGATGGACCCCGACGACGCGGCCGACCTGCTCGCCGAACTGCCCGAGGAGGAGCAGGAGCGGCTGCTGGGCCTGATGCAGCCCGCCGACGCGGCCGACATGCGCCGCCTGATGTCGTACGAGGAGCACACCGCGGGCGGTCTGATGACGACCGAGCCGATCGTCCTGCGCCCGGACGCGACCGTCGCCGACGCCCTGGCCCGGGTCCGCAACCGCGACCTGTCCCCCGCGCTGGCCGCGCAGGTCTACGTGTGCCGGCCGCCCGACGAGACCCCGACCGGCAAGTACCTGGGCACGGTGCACTTCCAGCGCCTGCTGCGCGAGCCGCCGTACACCCTGGTCAGCTCGGTCCTCGACGACGACCTGCAACCGCTGGACCCCGAGGCCACGCTGCCCGTCATCGCCGGGTTCTTCGCCACGTACGACATGGTGGCGGCGCCCGTGGTCGACGAGGCGGGCTCGCTGCTGGGCGCGGTGACGGTGGACGACGTCCTGGACCACATGCTGCCGGACGACTGGCGGGAGACGGAGTTCCACCTGGAGGACGACGGGACGGGCGGCGACGGAACGGGCGGCCGCGGCAAGAGCGGCGACGGAGCGGGCGGCCGCGGGACGGGCGGGGGGACGGGTGCCGGACGGGACCGGGGCGCGCAGGACGCGGCGGACGAGGGGGCGGCCACCCATGGCACCTGAGCGCGAGACGACCCGGGAGCGGCACCCGGCGGGGGCCACGGCCGCCGGCCGGCCGCGCACCCGGCTGGACCAGCCGCGGCCGCCCCGGCGCAGGCTGCTGCCCGAGTGGGACCCGGAGGCCTTCGGTCGGCTCTCCGAGCGCATCGCCCGCTTCCTGGGCACCGGCCGGTTCATCGTCTGGATGACGATCGTGATCATCGTGTGGGTGCTGTGGAACGTGGCCGCGCCCCGCCCGCTGAGGTTCGACGAGTACCCGTTCATCTTCCTGACGCTGGCCCTGTCCCTCCAGGCCTCCTACGCCGCCCCGCTGATCCTGCTGGCGCAGAACCGGCAGGACGACCGGGACCGGGTCAACCTCGAACAGGACCGCAAGCAGAACGAGCGGTCCATCGCAGACACCGAGTACCTCACCCGCGAGATCGCCGCGCTGCGCATGGGCCTCGGCGAGGTCGCCACCCGCGACTGGATCCGCTCCGAGCTGCAGGACCTGGTGAAGGAGCTGGAGGAGAGGGTGGACGGGCATCATCGGTCCGGGGTATTCCCGGCGGAACACCCGCGCGGACGTGACATGGACGACCACTGACGGGGGTCCCGGGCCGGGAGCGGAGCGCCGTACCATCGTTTCCATGGCTACGGAAGACGCGGTGCGCGAGGCGCTGGCGACGGTTGACGACCCCGAGATCCACCGGCCCATCACCGAACTCGGCATGGTCAAATCGGTGGAGATCGGTGCGGACGGGGCGGTCGCGGTCACCGTGTACCTGACGGTCTCCGGCTGCCCGATGCGCGAGACGATCACGCAGCGGGTGACCGAGGCGGTCTCGCGTGTCGAGGGCGTCACCCGTGTCGACGTCTCGCTCGACGTGATGAGCGACGAGCAGCGCAAGGAGCTGGCCAGTGCCCTGCGCGGCGGCCAGGCCGAGCGCGAGGTCCCCTTCGCCAAGCCGGGCAACCTCACCCGGGTCTACGCGGTCGCCTCCGGCAAGGGCGGCGTCGGCAAGTCCTCGGTCACGGTGAACCTGGCGGCGGCCATGGCGGCCGACGGCCTGAAGGTGGGCGTGGTCGACGCCGACATCTACGGCCACAGCGTGCCGCGCATGCTGGGCGCGGACGGCCGTCCGACCCAGGTCGAGAACATGATCATGCCGCCGTCGGCGAACGGCGTGAAGGTCATCTCCATCGGCATGTTCACCCCGGGCAACGCCCCCGTCGTCTGGCGCGGCCCGATGCTGCACCGCGCGCTCCAGCAGTTCCTCGCGGACGTCTACTGGGGCGACCTGGACGTGCTGCTGCTCGACCTGCCGCCGGGCACCGGCGACATCGCGATCTCCGTGGCCCAGCTGGTCCCGAACGCCGAGATCCTGGTCGTGACGACGCCTCAGCAGGCCGCGGCCGAGGTGGCCGAGCGGGCCGGCTCCATCGCCGTGCAGACCCACCAGAAGATCGTCGGCGTGGTCGAGAACATGTCGGGCCTGCCCTGCCCGCACTGCGGCGAGATGGTCGACGTGTTCGGCACGGGCGGCGGCCAGCTGGTCGCCGACGGCCTGACCCGCACCACCGGCGCCACGGTCCCGGTCCTCGGCTCCATCCCGATCGACGTCCGGCTGCGCGAGGGCGGCGACGAGGGCAAGCCGGTCGTCCTGACCGACCCGGACTCCCCGGCGGGCTCCGCGCTGCGCGCCATCGCGGGCAAGCTGGGCGGCCGCCAGCGGGGGCTTTCGGGCCTGTCGCTGGGGCTCACCCCGAAGAACAAGTTCTAGTACGGGACCGGGTTCCGGTTCCACCGGGTTCCGGTTCCGGTACGTGGCCGGAGGGCGCCGTCTCGCGGAGGCGGCGCCCTTCGCGCACGCGGTGGTCAGCCGGCGTAGGCGGTGATGTCCTTGATCATCGCGAAGCCCAGACCGTACGCGCTCATGCCCCTGCCGTACGCGCCCACGTGGACGCCCTGCGCGGTCGACCCGGCCAGCACCCAGCCGAACTCGGACTCCCGGTAGTGGAAGGGCGTGGGCACGCCGTCCACCGGCAGGGACAGGGACGACCAGGCCGGCCCGGAGAGGTCGTCGGCGAGCACCCACGCCGTCTCGGTCTGCTGCTCCAGCCAGTCGTCCCGCAGGGCGTGGTCCATCTGCCCCGGCCAGGTGAACGACAGCAGCCCCACCCCGGCGAGCCAGGCCGCCGAGGACACCGAGGTGGCCTCCAGCAGGCCGGTGCCGTCCGCGCTGCGCCGCACCGGGTTGGCCGCGACGGTCACCACGACCGCGAACTTCTCCCTGGGTTCGTCCGGTGACCCGGACACGAACTCGTTGCGTACGGAGGGCTCGTCGCCGTGCCCGGTCGAACCGTGTTCCACGGAACCGTCGGCAGAGGTGCCGACCTGCATCAGCCAGCGCGGTCCTGTGAAGGCCTCGTCGAGGCCGTACCACGGGAAGGGCGCCAGCAGGTAGCCGTCGACCGTGCGCCGGGCGGAGGGGAAACGCGCTCCGCCCTCCGCGGCCGGCGCCTGCGCGACCGCCCTACTTGTCGTCTCCATGTGCCCGGACGCCTCCTCGCTCTAGTCGGACCGGGCGGCCCGCCCCCCTTCGGGCGTACTCGTCCGGTCCGCACAACAACTCGGCAGCATATCGACCCGGCTTCGGCAGACCGGGAAAGCTCCCGGCGCGTGGGTCGCGCCTGCGGCCGGTTCGGGCCTGTTCACGGCCGGTGGGAGCGGTGCGCGGTATGAAACGCGTCACGTCCCGGCCGCGGCGGGTCGGGACGTGAGGGGCGACGGGCGACGGGGCCTCGGGAGGCGTGCGTCAGGTCGCGTGCGTCAGGTTCGCGTGCGTCAGGTGGCGTCCGCGTCGAAGGGCGGGGGGCCGCCCGGGTCCTCGGGCTTCTTGGTCATGTCGATCCGGCCGCCCTGGGAGGACGACGAGGAGCCCGGCGAGGGGTCGGTGTCGCGGGCGTGCACCGCGTCCGTGACCTCGGCCATCTCCTTCTTCAGGTCGAAGCCGTTACGGATCTCCTTCAGCCCCAGTTCGTCGTTCTCCATCTGCTTGCGGATGAACGTCTTGGGGTTGAGGTCCTCGAACTCGAAGTCCTTGAACTCCGGGCCGAGTTCCTGGCGGATGTCCTGCTTGGCGCTCTCCGAGAACTCCCGGATCTTCCGGATCGTACGGGTCACGTCCTGGATGACCTTCGGGAGCTTGTCCGGACCGAACACGAGCACCGCAATGACGATGATCGTCACCAGCTCGAGCGGTCCTATGTCATTGAACACCTGAAGCTCCTTGCGATGTCCTCGGTCCTCGGCCCTCGGTGGTCCGGTCTGTGCGGGGCTGTCCGTGGTCCGGGCCGGATCCACGGTACCCGGCCCGGGTGTCCGACCGGTACCGTCCCGCGCGGGCGGGGCGCGTGTACACGTCGGTTTTCCGGCTTGTTTGCCTTACGGGGCCGTTCCGTTGCTCCCCGCGAGGCCCTGACCGGCTCCGGCCCGCTGTGAGGTTGGCGTCAGTGGCCGGTCAGTCGCCACCGGAGGAACCGAGCACGAGCGAGACCGTGCGCTCCTTTCCGTCGCGGCGGACGGTGAGCTCCAGACGGTCGCCGGGGCGGTGGGCGCGCGTCTTGACGATCAGCTCCTCGCCCGAGTGGACGCGCTGTCCGTCCACCGCGGTGATCACGTCGCCTGCCTTGATGCCGGCGTGGGCGCCCGGGCCGCCGGGGGTGACCGGGGCGCCGCCGTCGCGGCCCTTGGCGCCGACCTTGGCGCCGTCGCCGGTGTAGTTCATGTCGAGGGTCACGCCGATCACCGGGTGGCTGGCCTTGCCCTTGTTGATGAGCTCCTCGGCGACGCGCCTGGCCTGGTTGACGGGGATGGCGAAGCCCAGGCCGATGGAGCCGGCCTGACCGGACTGCACGTCCGAGCCGGTGTCGGCGGAGCGGATGGCGGAGTTGATGCCGACCACTCGGCCCTTGGAGTCCAGCAGCGGGCCGCCGGAGTTGCCGGGGTTGATCGGGGCGTCGGTCTGGAGGGCGTCGACGTACGAGACGTCGCTGCCGTCGCCCTTCTGGCCGCCCGCGGTGATCGGGCGCTCCTTGGCGCTGATGATGCCGGAGGTGACCGTGTTGGCCAGGTCGAAGGGGGCGCCGATGGCGACGACCGGGTCGCCGACCTGCACGTTGTCGGAGTTGCCGAGGGGAATGGGGGTGAGGCCGCGCACGCCGCTCACCTGGACGACGGCGAGGTCGTAGCCGGTGTCGCGGCCGATGATGCGGGCCTTGGCGGTCTGGCCGCCGCTGAACGTGACGGATATGTCGCCGCCGGAGGCGGCGTTCTCCACCACGTGGTTGTTGGTGAGGATGTGACCGAGGCGGTCGAGCACGAAGCCGGTGCCGGTGCCCTGCTCGTCGGAGCCGGTCACGTGCAGCGTGACCACGCTGGGCAGGGCGCGGGCGGCTATCCCGGCCACGCTGTCCGGAGCGCGGCCGGCGGGCTCCTTCCCCGCCTGCGGCAACTGGACGGCGCCGACACCGCCGTTGCGCTCTATGTACGCGCCGAGCAGTCCACCGAGCCCGCCGGAGACGAGCGCGAGCGCGAGGGCCCCGCCGATGATCATCCGCCGCAGCCGGGTGCGCCGCGCCGGTGCGCCACTGTGCAGCAGCGGCGCGGGCAACGGCGTGGCCGCCCAGGGGTCGTACCGCTGCCAGGGCCCGGCCGGGGGGCCGGGTATGGAGGCCGAGGGCAGGGCGCTCGCCGGGCCGGGGGCGGCCGGGCCCGGCATGGAGGCGGCCGCGGGCGTCACCGACGGCACGCCGGTCGCCGGGTGCGCCGTGTGCCCCGGGGGCACCGCGCCCGTGGCGGACGCCACCGCCGGATGCTGCACGGGAGGTGCCGACGCCCAGGGCCCCGGTTCCCCGTAGGGCGGGGTCCCGTACGGATCGGGCTCATGCAGCGGCTCGGCCCGCCCGCTACCGTCCCCCACCGGGACCTCGCCGGAAGCCGCCACCGATGCTGCGGCGGGTGCCTCGCGGGAAACCACCACCGACCCTACGGCGGGTGCCTCGCCGGAAGCCGCCACCGACCCTACGGCCGGGACCTCGCCGGAAACCACAGCAGCCCATGCGTCCGAGGCCTCGCCGGAGGCAGACCCGGCCGCCGGAATCTCCCCCGGCGCGGGCATTGGAGCCGGGGCATCGCCGGAAACCGCAGCAGATCCTGCGGCCGCGGCCTCACCAGAAGCAGGCACGTCGGCCACGGACTCCCCCGAACCGGGCGCATCCGCCAGGCCCCCGCCCGGCGCAGGCACGGCCGCCGGGGCGTCGCCCTGGTGGGCCGTGGGCATCTTGGAGTCGCCCCCGGTCGCCGGGTGCGGCTTGGCGAGCTCAAAGTCACCACCGGCGTCACCCTCCGAGCGGGTCGCGCGGTCACCGCTGGTGCCGCCCTCCGGGCCACTCACGTCGTCGCCCTTCGCGCTCCCCACCGAGCCGGTCACGGAGTCACCCCCGGTGCCGCCCACCGGACCGCCCACGGAGTCACCCCCGCCGCCGCCCACCGGACCACTCACAGAGTCACCCTCAGTGCCGCCCACCAGGCCACTCACGGAGTCATCCCCAGCGCCGCCCACTGGACCACTCACAGAGTCGCCCTCGGCGCCGCCCACCGGACCGCTCACAGAGTCACCCTCGGCGCCGCCAACCGCACCGCTCACAGAGTCACCCTCGGCATCGCCCACCGCACCGCTCACCGAGTCACCCCCGGCGTCGCCGTCCAGGCCGGTCGTCAGTGCGTCCTCCAGGGGCTCGCCGTCGGTCTCGGTCGGCGCCGGTGCCTGCCGGGGCGGGGCGTCGGCCGGGGTGGGGGCGGCCGGGTCCGTCCCGAGGGACGCGGGCGTCGTCCGCGGCCGCTCCAGCTCGTAGTCGCCCTCCGTGACGGCGGCCGCCGGCTCGGCCACAGGGCCGACGGGCGCCGGCCCCTCATCCTGCGCAGGGACGGGCCGGGGCCTGGTCCACCACCTGGTGCGGGTGGACTTCGTGGGCTTCCCCTCGTTCATGTTCTCCCCACAGCGGGCCTCGGCACGGCTCGTCGGGCGGCCGTGCGTCGTCGACTCCGCGCCCATACCGGTGTCATGGGCGCGACCACCTGGATTCAACCAGGTTCACGGGCCGCCGCGCAGAGGCCGGGCGTCGCGCCGGTCAGTGCGCCGTGCGCGAGGACGCGGGCGGCACCGGGCCCGGCACGGGCGCCGAGAGCAGCCCGGGGGCTCTGAGCCCCGAGTCGGTGGTCCAGGAGGTCAGGGAGATCGGCGGAGTGGTGTTGAGCGGACGTATCAACGGGGACATGACGGCCGCACCCGCGACCAGCGGTGTGGTCACCGCGTGCAGCACGTCCTGCGCCTGCCCGGCCGCGAGCGACTGGGCCCCGGGAAGCAGGGGCGCGGACAGCGAGGTCGGCGCGGCGGGCGCCCCGGACGACCGCCGGCCCTGCGCGAGCAGCGGTCCGGAGGACTGCCTGCGCCGCGCGGTCTCGGTACCCGTGGCCGCGCCGGTGCCCGCGGTGCGCGCCGGGGTCACATTGCTGCCGGAGCCGCCGCGGGCCTCCGCGGCCGTGTCACTGGGCGCACCGGTGGTGACCCCGGCCAGGGCCACCGCGGCCAGCGACACCGCACCGGCGGCCACGAACGCGAACCGCAGCCCGCGCGAGGCCGGCCGGTCGGTGTCGGGGCGGCCCACGTGGTGGATGCGGAAGCCGGGGCCGGGTTCGGGGACGTCGGCGGGGTGGGGCCGGGCCGGGACGTAGCCGAACTCGAACTGCTCGCCCCGCCCGCCGCGTCTGGCGCCGAAGGTGCCGGAGAACGGGGAGGACCCGGACCGTCCGGTGAGGCCGCCGGGAAGGCGACCGCCGCCGAAAGGTGAGCCGCCGTCGGGGTCATCGCCCCCGGGCAGCCCCTGAAGGCGGGCCAGGAAGCTTTCGGAGGGGGGCGGAGGGGCCGCCTCCGCGAAGACGTTCTTCAGGCGGCGCTGGGCGTCGACCTCCGCCCTGCACTTGGGGCAGGTCGCCACGTGCGCCAGGACGCGCTCACGCGTGTCATGACCGAGCTCGCCGTCCACCAGGGCCGAGAGCCGGTCTCCGAGATGCTGTTCCGCGAGGCCGCTCACGGCCGGGTCGGGTCGTGATCCACTCACGCGGTCGCGCCCCCTCCCCCCAGCACGGGGACCCGCGGCACGAAGCTGCGGCGCTCCGCCCTGGCCTCGGGCGAGCGGTGCGCGAGGGCCTTGCGCAGCTGCGAGCGGCCGCGGTGGATGCGGGAGCGGACCGTGCCGAGCTTGACGCCGAGGGTGGCGGCGATCTCCTCGTAGGACAGGCCCTCGATGTCGCAGAGCACGACGGCCGCGCGGAACTCCGGCGCGAGGGTGTCGAGGGCCTGCTGGACGTCCGCGTCGAAGTGCGCGTCGTTGAAGAGCTGCTGCGGGGTGGGCTCCTTGCTGGCGAGGCGCTCGGCCGCGTCGTCGCCGAGCGCGTCGAAGCGGATGCGCTGCTTGCGGCGGACCATGTCCAGGAAGAGGTTGGTGGTGATGCGGTGCAGCCAGCCCTCGAAGGTGCCCGGCGTGTACGTCGACAGGGAGCGGAAGACGCGGACGAAGACCTCCTGGGTGAGGTCCTCGGCGTCGTGCTGGTTGCCGGTGAGGCGGTAGGCGAGGCGGTAGACGCGGCCGCTGTGCGTGCTGACGATCTCCTCCCAGGTGGGCGGAGTCCACGCCTGCCCGTCCGCGTCGGTGGAGAAGGTCGCGGTCTGGGTGAAGCCTTCGGCGTGGCTCGGGTCAGCAGCGGTGTCGTTCACGGATTTCGGCCTGCCCGCCGATCCGAGGAAGCGCCGCAGCACTCCGCCCCGGTCCGCAGGCGCGGCCGCACCTCCCCTGTCGGCTCTGGTGGTGTCCAGTGGAGCCCCTACCATAGCCACCTCGCCCGTTAGCTCCGGATAAGCGGTTTTACGAGAATTTGACATGCGCTGCCACGGCTCATCCGGCTGCGTCAGCACTTGCTCCGGGTCCCGATCCATCCCATACCCCCCGCCATGTCCCCCGGCACTGCCTCATCCCTTTCAACGACCGGTCCCATCTGCGGGTTCCCGGGCCCAACGGATACAGTCACGCCCAGGCATCCGCGGGGACAGGAGAGGGTCATTACCGGCAACCGGCAGACGAGCTGGGCGTTCGCCGACGCCTATGTCGCCGAGGACGAAGCGCTGCGCTGGGCCCGCGACCGGGCCCGTGAAGCGGGCCTGCCCTCGGTGTCGCCCGGCGCGGGCGCCGCGCTGCGGCTGCTGGCCGCCACCGTGGACGCCAAGGCCGTCGCGGAGATCGGCACCGGCACCGGCGTCTCCGGCATCCATCTGCTGCACGGCATGCGCCCCGACGGGGTGCTGACCACCGTGGACCCCGAGCCCGAGCACCAGCAGTTCGCCCGCCAGGCCTTCCGCGCGGCCGGCTTCGCCGCCAACCGGGCCCGGTTCATCCCGGGCCGCGCCCTGGACGTGCTGCCCCGGCTCGCGGACGCCGGGTACGACCTCGTCTTCTGCGACGGCGACCGGCAGGAGTTCCTCGACTACCTCGCTGAATCGTTGCGCCTGCTGCGTCCGGGAGGCCTGGTCGTCTTCGAGGGCGTGTTCGCGCACGGGCGGACGGTGGACTCCGGACCGCAGCCGACGGAGGTCCTCAGGCTGAGGGAGCTGCTGCGCACGGTGCGCGAGAGCCAGGAGCTGGTGCCGTCCCTGCTGCCGGTGGGCGATGGCCTGCTGTGCGCGGTCAAGCGGTGACCACCACCGCCTGGAAAACCACCGCCCCGGCACCGAGTGCGATGCCGGGGCAGCGATAAGAGTATGGTCGCTTGCGCGTCAGCCGACGACCTTCTTGAGGGCGTCGCCGAGCGCGTCGGCCTCGTCAGGGGTCAGCTCGACGACGAGTCGACCGCCGCCTTCGAGCGGAACGCGCATGACGATGCCCCGCCCCTCCTTGGTCACCTCGAGCGGGCCATCACCCGTCCGCGGCTTCATGGCCGCCATGCTCGTTCCCCTTCCTGAAACCCAGCTCATCGTCAAAGCCGACGGCCCACCGAAGGGCACGCGCGCGGATCCATGCCCAGGACGGCCCAGGACACGCGACACCGGCATCGAACACATTGCTTCCCAGCCATTATCCCGCATCTCAGGACCCGATGACCAACATCAGTCGGCATCGCTTGGGCAACGCGCGCGAGCAAAACCACTCAATTCGGGGATGTGACTGCGATACTGCGCGCCCGCCCGGACATCCGCCGCCGGGCGGTCCGCCGGAATTCTTTGACGCAGGTCACACGTCCGCTCCGCGCTCCGGCCGGTGATCTCCGTCATGCTGTCCTCGGACGAAGGACGTACTGAGCGGTACGTCAGGGCCCACACCGGAGGGGATGACCCATGGCCGACACCGTGCTCTACGAGGTGAGCGACGGACTGGCGACGATCACGCTGAACCGCCCCGAGGCGATGAACGCGCTGAACGTGGCGACCAAGGTCGCGCTCCGGGACGCGGTCGAGTCCGCGGCCGCCGACGCCGCCGTACGGGCGATCCTGCTCACCGCGGCCGGGGACCGGGCGTTCTGCGTGGGCCAGGACCTCAAGGAGCACATCGGCCTGCTCGCGGCCGACCGGGAGACCGGGTCGGGGCAGACCATGAGCACCGTGCGGGAGCACTACAACCCGATCGTGCGGGCGCTGGCCGGCGCGGCGAAGCCGGTGGTGGCCGCGGTGAACGGGGTCGCCGCGGGGGCGGGCTTCGGCTTCGCGCTCGCCGCCGACTACCGCATCGTCGCGGACACGGCCGCCTTCAACACCTCCTTCGCGGGCGTGGCGCTCACCGCCGACTCCGGCATGTCCTGGACCCTGCCGCGTGTCGTGGGCCCCGGCCGGGCCGCCGACCTGATGCTCTTCCCGCGCACGATCAGCGCCCAGGACGCCCATGAGCTGGGCATCGCCAACCGGGTCGTGCCGGCCGCGGAACTGCGCGTCGAGGCCGAGAAGGTGGCGCGCTCGCTGGCCGAGGGCCCGACGGTGGCGTACGCGGCGCTCAAGGAGGCGATGGCCTACGGGCTCGTCCACTCGCTGGAGGAGACGCTGGAGAAGGAGGACGAGCTCCAGACCCGCGCGGGGCGCTCCGAGGACCACTCCATCGCCGTACAGGCCTTCGTGAACAAGGAGAAGCCGAAGTACCTGGGCCGCTGACCGCACGGCCGGGGCCGGTCAGGGGCGGCGGGCCACGCAGTCCGCGAGGTGGTCGTCGACCAGGCCGCAGGCCTGCATCAGGGCGTACGCCGTGGTCGGGCCGACGAAGCGCAGGCCGCGCTTCTTCAGCGCCTTGGACAGCGCGGTGGACTCGGGGGTGACCGCCGGGACGTCGGAGAGGGTCCTCGGGGCCGCGCGCCCGGCCGGGTCGGGGGCGTGCGACCAGATGAGCGCGTCCAGCTCGCCGGGGGACCACTCGGCGAGCACGCGCGCGTTGGCGAGGGTCGCGTCGATCTTGGCGCGGTTGCGGATGATGCCGGTGTCGGCGAGCAGGCGCTCGCGGTCGGCCCCGGTGAACTCCGCGACCGCGGCGATCTCGAAGCCGGCGAAGGCGGCGCGGAAGCCGGGGCGGCGGCGCAGGATGGTGATCCAGGACAGGCCGGACTGGAAGGCCTCCAGGCTGAGCCGTTCGTAGAGCGCGTCGTCGCCGTGGACCGGGCGGCCCCACTCCTCGTCGTGGTAGGTCACGTACTCGGCGGCGGACAGGGCCCACGGGCAGCGCGGCGCTCCGTCCGGCCCCGCGACCGCGGCACCGCGCGGCCCCGCGGCCTCACCCGCCGGACCCACCGAGCCCCCGCCCACCGAGCCCCCGCCCGCCGGACCCGCCGCGGTCTCGCCGGCCGCGTCGTCGGTCGCCGTGCCGTGCGCCGTCACTGCTGGTCCTCCGGTTGCGGCTTGGACAGGCGGACGTGGGCCGCGGCGGCCTGGGCGCCGGCCAGGGCGGACTCCAGGTCGGCGATGCGCGCGTCGCGCTCGGCGAGCTCGGCGCCCAGGCGGCCGAGCGCGTCGTCCACGTCCGCCATCCGGTAGCCGCGTGCGGCGAGCGGGAAGCGCAGGCTCTCCACGTCGGCGCGGCCCACCGGGCGGTCCGGCGGCAGCGGGTCGTGCAGCCGCTCGGGCGCCGCCTCCGGCAGCGGTCCGGTGCCCTCGCCGCCGCCGACCACCGCGAGGGTCACCGCGGCGACCACGACGGCGAGCGCGACGACCAGGAACAGGAACATAACCATCGCTGAGGTCCCCACGGAGTTTCGGAGTCTGTCGGATGTGTCAGGGTCCGATCGTGCCATGCGAGGCTGACAGTTAGGGTCGCAGACGGCCGAAGACCAGGACGTACCAGGAGAGGTCGACAGGGGATGCTCAGGCTGGGCAGGCGTGAATTCGACACGCACGAGCCGGTGATCATGGCGATCGTGAACCGGACCCCGGACTCCTTCTACGACCAGGGGGCGACGTTCCGCGACGAACCGGCCCTCGCGCGCGTGGAGCAGGCGATCGCCGAGGGAGCCGCGATCGTCGACATCGGCGGGGTCAAGGCGGGGCCCGGCGAGGCGGTGTCGCCCGAGGAGGAGGCGCGGCGCACGGTCGGCTTCGTGGCCGAGGTGCGGCGGCGGTTCCCGGACGTCGTCATCAGCGTGGACACCTGGCGGGCCGACGTCGGCGAGGCGGTCTGCGAGGCGGGCGCCGACCTGCTGAACGACGCGTGGGGCGGGGTCGACCCGCGGCTCGCCGAGGTCGCGGCGCGGTACCGGGCCGGGCTGGTGTGCACCCACGCGGGCGGCGCCGAACCGCGGACCCGGCCGCACCGGGTGACGTACCACGACGTCATGGCCGACATCCTGAAGGTGACCGTAGGACTGGCCGAGCGGGCGGTCGCCCTCGGCGTGCCGCGGGAGTCGGTGCTGATCGACCCCGGGCACGACTTCGGGAAGAACACCCGGCACAGCCTGGAGGCCACGCGGCGGCTGGACGAGATGGTCGCCACGGGGTGGCCCGTGCTCGTCTCGCTGTCCAACAAGGACTTCGTGGGCGAGACGCTGGACAGGCCGGTGAAGGAGCGGGTGGTGGGCACGCTGGCCACCACGGCCGTGTCGGCGTGGCTGGGGGCGCAGGTGTACCGGGTGCACGAGGTCGCCGAGACCCGGCAGGTGGTGGACATGGTGGCGGCCATCGCCGGGCACCGCGGCCCGGCCGTGGCCCGGCGCGGCCTGGCGTAGGGCGCCGGGCCGCACGCCCTACTTGCCCGCCTCCTTGGACATCAGGGCCACCGCCTCCTCCACGTCGTCGGTGACGTGGAACAGGGTGAGGTCCGCCTGGGCGGCCTTGCCCTGGGCGATCAGGGTGTTCTCCAGCCAGTCGACGAGGCCGCCCCAGTACGCGGTGCCGAACAGGACGATCGGGAACTGGGTGACCTTCTGGGTCTGGACGAGGGTCAGGGCCTCGAAGAGCTCGTCGAGGGTGCCGAGGCCGCCGGGCAGGACCACGAAGCCCTGGGCGTACTTGACGAACATCATC
Organism: Streptomyces naganishii JCM 4654; assembly: GCF_014650575.1. Classification (GTDB taxonomy): domain Bacteria; phylum Actinomycetota; class Actinomycetes; order Streptomycetales; family Streptomycetaceae; genus Streptomyces; species Streptomyces naganishii. Next base: position 265,920 of record NZ_BMVF01000008.1, read on the forward strand.
TTGCGGACGAAGAAGTACCGGAAGTTCAGCCCGATGTCGACGTAGGGGTTCAGGCCCTGCTCGAAGGGCAGCTCGATGCCCAGGCCCACCGAGGTGCCGCCGGCCTCGCAGGCGCCCTTGTTGGCCGCCTCCATCGCGCCCGGGCCGCCGCCGGTGATCACCGCGAAGCCCGCCTCGACCAGGCCGCGGCCGAGCCGCACCCCGGCCTCGTACTCCGGTGAGTCCACCGCCGTGCGGGCGGAGCCGAAGACGCTGATCGCGGGAGGCAGCTCGGCCAGGGTGCCGAAGCCCTCGATGAACTCCGACTGGATGCGCAGGACCCGCCAGGGGTCGGTGTGCACCCAGTCGGTGGGAGCGCGCTCGTCCAGCAGGCGCTGGTCGGTGGTGCTGGCCTGCACCTGGCCCCGCCGCCGGAGGACCGGTCCCAGGCGCTGCTCCTCCGGTGGCCGCTTCTTGCCCTCCGGGTTGCCTGTAGGCATGTGCGCTCCCTCCGCTTGCGGTCGTTCCACCTCAGCGTAGATCTACGCGGGTTACGAGCGGGGGACCTCGGCATTTCCTGCGGGCAGCGGCAGGTCAGCGGGGTTCCGCCCGGCGGCTCAGGCGGTCAGCCAGGCCCGCAGGCGCTCCTCGCCCGCGAGGATCTTGGCGGTCTCGACCCGTTCGTCCCGCTTGTGCGCCAAGTGGGGGTTTCCGGGACCGTAGTTGACGGCCGGGACGCCCAGCGCGGAGAAGCGGGAGACGTCCGTCCAGCCGTACTTGGGCAGCGGGGTGCCGCCGACCGCCTCGATGAAGGCGAGCGCGGCGGGGTGGTTCAGGCCGGGCAGCGCGCCGCCGCTGTGGTCGTCGATCACGAACTCCTCCACCCCGCAGTCCGCGAAGACCTCGCGGACGTGGGCGACCGCCTCCTCCTCGGTGCGGTCGGGGGCGTAGCGGAAGTTGACGGTGACCACGCACTCGTCGGGGATGACGTTGCCCGCCACTCCGCCCGAGATGCCGACCGCGTTGAGGCCCTCGCGGTACTCCAGGCCGTCGATGACCGGGTGACGCGGCTTGTACTCCGCGAGGCGGGCGAGGATCGGCGCGGCGGCATGGATGGCGTTGGAGCCCATCCAGCCGCGCGCGGAGTGCGCCCGCTCACCCTTCGTCTTCAGCAGCACGCGCAGGGTGCCCTGGCAGCCGCCCTCGACGTTGCCGTCGGAGGGTTCGAGGAGGATCGCGAAGTCGCCCGTCAGCCAGTCCGGATGGGCCTTGGCGACGTGCCCCAGGCCGTTGAGGTCGGCGGTGACCTCCTCGTTGTCGTAGAAGACGAAGGTCAGGTCGCGGTTGGGGGCCGGGACGGTGGCCGCGATGCGCAGCTGCACGGCCACGCCGGACTTCATGTCACAGGTGCCGCAGCCCCAGAGCACCCCGTCCCCGTCCAGCCGGGAGGGGACGTTCCCCGCGATCGGGACCGTGTCGATGTGGCCGGCGAGGATCACGCGCTCGGGGCGGCCGAGGTTCGTTCGCGCGACGACGTTGTTGCCGAACCGGTCGACAGTCAGGTGAGGCAGGGCGCGCAGCGCCGTCTCGATCGCGTCGGCGAGCGGCTTCTCCGTGCCGCTCTCGGAGGGGAAGTCGACGAGCCGCGCGGTCAGCCGCGCTGCGTCCAGCGTGAGGTCAAGCGGGGTATCGGCCATGACGACGACCCTAACTTGCCGAACCCATCGGCCGCCGCTGCGCATTGTCCACACCCGGCTCGGCCGTCCCACCGGCCTCCGCTACCTTGTACGCGTGTCAGAGCCGTCCCCCACTTCCAGGCGTGGTGGCCGCCTCCTTCGGATGGGGGCGGCCCTCGTGGTCCTGCTGGCGCTCGCCGGCTACCTCACGGTGCAGTACCTCACGGGCGGCACCGGGGGCCCGGGCTGCGAGGTCGTCTCCGGCAAGGGCGACGGCGCCTCGTACGAGTTCACACCGGAGCAGGCGGTGAACGCGGCGACGATCGCCGCCGTGGGCACCGGGCGCAACATGCCCGAGCGCGCCGTGACGATCGCGCTGGCGACCGCCCTCCAGGAGTCCGGCCTGCGCAACATCGAGCACGGCGACCGGGACTCGCTCGGCCTGTTCCAGCAGCGGCCCTCGCAGGGCTGGGGCACGCCGAAGGAGATCATGGACCCGGCGTACGCGGCCGGGAAGTTCTACGAGCACCTGGCCAAGGTCCCCGGATACACGCGGCTGCCGCTGACCGTGGCCGCCCAGCGCGTGCAGCGCAGCGGCTTCCCGCAGGCCTACGCCAAGCACGAGCCGGACGCGGTCCTGCTCTCCGCCGCGCTCACCGGGCACTCGGCCGCCACGCTGACCTGCCGGGGCCGCCCGGGCGCCACCCGGACCACCGGCCCGGACGCGGTGCGGGCCGCGCTGGTACGGGACTTCGGGCGGGACGTGATGCAGGAGGCCGGCGCGGAGGTCCGGGACGACGGCTCGTCCACGGCGCCCGCGCCGAGCGGCCCGCCCGCGTCCGGCTCGGCCTCCGCCCCGACCTCCGCGTCCGGCTCGGACGGGCGGACGGTGACGATCCCCGTGCGGGCCGGGTCCGGGAGCGCCGCCGGGGGCGGGGCGCGGGAGCGGGGCTGGCAACTGGCGCACTGGGCGGTGGCCAACGCCTCGGCGCTGCACATCGAGCGGGTGGCGTACGCGGGGCGTGAGTGGAGCTCCGGCATCACCGACAGCCGGTGGCACACGACGGACGCTCAGGGCGCGGGCGGCGCCGAGCGGGACTCCGGCTCGGTGCGGATCACCACGGAACGCTAGTACGGGCCCTCACTCGCCCGGGTTGTGCGCGCACCGCCGGCGCGGTGGCGCGGACGGGTTTTCGCACGCTCGCCCCCGTGGCCGTCAAAGCCCTTGGGAGCAAAGGGCCGTAAGGATTCGGCAGACAGTCGGACCGGGCGGCTTTTGCCCGCTTTCATCCGCAGCCGATAATGCGACGCATTACCGACTCTTTACCTTGGTGCGCCGCAACCTTCGACGATCTCGGGCGGTAGTCACTGCGTCCGAGGCCCACCCGGTCGGCCGACCAACCGCCGGGCGGGGCAAGGCACTTCAGTCAACCCGTCGAAGGAGCAACATGTCCCTCCCCCTGACCCGCCGGATCGCCCGTGCCGCGCTGATCGTCGCTGCGGGAGCGGCCGCCGGGGCCGGTGCGGCCGGCTCCGCCAGCGCCGCCCCCGCGCTGCCGGCCACCCCGAACCTCGGCGGCCTGACCGCCCTGGACGGTGCGCACGCCGGCAGCACCGTGGACGGCGCGGCGCAGCACGTCACCGGGGTCGCGGGCGACACCGGCGGCAAGGCGCTCAGGCAGGCGGTGCCGGCCGCGGGCAAGGCCGGCGGCAACCTGGTGCGGAAGACGGCGCCGGTCGCGCAGAAGGCGGCGGGCGACGCGGCCGGGTCGGCCGGGGGCGTGCTCGGCGACACCGCGAGGACCGCGACCCAGGGCGGCCTGCCGACCCAGGCGCTGCCGGCGCAGGGCCTGCCGGTCCAGGGCGGGCTGCCGCTGGGCGGCTGAGCGGCCCGGCGAACGGTGAAGGGGCCCGGAGGAGGATCCTCCGGGCCCCTTCACCATGCCCTGGCCAACAGGCGTACGGCACCGGTCACAGGCGCCGTACCGCCGCCGCCACCCGCTCGTCGGTCGCCGTGAGGGCCACGCGGACGAACTCGCCGCCGGCGGGGCCGTAGAAGTCGCCGGGGGCGACCAGGATGCCGCGCTCGGCGAGGCGGGCCACAGTGTCCCAGCAGGACTCCCCGCGCGTCGCCCAGAGGTACAGGCTGGCCTCGCTGTGCTCGATGCGGAAGCCGTGGGCGAGCAGGGCCTCGCGCAGCGCGGTGCGGCGGGCCGCGTAGCGCTCGCGCTGCTCGCGGACGTGCGTGTCGTCGCCGAGGGCCGCCACGACGGCCGCCTGGGTGGGCGCGGAGGTCATCATGCCGCCGTGCTTGCGGATCTCCAGCAGCGGGCCGAGGACGGCCGGGTCGCCGGCGAGGAAGGCGGCGCGATAGCCGGCCAGGTTGGAGCGCTTGGACAGGGAGTGGACGGCGACGACGCCCTCGTACGAGCCGCCGTTGACGTCCGGGTGGAGGACGGAGACCGGGTCGGCCTCCCAGCCCAGCTCGATGTAGCACTCGTCGGAGAAGACCAGGACGCCGTGCTCGCGCGCCCAGGCGACGATCCGGGTCAGCTCCTGCTTGCCGAGCACCTTGCCGGTGGGGTTGGACGGGGAGTTCAGCCAGAGCAGCTTCAGGCCGGCCGGGTCCAGCTCGGTCGGGTCGTCGTAGACCTCGTAGGCGGCGCGGGCCAGGCGGGCGCCGACCTCGTAGGTCGGGTAGGCCAGGTGCGGGAAGGCGACCCGGTCGCCGGGGCCGAGGCCGAGCTGGCTGGGGAGCCAGGCGACGAGTTCCTTGGAGCCGACGACCGGCAGGACGTGCCGGTGGGTGACGCCGCGCGCGCCGAGCCGGCGCTCGGTCCAGCCGGTGATCGCGTCGCGCAGCTCGGGCGTGCCCCAGACGGTCGGGTAGCCCGGCGAGTCCGCCGCCGCGACCAGCGCCTTCTGGATCAGCTCGGGAACCGGGTCGACCGGCGTGCCGACGGACAGGTCGACGATGCCGTCGGGGTGGGCGGCGGCCGTCTTCTTGTACGGCTCCAGCTTGTCCCAGGGGAAGACGGGGAGCCGGTCGGAGACTGCGGACACGGGAATCAGGCTCTCTTTCGGTTGCGGAGAACGCCCCGGTGAAACGCCTCGGTCCCGTACGGCGGCGGGAGCGCTCGGGGCGATCAGGCCGTACGGGACCGGGGCGGCGCCAAGGCGGGCCGCTCTTACTGGTTCTGCGGCGGCAGCGCGGCGATGACGGGGTGGTCGCGCTCGATCAGCCCCAGCTTGCTGGCGCCGCCGGGAGAGCCGAGCTCGTCGAAGAACTCGACGTTCGCCTTGTAGTAGTCCTTCCACTCCTCCGGAGTGTCGTCCTCGTAGAAGATCGCCTCGACCGGGCAGACCGGCTCACAGGCTCCGCAGTCGACGCATTCGTCCGGGTGGATGTACAAGGACCGCTGGCCCTCGTAGATGCAGTCGACCGGGCACTCCTCGATGCACGCCTTGTCCTTGACGTCGACACAAGGCTGCGCGATGACGTAGGTCACGCTGTCGTTCCTCCTCGATAGGGCGCTGGCGGAGCCTCCACAGGCCCCGCCGCCTGGCGCGCGGGAGCGCGGCGTAGTCGATGCCCGCCCCTAGTATCTCCGTTCCGGGGCACGATCCGAACAGGAGGGGTGGACCGACCTGTGGAAATCTCGGCGGCCGGACGCCTGAAGGTCCGTATCACCGCTGCTGACGTGGGCAAACGAGTCTCCGTACGGCGCTTGGGCGAACCTGGAGCGGCGGGTGAGAAGTTCACCGACACGGTCGGTGTTCTCACATCATGGAACGACGGTGTGCTGCTGATCACACGCAAGAGCGGCGAGACCGTCCGCATCGCGGAATCGTCGCTGGTCGCGGGCAAGGTCGTTCCCGCCCGCCACCCGGCCACCGCCCCTCAAGGAGGCGCTCCGCGCCACGTGACGACTGCGCCGGCCCGGCGGCGGGGTCCGGCGGCGACGTACGCGGAACTCGCGCGTGTCGCCGCGCGGGCGTGGCGTCCGGTGGAGAGCGAGCGGCTCGGGGAGTGGGAGCTGCGGGCGGCCTCCGGGTTCACCCGGCGGGCCAACTCGGTGCTGCCGCTCGGCGACCCCGGCCTCCCGCTCGACGAGGCGCTGGCCGCCGTACGGCGCTGGTACGGCGAGCGCGGTCTGCCCGCGTACGTCCAGACCGCCACCGGCGCCGAGGGCACGCAGGAGACGCTGTGCGCGGAGCTGGAACGGCGGGGCTGGGTGCGCGAGGTGACGGCGGAGCTGTGGACCGGGGCGCTCGCGCCGGTCGCCGACCTGGCCGGGGGCTCCGGCGGGCCCGAAGGCCCGGGCGACCCTGCGGAGGGCGCGGTCGTGCTGTCCCGTACGGCCGACGAGGCGTGGCTCGCGCGCTACCGGCGCAAGGGGCTGAGCGAGGTGGCCCTGGAGGTGCTGGGCAGCGGGCCCTCGGTGTGGTTCGCGACCGTGCCCGGTGAGGGCGGGGACGCGCCGGCCGCGATCGGGCGGTGCGTCGTCGACGGGCGCTGGGCGTCCTTCGCGGCGGTGGAGGTGGACCCGGCACGGCGGCGCCGGGGACTGGCGACCGCCGTGATGGCCGCGCTCGCCCGTCAGGCGCTCGCGGAGGGCGCGTCGGCCGCCTGGCTCCAGGTGGAGACCGACAACGCCGGGGCGCGGGCCCTGTACGCCCGGATGGGCTTCTCGGCCCACCACGCCTACCACCACTACCGCGCGCCGGATCCGGTGACGGAATCCGGAACCTCCCCCACCGCGGGGCGGTAGGCGATCGCCGTGGACGGGCACGAGCCTGCTATGCGCCCCCTTCGTCCGCCCTCGCCCGAACGGTCCGCCGACGTGCGCCGGCGCTTCGCCGAGGAGGCGCGCGCGGAGCGGCCGGACGTGACCGCGCTGTGCCTGCTGGTGGGCGCGGCGGCCGACGGGGCGCTGGACGAGGCGGGCATGGACGCGTCGGAGGTGGAGCTGGACCGGCTCGCGGGGCAGGTGCCGTACCGGCCCGGCGGGCCGCGCGCCTGGGCGCAGGCGCTGTGCGAGCTGCTCGGCGAGCGGCACGGCTTCTGCGGCTCGGCCGCGGACTACCAGCGCCTGGAGTCCTCGTTGCTGCACGAGGTGCTGCGGCGGCGGCGCGGGCTGCCGATCCTGCTGTCGGTGGTGTGGCTGGAGGTGGCCCGGCGGGCGGGGGCGCCGGTGTACGGGGTCGCGTTGCCCGGGCACTTCGTGGTCGGGTTCGGCGCGGCCGGGGAGCAGGTGCTCGCGGACCCGTTCGGCGGGGGCCGGGTGCTCACCGGGGCCGACGCGGAACTGCTGGTCGTCGGCGCGACGGGGACCCCGCTGCACCCGTCGATGCTGACGCCGGCCGCGCCACTGGAGATCGTCTCGCGGATCCTGAACAACATCCGCGCGTGGGCCGCCGTACGGCCCGAGCGCTCCGACGTGGGCCTGTGGGCGGTCGACCTGTCCCTCCAACTCCCCTCGCACCCGGCGCGCCTGCGCTACGAGCGCGCCCAGCTCCTGGTGCAGCGAGGCGACTTCGTCGCCGGAGCGGAGGAACTGGAGGCGTACGCGGACGTGGTGGGCGCGGTGGACCAGCCGACGGCGGAGCGGGTACGACAGCAGGCGCACTCGGCGCGGGCGATGCTCAACTGATCACGCGCACGCGCCGCGAGCACGCCACCGCGTCCTACAGCCAGCCCTTCTCCCGCGCCGTGCGCACCGCTTCCGTCCTGTTGCGGACCGCGAGCTTCTGGATGGCCGTGGAGAGGTAGTTGCGGACCGTGCCCTGGGAGAGGTGGAGGGCGGCGGCGAGTTCGGCGTTGGTGGCACCGTCGGCGGCGGCGCGCAGGACCTCGCGCTCGCGGTCGGTGAGCGGGTTGGCGCCCTCGGCGAGGGCCGCGGCGGCCAGCGTGGGGTCGATGACCCGCTCGCCGGCCAGCACCTTGCGCACCGCCTCGGCGAGCTGGGCGGCGGGCGCGTCCTTGACCAGGAACGCGTCGGCGCCCGCCTCCATGGCGCTGCGCAGATAGCCGGGCCGGCCGAAGGTGGTGAGCACCACCACCTTGAGGGCGGGCAGCTCGCGGTGCAGCACCGCGGCCGCCTCGATGCCGGTGCAGCCCGGCATCTCGATGTCGAGCAGCGCCACGTCCACGTCGTGGGCCCGGGCCGCCGCCACGACCTCGTCGCCGCGCGAGACCTGCGCGACGACCTCGATGTCGGCCTCCAGGCCGAGCAGGGCGGCCAGCGCCTCGCGGACCATCGACTGGTCCTCGGCGAGGAGGACCTTGATCGTGCGGCTCATGCGGGGATCCTAGGGCCTGTCCGGAGTTCCCCGTCCTCCGCCCTGGGGGCGGCCGCTGCGGCGGCCGGTGCGTGCCCCCGGCCCGCCGCGCCGCCCGTCATGTGGCGGAGCCGTCCGTCCGGTGGCTCCGTGCGCCGAGGGTGCGCGCCGGGCGCCGGGGCGCGGGCGGGACACTCCCGGCAGGCTCCGTGTCTCCCGTCCGGGCGGGGTGGACGCTGCGGCGGCCGGTGCGTGCCCCCGGCCCGCCGCGCCGCCCGTCATGTGGCGGAGCCGTCCGTCCGGTGGCTCCGTGCGCCGAGGGTGCGCGCCGGGCGCCGGGGCGCGGGCGGGACACTCCCGGCAGGCTCCGTGTCTCCCGTCCGGGCGAGCGGCGCGCGGGCGACCAGGCGGAAGCCGTGCCTGACGCGGCCCGCCTCGAGCCGGCCGCCCGCCTTCTCCAGGCGCTCGGTCAGGCCGGTGAGGCCGTTGCCGGGGCCCTTGGCCGGCCCGGCGGCGGCGCCCGAGCCGTTGTCCTCCACGGAGAGTTCGAGGAACGCCCCGTCCAGGGTCTGGCGGCGCACCACGTCCACCGTGCAGCGGCTCGCGCCGCTGTGCCGTACGACGTTGGTGACCGCCTCGCGCAGCGCCCAGGCGAGGGCGCTCTCGCTCTCCTCGGGCACCCCGGTGAGGTCGGGCTCGGCGGGGACGGCGGCCACGACCTCGGCGGCGGTCAGCGCCACCCGGGCGCCCGCCAGCTCGGCGGACAGCCGGGGCCTGCGGTAGCCGGTGACGGCCTCGCGGACGTCCACCAGGGCCTGCCGGCTGACCTGCTCGATGTCGGCGACCTGCTGGGCGGCCTTGTCGGGGTGGGCCGGCAGCATCCGGCCGGCCAGCTCGCTCTTGAGCGTGATCAGCGACAGCGAGTGGCCGAGCAGGTCGTGCAGGTCACGGGCGAGGCGCAGCCGCTCCTCGTTGGCGGCGAGCTGGGCGACGGTCGCCCGGGCCTGGCGCAACTCGACGGTGGTGCGCACCAGTTGCCGTACGCCGGTCATGGCGAAGCCGATCAGCACCACGAGGAGCAGCAGTTGCCCGGTGTCCTTCTCGCCCAGGTACCAGCCGGTGAGCACCATGGCGGCGCCGGTCAGCGGGATCGTCCAGTAGGCCGCGCGCAGCGGGAGGGCGGCCCCGCAGGAGACCGAGACGTACACGAACAGGCCGGTCCAGTGCGCGCCGAGGGTCAGGCACAGGACCACGGCCAGGACGAACAGTCCGGCGATCAGCGCGCCGACGTACCGCGTCCGCACGGGCCGGCCGAGCGGGCGGCCCATGTTGCGGAAGACGACCGCGAGGTAGACCGCGACGAAGGCGGCCAGGCCCACCGCGCCGGCCGCGGTCCCGGCCGGGGTGTGCCGGCCGGAGGCCAGGTCCTTGACCGGCGAGCTGAGGAACACCAGCCAGATGCCGATCCACACGCTCTTGCGGAGTGCCTCGCGGGCGTTGCGCGGGGACTCCCCCAGCCGCACCGCCCGCTCCGCACGAGCCTCTTCCCGCACCCGGTCCTCCGTCATGACGCTCACGCCTTCAGCGTGTCCTTCCGGTACAGCCAGGCCGCGCCGCCCGCGAACAGGGCGAAGAACACGACCAGGAGGGCGATGTCCCTGCCGTGCGGCGCCTGGCTCTGTTCGATCGCCTGCCCCAGTGCAGCGTACGCGTGCGTGGGCAGCCACTCGGCGATGTCCTGGAGCCACCGCGGGAAGCTGGTCGCGGGCATCCACAGGCCGCCGAGCATCGACAGGCCGAAGTAGACGATCATGGTGATCGGGCGGACCGCGTCCCCGGTGGCGAGGTAGCCGATGGCCACGCCGAGCGCCGCGAAGACCAGGCTTCCGGCCCAGATGGCGCCGGTGAGCGCGAGCCACTGCCAGGCGTCCAGGCGTACGTGCTTGACGGCCGCGGCTACGGCGAAGACGACGACGATGGACGGCAGGCTCACCACGGCCGCGCTCGCCGTCTTGGCGAGGACGTAGCCGCGCCCGGGCAGCGGGGTCAGCCGCAACTGGCGCACCCAGCCGCTCTCGCGCTCCTTGGCGATGCGCTCGCTGTTGCCCATGAGCACGGCGGTCAGCGCGCCGAAGGACGCCATGGAGACCATCATGTACGTCGGCAGGGTCAGGCCGCTGCCGCCGACCTCGGTGGTGCCGTCGGCCTTGCCCGCGATGATCAGGAACAGGATCGAGGGGTAGAGCACCGAGAAGAACAGGAACTTGCGGTTGCGCAGGGCGCGGGCGAGTTCGAGCTTGATCAGGCTGTTCACGACTGCTTGGCCTCCTCGGCCTCGGTGATGGCGACGAACGCCTGCTCGAGCCCGAGCCCGGCGACTTCGAGGTTGCGGGGGTAGACGCCGAGCCCGTACAGGGCGTGCACGGTCGCGTCGGCGTCGGAGGACTGGATGCGCACGGTCTGGCCCGAGACGTCGACCGCGGTCAGGAAGGGCAGGCCGTTCAGGGCGGTCTCGTCGATCACGCCCTCGAGGTCGAAGGAGATCCGGCGGGCGCCCGCCTTGGCCTTGATCTCGGCGGCGGTGCCGTCGGCCAGCAGCCGGCCCCGGTGCAGGACGAGCACGCGGTCGGCGATGGCGTCGGCCTCCTCCAGGTAGTGCGTGGCGAAGAGGACCGTACGGCCCTGGTCGGCCTGTTCGCGCATGGTGGCCCAGAAGGCCTGGCGGGCGGAGACGTCCATGCCGGTGGTCGGCTCGTCGAGGACGATCAGGTCGCTGTCGCCGGCGGTGGCGAGCGCGAAGCGGACGCGCTGGGCCTGGCCGCCGGAGAGCTTGTTGACCTTGCGGTCGGCGATCTGGGAGATGCCGGCCCGGGCCATCACGTCGGCGGCCTTGTACCGCCTGGGGTGCAGATCGCAGGCGAGCCGCACCAGTTCGGCGACGGTGACCTCCTCCATCAGCCCGCCGCTCTGGAGCATCGCGCCCACGCGTCCGGCGACGATCGCCTCGCGCGGGCTGGTGCCGAAGACGCTGACGGTGCCGCTGTCGGCGTGCTTGAGGCCGAGCAGCAGGTCGAGGGTGGTCGACTTGCCGGCGCCGTTGGGGCCGAGCAGGGCCACGGTCTCGCCCGGGTGCAGGGCGAGGGTCAGGCCGTCCACGGCCCGTACGTCGCCGTAGGCCTTGGTCACCTGGTCGAACCCCACCACCGTGGCCGTGGCGGCGGTCTCCGCTGTCGTTGTCATGTCACCCATGCTGGCCGCGGGGGCCGGTCGGGCGGCAGTGTCGGCGGTCCTGACTGCCGCATGACAGATGTCATGCGGGCGGGGTGACCCGGCGGGTGACATGACGCGACGGCACCCGGTGCGCGCCGCGCCGGGTGCCGTCCCCTCGTCCGCCTGGCGGGGTCGCCTAGTTGGGGTTGGTCTTGATGACGCCGACGCGGTTGCCGGTGCTCATCAGGGCCGGGCGCAGGGCCTGGATGACGTCCGTGACGTTGACGGGCGTCTTCTGGCCGTTGCCGCGGGCGATCAGCACGCCGTCGAACGCGCCGCCGTACAGCTGCTGGAGCACGGTCTGGTCGTAGGAGTCCACGAGCTTGCCGTCGACCGCCTTGACGCGCAGGAACTTCCACAGCGACTTCCGCGGGCTGAAGGAGACCTGGTGCGCGGCGTCGGTGCGGACCGTCACCAGGCCCGACATGGCCGGCTCGGCGAACTTCTTCATCATCCGGTCGACCTCGGCGTTGGAGACCGTCGGCTGCCTGGTGGTGGTGGCCAGCGGGACCGCGGAGGGCCTGCCGGTCTCGACCTGGGTGCGGTACGCCTGCTCGACCGCCTTGGTGGAGGCGCCGGCGTCGATGCCCTTGCCCGCCTTGCCGTACACGGCGACGGCCTTGCCCGGCTCGAACTTGATGGTGCCGTCGGTGAGCGAACCGGCCCCCCCTGCCGCGTTCTGAAGGGCGACCTGGAGCTTCTCCTCGTCCACGGGCATGACGGGCTGGACCACGCGGTGGTTGCCGAAGAGCGAGCCGATGACCGAGACCGGGTTGTAGTCGCTGGTCGCGGCCGCGCTGGCGGTGGCCTGGGTGTCGAACTGGAGCCCCGCCTGGTCGGGCTTGAGGGTGACGGTGCGGCCGGCGACGGACAGCTTCAGCGGCTGGCCGACCCGGCCGCCGAAGGCGTCGTCGAGCTTCTTCACGGCGTCGTCGCGGGTGCCGCCGCCGATGTCGACGCCGAGCACGGTGGTGCCCTTGGGCACGTCGGAGTGGTTCATCAGCAGCCCGGCGCCGTAGGCGACACCGGCGACGAGGACCACGCCGCCGCCGAGCAGGGCCAGTTTGCTGCGGCCCTTCTTCTTGGGGGCGGGCTTGGCCGGCTTGGGGGCGCTGCCGGTGGGGCTGCCGGCGCCCGGCTCGGGCAGCTTCGGGGGCGTGTACCCGCGCGGGCCGTCGCCGCCCGGGCCCTGGCCGAAGGGCGGGTTGGAGCCCGGGGGGATGACCGGGATGCCGCTGGTGACGGTCTGTCCGGAGACGTTGTCCGGACGGCCGCCGTAGCCGGGGGCGCCGGGCTCGGGGGCCGGCTGCTGCGGGGTGAGGATCGCGGTGTCGTCGCTCAGGCCGGCGCCGGGGAAGCCGCCGTGCGTGCCGGGGCCGCCGTCCGGGCCGGTGGGCGGCAGCAGGGGGCTGTCACCGGTGACCGGGCCGCCGGTCGGGCCGGCGGGACCGCCGGGGACACCCGGGACGGAGGGGGTGCCGGGGGTGCCGTAACCGCCCTGCCCGTTGCGGCCGTTCTGACCGTTCTGACGGTTCTGGCCACTGTGACCGTTGCGGCCGTTCTGTCCGGCGTGGCCGCCGTCGGCGAAGTACGGCAGGTCGTCGCGGCTGGGTTCGGCGGGCTCCTGGCGGGAGCGGGAACCGTTCGCGAGCGGGCCAGCGGCCAGCGCCTCGGTCACGTCGAAGGAGCCGGTGCCGCCGCCGTGTCCGGGCGCGACGGGACCGCCGGTGGCTCCGGGCAGCCCGGCGCCGTTGGTGGAGCCGGGGCGGGAGCCGCCGGGCAGGCCCATGGAGCCGACGACGCCGCCGGGACGGCCGCCCGCGCCCGGAGCGCCCGTACCGGAAGCCTTGCCGGAACCGGACGCACCGGACGCACCGGACGCGCCAGGGCCGTTGCCGGGGGCGCCCGAACCGGTGGGCAGTCCGGCGCCGTTGGTGGCGTCGCCGCCCTGCCCGGCCTTGCCCGGCGCGGACTTGCGGGGCGCGAACCAGTCGCTGGTCGCCTTCTCCTCGGCCGGGGCGGCCGGTTCGGCGGCGGACGGCTCGGAGACACCGGCCGGGGCCGCGGCGGAGGCCGACGGCCCGGGGAAGCTTCCGGTGTCCTCGGCGGAGCCCTTGGCGCCGCCGGTGCTCTCGGCGGCCGCTTCGGCGGAGACGGGCTTGCGCACGACCACGGGCGGGATCGGCCGGGAACCGGGGATGTTGATCCGGATCCGGGTCGTCAGCGTGGTCTCGGTCTTGCGTTCCTCCGGCCGGGCGGCCGAACGGCCCGCGTCCGCACCGTCGTCGGACACCGCCGGGATGCCGTACGGCGGCGTACCCGAGGGGTAGGCGGCTCCGCCGCGCCCGTTGGGCCCGGAGGACGGAGTGTCAGTTTCACGACTCAAGGCAGGTTCTCCCGGTTGGCTCCGCCGCCCGTCACGACCTCACTCCTCGGGCAGCTCGGCGGCGCGCACCACCATACTGGCCACTTCTGGCCGGTTTCCCGGGACCGCCGGGGAAATGCTCACCGGACTCGCACCCACACGGTGGGAAGAAGTGGTACGTCACTTGCCAAGTCGGACGTCACGGCCGCCGGGTTGCCGCCCCGAACCCAAAGTGGCGCAGATCACAGCGAGGGCCATGCCGCCGAGCAGGAAGAGGTAGGAGCCGCCGCCCGCGGCGAAGAGGAAGTCCCCTTCCGGGCGGCTGGCGGTGAGCAGCACCACGACGACCATCCAGCCGGCCGCGCCCGCCACGGCGCCGCCACGGCTGCGGGCGGCCCGCGCCCCGCCCAGGAACACCCCGGCCGCGCCCGCGAGGGCGAGCAGCAGCCCGCCGGGGAACCAGGCGGCCTGCACCAGCGCGCCCGCGATGCCGGCGACGGCGCCGAGCAGGAAGAGCCCCAGGTAGGCGGCGGCCCGCCCCGGGCTCGGCGGCCTCAGCGGCTGCGCCAGCATGGAGCCGCCGTCGCGTCCTCGCGTGCTCACAGCGCCCCCTCGTCACCCGTGACACCGGCGAACAGGTCGGTTTCCACGCCTTCGGCGCCGCGGCCGGCCGTCCCCCGCACGAGTTCGTAGTACTCGGTGGTGAAGAGGGGCTGGGCGAGTTCGTTGGAGAGCGCGAAGTACGGTTCGGCGACCACGATCTGGGTGGCGTGGGCGCGCATCGCGGCGGCCTTGGCGGCGGCGTGCGCGGGCGTGCCGTCGATGACGGCGGTGATCCGGTCGTCGCCGACCATTCCGGGTACGTCGTCGACGGCGGCGGACTTGGCGAAGGGCAGGCCGGGCAGCGCGTCGTTCAGCCGCGCGAAGGCGGCCTCGGCGGCGGGGCGCGGCACGCGGTTCCAGTAGACCTTGGCGATCCGCCAGGCCTCGCCGAGGCCGGACCGTACGGCGGGGTCGGCGGCGAGGTCGGCGGCGCGCATGGCGATGCGGTGGGCCTTGATGTGGTCGGGGTGGCCGTAGCCGCCGTTGTCGTCGTAGGTCACGAGGACCTGCGGACGGACCTCGCGGATGACGGCGACGAGGTGGGCGGCGGCCTGGTCCAGGTCGGCCTGCCACAGGCAGTCCGGGTCGTCGTTGTCGGCCAGCCCCATCATCCCGGAGTCCCGGTACCGCCCGGCCCCGCCGAGCAGCCGGAAGTCGCTGACCCCGAGCTCGCCCATCGCGGCGGCGAGCTCCTCGCGCCGGTGCGCGCCGAGCGCGGCCCCGCCCAGGTGCCCCAGCTCGGCCGGGATGACCTCGCCGCGCTCCCCGAGCGTGCAGGTCACGAGGGTCACCTGGGCGCCCTCGGCCGCGTACCGCGCCATGGTCACGCCGTTGTTGATCGACTCGTCGTCCGGATGCGCGTGCACCAGCAGCAGCCGCCGGGGGGCCATTTCCGTCATGGCCCCACCCTACGAGGCCCCGCCCGCCTCTCCGAAGATCTCCTCGGCGGCCTCCAGGGAGACGGCACGGGTGAGCCAGCGCCGCAGCACCTCGAGATCCCGGCAGGAGGTGACCCGCTCGCGGACGACCTCGGACACGTCGAGACCACGCGCCTCCAGCACGAGCAGGACGTCCTCGGCACCCTTCTGCACGAGAGCCTCGGCACGACCTTCGTCCCGGATCTCCTCGGCGATGTACGACTTGTAGAAGGAAAGGTCCACGGCCACCAGGTTCCTCCAGATCTCTGCGGCCCGGCGGTTGCCACTCAGGCCCTGTGCAAGGACAGGTAGTAGGCCCAGCTGGCCGGCTTGTCCTTGTCCTTCCCGCTCTGCGCCTCCACGGCGAGCAGGAAGGACTCGTCCTCACCCGAGTCGAAGCGCATCAGCGTGTCCACGCGACGTTCGACAGGCCGGTATTCGGTCAGGTCGGTCGGCAGAACCGTGACGGCTCTTGGCGCGATGAACGGCAGGCCGAGGACCTTCGAGACGCCGACGAACAGGCCCGGGTACTCCTGGAAGATTCGGTGCATCGCCTCGTGAGACGAGTTGACCATGTGTTTCCCTTTTTCCGGATGATATGTACCAACGAGGGAGAGGTGGCGTCGTCACGGCGCCGGGGCGGCTTCAGAGCCGGAGTTCCGCCCACACCGTCTTGCGTGGGTAGCGGCCCCCTGCCGTTCCCCAGCGGTCGGCCAGCGCCTCCACGAGGAGCAGGCCCCGGCCGGATTCCTCGTCCGGGGAGCCGGGGCGCAGTTCCGGCAAGCGGTCTCCCCTCGTGTCGGTCACCTCGATGCGGAGGGTGCCGGCGACCACGTACAGCGTCAGGCGGAAGCTGCGGCCGGGCAGGCGGCCGTGGGTGGCCGCGTTCGCCGCCAGCTCGGCCACGACCTGGCTCGCCGTCTCGTGCGGGAGCCCCCATCCCCGTAGCTGGTCGGCCGTGAGCAGCCGCGCCAGGCGGGCGCCCCTCGGTGTCGACGAGAGCAGCATGGTGAAGTTCCGGACACCGGTGTCTGGTTGGGCCGCCGTGTCGGCGATTTCCTGATTCACGTCACTCAGAGTGGCGGATGGCGCTTACCGCTTTGAGTGATCAGACGGTTGCGTACGGTGACTGTCCAAGCTTTGTCCGGTGCTGTCCCGGCTGTCGTGACGCACCGGCCACGGAGGGGCGCGCATGTCGGTGGACGGCGAGGCGGTACGACTCAGGGGCGAGGCGGACGAGCCGGGGTGGGAGGTGGATCCCGACGACGACTGGGGCGTCGCCGTCGTCGCCACCGTGGGACGGCAGTTGAAGCTGCGCCGCGAGGCGGCCGGCCTGCGCGCCGCCGACTTCGGCACGGCGGTCGGATACGGCGAGGACCTCGTCTACAAGATCGAGAGCGGCCGCCGCATTCCTCGTCCCGAGTACCTGGACAAGGCGGACGAGGTGCTCGGCGCGGGCGGACTGCTGTCCGCGATGAAGGAGGACGTGAAGAGGGTCCGGTACCCGAAGAAGGTACGGGACTTGGCGAAGATGGAGGCGAAGGCGGTCGAGCTCCAGCTCTACGACCCGCTGAACGTGCATGGGCTTCTGCAGACGCCCGAGTACGCGGGCGCCCTGTTCCGCATGCGGCGGCCCGCTTACGCGGAGGAGGAGGTGGAGCGAGGCGTCGCCGCCCGGGTGGCCAGGAAGGCGATCTTCGACCGCGACCCCGCCCCCGAGCTCAGCTTCCTCCTGGACGAGTGGACGCTTCGGCGGCGGCTCGGCGGGGCAACAGTAGTGCGCCGACAACTCGAACACCTGCTTACGGTGGCGCAGTTGCGGAACGTCGAAATCCAGGTGATGCCGATGGACCGCGAGGAGCACGCCGGAGTGGACGGCGGGATCGAGGTGCTGAAGTTCGAGGACGGCACGGCGGTCGGACGCTCTCCGGGAGTCACCAACGGCCGCCCGGTCACCGAGCCGAGGCTGCTCCGTATCCTGGAGTTGCGCTACGGCATCATCCGGGCCCAGGCCCTGACGCCCCGTGAATCGGCCGCATTCATCGAACAACTGCTGGGGGAAGCATGATCCACGACGCCCGACTGGCATGGTTCAAGAGCAGCTACAGCAGCGGCGCGGAGACGGATTCCTGCCTGGAAGTGGCGCTCGACTGGTTCAAGAGCAGCTACAGCAGCGGCAGTGAAGGTGACTCCTGCGTCGAGACGGCCACGTCTTCCACCACCGTCCACGTCCGTGACTCCAAGCACCTGAACGGCCCCCGGCTCGCGCTCGGGCCGGAGGCTTGGGGGGCGTTCCTGCCGTTCGCCGCCGGAAGGTGAGGCTGAGGCGGAGCCTCAGAACTTGAGGCTCCCGATCATCCCCGCGATGTTGGTCGTGAGTTGGTGGATCGTGGGCGCGACCGTGGACGAGGCGAGGTAGAACCCGAGGAGCATGCAGACGAGCGCGTGGCCGGCCTTGAGGCCGGACTTCTTGACCAGCAGGAAGACGATGATCGCCAGCAGCACCACCGCCGAAATCGAGAGTGCCACGGCGGCTCACCTCCAATGATCCCAGGACGCGGGGGGTCGGGGGTTCGGACGTTGGGGGCAGATAAATCCACACAAGGGGCAGCAGGTTCATACCCACTATGCGCTAGTGATCATAACTTTCCGCACGCGCGCATCGGTCGGCGCACGGCCGCACAAGGGGGCGCATGGCCAATATGGTCATGGCATGACGACCGAGCCTGTCTCCTTCCCCCGACTGCACGCGCGCACCCAGCGGTTCACGCTCGGCGCACCGCGTGCCTTCACGGTGGCGCCCGACGCCTCGCGCGTGGTGTTCCTGCGCTCCGACTCCGGTACCGACCGGGCCAACTCGCTGCGCGTGCTCGATCTGGAGGGCGGTGGGGAGCGTGTGGCGGCGGACCCGCGCGCCCTCCTCGGCGGTGCCGGCGAGCGCCTGTCCCCCGAGGAGCGCGCGCGCCGCGAGCGCAGCCGCGAGGGCGGTGCGGGGATCGTCGCGTACGCCACCGACACGGCGGTGGAGCTGGCCTCTTTCGCCTTGTCGGGGCGGCTTTTCACGGCCGAGTTGCGGGCCGGGACGGCGCGTGAACTGCCCGTCGCGGGACCGGTGATCGACCCGCGTCCGTCCCCGGACGGACGGCACATCGCCTACGTCGCCGGGGGCGCCCTGCGCGTGGTGGGCGCCGAGGGCGAGGGCGACCGGGCGCTCGCCGAACCGGAGTCGGAGAACGTCACGTACGGCCTGGCGGAGTTCGTCGCGGCCGAGGAGATGCACCGCTCACGGGGCTTCTGGTGGGCGCCGGGGGCGGACCGGCTGCTGGTGGCGCGGGCGGACGACACGCCGGTGCGGCGGTGGTGGATCTCCGATCCGGCCCACCCGGTGCGCGAGCCGCAGCGGGTGGCGTACCCGGCGGCCGGCACCCCCAACGCGGACGTACGGCTGTTCGTGATCGGCCTGGACGGGGTGCGCACCGAGGTGTCCTGGGACCGCGCCGGGTATCCGTATCTGGCGCAAGTGCACTGGTCAGCGGCGGGTGCGCCGCTGCTGCTCGTACAGGCGCGCGACCAGCGCAGTCAGCTGTATCTGGCGGTGGACCCGGACACCGGGGCCACCCGGATGGTGCACGCCGACGAAGATCCAGTTTGGCTTGATCTTTTCGCCGGGGTGCCGTGCTGGTCGCCCTCCGGGCAGTTGGTGCGGATCGCCGACGAGGGCGGGGCGCGGGTCCTCGCGGTGGGTGAACGGCCGCTGACGGGACCGCAGTTGCACGTGCGCGCCGTGCTGGACGTGTCGGACGACGACGTGCTGGTCTCCGCCTCGGCGGGCGAGGAGGCCGCGGAGCCGGAGACCGGCGAGGTGCACGTCTACCGGGTGAACGAGCTCGGCATGGAGCGCGTGAGCGAGGAACCGGGCGTGCACTCGGCGGTGCGTGCCGGGGGCGTGACCGTGCTGGTGTCCGCGACGCTCGACCGGCCGGGCGCCCAAGTGCGGGTGCTGCGCGGCGGAAAGCAGGTGGCCAGCGTCCCGTCGTACGCCGAAAATCCTGGTCTGTCCCCCCGCGTGACCCTCACCCAGGGGGGCGCACGCCGAATTCCGTGCGCCGTGCTTATGCCTACGGACTACCCCGGTGACACTCCCCTGCCGGTGCTCATGGACCCCTACGGTGGCCCGCACGGCCAGCGGGTGGTCGCCGCGCACAACGCGCACCTGACGTCCCAGTGGTTCGCCGACCAGGGCTTCGCGGTGATCGTGGCCGACGGGCGGGGCACGCCGGGCCGCTCCCCCGCCTGGGAGAAGGCGATCCACCACGACTTCACCGTCACCCTCGACGACCAGATCGAAGCCCTGCAGGACCTCGCGAAGACCTACCCGCTCGACCTCGGCAGGGTGGCGATCCGCGGCTGGTCCTACGGCGGTTACCTCGCCGCGCTGGCGGTGCTGCGCCGCCCCGACGTCTTCCACGCGGCCGTCGCGGGCGCCCCGGTCACCGACTGGCGGCTCTACGACACCCACTACACCGAGCGGTACCTGGGCGACCCGGCCGCCGACCCGCAGGCGTACGCGGGCAGTTCCCTGGTCACCGACGACGGCCTGGTCGATCCCGCCGGGCCGCACCGGCCGCTGATGATCGTGCACGGCCTGGCCGACGACAACGTGGTGGTCGCGCACAGCCTGCGGCTGTCCTCCGCGCTGCTCGCGGCCGGCCGCCCGCACGAGGTGCTGCCGCTGTCCGGGGTGACCCACATGACCCCGCAGGAGCAGGTCGCCGAGAACCTGCTGCTGCTCCAGGTGGACTTCCTGCGGCGGGCACTGCCCTGACGGTGAGGATCCACCGCGTTAACACGCGGGCAACTCCGCGGAAGCGGCGCCGATATGCGCACGCGCCAGGCTGAACGGCGTGCGGCCGTGCGGGTGCCGTGGGCGGGCCGGGGTGCACCACGTCACCCCGGCCCGTTGCCGTGCTCCTCGGCCGGTACGACCCGCAGTTCCTCGGCGAAGAGGCACGCCGAGTCGTGCACCGCCGGTCCGGTGGCGTACCGGAACTCCGCCGGGACCGCCAGCGCCGGCACCTCCAGCGCGCACCTCTCGCGCGCCTTGAAGCAGCGGGTCCGGAAGCGGCAGCCGGAAGGGATGTCCGCCGGGGACGGCACGTCGCCCGAGAGGATGATCCGCTCGCGGCGCTCCCGGGCGTCCGGGTCGGGCACGGGGACCGCCGACAGCAGCGCCTGGGTGTAGGGGTGCGTGGGATGGTCGTAGATCTCCGTGTCGGTGCCGGTCTCGACGATCCGCCCCAGGTACATCACCGCGACCCGGTCGGAGATGTGCCGCACGATGGACAGGTCGTGCGCGATGAAGACGTAGCTCAGCTCGAACTCCGCCTGGAGCCGGTCCATCAGGTTGATCACCTGGGCCTGGACCGACACGTCCAGGGCCGACACCGGCTCGTCGGCCACGATGATCTCCGGGCGCAGCGCGAGGCCCCGCGCGATGCCGATGCGCTGGCGCTGGCCGCCGGAGAACTGGTGCGGGTAGCGGTTGACGTACTCCGGGTCGAGCCCGACCACGTCCAGCAGCTCCCGCACCCGGCGCCGACGGTCGCCCTTGGGCGCCGCCTCCGGGTGGATCTCGTACGGCTCCCCGACGATGTCGCCCACCGTCATGCGGGGGTTGAGGGAGGTGTACGGGTCCTGGAAGACCATCTGGATGTTGCGGCGCACCGCCTTGAGCGCCTTGCCGGACAGCTTGGTGATGTCCTCGCCCCGGTAGCGGATCGCGCCCGCCGTGGGCCGCTCCAGGTGGCACAGCAGCTTGGCCACCGTGGACTTGCCGCAGCCGGACTCGCCGACGATGCCCAGGGTCTCGCCCCGGCCGAGCGTGAAGTCGACCCCGTCGACGGCCTTGACCGATCCGATCTGCTTCCTGAACAGGACGCCCCGGGTGAGCGGGTAGTGCTTGACGAGCCCCTCGACCTCCAGGACCGGCTCAGCCATCCAGGCACTCCCTCCAGAAGTGGCAGGCGGAGCCGCGCCGTTGGTCCACCTCGTACAGCGGCGGCGGGTCCGTGCGGCACACGTCCCGGGCCATGGGGCAGCGCGGGTGGAAGGCGCAGCCCGGCGGGATGCGGGTCAGGCTGGGCGGCAGGCCCTTGATGGCGTAGAGCTCGCGGCCCTTGAGATCCAGGCGCGGGATGGAGTCGAGCAGCCCGCGCGTGTAGGGGTGGGCAGGCGCCTTGTAGAGGTCGTGGACGGGCGCGGACTCCACGATCCGGCCCGCGTACATCACCGCGATCCTGTCGGCGACGTCCGCGACCACACCCAGGTCGTGGGTGATGAGGACGAGCCCCATACGGTACTCGCGCCGCAACTCCGCGAGCAGGTCCATCACCTGCGCCTGGACGGTGACGTCGAGGGCCGTGGTCGGCTCGTCCGCGATGACGAGGGCCGGCTCCAGGGCCAGCGCCATGGCGATCATGATGCGCTGGCGCATGCCGCCGGAGAACTGGTGGGGATAGTCCCGCACCCGCTGGGCGGCGGCCGGGATGCGTACCCGGTCCATCAGCTCCACGGCCCTGGCCCGGGCGTCCTTGCGGGACGTCCCGCGGTGCACCACGAACATCTCGGCGAGCTGGTCGCCCACGGTGAGCACGGGGTTGAGGGCGGACAGCGCGTCCTGGAAGATCATCGCCATCTCCGCGCCCCGGATCCGCCGCCGCTCGTCCTCCTTGAGCTTCAGCAGGTCTTGGCCGCGGAAGAGGATCTCGCCGCCGGTGATCCGGCCGGGCGGCATGTCGAGGATGCCCATGACCGCCTGCGCGGTGACCGACTTGCCGGAGCCCGACTCCCCGAGCACGGCCAGCGTCTCGCCGGCGTCGACCTGGTAGGTGACTCCGTTGACGGCGTGGGCGACCCCCTCCCGGGTGCGGAACTCCACGCGCAGGTCGCGGACTTCGAGCAGCATGGGCGTCCTCACCTCAGCTTGGGGTCGAGGGCGTCGCGCACCGCGTCGCCGAGCATGATGAACGCCAGCACCGTGATCGCCAGCGCCCCGGCCGGCCACAGCAGGGCGTGCGGGGCGTTGCGGATGTAGGGCGAGGCGGCGGAGATGTCGATGCCCCAGGACACGCTGGGCGGCTTCAGGCCGACGCCGAGGTAGGACAGGGTCGCCTCCAGCGCGATGTACGTGCCGAGCGCGATGGTGGCGACGACGATCACCGGGGCCACGGCGTTGGGCGCGATGTGCCTGAGCAGGATGCGGGAGTTGGAGGCGCCGAGGGCGCGCGCCGCCTGCACGTAGTCGTGCTGCTTGGCGGTGATGACCGAGCCGCGCGCGATGCGGGAGATCTGCGGCCAGCCGAGCAGCACGATGAACCCGACGACCGGCCACACGGTGTTGCTGGTGACCACGGACAGCAGCACCAGACCGCCGAGGACGACGGGGATGGCGAAGAAGATGTCGGTGATCCGGGACAGGAACCCGTCCCACGTCCCGCCGAAGAACCCGGCGAGCCCGCCGAGCACGGAGCCGAGGAGCGCCACCCCGAGCGTGGCGCACACGCCGACCGTGACGGAGGCGCGGGCGCCGTAGACGGTACGGGTGTAGACGTCGCAGCCCTGCCCGTCGAAGCCGAAGGGGTGTCCCGGTGCCGGGCCGTCCTGGGCCCTGGCCAGGTCGCAGGTCAGCGGATTGCCCGAGGCGATCAGGGAGGGCCATGCGGCGATGACGACGAGGAAGAGGATCACCAGCGCGGAGACGAGGAAGACGGGGTTGCGGCGCAGGTCGCGCCAGGCGTCGGACCACAGGCTGCGCGGCCGCCCGGCGGCGGGGCCCGCGCCCTCCGCGTCCTCGCGGCCGCCCGGCCCCTCGGGCCCGCCGGGCCCCTCAGGGCCGCCGGGGGCGCGCTCCAGGGTCGTCGCCTCGCTCGCCGCGAGGTCCATCGCGCCGCCCATGCCCGTCCCGGCGACGGCGCCCTCGCTGTCGTGCGGCGGCTGCTCAGGCATAGCGGATCCTCGGGTCGAGTACGGCGTAGAGCAGGTCCACGAGCAGGTTGGCGACCAGGAACACCAGGACCAGGACGGTGACGAAGCCGACCACGGTCTGGGTGTTCTGGCGCAGGATGCCCTGGTAGAGCTGGTAGCCGACGCCGTGGATGTTGAAGATGCGCTCGGTGACGATGGCGCCGCCCATCAGGGCGCCGATGTCGGTGCCGATGAAGGTGACCACCGGGATGAGCGAGTTGCGCAGCAGGTGCCGGGTGACGACCCGGTGGCGGGGCAGGCCCTTGGCGACGGCGGTGCGGACGTAGTCGGAGCGCCTGTTCTCCGCGATGGAGGTGCGGGTGAGGCGGGTGACGTAGGCGAGGGAGACCGAGGCGAGGACCAGGCCCGGCACGATCAGCTCGCCGAAGGCGGCCGCCGGGGAGACCGAGGGCTTGATCCAGCCCCACTTCACGCCGAACAGCAGCTGGAGCAGCAGGCCGGTGACGAAGGTGGGCACGGAGATGACCACGAGGGTCATGACGAGGACCGAGGTGTCCACGGGCCGGCCGCGCCTGAGGCCGGTCACCACGCCCAGCACGATCCCGATGACGATCTCGAAGAGGACGGCGACGATCGTCAGGCGGATGGTGACGGGGAACGCGCTCGCCATCAGCTCGGTGACGGGCTGGCCGTTGAACGCCGTGCCGAAGTTCCCGGCGAACACGTTGCCCATGTAGGTCGCGTACTGCTGCCACAGCGGCTTGTCGAGGCCGAACTCCCGCTTGAGCTGGGCGGCGGTCGCCGGGTCGCACTGCCGCTCCCCGCACAGTCCGGCGACCGGGTCGCCCATGACGTTGACCATGAGGAAGATCAGCAGGGTGGCGCCGATGAACACCGGGATCATCTGGAGCAGCCGTCTGACGACATAGCGTCCCATGGCGGCTCAGCCGACCCTGATCTCGTCGTAGACGGGGACGCTGAAGGGGTTGAGCGCCACGTCGTGCAGCCGGTCGGTGTAGCCGGCGCTGCCGTTCTGGTACCACAGCGGGATCGCGGCCATGTTGTCCCGTACGACGCCCTCGGCCTGCTGGAAGAGCTGGACCGCCCTGGCCGGGTCGCCCTCGGCGTTGGCCTGGTCGACGAGGTGGTCGAACCGCTTGTCGGACCACTTGCCGTCGTTGGAGGAGGCGTTCGTGTAGTACAGCGGCTGGAGGAAGTCCTGGATGAGCGGGTAGTCCATCTGCCAGCCGGCCCGGAACGGCCCGGACATCTTGTGCTGGGTGATCTGGTTGCGGAAGTCGGCGAAGGTGCCGACCGGATTGCCCACGCACGCCTTGTCGTTGCCGAGGGCGTTGTTGATGGAGTTGCACACGGCGTCCACCCATTGCTTGTGCGAGCCCGTGTCCGCGTTGTACGTGATCCGCACCTGGCCGCCGGGCAGCCCGCCGCCCTCCCGCACCAGCCGGCGGGCCTGGGCCGGGTCGTAGGTGCAGGCCTTGCCGCACAGTCCCGCCTTGTAGCCGCCGTCCGCGCCGAGGACCGGGGAGGTCCAGTCGGTGGCCGGGGTGCGGGTGCCGCGGAAGATGGTGTCGGTGATCTGCTTGCGGTTGATGGCCATGGAGAGGCCGGTGCGGACCTTACGCGCCCCGGGTGTGTTCCACTTCGGGTCGTAGTAGGGGAAGGCGAGGGTCTGGATGATCCCGGCCGGGGTGTTGATGTAACGGCCGTTCAGGTCCGTCCTGACGTTCTTCAGCTGGGTGGCGGGCACGTCGTCGACGAGGTCGAGGTTGCCGGCCAGCACGTCGGTGTAGGCGGTGTTGTTGTCGGTGTAGACCAGCAGGGTCACGCCGTCGTTGCGCGCCTTGTCCGGTCCGGGGTAGCCGTCCCACTTCTTCAGGTTCATCGCCGAGCCCCGGGTGTAGGACTCGATGCGGTACGGCCCGTTGCCGACGGGCTTGGCGATCCAGCCCTCGTGGTCGGTGAAGAAGGTGGAGGGCAGCGGGTCGAAGGCGGCGTAGCCGAGGGTGTCGGGGAAGGTGGAGAACTTCTGGTTGAGCCGTACGGTGAAGGTGCGCGGGCCGGTGACCTTCAGCCCGGAGAGGGTGTCGGCGCTCTGCGCGCCGGTCTCCGGGTGAACCTTGTCGTAGCCCTCGATGTAGCCGAAGAAATAGGCGTTCTTCTGGTTGTTCCTCAGGCTCGCGCCGTAGTTCCAGGCGTCCACGAAGGACTTCGCGGTGACCGGCTCGCCGTTGCTGAACTTCCAGCCGTCCTTGACGGTGATGGTGAAGTCGCGCGAGTCGGTGGTCTCGATGCGCTCGGCGAGCATGTTCTTCGCCTTGCCGGTCCTCGGGTCGTAGCGCTTGAGCCCCCGGAAGACCATGTCGAGCACCTTGCCGCCCTGCACCTCGTTGGTGTTGGCCGGCTCCAGCGGGTTCTGCGGGTCGCCCCAGGACGAGCTGAGCACCGCGCCCGAGCCGCCGCTGCCCGCCCCGCCCCCGCACGCGGCCGCCGCGAGGGCGCCCGCCGTGGCACAGGCGGCCCAGGCGAGGCGCTTGACTGTGCGCACGGTGCGCATGGGTGCCTCCTCGGGAGCCGGCGCGAGGCGTTCGGGCGGGGCGGGCTGCGCGGGCAGACCTGGCGACATATCACCACATCAACCACAAATAGCACGTTCGCCGCACCGGAAGGGGTGAGGGCGCCAGCCGGAAGGGGCACGCGACGGGCCACCGAACGACCGATTCCCGGCCCCTGGAGGGGAGCCGGGAATCGGATGCGTGATGCTGCCTCAGGTGGGCTACGCCGCGTGGACGACGTCCTTCTCCTCGGCGAAGTGGCAGGCCGACTCGTGGGCCGCCGGGGAGTCCGAGGACTTGAAACGCTCCGGGATCGCCAGCAGCGGGGTCTCCTCGGCGCACTTGTCCTGCGCCTTCCAGCAGCGGGTGCGGAAGCGGCAGCCCGAGGGCGGGTTGGCCGGGGAGGGCACGTCGCCGGTGAGGATGATCCGCTCGCGGTGCTCGCGGGCGTCCGGGTCGGGCACCGGTACCGCCGACAGCAGCGCCTGGGTGTACGGGTGCGTCGGGTGCTCGTAGATCTGCTCGTCGGTGCCGATCTCGGCCATGCGGCCGAGGTACATCACGCCCACGCGGTCGGAGATGTGCCGGACGATCGACAGGTCGTGCGCGATGAAGATGTAGGACAGGTTGAACTCGTCCTGCAGCCGCTCCATCAGGTTGATGACCTGCGCCTGGACGGAGACGTCCAGCGCGGAGACCGGCTCGTCGCAGATGATGACCTCGGGGTTGAGCGCGAGGCCGCGGGCGATGCCGATGCGCTGGCGCTGACCGCCGGAGAACTGGTGCGGGTAGCGGTTGATGTACTCCGGGTTCAGACCCACGACGTCCAGGAGCTCCTGCACCCGGCGCCGCCGGTCGCCCTTCGGCGCCACCTCGGGGTGGATGTCGAAGGGCTCCCCGATGATGTCGCCTACCGTCATGCGGGGGTTCAGCGACGTGTACGGGTCCTGGAAGATCATCTGGATGTTGCGGCGCACGGCCTTCAGGGCACGCCCGGACAGCTTGGTGATGTCCTGGCCCTTGTAGAAGATCTCGCCCGCCGTCGCCCGCTCCAGGTTCATCAGGAGCTTGGCCACCGTGGACTTGCCGCAGCCGGACTCGCCCACGATGCCCAGGGTCTCGCCCTGGTACAGGTCGAAGGAGATGCCGTCGACGGCCTTGACCGCGCCGACCTGGCGCTTGATGAGGATGCCCTGCGTCAGCGGGAAGTGCTTGACGAGGTTGCGCACCTGGAGGATCGGCTCGCCCCGCTCGACGGGCTCGTCGAGCGCGGCGACCGCCTGCTCCTCGGACTCCGCCTCGACGACCTGCACGCCGGAGACGTTCGGCGTCGCGTCCGTCGGCTCGCCGGCCTTGGTCGTGTCAGCCATGGATCGTCTCCTTCCAGAAGTGGCACGCGCTGGCGCGGCCCGGCAGTTCCGTCCCGTCCCGCTCGGTCACGGGGACCAGCGGCGGGAGGTCGGTGCGGCAGATGTCCTGCGCCCGCTCGCAGCGCGGGTTGAAGGCGCAACCGCTCGGCACCTTCAGCAGGTTGGGCGGCAGGCCCTTGATCGCGTAGAGGTCCTGGCCCTTGAGGTCCAGGCGCGGGATCGAGTCCAGCAGACCGCGCGTGTAGGGGTGGGCCGGGCGCTTGTAGAGCTCGTGCACCGGCGCGGTCTCCACGATCCGGCCCGCGTACATCACCGCGATCTTGTCGGCGACGTCCGCGACCACACCGAGGTCGTGGGTGATCAGGATCAGGCCCATGCGGTACTCGCGCTGGAGCTCCGCGAGCAGGTCCATCACCTGTGCCTGGACCGTCACGTCGAGGGCCGTGGTCGGCTCGTCGGCGATGATCAGGTCCGGCTCCAGGGCCAGCGCCATGGCGATCATGATGCGCTGGCGCATACCGCCGGAGAACTGGTGCGGGTAGTCGTTCACCCGGGCCGCGGCGGCCGGGATCTTCACCCGGTCCATCAGCTCGATGGCCTTGGCCTTGGCCTCCTTGCGGGACAGCCCCTGGTGGACGCGGAACATCTCACCGAGCTGGAAGCCCACGCTGAGCACGGGGTTGAGCGAGGAGAGCGCGTCCTGGAAGATCATCGCGATGCGGGCGCCGCGCAGCTTGCGCCGCTCCTCGCCCGACATCTTGAGCATGTCCTGGCCGTAGAAGCGGATCTCTCCCTTGGGGATGCTGGCCGGCGGCATGTCCAGGATGCCCATGATCGCCTGCGCGGTCACGGACTTGCCGGAGCCGGACTCGCCGAGCACGGCGAGCGTCTCGCCGGAGTCCACCGAGTAGTTGACGCCGTTGACAGCCCGGACCACACCCTCGCGGGTCTTGAACTCGACGTGCAGATCACGCACTTCGAGCAGTGGGCCGGTCTTGTCTCCGTCGCCGGATCGCGGAGCCGGGACGGCGTCCGTCGGGTCGATGATGGTCACGTACGCCTCCCTCAGCGCATCTTGGGGTCGAAGGCGTCGCGGACCACGTCGCCGAGCATGATGAACGCCAGCACGGTGAGGCTCAGGGCACCGGCCGGGAAGAGCAGCGCGTGCGGCGAGGTCAGGAACCGGTCCTGGGCGTCGCTGATCATCAGGCCCCAGGAGATGTTCGGGGACTGGATGCCGATGCCCAGGTAGGACAGGGCGGCCTCGGCGGAGATGTAGACGCCGAGGTTCATCGTGGTGATGACGATGACCGGGGCGAGCGTGTTCGGCAGGATGTGCCGGAACGCGATCCGCCAGGAGTCGGCGCCGAGCGCACGGGCGGCCATCACGTAGTCGTTGTACTTGTTGGAGATGACCTCGCCGCGCATGATCCGGAAGACCTGCGGCCAGCCGAGGATCGCCATGATGAACGACACGGTCCACACGTCGCCGGTGCGCCAGATCGACATGATCAGCAGACCACCGATGATGATCGGCAGCGCGGAGAACACCTCGGTGATGCGGGACAGCAGCATGTCGACCCAGCCGCCGATCAGGCCGGCCAGCATGCCGAGCAGACCGCCGATCAGGGTCGTGGCGATGGTGGTGACCACGCCCACGACGATGGAGTTGCGGGTGCCGTACACGGTCCGCGTGTAGATGTCGCAGCCCTGCACGTCGAAGCCGAACAGGTGGCCCGAGCCCGGGCCGTTCATGGAGTTCTGCAACTGGCAGAAGCCGTTGGAGAACGGGGAACGGGCGGTGAACAGGCTGGGCGCGATGGCCAGCGCCAGCAGGCACACGATCACGAGGGCCGAGAGGATGAACAGGGGCCGCTTGCGCAGGTCCGCCCACCCGTCCCTGAGCAGGCTCGCCTGCCGGGCCGCCGCCTTCTCCTCGGCCTCCAGCTCCTTGGCGAGCGCCGCCTCGTCGGTGGTGGGCCGCTCTATCGTCTTCTCACTCATAACGGATCCTCGGGTCGAGCACGGCGTACATCAGGTCTACGACGAGGTTGGCGACCAGGTAGATCAGCACCAGGAGGGTCACCAGACCGACGACGACCGGCCGCTCGCGCAGATAGACGGACTGGGCCAGCTGGCCACCGATACCGGGCATGTTGAACACGCGCTCGGTGATGATGGCGCCGCCCATGAGGGCACCGAGGTCGAAGCCCAGGAAGGTCACGACCGGAATCAGGGAGTTGCGCAGGGCGTGCAGGCCGATGACGCGGCGCTGCGGCAGGCCCTTGGCGATCGCGGTGCGCACGTAGTCGGCGCGGATGGACTCGGTCATGCTCGTGCGGACCAGTCGCGCGATGTACGCCATGGAGGTCGAGGCGAGGACGATGGCCGGGAGGATGTAGCTCTGCGGCCAGCCCCGCTCGATGCCGGCGACCGGCGTGATCTTCAGGTTCACACCGAACTCCAGCTGGAGCACGCTGCCGAGCACGAAGACCGGGATGGAGATCAGGACCAGCGTGGAGACGAGCACCACGTTGTCGATGAACTTGCCCCTGCGCAGCGCGGAGAAGAGACCCGCGACGATGCCGATGACGGCCTCGATGGCGAAGGCGGTCAGCCCCAGCCTGAGGGTGACCGGGAACCGCTCGGACACGATGTCGGAGATGGCACGGCCGTTGTAGGTCTCACCGAGGTCACCGGTGAAGACGCCACTGATGTAGTGCCAGTACTGCTGGTAGAGCGGTTCGTTCAGGTGGTAATGGTCGCGGAGGATCGCCGCGATGTTGGGGTCGGCCCGCTTGTCGCCGGCCAGTGCCTGGATCGGGTCGCCGGGCAGAGCGAAGACCAGGCAGAAGATGATGAACGTGACGCCTATCACTACAGGGATCACCTGCAGGAGGCGGCGCACGACGTATCGGCCCATGGGTACTCCAGAGGGGGGTGCGGGACCCGCCCGCGGCCGGGGCGGCAGCACTGTCGGACGGGAGACGGCAGAAGGGGTGAGCAGGGGAAGGCTTGCGCTCCCTCCCCCTGCTCACCCACCTGTCCGCTGTGTCGGGACTACTCAGACCGTGCTCAGCTGAGCTTGACCGTGTCCCACAGGATCTGGTGACCGGCGACCTTCATCGACTTGATCTTGTCGCTGTAGCCGGCGTTCAGCGTGTAGAAGTACACCGGGATGTACGGCATGTCCTTCAGCAGGATGTCGTCGGCCTGCTGGTACGTCTTGACGGCCTCGTCGTGCGTCGCGGCCTGGTCGCCCTTGACCAGGAGCTTCTCGAAGTCCTCGTTGACGTAGCCCGAGTAGTTCGAGCCGTTGGCGATGGCGTCCTTGGAGAACACCGGGCGGAGGTAGTCCTCCATGTCCGGGTAGTCCATGCTCCACGCCATGCGGAACGCGCCCTGGTACTTCTTGGCGTCCAGGTCGTTGAGGATCGTCTGGAACTGCTCGAACGGCTTCGCCGTCACCTTCAGGCCCAG
Source organism: Streptomyces naganishii JCM 4654 (assembly GCF_014650575.1). Classification (GTDB taxonomy): domain Bacteria; phylum Actinomycetota; class Actinomycetes; order Streptomycetales; family Streptomycetaceae; genus Streptomyces; species Streptomyces naganishii. Next base: position 296,418 of record NZ_BMVF01000008.1, read on the forward strand.
GTTCTGCTGGAGCTGGTTGGCGACCGCCTCGACCCACTCCTTGTGACCGCCGTCGGCGTTGTAGCCGATCTCCAGCTTGTTGCCGGGCAGGCCGCCGCTCTTCTTGTAGAGCTCCTTGGCCTTGGCGACGTTCAGGGTGCAGGCGTCGCCGCAGGCGCCCTTGCGGTAGCCGTCGATGATCGGGCTGATGTAGTCGTCCGCCGGCGTACGGGCGCCGAGGAAGACCTTGTCCGCGATCGTCTTGCGGTCGATGGCCATCGAGATGGACTTGCGCAGGTCCGCGTTCTGGAAGGCCTTGTTGTACTTGATCGGGAAGCCGATGTAACCGACGGCGGAGTCGGCCTCGTCGATGTAGCGGCCGTTCAGGTCCTTGTGGTACGTCGGCAGGCCGGACGTCGGGATGGTCAGCAGGCTGTCGAGGTTGCCGGCGACCAGGTCCTTGTAGGCCGTGTCCACGTTCGAGTAGATCTTGAAGTTGACGCCCTTGACCTCGATCTTCGAGGCGTCCGGGTACTTGTCGTACTTCGTGGTGCTGATCGACTCGTTGTGCTTGAACTTGCCGCTCATCTTGAACGGGCCGTTGCCGATCGGGGCCTCGCCGAAGCCCTTCGGGTCCTTGAAGAAGGCCTTGGGCAGCGGCACGAACGCCGTGAAGGAGAGCTGCGACGGGAAGGCCGAGAACGCGCCGGTCAGGGTGACCTGGAGGGTGTTGTCGTCGACCGCCTTCAGACCGGACATCTTGTCGGTCTTCGGCTTCTTGCCCTCGCCCGGGTTCAGGTCGCTGTAGCCCTGGATGTGGCTGAACAGCGGGTTGGTCTGCTGGGCGTTGCTCTGGTTGGCGCCGTAGTTCCAGGCGTCGATGAAGGACTGGGCCGTCACCTTCTCGCCGTTGTGGAACGTGTAGCCCGGCTTCAGCTTGATCGTCCAGACCTTGTTGTCCTTGGTCTCGATCGACTGAGCCATGGCGTTGACGACCTTGTTGGAGGCGTCGAGCTTGGTCAGACCCGTGAAGAGGGCGTTGATGACCTGGCCGCCCTCGGTCTCGTACGTGTTGGTGGGGACCAGGCTGTTCTGCGGCTCACCGATCTCGACCGACACGACGCCGTTGCCCTTGCCACTGCCCGAGCTGCCGTTGTCACCGCCACCGCCACAGGCCGTCGCACCCAGCGCCACAACCGCGGCTATCGCAACCCACTTGGCGCTCTTGGCACCACGCATGGGGCTCCTCCTCATGAGTCCATTGGTTCACCGCATGGAGGGGCACATGACACATCACCGTCACCGGTGCCTGAAATGGTCAGGTGCCCCCGCGCTCGTGAGTCGGCGCCACCAGCAGCGCGTGACCCGTTTACCCGAGCTCTACGGGCCTAACTATCTGCCATCCGAACCTGACCGAACCACACCTGCAAGGTCTCGGTTCGATCACACCTGGCGCCTACTTCTTCCAAAATCCGGACAAAGGGTTTGGTGAGAGATCCCTGCGAAACGGACTTGTTACACAACTATCGGGGTCGACTGTCCGAATAGCGGACACAGGGCCCGGAAAATCAGTTGCGCGGAACGGCGGAGTGGCTCTAGCGGTGCCGCCTCGACGCCGGAGTGCGGAACGAACCGGTGCGAAGGGTTCGGTAAGCCGCAGAATCCCAGCCACTTTAACAACGCGGCGTGCTCTCGCAGGTGAGAGTGAGGGACCTGACACCTGGTTATAGGGAAAACCCTGTACGGCACTGACGGGGCGAAAGGCCGAGGGGCCCGTCCGGCGGCGTGCCGGACGGGCCCCTCGGGCCGGTCGCCTGGTGCGGCCGGTGGCCGGCCCGTGGCTCAGCCGTGCTTGGCGCGGCTGGCGGCGCGGGCGCGCTCGCGGGCGTCCAGGTTCACCTTGCGGATGCGGACCGCCTCCGGGGTCACCTCGACGCACTCGTCGTCGCGGCAGAACTCCAGCGACTGCTCCAGGGAGAGCTTGCGCGGCGGGACGATCGACTCGGCCACGTCGGCGGTCGAGGACCGCATGTTGGTGAGCTTCTTCTCCTTGGTGATGTTGACGTCCATGTCGTCGGAGCGGGAGTTCTCGCCGACGATCATGCCCTCGTACACCTCGGTGCCCGGCTCGACGAATAGCACGCCGCGCTCCTGGAGGTTGGTCATCGCGAAGGCGGTGACCGCGCCGGCGCGGTCGGCGACCAGGGAGCCGTTGTTACGGGTCTGGAGGGTGCCGAACCAGGGCTCGAAGCCCTCGTGGATGGAGTGGCCGATGCCCGTGCCGCGGGTCTGGGTGAGGAACTCGGTGCGGAAGCCGATCAGGCCGCGGGAGGGCACCACGAACTCCATGCGCACCCAACCAGAGCCGTGGTTGGACATGTTGTCCATGCGGCCCTTGCGCACGCCCATGAGCTGCGTCACGGCGCCCATGTGCTCCTCGGGCACGTCGACGGTCATGCGCTCGACCGGCTCGTAGACCTTGCCGTCGACCTCCTTGGTGACCACCTGGGGCTTGCCCACGGTCAGCTCGTAGCCCTCGCGGCGCATGGTCTCGACGAGGATGGCGAGCGCGAGCTCGCCGCGGCCCTGGACCTCCCAGGCGTCGGGGCGGTCGGTGTCCAGGACGCGCAGCGAGACGTTGCCGATCAGCTCGCGGTCGAGGCGGTCCTTGACCTGGCGGGCGGTGACCTTGCGGTCCTTGACGGCCGCCTTCGCGTCGGCGCCCTTGCCGGTGCCGCCGCGGCCGACCAGCGGGGAGGTGTTGGTGCCGATGGTCATGGAGATCGCCGGCTCGTCCACCGTGATCAGCGGCAGCGCGATCGGGTTCTCGGTGTCGGCCAGGGTCTCGCCGATCATGATGTCCGGGATGCCGGCGACGGCGCAGATGTCACCGGGGCCGGCCTTCTCGGCGGGCTTGCGGGTGAGCGCCTCGGTCATCATCAGCTCGGAGATGCGCACGTTCTGCACGGAGCCGTCGCGCTTGATCCACGCGACCGTCTGGCCCTTGCGCAGCTCGCCCTGCTCCACGCGCAGCAGCGCGATGCGGCCGAGGAAGTTGTCCGCGTCCAGGTTGGTCACGTGCGCCTGGAGCGGGGCCTCCTCGTCGTAGGTGGGGGCCGGGATGTGCTCCAGGATCGTGGAGAAGAACGGCTCCAGGCTGGTGGAGTCGGCCGGGACCGTGCCGTTGTCCGGCTTGGTGAGGGAGGCGATGCCGTCGCGGCCGCAGGCGTAGACGATCGGGAACTCGATCTGCTCCTCGTCGGCGTCCAGGTCGAGGAAGAGGTCGTACGTCTCGTTGACGACCTCGTCGATGCGGGCGTCGGGGCGGTCCGTCTTGTTGATGCACAGGATCACGGGCAGGCGGGCCTGGAGCGCCTTGCGCAGCACGAAGCGGGTCTGCGGGAGCGGGCCCTCGGAGGCGTCCACGAGCAGCACCACGCCGTCGACCATCGACAGACCGCGCTCGACCTCGCCGCCGAAGTCGGCGTGGCCGGGGGTGTCGATGATGTTGATGGTGATCGGGTCCCCGCCGTCCTTGGGGTGGTACTTCACCGCCGTGTTCTTGGCGAGGATCGTGATGCCCTTCTCACGCTCCAGGTCGTTCGAGTCCATCATGCGGTCGTCGACCGAGTCGAGCTGGTGGGCGGCGAAGGCACCGGCCTGCTTCAGCATGCCGTCGACGATGGTCGTCTTGCCGTGGTCGACGTGGGCGACGATGGCGACGTTGCGGATGTCGTGGCGCGTGGCCATATGAAGGCGTACTCCCGGAGTGTGAGGACGGCACGCGCGGACGTCTGTGTCGCGCGGCCCTGCCGGGCTGGACACGCCACGGCCTCACCCCATGGTACGGGTGCGCCGCCCGTGGGGCTTGCGGGGCTGTGTCACCGCAGGTCAGGGGCGCTTGACGGGTGTCTGGGCGGCCCCGGGGGCTACGCGGCCGGGCTGCTCGACGCCTTCAGGTCCTTCTTCAGGTAGCCCATGTCCTCGTAGACCGGCGTGCGGAAGCCGAAGGAGCCGATGTTGGCGAGGTCTTTGCGGACGGCGGTCAGCTGGGGGCGCTGGTAGAGGGGGATCGAGCCGGCCGTGGCCCAGATGCGGGCGTCGGCCTTGCGGATCAGGTCCCGCTCCTCGCCCTGGTCCAGGGTGGCGACGGCCTGGTCGAGGAGCTGGTCGACCTGGTCGGTGCCGACCCGGGTGTAGTTCTGCTGGACGTTCAGGGAGCCGTCGGCGCCGGGGACGGGCTTGGCGTAGATCGGGCGGGCGTCGGTGGCCGGGAAGGCGGAGGAGGGCCAGGAGTACAGGGCGAGGTCGTACTGGCCGGAGGCGATGTGGTCGCGGAAGTAGCTCTCGTCGGAGACCTTGGTGATCTCCGTGGCGATGCCGACCTTGCCGAGCATGGCCGTGATGCGGTCGGCGACCTTGCGCAGGGTGTCCGAGCCGGGGCCGGAGGGCAGCACGAAGCGCAGGGAGAGCGGCTTGCCGTCCTTGGCCAGCGGCCCGGCCTTGGCGCCGGCGCCGGCCGGGGCCGCGGTGCCCTTCGGGGCGTACGCGCCCGGGGCGCCGCCCTGCTTGAGGTGCTCCTGGGCGTAGGGGCGGCCGTCCTGGGCGAGCTGCCGGGCGCCGCCGTCGCCGGCGTGGCCGTCCTCGCTGCCCCGGTGGCCGGGCTGCTGCCGGTTCGCCCGCTGGTCGTCGTGGCCCTTGTTGTCCTCGACGTGGTCGTTGACGCCGACGATGTAGGTGCCGTCGTCGCTCTGCGAGGGGTCGGGCGAGCCGTCGGACGGGTGGCCCTCGGCGCCGGCCGCCTTCTCGCCCTTCTTCTGCGCCGTGACCGGGCCGGGCACCCAGCCGGCGTCGGCCAGCAGGGCGCGGGCCTGGGCCGTGTCCTGGCCGCCGAGGGCGTCGCTGCTGTCGGCGTAGGCGTCCTGGCCGGACAGCGCGAGGTGGCTGCCGACCGGGACGGCGGGCAGGCCGAGCGGCTGGAGGACCACGCGGGCGAGCTCGGCGCGGTTCAGCGCGTGGGCCACGGCGTGCCGCACGCGCTCGTCGGCGAGGGGGCCGTCGGCGCCGTTGAGGGCGAGCTGGGTGTAGGCGGGCTCCAGGGACTTGCGGATCTCGAAGTCGCGCAGGGCCTCCTGCTGCCGCAGGTACGTGGCGAGCGACTTGCGCTGCTTCTTCAGGGCGCGCCGCTCGTGGCGGGCGGCCTCCTCGTCGGAGCCGTGCAGGACGGCCCAGGAGCGCAGCGCCTTGGCGGCGGTGCGGCCGCCGGCCGGGCCCTGGAAGGGGAGGCTGCCCTGGGCGCCGGCGGCCTGCGTGATCCGGTCGGCCTCGGAGGGGTCGACGTCGGCGACGTCCACGGTGCCGTCGGCGAGGGCGGCGGCCCGCTTGTCGCGGGGCACCTCGTGCAGCACGATCTCGGACAGTTTGGCGGTGTGGCCCCACCAGCGCGGGTTGCGGGTGAGGACGACGTCCTTGTCCTTGGTGTCGGTCCTCTGCACGGCGAAGGGGCCCGCGCTGACCTTGAGCTTCTTGCGGGCCCCGTCGTTGAAGGCGTCGGCGGTGCCGGTGACGTCCTTGGGGTAGAGCGGGGAGAACAGCGAGCGCCAGTCGGCGTAGGGCTTGGCGAAGGTGACGCGGACCTCGAGGTCGTTGGCGCCGCGCTCGACCTTCTCGATGCGGTCGTAGCCGGCGTTGCGGGCGGTCCAGTAGGCGGAGTCCTTGCCGGACAGGGCGCGCCACTGGGCGGCGAAGTCCTCGGCGCCGATCTCGCGGCCGTCGCTCCAGACGGCCTGCTGGTTGAGGCGGTAGACGACGACCTGCTTGGGTTCGGTCTCCACCACCCGGGCGGAGTCGAGGTAGTCGGCATCGCGCTGCGGGCGGCCGCTCTCGTCGAGCCGGAACATGGCGGGCAGGACGGCCTGGGCGACGCGGGTGGTGCCGGCGTCGGCGTCCGCCTGGTAGGTGTTCAGCGTCTGGGGCATGGCGTCCACGGCCCAGCGCAGGGTGCCGCCGTCGGCGAGGCGGTCCCGGGGGGCGGCCGCGATGTCCTGTGCGGCCAGCGGCTTGCTGCCCTCGTCGTCGGAGCCGCAGCCGGCCAGGAGGGGCACCGCGAGCGCGCCCGCGGCCAGGAAGGCGACCGAGCGCGTCACCGAGCGCGGTCCGACACCGTCGTACGACATCTGTGCTACCTCCGTGGAGCCGCTCCCGCCGGTGGACACAAGTATGGTTTGTTCACATTTGGCGGTATTTTGGTGCTGATCCGATCTACGCCGATCCACGGCCCACTGAAGAGGAAAGGGTTCGCCGTCCGGGGGCGACACGGCGGCACGGGCCCGCAAGGTCACCCGTCCGGCGCAACGCACGCCCCCGGCGCAGACAGAGCGCGTGCGGGCGCGCGTGTGGGGTGTGCAATCCGCCAATCGCTGCACACGCCTTCCCACCGACACGTGTGACGCGCAACACTCGCAGGCGCATGAACGATGCCGTCCAGGGCAGGCCCTGCCGACGGTTCCCGGCGTCCGCCCGGAGGGCGGCCGGGCGGGAACCCACCGGCGCGGCCCGGCCCGCGGAAGTGAGGTCACGTCATGTCCGTGCACGACGACCTGACGTCGGTACAGCGCGCCGTAGACGACCTGCTGCGGTCGGTGGGCCGGCTGGAGCAGCAACTCGGCGGCGGGCTGGAGGTGCGCCGCGTGCGCACCGACGCCGATCACCTGCGCGAGAGCGTCGCCCTGCTGCGCGCGGCCTCCGAGGGCCCCGCCACCGCTCCGCGCCCCTCGCTCGTCACCATCTCCGACGCCCCCTACGACATCAGCCTGTGGACGGACTCGGACGACGAGGGTCTCGGCGCCCGCGACCGCCACGCCCCCTGACCCGACCCGACCGGAGTCCTTGAGTTGGCCACTGGTACGGAACCTCCCGGAACACAACCCCGTCCGTCCGGCGGCGGCGTCCACTCACCGGCACGCGCCGCCATCGCCGCACCGCACCTGCGGACCGACCGCTGGTGGCTGGCGCCCGCCGCCACCGCGGCCGGCCTGTTCGCCTTCGTCGTGTACTCGACCTGGCGGGCCTTCGCGAACGCGGACTACTACGCGGCCCCCTACGTCTCGCCGTTCTACTCGCCGTGCCTGGCCCAGAACTGCCGGACCATGCACGCGGGCCCGAACGCCGACCTGTTCGGCAGCTGGTGGGCGATCTCCCCGGCGATCATCATCCTGATCTTCCCGCTGGGCTTCCGCCTGACCTGCTATTACTACCGCAAGGCCTACTACCGGGGCTTCTGGGCCTCGCCCCCGGCCTGCGCGGTGGCCGAGCCGCACAAGAAGTACACCGGCGAGACCCGCTTCCCGCTGATCCTGCAGAACGTCCACCGGTACTTCTTCTACGCGGCGATCCTGGTCGCCGGCGTGCTGACCTACGACACGGTGCTGTCCTTCCGCGACCAGCACTACCGCTGGGGCCACATGGGCCTGGGCACCCTGGTCTTCCTGGTCAACATCGCGCTGATCTGGACGTACACGATCTCCTGCCACTCCTGCCGGCACATCGTCGGCGGGCAGCTCAAGCACTTCTCCAAGCACCCCGTGCGCTACCGGGCCTGGCGGTTCGTGGGCCGGCTCAACGCCCACCACATGCTGCTGGCCTGGCTGTCGCTGGCGAGCGTGGCGCTCGCCGACTTCTACGTCTACCTGGTCGCCTCCGGCGTCTTCGACGATCCGCGCTTCTTCTAGAGATCCCAGTGAGGAACTGAACTGATGTCCGTGGTCGACCGGCAGGATTGGGACGTCGTCGTGGTCGGTGCCGGGGGCGCCGGGCTGCGGGCCGCCATCGAGGCGCGCGAGCGCGGGGCGCGCACGGCGGTGATCTGCAAGTCGCTGTTCGGCAAGGCGCACACCGTGATGGCGGAGGGCGGCATCGCGGCCGCCATGGGCAACGCCAACGAGCACGACAACTGGCAGGTCCACTTCCGCGACACCATGCGCGGCGGCAAGTTCCTCAACCAGTGGCGGATGGCCGAGCTGCACGCGCAGGAGGCCCCGCAGCGGGTGTGGGAACTGGAGACCTGGGGCGCGCTGTTCGACCGGACCAGGGACGGCCGGATCTCGCAGCGCAACTTCGGCGGGCACGAGTACCCGCGCCTGGCCCACGTCGGCGACCGCACCGGCCTTGAGCTGATCCGCACCCTCCAGCAGAAGATCGTCTCGCTCCAGCAGGAGGACCACCGCGAGACCGGGGACTACGAGTCCCGGCTGAAGGTCTTCCAGGAGTGCACCGTCACCCGGGTCCTCAAGGACGGCGAGCAGGTGAGCGGGGTCTTCGCCTACGAGCGGGAGTCCGGCCGCTTCTTCGTGCTCCAGGCCCCGGCGGTCGTGATCGCCACCGGGGGCATCGGCAAGTCGTTCAAGGTGACCTCCAACTCCTGGGAGTACACCGGCGACGGCCACGCGCTCGCCCTGCTCGCCGGGGCGCCGCTGGTGAACATGGAGTTCGTGCAGTTCCACCCGACCGGCATGGTCTGGCCGCCGTCGGTGAAGGGCATCCTCGTCACCGAGTCGGTGCGCGGCGACGGCGGGGTGCTGCGCAACTCCGAGGGCAAGCGGTTCATGTTCGACTACGTGCCCGACGTCTTCAAGGAGAAGTACGCCGAGTCGGAGGAGGAGGCGGACCGCTGGTACGAGGACCCGGACAACAACCGGCGTCCCCCCGAACTGCTTCCCCGTGACGAGGTGGCCCGCGCGATCAACTCCGAGGTGAAGGCGGGCCGCGGCTCGCCGCACGGCGGGGTCTTCCTCGACGTGTCCACGCGCATGCCGGCCGAGGTCATCCGGCGCCGGCTGCCGTCCATGTACCACCAGTTCAAGGAGCTGGCGGACGTGGACATCACGGCCGAGTCGATGGAGGTCGGGCCGACCTGCCACTACGTGATGGGCGGGGTCGCGGTCGACTCCGACACGGCGGCGGCGCGCGGCGTGCCCGGGCTGTTCGCGGCCGGCGAGGTGGCCGGCGGCATGCACGGCTCCAACCGGCTGGGCGGCAACTCCCTGTCCGACCTGCTGGTGTTCGGCCGCCGGGCCGGCTGGCACGCGGCCGAGTACGCGCAGGGCCTGGGCCGCTCCCGGCCGCCCGTGGACGACGCCCAGGTCGACACGGCGGCGGCGGAGGCGCTGCGGCCCTTCTCCGCCGAGGAGGCCGGGGCCCGGCAGGAGACGGGCGGCCCGCCCGAGAACCCGTACACCCTCCACCAGCAGCTCCAGCAGACCATGAACGACCTGGTCGGCATCATCCGCCGCGAGGGCGAGATGCAGGAGGCGCTCAGGAAGCTCGCCGAGCTGCGGGTGCGGGCCCGCCGGGCGGGCGTGGAGGGGCACCGGCAGTTCAACCCGGGCTGGCACCTCGCGCTCGACCTGCGCAACATGCTGCTGGTCAGCGAGTGCGTGGCGCGGGCCGCGCTGGAGCGCACCGAGTCGCGCGGCGGGCACACCCGCGAGGACTGCCCCTCGATGGAGCGCGAGTGGCGCCCGGTCAACCTGCTGTGCCGGCTCAGCGACCCCACCGGCGGTCTGGCGGCCACCGACCCGGTCCGCGGCCAGATCACCCTTTCCCGTGAGACTACCGAACCCATCCGCCCGGACCTGCTCGCCCTCTTCGAGAAGGAGGAGCTGGTCAAGTACCTCGCCGAAGAGGAGCTGTACGAGTGAGCAGCTACGAGGCCCGCTTCAAGGTGTGGCGGGGCGACGCGGACGGCGGAGGCCTGAAGGACTTCCGGGTCGAGGTCAACGACGGCGAGGTGGTGCTCGACATCATCCACCGCCTCCAGGCCACCCAGGCGCCCGACCTCGCCGTGCGCTGGAACTGCAAGGCGGGCAAGTGCGGTTCGTGCTCGGCGGAGATCAACGGGCGGCCGCGGCTGATGTGCATGACCCGCATGTCGGTGTTCGCCCCCGAGGAGACGGTCACCGTCACCCCGCTGCGCACCTTCCCGGTGATCCGGGACCTGGTGACGGACGTCGGCTTCAACTACGTCAAGGCGCGCGAGGTCCCGTCCTTCGTACCGCCGGCCGGTCTCGGCCCCGGCGAGTACCGGATGTTCCAGGAGGACGTGGACCGCCCGCAGGAGTTCCGCAAGTGCATCGAGTGCTTCCTGTGCCAGGACGTGTGCCACGTGGTGCGCGACCACGAGGACAACAAGCGGGCGTACGCCGGGCCGCGCTTCCTGATGCGCGTGGCCGAGCTGGACATGCACCCGCTGGACGCGGCCGAGGAGTCGGGCCTGGACCGCAAGGCGTCGGCCCAGGACGACCACGGCCTCGGCTACTGCAACATCACCAAGTGCTGCACGGAGGTCTGTCCCGAGGGCATCAGGATCACGGACAACGCGCTGATCCCGCTGAAGGAACGGGCCGTCGACCGCAAGTACGACCCGCTGGTGTGGCTGGGCTCGAAGATCGGCAGACGGCGGACCTAGGGGCTGACGTCCCGATCACGCGGGGCTCATGACGGGCGGAGCCAGCCCTCCCGGTACGCGCTCCAGTCGGCCTCGGTGGCGGCGAAGTCCACGTAGAGGGCGACGCCGAAGCGGGCGCGGTCGCGGTCGGTGCGGGACAGACCGAGGCGGACCCCGCGGACCGCGGCCGGGACGGTCTCCGCGTGCGCCCGGTGGCCGAAGCGGTTCTCGTGGAAGAAGGGCAGCCCCATCAGCAGGTGGGTGGTGGGCGGGGTGACCTCCAGGGCGAGGGAGGTCTGCTGGGCGACGTAGCCGCCGTACAGGCTCTGGAGCGGCTGCATGGTGTCGTACGACATCACGGCGATCTGGTCGACCCGGCGGGCCACCTGCCCGAAGTAGGCCTGCGACCACCACTTGGGGTGGCCGGCGAGGGTCCCCCACAGGGCGTGGAAGGCGGGGAGCGGGTCGATCTGGTGCGCGGCGACGGACAGCGGGACGTGGTGCGCGCGGGTGAGGGCGTGCAGGTCGTCCAGGAGGTCCAGGTAGTCGGTGTCGCCGGAGTGCAGCGGCTCCAGGTCGAAGTGGGCGCCGTCGAAACCGGCGGCCAGGACCGCGCGGGTGGAGGCCACCACGTTGGCGCGGGTGCGCGCCCGCTCCAGCCGCAGGCCGTCGGGGCTCTCGGTGGCCAGCTTGTCGCCGAGCCACGCCTGCACGCGGACGCCGGGCAGGGCGCGGTGCACCGACGCGACGAGCCAACGGGCTTCGGAGTACGCCGACTCGGGCAGGGTGCCGTCGTGCTCCAGCGGGCCGGCGTGCACGTAGAGGTCGCGGATGCCGGTGCCCTCCAGCCGGCGGGCGAGGGCCTGGACGTCGGCGTCCTTCTTCCGGCCGTCCACCCAGGCGTGGCCCAGCCAGATCGCGTCCTGGTTGCGCGTGTACGTGCCGTCGGCCGCCTCGCCCGTGAAGTTGACCCGCAGGGCGGTCTCGGCGGCCAGCAGGGGCAGGACGAGGACGAGTACCAGGGCGAGGGCGAGGCGCCGGACCAGGCGCAGGCGGCGACCGGGGCCGGAGGGGGCGGTCGCCGGCTCCTCGTGCGCTTGCGTCCGCGTTCCCGCGTCCGTGCCCGCTTCCGCGTCCGCCCCCGGTGGTGCTTCCGAGTCCACGTCCGTTCCCCTCCGCGTCGCCGCCGCTTCGGGGTACGACGATCGACGGCGGCTTGGCGGTTGCGTCAGAACAGGCTCAGCAGCGCCTCCGCCGGGTCCGTGAGGCCGTTCTCCCCGCCGGGGAGCGGGAGTTCGAACCAGACGGTCTTGCCGCGGGGTGTGCGGCGCGAACCCCAGGCGGCGCTGAGGAGGCCGACGAGCTGGAGGCCGCGGCCGCCCTCGTCGGTGTCGCGGGCGCGGCGGCGGCGGGGCTGGACGAGTCCGGAGTCCCACACCTCGCACACCAGGGTGCGGTCGAGCAGAAGGCGGAGTCTTATCTCGCCCTCCCCGTAGCGCAGGGCGTTGGTGACCAGTTCGCTGACGAGGAGTTCGGTGGTGTCGACCAGGGGCTCCATGTTCCAGGCGAGCAGCTGGGAGCGGGCGTACTCGCGGGCGCGGCCGACGCTGCGCGGCTCGCGCGGCAGGGTCCAGTCGCCGACCGAGTCGGCGGGCAGGCCCTGGACGCGGGCCATGAGCAGCGCGATGTCGTCCTCGCCGTGGTGGCTGCCGAGGGTGTTGAGGACGTGGTCGCAGACGTCCTCCAGGGGGCGGCCCGGGTCGGTGAGGGCGCCGACGAAGGCCTGGAGGCCCTCGTCCAGGGGGTGGTCGCGGGACTCGACCAGGCCGTCGGTGTAGAGAGCGAGGAGGGCGCCCTCGGGGAGTTCGACCTCCACCTCCTCGAAGGGCTCGCCGCCGACGCCGAGCGGCATGCCGGGCGGGACGTCGAGCATGAGGGCCGGCTCGCCGGGTTCGACCAGGACGGGCGGGAGGTGGCCGGCATTGGCGAAGGTGCAGCGCCGGGTGACGGAGTCGTAGACGGCGTAGACGCAGGTCGCCAGGTACACCTCGGACAGGTCGGCCTCGCGGGGGCGGCGGGCGGCGCGGGTGGCCTGCTGGACGCCTCCGGGCGCGCCGAGGCCGCGGGCGATCTCGTCGAGCTGGGAGAGGACTTCGGCCGGCTCCAGGTCGAGCAGGGCCAAAGTGCGTACGGCGGTGCGCAGTTCGCCCATGGCGACGGCGGCGCGCAGGCCGCGGCCCATCACGTCGCCGACGACCAGCGCGGTGCGGTGGCCGGGGAGTTCGATGACGTCGAACCAGTCTCCGCCGACCTCGCTGGGCCGGCCGGTGGCCGCGTTGCCGGGCAGGTAGCGGCAGGCGATGTCGAGGCCGGAGGCCTCCGGGTCGCCGGGCGGGAGCAGGGACCGCTGCAGTATCAGCGCGCGTTCGTGCTCGCGGCGGTACAGGCGGGCGTTGTCGATGCAGACGGCGGCGCGCGCGGCGAGTTCCACCGCGAGGCCCCGGTCGCGGTCGCCGAACGGCTCGCTGCCCTTGGCCCGGGCGAACTGCGCGAGTCCTACGACGGTGTCGTGGGCGACCATCGGGACGGCCAGCGTGGACTGCACCAGGCCGCCGTCCTCACCGGGCACGGTCTGCGGGCGGGCGGTGCGCAGGGCGTCCGCGCAGGGCGAGTTGAAGGGGTAGTGGTGGACGGCGCCGAGCTCGACGCGGGTGCCGGCGCCGCTGAAGGGAGCGTCGGAGACGGCGCTGGCGAAGGCGACCCGGCGCAGCTGGGCGCTGCCGTCTGCGAATCCCGGCGGGGTCTCGTCGCCGGCGAGGAGGCCCTGGTAGAGGTCGACCGTGGCGAGGTCGCAGAAGCCGGGGACGACGACGTCGAGGAGTTCGCGGGCGGTGGTCTCCAGGTCGAGGGAGTTGCCGATGCGGGCGCCGGCGTCGTTGAGAAGGGCGAGATTGCGCCGCGCGGCGGCGGCCTCGCGGGCGGCGGCGCGGCGGGCGGTGATGTCGGTGCCGAGCCAGGCGATGCCGATCGGGCGGCCGCTTCCGCTGTGCACGCGGTACAGGTTGATGGACCAGTGGCGGCGCTCGTCGGAGCCGGGCACGAAGCCCGTGACGTGCATGTCCGTGATGGACTCGCCGTTCTCCAGGACCCGGCGCAGGGTCGCCGCGACCCGCTCGGCCTCCGCGCGGGGCAGGTAGTCGTGGACGCCCTTGCCGCGGTGGTCGTCGGGGGCGCCGCCGAAGATGGAGGCGAAGCGCTCGTTGGCGCGGCGGACCCGCAGGTCGGTGTCGATGAGCAGGAAGCCGAAGGGAGATTGCCCGAAAATCGCCTGTGAGGCGGCGAGGTCGGTCTCGATGCGGCGCAGGGTGCGTACGTCGACGACCGTACAGACGGCGGCCTTGTCGCCCTCCGCCGTCCGGGTCGGCATCACGTAGACCTCGGCCAGGCCCTCCTCGCCGCGCCGGCCCTCCTCGTCGTCCGGCGCGCGGAAGGGCACTACGCCCGTCCACTCGCGGCCGTCGAGGATCTCGGCCATCTTGCGCTGGCCGCGCTCGCGCAGATCGGGGTCGACGAAGGCCTCTATCGGGTCCATTCCGACGGCGCGTTCGGCAGGGATGCCGAAGAGCTGCTCGGCGCGCAGGCTCCATTGGTCGACGTGTCCGTCGGGGCCGATGGAGAAGGAGGCGACCTTGATGTAGTCGTACATCGAGCCGGGCGGACTGCTCTGCCACATCCCGTCCGCGGGCGGCGCCGCGTCGGCTCCGTCACCGCTCGCGGACCTGTCCCTCGCGCCCTCCGACGGGTCCTCGGACTCCGTGGACTTCGCTGGTATCTCGCTCACGCGAACCGTCCCCTCCAGCTCACCGCGTCCGGTACCGGTCACCGGGGGCGGCTGCCCGCAGTATCCAGCACTACGGCGCCGCGCAACACGGTGTTCACGATCACAGGACCATCCCGATGCTTTTCGGTCCGGCCTGCGACAACACAACCAGACTTCTAACCAGGCGACACCCGGTCGAATCCCGCCCGGGGACAACGGTTCAGCGATCGGTTCCGGTCGGACGGCGGCGGCCGGCGGCGGCGGCCGTACACAGTGGCCGCCGGTGGTGGGGCGCCCGGCCGCCTGGCCGGGTCATCCGGGGACGGCGAGTTCGAACCAGACCGTCTTGCCGGCCGCGCCGGGGCGGGTGCCCCAGCGGCGGGAGGTGGAGGCGAGCAGTTGCAGACCGCGGCCGCTCTCGTCGTCGGGGCGGGCGGGGCGTTCGCGGGGCGGGTCGGGGAGCGGGTCGGAGACCTCGACGAGCAGGACGTCGGGCAGTCCGGCGGGGCGGACCAGGCGGACGCCGATGGGACCGGTGGCGTGCCGCAGGGAGTTGGTGACGAGTTCGCTCACCAGCAGGGCGGCGGTGTCGCCGACGCTGTCGATGCCCCAGGCGCGCAACTGGGCGCGTACGGCGGCCCGGGCGGTGCGCACGGCGCCCGGGTCCGCGGGGAAGGTCCACTCGGCGCGGTCGCCTTCGGTGTCGATCACGCCGATCACTTCCCAGGCCAGTGAGCCCACCCATGTCCGGTTTCATGGGGTTAATGGGCACATACCCGATATCCGGGGGCGAGTACCGCCCGCCTGAGCCAGTACCGTCCGTGACGGCGCACTGTGGCACGAACGGCGTAGGGAGCGCCAGTCCCGCGCACCCGATGCCTCCGGGCGCTGCGCGGGGGGCTCGGGCGCGGGGGCGCGCGCTGGAGCGAGCGCTGGAGCGAGCGCTGGAGTGCGCGCTGGAGTGCGCGCTGGAGCGCGCGCTCGACGGGGCGTCTACCGGGGGGCGCGGGGAGCGCGGGGTGCGGTGCCGAGGTGGGCGAGGGTTCGGCGTACGGCCGGGACGTCCTGGTCGAGCCAGGGGACGTCCCAGATCTCGTCCGGGGTGAGCCAGCGCAGGGCGTCGTGGTCCTCGAGCGGTTCGGGGGCGGCGGAGCCGGGGCGCAGGCGGGCGGTCCACACGTGGAGTTCGTACGGCGCCCTCAGGGGCCAGGCGCCGGGGACGCGCTCGACGGGTTCGGCGTCCACGCCGAGTTCCTCGCGCAACTCGCGGACGAGGGCGGCCTCGGGGAGCTCGCCGGGCTCCACTTTTCCGCCGGGCAACTCCCAGCGGCCGGCCAACTCCGGTGGCGCGCTGCGGCGGGCGGCGAGCAGCCGGCCGGCGTCGAGCAGGGCGGCGCCCACCACCACGGTCCGTTCGGTCATGCGCGGGAGCCTACGGGACGGGCCGGTCCGCGGTCGGGTCGCCGCCGTTCTGCCCGACGCGCTCGACCCAGTAGAGCTGTTGGTGGCCGCGGTCGTCGAGGCTGTCCGCGATCCTCTGGGCCTCGGCGCGGGTGGCGTACCGGCCCACGCGGTAGCGGTTGCCGTTGTCGTCCCGCCGGACGACGAGCCAGGGAAGAGTGATCGTGCCGTCGTTCATCCCGCCCCACCACTCCTTCCCGCCCCCGGCCGGGCCCCGCCCTCTGAGGAAACCGCAGTCCGCATATGCCCGAGCGTACGCCCAACCTTCACGCAGCGAACACGGATTCTCACAAAGAGGTATGCAACCGGCCAGTACGCAGGGGGCGCGGGAAGCCGAACGCGCCCTCTGTGGGCCTGGATGCGTGAACGGGACGCCCGGCGCCCACCCCCACCCCAACCAGCAGAAACGGCCGAAACTGGACGTCCGGGGCCGACGCCCCCACGTCGGCGGGACCCGTGGCTCCCCCTGGGGGCGCACACGGGCCGTCTTCCCGGTGCGCCGGTCAGAGCGGCGCTGTCACTTCACCGGGAGGTGGTACGAGACCCGGTAACGGTCCGCCGGGATCACCACGTCCGCCGTCTCCACGGGGCGGCCGGAGGCGTAGAAGGTGCGCTGGACCACGAGGACCACGTGGCCGGGGACGCCGCCGAGGGCGAGGAGTTCCTCCGCGAGGCCGGGGCGGGCGCCCACCTCCTCGGTGACGTTGTCCACGATGACGTCGATGGCCCGCATGCGCTCGACCACGCCCATGCCGCCGAGCGGGCCCTCCTCGGGGAGCATCACGGGTGTGCGGCCGGTGACTGCCAGCGGCTCCCAGGAAGTGGAGAGCATCATCGCCTCCCCCGCCTCCCGGAACACGTACTTCGTGCACATCACGCGCTCCCCGGGCTTGATGCCCAGCCGCTCGGCGATCGCACCGCTCGCCTCGGTCTGCCCGCTGCCCGACTCCCAGGTCCCGCGCGCCTCGGCGTCGGCCTGCTCCTGACGGAACGGCGTGGCCCCGCCGGCCGGGCGGAAGCCGGAGCGGGCGACCCGGCGCGGCACGGGACGCTCGCGCACATACGTGCCCGACCCGGAGCGGCCCTCGACCAGCCCCTCGGCCATCAGCACCTTGCGGGCCTCCAGGGCGACGGTGTCCGAGACGCCGTACTCCTCGCGGATCCTGGCCTGGGAGGGCAGGCGGGTGTGGGGTGGCAGCAGCCCGTCGACGATCTTCTTGCGGAGATCACCCGCGACGCGCAGATACGCCGGCTGCTCACCGAAAGTCACTGGCCACTCCCATCAGGTTGTACAGACAGCAACAGCGTGGCAACCGAGGGTTGTACTTGCAAGTGAAGGCCAGAGAATCACCCGATGTGATGACTTCCGTCGGCGGGATGCTTAACCAGGTGCTTCTCGCGGAGCGACACCGCCGCCCGGGGGCACGCCCCGACGCCGTGCCCGGGAACGCCCGGCACCGGCCCTTAACCTGCGGACATGACACCACTGCCGGACCGTTACTGCCCCGTCGACGGCATCCGTATCCCCGGTGACTCGCTCGCCTGGTGCTGTCCGTCCTGCCACGGACCCCTCGACCTCGACTTCGCACCCACCCCTGCGCCGCTGAAGTCCCTCACCGGACGGGTGAACTCCCTGTGGCGGTACGCCGAGACGCTCCCCCTGTCCGCGCCCCGGGTGTCGCTCGGCGAAGGCCGCACCCCGCTGGTGGCGCTGACGGACGAGGTCCAGGCCAAGCTGGACTTCCTGACGCCCACCCTGTCCTTCAAGGACCGCGGCGCGGTCATGCTCGCCGAACTCGCCCTGCGCGCCGGGCCCCGCCGGGTCGTCGCCGACAGCAGCGGCAACGCGGGCACGGCCGTCGCCGCGTACTGCGCCCGCGCCCGGCTGCCCTGCACCGTCTACGTCCCGTTCGGCACCTCCGCGAAGAAGCTGGAGCAGATGGAGGCGCACGGCGCGCGCGTGGAACTGGTCGACGGCGGCCGCGAGGCCGCGGCCACGGCGGCGCGGCGCGCGGCGGACGAGCCGGAGACGTTCTACGCCTCGCACGTCTACAACCCGTACTTCCTGCACGGCACGAAGACCTACGTACACGAGCTGTGGGAGGACCTCGGCGGCCGCCTGCCCGAGGTGCTCGTGCTGCCGGCCGGCAACGGCACGCTGCTGCTGGGCGCGGCCCTGGCGGTCGCCGAGCTGTACGGGGCCGGGCTGCTGGACCGGCGTCCCAGGCTGTGGGCGGTGCAGGCGGCGGCGGTCGCCCCGCTCGCCCACGCCTTCGCCGAGGACGCGGACGACCTCACCGGCACCACCACCGTGTCCCCCACCCACGCCGAGGGCATCGCCGTCGCCCACCCGCCGAGGGCACGTCAGATCCTGCGCGCGGTACGGGAGTCGGGCGGCACCTTCCTGACCGTCACCGAGGACCAGATCCGACACGCCCAGCTGGACCTCGCCTCCCGAGGCCTCTACGTCGAGTCGACGGGCGTGGTCTGCTGGGCGGCGGTCCGCGAGGGCGCCCTCGGCGGCAGATCGGCGGTCGTACCCCTGTGCGGCGCGGGACTGAAGTCGGGACCGGCCCGGGACTGACGTCCGCCCGGACCTTGAGGGGGCGGGCCGGCGCGTCAGACCGTCAGGCGGCCGGTCAGGGGGCGGCGGGCCAGGTGGAGGGTCACGGACGTCACGAGGGCGACCGCGGCCAGGACCAGGAAGTAGGCGGGGCCCGGGACCTGGTCGCCGGAGAGCTTGAGGGCGTTGCCGCCGACGCCGCCGCCGAGGGCGCCGGAGAGCCAGAACAGGGCGACCGTGCGGTTCACGAAGCCGGGCGGGGCGATCGCGGTGGCCGCGCTCATCCCGACCGGTGCGAAGGAGACCTCGCCCACGGCCAGCAGCAGGAAGGCGAGCAGCAGCCACAGCGGCGACACCCGCGACCCGTCCGACGCGCGGGCCGCCGCGCACGCCATCACGGCGTAGGCCGCGGCCGTGGCGCCCATGCCCGCCGCGTACTTGACCGCGGTCGGCATCCGGTCGCCCGCGCGGGTCCACCAGCGGGCCAGCAGCGGCGCGAGCACCAGCACGAACAACGGCACCGCGGCCTGGAACCAACTGGCGGGTACCGTACGGCCGAAGACCTCGCGGTCGGTGGCGTGCCGGGCGAACAGGGCGAAGGCGGAGCCGCCCTGGAGGAACAGCGCCCAGAAGACGGCCGAGGCGAGGAACAGCCAGACGTAGGCGCGGACCCGGACGCGTTCGCCGGGGGCGAGCCGCCGGTCGCGCAGCAGCCGCCAGAAGCACAGCACCGGCGAGACCACGCACAACAGGCCGCCCAGGGCCATGAGGTGGGCGATGCGGAAGGCGCCGAGCGCCGCGTCCGTGCCGTAGCCGAGTACGGCCGCCGCGGTGGCGGCCGACGCGATCCGCAGGACGCGGGCGCGTTCGGCGGGCGTGGCCGGGCGTTCCGGGGCCAGGCCCGCGTCGCCGAGGTGGCGCAGGCCGCGGACGTACTGGAGCAGTCCGGCGCCCATGCCGAGCGCGGCGGCCCCGAAGCCGAGGTGCCAGTTCACGCCCTCGCCGAGCGCGCCCACGACGACCGGGGCGACCAGGGCGCTCACCTGGACGCTCATGTAGAACACCGCGAAGCCGGCGTCGCGGCCCGTGCGGTCCTCGCGGTCGTAGAACTCGCTCAGCAGACCGGCCATGTTGGGCTTGAGCAGGCCGGTGCCGCAGGCGATCAGCAGCAGGCCCGGGTAGAGCGGGCCGGTGACGGGCACCGCCATGGCCAGGTGGCCGAGCGCGATGAGGACACCGCCGTACAGGACGGCCCGCCGCGCGCCGAGCACGCGGTCGCCGAGCCAGCCGCCGGGCACGGAGGCCAGGAACACGGCGGCCATGTAGAGCCCGTACAGCAGCGCCGCGTCCCCGGCGGACATGCCGAGGCCGCCGCGCGCGGTGTCCTGCGTGAGGTAGAGGACGAGGATCGCGGACATCCCGTAGAAGCTGAAGCGCTCCCAGACGTCGGTGGCGAAGAGGGTGACGAACCAGCGGGGACGGCGCGGGGCCTCGGTGGCGGGGGCCGTTACGGCCGGGGTGGGGTCGGTGACTGCTGCGGCGCGAGGTCGGGGCGGGGCGGCCATGGGTCCTCCGTGCGGGGGTCGGGCTGTCGTGGGCCCGACGGTGCTCGCCGCGCTTCGACGACCGCTCGAGGACTCCTCGCGGTGCCGTCCCCGTGGGACTCGCGCGGCGCCCGGCCGGGGGAGTGCCGGGCGCCGCGGGCGGAAGGGAGGCGACCGGAGCGCGGGGCGTCGGGCGGCGTGGGTGACGGCCGCGACGCCGGGCCTGCGGTCCGGCGGGCCGGCCCGCGGGTCCCTCACGCCCGGGGCCGTTCCCTTCACGCCCTCAGCAAACCGTCCCCTCCTCGGAGTTCGCTCGGGGCCCGCTCGCTCCTCGGGCGGGACCGTGGACGAGCCGGGCCCCGGACCCCCGCCGTACGCCCGGGCACGCGGCGGAGCCCGGACTCCCCGTCAGGTGGGGTCCGGGCTCCGCGGTGCGGGGCGGCGGCGCGTGGCCGTGCGCGCTCAGCCGTGGTGTTCCAGGTCGAGCCTGGGCAGGGCCCGGTCCAGGGCCGAGGGGAGCCACCAGGCCCGGCGGCCCATGAGCTGGAGCGCGGCCGGCACGATCAGGCAGCGGATGACGACCGCGTCGACGAAGACGGCCACCGCCATGCCGAAGCCGAACTGCTGGAGCATGCGGTCGCCGCCGAGGATGAAGGCGCCGAAGACCGCGACCATGATGGCGCCCGCGGCGAGGACGACCGAGCCGGTGTGCGCGAGGCCCTCGCGGATCGCCAGGGAGGCGTCCCGGGTGCGGGTCCACTCCTCGCGGATGCGGGAGACCAGGAAGATCTCGTAGTCCATGGAGAGCCCGAAGACGATCGCGAAGATCATGATGGGCAGGTAGGCCTCGATCGGTCCGGGTTCCAGGCCGAACATGCCCTTCTGGAAGACCAGCGTCATGGCGCCCAGCGCGGCCCCGATGCTGAGCAGGTTGAGCAGCGCCGCCTTCAGCGGCACCAGCAGCGAGCGGAACACCATGACCAGGATCAGCAGGGACAGGCCGACGACGATGGCGATGAACAGGGGCATGCGCCGCGAGACGGTGTCGGCGTAGTCGATGACGGCGGTGGTGGAGCCGCCCACGAGGTAGTGGGCGCCGGTCCGGCGGCCGAGTTCGGGCAGTACCCCGTCGCGGAGGGTGTGCACCAGCTCGGTGGTGCGCGCGTCCTGGGGCGAGGTGGACGGGAAGGCGATGACGGTGAACGCCTTGTCGTCCCGTGCCGGGATCGGCGCGGTGGCGGCGGCGATACCGGGGGTGCCGTTCAGCCGCTGGGTGAGGGCGGTGCCGGCCCGGCCGGTGCCCTCGGCGACCACGACGAGCGGGCCGTTGAAGCCGGGGCCGAAGCCGTCGGCGAGCAGGTCGTAGGCCTTGCGGCTGGTGGTCTTCGTCGGGTCGTTGCCCGCGTCGGCGAAACCGAGCCGCAGGTCGAGTGCGGGGGCGGCGAGCGCGCCGAGCGCGGCCACGGCCAGCACCAGCGAGACGAGCGGGCGGCGCTGCACCAGGCCCGCCCAGGCACGCCAGCGGGTCCCGCCCTCGACCGG
This sequence comes from Streptomyces naganishii JCM 4654, assembly GCF_014650575.1. GTDB lineage: Bacteria > Actinomycetota > Actinomycetes > Streptomycetales > Streptomycetaceae > Streptomyces > Streptomyces naganishii. The sequence goes on from NZ_BMVF01000008.1 coordinate 317,771, forward strand.
GCGGCCCTTGGCGGCGCGGCGGGCGGCCTTGGCGGTGAACTGGCGGGCGAACCGCTTGCCGAACAGCGCGAGCAGGGCGGGCAGCAGCGTCAGCGAGGCGATCATGGTGACCAGCACGGTGAGTGCCACGGCGACCGCGGTGCCCTGGAGCGAGCCGAGGCCGAGGGCGACCAGTCCGAGCAGGGCGACGATGACCGTGCAGCCGGCGAAGAACACCGTGCGTCCGGCGAGGTCGAGGGCGCGGCGGCCGGCGTCCTCGGGGGGCGCACCGCGCACCAGCTCGGCCCGGTAGCGGGCGAAGATCAGCAGCGCGTAGTCGATGCCCACGCCGAGGCCGACCAGCATCATGATGTACGGCGTGTAGCTGGCGATGGTGAAGACGTGCGACAGCAGGATGATCACGCCGAGGGTGCTGCTGACCGCGAACACGGCCGTGATGACGGGCAGTCCGGCGGCGATGACGGTGCCGAACATCAGGCCGAGGATCACCAGCGCGGCGAGCATGCCGATGCCCTCGGCCGCCCCGCCCTGCGCCTCGCCGAGCTTGCGCGCCGCGTCGCCGCCGAGCTGGACGTCGAGGCCGTCGGCGCGGGCGGTGCGGGCGGTGTCGTAGACGCGCTGGGTGTCCGCCTTGGCCATGTCCTCGGACTTGCCCCGCAGGACGACGGTGGCGTAGCCGATGGTGCCGTCCCTGGAGACGGCCTGCCGGTCCTGGTAGGGGCTGCGCACCTGGGCGACCTTGGGCAGGTGGGCGACTTTGTCCAGCATCCCGGTGACGGCGGCCCGGGTGGCGGGGTCGTTCAGGCCGTGCCGGTCGTGCAGCACGATCTGGAGGCTGTCGCCGGCCTGGGCGGAGCCGTGCTCCTGCATGGTCTGGAGCGCCCGCTGGGTCTCGGTGCCGGGCAGCGAGAAGTCGTCGCGGTAGGCGTCGCCGAGGGCGGAGGCGCCGGTCCAGACCGCGAGCAGGACGGCGACCCACAGTAAGAGGGCGGTCCAGCGGTGGCGTTGGGCGAATCCCGCGGTGCGTTCGAGGACGGATCGGCGCCTGGGGGGTGGCGGCGTGGTGGGGGTGTCGCTGCGGACCGGGCTAGTGGTCACCATGCTCTCCTTGTCGAGACGGTGCGCCCAGAGGTGCCATGCCGGCATCGGGTGCGGCTCGAGCCGCGGTGGAGCGGGGCGGGGCCGGTGGCCGGAAGGGCGCGGTGGGGCGCCGCGCGGCGGTGGGGTGCGGTGCCGCGCGGTGGGGTGGTGCGGGTGGGTGTCCCGTGGAGTGGTGAACGGCGGTGGGGTGCGGACCAGGGGGTCCGGGCCGCCGTCAGGTACGGGACTGCAGGCGGACGGTCTCCGTGTGGAAGATCTCGTTGCTGCGGTTGGTGACGTCGAGGAGGAGTTCGCGCTGCTCGGTGGTGAGCTCCGACAGGAGCTTGCCGAGTGCCGCGCGGAAGTCGGCGAAGGCGGTGTCGACGCGTTCGGCGAAGGCCTCGGGAACGGTCTCGACGATGACCCGCCGCCGGTCCCCGGCGTCCGGCCTGCGGCGCACGAATCCGGCCTTCTGGAGCCGGTCGACGACCGTGGTGATCGCGCCGCCCCGGCTCAGTCCGGCGCGCTCGGCGAGCCGGCCGGGGGTCATGGGTCCTTCGAGGTCGAGCAGGCTCAGGCAGTTGAAGTCGGTGGCGTTGAGCCCTATCGACTGGGCCACCGCGGCCTGGAAGAGGACCGTCCTGGCCGCCTGCACGCGCAGGGCGGTGGCCAGCGACATGAGCGTGCCCAGGGAGCGGTCCTCTTCGCTGTCCGGTCGCATGGTGGCGCTGCCTTTCTGCCGGTCGGTTCCGGCCAGCGTAACTGCGCGGGCCCTGGCCGGGCGCGGCCCGGTGAGCGGGCTCAGGCGGAGCGCCGGGCGCGGTCGACGCGCAGCCGCACGGCGCGGCTCGCCACCTCGAACAGCGGCCCGCTCGTCGGGAAGGGCTTGATCCGGCTGTTCTGGAAGCCGGTGATCAGCCAGCGCCCGTCCCGCCGCTCGAGGATCAGGGTCTGCCTCGACAGCCGCTTGGGCGTGACTTCCTTCTGCCAGGGGTAGAGCGCGGCGCCGGTGGAGACCACGACCGCGCAGTCCTCGCCGACCTGGCGGACGCTCTCGATCTCGTGGGCGATCAGACGGGTGCCGTAGAGCATCGTGCGGAACATCAGGTCGTGCATGTCCGCGACCTCCTGACGCCCGTTCAGCAGTACGCCGTTGAACTGGACGTAGGTGGCCTCGGGGGCGAACAGCTCGCCGTAGCCGTGGCCGTCGCCGGCGTCCCAGCGGGCGGCGAGGCCGGCGAGCAGGGTGCGGGCGTCGGCGTCGGTGAAGCGGGCGCGGGTCTCGTGGGTGGCGTTCATGACGGCTCCTTCTTCCGGATCCTTCTCGGTTTCAGTGCTTCTCTCTTTGCGTGTATCTCTAATTTAGAGAGAGATGGCGACGGAGTCAACCCCCCGCCGCCACCCGCGTTTGAGCGCCCGTCGAGGCGTCGCCGGGACCATCGGCGCACCGCCCGGCACAGCACCGGCGGCAGCACTCGCCCGACAGCGCACACGGAAGAGGTGCATTGCCATCGACACGCACACGGAGCACACCCAGCAGCCGACGCCCCGGGGGCCGGGCGGGCGCCCGGCGTTCGTCGACGTGTTCACCCCCATCGCCGTCCGCGTGGCGGCCACGCTGCGCATCGCCGACCACATCGAGGCCGGCGCCCGCACCCGGGCCGGGCTGGCCCGGGCGACCTCGGCCGACGAGAGCGCGCTCGGCCGGCTGATGCGCTTCCTCGCCTGCCGGGACGTCTTCACCGAGGACGAACCGGGCGTCTACGGCCTGAGCGACACCTCGCGCCTGCTGCTCGACAACCACCCCTCGCGCATGCGGCACTGGCTCGACCTGGAGGGCGCCAGCGGCCGGATCGACCTGGCCGCCTGCGGCGGGCTGCTGCACGCGGTGCGCACCGGCGCGCCCGGCTACGACGCGGTGTTCGGCACCCCGTTCTGGGACGACCTGGCCGCCCACCCCGAGCTCGCCGAGTCCTTCAACGACCAGATGGCCGCCGTACAGGGACGCCTGGCCCCCGAGGTGGCGCGGGCCCACCCCTGGCACGAGGCCCGCCGCATCGCCGACATAGGCGGCGGCACCGGGACGCTGCTGGAGGCGGTGCTGCGGCAGGCGCCCGACGCGCACGGGGTGCTGGTGGACCTGCCCGGCACGGTCGAGGGCGGCACCGGGCGGTTCGCCGCCGCCGGGCTCGCCGGCCGCACCGAGGTCGTCGCGGGGTCCTTCTTCGACCCGCTGCCCGCGGGCGCCGACGTGTGCCTGCTCAGCCAGATCCTGCACGACTGGGACGACAAGGAGTCGGTGGCGATCCTCGCCCGCTGCGCCGAGGCACTCGCCCCGGGCGGCCGGGTGGCCGTGGTGGAGCGGGTGGTGGCCGAGGACTCGGGCAAGCGGCTCAACACCGAGTACGACCTGCGGATGCTGGTGTTCAACAAGGGCCGCGAGCGCACCCTTGAGGAGTTCACCGCGCTCGCCGCCGAGGCCGGGCTGCGGCCCGCCGGCGTGACGCGGCTGCCCTCCCACCACTGGCTGCTGTTCTGGGAGCGTGCGTGAGCGGCGCCGCGGACACCGACCCGGACGTCCTGGTGGTCGGCGCCGGCCCGGTCGGCCTGTGCACCGCGATCGAACTGGCCCGCAGGGGCGTACGGGTGCGGATCGTGGACCGGCGCGCCGAGCCGCGCCCGGGCACCCGCGCCTGCACGGTGTGGCAGCGCACCCTGGAGGTCTTCGACCTCATGGGCCTCCCGGTCGGCGACTACCTGGACTCCGGCGTCCCCTACACCCACCGCGCCCACCACTTCGCCGGGCTGCCCCCGCTGGTGCGGCCCGCGGACCAGGCGGGCACGCCGTATCCGCGACCGCTGCTGATCGGGCAGCGGGGGACGGAGGAGATGCTCACCCGGCATCTGGCCGGGCTCGGGGTGCGCGTCGAGCGGGGCCTGACCGCCGTGGCCGTCGAGCAGGGCCCGGCGCGCGTGACGGTCACGCTGACCGGGGCGGACGGCGGTGCCCGGACCGTGCGGGCCGGCTGGGTGGTCGGCGCTCAGGGCCCGCACAGCACGGTGCGCGACCAGACCGGGGCAAGCTGGGAGAAGAAGCCCTGCCCCGGCACGCAGTTGCTCCAGATCGACGCCCGCTGGACGGGGCCGCTGCCCGGCGATCCGGCGCACTGCCACCTGTTCCTGAGCGAGGCCGGTTCGCTCGGCACCGCTCCCCTGCCCGACGGGCGGCACCGCTTCTACGCGGGCGTGGCCGATCCCGGCCCGGCGCGCACCGGCGACCCGGACGTGGCCGAGGTGCTCGACGCGGTGCGCCGGGTCAGCGGGGTGCCCGGCCTCGCCTTCCACGACGGCCGGTTCAACTGGCGGGTGCGGCTCTACAACGCGGTGGCCGGCACGTACCGGGTCGGGCGGTGCCTGCTCGCCGGGGACAGCGCGCACACCGTCATGCCGGTGACCGCGCAGGGCATGAACACCGGCCTCCAGGACGCCTTCAACCTCGGCTGGAAGCTGGCGGCGGTGGTGCGGGGCCGGGCGCCGGCGCGGCTGCTGGACAGTTACGAGGCCGAGCGCAGGCCCGTCGCGCTGGCCCTGGCCGAGCGCAACGCCCGTACGTACTGGGGCGGCGTGGGTCCCGTGCCGTCCTTCGAGCGGCTGCGCGCCGGCCTCGCGGACGCCACCGGCACGGCCGCGCACACCGGGCTCACCCTCGCCTACCCGGACAGCCCGCTCAGTGGCGGCGCCGCGCCCGAGGGCGAGGGGCCGGGGCCGGGCGCCCGTGTGCCGGACGCCGTCCTGGGCGCGGGCGCCGGCCACGGGCGGCTGTTCCGGCTGCTGGGGCGGGGCGAGTGGACGCTGCTGGCGCTCCCCGAGGACCCGGTGGACCCGGCGGCGGCCGAACTCGCCGCCAAGGAGGCCGGTGCGGTGGCCCGCCGGGCCGGGATCCCCGTGCACACGGTCACCGCCACCGGACGCGGACCCGCGGCCACGGTCGCCGACCCCTCCGGCGCCGTGCGCGGCGCGCTGGGCGCCGCGTCCGGCGCGCTGCTCCTGGTGCGCCCGGACGGGTACGTCGCCTTCCGGGGCGGCGTGCGTGACGGAGCGGCCCTCGACCGCCATCTGGCCGGTCTGCCGGTGTGAGACGAACGGTGAGACGCCTTCGGGGCCCGTACCGGCGGACGGGCCCCGAAGGCGTGGAGCGGGCGTCAGAAGGAGACCGGGAACAGCGCCCCGTAGTCGCCGGACCGGGCCGCCGTGAGGACGGCGAGGGTGCGCAGCGGGGTGCCGTCGGCGGTACGCGGTCGCGCGGGCGTCTCCGCGCAGAGGTCGCCCTCGCACAGGCCCGCGCGGGTCCAGGCGGTGACGGCGTCGGCCCGGGGGCGTTCGATCCAGGTGCCCATCACCGACGCCTCGAAGGAGAGCGCGGTGCCGCTGCGGTAGAGCGCGGTGCCGGCGCGTACGGCGGCGGCCTCCGCCCGGGCGCGGCGGGCGAGGGCCGGGTCGTGGCACAGGCCGGCGGCGGCCGCGAGCCGGGTCGCGCGCACGATCGACGCGCCGCCGCCCGCCGCCGGCGCCGCGCGCAGGGGTGAGCCGGTGGCGCACACCGTGCGCCGTGCGGCCGGGGAGTCGCCGGCGTCGAGCGCGGTCAGCAGCAGCCGAGCGTCGTCCGCGGCCCGTACGCCGCGCACCGACGGCGCGGGCAGGCCGCGGTCGACCTCGCGGGCGAGCGCGCCGCCCAGTGCCCGCGCCACCAGGCGCAGGTCGACCCGGTCGACCAGTCGCGCGGTGTCGTAGGGCGCGGGCCGCCGCTCGCGGGGCAGCCACACCTCGCGCACCTGGCGGGCGAGCGGGCCGGCGAACTCGGCGCTCCGGCCGGTCCCGCGGGCCAGCGCCAGGGCGGCCGCGGTCGCGCTCAGCGCGGTCTGGCCGGTCTGCCCGGCCGGCCAGCCCGCCCGCGAGTGGGCGCCGGCCGCGGGGACGCGCACGGCCGAACAGCCCAGCCGCAGCGCCCAGTACGTGGCCTGGGGATCCCCCTGCCGGGCGCCGGGGAGGCCGATCCCGCCGTCGGGGAGCACGTGTCCGTCGCAGGCGGCCGCCGGGAAGGCGGGCAGCCGCGCGCCGAGCCGCGGGGCTGCGTCGCGCAGGACGCCCTCCCAGGCGAGCCGGACCGGTTCGACGGGGTAGGCGGACAGGGCGCGTGCGGCCGCCGTCGCCAGCGCGGCGGCGCGGGTGCGGTCGGCGCCGGTCGCGCCGAGCAGGGCGGCGGTCTGGAGCACCGGTACGACCTCGCCGGGTGCGGTGGCGGCCTCGCGGGCCGAAAGCCGCTCCAGGGCAGCGGCGTCGGCCTGACGGACCGGCACGGGCACGGGCAGGCCGAGCCGGGTGAGGACGCGCACCGCGACCGCCGTGCTGCCCGGGTCCGTACGGGCCGCGGAGGGCGCGGTGCGGTAACCGCCGCCCTGGCGCAGGGCCTCCAGCGCCCGCCCCACGTCCGCGCGGTCGGCCGTACCGCCCGCGGTGAGCAGCGCGTCCACCGCCAGGTCGATCTGGGCGACGGGCGGCAGCCCGGAGGAGTCCGACCGCCCCCGCTCGGCGGGACGCGCCCACAGCCGCAGCCGCTCCGGGTCGACGGCGGGGCGGCCGGGGTTCAGGGCCGCCAGGCGCAGGCGCCACGCGGTCTCGTACAGCGAGAACGGTGACCGGTCGGCGGAGGCGGCGCCGTCCACGAACCAGCCGCGCCGTCCGTCCGTCACCCAGGAGTCGCGCAGCAGCTCACGGGCGTCGACGCGGGCGGCGGAACGCACGGCACCACCCCCTGAAGGGGCGGGCGCGGGCGCGCCGCCCGTGCCGGACGGGGCGCAGCCCGCGGTCACCGCCGCCACGACCGCGAGCGCCGGCGCCCAGCGCGCCCGCCGTCCCGCTCCCCCGCGGCCGTTCCCCCTCCGTGCGGGCGCGGACATCAGCTGTAGGCCCGGGCGCGGGTCGTCACGGTGTAGAAGGACGAGCCGAACTGGAAGGTGCCGGTGACGGAGTGGCTGATGCGGAACACGTTGGAGTAGTCGTCCTGGTTGGGCGGGTAGAACGCGACCTGGTCGTAGGCGTGTTCGCTGTACCAGTTGTCCTTGACCGTGGTGGTCCAGCTGGCCTGGGCGTTGCTGCCGGTGCTCCTGACCGTGGCGCCCTGGGGAGCGCCGACCACCCAGAAGGGGGCGCCGACCGAGCCGACGTCCCAGGTGTCGGTGTGCTCGATGCTGTCGGCGTCGAAGGGCCGCTCGCCGAGCCAGGACACGTCGGAGGAGGTGTCGGTGAAGATGGCGTAGTACTCCATGAACGGCACCTTGACGTAGCTCGCCCCGGCCGCCGAGAGCGTGCCCTGGCCGCCGGGCACCGCGGCCTTGCGGGTCTTCGCGGAGTCCAGCCACTGGTCGCGGACCGGGAAGCCGGTCTGGTCGCCGTGGCCTCCTCCCCCGCCGGTCGCGGTGGGCGTCGGCGTCGGCGTGGGCGTGCCGGTCTGCCGCTCCTTCTCGCGCCGCTGCTCGTGCACCGCGTCGACCAGCGCCCGCTTGTCCCGCACCGAGGAGTCGGCGGTGAGCACCTTGCCGTGGGCGTCCTCCTCGACCACGACGGTGCCGGGCACGGTGGCCGCGGCGGCCGTGGAACCGGTGGCGCCGCGCGTGACGCCCAGGGCGAACCCGCCCAGGGTCAGGGCCGCGGTCACGGTGAGCGCCACCGTGCGCCGGGACGGGCCGTGGCCGGCTGTGATCCCCATGATGTGCTTCCCTCTCTGCGTGCTGGTGTTCACGGCTTCTCGCGGTGCAGGAAGATGTCCGGCTGCCCGTTGGTGTCCCCGGGCACGAGGTTGGTGGCGTACGAGGTGAACACCACCGCTTGGGCGTGCTGGTCGGCGTCGGGGAAGTAGCTGGCCGCGTCGGCCTGCTGCCCGTCCGAGCCCACGCTGACCCGGCGCAGCGCGCCGCCGGGCAGGTCGGCGACGAAGATGTCGCGTACGCCGTTGGTGTCGCCGTCCACCAGGTTGGGGCCCGAGGACGACATCGGGATGTGCCGGCCGTCGCCGGTGATGCTCGCCCAGAACGTGCCGCCGGGCGCGGGCACCCCGTCGGCGCCCTTGTCGATCAGCCGCAGCGCGCCGGTGGTCAGGTCCTGGAGGTAGGCGTGGTCCTGGGTGGTGTCCGGGCTGTCGGGGGTGAGGTTGGTGGCGTGCGAGTTCAGTACGACGTAGCGGTTGTCGTCGCTGAGGGTGCCGCCGATGGTGATCTGGTCGGACTGGACCCCGGCGGCCGTGACGCTGAGCCGGGTGGTGCGGCCGGTGGCGGTGTCGTGCAGGAACTCGTCGACCTTCTTGTTGGTGTCGCCCTCGACGAGGTCGGTGGCGTTGGAGAAGAAGGTGACGTAGCGGCCGTCGGCGCTGATCTGGGTGCCGTCGCTGGCCGCGTTGCCGGGGGTGCCGTCGCTGGCCGCGCTGGTGCGCACGACGGTGCCGGTGACCATGTCGCGGACCACCGTGTCCCAGGTTCCCGAGGGCTTTCCGCCGGTCACCAGGTTGTCGGCGGCGGTGGCGAAGGCGACGTAGCGGCCGTCGGCCGAGAGCGTCGGGCGCATGCTGTCGCCGTTGCCGGGGGTGCCGTCCCCGGCCGCCGAGACCAGCGCGGTCTCGCCGGTGCGCAGGTCGGTGCGGTAGATGTGGGAGCGGCCGTCGCGCACCCCGCGCACCAGGTCGGTGGAGTCGGCGGAGTAGACCGCGTAGTGGCCGTCGGCGCTGATGACCGGGTCGATGCCGGTGCAGCCGTTGGACTCGCGGCCGTCGTAGCCGCGGTCCACGCGGACCGTCCTGCCGCGCGCCACGTCGCGCAGGAAGACGTCGGTGCAGCCGTTGCGGTCGCCGGGGACCAGGTTGTCGGCGTGCGAGGTGAAGACGACCAGGCGGCCGTCGGCGCTGATGGAGGCCCGCTCACTGGGCCCGTCGGCCGGTTCGCCGCCCATGCCGACGCTGATCAGTACCGTCTCGCCGTCGGTGGCGTGCGCCCTGGGCGCGTGCGCCCTGGTGGCGGGCGTACCGGTGGCGGGTGCGGGTGCGGCTGCGGGCCTGGCGGTGGCGGGCGCCCCGGCGGCCGGGCCCGGTGCGGCGGCCACCGCCACGAGTGCGAGCGCGCCGCCCAGCAGCGCCCCGCGGGCGCCCCGGGCGCGGCCCCTACGGTCCGTTCTCATACTGCCCTCCTCGTGCCGCGCGCCGGGCGGCGCACGGTCGCCGAGAGGGTCACACCCGCTGCTCGCGCCCGGCTGCAATGCACCTCGAACCGGCCAACTGGCGGGAATCGGGCGGAGCTTCGGCTGCGGACACGGCACAGCCACCCGGGCGGCGGGGGAAGGTTGCGCCGGGTGGCTGTGGATCCGGGGGCGGCCAGGCCCGTCGGCTACTTCGCGGCCGCCGGGGCCGGAGCCGGGGCGCCGACCTGGGCGGCCAGGGCCGTGAGGACGGAGGTGAGGACCTTCTCCAGGCGGGACTCGACGCCGAGTTCGGCCAGCTTGCGGCCCAGCAGACCGGAGTTGGGGACGACGTTGTGGACGCTGAGGACCACCCGGCTCGCCGCGCCCTCGGGCTCCACCGTGTACGTGCCGCCGAACCAGGTCTGCACGCCGACCGAGCGCGCCCCGCGGTCCACGGTCAGCTCCAGGTAGTCCTCCCCCGAGCCGCCGAATCGGCCGGTGAACTTCTCCGGGCCGCCCTCGAGGGTCACCGCCCCCGGCTCCCTGGTGTGGTCGCCGGCCAGCACCAGCGCGTTGCCGTCCACGCCGGCCGGGCCCGGGCGCACGGCCAGCAGCGCTTCGGCGACCTGCTCGGCGGGCGCCTCGACGACGCCCTCGACGCGCCACTTGGCCCGCTCTCCCGCGGAAGTGTTCATCTCTGCCCCCTACGGCTAGTCTAATTCCATGATTGGGAATTCTCGTTGGATCGGAAATCTCGATTCATCGAAATACTTTCCTCCTGGAGGTGGGCCATGTCAACCCGAACCGGCCGCGACCGCGCACGCGGCGGGACCCGCGAGCGCGCGGAACTGATCGCGGCGATCGAGGACGCGGTGCGCGACAACGGCGGCCGCGGGCAGTTGCTGCACCAGGCGATCGCCGAGCGGTTCGGCCTGAACCCGACCGACCTGAAGTGCGTGGACCTGGCCCGCACCGAGCCGAGGCTGACGGCCGGCCGGCTCGCGGAGATCACCGGTCTGAGCACGTCCGCGACCACCGCCGTCCTCGACCGCATGGAGAAGGCCGGGTTCATCGAGCGGGTCCGCGACCCCGCCGACCGGCGCCGGGTCGTCGTGGTCTCCACGGGCCGCCGCGAGCAGGAGCTGAACACCGCCTTCGCCCCGCTCAGGGACGCGATGACGGCCGTACTGGAGTCGTACGACGACGAGCAGCTCGCCCTGATCGCCGGGTTCGTGGGGCGCCTGAACGACCTGCTGCGGGACATGACGGCACAGCCCGGCGGCGGGCCGCTCACCACGCCACCGGAAGGGCGCTGACGCCCCGGATCATCCCGGTACCCCACGTCAGCTCCTCCTCGGCGACCGCGAGCCGCAGCCCGGGGAACCGGCGCAGCAGCGCGGAGAACGCGACCTGGAGCTCCACCCGGGCCAACGGGGCGCCCAGGCAGCGGTGGATGCCGTGCCCGAAGGCGATGTGCCGGGCGCCCTCGCGGGTCAGGTCGAGCCGGTCGGCGTCCGGGAAGGCGGCCCGGTCGCGGTTGGCGGACGCCGTGGAGGGGATGACGGCCTCACCCGGCCGCACCACCGTGGTGCCGATCTTCAGCTCCTCGGTGGCGATCCGGATGGTGCCGCCGCTGACCGGGCCGGGCGTCCAGCGCAGCAGTTCCTCCACGGCCCCGGCCGGGAACTGCCCCGCCCCGCGCAGCGGTTCGAGCTGGCCGGGGTGGCGCAGCAGCGCGAGGACGGAGTTGGCCAGGGAGTTGGCCACCGTGTGGTACCCGGCCGTGATGAGCGTGGCGGCGACCGTCACCAGTTCGGCGGGGCGCAGCCGGTCCTCGTCGCGGGCCGCGATGAGGGAGCCCAGCAGGTCGTCGCCGGGGGTCTGCTGCTTCTCGGCGATCAGGTGGCGCAGGTAGTCCGCAAGCCGCTGCCGGGCGCCGGTGACCGCGCCGGCCGCGTGCGGGGCGAGGGAGAGCGCCGTGTCCGTCCACTCCTTGAAGGACTCCCGGTCCCGCTCGGGCACGCCGAGCAGTTCGCAGATGGTGATGATGGGCAGCGGTCTGGTCAGGTGCTCCACCAGGTCGGCGGGCGGCCCGAGTTCGGCCATGTGGTCGAGCAGGCGTTCGGCGGTGCGCTCGATGCGGGGCCGCAGCAGCTCGGCCCGCCGCCCGGTGAAGGCCGGCGCCAGCAGGCGGCGCAGCCGGGTGTGGTCGGGCGGGTCCATCGCCATGATGGAGTCCGGCTCGGGGCGCGCGGGGCCGAGCCTCGGGGCGCCCGGCCGGGTGGCGGCGGCCCGGCTGAGCCGCGGGTCGTTGAGCACGGACCGTACGTCCTCGTACCGGGTCACGAGCCAGGCCCGGTCACCGGTGGGCAGTTCGGCACGGGCCACCGGGCAGGTCCCGCGCAGCCGGCCCCACTGCGGTGGCGGCTCGAACAACTCGGCCTGCTCGAACGGGAAGCGCAGGTCCTCGCCCGGCTGGTCACCGGACACGGCGTCTTGGGTGTCGTCGGACAAGACGGTCCTCCACAGGGCTTCGGTCAGGCGCGGCGGGCCGTTCGGTCGACGACTTCCATCTGGCCCATCATCCCCATGGTCATGTGGCCGAGCAGATGGCAGTGGTACATGAACTTGCCCGTGTAGTCCGTGAACTTGAGCTTGAAGCGCACGCTCTTGCCGGGCATCACGGTGACGGTGTCCTTCCAGCCCGCCTCGCCCGGCGCGGGGGCCGCTCCGTCCCGGTCCACGATCTGGAAGTGCTCCAGGTGGGTGTGCATGGAGTGGGGGATGCCGAACTTGGTGTCGGTGTTGTGGACCGTCCAGATCTCCGTGTTGCCGAGCCGGGGCCGTATGTCCACGCGCTCGGGGTCGAAGGGCTTGCCGTTGATGAGGTGCGCGCCCGTCGCCGCGTCGAAGGACATGACGAAGGTGCGCTCCACGGTGGGGGTGCCCACGTCGGCGACCGGGCGCAGCCGGTCGGGCACGCTGGAGCGGTCCTCGGCGGTGCGGACCACGTCGAAACGCATCACCTCGGGGGCCTCGCCCCGGTAGGCGATCCGGTTGGCGAGCACCAGTTTGGTGCCGACCGGGTAGCGGGAGAAGTCGATGACCACTTCCTGGCGTTCGGCCGGCCAGATCTCCAGCGCGCGGGTGGCGTACGGCGCCGGGAGCAGGCCGCCGTCGGAGGCGATGTGGGTCATCTCGTCGCCCTCGCCGAGCTGGAGCAGGAAGGCGCGCTCGTTGCTGGTGTTGGTCAGGCGGATGCGGTACTTGCGGGCGGCGACCTCGAAGTACGGGCGGGGGCGGCCGTTGACCAGCACGGTCGGCCGGTTCATGAAGCCCCCCATGTCGTACACCAGGGAGCCGTCCGCGGCGAACTTGGCGTCCCTGAGGTACAGCGGCACGTCGTAGCGGCCCTTGGGCAGCGGCAGCCGCCGCTCGAAGTCGTCGGTGAGCAGGTAGCCGGCGACCGCGCCGAAGTAGACGTTCTCGGCGTGCGCGTGCAGGGAGTGGTCGTGCAGCCACATGCTGGACGCCTGCTGGTCGTTGGGGTAGTAGAAGACGCGGCCGGCGCCGGTGAGCAGCTCGTCGTCGGGGTGGCCGTCGTCGTGGGCCGGGACGTGGCCGCCGTGCAGGTGCATGGCGAAGGGCACGCCGAGGCCGTTGGTCTGCTGGATCACCACCGGGCGGCCGCGGGTCGCCCTGATCACGGGGACGGGCTCGCCGTTGAACAGCCGCATCCGGGTGGTGGTGCCGGGGACCACGGCGACGTCCGTCTCGCGCGGGCTGAGCCGGTAGACGTCGTAGCCCATGCCGTGCCGCCCGCCTCCCGCGCCGGCGCCGAGCGGGCGCAGCACGCGGGCCTGGCGCAGCGGTACGGCGAAGGGCTCGTCCGGGTTGCCCGGACCGCCGCCCGTGGTGTCGGCCATGGCCACCGCCCCCGCACCGGAGACGGCCGCCAGCAGACCGGTGGCGGCGCTCGCCCTGATCAGTTGCCTGCGAGTCAGCACGTGCTCTCTCCTTGTCGGTGGCGGCGGAGGTGCCCACATTCAGCCGGACGCGGCTAGGCGCGCACTTGAGCGGCGGTACATCCCTCCCCTTCGGGGCGGCCGGGGTCGCGGCCGTCTTGGCCGGCCCAGCGGTCGCGGCCGCCATGGCGGGCCTCGGCCGGACCGGCGGACACAGCCGTTACGGCGGGCCTTGGCGGGACCGGGGTCGCGGCCGTCACGGCGGGTCTGGGCGGGCCCGGCGGTCGCGGCACGCCTGGCGGTCGCGGCCGTCTTGGCGGGTCTCGGCCGGACCGGCGGTCGCAGCCGTTACGGCGGCCCTTGGCGGGCGCGGCGGTCGCGGCCGCCATGGCGGACCTCGGCTGGACCCGCGGTCACAGCCGTTACGGCGGGTCTGGGCGGGCCCGGGGTCGCGGCCGTCACGGCGGGCGTTGGCGGGCCTGGGGTCGCGGCCGTCACGGCGGGTCTGGGCGGTCACGGCGGTCGCGGCGGTCGCGGCACGCCTGGCGGTCGGGCCGTCTTGGCGGGTCTCGGCCGGCCCGGCGGACAGCCGCCATGGCGGGCCTCGGCCGGACCGGCGGACACAGCCGTTACGGCGGGCCTTGGCGGGACCGGCGGCCACAGCCGTCACGGCGGGCCTCGGCAGGCCCGGGGGCGCGGCCGGCTGGCGGGTCTCGGCCGGCTCGGCGGTCACAGCCGTGGTGGCGGGCCTTGGCGGCCGCCGCGGTCGCGGCCGTCTTGGCGGGCCTCGGCGGGCCCGGGGGCGTGGCCGGCTGGCGGGTCCTGGCGGGTCTCGGCCGGCCCGGCGGTCACCACCGTAGGGCGGGCCCGGGGGCCCGGGGGTCACCGCCGGGGTCGGTCGGGGTGGGGTTCTCGACGCGCCCTGAAGCCGGTCTTGAGGCGGGCTACGGAGCATCCGGGGCCAGGCCCTGTCGGCCTGGGGACCTGAATTCCGAGGAGGGACCGCCGGATGGACGCGAAGTCGAGTGTGGGGCGCCGGGTCGGGCGCAGAGGGGTGCTGTTCGGGCTGGCGGGCGGCGCGGTGGCGCTGGTGCCGCACGCCGCCGCGGCCCAGCCGGCCGCGCGGGGCGGCCCCTTCGGCCGCGGGGCGGAGCCGGTCCTGGAGGCGGTGGCCGCGCCGGACGGGCTGTCGCTGAGCAGCGGCACGGTGCCCGCCGGGACGGTCACCCTGCGGGCCACCACGCCGGACCCGTCGCTCCAGCACCCGCTCGGGCTGCTCCGGCTGAAGCCGGGCGTGGGCATCGAGCAGTTCCTGGCCCACTACCAGCAGGCGGCCACCGCGCAGGACCCCGCCCAGCGCCGGGCGGGCCTCCAGCTCATCGACACCGAGGCCTGGTACTACGGCGGCCCCGCCGTCACGGCGGCCGGCGGCGCCCTGGAGGCCACCTGGATCCTCGCCCCGGGCACCTACCACCTGCTCGACTACACCACGGTCGACCCCGCCCACCCCGAGCGGGTGCGCACGCTCACCGTGACGGGCACCCGCCCCCAGGGCCGCCCCCGCAGCACACCGCACGTCATCGCGCCCTACGACGACGGCGACCAGGGCCGCTACCTCACGGACGGCACGCTGCCCGCGAAGGGCGCCTTCCAGGTCGTCAACCAGACCGGGCAGCTCAACGAGGTGATGTTCCTGCGGACCGCCCCGGACGCCACGGAGGCGGACGTCACCGCCTGCATGGAGGCCCTGCGCAAGGGCGAGAAGCCGCCCGTCTACCCGTTCACCGGCGTGCCCACGGGCCTGACCCCGCTTCAGCCCGGCGCGTCCGCGGTGTTCGCGCACGACCTCCAGCCCGGCCGCTACCTCCTCACCTCCTTCATCAGCAACCGCCAGACCCTGGTCAAGCGCGCCTTCGAGGGCATGTGGCACCTGGTCACCCTGCGCTGAAACGGCGGCGGGCCGCCACCCGCCGCCCGGTCCCGCCGGCCAGTCAGCCGCTCAGCCGGTGCAACGCCGGCCGGCCCAATGCCAGCCGGTCCCGAGCCAGTCGGTCCAACGCCAGTCGGTCCAACGCGAGAGAGAGTTGAATCCCTATGAGGACGGTGGCCCAACGAGACGGGGGGCGGCGGCGCGTCCTGCTGTCCACGGTCTCCTCGGACGCCCACACCTGGAACCTGGTCTTCCTGCGGATGCTGCTGGAGGAGATGGGCCACGAGGTCGTCGGTCTCGGGCCGTGCGTGCCCGACCGGCTGCTCCTCGACACCGTGCGCCGGACGCGGCCCGACCTGCTGGTGATCAGCACCGTCAACGGTCACGGCCGGCTCGACGGGGCCCGGGTGATCCGCGCCCTGCGCGCCGACCCGGTGGTCCGGGACGTACCGGCCGTCATCGGCGGCAAGCTGGGCGTCGACGGCGACGAGGGCGCGGCGGCCGCCCGCGCGCTGGTCGACGCCGGCTTCGACGCGGTGTTCACCGACACCGCCGACACCGCGCTGATCGGCCGGATCCTCGGGGCGCTGCCGCAGCGGGCGCCGGAGGGCAGGACGGTATGACAGGGCAGAGCCCGCCCGGACCGCGTCCCGCCCGGCCGGACGCGGTCCGGCGTCCCGCCCCCGCCGACCTGGGCGAGGCGGTGGCGCGGGCGGCGCGGGAGGGGCTGCTCGTCGTACAGCCGCGGATGGGGATGGCGGCCCCGGAGGCGATGGCCGCGGGCCTGCGCGCGGTCTGCTCGCTGCCGCACCCCACGGTCGGCACGCTCACCCTCGACAGCTACACCCGGGTCGGCGACCACGGTCTCGCGCGGGCCGCGCTGGCCGCGGGCGAACCCCTCAACGGCTTCCCGCTCGTGGCGCACGGGCCGCACACCACCGCGCGGGTCGCGGCGGCGGCGGGCGAGCGGCCGGTGCAGGTGCGGCACGGCTCCGCGCTGCCGCGGGACATCTTCCGCACCATGGTCGCGGCGGGGCTGTCCGCGAGCGAGGGCGGCCCGGTGTCGTACTGCCTGCCCTACGGCCGTACCCCGCTGGCCGAGTCGGTGGCCAACTGGCGTGCGGCGACCGCCGAGTTCGCCGGGCTCAGCGCGGAGCGCGGGCTGCGCGCCCATCTGGAGACCTTCGGCGGCTGCCTGCTCGGGCAGCTGTGCCCGCCCTCGCTGCTGGTGGCGGTCAGCCTGCTGGAGGCGCTGTTCTTCGCGCAGCAGGGCGTCACCAGCGTGTCCCTGAGCTACGCGCAGCAGACCGACGCGCGCCAGGACGTGGAGGCGCTGGCCGCGCTGCGGATGCTCGCCGACGAGTGGCTGCCGCCGGGCGTCGACCGGCACCTGGTGCTCTACACGTACATGGGCGTCTTCCCCGGCAGTCCGCGGGGCGCGCAACTGCTGATGGACCGCAGCGCGGAACTAGCGGTGCGCGGCGGGGCGCAGCGGCTGATCGTGAAGACGCCCGTCGAGGCGGTGCGCCTGCCGACCGTCGAGGAGAACGTCGCCGCGCTGCGGTCGGCGGCCCGCGCGGCCCGGCGCCGGACGCGCGGGGACGGCCCGGTCCCGTACGTCAGCGAGGTGGATCCGGGCGAGGTGCTGGCCGAGGCGCGGGCGCTGGTCGAGGCCACGATGGAGCTGCACGCGGACGTGGGCGCCGCGCTGACCCGCGCGTTCGCCGCGGGCCTGCTGGACGTGCCGTTCTGCCTGCACGAGGACAACCGGGGGCTGACCCAGGCGGCCGTGGACGGCGAGGGCCGGCTCAGGTGGACGCGGACCGGGCGGCTGCCGCTGCCCCGCCGCACGGTGCCGCGTCCCGCCCCGGTCACCGCCGCGCGGCTGCTGCAGATGCTGCGCTACACCGCCGACCGGCACGACCTGCTCGCGCTGGAGGCGGCCGACGACCCCGACTGGGCCGGGCTGTCGGGCTCCGGCCCGGCCGCGCGGCCGCCCGGGGCCGGGCGGCAGGAGCCGTACCGGATCGCGGTGGTGGGCACCGGGCCGCGCGGCCTGTCGGTGCTGGAGCGGCTGGCGGCCCGGCTGGCCGAGCGGTCCGCGCCGCGCCCCGTGGAGGTCTACGCGATCGACGCGCACGAGGTCGGTCCGGGACGTGTCTGGCGCACCGGGCAGCCGCGCTGGTCGATGATGAACACCGTCTGCGGCGAGGTCACCATCTACTCCGGACCGCCCGACGGCGGGCCGGCCCGCGCCGGCGCCGGGCCCTCGCTGTACGAGTGGTGGCGCGACACCGACCCGGAGGCGGCGGCCCCGGACGTGTGCGCGCCGCGCGCGGTGTACGGGCAGTACCTCGCGCACGCCCTGGACCGGATCGAGCGGACCGTGCCGGACGAGGTGCTGCGGCTGCACCGGCTGCGCCGGACCGTGCGGACGCTCGCCCGCGAGGACGGGCACTACGTGCTGGCCCTCGACGACGGGCGCCGGCTGTGCGCCGACCGCGTCGTCCTGACCACCGGCCATCCGCTGCCCCGGCTCACGCGGGACCAGCAGGAGCTCGCGTCCTTCGCCGAGCAGCGCCCTCGTCTGACGTACGTGCGGGGCGACTCGGCGATCGACATGCCGCTCGACGGCATCGCGCCGGACAGCGTGGTCGGCGTCATCGGCCTCGGCCTGTCCTTCTACGACGTGGTCGCCGCCCTCACCACCGGGCGCGGCGGCCGGTTCGTGCCGGCCGCCGGCGGCGCGCTGCGCTACGAGGCGAGCGGGCGTGAGCCGCTGCTGGTCGCCGGGGCGCGCAGCGGCGTTCCTCTGCGCGCCCGCGGCCGCAACCAGAAGGGGCCCCAGCACGTCTACCGGCCACGGCTTTTCACACGGGAGCGGGTACGGGCCCTGCGCCGGCGCGGGCCGCTGGACTTCCGCGCGGACGTGCTGCCCTGGCTGCTCGCGGAGGTGGAGCTGGTGCGCTGCGCGACCGCGCTGCAGCGCGCCTACGGACCGGACATCGCCGAGCGGTTCCGGCACGAGGCCGAGGAGGCGGTGCGGGAGGGGGCCGCCGGTGCCGGTCCGTGGGAAGAGGGGCGCGGGCCGCAGGAGACGGTGTTCGGGGCGGCGGTGCGCTGCGGGCTGCGCGGGCACGGGCCGGTGGATCTGCGGCGCTGGGCGTGGCCGTTCGGGGACCGGGTCTTCTCCGGACCGGAGGCGTACCAGGAGGAGCTGGCCGCGCTGCTGAGGCGGGACGTGGAGCTGGCCGCCGAGGGCAACGCCGAGGGGCCGGTGAAGGCCTGCCTGGACACCATCCGGGACGTGCGGGGTGTGCTGCGCGCGGCGGTGGACTTCTCCGGGCTCGCGCCCCGCTCGCACCGGGAGGACTTCCTCGGCGACTTCGTGCCCATGGTCTCCCGGCTGACCACCGGGCCGCCCCTGGTGCGGCTGCGCCAGCTGCTGGCCCTGCTGGACTGCGGGCTGCTGCGCGTGCAGGGGCCCGACGCGCGCTTCGCCGCCGACCCCGTCTCCGGGCGGTTCCAGGTGCACTCGCCGCGCGTCGCGGGCAGCCGCACCGAGCTGGACGTGCTGGTCGACGCCCGCATCCCCGACCCGGACCTGCGCCGGGCGGACGGCGACCTGGCGGCCCGCCTGCGCGACGAGGGGCTGCTGACGGCGTACGTCAACCGGGGGCCGGACGGGAGCGAGTTCGCCACCGGCGGGGTCGCCGTCACCGGCTCGCCCTTCCATCCGGTGCGCGCGGACGGGCGGCCGGAGAAGGGGGTGTACGTGCTGGGCATCCCCAGCGAGTTCACCCGCTGGTTCACCCAGGTCGGCAGCGGACGCCCGGGCGTGTGGGGCGAGTTCGCCGCCGACGCCGACGCCATCGCCGAGGACGCCCTGCACGGCGCCCACGAGGGCACCCCGGCCACTCCCCTGCCCGGCGTGCTCCTGGGCCCCCGCTGGCACGCGACCCTGTCCGCCCCCGACAAGGAGAGGGACCACTGATGCCCCGGCACCCCGACCCACCGCCACCACCGCCCACCGGCCAACTGCCACCGGGCAACGACGGGCTGCCCACCGGCCCACCGTCACCGCCGGACCCGGGCCCGCTGCACGTCGGCCCGCAGCCACCGGCAGGCGCGGGCCCGCTGCGCACCGACCGGCTGCCGCCGCAGGACGCCCGCCCACGGCAGCCGGGCGACGGCCCTTCGCCCACCGGCCCACCGTCACCGCCGGACCCGGGCCCGCTGCACACCGGCCCGCAGCCACCACCGGGCAACGGCGCACCGCACGTGGACCCGTTGGCGCCGCAAGCCGTCCTCCCGCTGCCGCCGCGCAGCGGCCCGCTGCGCACCGAGCCGCCGTCGGGCTCCCGCGCGTGGGTGCCGCATGCCGGGCCGCCGCGTAGTCGGCAGGCCGCGGGCCCCGCGCCGGCCGATGGCTACCGGGCCGCGCGCTGGACGGCCGCGCACGCGGAGTTCCGTGCGGCGCGGGATCTGTTGCTGCGACACCGTACGGAACCGGAGGCCGCCCGGGCGTTGTTCCGGTGGCCCCGGCCGCAGTTCTTCAACTGGGCGCTGGAGTGGTTCGACGTGGTCGCGGACGGCAACGACGCGCCGGCGCTGGAGCTGGCCCGCCCCGACGGGGACGCCCAGGTGGTGTCGTACCGCGAGCTGTCCCGCCGTTCCGACGCGGTCGCGCTGTGGCTGGCCGGGCTCGGGGTGGCCCGCGGGGACCGGCTGATGGTGGTGCTCGGCACCCGGGTCGAACTGTGGGAGGTGCTGCTGGCCGCGCTGAAGCTGGGCGCGGTCGTGGTGCCCAGCCACCCCGACCCGACCCCGGCCGAGGCGGAGGACCGGTTCCGCCGGGGGCGGCTGACCCACCTGGTGTGCCGGGCCGCCGCGGCCCCGGCCTTCGCCGGCGTCGAGGTGCCGGGGGCGCGGGTCGGGGTGCCCGGCCCGGACGGCGCGGTGCCCTGCGGCTGGGCCGACTACCGGGACAGTACGGACGTCACCGGCGCCTTCGTGCCCGAGGCTCCCACCCCCTCCGGGGACGTGGCGTTCTGCTACTTCACCTCCGGCACCACCTCGGCCCCCAAGCTGGTCGCGCACACCCACCTCAGCTACCCGGCCGGGCACCTGTCGAGCATGTACTGGAACGGCCTGCTGCCCGGCGACCGGCACGTCAACGTCGCCTCGCCCGGCTGGGCCAAGCACTCCTGGAGCAGCCTGTTCGTGCCGTGGAACGCCGAGGCGACGATCGTCGCACTGCCCGAGGGCCCACTGGACGCGCCCCGGCTGCCGTGGCTGCTGCGCGGGCTGCGGGCCACGAGCCTGTGCGCCCCGCCCAGCGCCTGGCAGGCCCTGCGGCCCCACCTGTCCGCCGCGACACCGGAGTTGAGGGAGGCGACCAGCGCCGGTGAGCCCCTGCCCGGCGACCTGGCCGCCGCGGTGCGGGACGCCTGGGGCGTCGAGGTGCGCGACGGGTACGGGCAGACCGAGACGACCGCGCTGGCCGGCACCACCCCGGGCACCTCTCCCCGCCCCGGCTGCCTCGGCCACCCCCTGCCGGGCTACCGCCTCACCCTGCGCGACCCGGAGACCGGCGAACCGTCCGACCGCACGGGCGAGATCTGCGTCGAACTCGGCGGCGGCGACCGCCCGGTCGGGGTGATGGCCGGGTACGCGGACGATCCGCAGCGCACCGAGCGCGCCGTCGGCCGGGGCTGGTACGCGACCGGCGACCTCGGTGAGCGGGACGCCGACGGACGGCTGCGGGTGCTCGGCCGGCGCGACGACGTGTTCAAGTCCCACGGCCACCGGGTCTCCCCGTACGAGGCGGAGGCCGCGCTGCGCAGGCACCCGGCGGTCGGCGAGGTCGCGGTCGTGCCGGTGCCGGACGCCGTGGCCGGCCTGCTGCCGCTCGCCGTGGTGGTCCCGGCCCCCGGCCACGCGCCGGACGCGGAACTCGCCGCCCGCCTGCTCGCCCACGCCGGCCGGGTCCTCTCCCCCGTCGGCCGCCCCGAGCTGCTCCGCTTCGCCCCGCGCCTGCCCCGCACCGCCTCCGGCAAGGTCCAGCGCCGCCTGGTGCGCGACCTGCTGCCGCGGTACGGGACCACGTACGCCCGCCCCAGTGCCGTAGAGGAAGGGACCTGAACCCATGCCGGAAGTCATGCCGGGAGCCCTGCCGGACCGGCCGCGCGCCACGCCGGACGCTCCGCTCGTCGTCGAGGGGCTCGACCGGCCCGGGGAGCTCACGCGGCGGCTGCGGTTCACGCCGCTGACCGCGGACGGCCGGGTCGGCGTCGAGGTCTTCCCGCTCTACACCACCGAGCAGACCGGCCCGGCCGGGCCCGCCGCCTCGCTGGTGCGCTACCACCCGGGCGCGAGCGCCGCGCCGCACCGGCACACCTCCTACGAGATCATCCTCGTCCTGGACGGCGAGCTGATCACCGAGGAGGGTTGGCACCCGAAGAACTCCCTCCTGGTGATGGCCCCCGGCAGCGTGCACGCCCCGCGCACCGAGCGGGGCGCGCTGATGCTGGTGGTGTGGGAGGCCCCGGTGGAGCCCGCCGAGCCGGCCGGGTGAGCCCGGGAACGGCCGGAGGGCCGCCGTCCTCTCGCGGGGACGGCGGCCCTCCGGCCGTCGGCACGGCGACCGGTCACAGGTCCTCGGAGGCGATGCCGTACACCGCGTAGTGGCGTCCTCGTGAGCGGTCCTGGAAGGGGCGCAGGGCCGAGGGGTTGTCCTTGTGGTCGGGCCCGAACTGCCAGGCGCGGTAGGCGTCCAGGCTCTCCCACTCGCCGTGCAGCGCGAACTCGCCGGGCCGGTCCACGTCGCGCAGCAGCTCGCTGCGCAGCAGTCCGGGCACGGCGTCCGGCCGCCGTACCCAGCTGATCTCCCGGTAGGCCCGCTCCAGCGGTTCGGCGCCGTCCTCGGGGGCGCGCAGGTACACGACCACGCGGACGCGTTCGGTGGCGGCGGTGCTCATCGGCGGGTGCCCTTTCTGTCGTGACGGTTTGCTGTGCGAGTGACGGTCGTCGCGGTCAGTCGTAGTACGCGGGCGCGACCCGCAGCGTGCGCCACTGCTCGGCGTCGTGGCCGTGGACGATCAACGCGCCCTCCGCGGCGGCGAGTTCGACCAGCTTGCGGGTGCTCTCGCGCAGTTCCTTCTCGTCCAGGTCGAAGGGCAGCACGGGCCGCCGGGCGGCGTCGAGGGCGGCGCTCATGGGGATGGCGTCCACGGCGAGCAGGACGGGTCCGGTGTGCGGCAGCCGCACCAGCACGGACTGGTGGCCGGGCACGTGCCCGCCGGAGGCCACCAGCTCGATCCCCGGCAGGAGTTCGGTGTCGCCGTCGACGGTGGTGTACTCCAGGCCGGGTACGTCCCACAGCGGCCGGCAGGCCGCGAGCCGCGGCACGGTCCCGGAGCGGGCCAGGTCCAGGTGGGCGCGCTGGATCACGAACTCGGCGCCGGGGAAGGCGGCGTGGCCGCCGACGTGGTCGGGGTCGAGGTGCGAGCACACGACGTGGGTGACGTCCTCGGGGCGCACGTCGAGCCGGGCCAGGCAGGACACCACGTCCTGGCCCTCCTCGACCAGCACCTGCGGGCCGCCGGGCGCGGCCCCGGTGTCGACCAGCACCGTCGCCCCGTCGTCGGCGCGGATCAGATAGCCGGGCACCGGCGCCCCGAGCCCCGGGATGGTGCCCAGCCTCAGCAAGTACAGCCTCATGTCGGCCCGTTCCCTTCCTCCGCGGCCGGATGCCGCTGCCGCGGGCATGGTCGGCGGGCTCGCTCGAGCGTGACTCGACCGGAGGCGATCACACTCGGCGCAAGCGCGCCGTCGGACGACAGGAGAACCCCGTGACGCACGCAGAAGACGAGACGTATGTGGAAGGAGAGGGGGTACCGGACCCCCAGCGGTGGCGCGCAGCCGCCGTGATCCTCGTCGCCATCGCCCTCGATCTGATCGACACCACGATCGTGAACGTGGCGCTTCCGGTGCTGCAGACCGACCTGGAGGCCAGCAAGGCGGCGCTCCAGTGGGTCGCGGCGGCCTACACGCTCACGTTCGCGCTGAGCCTGATCACCGTGGGCCGCGTGGGCGACATGGTGGGCCGCAAGCGGATGATCTCCATCGGCATCCTGGTGTTCGTGGCCGCGTCGCTGCTGTGCGGTGTCGCGCAGAGCACGGAGATGCTCATCGCCTCCCGCGTGCTCCAGGGCTTCGGCGGGGCGATCGTGATGACGCAGGGCCTGTCGGTGTTCCAGGTGAGCTTCCCGCCGAAGGAACGCGCGGCCGTCTTCGGCATGTTCGGCGCCCTGTCGGGCGTCGCCGCGATGCTCGGCCCGGTGCTGGGCGGCGTCCTGGTGGACGCGGACCTGTTCGGCTGGTCGTGGCGGCCGATCTTCCTGGTGAACGTGCCCGTCGGGCTGTTCGCGCTGCTCGGGGTGCAGGCGTTCGTGCGGGAGTCGCGCGCCCCGCACATCAAGCGCCTGGACCTGGTGGGCGTGGCGCTGGTGACGCTGGCGCTGCTGTCGCTGCTCTACCCGCTGGTGCAGGGCCAGGAGGCCGGCTGGCCGGCGTGGACGTTCACCGCGATGGCGTGCTCGGTGCCGCTGTTCGTCGTCTTCGCCCTGTACGAGCGGAAGAAGGCGGCGCGGGACGGCTCCGCGCTGGTGGAGCCGAGCCTGTTCCGCGAACGGTCGTTCGTGGCGGGCCTGCTGGTGATGCTGAGCTTCTTCGCCATCATCGCCGGCCTGTTCTTCCCGTTCACCCTGTACCTCCAGGTGGGCCTCGGCTTCACACCGCTGGCCGCCGGCCTGACCACCGTGCCGTTCTCGTTCGGCGCGATGATCACCTCGTCGTTCTCGGCGGTGCTGGCCATCAAGATGGGCCGCAAGGTGCTGAGCATCGGCATGGTGATCATGGGGGTGGGCATGGTCGCCCTCATCTGGACGATCGGCCACTTCGGCTCGGGCATCAGCGGCTGGGACATGGCTCCCGCGCTCGCCGTGCTCGGCCTGGGCCTCGGCTTCGTGATCTCGCCGGTGGTGGACATCGTGCTCGGCGGGGTCCCGGTGGAGCACGCCGGCTCCGGCTCGGGCGTGCTCAGCACCGCCGACCAGCTCGGCGCGGCGGCGGGCGTCGCCGTCATCGGCGTGCTGTTCTTCAACCTGCTGACCGCGCAGGCCGTGCCGGGCGCCGACGCGACGCTGCCGCACCTGCGCAAGGAGCTGAGCGCGGCGGGCGTGTCGGCCGCGTCCCAGGACAGGATCGTGACCGGTTTCCGGGCCTGCGCGCGGCAGAGCGCCCAGCACGAGGACGCGAAGGCGCCGCCGGAGGTGTGCCGGCACATCGTGCCCGCGGGCGCGGTGCCCACCGGCCGCGAGGAGCAGGTCACCAAGGCGATCGCCGACGCCTCGGTCAAGGCCCGCAAGGAGGGCTACGCCAAGGCCACCGGCCACGTGCTGTGGTACGAGGTCGGCATCATCGCCCTCGGCTTCCTGCTGACCTTCATGCTGCCCAGGCGGGCCCGCAAGCCCGAGTGGGAGGACGACGGCGAGCAGGGCGGCGAGCTGCCGGGCGGCCCCGCCGGTGAGGGTGGCGAGAACGGCACGCCGTCCTCCGAGGCCCAGCCGGCCGGCCAGCCCTGACCGGCGGGCTGTAGGGCCCTTCGAGCCGGTCTGAAGAAGCGGGACGCACCCTTGCCGGGCCACCGAGGCCCGGCCGTGCTCCCGCTTCTTCGTCTTCCTGGAGGGTCCGTGTCCCTGCACCTGTTCACCTCGGAGTCCGTCACCGAGGGCCACCCCGACAAGATCGCGGACCGGATCAGCGACACGATCCTGGACGCCATCCTGCGTGCCGACCCCACCGCGCGCGTGGCCGTGGAGACGCTGATCACCACCGGCCAGGTCCATGTGGCCGGCGAGGTCACCACCTCCGCCTACGCGGACATCCCCACCCTGGTCCGCGAGGCCGTCCTGGAGATCGGCTACGACTCCTCGGCCAAGGGCTTCGACGGCGCCTCCTGCGGGGTGTCCGTCTCCATCGGCGCGCAGTCCCCGGACATCGCCCGCGGTGTCGACGCCGCGTACGAGACCCGGGTCGGCGACGGCGCCGGGCGCGACGCGGACGAGCTGGACCGGCAGGGCGCCGGCGACCAGGGTCTGATGTTCGGCTACGCCACCGACGAGACGCCGACGCTGATGCCGCTGCCGATCTTCCTCGCGCACCGGCTGTCCCGCCGCCTGGCCGAGGTCCGCCGCGACGGCACGCTCCCCTACCTGCGCCCGGACGGGAAGACCCAGGTCACCGTCGAGTACGACGGCGACCGCGCGGTCCGCCTGGACACCGTGGTCGTCTCCACCCAGCACGCGGGCGGCATCGACCTCGCCTCGCTGCTCGTGCCGGACATCACCGAGCACGTCGTGGAGCACGTGCTGAGGGGCCTCGCGGACGACGGCGTGAAGCTGGAGACCGAGGGCCACCGGCTGCTGGTCAACCCCACCGGGCGGTTCGAGATCGGCGGCCCGATGGGCGACGCCGGCCTGACCGGCCGCAAGATCATCATCGACACGTACGGCGGCATGGCCCGCCACGGCGGCGGCGCCTTCTCCGGCAAGGACCCCTCCAAGGTGGACCGGAGCGCCGCGTACGCGATGCGCTGGGTCGCCAAGAACGTCGTCGCGGCCGGTCTCGCCTCCCGCTGCGAGGTGCAGGTCGCGTACGCGATCGGCAAGGCCCAGCCGGTCGGCCTGTTCGTCGAGACCTTCGGCACCGAGACGGTCCCGGTCCAACGCATCGAGCGGGCCGTCACCGAGGTCTTCGACCTGCGCCCGGCCGCGATCGTCCGCGACCTGGACCTGCTGCGCCCCATCTACGCCCGGACCGCCGCCTACGGCCACTTCGGCCGCGAGCTGCCCGAGTTCACCTGGGAGCGCACCGACCGCGCGGACGCCCTGCGTGAGGCGGTGCGTTGAGATGCGTATCGCGGTGACGGGGTCCATCGCCAAGGACCACCTGATGTCCTTCCCGCACCGGTTCGCCGACCGCCTGATCGCCGAGCGGCTGGACCGGATCTCGCTGTCCCTGCTGACCGACGACCTGGAGATACGGTACGGCGGCGTCGCGGCCAACATCGCCTTCGGGCTCGGCTCGCTGGGCCTGGCGCCCCTGCTGGTCGGGGCCGCGGGCGCGGACTTCGACGACCAGGAGGTCTGGCTGAAGGAGCACGGCGTCGACACCGCCGGCGTGCGCATCAGCGACACCCTGCACACCGCGCGCTTCGTGTGCGCGACCGACACCGAGCAGAACCAGATCGGCTTCTTCTACGCCGGCGCCATGGCGGAGGCCCGGGACATCGGCCTGCCCGGGCTGCTGGACCGCACGGGCGGCGCCGACCTCGTGGTCGTCTCCCCCGACGACCCGGACGCCATGGTGCGGCACGCCCGCGAGTGCGCCCGCCTCGGCGTGCCGTTCGTCGCCGACCCCTCGCAGCAGCTGGCCCGCCTGGAGCGGGACCAGGCACGGGCGCTGCTGGACAGCCCCTGCCACCTGTTCACCAACGAGTACGAGGCGCTGCTGATCCAGGAGCGCACCGGCTGGACCGAGCAGCAGGTGCTCGGCCGGGTCGGCTCCTGGATCACCACGCAGGGCGCGGGCGGCTCCCGGATCGCCCGGGTGGGCCGCACCACCACGCACGTCCCGGCGGTCCCGGCGCGCGCCGAGGTCGTCGACCCCACGGGCGCCGGGGACGCCTACCGCGCGGGCTTCCTGGCCGCGCTGGCCTGGGACCTGGACCTCGCGGAGGCGGCCCGGCTGGGCAGCGCGGTCGCCTCGGTGGTCCTGGAGAGCCGGGGCACGCAGACGTACGCCCTGCGCGGCGACGACCTCCTCGACCGGCTCGGCACCGCCTACGGCGCCGGCGCCGTCCGCCGGATCATCCCCCGGCTGGGGGCGCTGTCATGACGCCGGAGGCGGCCGGACCCGCCGGGCTGCGCGCCGCCCTCGCGTCCCGCGTGGTCGTCGCGGACGGCGCGATGGGCACGATGCTCCAGGCCCAGGACCCGAGCCTGGACGACTTCCTCCAGCTGGAGGGCTGCAACGAGATCCTCAACGTCACCCGGCCCGACATCGTGCGCTCCGTCCACGAGGCCTACTTCGCGGTCGGCGTGGACTGCGTGGAGACCAACACCTTCGGCGCCAACCACGCCGCCATGGCCGAGTACGGGGTGACCGAGCGCGTCCACGAGGTCTCCGAGGCGGGCGCCCGCATCGCCCGCGAAGTCGCCGACGAGTTCACCGCCTCCACCGGACGGCAGCGCTGGGTGCTCGGCTCGATGGGCCCGGGCACCAAACTGCCCACCCTCGGGCACGTGACGTACGCGGTGCTGCGCGACGCCTACCAGCAGAGCGCCGAGGGCCTGCTGACCGGCGGCGCGGACGCGCTGCTCGTGGAGACGGCGCAGGACCTGCTCCAGGCCAAGGCGGCCGTCCTGGGCGCCCGGCGGGCCCTGGCCGCACTCGGCGCCGACGCCCCCGTGCTGGTCTCGGTCACCGTCGAGGCGACCGGGACGATGCTGCTCGGCTCCGAGATCGGCGCCGCGCTCACCGCGCTCGAACCGCTCGGCGTCGACCTGATCGGCCTCAACTGCGCCACCGGGCCCGCCGAGATGAGCGAGCACCTGCGCCATCTCTCCCGCCACGCACGCGTCCCGCTCTCCTGCATGCCCAACGCGGGCCTGCCGGTCCTCACCAAGGACGGCGCCCACTATCCGCTCAGCCCGGCCGAACTCGCCGACGCCCAGGAGGGTTTCGTACGCGACTACGGGCTGTCGCTGGTGGGCGGGTGCTGCGGTACGACGCCCGAGCATCTGCGCCAGCTCGTCGAGCGGGTCCGGGAGGCCACCCCGGCCGAGCGCAGCCCGCAGCCGGAGCCGGGTGCCGCCTCGCTGTACCAGACGGTGGCGTTCCGGCAGGACACCGCCTACCTCGCCATCGGGGAGCGGACCAACGCGAACGGGTCGAAGAAGTTCCGCGAGGCCATGCTGCAGGGCCGCTGGGACGACTGTGTGGAG